>CBDFIW010000004.1:0-3258137 GCA_965248255.1 Bryobacterales bacterium
GGAGCCCGTGACTGGCTTCGGGCAACTGGCCCCAGACCTGCCCCTACCGGAGCAACTGGCCGGCACCCAGGCACTGCTCGGTGGCTTCGCGATCCCCTTGCTGTTTTCGCGCGAGGACCAGGTCAACGGCATCCTACCCTTCGCGCTGGCCGATCGAGTCAATGAGAGCCTCCCGCTGGTAGTCCGTCGTGGCTCGAGCCTGTCGTTCCCGGAACCGGTGTTGCTTGTCGGGGCGCGGCCTGGAGGCTACACCCAGAATACTTCGGGAGCCGGAGCCGGATCGATTCTCGATCTAGGTTTTCAGCTGGTTACCGCCGAGAACCCGGTGAAGGCCGGCGACATCGTTCAGATCTTCTGCACCGGCCTCGGCGAGGTGACACCTGCTGTGGAGTCCGGCGTGGCAGCTCCCGCGAATCCGTTATCCGTAACAACCCAGCAGATCACCGTGACGATCGGAGGGCAGAACGCGACCGTTCTATTTTCCGGCCTGGCTCCTGGCTTTGCGGGCCTCTACCAGCTCAACGTCACCATTCCCGATGGCCTACCGCCAGGTGATGCCGAGATTGTGATTTCGGTGGGTGATCAGCCATCACCCCCGGTATCGGTTTCTATTGGGCAGCCGTGACTAATCCCTGCCGTCCGTCTGGCGGGAAGCAGCGGTGCAGCCTGTCGCTCGGCTCTCGCCCCGGGCGGGGCTTTCAAGGCGTGCCACATATGCAGCCACATCGTTCTCGTCCAAGAAGCCGTGGCGGAAGCCGTTCTTTAGTAGATCCAGCAGTTCGTCGTCGATGAAACCCAACGCGATCAGGTGCTCGAACTCCTCCGTCAACGAGGTACTCAAGAAGGTGGGGTCGTCCGTGTTGATCGAGATCGGCACGCCCGCTTCATAGAGCCGCCGCACAGGATGCTCTTCGTACGAGCGATACACCCCCGTGCGCAGATTGCTCGTGGGGCAAACCTCAAGCGGGATCTGCTTGTCTGCTAGCTAGGTAGTCCACGAGCTTCGCGTCCTCGCTCGCCCGCATTTGAGCTTGATGTCCTCAGCCTTGTAGACCACGCCCATCCCACCTTCACCGAGCTTCTCAGTGATGTGGTAGTGGGAGATGGTTTGGCCGATCATCGACAGGGAGATTGTACCGCTACCGAATACCTGGTGATAACAACCGATCGCATGAACTAAGAACAAACAGGGGGTCAATAGATGCTAACTGGTTTGAATACAGTGTTCAAGTAATCCTATCCATACCCACCAACACTCAGTATTTGGACAAACATTTGGACAATTCTGTCCGCGCCCCGTTTCCATTCCCAGTTTTTTTAGAGAGGGGCCGGCGTGTACGGGTGCGTTGAGATTCATCCTTCGCGTCTGGCTGCTTGGCGGAGCTGCGAGCGGCGGGCGATGTGGGACTGCCTGCACCCCGAAGCCAAGCCCTTCGCCGGGGAGCATATTGCGTCCTGGATCGGCTCGGCGGTACACGCCAGGCTGGCGGGGGAAGAGCTTCCCGCCATGCCGGAGCCGGCACTCTTCGATGACCGCACGCCGACCGCAAGGCACGCGAAGGCACAGATCAACATGGTCGTCAAAGCGATCGAGGCCACGGTCGATCCAGTCGGCTGGAAGGTGCTGGCACGCGAGATGCCGGTCCGCGCGCTGATCGAGGGCGCAGTGATCACGGGAACGTGCGACTTCGTGGTCGATACCGGGCTCGGCAAGGCCGTGCTCGATGTCAAGACCGGCCATGCCGCCTACCACTCCTGGCTGCAACTGGGAGCCTATGCCGCGGCGCTCGAGGCCGAGGGCGAAGGGCCTGCCTCGGTCGGCCTGATCGCCTGCCCGCGCCCGCGCGTCGGCAGGCCCGAGGCGGCGCACATCGAATTCCGTCCCTCCGGCCCGGCCAGGGCGGACGCGATGGCGGTGGTGCGGCGCGTCGTTGAACTCTTCGACGGCGGCAGCGAGCCGCTGCCCCCGACGGCCACTCCGCCGTGATCGTTCCCGTCAAACCCAAAAGCGGCGGGAAGCGGAGGGCGCGTCTCGACATCATGATCGGCGGCATGCTCGACAAGTGCCGTGAGTCCATCAAGGGGATTGTGCTGCGGGCGCGCTGCGTCTACGTTGCCGATGAGTTCGAGTATGAGGACGGGCTACACCCGGTCTTACGCCACGTCACGAAGCTGGATGGCGGGCGCGATGACAAAGAGATCATCGCGGCCTACGCCGTGGCCCACATACCGGGCAATCCAGAGCCGGAATTCACGGTCCTCTCCCGCGATGAGATCGATGCTCGCAGGAAGCGTTCTCCGGCGCGCAACGACGGCCCCTGGGTAACGGACTACGCGCAGATGGCCGAAAAAACGGCGCTGCGGACGCTGCTGAAGCGCTTGCCGATCCGTGGTCTAGCCCGCACAGCGATGGATGACTTCTGGCCGGCATCAGAGGAAGCGGACACGTCCGCGGTGGAGATGGAATCGCAAGGCGGCGGCGATTGGCAGGCCAGGCAGGAACAAAACGGCAAGCCCGAGCCGGAACAGATCGAAGGACCTGCGCCGCAAGAACAAGATAACGAACCCAACGACACGGATCGCTGGGGAGGCGACGAGTTCTAGTGATGGCGGAGCTTGTCGTCACCGTCAGCAACGTGCTGGGCATCGAGCAGGCGGCGATCCCCCTGCCGAAAGCCGCGCCGCTGGGCATCGCCGGCCCGAACGCCGCGGGCAAGACGTCGCTCGCCACGGCGATCGGCTCGGTGCTGTCGCGCGAGGCTAATCCTCTAGGGCTGGCGCCGACCGCGAAACCCTACCTCCGCGAGGGGACCGACTACGGTGAGGTCCTGCTGTCGGGTCCAGGCGGAGCGGAGTACCTCCGTTGGGTGTTGGCGGAAAAGGCTATGAGGGTGTTCGCCGAGGCTCCCCCGCCGCTGCACCGTGCAGCTGTCGGACTAACGGATTTCATCTCCCGCGCCACTGCCCGCGCCCGCGGGGAGATCTGGGAGTCGGCTTTCCTGCCGCTGCCCGAGCACATCGAGGACGAGCTGAAGAAGGAACTGCGCTCCGCTCTCGCCGGCGAGCGCATGGTGGCGGATGTCATCGAGGTCCTGCGGGAGCAGGGGTGGGAGTCGGTCGAGGGAGTTTACCGGGCCAAGGCGAAGGAAAGCAAGCGCGACTGGTCCTCGATCACGGGCGAACCATACGGCACGGCGAAGGCCCCCAACTGGACGCCTGCCGGCTGGAGGTCGGACTACGACGGCGTAACGCCGCTCGAGGCCGAAGCCGCGCTCGGTGACGCGCGGGACGTTCTGCAGGCGCTTCATGTCTCGGGAGCGGTCTCGGCAGCGGAAGCGCAACAGGCGCAAAACGCCGCCGCGCGGCTGCCCGGGCTGCGCGAAAGAAGGGACGATGCGGCCCGGCGGCTCGACGAGGTCAGAAAAGCGGCGGATGCGGTCGAGGAAGAGATCGCCGGGATTCGAACGGACGGTATCGAAGCGAAGGACAAATACAAAGAGCACCAGCGCTCGAAGCCCCAGCCGAGCGACGGCAGGCCCTGTCCTTTGTGCGGCGGAAAGATCGTGGTGCGGGATCACGCGCTCTACGCGGCGGAGGACGACGCGGCCCTCCAGCAGCGTATCGGGGAGTGGGAGAAGCGCGGAGAGGAACTCAGCGAAAGACTCGACTTTCTACGCCAGAAGCTGACCGCGGCGAAGCAGAAGGGCCTGCCGATTCTCAAGCAGCGCGAGCGGGCCGAGGAAGCCAGGGCCGATGTTGCCGCGGATCTACGGGCGGCGGAAGCGCAAGCCGGTGGCGCGGACAGCCCGGTCAAGGCGGACGAGTCCGAGGAGCGGATCGCGCTGGCCGAACAAGAGGTCGAGTCGCGGCGTGAGGCGCTGAATCTGATCCAAAAGCGCGCCGAAGCCACCGAAGCCCACCGCTCGGGCGCCTCCTACTCGCTGATCGCGGACTTGCTTGGGCCACGCGGCATCCGCGGCCGCGCCATGAAGGAGGGCTTGGGGCGGTTGGCGAGGGGCCTTCGGCGGGTGCATGAGTTAACTAACTGGCCGCTGGTCAAGCTCGACCAATCCTACGCCGTCAGTGCCGGGGAGCGGCCCGTGGCGCTGTGCTCGACTTCGGAGCAGTGGCGGGCGCAGACAGCGCTTCAGGCCGGGGTCGCGCTGGCGCTGGGCAATAACTACGCCGTTCTGGACGGAGCGGATGTGCTCGACGCCGATGGGCTGACGCAGCTGGTCGTGTTGTGCGACGCCCTTGCCGCCGAGAGCGGCTTGTCGGTGATCATTTGCGCCACCGGAGGGCGCGAACTGTTTCCCCAGCGTTGGGCCACGGTCACGGTAGAGGAAGGGAGGATCCCCGATGCTCACCCCGCATGACTATCAGCTGGAGGACGTCTCCCGACTGCGGCAAGAGCTGCGGCGCGTCCGTGCCGTCGTCTACCAGCTGCCTACCGGGGCGGGCAAGACGATCGTGGCCGGCTATATCGCCTCCAGGCTGGCCGAGAACGGCAAGCAGGCGTTGGTGCTGGTCCATCGCCGCGAGCTGGTGCGCCAGTTCGCCAAGACGCTCACCCAAGCGGGGCTGGGCGACCAATACGGCATCATCGCCGCCGGCCACGCCGAGACACGCTGGGCGCGTTTCCAGATCGCCTCGGTGCAGTCCATCAACCGCCGCGAGACCCACTGGCTGAAACCCAACCTCGTGATCGTCGACGAGGCGCACCACGTGAAGGCGAAAACCTGGGAGAACGTGCTGAACCGCTTCCCCTCGACCAGGGTGCTCGGCCTGACGGCGACGCCGGGACGGCTCGACGGAAAACCGTTGGGCGATCACTTCGACGCTCTGGTACAGGGTCCATCGATCGTTGAGCTGGTCGAGCGGGGCCATCTAGCTCCGATGCGGGTCCTGCGTCCCGTACAGGGTCTGTCGACCGCCGGTGTCCGCACGATAGCGGGCGATTGGAACAAGAAGGACCTCGACGAGCGGTTGACCGATCAGGTGATCGCGGCCGGAGCAGCGGCTTACCGCCGCTATGGGGCCGGCAAGCGGGCCATCTTCTTCGCCGTGAACCGGCGCCACAGCAAGGCGGTGGTCGAGAGCTTGAAGAAAGAGGGCTTCCGGGCCGAGCACATCGACGCCGAGACGGACGTGCGGCGCCGCGACCTGGTGCTCAAGGAGTTCGGCGAGGGCTTGATCCAGGTCGTCTCGAACGTGGATCTGATCTCCGAGGGCACCGACGTGCCCGAATGCGAAGTGATCATGGCGGCCCGCCCGACCAAGAGCGTCACGATGTACTTGCAGCAGGCGGGCCGCGCGATGCGGCCCGGAAAAGGAAAAACCGCCCTGTTGCTCGACTTAGCCGGCAACTCCTGGGACCTCGGCCTGCCGGAGGAAAACCGGCACTGGGATCTCGACGGAACCAGACAGGGCACGACCGTCGATAAGCGCCCGGCCGCCCAGCGTCAGCGCTGCTGCTCGGAGTGCGCCGAGGTCTACCCCTCACGCCTGTCGGCCTGCCCCTCCTGCGGCGCCGAACATGTCTTGCCCGCCCCGGTCGAGGTTGAGACCGAACTGAGCGATGCCGCGCCGTCCGAGCGCGGTCCAAAGATTTCCCGGCGTGCAATGAAAACGCGCATCGCCGCTGTCATGCGCAGACGGGAGGGATACCGGGGGCTGGTCAGAATCGGCGAGGACTTCGGCTTCAAGCCGGGCTGGGCGCGAACTCTCGCGGCCGTGCTGAAGGTACCGATCGAGAATGACTCAAAAGCTAGTTGACCTACTGCGCGAGGACGGCGTCACGCTGCGCGGCAAGGGGCAGCAGCGCATGGCGAAATGCCCCTTTCACGACGACAAGACGCCGTCGATGAGCGTCAACGTCGACAAGGACGTCTACTGCTGCCACGGCTGCGGCGCGGAAGGGGACGCCGTGACCTACTTGCAGAAAAAGCACGGCTGGAGCCAGAAGAATGCACTGCGGGCGGTCAAGGGCGCGTTGCAGAACGGCCGTCAGCCGGCGCAGCCAAAACCGCGCAAGAAAGAGCCGCCGCATTGGGTCCCGCGCCTGCCCGACGACGCAGTCGCGCGGCATCGCTACCTGCTGGCTGACGGGACACCCGCCTTCACGATCTGCCGCTTCGCCAAGGGTCCGAAGTGCCTGCCCTACACACCGGCAAAGCGCAACGGCAAAGACGGCTGGAACGTCCAGTTGGCGCTCAGCGAAGGACGGCCGCTGTACCGCTTGTGGGAGATGGCCCAAGCGCCCCGTGACAAGCAAGTGATGGTCGTCGAGGGCGAAAAGTGCGCCGACGCTGTGACCGCGACTTTCCCCAAGGTGGTCGTGACGAGTTGGGCGGGAGGCGCGAAGTCATGGAAACGCACCGATTGGTCGCCGCTCGGCGGCCGCCGCGTGCTGCTGGTCTCCGACGCCGACAGCGATGGCCGAGGGTGCATGCTGGCCCTCGCCGAGCACCTCGGCGCGCTGGGGTGCTCGGACATTAGGGTCGCCCTGCCCGAGGGAGAGGATCACCGTGACATCGCCGACGAGATCGCCGAGGGCGGCGGCCGGCAAGCCGCCCAGAACTGGCTCGGCCGCCTGGCCGCGCCCTGGAAATCGCCCGAGGCCGAGCAGGCACGGGAAAAGCAGGCCGATCCGAAGCAGCCGAAGAAAAAGAAGGAACCGCCGCCTCCACCACCGGCCATCGTCGCTGAGAACCAGTATTTCCGCATCCTCGGCAATGCTGCCGACAGCGTGGCCGTGAAGCTGCGCACGCACCGCATCCTGCTCTATTCGCGCCCGGCGCTCACGCAATCCTCGACCTTGATCTCACTGGCCGCCTACAACTGGTGGCTCGAAACCCTACGAGAGCCATCGCTGACGCGGCCGGTCTGTCATTCGGTGGGGTCGGCGCTGATCCGCGCGGCGGATCGTCAAGGCCAAATCGACCTCTCGCGGGTGGTCGGGCGGGGCTACTTCCGCACCGACAAGGGCCGCTACGTGTGGAATCTGGGCGACCGCCTGCTGGTCGACGGCAGAGAACAGGAACTCGACAGCCTGGAGGGCGGCTGGCACTGCGTCACCGGCGCGCGCATTAATGTCGCCGAGCAAAGCGCCAAGCCCGCCGAGCGCAAGCGCGTCGCCGAGGCCGTCGAGCGTTACCGCTGGCGGCAGCCATTGGACGGCAGGCGCTTTCTCGGCTGGCTGGTGTCCAGCGTCGTCGGCGGCGCCTTGGAGTGGCGGCCTCATATCTGGATGGCGGCGGCGGCCGAGACGGGCAAGAGTTGGCTGTTGAAGCGCGTCGCGGCCCGTCTGCTGGGTCCCATGGTGGTGCGCGTGGCGGACGCCACCCCGGCGGCGATCGCGCGGCGCATGCGCTCGGATTCCCTGCCGCTGATTCTCGACGAGGCCGAACCCGACCGGCGGTGGATCGAGGGGTTGATGGACGTGATACGGATCGCCGCGGGTGGGGACGGAGAGAGGATCCGCGCCGACGGCGACGCTGTGCAGACCTTGAACCCGCGCTTCTCGGTCTGCATGAGTTCGACCAAGCTGGCGAACCTGCGGGCGGCCGACGCCAGCCGCTTCCAGCTGGTCCATCTCTCGCAAGAGGGCGTCGAGGACTGGCCGGCGGTCGAACGTGGCATCGACGACTCGTTGGCGAACGGCGCCAGCGAGCGCATCCGCACGGCGCTGATTCATGAGGGGCACGAGATCGTCGAGGAGGCCGTGTCGGTCTCGCGCGAGATGATGCGCATCGGCCACGGAACGCGCGGCAGCCTGATCGGTGGCGCGCTCACGGCCGGTTGGCGTTGGTGGACGGGCGAGAGGGGAATAGTGCCGCCACTCTCCGACGCTCATGTCGGAACGGCGCGCAACGACGCCGGCGACGCGCTACGGGAAATCCTCAATCTGCGCGTGCAGGCGCGGGGTGTGGAGCGGGTGCCGCTTCTCGACCTGCTGAGCGATCCGGTGAAGTATGACGTCAAGCTGCCGGCGAGCTACGGCGTGCGGCTCGACGACGACGACGCCTTGGTGATCGCCACCGCGCACCCCTCACTGCTCAACGAACTACGACGCACGGCGTTTGAAAACGTCGACCTGCGGCGGCTGCTAGGGCAGCTCCAGGGGGCCTCGGTGACGACGTATCCGCTGCGCTTCCACCGCATGCGGCTGCGCGCCGTACGCATCCCGATCGAGGTGTGCAAGCAGCACGGGGTCGATCTGGGCAGCGCCGTGCCGGAGGAAGACTGACATGGAATACGCCGAATTTGCGAAGAAACTGCCGCCGCAGTGGTTGTCGGTGACACGCACCCGGGAAAAACACCGCATCCGCTACATCGAGGGGTTTGTGCAGCCACAGGAGTGCCTGCAACTCATCAACTTGGGACAGATCGCCGCGGGCCTTTGCGGAAAACCCGAGCTCGGCCCGCGTGACATCGAGACGGTTGTTCTCCGGCGGCCGAGCTACACGCTGATCGCCGATCTGATCGACTGCGTGCGGCGGGACCTCGCCGGCAACGATGTTGCCGTGGAGACACGTCTGGTCAAGCGCGACAGCGGCGTCCGTCCGCCGCGGTTGCGGCCGGATATCAAGTCACCCGCGGCACGGCGTTGGATGCTGTTTCTGAACCACGATTACGAGGGCGGCGAGCTCTATTTCCCCCGCAGCTGGGTCTGGATGAAGCCGCTCGCGGGCTGCGCCGTGGTGTGGCCCGTCAGCGATCCGTCGGGCATCGCCCCGATTGAACACGGCTGCCAGTTCGCGCTGGAGGGACTGGCGACGCCGCGCGGCTCTCGGGAGCCATGGCTGGTGGAACTCAAGGCGGCATGAAAGACATTCGCATCCTGGTCGGCGACGTGTTCGAGCGTCTGGCCCAACTGCCGGACGAGTCGGTGCATTGCGTGGTGACTTCGCCGCCCTACTGGGGCCTGCGGGCTTACGGCGGCGAAGAGAAGATGATCGGCCTGGAAGCGACCTTCGACGCGCATCTCGACGTGTTGGTGCGCGTGTTCCGGGAGGTGCGGCGCGTGCTGCGCCCGGACGGAACCCTATGGCTCAACTACGGTGATGCCTACGCGGGTGTTCGTCCGGCGACGGGCCTTGCCGCGAAGCAATTGCTGATGATGCCAGCCCGCGTCGCGCTGGCGCTGCAAGCCGACGGTTGGTGGCTGCGCTCGGAGATTGTTTGGGCCAAGAAAAACCCGCTGCCCGAGGGCGTGATGGACCGGCCGACATCGGCGCACGAAAAGCTGTATCTGCTGACCAAGCAGAAGCGCTACTTCTACGACTCGTTCGCCGTGCGGTTTCCGCTTACTGGAGGAGCGCACGCAAGACGCAAAGATGGTGAAACGAAGCCCGCTAAAGGTTCAGACCCGAGCGACCGGCGCTCAGGCACATGGAAAGAGAAGCCGGACAAGCAGCGCGGCCATTCCCGCAGGCACCAGGGTTTCAACGACCGCTGGGACGCGATGCCCAGGGTGCGGCAGCAAGCCATGGGAGCAAATCTTCGCAACGTGCTGAATCTGGCGACCGAAGGCTTCCCTGCGGCCTATTTCGCCGCCATGCCGACAAGGTTAGTTGAGCCGTGCATCAAGGCGGGCACTAGTGAAAAGGGATGTTGCGCGGTCTGCGGAGCGCCGTTCGAGCGGATCGTGCGGAAGAACTACCGAAACCCCGGAAACCGAACCACGAACGGGCCGCGTTCCGTCGAGCGGAGTGACGAGACAGCCGGATTCAACAGACGGCTTGAGGCCGTCCATAGTTCGGCCGGATGGCAGCTGAGCTGCGCCTGCGATGCGGGCGACCCAGTCCCCGCGGTCGTGCTCGATCCGTTCGCGGGAGCGGGCACGGTCGGCCTGGTCGCGCGGCGGCTGGGCCGCGCCGCAATTCTGATCGAGTTAAACGCCGAATTCGCCGCTCTCAGCCTCCGGCGGATCGAGGCCGAAGCGCCGCTGCTGGCGAGTGTTCAGATCGAGGATGGGCCGCAGGAGAGCCATGAGACTTCCCAACTTCGTGCGAGTTAGGCTGTTGCGATTCGCGCGGCGCATCATGGAGTCCCGGCCGCCCGACAGGGTTATTGGCGGGCGCTATCTGAGCCGCTGGCACGTCATTCCGCGCAACCGATTCTTCAACATCTATCTGCACAAGACGCTTGCCTCCGACCCCGGAAGAGGCGTCCATGACCATCCCTGGGCGAGCGTCAGCCTGCATCTCGAGGGTGAGCGCGTGGAGGTGATGCGCGGTCAAGTGTTCCTGCGCCGGCCGGGGGATGTGGTGTTCCGGCGCGCCACGACTCAACACAAGCTGTTCCAGCGCAACGGCCAGCCGGTCATCACGCTGTTTCTGACCGCGATGCGGACCCGCCGCTGGTTCTTCTACATGCCGGATGGCAGAGAGGAGGGGGTGTCGTGAGCCGTCAGGCAAAAAGCGCCGGCGAGGAAACGCTTTGGCTGTGGCTGGATTTGTTTCAGCCCGGCCTTTGGCAGCGGGAGTTGCGCTTCCACGAGACGCGCCGCTGGAGGTTCGATTTCGCCCGCACGGACATAAAACTCGCCGTCGAGTTCGACGGCCTCGTCTACCGGGGAGGGGGCGGCGGTCATCAGCGTGTCGGGGGCTACGAGAAGGACCGCGAGAAAGACGCCGAGGCGCTGCTGCTCGGCTGGCGGGTTCTCAGAATCTCCCCCGGCATGATGCGCAGCGGCAAGGCGTACACCTACATCGCAGCGCTGGCGGCCACGGGTGGAAACAATCAACCAAAGGAGAAAACAGATGAAGACTGAAATTTTCGAAGAGCATTGGCTTGACAAAGCGGGAAACCCGGCTGGAGGCGTTTCTTCAGGCCGGGGGTTCACGATCTCGTGGCAAAACGGGCCGCTGGGACGTGGCGAAGACAGGCGAGAGCCTAACGGGGCGTTTGTGGAAGACGTTGTTGCAGCCGTCATCGGACGCATCGAGTTCTATCAGCAAAGCAAGTTCCATTGCCAAGAGAATGCGGACGCCCTTGACCACCTGCGAAGGGCAGCGGAGCATCTGTGCTCTCGGACCGCGGAGAGGGAAAAGCGCGGCGTTGAAGGGACCCATCAAGCGTGAATCAAGCCTACAAGGAGTGGCCGATGACCGCAGGCGAGTTGCAAAGAGCCCGCTATGAACTGGTCGGGAAGGGCCTATGCCCGTGGTGCGGCGCCCAGGTGTTCACGGTGCGCACGCCTGTCGGAAGCAGGTTCGCGTTGTCGGCAGCCCCGATGTCGCTGCTTTCGGGCGAGATATGCTACCGCCCGCACACCGGCGAATGTACGCGAAACGGAAAGGAGCAGGTTTGATGAGCGATTTCACCGTTGCCGTTGGTGTCGTAGTGTTCCTGTCCTGGGCGCTTCTGAGACTGTCCAGGTGTTGCGCTCACCGCCATATCACGACGCCGCGCCGGGACGAGGAAGGGGCCTACGTGCGCTGTCTGGGCTGTGGGGGGCGGATCGCCGCGCCGCAGTGGGACATGGAACCGCACGGAGCACGGCGGGAGGCGGCGCCGCTTACGGCGGTACGGGCAGAACAGGAAGGGCGGGCATGAGCAGCCGCATCGAGTGGACGGAAGAGACCTGGAATCCGGTGACCGGGTGCACCAAGGTAAGCCCAGGCTGCAAGCACTGTTACGCCGAGCGCTTCTCCGAGCGTTTCCGGGGTGTCCCCGGCCATCCGTACGAGACGGGGTTCGATCTGACGCTTCGTCCCGAGCGGCTTCGGAAGCCGCTTGGGTGGAAGAAGCCGAGGCGGGTGTTTGTCAATTCGATGAGCGATTTGTTCCACAAGGACGTCCCGGACGAGTTCATTGATCGCGTGTTCGCGGTTATGGCCATGATGGCGCATCGGCATACGTTTCAGGTGCTCACCAAACGGGCCGTGCGGATGCGCGACTATCTGGCCTCGCGCTCCCAAAACGTGAAGCATTGGGAAAAGCCAGCCCGAGAACTTGGGTACCCTTTCATCCGTCTTCTTCAGTTCCCATTTCCCAACGTCTGGCTGGGCGTATCCGTCGAGGACCAGAAGCGCGCCGACGAGCGCATTCCACCGTTGCTCGAAACCCTGGCGGCGGTGCGGTGGGTGAGTGCGGAGCCACTTCTCGGTCCGATCAACTTTGATAGCACCCACGAAAGCGACCCTTGTAGCTCGAATTTTCTGAGCGGCATCGATGGAGAACGGATCTATGACGGCAAGAAGTGTGCGCTCGACTGGATCGTTGTCGGTGGCGAGAGCGGATCCAGTACAAGACCTATGGAACCGGATTGGGCTAGGTTTATTCGTGACCAATGCCAGTCCGCGGGTGTGCCTTTCTTCTTCAAGCAGTGGGGCGGGCGGACACCGAAGGCGAACGGCAACACGCTCGACGGTGAACAGTGGCAGGAGTATCCGGATGGATGATTACCTGCTTGGCTTTGGCGACGTAATCACCCAACAATCCAACAAAGGAGAGAACGCTGAATCACACGACGGGCTGGTTTCGAGGCTCATTTTTTCCTCGTTTTTCTGGCGCCGACAGGGGGGTCGATCCTACAATGAGACTAGAACGTAAATGGCTGATTTTGTTTTGGTTCTCGAACGCGCTGTAATCCACTTCTTCAGCTCGGCGGGCGTGGTCCTGCTGGCGCTGTATGGCTTCTGGTACTTGGAGCGCAAGGTCTCATGGTGGCCCCAGACGCGCGGTTGGTGGGACCTGATTCTGCCGGCGCTCGTGTCGTTCGTGATCATCTCGTTCCGCGAGGTCTTCGACGTGGCGAGGGGTGGCTCACCGGTCAAATCAGTGTGCGACTGGCTGAGTTGGCTGGCGGGGATGGGGGTGAGCATCTGGGCGCTGTACCGGCTGTTCCCTCGGCTCGGCCAGATACACAGGGAAATTCACGCGGAGAGAGGGAACTAGAAATGGACCCGCAAGTCGCGCTGATGCTCGCGCTCAGCGGCACGGCGGTGAGCTTCTTGGGTCTCTACCTGCGCATATCGGCCCGCGACCAGGCGGCGGCCAAATGGCAAGGCGCGATCGACGAGAAAGTCAGCAATCTCGGCGCTGATGTCGGCACGCTGCACAGGCGCATCGACAGTGCCAAGTCCGAACTCAACATGCGCCTCGACAAGATGCCGGGCGAGATCCACAAGGACCTGACCGAGATCAAAAGGCTGGTCAACAAGATGCAGATCGCGCTCGCCCGGTCGGGCATCAACGGCGACAAGCACGGATCGGGGGGGGGGGGGGGGGGGGGGGGGCGGTTAGCCATGCTCGGAGCCATTGCGGGATTCGTCGCGCCATTCCTGCCGGATGTCGTCAAACTTTTCAAGCAGCGCCTCGACCACAAGCAGGAAATGGAGATGCTGGAGCTGCGGCTCACGCACGCCTCGAAAGAGCACGAGTGGCGCATGCGGGAGATCGAGACGGCGGCGGACGCGGCGGATTTGCGCAGCGCCCGCAAGCCGAGAGAGAGCTACGGCGTGCAGCTGTTGAATGCCGCTGCGGGTCATGTGGGCGAGAACGCGGTTATCGCTCCTAAAACGTTCAGCAGGGCCTTTCTTTTGTTCACGTTAACGGATCTTTTCTCGGCTGCGGTGCGGCCCGCAATCACCTACTGGATCGTAGGGTTGTGGGGCACGGTCAAGATGGCGCTGCTCTACTCGCTCTACACGGCGGCGGGCGGCGAATGGCACGACAAGGTTGTCGGCTCGCTGACGGCGGAGGGGTCGTGGACCACCTTCGACCAGGACGTGCTGGCGGTGGTGATCGGTTTCTGGTTCGGCTGGAGGACCAGGCAGCGGGCGGCGGGGCAGCGGTGAGCTTCTTGTTTTTCAACCCTCAAAGGAGGGCCTAGCGAATATGTCTCAGGAAGAACAAGCCAAAATTGATGAACTCATATTGAAACGTCAGGCTGCTGTTAGGAGGCTTACTTGCTTGCAAGACGAGGCGAAGCGCATGGCAGATGATCTGGAAAACGCGCAGAGTCTCCTACAAGATGCAGCGCAAGGCAAGAAGCCGGATTTCGTGGAACTTCATGGATACCCCGACAAAGAAGATATCGAGCAATCGCTTTCCTCCATCGTTCGAGAAGTGACCATCGCCCAGGAATTGAGAGAGAAACTTCCGCTCGGCTTCGTAAAGCCGCTCCTGAAACGGGCTGCTGCACAAGATGGGCATATCCGAAGGGCTGAGTTTGCGTAGCGAGGAGGCCATGGATACACCGACGCCGGAAGACCACAATTTTAACTGGGTAAAAGCTACTGAAGAATGCTCTGTTGCTTGCGAGTTCGCGCTGCTTCAAAGCGACGTACAGGCAAGCGCCAGCGAAAGGAACAAGAAGCTGCTTGAGGGGCAAAATGCCCATCTTGAATTCACGGCGGTGTCCGAGAAAGAGTTTTGTGTTCTCAGGCACGAAACAGGTGTTCAAAAAGGAGTCTGCTTTGTCGTCGAAGACAAAAAAACCATAGCCGTCCAAGACCACTGCAGGGACACCATGTTCAGGGTAACGTTGAGCCTGAGCAGTCAGGGCCAATGCAGGTACCAGATCAACTCAGAGGGTGAGTACTTCCGATGGGAAGTCGCCAGGAAGGCCCTGATGAACCTATTTTTCACGGGCCGGGCGGCGATGATGAAGTAGGGGTAGGCAAAGAAGGACGTAAGGGTGAGCCAGGACGCCATCGAGATCGCAGCCGAGCTGGCAACGCATCACGAAGGGTTGTCGCTTGGCCCCTACCACGACCCGGTCGGGTTCCCGACGATCGGCTACGGTCACCTGCTGAGCCGCGAGAAGGGTGCCGACCTGTCACGGTTCGAGCCGTTGGTGGATGAAGACGAGGCGAGGCGGCTTCTGGAGAAGGATCTTGCGGTAGCCGCTGGAGCGGTCGGGAATCTGATTTATGTTCCTTTGACGGAGGAACAAGAGGCGGCGCTGGTCGACTTCGCGTTCAACTGCGGCGCTGGGAACCTGCAAGCCTCGACGCTGCGGCGCGTGATTAACCGCGAGGAGCACGGTGAGGCCCCACGACAGTTTCGCCGCTGGGTGTGGGCCGGAGGGCGCAAGTTGCGCGGGCTGATACGCCGGCGCGGAGAGGAAGCCGCACTGTACGCGGCGGGGATGTAGACAGCCATGGCGTTCGAAGATCTGTTCAAGTCGTCTCCCAAGCCACCGCTCCAGCCGCCGCCCCAAACCCCGCAGCCGACGGGTGGGCCTGGACGGCTTGCCGCTCGAAGCCGGGCCGCGTGGTCAAGGACCGGGGTGGCAAGCGGAGACTCCTACGGCTCGCCACAGAACCCGCAACTCCTGACCACCCCGCAGCCGCAGTTGCCGCTGCCGAGCGACAGGGTGCGCTCGATCATGGAGACCGACAGTCCGCTGATGCGGCAGGCGGCGACCCAGGGGAAGCAATACGCGCAGCGGCGCGGACTGCTCAACAGCTCGCTGGCGGCGGAGGCCAGCCAGCATTCGCTGCTGGCGCACGCCCTGCCGATCGCGCAGGCGGACACGAGCGCCGCCCTTCAGGGCCGCTCGCTGAACATCACTCAACAGCAGACCGACGACACCCGGAGCCGTGGCCTGCTCGACCACGCCCTCAACCGCGACCGCTTGACAAGCGACGACGCCTACCGCGATCGGCAGATGGAGTTGACCGACCGCATCAACACGCAGCGGCTCAATCTCGACCGCGAGCGCTTCGAGAGCGACGCCGTGTACCGCGAGCAGCAGTTGGCGCAGGAGCGTCAGTTGCGGCAGGAACAGCTGGGGCTCGACAGGGAACTGGGGACCCGGCGGCTCGACATCGACGCCAGTGTTGCCGGGAGGGGCGCGCAGCAGTCCGCCTGGAACACGTACGCGGCGATGTGGTCGGCGCTGTTGAGCAACCCCAACATCGACGCCGCGACGCGCGGCCGGTACATGGAGTCGCTCCGGCTATTCCTGGCCGACATGAATGCGCGGATCGCGGAGCTGCAGGATGTGCCGCTGGGGTCGCCTTCGGGGCTGTCGAACTTCCAAGAGCTGTTCGGCGGCAGGTAGGCCATGGTGCGCCCGGCGGCATTCGGCGACGAGCAGGCTATTGCCGATCTGTTGTGCGCGAAGGCGGGCGGCAAGTCGCAGGAGAAGATCTGCCGCAGCCGCGCTCATCAGTGCGTGCTGCGGTCGCGGAAAGGGAAGCCGGGCAGCGCCTATTGTCTGGTGTCGGAAGACGACAACGGCGGGATCGGCGGGTTCCTCTATGCCCAGGAAGTTGCGGCGTTCGAGTTGTGCGCCAAGATAGTGTTCCTCGAAGTGATCTTTCTGGTGGGAACGGCCTGCGCGGTCGCGCTGCTTCGTGATCTGCGCGCTAGAAGCCGCCGCAGGATACACGTTCCGGCATGGGCCTCGCTGACGCCGCTGCGGGCGTTCGAGAGGCTGCTGGCGCCGCTGGATCCGCGCTTGGTCGGGGCGGTGTACGAGGTGTGAAATGACCCTTGAGTCTGACTTCGATTGGGTGACGGCACAATATCATTGCTCGTTGCCGATCCAGTTCACCCTGCTTCAACAGTCGGTCGAGAAAAGCGTTGCGGTAAGAAAACAGGTCTTCGGGGGACCGCCGCTTGACCGGTTGAGGTTTGAAGCAATCTCTGATAAAGCGTTTGCCGTCACGTTGTCGTCCCCGCGTTACCCGAAGACGGTCGCCTTCTATCTGTTTGATAACCGCATCGACGTCGTAAAGGTTGAACAAGACAGCAGAAACACCATGTTCAAGGTGACGCTGGAGCTGAACAACGAGGGGGATTGCGTGTTCCAGATGGACGGAGCCGGGGAGTTCCTACGCTGGCAGGTCGCCAGGAAAGCGCTGCAGGGGCTCTTCTTTGGGGAGACCTGAAGGGCATCAGGATACACGTTCCGGCGTGGGTCTCGCTGACGCCGTTGCGGGCGTTCGAGAGGCTGCTGGATCCGCGGCGGGCTGGGGTGGTGTACGAGATTTGAAGAGGCGGTGAGTTGTGGAGAGCCAAGCGCAAGACTCCGATTTTAACTGGGTCCGGGCCAGACAGGAGTGCTCGCTTGCATTTGAGTTCAACCTGCTTCGTCGCGGAGTTGAAGCGAGCACCAAAGAGAGGATCTCTCTTCTGCCTTCAGAGTGCGCGACAGGTTTTTCCTTACAGAAACAAGACCCCTACACTTTCGGGGTTACCCGGGGTCCTGTGGGCGCATTGGCGGGCCGATCCACAGTTGTCACGTTCATCTTGGAAAATGACCACATCACCATTGATGGCGGCAAGCAACCCCTCAAGATCACCTTGACGCTGAACGATGAAGGGGAGTGCCGATACAGAATCAACGGAGATGGTGAGTTTAAGCGCTGGCAGGTAATACGAAGAGCTTTGGAACCCCTCTTTTTCGATCCATCCTGACCAAGTGATATACTTGACGCGACCTCATGAGCGGAGAGATCATCGCCATTTTGGTGAGAGAGAGGGAACGACGTTGACAAGGCAAAACCAAGACAACCGCTACAGATTCAGTGCCCGGAGGTTAAACATGACTTGGATGTTCTTCTTGATGACACTGTGTTCTTTTTTGGTGACCGGTCCCCTATTATTGACTGCCGCATAATATAGAGTCAGTCAAAACAAAGAGAAGACTGTTTCCAGAAGGCCGTGATCAAACGCGGTTTGCGGTACATGCGGCGGAGTGCCTTGCGGGCCCGCTCGTTCAGCTCGCCGTAGTCTTTCGGACAGACGTTCGGCAACTCGTGCTGCTTCCAGTAAGCCCAGATGTATTCCACCGGATTCAACTCCGGCGCATAGGGTGGCAAGTACTCGGTTGCGATGTGGCCTTCGGAGAGTTCGATGAACTCTTGCACCAGGCGGCTACGGTGCGCCGGCAGCCGATCCCAGACGATCAGCAGCGGGCGATCGATATGACGTACCAACGCCTTGAGAAAGTCGGTCACTTGCTCTTTGCCGATCGCACCGGGATAGAGCCGGAAGTAGAAGTTACGCAGCGTCAGCCCCGCCGAGACGGAAAGCTTCTCCCAGTTGAAGTTAAACTGCAGCACCGGTGTTTGGCCACGTGGCGCCCAGGTGCGGCAGCGATGCGGCTTCTGACTCAATCCGCTTTCGTCGATGAAGACGAGCGTACGGCCTTCGTTTTGGGCTTTTTTTAATGCGCTTCCAGGTCTTGCGCTTCCAGGTGCGGATCCGCTCTTCGTTGCGCTCGCGCGCCTTTCCGGCCGGGCGTTGCGGGCTCCAGTCGAGCGCTCGCAGGATCTTCCAGGCGTGGCCTGCGTGGTATGCGACCCCGAACTCGTCTCCGGTCAGCCGAGCCACCCGCGGACAGCTCCACAGGGGCGTTGGGAAGCCGTGGGCTTCCGGGCCTTCCAGCAGCAGCGACGTCAGGCGTTCGCGTTGTGCGGCATCGAGGAGCGGCTTGCGTCCGGCGCGCCCGGCCTGGCGGAGTCCGGCCGCACCCTGCTCGCGGTATTGCCGCCGCCACTCACTGACGGTTTGGCGAGCGACGTTCAGCCGTCTCGCCGTCTCGGACTGATTGTGGCCTTGGTGGAGCAGCCGCATCGCTTCGAAACGGCGCTTCTCCAGCGCCTTGAAATCCCGCTTCACACCTTTGGGGTTGCCCATACATATATAGATGCTCCACACTGTCAAAAAGTGTCATAATAATTTGCGGGATTCAATAGGACAAGACAAGCCACCTCTTCAAAACGGCGACATGACAATGTACGAATGGTCAAGCCTGGTGGTCGGCATCCTGACTTTACTGGTGCTTTCTTGGACGCTTTGTGTCTTGAAGAAATATGCACATGACACGAAAATAATTGCAGAAACGTCCGTCGAGCAATTACCACGACCCTGCCTTGTCCTGAAACGATCAGCCGACGCTTCAATTGAGGCAGACTGGGGTATTTACTTGACTCAGGTGACCCCTACATCTTGTGGTCGACAGAAGCAGCATTTTCAGTGCCGCCGATGATGGACTTGTATGGCACGGGGTCGATGGCGACCGCCTGTTGCACAAGTCGATAGAAGAGCTTCCCTCGGCTGCGAGAGTTGCGTCGATTAAAGCGGAAGGTAAACTCGTCCAGGTAGTAGTCCAGATGCTCGGGGTTGACGGCCCCCTGATGCGTCCCCAGCAGCCAACGCTTCAAAAGCAACGCCACGCGGTGCACTCGGGGCAGCAGCTTCGAGGCCGACTCCGGCCCCTCATCGAGGAACGTTACTTCGTGCCGGTAGCCGCGCTTCTGTAGCGGCTCATAGCCCAGCCAGCCGTCGGTATGAACCGTGCTGCCCCGTTCAATCGCTTCTTCGGCAAAGGGCATCAAGCTTTCTGCGCTCGCATCCCGGACTCTGCGCATCCGAAGCCGTCCCGTTCCCCTGCCGTCCTCCTGGGCGGCGATGGCAATCAACGATTTGGTATAGGTCTGGCGACCGCGCACGCCCTCTTCTGGGCTGCCCCAGTACGTCTCGTCCACCTCCACACGGCCGCTGAGGCGGTCGCGACCGGGGCGCACCATGGCGCGGCGCAACTTGTGCAGCCAGCTCCAGGCCGTCTTGTAGCTGCCCAGCCCCAAGACTCGCTGCAGCCCCAGGGCACTCACTCCGTTTTTCTGACTGGTCACCCACCAGATGGCTCGCAACCACAGCCGCAGGGGCTGACGAGTGTCCTGGAACACCGTGCCAGCGGTGACCGAGGTCTGCCGACCGCAGCCCGAGCACTCCCACAGCCCTTGCCGGACCGGCCAAGCCGCGCCGTGTCCGCAGCGCGGACAGCGGAATCCTTCCGGCCAGCGCAGCTGGAACAGATAATCCCGACAAGCCTCCTCCGTCGCAAAGCGGGCCTCGAACTCAGCCAAGTTCCGCGGATAGTCCTCCATCGCACCGCATACTACATCTTGGGGCTACCTGAGTCAAGTAAATACCCCATTTGAGGCAGTTATGGCAGGAGAAACAACTGGCTCTCGCCTTAACGATGATCCAAACTTGACTTTTGTGAACGTTGGCACTGGACCAGCCGTGAACTGCCGATACTTCTCTAGAGACACGGGGGGAACAAAGAAGGGGGAACCATACGAGCTACCTGAGATTGAACCGTCTAAATGCTTCACCTCCGGTCATGTGTTCAACGGGCTACCTAAAAATTGCGTCGTTACAATCGAATACGAGAGCATCGCGGGTTCCCCTTACAGAACCGAGATGACGATTGAGGACCGAAAGTGGTTTAAGGAAATAATATTTTGTCCCCCAGGCGCGGGCCGCCTGAAAACTTAAGACTAAGTGGGACATCGGAGACCTAGCACGGAATCGCTGAATCGGCCCACCAACCGCCGCGAGAGCCGGAAAGTAGCTAGCGGTTTAAGCGGGTATATTCGACCGGCGTGACCCAGCTTCAACGGTCCTCGATGTTTGCGCGATCGGGCAACAGGCCACGCCCTTGTCCGCAAGCTCTTAGCCCGCATTTCCAATTTGATTCAAACCTCTCGACCTTCCGGCGGCCTTGAGCGTCTTTATTCATAGGGGCTAGAGCCCGATGAGGACGCCATGGAGGCCAACACCCAATGGGTGAAAAACAAAACAAGCCGTTCCAGCTAAGCTTCAACGGTTTGTTGAAAGTCGATTTCCAAGGATCGCGTGTCACTTCCGACGGCGGGCTGATCCTGGTTCGGGAGTTGGACGAACGGCTCGGGCTCGGGAAGCTGATCGAGGAGCATCTCAGCGACTCGCGACAAGGCTTGAACAAGAAGTTCCCGCTGGCCGATCTGCTGCGGCAGTCGGTTTACAGCCGACTCGCCGGCTACGAGGACCTCAATGACGCCGTTCGAGTATCCGCCGATCCGACCTTTCGCTTGATCGGCTCGCAGAAGAACTGGGATCGCGGCGGGGCGCTCACCTCGCGGCTACAGAGCTTCGAGACAGGGCTGCTCGCGAGTGAGGAGAATCTGCTGGGATTGATGGCGGTGAACCGCGAGTTGGTCGCGCAAGCCGAGACGACGGACGACTGCGAGCGCGTCGTTCTCGACATGGACTCCACCGAGAGCCCCGTCCATGGCCAACAAGAAGGCAGCGCCTATAACGGCCATTTCGAGTCCATCTGCTACCACCCACTGTTGCTGTTCAACCAGCACGGCGATTGTCTGGCCGCCAAGCTGCGTCCCGGCAATGTGCACAGCGCTGACGACTGGGACGAGTTGCTGCTGCCGGAGATCGAGCGCCAACAGGCTGCGGGCAAACAGGTCACCTTCCGCGGCGATGCGGCCTTTGCTAAGCCGGAGATTTATGAGTCTTCGGAGAAACGCGGAGTGCAGTACGCCATTCGCATTCCGGCCAACAAGAGCTTGGAATTGGAGATCGAAGACATCTTGTTTCGCCCGCCGGGAAGGCCCTCCCGGAAGCCCTTGGTGCGCTACAAGAGTTTTCGCTATCAGGCGGAGAGTTGGTCGCAGGCGAGGCGGATCGTCGCCCAGGTCGAACATCACCAGGGCGAGCTGTTCCCGCGGGTCGGATTCATCGTGACGAGCCTGCGCTTGCCAAGCCGCTCGGTGGTGCGCTTCTACAACAAGCGCGGCACGGCCGAGCAGTGGATCAAGGAAGGCAAACAGGCCACGCACTGGACGCGGCTGTCGTGCCATCGCTTCCGGGCCAACGAAGTGCGACTGCAACTCAGCGTGCTGGCCTATAACCTGGGCAACTTGTGGCGGCGGCTGGGGCTGCCGCACAGGATCAAGAGCTGGTCGCTGACGAGCTTGCAGCAGCGGCTAATGAAGACCGGCGGCCGTCTGGTCAAACATGCCCGCTACTACTGGTTGCTGTTGGCCCAGGGACATCTGAACCGGCGGCTGTTCGGTGACATGCTGAGCAGGATCTGGGCGCTGCCTGTGCCCGGAGGGTAACGCGGCGAGCGCGGGGCAGCCGGAGCGGGGAGTTGCCGAGAGGCAAGGTCGGAGCGGTGTCGGCAGAGTGGCCGCTGGCGTTGCCGGAACGCCTTGACCGGACCCGATCTGAAGGCGGACCGGCGAAGAAAGCAGGATCGAACGTGAAAGCAGTGCGAAAACGTTGCACCGCAGCCGTGGCTCGCCTATGCTGTCAGTACCGGGATGGCCAAAACGGTAATCCTGGCTTAGCTAGCTATTAGCTACTAAAGATAGAAAAGATCACACAGCGCACGCTGCTTCTAGCGGGCCGCCCCAGGACAGTCGAAGGGCTCGTTGGCCGCGACATAGCCGTTCCGCCGCCCGAACCAATAAGCCAACAGATAGGGCGCCTGGGACATCGCCACCATCTGGGGCCCGCCTACTAGTGGTGCTGTCGCGATGGATTCGAGTTCTCCCACCTGGTCGTCGCGAGGACCGGTTTCCAAAAGAATCTGACGGCCGGTCTCTGCCGCTCCGGAGCCCGGAAAAGCCCGCTCGTAGGCAAAGCCACTGAAAGCCACCCAGTAGTCCCTTATGTCGTCGGAAAACTGCCATTCGCCTCGCTGGGACCATTGCTCGCTCACCATCTGCTTGTACAGCGAGCGGTTCGTCTCGCTCTTCTCGGTCCTCATCAGGTAGCGGTACAGCGTAAACGCCATCGGATGAGGCCACAAGTGCTTGTAGCGTTTCTTCTTGAGGCCCAGCAAGAACGCTTCCACGTACTCGGGCCGCCGGGCCAGCTTCTCGTATTGACTGACGAAGCGCTCGCTCCCGGTCGTGAGGATCCCAATAGCGAGCAGGCCCAGCCCGAACAAAGGATATGCCGGTTCCGCCCAACTCTCCGCAGACATGTCGGAATACTGAATGACGCCGCCATGCCCCGGCAGTTTCATCCCGTGGGCAATCATGTAGTCCAAAGCCGCCTCGATGTCTCCCTTCGCCAAACCCTTGCGTTTGGCATCGGACGATACTTCCAGATAGGCGGCGAACGCGCACAAGGCAAA
This sequence comes from Bryobacterales bacterium, assembly GCA_965248255.1. Taxonomy (GTDB): domain Bacteria; phylum Acidobacteriota; class Terriglobia; order Bryobacterales; family UBA6623; genus JAKZVK01. Next base: position 22,898 of record CBDFIW010000004.1, read on the forward strand.
CAAAACTTGGTCTACGCTGAGGTGGCGCGGGACGAAATAGTCGCCCACGAGAGCGTAGGATCCGGCAGCGGTTTCGACGGTGCGGCCCTTCTCCCACATCTTGGGAGTCGTGGCAAAAATCTTCCCCATCTCGTTCTTGTGAATCGCGGCGCGAACAGATCTCCCCGGCACGCCCGACACGGTAGCCAGGTGATGCAAGCCATCGAAGGCGTGGTCGGCGACGGCTAGGTCGGCGGGGTTTTGGGTGACCTGGAAGCGATAGCAAGCGGCTTCGAGATACCAGGCCGTATTCGCCAGAACGTCATCGGTAGTGATCGAACCGAAAGGCCAATCTCGCGGCGCTTCAGGAGGGAAGTGAACCGGGAGATACTTCGAGTAGCCCGGCATCGCCAAGAAGCGCCACACTCCTCCGGCCGCATCCGTAAAGCGCTCTGCAATGCGCTTCTCAAACTGCTGTGCCTTATCCTCGAGAGAGCAAAACCCGCGCCTGGCGGGTGGATCGGCAGGAGCAGCAACACCGGTGTGCCGCCAAATGAGGCGGAGCGCCAGAGCAGGACCCACGTTGGCAAGAAACTTTCGTCGAGAAGCGCCGCGCCCCAGGCTCTTGCGAAGGTCTGAAACAGCTTCGTCCATATCGGAGCCTCAATACAGAAGAGTGTATGTGGTAGCTGGGGGTTTCAGCCAGGATTTCCATTTTGGCCCTGGCACGGTCGCAGTATACACCCGCGCTGCCCCGAAGACCACGTCTTTTCGTGCTGAACCCTGCACATCACCTCCGCCGGTAGGCGCCAGGGCTCGTCCATCCGCTCACAGACGTTGATTGAGCGGGCTGAACGGCGCTCCGGCCGACACTGCCCCCTTCGAAACTTTTTTGGAGCCAAAACTGTTGGTCCTCGCCCGGTCAACGCTACCCGCTCGGCAGCGGCAGCGCCCAGATCCTGTGCAGCATGTCGCCGAACAGCCTGCGGTTCAGATGCCCCTCGGCCAGCAGCAGCCAATAGTACCGCGCGTGCTTGACCAGCCTACCACCCGTCTTCATCAACCTGTGTTGCAAACTCGTTAGCGACCAGCTTTTGATTCGTTGCGGTAGCCCTAGCCGTCGCCACAGGTTGCCCAGGTTGTAGGCCAGCACGCTGAGTTGCAGCCGTACCTCGTTGGCTCGGAAGCGGTGACACGACAATCGGGTCCAGTGCGTGGCCTGTTTGCCTTCTTTGATCCACTGCTCCGCCGTGCCGCGCTTGTTGTAGAACCGCACCAGCGAGCACCGGCCAAGGAAGCGAACTGTTCCCTCCTTGTAGCAAGTCCCGTGTGTCTCGGTCAAAGCTCTTCGGTCCCAATCGGCACGATCGGGCAGTTGTCAACGGGAGCCCGTTTACTGTGGTGACTGCGAGAGGAGCCGGACGAGCCAGAGGATAGCCCCAAACGACCCCGCCACGCAGCCATTTGTCGGGCAGCCCCCGCAGTTCCCCCTACTTGTACTCGATGGTCGATTCGGCGTTGGTGTAGGTGATGTCGGAGTCCGCGCCGAACTTGCGGCAACCGCTCCACTCGGACTCGGTTCGATGGAAATAGGGCTTCTTGGAAGAGCGTTGAAAGTCTTGCGCCCGCACGGGCAGCAGATAGTCGCGGTCGCCGATCGGCACGTAATCGTAGTCGATGCTGTCGGAAATCTGCCGGACAGGGAACTTGGGGGGGGGGGGGGGGGGGGGAGATGCCCAGCCTCTCGGAGCGTTCAATGCGCAGCACGTGGCCCGTCTGCTTGTCGATCGAGGTCAGTCCCCGGTAGCCGAAGCTGCGGCGTTTCTTTCTGGGTCCATCCTCAATACCGTAGCGGCGATTCGTCATTTCCATGCGGAAGACGGCCACGTCGCGCCCGCCGATCACGGCGCTCCCCGCGGGCTCGAACACGGTCCCGGCTTCGGGCCGGAACAGGTCGTAAAGGGACATCCCGAATTGACCGTAGCTGTCGACCCGTCTGTAGTCCTTGCGGTACGGACGGCCGTTGAGGATGACGTTGCGGTAGGACTCGCGCCTGTCGACGAACTGGACCTGGGCGGTTATTTTTTCAGTCTTTCGCCAATCGGAGCCGGATTCACTGGTGAAAAACCGTGAGGTCTTAGTGCAGATGAAGTTGGGCAGGTTGTCGGTGTAGGCCAGCGCGACGCGGCGGGCGCGCTCGATCAGGGCGGCATCGCTCTCGACCGGGGCGAGTTCGGTCGCCTCCGGGTCCGGTTCTGGTTCGGGACGAGGAGCTTTGATCGGCTCAGCCTGCCGGGACAGGATCTTCGCCAACTCCTCTCGGACGATCTCGCGGACTCGCTGCTCATCCATCACCTCACCCTGATCGGGCGGCTCGACCGGCGCGCTGACGTCCTGCGCAAAGCCGGCCGAGGCTACGGCGGCGATGCCCAGAACGATGAGTCGATACAGGGCCATGGGCGCGACTCCCAGTATAGTCTGTGACGGCGGGTCGCTGGATGGGGTTTCGAGTGCATTTTTTTCGCGTTTTTCTGGCGCCGGGCGGGACTTCGATCCTACAATGAGGCCAGAACATAAATGACTGATTTTGTTTTGTTTCCGTTTTCGGATAAGGCTTGATCTGCTCCTTGAACTTTGGAGGCGGCCCGAGCCGGGAGGTGTGCTTTCTTCAAGCGGATGTTCAAGGCAATCGGGAAGTTCTTCAAGAAGGCCGGCCGGGCCATCAAGAAGGTGTGGCCGCTGGCGCTGGTGGCGACCGCGATCTTCTTCACGGCCGGCGCGGCCCTGGGGGGACTGGGCGGTATGGGCTGGGGGAAGGCCGTCTCCACCTTCGTCGGCAAGATCGGCGTCAAGGGGACGCTCGGCAAGGTCCTGAGCGGGACGATCGCGGGCGCGGGCTACGGCTCGATGATCGGCGGCGGCATCTCGGCGGCAACGGGCGGGAGCTTCCTTGAAGGCGCGCGGAGCGGGGCGATCAGCGGCGCGATCACGGGCGGCATCGCGGGCGCCGCGGGCTGGCAGCCCGGCGGGAAACCGGGTGTGGACGATCTGCCAGGGCCTCCTCTAGGTACTCAAAGCCTTGGTGCAGATGTCACCGCCACCCGCTCCAACTCCCTGATCGGCTTCGTGAAAGGCGCCGGGAAGTGGGCGGAGAGGAACCCGGTGCTGGCGGGCGGTCTGATCTCGGGCGTCGGCAAGGGCATTGCCGGAGCCGCCGCGGCGCAGAGCCGGTCCGGGCAGGCCGAGGCGGAGCGGCAGGCGGTCGACGACCGGCTGGAGCAGATCGCCGCCAATTACCGCGTGAGCCGCGAGGCGCTGGGGCTGCCGCCGTTGGAGCAGCCCGCAGCGGGAGCGGCCCCAACGCCGGTGCAGGCGGGGACACCGTCGCTGGTGCAGACCGCCGTGCCGGACGTAGCGGCGCGGCTCGCGGTCGATCCGCTGCGGGTCAGCCAACTCAACCCTAACACCGAGGAACTTCGGCGGCGGGCGGACCCGAACTCGCTGCTGGCCTACGGGCTGGGGGTGGGAGCGTAAATGCCGGTTCATCGAGGCAATGGAGGGTCGCTGCTGGCGGCGGCCGGAGTACGGCCCGGCGCGGGACAGCCCGCGCGGGGAGCTCCCGCGGCAGGCCCGCCGGGGCAGCCCGCGACGCCCGCAGGCGACATCGACGAGCGGCAACTGGCGCAGTTCTCCGACATGGCCTACCAGTTGATCTACGGCGGCAAGACGAAGGACGGGGAAGCCAACCCGACCGTCGTCAAGATGCTGCGGACAGGCGGCCAACCGCAGCCGGGCCAACCGCAGCCGGGCCAACCGCAGCCGGGCCAACCGCAGCAAGCCGGAACTCCGGAGACAGCGGGGCCGGGAGGTCCGGTTGACGCGCTGGCGTACAGCGCGGCGGCGATCGGAGCGCGGGTAGCCGAGGCGGGAGCCGCGAATGACGGCGCGGTGGTTTTCCTGGGCACGATGGACGTGGTGGGCGAGTTGGCGTCGGTGGCCGCGCTGGAGGGCATCTACGACTACTCCCAGGAAGAGATCGACGCCGCCGCGCCGAAAGCAGCCGAGCTGCTCTACTCGATGACGGCGAACTCGGGGCTGTGGAACCAGCAGGAGATCGAGCAGGAGTTCGCGGGGCTGGTCGAGGCCGATGCCGCCGGCTCGCTGGAGCGCGATCTGTCCGAGGTTGCCGCTATAGCGGGGCCGTCCGGGCAACCGGCGCAAGTCACGGCGCCGATGCCGCCCGCCGGGAGGGGAATGGCGTCGTGAGTCTGTTGGCCTACGCTTTCGGCGGCGGTCTCGCCGGGGTGGGCGAGGGTCTGAGACAGGTCGGCGAGCACCGCCAGCGCATGGAGGGCGAGCGGCTGCGGCAGGATTACTTGAATGATCGGCAAGACATTCTGATGGCGTTCCAGAAAGAGCAGGCCCGGCTGGCCCGGCAGCAGCAAAGCGGCTTGGCCGAGGCGGAACGCCAGCAGCGGATTGATCTGGCCGAGGAGGCCAACAGGGCCCGGGAAGAACAAACGAGACAACGGATGGAGCATTCGGCGGCCCTGTCTACTTTGCAGATGCAACAGCGGCAGGAAGACACAGCTCGGCGTAAAGAAGAGGGCGAGGCGACTCGCGGCCTGCGGCAACAGGAGATCACCCTGCGAAAGGAAGATCTGGAAGCCCGAAGGGCTGGGGCCAGAGCAACGGCGGCGGCGAAGCAGGAGGGCGAAGAGGAAGAGCACAAGCGGAAGAGGCGCGCCGAGGCCAAGGAGTTTGCTGAAAAACGGCTCACGACCACGGACGAGGAGACCAACGAAAAAGTCCTCGATCTAGAGCGATACCGCTATTGGATGGGATTCTGGGGAAAAAACGATGAACAATTCCCCTACCAGGTGTCGATGTCCTGGAACGACATCAAGGCAACGGCGGATTCCCGAGGCATCTCGCTCGAAGAGGCGCTGGAGCTTTACCGAAACTTCGGTCACCCGGTCCCTGAGGGGGACCCTCCACCCCACCTGTCCAATCCGGGCAGGAGTTTGTGGCCCGGAAGAAAGCGTTATCCCCAGTGATGAGGCGGCGCGGACAAGCAGGCCGCCATGAGCCATCTCCTCGAAGAGCAAAAACCCCTTAGCAGCCCAGGTCCGGGCCGCGACTACTACAGCGAGGTCATGGGCCACCATCCAGGTCCGGGGCGGGACTACTACGGCGAGGTCATGGGGCCGGGGTTGTGGAACTACTCCGGCATCGGGCCTTCGCGCATTCCGCAATCCCCCCACGAGCCCGGCGTATTCGACGAGTTCGGGGCGGCGTTCCATCACGGCCTGATCCAATCGAACCCCGAGATGTACGGCGCGGCGCTGGAGGCGGCGGGGGTGAGTTCCGGCTCCGAGAGCCTGCGTGCGGCGGGCGAGCGCCTGCAGCGCTGGGCGGCGGGGCTGGAGGCGGGCCGCCCGCCCGTCACGTTCGACGAAGCGGAGGGTTTCGGGGAGAACTTGCGGGCTCTATCGGGGCTTTTCGGAAGTGCCTTGGGCAGCACGGTGCCGCCGCTCGTGGCGGGCGCGGGGGGCGCGCTGGTGGGCAGCGCGGTGGGGGGACCGCCCGGAGCCTTGGTGGGCGGTTTCATGGCGGCCGCCGCGGCGGCGGCTCCGCTGAACCTCGGCGAAGCCTACCGACAGTTCAAGCAGGAAGGCGTCGACACCGAGACGGCCGCGAAGTTCGGGATTGCCATCGCGGTGCCGATTACCGCGCTGGACGCCGGCGGGCTGAGCAGGATCGTGAGCCGGTCGCTCGGCGCACCGGTCAAGAAGACCGTGCTGCGGACCATTGGCCGCAGGATCGCGGAAGGCTCGCTGATCGAGGGGTCGACGGAAGCGCTGCAATCGGCGATCCGCGAGGCGACGGCAGCGGCGTTGACGGACAACCCCGATGTCAGCCGGCGGGCCTGGTCGACCTTCGAGGAAACGCTGGCCGGGGTCATGGTGGGCGGCGGCATCGGCGGGGTCGCGACGACCGCCGACCAGCTGTTGCGCCCTCCCGATACCGCTGCTCAACCCGCTCCGCCGCCCGACAGCGGACGTCCGGGAACTGCGCAGACCGCCGCTGCGGCAGCCGCGCGGCAACCCCTGAGCGAATCCGACCTGGCCTCACCGCTTCCTGACGATCTGATCGCCGAGGGCCGGCAGTTCATGGCGATGGCCGAGGGGGCGACGGTGGCCAACAGGATCCTGGCCGAGTACGGACTGCCCAACGCCGGCGAGCAGGCGATCTACCAGTCCGAGATCGTCTCCGAAGACGGAACGGTCCGGCCGAGCGCCCCGGAGCGCGTGATGGTGCTAGACGCCGTTCCCAGCGAGGAATACGCGCCCGGAGAGACGACGCCGCCGGCGGTGAAGATCTGGCGCGACGGCACGACCTTCGAGTTGGAGCTGCCGCTGAGCGGCGAAACGCTGACGGCTCCGCCTACCGCCCAACAGCAGGCCGACGAAGCCGACCGGACGCGGTTCGAAGCCGGTGTCGCCGAGACTCTGCGGCCGCTCGATACTCCCGAGCGGCGAAACGCAGCGCTGCGGGCGGAACTCGATGCCGAGGGAGCGGGGTCGCTCGAAGCGCTGGGGCCGGATCGCCGAAGCAAGTTGTTGGGAGCGCTCAAGAAGCGCGTCGCCTCGGACACCACAACCCGCGAGAGCGAAAACCAGACCGCCGCCGGCAAACAGCGGGAGAGTGACGAGCGGCTGTTGTTCGACGAGGAGTACCGGGAAACGGCCGAGACCGCCGCCGAGAAGATCGGTCCTGATCGCGCCCAGGGGTTAGTCGAGGAAACCACCGAGGCCATGGGGCTTTCCGAAGGTGAGATACCGGCCGATCGCCGCGCGGCTTTCCTGAAGCTGCTCAAGGCCAAGACCCGCAGCGCTTCCCGCCTGGCCGCCGAGGAGCAGCAACAGCAGCAACCAGAGCAAGCGGCGCAAGAGCAAGCGGCGCTCGAACAGCAGCCGCGACAGCCGGAGCCACCGCCACCGCCACCGCCACCGCAGCCGGAACTCCAGCAACAGCCACCGCAGCCGGCGCAACCCGCGCAAGAGATCCCATTCCAGCCGATCGAGCAGGACAAGGCCATCACGCCGGCGGGCGCCGAGCATGCGGTCGAGTACGCCATCGTCGATGCCGACACCTTGGTTCCATCGCATGACCGCTTCGGCAATCTGAATCCCGCCTATCCGCAAGCGCTTCAGCCCAGGGATAGAAGCCGTGCTGCTTCCCAGCTTCAGATCGAGCGGCTGTCGCGCGACCTGCGGCCCGAACTGCTGGACCGCTCTCCCGGAGCCGAGAGCGGCGCTCCGATCATCGATCCCGGCGGCGTTGTCGAGAGCGGCAATGCCCGCACCATCGCCTTGCAGACAGCGTATGCGAAGGGCACGGCGGAGAACTACCGGCAGTATCTGGCGGGGAAGGGCTACCCCGTCGAGGGTATCGGTAAACCGGTTCTGGTCCGCATTCGCCGCTCGCGGCTGATGCCCGACGAGCGGCTCACCTTCACGCGGGAGGCGAACCAGCAGGCGGTGATGAGCCTGTCGCGCACCGAGCGCGCCTTCGTCGACGCCGAGGCGATGCCGCCAGGCCTGGTGAACCTGTACGAGGGCGGCGCGGTCGATCTGGCGAAGAACCGGGACTTCGTGCGCTCGTTCGTCCGCGATGTCGTCGGTCCCACCGAGCAGACGACCTTCGTGAGCGCCAAGGGCGAGTTGACGGCCGACGGGGTTCAGCGTATCGAGGCGGCGCTGTTGGCGAAAGCCTATTCGGACCGGCGTCTGGTCGAGCGCATCGCGGAGGCGGCGGACCCGGGACGGCGGACGATCCGCAACGTCCTGGTCGACGTGGCGCCGCAGTGGGCCGCGATGCGGGAGAGCGTCGCGGCGGGCAGGACGCACGCCGATATCGACCAGACCAAAGCCCTGCTCGATGCCGTCAACCTGATCGACCGCAGCGAGCGCGAACGTGTTCCGGTCTCTGACCTGGTGAATCAAAGGGCGCTGTTCGGTGAAGGCGATGAGGTGGCAGGCGAACGGGTAAAAGCGTTCCTGGGGATGCTCTACACCGATTCCGGATACAAGCGCCTGCGGGCGCAAGCCGAGATCACGGAGGCGCTGCGGGGGTATCTGGAGTCGGCCAAGCGCTACGACCCGCGGCAGATGACGCTGCTGGGCGAACCGGAAGCTCCGCCGATCGAGCGGATGCTGCGACGAAGCGAGGAGCCGACGCCTCCCACGGTCACCGAACCACCGACGGTCGCCGAGCCGCCCACGGTAGGGGAACCTCCGACCCTCACCGAACCACAAGAGCCGGCGGCGGAACCCACCGAGCCGGAGCCGAAGAAGAAGCCCAAGCCGAAGTCGAAGAAGCCGAAGGCCAAGACCGCCGAAGAGCCGTCCAAACGCGAGAAGCCCGTCGAGCGGATGGCCGATGCCGGCGAGAAGCTGGAGGGCAAGCGCTCGCGCAAGCTCAAGGAGCTGACCGACTCGAAGGCGGGCGAAACGAAGGCCGAGGCCGAGCGGATCCTGAAGCTGACCTCACGGGCCGCCGTATGGGAGATCTCGCTTCCCGCCGACGCGACGCCGGGGACCGGACGTTACCTCGAACTGGCGCGCAACGTAGTGTTGCCATTCGCCGAAGCCCTCGGCAGCAAGGGCAAGCGCCTGATCAGGGGCGTACGCGGAGCCGGCAGCGGGAACAACCTCCTGGCCGCTGTCGGCGAGGGACAGATCACGGTCGAGACGCTGCGGCAGGAAGCCGCCGAGTACATCTCCGCCCTGGAGATCCTTCAGGAGACCACGAGCGGCGCGATGACGGTGGCGCAGGCGGCGGCCTCGCTGCGCAGGCTGTTCTACGGCGACGCCGCCGAAATCGGGTTCTCGACCCCGTTGACCAAGTTCGGGGAAGCGCTCAGGCCGTACGTGCGCCGCGGGCGAGTCCAACTCTCCCACATCGCCGGAACCGGACCCTACCATCTGCCGCAGAGGATCGCCGACGACACTTCGGCTCCCGCCAAGGCCAAGCCCCTGCGCCGGCCGACCTTCGCGTTCGATCCCGAAAAAGGACCGGACCGCGAGGGAATGAAAGACCGCCGCGGCGGCAGGGACGTGACGGGGGAGGACCTGGTCAAGACCTTCGGGTTCCGGGGCGTCGAGTTCGGCGAGTGGGTGACGGGCGCCGAGCGTCAGCGGCACGTCAACTGGGCCTACGATGCGCTCCACGATTTGGCGGAGACGCTGGGCATCCGTCCGAAGGACATCTCACTGGGTGGAACGCTGGGGTTCGCGTTCGGATCGCGCGGCAGAGGGCGGTTCACGGCGCACTACGAGCCGACGACCAAGGTCATCAACCTGACGAAGACGCGCGGCGACGGCTCGTTCGCCCACGAGTGGGGACACGCGCTCGAATACTTCCTGCTCGACACCAGCGAGCCGCAGACCAGGCGGTCGCTGCTGAGCGTGCGGCGGTCGCTGGGGGAGAGATACAGCCTCGACGTCGCCCTCAAGACTCTCGACAGGCTGCTGAAGGGGTCCTCGTGGATTCATGGGAACAAGAAGTCCGGGCTCGAAAGCGCCAGGGCCTTTGTCACAGGCCGCTACTGGCAGCGCAGCGGATGGGGGGCGCGATCTCAGACCCGCTTCGCCAGCCAGGCCTCGCGGCTCGGCGAGTACTGGAAGCGGCCACAGGAGCTGGTGGCGCGCTCGTTCGAGGCGTGGGTGATCGATGCGCTCCAGGGGCGTTCGCAGTATCTCGTCAGCGAGTGGGCGGGCGAGGGTTATGTCAGCAAGCAGCGCGGCTACAAGGCTTCGGCGTATCCCGAGGGAGACGAGCGGAACGAGTTCGCCGATCTATGGGACGGGCTGTTCGGGGCGCTGGAGTGGGGTGAGGCGGGGCCGGCGCTCCGCCCGGACTACCGCAGCCCAGTCAGTGAGACCATCGACGAGGTCACGGCGGCTCTCGACGGCATCGATCTGGAGAAGCGCCTGCGGGAACTTCAGGTGGGCGAGCCGTCGCCGGACGGGCTGTGGTGGTATCGCTTCGACGGGCGGCGACAGCCCGGCAACCAGCCCAAGGACTATGCCGCCTACGACGACAGCGGCGTCAAGGCCGAGGGCGGCCAATTTGCCCAAGCCGGCTACGGCAAGGCGCTCGACCCCGATGTCATCAAGAAATTCTCGCTCAGCCCGGTTGTACACGAAGCCACGGATGGAACCGCCTATATTAAGGACGAGGCAAAAAGCGATGAGCGCCTGGGGATCGGAAGCGATCAGGCACTGGACGGAGTTTCGCCCGCGCCTGGTGAAGTATCTGAAGGAGATGGACGTTCTCCGCGACGCGGCAGAACAGGCGGCACAGAACGCCGGCCGGATGTTCGGGTCACTGCACAGAGCGGGAGCGGACCCGTGGGAGGCGCGGCTCGAGGCGAGGAAGTATTACATCCTGCTGCCGGACGAGAAGGACGTGCCGGAACTGGATTACGATCAGGCCCCCTACGGTCAACCGGAACCGATTACCAAATCACCGGCGGAGACCGGCTGGGACGAGGAACTCCTCTAGAAAAAATCGACGCCAACCTCAAGGCGATCGAAACCCTCAAGAAGATTCAGGCGGAGGACCGCCCCGCGACGCCCCAGGAGCAGTCCGAACTGGTGCGTTACTCGGGCTGGGGCGGGCTGAAGCGCATCTTCCAAAGCGGGGGTTACGACCAGAAGTGGCAAGCCGCCGGCAAGCGGCTGGCTGAGCTGCTGACGCCCGAGGAATACGAGCAGGCCCGGGCGAGCATTCTTAACGCCCACTACACCAGCCCCGAGGTCATCCGCGCCATTTGGAGTGCCGCGATGAGGCTGGGGTTCAATGGCGGCCGCGTGCTCGAACCCGCGGCCGGAGCCGGGCACTTCCTGGGCCTTCTGCCGGAGAAGCTGAGGGGGCAGACGAAGGCCGTCGCCGTCGAGATGGACGCGATCAGCGCCGGAATCACCGGGAAGCTGTACGGGCAGGCCCAGGTCTACCACTCCCCCTACCAGGACGTGACGCTGCCGCCCGGCTTCTTTGATCTGGCGATCTCGAACGTGCCGTTCCTCGAGGTCGCTCCCACCGACAAGGTGCACAACAAAGCACGGCTGCTGCTGCACGACTACTACTTCGCCAAGTCGATTGATCTGGTGCGTCCGGGCGGCCTGGTGGCGTTCATCACCTCGAAGGGGACGATGGACAAGGCCAACACCCGCGCGCGGACGCTGATCTCGAAAAAGGCTGATCTCGCCGGCGCGATCCGGTTGCCCGAGAACACCTTCGAAAAATTTGCCGGAACGACGGTGACCACCGACATCGTGTTCCTGCGCCGCAAGATCGAGGGGAGCGAGTTCGACCAGGCCGAGCCGTGGATCGACACGCAGCCCTCGAGCATGCCCTTCACCGGGGACCCGGAACAGTCGGGGGAATTTCCTCTGAACCAGTACTATCTGGCCCATCCCGAGATGCTGCTGGGCGAGATGAGGGCACGTTCGGGCCGCTACGGCGACCAATGGGAGAGCGCGCTGGTTGCCGGCGAGGAAGAAACATTGCCGGACCTGCTCGGCCGCGCTATCGGGGCGCTGCCGGCGGATGTGATGGAAGAGTCCGGGAAGGTGGCCGAGGAGGAAATCGCGGCGCACTCGATTCCCGCCGAGGGGGAGGTCAAGGACGGCGGGATCACCGAGAAGGACGGCAAGCTCTACCAGCGCGAAGGCGGCCGCATGATGCCGCTGCCCGAGAGAACGGGCAAGGAGAAGTCGGACGCGGCCAAGATCCGGCAGTACATCGGGATCCGCGACACGCTGCGGGACCTGTTGCGCTCGCAGCTGGAAGGTGGCCCGAAGCGGGAGGTCGCCGCCGGCCGGACCCGGCTCAACCGTCTGTACGACGCCTATGTTACCCGCTACGGCACGTTGCGCAAGACACTGGAGAAGACATCGTACTATCAGGACCCGGACGCGGGTGCCGTGCTGGCGCTGGAGGTTTGGAACGCCCGCACCGAAGAGACCACCAAGGCCGCCGTCTTCGAGCGCGACACGGTGGCGCCGCGCGAGATCCCCGAGAGCGCCGATTCGGCCGAGGACGCGCTGGCGATCAGCCTGAACGAGAAGGGGCGCGTCGATCTCGATTACATGGCGCGGCTCACGGTCTCGCCGACGGACGACCTGACGGCCCAGCTCCACGGCCTGATCATTGACGACCCCGAGCAGGGCTGGGTCACCGCGGACGCCTACTTGTCGGGCAACGTGCGGGAAAAGCTGAAGATCGCCCAGGCCGCCGCGCGGACGGATGCGCGCTACGAAGCCAATGTCCGTGCGCTCGAGGGGGTCCAGCCGGCTGATCTGCTGCCGCGCCAGATCACCGCGAGCCTGGGGTCGCCCTGGATACCGCCGGGCGACATCCGGGTGTTCGTCTCGGAGATGCTCTCGGCGCCCGCCAGGGACGTGGTGGTCAACTTCGAACCGCTGATCGGCAAGTGGATCGTCACCAGACTCACCGATCTGCACGAAACGGTCGCGGCGACCGACACCTGGGGCACGCGGCGGAAACACTTCTTCGAACTGCTCGATCACGCTTTGAACGGCGGCTTCCCGACCGTGCGGGACAGGGTTGGGGACAACAAATATGTCGTGAACCCGGCCGAAACCGCGGCGGCCGGAGAGAAGCTGCGCCGGATCAAGGAGCGGTTCACGGCTTGGGCGTGGGAGGATCCCGAGCGCGCCAGGCACCTGGTGCGCGTCTACAACGACACGATGAACGCCATCCGGCTGCGCGTCTACGACGGCAGCCATCTGGGGTTCCCTTTGATGAATTCAGAGTTTCAGGAGAGGGGCGGACTGCGCAGGCACCAGCGCGACGCCGTGTGGCGGGTCCTGCAATCCGGCGCCACCTATCTCGGTCACGAGGTCGGCACGGGCAAGACGGCGATTCTGATTACCGCGGCGATGAAGGCCCGCCAGCTGGGGCTTGCCCGCAAGCCCATGATCGCCGTCCCGAAGCCGAACCTGCCCTGAACGATTGGGACGCCGTGCTGGTTACGCACGAGAGTTTCGGCGCGATCGGTGTCAGTTCCGCGGAGATGGCGTCGGTCGTGCGCGAAGAGCTGGAGGTCATGAAGGCGGCGCTCGTGGCGGCGAAGGGCGAGGGCGCGAACCGCTCCACGGTCCGCGAGCTGGAAAAAGCGAGGTACCGGCTGAGGGACAAGCTGAAGGAGTTGAAAGACCGCATCGCAGGCGTAACAGGGGATCTGATGCGGGCCATGATCAAGCGCGCCCACCCGCTCGGCATGCTGACGAGCCGGGAGCGCCGGGCGTTCTTACGGACACTGACACCCGAGGAGAAGCGCAGCCTTGACCGGGCGATCGCGTGGTGGCGGGAGACCTACGTCGGAGGTCACAAGCTGACGCAGCGGGATTGACATGGGACTTTCTAACCCCTAGGGGCCGGCGGAAACGAGCGGCTCAATGGTGCTCGTGTCAGTCGAGACACGGGCTACGTCCAGATCGTACAGCCGCTGAAGGTTAAGCCAGGATTCGGGCGTCATACCGAGGGCCTTGCCAATGCGCAGCGCCGTGTCCGCTGTAATGGAGCGGTGTCCGTGGACGATTTCGTTGATGCGGCGCGGAGGCACTCCAATGGCCTTAGCAAGGCGGTACTGGGTAATACCAAGTTCTCCTAGAATCTCGGCCAGATGCTCTCCAGGGTGGATAGGTTCGACGGTATTCATAGCTCACTCCCTAGTGGTGGTAGTCGGTGATTGCGATTTCCCTTGCGCCTAGTTCAGTCCAGCGGAAGCAGACACGCCACTGGTCGTTAATGCGTATGCTGTGCTGGCCCCTGCGGTCCCCACGAAGAGCTTCAAGGCGAAACGACGGCGGTACCCGAAGGTCAGCAAGTACGGTGGCGGAGACAACACGCTGAAGGCGCATCCGCGCTCTTCGCTGGATGTCTGGTGGTAGACGGCGGACCGACAGTCCGTTGAAGACCCGTTCAGTGTTCCTGTCTTCGAACTGCCGCATGACTATATGATAACGTACAGCGTTAATAGCGTCAAGGGTTAAGACCTCTTTTGATGGCCTTTTACCATCGTTTCACGTGTTCGGTCCCGGCACAGCCGGCACAGGATCCGGCTTGGGTTTTGTCGCTTGATGGCAGGATGCCATCGGTTTACGGGTTCAGCCATCGGTTTTTTTGCCGGTCCGGCACAACCGGTACAAAAAAACAGCCCCGGCTCGGCCGGAGTGACGGTTTTTTTTGCTACCCCTCGGTTTTTTTTGCCGGTCCGGCACAACCGGTACAAAAATTTAGGCTCAGGCGGATCCGGCCAGGGAACACAGCGATTTTCTGAAATGGGCATTTCCGGGAAATTGGACAGAATCGGATAACCTACATGTGCTCAATTGGTTAGGTGGCACAAAGGTGGCACACTTTCTCAACACGTAGGTCTCATGCCATCGTTTTGGCAGTAAAATTCCAGGCACGGACGTTTTTTTAAGGTTCAACTCCCCCGACAGGACCACGCAGCACAGAAATTTTCTGAAATGGGTATTTCCGGGAAATTCGCGGATCCCTCCCAACTGCTTTGGAATGAGTACCTTAAGTGGCACAAAGGTGGCACACTTTCTCAACACGTAGGTCTCATGCCATCGTTTTAACTCGTCACCCCTCGGCGCCGGTGTACCTGTAAGTTGTTGATTCTAAACACTGTGCCACCTAAGTTGTTGATTCTATTGAGTCGGAGTCAGGGGTGGCACAGAGTTGTGCCACCTTTGTGCCACCTTTGTGCCACCCAGCGATTCCCCCTATATATATATATTTAAAGAGTTTAGTAGTAGTAGTAGTAGGGGAACAAAGGGCGATGGCACAGCAAATTGTCAAATACACGCCTTACGTGCGACCCCATCAAGTACTCGTAGGGGTCGTCAAAAAAAACCCACACACACCCCTTGATGAATATACGGTAAGGGGCGTATTTCCCGGGAAAAGTGTGCCACCAGACCTAAGCAGAATAGAATCAACAACTTAAGTGGCACAAAGGTGGCACAAAGGTGGCACAACTCTGTGCCACCACTACTCAACTGCAATAGAATCAATGTCTTAGGTGGCACAATCGCTTTTTCGGCCCCGAGGGCGCTTCATCCGGCGTTAGCAATCCCGCAGCCGGCCCCGCAGAATCATCGCCGACGCCGCCGACATCCGCGACCGCCCGTACTCCCAGTTGTGGACCTGCTTCTTGCGGTGCTTCCCCCGCAGGCCCAGCGCCGCGCCGAAGTCCGTCTGGCTCAGGCCGAGCTCCTGTCGAGCCGCCTTGATCTGCTCCGGCGACGGGTCGCCGGTCCACTGGTTCAGGTCGTCGTGATGCTCGTTGAGCCCGGGCGCTTCGATGGATCCGCCGTGTCGCTTCAGTGGCGGCATGATGATGTCATCGTACCATTACGGGTCGGGGCTGTCTCGTACGGCGAGCCTTGGGGACCATGGCAGCGCCCGCCGATGGCCCGCAACGTACGTGCTGTGTGTTCCCCACGAGCCAGGGGAGCGGCCTAAAAAAGTGCGCGATAATTCCAGTTATCGCGCATTTTCGGGCAGGGGGGGTGGGTCAAAGCCTACGGGGGGCGGGGGGCCGGATTCGCTTGCGGGTCCCTCGGTCTTGTCTGGTATGCCTTATCCGCGTGGACGCTGTGATGTCAAAAACCCTTATCCTGAAAAAAGCGAAAAATGAAAAAAAGCAGCCGCAGTTGATACGCGATCCTGGGGCCACGCGGGAGCGGGTCGATGGGGAGCGGAGGATCCAGGTCTTCAACCCGGTTCTCCATCCGGGGATCGTGTACCGGGCGTTCCTGGCCGGTTACAAAGCCGACCAGGTAGCCGAGATTCTGGGCATAGAGCAGAAGACCTTGGATCGCTGGATCGGGACGTATCCCGAGTTGAGGAAGGCGCGGGCGCGGGCACTTGATGCAGACGCGGAGGTGGCGCAATCGCTCTTTGACATGGCGGTGGGCGTGGTGGACCCGGTGACGGGGAAGCGGAAGGGAGCGAGCGTGGCGGCGGCGATCTTCTGGCTGAAGGCGCGGCGGGGCTGGCGGGAGGACGAGCGGGGGGCGAAGGGCGAGACGGCGCCGCTCGATCTGAGGCCGGAGCAGGTGCGGGCGCTGGCGGAGGAGGTCATGGAGGCGATGAAGGAGAAGGTGATCCAGGTGACGCCGGAGAGCGCGGAGAGTGTGGAGGAGGGAGGAGACTTCTGACCGCCAAACGATTTGCACCGGTACTGCTAGCGGCTGTGGCGTTGGTAGCGTGTAGGCGAAACAGCGTAGACCTGCACGACCCTGCGTACGATAGTATGCTCCGTTACTGTGAGCGGTTTGCCACAGCCGTGCCGGCTCGACTGCTGAAGTCTCCTGGAGCAAGCTACGTTGCCGGTAGCGCGCACGTCTTTCGCACACGACTCGCCGATGTCATCACATACTTGTCGAATACGTTTCAACCCCCTGATTCCCGGTTTGCCACCACTTGGCAATGCGCCTTTTCGATCTCCATGGATGGTCAGCTCTGCTCGGGGGAAGTAACGTTGCCCGTTGCCGAGCACGCGGAGTTCGCCGAGTACACAAGCTGGCCCCGTCTCACGATCACCGACGACAACCGGATCGTGACGGCCGACGGCACGACGATTGGCTTTGCCGTGCCGAAGTACTTCGAGACATCTTGTCCCGTGAACGGAGAGGGCGGAGGTCCTTGAATTTTAGTAATTTATAACTATTTCAAAAAGAACAAACTAACAGCTTGACTTTCATGTATTCCTGCAAGTTATACTCCTAGGTATTGGAGGCCGGGCTGGAGCCAAAACCGGCCCTACACGGCAGGTGACGCCGTTTCCCCTTCGGCACCCGGTCTCTAACCCCCATGGCTCAAACCACGGCAAACGGGATGCGCGAGACCGCCGAGCAGGTGGCCCGGCTGGCGCGGGAACCCGGGGTGGTCGCGCGGCTCTCGCCCGATGAGCGGCGCAAGCTGGGGGTGGTGCTCGAGGCCTACGGGAAGCAGGCCAAGCGGGACCGCTATTTCGATCTCTATCCCGAGGACGGGCCGTTGTCGCGGCACGCCTACCGCAAGCACATGGAGCATTTCGCGGCGGGCAAGTGGGCTCGGGAGCGGGCGGTGCTGGGAGGCAACCGGGTGGGCAAGACAGAGATAGGCGCCTACGAGATGACGGCGCACCTGACGGGCCTGTACCCGGAGTGGTGGCAGGGCCGGCGCTTCGACACTGCGGTCCACGCCTGGGCGGCGGGCAAGACGAACGACACGACGAAGAACATCTTGCAGGAAAAGTTGTTTGGCGGCGTGCGCAAGGACGAGCGTGACCGCAACCGTCTGGCCGGTGAGGGCATGATTCCCTCCGATAGAATCATGCACGAGTCGGCGACATTCCGGGCAGGCTTTCCTGGTCTGATCAGCGAGGTAAAGATCCGCTACCGCGACTCGCGGCTGGAGCACAGCGTTCTGGGGGTGAAGGCTTACGAGCAGGGCCGCAGGGCGTTCGAGGGAACGGCACGGCATGTGATCTGGCTGGACGAGGAGCCGCCCGAGGACATCTACGGCGAGTGCCTGATGCGCACCGGGACGGTGGACGGGATGATGTACTTGACGTTCACGCCCTTGGACGGGCTGACGGAGGTAGTGACGCGCTTTTTGCCCGAGGAGTTGCGCCCGCCGGTGGAGCTCGAGGACGACGAATACACGGAGCACTGATGCAGGTTTCCGAGTCCCGCCACACGACGCAGATAGGATGGGACGCCGCGCCGCATCTGACCAAGAAGGCCCGGCAGGAGCTATGGGAGGCGACGCCGCCGTATCTGCGGGCGGCGAGGTTCCGCGGCGAGCCGACGCTGGGGCGCGGGCGCATCTACCCGATGGACATCGAGACGCTGACGGTCGAGCCGTTCCGCCTGCCCGGCATCTGGACCCGGGTGTACGGTCTTGATCCGGGCTGGAACCGCACGGCGGCGCTGTGGGCGGCGCACGACCGTGACGCCGACGTCGTGTATCTCTACTCGGAATACTACCGGGCCCATGCGCAGCCGCTGTTGCACGCGGCGGGCATCAAGACGAGGGGCGAGTGGGTTCCGGGCGTGGCCGACCCCTCGTCGATGGGCGCCAATCCGGCCGACGGGGTCTCGATGATGGAGCGCTACCAACGGGCGGGGCTGCGTCTCCATGGCGCTGACAACAGCGTGGAAACGGGCATTCAGGAGTGTTATGACCGCATGACGACGGGACGATTGAAGGTGTTTCGCACGTTGCAGAGTTTCCGCTTCGAGTTCTCGATTTACCGCCGCGACAACAAGGGCCGGGTGGTCAAGAAGAGCGATCACCTGATGGACGCAATGAGGTATCTGGTGATGAGTGGATTGCGGCTGGCGCGGACCGAGCGCATGGCGTCGGGCGGACCGATGATGATGACGGCAGGCACGGTGGCCGACGTGAGGGCTGGATTCTGATGGAAACCAACGGGATTGTCGCGGCCGCGCCGGAGCAGGGCGAGGTGGGGACCGCCGACCGCTGCGCGGCATTTGCCGCCGAACTCTATCAACAGGTGGCGGCGCAGGCGCGGCGCAGGCAGCGCATCGAGGATCGCTGGTACGAGGACACCAGGCAGTACTACGGCCTGTACGACGAGGCGACGGAGAAGCGCCTGGCACAGGAAAAAGGGTCCTCGCGGCTGTTCGTCAACCTCACCCGTCCCAAGACGCGCGTGATGCGGGCGCGGCTGAACGACATTCTGTTCCCCAACGACGAGCCGAACTGGGACATCCAGGCGACGCCGGTGCCCGAGATCGAGGAACTGGCCGCCCGGACACCGGAGTCCGAGAGCGCCGATCCTGGCGAGCTGGAAGACGTTGAGCGGGCCAAGGCTGTGCGGGCGGAGGCGCGCAAGAGGGCCGACGCGATGCGGATGGAGATCGCCGACCAGTTGGAGCAATCAGGCTACGCGGAAATCGGCCGGCGCGTGGTCGATCAAGCGTGCATGCTGGGCACGGGCGTGGCGAAGGGTCCGTTCGGCGACTGGCGGCAGCGGCAGCAGTGGAGCTTCGGCGCGGACGGAAACGGGGCCGCCTCGTCGTGGAAGATCGCACGCCAGGGCGACACGCGGCCCGCGTTCGAGTGGGTCGATCTGTGGAATTTTTTCCCCGACATGGACGCCTCGTCGATGGAGGACTCGGAATTCGTCTTCGAGCTGCACCGCATGAGCCGCAAGGCGCTGCGCAGCCTGGCCGGGCGTAAGGGCTTTCTCGCCGAGCCGATCCGCGAGCTTTTGCGGGAAGACCCCGAACCGGGCGAGTTCAGCGAGTACTCGCGGTACTTGCGCGCGATCAGCGACGAGGGCGAGGGAGAGACCGAGGGGCGCTACAACGTTTTCGAGTATCACGGCCCGATACCGGCCAAGACGCTCGAGGTGCTGTGTGTGAAGTACGGCCGGGGCGACATCCTGGAGACGCTGGACAGGAGCGCCGATCCGCTCAAGGGTGTGGAGGGCGTGGTCTGGTTTTCGCACAACCGTGTGCTGCGCTTCGGTATTCACCATCTCGACTCGTCCGAGCCGGTGTATTCGATCTTCCGGCTCGACCCGCAGGCGGCGGGCCTGGGGGGAGACGGCATCCCGGCGATGATGCGCGACCCGCAGGCGGCGCTCAATGCCGCCTGGCGCATGACGATCGAGAACGGCGGCCTCTCGGGCGTGCCGATGTTCATCGTCGACCGCAACGCGATCGAGCCGCAGGACGGTGATTGGAGCATCCGCCCGCGCAAGGTGTGGCTGCGCAACGCGCCGACCGAGCGGCCGCCCATCGAGGCCGTCTCGATCGACGGCGACACTCAGGCGCTGTTGCAAATTATCGAGATGGCGCGGTCGTTTTCCGACGACGAGACGAACCTGCCCCTGATCGCCCAAGGCGACCAGGGCACGCACGTGACGCAGACGGCGCACGGCATGAGCTTGCTGGTCAACGCGGTCAACATCATCTTCCGCAACGCCGCCAGAAGTTTTGACGCCGAATTCACGATCCCCAACATTCGGCGGCTCTACAACTGGAACATGCAGTTCTCCGGCAAGGAGGCGATCAAGGGCGACATGCAGGTTTCGGCGCGTGGCTCCTCCGTCCTGCTGGTGCGCGAGTTGCAAGCCCAAAACCTTCTGATGGTGCTCAATCTGGCGGCGACGAACCCGCTGCTGACCAAGCTGATCCGCGTGCCCGCGCTCGCCCGCCGGCTGTTCCAAGCGCTGCAATTGTCCAAGGACAAAAGCAACACCGGCGCGGCAACCATGAGCATCGACGGCAAGCGCGGCGCGGCGCTGGTCGAGGTCAATGGTGCCCCCCTGACGACCGCGTCGATCGTTTCCGGTTGGCCGGTCTGGGCGGGCTACGACGGAGGGAAATTCCGCCTGTTGAATTCCGCCAAGCGCATCGCGGC
Source organism: Bryobacterales bacterium (assembly GCA_965248255.1). Lineage (GTDB taxonomy): Bacteria > Acidobacteriota > Terriglobia > Bryobacterales > UBA6623 > JAKZVK01. The sequence goes on from CBDFIW010000004.1 coordinate 43,370, forward strand.
GACGGTGATCTTCGTGAAGGCCGCCGATAACCGGACGTTCGAGGCTGACGAGGCCATCACGGACTTCGAGTTGCCGGCCGCGACGAGCGGCGCGGCGCCCTACACCTACGCCGTCAGCGGGCTGCCCGCGGGGCTGACGTTCAACACCGCGACCCGCATGGTCTCCGGCACGCCCACCGCGCTGGCCGCCTCGACCGTGACGTACACCGCCACCGACGCCAACAGCGATACAGCCGAGCAGACATTCGAGATTCTGATTGTGTCGGTCCTGCTCAATCTTCCCAGCGCCGCCGACCTGACGCTGATTATAGGCCGCAGCTATGACATCGAACTGCCGGCCGCGACCGGCGGATCAGCGCCCTACACCTACGCCGTCAACGGGCTGCCCGCCGGGTTGGGGTTCGACCAGACGAGCCGCAGTGTGTTCGGCGCGCCGGCCGAGGCGGGCATCTTTTCCTTCGGCACCGTGGCGTACAGCGCCACCGACAGCCTTGGGCAACGCTCCGAGCACAGCTTCTCGATCATTGTGCGAGAGGCCTCCTCGCTCGCCTTGCCCGCCATCGCCGTCCGGGGGTTCACGCTCAACGACCCCATCGCCGCGTTCGAGCTGCCCGCCGCGACGGGCGGCGTGGCGCCCTACACCTACGCCGCGGCCGGGCTGCCCGCGGGGCTGGTCTTTGACGCCGCCACGCGCCGTGTTTCGGGCACGCCGACCGCGCTGGGCGAGTCGACGGTGACCCTTACTGTCACCGACGCCGACAGCGAGACAGCCGAGCAGACATTCGTGATCGTGATCTCCGCCGCCGGCTACCGCTACGTCGCTGTCACAGCAGATAAGGACAACATCAGCGCTGCCATTGTGACGGGGGGAACCAGCGCGCCGGGTGAGAGTACGCTGCTCACGCTGCCGCCGTGGAGCGGCAATCGCTATATCGTGATCGCGCAGCTGGCCGCTTTCCCGCCCTTGATTCTGATCTCGCTTGGGCTGGGCAACTCCATCAGCGCTTTCGCCAGGGCCGTGGGCGGTGTCACGATCGACGGCGACTCCTACGATCTGTGGGTTTCGAACGACCTGCAAGGCGATGTGATCTCGGGCGGAACACTCACGGTGGGCTAAAGATGCCGACAACAATCCTCGGCAAGCTCAAACGCACGATCACGGGCCAGCGCGTCGCCGACGCCGCCGATCTCGACGGCGAGGTCGTGTTCTCGGTCTCGCAAACAACCGATGACAAGCTGAAAGTCAAGGCGCAGAACACCGCGGGAGCGGCGACGGAATTGACTTTCGTTCCGAGCCACGTTCGTACCGAATTGTTCAGCGGTGACATCGACATCACCGCCACGGCTCCCACGGTGGACATTGCCGTCAGCACCTGGGTTGACTACGACGAGGTCGAGATCTTGATCGACATCGGTACCGTGGGTTCGGCGCAGGCAATTTACGGGCCGCTGAACGTCTTCCGTCTCTCGAAGGCGCTGCTGGAGTCGCTTCAGGCGCATGCGGGCGATGTGGAATTCCCCACGTACGCGCGCCAGATGGGCAGCGCGACTACTAGCCTAACCGGACTCGCCTCGCACAATGGCACGCTCTACGGCGTTTCCGGCTCCGCCCTCAACAGCGTGGACCCCGCCACGGGCATCGCCACGCAGATCGGCAGCGCGTCGCAGTTCGGAGTGAGCGAGAACCGCGCGGCCGGACTCGCCTCGCACGGCGGCACACTCTACATGGCGGCCGATCTCGGCTGGATCTCTGCGGCAAGTAACTACATTTCCAAGCTCTACACCCTCGATACCACAACCGGCGTCGCGACGCCGGCCGGATCCAACAACGGCATCATCAGTGGTACAAGCGGGATAAGCCTGCGAGGTCTCGCCTCCCTCGGCGGCACGCTCTATGCCGTTGCGAACCAATCCAACTTGAACATAGGACTGTACAGCATCAGCATCGGCACCAACTCCACGTCTACTACCGCCACGCGCATCGGGAGCGCCGCGTACTTCGGCGTTAGCGATCACGACCCGCAGGGACTCGCCTCCGGCGGCGGTTCGCTCTACATGGTCGGGAGTCATACTGGCAAACTCTACACCCTTGACATCACGACCGGCCTCGCGGCGGTGGTATCAAGCGTCGTGAACTTCGGTCTGGGCAGTAGCGTCGCCGTAACTCCGGCAGCCCTCGCCGTCCACAACGGCGCGTTCTACATGGCGGCGGCCGGGAATAAGTTCTACAGGATACCGCTCACCTATTCCGCCGCCGTCATTCCGCTGCAAGTGGTGACGGAATTCGGTCGCGCGATCATACTGTCGTTGGCGCGCCGCGCCGACAACACCCTGGCGCTGGCGGGCACCCTGCCCGCGGCCGACGCCAAAGCGCTCAAAATCTTCGGTATCCGGTACCGGGTTGTACAGGAGGCCATAACATGACACAGACCTACCAGGTGACCGCAACCCCGACCAATCTGGTCAGTGAATTGTCGCTGACCGAGGAAACGAGTTGTCTGCTCCAGGTCACCGACCCTTCGCCGTCGCCGTCACGGGTGCGGCTGTTTGAGGCGCCCACCGCGCCGGACGCCTCCGGCGGCGGCCATGTGCTCGAGAACTTCGCGTTCATCAGTATCACGCCGCGGACCGGAGAGGGCCTCTGGTGCTGGGCGGAAGGCCAGGGCCACAGCGTTCTCGTGGTCACGGAGACATCCTGAAATGTCGATCCATTCCCCGGCCGCAAGAGGCGCCGCCGCTGCCGCTCTGAAGGAGTTGTTCAGCGGTGAGATCGACATCTCCGCCGCTGCTCCCACGGTGGACATTGCCGTCAGCACCTGGCGCGGCGCGCCAACAACACCCTGGCGCTGGCGGGCACCCTGCCCGCGGCCGACGCCAAACCACTAAGAATCTTTGGTATCAAGTTCGGCTGAGAAGGGCCGAGACACATATTGTGTTGACATCGGTAGAGATGGCATTATACCATCATAACCATGGACGCCACCGTTGCCACGCTAGGGCGTGTTAACGCTAACGTAGGGTATCGAAACGTAGAGCCTCGACGATGAGGGCGAAGTGGAGGAAGGCGAGGAACATGACGTCGAGCTTGTCGAAGCGGGAGAAGATGCGGCGGAATCCCTTGAGCCGTCGGAAGAGTCTCTCGATCTCGTTGCGGCGGCGATAGAGCGCTCGGTCGTATTCCCACGGCTCCAGGCGGGTGCGCCGGGGCGGCACGACGGGAATCCATCCGAAATCCAAAGCCAGTTGGCGTGTCTGATCGTCCTCATAGGCGCCGTCCATCAGCAGCGGCAGCGGCTCGGGCAGTGGCCCCAGACCACCGAGCAGTTCGCGGCCCTGCTGGGCGTCGTGCGCTTGGCCGGGCGAGAGAGCGAAGGTTATCGCCGTTCGAGCATTTGCGGCAACCATATGAATCTTGGTGGTCCATCCGCCGCGGGATTTGCCGATCGCTTGCGGACCGTTTTTTTAACGCGCCCGTGTCGTCGGGATGAACCTTCACGATGGTCGAGTCCATTGACACGGCTTCGATTCGGATGCGGGCCAGCTGCTCGCGCTGCAGTTTCTCGAAGACGGCGTCGAGCACGCCGTTCTTCGACCAGCGGTTCATGCGGGTATAAATGGTGTGCCAGTTACCGAAGCGTTTATTGACTCCCGCATAATATAGAGTCAGTCAAAACAAAGAGAAGACTGTTTCCAGAAGGCCGTGATCAAACGCGGTTTGCGGTACATGCGGCGGAGTGCCTTGCGGGCCCGCTCGTTCAGCTCGCCGTAGTCTTTCGGACAGACGTTCGGCAACTCGTGCTGCTTCCAGTAAGCCCAGATGTATTCCACCGGATTTAACTCCGGCGCATAGGGTGGCAAGTACTCGGTTGCGATGTGGCCTTCGGAGAGTTCGATGAACTCTTGCACCAGGCGGCTACGGTGCGCCGGCAGCCGATCCCAGACGATCAGCAGCGGGCGATCGATATGACGTACCAACGCCTTGAGAAAGTCGATCACTTGCTCTTTGCCGATCGCACCGGGATAGAGCCGGAAGTAGAAGTTACGCAGCGTCAGCCCCGCCGAGACGGAAAGCTTCTCCCAGTTGAAGTTAAACTGCAGCACCGGTGTTTGGCCACGTGGCGCCCAGGTGCGGCAGCGATGCGGCTTCTGACTCAATCCGCTTTCGTCGATGAAGACGAGCGTACGGCCTTCGTTTTGGGCTTTTTTTTAATGCGCTTCCAGGTCTTGCGCTTCCAGGTGCGGATCCGCTCTTCGTTGCGCTCGCGCGCCTTTCCGGCCGGGCGTTGCGGGCTCCAGTCGAGCGCTCGCAGGATCTTCCAGGCGTGGCCTGCGTGGTATGCGACCCCGAACTCGTCTCCGATCAGCCGAGCCACCCGCGGACAGCTCCACAGGGGCGTTGGGAAGCCGTGGGCTTCCGGGCCTTCCAGCAGCAGCGACGTCAGGCGTTCGCGTTGTGCGGCATCGAGGAGCGGCTTGCGTCCGGCGCGCCCGGCCTGGCGGAGTCCGGCCGCACCCTGCTCGCGGTATTGCCGCCGCCACTCACTGACGGTTTGGCGAGCGACGTTCAGCCGTCTCGCCGTCTCGGACTGATTGTGGCCTTGGTGGAGCAGCCGCATCGCTTCGAAACGGCGCTTCTCCAGCGCCTTGAAATCCCGCTTCACACCTTTGGGGTTGCCCATACATATATAGATGCTCCACACTGTCAAAAAGTGTCATAATAATTTGCGGGATTCAATAGGCAAGCCGCGCCATTTGCAGCCCTGCTCGGCGACATACAACATGGCGTTCAAAACCGTGAGGTTCGGCAGGCTCACATTGCCGCGCTGGCGGGGCAGGACCGGCTCGATGCGGCGGTATTGCTGCTCGGTGATCTCCATACCTCCGAGTATAGCAGCTTTTGCGACTTAGTGTTAACACGCCCTAGACTCTCCAGGCTCTCTGCGGATAACGCCCGCCGATCGCGAACGGATCCAATCGGCGCTCGAAAACAGCCGCAGTCCCCACACTCGCCGCGCCTACGCCGCTCAGTGGCGGTTGTGGCAGAGCTGGGCGAAAGGTCGAGGCGTGTCCGCGCTGCCGGCCGATCCCGAGATGGTCGCGGCCTATCTGGCCCAGCGCGCTGAGCAGTCGAAAGTCCCGACACTGCGGCTCATCCGTGCCGCGATCGCCGCGGCGCACAAAGAGGCTGGCAGAGCGGACCCGACCGCGCACGCCGGCGTCAAGCGTGTCCTGTCGGGCCTTGCCCGGGGCAATGGCAGTGTCGATCAAGCGGCGCCGCTCACGGCCGAGGCGCTAGAGGCCATCCGCGCCGCTGCGCCCTTGCGGCGAAATACCCGCCGTGCCGCGGTCGATGTTGCCTTGTGCTCCCTCATGCGAGACGGTCTTCTGCGGCGCTCCGAGGCCGCCGCGCTGAGATGGGGCGATATCCTCTCGGCCGAGGACGGTTCCGGCCGCCTCACCCTGCACTGCTCGAAGACCGACCCCGAAGGCGAAGGCTGCGTGCTCTACATCGGCCGGGCGGCCATGCAGGACCTGGCCGCGGTCCGCAAGGCCGGCGCGCAGCCGCAGGATTCCGTGTTCGGGCTGAGCGCTTCTCAGATCAGCCGCAGGATACGGGACGCGGCGGCAGCAGCGGGACTGACGGGCCAGTTCTCAGGCCATTCGCCGCGCATCGGCATGGCGCAGGACCTCGCCGCCGAGGATACCGAGCTGCCGGCCCTGATGACCGCGGGAAGATGGAAATCCCCCGGCATGCCCGCCCGCTACACGCGCTCACAGGCCGTGCGCAAAGGCGCGGTGGCAAGGTTCTATCGGCGCGCGTGGTCTACGTCGTGTTCAGCGAGCGCGATTTGCGAGGCGACGCCAGCTACAACATGATCCCTGGTTTCCAGCTCATTGATCGGGATTCGATCCTTCGCAAAGACAGCACCGGGCACCAGCCACGGCACAACCTCTGGAAGGAGCTGTTGCCTGAAGTGCGGAGGTTGTTGGATGAAGAGTACACGCCCGTGATCCGCTAAGTGGCGGCATACGCTTACAGCGCGGGAAGGCGTCCGCGGGCCGGCGCGGTCACGGCTCAGGCTTTCTCGCCCAAACGAAACAGTGGTTGCCCATTTGGTCGCTGACGCCCTTACGAAACAGGAACCAATCTAAGTAGCGCAGGGGGAACAGCAGCCAGCCCGCCACGACGTAAACGATGCGCTTCATGGTTCGGCTCTTGAACCACAGCTTGAGGTACTCCCACAAGAAGACCAGTAACGTCGCCGTCGGCCCCGTGCGCCAACCGGCATGGACGACCTCGAGCGGCTCCAGTAACCTCTTGAGCCCGTCGAGGCTGAAACGGTAATAGTCCTCCGGGTAACGGTGAAAGGGGTGACAAAAAGGAACCGTAACGTGAACGCAGCCCCCCGGCTTCAGACAGCGGCGGATTTCAGCGACGATGGCGCTCGGTTGCGGCGTGTGCTCGAGAACGGCGTCACACTCAACGACTTGAAATCGCCCGTCTTGGAAAGGGAGCCGCTCGGCGTTGCAGGCGACGGTTACGCCGGGAAGCGGATAGAGATCAATGTTGACGTATCCGCTCACTTGCGACCCGGCGCCTCCGATATAGAGGTTCCACCTCCCCAGAGGCGGCTGGAATCGTTGCTCGTCGGGGTTTGCGTAGAGGGGTAGCGGAGGGCTTAGGGCTCGGTACCACCATTGGGAGCGCTTGCGGGCCAGCTCTTCGACGGGCTTCGCGTTTGCTGGGCTCTCGTGCCCCATGATGTCAGACAGTGTCGGAAAGAGCCTGGGGCGTCAACCCGCGGGCCCGTGCCCTTAGTACACCATTTCGCAAGTTCGGTCACGTATCTGAGAGGGGTATTCTGCCCGTCCTGGGCGGACGGGCCCTAGGGCCCGCCCTGGGACCCGCCCCTACGTGGCAAACCGAAGCGTAACCGTATTTGCGAAACACACTACTTAGCCAGAATTTCCAATTTGGAACTCCGACTCCAACATGGTACTCGCTCTCTTCTCCTGAATGCAACGACTTTGCCCCGTAAGGCAGGCCACGACGGCATCCGAAGGGGTCCCGTGGCCTGTTCTTGTCGTCCGGTGAGCCCGTCTCGCTGCTGCTCAGCCAATTGGTCGCACACCCCTCCGACCCTCCTTCCTCAACGCCCAGATTTCCTACCCGAAAGGGAGGGCCCTAACCACCCGGCACAGGCAGCGCCCAGATCCGCCCCAGCATCTCGCCGAACAGCTTCCGGTTGAGGTGTCCCTCGGCCAACAGCAGCCAGTAGTAGCGAGCATGCTTGACCAGCCGTCCGCCCGTCTTCACCCGTATTTCTCTCGCAGCCGAGCCCCGCTTGAACATGGCTTGTCCTCAACACGACCTTGTCGGGAACTGGAGTAGGCGGCTCGGCATTCCTGCTCTTGGCTACTGATCTGAGAGAAGATCGTGAGCAGCGACTGTCCTCGCCGAGAGCACGTTATCCTTGGGGGACCTGAGAATGTAGATGCCGCCCCTAGTCATCCGTCGGCGTCAATGAATACCCGCCGTTCGGCGCATCGAAATACCCGTTGCCGTCGACATCGACGAAGATCGGGTTGGTAAACGAGAACGAGCTGAACTGAGTGAATGGTTTCGACCACCGCTTGTCGGACGTCGCCAGCACCAGATACCACGAGTCCCGCTCCGGCTTCACGATCATTTCGGCGGCGAAGTGCCACGGCTTGTCTTCTTCCGGCGCTGAAACCGGGTAGGTCTGCAGCAGCTCGCCGTTGCGGATTACTTCGACGCGCTCCACCGGAATCCAGTGCGGCGCCTGCACCTCGATGGCTAGCGACACGATGCCGTCGAGATCCGAGACCACCGAACCGATCGGTGCGCCGTTCCCGGTGAATCGGATGAACGGCCCACCGGAGCCCGTGACGTTCCGCCTCTTGATGGCGGTGACAACCTCCTCGGGGTCGATCTTCCAGGGCTTGTCGGTGTCGGAAACCACGTAGTTGCGCGGGTAGCCGGGCAGCTGCTCCGGGTAGCGGTGAGCGTCGCTGTTGGCCACCCCGGCGGCGAGGATGCCCCGGTTCAGGAAGCCGTACCAGTCCTTGAGCTTTTGTTCGACCAAAGCAGTGCGACCCATGTGGCCGTCCCTTTTGTCGCCGCCTGAGTTATAAATCTCGAAGCTGTCGAAACCGCCGTCGAAGTAGGGGTACCCGGCTTCGCTCGTCTCTGGGTTCAGGCGTTGGTCGAAATAGCCACTCGTCGGATTCGGCTCCCAGCGGCGCGGATGGTTGACTTGGATGATCTGCTCTCCCGGGTCCTGTCGAACGATCCGGAAGAACTCGGCCGGCGTCCGTATGGCGTGCCGAAACGTGCGGCTGCTCCAGCGGTCGGCACGCAGCGGAAAACTGTTGAAGTGACCGAAAGCCGTGTCGAGCTCCGAGCCGACGACGGACTTCATGAAGCGCTCCAAGTTTAGCGACTCGATGAAAGGAGCGTAGTCCTTCAGGATGTTGTGATCAGTGGCAGTCAACAGGTCGATACCTTCAGCGGCCGATACCATCGCCCCGTCGCGCATTTCGAACTGAAGATGGAGATGAAAATCCGACGAGATGAAGCCCGACGTGTCCACCACGCGAGCTAGCCGCGAATCGATGTGAGTCGTCTTGCCCTCCAGGATCGAAATCTTGTGATGATTGAGGCTGTACTCGGTGCCGCGCGTGATGTAGACGTCGTACTCCCCGGTGGGAATTGTTTTCACTTCTCTACCGGAGGGAGTGACGACGAAGTTCTTGAAACGGCCGACAACCGGCTCTTCCTCGCGTCCGTCTGCATAACCAAAGTACAGCCGGGCCGGGAGTGAGACGTGGTTGGTGGCATCGATGATCTGGAAAGAGAGCTTGCCGACAGGCTTGCCGGTCTGGACAACGAAGGCCTCGTCGGGGTCCGAAGCATCGACGGGGATTCCGGCGGTTGATTCGCCTTCCCAAAGCAGAACGAGCAAGCCTGTGCTCAGCAAGAGGAAACCGGCGCGGAGCGCCAATGGCAGCGCCATGGGGTTCATCGATCTTCCTCCTCCTGCTCCGAGAGCTTTCGACGCTCATGGTAGCAGGGCAAGGTTCCGATGGCATCAACTGTTGGAATGCTGTCAACGCAAAGTAGAAAGTTCCCCTGATTGTGCAAAGTAAGAAGTTCCCCTTGCTGGGCGTCTGCTCAACTCGTGTCGTCCGCAGCGGAAGGAGCCCGTAGGGCGACTGGAGTTGCGGGCGACGGCGGCCGCCGTGGGGCCGGGTCCCGGATCGAGAAGCCGTCCATACAGCGGCTCTTGCGCTTCGCTGTCCGCTGGGCCGGTGTCTTCTGAGTCCGCGCCTTGGAGGCCGGCTTGTCCACCGCATCAGTGGTACCGCGGTGCGCGCCGACCTCGGACTCCCGGCATTCACGCAACGGAATCACGCACTCCCGCCAGCGCAGCCACAGCTCGCCGTCCAGCCGCTGCTCGACTCGCACCGAGGCTTTCCTCATCCGTGGCTTCGCCTCTCGCGCTGGGATCTGATCCAGGATTACCGTTTTGGCCATCCCGGTACTGACAGCATAGCCGAGCCACGGCTGCGGTGCAACGTTTTCGCACTGCTTTCACGTTCGATCCTGCTTTCTTCGCCGGTCCGCCTTCAGATCGGGTCCGGTCAAGGCGTTCCGGCAACGCCAGCGGCCACTCTGCCGACACCGCTCCGACCTTGCCTCTCGGCAACTCCCCGCTCCGGCTGCCCCGCGCTCGCCGCGTTACCCTCCGGGCACAGGCAGCGCCCAGATCCTGCTCAGCATGTCACCGAACAGCCGCCGGTTCAGATGTCCCTGGGCCAACAGCAACCAGTAGTAGCGGGCATGTTTGACCAGACGGCCGCCGGGCTTCATCAGCCGGTGCTGCAAGCTCGTCAGCGACCAGCTCTTGATCCTGTTCGGCCGTCCGAGCCGCCGCCACAAGTTGCCCAGGTTGTACCGACCACCGCGGCACCCCCTCACTCCTCCGTGTGCGCCCACCAAACGACGCGCCCGAGGGTTTGGTCCTCCTCGCTCATCAGGCGCGGCTCGTATTTGTCGTTGTCGCTGTCGGCCCACCAGCGGCCCCCGCGCTTGCGCAGGCGCTTGACCAGCGGCCCGTCTGTCGTCCGCAAGCCGTAGATCCTGCCGCTGCGCGGCTTGCGGCGGGACTCGTCGATCAGCACCGAATCCCTTTCCTCGATCGTCGGCAACATGCTGTCGCCTATCACGTCAAGCAGCATCAGGTTCTTTGCTTCTAGTCTGCGCAACCCCAGCCAGTCTCGCCGGAACTTGACTTCGCCCGCGAGAGGCTCACGGTCAACGAACCCGAGCCCCCCCGCCGCGAGCCGCACTTCATCGGCGTCGTAGCGCCGGACCGAATCGAAATCGTCATCGTCCACGCCCTCGGTGGCAGGGACGAAGGGGAGAACTTTGCCGCCCGCCGGTGAGCGCTGGGCGGTGTCGTCTTCGAGATTGTGGGCCGCAGGGGGCAGCCGCGAGACTAACTCCTTGAGCGCAGTCTCCGTGGCCGTGCGCAGCGCCTTGGTCTCCTCGCGCATGGCACTTACTAGCTCGTCCCGCAAGGCCTCGTCGGAGAACCGTTGCCCGAGCGCGCCCGCCGCCTCGAGCGTCCGCGCCCCCTTGGGCAGCCCCGGCGGCGGCCTGGGGTCGGCAATCAGCTCGGGAGCAGGCTCGCGGGGCGGGCCGACGTAAAACTCGAGGCCGAGGGCGTTGCAGATAGCCTGGAGGTTCTCGACCGAGGGCATCCCGGTCCTGCGATGCATGTTCCTTATCAAATAATGGTTCCCCACTGCGCGTGTAGATGCCTCCGAGGCCGAGATACCTAGCTCGGCCAAACGTTTGTCGATGAGGCGGAGTAATTCAGGAGTCCTCATATTGGCAAGAATGCCAGAAAAAAACGCCCAACGCAATTTTCAGCTTGCATCCTGGCCAGTTAGCCAGTACAATACTGGCATTGTGGCCAGTGACGATATCCGAAACATCCTGATCTTGGCCGAACACTACGCGGCCAAGCAAGGGCTCTCTCTAACTACCGTGAGCCTGTATGCCGCAGGCCAGGGACAGCTACTAGACCGCCTGAGAAATGGCCGGGGGATTACCGTTCGTCGGCGCGACCGAATTATGTCGTGGTTCTCCGACCACTGGCCCCCTGATCTGGAGTGGCCGGAGGACGTTCCGCGTCCCGCGCGGTCGTCGGATGGCGAGAAGGCGGCGTGAGGCTGGAATTGCTCGGCGGGGCCCGGTATGGCTAGGCACGGCTCGGCCGGGCAAGGCAGGGCTAGGCCGGGCAAGGCAGGGCTAGGCAGGGCAGGGCAAGGGAAGGAAGCAAGTTTGAAAAGGAAGGAGGAACAAGCATGGGCTTGATATTGAGATTCCACCCGGCCGCCGGTATCTTCCCTTTGATGGAGGACGATGAATATCAGGCGCTGGTCGACGACATCCGGGAACACGGACAGCGCGAGCCCATTCTGATGCACCCGGACGGACGCATTTTAGACGGTCGGAACCGCTACTGCGCGTGCCGCGATCTGGGCCTCGAGCCTAAGTTTCGCGAGTGGGACGGCAGCGGGGGTTCCCCGGCGTCGGTCGTTCTCAGCCTCAACCTCCACCGGCGGCACCTGAACAGTTCCCAGAAAGCGGCCATCGCCGTTGAGATCCTCCCGATGCTGGAGCGGGAGGCCAAGGAGCGCCAGGGCAAACGCACGGACCTAACTTCTGTCAAAAATTTGACAGAAGTTGCGCAGCGAGCAGCGGACAACGCCGCCAGGTTGGTCGGCACCAACCGGGAGTACGTCGCGGCGGCGAAGAAGATCAAGGAGGCCGACCCCGCGCTCCTCCTGAAGGTGCGTGACGGCAAGATTCGTATCCCCGCCGCGCTCCGAAGAGTGGTCAAGGACCAGAGGAAGGAACAGGACACGGGCGCCGCCACACCGAAGCCAGAAGAGCCGGAGGAGCAGCAGGCCCAGGATGTCGAGCAGGGCCGGGGAGAGGGTACGTTCTTTGACGCCATCAAGAGCCTGAATTCAATGCCGGTGGAGCCGGAACAGTTCGCATCGGAGATCCCCGAGTACTGCCGTTTCTGGGTCGAGAACGACCTGGACGGCGCCCTCGACTACCTGAAGCGGTTCAAGGAGGCATGGCTACAGGGGGTTGACGCCGCATGAAAGGAGTAGTGAGCTTCGCCCGCCGAAGAATCGTACCCTGCCCGATCTGCGGATTCGTTGCCCTGGTGGTGACCACGATCCGGGGGCTGTTTGGGGGCCACGGCCATCTGTCCTGGTCGCGGGTTCTGTGCCTGAGGGGACATCGGTCGGTTACCGCCGGAGCGGAGCGGAGCGAGGCCGCCACATGACTTCCTACGGCATCGCCGAGCCATTGCTTGAACTAATTAAACGAGGCGTGCGTGACGTGCTGCGCGAGGAATGGAGCGCCCGTCCGCCGATTCAGCCCCGCTTGCTCGACGCGAAACAGGCGGGGGCTTACCTCTCCCGGCCCGAGAGCATGGTTCGCAAGCTGGCAAGAGAGAAGCGAATTCGCGTGTCATCAAGTGACTCGCGCCTACTGTTCGACCGGCATGATTTGGACAATTTCGTCGAGTGTGAGAGGGATGCGGGCCATGCGGGATGACCCAGGGCTTATAATCGACCCCATGGCTCGACGAAAGAAGAAGAATCGGCATGGCGACGGCAGCTACCGGAAGCGCGGACGCCATTCATGGCAACTCCGGTGGATGGTCGAAGGCGTTGCGAGCAGCGAGACCGTGCGCGGCTCGGAGGCAGACGCCCGGGTGAAACTCAAGCGCCGCACGGCGGAGACCGCCGAGGGAATCATGCCTGAAGGATTGATGCGGCGCACGGTGGGCGATATCGTCCGCTGGCGGGTTGAGCGCTACGAGCGCGAGCGTCCGGCAAGTTTCGGCACGATCTGGACCAGCATGTCCAAAATACTCGCCGATGGCCTGGCAGCGGTCCGTGTTGTCAAGCTGCGCAGGAGGGACATTGAGAAGTTTCAGGATCGTCTCGCGGAAAGCGGCCTCGCGGCGGCCAGCGTCAACAGGTACGTCGCGCTCGTCACCGCGGCGCTCCGCGCGGCAGCCGCCGAAGACCCGCCGCTCGTCACGCACGTGCCGCGCGTCTCACCGCTCAAGGCCGACAACGCCCGGCAGGGCTTCCTGCTGGCGGCCGATTACGGGCGGCTGATGGGTTGCATCGGGCCTGAATGGCTGAAGCTGTTGTTCGCCATCGGCTATCACGTCGGGGCGCGGGCGGGGTCGATTCTCGCGGCGAAGTGGGAGCAGGTGGATTGGGAGAAGAAGATCATCCGTCCGCCGGGCAATCAGCCGAAGAACAAGAAGGTCGGCTTCTGGCCGGTCTACGGCGATCTCGAAAAGCGTTTGCGGGAGGCCGAGTTCCACCGCGAAAAGTACTGGCCGCATGTGCCCTGGCTGATCCACAAGGACGGGCGGCGGCTCACTGAGGCCAGCCAGTACCGCAGCGCGTGGCACAAAGCCGTCAAGGATGCCGGACTAGACGGGTTGCTGTTCCAGTGCGTCAAGCAGATTGCACCTTATGCAGGGCGGCACGTCCGCGCTTGACTTTCTCGAGGATGTCGGAGGCGGTCGCGGTCCAGATGAAGGGCGTGGGATGCCCGTTGTGCTGGGCGATGTAGTCGTCAATGGCGGCGACGAGCTCGTCCACGCTGCGAAACACGCCGCGGCGCAGGCGCTTGACGGTGAGATCGCGAAAGAATCGCTCGACCATGTTCAGCCACGACGCCGAGGTCGGGGTGAAATGAATGTGGAAGCGCGGGTGACGATCGAGCCAACGCTTCACAGCGGCATGCTTGTGGGTGGCATAGTTGTCCACGATGAGATGAAGCTGTTTGTCCTTGGGAGTGCGGCGGTCAATTAAGCGCAGGAAGCGCAGCCATTCCTGGTGGCTGTGTCGGGGCATGCACTCGGCGATCACGCTGCCGTCAAGGCTGTTGAGCGCCGCAAACAGGGTGGTCGTGCCGTTGCGCTTGTAATCGTGGGTCATCGTTTGGCCGCGTCCCTTTTTGAGCGGCAGGCCGGGCTGGGTGCGATCGAGGGCTTGGATTTGGGACTTCTCATCGAGCGAGAGAACCAGAGCATGCTCAGGCGGATTGAGATAGAGTCCGACGATGTCGTCGAGTTTCTCGGCGAAACGCGGGTCATTGCTGAGCTTGAAGGTCTTGACGCGGTGGGGCTTGAGGCCATGGGCGCGCCAAATCCGTCCCACGGTGGAAGCGCTGACGCCGGCCGCGCGCGTAGCGGTCCAACTGCTTGCATTGCGCTGTGTTCAAAGTTACTGGTTGTGCTCTTCGCATCCCATGCCTCCTGTTAATAGAGACGATGGGAAGTCAATATAAGTTACATTATTTATGGTGCACTACACTAGCCCCAGAAATCAACGATCGCCCGATTCACCTCAGCGGGAGCCTCCATCTGTATCATGTGACCGCCGCCTTGAACGAGCTGCGTTCGAACGTTCGCGGGTAGGCCCTGGGCATGGGAGACGGGGAGGATTTGGTCTTCCGCACCCCAAATGACCAGCACGGGCGGTGACACTTCACTCAGCCGATCGCGTAACACAACCGCTTGGCGGCCCGCGGGGAAAAACTCATCGGCTATCGTACGCAAGGCCGAGTCAACACCGTCGAGGCGCTTGTACTTGAGAACATCGTCGATGAGTTGCCGGCTCACGGCCGAGGGGTCGGCGAAAAGTTTCTCTAGGTGAGGCTTGATGTCCCGGCGCCGACTCGCGGTGATGAAACCCTCCACGTAGTCGCCGTCGACCTCCGGACCCAGCCCAGCAGGTGCGATCAGAGTGAGTGACAGAGCGCGGTCAGCCAGCGCCAAACCGAGTGCCACAGCGCCACCCAGCGAGTGGCCGACCAGGTGTGCCTTTGGGGCGCCCATCAGCTCCATGAAAGCCTGAAGCGTCTCGGTGAACTCCTCTAGACTCCCACTCTCTAGCTGCTTCGATGAACCGCCGTGCCCCGGCAAGTCAACTGCGTAGACCGTGCGGTTCGCGGCCAGGGCCGCGTGGTTGAACAGCCAGTTGTTGAGATCGCCGCCAAAGCCGTGGATCAGAATGGCCGGCTCGCCGCCCTCACCCCGCCGGAGATAGCGTAGCCTCTTACCCGCTACTTCTATCGTTTCCGGCGTAGGGCCGGCGGCTTCCTCCTCGGTTTGCTCGGGTACG
This sequence comes from Bryobacterales bacterium, assembly GCA_965248255.1. Lineage (GTDB taxonomy): Bacteria > Acidobacteriota > Terriglobia > Bryobacterales > UBA6623 > JAKZVK01. Next base: position 58,637 of record CBDFIW010000004.1, read on the forward strand.
AAGCTTGCCTGGAAAGCGGCCACAAAAGCATCCACTTCGGAGCCGGGAACCGAAGCCTCGGAAATCACGCCGACCAAGCCCGCCACAGGCACCAAGTCGCCCACGCCGACCGAGCGCCGCACCACGCCCGCCTCCGGAGCCTCCAAAGCACTCGATATCTTCTCGGTCTCGATCTCGACGACTTCGTCGCCCAGATTGACCTCGGCTCCATCATCGACAAGCCAGGCCACGACCTTGCCCTCCGTCATCGAGAGGCCCCACTTGGGCATGGTCAGCTTATGGATGGCGGCGCTCATGCCTTGTACGCCATCACGTCGCGGACCGCGGCGCCGACCTGACCGGCGTCGGGGATGTACAAGTCCTCGAGAACGGAGCTAAACGGCACCGGTGTGTGAGGTGGGGATACCATCTTGATCGGTGCTTTGAGCGATTCGAAAGCGTTTTGGGCGATGATCGCCGAAATGTCGGTCGCCATGTTGCAGCGTGGCGACGCCTCATCCACCACCACCAGCCGGCCCGTCTTCTCGACACTTTCAAGGATCGTATCCTCATCGAGCGGCGAGGTAGTTCTAGGGTCGATGATCTCGCAACCGATCCCATCCTTGGCCAGTTCGTCCGACGCCTCGGAAGCTTTGTGCACCATCCGTCCGAGGGCGACAATCGTGACATCGTCCCCCTCGCGCACGTAGTTGGCTTCCCCGAACGGGAGCGCATAGGACTCTTCGGGGACTTCGCCTTCGAGCGAATAGAGAAGCTTGTGCTCGAAGAACATGACTGGATCGTCGTCGCGAATAGCTTGGATCAACAGTCCCTTGGCGTCGTACGGAGTCGACGGGACAACGCACTTGAGCCCCGGGATATGCGTGAAAAGCGGGTAGAGGCATTGGGAATGCTGCGCCGCGGCGCGCAGGCCCGCGCCGATCATGCTGCGGATCACGACCGGTGTGGCCGCTCTGCCGCCGAACATGTACCGGAACTTCGCGGCCTGATTGAAGATCTGGTCGAAACAAACACCCATGAAATCGACGAACATCAACTCGGCCACGGGCCGCAGCCCAGCCGTGGCCGCACCGATGGCGGCGCCGATGAACGCCGATTCGCTGATCGGCGTATCGAGGACGCGGCCGGGGAACCGTGCCCACAATCCCTTGGTGACGCCGAGCACCCCGCCCCAGGCGTCCATCTCCCCGTCGGCGCCACAGCCACCGGCAACGTCTTCGCCCATCACGATGACTGACTCGTCGCGCTCCATCTCCTGCGCTAGAGCCTCGCCGACGGCCTGCTGAAAGCTGATTTTCCTCGTCATCAGATGCCTTCCTCGTGTGGTGTGCCTGACGGTCAGTACGACACGTAGACGTCCGTCAACAAATCGGCGGTGTCGGGCTCGGCTGCATTCTTGGCCTTGTCGACCGCGTCGTCAATCAGAGTCTTGACCTCTTCGTCGATCTTGGCGAGCTCGTCAGGAATGACCAAGGACGAAGAGGTCAGCGAGCCGGTGAAGTTAGCGATGCAGTCGCGCGATTCACGAAGCTTCTTGACCTCGTCGGGTCCGCGGTAGGTCTGGGCATCGCCCTCAAAGTGGCCGAAATAGCGGTTGACCTTGCATTCGATCAGAGTTGGACCGCCTCCCTCGCGAGCGCGGTCAATCGCCTGCTCGGCGGCGTCGCTGACGGCACAGAAATCGTGTCCATCCACCGTGACGCCCGGCATGTTGAAACCTTGCGCCCTGGCAGCTACGTCGGCGCCCGCCACCGAATACTTGCTGGACGTAGCTTCGGCATAGCCGTTGTTTTCGATCACGAAGATGCAGGGGAGCTGCCAAATCGATGCCAGGTTGAGGCTCTCCAGCGTGGTGCCCTGGTTCGATCCGCCGTCGCCGACAAAGGCAACCGCGACGCCCTTGGTTCCCCGTTTCTTTGCGGCCAACGCCGCGCCACAGGCAAGCGGCGGACCGCCGCCCACGATGCCGTTGGCGCCCATCATGCCCAGCTCCAGGTTGGCGATGTGCATGGAACCGCCCTTGCCGCCACACAGACCGTCTTTCTTGCCAAAGATCTCGGCCATCATGCCGTGGACATCACACCCCTTTGCAATGCAGTGCCCATGCCCCCGGTGCGTGCTGGCAATCTTGTCATTGTCGTCGAGGTGCAGACACAGGCCGACCGCGATGGCCTCCTCGCCGGCATAGAGATGCACAAAGCCGGGGATTTCGCCCGTGGCGAACTCGGCATGGAGCCGCTCTTCGAACTCGCGGATCGTCTTCATGCTTCGGTACGCCTTCAGTAACCGCTCTTTTGTCAGTTCCATGCGTGAGGTTCTCCCTGTTGGCGCAGTGTTGTCTGGCACCGCATCGCGCAGTAGCCGGCGGCCGGTAGGCTTGCAGAGCGGCTTGCACGGGCAATACGCCCACTCGTGCCAGTGCTCCCCGAAAGTCTATCTTCTGTGTGCTGCGGTGTCCACTGCCCAGCAGAGTCTGCAGTCAAGGCTGCGGATCTCAAAACCGAGATCCGCGCTACGGGCTTTTTGAGGTTGGCGCGAGGCGGCGCGGGCATCTGACCGGCAGCGTCGGCCTCTGGGCCGACGTTCGGTGGGGCCGCACCGTGCTGGGGTGGATGGGAGCGCAGGAAGGCCGGCGCGGACGCCGGCCCCGCCAGGAGGCGCGCGCCACAAGCATCGTTGCTCGCGGCCAGAGAGAGGGGTAGACTAGTTGGCGCAAGAACGAGACACCCGAAATGCCCGCCAAAAGGGTGACGTGATACTGAAATGGCTTACGCCGACTGCCTGGAAATGATTGAAAAAGCCGCCCAGGAAGGTGCGGTAGAGCTGGACCTTTCAAAGCAAGGTCTAGACCCGCATTTCCAATTTGATTCAAACCTCTCGACCTTCCGGCGGCCTTGAGCGTCTTTATTCATAGGGGCTAGAGCCCGATGAGGACGCCATGGAGGCCAACACCCAATGGGTGAAAAACAAAACAAGCCGTTCCAGCTAAGCTTCAACGGTTTGTTGAAAGTCGATTTCCAAGGATCGCGTGTCACTTCCGACGGCGGGCTGATCCTGGTTCGGGAGTTGGACGAACGGCTCGGGCTCGGGAAGCTGATCGAGGAGCATCTCAGCGACTCGCGACAAGGCTTGAACAAGAAGTTCCCGCTGGCCGATCTGCTGCGGCAGTCGGTTTACAGCCGACTCGCCGGCTACGAGGACCTCAATGACGCCGTTCGAGTATCCGCCGATCCGACCTTTCGCTTGATCGGCTCGCAGAAGAACTGGGATCGCGGCGGGGCGCTCACCTCGCGGCTACAGAGCTTCGAGACAGGGCTGCTCGCGAGTGAGGAGAATCTGCTGGGATTGATGGCGGTGAACCGCGAGTTGGTCGCGCAAGCCGAGACGACGGACGACTGCGAGCGCGTCGTTCTCGACATGGACTCCACCGAGAGCCCCGTCCATGGCCAACAAGAAGGCAGCGCCTATAACGGCCATTTCGAGTCCATCTGCTACCACCCACTGTTGCTGTTCAACCAGCACGGCGATTGTCTGGCCGCCAAGCTGCGTCCCGGCAATGTGCACAGCGCTGACGACTGGGACGAGTTGCTGCTGCCGGAGATCGAGCGCCAACAGGCTGCGGGCAAACAGGTCACCTTCCGCGGCGATGCGGCCTTTGCTAAGCCGGAGATTTATGAGTCTTCGGAGAAACGCGGAGTGCAGTACGCCATTCGCATTCCGGCCAACAAGAGCCTGGAATTGGAGATCGAAGACATCTTGTTTCGCCCGCCGGGAAGGCCCTCCCGGAAGCCCTTGGTGCGCTACAAGAGTTTTCGCTATCAGGCGGAGAGTTGGTCGCAGGCGAGGCGGATCGTCGCCCAGGTCGAACATCACCAGGGCGAGCTGTTCCCGCGGGTCGGATTCATCGTGACGAGCCTGCGCTTGCCAAGCCGCTCGGTGGTGCGCTTCTACAACAAGCGCGGCACGGCCGAGCAGTGGATCAAGGAAGGCAAACAGGCCACGCACTGGACGCGGCTGTCGTGCCATCGCTTCCGGGCCAACGAAGTGCGACTGCAACTCAGCGTGCTGGCCTATAACCTGGGCAACTTGTGGCGGCGGCTGGGGCTGCCGCACAGGATCAAGAGCTGGTCGCTGACGAGCTTGCAGCAGCGGCTAATGAAGACCGGCGGCCGTCTGGTCAAACATGCCCGCTACTACTGGTTGCTGTTGGCCCAGGGACATCTGAACCGGCGGCTGTTCGGTGACATGCTGAGCAGGATCTGGGCGCTGCCTGTGCCCGGAGGGTAACGCGGCGAGCGCGGGGCAGCCGGAGCGGGGAGTTGCCGAGAGGCAAGGTCGGAGCGGTGTCGGCAGAGTGGCCGCTGGCGTTGCCGGAACGCCTTGACCGGACCCGATCTGAAGGCGGACCGGCGAAGAAAGCAGGATCGAACGTGAAAGCAGTGCGAAAACGTTGCACCGCAGCCGTGGCTCGCCTATGCTGTCAGTACCGGGATGGCCAAAACGGTAATCCTGGCTAGAGACTCTCCCACCCGAAATCGGGCGCCTGACCCAGCTCACCTCGCTTGACCTCCGCCACAACCACGTCACGGAGATACCGTCGAGGATCACCCAACTCATTCAGCTCACCTCGCTCAACCTCAGCTGGAACCAGCTCACGGAGGTGCCGGCGGCGATCTCCCAACTGAGCCGGCTCGCCTCGCTCGACCCCAGCTTCAACCGGCTCACGGACGTGCCGGCGGCGATCACCCAACTGACCCAACTCACCTGGCTCAACCTCAGCAACAACCAGCTCACCGAGGTACCGGCGGCGATCACCCGACTGACCAACCTGGAGACGTTGGGTTTATTAGAACACAAATCGCTCGACATCCCGCCCGAGATTGTCAACAAACCCCACGACGCGCCGGCCATCCTTCGCTACATCGAGCAGATTGCGGGGGAGGAACCGAAACGGCCGCTCAACGAAGCGAAGGTGCTGCTCGTCGGGGAAGGACGGGTGGGCAAGACGTCCCTCGTCAACATGCTGCTCGAAGGCCGCGCCGACCCGCACGAATCGCAGACCGAAGGAATCGACATTCGCCGCTGGCCGCTCGCGCTCGGTGACGAGACGGTGCAGCTTAACGTTTGGGATTTCGGCGGGCAGGAGATCATGCACGCGACGCACCAGTTCTTCTTGACCCGGCGGAGTCTCTATCTGCTAGTGCTCAACGCTCGGGAAGGAGAGACGCGAGGGAGGCTCGACTATTGGCTCAAGATCATCGGGAGCTTTGGCGGCGACTCGCCGGTGATTGTCGTTACCAATTGGAGCGACGAGAACCGCCTGCAGTTGAACCGGCGCGACTTGCAGGACAAATACCCCGGGCGCATCCGCGCGTTCGTCGACACGTCGTGCATGGCGCCGCTCAAGGGGGAAAGCGGCCACGGTATCGATGATCTGAAAAAGCACATCGCGACGGAAATATCCGCGCTTGAGCATCTTCGTAACCCGCTGCTGGCACGCTGGTTCGAGGTGAAGAGACAGCTCGAGGAGATGGAGGAGAACTACATCCCGGAGAGTAAATACACCGCGATGTGCGAGGGCCAGGGGGTCACGGACGAGCGCGACCGGGCCCTGTTGCTGGGCTACCTGAACGACTTGGGCGTCGTCTTGACCTTCAAGGACGACCGGCGGCTGCGGGATACGAACATCCTCAACCCCGAGTGGGTGACCCAGGGGATTTACAAGATCCTCAATTCGAATGAGCTGTTTCAAAGTAAGGGTGTGCTGCGAGCCACGGCACTGAGCCACATTCTGGACCGCGGCGAATACCCGCCCGACAAGCACGAGTTCTTGATCGGGATGATGCGCAAGTTCGAGCTGTGCTTTGCCTTCGAGGGGCGCGAGGACACGTATTTGATTCCGGACCTGCTGCCCAAAGAGCAGCCCGCCTTGAACTGGGACGAGGAGACGGCGCTCGGCTGGGAGTACCACTACGACGTGTTGCCGGGCAGCGTGATTTCACGGTTTATCGTCCGTACCAGCCATCTGCTGCCGAAGGAGCAGTTGGCGTACTGGCGCAGCGGTGTGGTGCTCGACATCGAAGGCAACAAGGCCCGCGTCAAGGCGGACAGCGAGGCGCGGAAGGCCACCGTCTCCATCCTGGGCCGAGAACCCGGTCGCCACCGCGCCCTGGCGGTGATTCGCGACCATTTCGCCCACATTCACGACACGATTCCCGGGATCGTGGTGGAGGAGAAGGTGCCGGTCCCGAACCAGACGTGCAAGCCGGTGGATTATCAACACCTGCTGGACATGCGTAAGCAGGGCATTGAGAAGTTTCTTCCTCCCGGAGGTGCAGAGCAAGTCAGTGTGGCGTGGCTGTTGGAGGGGATTGAAGAGCACCGGGCCGGGAGAGGGGAGTTTGACGATCGAGAGCCCGGGCCTCCGCTGCGGCGGAGAGCGGAGGCGGCTGTTGTGTCGCCTGGGGGAGCGGGTGCGGCGGCTGCCGTAGCACCGGCGCGCGACGTGAAGCAGGCGTTTGTAGCCGAGGTTCCGCCAGCACCAGCAGCCGGCGGTTCCTGGGGGACGCGGTGGTTTGTTCTGACGGCGTACCTGGTGGTTCTGGGAAGTTTGGTTGTCGCGAAGCAATACCTCGACTGGTGGGAGTTGCCGGTCATTTTGATCGCGGCGGTTTTGCTCGTCGTTGTGGTTTTCGCAGTTCTATTGACGTACGACGATAAGTTCAAGGGCGAAAGCACAGCCGAGTTGATGAAAGAGGCGCTGGGGAGGCTGGTGCTTTTGCGCGGGGGCTCAAACCGGTCACAGGAAACCGAGGACTCCGACTCGTAGCGTGTTGCGCCGAGCGTCTGAGGATGTATCGCCCCTTTCAGGGCTTCTGACCATCTCGGTTTTCTCACCACGATTGAAACCGTGGGCCTGGAGTTTGGACATATCGCAAGCGGCGGCGGCATGGCCCACGGCTTCGAGCCGTGGGTGTAGGCTTGTGTCGTCCTTCCAGGGCTCCTCGTGTTCCGTCATCTCCTTCTGGGCAGACGGCCCGTCAGGGTCGAACAATCATAGCCCACGGATTCATCCGTGGGTCTCGAAAAACGCCTACCCCTTAACTCGTCTCCCCCGTTGCTGTTTCTCCTTGCCCGCGGTCGAACGACCGCGGGCAAGGAGAAACAGCAACGGGCCTGTGGCGGCGCCTTCGCCCGACACCCATGGATGAATCCATGGGCTATGATTGTGGTGCCCGATGCACGGGCGCTCACGGTCCTGTCGCGGTGTCTTCGGCCTATCCTTACCGCGACATAGTGAACAGTGAGCTATGTTCTCTGGCCCCGCCGGGGCCATAACCAGCACAGATCCACGCCCCTTCACGCGCAAAATTTTTGTTCGGCAAATGTCCGAACTCCAGACCCACGGTTGAACCTGTGGGCTATGATCTCTCAGCCTTCACCGAGGCGATCTGACTAGCTCGGCGCTTTCACGCGCGGTTCAAACGGCGGGCTTTGACCTCTGGCCTCGCTGCGGCCGGGACACCCCGCGTTTGCCGCCCGAACTACTCAGGCGGTATGTCGCCAAATGCAGGCAACGTCACAAAGGCGCCCTGGCCCTGGTCATCGGCGGTGAAGCCGACGCCGCCCAGTGTCGTGTCGGTGCCGAAGACTTCCAAGATGCCTTCGAGGCCCGCTGTGCAGGGCAGGAAGTCCTGCGTGAGGAACGGCAAGTGCTCCCCGGCGTTGAAGAAGCGGCCCTGCTCGCACAGCACATCGCCGTTGAAGTCGCGCGCGAAAATGTCGACCTGTTGCGCCGTCAGCGATACGAGGGCAAGGGAGGACCGCACGTCATCCACGTTGTCGAACGGAACGAACAGGCGATCGTGCAGACGTGTCGTCTGCGGTACACTCGCCTGGAACAAACGGCTGCCCGGGACCAGGTTGTTGTAGGTGGCGATCACGGCAATGGAGTCCAGAGGGTCGCTTTCGACGATGGCATAGCCCATCTGAACCGGTTCGTCGAAGGGCCAGGTATCGCCGAAGCGGATGGCGCGGCCGGGGATCGTGTCGGCGATCCCCACGAAGTCACCCACGCTGACCCCATCGTCGAGTAGACCCGGAAGAGGCAAGGGGTCACCGTTGGCGTCGAAATAGGAGATGAAGACGTCGGCCGGGAAGTCGGTGATGTTCATGATCCGGAAGATGGTGAAGAAGATGTGGCCGCCATCGAGTTCTCCATTTGCGATCTGAGGGACGAGGTCGTCGCCGGGACGCACGAAGGCTTTCACGCGTGCCTTTGGCGAGCCCACAGGGATTCGCTTGGCCAACGCTTCCGAGGGGAACCTGCGAAAGTTCGCCGCGGTCGGTGCTTGCGCAGCGAGTACAACGGGAACCAGTAGCAACACAAGTGCTCGGATCTGCATGCCGTATCCCTCCCATCAAAGAGACGGACGAAACCACTGTAAAGGTTCCAGTCCCGATTGAAGATACACTGATCCTGCACGGCGGGGCTTGGTCAAGGTTGTCGCCCCGAGAGGCTCCGTTCGTTTGAACGGAGCCTCCCAAGGCCGCCGCGCTCTTTCGAGGGCGGCGCGGTGAGAAGGAGGTCCCGAGTGCTTACCAGGACGGCTGCGAAAGAGGGCCCCGGCTCGGCTTACTTACCCCTGGCCGGGGGTTTTCGCCCCCCCCCCCCGGGGGGGGGGGGGGGGGGGGGGGGGGGGGGCGAGTCCCTGTCGGGCTCGTTCCCGCCGGGCAACTGACCGGGGCTTGCCAAGGGCAGCCCTCCACACTCGTGATACCCCGCGGATCTCCAAGAGATCCACGCTACATCCGTAATCCTTACTGCCGGAATCGATTCCGGGGCGTCGCGGCCCTCTTTCACTGCCTTTGGGCCGCCGAGCCGCGACGTCGCCCGTTTCCAGTTCGAAACGGGCTTGGCCGCGGCCGCCTGTCACCTTAATGCGTTAATCCTGATCAGGAAGCTAGCAACGCGTGAGGGCGGGCCACGATGTGAAACCGGCCCTCAGTTGGAGGGTAGCACGAGGGTACAAGGTTGGAAGCTGCGCCCGGCAGGTAAGTTGTTTGGTTGCAGAGGGTTGAGAATTTTTAAGGCGATTATCCCCTTGACAAATGATGGCTCCTGTGGCATACTACAAGCATGGAACGAACCAAGGCCCGTAAACCCAACAAAACACAGCCCTCTATCTTCGAGATCATGAGCCAGTTCGGGACCGAGCGGGCCTGTATCCAGCACTTTGAGCGTATCCGTTGGCCTCAAGGTCCCAGGTGCCCCCGCTGTAAGGGTGACCGCATCTCGATCTTCGATACCAAGGGCAAGACCGGCAAGGACCGGCACATCTACGAGTGCATGCCTTGCAACTACCAGTTCACCGTGACTGTCGGGACTATCTTCCATGACTCCCATTTGCCGTTGACCAAATGGTTCCTGGCCATCTACATGATCTGCTCGGCCCGCAAGGGTGTTGCGGCCAAACAGCTTCAGCGAGAGCTTTCTGTCACCTATAAGACTGCCTGGTACATGAGTCATCGTATTCGCCTTGCTATGCAGGAAGACCCCCAGTTCTGCCAGAAGTTCTCCGGGACCGTCCAAGTTGACGAGACTTACATAGGTGGCAAAGGATCAGGGAAACGCGGGCGCGGAGCCGCCAATAAAGTTCCAGTAGTAGCGATCCGAGAGCAGACATCAGGCACCATCCGTATGCAGGCCGTCCAGAACGTCAAGGCTACTGTACTCAAGGACTTCATCCGTAAGCACGCTGAGCCTGGAACTGTTGTAGAGACTGACCGTTTCCGGTCCTATGGCTGGCTCGATTCGTCCGAGTTCGCCCATCACACTGTAGATCACCGATTCCGGTATGTGGACCCCATGACTGGAGCCAGCACTAACGGGGTCGAGAACGTCTGGAGCCTGTTCAAGCGGGGTATTATGGGCGTGTTCCATCGTGTCTCCGAGAAGTACTTGCCTCTCTACCTCAACGAGTTCGAGTTCCGTTTTAACCATCGTGATGACTTCAACATGATGGACCGGGTGCTTACCACGAGCTTCTATTGACTCCCGCATAATATAGAGTCAGTCAAAACAAAGAGAAGACTGTTTCCAGAAGGCCGTGATCAAACGCGGTTTGCGGTACATGCGGCGGAGTGCCTTGCGGGCCCGCTCGTTCAGCTCGCCGTAGTCTTTCGGACAGACGTTCGGCAACTCGTGCTGCTTCCAGTAAGCCCAGATGTATTCCACCGGATTCAACTCCGGCGCATAGGGTGGCAAGTACTCGGTTGCGATGTGGCCTTCGGAGAGTTCGATGAACTCTTGCACCAGGCGGCTACGGTGCGCCGGCAGCCGATCCCAGACGATCAGCAGCGGGCGATCGATATGACGTACCAACGCCTTGAGAAAGTCGGTCACTTGCTCTTTGCCGATCGCACCGGGATAGAGCCGGAAGTAGAAGTTACGCAGCGTCAGCCCCGCCGAGACGGAAAGCTTCTCCCAGTTGAAGTTAAACTGCAGCACCGGTGTTTGGCCACGTGGCGCCCAGGTGCGGCAGCGATGCGGCTTCTGACTCAATCCGCTTTCGTCGATGAAGACGAGCGTACGGCCTTCGTTTTGGGCTTTTTTTTAATGCGCTTCCAGGTCTTGCGCTTCCAGGTGCGGATCCGCTCTTCGTTGCGCTCGCGCGCCTTTCCGGCCGGGCGTTGCGGGCTCCAGTCGAGCGCTCGCAGGATCTTCCAGGCGTGGCCTGCGTGGTATGCGACCCCGAACTCGTCTCCGATCAGCCGAGCCACCCGCGGACAGCTCCACAGGGGCGCTGGGAAGCCGTGGGCTTCCGGGCCTTCCAGCAGCAGCGACGTCAGGCGTTCGCGTTGTGCGGCATCGAGGAGCGGCTTGCGTCCGGCGCGCCCGGCCTGGCGGAGTCCGGCCGCACCCTGCTCGCGGTATTGCCGCCGCCACTCACTGACGGTTTGGCGAGCGACGTTCAGCCGTCTCGCCGTCTCGGACTGATTGTGGCCTTGGTGGAGCAGCCGCATCGCTTCGAAACGGCGCTTCTCCAGCGCCTTGAAATCCCGCTTCACACCTTTGGGGTTGCCCATACATATATAGATGCTCCACACTGTCAAAAAGTGTCATAATAATTTGCGGGATTCAATAAGACTTCCGCTCTGCAATTCCAAAAACCTGACAGGCCAACCTAAAAAAACGGTTCCCCAAGTGTTGAATATTTTTTACCAACAACGTCCGTACATTGCATTAGGGAAAACAGTGATTCCCGCCCTACACGTCGCCCTCTAGTCACATAGTCAGTCAGATGTTTTGCATGCTCATACGCTATGAAGTCACACGTCTGAAGTGCGGCAGAGAACCATTTATTTCCTCTCTCGTCTACTTTCTTTTTTTCAAGAAAAATTGGGTCGGCGGAAAGGTTTAGCTTCAAAAAATTTAAGAATGGCTCAAGTTGTCCTTGGTCTGTGTCACCCTTCTCGAAAACAAACAGACAGGGATCGTGTGGGTGGACTTTCTTCATCCATCCCTCAATTTGGTTATTGAATCCCGCAAATTATTATGACACTTTTTGACAGTGTGGAGCATCTATATATATATGGGCAACCCCAAAGGTGTGAAGCGGGATTTCAAGGCGCTGGAGAAGCGCCGTTTCGAAGCGATGCGGCTGCTCCACCAAGGCCACAATCAGTCCGAGACGGCGAGACGGCTGAACGTCGCTCGCCAAACCGTCAGTGAGTGGCGGCGGCAATACCGCGAGCAGGGTGCGGCCGGACTCCGCCAGGCCGGGCGCGCCGGACGCAAGCCGCTCCTCGATGCCGCACAACGCGAACGCCTGACGTCGCTGCTGCTGGAAGGCCCGGAAGCCCACGGCTTCCCAGCGCCCCTGTGGAGCTGTCCGCGGGTGGCTCGGCTGACCGGAGACGAGTTCGGGGTCGCATACCACGCAGGCCACACCTGGAAGATCCTGCGAGCGCTCGACTGGAGCCCGCAACGCCCGGCCGGAAAGGCGCGCGAGCGCAACGAAGAGCGGATCCGCACCTGGAAGCGCAAGACCTGGAAGCGCATTAAAAAAAAGCCCAAAACGAAGGCCGTACGCTCGTCTTCATCGACGAAAGCGGATTGAGTCAGAAGCCGCATCGCTGCCGCACCTGGGCGCCACGTGGCCAAACACCGGTGCTGCAGTTTAACTTCAACTGGGAGAAGCTTTCCGTCTCGGCGGGGCTGACGCTGCGTAACTTCTACTTCCGGCTCTATCCCGGTGCGATCGGCAAAGAGCAAGTGACCGACTTTCTCAAGGCGTTGGTACGTCATATCGATCGCCCGCTGCTGATCGTCTGGGATCGGCTGCCGGCGCACCGTAGCCGCCTGGTACAAGAGTTCATCGAACTCTCCGAAGGCCACATCGCAACCGAGTACTTGCCACCCTATGCGCCGGAGTTGAATCCGGTGGAATACATCTGGGCTTACTGGAAGCAGCACGAGTTGCCGAACGTCTGTCCGAAAGACTACGGCGAGCTGAACGAGCGGGCCCGCAAGGCACTCCGCCGCATGTACCGCAAACCGCGTTTGATCACGGCCTTCTGGAAACAGTCTTCTCTTTGTTTTGACTGACTCTATATTATGCGGGAGTCAATAATCACATCGTAACCGGCTAGGGGATAGGGTCTGACAAATTCGCTAAGCTCATGCGTGGAATCAACCAAACGATACTCCAGCAGGTCAATACTCTGGGAGGCATCTATCTCGGTATACTTCCCGATCAATCCTGATAGGCGGCTAAGGAAGTTAATACGTCTAGGCTCATCTCCTTTCCAGTCAGAAAACTCATTCACGGAGTGAGCAAAATCTTTCATATGAAAGCAGGTCACGGACTCCGATTGTAAAACTTCATTCCACTGCTCCTCTAGACAGTCCCATTTCTCTTCTGTCGAAGCATATCCAGCTAACTGGGGTATTTACTTGACTCAGGTGACCCCTACATCTTGTGGTCGACAGAAGCAGCATTTTCAGTGCCGCCGATGATGGACTTGTATGGCACGGGGTCGATGGCGACCGCCTGTTGCACAAGTCGATAGAAGAGCTTCCCTCGGCTGCGAGAGTTGCGTCGATTAAAGCGGAAGGTAAACTCGTCCAGGTAGTAGTCCAGATGCTCGGGGTTGACGGCCCCCTGATGCGTCCCCAGCAGCCAACGCTTCAAAAGCGACGCCACGCGGTGCACTCGGGGCAGCAGCTTCGAGGCCGACTCCGGCCCCTCATCGAGGAACGTTACTTCGTGCCGGTAGCCGCGCTTCTGTAGCGGCTCATAGCCCAGCCAGCCGTCGGTATGAACCGTGCTGCCCCGTTCAATCGCTTCTTCGGCAAAGGGCATCAAGCTTTCTGCGCTCGCATCCCGGACTCTGCGCATCCGAAGCCGTCCCGTTCCCCTGCCGTCCTCCTGGGCGGCGATGGCAATCAACGATTTGGTATAGGTCTGGCGACCGCGCACGCCCTCTTCTGGGCTGCCCCAGTACGTCTCGTCCACCTCCACACGGCCGCTGAGGCGGTCGCGACCGGGGCGCACCATGGCGCGGCGCAACTTGTGCAGCCAGCTCCAGGCCGTCTTGTAGCTGCCCAGCCCCAAGACTCGCTGCAGCCCCAGGGCACTCACTCCGTTTTTCTGACTGGTCACCCACCAGATGGCTCGCAACCACAGCCGCAGGGGCTGACGAGTGTCCTGGAACACCGTGCCAGCGGTGACCGAGGTCTGCCGACCGCAGCCCGAGCACTCCCACAGCCCTTGCCGGACCGGCCAAGCCGCGCCGTGTCCGCAGCGCGGACAGCGGAATCCTTCCGGCCAGCGCAGCTGGAACAGATAATCCCGACAAGCCTCCTCCGTCGCAAAGCGGGCCTCGAACTCAGCCAAGTTCCGCGGATAGTCCTCCATCGCACCGCATACTACATCTTGGGGCTACCTGAGTCAAGTAAATACCCCATTTCCAGCTATTGTCAAGAACCTTGTATCCAGGTCAGCAGGGTCCCCACTAGCATCGAAGTATGCCCTGACAACTGCCATATAGCCGCCTGCTCTCCCAAAGCATGCCCGAGCCAAAGCTCCAATAGGGCACCCCCTAATCACACCACACCCCCTATCATTTGTCAAGGGGATAGTCCCCATTTTTAATTCTGTGACTGGGTTGGCGGGTTCGGGGAAAAGTTGTCGTTCTTGGTCGCCCTTTCAGGGCTGGGACCGCAGGGGATCGGTACCCAGGGTTCCGCCGCCCAAAACCCGGACGGCTTCCCCTGGGCTAGTATCCTACGCCGCTTCGGGGCTGGCGCGGAGGTGGTCGTGTGCGTTTCTCGAACAGGTTTCCGCAGATGGGTACAGGAGCCGAGCACGGCTCGGCACGTCACGGGCGTGCGCCACGTTGGGAGCGAGCCTTGGGTCCGTCCACTTCGGGGACTCGGCGCCGTGCTTGGACTGGCTGACCGCGGTAAGAGTGAGGTTCGGCAAGCTTCTTCAATGCCCCTGCCCGTTGCGGGTGTTGGGTGGACGCAGCGGTCCACCCCTACAACGTGAACGGGCCGCTGTTGGCTTCATAAGGGGCTGCCACGGGGGCACCCGCCCAAGGTTGCGGCGACCCGGGCGATACGAGCGCATGCACCCGTCACTGGCGTTCCGGGCTCGGTTTCGTTCACGGGACGCTAGGCTTTAGGTGATGTGGGCGCCTTGGGTCTCGACGTAGACCGCGTAAAGGGACTGGCTGCCGGTCATGAAAAGGCGGTTGCGCTTGGTGCCGCCGAAACACACGTTCGAGCAGATCTCGGGCAAGCGGATCTGGCCGATGCGTACGCCGTCGGGCGCGAAGATGTGGACGCCGTCGTAGCCGTCGCCGACCCAACCGGCGCTGGCCCAGACGTTGCCGTCCACGTCCGCGCGGATGCCGTCGGCCAGGCCGGCGCCCTTGCCGGGAAGTTTCATCGAGCAGAACTCGCGGCCGCTGCGCAGGGTCTTGCCGTCGGCGATGTCCCACACCTTGATGTTCTTGGGCGCTTCGGGATAGTGGGACGAGCCGGTGTCAGCGACGTAGAGCTTCTTGTAGTCGGGTGAGAAGCACAGGCCGTTGGGTTTGTAGATCTCGTCGGTCAGCATCTCCATCTTGCTGCTGTCGCCGTCGATGCGATAGACCGCCTCTTTGATGTGCAGCGGCCCCTTGTTGCCTTCGTAGTTCATCAGGCTGCCGTAGCCGGGATCGGTGAACCAGATGTCGCCGTCGGGATGGACGATGGCGTCGTTGGGAGCGTTGAGCGGCTTGCCCTGCCACTCGCCGGCCAGCACGGTGATCTTGCCGTTGTACTCGTAGCGCACGACGCGGCGATTGCCGTGCTCGCACGAGATCTGGCGGCCCTCCCAGTCGAACGTGTTGCCGTTGCTGTTGCCGGACGGGTGGCGGAAGACGGTCACGTGGCCGTCCTCTTCCAGCCAGCGAAGCTGCACGTCGTTGGGAATGTCGCTCCAGACGAGGTATCGTCCCACACCGTTCCAAGCCGGACCCTCGGCCCAAAGCGTCCCTTGGTGGAGGCGTTGGATGGGGGTGTTGCCGAGCTTGTATTTGGCGAAGCGCTTGTCGATGACGACGATGTCCGGATCCGGATAGCGCACCGGCGTCTTGCCGCTCCAATCGCGCTGCGCAAGGCCGGCGGCGGGGGCCAAGGCCGCCCCCGCGGCAGCCGCGGTCAAGAAGGAACGCCGATTGATCAACGATGCGGGCTTGGTGTGGGTGTTGTGGCTCATTGCAGTTCTGCTCCTGTTCGGATCTTGATAGGGTACTGCAAACCAAGTGGGGGAGCTGTTGGAGGCGTTGGGGCGGTGATCACCAATGCCGGTAAGAGAAAGGCTCAAGCCTCCAGGCTTGCAGAGTCTCGATTCGTCGAGACTCAGGATGGCAAACAACCGATCAACTGCTCGGGGACCTGAGAACCGAGGAATCGGTTCTCGACAAGCCTGGAGCCTTACGCCACATGACGGCCCATCACTTCTGCTCAGATGACACCGCATCAGACGGCTAGAATAGGGGAGCCGGAGGTGAGAATGAAAACCGTCTCGATCGTTGTTTTGTCCGTTTTGCTTGCGGCTCCCCTGCTCGCACGCGACCCGCTGGCCAAACGGATCGCGCATACCGAGCCCTCAGCCTATCGCCAGGCGGAGGCCGTCCACAAGGGGGCGGGCGAGTTGCATTACCAGGGCCTGCTCGATGCGGTCGCGCTGAGCACGAAGTTCCTGTTCCTGCATCGCGGAGTGATCCCGCCCAAAGGCGGCATCGGACATCACTTCCACCACACCATCGAAGAGATGTACGTCATCTTCGACAACGAGGCCGAGTTCACAATCAACGGACGAACCTCCACCCTCAAGGGTCCGGCCGGCGCTCCCTGCAAGATGGGCCAGTCGCATGCCATCTACAACTCGAGTGACAAGCCGACGGAGTGGATGAACATCGCCGTGAGCACCGTCAAGGGCAAGTACGACAACTTCGACCTGATCGACGATCGCGTCGGCGCTGCCAAAGACGAGATCCCCGTGTTCGTGACCATGCGTCTTGATCGGAAGCTGATGAAACCCGTGGCGGGCTACTACGGTGGGAAGGGCACGGTGCGCTACCGGCGCGCGCTGCCACCCGAGGTGTTCTCAACCAACTGGGCCTACGTCGACCACCTGCTGATTCCGGCGGGGTCCGCCACCGGCACGCGGAAGCACGGGAATGTCGAAGAGGTCTACTACGTCATGAGCGGTTCGGGGGCCGTTGCGGTGAATGGTGAGACGGCGGCGGCACGCAAGGGCGATGCGATTCCGATGCTCTTGGGTGACGAGCAGTCGTTTTCGAACGAAGGCAGCGCCGATCTCGAACTGATGATCATCGGGGTGACGCGCGTCAAGGGCAGCCTCGATCCTCCGGGGTTCTAGCACGTTGGAAGCCGAAGCCAATTTCATTTGGACGAGTCTCGAGTTTCGTAAGCCGGAGATGTTGCGGCTCGTGCAGCCCTTGTCTGCGCGGCAGATGGACTGGTTGCCATCCAAGGGGAGAAACTCGGTCTCTTGGTTGCTCTGGCACATTGCCGAGGTCGAGGACAACTGGGTGCGTAGCCTGCTTCTCGAACAGGACAAGCGCTACCCGTTCGCCTGCTCCGTCCGGGACGCTGAGCGTCACCAATATCCGGAGAAGACACAACTGCTTGGTTACTTCCACGAAGTGCGAGCTATGACGAGACAACGTCTTGAACCGACCAGCGACGTGGAACTCGGTCGATCGGTCAACGACGATCATTTCGGGAAGATCTCAGTGCGTGAAGTGTGGAGCGGCGTGATCACAAGTTTTGCCTGGCACGCCGGACAGATCGCGCTTATGTGCAGGCTCATCGAGGGCGGGGATGGGGGCTGTGACTGTTGAGCCGGAATCTTCGCTGTGTGTCCGCCGCTACGAGCCCGGTGACCGCGATGCCGTTTGGGAACTTCACCTCGGGGCCCTTGCCGGCTCAGGTGCCGAAGCCGGTGATGAATTCTTCGCGGACCTGCGCGACATCCCGCGGTTGTACCTCGAAGCCGGTGGGGAGTTTCTGCTGGGCTTCGCGAAGGACACATTGGTCGCGATGGGCGCTCTACAGCGAACATCCGACGACCAAGCGGAGATCCTGCGAATGCGGGTCCATCCCGACTACCGCCGACGAGGCTTCGGCCAAGCAATCCTTAACGCGCTAGAGGCGAGAGCCCGCGAAGCCGGCGTCCAGACGCTTCATCTGGAAACAACGGTGCAGCAGATGGCCGCGCGGCGACTTTATCAGAAACATAAGTTTGTCGATTAGGGGCTGAGCTCAGGTAGGGACGAACGACGTGTACGGCGACTGCCCCGATTCGTGCAAGAGTGCCCAACGTCACCTTGGATGTTAGAATACCCCCGGTGGTGAATCATGAGACTGGGACTGGTTACCTACAACGTCGGCCGCAACTGGGACATCGAGACGATCATCGAAAGGCTCGAGGCCGCTAGGTATGAAGCTGTCGAGTTGCGCTCGACGCACGCCCACGGAGTCGAGCCATCGCTATCGAAAGCCGAGCGGGAGAAGGTCCGTGAGCGGTTCATGAGCAGCAAGGTGCGGCTGCTGAGCCTCGGCACCGCATGCGAATACCAGTCACCCGACCCGGCGGTGGTGCGCAAAAACATCGACGAGACCCGGCAGTTCGTCGAGCTGGCGCACGATTTGGGGTGCTGGGGCATCAAGGTACGTCCGAACGGACTGCCCAGGGAGGTACCCGAGCGTGTCACGTTGCAGCGCATCGGGGAAGCGTTGCGGGAGTGTGGCGACATCGGCGGGAAGTACGGCATCGAGATCTGGGTCGAAGTGCACGGCCGAGGCACGAGCGATCCCGCCCGCATGCGCACCATCATGGACGCCTGTGGCCACCCGAACGTGGGCATCTGCTGGAACTGCAATCCGGGAGAGGCGGTCAACGGTTCGGTGAAGCCCGCCTTCGAGCTGCTGAAACCGTTCATCCTCAACGTTCACCTCAAGTCGCTGGCCGGAAGCTACCCCAACCGCGAATTCTTCTCGCTGCTGCGGGGGATCGGCTACGAGCGGTACATGCTGGCCGAGGTGGCCGAAAGTAAGGAGCCCGAACGCTTCTTGCAGTACTACGGCGCGCTGTGGAGAGAGTTGAACCGCGCCTGACAGTTCCGAGCCGTGACAGTGATGGAGGGGTCAGCACGGCCGGACATAGCTCGCAACGTTCAGGCGTCGGTCAGGAGGCCGGCGTTCCTCATCAGGCACTGGGTCAATGCATAGACGGCGCGCATGTTAGGGACGGCGACGCCCGCTTTGTCGGCCAACTCAACAACGGCGCCGACGATCGGTTCCAACTCGGGACGGCGGCCGGCCTCGAGGTCCTGCAACATCGACGTCTTGTGGGGGCCGATCTCGGCCGCCCCATCAATCCTTCGGTCCGAGCTGATCCCGATCTTGACGTTGAACGCCGCGGCCACGGCCCGCACCTCTTCCATTACTCGACGGACCAACTCGCGCGTCGGCGGGTAGGTCAGCATGTCACCCAGCGTGGAGCGGGTGATCGCGCTGATGGGGTTGAAAGGGACGTTGCCTAGCAGTTTGACCCAAATCTCGTGGCGGATATTTGGCCGGATGGCCGCCTTGAGCCCCGCACGGATGAACGTCTCGGCGAGGATCTTGATGCGGTCGGTGCGCGACTGGGCGGGTTCGCCGAGCGGGAAGCGGGCACTATCGAGGTGGTCGACCACGCCCGGCTCGGCCCGGCCGGCCGAGCAGTAGGCGATGCCGCCGATCACTCGCCGCAAGTCGATGTTTGAGCTGATCACGCCGCCGGGGTCGACGGCTTCCACGCGGGTACCCTCCCAGGGCGCCCCCTGGCCGTAGAAGTACCACCAGGGGAAGCCATTCTGGAACGTCACGACGGTCGTGCTTTCTCCGAGTAAGCTGCCGACCGCCGGCGCGATCTCGGGGACGCCGTGCGCCTTGACCAAGAGCAGAACGAAGTCGACGGGCCCAATCTCGGTGGGGTCGTCGGTGGCGAAGGGACGGCTGTGCATCTCGCCGAACACATCGCTGCGGACGGTGAGCCCCCGCTCCCGGATCGCCTGGAGGTGCGCGCCCCGGGCGATCAGAGCAACGTCTTCGCCTGACCCGATCAATCGTGCAGCGATGACGGAGCCGACGGCACCGGACCCATAGATGGCGAATTTCACGCGGTTTTCAGGGTACCAGGAAGCGTACCGCGATCCGGAAGGGCGTATGCTGTCGCTGCCCGTGCTGTCCGCGATGGAGTCAGATGCGAACTCATTCGTGGGGTGCGTAACCCGGGCCCCGCAACACTTTCCCCGGTAGGCTGCCGGTGTGCCGGCCCTTGTCGAGGACCAGTTGGCCGTCGACGATCACAAATTCAATCCCGTAAGGGTACTGGTGTGGGTCTTCGAACGTTGCCCGATCGATGATCGTCTCGGGGTTGAACAATGTGAGGTCGGCCGCATGGCCGACCTTGAGCAGGCCGCGATCTTTCAAGTTGATCTTGTCAGCGTTCATGCCGGTCATCTTGTGGATGGCGGCGGCGAGACCGAGAACACCATGCTGGCGCACGTAGCGGCCTAGGACACGAGGGAAAGTACCATACCAGCGTGGATGCGGATGGGTGTCGCCGCGGGGACCGCCGGGGCTCATGGCCGCGCCATCGGAGCCAACCGAAGTGAAGTCCTGCTTGAGGGCGTGCCGCATGTCGTCTTCGGCATGGTGAAAAAAGACCGCCGGGACGCTGCCGTTCTCCTCGAGCAGCAAGTCGAAAAGCACCTCGACCGCATCACCACCCCGCGCGGCAATGAGCTCGGCCATGCGCTTGCCGATAAATGGTTTGTTCTTCTCTTGCGTCAACGAGACCAGTAGGATGCCCTCCCAGCCGCCTCCGGTAGCAAGGTAGTGGTTATACCACTCGGGCAGACCCTGCAAGATATTCCTCTTCATCCGGGCCCGATGCTTGGGATCTCGCAGCCGCTCGAGCATCTGCTCGTTGCCGCCATCGTGAGCCCATGGGGGGATGATCGCGCGCAGGTTGTTCTGTCCGGCCGTGTAGGGATAGACGTTGGCGCGGATGTCATGGCCGTCTTCGCGCGCGCGGTGAATCATGTCTGTCACCTGACGCATCTGGCCCCATAACTCGCGGTGAGCGATCTTGAGGTGGATGATGTCAACCCGGATGTTCGCAGCCTTGCCGACCTCGATTGCCTCTTGCACGGAGCGGAGTACTCCGCGGCCCTCGTCACGGATGTGGGTCGAATAGATTCCGCCATACCCGGCCGATACCTTAGCCAACTCGATCAACTGTTCGGTGGTGACCAGACTCGAGGGTGGCATGAGAAGAGAAGACGACAGGCCCATGGCGCCCTCGCGCATGGCTTTGTCGACCTCCCGTTTCATGGCTGTGATCTCGTCGGCGGTGGCGGGGGTCAGATCGTGTCCTTTCACATGCGTCCAGACCTGGGCCTGGCCGATGTAGGAAGCAATGTTAGCGGCGACGCCCTTCTGTTCGACGTAATTGAAGTATTCACCGAGCGACGTCCAGGGCCGCTCGCCGGGCTTGACGGGCCCCGCGGAGCCGCCCTCGCCCAGCACCATCGTCGTGACGCCTTGGCGGATCATGCTCTCGCAACGAGGCTCATCGAGCAGGGTCTGATCAGAGTGGTTGTGGATGTCGATGAACCCCGGCGCTACGGCCAGTCCGGATGCGTCAATCCGCCGTGAGGCGACCTCGCTGCTCAGGTTGCCGATATCAACGATCCTGCCGTCCCGAATCCCAATGTCGGTTTTTCGCGGGGGACCGCCGGAACCGTCAAGCACGGTTCCGTGACTGATCACCAGATTGTGGGACTCGCTGCCACAGCCCGGCAGTCCCACTACGAGCAGCGCCAGCAGAAGGCAACTTCGGGCATCGAGCCTCATCAGCATCCGAATGTCATCGTAGCGTGCGAAGGGCAGCCGATTCGCCGAGAGGAATCAGCTCGGCAGCCCGAACGTGGTAACTCAGGGCAAGCGTCCGGCGAGCGAGTCTTAGTTTTGGAGAGTCTTGTCAGCCACGGGGTTGCGCCGGCGAGGCGCGTCGACACGGTGAAGCTCAGTGACGGTACCGACATAGCCGGTCACCTTGTTGTCGTCGTTTCGCTGGACCGCAGCCTCGCCGAGAACCCAGCTCGTACCCCCATCGGTGCGCTGAAAGCGGTATTCGGTCTTGAAAGGCAGACTGTGCTCGGTGGCCTCTTGCCACTCGTTGAGCACGCGGTCACGGTCGTCCGGATGCGTGCTGCGAGCCCAGCCCTGACCGAGAGCGTCCTGCTGGGCCAAGCCGGCGATGTCGCACCAACGCTCGTTGACGTAGAGGTAGGAGCCTTCGGCATCGGTTTGGAAGATCCCGACAGGCGAGAGCTGCGCCAGCGTCCAGAACCGCTCCTCGCTCGCTCGCAGTGCTTCTTCGGTACGCCGGAGGGCTTCTGACTCGGTCGCGAGCCGTTCGTTGAGTGACTTGAGCTGTGTGACACCCTCGGCCACATTCACCTCGAGGCCGCTGTCGCCGTTGCTCATGATCACCGCCTGATGGGAAGTGACCGCGGTCGAGACCGGCGTGCACCACAGGTATTCGGAGTCCGTGTGGAAGGTGTTTGCACGGGCGACGCTCACGCAAAGGATTTCGACTCCGCCGGCGTTGAGCCACTCCGTGGCCGTGAGCGATTCAAAATCAAACGACTGAGCGACCAGAATCACGCGCTGTTGCTGGTTGATACCGTTGACGTCAACGGAAAGGTGGACCCGCAAGTCGGCCGTCTGTTTCTTCGATAAACGAAGCAGAAAATCCTCGGCCTTCCAATGGGAAACGAGGGCCGCACAAGAGACGGCTCGCACAAACGGCGCCTGCTCCGGCCCGTGCGCGAGGACGACGACCACCGAGTGTCCCTCCGGGTCGAGCGTTAACAAGTCCGCGCAAACCTCGGATTGCTCGGAGAGCTGCACATCCTTTCCAACCAAGAAGAGTCTCTGGCGAATCTCGGCAAAGAACGCACCGGCGCTGTTGAGGATGACCTCCCGCAAGTCGCAGCCTTCTCCATTAGAAGCCGGCGTCAACTTCATCTGATCGAGCGAGTCGAGCTTTTTGTGCTCTGTATCGATCTTCAGCATCGAAAGATCTCAGGTGGCGAGGGGGGAGCGCCGGTCAGTTAGGCAGGGTCGATGCCTGAGCCAATTTAGGGTGTACGCCTTAGGATATCTCCAAACCCTTGTATGTGCAAGCAACGCTTGCGTTTGAGGGGAGAAGACCTTAGACGGAGCTCCCGGCGGCTGTTATGGAAGCTCAATCAGACTTGCTTCACCGCGTTGATCACAACCGCGTCGACGGGGACATCCTGGTGCGTGCCGTGGGCGCCGGTCTCCACTGACCGGATTAGGTCAACGACGTCCAAGCCTTCCACCACCCTACCGAACACGCAATAGCCCCAACCCTGCGAGGTCTTGCTCTGGTGGTCGAGGAAGGTGTTGCGATCGGTGGTGTTGATGAAAAATTGGGCCGTGGCGCTGTGGGGGTCAGCGGTGCGAGCCATGGCGAGAGTGCCTCGAACGTTCGAGAGACCGTTGTCCGCCTCGTTCTGGATCGGCGGGTTCGTGCTCTTCTGGTTCATCTGCTCGCTGAATCCGCCGCCTTGCACCATGAAGTCCTCGATGACGCGGTGGAAGATCGTGCCGGCGTAGAAACCCTCGTCCACGTATTGAAGGAAGTTGTTGACAGTTCCGGGCGCCTTGTCGAGGAAGAGCTCGACTCGGAGGGAGCCCTTGGAGGTTTCGATTTCGACGACGGGGTTAGGTTGTTTTTCCACAGCATCTACTCCTGTCAGCCGCAGACAGCAGCGGACCCGACCAGTTGTTTCCGATTGCGGGTGGCGGTCCGTAGCAACGAGGCTCTTACTCTTAGCCGGCCCGGCGTGCGGACTTGATGAGGACGGGTTCGACGGGCACGTTGCGGTGGCCCTTGTTGATGCCGGTGGCAACGCCCGCGATGGCATCCACGACGTCGAGTCCCTCGATCACTTTGCCGAACACGCAGTAGCCCCAGCCGTCCTGAGCGTGCGCTCTGTCCAGGGCTTGATTCGTCTTGTGATTGATGTAGAACTGCGACGTCGCGCTGTGAGGGGCGCCTGTGCGGGCCATGGCGATCGTTCCCCGAAGATTGGCCAGACTGTTCGCCGACTCGTTCTTGATCGGAGCGCGGTTGGGTTTCTCCCGCATGTCCGGGGTGAAGCCGCCGCCCTGGATCATGAACTCGGGCATGACGCGGTGGTAGATGGTGCCGTCATAGAACTTGCTGTCTACATAGGCCAGAAAATTCTTGACCGTCCCGGGGGCGCGTTCCGGGTTCAACTCGATCTTGATGGTGCCCTTGGAAGTCTCCATGATCACGACGGGCGGCCCCGCGGGTTTGGGCTTCGGCTTGGGTTTCGGTTTCTCAGCGACCTTCGGCGGTTCCGGTTTGGGCGGCTCGAGCTTGGCGGTTTCGACCTCCTCCGGCTCCGGCGGCGGCTCTTCCGCCTTCGTGACCGGCGCGGGCTCTTCCACTTTCTCTTCCGGCGGGGCCGACGGGCCGCATCCCAACGACAATACGAGAACCGAGAACAGAGTCGCGGCAAGCAGCATTCGCATCCATCTCATGGTCAACTCCCTGAATTGATCTATCTAGCAGGCTCGAAAACCAGGATACCGCAGCGACATTGCGCCTCGCAGGCGGGCAGCAGCATCAGAAGCCCTGCTCCTTCAACTCCTCTACGCTGAGCTTGGACTGCGGGCTGACGTTCATCGTCGCAATCAGCCGCTCGACATGCTTCGCGATCATGTCGCACTCGAGATTGACTTGCGCCCCCGGCCGTAGGTCGCGAAGCGAAGTGACGTCGTAGGTATGGGGGATGATGGCGATGCGGATGAGGTCGCCTTCGAGGGCCGCGATGGTCAAGCTGATGCCGTCGATGGCGATGCTGCCCTTGTACACCAGATAGCGGAGCAGTTCACGCGGGACACCTATGGTCAACCACCAATTGCCGTCCCCGGCCTCCTCAAGGCCCACGAGTTCGCCCGTGCCGTCGACGTGGCCTTGAACAAAGTGGCCGCCCAGTCGTCCCGTGGGAGAGAGCGGCGGCTCGAGATTGACGCACGCCCCGGGCTCGAGGCTGCCGAGGTTCGATCGGTGAAGGGTCTCGGGAGAGAGGTCGGCGGCAAAGGAATCGTCGGTTACGTTAACGGCGGTCAAGCAGACACCGTTGATCGCGATACTGCCCCCAATGGGAAGATCCGAGAGGACCTTTCCGGCGCCGACCACCAGGCGGGCGCCCGAGGAATGGCGGTCGAAGGCCTTGACGGTGCCGACCTCTTCAATAATTCCCGTGAACATATTGGAAGCCTAGCGGACTGTCGCACAGAAAACTTAATGGTAAACGAGACGGGCGGGCACAGGGGCCCGCCCGGGGCCCGCCCCTACAGTTTGTAATCCGTCCGTAAGGAGGCTGCAGGTTGCGTCGTGCGATCCCCAAGAGCAACAGGCCGGGCCTCGAAGAGACTACGTGTTTCTCGTGTTCCCCACCCGCCGGGTGCCAGAAAAAACAAATCTCAAACGCCCCTGCCGGGGCTGGGGATCGTTTGGGACGGTTGCCCCACCGCTCGCGCGGTGGGCTATTTTCAATCGCCCCTGCCGGGGCTGGGAACCGTGCGCGGAGGCATTGACTTGCGCTTTGGGACAGCGCGCCGCTTCCACCCTACACCAACCGCGGACTCCCGTCCGCGGCTCTGACGTGGCGACTGGGTCGGTCGCGCCGGGCCGAGGCGTCAAGCGGTCGTCAAGGCTTACGTACGGATTTGGGTACCGTCTCGCTGGATACTACTACGCCTAAGGAATCTCCGCGAAATTCCGCTAGCCGCTTGTGGCGGTCGGTGTCTTCGACTCGACGTAGGCCTCGACCGCGAACTCGTCCAGGCCGACAGGAAAGGTGCGCAGCCGACACAGCTTGATCGCACCCTCGCGGCTGCGCCGTCCCACTCCGCCTGCCATCGGCAGCGAGTCCACACCACCTAGAATCTTCGGAGCGAAGTAGAGCAGCGCCTTGTCAACAATGCCGGAGTCGAACGCTCCCCAATTGAGCTTCGAACCTCCCTCCATCACGAGTGACAGCATTTGCTTCTCGCCCAACCATTGAACCAGGGTCACCAAGTCGACGCGTCCGCGAGGGGCGTCAAACACCTCGACCGGAATACCCCTCGACTCGAGCGCGGCGCGGCGCTTGGGTGGCGCGGCCGACGTCGTGGCAACGACCAGGTCGTCTTGGAAAGACTCGACCAGCCGCGACTCCAGGGGCAAACGTAACAAGGAGTCGGCTACGACCCGAAGCAGCGGGCGGCGGCGCGGCAGGCCGCTGCGGTCGGTCAGGAGGCAGTCGTCGGCAAGAACCGTGCCGATGCCGGTGAGGATGGCATCGTGATCATGACGGACCTGCTGAACGTGCGACCGCGCCACCTCACTGGTGATCCAGCCGGTGTTGTCGTCCGGGGCGGCAATCTTACCGTCGAGGGTGAGCGCGGTCTTCAGCGTGACCAGGGGCCGGCTGGTGTTGGCGTGGTGAAAGAACGCCTCGTTGAGCCGCTGCGCTTCTTGGGCGAACTCCTCGGCCATCTCCACTTTAATACCGGCCTCGCGAAGCTTCGCAAAGCCGGAGCCAGAGACCTTGGGGAATCGATCTTCGATGGGGGCGACCACGCGACGAATGCGGGAACGAATGGCGACATCAGAGCAAGGAGGCGTGCGGCCGTCGTGGCTGCAGGGCTCGAGGCTGACGTAGAGAGTGCCGTCGGCCGCGAGGTCGCCGGCCTCTTCCAAGGCCACGACCTCCGCGTGCTTGAGGCCGTCGTAGGTGTGGAAACCTCGCCCTACGGGCTCGCCTTCAGCGCTCACGACCACGGCCCCGACCATAGGGTTCGGCGTAGCCAGCGCCCGCCCGCGGTAGGCGAGGTCGAGCGCCTCGCGCATGTATCGGCTATCTTGCTTCGTCATGTCGGGAGGAGCGGACCGAAACTAGACCTCAAACAGCGAGCGGACAAAGCTTTCGGCGTCAAAGGGGACCAGATCTTCCAGTTTCTCACCTACTCCTACGTAGCGGATGGGCAAACCCAGTTCCCGCGTGATGGCGACCACGATGCCCCCCTTCGCTGTGCCGTCAAGCTTTGTCAGCACGAGGCCGGTGACGCCGGCACTCTCGGTGAACACGCGCGCCTGCTCGAGCCCGTTTTGGCCCGTGACAGCGTCGATCACGAGCAGTACCTGGTGCGGCGCGTTGGGGAGCAGGCGTCCGGCAGTGCGCTTCATCTTTTCCAGCTCGCTCATCAGGCCGGCCTTGTTGTGCAGTCGGCCCGCGGTGTCGACGATCACGCAATCGACTTGGCGTGCCTTGGCTGCTTCGAGCGCGTCGTAGAGCACGGCGCTGGGGTCGGAGCCCGGCTTCTGCTTGATCAGGTCGTTGCCGCTCCGCTGGGCCCACACGGCCAGTTGCTCGATGGCCGCCGCGCGGAACGTGTCAGCGGCGCAAAGCAGGACCTTTTTCCCCTCCCTGCTGAAGCGGTGCGCTAGCTTGCCGATGGTGGTGGTCTTGCCCGTACCGTTGACCCCCACGACGAGGATCACCTCGGGCCGAGCGGCGCTGGGTCGCCCGTTGGCCGGGGCCGCCTGGAGGATACCCAGTAAATGCCTCGCAATGTGGACTTTGAGTTCCGCCGGATCGGTCAACTGCTTGCGATCGAGACTCTCGCGCACCTCCTCGAGAATCTCCGCGACGGTTCGGACGCCGACGTCCGCGCCGATAAGCAGCATCTCGAGCTCTTCGAGAAGTTCAGCGTCAATCTCTTTCTTGCCCTGCACCAAGTCGTCGAGCTGGTCGACCAGGCCGTCGCGCGTCTTGGCGACGGCGGTCTTGAACTGGTCGAGCAGACCGGGGTCGGGCGGCGGACCAAAAAGCGTTTGAATCATGCTGAGCGAGCCAGAGAAAGGGCTGCGGAGCACCCTTATTGTTCAATTAGAGGTGTGTTTTCCGATCATAGCATGGGGTCTGGAGGGAGCCCTTCCGCCCCAGATCCGTACGTAAGCTAGGGGGAGTGTGTGTCGTCATGCAGTGATGACTCGACGGGGGGAGCGGGAAGAGAGTGGATGGGTTTGGGGTTGGCTCACCCGCCGGGTGTTGAGGGTAGAAAACTTCAAAGGCAGCGGCTGGGGCTGCGGACTCGTTGGTAATGTGTGTCGATCTGCCGACCCGGCAAGGGTCGAACAATCCTAGCCCATGGATTCATCCATGGGTTCGGAATGTCAAGGCCCAATAGAAATGTCCCCTTCGGTAGCCCAGTAGAAGTGTCCCCTTGGTGATAGGAGAGAATCGTCATCGTCGGGGCTGTGGAACTGTGGGAATCGCGTAGCGATTTCCAAGGGGCGGTGGGAAGGGTGGAAAACCATCCACGGATCCGCGAGCCCGGCACGGCTGCCGCCACAAGGTTTTCCACGCTTTCCATCCGACCCGGCATTTCCACAGCCCCTCTTATGAATTCGCAGCTCGTGTTTTCCGCAACACAGCTCGCCGCCAGGGGTGGTTCGCCGCCGGCTTACGTCTGGCCACCACGTTCCCCTGCGGTGCCGGCTTCGTCCGCAGCCGTGGCGTCGGCGTGGCGATCACTTCGTGCTCGATCTCGTGCCCCTCAAACCTCACCTGCAAGCTCTCATCGCGCCCCTGTTGGACCGTCACCCGTGCACCCGCCCCCACGCCCTGATTGCGTTTCGGCTTCAACTGCAAACAACGATTCTCGAAACGCACCACCTGGTCGTTGCTCACCACCCGTTCGTATTCGAAGCAGAACACCCCTCGCAGCTCGGTGCCGCGGGGTAGCGCCTGGTGAAAGTCCGCTCCCGCCGCCGGCTCGCAGCAGAAGCGCTCGTTGTGCTCGGCTAAGTACTCCTCGCCGAGGTAACGGTTCGCCGCCTCGTAATCAACGATGCCCCGCAGCCGCATCTTCTTGATCAGGCGGTCCTGGTGCGTGCCGTGATGGCGTTCGACACGTCCCTTGGCTTGCGGCGACGATGCGGCAATGATGCCAATGCCAAGCTTCGCGCACATGCGCCCGAACTGCGTCTCGGGCTTGATGCCTTCCAGTGCTTCCCGCGACGTCGGCTGGCGCTGGTAGACGTTTTTCCAGTCGCAGTACAACGCCTTGGGAACGCCGTGTTGGCGCACCCAGGCTTGGAGCAGATCGGCCGCGGCCCAGGTCGTTTCCTGGCCCGAGAAGCGGCACAGTGCAAGACCGGTCGCGTCATCGACAAAGTTCATCAGACAGGCTTTCGGGCCGCGTCCTTCCAGCCAGTGGTGGTGCGAACCGTCGAGTTGAATCAGCTCGCCGAAGTGCGCTTTGCGTTGCCGCCGGCTGCGATGCGGTGGGCGCTTGCGACTCCGGCTCCACAGGCCCGCCGCGAGCATCCAGCGCCGCAGCGTTTCGCGCGGCACTTCCAGGCCCTGATCGGCTGCCAGATGTTCCGACGCCAGCGTCGGCCCGAAGCGCTCGTGCCCCTCGCCCGCATAGTTTGCGTGCACCAACTCGAGAACCTGCTCGCGGCGCTTGTCATCGGCTCGGTTCGAAGCGCGGCCGACGTTACCGTGCACCAAAGCCTTGACCCCGCCTGCTCGGTAACGCTTGTTGAGCCGCTTCGCTTGGCGGTAGCTGACCTCCAGCAGTGCGGTGGCTTCGGTCAACTTCAGTTCCCCTCGTTTCACTCGGCTCAGCACTTCGCCGCGCCTCAACTCCTTGGCACTCATCCATGTCCTTCCCAATCTTTCACCTCCTCGCAGAGGTCCAGATTAGGGGACATTTCTATTGGGCGCTCAAGGGGACATTATCATTGGGCTTCAACAATCCATGGGTTCGGAACGCAGCCACGTCAACTCGTTTCACCCAAGGCTGTTTCTGGTCGCGCGCGGCCGTCGACCGCGCGCGACCAGAAACAGCCTGGCACCGGGTGAAGGGTGCTCGGGACCGACACCCATGGATCAATCCATGGGCTAGGATTGTGACGCCCTACCGGGCTCAGACCTGTGGTTGGATTCATCGGGTTGCGGCGTACCGGGCTTCAAGCGTTCGTCAGAATCCTTACGTACGGATCTGGGTCCGCCACCACCGACTGCCGGAGGTTAGAATCAGATCCGGTTCCGGCGGGGTGCTCCCCTGGTACTTTCTCGCTGCCAACAGAGCCACCGGGCATGCTGAAGATCATCTTCGAGACACACGCCACCTCCCTCGACAACGAGGCGGGGCTGGCTTCAGGTCACTACGATGTGGCTCTGTCCCCGGCCGGCGAGGAGCAGGCGCATGAACTGGGCCGTCGTCACCGGCACACGGAATTCGCGGCCGTGTACTGTTCCGACCTTGAACGATCGTATCGGACGGCGGAGCTTGCGTTCGCGGGCGGCGACCTGATCATCGTGCGAGACGCGCGGCTGCGGGAGTGTGACTATGGCGACCTGAACCGGCGGAGCTGGGAGGAGATCGAAGCCGTTCGCGCCGAGCACGTCGAACGGCCGTACCCCAACGGAGAGAGCTACTGCCAAACGGCGATTCGGGTGAGAGAGGTCCTGTCAGAGATTCATCGCCAGCACGACGGGGGTTGCGTGCTGATCGTCGGCCACCGGGCGACGCAGTACGGGCTGGAACACTGGCTCAAGGGTGTTCCGCTGGCGGATGCGGTCCAGGCGCCGTGGTCGTGGCAGCCCGGGTGGGAGTACAGGCTGGAGGTTCTACCGCCCCCGGACCGTAAGGGGGACTGAGTGACAGACGGATCTTCGTTGTTATAGCCCGCTATAACATGGGCCCGATCCTGGTCCGTTATTATAGTGAAAGGGCGTTTCATTACAATATGGAGCGGCGAGTTCTCTGTTGTTAAGGCGCACTGAAGTAACGCCCGACGCGCTCTTGCGCCTCGAAGATCAAGCATAAGTCGCTCTTTCAGAAGCAGATAGCTTGCTCTTCTCGCCACGTGGCGCGGCGAATTGCGTCAAGTGGCTAGTGGCGAGAGAGACACAGGCCAGAGGCCTTTGAGTGGGGTCAGGGTTCGTGCCGGACCGCTCCCTTACGGTCACGGCTCGGTTGCTTCGCACGTCGCCTCGCCGCGGGGGCGAGCCCGGCTCTCAGCGCTTCTCGCGATGGTCGGCGAGGAGCTGTTCGATGCCGACGATGTCGGTCGGGTAGCGACCGGTGTAGCAGGAGTAGCAGTAGTTGGCATCGACGTCCTGAACGGCCTTCTCAAGCCCTTCCTTCGAAAGGTAGACGAGCGAGTCGGCTTCGGTGTATTGCCGAATCTGCTCGAGGTTGCTGTTGGCCGCGATGAGCTCGTCGGGGTCGGGGGTGTCGACACCGTAGTAGCAAGGTGAGATGGTGGGCGGGCACGAGATGCGCAGATGGACTTCCTTCGCGCCGACCTGGCGCATAATGCGGACGATCTTGCGGCTGGTGGTTCCGCGCACCAGCGAGTCATCGACGAGTACGACACGCTGCCCGGCGATCAGATGGCGCACCGGGTTGAGCTTGAGCTTGACGCCGAAATCGCGAATCGACTGCTTCGGCTCGATGAAGGTGCGCCCGACGTAGTGGTTGCGGATCAGACCCATACGGAAGGGAAGACCCGACTCGCTGGCATAGCCGATCGCCGCCGACACTCCGGAGTCGGGCACCGGGACGACGACGTCCGCCGGGACCGGCGCCTCCCTCGCCAACAAGCGGCCGAGCATCTGACGTGAGTCTTCCACGTGCCGGCCGAAGACGATCGAGTCCGGACGCGAAAAATAGACGTGCTCGAACACGCAATGGGCCGGCGGCAGCGCGGGAGCGAAAGGCTCGCGTACCAGGCCCTCATCGCTGATCAACACCATCTCGCCGGGCTGCACGTCGTCGATGTACTCGGCGCCGATTAGATCAAAAGCGCATGTCTCGGATGCGAAAACGTAAGCCTGGTGGCCGTTGTGCCGCAGCTTGCCGAAAGCTAGCGGACGGAAGCCGCGCTGGTCGCGCGCGACGATCAGCCGATCTTTGGCGAGCAGCGCCAGCGAGTACGCACCCTCCAGACGCAACAGCGATTCCCGAAGCGCATGCTTGAGGCGTCGCTCGCGCGAGCGGGCCATGAGGTGCAGAATAACTTCGGTGTCACCCGTTGCCTGGAAAATCGACCCCGACATCTCCAGCTCTCGCCGCACGTCGATCGCGTTCGTGAGATTGCCGTTATGGGCGACGGCGAGCTGTCCCTTGCTGCACTCCACGAACAGTGGCTGTGCGTTGAGGTGGTCGCTCTGTCCCGCCGTGGAGTAGCGCGTGTGGCCGATGGCCATATGGCCGGAGAGCTGCTGGAGTACCGGCTCGGTGAAAATCTCGGCGACCAGCCCCTTCTTCTTGACGCAGTGCAGCCGGCGGCCATCACTCGAACAGATGCCGGCTGACTCCTGGCCACGGTGCTGCAGCGCGTAGAGGCCCAGATAGGTGAGGTTCGCCGCCTCGGGGTGGCCGTAGATCGCGAACACGCCGCACTCATCATGGAAGCGGTCAGCAGGGTCGGCTTCCAAAGCAGTCGGCTCAGACGGGGGCAGCAAAGGTCGCACCGTTTCTTTCTTGTTCATCTTCAGTTTACTGATGGCTGAGTATTTTTTCCAAGGCCGAGTCCCACAACTCGAACAACTCAGAGACGTCGAGCCGGATCAGCGTCGAGCCGTTGACCCGCACTTCCAGCCGGCCTTCGACGGTTTCACCGACGACCGGTGCTTCGACATCCCGCTGACGGGCGGCGGCCACGACGGCGGCCACGTTGTCCGCGCCAACAGCAAGCAACACCCGTGAGGGCGCTTCGTGAAACAGCAGGTGGACCGCAGTCAAGTCGGACTCCAAGTCCAAGCGTGCGCCGATGCGCTCCACGCCGAACGAGCATTCCGCCGCGGCTACCGCCAGACCCCCATCGCTGACGTCATGAACCGAGTCAACCAGGCCCTCGCCGATGACAGCGCGCGTCGCTTCGTGCACGCGCCTTTCGTAATCCAGGTCGAGCGCCGGCGGTAGGCCCCACCGTTGCCCTTCGATGACTTTCGCGTATTGCGAGCTGCCAAAGCGGCGCTCGAGCTGAGGATCGTCGCCCCGCGCCCCCGGGAGTAGCCCGCCGAGCAGCAGGAGCTTGCGGCCGGGCTTTCGAAAATGGATCCCGAGCGGCGCAGCCGTGTGATCGAGCAACCCGACGATCCCGATCACCGGTGTCGGGTCAATGGCCTGGCCGAGCGTCTCGTTGTAGAGGCTGACGTTGCCGCCCGTAATCGGCGCGCCAAAGTGACGGCAAGCTTCCCCGATGCCCTCGACCGCCTCGACAAACTGCGCCATGATCTCGGGCTTTTCCGGATTGCCGAAGTTCAAGCAGTTGGTGGCGCCGATGGGCTCGGCTCCCACGGTTGCCAGGTTACGGCAGCACTCGGCGACGGCCAGCTTCGCGCCCTCGCGGGCACCGAGGGCACAATAGCGCCCGTTGCCGTCAAGAGCCATCGCGAGCGAGACGCCGGCTTCCTTCACACGGATTACAGCGGCGTCGGACCCAGGCGGCGCGGTCGTATTCGTGCGAACCATGTAGTCGTACTGCTCATAGATCCAGCGTTTCGAACAGTTATCGGGGGCGGCGAGTAGACTCTTCAGAGCATCCGCGCATTCGTCACTGGAGAGTGGCCGAAGCTCGGGGCCGTCCAACGGCACGGTGCGCAAGGGTTCCGAGACAGGCCGGTCGTAGAGGGGCGCATCGTCGGTCAGTATCGAGTTGGGTACCTCGGCCACGACTTGCCCGTCGTCCTTGACGCGTAGAGCGCCGTCGCCGGTCACAACGCCAATCTCAACCGCATCGAGTCCCCACTTGCGAAAGATCGAGAAGACCTCGTCCTCGCGGCCCCGTTCGGCCACCAGCAGCATGCGCTCTTGGGATTCGGAAAGCATGATCTCGTAAGGCGTCATACTCTGCTCGCGCTGCGGGACATGCCGCAGGTCGATCTCGATGCCCGTCCCGCCGCGGCCGCCCATTTCACAAGTCGAGCAGGTCAATCCGGCCGCGCCCATATCTTGGATGCCGAGGATGGCGTCCTTTTCCATGGCTTCGAGGCAGGCTTCGAGCAACAGCTTCTCGAGGAAAGGATCGCCGACCTGTACGTTCGGACGCTTCTCTTCGGAATCTTCGTCGAACTCGGCCGAGGCCATCGAGGCCCCATGGATGCCGTCGCGGCCCGTTTTGGCGCCCACGTAGATGACCGGATTGCCGACGCCGGAGGCTTTGCCGAAGAAGATCTTGTCTTTGCGGAACACGCCGAGAGCGAAGGCGTTCACGAGCGGGTTGGCGCTGTATCCGGGCTCGAAGACACACTCGCCGCCGACGGTCGGGACCCCGAAACAGTTCCCGTAGTGAGCAATGCCGCCGACGACGACGCCGAGAGTGTGGCGATTGCGGCTGCCGGTTTCAGGATCGTCGAGGGGGCCGAAGCGAAGCGAATCCATCACGGCAAGCGGACGGGCGCCCATGGTAAAGATGTCGCGCAGGATCCCGCCGACGCCTGTGGCCGCACCCTGGAAGGGCTCGATGAAGCTGGGGTGGTTGTGCGACTCGATCTTGAACGCTGCGGCATACCCCCCGCCGATGTCGACGATGCCCGCGTTCTCCCCGGGACCGACAAGAACGCGCTCGCCCTGGGTGGGTAGCTTCTTGAGGTGACGGCGGGAACTCTTGTAGGA
Organism: Bryobacterales bacterium; assembly: GCA_965248255.1. Classification (GTDB taxonomy): domain Bacteria; phylum Acidobacteriota; class Terriglobia; order Bryobacterales; family UBA6623; genus JAKZVK01. The sequence goes on from CBDFIW010000004.1 coordinate 93,021, forward strand.
GCAGTGCTCGCTCCACATCACGCCGATGATGCCCAGTTCGGTGAGGTTGGGCTCGCGCCCAAGACGGTCGAGGATTCGCTCGTACTCCTCGACGGTCAAGCCGTGTTGCGCGAGGACATCCGTACCGGTCGTCGCCATGAACAGGGAAACGAAAGCGTCTACGCGTGAACGAGAGTCTGCACCATCGAAGCAAACACTTGGCGGCCATCCAGCGACCCCATCGCCGGGTCGGCGGCCCGTTCCGGATGCGGCATCATGCCCAGAACATTGCGGCCCTCGCTGAGGATTCCGGCAATGTTGTTCAGCGAGCCGTTCGGATTCGCTTCGCGTGTCACTTCGCCGCGGTCCGTCACGTACCGAAACGCCACGCGGCCCTCCTGGTCGAGGCGCGCCAGGGTAGCGTCATCGGCGTAGTAGCAGCCCTCGCCGTGAGCAATGGGTACTGCCAGCACCTGCCCCTGGTCGCAAGCCTGGGTAAAGGGAGACGAGGTCGTCTCGACCCTTAGGTAAACGGTCCGGCAGATAAACTTGAGCCCCCGGTTGCGGACGAGTGCGCCGGGCAGAAGACCGCTTTCGACCAGGATCTGAAATCCGTTGCAGACGCCGATCACCAATCCGCCCCGCTCGGCGAAGCGCCGCACCGCTTTCATCACAGGTGAAAAGCGCGCAATGGCGCCGGCGCGAAGGTAATCACCGTAAGAAAAACCGCCGGGTAGCAAGACCGCGTCGAGGCCGGAAAGGTCCTCGGACTCGTGCCAAACGAAGTGAGCCGACTGCCCCAGGTTTTCTCGTAAGGCGTAGAGTGCGTCGTGATCGCAGTTCGAACCCGGGAAGAGAACGACGCCGAACTTCAGCGAAGGCGGGGCAACCTCAAGGGCCACACGTCAGTGTAGCACTGTTGCCCGAAGAGCCCTTTTTCACGTGCTACGTGACGGGGAATCAATAAGGCTCGGCGCTCGATGTGGGGCCTGCGCTACCGAGGCGTGGACGGGGAGTCCACGCCTCGGTAGTGGGAATGCTGGCGTATCAGGGTGACTGGCTGGGCCATATTACCCGTCGTGAACTCACCACAGAGCGACGCTAGCGGCGGCCCATGGCCTTCGCCCAAAGGCGTTATGCTCGGCGCCAGACGGTCCGGCTCGCGCGCTCGGAGCCCTGGGTAGAATCTTGCAAGGCAACATCAGAGATCTGCGCCGGCGGTTCACGCTCCACAAACGGCTGCAGGTCAAGCTTCACTTGGTGCTGCCGTGCCACCACGCCGCCCGGCAGCTTGCCGAGCGTGTAGTCGGGCTGCCAGGGAGCATTCTCGTCTTCGCGCAGACCGTGACTCCTCTCCCTGAGGATCTGCTGCTTCTCCGCAATAAACGTGGTGCGGCTCTCGACGAAGGCGTCGTGGGCCCGTTCCAGCTCGGGCTGCGACTCGATGTTGCGGATCTCGGGTTGAACACTCTCGATCTCGCCGCGCCGCTGGGGCAGGATCATGCAGATGGGATCGCCTTTGCGAAAGCGCACCTTCCAGAATGGACGAGTCAGCTTCCAATTCATTGTGAAAGTGGCCGTGGACCAGTCAGTCTCGACCAGCCCCTCTAGAGGAGAAGCGCCGTCCTTGAACCAGTTGGCCGGCCCCCGCGCCAGCAGGTTGTAACCCGGCGGCGTGCGGAACAAATAGGGGATAAACCAGGTCAGAATGCCGAACCCGAAGATGTTCTTGACGTAGCGGGAGCGCTGTCCCTCGGCGAACCGAATCTTCAGGCTGTGGGTCTCCTCGCCTCCCCTCCAGGTGACGTCGAAGTCACGGTCGTTGAGAATCACCCAACCCGCCTGATTGGCCATGCGCAGCGGCAGGCAGCGGTTGGCGCCATTGCGGTGCGAGTCCATCCACAAGCGGTCGGCAGGGCTGGGAATGATTGGCGGCGGATCGGGCTTCAGGCGATAGGCGGTGAGGGTGATCGGGCGGTCTGCGTCTGCTGTCGGAGGCACCGCCGCTGAGACGGTGTGTTGCGGTCCCGGTTCCATATTCCGACTCCGGTTTGAGAAAACGAGGAAGCTTTCCAGATACCGGGATAATTATACAGGTTATCCGGAGCGTTCGAGCCGGGAGAGAAGCCTCGGCTCATGTCGCCTTCTTCCGCATGAGCGAGGGCTGCGTCGCTGCGCTCGGAGTGAAGGGAAGGGCAGCTAGCGAGATCGTTGAGCTCAAACCGACAAGTTCTTGATCGCGGAAGGCCCTGAAACGATTTAGCACACGCAGCCCCGGCAGGGGCGAGGGAGATGGCACTCGCCGCCGCAACGCCAAACGTCTGTTCAACGAGGCTCCACAGCAGCCGGCCCGCTGAGAACTTAACATGTTTGTTCAGATGTCGATTGAGTCAGACGGCTCGCGCGAATCTCTTGGGACAAGCAACCCGCCGGCCAGCCCTTCCGGAGAACTCAATCGGTAATGGCGCTCGACGACGGACGCCGTTTCAGCACCGGACGGTCGTCCTCATCACTCTCGTCCCGCTCGGGATTGTCCTCGGAAGGATCGATCGTGCCGCTCGGCGCGCGTCGCTTGAGCGTGGGGCGATTGGGATCTCTCGATTCACGGCGAGTCCGATTGCCGAGCGCCAGAACCTTGTCGCGGACCTCGACGAACTCGCTGCTGGTCATGGCGTATTCTGACTTGTCGGGCAACAGTTCCTCGATCGTCTTCTGTACGCGCTTGATGCGGTCCTTGGTCAGCGGGTGCGAGCGGAAGGCGGCGGAGATGCCGCCCTTCTCTTTCTTCTTCTTCTGCGCTTTGATCCTCTCGAAGAACTGCACCATCCCCAGCGGGTCATACCCGGCTTTGTAGAGATACTGCACGCCGAGAAAATCGGCTTCGCGCTCGAAGTTGCGGGAGAACTTCAGGAACGCCACCGGCACGGCGAACCCCGCCGCTTGACGGATGCCATAGCCGGCCCAACCGCCGAGAAAGATCAACGGGATCGTTGCCAGATTCACAACCTGGCCGCGGGTGGCCTGCCGCGTGCCGTGACGCGCGGTGACGTGGGCGATCTCGTGCGCCATGACACCGGCCAGTTCCGCCTCGTCCTGAGCCAGACGGATTATGCCGGTGTTGATGAAAAGGTATCCGCCCGGGAGCGCAAACGCGTTGACCTCGTCGTTGTCGATCACCTTGATGGTGAACGGCACCTTGGCGTCCGAGCTGCGGACCAGGTTTTGTCCGATGCGGTTGACGTACTCCGAGATGATCGGATCGGTCACGATCTTGCTGCGTCGCTCGACGTCTTCGGCTAGCCGTTTGCCGAGCTGGATCTCCTTCTCGAGCGAATAGAAGTTGATGCCCTTGTCGACTTTGCGGTCGCCAATAGCCTCGACGTCCTCTTTATCGTTCTTGGGCTTACGCTTCTCGGTTTCGGCAGGCCCCACCTGTGGAAGTGCCAGAGCCAACCCGAGCAGCGACATCGAAGCAAATCTTCTTATGGACATGATCTCGACCTCCCGGAGCCGCGGCGCGCCGCGGGTTTCGCCGGCCTCCACTCGCTTGGACGCCATGGCAGGCCGGCTCGTTTCATCGACATTTCTCTGTTGTTCCTGGCTGGTCCGCCACACTCGTCGGCCGGCGTCCATGACCGACGCCGCGCCAGGCCCCTGTGCACGCGGCGGCCGGCCTGACGCGACATCAGCTCACGATCCAATACCAACTGGCAACCAGCGTGGCGAAGGCAATGCCGCCGCCAAGCAGCGCCAACACGTGACCAGGTTTCGGGTGGACTGCTGTTTCGAACATGATTCGCTCCTTCTCAAACAAGATGGTGTTTTGGTGGTTTTCTCTCTCTCGCTAACTGGATAGACGCGCCGCGGCACCGAACGGAAGCAACGATTCATAAACCTCGGATTAAGTTTTGTTAAGGCGATCACCGGGAAACGCATGACCAGGCGAGTCGTCGGGTGGGTGGTCTCCCCGTTATGGAGGAAGGGCCCTCACGTTACTTTGGCGATCACCAAACCGCTCAGGAACCCCGCCATCAGAAGGTCGATGACGGCCACCAGGGTGTAGTTGATTGCGAAGCCAAACCAGTTCCACAACGGCAGGAAGCAGAGAATGCCGGCGGCGAGGACTACCAAGACGACGATGACCACGCGCTCCCAGAAGCCCGACTCGCGGCAGCGTACGACGATAAGCGTAAGAACGAGAGCACCGAGAATCTGGAGGAGCAACCCTGTGACCATGGGCTTCGTCATGGAACTCATCCCCCTGTCATCAAAAGAGGAGCGATTGTTATTCCGCCAAGGTTTGGTGTGACGGGGCCTCACTTCATGAAGAAGCAGTTTAATCAGGGCGACTTTGCAATTCGCCCGGTGAGTGTTTTGTCAGGGTAGGTGAGGAGACTTTACTCGCTCAGAAGGGGGATCACGAGCGGATCAATCAGAATGAACCTCGTCCTGAGTTGCACGTGGCGTTCCTAGAGTCGAACGAGCCCCAGGATACGTTGACTCTCAAGCCGGTGCGTCCGTTGACACGGAGTTCTCTACAGGAAGAACTCTCTTCAGCCGAGCAACTTCGCGTCGGCCAACTACCGTCAGTCTTCGCGGGTGCAGTTTCGGCTGAACAAATGCTCCTGCCACCACAAAAGATTGCCGAATACAACAAGAGAGTGGACCAGCACAAGGAGCGTATTCAGACCTATTGGGAGGAGCGTGAAAGTTTCCAAGACAACGTCTCGCGATGCTTCAAGGTGTTCTTGGCGTTGAGCAACACGGGGACGGCCCCGGCCGACGAGATAGAGGTTGACGTCGAGCTGCCCGAGGGGGTGGTGGCAATGAACCAGGATTACCGTTTTGGCCATCCCGGTACTGACAGCATAGGCGAGCCACGGCTGCGGTGCAACGTTTTCGCACTGCTTTCACGTTCGATCCTGCTTTCTTCGCCGGTCCGCCTTCAGATCGGGTCCGGTCAAGGCGTTCCGGCAACGCCAGCGGCCACTCTGCCGACACCGCTCCGACCTTGCCTCTCGGCAACTCCCCGCTCCGGCTGCCCCGCGCTCGCCGCGTTACCCTCCGGGCACAGGCAGCGCCCAGATCCTGCTCAGCATGTCACCGAACAGCCGCCGGTTCAGATGTCCCTGGGCCAACAGCAACCAGTAGTAGCGGGCATGTTTGACCAGACGGCCGCCGGTCTTCATTAGCCGCTGCTGCAAGCTCGTCAGCGACCAGCTCTTGATCCTGTGCGGCAGCCCCAGCCGCCGCCACAAGTTGCCCAGGTTATAGGCCAGCACGCTGAGTTGCAGTCGCACTTCGTTGGCCCGGAAGCGATGGCACGACAGCCGCGTCCAGTGCGTGGCCTGTTTGCCTTCCTTGATCCACTGCTCGGCCGTGCCGCGCTTGTTGTAGAAGCGCACCACCGAGCGGCTTGGCAAGCGCAGGCTCGTCACGATGAATCCGACCCGCGGGAACAGCTCGCCCTGGTGATGTTCGACCTGGGCGACGATCCGCCTCGCCTGCGACCAACTCTCCGCCTGATAGCGAAAACTCTTGTAGCGCACCAAGGGCTTCCGGGAGGGCCTTCCCGGCGGGCGAAACAAGATGTCTTCGATCTCCAATTCCAGGCTCTTGTTGGCCGGAATGCGAATGGCGTACTGCACTCCGCGTTTCTCCGAAGACTCATAAATCTCCGGCTTAGCAAAGGCCGCATCGCCGCGGAAGGTGACCTGTTTGCCCGCAGCCTGTTGGCGCTCGATCTCCGGCAGCAGCAACTCGTCCCAGTCGTCAGCGCTGTGCACATTGCCGGGACGCAGCTTGGCGGCCAGACAATCGCCGTGCTGGTTGAACAGCAACAGTGGGTGGTAGCAGATGGACTCGAAATGGCCGTTATAGGCGCTGCCTTCTTGTTGGCCATGGACGGGGCTCTCGGTGGAGTCCATGTCGAGAACGACGCGCTCGCAGTCGTCCGTCGTCTCGGCTTGCGCGACCAACTCGCGGTTCACCGCCATCAATCCCAGCAGATTCTCCTCACTCGCGAGCAGCCCTGTCTCGAAGCTCTGTAGCCGCGAGGTGAGCGCCCCGCCGCGATCCCAGTTCTTCTGCGAGCCGATCAAGCGAAAGGTCGGATCGGCGGATACTCGAACGGCGTCATTGAGGTCCTCGTAGCCGGCGAGTCGGCTGTAAACCGACTGCCGCAGCAGATCGGCCAGCGGGAACTTCTTGTTCAAGCCTTGTCGCGAGTCGCTGAGATGCTCCTCGATCAGCTTCCCGAGCCCGAGCCGTTCGTCCAACTCCCGAACCAGGATCAGCCCGCCGTCGGAAGTGACACGCGATCCTTGGAAATCGACTTTCAACAAACCGTTGAAGCTTAGCTGGAACGGCTTGTTTTGTTTTTCACCCATTGGGTGTTGGCCTCCATGGCGTCCTCATCGGGCTCTAGCCCCTATGAATAAAGACGCTCAAGGCCGCCGGAAGGTCGAGAGGTTTGAATCAAATTGGAAATGCGGGAAGAGACGAAGATGAACGGCCCAGTCTTCATCTTGTCCATCACCGCTTCTTCGGCCCGCTTTCGCTGCTCTGGTGTCAGCCCGGGCGTGTGGTGCTCGCCGGGGTAGACGTAGATACCCCGGCCCGAAGCGTTGGCTTTAAGGACACGCGCAACCTCGTCTTCGTTGGTAAAGGTATTCAACGTCGCGTTGTGCCAGGGGAGAACCATCCAAGAGATGGTGCTCCAGACGAAAAGGGCCAGACCACCGAAGAGGGCTCCCTTCCAAAGCGATTTCGGCATTACTTACCTCCCTGTGAAAAGCAGACAACAGCATGCCGCGGGCCACCCCCGAACGACTCTGGCCCCACAGCCATATTCACGTACGAACCATGCCGATCGGCTCGGCTGCCAACGTTCGGCGACAGCCAGTCCCCAGCTCGGAGCACATCGTGACTGCACCCATCCCCAACAGAACGCCTCAACCTCGGATCCCCGCCACAATGATCACCTCTACCGAAACCAGTCGTAGTTGAGCCCGAGCGAGCGGTCCTCGAGCGGCAGGTGGACCTTCTGTCCGCCCGGTGTTGCGGGCTCGCACTGCTCTTGCTGATCGATAACCACGGAATTGAATCTTCGCACGCTCGTGCCGCATCCTCAAACCGGGGACATTGACCGTCGCTCGGCGGCGCCAGCTGAGTCCATCGGCTGTCAGCGAACGGCCACGACGGCTACTTGCTCGAATTGGTCTTGGATGACTTGGACTGTTGTTCGAGCAGGGGGGTTCTTTGGGAAGTTTCTTCGGAACACCGCGTCCATTCGGGCCATGTCACTTTCAACGTCCTTCAGGTAAACATGCGTTTGGACAACGTGTTCCAGATCCATGCCGGCGAGCCGAACCGTGTCACGGATCTTCTCGAGTGAATCCTGCATTTGTTCTTCCAGCGTTTCACCCCGGCCGGACTTGCCCGACGTCCATAGCGTATCGCCGTCGAGGACTCCGCCCCCGGAACTTGTCGGGCTGGTTCCCATGTATTGGGGGATGAGCCGGCCTTTCGTTTCAACTTTGCTTGTGGCGACCAGCGCGAACTGCACCCGGCTCTCAGGGCCCGGCAAGCGGGAGATACAGAAGCTGGCCCGACTCGGGGCCGTTCCCAATGCAAAGAAGGTCTTCCATACGGAGTTGAGCTTGGGATAGCTTTCTCGCGTCAGAAAATACGGATTGGCGAAGACAACGTGCTCGAAGGTCAAGCCCGCGTCCGCCAGGGTTGACCCTACCTTCTCCATGGCTTTCTTGGTTTGCGCCTCGACGGTGTCGCCAAATTTTCCTGTGTCGTCCCGGCCGCCCCGCCCAGCCAAATAGACGCGGTCGCCCGCCCAGGCGGCTTGGCTGAGCGGGTTCTTGGTCACAGGCGCTGACCGATCTCGCGGCATGACGACTCGGATCCGGGATCGGTCCCCGTAGGCAATGCAACTGACCTCGATCTCAGCCCCGCCCGGCAGTCCCGGCATCTCGAGCGTCGTGCGTGCCGGGTAGGAACCTGCTTCGAAGTAGCTGCCATAGACCTTGTTCATCGTTTGGTAGTTGGAGATGTCAGCAAGGTAGACGTGACAGGTGACAACGTTGCCATAGTCCATTCCGGCTTCGCTCAGGACGTAGCCCACCCTGTCCATAGCCCCTCTGACTTGAGCTTCGACCTGCTCTGCTTGCTCGCCGGTTTGGGGGTCGAGATCCGTCTGCCCGGCGATGTAGAGCGCCCCCCCCACCACCAGAACACCAGGGCTGTAAGGTCTGCCCGGCGGAAACTCATCAGGGTAGACGAATCGGCGCGGGACCTTATGCCCGCTTGCAATCGGGGTTGACTCGGATGGGTGCTCCGCTTCGCAGGCCCAGGGTATCAACGGCAATGACGCGACCAGAAACACCCCGGGGATCAGCTTCGATAAGACCTTCGGGGGGGGCACCCTTTGCGCATGGCAGCTCTTACTTTCCTTGCAGCATGCTGTCACAAGGGACGGGGGTGACGGAACGACGTCGGTCGAGTGCCTGGCGGTGCCGCTCGGGGTCTCCCAGGGCCACGGCTCACGACCGAAATCCGTACGTAGGGATTCTGATGATCGCCTGATGGCCCGGCCCGCCTCAAGAGCGCCATCGGAACTTCAGAGCCGCGGACGAAAGTCCGCGGTTGCGCCTCAGCGCAATGACGCATTCAACCACGGGTGCGAGCCCCGGCAGGGGGCGGCTGAATGGCTTCAAACGTGGATGCGCAGTCTCTTCGACGACGAAGATGAGCCGTTAGCGCCCGTGAGGGCGCCACAATCATAGCCCATGGATTCATCCATGGGTGTCAGTCGAGAGCGCCGCCACCGGCCCGTTGCTGTTTCTTTTTGCCCGCGGTCGGCGACCGAGGGCAAAAAGAAACAGCAACGGGGGAACGAATTGGGGTAGGCGTTTCCGAACCCATGGATGAATCCATGGGCTATGATTGTTGGACCCTTGCAGGGTCGGCAGATCGGGCGTTCAGGGTCTTCTGCTCTCTACACCCGGCGGGTGGGCCAAACGCAAACATGTCCGCTCCTTTCCAGCCCCACCCGTGGAGTCATGAGGGCGTTACGACACAGACTACCGCCGGCTTACCGACGGATCCGGCTCACGAAGCTTCCCCGTACTTTATGTGCAACTCCAAATCAGAAAGGACCGGCGCCTCTGCGAGGCCTCGTCGAGGGGTTATCTCGATCCGGTTCGTACCCTTCTTGACGAGTTTCGGTTCCACCTGATACCGCAACCAGCCGCTGGTGAGAGCGCTCTTCCCTAGCGCTGCTCCGTTGATCTTGACAGCTAGATCGCGACTGCCTGTCAGCTTCTCAACCTGTAGGCGAAGCTTCACGTCAGCCCGAATCCCGGCGGACTCGCCCCACAAAACGTCGTCTCCGACGGGGAACGGTATTTCGATGGGCTGACCGGCTTTGAGCGGCGATGGATGCCGCGGCGACAGGACCGGCACGCGCAGAAACGGGTCGACGTTGAAGTACTGCTGCGCCATCGAATATCCCACCGGGTTGAGGCGGTACACCTTGTCGAGCTTTTGGAGCGCTTCCGGGTCTCCCAGCTCACGATAGAGCCGATCCCGGGTCTTGAACATGTTGAAAGTGTAGACCCCGTCGGCGCCGGAATTCCAGATGTTCATCGCCATGGCGCGGTAGGACTCCGCCGTGCTGGCGACGCCCCTGCGGGATGCGATTGCGGGTCGAATGCAGGGGTAGACCGGAACATCGTACTTGTGGCCTAACGCCACGGTTTCTTCCCAAGGGGACAGTTGCATCTCGCCGGCGATCAGGATATCAATCAGATCTTCCTGCAACCAGCGTTCGAGGTCCAAGCCCAAAGATTGGCAAGCGCCTACAGAATCGGGAACCCGAACGGCGATGAGCAGGGGGCGGTCGCGGTCCAGGCTGACTTCTTCGGTCATCGTTCGGACGCGCCGCAGCAGCTCGGTCATCTGGTCACGTTCTTCGGTGGAGGCAGGATTTCCTGAAACCGCATAGCTCTTGAAAAAGGGCGGGTGCCGCCAGAAGTCCAGCTCCAAACCGTCGACGGCGTAACGCCGGCAGACGTCTTCGAGGATCAAGAAGGCCCGCTCGCGGACAGCCGGTTGGGCGTAATCGACGCCGCTGTAATAGCCGTACGCCAGCTTGGCGCCTTTCGGACCAAACAGATATTCGGGGTGGTCTTTCTTGAACTGCGGCAGTAAGGGGTCGGACCGCACGTAGCCGCGACCGTCGTGAATGTCGTTCATCCTGATGCTGGAGAAGATCTCGATGCCGTTTTGCTGGCAAAACTCGACCGCCAGCTCCAAAGGGTCGGTTCCTTGTTCGATGAGATCTTGGGTGATGTTGCGCGTCGGAGCGCCGTCACCAAAATCGAGGGTTTTTGTGAACACCTCCGAAACCTCGCTGGGATGCAGGAAGGCCCCGAAGCTTTGGCTGTCGGAATAGAAGAGGGAATCGATCTGGGTTCCCACCATGGGGGCAATGCGGATGTCCAGGAAGGCCTCGGGCGTGACCCTATCGCTTTGCAGGGCCTTCGTGAAACCGACGGAGGAGATGTCGGCGCCCTCCTTACGGAAGCACAAGGCGTCGTCGCCGTCGTTGTTGAAGATGACGCGGCGGCGGCGCTGGGCGGCTTCTTTGCGCCGGCGCCTCATGGCGTCCAACTGCGATTGCTCCGGCGGCGCTTTCGTCGCGCCGGAACAGTACACGAAGGGAAGCGCCACGGCGGTCGAGGCCACTGTGGACAAGAAAGAACGGCGGGGTTGTTTTGGTTTTTCGCAGGACTGCCTGTCTTGGGGCTTCATTCAACCTCTGCGCTCTCGGTGTATAGGGCTCGATCGAGGGACGTGTCTTCGGCCTTGTAAACGACACCCATCCCGCCTTCGCCTAGCTTGTCGGTGATTTTGTAGTGGGAGATGGTTTGGCCGATCATAGCCTCCCCTTAACCTGACGGAATTGAAAGCAACGCGTCCGTTGCGTCATCCGATCGCAGCGGCCCGAAGGAAGCCGAGCCCCGAACGCGAGCGAGGGTAAATCCACTACGCGTCGGCTCAGAGGAGCGCACCCGTCACTGGCGTTCCGGGCTCGGTTTCTCGATTACCACGGGTCGGTTGGACGACACCCATCCCGCCTTCACCGAGCTTGTCGGTGACCTTTTAATGCGAGATGGTCTGGCCGATCATGGTTGGACCACCACTAACCCGGACGAGCCGAAAGCAAGCGTCGGTGAAAGCGCAACCTGGCGGTGAGACGCGCCTGACTATCTACCACAGGCTATCCTAACCGGCCCATACCGCTCAACATTCCGGACACAAAAAAGGCCCGTTTGCGGGCCTTGGTCTTCTCTAGGCCAGGCGTTTTACGCCTGGTAAAACGACCCCTTGTGATTAGAGCAGGCCCCTTCCAGGGGCCTTACCCAAACCGGCTTGAGCCATGAACCGGCAAAGACCTACGGTCGTCGCCCGTTGTGCACGGCTCAAGCCCGCCATCGTAAGGCCGCTAAATTTGACCGGCCTAAGGTTGCTGCAAAGGCCATCAGCGAAACCAGCCGTACAACGGCTGGCCTAGTCAACCCAAAGCCGCGTAAACGCGACTGGCCGATCATGCTGAGTCAGTCCTGCTCGCGGTCGCGGAACTCTTCGTACCAGTTTCGGACGATACGGATGGAGGGCCGCGGCTCGTCGCCGGACTCCGCTTCGGCACTTGCATCCTCGCTTTGCACCGCCTCTGGTAGTACAAATCGCTGACCGTCGGGCGTGACGTCGTACGTGAGGATCCAGCGCGCAGTCCCAAGCTGCTCCGAAGAGAAGAGCCGCTGCGGTTGGCCGATGGTCAGAGTGGGATGGGTCGAGACAGGGACCGCTATCAACGTGGAACCTTCCACGTAGAAGACCTCTCCTCCCTCGCGGCTCCAGCGCGGCCGACTGCCACCGTTGATAGAGACTTGCTGTTTGCCTCCGCCATCGGGAAACGAACGGATATAGACCTCGTAGCGCCCCGATTCGTTGGACGCATAGGCTACCCACTTCTCATCAGGCGAGAACGCCGCCGTGATCTCGCTGAACGGGGTCTGCAAAAACGGCACGGCTTGGTATTCGCCGCCGCCATCGCGGCGCTCCAGGTACCAAAGGTCATGACCCCGGGGGTCCGACACCGGCCGCTCGTAGAACAGCGCCAGACGTGCATCTTGGGACCAGTCGCTAAGGAACCGCCGAACCGATGGGTCGGGTGTCAGCAACGGCTCGGCTGGACTATTCCCGTCGATCCGACGCTGATAAAGTTCCCTATTTCCCGACCGGTCCGAGGTAAAAGCGATGGCGTCTCCGGACGGCAGCCACGTGGGGTGCATATCGTAACTCTCGTCGAACGTCAAGCGAGTCTTCACGGGGCGGTCGACCTCGTGCAGCCAAATATCCGCAGGTCCTTCCTCCACACCCCCGACAGCCACCACGCGTCCGTCCGGGGACAGGCTCGGCGTTCGAATCCCTGGTTGCGGTTGACCGATCGTGCTCAGGGTTTTGCCGGACCGATCCTTCCAAACGAGCTGTAGTGAACGAGACCTAACGGTTCCGGAATCGCTGTAGACCAACGTGCCGTCGGCAGCGACGCCGGCCCAGCGGCCGGACTCCTCGATCGGAAAAGCCTCTCCGGTCACCGCCAGATCCTCGACCGAAAAAGGCAGGGCTCGCAACCCAAGATCAGTGTTGTTGCCGGGATGGTAGATCAAGTGTCCGCTCTTCGAGTAGGCCGCACCGTCGCCGGGTGTCAGTTCGCGGTGTTCAGCCGTTTTGAAGTCCAGCAGCCACACCCTGAAGTCGTTCGCGCCAGGCGCGGCAGAGTAGAGCAGACCCTCGGAGGCGCCGCCCGACGGCAGAAAGTGCGGAGCCCAAAAATACCGCACCCCTTCGGCCTCATCTGGCTCAAAGAGGAGCTTGGGTTCGCCGCCGCGGGCGGCAATCTCGTATAGCTTCAAGCCTGAAGAGAAGACGATTCGAGTGCCATCGGGACTCCCCGACGCCCCCCCCCGGCGCCGGCAACTGGCACAGGGTGATCGGGCCGCCGCCGTCGAGCGAGATCCGCTTCAACTCGCGGTCCGTCCCGAAGACGATGGACTTGCTGTCCGGCGACCAGTTGCCGCCCTGGACGCCTTCTGTGCCTTCCAGCTGGCGGGGCGTCTCGCTATCCAAAGGGCGCAACCAGAGGACGCTCTCACCTTCTGCCGCGGTTCTATAGACGACGTACTTGCCATCGGGGGAAAGGCCGCCGCCGACGCCTGAGATGTTAGGAGGAGCGAAGTTGTCAGGAGAGATCGAGAATCGCCACACCCGGGCCTCGGCGACCGGGTCGGGCGAAAACACCGAAAACAGTGCGAGGACCAGCCCGACGAGCAAACCCACTCCAGCCAGGCCAAACGCAATCGTTAGCTTGCGACGCTGAGCGCGCTCGATCTGTTCCGCTGCTGACTGCGGCAACACCCGGATGGCGACGGAGCGATGCAGCTCGGTGTCTTCGGCCAAGTACTTGGTCGAGTTGTCCGATTCTGCGACCTCCTCGATCACCCTGTACTTTGCGAGCTTGTACTCGGACGGCTCTGCGGGCGTCTCCTGATGCGCCGCGGGCACGGCATGCCGTGCCCCTACACCGCTGACGGCGGGGCTGGTCCGCAAGATGGTTGACTTCCCGCTCTCGATCTTCTTCTTCAGCGTCTGCAAATCCAGCAGCAGATCATCGGTGTGCTGGTAGCGCTCCTCGATGTCTTTCGCCAGGCACTTGCCGGTGATCCACTCCAGCTCCATCGGTACGCCCGTGCGCAGGGCCGTCATCGGCTCCGGGTCTTCGTTGAGAATCGAGTACACCGTGGCCTGGTCGTAGTGGCCCTTGAAGGCCTGCTGCCCAGTCACCATCTCGTAGATCACCGCGCCCAGCGACCAGACGTCGCTGCGATGGTCCAGATCCATTCCCTGGGCCTGCTCGGGCGACATGTAGGTCACCGTGCCCATCGTCTCGTCCATTTGGGTGAGCTTCGAGCGGTCGGTCAGCAGGGCCAGCCCGAAGTCCATGATGGTGACGAGTTGCTTGGCGCCCTCGCCGGTGACCATCAAGTTGGCGGGCTTGATGTCACGGTGAACGATCTTCTTCTCGTGGGCCGCTTGTAGGCCCTGTGCCGTTTGGATGGCGATATCGAGAGCGTCCTTCAGCGTGAGCGGGCCGGCCTCGATCTTCGCTTCGAGGCTGTCGCCCTCGATGAAGGCCATGGCGATGAACGTGCGGCCGTTGGCCTCGGCGATCTCGTGGACGGTGCAGACGTTCGGGTGATTCAGCGCAGCGGCGGCCTTGGCTTCGCGCTCGAAGCGCTTGCGAACCTCCTGATCGGAGACGAGATGGGGTGCGAGGAACTTCAGCGCCACCGGACGTTCGAGGGAGGTGTCTTCGGCTTTGCACACGACACCCATCCCGCCTTCACCGAGCTTGTCGGTGATCTTGTAGTGCGAGATGGTTTGACCGATCATGGCCTGCTCTTAGCCTATGGGAATTGTACCGCCACGAGGGAGATAGCGAACACAACGCTTCCGTTGAGCTACCCGATCGTAGCACCGCAAAACCTTTGTGCTGACTCGGTTTCCGGCCTCTATCCGTCCGTAGGCCTTGAGGAACCCAGGTCGCCCCGGCAGGGGCGGGAGAAAGTAGCCCACAGCGCAAACCGTGGGTAAGCATCCGAACGGTCCCACAGCCTCGGCAGGGGCGTTCGAGCCGTTTTGTTCTCCATGCCCACCGGAGGAAAACGGGAAACGGCTGGTTTCTGACAACCCTGCGGGCTTCCCATTCTTATCACCCTTTGGGTGCCCCAACTGGCACGGTTGAAGCTCGATCTTGCTGAACATCGAGGGGCTGCCTCCATTCTCCCTCGCCCCTGCCGGGGGCCCACCTGGGTTCCTCAACGCTTACGGCCGGATCAGCGGCGACGTCGGTTGAGGAGTATGGGTGTATTCTAGAATTGTTTGAAGGGGAGGGAACATGCCAGTTCTGTCTCGCCGTAGAGTCTTGGAACTCACATCGTTGGGCTTCGGCCGAGTGGTGCTTTCCCACTTGCTGGCGGACGCCGGCCTGGCGTCCACCCCGCCTCGGCCCAACTCGCCGGTCCCCAGCTACAACAATCTCAAAGCAAGGCAAGGGCATTTCCCCGGCCGCGCGAAAGCCGTGATCCAACTCATCCAAAACGGTGGGCCCAGCCAGATGGATCTCTTTGATCCGAAACCCATACTGGCGAAAATGGCCGGGCAGCCTCACCCCGACGGCGTCGAGATTCACCAGCCGGGCAACAAGAACACTCTGATGCCGACGCCATTCGAGTTCCGCAAATACGGCCAGTGCGGGATGGACATATCCGAGGCCTTACCGCACCAGGCCGAGATCGTCGACAAGCTCTGCTTTATCCGGTCCATGCACACCGAGCACAACAACCACTTGGAAGGGTTGAACATGCTGCTGACGTGCAAGATTTTTCCCGGGCGTCCGGTCATGGGTGCGTGGATCAGCTATGCCCTGGGAACGGTGAACCAGAACCTGCCCGCGTATGTCGTTCTGCGCGACCCGCAGGGCTACACGATCGGCGGAAAACAGCTTTGGGCTAATGGCTATCTGCCCGCCCTCTATCAGGGGGTGGAGTTCAACATGAGCGGGTCGCCGGTCCACCATCTGCAGCCCGCCGAGCCTCCGCCCCCCGGTGTGCAGCGGGACAATCTGGACTATCTAGCGCGCATCAATCGAATGCACCGCGACGGCCGGCCTGGTGAGTCCGAGTTGGAATCGCGCATCGAAAACTTCGAGCTGGCCGCCCGGATGCAGGTCGAGGCGATGGATGTCCTCGACATCAAGAAGGAATCAGAGGCGGCGAGAAAGCTCTACGCCGTCGACGACCCAGTGAGAGGTAGCTACGGCATGCGCTGCCTGATGGCGCGGCGCTTGGTCGAGGCCGGTGTACGGTTCGTGCAGGTCACCACCCGGCCGGGTCAGCCATGGGACCAGCACAGCAAGATGAAGCAGGACTTGTCGAAGATCGCGGTCGAGACGGATCAAGGTGCGGCGGCGTTGGTGCGGGACCTGGAACAGCGAGGCCTTCTCGATAGCACGATCGTCATGTGGGCCGGCGAATTCGGACGTCTTCCGACCACGCAGGGCAAGGACGGCCGGGACCACAACCGCAACGCTTTCACGCTGTGGTTCGCCGGCGGTGGCTTCAAACCCGGTTTCATCTACGGCGAGACCGATGACTTCGGATACAAATCCGTTGTCGATCGGGTCAGTGTACCTGACATGATCGCGACGGTTTTGCACCAACTCGGGCTCGATCACCGAAAGACGCAGTATGCCCACGGCGGCCGCATGGAAACGCCCTCCGACGTGACCGTCACAGGCGCGCGCGTCATCGGCGATCTAGTGTCGAACGAACCGCAAGCGACGTAGCGGAAATGAAGATCAACACGAGCGCTCGATTCGAAACGTTGATCTCGACGTTGCTCCTTTTGATGGGGCTGCTTCCCGCGGCCCTCCTCCTTCCCGTGCAGCTGCACGCGCAGAGCACGGCCGGAGCGCCCGTGTTCGAGCAAGACGTTCTGCCGATCTTCTCCACCTACTGCTTCACGTGTCACGGCAAGAGTTCGCCGGAGCTAGGGATGGACCTGCGGACCGCGGCGTCCGTGCTCCGAGGTAGCCACAACGGGCCTGTCATCGAGAAGGGATCGCCCGAAAACAGCCGCCTGTTCCAAAAGGTATCGAAGCACCTGATGCCCCCGCCTGCCTTCAAGAGCGTGGTGCCTGACCGGGATGTCGCAACGATCCGCCGCTGGATCGAGAATGGCGCGCTGTCGTCCGCGGAACAGGAGATTCCCGAGGCGGCGCGCCGACAAATCAGCCGCTTTGAAAAAGAGATCCAACCCATCTTCGAAGCCCGCTGTACGGCGTGTCACAGCGGGGACTCCCCCCAGTCGAGACTCGACCTGACTTCACTCGCTGCTGCCCTCAAGGGTGGCAAGCACGGCCCGGTCATCGCGGAGGGGTTTTCCGAAAAGAGCGTTCTGATCAGGCAGCTTCAGAGCCGCGCCATGCCCCCGGCCGGAGCGGGCGAGCCGCCTACGGAAGAGGAAATCGAACTGATCCGGGAGTGGATTGACGGTGGACACTTCGCGGACTACGTCGAGGTGGAGACGTCGTTCGATCGCGACTTTACCGAGGTGGAAGCGCCTGAAGTCACGGTGGAGGATCGCCGGACCTGGGCGTTTCGTAAGCCTGTCGCCGCGGCTCTTCCGAAGGTGGAGAACAAGGGCCGGGTGCAGACGCCGATCGACTCGTTCATCCTTTCCAAGCTCGAAGGGCAGGGGCTCGATCTGTCTCCACCGGCTTCAAAGCAGACCCTGCTGCGAAGAGCCTACTTCGATCTCTGGGGCCTGCCTCCCACGCCGGAGGAGGCGGCGGAGTTTCTCGAGGATACGAGGCCCGACGCGTACGCGCGGCTCATTGATCGCCTACTGAACTCCACAAACTACGGCCAACGGTGGGGACGGTACTGGCTCGATGCGGTCGGCTTTGTCGACACGACAGGCAAAGACTACGATGTATCCAAGGTCGAGCTCGCCGAGGGGATGTGGCGCTATCGCGACTACGTGATCCAATCCTTCCACGGGGACAAACCGTGGGATCGATTCCTTACCGAACAGCTAGCCGGCGATGAGCTGGTCGATTGGCGAAACGCGGAGGAGTACACTCCCGAGATCGTCGAAGCGCTCGTGGCGACTGGCTATCTGCGCACCATCCTCGATGTGACCGATGAAGATCTTTCCGACCGGCCTTTGGATCGTTACGACGCCCTGTTCGCCCTTCTCGGCAAGGTGTCGTCAAGCGCGCTGGGGTTGACGCTCTCCTGCGCCCGCTGTCACAGCCATAAGTTCGATCCGATTCCACAACGGGACTACTACCGCTTCCTTTCGTTGTTCACGGGGGCGTACAACCCCTCCGCTTGGATTCAGCCCAAGAATCGGTTGCATTACACCGTGTCGAAGTCCGAGCAGGAAGAGATCGAGAGCCACAACAAGACGATCGACACGGCGGTCGAGAAGCTCATGGAGGACATGGAGCAGATCCGCGAGCCTTATCGGGAACGGCTGCTCGCGGCGAAGCTGGAGGAACTGCCCGAGGCCATCCGCGGGGACACGAAGCTCGCGGTTGAAACCGAGTCGGACGAGCGCAGCGAAGTGCAAAAGTATTTGATCGACAAGTTCGGTCAGCTCGTCGAGATCAAAGATGAAAAGCTGGATACATCGATCGCCGGTGATGACAAGGAGTCGCTGTCGCGCCTAAAGCAGCAAGTGCAAACTTGGGACGGCTACCGCCGCAAGCTGGAGCAGATCCGGGCTCTCTGGGACGGCGACGGGATGCCCACGATCCGGCTATTGCAAAGAGGCAGCGTGGAATCGCCCGGACCCAAAGTGATACCGGGCTTCCTCTCGGTATTGTGCGGCGCAAACGAGGACTGTACGGCGAAGCCCTCGCCGAATCGGGTTGGAGCCACGACGGGCTACCGCCTCGCCTTGGCGGAGTGGCTGACGAGCCCCGACCATCCCCTCACCGCTCGCGTCGTCGTCAATCGAACCTGGCAGCACCACTTCGGCACGGGTATCGTAGCTACACCGGGCAATTTCGGCAGTACGGGCTCGCCGCCCTCGCACCCGGATCTGCTGGATTGGCTGGCCGTCGACTTCATGAAGCACGGTTGGAGGGCCAAACGCTTGCACAAGATGATCATGACCTCGGCGGTCTATCAACAGTCCTCCCGCCGAACGGAGAGCCCGAGGAGCCAACGAGCCGCTGGAGAAGACCCCGACAACCGGCTGCTGTGGCGCATGCCGTTGCGACGTCTGGAGGCCGAAGCTCTGCGGGACTCCATCCTCGCCGTGGCCGGACGGCTTGACAAGACAATTGGCGGCCCGCCGGTAGGCCTAACGGCGCGTCCTGACGGCTTGCAAGTGGTTTCCGAAACTGCGGCGGAAAGCGAGACGCCACGTCGCAGCGTCTATCTGCTCGCTCGGCGGACGTACCCGTTGACCTTCCTCTCGGTCTTCGACTTCCCGATCATCGATGCGGCCTGCAGCCGCCGCGTTCCCTCCGCTACTCCACTGCAGTCGTTGACCGCGATGAACAGCGAGTTCGTCATTCGGAATGCGCGGGAGGCCGCGCGACGGGCAGCCACGCTCGCCGGGGGAAGCTCTGAGCCAAAGGACGTTGTAAGAAAGACATACGGCTTGCTATTCTCGCGCGAGCCGTCACCGCAAGAGATCGAGATCGCCCTCGATCATCTGAAGTCGCAACAGGGGCTTTATGCCAGAGCGAATTCGCCTACCGACGAAGCATTCGCACAATCCTTGGAGAATCTCGTTCACATGCTTCTGAGCTCGAACGAGTTTCTCTACGTCGACTAGTGGAATGTCGCGGAGACTTCCTGGGCGTAGGAATATCCAGCGAGACTTGTAGGGGCGGGCCCCTACGCCCGCCCGGCTGCTCGTTTACCGTTAAGTTTCTTTGCGGCAGTTCACTAGTGTGCCGGACTTGGGTTTGGTGTGCCGATTCACTCTCCAAATAGTCGGCCCCTGGCGTCACCCGAACCGATTTCGCCTGTGACGCTTTTTCGGCCAACCCGCGTCACGGAGCCACCACGCTCCACGCGCTGACGTCTCCCGACTCGAAACCGTCGGCGAAAATCAGCGTTTTGCCGAGTATTGGCCCGGATGGTGCGCCCAAGTTTTCAAAGAGTTGCAGAGAAGGGGACACGTTCGGCGGACCGGCTGACACAACGATTACTGCGGCTCGAAATCTGCATTCCCCGCCAAGGTCGAAAACGATGTCGAAGAATCTCGACTCCCGAGCCGGGATGGGCATCATGACGCTTGCACCCTCCGGCAAGACGCTGAAATCATCGGCGCTGCGGCACACCATTCGTGCCAGCACAGGCTTGTTCCCATCGTTCATGACGCCAAGCCGTGCGATTTGTCCCGTTGTGGCCATTTCCGTTGCGGCGGTAACAGGCCCCTTCTGCACTAGAACCACCGCTTGCTTTGCCTGCGCGGGATCCACGAACGTAAGTCTCGCTGCGACCAGTCCCAAGCCCGTTACGGCGATTGCTGCGATCACCAATCTACGCTTCATCGTTGTTGTCTTCCACATGATTTCCATTGCCTCCTCATGGCAGGTTTATTGTTTGGCGAGCCTCACGGTTCAGGCCCGTTTCCAATGTAGCCGGACGGGGCCGTTGAGTGGCACGCCATACGAAAAAGCGGGGGGGGTTGGCAGTTCCGATTTCGGTCCTGCCTAGGCGATTGTACACCCCCGGACGTTGGTGTGCAATGAATTCGTCGCAGTTTGTGTCAAGGCCCAATAGAAATGTCCCCTTCGGTCGCCCAGTAGAAGTGTCCCCTTGGTGATAGGAGAGAATCGTCATCGTCGGGGCTGTGGAACTGTGGGAATCGCGCAGCGATTTCCAAGGGGCGGTGGGAAGGGTGGAAAACCATCCACGGTTCCTCGAGCCCGGCACGGCTGCCGCCACAAGGTTTTCCACGCTTTCCATCCGACCCGGCATTTCCGCAGCCCTCTTATGAATTCGCAGCTCGTGTTTTCCGCAGCACAGGTCGCCGCCAGGGGTGGTTCGCCGCCGGCTTGCGTCTGGCCACCACGTTCCCCTGCGGTGCCGGCTTCGTCCGCAGCCGTGGCGTCGGCGTGGCGATCACTTCGTGCTCGATCTCGTGCCCCTCAAACCTCACCTGCAAGCTCTCATCGCGCCCCTGTTGGACCGTCACCCGTGCACCCGCCCCCACGCCCTGATTGCGTTTCGGCTTCAACTGCAAGCAACGATTCTCGAAACGCACCACCTGGTCGTTGCTCACCACCCGTTCGTACTCGAAGCAGAACACCCCTCGCAGCTCGGTGCCGCGGGGTAGCGCCTGGTGAAAGTCCGCTCCCGCCGCCGGCTCGCAGCAGAAGCGCTCGTTGTGCTCGGCTAAGTACTCCTCGCCGAGGTAACGGTTCGCCGCCTCGTAATCAACGATGCCCCGCAGCCGCATCTTCTTGATCAGGCGGTCCTGGTGCGTGCCGTGATGGCGTTCGACACGTCCCTTGGCTTGCGGCGACGATGCGGCAATGATGCCAATGCCAAGCTTCGCGCACATGCGCCCGAACTGCGTCTCGGGCTTGATGCCTTCCAGTGCTTCCCGCGACGTCGGCTGGCGCTGGTAGACGTTTTTCCAGTCGCAGTACAACGCCTTGGGAACGCCGTGTTGGCGCACCCAGGCTTGGAGCAGATCGGCCGCGGCCCAGGTCGTTTCCTGGCCCGAGAAGCGGCACAGTGCAAGACCGGTCGCGTCATCGACAAAGTTCATCAAACAGGCTTTCGGGCCGCGTCCTTCCAGCCAGTGGTGGTGCGAACCGTCGAGTTGAATCAGCTCGCCGAAGTGCGCTTTGCGTTGCCGCCGGCTGCGATGCGGTGGGCGCTTGCGACTCCGGCTCCACAGGCCCGCCGCGAGCATCCAGCGCCGCAGCGTTTCGCGCGGCACTTCCAGGCCCTGATCGGCTGCCAGATGTTCCGACGCCAGCGTCGGCCCGCAGCGCTCGTGCCCCTCGCCCGCATAGTTTGCGTGCACCAACTCGAGAACCTGCTCGCGGCGCTTGTCATCGGCTCGGTTCGAAGCGCGGCCGACGTTACCGTGCACTAAAGCCTTGACCCCGCCTGCTCGGTAACGCTTGTTGAGCCGCTTCGCTTGGCGGTAGCTGACCTCCAGCAGTGCGGTGGCTTCGGTCAACTTCAGTTCCCCTCGTTTCACTCGGCTCAGCACTTCGCCGCGCCTCAACTCCTTGGCACTCATCCATGTCCTTCCCAATCTTTCACCTCCTCGCAGAGGTCCAGATTAGGGGACATTTCTATTGGGCGCTCAAGGGGACATTATCATTGGGCTTCAACAGGAATTCGTCGCAGTTTGCGAATTGTGAGGACCGAGGACCACCCGCTTGAATCCTCCGTCAACCTTCCTGATCAGGCGGTAGTGCCGCACGGCCGCTGGTCATTAGCGGACTCTTCTCGACCGTCACCGCTCGGCTTGGCGGTCTTTGAACTCCGCGAACCAGTTTTGGACGACCTGGATGGATGGTTCGGGGGGGGGGGGGGGGGGGGGGGGGGGGGGGGGGGCTCCGACGGGCTCGGCGACAACGAAGCGCTGTCCGTTGGCCGAGACATCGTACATGGGGTACGACACGGTGTTCATTAAGCTGGAATGCTCAAACAAGCGATTCGCCAGCCCCATCGAGAACCTGGAACCCGCCGATACCGGCACAGCGATCAACGTGGCTCCTTCGACATAGAACAGCTCTTTCCCGTCCCGGCTCCAACGCGGCTGACGACCGCCGTTCGTTGACACGGTCGACCGCCGTCCACCCTCGGGGAAGGGCTGTACATAGATCTCCAATTGACCCGACTCATTCGACACATACGCAACATGCCGGCCGTCGGGGGCTAGCTTTGCTGAGCGCTCAATGAATGGGGTCTGCGTAAACTGGTGCGGTTCCCAGTCGCTGCCGTCTTCGTTGCGCCTTAGGTACCACAGGTCGGGCGGTGTTCGCGGGGTCCAGCCGTCGGCTCGCATGAAGAGCACGTACCTTCCGTCCTTCGACCAGTCGGTTATTGAATCCCGCAAATTATTATGACACTTTTTGACAGTGTGGAGCATCTATATATGTATGGGCAACCCCAAAGGTGTGAAGCGGGATTTCAAGGCGCTGGAGAAGCGCCGTTTCGAAGCGATGCGGCTGCTCCACCAAGGCCACAATCAGTCCGAGACGGCGAGACGGCTGAACGTCGCTCGCCAAACCGTCAGTGAGTGGCGGCGGCAATACCGCGAGCAGGGTGCGGCCGGACTCCGCCAGGCCGGGCGCGCCGGACGCAAGCCGCTCCTCGATGCCGCACAACGCGAACGCCTGACGTCGCTGCTGCTGGAAGGCCCGGAAGCCCACGGCTTCCCAACGCCCCTGTGGAGCTGTCCGCGGGTGGCTCGGCTGACCGGAGACGAGTTCGGGGTCGCATACCACGCAGGCCACGCCTGGAAGATCCTGCGAGCGCTCGACTGGAGCCCGCAACGCCCGGCCGGAAAGGCGCGCGAGCGCAACGAAGAGCGGATCCGCACCTGGAAGCGCAAGACCTGGAAGCGCATTAAAAAAAAGCCCAAAACGAAGGCCGTACGCTCGTCTTCATCGACGA
Source organism: Bryobacterales bacterium (assembly GCA_965248255.1). Classification (GTDB taxonomy): domain Bacteria; phylum Acidobacteriota; class Terriglobia; order Bryobacterales; family UBA6623; genus JAKZVK01. The sequence continues at coordinate 116,312 of CBDFIW010000004.1, forward strand.
AAGCGGATTGAGTCAGAAGCCGCATCGCTGCCGCACCTGGGCGCCACGTGGCCAAACACCGGTGCTGCAGTTTAACTTCAACTGGGAGAAGCTTTCCGTCTCGGCGGGGCTGACGCTGCGTAACTTCTACTTCCGGCTCTATCCCGGTGCGATCGGCAAAGAGCAAGTGACCGACTTTCTCAAGGCGTTGGTACGTCATATCGATCGCCCGCTGCTGATCGTCTGGGATCGGCTGCCGGCGCACCGTAGCCGCCTGGTGCAAGAGTTCATCGAACTCTCCGAAGGCCACATCGCAACCGAGTACTTGCCACCCTATGCGCCGGAGTTGAATCCGGTGGAATACATCTGGGCTTACTGGAAGCAGCACGAGTTGCCGAACGTCTGTCCGAAAGACTACGGCGAGCTGAACGAGCGGGCCCGCAAGGCACTCCGCCGCATGTACCGCAAACCGCGTTTGATCACGGCCTTCTGGAAACAGTCTTCTCTTTGTTTTGACTGACTCTATATTATGCGGGAGTCAATAGGTATACGAAATCATCCCTCTCGAGCAGAGCCTCTGCTTGGCCACTACCGTCGGCCCGGCGGAAATAGATGTCGCGGTTTCCTCGTCGACGAGACGTAAACGCCACATCCTCACCAGTTGGCGACCAAACTGGCCGCATGTCGGTTCCGTCGGTTGACGTGAGACGGGTTCTCGTTTCGCGGGCGATGTCATACACCCACACGTCTTCATTCAGATTCTCTCGAAAAGTGAAGGCCAACAAATTTCCGTCCGGGGACAAAGCGGGCCAGCCGATCGCCTCGTGTGGTTGGCCTACCTTATCCGTTTTGTTACCTCGACGGTCTAGTACTTACTATCATAAATAGACGCACTTGTGATAGAATAAGGGCATGGCTAAAAGAGCCACGCCCATCCTTTTGAGTCCTGCTGAGAAACGGACGCTACAGCGCTGGCGACGGGCCCACAAGACCGAACGGCGTACCGCCGAAAGGGCTCGCATCGTCCTGCTGGCGGCCCAAGGAAAGTCGAACCTGGAGATCGCGGCGCAGTTGGGAACGCGGCCGGCGTCAGCGCTTCCACCGTGGGACGGATTTGGCGCGCCCATGGCCTCAAGCCCCACCGCGTCAAGACCCTCAAGCTCAGCAATGACCCGCGTTTCGCCGAGAAACTCGACGACATCGTCGGACTCTATCTCAATCCGCCTGAGCATGCTCTGGTTCTCTCGCTCGATGAGAAGTCCCAAATCCAAGCCCTCGATCGCACCCAGCCCGGCCTGCCGCTCAAAAAGGGACGCGGCCAAACGATGACCCACGATTACAAGCGCAACGGCACGACCACCCTGTTTGCGGCGCTCAACAGCCTTGACGGCAGCGTGATCGCCGAGTGCATGCCCCGACACAGCCACCAGGAATGGCTGCGCTTCCTGCGCTTAATTGACCGCCGCACCCCCAAGGACAAACAGCTTCATCTCATCGTGGACAACTATGCCACCCACAAGCATGCCGCTGTGAAGCGTTGGCTCGATCGTCACCCGCGCTTCCACATTCATTTCACCCCGACCTCGGCGTCGTGGCTGAACATGGTCGAGCGATTCTTTCGCGATCTCACCGTCAAGCGCCTGCGCCGCGGCGTGTTTCGCAGCGTGGACGAGCTCGTCGCCGCCATTGACGACTACATCGCCCAGCACAACGGGCATCCCACGCCCTTCATCTGGACCGCGACCGCCTCCGACATCCTCGAGAAAGTCAAGCGCGGACGTGCCGCCCTGCATAAGGTGCAATCTGCTTGACGCACTACACTAGTACTTAGTTGCAGAAAGTCACGTGGCATTTGCGTGCGTTGTCGAGATTTTGTTTTCTGTTGAGTTCTCAGGGCTTTCGTGAGTCGGAACACCCGTGGGACGAGATGCGAAATTTCGGCAAACGCCTTGAAGAATGAGGGGTTTGATGAAAGTCTTCATAGTTACTCTTACTTATGAAATTAAGTACTAGCTCCGGGCCTGAATTCAGTCATTCACAGCATAGTTGAGCGCCATTTAAATACCTACACAAAATTAATCGGCCCGCAAGGCGGCGTATGGGGCTTCCTCGATAGCTTCAAGGGTATGAAAGACAAACAACCGCACTGGAAGAAACTGGATGTGGCGACCACCACGGCATCCCTTGAACGTGGAGGATCTATACTCGGTTCAGTTAGATATAAGGTTAACTTAGAGGTGATCGCAAAGAACCTCAGTAACTGGGGTATTTACTTGACTCAGGTGACCCCTACATCTTGTGGTCGACAGAAGCAGCATTTTCAGTGCCGCCGATGATGGACTTGTATGGCACGGGGTCGATGGCGACCGCCTGTTGCACAAGTCGATAGAAGAGCTTCCCTCGGCTGCGAGAGTTGCGTCGATTAAAGCGGAAGGTAAACTCGTCCAGGTAGTAGTCCAGATGCTCGGGGTTGACGGCCCCCTGATGCGTCCCCAGCAGCCAACGCTTCAAAAGCAACGCCACGCGGTGCACTCGGGGCAGCAGCTTCGAGGCCGACTCCGGCCCCTCATCGAGGAACGTTACTTCGTGCCGGTAGCCGCGCTTCTGTAGCGGCTCATAGCCCAGCCAGCCGTCGGTATGAACCGTGCTGCCCCGTTCAATCGCTTCTTCGGCAAAGGGCATCAAGCTTTCTGCGCTCGCATCCCGGACTCTGCGCATCCGAAGCCGTCCCGTTCCCCTGCCGTCCTCCTGGGCGGCGATGGCAATCAACGATTTGGTATAGGTCTGGCGACCGCGCACGCCCTCTTCTGGGCTGCCCCAGTACGTCTCGTCCACCTCCACACGGCCGCTGAGGCGGTCGCGACCGGGGCGCACCATGGCGCGGCGCAACTTGTGCAGCCAGCTCCAGGCCGTCTTGTAGCTGCCCAGCCCCAAGACTCGCTGCAGCCCCAGGGCACTCACTCCGTTTTTCTGACTGGTCACCCACCAGATGGCTCGCAACCACAGCCGCAGGGGCTGACGAGTGTCCTGGAACACCGTGCCAGCGGTGACCGAGGTCTGCCGACCGCAGCCCGAGCACTCCCACAGCCCTTGCCGGACCGGCCAAGCCGCGCCGTGTCCGCAGCGCGGACAGCGGAATCCTTCCGGCCAGCGCAGCTGGAACAGATAATCCCGACAAGCCTCCTCCGTCGCAAAGCGGGCCTCGAACTCAGCCAAGTTCCGCGGATAGTCCTCCATCGCACCGCATACTACATCTTGGGGCTACCTGAGTCAAGTAAATACCCCATTCCTCAGTAATTGGGAAGTGGACATCCTTTATGTGATCGGGGGCGATGAGTCTCTTACGGCGGCACACAAGATCGCCAACTATTGCAAGAAGACAGGTAAAAAGACCATAGTTGTGGGAATACCGAAGACAATGGATAATGATATCCTTTGGGTTTGGCAATCATTCGGTTTTAATACATCAGTTGAACGCGCCACGTCGTTCATAAACACGATACACTCGGAGGCCGAGTCAACGCGTCGTATCTGCGTGGTGGAATTCTTTGGCGCTGAGGCTGGATTTGTTGCCGCGAACGCCGCGCTAGCTAGTGGCCGTGTAGATCTTGTGATGATACCGGAAGTATTCGAAGGACTAAGTAAATCGAGGGCAGAGGCTACACTCATTAGTTATGTCGATAACCTCAGGACAAAGATCAAGGATCGGGACAGAGAAGGAAAGAACCCGCACGCGGTGGTGGTTATAGCCGAGGGCGTAGCTAAAGTTCTTGCCAATGTAGGTGCCCATTTCGCGGAAGGCGCGATTGACAGAGATGTGTTGCCGAGGCAATTTGCGGACGGACTACGGGCCGCCAACAATGCCGGAGAGTCTATGACGGCCTTCACGCTGGAACCGAGGCACTATATTCGGGCCATTCCCGCTAATTCCCATGATCAAATGTACTGCAAGCGCCTTGGCGCATTAGCGGTGGATAACGTGCTAGCAGGGTACACTGACTTCATGATATCGCAGTGGCTGACGGAGTACGTGCTGGTGCCTCTCGAACTCGTTGCGGAAAATCAGAAACATGTTCCGTCTGGTGGCATGTTCTGGAAACAGGTGGTTCAAAGTACAGGGCAGCCGGTAGTTAGTTGACTCATGCAGTCTAATGGGTGAAGCTGGTGGAGTAGTGCAGCGGTGGACGTCTACTCTCTGAGGGCGCTATTCGGTGTACCCTTGGAGGCCAGCCACCTGATACCGATGTGGTCTTCTCGTCGGAGAATAGATCGTCTAGTTTATGTTGGAGACTAATTTAGTTCAATCTCTAGGTCTAAAGGCACCGCCTTTCAGGCGGTCAGCTTCGAGCACCGTTTTTCTTCCGTGCGGCGACTGTCCAGGAGCGGTTGGGAAGGTCGTATCAACGGGACCGCACGTTGCTCGCAGACTTCACCCGCATCACCGTTTGCTTACACCGCGCGCCACGGAAGCCTCATCTTCTTCAGGCGACTTTCAGTCGCAACCGAACCTACCGAGTTTCAGTCGGTAGTTGTTCAGTTATCGTATTCAAGCCTTGACCAGTTTGACGGCAGTGTGATTCATGCGGAATCGGGTGTGTGATAATACTTCGACAGTTGGTTACCCATGACATCCGATGAAGAACAGGACTTAGCGCTACGGATCCTGCCAGTGGTTGAGGAGGCGGCGATTGCGGCAGCCCGAACCATGGGCAACGGAAACCGGAGGGAGTGCGATCGTGTGGCGACAGTGGCCATGCGCAGTGCATTCGAGAATGTCCCTATCGATGGAACGATCACGATCGGCGAGGGGGAGCGTGACAGAGCGCCCATGCTCTACATCGGTGAGAAGGTGGGCGCCGGCAGCGATGGCGAGGCGCGGTTCCCCGCCATTGACATCGCAGTCGATCCGCTGGAGGGAACGAACCTGTGCGCCACGGGTACGCCGGGCGCGTTGGCCGTGCTTGCCGCGTCCGAGAAAGGAGGCCTGTTGCACGCGCCGGACTGCTACATGGAAAAGATCATCGTCGGGCCCGCGTGCAAAGGGAAGGTGAATCTGGACCGCCCTGTGGCCGACAACCTCAAGAGCATCGCGCGCGCTCTCGACCGTGACGTGGACGACCTAGTCATTGTGGTGCTGAACCGCGAGCGCCACGAAACGCTGATCTCGGACATTCGAAGCGCCGGCGCCAGAATCCGCCTCATCGGTGACGGGGATCTATCCGCCGGCGTGACGGCGGCGATTCGGGGCTCGGGCGTCCACGCGGTGATGGGTACGGGAGGCGCGCCCGAGGGCGTGATCTCGGCGGCGGCGATGCGCTGCCTTCACGGCGAGATGCTAGGCCGCCTCATCATCGATACGCCCGAGCTGAAGGAGCGCGTCGAGGCCATGGGCATCTCCGATCCACAGCGCATCTACACGGCCGAGGATCTGGCGCCCGGAAAGCTGATGATCTTCGCCGCCACCGGCGTCACCGGGGGGCTGGCGGGCGGAGGGATGTTGAACGGCGTACGATTCTTCGCCGAGGGGTCACGCACGCAGACGCTGGTCATGGCGCGCTCGACCCAGAAGGTGCGCTTTGTTGACACCATCCACATGGAGCGGCCCCCGGGACCGCGCGGCGTGCGGTTGTACTAGCCGTGGTAAACGAGCCGGGCCGGTACAGGGGCCCGCCCCTACAGCTCCTACGCCTAAGCAATCTCCGCGACATTCCAACAGCGCAGCGCAGATCTCATTCCACTACCACGGCATCTTGCGCTTCGTATACTTGCGCCCGATCTCAGCCGCTTCCTGGTTGCCTGATCCGATCATCACGCCTTCGTCGAGCTGCTGCCTTACGTTGTCTTTGTTGACGCCTTCGAGGAATGCAATCTTCGTTTTCTTGCAGGCTGCAAAGACACGGTTGCGAGCGTCCCGGATGACCTTCGAGTCCAGAACGCCCGGAGTGCCGTAGGAGAGGCTCATGTCACCCCCACCCCACTCAGCAAACCCGATGCCGGGAACAGCGGCACTGGCCTCGGCATTCTGCAATGCGTGACGGTCTTCGATCTTGAGGCCCAGTAGGATCTCGCCGTTCGGATCGAGCGGCCAAGGTTCGGCGCGCTTCGTGTACTCGTCGCCCGAGATTCCCCAGATCCTCGAAGCGAAGCCCTGGCTACCGGCGCCGCGCAGTCCCTCGCCAATGCCGCCCACGGTCTTTTGGTTCGGATACCGCGACGCCTGGACGAGCACGCGGACGGCCTCCGGCGTGCGCGCATGGCAAAGCAGAATCCCGTGAACGCCAGAGGAGAGCACCTGGTCGATCATCCAGACGTTGGCCCTCATGACGTACTCGTCGAGTCCGGTGAGCGGCAGGGTGCAGATGACGGTAGGCGTGCGGTGGCCGCTCTTCGTCGGGCCGCCGTCGACCAGGCCTCGCATGAAGGCGCGAATGCCGGGGATGTTGAACGCGCCGTGCTCCATCTCGAGGCTGATGTAATCCGCCCAGGTGTGCGCCATCTCCTTGCCCTTCTCGTAGCTGATGTCGGTGGTGGCGATCTGGCTGTAGTAGATCGGCTGACCGGCTGCGAGTAGCTCGATCGCACGGTTAATTCGCTTCGGCGTGGGCGGCGCCGACTCCAAGGTGGAAAGGCCCGTTAGCAAAGCCGTCATGGCCACGGTGAGAAAGAGTGCCGCCTTTTTCATTTCAGTCCTCCGTGCGGTAGCGCTTCGTACAGGTTGTGAGAGCATCCCCGCTAGGGGTCGCGGTCAATCATAGCACGCGGGTGGGTACCGATTCGCTGTGCTAAAATTCCGCTTTGGTCCGCGTTTGCATAGCGGTAGCCACGTCCAACGAGGAAGGCTTCTATGTCTCGCACGATCGCCACGTTGACTATCTGTGCCGCCGGTTTGATGGCGCCGGCCGCAGCCCCGGTTGTTGGCCAAGTCACGGTACTCGAACACGCCACGGTGATCGACGGTACCGGCCGGACGCCGATCGCCGACGCCACGATTGTCATCACGGGCGATAAGATCCGCCAGATCGGTCCGGCATCGAAAGTGAAGACCCCCGCGAACGCGCAGACCGTCGACCTCAGCGGCAAGACCATCATGCCGGGCATCATCAACCTGCACGGGCACGTCGGGATGGTCAAAGGCCTCGAGCAGGACATGAAGCACTACACGCGCGAGAACGCCGAGGCCCAGTTACGCACCTACGCCATGTACGGTGTCACGACGACCACCAGCATGGGCACGGACGCCGACCTCATTGTCGATATCCGCGACGAGCAGCGGCGTGGCAAGGTCAACGGAGCGCGCGTGTTTACGGCGCTGCAGGGGTTCACGACCTTGCGCGGGTATCCGACGCACGCGCCGGGCGTCAAGGGTGTCGCGCAGGAGGTGGCGACGTCGGCGCAGGCCCGGGCTTGGGTCAATCGGCTGGCCGACAAGAAAGCCGACGTCGTGAAGATGTGGGTCGACAGCCACCACGGCAAGTTCAGCAAGCTCCCGGCCAGCATCTATCGCACCATCATCGAGCAGGCGCACAAGCGCGGCCTGTTGGCTTTCGCGCACTTGTATGAATTGGCGGACGCGAAAAGCTTGGTCGACGCCGGGCTCGACGTGATCGCCCACAGCGTCCGGGATGCCGAGGTGGACGACGCACTCATCGCCAAGATGAAAAAGAACAAGGTGACCTACGCCGCCACGCTCAGCCGCGAGCAGTCCACGTTCGTGTACGCCGATTCGCCGCCTTGGCTCGATGATCCGTTCTTCGGGAAGGGTACAACCCCCGAGATCATTCAGGCCGCTAAGACGACGCTGAAAGACAGACAGGCCAAAGACCCCGAAAGGGAGATCAACAAGAAGGGTCTCGCTATCGCGATGCGCAACCTGAAGAAACTGGCTGACGGCGGTGTACGCATCGGCATGGGGAGCGACACGGGTCCGCCCGGGCGCTTCTCGGGCTACTTCGAGCATTGGGAGATGGAGTTGATGGTCGAGGCCGGTCTCACGCCCATGCAAGTGATCCAAGCAGCGACCAAGAATTCCGCCGAGGCGCTGCGCATCTCGAAAGAGTTCGGCACGCTCGAGAAAGGCAAGGCCGCCGACTTGATCGTACTCGACAAGAACCCCCTCGACGACATCCGCAACACACGGACGATCCACGCGGTGTATCTGGCCGGCCGGAAGTTGGAGTAGAGAGCGCCCGATTGAGATCGCGGACTCGCGGGTTACGCTTCGTCGAACGGCACGTCGTAGTACTGAAGGGCCCACTCTCTCATGTAACGCACGCGCCGCGGAACGAGGCGGTAGATGATCAGCTCAGGATCGTCCGGCGCCCCGAGGTATTGCCGCAGGAGGGGGTTGCCGTCCCAGATCTTCTGCTTCAACGCCGAGTCGTTGAGCACCGCCGCGCGGCCCGTGATTCGTACCTGGTTGTGCTCGTCGTCGAGGTAGCAAAGCTCGACGTTCGGGTTCGCTTCGATTTCGAGAGTTTTGTGGTAACGCTTGAGCGACGCCACGTAGACCGTAAACCCGTCGGTTCGAACCGGTGAAACCGGCCTGAGTCGAGGCTGGTCGCCATCCTGCGAGGCCAGCATCGGGAACGGGGCCCGCTTCATGACCTCCTGGGCCAGTTCCGCCAGCCGAGAGGTGTCCACCGGCTTCGGCTGAGGCCTCATGGGATTGTGCGCGGTTACCCGGAGACGTCCGGCGGCCCCTTGGCCACTCCCGCGACGGCGAAATGAGAGGGATGCAACTCGCGCAGAATGACGCGCACCTGTTCCGGCTTCACATCGAGAGCGCGCACGGTAGCGTCGGTTACTTCCTTGATCAACGCGGCCTTCTTCTCGGCGCCGCGGCCTTCGAGCATCGTGATGTCCAAAATGGGCATGACGGATTCTAGCACGTGACGGCCAAGGGTCCGTCCGCGGCCCACGACTTGGGCCGCACCGCCACGCCCTAAGGCTACAGTGCCAGCTCGCCCTTGACCGTCATCTCAGCGGGCTTGAAGGTGCGTTTGATCGTGGCGTGGCCGATCTTCATCACAAACTCGACTTCCTTGTGGTCCTCTGTGATCGGGACGCCACGTGAGAAGTGAAAGATCAGGGCGCTCCCACCACCCACTCGCTTGATCTCGACCCGTGACGCTTCGATCTCGCCGAGGTCCCTCACTTTCAGCTTCGACCCGCGCTTGAGCTTCCCCTCGGTTGTGCCGGTTTGCCTAATAACGAAGCTCGGCATGTCGGTAACGGCGAGGATGTAGTTGGGTTCGGTTCGGCTCAACGCGGTCCCGGCATTCCTTCGCCCGCCGCGTCCTTGCGACGACTGAAAGCGGTGGAACGCTTGCTTGACAGGTGGTGCACTTTGCCATCGCACGGTGAACGTGAGGGTCTTGGGGTTGCGGCTACGTTTGACCCTCACCCCGCGCCCGGTACGTCCCCCGACGCCGTAGAGGATGGCTCCCTGCGCGATCGTTTTCGTAATCGCCCAAGGGGAGTCCTTAAGCATCTGTTCGACCTCCGCCTCCGACCAGTCGGCGTGGTCCTTCGTCTCCCAGAAGGCATCTGCCGCTTTTGCGGGAGCGCCCAAGTTCCAGAGCAGGAATACCCCAACAAGCATGATCGACATCGGTTATCGTCCTGATCGTGCCCAGCATATCGGACCGGATGAAGCGATCTCAAGCCGTCCCGGCCCGCCACGGGCAGGACGGGCTGGGGTCGTACATGACATCCCGAACGCGCTAGCTGGCCGCACACCGTTCGGAGTAAAATCTACTAAGCTCCGGGCTGCCGTGCTGGGCGAGTCAGCAGCAGTCTGCTAGTGTAGTGCGTCAAGCAGATTGCACCTTATGCAGGGCGGCACGTCCGCGCTTGACTTTCTCGAGGATGTCGGAGGCGGTCGCGGTCCAGATGAAGGGCGTGGGATGCCCGTTGTGCTGGGCGATGTAGTCGTCAATGGCGGCGACGAGCTCGTCCACGCTGCGAAACACGCCGCGGCGCAGGCGCTTGACGGTGAGATCGCGAAAGAATCGCTCGACCATGTTCAGCCACGACGCCGAGGTCGGGGTGAAATGAATGTGGAAGCGCGGGTGACGATCGAGCCAACGCTTCACAGCGGCATGCTTGTGGGTGGCATAGTTGTCCACGATGAGATGAAGCTGTTTGTCCTTGGGAGTGCGGCGGTCAATTAAGCGCAGGAAGCGCAGCCATTCCTGGTGGCTGTGTCGGGGCATGCACTCGGCGATCACGCTGCCGTCAAGGCTGTTGAGCGCCGCAAACAGGGTGGTCGTGCCGTTGCGCTTGTAATCGTGGGTCATCGTTTGGCCGCGTCCCTTTTTGAGCGGCAGGCCGGGCTGGGTGCGATCGAGGGCTTGGATTTGGGACTTCTCATCGAGCGAGAGAACCAGAGCATGCTCAGGCGGATTGAGATAGAGTCCGACGATGTCGTCGAGTTTCTCGGCGAAACGCGGGTCATTGCTGAGCTTGAAGGTCTTGACGCGGTGGGGCTTGAGGCCATGGGCGCGCCAAATCCGTCCCACGGTGGAAGCGCTGACGCCGGCCGCGGCGGCCATGGTGCGGCGGCTCCAGTGGGTGGCGTTGGACGGTTTCTCGCGGGTGGTCTTGTGGATGATCTGCTGTACTTTCTGCTTCGAGACGGCAGGTTTACGACCGGGCCGTGGGGCGTCTTTTGCAATGCCGGCGATGCTGCTTTCGAGAAAGCGCGTGCGCCAGCGGGCCACCAACTGCCGCGAGACACCGAGCTGTGCGGCGATCTGCTTATTCTCGAGACCGTCGGCGGCCAGCAGGACAATCCTGGCTCGCAGGGCGAGACGAACGGCGACTTGGCGGCCGCGCGCGTAGCGGTCCAACTGCTTGCATTGCGCTGTGTTCAAAGTTACTGGTTGTGCTCTTCGCATCCCATGCCTCCTGTTAATAGAGACGATGGGAAGTCAATATAAGTTCATTATTTATGGTGCACTACACTAGGTTGAGCGATTTTGCCGCGCCCGGCCCTCAGGAAGGATCATCTGAGCATCGGACATGGTAGCACAAGACCGGAGACGCACCACCCTCCGTATCACGAATATGACGCTGTTTCCGCAAGTGGCGGATCGTACTTCGGCTGGGGTCTGCTACGCCACTAGCTTTTGGATCACGTTGCCGCCAACATCGGTAAGGCGGAAGTCGCGGCCCTGGAACTTGAAGGTCAGCTTCTCGTGGTCCAAGCCGAGCAGATGCAGGATCGTGGCCTGCACGTCGTGAACCGGCGTCACGTCCTCCACGGCGTTGAAGCCAAAGTCGTCAGTCGTGCCGATCTTTTGACCGGGCTTGATGCCGCCGCCGGCGAACCACATGGTGAAAGCGTCGATGTGATGATTGCGGCCAACCGTCTCCCGGACCTGTCCCATCGGAGTACGGCCGAACTCGCCGCCCCACACGACCAGCGTCTGTTCGAGCAGGCCGCGCTGCTTGAGGTCTTTGATCAGCGCGGCGCAGCCCTGGTCGATTTCTTTTGTGCGGTTATCGAGCCCTTCGTTGAGATTGTTCTTGCCGCCGCCGTGATGATCCCAATCGGTGTGGTAGAGCTGCACGAAGCGCGCGCCCCGCTCGACCAGCCGCCGCGCCAACAAGCAGTTGTTCGCGAACGACTTGGCGCCGGGCTCGGCACCATAGATGTCGAGCGTTTTTTTGCTTTCGCTTGAGAAGTCGATCAGTTCCGGCCCGCTCGTCTGCATGCGGTAGGCCATTTCATACGACGAGATGCGCGTGGCGATCTCAGCGCTACCCGTCTCGTCGAGGTGCTGCAAGTTGAGGTCGCGGATCGTATCGAGCGTTTGCTTCTGACGGCTCGTGCTGATGCCCTGCGGATTCGAAAGATTCAGGATCGGATCGCCTCCGCTTTGAAACGGCACGCCCTGTTGAGTGGTCGGCAGAAACCCACTGCCCCAGAGGAGCGCGCCGCCACGCGGACCGCGGTTCCCTGACTGCAAAACGACGAAGCCCGGCAGCTCTTGCGACTCGCTCCCCAACCCGTACGTCACCCATGCGCCCATGCTGGGACGGCCAAAACGAGATGAGCCCGTATTGGCGAAAATCTTCGCCGGGGCGTGATTGAAGTTCTCGCCCTTGATGGTGGAAACGAAGGACAGCTCGTCGACTACCTGCGCCGTGTAGGGCAGGCATTCGGAGACGTGAAGGCCCGACTGTCCGTGGCGTTTGAAGGCGCGCTTCGTGCCCAGCAGTTGCATGGGCTCCTTCTCGAAGCTCTCCATGAAGGCGAAACGCTTGCCTTCGAGAAACGACTTCGGGATGGGCTTGCCGCTGTACTCTTGCAACCTGGGCTTGGACTCAAAGAGTTCGAATTGACTCGGTCCTCCGGCCATGAAGAGGTAAATGACGCTCTTCGCCTTGGCGTGGAAGTGCGGCTCTTTCGGCGCCAGAGGATTCTTGACCGCCGGAAGCTCGGCCGCGGCGGCGCGTCCCTGCCGAAATAGAGGCGGGTGAAGCAAAGATGTAAGCGCCACCTGTCCCAGCCCGACGAAACACCTCTGAAAGAAGTGACGGCGGGTGTTGCCGAGTAGCAGCGAGTCGTGTGGGCTCATGACGGTATCTTCAAGCTGGTGGCCTGGCTCTTGCCCGGTATGATAGCACCGGAGAATCGATCCATCCACAGATTACGCAGATTTCGCAGATGAAAGACGACCTGTGAGAGGCACCCGAAGAATCTGTGTGAATCTGCGTAATCTGCGGATCATGAAATCCCAGGGTCTCCCCTGCCCGGACCGCTCAGACCGCCGCGATCTCGACGTCATACTGTGGCGCTGCCAGTTTGGCATTCACGCAGGCTCGGCACGGTGTGTTGCCCGGAGCCACCCAAGCATCCCAGACCGCGTTCATGTCGTTGAAGGTGTCCATGTCCGCGAGCCAGATGGTTGCGGACAACAGCTTTGATTTGTCCGTGCCGGCTTCCGCTAGCAGCTTGTCGATCCGATCGAGAACGTTGCGGGTTTGGTCGGCGACCGCTGCCCCGGGCGCGTCCATCGCCACCTGCCCGGCTAGATATACCGTTTCTCCATGTACCACGGCCTGGCTCATCCGCGGACCGACTTCCAGACGTTTGACTGTCATGTGTTGACTCCTTGGGGAGATGTGAGGTTCCATTTAAGCAGGAATGGGCCAATGGAGACGGGAGTGACCGACCGAACGGCTATCGGCACACCGGGAGTTTAGAGGCTCTCCGTCTTCTGCCCTCATCTGCCCGTCGAGCAGCGTCGCGAGGGCGCCTTGCCAACCCGCGTTCGGCCTTTGGAGTGGACCCCTGTGGCGAGGCCAAGAAAGTAGGGACGGGTCGCGGTTGACTGAAAAAGGATAGCGAATCCAGCCCAATGGGGGCATGATCAACTCATCCGGGGAAGCGGAGGCGGGCTCTGCTGGAGAGCAACCCACCAAGGAATACCCGGCCGCAGACTCATCGCAACGATGAGGGCGGGGTGCTCGCCTACTGAGGCCGCATCCCGCCTTGTGCTGCGCCATCGGATCGATAGATCTGCTCATGCCTTAAGAAAACTCAGGCGGCGCTAGCCGCCTCTTCCCACAGCCGCTCATACTCTTGCGGCGGCCGATAGCCCAGCGCCGAATGCAATCGCGTACGATTGTATTCCCACTCAATATAAGCGCCGATCTCGGCCTGCGCCTGGGCCAAACTTTCATACTCGCTGCAGTCGACTTCCTCGCTTTTCAAAGTCTTGAAAAAGCTTTCCACGTACGCGTTGTCCTGCGGGCAGCCCTTGCGGCTCATCGATATCCTCGCGCCCGCTTGCCGCAGGGTGGCTACATAAGCTTCCGCGGCGTACTGCGAACCTTGATCGGAATGATGAATCCAGCCCGGCGCCGGACGCCGGCTGCTCAACGCTTGTTGCAGCGCCGCCAGCGGCAATTCGGTTTTCAGGTTCGGACCCACGGCCCAGCCCACCACGCGCCGCGAATACACGTCCAACACCACCGCCACATAGACGAAGTGGTTTCCCAATCGTACGTAGCTGAGATCGGAGCCCCACAGTTTGTTGGGACCCGTGGGTTGGAAATCGCGCGTCAGGTTTTCATAACGCCGCAGCGAGTGCTTCGAATCGGTCGTTCGCGGAACGGTGCGGCGACGTCGCCGCAAGAGCTTCTCTTCGCGCATCACCCGTTGCACGCGCTTGCGATTGACCAGCAGCTTTTGACGGCGCAGCTGTTGGGTCGTCCGCCGGGTGCCGTAGGCCGGATGGTCCAAGGCGGCGTGGACAATGGCCTGCCGCAGTTCCCCGACCTGCTCGCTGTCGGGTTTGGCCTGGCGGTAGAGGCTGGCTCGCGCCAGTCCGCTCAAGCGGCACAAATCGCGCGTGCTCAGCGTGCTCATGTTGCCTTGCCGCCTTGCGGCCCGTACTTCCTCAGCGACGCGCCGGTTCCACTGACGATGCTCGGCCGGCGCAGATCCTCGACACGCCGCAAGGCTGCGGACAAAAAATCAATCTCCATGGCCTGGCGGCCGATTTTGCGTTCCAGCTCCGCGAGGCGGGCCTGGGCTTCGTGGCCGGGCTCGACACGGGCGCTGCCGCCGGGACGCGCCCCGCGCCGGGAAAGGCTCCCTCGACGCCGTAGCGCTCAACTTGTGCCAGCCAGTCGTAGAGCTTTTCGCGCTTCACCTCCAGCTCGCGCGCGAGAGCCGAGCCGGACTCGCCGGCTTCGAGCCGCCGGACGGCCGCCAGCTTGAACTCCTTCGTGAATCGTCTTCGAGACAATCGAACCTCCTTACCGTTCCCTGGTTCATTGTCCCTTCTCTACTGGTCTCGCTTTTCGGGTCCATTCCAATGCGGCGCCTTGTGCTGGTAGAGCAGGCAGGACGGCTGGTTGCCGGTCTTGCGCAGGAAGTCGAGCGCGAAGTCGGTGGTGAGGTCGGTGGCGTAGCCGCGTTCCTGCTGCCGGTTGCCGTAGTGGATGAACTCGGGATCGAAGTAGACGCCCTGTCCCGGTAGGACCTTCCAGTCATCGAAACCGACGGGGTCCTGGCGGATGTGCCACTTGCCGAACAGCCCGGTGCGATAGCCGGCTTCTTGCAACAAGCGCGGGAAAGTGGGCAGGCCGGGGTCGATGGCTTCAACCGCGTCGCGCTTCTCGGAGTTGCCACGAATGCCGTGGACGTGCGAGTAGCATCCAGTAAGCACGGTGGCCCGGCCGGACGCGCACAAGGAGTTGGTACAGAATGCATTTGAGAAACGCACGCCCTCGTTGGCCAGACGGTCCATGTTGGGTGTCTGCAAGATCGGGTGGCCGGCGCAACTCATCTGCGCCGCCGTCTGATCGTCCGTCATGACGAACAGGATGTTGGGCCGGCGATACTCCGGCCCCGACCGGCACCCGGCGAGGAGCGCTGCCGACGACGCCCCGACGCCGCGAAGCACCTGGCGGCGGGTTAGCGATGACGTCTTTCCGACCATCTGCATAGTGTACGCAGTTTGTTGCGGGCTCCTCGTGACGCGCTGGGAAAAGTCTTGACAAGCCGGTATTCTATGTGTACTACTATACCTAGTACACTATGCTTCCGTTCAAGGTTCGTTTCAAGCCCGGAGTCTCCGCGTACCGGCAGGTCGTCTATGCCGCGAAGAAGAGTCTGGTGAGCGGGGGCTTGCGTCCGGGCAACCGTTTCCCGTCGGTTCGCGCCCTCAGTCAGGCGCTGAAGATCAACCCGAACACGGCACACAAGGTCGTTGCGGAGCTGATCAATGAAGGGCTGATCGAGGTGCGTCCAGGGATTGGGACCGTCGTCGCCGAACGAGGGGAAGTCTCGACGCGGGACCGTGCCGCATTGATCGAGGACGACTTGGAGCAACTGGTCGTCGAGGCCAAGCGGCTGGCGCTCGAACAAAGTGAGCTGATCGACGCGCTGAAGAAGCACTGGCAGCGGTTATCTTCGCGGTCGAAACTCGCCCCCAATACGGTCATGGAGGAGATATGAGGCACGTAATCGAGTTCGAACAACTCTCGCGGCACTTTGGGCGGACGGAAGCCGTCCGAGACCTGACGTTCGGCGTGCCGCAGGGCAGCATCTACGCTTTCCTCGGCCCCAACGGCGCTGGTAAGACGACGACCATCAAGGTTCTCATGAACCTGCTCGACCCCTCCGGCGGCCGCGCCGCCGTCTTCGGGCGGGACTCCATCCAACTACAGCCGGCCGACCTAGCGCGCATCGGATATGTCTCGGAAAACCAGGTTCTTCCCGAGTGGATGACCCCCGAGCAGTTGCTCGCTTTTTGCAAGCCTTTCTATCCCACCTGGGACGACGGTCTCTGTGGGAGGCTTCTCCGCATGTTCGACCTGCCGCCGCACCGCAAGATTCGCACCTTCTCGCGCGGCATGAAGATGAAAGTTGCCATGGTGGCCGCGTCTGCTTGTGCTCGACGAGCCCTTCAGCGGACTGGACCCGCTCGTGCGCGACGAGATCATCGAAGGCATGCTCGAGTTGAGCGGAGAAGAGGAGTGGACCATTTTCGTCTCCTCGCACGATCTGTCCGAGATCGAGAACCTGGCAGGCCATGTCGGGTTCATCCGCGAGGGGCGTCTCGTCCTGTCCGGGGCATTGGGTTCGCTTCAGGAACGCTTTCGAGAGATTGAGGTAACGCTTCCGCGGCCCTGACAGATGCCCGCTGCATGGCCGCGGGACTGGCTTTCGCCCAAGACCGCCGACGGCGTAGTGCGTTTTGTCGACACGCAATACGAACCGCAGCGGACCGAGCAAACCTCGCGAGCGTCCTTCCCACCCGAGGCCGGCTATTCCGCCTCGCCGATGACGCTACGAGAGATCTTCGTGGCGCTGGCGCGCGCAGCGAACGACAAGGGGGCCCGATCATGAACCAAGCCTGGCACCTTCTGAAAAAAGACCTTCGACGACTTTGGCCCTTGCTGAGTTTGCTCTACGGAATGCTGTTGCTGCAGGACGTGCTGGCCCTGCGAGATCCGCTCACCGAGGAGACCTACCTGAGCTTCGGCCCCCTCCAGTTGTTGCTGATTCCCACTGTCATAGGCGTGGTCGGCATGGCGGTTCAGCAGGAACCGCTGGTCGGTACGACGGCGTTCTGGCTCACCCGACCGGTGCGTCGTAGCTCGCTTGTGCTCGCGAAAGCCGCCTTTCTCCTTGCTCTTGTCTTCGCCCCGCTGGTTCTCTCCGCGACGAGTATGTGGATGGTGTACGGACTCGAGGCGGAGCGCTATCCCCTGCTTCTGCTCGAAACGTGCGGTCCCTTGGTTTCCATGGTGATCGCAAGTGTGGTTCTGGCGGCGGTGACTCCCTCTCTGCCGGTTTACTTCGTGGCTTGGCTCGCGGGGTTCCTGGCCCTTGACGTTGCTTCGTCCGTGGTCCAGTCTCTGTTCGATGTGACTTTCTTCAATTCCCGAATGCTCGTGGAAGGAGAGCCGTCCAGGAGGATCGTCTTTTGGGTCGTGATCATCGTTTCAGGCGGACTGTTAACGTCCTACCAATACCTGACGCGGAAGACACGGCGGTCCCTTGTCGGGTTAGGGATCGGTTTCGTGCTCGCGGTGTTCGTCGATGCATTGTGGCCATGGGACGTGCTGCACATATTCAGCGATCGCGCGGCTGCATATCCGCAGCTCGTATTCAGCTCGCCCTCTGCCGACGGGGCCTTCCAGGCGAAAAGAGAAGGCGGCGGAGTAATGGCGATACGCGGTCAAATCGAGGCCCGCAGTGGATCGCCCGGACTCGATTTCGAAATCCGGCAAATCACAGGCGAACTGGCGCCGCGGCTGGGCGACCCTGCCTTCGTACTCAGACGTAACTCGTGTGCGTCTTCAGCTCTGGGACGGGGAGAGGAGGGGGCTCTCCCTGGCTATCGCTGGGCGGGGAATCAGCGGCCCGAACCTACACCGATAGCAATCAGAACGCTGGGCTGGCCAACCTTCGACGAGTTGATCGCCCACCCCGGTACACTTAGCGCCACGGCCCGCGGCCGAGCCTTCCGCTACCGCGTGGCCGGGACCGTTCCTCTCTCCGTGGGCGCACGCTTCGAGAAAGGATCCGTCGCCGCAGTGATACGACGGATTTCGCGCGGCGAGGCAGAGCTACACGTCACTCTGCGCGACCGTCACCTCCCATCCCGGCTGGATCCGAGGCCCTTTCCACGAATCCTGCTGATCAATCCGGTGCGTCGAGAGATGCTCATGGCGGGGCCCGACGAGAGCAGAAAGAGGTTTCATCGGACCCTGACCGGCTCAGGAATTTCGGGTACCGAAAGAACCTTTCCTTTTCCGCTGGAGTTGACGAACGGCGACGAAGTCGTTGCTCGTATCGGAGACGATTGGCTCGCGGATGCCGAGCTGGCGTTCCTCGAATGGCTACCGGCCGGCCGTTTTGAGACGACGCTGCGCGTGGAAGACTTCCGCATGCACGACGCCACCTTCACCCGTCAGACGGTCTATGCGATCGAGTGACGCGCTGTGTCGCGCCGTGCGGCGGATGCCCGTATCAGACTATGTCGGCGCGGCAAAACACCGACGTTCACGCGACGTTGGCGGGTGATGATCAGAACAACGCGGCTTGGCGGTCATCTATGACGATCTGGTCAACCTGGCATTGCTTCGGGGATCATCCCGATGCCGGTATCGCGCTACACTGGGCCGCGTCAGGATGGCAGCCGTACGCGAAGCAGGGAACGGGCTCTTGCAAAGGTGTAGCGAGGTCTGGGAACTCAAACCGACAAGTCGGAGCTCATGTGGTGTAAGCCTCCAGGCTTGCCCCGTCCTGTGTCACGGCCCGATTCCTCGGTTCTCAGGTCCGCGGCCAACAGCGGGTACTCGGTCGTTTGCCGTCCTGAGTCTCGAAGAATCGAGACTCGGCAAGGCTGGAGCCCTACGCCACATCCCGCTCGGGCGCTCTTCAAAGGTTGACACTCTTGTTCGGATGACGGCTAGTAGTGGAGGGACGCATGAGTGATCCCTCTCCGACCGAGAGCCGGCGCGATCAAGAGCACTGGTGGCTGTGCTCTCACTTGGTGCGGCTTGAATCCGCGGAGCCGGCCGGGCCGTCCGAAACCGTTGTACTGGAGGAGATCGGTGCAGGCGGAATGCGGATCGCCGTGGAAGACCCCTGCCCTCCCGGGCGGCATCTCAGGATCAAAGCGGAGGGCTTCGACGAACGCGCGGAGGTGATCGCTTGCTGCCGGCGCGAGACGGACTACCTCCTTGAGTTGCGGTTTGAGGACGGCTTCCGGTGGTCACCCTCGTCCTGGCAACCACAGCATCTCTATCGTCCTGGGACCCGGCGGGCAAGGGCGAGGGGTGCCTCGCCGAACACATGACCAGCGTCTCGGTTCGAGAGAGGCGGGCTCGCCGGGCGGAATGCTACCCTGGGCGAGTAGTAGGGGGGGGCGATTAGTCGGGGGCGGATAGCCGCTCCATCCTTCTGAAATCGCTTCGCACGTCCTGATGGTTGAACCTCGCCTTTCACGCGGTTTGCGTGACCTTCTGCCCGAGTACATGCTGGCGCGGCAGCGGATGATCGACACGATCCGCGGCGTCTACGAGTTGTACGGCTTCTCGCCGCTAGACACCCCGGCCGTGGAGTTCCTCGATGTGCTCTCCGGATCAGCGGGCGAGGAGGCCCAACAACAGATCTTCCGCGTTACGAATCCTGAAGAAGAGCAACTGGGGCTGCGGTTTGATCTGACGGTGCCGTTGTCGAGGGTCGTCTCGCAGTACCAGGACTTGGTGCTTCCGTTCCGGCGCTACCAGGTTTCACCGGTGTGGCGCGCGGATAAACCCGAACCCGGCCGCTACCGTGAGTTCACGCAGTTCGACTTGGACTCGGTGGGCGCGGAGTCTGAAATCGCCGACACGGAAATCCTAACCGGCATGTGCGATGCCCTCGATGCGCTCGACGTGGGGCCGTACCGTGTTCGGTTCTCGAGCCGGAAGATTCTCAATCTACTGCTGGACTACGCAGGCGTCCCGCAGGACAGCGGCCCGGCCGTCTTCCGCGTGCTCGACAAGCTCGACAAGATCGGCATCGACAAGATGAAGTTGGAATTGACCAGCGGGTACAAGGATGAGTCGGGCGCGCCGATTGCCGGGCTCGGACTCACGTCCGCACAGGTCGGGAAGATCGACCACTTTCTTCACACGACCGGTGAGACCCGCGACGAGGTTGTGCGCAAGCTGCGCGAGCTGTTCTCTGAAGTCGCCCATGCGCCGGATGAAATTGACGTCGTTGAGAGGATCTCTTCGCAGCTCGGGTCGCTGGGGTACGGCAGCGACCGTGTCGTGATTGACTTGAGCATCGCGCGGGGTCTGGCGTACTACACGGGTCCGGTATTCGAGGCGGTTCTGCTCGACGCGCCGCAGTTCGGTTCGGTCTTTGCCGGCGGACGTTACGACGACCTCGTGACGCGTTTCACCGGCAAGCGGATCCCAGCAACGGGTGCTTCCATGGGTGTCGATCGGCTGCTAGCCGCGCTCATTGAGCTGAAGCGCATTCGTCTTGAACGCACGACGACGCAAGTGCTGGTTACCGCGATGGATCCCGACCTCACGTCTGAGTACCTGGCCATTACGTACGAACTACGGAGGGCGGGCATCCGGGCGGAGATCAACGTAGGCAAGGCCAAACGGCTGGGCAAGCAACTGCAACGCGCCGACCGGCTAGAGATCCCCTTCGTCGTCATCATGGGCTCGGACGAAGCGCAGCGGGGCGTGGTCACGCTGAAAGAAATGGGCGAGGGCCGGCAAAAGGCCGCTGAGGTGAGCAGCCATGACGAGTGGAAGGCCGAGCGCTTCGGGCAACAGGAAGTACCGCGGGCCGACCTGGCACAGCGATTGCGGGAGCTGCTTGCCGAGTAGGTGAATCTCTCAATCGACAAACGAATACCGGCTGACCTTCGCTCGCGGGTTGCAGCGGGTTGTGTGCCGCGTGCGTCAGTAAGTGGGCTCAGGCGGATCTTTTCGCGAACGCTGGGTCGAGATAAGTACGACCGCTCCCTCACGGTCACGGCTCGGAAGCAAACCCTCGGCACCCATCCAGAAGCGGTGTGCTTACCATAGAGGGATGCCGGTGGAGATAGCTTCGTCGAGCGTCGAGGAACTCGCGAAGGCGCTCGGCGATTGCGGCAGCCGCAAGCAGACCGTTGAGTTGGGCGGGGCCTTCACAAAGCGGACGATGGGAGGCGCGGTCGCTGACAGCGACGTTGTGCTTTCAACCCGCGGCCTTGGCCGTGTTCTTTCCTACGAACCGAAGGACCTGACGGTGAGTGTCGAAGCGGGCATGCGTTACCGCGAGCTGCAAGAAACACTCCAAGCGGAAGGGCAGTTTCTGCCCCTCGATCCGCCACTCGCCGACCGTGCCACCGTGGGAGGTGCGATCGCGACGAACGGCAGCGGCCCGCGGCGGCGACGCTACGGGGCGGCGCGCGACCTGGTCATCGGGATGAAGATGATCACGATCGAAGGCAAGACCGTCGAGTCGGGGGGCATGGTGGTCAAGAATGTGACCGGGCTCGACATGGCCAAGATCATGATCGGCTCGTTCGGCACCTTGGCGGCCATCGCGAGCGTGAACTTCAAGGTGTTTCCTAAGCCCGAGGAGGAGCGTACGTTTGGTTGCTGGGCGGGAAGGATCGAGCCGCTGTTGAAGCTGCGAAAGGAGATCTTGCAGAGCGTCCTTCAGCCGGTGGCGATCGACCTCCTGAATCCGGCAGCCGTCGAACGTGCCGGTCTCGACGGTAGGGGTTATGCGCTCTTGCTGGAGGCCACCGGAAGCCGACCGGTTGTCGAGAGGTACGAGCGGGACTATTCCAAACTGGCAAGCGAAGCGGGCGTCGATCAGTTTTTGGCGTTTGCGGGCACGGAGGCGGAGGGCGTCTGGCAGCCGGTACGGGACTTCTCGGCCGTGGAGGCCGTGGAGGAAGGAACCGTGCTGCGTGTCTCTTCTGAGCCGAAGAAGATTGCTGAGATATTCGACCTCACCGAGCAAGCCGTGCCCGGCGCAGCCGTGCTTGCCCGCGCGGCCGCCGGGGTTGGCTTTGTGTTGTGCGGCCAGGCCGAGCAAGCCGGACGCTGCCTGGCGGCCTTTCGCGAGGCCGGCCTGGTCGCTTGCGTGGAGTCTGCTCCGGTGGCGGTCAAGCGGTCGTTGGAGAGCTGGGCGGACCCGGGCGAACAGTTCGAGGTGATGCAGCGTATCAAGGATGCGCTCGATCCGCATCATCTGCTCAATCCCGGTCGATTGTTCACTCGGATTTAAGGCCGGAATGGCAAGAGAGGGCATATTACACTAGAGGCCGTTTGCTTCTTCCGAAGCCTCGGTTCAACCTGGACCCCCACGTGAGCCCTACCGCCGCACCATCACCGGAGCCCTTCGACGTACCTCAGCAGAAGGACCTCGACCGTTGCGTCCATTGCGGGCTATGCCTGAATGCCTGTCCGACGTATCGGGAGCTGGGGCTCGAGATGGACTCTCCGCGGGGGCGCATTTATCAGATGGTGCAGGTCCGCGAGGGCCGGCTTGCCATCAACGACGACTACGTTGAACACATCGATTTGTGTCTGGCGTGCCGGGCTTGCGAAACCGCCTGCCCATCCGGCGTGCAGTACGGCAAGTTGGTTGAAGCCGCGCGGGCGGAGATCGAAGGGAGCCGCACTCATGGATGGCTCGAACGCCTGGTCCGCTGGTTCGTTTACGACCGTTTGCTGACCAGTCCCTTCTTACTCAAGGTCGTAGGCTACAAACTGTGGGCCTACCGTTGCAGCGGCCTGCAATGGTTGGTGCGCAAGTTGGGCATCCTCAAGCCCTTTGGCCGTCTGGCCGAGTTGGAGCAGTTGAGCCCAACGGCCGAACCGCCTTTCTTCTTCGGGCAGGTTGGTAAGACGTTTCCGGCCAAGGGTGAGCGGAAGTATCGGGTCGCGATGCTCGCGGGCTGCATCGCAAACCTGTCGTTCGCGCGGATGAATGAGGCGACGGTGCGCGTGCTGCAGCGCAACGGTTGCGAAGTGAGCTTGCCTGCGGAGCAAGGCTGCTGTGGAGCGCTGCAGGTCCACGCCGGCCTGAGGGAGCTGGGCCGGCGTCAGGCGAAGCAGAACATCGAGGCGTTTGAACAGGGCGGCTATGACGCCATTATCACGAACGCCGCGGGTTGCGGTTCGGTGGTCAAAGAGTACCCCGAGCTGTTCGAACATGATCCCGCATGGCATGCCCGCGCGACGGCGTTCTCTTCCAAGGTAAAGGACGTCAGCGAGTTTCTGGCCAGCATCGAACTGAACGAGAATCTCAGTTCCCTGCCCCTCACCGTGACCTACCAGGATTCCTGCCACCTGCTGCACGGCCAGAAGGTGCGCACTCCTCCCAGGAAAATGTTGGCCGCCATCCCAGGCCTTCGGTTTCGGGAGCTGCCGCTTTCAGAAATCTGCTGTGGCAGTGCCGGTGTGTACAACGTGGAACACACCGACATGTCGATGGCTCTGCTCAAGAAGAAGATGCAGATGATCGAAACCACCGGGGCGGACACGATCGTGACGGCCAATCCGGGGTGCTTGCTGCAGCTTCGGGTGGGTGTGGAGAAGTACGGGAAGAATCAGCGGGTGCTTCATGTGGTGGAGTTATTGGACGAGGCTTACCGTGGCGCGTCGGGTTGAACGGTTTACGGGTGAGGCGAGGCGGTTGCCTACCACTCCTTAACGGTTTGCGGGGCCAGTCGCGGCCCGGCTGGGGGTAAGCCGGCTGCCGGTCACAGAACTTCGGGATTTTTCTCTGGGTGAACCCAAGGTGCTACGGCGGGCACATCACTTTGATTCCACCGTCCAGGATCGATCAAGATAACTGCCATCGCATCAGTGAGATCACTGGCGGTCCTTGAAGTATTACTCGGGTGCATGGGCCTCGAAAACAACACTGCCGCAAAGCGCTTTGGTGCCACTTCGACACGGCAATTCCCTCGTTTTGTGACACCTTGGGGATATACTAGCGGCGGATGGCAACTGCTCATTTGCCGCTGTAGGCAACGTCAGCCGCGGGCCGTTCCGAAGTCGGGAGACCTCGGGCCGGTAGCGGGCTTGTTGACGGAATGGCCGAGGCGTTGCCGCGAGAGCCGCTGAGCCTCTTCCGGTTCTGAGGACTGCTCCTTACCCCCGCCCGGCTTGCTGTTTCCGGCCCTTGACCGTTACACCGCGGTCCCGCAAGCCCCGTTCCACGCTAGCAGATGGATGGTGGCCGCAAGGCTCGTCCTAGCCTTCTCAGAGGGGACCTGCAAGGCGGTGGAAGAGCTGGGGCAGCGTCCGTCCACAAGATTCGCTTGCTGTAGCGAAGACCCGATTAAGCCGACTTGCCTACTGGTGCTAACCGTAGGCCGTTGTGTCGGAGGTATAGCCTTATGCCTGGTATTCTCGGTGGGCCGTGGTTTTTGTGTGTGGAGTCGCCTTGGCGGGTCCGGAACTGGGAGCGAGAGATTTCTATGTCACCCCAGACGGCAGTCCGCGCGGGAATGGATCGCGTCGGCGTCCCTGGGACATCGCGACGGCGTTGTCCCATCCGGTGCGCGTACAGGCCGGTGACACGATCCGGCTGCGGGGTGGCCGGTACGTGCCCGACGACACTCTGGTCAGCTCATTACGCGGTGAGCCAGGGCGGCCGATCGTCGTGCGAGAGATGAGTAACGAAAGGGCGACGCTGGATTGCATCGCCATCACCGCCAAACAGCCCGGTTCGGACTGCCTGCGCATCGTCGGTGAACACGCGTGGTATTGGGGCTTCGGGATCATGAACTCCAGCCTGACTCGCTGGACGAATGTGAGCGGCAGTCAAGCCGACCCACGGGGCATCGGCGTCCACAGCCAAGGCGGACCTGGAACCAAGCTCATCAATCTGGTGATCCACGACGTGGGCACGACGCTCTTTGAGTCCCAGCCGTCGGGCATCGAACTGTACGACACCATCGCCTACAACAGCGGTTGGGACGCGCCCGACCGCAGCCATGGGCCGGGCTTCTACATCCGCAATCGATCGACGTCGCCTGCCAAGCTGATCCGCGACAACGTGTTGTTCCAGCACTTCCGGCAGGCGCTGCAAGGGTACGGGTCGTTCAACAACGTCTTCAGCAACTTTCTGGTTGAGGGCAACGTGTTGTTCAACAACGGCATCGGGCGTGGCGGGTTGCACTACAACCTGATGTTCGGAAACTCCAATACAGACCATCGCAACAGCGCTTTCGTTGAAAACTACACGTACTACGCCTCGGGCGCGAGGCACGGTTCGAACACGTTCGGGCAGGCCGAGGGAGGTTGTGCGGGACTGACGATACGGCGGAACGTCTTTTCGCAAGGGCCGGGGCGCACCGCGGTTGAGATCCACCACTGCGAGGAAGTCACAGTCGCGGATAATCACTTCTACGGCAAGACCTCCTACGGCAACGGAGACGGAACGATCGAAGTCTCAAACGACTCGTTTCGGCGGCGCTTCCCCGACAACCGGTACTTTGGCGATGGGAAGCCGGAGCCGACGGATACGCTGGTCGTTGTGCGGGCGAATCAGTACGAAGCGAACCGCGCCACCATCGTTGTCTACAACTGGGGCGGCGAATGCTCTGTACAGGCCGACTTGTCGACACTGGGGATTCCCGCCGGAGCACGCTACGAACTGCGCAATGTGCGGGATTACTTCGGGCGGGGTCTGCGCGGGCTGTACCGAGGCCAGACAATGACCATCCCCATGTCGGGCTGGCGGGTACAGCAGCCCATTGGGGACTTTCAGGGGGAGTTGCCGGCAACTGAGCCCGAATTCGGCACCTTTGTGCTCACCTGGCGAGTCGCGCCGTGGCTGAGCCGTGGAAGCAGAATGTTAAGCGCGTTCGACAGCCCGGCACAGCGGTTTCAGGTAGCCCTTGCCTGCGGGACCCGGTAGAGCAATCTCTGCTCGCCCGGTCCGGCTCGGCTGGTAATCGCGGCGGGGAATCACCGCCACCACTGATGCACGGATCGCGGCAATCAGCGAGCGTTGCCACGCCTGCTGCGCTTCCGTCGAGAATCCAGTCACAGAAGTTTTGAACTTCTAACTTCCTCTCTTTCAACACTTTGTGATTTACAGCCCCCGGTTCGGCACAGACCGCGTGATAGTCTGACGGCAAAGGGGGAAGTTGAGGTGTTAGCCCGTAAAGATCGTGCGGATACGGGCTTTTCCTCGGCTTCCCCCTCGACTATTTCCTTTTATTGAGAAAAGAAAATGTCACTGCTACTACTTCACACGCGTAAGTCGGGGCTCGTCCATGCCGGTCTCGAGGCGCACTACGATCTTCAGAAGAACAACCTGTTGCGGCATTCCGAAGAGATCGAGAACGCCGTTTGGGGCACGGGGCCGGTGACGGCGAATCTGGAGATTTCGCCGCGCGGAGACGTGACCGCCGACAGTGTCGCTGACCAGAGTGCGGCCGCGACCCAGGTGTATCTGCAGGCAGTTCCGATCGTCTCGTCCACCGACGCCTACACCTTCTCGGTGTACGTGAAGAAGGACGATGACGAGTCGCGGTTCCCCGAGTTTCGGATACAGCCTGCCGGCGGAGTGACGGAACCGTTAACGGCCGGACAGATCAACACCAAGACCGGCGCATCGGCCGTGAGAACGGGAGCCGGCTCGATGTTGGTGTCGGATGAGGGGAGCTATTGGCGGGTGGCGGTCACGGAGACCGACAACGGGTCGGGCAACAGCGAGGTGCGTTGTTCCATCGTGCCGGCCTACTCTGGCACACTCGGTGGCGCCGAGGATGTGACGCTGACGGGTTCGATTGTTGTCTGGGGCGGGCAGCTCAACACGGGCGGGTCGCCGGTGACGTATGAGCAGACGACCGACAATCAGGCGGTCGTCGATCGCAGCGGAAGGGGGCAGGACGGGCACCTCGGTCCGTCTACGTTCGAAGACGTGAATGACCCAATGTGGCGGACGCATCGTCTGAACTTTGACGCCGCGAACGACTTCGTCTTGACGCCGGCCGCCGTCACCCAGAACGCCGAGGCCCTCACGTTGCAGATCGTCTTCAAGAAGACCCCGGGCACGGCGGCCGCGGTCGACCGGACTTTGTTCGGCCACAATGCGGGCGGTTCGTACATCCGTTTTTTCACTGACACAATAGTCGGTTTCTGGCTGAGCGCTAGCGTGAGTTCCGCGCTGGTGCAAGGGCTGTCCGGAGCCATCCCCGACGATGGGCTGTGGAAGATGATGACGTTTCGGTGGCAGGCGGGCGTCGTTCAGGACCAGCTTCTGAACTTAGACACTTTCATTGCTGCAGATACGGCGACGCCGGCGTCGGGTATATTCGACAGTACGTACCGGGCCATCGGTCAGTATGCCGGCGGCAATTACTTCGATGGGGAGGTCGCCGCCGCACTGTACTATCGACGCTACCTCACGGACGACGAGGTAGCACGGAATTATCGGGCGGTCAAGGCAGGACTGGCCGACCGGGGGATCATGCTACCGTAGTGCGCTGCGCGTTGAAGCACGTTGGAGCGTGTGAAATTCTGAGTACTTAGCATGCAGTGAACCGGGCGGTGGGGACTAACTAGTGTGGTGCGCAACTACGGTTGCGTTTCGGTCTGCCACGTAGGGGCGGGCCCCGGTGCCTGCCCAGGATGGCGGCGGATGCCGGCTCAGATACGTGACCGTGTTTATGAAACGGTCTGCTAAGTGAGTCCAAGGTATTCAGCGGGAACCCCGGCCCGTCAGGACGACGGCCACGGTGCGGTAGAAGATCTTGATGTCCAATGACAAACACATCTCGCGGACGTACTGAAGATCGTAGACGAGTTTCTTCAACGAAGCGTCGTCACTGGCGCAGTAGCCCGCATGGACCTGAGCCCAGCCGGTGATGCCCGGCCGCACCAGGTGCCGTAGCCGGTAGTCAGGAGCGATGGACGTGAGTCGTGCCGCGATGGGGACTTGTTCGGGACGCGGCCCCACAAAACTCATCTCGCCACGCAACACGTTCCACAACTGTGGAAGCTCGTCGATCCGGTACCGGCGCAGCAGCCTGCCGACGCGGGTGATCCGCGGATCACCGACTTGCGTCCATCGTGCCTCAGGTTGGGCTGTGGCGGCGTCAACATACATCGAACGAAGCTTCAGCAGCTCAAAGGGGTCCTGGCGCAATCCGATACGCCGCTGGCGATAGAGCACGGGACCGCGCGAGTCCAGCTTGATCGTGACGGCCGCCAACAAGAGCAAGGGCGCGGCCAGGAGAGCTCCCGACACGGCGAGGACAAAGTCGAGCGTACGCTTGAGACCCCAAAACAGGGCATTCCGTGCTTGCTCGGAGCGCGGTGTGGGCCACCGAGTTTGTTCGTCGATCCATTCCCCGAGCACCGGATTCCAACCTCCCAGGCTCCTGCGAGCCACCGGGGCGGCCGACGAGGGAACGAACTCCTCCTCAAAAATGCTTGCCATGGAACCGATTGGCCGGAAGCGACAACTTCCGTCCTACGTTCTCTGGGAAATGCGGGTGAGAGACTCGAAGTTCGGGTTGCTGCGGCGGCGCAAGAGATAGAAGTCCAGTACGCCACGAAGGAAACCGTATCCGAAACCAAAATGAAAGGCGCCGAACACCAGGGGTACGACTGGTAGCAGCGAGAGCGCTTGGCGAGTGCGGCAGGCAGCGAACGTTGCCATCGCCACCGCCGCTCCGTAGGCGGCAAGCAGCGACACGAGACACAGGCGCGCTGTGCCCGACAGCGGCGAGGCCGCCGCCAAGACCACAAGGGACGTTAAGAAGGCACCGGGCACAAGCTGCCGCAGAGACGCGGGCAACTGGTGTTTCCTGATGACGGCGGCCTTCCAATAACCGTACTGACTGTACTGTTGGAACAAACTCGCGATGGTTCCGCGTGGGACGTACCGGGAACGAATACGGGGACTTTGCCAGACCGTATCTCCCCCACGGTGGATGCGCAGGTTCATCTCGTTGTCTTGGCTGCGGACCAGCGACTCGTCAAACAGACCGTATTTCTGAAATGTCTCCTTGCGCCAGCAGCCGAGATAGACCGTATCGACGGGGCCTTCGTAGGACTTACAATGCGCTCTGCCTCCGCCGGAGACAAGGAGTGAATCGAAAACCAGTGCGACAGCTCGCGACACATAGTTGTCACCCTTCGCGATCCACGGGCCACCCACGTTGGCGGCGCCCGACTCGTCGAGTGCGCGGAGACACTGGGCAATGTAGTCCGGCGCGTAGTGAGTATGGGCGTCCATCCGGACGATGATCGACCCTGTGGCCTCTCCGATCGCTCGGTTCAACCCGGTCGACACGATCTGCTCAGGATTGTCGAGGATGCGAATCATCGGATACTGGTGCTGGAAATTCCGAAGGGCGCCTCGGGTTCCGTCATCGCTCGCACCGTCGACTACAAGGACTTCCACATCGAACGCCGCGTTCGCCGCCTGCTTCAGGACCGAGGTCAGAAGAGGCCCTATGTGGGCAACTTCGTTTCGGCAGGGAACGATGACCGAGACTCGCCGGGATGGAGATTTTGCGATTTCCTGATTAGAGTCCATGCCCAAGATCTCTCGAGAAACGGTCTGCCAGCCAGCGAGCGACAAAGCCACTTCCCGCGACGTTCAAGTGACCATCTATTGACTCCCGCATAATATAGAGTCAGTCAAAACAAAGAGAAGACTGTTTCCAGAAGGCCGTGATCAAACGCGGTTTGCGGTACATGCGGCGGAGTGCCTTGCGGGCCCGCTCGTTCAGCTCGCCGTAGTCTTTCGGACAGACGTTCGGCAACTCGTGCTGCTTCCAGTAAGCCCAGATGTATTCCACCGGATTCAACTCCGGCGCATAGGGTGGCAAGTACTCGGTTGCGATGTGGCCTTCGGAGAGTTCGATGAACTCTTGCACCAGGCGGCTACGGTGCGCCGGCAGCCGATCCCAGACGATCAGCAGCGGGCGATCGATATGACGTGCCAACGCCTTGAGAAAGTCGGTCACTTGCTCTTTGCCGATCGCACCGGGATAGAGCCGGAAGTAGAAGTTACGCAGCGTCAGCCCCGCCGAGACGGAAAGCTTCTCCCAGTTGAAGTTAAACTGCAGCACCGGTGTTTGGCCACGTGGCGCCCAGGTGCGGCAGCGATGCGGCTTCTGACTCAATCCGCTTTCGTCGATGAAGACGAGCGTACGGCCTTCGTTTTGGGCTTTTTTTTAATGCGCTTCCAGGTCTTGCGCTTCCAGGTGCGGATCCGCTCTTCGTTGCGCTCGCGCGCCTTTCCGGCCGGGCGTTGCGGGCTCCAGTCGAGCGCTCGCAGGATCTTCCAGGCGTGGCCTGCGTGGTATGCGACCCCGAACTCGTCTCCGATCAGCCGAGCCACCCGCGGACAGCTCCACAGGGGCGTTGGGAAGCCGTGGGCTTCCGGGCCTTCCAGCAGCAGCGACGTCAGGCGTTCGCGTTGTGCGGCATCGAGGAGCGGCTTGCGTCCGGCGCGCCCGGCCTGGCGGAGTCCGGCCGCACCCTGCTCGCGGTATTGCCGCCGCCACTCACTGACGGTTTGGCGAGCGACGTTCAGCCGTCTCGCCGTCTCGGACTGATTGTGGCCTTGGTGGAGCAGCCGCATCGCTTCGAAACGGCGCTTCTCCAGCGCCTTGAAATCCCGCTTCACACCTTTGGGGTTGCCCATACATATATAGATGCTCCACACTGTCAAAAAGTGTCATAATAATTTGCGGGATTCAATAATGGAGCACTACGACCCACACAACGACGATCGGATCTATCTGTTCGGATTCAGCCGCGGGGCATTCACGGCTCGGTCCTTGGCGGGCATGCTCTTTAAATGTGGGCTTCTCCAAAAGGGCAGCCGCAATCTGCTCCCTTATGTGTCGAAGCTCTACAACACGCGAGGGAACGATGAGATTGCCCGGGGGTTCAAAAAAACTTACTGTCACGAGTGCAAGCCCTATTTCATCGGCGTCTGGGACACGGTAGCTTCGCTCGGTCACTTCTACGGCAAGCGCTTCTTCGACCCCAACCTGCATGGAGAGATCATGTTCGGCTACCACTCAATGTCGATCGACGAAAAACGTACCAAGTTCTCCGTGAATCTTTGGGATGAAACGAACAAGCAACCAGAACAAACGATCGAACAGGTGTGGTTCGCCGGTGCACACTCCGATGTCGGAGGCTGGTATCCACAAAGGGGATTATCCGATTCAGCCCTGCAATGGATGCTTCTGAAAGCCAAGGCGACCGGCCTACGGCTCCGTGATGGTTGGGACTCCAAAGAGAAGATTAATCCCGATCCAGGCGACAGAGCTTCGCAGCATGAGTCGCGGACAGGATTTTACAGGCTGTGGCGCAAGGTCCAGCGGAAAATTCCGGACAAGTCTCTCATTCACCAGAGCGTCTTTGACAGAAGGAATGCGGAGATAGGCTACAGTCCGTCGAACCTACCGAAAGTGTGTTCGGTCGTTCAGTGGGACGGGGAAGTCTCTGCCTCTACGGAGTCCACGGCTGTGTGACGTCTCGTTAGTCGCCCTCGGACTCCCGCCTCGAGTCGCCCGGCCGATATCGACGGACTGCTGGGCGGGGGCTACAATGCTTGTAGGCGCCTCAGACCTTGGGGACTCGGGCCGCCGCGGGAAGGTTCGATGCCGAAACGACTGACGCAGCAGCAGGTCGAGCAGTACCACCGCGAGGGATACACCGCTCCGATCCCGGTGCTTTCGATCGAGCAGGTTCGCCGATTTCGCGAAGCCTACGAGGAACTTGAAGCGGCCCTGGGCGGCAGGCCGAAAGCCACCGAGCTGGCTCAGTTGGCGAAGAACTTCCGGTGGGCATGGGATCTGGTTCGGCATGAAGCCGTATTGGACGCCGTCGAGGATGTTCTCGGTCCCCACATCATCTGCTGGGCGGACTCGGTGTTTCCCAAACAGCCGCACGATCCAGGGTTTGTCACCTTTCATCAGGACGCCACGTATTGGGGACTTAGCTCCACGCAGGTCACGACCGCGTGGATCGCGCTAACCGAAAGCACTCCCGCGAACGGCTGTATGCGGGTGGTTCCCGGCACGCACACCCATC
Organism: Bryobacterales bacterium; assembly: GCA_965248255.1. Lineage (GTDB taxonomy): Bacteria > Acidobacteriota > Terriglobia > Bryobacterales > UBA6623 > JAKZVK01. The sequence continues at coordinate 148,358 of CBDFIW010000004.1, forward strand.
AGATTCACCCGCACAACGACACCTGGGCGGATGACAACCTCCTCAGCCGTGGGCAGGAGGTCGAGGTGGATGTGGACGAGGATGATGTCGTGGACCTGGTGTTGCAACCCGGGGAGATGTCGCTCCACCACGTCAAGATCATTCATGGCTCGAACGCCAACCGATCCGACCGTAAGCGCATCGGCTATGCCCCGCGCTATGTGACTCCCGAGGTCAAGCAGGTGCAGATCGAGGAGCGGCAGCGGGCCGTGCTCGCACGCGGCCGCGACGAATACCACCACTTCGATCTGATGGAGCACCCGCCGCCCGACGACCCGTTCGATGTCGTGGTCGGCCGGCATCTGCAGGCGGCGCGGCAACACATCGAGGAGTTGACCGCTACCGAGGCGGCACCGTCGTAGGGTTCCGTTCTCGGCGGGCCGGCTGCCGAAAAGAGAACCTGCGGCGAGAGTGGTTTCCGTGTTTCGGCGCGGCACTTGCCCGCACCCCAAGGGGCCGTTAAAAATGGGGACTGTGCCGAGCGCCGCCCACATAACCTCTTTGTTTTCAGGTCTCGCAAGCGGCACGAAGCGGACTGTCCCCATTTTTTAACGACCCCTAACGGGTGCGGCTCTGATTCCCCTCCAGAGGTTTCCTGCCAATCTTGGCAAGGATTTCACTACGTAGGTTCTGACGCGCGCCGGCGCCTGTAGTACTCTTACCTCTTGATCGGATTAAGTGATCACTGCCGCGACGGAGCAGCGGTTCCATGACCGCACTGGACTGGCTGATTCTGATCGTCCTCAACGGGGCGATCGTGGCCTACGGCCTGCGCATCTCTCGCGGCACCACGAAAACGTTCGACTGGTTTCTCGCGGCCAAGGGCTTGCCGTGGTGGATCGTCGGGATGTCGATGTTCGCCACGGCGGTCGACAGCGGCGACTACGTGGCAGTTGTCGGCGGGGCCTATACGTTCGGGGTGTCGAACCTGACCACCTGGTGGCTTGGCCTGCCGATCGGGTGGTTCGTTGTCGCCTATGGGGTCTTCCTGCCGCTCTACCGCAGCGGCATGTTCACGAACGCCGAATACCTGGAGTACCGCTTCGGTCCATCGGTGCGGCTGCTGAGTGCGTTGATTCAACTCCAGTACCGCACGAACGTGTTGGGGAATGTCGCTTTCTCGTTGTACCTGACGTTCTCGATTCTCACGGGGTGGGGAGCCGGATCCTGGTGGCTGGTGGGCGCCATCGCAGCCGCCGCAGCCGCCTACACGGCCACTGGCGGGCTTAAGTCGGTCGCTGTCACCGATGCGATGCAGTCGGTGATGATGTTCACCGCCTCGCTGGTGCTGTGGCTCACGCTGTGGAACGTGGTGGGCGGTTGGGGCGGGCTGGAGGAACGTCTCCGCTCGATCGACCCAGCGCTGGTGGAGTCGATGATGCATGTCGGGGGACGCCACGAGCCGGGCGTGCCGGCGCCACTGATCGTCTTCGGGTGGGTGATGGTCCTGACGGCGTACTGTGTCGTCAATCATTCGCAAGCCATGCGGCTACTGGCGGCGAGGTCGGAGTGGGACATGAAGATGGCGGCGTTCGTCGCCAGCGTTGTGACCGCGGTCGTGATGTGGTTCAACATCACGCTGGGCATTCTCGCCCGGGCCGTCTACCCGGAGCTCGAAGCCGTGGACCGCGCTTACCCGATGCTCGTGCAAGAGTTTCTGGCGCCCGGGCTGGTGGGCCTGGTGGTGGCCGGCGTGCTGGCGGGCGGCATCTCGACGTACGATTCCATTGGCTCGTCGCTGGCGGCGGTGTTTACGCGCGACATCTACGCGCGTTTCTTTGTCAAGAACAGGGATGATGCCCACTATCTGCGCGTCTCGCGATGGGCCACACCGTTGGTCCTTGCCGTGTCATTCGGATACCTGCCTTTCATCCAAGCAGGGATGCTGGTCTTCTACTTGCGGATCACCAGCGTCGCCGTAATGCCACTGTTCACGATCTACTTGATGGGCACGATGACGCGGGTTCACCGGCGCTCGGGTGCAGCCGGGCTTTTGGCGGGAATCGCTTATGGCATCAGCTCTTTCCTAGGTGAAATGTTTGAATGGCCCCTGCCGCTGTGGTGGACGAACACGTGGTGGGCATACGTGTGGAGCATCGTCGTTACAGCGGGCGCCATGGTGGCGGTGAGTATGGTGCTGGGCTGGGCGAAGGACGAAGAGGTTCGTGGGCTGGTCTATTCCTCACTGAGGAAGGGCGACGAACTACGGCCTGAGGACTTGCCGCATCTCGCGGCGACCGCAGGCACCTGGCTCGAAAGCACCAGAGACGAGATGCCGCCGATGCCCAAGCACCCGTTTGCGGTGGGGGAGGCCGGGCTGGTTTGGTACCTGCGGTCGGTGATTTGGGCCGCACTGTTTCTCGGGGTGATCGGGTTTGTTTGCTTGGTTGTGTTGTGGTGACGGGGACACGCACTGTCGACGGTCCAATAACCAAACGAAAAGGTGAGAAAACAGCAGTTGTCTCTTTCCCTTTCCCTGCTAACAATAATCCACGAATGTGAAAAGCAGCAGCCACGTCACCCAAGGAAGCAGCCCGACTAAAGCCCAACGTGCTCCTTTCACACGTCCGTGACTCACCCCGATTCTGACCAGGGCAACCATACTAAGAATGGAGCTTCCTAGCAACACGCAAATTGGGACGACAAGAAGAAGAGAAAAAGAACCGAAAAGCAAGGCCAACAAAATATTGACTCCCGCATAATATAGAGTCAGTCAAAACAAAGAGAAGACTGTTTCCAGAAGGCCGTGATCAAACGCGGTTTGCGGTACATGCGGCGGAGTGCCTTGCGGGCCCGCTCGTTCAGCTCGCCGTAGTCTTTCGGACAGACGTTCGGCAACTCGTGCTGCTTCCAGTAAGCCCAGATGTATTCCACCGGATTCAACTCCGGCGCATAGGGTGGCAAGTACTCGGTTGCGATGTGGCCTTCGGAGAGTTCGATGAACTCTTGCACCAGGCGGCTACGGTGCGCCGGCAGCCGATCCCAGACGATCAGCAGCGGGCGATCGATATGACGTACCAACGCCTTGAGAAAGTCGATCACTTGCTCTTTGCCGATCGCACCGGGATAGAGCCGGAAGTAGAAGTTACGCAGCGTCAGCCCCGCCGAGACGGAAAGCTTCTCCCAGTTGAAGTTAAACTGCAGCACCGGTGTTTGGCCACGTGGCGCCCAGGTGCGGCAGCGATGCGGCTTCTGACTCAATCCGCTTTCGTCGATGAAGACGAGCGTACGGCCTTCGTTTTGGGCTTTTTTTTAATGCGCTTCCAGGTCTTGCGCTTCCAGGTGCGGATCCGCTCTTCGTTGCGCTCGCGCGCCTTTCCGGCCGGGCGTTGCGGGCTCCAGTCGAGCGCTCGCAGGATCTTCCAGACGTGGCCTGCGTGGTATGCGACCCCGAACTCGTCTCCGATCAGCCGAGCCACCCGCGGACAGCTCCACAGGGGCGTTGGGAAGCCGTGGGCTTCCGGGCCTTCCAGCAGCAGCGACGTCAGGCGTTCGCGTTGTGCGGCATCGAGGAGCGGCTTGCGTCCGGCGCGCCCGGCCTGGCGGAGTCCGGCCGCACCCTGCTCGCGGTATTGCCGCCGCCACTCACTGACGGTTTGGCGAGCGACGTTCAGCCGTCTCGCCGTCTCGGACTGATTGTGGCCTTGGTGGAGCAGCCGCATCGCTTCGAAACGGCGCTTCTCCAGCGCCTTGAAATCCCGCTTCACACCTTTGGGGTTGCCCATACATATATAGATGCTCCACACTGTCAAAAAGTGTCATAGTAATTTGCGGGATTCAATAAGATGGTATGGGGTAAAGAACGGGACCCACGATCGTTCAATGACCGCCACGATCGGCGGTAAAAGGGCCGTGGTGACACCCATGACACCGGCAACAATGGCGAGTCTACTCGTTTCGACAGAATGCGATTCGACAGAATGCGATCGGTCGTACGGCTCCTCAAGGGTCTTTGTAGTAAAGTCATATCCACAGTCACAGCGTTGGGTTGTCTCGGGGTTGATGAGTCTACAGTGCGGGCATTCCATCGGTCAGCCCCCTCGCAGGCGAGTCTATGCCAGGATTTCCATCTGGGTTGTCCTGGCGCACCTATTGACTCCCGCATAATATAGAGTCAGTCAAAACAAAGAGAAGACTGTTTCCAGAAGGCCGTGATCAAACGCGGTTTGCGGTACATGCGGCGGAGTGCCTTGCGGGCCCGCTCGTTCAGCTCGCCGTAGTCTTTCGGACAGACGTTCGGCAACTCGTGCTGCTTCCAGTAAGCCCAGATGTATTCCACCGGATTCAACTCCGGCGCATAGGGTGGCAAGTACTCGGTTGCGATGTGGCCTTCGGAGAGTTCGATGAACTCTTGCACCAGGCGGCTACGGTGCGCCGGCAGCCGATCCCAGACGATCAGCAGCGGGCGATCGATATGACGTACCAACGCCTTGAGAAAGTCGGTCACTTGCTCTTTGCCGATCGCACCGGGATAGAGCCGGAAGTAGAAGTTACGCAGCGTCAGCCCCGCCGAGACGGAAAGCTTCTCCCAGTTGAAGTTAAACTGCAGCACCGGTGTTTGGCCACGTGGCGCCCAGGTGCGGCAGCGATGCGGCTTCTGACTCAATCCGCTTTCGTCGATGAAGACGAGCGTACGGCCTTCGTTTTGGGCTTTTTTTTAATGCGCTTCCAGGTCTTGCGCTTCCAGGTGCGGATCCGCTCTTCGTTGCGCTCGCGCGCCTTTCCGGCCGGGCGTTGCGGGCTCCAGTCGAGCGCTCGCAGGATCTTCCAGGCGTGGCCTGCGTGGTATGCGACCCCGAACTCGTCTCCGATCAGCCGAGCCACCCGCGGACAGCTCCACAGGGGCGTTGGGAAGCCGTGGGCTTCCGGGCCTTCCAGCAGCAGCGACGTCAGGCGTTCGCGTTGTGCGGCATCGAGGAGCGGCTTGCGTCCGGCGCGCCCGGCCTGGCGGAGTCCGGCCGCACCCTGCTCGCGGTATTGCCGCCGCCACTCACTGACGGTTTGGCGAGCGACGTTCAGCCGTCTCGCCGTCTCGGACTGATTGTGGCCTTGGTGGAGCAGCCGCATCGCTTCGAAACGGCGCTTCTCCAGCGCCTTGAAATCCCGCTTCACACCTTTGGGGTTGCCCATACATATATAGATGCTCCACACTGTCAAAAAGTGTCATAATAATTTGCGGGATTCAATAGTTCCCTCGGAGAGTACGACGCCAAGTACGCCCGTGACTTGCCGAGAGCATCCTCGGCCGCCCGGTTCGTCGCCGCCTCGGCAACTTTCGGAAAATCGACCAACACGAAGCTTTCGCGATAGATCAACGCCCGAATGAAGGTCTTCCGGATCACTTCCAACAGACTAGGGCGTGTTAACACTAACGTAGGGTATCGAAACGTAGAGCCTCGACGATGAGGGCGAAGTGGAGGAAGGCGAGGAACATGACGTCGAGCTTGTCGAAGCGGGAGAAGATGCGGCGGAATCCCTTGAGCCGTCGGAAGAGTCTCTCGATCTCGTTGCGGCGGCGATAGAGCGCTCGGTCGTATTCCCACGGCTCCAGGCGGGTGCGCCGGGGCGGCACGACGGGAATCCATCCGAAATCCAAAGCCAGTTGGCGTGTCTGATCGTCCTCATGGGCGCCGTCCATCAGCAGCGGCAGCGGCTCGGGCAGTGGCCCCAGACCACCGAGCAGTTCGCGGCCCTGCTGGGCGTCGTGCGCTTGGCCGGGCGAGAGAGCGAAGGTTATCGCCGTTCGAGCATTTGCGGCAACCATATGAATCTTGGTGGTCCATCCGCCGCGGGATTTGCCGATCGCTTGCGGACCGTTTTTTTAACGCGCCCGTGCCGTCGGGATGAACCTTCACGATGGTCGAGTCCATTGACACGGCTTCGATTCGGATGCGGGCCAGCTGCTCGCGCTGCAGTTTCTCGAAGACGGCGTCGAGCACGCCGTTCTTCGACCAGCGGTTCATGCGGGTATAAATGGTGTGCCAGTTACCGAAGCGTTTAGGCAAGCCGCGCCATTTGCAGCCCTGCTCGGCGACATACAACATGGCGTTCAAAACCGTGAGGTTCGGCAGGCTCACATTGCCGCGCTGGCGGGGCAGGACCGGCTCGATGCGGCGGTATTGCTGCTCGGTGATCTCCATACCTCCGAGTATAGCAGCTTTTGCGACTTAGTGTTAACACGCCCTAGTTCCGCGCCGATCACAATCATCCAGAAACTGGGAGTAGAACTTCTGCGTGCTCTCCGTCTTACTTTGGAGCGAGACACCCGGCTGCCGGCGGAACAGCGTCGCGGCGTACCAATCGAGGCAAGAGCCCAGGTAGTTCTCGTAGAACACTCTAGCCAGACGCTCCGAGTAAACATCGTTTGGTTCCTTCTGTCGGCGAACCAGATACTGGCTGGCATTGCGGCGAAGCTGCTCCCCACCGACGTAGAAATCCCAGTACCGCTGCCACATCTCCGCCCGGTCGCGGTACTCCGGGTGTTCCCTGTCGAGTAGGTCGATCACGTCATCCTCCAGCCGGCCAAGCTCTTCATCCCAATCCCGTTCACATCAATCGCCGTGCTTGCTCACCGACCCGTCTCAAAGGTCGAAACTCCTGCCATAGCAGGTATCCCAGCGCGTCCGACAAGTGGCTTCTTCTCGGATCGCCGTCCTTGTCCAGTTGCGTGCTGCCCGGCTTGTAGCAGACTTGCTCTAGGTCCTGGATCAGTTCCCTGCACCTTCCGTCAATCAGCAGTCTTCGGTCACCCTTTGCGTTTCGTAGGTAGGCGTTCACCGCGTTGACTCGGTCCCGAACGCGCGGGTTTGCGCTTCCAACCGAAAGCCCCCCGTTGAGTCGCCGATTCCGGGTGAAGAACTCACGAATACAGTGATAATCCGAAGTTCCTGATGAGGTGCTCCCGCTGTGGCCGCTGGCATCACCGTACACTTGGACGCCACCAAGATGCTCGCCATAGCGGTCGAGAAATTCCGTACAAACCTCAGGCGTAGATGAAGAGTCCAAGACGATCTCATCCAGCACGTATAGCGTTTCACCATGCTGCTGGCAAATGAGCGAACACATCGGATGTAAATTAAAATCCCAGGTCCAGAGCAGCGGCTCAGTCGGGCGGAGCTCAAACTGCCCTATGTGCTCCCGACGGTCGAAACCGTAGTACACCTGTCCGGCACGGACATTGACAAACTCGCCGAGGACTTCCTGCCTATAGAACAGCTCGTCATAGCTCGCCCGCAGACGCTCGTAGTAATCGGGCGTCCTAGCAAGCATGTGCTTGTTCTCGAAGGGTTTCGCCTCGAACAACTCGTAGCCCTCCACCGGCTCGGCCCTAAACCGTCGATGAACCCAATCGAATCCTTGGGGGGTACCCACCCCGAAGCCGCCCAGCAGGCTCGCCTTGGGGTCGCGCAGCCGCGCCCCCAGGCGCAGCCACGCTTGCTCGGGCACATAGGTCAGCTCGTCCACGCCAAACCATGCCAAGCTGGTGCCCCGCAGCCGTTCATACTCATCCAGCGACCGGAACAGAATCCGCGACTTCATTTCCGGCAGTCTCATCGTATGTGTCGACTTGTTCATTTCGAACGCCACGCTGACATGATCGAGTAGCTCGCACAAGCTCGTGATCGTTGCATCTCGCAGCATCGGGTACGTCGGGGCCCCCACCAATCCTGTCCGGCCCTCGTTGAGATAGCAATGTCTGATGATCTCCTGGCATAAGGCCATCGTCTTACCCGACCCGACTGGCCCCGAGAAAACTCGGAACCGCGCCGAACTATCGTGAAACACCTTTTGAGAAGGTAGCGGTTCATAGCCTAACCGTCGTTTGAGGCGTCTCCACTCGTGTCCTGCCATACGACTCTTATCTCGTGCGGAGGCTCTTCTTCAATCATTTCCCGTTCTAACTTGAGAAGTTGGACCAACGAACCAATCATTGGCTGGCTGATGATCCCGTCTTTATCCAGCTTGTCGCCAATCTTGTTAATTGCCTGATCGATCAGCTCCTTACGAGAAGCCATCCTGTCGCTGCCGCAAGGCGGTCGATCGCCATCGGCGAGGTGTTCAACCTCTGTCACTACGCTGGGACCGCGTGACGCGTCGTGGCCTTCCACCTCAGTACCGTTGGATTCCGGTCGGTTGCCTTTCGCCTTGCCCGTCTCGTCGCCGGCCTCCACTGTGCTCCTCTTTGCCTTCGCTTGCCTGCTCACGGCGACCGTGCTTCCTGGTCCCGGGGTTTTCAGCGCCGTTGTTCGTGTTGGGGTTGTTCTAGCCATTGTCATTCGGCACGCTTTCGGTCTTGCTGAAGCCTCGTCAAAGGTACACCGTTGCGTATGTTCTTTCTTTCGGTTTCAGCCTAGCACCAGTCTCGTCATCTACCGTGCCACCCAGTCAGCGAAGTTACTAATAACAAGCGACTTAAAAAAAGTATTTTTTCTGTGACCGGCTAGACCTCCCCAGGCATTCACCAAGATGATCTGCCTGCCGAGCCCCGGCCAGAGGCGTCTACGATCATCCATACGTCGTTGATATGAAACCAGTTGCACATCCGCGCCAACAGTCTCCACGATCCCCCCTCGATCGGACGAAGCCCCTCAACCAACCGGTGGAACTCCTCGGGCCGACTTGGAGGCCTACGCCGCAGCGGGCCCCTGCTCCAGAAAGTACGTTGTCTTAGGCCAGCAGGTAGCGAGGTTTCTGACCTCTACGGGATGTCGGACATTGGGAGCCGTACATGGCGGATCCGCTCCCGCTTCGACGTCGGGGTGACGGACAAGCGTCCGCTCTCGGCTTGCACTATCGAAGGATACGAAAACTCCCTGGGTTGATCTTCCAGCAGGTGGAACAGCTCGAGTTCCTCGCCGTCCGGGCTCACGGTGAGATTGAGGGGCTGCGTCCGCTGTCAGGGATGGTGATCGGGCGTGCGGCAACGCTTCAAGGATTAGACACCCTTGCTTATTGAATCCCGCAAATTATTATGACACTTTTTGACAGTGTGGAGCATCTATATATGTATGGGCAACCCCAAAGGTGTGAAGCGGGATTTCAAGGCGCTGGAGAAGCGCCGTTTCGAAGCGATGCGGCTGCTCCACCAAGGCCACAATCAGTCCGAGACGGCGAGACGGCTGAACGTCGCTCGCCAAACCGTCAGTGAGTGGCGGCGGCAATACCGCGAGCAGGGTGCGGCCGGACTCCGCCAGGCCGGGCGCGCCGGACGCAAGCCGCTCCTCGATGCCGCACAACGCGAACGCCTGACGTCGCTGCTGCTGGAAGGCCCGGAAGCCCACGGCTTCCCAACGCCCCTGTGGAGCTGTCCGCGGGTGGCTCGGCTGACCGGAGACGAGTTCGGGGTCGCATACCACGCAGGCCACGCCTGGAAGATCCTGCGAGCGCTCGACTGGAGCCCGCAACGCCCGGCCGGAAAGGCGCGCGAGCGCAACGAAGAGCGGATCCGCACCTGGAAGCGCAAGACCTGGAAGCGCATTAAAAAAAAGCCCAAAACGAAGGCCGTACGCTCGTCTTCATCGACGAAAGCGGATTGAGTCAGAAGCCGCATCGCTGCCGCACCTGGGCGCCACGTGGCCAAACACCGGTGCTGCAGTTTAACTTCAACTGGGAGAAGCTTTCCGTCTCGGCGGGGCTGACGCTGCGTAACTTCTACTTCCGGCTCTATCCCGGTGCGATCGGCAAAGAGCAAGTGACCGACTTTCTCAAGGCGTTGGCACGTCATATCGATCGCCCGCTGCTGATCGTCTGGGATCGGCTGCCGGCGCACCGTAGCCGCCTGGTGCAAGAGTTCATCGAACTCTCCGAAGGCCACATCGCAACCGAGTACTTGCCACCCTATGCGCCGGAGTTGAATCCGGTGGAATACATCTGGGCTTACTGGAAGCAGCACGAGTTGCCGAACGTCTGTCCGAAAGACTACGGCGAGCTGAACGAGCGGGCCCGCAAGGCACTCCGCCGCATGTACCGCAAACCGCGTTTGATCACGGCCTTCTGGAAACAGTCTTCTCTTTGTTTTGACTGACTCTATATTATGCGGGAGTCAATAGATGTCGCCAGGACTGGACGACCGGGTCCGCTGGCTTCCTGCCGGCTCGAAGCGCCGAGCGGGGCTATCGTGATGCGCGGGTCGGATCCAGCGTGCGGTCAAACAGCACCCGGACCACCTTTCCGTCTTGCACCAGCACGGTGAAACGGGAGCCGTCGGCGGCGCGGAAAATGTACTTCTCCGAATACCCGTTTGAGGAAATACCGGCCATCCGCAGCAGCGGTTTGCCGAAGCGCTCGATCACCCGGTCAATGGGCGTGCCTTCAAAGATCCCAACGGTCGAGTCGGTCGCGGGCATCGACGTGCCGGAAGGTTCATCCCCCACATTAGCTTGGGCACCCGCTTGCGGAGAATTCGGGTAGACCGTGGCCACACGCGCATCGAGCACGCCGGGGGAACCGGCCGGTTGGGCCTGCGGACTGTCCGCCGCCTCGTCCCCGCCTTCGGGGGATGCGGCGAGTGGTTCCGAGAGGGTCGTCGCCTCCGGATTAGCGTCGGTAGCAGGAGAAGCACTGGGAGCACGTTGGGACGCGCTGGACAGGGAGGGGTTGGGCTGAGAAGCGCTGGGGTCGGGAGGTGTGGGCGCCTCGTCGTAAAAGGCCGGCTCGGGCACCGCCCATCTGCGCGGTGCGGATCTTGACACCGTTATCCCCGAGATCTTGATGCCGCTCTTGGTCTTGACTTCGCCACTCGACCGGGAGGCCGACTTGGCCCGGGTGTCGGTCGGAGCGTCCTTCGGTTTCTCAAGATCCCTCTTGTCGAATTCCGGCTCTCGCTGCGCCGTGGACCCTTGAGACGCCCTCCTCTCGGGTTTGCGCGTCAGCGCCCCCTGGACGTTCTTGAAGATGCCGGTCGCACCCGCTCCGGCCGCGCCCGCGGCGGCGCCAGCCGCGCCGGCTCTTCCGACGTTGATGCCGTAGCCGATAATGGCTTGTCCGGCGGCGAAGGGTGCGGATCCCAGTGCCAGCGCTGCGCCGAAACCTAGCGACAGTAGTGACCTCACGGTGTCCTCCTTTGAAGTATTTCGAGTGTACAATAGTTGCTGGTGAAGTGCCTATTGGCGGAACTACCTATGCCTCATGGGATAGGTGGGTCGTATGACCGCGCCCCGCAAGCCCAGCCCCGACCGTCGTTGAGCAGCGCGATGAGCCCGTCCTGCCCCTCTCGGACCAGATGCCTAGCGCAGAACCAGCTCGGCGTAGCGGTCCACTGCAGCGAGGTCGCTTTGGTACATCGGCACGAGGTGGTCGAGATTCGAAACGCCGAAAGTGAGTGAGAACTCGCCTTCCCGGTTCGCCGTTTGGTCGCGGCGAATGATGTTGATCTTGAGGGGAGCGGTGTCGGCACCCAGGTCCTTCAGTGGGATCGCCAACTCAGCCTGCCAGCCACTCGGATGGGACGTCGTCGCCGCTTGCGCGCCGCTGTTCCACTCGCGATCCTCTCCTTGGGCGTCAAGCAGTGCGCCAGATGCGTTCACGGCGAACTGATAGACCCGTTTCCCCACAGCGATATGCAGCCGGACATGGTCATCACGAAACAGGCGGCGATTGTCCCGTCCCTCATAGCCCTGCTCGGTGAGACCGCCGGGAGACGAGACCATGGCCGCCGCGTACAGCGTCCCATCATGATGGATTAGGCGCACGACCGTCCTTCGCTCGGGCACGCGATCGCCCTGAACGTCGACCAGACCGCCTAGATTCGCAACCCCCTGCCAAGCGTCGTCGTCCAGTTGCCCGTCAACAACGGGTGGCACCGTGGCCGTGGCCGCTTCGACTGTTCGGTGCTGCCACACTCTGAGCGCGGAGAATTCGATGCGATCGTTGCGGAACGCCTTCTCGCCTTCCGGCGTGCGAAACTCCAAAACGGCCGAGGGCAGGGGATACAAGCGCCTGGCCGTGCCTTGGGCCCGAATCGGAAGCTCCAGGGGCTCGCCGGGATCGAGGAGCATGTGCCGCTCTTCTGGGTCGACCCGCCAGCCGTTCGTGCCGTTCCACCAGAACGTTGCCGCCACGGGAACTTGGAACGGGTTCGGCACCCGTAGAACCGTGTCCACGCGAGCACCCCCGTCATTCGCCTCGATCACGGGTGTCTCGCGGATCGCGCGGCCCAGATCCCGCTCGAGTTCGAAGATTTCATAGGAGACGAACTCCTCGGGCGAATTCACTGCCTGCTGGTCGACCACGAACGCGTCGAAGGTGTTGCCGTCGATGTCGATGGCGCGGCCGACCAAGCGATCACCCATCACGTCGATTGCCGTCACGTGGTGGATGCGGCGGCGAAACGCGGCGTGGGTTTTCGGCACCATCGGATACGTGTTGGCGCCCCCGCCACCCGAGATCAGGTGAAACACCCCCCGGCGGGGCTCGCCCGCATAGTTGCCGATCGGGTACGCGCGCATGTAGTAGTGATCGTGACCGTTGATGACAAGGTCGACGCCCAGTTCATCGAAGATCGGTTGCCAGACCCAGCGTTGCTCGGTGATGCCGCGCGTCGGATGCGAGCGGAAGAGCGGATGGTGGAAGTAGACGATCGTCCAGGTCGCGTCCTGGTGGGCCTTGAGGTCGTTGATGAGCCACTCGGTCTGCCTGTCGCCAAGCTCGAACGGAGCATCATCGGCGTTGCTGTTGAGCGAGAGGATGTGCGCGTTGGCGTAGTCGAACGAGTAGTAGACCTCGCCCTCTTCGTCGGGCAACGAATGATAGTTGTAATAGTGGACCGCGTTGCGCTCATGATTCCCCAAGCACGGGAAGATCGGCACGTATTCGGAGACGCCGCGCATCGGGTCAAAGTACTGCGGTTTCCACTGCTCGTACCGGTTGCCGTCGGCAACCAGGTCACCGGTATTGAGAATGATGCCGGGCTTGAGTTTCATGATCTGCTGCACGTTGCGGGAGTGCGTGTCGGGATTCGAGCGGCTGTCACCGTAGACCACGAACCGCCAATTCAGCGCCCCCGGGGGCGGCGCGGTCGTGAAAGCCGCCGCCGGCAGCAGACGGTCCCCGTACCGTGCCCGGTACGAGTAGGTGGTCGCGGCCTCCAATCCCGTCAGATGAATCTCGTGGATCTTTCGCGCCTCCGGCTCCTCGATGGTGCGGTCGAACTTGCCATCGCTCCCGAACTCAACCGCCCCCGCCACGGGCTCGGTCGTTTCCCACATGACGGTGATACCGTCCGGCTTCACGTTCTGCAAGTACGGTGCGATGTGGAGATTAGGCGGGTCGCCCTCGGCCGCCAGCGCCACCGAGGGCGCGCAGGCCACCCATGTCGAAAAGAAAATCAGAAGGGTCGCGTAGCAGCTTCCGAAGAGGGACGCCTCAGCGGGCCCACGCCGCGCAGTCTGAATCATGCAACCTAGTCTAGTCCCCGGCAGCATTGAGCGTGAAGGGCTCACTTGAAACCAGGCCTGCTGCGTGATCCGCTAACCGGATCGCTTAACCGTAGGGGTTGCGCTTTGTCGCTGGCTAGGATAGAAGATTTGAATGCCCCCGCCGCGGCAGCCCCTCTCGATCGCCTTTCACTCCTCCTCCCCCCACCCCGGCTACGACCAACTGGTCAACGATCGCGTCATCGAGAAGGTGCGCCAGCTGGACCGGCGTGCGCGCGAGCGCGGACTGAAATCGCTGAAGCCCATGTCGAACGTTCTGACGCGCATCGGCACGGAGTACGACAAGCAAGGCCGCGTCACGAAGAACGGCTACGGCGTGTTGCATCTACCATGGCGGGCGCAAGAGAATCCCGGTTGGGCGGACATGATCGGCAGCGAAGTCGATGACATTCGCCGGAGTATCAAACAGGCCCACGGCGTTGCACTCAAGTACGTCATCTGGGTCGGCATGGGCGGGTCGGCCGAGGACAAGGCTTTCTACCTCTCCGCCGGCTTGCTCAAACCGCGAGTGCGCATTTACTTGCTCGACTCGACCGACCCCGCCAAGCTGCGCGCCATCCTCGATCACATCGAACAGATCGACAGACAACCGCTGGCGAAGGCCCTGCGGAAGTGTCTCGTGGTGGGCATGGCGATGGGGATGACGTCCTACGAGCCAGTGCTCAACCTCGAGAAGCTCGACGAGCTGTACCGCAAGCTGAAAATCCCGAACCAAAGCAACTTCATCTACATGACGCTGCCCGGGTCGATTCTCGACCGCTTTGCCTCCGCCCGCGGCTTCCGGCGCGTGGAACTTCAACTCGACAACGGCAACTCGACCGCCGGACGCCATAGCGGCCCACTCACGCGGGGCAGCCTCTATCCGCTGGCGTTGAATGGCTGCAATCTCGACGCGTGGATGAAAGCGAGCTCCCTCAGCGACGCCGAGATTGACTCGGCCCTCCGCCTCGCCGGGTTCATCCAGGCAAACGCCGCGGCCGGGCGGGACAAGCTCACCCTCTTCCTGCCTGCGTCGTGGCACGGCGGTGCCATCTGGACGAAGCAAGACTTCGAGGAGAGCCTCGGTAAAAGCGAGAAGATCGGCATCAAGGTCGCGATTAACGAGAAGCTGAAGTTGGTGAACTACTGGTCTCCGAAGGAGCCGTTGCAGGACCGCTGCTTCCTTGTCGTCAACGTTTCGGGCGCGCGGAATCCTGATGCGGCCAAGGTGGCGGCGCTACGGCGCGCAGGGTATCCGCTAACCGTGTTGAAACTGAGCGGGCAAGCCCCCGTGGCACGCTACATGCAGTTCATCCACTACGTTGTGTTCGGCCTGGGATGCCTGCGCAAGATGAACTTCGTCACCCAGCCCGGCGTGGAACTTTACAAGAAGATCGCCGCCGAGCTTTACGCCGAGGCCCAACGCAAGGGCGACATCCAGGCGACGTCGGCTTGGAAACACTTCGAGTCGGCTGAGTGCCGCGTTCGCTGGCGCGGTGGGCTCAGCGTTAACTTCGACCCGCTGTGCCGACTCGGCCTGCTGGACGAGGCCGACCTGCATTGCGAGAACGGCAATGCCACGGCGATCTTCGCGAAAGCGCTGGGCGCGCTCGTCAGAAGTGGGAAAGTCAGCTACGGTGATCTGACCTATTTCGGCGATACCCGGTACAATCCTTCAGGAAAGCGTTTGCTGTCGGCGATGAATGCGGCCGCCGACAGGGTTTTCCGGTCGAGGCTCAAGATGCCCGCCGACGTCTACGAGGGCCCCGCTATGAATCACTCCTATCACGAAATGATCATTGGCTACGGACACGGTCTGAGCATCCCCATCCTGTCGGAACGGCAAGCGGCCATCAAGCGCATCGGCTACACGACGGACTATCATCAGGCACAGTGGCTGGCGACGCAGCAGGCGCTGCATGAACGCCGACGCGCCGTCATTCCCATGACCATTCGCGATCTCTCGGATAAGAGCTGCCAGACCGTGAAGGAGTTCTTCTCCGAGGTCGCGCAGCGGCTGCCTCGGCGCCGCGGGTAACGACGATGGCAAGAATGAGGCTGGCCCGAAAAGACAAGAAGAAAACACCCTCGTCTAAGGGAAGCGCCTTCGGCTGCGGACTCGCGATCGTGCTCCTGCTGGTCTTGTTTATTTGGGCGTTTTCGGGCGCGCTGCGACCGTAGCCGACGAACGACGCCTACGCTTCGATCTTCGCTAGGGTCTTTTGCACCTTGCCGGTCGCCACCGCCCGGTCCGCCGACACATAGCAGTCGAGCTCACACCTCACGCCAAACTCCGGCAGGTAGATCCCCGGTTCGATCGAGAAGCACGTGCTCGCAATGATGGGCCGCGCGTCGCGCGTCTCGAGGTTATCCATGTTAGCCCCGTTGCCGTGGATCTCCTCGCCGATCGAGTGGCCGGTGCGGTGGGTAAACTGCTTCGCGAATCCTTTCTCCTCGATGTGAGACCGCGCGGCGTCATCCACCTGATAGCCGAAAATCTCCTCGCCCGCGCGCACCGCACGATCTACGAAGTCGAGTGTCAAGTCCCGCGTGTCTCGCACAATCTCGAACACGTTTTGGATCTGGGACGGCGGGCTGTTCCCGACGAAGGCCGTCCACGTGATGTCGTAGTACACGGCGCCGGGCTTGTCGAGCTTGGCCCACAGGTCGATCAGCACGAAATCGTTCGGGCCGATCGGAAGGGATTGCCCCTCTAGCGGTTCGTAGTGGGGATTGCCGCTGTTAGCGTTGACCGCCACGATGGGACCGTCCGCGGTTACCAACGACTCCTCGGTAAAGCGTTTCCGTATGAACTCCGCGATGGCGAACTCCGAGACGGACCCGTCGGCGCCGATGCGTCGGCCGATCTCGGCGAACGCCTCGGCTAAAATACGGTCGACCCGGCGTCCCGCTTCTTGATGGCCTTCCCACTGTTCGGCCGACCAACGGGCCTCAAAGTACTGAACCAGCGGCGCCGAGCTGACGATCTCGGCGCCCAGGCCGCGCACGAGATCGACCGTGCCCCCATCGACCAGCGAAACATAGGGGATCATGCAGTTTGGCGAGTACTGCATAGCCGCGCGCTTGGCCCCGGCCAGCATTCGCCCGAGCTGCTCGCGCTGTTCCTGCCAACTGGAGTAGACCATGCGCTCGCCCGGTAGCGCGTCAAGCATTCCCGCCTCGATTCGATGCACCAGCTTGCGCGGCTCCCCGTCGGCGGGAATCCAGTAATACCAGCGGCGCGAGACGTGCCGTGGGGTAGTGAGCGAGAGCACGCGATAGGCGATGGGGTCGCGGACGTGATGATCAAAGAAAAGCCATCCGTCCAGAGCGGCGCCTCGGAGCTGCCCTTGGATCTCAGGTAGGTTCATGATTATTGATTCAGCTGGCCTTTAGGCCCTTACACCATCGTCAGCTTCACCTCGACGTCTCTTTCGCTGATCCCCTCGACCTGGATCAATTTCTGACGGCTGCTCTCGCCTCGCACGATCGTGAGCGCCGACCGAGGCCGGCCGAGTCGGCGGGCCAGGTATTCCAAACAAGCGCGATTCGCGCGGCCTTCCACAGCGGGAGCACGCACCGCAACTCTCCAGACGCCGTCAAGCTTGCCCACGAGGTCGTCGCGTGAAGCACCGGGCTGAACGCGCACCGCCAAGCGGGCCCGCAGCGCCGCGCCGCGTCTGCGGTTCGCTTTGGTTCGTCCTGTTTTCTTCAAGGTTCGCCCTCTAGCTTCGCCGAAAGCCCCCTATTCGCCCCCCTGTCCGCCCACTGAGTGCTTCTGTCTCGCGCTGACCTTGCATTGGATCGTCGGATGCAAGTTCACAACGCCAGCCAAGGGCCTCGAGTCCACGACCTGGAACGCGATCACGTCGTCGAGCCAATCGTGGCTATGTCCGGTGTCGTACTGCGTGGCGACCGTAAGCGTATACTCCTGCGCCGTGAGCCAGCATTCGAAGGCGAAATCCACTTCGACTACATCTCCTTCGTTGCACGGACCGATCTCAGCGTTCTCGATCATGGTGTTCGTGCCGAAGACGTCCAGGCCCGTGCGCGTGCGAATCAGCATGCCGACCATCGGGCCGGGCTGCTCGCCGTGAAACCGAGACACGACACGGACGCGCACCTCGTCGCCGGCTGTCACCACCCGCGTCGGCTCGCCCTGCGAGTTGAGCAGATCGACGCTGACCACCTCGGCCAGCCGGTCGCCGTGGCGGTGGCTGTAATCGAGCGCCGCCATCGTTGCGGCACCCCCCTGCAGCCGCTGGGTCTCTTCCCCGAAGGCCTTTTGCCGCTCCAAAACCGTACCCACGTAGCGGTTAACGACATTTGCGGGGTCACCCTGCTCCTGAATCCTCCCATTCTGAAGGAAGACCGCCCGGCTGCAGACCTGCTTGACCAGCCCCAGATCATGCGACACAAAAATCACCGTCGCTCCGGTGCGCTGCATCTCCTTGAATTTGCGGATGCACCGGTTGGCAAAGACGGCGTCACCCACCGCCAGGGCCTCGTCGACCACCAGAATGTCGGGCTCGACATGGATCGCGCTGGCGAAGGCCAGACGCACATACATCCCGGTCGAATAGGTCTTCACCGGACGTTCGATGAACTCGCCGATGCCCGCGAAGCGTTCGATCGATGGCATCGCCCGCTCGATCTCGGCTCGGCTGAGGCCCATGATCTCGCCATTGATGAAAACGTTCTCGCGGCCGCTGAACTCCGGGTTGAAGCCGGCCCCCAACTCGAGCAGCGCCGCGACGCGGCCTTCCCGGGCGACGCGCCCCGTGGTCGGTTCGAGAATGCCGCACAGGATTTGCAGCAACGTGCTCTTGCCGCTGCCGTTAGGCCCGACAATGCCCATCGTTTCACCCGGCTCGATGCGCAGGTCGATGTCCCGCAGCGCCCAAAAATCCGTGTGCAAACTGCGGAAGCCGAACCACAGCACTTCCGTCAGGCGGTCCGCCGGACGCCGGTAGATGCGGTAGAGCTTCGAGATGTTGTCGGCGACGAGCAACAGGTAGGAGTGGTGCGGTGACCGGTGCGGAATCGGCTTGCACAGGCAGATCCGAGACCTGCCGTCACGGCCGCTGGAATCAAACCAGGTCTGCGAACGACCTCTTTAGTTTATAGAAGAGGGCATGGGCGAGAATCAGAAACACCGCCGCGAGGGCCGTCCAGATCGCGAGTGATTCCCACGCGGGCGCGGCGCCCTCCAAAAGCACTGCGCGATAGGCGTGTACCAGCACGAACATCGGGTTTTTCTCAAACAGCCAAAGGTAGTTCTGCGGCAAGGACTCCTCGGGAAAGCAGATGGGGGTGGTAAAGAACCACACGGTCAGCATGAAGCCGATCAGTTGCCCGAGGTCACGGAAGAATACCCCCAGCACGGCCAGAAGCCAAGTCAGACCAAGCGTCAACAGGAACTGCGGGATCAACAACACGGGAAGATACAGCGCAGTGACCGAGAGATCACGACCGAAATAGAGCATCGCACCAATGAAGATCACGACTCCAAAGATCTGGCTGAAAAGACCCGCCATGGCCAGGTTCACGGGCAGAATCTCGACCGGGAAGCGCAGCTTCTTGACAAACGTGGCGTGCTCGAGAACCACGCCCGGCGCGCGGCCGGCGGCCTCGCTGACCGGCAGCCAGGGCAGCATCCCGGCCAGGAAGTAAAGCACGAAGTTGCTGGGGTGGCCGTCGTCGCCGAAGCGCGTCCGCAAGACAACGCCGAAGACGAACGTGTACGTCAGCATCATCAGCACAGGATGGATGACGGTCCAAAACAGTCCGCCGAACGAGCCACGGTAGCGCCCCAAGATGTCGCGCCTTACCATCGACCGGATCAGCGAGCGGTTTTGCCGGATGGTTTGAAGGGGCGCCACCAGAGCCCATGCCGCCCCATCGAGGAATCGAGCTGTCCGTTGCCGTGTCGCCGTAGTCATCACACTGCTCACACCTTGCACGACGCCGTTGCTTACTTCCGCCTCGATGAGCAGAAACTTCGAGCCGTGTTCGCAAGCCCAGCCTTCGGTGGCATGCACAGGTGAAACGTAAACGCGATAGCGTCCCGGCTCGGGGGGCAGGTTGACGGATAATTCGATCTGACCGGTGTCGTGCTTGCCGGGCGTGGAACCCGGTGAACCCGGCCCTTCGGTGATCAAGTTGCGGCTGCCGGCGTCGAAGATGCGATAGCCGGCCGCGTTGCCCTGGCCGTTGCCGGCGCCCTTCGCCTCCTGGTTCAGGGTCAACTCCAGGTCGAGGCGGCTGCCGTCGCCACGTTCGACTCTCCAACCGGTGTAGGGGGTGGTCACTTGGAATCTCGGGCGTAGAGAAACGAAGGGAAGCGCTCCCCCACGTCACCGATTCTCTTGCCTACGGCGTAGATGACGTCCCCGCGCAGGTGATCGGGAAGCTTGTATCGCCGCAACAGATGCATGACCCAATCGAACTCCGCCGAGCGGCGGGCGATGTAGGAGCCCGTGTCAAGGTGGTCGACGCGGAAGCCGGCGGCTTCCAACATATCTTGTACATCGCGCGGGGCGTATTCGCGGCTGTGACGCGGGTCTGCTTCACCGTTCTCGCCGGGCTGCACGTACTGGTGGAAGAGGCCGGGATGGTAGCCCAACAGCAGGGCCGCCGCCGCACGCGAACTGCAGATGTTCGGCGTGGTCAACACCAGGTGGCCGCCGGGTTTGAGGATACGGCTGATCTCGGCCATCAAGTGCATGGGGTCGTGGGACAGGTGCTCTAGCAGTTCGCAGCAGAGCACCGTTGAAAAGTGTCCGTCGGGGTAGGGGTAGACGTCCTTTTCGGCATCGAAAAGATCCAGCTGGCACTCGAACACTTCGCCGCTTTTCGAGGCGACACGGCGGTGGTCTGTCCGCCCCGCCGGACCCAGATAGCTGCCGCGAACCTCGCCGTAGCCCAGCCTGCTCTTGAGAGCGGGAGTGATGTGCAGGTAGGCGCCCATCTCAAGAATGCGGTCGCCGCTCTCGCCAGATGGGGTCAACTCGATGGTGCGCACCAGGCGCGTCAGGTGCTTCTGGACGTAAGACAGCCGGTCGGGGGCGTCTTGGCAGAAGCCCAGAATGTAGCTCTCCAAGGGGGATTCAGGTTCGGCGGTCGGTTCGGCGATGGGTGGGTCCCGTTCTTCCCGCCCCCTGCCGGTATCCGAAGCGGCGACCGATCCATTTTCTTGGCCGGCCGGGATCGAAACGGCATCCTGGGCGTCACTCTCCGCCTCCGCCCGGCCCTCGACGACGGCTTCGATCCATTCAGCGTAGAGCTGGGCGACCCGGTCCCAATTGCACTCGGTCGAGACCCAATGCCGCGCGCGCGCGCCCATGGCTTCGCCTACCTCCGGCCGCGTGCACAACAGTCGCAGATAGTCGGTGATCAGATCCACCTCACGTTCACCGATACCCACCTTGAAGCAGATCTCGTCAGGTAACTCTGAGAATGCACCCACGTCCGAGACCAGCACCGCCCGGCCAAGACCCAGGGCGCGCTGCAGAGTCCCTGAAGTTTCCCCAGCCGTCGGGTAGCGCAAGTTCAAGCAGATGTCCGCCGCGCCAATCGATTCGGCCAGCACATTCACGGGGACGTAGCCGAGCACCCTTACGTGGCGCTCGAGACCCAACTGTGCGATCAACCTGGCGACCGGATAATCCGAGTGCTGTTCGCCGACTAGGATCATGCGTGCCCGCGAATCCACCTGAATCAGCCGCTGCATGGCCCGCAACGCCTCGGTGATGCGCTTGTAGGGTTTGAGAAACCCGAAGATCCCGATGAGCGGCGTGGTCTCGTCCACACCCAGCTGGGTGCGCCGCTGGTTGCGATTCACTTCCGGTATCCAGGCACCGTGCGGGATCCGCTTGACCGGCAGGTCGTATCCGGCTCCCGCCACCCCGTTGACCATGAACCGGCTGTGGACAATCAATGCCCGGCTGTTCTCGATCAACCGCCGGTTCATCACCACCCCTTCGTAATCGGGACCCACTTCCAGCGCTTTCACGCGGTGCGCGAACTCGAGGGCTTGGCTCCCTCCGTTGTATTCCACCTCGCGCAGATAGGCGTCCCAGTCTCCCCTGCGGATTGTGATGTCGGCGACCAGATGGTGCAGGTTGATCTCATGGAGCACGACGATGCCCGGATGCCGGATCGCCGTCTCGTAGATGTAGCTGTGGTGCGGGTTATTGCCGATGTGATACACCGTGGCGTCGAACTCGTCGGGACGATACTCGGCGCAGGGGCGAATCGGGATCTGAACACCCGAACTGAATCCCTGCGGGCGGTAGTCGTCGATAAACACGTCGATCGAGACGTGTCCCGCCAGGGGGGACAACAGAGCCTCGGAATAGTCCGCGATGCCGCAGCGGGCCGGGTTCAGTGGAGTGAAGACGGCAAGCTTCATTGCAACAGCTTGAGCGAGAAGGTCCCGAGGTCGAACGGGATGCGCATCAGCAGCGGCGTCCGGGCCTTATCTTTCCCGACAAAGATCTCGAAGTTATGTTGCGACTTCGGCCCTGTCAAGCCCACCAACATCCGGTCAGCCATCGAGCGCTCTCCAGCGGCTTCCAGCTCGATGGACTCGGCGTAGGTCGCGACCACCTGATACTGCGGACCGAAGTTGAGGTCGTCCGGCGGGGGAACGCGGCCCGCGGCCAACTCACTCCGCAGATAGTACAAAAAGGTCAGGCCGTCGCGGCCGCACGGTGGGATGTCGACTTCTTCGGAACCGCTTACCCCGGCGATGCTCCTGCGGGCCTTGAGTTTCTTCTGATCATAGACGACACTCTCATCGATTTTCTTCTCGCCGCGGCGAACCTTCTTCACCAATTCGAGCGAGCAAAGGTCGGCGTCGCTGCGTGAGCGGTATTCGTCACTGATCTCCATGGTCGGCAGCGCGGCATCGATGACCAACTCGAACGACCATCCCTGACCGTCCTTCCGCGCTTTGAATTGGGCCTCGCCCAGGCTGAGCCCACTCGGCCAGGTCACTTCGTACACCAAACTTTCGTTGTGAACGAACGGAGGTGCTTGAGAGAAGCCCGGCGCCGAGAGCAGCACCACGGCAGCGGCTAGCGCGGGCAGTGGCCGCCTCCCCACCGTCTTTATGCCTTGTAACACGGAGAGCAACGCAACTAGGCGGTAGCGGCCCCGGTTCAACGAACCAACAACTCCTTCCGCTTGTGAACCCGGCGGTGCTCGGAGGCGACCTGGGAATAGACGTCCAACGTTTGACGCGCCGTCTCGCGCCAATGGAAGTGCCTCGATCGCTGGAGGCTGAGTTTCGCCATCCGTTGGGCCAGGTCCTGGTCGAGTAGGATGTCACCCATCGCCCGGACCTGCTCTTCAATCGAGTTCGGATCGAAAAGCAGCGCCGCCCCGTCCACCACCTCGGGGAGGGCCGTCACTTCCGAACACACAACGGGGCACCCGCAAGCCATCGCCTCCACGACCGGAAGGCCGAATCCCTCGTAGAGCGAGGGGAAAACGAACACGTCCGCGGCATTGTAGAGCAGAGGCAACAGTTCGTCGTCCACGAAGTCGGTGATCGCAATCCGCTCTTTGAGGCCCGAGCGCCGAATCTCATCGTCCACCCGCCGTGCAAACCACGTTCTCTTGCCAACCAGGACCAAACGATGGGGCAGATGCGGATACTTGGCAAGCAACTCTCGGAATGCCCGGATCAAGCTGATCTGATTCTTGCGGGGGTGCCAGTCCCCGACGTTCAGAATGAACGGGCCCATGACACCCAGTTTGTCCGCCACCAGCCGCAGCGCCCGCTCACGATTGATCGGCCGGAAGTATTCCTCCGCGGCCAGGTACGTGACGGTGATCTCGTCAGGATCGATGCCAAACACACGCGAGATGCGCTCTCGCGAATACTCGCTGATGGTGATGATCTTCGTCGCGCGTTCCAGGGTGTGACGGGTGGAGAGGCGCAGCTGGAGCATGCGGGCCTTGGTGAAATACTCGGGATGCTCCATATAGCTCACATCGTGTACCGTGACCACGATCGGCACGGGACAGCGGAGAGGCGCGGTGTACTGGACGTGGAGGAGGTCCGGACGATCTTGCTTCAGTCGGACACTTAGCTCAACACCTAGACGGACAAACGGATTACGAGAGACGCCCCGCTGGGAGAAACCGCGGGGAATCCAGCCGTTCGTATTCGCGCCCGAGACGTAGGCAATGAACTCCGATGTGGGTTCGAGTAGGGCGTAACGGCTCAGCAGGTTCCGAACATAAACTTCGTTCCCCGTCAGTCGCTGACCGATCGCATGAGCGTCAACGGCGACCCGCATGGTTAAGAGTATTGTCGCACCTACACCGCCGCCGCGTATGGCCTGGTGGAAAAGAGCCTTTCGAACTCGGCGGCCAGGATTTTCCAGGCCTCGGGCCAGCACCCTTTCCGCTCAAAGGTCCGGCGCCCCGCCTGCCCCATCCGCCGGCGCAAGGCCTCGTCTTTGAGCAGTGCACGGACGGCTCTAGCCATCGGCTCGGCGCTGTCGGCGATCCAGATGTTCTTTCCCCTCTCGACCGGGAGCCCCTCGGCGCCGATCGTTGTCGAAACCACGGCGCGGCCCGCCGCCCAGGCCTCTAAGATTTTGACGCGCGTCCCACTGCCCGCGAGCAGGGGAACGACCACGACCTTCGCGCGGGCCAATTCGAGCACGGCGTCCCGCACCGGGCCGGTCGCTTCGATGCGCGGGTCGTGGCCCGTATCGGGGCGTACCGCCCCATCGTTCTTGCCGATCAAGCGCCACCGCAGCGTGGGATCTGCCTCTCGCAGCAACGGCCAGACTTCGCGGCTGAAGTATCGCACCGCTGTGACGTTGGGATAGTACTCCAGGTTGCCCGAAAAGGCAATGACGTTCTCCTCTTCGACAACCGGCGGCGGCGCCAGGGGCAGCGTGTTGGGGACCACCGCCACTTTCGCTTGCGGGATGATGGTTCGAACCCGCTCACGGTCCTCATCAGAAGTGGTCAAGACCAAGTCGAACCGCGGAAGAAGATCGCGCTCCATGCCCCTCGCTCTACGTCCAAACCAGCCGTGTGCGATACTCTGTGGCCACGGCTCAGTTCGGGCGCAGCTGCGGTGCAATGCCGATTCTACGTTGTGCAAGTCGAGTACCAGTCGCTTACAACGTTCCCTCAGAATCTCGACGTACGGCGCGCACCAGAAGTGCTCGATCACGCCCACCGAGTACCCGTTCCGGCCCACGGCCCGCGACACCTGGTCGAGACTGCTGCGGCCGCAGAAGCGGTCCGTGAGCGGCAGCGTGCCGCGTAACAGACGCCCCACGTTGCGTCCTATGCGCGCGGCCTTGGCTCGGCTGTGATGCGGCAGCGACACCACGGTCGTCTCCGCGGCGATGCCGTCGGGCATACTGAGCTCGGCGGCTGCCTGGTGACGCTCTTGAAACGTAATCAGGTGAACCCGGAACCCGTCCGCGAGGAACCGCAGCACCCCGGCCGAGCGCACCGGCCCTCCGCCGACAAACGGGAAGGGGGGCTCCGCGGAGAGAAATAGCGCCCTCTCAGCCGCCCGTACCGGCTCAGAAACGGCGGATGGCTTCCCGATAGACGTCACGAGTCTGCCGCGCCGTCGTCCGCCAATTGAACCGGGAGGCGCGGCGTATCCCTTGTTCTCGAAGCCTCAACTGCGATTCAGCACTTGTAACGACACAGAGAATCGCTCGGCTCAAAGCGTCTGTGGACGTCACATCGACCTGAACCGCGGCCCCGCCTGCCACTTCGTTAATGGCGGGATCTCGAGAGGTAATCACCGGAACTCCCGCCTTCATGGCTTCCAGAACAGGGAGTCCAAACCCCTCGTACAGGCTAGGATACACAAACGCGACCGCGCCCGACAACAGCCCCGTCATCTGCCGATCCGGCAACGGCCCATACACGTGTAAACCCGTTTCCGGGGAGATCGTGGCGTCTTCTTCCCCGGGTGTTCCCACCAGCAACAGCGAGAGATCGGGGCGCTCCTGCTTCGCTAGCCGCCACGATTCGACCAGCCTGCCGACGTTCTTGCGCCGCTCGCGCGCCCCGACGAACAGCAAATAGGGCGCGGCTGGCGCCGGCGAAGCATTGCAACCCGGCGCGTCCCCGGCGGACGTCCCCTCCGCCCAATCGAACGGAGCCAAGTGGGCCGTCCTGACGCGCGACCGTGACACGCCGAACGTCTCGACCAACTCCTCTCGAACCGCCTCGGTTTGGGTGAGAATCAGAGTCGCCAACCGCAGCACGTAAGGCGCGCGGCTGCGAACACGCTCGGAGCCTGGCGGGCGCAGGCCCCCTCTCCTCCACGGAGAGAGGTCGTGGAAGCTCATCACCGAGGGAACGAACGGCAGGTACGGCACGGAGAAATCCGTGCCGTGGAAAACATCAGCGCCCAGCCGCCGCAGTTCCCAGGGTAGCCCGCTCACCCACCATTTGCCGCCGAGCCCTCCCCAGAGAGGCGGCCGCGTGAAAATGTTCGGAATCCCTTGGACCTCTTCCAGAGGTCTCCACGAAGCTGGGTCCGTGACCAAGTGATACTCGTCGTCGGGGAACTGCAAGGCGAGGGCGCGAACCAACTCGACGACGTACCGGCGAGTCCCTCCATACGGGACCGTCAAGGGTGTAGCGTCGATGGCGACCCGCAACGCGATATCCCCAGCCGATCCCCTCGTGGAGCTGTGACGGTCAGCCAAGCCGAAATCGTGGACCGGCGGCGAGCGCGTTCGACGATCCGTTGCGCGGGCTGCCGGCTCACTCCCCGCCGGCGCCGTCGAGGCTGAGCCGGTTGGCCCCCGTCTTGCCGACAAGATTCGTCGCCCGCTGCAGCGAGTCAAACGTGCCGGCGTCGGTCCACCAGCCCTCGAGGAACGAATACGCGAGGGATCCCTCCTGGATGTAGAGGTTATTGACGTCGGTGATCTCCAGTTCGTCTCGTGCCGAGGGCTCGAGCTTGCGGATCTTGTCAAACACGGTCTCGTCGTACATGTAGATGCCGGTCACCGCATGGCTCGATTTCGGATTTCGCGGCTTCTCCTCGATGTGGACGATCCGCTCGCCGTCCACTTCGGCCACACCGAAGCGCTGCGCATCGTCCACCGGCTTGAGCAGCACGCGCGCACCGTGCTGCTGTTCCTTGAAGCTGGCGACGGCGTCGCTGATGTTGCCTTCGATGATATTGTCGCCCAGCATGACGCACAGCCGTTCGCCTTCGGAGAAGTGCTCGGCCAGATCCAGGGCTTCGGCGATGCCCCCCTCTCCTTCCTGATAGGTGTAGTTTAGGTGCTTCAGGCCGAACTCTTTGCCGTTCCCCAAGAGGCGCAGAAAATCACCGGCGTTCTGCCCGCCGGTGACGATCAAAATATCCGTAATCCCGGCGTTGACCAGCGTCCCGATCGGGTAATAGATCATCGGCTTGTCGAAAACCGGCAGTAAGTGCTTGTTGGTGATGCGCGTGAGAGGATCCAGACGGCTCCCAAGACCGCCGGCCAAAACAACACCCTTCATTTTTGCCCTCGATAATATATACCCGATTTCGCCGCCGCCGGGCGGGACCACCCATACTGTGCCTCGACGGCTAGGCAGAGTAAGTATATCGCAGGAAACCCAGAGGCGATCTTTACTCGTAGCGCAGCATCTCCACCGGCACAATCCGCGCCGCGGATCCGGAGGGATAGATCGTCGTGACGTAACTGACCGCCATCGCCGCGACCGCCACGAGCACCGCGTCCAGCAAGTCGGGAGAGAAGGGAACATGGCTCAACCCGTACACCTGGGCCTCGAGAGGAATGAGTTGGTAGGTATCACACACCCAGCAGAGTAGGTGGCCGAGCACGAGCCCGATCGCTGTCCCCGTCGTTCCGATGATCAGCCCCTGGTAGAGGAAGATCTTGCGGATCTGCTTGCGCGCCGCGCCCATCGACTTGAGAATCGCGATGTCTTTGCTTTTCTCCATCACGATCATCACCAGCGATGTCAGGATGTTCAACGCCGCCACCAACATGATCAGCCCGATCGTGACTGCCGTGACAAGCTTCTCGACCCGAAGCGCCTGAAACACCGTCCGGTTCTGCTCCTTCCAGTTGGTTGCGGAAAAGCGCTCGCCGGCCAGGCTTTCGACCGCCGCCCCCACCTGCTCGGCGCGGTTCAAGTCGTCGATCTTGAACTCGACCGAATTGATGACGTCGGGGAGATTGAGCGCTTGTTGCGCCAACGGCAAGGTTGTGATCACCCAATGGTTGTCGTACTGGTAGAATCCCGAATCCATGATGCCCGCGACCCGAAAGCGCTTCTCTCCCGGCATCGGCCCGAAGGGCGTCATCTCTCCCTGCGGATTAATCACCTTCACGAGTGAATCGAGACGCGCGCCGATGTGCTCGGCGAGTTGGTCGCCGATGATGATGCCCGGAAAATCATCCGGGCGCCGGAGTTCGTCGAGCGACCCGTCCTTGAGGTTGGTCAGCATCTCCGATACGTCCAGCTCGGCGGCCAAGTCGATGCCTTTCAGCACGGCGCCTTGGCTCCGTAGGGGACTCGATACCATCACCTCGCCGTAAAGAGCCGGCGCCGTCGACACGACGTGCTCCACGTCTTCGAATCGTCCCATGAAGTTCCGCCAGTCTTCAATGCCGAATCCGCGCTCTTTCTCCAGCAGGTTGACGTGCGCCGTCGCGCCCATCAAATAGCGCTGCAGATCCGCCTGCACACCATTGTTGATGGCCATGGCGATGATCAACGCCGTGACCCCCATCGCGACACCTGCCACCGACAGCAGCGTGACGATCGAAATAAACTTCTCCCTACGCTTGGCGCGGAGGTAGCGACCGGCAACGAAGCGCTCGAACGACATGAGTCTAACCCTCGAGCGCCTCGAGACGCCGCGTCAGCCCCAGCTCGCCTTCCGGCCTCAGCAGCGGGAACAGAATCACGTCGCGGATAGACCGCGAGTTCGTCAGCAGCATGGTGAGGCGGTCGACGCCGATGCCTTGTCCGGCGGTGGGCGGCATCCCGTAGCAGAGGGCGCGGACGTAGTCCTCATCCATCTCGTGCGTCTCTTGCTCGCCCTGCTGCCGCTGCCGGACCTGTGACTGGAAGCGTCGCCGCTGCTCCTGTGGATCGTTCAGCTCGGAGTAGGCGTTGGCAATCTCCATGCCCCCGGCGAAGATCTCGAAGCGCTCGACCCAGTTCGGGTCGTCGGGTTTGGACTTGGAAAGCGGTGACGCCTCCACCGGATAGTCGTAGACTAGGGTCGGCTGAATTAGCTTCTCCTCGCAAGCATGCTCGAACAAGGCGAGCAAGCAGGTGCCTAGCGCGGCACTGTCCGGGACCTTGAGAGGAGACTCGGCCTTTCCGTTGTAGATGTTGACCAATTCCTTCACCCGCGCGCCGTCGTCCAGATCACTCAAGGATGGTCGTGTGGAGTCGTCAGGCCAGTGCTCCACGATCCCCTCTTTCAAAGAGGTCCGGCGCAGGCGCGAGAAGTCGATCTTGTTCCCTTCAAAGTCGACTTCTGGGTTCCCGCCGTTGACGGCCGCCGCCGCGTTGCGCAACAGTTCCTCGCTCAGGTCCATCAGGTCGCGGTAGTCGCTGTAGGCCTGATAGAACTCAAGCATCGTAAACTCCGGGTTGTGCTGGCTCGAGATGCCCTCGTTGCGGAAGTTGCGGCTGATCTCATACACACGGTCGAGACCGCCGACGACCAGCCGTTTCAGATACAACTCCGGCGCGACGCGTAGGAACAGGTCGACATCGAGCGTGTTGTGATGCGTTTGAAAAGGCCTCGCCAACGCGCCCCCGTAAATCGGCTGCATCATGGGCGTTTCGACCTCGACGTACCCACGCTTTTCGAGTGAGGCCCGCAGGGCCGCGATCAGCTTCTCCCTCTTGAGAAATACCTCGCGGACTTGCGGGTTCGTAATCAGGTCGAGGTAGCGCTGACGGTAGCGGATCTCGACGTCCTGCAGGCCATGCCATTTCTCCGGCAGCGACAGCAGCGCCTTGGCTAGAAACACGAGACCTTCCACGCGGACGGTCAACTCGCCGGTCCTGGTGCGGAACAGGCTCCCCTCGGCGCCGATGATGTCGCCTGCGTCGAGCTTCTTGTAGAGCTCGAACGCCGGGTCGCCGACCTCGTCCTTGCGGACATAGAGTTGGATCCTCTCCCCCTGCTGCTGGATGTGACAGAAGCCGGCCTTGCCCTGTCGCCGGACGGTCATCAAACGCCCACAAACCTTGACGGCCACCTTCTCGTTTTCGAGCCGCTCGCCGTCCCAAGGTTCATACTGCGCGTGGATCTGGCCCGGGGTGTGGGTATAGTCGAACTTATGCGGATAGGCCGAGTAGCCGAGTGCCTCGACATCACGGATTTTTCGATAGCGCTGCTCAAACAGCCGATCTTCTTGAGACAAGAGGGAACTCCAAAGGGAGGGAACCAGCCTCCCATTATACTGGCGAGGCCCCGAACCGAGCCGTGCCATCTCGAGCGAGCTGCGACCGCCTTCAGTAGGAGTTGTATGGTTGCTTCATCCCTGCCTGGTTCGTCATGATCGGTAGCGGACCTGGATTGACGGATCATCAGGCCTAACACGAGGGACAACCATGATCAAAGCGCTTCTTCGTCAGAAGGACGGGCTGTCGAGCGAGCGGGTTTGGCTGCGCAGCGTCGTCAAGAACGTGCAGCTCGGGCTGATCCAAGCCGGTCATCCCATGAAAACCGACGGTCAATTTGGCCCAGGCACACTCGGTGCCGTGAAGACGTTTCAGCTCAATCGCGGGCTGACGGAGGGCAAGATCGTTGACAAGTCGACGTGGAACGCACTTGACAATGACCTGCAAGCGGCCACCGGCGCCCAGGCCGCCCAGGTCGCCCGGCTTCTCGAAGGCTTCGACGGCGACCTGGACTGGGTTCACGAAAAAGAGGGACATCAAGGAAGGCCGTACTGGCCTGGCGGGGAGTCCGACGTCACACTCGATCCGGGGGTCGACCTGGGCCATGCCTCGTCCGACCTCATCGAGGAGCTCTATAGATCGATCCTGAGCGAAGCCGAGATGAGCGCTTTGCGAGAGGTTTTCGGCATCCAAGGCAACGCCGCCAACGCAGCCCTGAAAGCCTCGCCGGCCATTCAAGCGATTCGGGTCAGCTCGGACCAGGCTCTCGAGGTGATGTCCCACGCCGCCAAGTCCTACTGGGATGCAATTCGCGGCCGCTTCGATCCTCTGTCACGCGAGGGTACGCCGCCGTCGGTAAAGACCGCCCTACTGTCGCTCGCTTACAATCGGGGCTCCCGCAACGAAGGTTTGCAACCGCTCGGCGAGCCGATGCAGTCGGGGCAGTGGGGCGACGCGGCCCGCATCATCGGCTCGATGCAACAGGATCACAAGCTCGAAGGGATCCGGATTCGCCGTCGGCAAGAGGGCCTGATCATCGAGGCCGAACTCGAGTTCTTGGCTTCGTCGTAGGCAACCCTCGCCGCGACCGGCCTCGCTCGTCGAGAGACCTCGGACATCGGATCACGGTTCGGTGACCCCGGGCCAACAGGCGCCACGGCTCGTCCCTACGAAGCTGTGGAGGGCGCTACCGAACCTACCGTCGCCTGGATGTGGTCGCGGAAGTCCTCAAGTTTCCGGGAGGCGGCTTCGCGGTCCGCGATGGGAAGCTCAAAGATGATTCCTTCTATGCTCTCTTCGCACGATACTTGCATCACGTTGAAGCCAAGGGCATCGGCGATAGCACTTGAGGCCGTGACCACTGAGAGCAAGGAGTTGTCGGCTGCCTTCGCGGTGTGATGCTGGGCGATCGACTCGACGAACTCGGCGGGCAGGTTCCAACTGTGACCCAACCATTCGCCCGCGACGCAGTGGTCGACGTCAAACAAGTGACGTTCACACTCCAGCTCGTCGAAGTGGTGCTCCCTGGCGACATCAAAAAGGTTGCCGTACTCCACCGGATAGCAAGCCAGCAGCGCGAGCCGGCCTACATCGTGCAGCAGACCCGCGGTGTAGGCTCGGTCGCGAGGCTGTTGCATCATCGACGCCAGTTCTTCCGCCGCCAAGCCACAAGCCACACTGTGGTCCCAACAAACACGGAGGCTCTGATTATGGAGGAAGCTCTGGGAGAACCGCCCCAATGCCACCGTCAGCGCAAGCCGCTTCACTACTTCCGTGCCGAGCACGACCATCGCATGTGATATGTTGTCGATCCGGCGGCTCAGTCCGTACAACGCCGAGTTGGCCACGCGAAGGATCTCGGCGGAGAGAGCGGGATCGATCCTGAGCAGGTCGGAGACCTTTTTCATCGGTACTTCGTCGTCGTCAAGCAGGCTCAGAAGCTGCAGCGCCACGGCCGGGAACGGAGGTAGAGACTTCAGCGCCCAAGGCTTGGTCTCCGCCGACCCGGACTCAGTGGCGTCCACTTCGGGAGCGTTGGTTTGCGTTGACATAGTGCACCCCACGAGTTAATCGACCTGACTCGGGTCTGGCTTTATCCTCAGCTGTTCCCGACTTGGTTTGCTTCGGGCCGCTCGGGAGCATCGGGCACTCCGCGGCTGATCCACGTTCAAGAGAGAGCTCAGACAAAAGACGGAACTCGCTGCGAAGTTACGTTGCTTGCCATTGAAAAGGTAAATCCGTTCTTCCGCAAGGCATAAAGCGCTGCTCAGTGGAAACCGATATAGCTCTCGAAGAGAGCGTCTCGCGGATACACCTGTGTCCGTGCAGGGAACTCGACGCTGGCGTTGTCGGTACTTGCTGGGCTCCCGATCCGCACGGCCGTTACCGCCAGGTTCTACCATTCACGCTCCTTTCCCGAGGCGAACCTTATGACAGATAGGCCCATTGAGAACGCAATTGTGGAGCTTCGCAGGGAGCTCGCCCAAATCGACCAGGTAATCAAGATGCTTGAAACGATAGCCACCGGCAAGCCGCGCCGCGGACGCCCGCCGAAGTTTATCTCCCTGGCCCTGAAAGCCGCCGGGGCCGCCTCCGGCCGGCCGGCCCGCAAGAGGAAGAGAAAACCGAACGGCAGCTCCTAACCGGCCTGCCGAGCCGCGACGTCTTGCGGGCTGCGGTGTCCCTCAGAATTGGTGAAGATCGCGGAAGGGCGCAGGCGCCTGTCTCCACGAGTCGGTTCCGCGGCGCCCCTCGACCGACTTTCTTGTCCGTGCCGCGCCGACCCGATACAGTAGGGGCATGTATAGTGAGCGGCTGCTGGATCATTTCCAGCATCCTCGAAACGCCGGTGACCTTCCCGATGCCGACGTCCGCGTTGAGGTTTCGAATCCTATCTGTGGCGACATCATGCGCCTGACCGCGAAGGTCGGCCGCGGACGGCTCGCGACCGTCGGCTACCTGACCCGCGGTTGCACCGCCTCTATCGCCGTCGGCTCTGCCCTGACCGAGTTGCTCCAAGGCCGGACTAGCGCCGAAGCGCGCGCCATCACCAAGGAGCAAGTCGAAGAGGCGGTGGGAGGCCTCTCGAACGAGTCGAAGCACGCCGCCGTGCTTGCCGTCGACGGCATCAGGGCGCTCGCCGCCGCAATGGAAGCTGGTTCAGCTTGATCCAGCGGTGCCGGCAGGCCGCGCGACCGGGCTCTGGACGAGTCGTTCATCCCGGCTACCGCTGACTGAGATGTTCCCGTTGACGCCCTTTCAGGTGGTCAGGTCCTGCTTACGCTGCCCACGAACCACCAGCAGCTTGTCCGAGGAAGCTTCGCGGCGAGAGGATGCCGACCCGTTCTCCACTTTGCCCCAGAACCCTCGGAAGTACTCCACCATCGAGGCGATCGCGAACAAAACCACCAGGCACAGCGAGATGTAGGCCACCTCGCTCCAGATCGTTGCAGGGGGCGCAATGAGCAGCAGGCAGACCGAAAACACTTGTGCCGCCATCTTCGTCTTACCCAGGTCGCTGGCGCCGATCTGATACCCTTCCGCGCTGGCGATGCTCCGGAGCCCCGACACCGCGAACTCCCGGCCGACAATGATGACGACCATCCACGCCGCCACGCGGTCTAACTCGACCAGCGAGATGAACGCCGCGGAAATGAGAAGCTTGTCGGCGACCGGATCGAGCAACTTCCCGAGCGTGGTGACCTGACGCCTCCGTCGTGCGATATAGCCGTCCAGCAGATCGGTGCTGGCGGCCGAGAGAAAGATCACCAGCGCCAACAACTCTTTCTCTAGCACAAAGAAGCCGGTGTCCAGCTCGACGTTGCGACGCAGCATGACGGCCAGCAACAGGGGTACGAAGAAGATTCGCAACACCGTCAGTGCGTTCGGTAGATTCATGCTCGCCTGGTCCGTTTCGCAACCGCCCTTGCGGGCGGCTGCGGCTGAATCTAGGATTAGCCTACTACACTCGGCTGCCTGGCAGCGGTGCGCGGTGGTTCATTCGTGAGGCCGCCGGCTTCCCGCATCTCGCCGAGCCCGGCGCTGCGAGTGTTCGTGGCAGTCCGGCGTACAATAACCAGATCCGCCATGCCGGACCTCGAAGACG
Organism: Bryobacterales bacterium; assembly: GCA_965248255.1. GTDB lineage: Bacteria > Acidobacteriota > Terriglobia > Bryobacterales > UBA6623 > JAKZVK01. The sequence goes on from CBDFIW010000004.1 coordinate 182,315, forward strand.
TTCACCAACGTATGCGCGCAGACTGGGACACGCGCGCCAGCATCGACGCGTCTTACTACGTGGCGTTCGGACGTCCCGGCCAGGGCTACGAAGAGTTCCTTTCCACAGCCGGCGACATCCTTTTTACCCTGCGCGAGGAGTTTCGCCGCTGCCCACCCGGTACCGACACCCGCCGTCTTACCGCGCTCGAGGTCGGGTGCGGCCCCGGGCGTCTAATGCTTCCGCTCAGTGACGACTTCGGGGAGATCCACGGCGTCGACGTCTCCGGCAGGATGGTGGAGTTGGCGCGGAAGAATCTGGCTGGCGTCCCGCACGCCCACGTCCAACCAAACAGCGGCTCAGACCTGTCTGCCTTTGCCGACCAGTCAATCGACTTTTGCTACTCTTTCGCCGTCTTCCAGCACATCCCCGACAGGCAGGTCGTATGGAACTATCTACGTGAGATCTGCCGGGCGCTCAAGACCGGCGGCCTGATGAAGGCGCAGGTCAACGGGCTGCCGCAAGGCCGTTCGCCCGGTCCTCAACTCACTCCCGTCCGGGGCTGGTCGATTCGCGCCGGCGCCTTGACCGCCCCACTTTCGCGAACCCGCCATACCGAACCGAACACCTGGAGCGGCGTCAGCTTCTGCCCGGAGGAGATTGCGGCGTTCACTGCCGACAACGGCCTGCAGCTCCTTGCCATGGACCGTTTCGACACGCAGTACTTGTGGATCACGGCCCGCAAGCGCGCCCCGTCCTGGCGCCCCGACCCGTTCGGCGACCCCGCACGGATCGTTCGTGTCACCGACACCTTCACCGCCGATGCTGTCGTGCCGCGCGAAGGCAGATTTGCAAGTGCTTCGGTGTGGGTCCTTAACCTGAGCGAGGAAGCCGACCTCAACCGCCTGCGGGTCCTCATCGACGGGGAACCGATCGCGCCCTGCTTCATCGGCAAGCACACTCGCAAGAACCCGACGCAGGTGAACGTCTATCTGCCGCCGGATCTGCGGTCCGGTATCGTGCCCGTGCAGCTTTCGTGGTTGGGAGAGAGCATGTCGAACACCGTGCCAATGCGGGTCATCGGTCCCGGACCCCTTGTTCCCCGGGTCGTCACCGTCACCGATGCCGTCAACCTGATGTCGAACGTCACGATCGAAAACCGGCTCATCAAGGTGACGGTTGAAGAGGTGGACCTCGAGAATGAAGACGACGTGCGCCACGCCGTCACGGCTGCGATTGACGAGCGAGTCGTCGGGCCGCTGGAGGTCTACTGCCTCGATCCCCTGCCGCGTGTGTTCGAGATCGACGTCCCGGTGCCGGACGATGTGCCCGCGGGGCCCCATCATTTGACGCTGCAACTCGGCGGTCGGGCGTTTCCGCCGATTCCGATCGAAATCTCGAAATGACTCAAAGGCCGATCGGCTAAAAGACGTGCTCTATATCGAACGCGCTCTGCGCCCGGTAGAGGCTGGGGTCGACCATGGCCACCCACCCCCGGATGGTATAGCGTCCTGAAGTTAGGGGTGTGCCGTCGCCCCAGGCAAGCGGTATCTCGGCCGAGAACACCCTCACGCCGGGGCTCAGATCGATGGTCGTCAGAGCCTGCGTGAACGCCCGGCCATCCGACCAAAGGTAGACGACCTCGCCTTCTTCGTTCCGGATTTCGAAGTCGAACTGCTGCCCGGAGGGCGTTGTGATCTGGAGCGGCAGATCCGTTGTGTTGCGGATAACCAGATCCGCGCGCAGCAGCGGCACGGCTCGCTCGGGATCGACCGGCGGCATCAGGTTCACGAAATAGAGGGGCCGGTCGAGGGACAGCGCCACGGAAAAGCGCCGGTCCGGATGGATCACCGAACCGACAACCGCCTCGGCCAGAACCATCTGTCGGGGACCGCCGATGGTCTGCATCGTTCTTCGCAGCAGGCCGATGCCGGGGGCGAATACTTCCTCCAGCAATCCCGCATCCGCGCAGATAGTGGGAAGGTAGTTCACCGCTGCGGATTGAGAGCCGAATCCCTCGGGCAACTCCTCAGCCGGTGGTCCGGGGACCAAGATCGCTGACCCGACACAGTCGAGCGGGATTTCTGAGCGCCACGTACTTCCCGGGGGCCCGCCGAAGTCGTACCATAAGCGCTCGTCTTCCGTCTCAGGGTCAAGTTCGACCACCCTTGCCGCTGCCGTCACACGAACCCACGCCGGACGGTCGCCGTAGCCCTCTAACAGGAAGTACTCTCGGCCGGCGACTTGCTTGCTCGACGTGACACGGACGACCACCGTCCCCTGAGCGGCGAAGCCGCGCATGACGTAGGTCCAGGTGTTGCCGACCTGCAACGGGAAGTAGGGTACCGACCTTGTGCTGCCGGCTGCGCGGCTGCGCAGAGGCATCTGGGCCTGCAGTGAGCAAAGAGAGACCGCGATGCCGAGCAAAGGCGGGAGAAGTCGAAGACCAAGCACGGCCATCCTCGTCAGGGGCTGCTCGCCGCTTCCTGACGCGCGCGGTAGGGGAATCTACTGCTTGCCAACCTCATAGAGGTAGATCGTGTGCGTCCGGGCATCTCCGCGGATTACCTCGGTCCGAGTTGGCGTCCAACCTGAAATCCGAAAGTCGTGCGAAACCACCCGCGAGCCTGGCTTGAGAGTCCTCTCGAGATTGGGCCTCAGAATCTCGTTCGACGACGTGAGCAGATAAAGGGTGACGACCGACGCCGCACCGAGGTCGACTTTCATGGCATCCTGCTTGATGATCTCGACGCGGTTCGAAAGCTTCAGCTCGCGCAGGCGGGCCTGCGTTTCTTCGACCAGCTTTTCATCGATCTCGATGCCGACCGCCCGGGCCCCGAACTGCTGCGCGGCGGTGATGACGATCCGTCCGTCGCCCGACCCGAGGTCGTAAACCGTGTCCTCCTCGGTAACGCCGGCGAGCTTCAACATCTCCTCTACTACTTGCGGTGGCGAAGGAACGTAGGGAGCCAGCCGCTGGGGCCGGATCTGGATGCGCTGCGCGAACGAGACCGGCGCGAGCGCAAGAACAAGAACTGTGATCGACACCCGAATGGAGAGCGATACTTTCATCTCTCGGTCTCCTTTGACCGGAACACCCTCTATTGCGATGGACGCAGCGCGCATCGCCCCGGTTCTAGTTGATCTTCCGTCGAGCGTGAGCCAGATTACAGAGTGCTAGCGAGCCCCTGCAAACCTCATTGGCCGAATGCCTGCCCCTGACCTGTCATCCTTCGCCTCGCATCCCTGTATGCCTCGCCGAAATGTGAGTCGAAAGACCCGCCTCCAGAAGATTGCTCTTAGGGTAGCACCCACCTCGATGGGATGCATCGAGCGAACGTAATCTTTCGTCCATCCTGACCGACGATCTTCACTGCCAGGTGGCAGCGGCTCTGGCCCGTCACGGGCTTCCCCCGAAATGCCTGTCGGCGAAGTCGAGGTACTGCCGCCAGTCGTAGTCCGTCACATCGTGTTTGCCGGTACGGATGTGGTATCCGATCGTACCCGAGGCGGGCTGGTTGACTCCGGGCATGTCGCCGCTACCGAGACCCTCGGCGCCGAGCAGTTCGTAGACGGGCTCGGCGTGTTTCGCCGCGAGGAACTCCCCGCGCGGGTCCGCCCAGCGGTCCTCTTCCGCGCTGGCGACGTAGACGGGCCTGGGAGCGATGAGGGCGATCAACATGTGCTGATCCACTGGCAAGGCATCTTCGTTGTGGCTAAAACCGTTGAAGTTGTCGGCAAACCAGTGAGGGAACGAGGTATTGATGTGCTTGACGGTCTCCCCGTAGGCTCGTCGGCTCAGCGCGGCGCCCCCGCAACCTGAATTGTTTGAGATCACCAGGGCGAAGCGCGTGTCCTGCGCGCCGGCCCACAGCGAGGTTTTGCCGAGCCGCGAATGGCCGAGGACGGCGACGTAGCGTTCGTCGATCGAGTCGTCGTGCTCGAAGTAGTCCATGGCGCGGCTCAACCCCCATGCCCAGGCCGCGATCGAGCCCCATTCGCCGGGGCCCGGCTTGCTCTGGCCGTCTTGATAGAACAGCGGGTGGACGCCGTTTTGAAAGCCGTCGTCGTAGTCAGGATCGATATCGCCGTAGTAGATCGTCGCCAGCGCGTAGCCTCGCGCGAGGATCATTTCCACGGGCCAGCGGCTAGCGGCCACACCGCGGGACGCCTCGGTGGCGCGGTGGCCGACGACGCCTTGTTTCGGGCGGTCACGCATCCAACTTGTTGAGAGCTTGACGCCTGGGTCGGAATGGATAGACTGGTTGCCCTGGAAGTTCAGGCCGAGGAAGGCGGGAACCGGCCCGTCAGCGTCGGCGGGTAGATACAGCAACAGGTCCATCTTGGGGCCCTCTTTGTCGCCGCTGAATTGAATGGTGATCTGCTTCCGGACGGCCTTGCCGCCGAGTGCTTGCTTGTCGATCGAGACGATTTCGAACCCCATCTGATCCGGAGGCTCCGGAGCCCTCCCGTAGACGTGCGTCTCGAAAAGCTCGAGGATCTCGGGCCGGCGCTCTGTGTACCACGCCGCGGCATCCCTAACAGGTTTTCCATTGGCGCGGACCAGGGGGTCGGGCAACGCGTATTCGGGGACCTTCGCCTCGTCGTAGTTGAAGCCTTCGGGCTGGGCGCCGGCGCCCAAGGGAATCAGGATGAGCAGGGTCGCCGTTTGTAGCAGGTGGAGGTGAATCGCTTCCATGGTGAGGTCCTTCCGGCGCCGAATGAGCGAAACTATTATCGCTGATGAGGGATCGCGGCCTGGAAGGGGGCGGGCACGGTGCACCGATCTGATACGGTTGTCTCGACCGGGGCCCCGCGCGTTGACGGGTACGGCTCTGCCTTGAGTCGCGAAGCGAGTCATGGTTGTTTAGAATGGTGAACCGGGAAGGACCATTGGACCCTGAGCGAATCAAGGGGCGTGTCGTGCTCGTCACGGGCGGCTCGCGCGGGATCGGCAAGGCGGTGGCGTTGCGTCTGGCTGCAGAAGGTGCAGCGGTGGCAGTCAACTACCGTCGCCGGGCGGAGGCCGCACACGCGGTCGTCCGGCAGATCGAGGAAGGCGGCGGACGAGCGCTGGCGGTCGAGGCCGACGTCGGCGACCGTGCGGCGGCGATAGCGCTGGTCGAGACGACCTTCCAGGAGTTCGGCGCCCTCGACATCCTGGTGAACAACGCCGGCCTGCTTGCAACGGGTGCCCTGCTCGACTACGACGAAGACGCCTTCGACCGCATGTGGCGGACGAACGTCAAGGGCGTGCTCAACGTCACCGCCGCGGCGGCGCCCGGCATGATCGAGAGGAAGTACGGCCGCGTCATCAACCTGTCGTCGATCGCGGCTATCGGCACGGCCTTCCCCGGTACGACCCTGTACGCCGCTACGAAAGGCGCTGTCGAGATCCTAACCAAACGCTTCGCTCTAGAGCTGGGGCCGAGCGGCATCAGCGTCAACGCCGTGCTGCCGGGCTTCATCCTCACCGACATGGTCTCCGACGGGCATACGCCCGACCAGATGAAGGCCGCGATCGCCGCGGTCTCTGAGAAAGCGATGCTGCGGCGCTCGGGCGAGCCGGAAGACATTGCCCGCGTGGTCAGTTTTCTGGCTTCGGAGGAGTCGAGCTTCATCACCGGGCAGTCGATCGTCGCCGACGGCGGCCGCATAGACATGCTTTCCCACACCTGAGGAGTCGTGGAGTGAATGGGTAAGCAGGACGAACCGCTGCGAACGGTGTGAGCCGTCGCACGGCAGACCTATAGGAGACGAAGGAGACTGTGATGCGGAAATCGAAAGCGATCCGGCTCTCTGCCTTGGTATTGGCTCTCGGCGGTCTGTGGGCCGCCTCCAGCCTTCCTCAACGGCCCGCGGATCTACAGATCGAGAAGGTTGCCGACAGCCTGCATGTCATTGTGGGCGGCGGGGGTAACGTCGGTGTGCTGGTCACGGATGACGGTGTCGTCCTGGTTGATGACAAGTTCGAGCGGCACGTCCCTGATATCCTGGGCAAGGTCAAAGCTCTCACCAGCCGGCCCGTTCGCTACGTCCTCAATACGCATCATCACGGCGATCACACCGGTGGAAATCCGCCCCTTGCGAAGAGCGCCGAGATCATTGCGCACCGCAACGCGCGGCGCAACATGGAAAAAAATTCCCAGCCCGGCTTGCCGAAGGTCACGTTCGACAGCGAGACAACCCTGTTTCTCGGAGGCAAGGAGGTTCGCGCCCGCCACTTCGGCCGCGGGCACACTGACGGCGACGCGGTGATCTATTTCCCGGAGCAGAAGGTCGTCCACATGGGAGACCTCTACCCCACGGGTTCTCCCTTCATCGACTACTCGGCCGGGGGCAGCGGCGTCGAATGGGACCAGACCCTCGAAGCCGTGCTGAAGCTTGATTTTCAAACGGTCATCCCGGGGCACGGCCCCGTGACCACACGTGACAGTCTCATCCAATGGCGCAAGCACTTTGCTACCCTGCGAAGCCGCGTTCGTGAGTTGCGGCTCCAAGGCAAGAGCGTTGAAGAAGCCGAGACCCTGCTGAACTTCGAGGGCCTCGGGACCTTCTCGATGAACAGCCTGTTGAAGCGCAGCCTGCCAGGACTGTACAAGGAGTTAGGAGGCTAGGAGTTAGCAGGCCGGCCGCGCGTCGCCGACGGCCCGGCGAAGAACGCACCCCCCATCATGGCCCACCAAGTTGTAAAAGAACGAGTCCGCGGGGCGATCTGTACCACCGCGCATCCGGAGGGCTGCCGGCGCAATGTCGCGGCCCAGCGGGATATCATCCGCGCTTCGCAGTCGACCCCCGTCGAAGGGCCAAAGAACGTCCTCGTCATCGGCAGCTCGACCGGCTACGGGCTGGCTACGCGTATCGCGGCGGCTTGGGGCTTCGGCGCCAAGACCGTCGGCGTCTTCTTCGAGCGCGCGCCGGAAGGGCGCCGCACCGCCACCGCCGGCTACTACAACACCTCGGCCTTCAACCGGCTGGCCGCCGAGGACGGACTCTATGCCGGCGGCGTGAACGGCGATGCGTTCTCCGACGAGGTCAAACGCCAAACGGTCGCCATCATCCGAAAGGACCTCGGGAAGCTCGATCTGGTCGTCTACAGCCTGGCGGCGCCGCGGCGAAACGACCCGCGCACGGCGGAGACCTTCCAGTCGGCGCTGAAGCCGATCGGCGATCCTTACACCGGCAAGACCTTCGATCTGACCAGCGGCCGGGTGAGCGAGATCACCATCGAGCCGGCCGACGAGGACGAGGTTGCCGCCACAACCTCCGTCATGGGTGGCGAAGACTGGCAGTGGTGGATCGAAAGACTGTTGGAGGAGGACCTCCTGGCCGAAGGCGCCCGTACACTGGCCTACTCCTACGTCGGGCCGGAATTGACTTGGCCGATCTACCGCCATGGAACCATTGGTGTGGCCAAGAAAGACCTCGAGCAGACCGCCCGTCTGCTCCATGAGATTCTCGATGCCAAGCTCGGCGGCGGCGCTTGGGTGTCGGTGAACAAGGCGGTCGTAACCCAGGCGTCCGCGGCGATCCCGGTCGTACCCCTCTATATCAGCCTTCTCTTTCGGGTGATGAAAGACAAGGGCATTCACGAAGGGTGCATCGAGCAAATGCGCCGCCTCGCGTTCGACCATTTAGCAGCGGTCAAAAGCATCCGCGTCGATGGGGAAGGCCTGATCCGCCTCGATGACCTCGAACTCGCCGACGACGTCCAAGCCGAAGTCGCTCGCCACTGGGATGAGGTCACCACCGGGAACCTGGCCGAGGTCTCCGACATCAGCGGTTTCCGGCGCGACTTCATCCGCCTTTTCGGTTTCGCGGTCGACGGGGTCGACTACGAGAAACCAGTCGACACGGATGTAAGGCTATAGCTCCTTTCGGTCCTCCGCCGTGCCATCGGAGCGATGTCGCGGACCTTCTTGAGGCCCGTTGACGGGCCTTGGGTTCCGATAGGCCAGGCGTTTGACACCTGGTATAGCACCCAAAAAACAAAGAGCCAGGCCCCTTCGAGGGGCCTTCATCCGTGGCGGCTTCAGCCCAAGCCGCATGCCGGGCTTCCCGTCTGGCTGAGGCCGAACCCGAGAAGGCGCTGACTGCGCGATCGGTGGCTGGTTCACCAGCCGTAGACGGCTGGCGTAGTGTAAACCAGGCCGCCTGAATGCAGCCACAACCCCGGTCTTCTGAACAAGAACGAAAGACTCAGCGAGTAGCGGACCCCCCGAGCCTTGTCGGTTTGACGTCGCGGACCTCGCTAGCTATTTTCCGAGACAAGCGTGGCGGCGGCGTAGTCAGCAAAAACGAGAGCGTTGTCAGGACGCACTCTGCCGGCAGGAATCGTCGCGTCCCCGTTGAGTAAGCGGGGGAGCATCTCCTGCTTCGATTTCCCCGTAGCCAGCCATAGGATGCGGCGGGCTCGGTTGAGAAGAGGGTAGGTGAGGGTCATCCGCCGGCGCCCTTGGTAGGCGTCACAGAGAGCCACGTCGGCATCGGTGACGTCGAGAGCCGCGTCTCCCGGTACCAAAGACGCGGTGTGGCCGTCGGGGCCCAGGCCGAGGTGGACGACGTCGAGCACCGGGGGACGTCCCGTCAGGCGTTCCAAATCGTTTGCGTACTTCGCCGCCGCCGTGGTCAGATCCCCTTCCTCCACCGGCATGGGAAGGGCGTGGCCGGGACCGAGCGGCACGCGCGAAAGCAGGCTTTCCTCGAGGTGGGTCCAGTTGCGGTCGGGGTGGCCGGAGGACGCGACGCGCTCATCAACCTGAACAATATAGAAGTCTTGCCAGGGGACGTCCTGCTTGGCCAGTAAGGCCAGCATCGTCCAGGGCGTGCGGCCGCCGCTGACGGCAAACACGAACCGTCCGCGCGCTTCGACCGCACGGTGGGCCTCGTCGGCTACGAGTTCGGCGCCGGCTTGGGCGACCTCGTCGCCGGTCGGGAAGAGCTTGATGTTCACGGACGGGCTCTTTGCCGGTGTTGGTTTAGAGCTGGGGAGCCGATGCGGTGGCTGACGCCGACTCGCATGGGGCGGCGTGCCTGACCGCTCCCGAACGCTCACCGCTCGGAACGAAATCTAGCCGCCGGTCGGCAGCTCGACGTGGCCGCCGAATTTGTTGCGCATGGCCGACAGCACCTTGTCGGCAAAGGTGTGCTCGCGGCGCGAGCGGAAACGCGAGTATAGCGAAGCCGAAAGCACCGGTGCCGGGACAGCCTCCTCCACGGCGGTCATGACCGTCCAGCGGCCCTCGCCCGAGTCTTGCACAAAGCCGCTGAAAGAGTCGAGCGTCGGGTTCTCCGCCAGCGCCATCGAGGTCAGGTCCAACAGCCAAGAGCCGACCACGCTACCTCGACGCCAAACCTCTGCGATATCAGCAACTTCTAGCTCATAGCGAATGTCTTCCGGCAAGGCTTCCGAGACCGCATTGCTAAAGATGTCAAAGCCCTCGGCGTACGCCTGCATCATGCCGTACTCGATGCCGTTATGGATCATCTTGACGAAGTGGCCGGCTCCAGGCGGACCGCAGTGCAGGTACCCGAGTTCGGCCGTGCCATTGCGGCTCTCGCGTCCGGGAGTCGGGGCGATGTCACCACGGCCAGGCGCCAGCGTCTGGAAGATGGGGTCGAGGTGGTCCACGGCCTTTGTCGGCCCGCCGATCATCATGCAGTAACCGCGGTCGAGGCCCCAGATCCCACCGCTGGTTCCCACATCGACGTAGTGGATGCCCTTCTCAGCGAGCGCTTTGGCGCGGTGGGCGTCGTCCTTGAAGAACGAGTTACCGCCGTCGATGATGATGTCGCCCGCCTCGAGCAAGCCGCCGAGCGCACTGACCGTCTGCTCGGTAGGGTTTCCGGCTGGGACCATCACCCAAGCAACACGCGGGACGTCGAGCTTCTTGACGAACCCGTCGATGGAGGCGGTGCCAACGGCCCCATCGGCCTCAACTTGCTTGACGTTGTCGGGGCTGAGGTCGAAGACAACGGCGTTGTGGCCACCCCTCATCAGACGGCGCACCATGTTGGCGCCCATCCTGCCCAGACCTACCATGCCTATCTGCATGAACTCGGTTCCTTTCCGGCTGCGATCTCCCCCTGGGCCCGGTTTCAACCGCCGTCGACCTTCTGCCAATCGGGGGATAGACGATTCCAAGTTACTCTCGATCGTTTGGGCGGAATACTTGGCGTGTTAACACTAACGTAGGGTATCGAAACGTAGAGCCTCGACGATGAGGGCGAAGTGGAGGAAGGCGAGGAACATGACGTCGAGCTTGTCGAAGCGGGAGAAGATGCGGCGGAATCCCTTGAGCCGTCGGAAGAGTCTCTCGATCTCGTTGCGGCGGCGATAGAGCGCTCGGTCGTATTCCCACGGCTCCAGGCGGGTGCGCCGGGGCGGCACGACGGGAATCCATCCGAAATCCAAAGCCAGTTGGCGTGTCTGATCGTCCTCATAGGCGCCGTCCATCAGCAGCGGCAGCGGCTCGGGCAGTGGCCCCAGACCACCGAGCAAGTTCGCGGCCCTGCTGGGCGTCGTGCGCTTGGCCGGGCGAGAGAGCGAAGGTTATCGCCGTTCGAGCATTTGCGGCAACCATATGAATCTTGGTGGTCCATCCGCCGCGGGATTTGCCGATCGCTTGCGGACCGTTTTTTTTAACGCGCCCGTGCCGTCGGGATGAACCTTCACGATGGTCGAGTCCATTGACACGGCTTCGATTCGGATGCGGACCAGCTGCTCGCGCTGCAGTTTCTCGAAGACGGCGTCGAGCACGCCGTTCTTCGACCAGCGGTTCATGCGGGTATAAATGGTGTGCCAGTTACCGAAGCGTTTAGGCAAGCCGCGCCATTTGCAGCCCTGCTCGGCGACATACAACATGGCGTTCAAAACCGTGAGGTTCGGCAGGCTCACATTGCCGCGCTGGCGGGGCAGGACCGGCTCGATGCGGCGGTATTGCTGCTCGGTGATCTCCATACCTCCGAGTATAGCAGCTTTTGCGACTTAGTGTTAACACGCCCTAGTTAGGACGGAGGATTCGTGTCTCTGGCAGTGTCGCGCGGTGGAGTTGATCACCCTCCCTGGATCGCGCATCCCGGTGCGCCGGCGGCTACACAATCATTTCAGTGCCATAATGGGGTGACGTATCCAGGAACCGGGAGATGATTCAACCGACAGCCAAGATTTGGCACAACGGAGAGATGATCGACTGGGAAGACGCCCGCGTCCATGTGATGACACACGCGCTCCACTACGGTACGAGTGTGTTCGAGGGTATTCGTTGCTACGCCACGTCTTCGGGTCCGGCGATCTTCCGGCCACGCGAGCACGTCCGGCGCTTGTTCGATTCCGCCAAGGTCTACCGTATGGAAGACCTCGGCTTTACGCCCGACGTGATGCTCGAGGCACTGCGCGATCTGGTTCGTGTAAACGGCCTGTCGTCGTGCTACCTGCGTCCGCTCGTGTTTCGCGGTTACGGCGACGTCGGTGTGCTGTCGCTGAACAATCCGATCGAGGCCTACATTGCCTGCTGGGAATGGGGCCAGTACCTCGGCGCTGAGGCTTGGGAGAAGGGCGTTGACGTCTGTGTGTCGTCCTGGACGCGCTTAGCCCCCAACACGCTCCCGGCCATCGCCAAGGTGGCCGCCAATTACATGAACTCGCAGTTGATCAAGATGGAAGCAGTTCTGAACGGCTTCAGCGAGGGCGTCGCCCTCGATGTGACGGGCTACGTATCGGAAGGCAGCGGCGAGAACATCTTCGTCGTGCGCGACGGCAAGATCTACACCCCGCCGCTCGGCAACTCCGTGTTGCCGGGAATCACACGCGCCACCGTCATGCAACTCGGCACCGATTGCGGGTTCGAGTTCGTGGAGCAGATGGTCCCGCGCGAGCTGCTCTACCTCGCCGACGAGCTCTTCTTCACCGGCACCGCGGCCGAGATTACACCGATCCGCTCGGTGGACCGCATCCAAGTTGGCTCCGGCAAGCGCGGCCCCATCACCGAACGCCTCCAACGCGAATTCACCGCGGTCATCACAGGCGAGGGCGAAGACCGCCACGGCTGGCTGACTTTCGTCGATCAGCCCAAGACGGTACCGGCGTAGCCTAGTCGGGCGGATCTCCTCGCCTGCCCATCTTCAAGTTGTTGGTCTCGGATAGGGAGCGAAGCCTGCCCTACTGATCTTGCCACAGCCCTTTCACGGGCGTGGCTCTGACGCTAGTCCGGTCCCCTGCCAGGCCGCCATCCTCAGGGGTTTGACGCGGTACTTGAGGATGCACCACAGAGCCCGGAATCCGTCTTTCATGCCGATCTTCTTGCCTTCGTCGTAGGTGCGTCCGTGATAGGCGATGCCAACCTCGTAGATGCGTGCTCCCGCCTTCGACAGCTTGCTGGTCACCTCGGGTTCGAAGCCGAAGCGGTCTTCCTCGAGCGGGATCGCCTGGATCAGCTCGCGCCGGAAGACCTTGTAGCAGGTCTCCATGTCAGTGAGGTTCAGATCGGTCATCATGTTCGAGAGCAAGGTCAGCAGATTGTTGCCGACCGAGTGCCAGAAGTAGAGCACACGGTGCTCTTGTGTGGTGATGAAGCGTGAGCCGTAGACGGCGTCGGCCTTGCCTTCCTCGAGGGGCTTCAGGAGCTTCGCGTAGTCGTGGGGGTCGTACTCCAGGTCGGCGTCCTGCACGATGACATAGTCGCCTCGCGCCGCCGCAAACCCGGTCCGCAGGGCACGGCCCTTGCCCATGTTCCGCTCGTGCTGGAGCAACGTGAGATTGGCATGGCGGGGAGCGAGTTGGCGCAGGACGTCTCCCGTGCCATCGCTCGAACAGTCGTCGACGACGATGATCTCCTTCTCGATGTCGGCGGATTGGACGCGATCGAGAATCTGGGAAACAGTCCCCGCCTCGTTATAGACCGGGATGACAACGGAAAGCTTCATGAAGATTGGTGCGAGACGGGCCGAGCGGAGCAGCCTTCACTCTTAGCAGGTGTCTCGCAGCCGCGTCAAAGGTAGGGACACGCGCTCCTGCTTGTCCACCGACCCGAAGCGGGCCCATGGGCTTGCTTGTAGCGCTTCCTCCCCCGGCCACACGTCCCTTCCCCGGTTGAGCCGCCGCCGCCGCAGGTGGTAACCTTCATGCGTTCGGTCCTCCCCCGCGGCCGCTGAGGAGCCACACATGACCCATGGCATGATTCGAACCGCACTCGCATGCCTCCTGATCACCACAGGGAGTATCCTCGCCGCCGAACAGGGCTTCACGCCCCTGTTCGATGGCAAGACCCTCAACGGCTGGACGCTCTTAGGCAAGACCGGCGATGGCTACCTCGTTCGGGACGGCAAGATCATCTGCCCTCCCAAGGGCGGCGGGAATCTTTTCACCGACAACGAGTACGCCGACTTCATCCTGCGTTTCGAGTTCAAGCTCGAGGGCGGCTCCAACAACGGCCTCGGCATCCGTGCGCCGCTCCAGGCCGGCGGCATCGCCTACGAGGGCATGGAGCTGCAGATCATCAACAACAGCGCCGAGCGCTATAAGAACATCCAGCCGTGGCAGAAGCACGGCTCCCTCTACCACGTCTTCCCCGCCAAGACGGGCTACCTCAAGAAACCGGGCCAGTGGAACGAGCAGGAGGCCACCGTTCAACGACGCCAGGTGAAGGTCGTCTTGAACGGCCATACCATCCTCGATGCGAATCTCGACTCTGTGACCGATCCCGAGATCATCAACAAGCACCCTGGCCTGCAGCGCGAGTCCGGTCACATCGGCTTTCTGGGACACGACGAGCCGATCGAGTTCCGCCACATCCGCATCAAGGAGCTATAGCGTTTCACCGGCCCCGCCGGTCGTTCTTTTCGTGTATGATCCTTAGCCATGAAACGGCGTACAGTCATCCAGGGTTTGGCCGCATCGGGCGCGGCTCCGCTGGCGGGGGCGGCATCGGGCTGGTTGAACCGCTTCGCCGAGAAGCTCCGCAGCGATTTCCTCGGCCATTGGCGCAGTACCCGCGAGTATTCCCTCGATGTGCTGGAAGCGATGCCGGCCGAGCAGTTCGGTTTTAGGCCCGTCCCGGAACAGTTTACCTTCGGCGAGCAGTTGGAGCATTTTGCCAATAGCAACGCAGGGTACTTCTCGTGCTTTGAGAAAGACGCCGGCCAGCCGCGGCCGAGCCGTCCACGGGAACGAACGAAAGATACGCTTCGCAAGTTCCTGACGGCAACCTTCGACTACGTGGAGGCGGTCCTCTCCAGCCTGACCGAAGAGGAGTTCCTCCGCCGTGACGTACGATTCGGCTCCAGTCCGAGGGCCCACACCGCCCAGGACATCTTCCTGCGGGCCTACATGCACACGTCCCACCACCGTGGGCAGATCATCACGTATCTGCGGCTCAAAGGCATCACGCCTCCCCGCTGGCGGTTCCCACCGAACGGCGTTTCGTAAGCAGCCCGCTGAGGGGACTGGCTGCTACCTGTTTCGGTTGGGTTGCGGGCGGGGAGAGGAGTTCTGTAGGAAGGGATACTGGCCCGGCCGGTTGGTAGGGGATCCGGGCGGGGCGGGAATAGGCTGTCCGTTGGGGCCGAAAACCGTGCCTGGTTGAGCTGTGCGGGGTTGCTGGCCAGGGAGGGGCTGGATTGTTGTCGGCGGGAAGCTGGACCCAGGCAAGCCCGGAGGTAGATTGCGAGTCCCGCCCGGCTGCCGCGGATTCGTGTTGATTCCGCCGCGACCTGAGCGGAGAGTGTCGTAGGGCGAAGGCCTTGATCTGGTCCCCGAGCCCGGCCGCGAACCTCCCCGTGGCGGAGTGGACGGGGAGTACCCTGCCCTGCCGCGTGGTGTCTGGCCGAATCCGCCAGCCGCGCCGGGCACGGCGCCGTACCCTGTTGGCGTGGGAGTCGCGCCCAGCCCTCCAGCAGCCGAAGTGCCTGGCTGACCCACAGGCAGTCGCTGCGAACCGCCGGCCGCGGCCATCTGTGGGCCCATGGCCGCGCCGCCAAAGGCATTGTCGCTGCGGTAATCGTAGACAAACTCCCATTCGTTGAAGTACTCGCGGCCGTCGTAAGTCTTGACGCCCTGCTCCTCGGCCTTTGAGGCCACGCCGGCGATGCCGCCCTTGAAGCTCGAACCTTGTTGACTTCGGTTCTGCCGGCCCCGAATGCCCGCCAAGCCGCCCGGTCGCGGCGTGGTCAGCAATCCCTTGATAATGTCAGCCGCCTGTCCACCCCCCTGAGCGCCAAACGCTCCGGGGTTGCCGAACGCGGAAGGCGTCGAGGCGCTGCGAGCCGGTTGCGGAGCCGATGGGGTGCCGGCCCTCCCCGCCTGACCGTAGCCGTAGCCGAGCTGATTCCTCCCAGCCTGCGCTCTGCCACTTTGTTGCCGCCGCTGTTGACCGGGCTGGTTGGGAGGAATCTGGCTGGGCAGCGTTCGTGAGTAGCCAGGGTACTGGTTCTGGCTGGCCTGACGACCCGCACCGCCTTGCGCCTGCTGCCCCGGCGGGATGGGGTTGCCGTACTCGTCGACCGCCGGCGGCTGGTTCGGATCGGGCGGCGGGCTTTGCCCAGGGATCCAACCCGGGATTAGAGCCCCCTGTCCCGGAATTTCGGGAGCCGCGGATTCTCGGACGTTGCGGGCACGATCCCCACCTCGGAAGCGGCCGTCGTTGGGGACATAGCCCGGATGGCCGCTTTGATAACCGCCTTGCCGTAATTGCGAAGGCGAGGCGCCAATGGACGCACTGGGCTGCATGCCGCCCGAACGGCCGGCGTTCTGCTGATCCTCTTCTTCCTTAAGGTCGTAGATGAGCGAATCTTTGAAGCTCCCATCGGGGCCCATGTGGATGATTCGCCACTCGTCCTCGGCGGGGTTCATCGGGTCCTTGTAGCGACGGCGCAAGAAACGGACGCCGTTGGTGTCTTCCAAGTCGTCCATCTCAGATGGGTACTTCTTGTGCTTCCGGAAGTAGAGCTCGATGGCGCGTTTGTATTGATTGCCTCGGTAGATGAGGCGCTCTTCGCGCACCCGCTGCGCCTGCATGGCCACACGGGGCAGCGCCAACGCTAAGGTGATTGCCATCGCCGCCGCCATGAAGATGATGGTGATGAAGGCGTAGCCACGTCGGTCAGGACGGTGGCGGCTGGAAAGGGGCGGCCTCATGGTTAGGTCTTGGTTCTTATTCTACGCCCAGCCTGGCATTGCCCTTGGGGAAGATGGACGCGGAATAGTCGACTGACCGAAAACAACGGGCGTTCAGCGGAGTCTCTGGAGTGCATCAAGACTCCCTTGCACTCTGCTCTCCGCATGACGGCTTGTCGGTGAGCTCATATTTCCTCGAGGCGGAGGGTTTGGTCCTCGTTGAACTGTAAGTCTTTCATCACGATTCCGTTCATCCCGATACGGACGATCTGGTAGCGCTTCTCGAAAACGTCACCCTCGCCGCCGATCAGGATGTCTTCTCCGTCAAGCAGGAAGGCGCGCCGGCGAGTGCTGCCCGGCTCATGGGCGAATCCGTAGTACTTGTACTGAATCGGCGGCGCCTTCTTCGGGGTGTTGGCCGCCGCCCGCTTATCCTTCTGGTTCCCTTTGGCCTTCCTGGCCGCATCGAGGCGTTTCTGAGCCTCCGCTACCTTGTCTGGGGAAGGCGGCTCAACCTTCTTTTTGCGCTGGCCAAACTGGAACAGATTGCGCTCAACGCCGGCGAACTCGACCGCCCGCACCTTGGCGAGCAGGTCAGTCCGAAGCGTGGGATCGAAGGCCATGGGGTCAAGTGCCTCGTCGGGGTCACCCGATCCGAAGGTCGGCCGGAAGGCACCACCGCGTACCCGCACTTGAGACCTCGCCGCGGCAGGGCGCTTGGCCGGTGGCCGCGCGGACGCCGCTGCGGACGCCGCCCGCGCACGTGGCGTCGCGACCGCAGGCGGCCCCGCCAAAAACTGCGAGTAAACCGTATAGGCGGCGATCACCGACACCGCGATCAGCACGATGACCTTGTTTCTCTCCGCGCCAACCTTCATAAGCCTTGAATAAACGTATCGATCTTCAAACTGATCTGTAGCTCGTTCGAGTCCGAACGAGGGACGGCGCCGAGCGAGCCGATGATCAGAAATCTCTCGGAGCGGTCCAGGCGATTCAAGAGCTTGACCAGTTTCTCGTACTCCCCGCGGAACGTCGCGGTGACGGTGATAGCTCCATACTGCTCGGCGCCGTCGATCGGGTCGAGATCATAGTTGCGCTCGCGCGCCTCGATGCCCGTGTCGTTCGCCGCCGCGATCAACTCGGCAATTAACGTGGAGTACGTTGTGCGGCGCGCCATCATGATGTCTTCCATCAGGGCGTCGCCTTCCACACGGGCCTTTTCGACTTTGTCGACGATGGTTTTGAGCGTCTCGATTTCCCCGCCCTTGCGGTCGATTTGGCCCCGCAGGGTCGTGGCCAAGATGCGCTGCTCCTCCTCCCGTTCACCTAGGGGACGGACGGCGAAGACGTAAAACAGCACGTCGAAACCAAAGAGCACGGCCAGACCGATCAACACATGGCGGCGCGAGATTCGACGGCGCAACTGCGACAGCCGCCGTCCCGTCACCGCGGCCGGACGGGCTGGGTCAGAGTTGCTGGTCATAACTCACCGAAAGACTGTACTTGTGCACCGGATCGTTCTCGGTCGGCGGTGACTCACCGCGAACGTCGGGAGAGCCGAACAGCTCTGATTCCTCCAAGACTTTTAGCAGCTCGATGAAATCGGGCGGCGTCTCGGCGCCCACGGTCATAGCCAGGAAGAGCTTGTTGTCCGGTGTGACCTCGGGACGCACTTGCACCACTCGCACGCGCGGCGGGAAGATCTCCTCAAGGTCAGCGAAGGTGCGAGTCCATGAGATCCCCTTCCGAGAGAGTAATTGATTGAGGAACAGCGAACGCTCCAGGACCTGAGCGTTCTCCGGCTCCGTCAGCTTCCGCTTCAGCTCCGCTTCTTCGGACTGTAGCGTCCTCAGTTGTGTGCGGAGCCGCACCTCCACGGCGACCAGTTGCGGGGAAAGCTCGTGATTCTGGAAGTAATGGACCACAAGTCCGATCGCCAGACTTGCGAGGACCGCGGCGGAAACCGAAAACGCCAGCGTGAACAGCCGCCGGCGGCCGAACGGCTGGGAAGCCAGGTTGAGGTTCAGGTTCACGGTCTTCGCTCTCTCAGTTCCTGCTCAGGTATCCCCAGATGCCCGCGTCCCAGACCTTCAGCGGGCCTTCGGACGAGCTCAGCACTTCGACACCGCATCCCAGCTCGTTTGCTAGGCGGTCATAGGCGCCGGGTTCGGACTCGCCAAATCCACACAGCACCACTTTGGAGACCGCGGTTTCGAAATTGTCGTTCACAAAGACCAGAGTGGGATAGAGGTCTCCGGCAACGTCATCCCAAACGTCCCCGCCCGACGAACCGGTTCCGGGGGCCAACTCCACCCAACGGATCATCCGCACGACGCCCTTGTCGACAGCCGCCATGGTCATCGAGCTACCGGCCAGCTTCGCAAGGAGCGCCATTTCCCCATCGGGCATTAAGTTCAACGCGGCCAGCGCAGAGAGGGAAACGAAACCCGGCCACAGTCCGGCGTGCTCAAAAGGCGCCTCGTACTGGTGGACGACCTCGGGCGGGGTCGCGGCGACAAGCACCGTCGTTCGCTTTCCGGCGGACCAGGTGCGGTAGGAGATTCGGGCCTCGTCGATATCGAAGGGCACCGTTTTCTTGAGCCGCCATCGAATCAGCCCAAGGCGCTCGTTGGTGTCGGACGGAAGCTGATCGAAATCGAGAACAGTGAGGCGCGAAGAAGCGTCGGGCAGAATGATCGCGACATCCGACCGGCGGACCGCACCCAGTTCACCCAGCATGTCGCGCACTGCCTGCTCAAGGGCCTCGGGCTGCTGCACGTTGGGCCGCCCCGGCGCGGGGTCGACTGTGCCGGGGGGCAGCTCGCGGTGCACCCTGGCATCGACTGCGTAGGTCTTCGGGTTGCGGCGCACCGCCGAGACCGTCTGCTCACTCACCTCGAAGACGAGCAGCGGAGGCGGATCCTGCACTATGTACTTGAGCCGTTTCAGCATGAATTCTATGGGCATCAGTCGATGAACGTCACTTTGTTGATCTCATGCAGCGTTGTGATGCCTTCCTTTACGCGTTCCACCGCGGACTCGCGCAGTGACATCATGCCCTCCCCACGGGCGGCGCGAAAAACTTCAGATGACGGCTTGCGCTGCAGAATCAGTTCTCGAATCTGATCGGTCATATTCAGCAGCTCGTGGATCGCCGTCCGGCCACGGTAACCCGTTCCGGCACACTCGATGCAGCCGGGTCCTTCCGAGAACTCGAAGTCACGCCACTCGGTCGGGTCGAGGCCTGACTCCTCGATCAGGCTCTCGGGATAGCGGACGCCGATCTTGCAGTGCTCACAGATCACGCGTACCAACCGCTGCGCCAGGATGCAGTTCAACGCCGAGACGAAGTTGTAGGCCTCGACGCCCATATTGAGAAACCGCCCGAGTACGTCGACCACGTTATTGGCGTGAACGGTGGTGAATACCAAGTGGCCTGTCAGCGCCGACTGAATGGCGATCTGCGCAGTGTCAGCGTCACGGATCTCGCCGACCATGATCTTGTCGGGATCATGCCGCAAGATCGAGCGCAGGCCGCGGGCGAAGGTCAAGCCTTTCTTCTCATTCACCGGAATCTGCGTGATGCCTTTGATCTGGTACTCCACCGGGTCCTCGATGGTGATGATCTTGTCCTCGTCGGTCTTGATTTCGCTCAGAGCGGCGTAGAGCGTCGTCGTCTTGCCGCTGCCGGTCGGGCCGGTCACCAAAACCATCCCATAGGGCTCGCGGATGTAGCGGTCGAACGACTTCTGGTCTTTCGGGGAGAAGCCGACGACGTCAAGCGACAACTGGTGGAACTTCTCGCTCATCGACTCTTTGTCGAGCACGCGCAGCACGGCGTCCTCGCCATGAACGGTGGGCATGATCGAAACCCGGAAGTCAATTTGCCGGCCCTTGTAGCGAACACGGAAGCGCCCGTCTTGCGGGACGCGGCGCTCGGCGATATCGAGTTCCGACATGACCTTGATACGCGAGATGATCGTCTGGTCCCAATCTTTCGAGATGGGCGGCATGGCATAGTGCAGCACGCCGTCGATACGGTACTTGATCGCCACCTCGTCGATGCGCGTCTCGATATGAATGTCGCTGGAGCGGCGTTCGAGCGCGTTGAAGATGGTCGTATCGACGAGCCGGATGACCGGGTTGATGTCGCTGTCGCCGGTGAGCTTCTCGATCGAGATCGTCTCGTCGGCGGCCTCGTCATCCCGCACGACGTCCAGAACGAAGCCTTCGGTGACTTCCTCGAGCACGCGCTGGGACTGCTCGGTCTTCTTGAGCAGCTCGCTGATCTGCGACAGCGTCGCGACTTTGATGCGGACCTTCTTGTCGAGCAGTAGAGATATCTCGTCGAGCGTCGCCAACTGACGCGGATCGGCGATGGCGATGTCGAGACTGCCGTTGTTGGCTTCAACCGGAACGAAGTGGTAGCGGAACATCAGCTCGACGGGAATCGAGCGGAACAGTTCGGCATCGATGCTGATCTCGGACAGGTCGACGAACTCGTAGCGGTAGCGCTCGGCGACGGAGCGGGCTTCCTGCTCTTCGGCCGCCGGGTCGCTGCGCGGAGGCTCTTCTTGTGTTGCCATGGCTACACCTATATGTTCTCAGCCAAACTGAAAATGGGCAGATACAGCGAGATCAATACGAACGCCACGAATATGCCCATGAAGATCATGATTGCCGGCTCTATGAGCGAAAGCGCGGCGGTCATCATCGTATTCACGTCTTCGTCGAAGAACTCCGCTACCGAGTTCAGCATCGCCGGGAGGGAGCCGGTCGACTCGCCCACATTGATCATCTCAATCGCGAGTGACGGGAAGACGCCGGCCGCCAACAGACCTTGCGAAAGCGGCTGGCCTTCCTTGACCATTTGCCGCGCCTGGCCGATCGATTCCCGCAGCATGCGCGAGCCCAGCGATCTGCCGGTCGTATCGAGCGCCTGGAGCAGCGGGATCCCGCCCTCGAGCAGTGTGCCTAGCAGCCGGCAAAGCTGCGACACCTGGTACTTGATCCAGATCCGTCCGTAGATTGGCATCTTGATCTTGAGCCGGTCCATCGCATTGCGCGCACTCTTTGAACGCAGCCACCACGTGAGCAGAGCTCCTAACCCAACCAACGCCAATGTGATCAAACCCAGATTTTCGCTCACGGCCAGAGCGAAAGAGACCAACAGCTGCGTCATGTAGGGCAGCTCCGCATCCATGCTTTCGTAAAGCGAAGCAAACTCCGGCACGACGTACGTAACCAGGAACACGACCAGGATGAAGACCAACGAGACCAACAGGGCCGGATAAATGAGCGAGACCAGGATCTTCTTGCGCACCGACAGCGCCACCTTTTGGTACATCACGTAGCGCTCGATCACCTCGGCGAGACTGCCGCTCTTCTCACCAGCCATCAGTGAAGTGGTATAGATGGCGGGGAACGCGCCGCGGGCCCGAAACGCCTCCGACAGGGGCTGACCCGATCTGACGTCTTCGTGAATCGCTTCGAGGTGTTCCCGCAGGCGGCGGTTCTTGATATTGGCGACCAGCAGCTCGAGCGACTTGAGAATCGGCAACCCCGCCCGCGTCAACGTGATGAACTGCTGATTGAAGATGAGAAACTGCTCGAGGTTGAGGCGCCCCCCGGAGGAACGTACCTCGCCGAGTCCCAGCTTCCCCAGCCCTCCGCGGGGCTTCACCGAGTAGATCAGAAACCCGCGGGCGGAGAAGCGCTGGCGCAGCGCGTCCTCGGACTCCGCGCTTTCGACCTCTTGGTGCACCCGCCCCTGCAGGTCGGCGTACTTGCAGACGTATTCGCTCACTGCTCACCCCCGGGGAGAGGCGGCATCTCGAGGATCTCGGCTCCGGCGGGCGCCTGAAACTTGAACAAGGCCGGGTCCATCCGGACGTTCACGGTTTCACCTTGGAAGGCGAACGTGGTGACGGTGTCATCGCGGCCGATCACCTTGAGCCCGTCCAGCCGGAAATCGCTCGGGTCGTAGCTGAACTCCACACGGCTGTAGTAGTCCTTGCCGGGGCGCCCCTCGGCCACGAGGGTGGTGCGCCCCTCGATGCTCTCCAATCGTGGGTTGCGGAACTGCCGCCGAAATCTCAACCGTCCGAGCAGAAACGACAAAGGCGCCCGCAGGTCGCCTGCCTCGTCCAGCTTCACGGGACGCACCTGGTTCGTACGCGGGTTGTACATGTGGAGGACGTCCCCATCCCCCACCAAGAGCTTCCCAGGCGGCTGCTCATAGTCCCAGCGCATCTTCTTGGGGCGTAGCAGCGACAGCGTGCCTCGCTCTTCCACGGGAGGCCGCCCGGCGTAGGCCACGGTTTGGGCGAACTCGACTCGCATCGTGGCCAGGCTGTTGTAGCGCCGCTCGATGCGTGTAAGGACGTCGCCCAACCTGGGTGCGATGTCGGCCGCCGGAACGGCCCCCACGGCCGTCCAGACAAACAGAGACACCACACCCGCTTTCACGCGCACATATGGATGACGCGCCGTAGGGGTTGACCGTTCAGACGATTCGCCCTGGGCTCTCATGACTAGGGGGTGTTAACACTAACGTAGGGTATCGAAACGTAGAGCCTCGACGATGAGGGCGAAGTGGAGGAAGGCGAGGAACATGACGTCGAGCTTGTCGAAGCGGGAGAAGATGCGGCGGAATCCCTTGAGCCGTCGGAGGAGTCTCTCGATCTCGTTGCGGCGGCGATAGAGCGCTCGGTCGTATTCCCACGGCTCCAGGCGGGTGCGCCGGGGCGGCACGACGGGAATCCATCCGAAATCCAAAGCCAGTTGGCGTGTCTGATCGTCCTCATAGGCGCCGTCCATCAGCAGCGGCAGCGGCTCGGGCAGTGGCCCCAGACCACCGAGCAGTTCGCGGCCCTGCTGGGCGTCGTGCGCTTGGCCGGGCGAGAGAGCGAAGGTTATCGCCGTTCGAGCATTTGCGGCAACCATATGAATCTTGGTGGTCCATCCGCCGCGGGATTTGCCGATCGCTTGCGGACCGTTTTTTAACGCGCCCGTGCCGTCGGGATGAGCCTTCACGATGGTCGAGTCCATTGACACGGCTTCGATTCGGATGCGGGCCAGCTGCTCGCGCTGCAGTTTCTCGAAGACGGCGTCGAGCACGCCGTTCTTCGACCAGCGGTTCATGCGGGTATAAATGGTGTGCCAGTTACCGAAGCGTTTAGGCAAGCCGCGCCATTTGCAGCCCTGCTCGGCGACATACAACATGGCGTTCAAAACCGTGAGGTTCGGCAGGCTCACATTGCCGCGCTGGCGGGGCAGGACCGGCTCGATGCGGCGGTATTGCTGCTCGGTGATCTCCATACCTCCGAGTATAGCAGCTTTTGCGACTTAGTGTTAACACTCCCTAGTCTAGCTGCACTGTCCGCCCATGTGCGATCATACGGGACTACAGCCGGCGCAACTGTAGGCCGCTAGCCTGTCCGACTCATTCTGAACGATGTCCGTGGCCGCCCAACCGATGACCGCACCAGCACTCCGGGACGCCACTCCCCTGCCCCTGGCCATCGGGACCGGCTTGATGCTGATCGTCTCGTTGTACTTGATCTTTATCTGGGCTCCCAACGAAAGCACGATGGGCGTGGTACAGCGGATCTTCTACTTCCACATGCCCTCGGCGATCGTATCGTGGGTAGCCTTCATCATCGGCGGGGTGGCCGCGATCCGCTATTTGTCCAATCGGGACCCTCGTTTCGACGATCTTTCGGTCGCTTGTAATGAGACGGGTTTGGTTTTTTGCGTTGTAAATCTCGTCACCGGGATGTTGTGGGCGCGGCCGGTCTGGGGGATCTGGTGGGCCAACGACCCGCGGGGCAATTCGGCCCTGATGCTGGCGGTGATCTATGCCGGCTACCTGATCTTGCGTCAGTCAACGACCGAACCCTCGCAGCGCGCCGTCGTGTGCGCTGTGGTCTCGATTCTGGGCATGGTCGACATCCCGATCATCTACATGGCCAACCGCTGGTGGCGGACGCAGCACCCGGGCCCGGTGGTCTTTGGCGGGGGCCTCGACGAACGCATGTGGCTGATTCTGACGGCGACGTTCTTCTCTCTCTTGGTTCTGTTGTGGATGGTCGTGAGGGCCCGGCGACGGTTGGCGATTCTACAGCGCGAAACGGAGGGTCTCCGGCGTATGGTACACGCGCTGTGAGGCGGAGGGCGGAATCGGAAGGCGACTTCTAATGGAAGAAAACCTCAAGTGGCTCTGGTTTGCGTTTGGCGCGGCATGGATCATTCATATCCTCTACATCGTGACGATCTCCAGCCGCGAGAAGAGGCTCCGCGAGCAACTAGACCACCTCAAGTCGCTGCTCACCGAACGTGAGGGTAAAGCGGGGGAGTCCTGAGGCCGTCAGCCCTGTGCCGTCCGTCCGCCCACGGGACCGTCGGCTGGCGTTGGCAGGCTAATTGGAACTTACCCCTTTAAGACCTGCTTCAATCTCTGACCGACAATGCGGTCTTGGCCGGGCTGCAGCATCCAAACCGCAACGACCAGCTCTCCCTCCGCGCGCGGGCGGAGTTCGATGCTGGGACTGCCTTCCCGAAGGGCCTTGACGGCGTCGGAGGGCTTGACGCCGGTCGCCTCCTGATCCCACGTGACGTGCAGATGCGGAACCATGTTGGACAACTCGGGAACCTTAATCTCAGTCTTGACGCCCTTGACGCGCTTCAGGTAGCTCCCGATGCGATTGCAGCTGCGTTCCCAGCCTTTCCACACCGCGTCGTGGTCACGGTTGACGAACATCTCGAGCGCGACCAGCATGCCAACCAGCTCTTCCTTATTGACCTTGTTGCCGCGGCAGATGGAGTCGGAGTTCGGGCTGCTGTTGAGACGTCCCGCCTTGATCAGATCCTTGCGGCCCAGCAACAGACCCGCCGACTGCGGCCCGGTGATCCCCTTCCCACCGGAGA
This sequence comes from Bryobacterales bacterium, assembly GCA_965248255.1. Classification (GTDB taxonomy): domain Bacteria; phylum Acidobacteriota; class Terriglobia; order Bryobacterales; family UBA6623; genus JAKZVK01. The sequence continues at coordinate 207,333 of CBDFIW010000004.1, forward strand.
AGACCACGAGATCGATGCCGGCCTTCGTGAACTTCCATAGATTCTCGACCGGCGGCAGGTCAGCGGCCGCGTCCATCATCGTCGGGACGTTGTGCTTCTTACCCAACTTGGCGAACTCCTCGTAGCCAATCTGGCCTTTGTCGTTTGCCGATTGCAGGAAGAACAACATGGCGGTCCGGGAGTGAACCGCCTTCTCAAGCTGCTCGGCGGTTTCCACTTCAATCATACGAATGCCGCAGTTGCGTACACCGTGGTCATAGCCGTTGCGGTGGCTCTTCTGGACGATCACCTCGTTCTTCATGCCGCGCGTATCGGGAATTCGCCGGACTTTCTCCTTGTCTGTCCCCGTAACACAGGCCGCCGTTGCGATCGTCAGCGCTGAGGCTGCCCCGGCGCTCACTAAGGCCGCTTCGCTGCGGGCGAGTTCCGCGATGCGCTTGGCGACGGCGTCGTGCAGGTCCTGCAACGGACAGAACTGCCGCGACGCCACCGTCATGGCGTCCCACGCCGGGCGCGGTATCAACGAAGCCGTCATGCTCGTGTAGGTTCCCGCGGCGTTGATAAACGTATGGACTCCGAGTTCCCGGATTACGTCACGCGGTCCGCCGCCCAGACGGGCGGCTGCGGCCGACGCCGTCAATGGCATGAGCGCACCCAGGCCCGGAACCGCGGCCAGCGTACGCAACATGGTACGGCGATTCGGTCGATACAAATTCATGTGCTACCCCCTTGGTTGTCTGCGCCGTTGGGGCCGCCACAACAGCGAGCCGCGTTCAGGCTACCCAAGAGTATACACGGCGGAATGCTGATACGACAGGCGAATCGGCAGCCCCTCATCCGTCGGCAAGCCGGCGTCGCAGCAGAGGAAGGCCGTACATAGGGGATGGCAATCGGCTGCGCCGGCACAACCTGTCGTGCCCCTGATATGGCGTGATTCTGTTAAGTCGAGACGGCGAGACGGGAGTCTCAGACGGGTCTCACGGACGAGGGCAGTGCGGCGGGGCTCGAAGAGGGCGGCCACTTGTCCAAGTGCACCCGCGATCGAGTTAAGCCTCTTTATTGGTATAAGTTAGACAGCAAAGGTAGCGGATTTCTCATGCGAACCGGATTTCACGCCACCTTTCCTGCGAACGCACTCTAACCCCTTTGCTTATTGATACTTAGTCCTGCTCGTGGTCGCGGAACTCCTGGTGCCAGTTCTGGACGACCTGGATGTATGGTTCGGGAGGATCTCCGACGGGCTCGGCCACAACGAAGCGCTGGCCGTCCGGCGAGACGTCGTACATGGGGTACGAAACTGTATTGCTCAAACTCGAATGCTCGAACAATCGTTCGGGGCGACTCGGCGAGAAGCTTGGACCCGTGGACACCGGGACGACCATCAATGTGGCTCCTTCGACATAGAAGAGTTCCGTGCCGTCACGGCTCCAGCGTGGCTGCCGCCCGCCTTTGGTTGAAATGGTAGCCCTCCGGCCTCCCTCGGGGAAGGGCTGTACATAGACTTCCCATTGACCCGACTCATCCGACGCATACGCTACATACCGGCCGTCGGGCGACAGCTTTGCGGAGCGCTCCGTGAAACGGGTCTGCGTGAGCTGGTGCGGCGTCCAGTCGCCGCCATCGTCCCTACTCAAGTACCACAAGTTGGCCTGAGATCTCTTGGTGGTGCCGGCTGATCGGTTGATGAGCACGTACTGTCCATCCTTCGACCAGTCGGTCAAGTAGACGTAGTCGTCTTCTTCTAACAGCGCCTGTGCTGCTCCGCTGCCGTCGGCTGGGCGGAAGTAAATGTCGCGGCCTCCTGCACTGCCAGAAGTGAAGCCCACGTACTCACTCGTCGGCGACCAAACCGGCCGCATGTCCCTTCCCTTGGCAGACGTAAGCCTGGTCCTGGTTTCGCGGGCGATGTCATAGACCCACACGTCTTCATCCGCGTCTTCAAGTGAAGCAAAGGCCGAGAGAGTCCCATCCGGGGACAAGGCGGGCCAACCGATCATCTCGTACGGTTGGCCGATCGCATCTGTTTTGTTGCCTCGACGGTCTAGCCAAACCAATTGTTCGGAGCCCCCGCCGGGGGTGTCCGCATACACGAGCGTTTGGTCGGTCGCGACCGTCGCCCCGCTTGCTTTCTGTGCAATCGGGAACGGCTCGCCGGTGACCGTCAGCGTGGCCGGGGAGAAGGGCATCGCCCAAAGCACCTGGACCGCCACATAGACAAGATGCCCGCTGGGGGAATAGAACGGGCGAAAACCCGGCCCCAGCGGCTTCTCGCTCCCCGTTTCCAGATCGAGCAACACCATGTTGGGTTGAGTGTTAGGTTGGTCCGTAAACACCAGGCACCGATTCCCAGCTTCCATGGAAAGGAAATGGGGTGCAACCTCCGTCTTGATTTGTTCACTCGACGACTCCTCGGTAGCCACTCTCGCAACCAATGAGGGCTCACCTCCACCGGCGGCGACCTCATGCAGCCTCGGTGGACTGCCGGAGCTGAAGACGATGGATTCGCCGTTGGGACTCCACGCCCCCCCCATAGAAGCTGTCGGGTAGATCGCAGATCGGGATGGCTGAGCCTCCGTGAACAGAAATCTTCTTAAGTTCGCCACCGGCAGCAAACCCAATGAAATCGCTGGAGGGAGACCAGAAAGCCCCGCCACCTACTGTTGTGAGCTGGCGTGGCCGGTTCTGATCCAGATCCTGGATCCACAGTCCTGTACGTCCACGCGCCGAAAGAGCGACGTGTTTTCCGTTCGGCGAGATGGCACTCGAAATAGTGATTCGTTGTCTCCTCACCACTGGAAGGAGCCCCTCTGGCAGTGGAAACGAGAATCGGCGTAGCGGGGCTTCAGCGGGCTCTTTGCTGAAATGCAGGAAAGCGAGGACCAGACACGCAGCAGTCGCAAGGGCCAGCAGCCCCTGATGCAAGCGTAGCCATCGCTTGAGCACGATTCCCTCAGACGAGGCCGCCGATACTGTGGGCGGTTTTCTCGCTGTAACTGTCGAAGTGCCCGACGCGGCCTTCTTCTGGAGACTACGCAGATCCACGAGCAAGTCCTCTGCGTGCTGGTATCGCTCCTCCGGGGCTTTGGCCAGGGCTTTTCCGACGATCCATTCCAGTTCCATCGGTAACCCGGCTCGCAGCGCCGTCACAGGCTCCGGCTCGTCACTGCTGATCTTGAACAGAACCGCCTCTTGGCGCTCGCCTTCGAAAGGCAGTCGGGCAGTGACCATCTCGTACAGCACCACTCCCAGCGACCAGAGGTCGGTGCGACGGTCGGTCTTCTCGCCCACCGCTTGCTCCGGCGACATGTAGGAGGGTGTTCCTGGGGTGGTCCAGTGCCGCGGCCGCTTGGGCTTCTCGAAGGAACCGCTCCTTGTGCTCCTCGTCCTCCAGGATGTTAGAGCCAAGGAACTTCAGGGCAACAGGGCGCTTTAGCTTGGTGTCTTCCGCCCGGTAAACGACACCCATCCCGCCCTCACCAAGCTTGTCGGTGATGCGGTAGTGGCTGATGGTCTGGCCGACCATGGGATGGCCCTAGTCTGAGGGAATTGTACCGCCACAGGATACGTGGTGATAACAACCGATCCGTCCATCAGACAGATTTTTTCGTCGAGGGCGCTACCCCAAGGCGCTTTGCGATACTTCTGAAGGTGTCCCGTCCCGGCTCGAACGGCTGGAACCTCATGCGAATCGTCAGGGTCGCTGGGCAAGCCGGCGATTCAGCCGCCGCGGCGCTCAAGGAATGCGCGGGCGTGTTCCACTTCCGACCGCGTTGATCCGTCTACGGTCATCTCTACGAGTTCGGCGTACAGTTCTTCCGCCCGTTGACTGTTATCCGAAAGCTCGGCTGCCCGAGCGGCCCCGTAGAGGCTGTTAAACCGATTCGGTGCTTCGCGTAGCGATTGCTCGTACTCGACGAGCGCTTCGGCCGGTCGGTCGAGTTCCATCAACATGTCACCGAGTAACTCACGGGGTGGAAGCAGCGAGCCGGGTGTCACGGGATGCTTGCCGGTGGCTTCGTCGAGATCCGCGGCGGAGCGTGCCAGGTCCAGCGCTTCGGCGGTGCGCTTTTCGGCATGAGCCACCCAGGCGGCCGCGGCGAGCCGCATCCCCTCGACGTTGCTCGCCCAGTCGTAGGGACCGGCGATCGGCGATTTCGCGAGACCGAGTTGAACCTCGCGAATCTTTTCGACTTCGGCACGCGCCTGCTCGATTTGACCGGTCCGCGCCGCGCCTAAGGCGCGGGCGAACGGCGCGATCGCGCGTATGTAGGGAAATCCGTCTAATGGCATGTCGACGGTGAACGCGACGGCTGTCGCGGCCTGCCAGTCGCGGCGCTCCAGCGCCCAGCGAGCAGGAACCGCGGCGAGCGCATAGGCCGCCCCGAAGTTCGTGGCTTCGATGGTTGTTCCCTGATGCGCTTCCTCTACGACGGCCTGAGCCCGAGTTTGATCGTCGATCTGAAGATACGCGTATTCGAGGTAATCCTGTGCATGGAGTTCATTGATGGCGAGCACGCTGGGTCCGGTCTTCGCAAGTAGTTCGCGAGCGGCGTCTCGGGAGTTGATGTTGGTGGCGATCGACTCTTCCCACAGGCCTACGCGGGTGAAGATGTGCGAGGGCATGTGCAGAGCGTGCGCTGATGAAGGGGCGATGCCGGCGTACACCCTCGCGGCCGGCAGGCCCTCGGGGGCGAGCGCGGGATAGTCGAGTGAATGGATTAGGTAGTGGGCGATACCCGGGTGGTTTTGTTGAGCCTTCCACAGCTCGTTCAAGATCGCCGCGGACTTCTTCTGGTTGGCGAGGGTCGAGTCGGCCGGGTCGGCAGTGCCCAGGAGTGAGAGCGCATAAAAGATTGTCGCTTCGGAGCCGCTTGGGAAGCGCTCGGACAACTCCTTCATCGCGCCGGACCATGCCTGTGCTCGGACGCGGTGCGGGCGTTCTTCGCCCTGGCCATAGAAAGCGGAGATCGCGGTGATGTAGGCGCGTTCACGATCCGTGGAGGCACTGACGGCCTCGGCTTTTTCGGCAGCGGCGTTGCCGGCTGCGAATTCGGTGGCGGTGGGCGGAGTCCAGATCGGGTGATAGTAGGTCATCGCCACTCCCCAATGGGCCATGCCGCACGCGGCGTCTTGCTGGGCCACGGATTCGAATTCGGCGCGGGCCTCCGGATATTCGAAGGAGTGGAGCAGCGCGACGGCGCGGTTGAATGTGTCCGCTACGCTCTCGTTGCACGAAATGGGGAAGTCAACCATCCCCAGAGTCATGGCTGACGAGCTTTGGTCCTCGGGCTGATCCTGAGTGCAGGCAACAAGCAAGATCAAGGCCGTGACAACTAGGGCGGAGAGGGTGCGTTGCTCGGTCATGGCTTGTCCTTTGTTGTTGAGTCGAGCTTTACGGCTCCCAAGAATGGAGCGGGGCGAAACTCGAAGATCGTCGAGCCGACCATGCCGGTCCGATTAGCTCTTTTCCGATAACTAGCGGGAACAACCGATCGCACTCGCTATCCGCCCAGAGCCCCGCTAGCCCTTTGATGGGACTCGATCTGGGTCCGCTCGGCGACCGATTTAGGTAGCTCAGACACCCGGGTCGCTCAATGAGAAGCTGTTGCTCGGTACCTCTCCGACACTGACGCCCTCTGGTCAACCATTCTAGCTTGGGCCAGCTGCACGAAGGGGCACGGGGGACTTCGCAACCGTGAGCCTGACTGAGCTTCGCCACCGGTCTTGTGATGCCGAATTGTAGTACGGCCACGAACGTTCCTCCGTTACCCAGCCGGCTTGTTCCGGGCGATTGGGGTTAAGAGTTCGTCTTCCGTGAACCGTTAGCCGTGAACCGGACCGGGCGTCGAGATGAGTCTCGACGCGGCAGGCTGGGAGCCCGCGCCACATTTCGACCGGCTAGAAGCAGGCGGGCACGGCATGCCGTGCCCCTACATTTCCCTGGGCCACGGGTGGCGGCCCAAAAGGGGACTGCTACTATTGCTAGACAAGGGACGGTGTCCTGGAAGGCCCGCGAGCATTGGCATTGGCATCGCTAGCAAGGTCAGCACGGACTCCGGTCATCGCCGGGAATTGGAAGATGTTCAAGACCGTCGGCGAGACGGTGACCTTTCTTGAGCGGTTCCGAGGGCTTGTGGAGGACGTGCAGAGCTGCGAAATCGTCATCGCCCCTCCGTTCCTGGCACTCGCCGCCGCCGCCGAGGCGGTCAAGGCTACCCGCATTCGGGTGGCAGCACAGAACCTATTCTGGGAGGACGAAGGACCCTATACGGGGGAGGTTTCCGCTCCCATGTTGCGCGCGGCCGGCTGCAAGGACGTGATTATCGGGCACAGCGAGAGGCGCCAGTACTTCCACGAGACCGATGAAGCGGTTCATCAGCGGGTTCAGAGCGCTCTTCGGGCGGACCTGAGACCGATCGTCTGCGTGGGTGAAACCCTGGAGCAGCGGGAACGCGAGCAGACGCAGCAGGTGCTCGAGCAGCAAATCGACGGCGCCTTGGATTCGTTGACGCCCGAAATCGTGTCTCGTATAATCGTAGCTTACGAGCCCGTGTGGGCCATCGGAACGGGCCGCACAGCCACTCCGGATACCGCAGCGGAAGCTCACCAGGTCATTCGCGCTCGCATTCATCAACACTTCGGCCGCGCCTCCGAGCAGCTCCGCATTCTCTACGGCGGTAGCGTCAAGCCGGACAACATCCAAGCTCTGATGGAGAAAAGCGAGATTGACGGCGCTCTGGTGGGCGGGGCCAGTTTGGATCCGACTTCGCTGTCAGCCATTGTTCATTACCGAAACCCAGCCGGTGCCGAGCAACCGGCGGAGTCCTAGCCATGGCGATTTTCCTTACGCTGGTTCACGTGATTGTTTGCTTCTTTCTGATTATTGTCGTGCTGCTCCAGAGTGGCAAGGCCGCTGACTTGGCGGGGGCGTTCGGTGGCATGGGCTCTCAGACAGCCTTCGGTCCGCGGGGCGCGGCGACCATGCTCACAAAAGCCACTACCTTCGCCGCTATCCTCTTCATGCTCACATCCATCTGGCTCGGTATTCAGCGGACGCGGGAGGGAGGCACGGGCGACTCGGTGATCGAACGTACGGGGACGGGGCAGGCGGCGCCGGCTCCCGAAGAAACCGCTGCCCCCGAACAGCCATCCCAGCCTGCCGCACAACAAGGCCAGTCGAATCCCTTTGACTCGATTACGACTGAGGTAGAAGTCCAACAGCCTAAGGCCGAGTCTGGTGAGTCGTCCGGCGAAACAAAGTAAGCGGCGCTGATATCTCCTGGCTGTTGGGGCACGCCACGCACGCAGGCAAGACAGGCCACAGAGACGCTACCTTGGGCCAGTCAGCCACATGTTGTGCCCGTACATAGTTACTTCGTCCGCTGCCGAGTTTTGCCCCGGGCTGCTAGACTTTGTTGAGCCTGCGGGCAACGGAGGCCCGCCGCCGGCGCCGTATACGACGGGTCTTGGCAACCTGCGCGGCCAGTGCGGCCAGCCGGACTTGCTGTTGCTTGCGAATGTCCACTTTGGGTCTTGTGCCATCTCCGTTGTCGAGTGTTTGACTTAGGCGTTCAATCAAACGATAGTCCGGAGATTCCACAGCCGCCTCGAGGCTCGCGATGATCGTATCGAGCCATTTCTTCTTGCTGTAAAGCTCCTTGAGCACGCGTTCCAGCTTGACGGGATCTGCGACACCTTGCACCTCATCACCTCCACCGATTCAAAGACCTGACTTCGTCCCATCGGCCCCGCCAGGCGCGTGGCGCACCCGGCCCGTGTATCCAGCCGTCCACAACCTTCAATGCTGCTCGGTGCTCGGACGACCTCAATCCCGTGAATCCCTGACTGACGATTCAGAACTGTGGCCACCATGGTCATAAATATGGCCCTGTCCCGAAATAGTGCCAACTTCAAGATCAGAATACAGGATTATGGTATCAGATTCTACATTAAAGATTCGTAAATGTTGTAGTCAACTCCGCGACGGCTCTCCCGATATCATCTCGCCACCCACACAAATAGGGAGGCTCGCACGCGGCAAGAATGTGACTGGTGCGTTCCGCTTTTTGTGATGCAGGAGGAGATTTGTGGTGATTGCTTGGCTAAGCGTCATCAGGGGCACATGCGCGGGGTGAACAGAACACGACATTCGAAAACAGGTGGGTCAAACACAGCTTGTTATGTTGTGCCGCTCTGGGACCTCGTGATCTACCATCACGCTGCACCCTCACGATCCCAGCGATGCCTTGAAGAGCTTTCGCTCTCGATCGCTTTTCCCATGCGGGCTTCGAGTTGTGGCCGGATTGAGCACTGCGGATTGAAAACTCCAGGTCGACGGGGTAACATCAGAGTGGCGGTGGCTGGTCTACGAGTTGCGACGACGTCCCTGTCCTTGGCGTTCTGCCTGCTAGCGACGCCCTGCGCGCCGACGACAGACCAAGCAGACCCCCGCTCCCCCGCGCACAACTGCTGCGACTGTTCGGGCCATCAGTCAGACCGGAAGCCCGTGCGCTGCGAGATGTGCTGCGTGGCTCCCGCGATCGTCGTCAAGGTTGCGGCAGCGCCGAAGGCCGGCGGCCTGCAGCGTCCCGAGCCCTTCCGCAGTTCGCCGTCTTCCGCAACCGTCACTTCCGGGGGGGGGGGGGGGGGGGGGGGGGGCAACGCCCGACTTTTGAAACACATCCGCCTGGATCAAACCGGCTACCACTGTACCTGGCCAACGCTGCGCTGCTCGTCTAGCGCCTTCGCCGCCGACTGGCGGATCGGGCTTCGAGCACGCGCCGGCGGTCCCTTTCCGACGTCACATTTTGGTTCAGGTGTACATCCGCTTGGAGCGGAGCCGCCCTTCTTCCAAGAAGCAACTGGCCGAGATAGGAGCAAGTATGAAGAGACTTTGTCATAGGACGCGCCGCCTTTCCTTGTTTGCACTTGTGCTTTGCTGCTTGCAAGCAGGCCCCGCCCGATCTCAGGTAACGGCGAAGCCTGCAGCGGAGCAAGTCCCTACGGGACGATCTTCGCCCAATGGACCTAGCCGGACGTTGGATCTGGCCGCGCTCGAAGCCCTTGCCAGGCAGAACAATCCCACCTTGGTTCAAGCCCGTGCTCACGTTCAGGCCAACGATGCGAAAGCGCTACAGGCGGGCCTCTATCCAAACCCGCGCATTGGATACGTGGCCGAGCAAATCGGAGTCGCTGGAACGGCCGGAGAGCTTCATGGCGCGTTTGTTGAGCAGGAAATCGTTACTGGCGGAAAGCTTCGGCTGAGCCGCGAGAAGTACAAGCTAAGGGCGCGGGCGGCAGAGCTTTTCGCCGACGCTCAACAACGCAAGGTCATCAACGACGTGCGCGCGCACTTCTACCGAGCGTTGGCCATGAAGGAGATCCTCGGCGTGCACGGCTCCCTTCTGCGCAACGCAGAGGACAATCTGGTCACGGTCCAGGAGATGCTCAACCTAGGCCAGTCTGATCAGTCTGATATGCATCTTGCCAAGGCTTCGCTGGAACGAGCTCGCCTGGATGTGCTGATGGCGGAGAACGATTACCGCGCCAGCCTGAGTGACCTGGCGGCTGGAGTGGGAGCTGAGCTGCGCGAGGCTGAACCGACCGGCCAACTCGAGGGGCCGCTTACCGTCATCGACTTTGAAGAGGTCCTTGGGCGGCTTCTCGATGAACATCCGGGGCTTGCGGCTGCGCGGCTGGAAGTACAGGCCGACGAAATAACCGTCCGGCGTGAGCAGCGGGAGGTTATTCCCAATCTGATAGTCGGAGCCGGCGTCGGACGGAACTTCGAGACTCGGGAAGCGGTGTATTCCGCCCAGCTCTCGGTTCGAATTCCGTTCTTCGACCGTAACCAAGGGACCGTTCGGCAAGCGAGCGCTGATTTGGAGCGGCAACGCGCTGAAGTTCGACGCCAGGAGCTACAACTGCGGCGTGAGTTGGCCAAGCGCTATCGAAGTTACCTGACCGCCCTACAACATGTGCGGGACTACCAACAAGTGGTGCTACCGGAAGCCCGAAGAGCCTACGAGTTGCGCCTTGAAGCCTACCGCAAGAATCGCCAGGACTGGCAGCCTGTTCTTGCGGTGCAAGACAACTACTACCAGGAGCGCCTTGCCTACGCGCAGCACTTGCTGGAGTGGCGCGACGGCGAAGTCGCCATCAACGGATTGCTGCTCGTCGGCGGCCTGGAGCCGGTAGAAGGTCCAATGCCGCGCGGCCACATCGACGCCGTTGCCAAACCTCGCTAAGCAGCTCTGGAGAATAACGATGAACCCAAGAACATCAAGAAACTCATCGCGGGAGGACGCCCGAGCCCCGGCCGCGCCCAACCGGCGCGACTTCGTTACGCACGGCGGCGCCGGCGCAATCGGCCTTTTGGCTGCGACGCAAAGCGTCGCGTCCGCGAGCCCATCAAACGTCCAACACCAACCCGCGCGGGCCGCACCCGAGGACCAATCCGATGCCAACGACTTCTCGCACTACTCCCGCTATACGCCGAGTTTCGGCGGCCCGCCCGACAGTCCGACCTACCTCGGTAGACTCACACCCGGCCGCCGCGGTTCCGGGCTGGCGCCAGTCGACGTGACTGCTCCGGATATCCCGCAACTGCCTTGGAAGATGGTGAACGGCGCGAAAGAGTTCGAGATAGTCTGCGAGCCGGTGAAGCGAGAGTTTCTGCCGGGCTACTGGATGGACGTCTGGAGCTACAACGGCAGCATGCCTGGGCCCACGATTGAGGCCTACCAGGGGGATCGCGTCCGATTCGTTGTTCACAACAGGTTGCCGGAACCGACGTCGATCCATTGGCACGGTCTCGAGCTTCCCATCTCGCAAGACGGCGTACCCGGCGTCACCCAGGACGCCATTCAACCGGGCGACACGTTCGTCTACGAATTCGACTTGCACCAAACGGGAACTTTCTTCTACCACTCCCACATCGCCATGCAGGAACCGCTTGGCATGGTGGGCTTTTTCATCATTCACCCCCGCATCGCGTACGACCCTCCGGTTGACCGTGACTTCGCCCTATGCTTCCAGAACTTCTTCATCCCGCCGAACTCCACGATTCCCGACACGCAGCGCATGGACTGGAACTGGCACACCATCAACGGCCGCTCGGGGCCTTACACGACTCCACTGGCCTGCAAGCACGGCGAGCGAGTCCGCATCCGCATCCTGGACTTCAGCCCGATGCAGCACCATCCTGTGCACATCCACGGCCATACGTTTTGGGTGACGGGAACCGAGGGCGGGAGGATACCGGAAAGCGCTTGGCTGCCTGGGAACAACGTGCTGGTGGGAGTCGCCGTCGCCAGGGACATCGAGTTCGTTGCATTCAACGTCGGCGACTGGCTGATGCACTGCCACATGGTGCACCACATGATGAATCACATGGTTTCGCAGGTCGGTCCTCGCATTCGCAACGACCAATCGGTGGACGCCTATCTCGATTCTCTCGATAGCCCCCCGAAGGTAACGCTGACCAAGGGTGATGCCCGCTTCGACGTCCCAGGCTCTCCACAGGGGATGAAACACGGGGCGATGGGCAGCGCCGAGGAAATGCAGAAGCTACTTGGGCGTCGAGAAGTCCGGGGTATGCGCTCGGGTTGGCATATGGGCGTTCAGGGTCTGATGACGGTGGTGCGCGTGCTTCCCGATGAATTGTTCGAGCAAGTCATGGAGAGCGACGAAGCGGTCGAGCCGGGATCGAGCGTTCCGGGAAGCAAGCCGCCCGGTAAGCACGCTCACAAACACGCCGGGTAGTCCTTCGCGGAGTTCGCTGACCAATGGAAACTACTTTCGAAAGTCGGCTTGCGGTTGCTCCAGATCGTTGGACCCCGAGGCCCCACCTTCTCCACTACCATACGATCCGTGCACTATCGCTGGACGAAGACAATCCACATGTACGCCGGGTTGCTGAGCTTCCTGGCGCTGATTGTCTGGGACGTCGCCGGAGCCCACGCCGCCCTCCTGGCAGCTCCGGAGAAACGGCCCAGGCAGGCCCCTAGAACTCGCCACTTCGACTTCCAGCCGCCGAACAACCGGGCGCAACTTTGGGGGCTTCCCGAGTCTCGGCTCGTGGGTGAACTATGGGCTGGGGAGCGCGAATAGGGACCTGCCGGGCTACGTCCTCTTGCGGGATGCGTCGATCCCTCCCGGCGGTATCGAGAACTTCTCGAACGGGTTTCTGCCCGCGACCCACCAGGCCACGCACATCCGCGACGAAGGTTCGCCGGTGGACAATATTGCTCCGGCGGACAAAGACCCGCGCGCGCAAAGAGCCAAGCTCGACGCCTTGCTGCAGCAGGACCGCGACTTCCAGCGAAGCACGAGCGGCGATGCCGTGGAATCAGCCATCGCGAACTATGAGATGGCGTATCGCATGCAGTCGCTGGTGCCGGATGTGTTGGACCTCGCCAAGGAATCGGAGGCAACGAAGCGGCTGTACGGCCTCGATTCCGAGGATAAGCCGAAGCGGCTGTACGGGTTACAGTGCCTGCGCGCGCGAAGGCTGGTCGAGGCGGGTGTGCGATTCGTGGAGGTCACCTGCCCGAATCTGTTCGGCATGAACGGCACCCTGGGATCAGCACAGCAATCTGAAGAAGGACCACGAAAAGAATGCCTTCGTCACCGACCAGGCCATCGCGGGTTTGATCCAGGACCTGAAGTCGCGAGGTCTTCTTGAGCAAACCCTCCTTGTCTGGTCGGGTGAGTTCGGACGCACGCCGGACACCGGCAACGGGGACGGGGACGGGCGCGACCATCATCCCTTCTGTTTCACGATCTGGATGGCCGGCGGTGGCGTCAAGGGCGGCGTCACCTACGGTGAGACGGACGAGCTGGGCGATCAGGTGGCCGGCAACCCCGTGACCATCCACGATCTACACGCCACGATTCTGCATCTCCTCGGCCTCGATCACGAAAAACTCACTTACCGTTTTGGGGGCCGGGAACAGCGCCTAACTGACGTTCACGGCCGCGTCGTGCGCGAGATTCTGACCTAACGCTGTGAGGCCGGTCCGCGAAGCCGCAGCAACGCCTCCATCCGAGTTCGTTAAGGCACCGGCGGCCCCTATTCCGTCTTTGAAGAGTGCTGCACCGACCAGCAATCCCAGCCCAAAGTAGACAGTGAATGTGAGGATCTCTCGCGGGCCAGCGGCCGGTTCCGATGTCTTTGCCACCGTACCTTCAGAGTCGAGGGGCTGCACCCACTTGCGGATGGGCATGTAGTCACGGCTTCTGCAAATCGGACATTCGGGGCCATCAAAGATCACTTCACAGCGAAGACAAAGGTTAGACGACTGTAATCCCACCCAGCGGTTCGAGACCCCGTCAGACACCACCACAGAATAACCGATAGAGCGGATCAAGGGGCTAGGGACCACAATGTCAGCACTAATCCCTACGAAGCAGATCCACGTGACATCCTCTGCCGCTGTGTTGACATCGATGGGCCTGCGGGGCGTATGATTGACGCCAGATGATCGCCCGAACCACTAGTGCCGAGAGCGGCAAAGGCAACGCCGATGCATGACTTGGTCATCCGCAACGGGACCGTGATCGATGGCACCGGGGCGCGGCGCCGTCAAGCGGATGTTGCGATCAGCGCGGGGTTGATTACCGCGCTGGAACCCAAGGCCGGCGCCGCACGGCGTGACATCGACGCCGAAGGCCTGCTGGTGTTGCCCGGATGGGTGGACATCCACACGCACTACGACGGCCAAGCGACCTGGGACCCGGCCATGACCCCCTCGTCGTGGCACGGCGTGACAACGACGATCTTCGGCAATTGCGGCGTCGGCTTCGCGCCGGTTCGCCCTGGTACGGAGGCCTTTCTTATCAACTTGATGGAAGGGGTCGAGGACATTCCCGAGATTGTCCTTTCAGAAGGCGTCGATTTCCGTTGGGAATCGTTCAACGAGTACCTTGATGTCCTAGAGGAAACGCCTCGCGTGATGGATATCGGGGCTCAGATCCCCCACTCGGCGCTCCGCTTCTACGTAATGGGCGAACGCGGCGCGGATCACGCTGCACGTCCGACCGAGGATGAGATCGCGCGCATGCGCCAACTGCTCGAGGAGGGCCTCGCGACCGGCGGGTTCGGTTTTACCACGTCGCGTACGCCGAAGCATCGTGCCGCTGACGGGCGGCCCACACCGAGCTTAACCGCCGAGCACGCCGAACTGGCCGGTATCGCGCTCGCCATGAAGCGGGCCGGGACGGGCGTGATCCAGGTGAACTCCGACTTTGGCGCGGGAGAGTTTCAACTGCTTCGGGCCGTCGCGGAACTCGCCGAGCGGCCTTTGTCGGTGCTGCTGGTCCAAATGGCCATCGATCCCGACCGCTGGGCCGAGACGCTGGCGTCGGTGGATCAGGCTTGCGCCGACGGGCTCGAAGTCACCGCGCAGACTGGCTCCCGCCCGGTCAGTATCATGCTGGGGCTCGGGGCCTCGGAACATCCCTTTCTGACCCACCCGCTGTGGCGCGAGCTCCAGGCGCTCGATCACGAAACACGGATCGCCCGCTTGACTAACGACCCCGAGCTGCGCCGCCGCCTGGTCGAGGAGCGCCCGGATGACGAACACACGCGCCAAATGACGACCATCCTGGAGCGGACGTTCGACCTCGGCGACCCTTTGAACTATGAGCCTGAGTTCGGAGCCAGCATCGCAAACCGGGCTCGGGCGGCCAACCGCGACCCCTTCGATCTAGCTCTCGAGTCACTCCTCCAAGAGGGCGGCGGGACGTTGCTTCTGCACACCTTTGAGAACTACTGCGACGGCGACCTCAATATCGTCTACCAGATGCTGGCAAACCGGAATACGGTTTGCGGGATCGCCGACGGTGGCGCCCATGTTGGACTGATCTGCGACTCGGGCTCGCCCACCAGCCTGCTCACCCATTGGGCCCGCGATCGCACACGCGGCCCACAGCTGCCGCTCGAATTCCTGATCCACAAGCAGACGACCGCTACAGCCCGAACCTACGGACTCCACGACCGCGGTGTCATCGGCCCAGGCTACCGCGCGGACCTCAACGTCGTCGATTTCGCCGAACTGCACCTAGAGCGGCCCATCGTAGTGCACGATCTCCCGGCCGGTGGCAAGCGCATCGTACAGCGCTCCAAAGGCTACCGGCACACCTTCGTACACGGAATCGAAGTCGCTCGCGACGGTGAACACACGGGTGCACGACCTGGCCGGTTACTCCGAGGCCCCCGGTCTGGTCCCGGCGGGCGAAGCTTGCCATTGAACCGGCTCGCGCCGGGTGAGCTGCCTGTCGAAGTGGCCACATAAGCGGCGGCCGCGCGGGGTCGGCGATCAAGACTAATGTCCCCATAGACGGCAAACGGAAGGCAGTCGACGCGCCCAGCCTGAGTAAGAAATAGAGCCCCGCAGAGTGGGTACCCACAAGAGGCCCCGAAGTGACGGCAGAAGAGAATGTGAACTGATGGGTAAGTTACTGAAAAGATTGGTACTGGCGCCCCGGCTCGAACGGGGGACCTCCTGATCCACAATCAGGCGCTCTAACCACCTGAGCTACGCCAGCTTCTCTTCATCTCAACACCGCCGAGCCGCGAAAGTCAAACCAGTGAGCCTTGGGTCGTTGGAGTGGCCTGGCCGTCCGCGGCTCGATGGTGGCTCGGCGAAAGAAGGGCAGCTCATCGTGGCCTGGCAACGGTGCCTCGTCCAAACCCGAAAGACGGGGAGAGCTACTGCCCGGCCGGCACGAACCGTCCGCTAGACAGCAAAAGGAGCGAGGGGACCCGATACTCCCAGCGGTCCAGAAGCGTTAAAGCTTTCCGCCCCCGAGTCGATCTCCATACCGGGTCCGACCGTACCATGAAGTGCCGCGATGGATGAGTCTCAGGATGCTGCAGGTCGGCGCCGCTTTAGAGCAACTCAAACCCGAGACACCATCGATACGCCTGGAGCTTGTGCGTGGTGATAACGCCGCGCGCTAGCTGTACGAGCTACGGCAACTCGCGGCGCGTACGTGCATCCCTAGGGTCCGCCGCAACCGCGTTGACTGCGAGGCGACGCCTGCTGAACACCATCTTCCCGGGCGGAGTGGAGTCGCTGAGCCGCAAGCTGGTGTTGACCCTTCGCGAAGCCGCCGACTACTCGGGCCTGCCTCTGGCCTCCATTCGGCAACTGGTCAAGCGCAACGAGTTACCGGCGATCAAATGCGCAATGAAGCCCCTTTGCCTGTAGGGGCCGGCTCCCGTGCCGACCCGCTTTGCGGGTGACCAGCCATGTCATCGAATCTGCCGCGGCAGTGGCGGTCAAAATCGGCAGCGGGCGGGCGCGGGGGCCCGCCCCTACGACCCTGTGGTGAGACAAGCGGGCTAGGGTGTGTTAACACTAAGTCGCAAAAGCTGCTATACTCGGAGGTATGGAGATCACCGAGCAGCAATACCGCCGCATCGAGCCGGTCCTGCCCCGCCAGCGCGGCAATGTGAGCCTGCCGAACCTCACGGTTTTGAACGCCATGTTGTATGTCGCCGAGCAGGGCTGCAAATGGCGCGGCTTGCCTAAACGCTTCGGTAACTGGCACACCATTTATACCCGCATGAACCGCTGGTCGAAGAACGGCGTGCTCGACGCCGTCTTCGAGAAACTGCAGCGCGAGCAGCTGGCCCGCATCCGAATCGAAGCCGTGTCAATGGACTCGACCATCGTGAAGGTTCATCCCGACGGCACGGGCGCGTTAAAAAAACGGTCCGCAAGCGATCGGCAAATCCCGCGGCGGATGGACCACCAAGATTCATATGGTTGCCGCAAATGCTCGAACGGCGATAACCTTCGCTCTCTCGCCCGGCCAAGCGCACGACGCCCAGCAGGGCCGCGAACTTGCTCGGTGGTCTGGGGCCACTGCCCGAGCCGCTGCCGCTGCTGATGGACGGCGCCTATGAGGACGATCAGACACGCCAACTGGCTTTGGATTTCGGATGGATTCCCGTCGCGCCGCCCCGGCGCACCCGCCTGGAGCCGTGGGAATACGACCGAGCGCTCTATCGCCGCCGCAACGAGATCGAGAGACTCTTCCGACGGCTCAAGGGATTCCGCCGCATCTTCTCCCGCTTCGACAAGCTCGACGTCATGTTCCTCGCCTTCCTCCACTTCGCCCTCATCGTCGAGGCTCTACGTTTCGATACCCTACGTTAGTGTTAACACGCCCTAGAGAGGTCTTTGATCTCAGACCGACCAGTCGGCACCCACGCAGTGCAAAGCTCCGGCTTGCCGACACCCTTTCAAGAAGTTACATATTTGTTCCGGTGCGGGCTGGATCAGACGGCTAGTTCAGCTCGGCGGCGACCTGGTTTGGCGCCGTGACGCCGGGCGGCAGCTCCATGATCCGGATGTTACGGAAGTGGATTTTTGCGCCCTCGGATTCGAGGCAAAGGTAGCCCTTCTTGTGTGTCGAACGGCTGATGCCGTTGACGAATTTGCCGTTCACCGAGAGTTTGATGACACCATCGACGGCCACGACGTCGTAGGTGTTCCACTCGCCTCGCCCCCGGCAGCGGTTTTCGATCGACTTGCTGCGCCGGCCGCGGGGGTTGTCGGGTACTGTCTCGATACCATTGACGCCGAAGAGTTCGCCGTGGACATAGGCGATCGAGGGCATCTTACCATCTTGCAGGTTGCGGTTGACCCAGTCGAGCTCCAGCATCTGCACCTCAACTCCGTCAGGCAGGCGTTTCCCAGGCGCGGGCCGGGCGTTGCTCCATACGAACACGCCCGAGTTACCTCCCGGCTCGGTGTGCATCCATTCGATGTGCAGGATGAAGTTCTCGTATTGCCTGTCACTTCGCATCACGCCGATCGGTTGGCCCGAGCAGATCAACTCGCCGTCGCGGACCGACCAAGTATCGGCGCTCGTATTGACGTTGACCCAACCGGTCAGGTCCTTGCCGTTGAAGAGTGATCGGAACTCGGGAAGTGGGAGGCCCTGGGTCGGATCACTGCCGGCGAGTACGGCCAGTGCCGCCACCGCGAATACTGCTGGGAATCGTTTCATGGATGGTCGACCTCAGCGTTGGGAGTATCTTTGATGCCGGTTTTAGCACAGTCGTAGCGGCTTGCGCCGAAGGCCACTACCTCTCCCTCCTCGGCTCGGCTCGGCTTGCGCACGGATCTGGGGACTAGGCGTGGCCGAGGCCAGAACGATGTGAGATGATTCTCTTAGACGCGGCTACGGGTCAAGCGAATGAACTGCGCCAACTGTGGAGGCAGGATCGAGGCGGGTGGGAAATTCTGTCGCCATTGCGGCAGTCCGGTGGCTGCCGCGCCTGTAGAGCCCCCGCCTCCGACCCGGCTCGCGTCGACGCACCCGCTGCCCGGCGAAACGACCCGTTACTGCATGACGTGCGGGGGCGCTGTCGCGGCAAACCAATCACGGTGTGACACCTGTGGGGCGGCGTTGGCGGCACCAGCCGCGAGCGGTCCTCCGAAAACCCGTCTCGCCGAACCGATCGAGGCCCGCTTTGAAGCTCTGGGATCGGCCCCGGCGGCGCGGACGCCTGTGAAAGCCGCGCCCGCCGGCCAGCCGCCGCGATCGAACCGCACATTCTATGAACTACTCGGCGTCGCGTTTCTGTTAATCGCGGGGGGGTATGCCGGATACCACTACCTGTCCGCTCCTCCGGTGCCCGAGACGCGCCGGGCAGAGCACGGCGAGATGGCCGCCGACCAGTCCGCGCCGGCACCTTCCGGAGGCTCATGGGAGGGTCGCGCAAGTGACGAATATGCGGCGCAGTCCCCGCCAGCTGCGGCCCTTGGACAGCAAGCGGGGGCCGCCGGTGCATCGGCCACGGATACCATGTCGGAGTCGACGGGGAGTGCCGCGGACCCGCGCGCCAGTGCGCCGGATCGTCCTGTTGAACCGCTGCGTGACACTCCCGCACCTCCTCCGACGCGCTATGCCAACCCGCCGCCGAAGACACCTCGAACTGCAACACTGGCCGCTGAAGCCCGAACACCGAGCGAGGCGGCGAGCAGTCCGCCTTCTCCATTCGCCGTCGAGTCCCCCCACACCTGCTGCACCGCCACGGTCTTCGGCACGGGTCGACCCGTTTCCGACACAGAGTTCCGCTGCAAGGACGGCGAACGCTCCACCTGAACGAGGCGGAAAGGTACTGCTGCCCGGCGGTCAAGCCTGGAAGGCGCCTTCAAAGAAGAGCGACCCTGCCGCACCCCGACAGCAGACGGCGAGTGCTTCCCCGCCCCCACGCCTTCAGCCGCGTCCTCCCGCCCCGGCGCCGCAACCTAAGAGCGAGGGCATCATTTACTGGACAGGGACGCTCAAGAAGAACCAGACAATTGTCATCGAGGGAACCGAAGCGACTGCCGGCTTCGCCGACGGAGACCTGCTACCGGGTAACGCCGTTGACGTACACATTCCGTCGCCGGCCGTTGCGCTGGTCGAGCGCCCGACGCCTCGCAACGGATGGAAGCGTGTTGCGTTTCGGTGTCTGCGGTCCACTAAACGGTCGGTGACCTTGAACATTCAGTGGCGAATGCTGCCGTAGCCGTGTAAAGGTCCTTCACGTCGAGTGTCGGGGGCCCCGAACGCAGGGGCGGCGTTCGAAGCCTTCGACCAGTCGGCCGGCGTGTTGACCCCTCACTTTCGTTGGGACTTGGCTTCTTCCTTACAACTTCTCGCGCGGGGCTGGCGACACCGGTTTGCGGGCAACGACACAGAATCGTCGAAACGGCCCAGGCCACCAGTCGTCGATCTGCTGTTCGATCTCGAAACCAGCCACCGCGAGTTCTTTGGCTACCAGCGCCCGCGATACACCGTGCCCTCCGCGGTCTTCGGGGACGCCTTCGGGATGAGTCATCCAGAACCACAACAGGTAAGGCTCGAAGTCGATCACGACGATCGCGCCACCCGGCTTGAGCGAGTCATAAAGGCTGCGGTTGAGCGGCTGGGGATCGGTGAAGTGGTGGTAGACCTTCGACATGAAGATCGCGTCGCAGCATTCAGCAGGTAGGTTGGCCTCGGTCTTTCCGGCTTCCTTGACTGTGACCTGAACGAGGCCGGCCCCCTGTATCGCCTCGCGGATCTGATCCAAGCGTTTCGGGTTCAACTCCGTGGCATAGATCGCGGAGTCGCCGCCCAATGTTTCGGCCAAATGGATCGTCATCGCGCCGGCGCCGGCGCCAATCTCGGCTACTGCCATGCCGGGAGTCAGTGCCAGCACGTCCACAAGGCGATCGACTTCGGCCTTGGGATCGCCCCTCGGAAGTGTGCGGTGGAGGAGGTAGCCTCCGAGCGCGAGAAGCAGGGTTAGGGTGAGCGCCCGTTTGAGCCAGCGGGGGCGAGGGGGTGGTGGGATTTCGCTTTGCGGATGTGACATGGGGAAGGCCTTACCGCACTGTCTTGATATAGCGGATCAGGTCGGCCATCTGCTCGACGGTGATCTCACTGTCGAGGTCGTCGGGCATCGATGACAGTTCGGTGGCGTACATCCTCTCGATCTGGTCGCGGGGGACGACGTCCTCTTCCCCGCCCTCGCGGCGCAGCGTGATCGATGTGGGTGTCTGCGACCCGAGGACGCCATCGAGTGTGCGCCCGTCGGCGGTCTCCACGACGTAGGACTCGTACTCGGGCTCGATCGCGCGGCTGGGCGAGAGGATGTCGCCGAGAATAGACTGCGCCGGGCGGCTGCGCACCGTGGCCAGATCGGGGCCAACCTCTTTGCCGATCCCGTTGAGCAGATGGCACTTGGAACATTGCTCTTCGAAAATGACTTTCCCGCGGGACTCATCGCCGTCCATGTCAAGTGCGGCCTGGTAGCGCTCGAGCACGTCCGCGCGCTCGGCCGCGGGCCGCTCGATCAGCGCACGGGCGCGCTCACGCAGCTCGGTGTCTTGATGCATGATCAGACGATGGCGAACGCGCTGGGGCAAGGTCCACGCTTGGATGTCGCCCCGATCGAGAGCGTCCACGAGCATCTCGAGCCGCTCGTCGTCGCGGGCCATGCCCTCGCCGGCCGCGGCGCGAACCGCGCCGGTGAAGTTGCGCCAGCTCTCAAGCAGAAACGATGGTACGTGAGGCTCGTCGATCTTCCCAAGAGCGCGAACCGCTTCGGCCTGCACGCCGTCAGGAACACCCGGTGCAACGAGGCTCGCGAGAAGCGCTTCGTGCGGACGCGGATCGCCGAGGCCAAGAAGGCGGATGCAGTCGGCGCGCCGTTCAGGATCCGTCCCCGCGTCGTTGGCTCGTTTTGCCGCCTTGGCGATGGCCGCGTCGAGGTCGGCGTTCGGTTCGAGGCCACCGACAGACAACACGTCTAGCGCCGAGTTGCGCAGCGAGCCGTGCTCGCTGTCGAACAAGCCCAGTACCAACCTTTGGAGACTGGCGTCAAAACCGTTGCTTCGCTGCGACAGTCCTCGCGCCAGGCCCTTGAGGCTCGCCTCGCGCCACCACGTCGTCTTGTCGCCACGCGCCTTAGCAATCTCAGATAAGAGGATCTTGAGATCCGCGACATCTCCTTTTGCGGCAATCATGCCGGCGATCCTCTCAAAAAACAGCGCCTTGGCCGGCGACGTACCGGCAACCAAACCCCTGCGGGCCATCGCGCGTCGGAACAGCACATCCGGCTCCACCGACTTCCAACTGAGCGCGGCTACCTGCATCCAAGAGTCTTCGATGTCCTCCAACAGCAGCCGGTCGCGCGCCTCACGCGCTCGCGGTGAATCGACCTCCCCGAGCGTCGCCACTACCTGGAACCGTACTCTCGGATTAGGATCGTTCGCCATGCTGAGAAGCCTCTCGATCAACAAGGGCGCCGACGACAACTGCGCCTCCGCCAGAACGACGGCGGTCTCTCGTACGCCGGCTTCCGGGTCGTCGAGTGCCAAGGAAATCAGCGCGGGATCGAGGCGGTCCAAGCCGTGCAGGGTCCATAGCGCATGCAGACGACCCTCCGGGGAGACGCTCTCTTCGACCAGCATCGTCAACTCGGCGACCGAACCGACACTGTTCCGATCGAGCAGCAACCGCTGGGCCGTGCGGCGCCACCAGATGTTCGGGTCGGCGAGGAGCTGCACGAGTTCCCTGTCGGACCGCTCGTCGAGCTGAAAGCGCTTGACCGGCGGCAACCCGTCTTCGGGCACGATGCGGTAGATGCGTCCGTGGCCGCTTCCGTCGTAGAGTTCCTCGGATTCGTACGTCTCGGCCGACGTCCATTCTGGATGCTCGATCACTTCGCGGTAGTAGTCGAGCAAGTAGAGAGCGCCGTCGGGCCCGACGTAGAGGTTGACGGGCCGAAACCAGCGGTCGGTCGAGGCGAGAAACTCCCGTTCCTCATGGGCGCGCCGTGCGGTGAAGGTCGCGCCGCGGGGCTCCCACACGTCGCGATGAACGAGGTTATGGACCGGCTCTGCGACGAACGAAACGTGCTCGAACCCCGGCGGGAACTTGCCGCCCAAGTACAGCGTAAGTCCGCAGGCCGAGGTGAACCGGCCGACGTTCGACAGGATTTCAAAACGCGGCCGGACCGTGATGGGAAACACTTCGGCTGCGTTGCCGTGATCGGACACGTTTTGCCAGGGCCGCGGAATTTGCAGGTGCGGATTCCGCGAGAGGTAACGTGGCGCGACGACCTCGTGTTGCGCGTGGTTTGAGTTGTTGTGAACAAAAATACGCCCCCAGCGATCAAACGCCAGCCCGAACTGCGAGCGGTTCGCCAGGAACTCGATTCCCCACGTGTCCGGCCGAAACCTGAGGCTGGCTTGCTCGATCGGCAGGCGAGGCGACTCGGCGTGTGCGGGGTAGTGGATCTCGGTGCCGGGCTTGTTGAACTTGTCGCCGAAGACGGTCGAGCTGCCGTAGCCCTCATGCGCCAGGTAGATCCAATTGTCGAGACCGTAGTAGGGACTGCTAACGGTGTGTTGCGGATTGTTGAACGGGAAGCCGGCAAGCATGACCTCTCGAGTATCGGCGCGTCCGTCTCCGTCTTCATCCTTGAAGTACCAGACGTTCGGCGGATCAGTAACGAGGATCCCCTTCTTCCAAGCCATGACGCCGGTGGGCATGGTGAGCCGGTCGACGAAAGTCGTGCTACGGTCAGGACGACCGTCACCGTCGGTGTCCTCGAGCAGTTTGACCTTGCCGACGGCACCCTCGGTGTTGAGAGGGTAGCCCGAGTTCTCGACGACGTAAATGCGGCCTGCTTCGTCAACCTCCATAGCTACGGGATCGGCCACGTCAGGCTCAGAGGCGAAAAGCTCGATCCGAAAGCCGTCTTCGATTTGAAAGGTTTCGAGGGCTTCGTGGGGCGGATACGGCGGCCGGGCGGTTTGGCAGCCGGCCAGCAGGGTCAAGAACAGAGCTGCTAGGCCGCGGTCGCGAGTCCGCGTGTGCGCTCGGCGGCCCGGGCTCTCACGGACATGGTTCTGTTTGGTCGCTTGTGACAATCTGCACTCCAGCCGCTCGCATGTCCGCCATCGCTCTCTCGACGTCCCCGGCCTGCAAGTCGATCCCACGACAACCATCCTCAATCAGATGCACCTTGAATCCGCACTCGATCGCATCGAGGGCGCTGAACTTCACGCAGTAGTCGGTTGCCAAACCCAACAGATAGACCTCGGTGACCTCCTTCTCCCTGAGGTACTCGACCATGCCGGTGGACTTGCGGTGTGCGTTGTCGAAGAACGTGCTGTAACTGTCTAGCCCCAAGTCCGTGCCTTTATAGAAGATCTTCGCGAACGAGCTGGCCGTCAGGTCGCGGTGAAACGCGGCACCTTGGGTCCCTTCGACGCAGTGGTCCGGCCACAGGATCTGATTGAGCCCGTTCAGATCGACGACATCCCCCGGCTTTTTCCCCGGATGCTGCGAGGCGAAGCTGCCATGGCCGGCCGGGTGCCGGTCCTGCGACGCAACGGCCAAGCCGAAATTTCGCATCACGCGGTTGGCGAGCGGTACGACGGCGTCCCCATCGGGAACGGCCAGCGCCCCACCCGGCATGAAGTCGTTCTGCAAATCGACGACGATCAACGCGCGCACGGCTGCTCGGTCCCCCGTCCTCTTAGCACGCCGTGACTTCCTTCAGCTTGGCGAAGAAGGCCCGCTTGCACGGAGTGACGAACCCCAATTGACCGGCGGACATTGATGGCGAATTGTCGGAGCAGTGGGCACCACATAGCGCATCATTGTATAGCGTGGTGGACGGCCCGCGTTGCGCGGCGACCGGTTCATCGTCAAGGCGCGCGAGCCCGAGGCACGCGGCCCCGCGGGGGTTCCACCAAGACTCCCGTGATCGATTCCGCGACAAAGCTGGAGAGCACTGTCTGGCCCCCGATCGTGTAGTGGCAGCAGGTGTCCTTGTACACGGGCGCCCGGATGCGGTCGAAAATCCCGGTGCCGTCGACCACCTCGACACCCTCGCTTCTCAGACTGCTCAATTGCTCGATCAGGGCAGGGTAACCGATCTCAACGGCTTTTTCGTACGGGCTCTTCGGATCGAACGCGATCGCGCGCTCCTCATGGCCGTACGTTCTGCCCGTCTTGAAGTACTGGTTTGGCTGGAGCACGTGAACATACGGAATGCCGTGACTTGCAAGCAATCGGTGCATCAGAACCGATGAGGTCGCTCAGTGGCGGGCGACCTCCGTCGCGTACTGCTCATCCGGGACGACGGCGTCCCGACTGTAGTAGTGGTACACGCTCGATTCCGGCCGCGCGTTCCTGCCCGTGCTGATCTGGTCGACCTCCACGGTCATCTTCCGGATGCGGCGCCTCTGGATCAAAGCGTATGTCGACGCCAACATGTAGACCGACGCGAGCCGCGCTTTCCGCCGAACGCTGTTTGCTCGCACAAGCGCCCTTTTCGTGCTCGCCATGTTTAGGAACAAAGCCAGTAGTCTCTCCGACAGGCGATTGTCCCCGATCGACGTCAACGGGCTGACATGCTGGACGCTGGGCATCGTCAAGTCAATTTGACGCTTGTTGTTCAAGTACGACAGTGCGACCTCATTGAATCCGTCGATGTTGACCACGAGATCGAACTGCTGCCCGATGGACAGCATGTAACTGAGAATGAGCAGCTGTTGGGGCTGCTTGTATCCACCGGCGGCGAACGAAAGGAATATCGGTTCCGCATCTTCGTATCCCGGCATACGCTTCAGATGCTCACCGAACTCTGCCTGCTGTATCACGAAGATGGAATAGTTCGACGCCACGGACCCGCCGAAGACTCCGACAACGAATTCATCGTCATGTTCGCTCGTGTACGGATACTCGTGGGGCGAGACGAATCCGAACTGGTTGCAAGAAAATCCGGGTCGGGAATCCGGGTGGGGTAGTTGAATGTAACCGAAGAAGGGGTGAAGTCGCTCTACCACGGTTTCGTGCAATCTACCCTGAGCGGTGCCGGGATCGGCGTCCGGCTTTACCGCCAGTGGCTGCCGGACATAGAAAATCTCGCCTTTCCGAAAATAGACGTAGATCAGGCACGCGATTTCGAACAGGACGCACACAAGCAACAAATTGACCGCTATCAATCGTACGGTAAACCGTCGGCGTCGAGTTCCTGCCGTTGGGTTCATCTGATAAATAGTAGCAATTCGCGGTAAAAAACGAATTGTGCCGGGCCTGATTCTCCGAGTAGCCCTCGGGGCCGCCGCCCTGCAGGTTGATCGTGAAAGCCGGCAGACCGGGGCGTTTCCAGACCGGCATGGCGGCGACGAACTCGCCCGCATAGCGAACACGGTCCCAGCGTCCGGTGTCGCGGTAGGCCCAACGATTGCGCGTCTCCCGGTCGCTTGGGTGGGAGCGGCGAAGGCCGCAGGTCTCTTCGAGCCCAACGCCACGTGGGTGCGAGGAGAGGCGTGTGCCCTGGGTTCGTCGAGGGATGCGGGCGGTGGGGTCAGGCAACCGTGTATCCACGGCATAAAGACGACGTTGAAATCGGTATCTTTTTTCTGTTTCTACTTGCCTTTTCTCTTGCTTTTATGGTTTGATGGGGATCGTTCCCCCGGGAGTCAGCGTGGCAGCACTCCTTGCGATACTGCTGCTTGCGTGCTAGCCGCACAGTCGCCGGATCCGGCCCACGATCCTCTGGAACAAGGTTACGCCTCCCTGCGGGCGGGCGACCTGTCCGAGGCCGTTCGACACTTCGAATTGGCAGCGAGGATGGCCCCTGTCCGGGTGTCGATCCAGAAGGAACTCGCCTACTCCTACCTGAGAATCGACAACGAAGAGACGGCACAGGAAGTCTTCGGGTACGTCCTGCAGCTTGACCCGCAAGACTACCATGCGGCACTGGAGCTAGCGTTCTCTTATCAACGAAGCGGGGATGCCGCGCCGGCAGTCGAGTTGTTCGAGCAGGTTGCCGCCCGAGGCGATGAGGCGGAGCGCCGGGCGGCGGCACAAGCCCTGAGCGTCCTCGCCGCGCTGGTCGCCCCAAGCGACCACCCGCCCATGCCCAATCCGGTACGCGAGCCGCTCGAGAACGCCTACCGCGCCCTTAACGAGAAGGATTATGGCGCCGCGGTCGCTCACTTCCAGGATGCGGTTCGGCAGGCCCCGTTCCTCGCGTCGGTTCGAAAGGACCTCGGCTACACCTACCTCAAGATCGGTGAGAGCGAGTGGGCACGGGACATGTTCACTCAAGCCGTCGAACTTGACCCCGGCGACCACCGGGCGACGTTGGAGCTAGCGTTCCTTTCCTACGAGACGGGCGAGCAGGGGCGGGCCTTCGAGCTCTTCCGTTGGCTGCGGGAGGCCGGCGACAGCGGGGCTCAGGAGTCGGCGACAAGGGCTTTCGAGGGCATCGACCGCGAGTGGGCCGAGAGCATCGCCCGCTGGAAGAAAGTGGTCCAGAACGACCCATTCAATCGCTCGGCGCAGCTCGAGCTGGCAGACCTTTACGAAAAGCACGGGGAACCCGCGCAAGCGGTCGATCACTACCTGGCCGCCTGGATCATCCCGTCCGACAAGCCGCGGGACGAGATATTGCCCAAGCTGGCGCGCGCCCGCGCCGCAGCGGGCGATCCCGAAGGCGCTGTCGGCGCCTGGCTGATGGCATCGCGTTCCGAGGAAACCCGCATCGCGGAAGACGCCAAGCAGAACCTCCCGGCACGCTATCCGTATGCGTCGGAGTTTCGCCGGGCCTTGGAATTGAATCACGCGGACACGGAGTTGCGCCGCGACCTGGCCTACTTGCAGCTCGAGGTCGGCAACGCGGAAGAAGCCCGTAAGGAGTTTGAGATCATCGTTGCCCAGAACCCCGACGACCTGCTTTCCACTAGTCAGTTGGCCTTCCTCTACCTAGAGCGGCAAAACGAAGACGCGGCGGTTCGCCTTCTCGAGAGGGCGCGGTATAGTCCTGACGATGACGTGGCCCGACGCGCAAAGGAGAAACTCCGCGAGATCAAAGAAACGAAAGCGGAACCGCACCGGGAGCTGGGCGAGAAGAGCCTGAGCGCCAGTTACCTCAAAGATGCGAAGCGCGAGTTTCTCCGCGCCCACGAGATCAACCCCGGCGACCATACCGTGGCCCTCAAGTTGGGTGTCGTTTACAATCTGTTGAAACAGGACCGCCAGGCGCTCAAGTGGTTCCGGATCGCCTCGGCCAGTCCGAACCAGGCGATCGCCGACCAGGCCCGTCAATCATACGAGAACCTCGAACCGCAGTTCCAGCCGCTGACCACAACGCTGTGGATGTTCCCCTTCTACTCTTCGCGGTACAACAACGTCTTCAACTATGCGCAACTCAAAACGGAGTTCCGGGTGGGCCGCGTGCCGGTTCGGCCCTATCTTTCGTTGCGGTTCGTCGGAGACGTGCGGCAGCGAACGGCCGATGTGGCGCCGCAGTTCCTCTCGGAAAGTTCGCTGATCGCCGGTTTCGGTCTGCGTTCACCGACCCGCCACGGCATAACGTTGTGGGCGGAGGCCGGCGAGGCGTTCAACTACCTCAACCATCGTCCCCCGGGCGTGCCGCGCGCCGGACCCGACTACCGCGGGGGAATCAACTTCTTTCGCGCCGCCGGCCCGACGCTGGCCAACCGCTGGTCCGGGAAGTTCATTGAGATGAATGTCGACGGCGTCTATGTGAGCCGGTTCGATGATAACGTCGTAGGCTACTGGCAATTGCGTCCGGGCTATCGGCCGGCCCCTCGCCCGGGGTTCAACGCCAAGGTGTACTTCAACCTCAACATCACTGCTGACACCAGGCGGCAATACTGGGCGAACTACGCCGAATTCGGACCGGGCATCCGACTGCGCATCCCGAGCGTGTCGCCTCCCATGGACTTCTCGGTCAATGTCGTGCGCGGCGTTCATCTGCGAAACCGGTTCAACCCGCGCCGGCCGAATTACTGGGATGTACGGGTGGGCCTGTGGTACTCCTTCGCGATGTAGGCATGGGTTTTCCCGACAGAAGAGGCCTGGCCCGCGTTTCTCACCGCAAAGTCGTAGGGGCGGGCCCCTGCGCCCGCCCGCTGCCGATCTCGACCGCCACTGCCCCGCCAGACTCGATGACAGGCTGGTCACCCGCAAAGCGGGCCGGCACGGGGGCCGGCCCCTACGAGCAAAGGGATTTCATTGCGCACACATCCCCGGGTGGTGAGAAAAGCGGGTTAGTCTCCAGGAGACCAGCGGCTTCTCTCTTGCTGTTACTTTGGGTGACTCTTCTTGTCCTAACCCCGAACCCCGGAGACGCCCGCACGCCCGATGGACCACGCCTGCCTGACTTAGCTGTTCAGGTGGATGAGCCTTCAGTCTGGCAGCCCGTGCTCTCGAGCGTCGGACTTGAAGCTACACGATCTCCCGCCCGTTTTCGAATCGTCGTCGCTGACTCGCCGGCCTCGCGCCAAGCCGGGTTTCGTGCCGGCGACGAGCGAGTCCGCGTAGCGAGCGTCATCGACCAACGCGCGCCGAAGGTTCCGATGTTCTGGGAAGAGCCGCTCGACCTACCCGTCTACACGCTTCCCCGGGGGGCAAGAGTCTTCGTCCGGGAAAAGAATAGCGGTGTGCCGCTCGTCGCGGGAATCCCCCGCACAGGAGGTGGAATACTCTGGACGGCGGTACCGGCCGGCCCGCAGGGGTACGAACGGTTTCCTTATCTCCTACATGCGCTCGTCGACCTCGGACTCGCGCTTCCGTTTCGGGGCGACCGAACCTGGTTCTTCTTCGACTACTCCTACCGCGCGCGCGTCGACCTGGCCTACATGGCCCGCCGCTGGCGGCAAGCCGGCGCCGCCGCTCTTCATGTGAGCGCCTGGCACTTCCATGAGTCCGATGAGACACGCGACGGCTACCTGCGTGAACTCATCGAACAGTGCCACCGACAGGGCATCCTCGTCTATGCCTGGCTCGAACTGCCGCACGTCAGTGAGCAGTTCTGGAATGACCACCGTGAATGCCGCGAGAAGACCGCCACGCTTCACGATGCTCAACTCGACTGGTGCAAGCTCGTCAACCTCGCCGAGCCCCACTGTTTCGATCGAGTGGAACCGGGCGTTCGGCGTCTACTCAGCCGTTTCGACTGGGACGGCGTGAACTTGGCGGAACTGTATTTCGAGTCCCTGCACGGTCCGTCGAACCCGGCTCGCTTCACACCTATGAACGAGCGGGTGAGGAAGGAGTGGCGCGACCGGGCGGGCTTCGACCCGATGTCGCTCTTCGACCCCGAGTCGCCGTACTTCTGGGACCGTAACCAGGAGGCATGGGAGCAGTTCGCCGACTATCGGGCAGACCTCGCATTGCGCTTGCAGCGGCAGTGGATCGAGGTGGTCCGAGAAGTGCTGCCCGAGCGGGAACTCGTCCTGACGCAAATCGACGACCGCTTTGACACCCGTATGCGAGAGTATCTGGGCGCGGACGCCGCCGCCCTGTTGCCTCTGGCCGAACAGTACGACTTCAAGCTGATTGTCGAAGACCCGGCGACCCTGTGGGACCTGGGTCCGGAGCGCTACGTCGAGATCGCCCGCCGCTACGCCCCGCTGACGAGGAACCCCGGGCGCCTCGCCATCGACATCAACATCGTCGAGCGATACCAGCAGACCTACCCGACGAAGAAACAACTCGGCGTTGAGTTGTTTCAACTGCTACGGCTCTCCGGACAAGAGTTCTCGCAGGTGATGCTTTACTTCGAGCACTCGATCTCCCGGCCTGACTGGGCGCTGTTGCCATTCGCGGCGGCGAGCGTGAAGGCCAAGGCCGCCGGCATGCGATGGAGCGTCGAGGGCGCTCGCCCGTTCGGCGTCAATTGGCCGGGGCCGGTTCGCGTCAACGGCCGAAGCTGGCCGGCGACAGACGGCACCACCGTCTGGCTGCCTCCGGGCGACCATCGGCTCGCAGCCAACACCCTTGCCCCGCCGGTACGCCTGTTGCGGCTCACGGGCGACCTTCTCAACGCACAGACCGTCGAGAACGGATTGGAGTTCTCCTACAACTCCTCCAGCCGCGCCATCGCCCTTGTCGACGCGCATCCGAGCGTTACCCTTGTCGATGGACACTCCAGTGACTTGAAAGTCCTCGCGGCCAAGCGTCATTGGGCGGTCATGCTTCCTAGCGGACATCACCGCATACGATTCGTGCGGAGCGGTTTGTTACGATAGTCTCGGCATGGGCGAGCCGCAGACGCCGCAGATCCCAAATCGACTCTTCTTTCGCATCGGTGACGTGAGCCGGCTCACAGGCATCGAAAGCTACGTGCTGCGGTTCTGGGAAGGTGAATTCCCGTCGCTTGCCCCGAAGAAGTCCTCGAACGGCCAACGCCAGTACCGCCGCAAGGACGTCGAGACGGTGCTGGAGATCAAGCGCCTGCTCTACGACGAGGGCTACACGATCGCCGGTGCCCGCAAGGCCATCCGCGACAAGTCGAAGCAGGGGAAGAAACCCAAGGCCAAAGAGCAGTCCGCCCTGCCGTTCGTCGTCCCCCAAGCTCCCCAAGCGGGCTCGCCTGATCTGAGCGGCATTAGGAAAGAGCTGCAAGAGATCCTGGCGTTGCTGAGGCGGCAGTAGCCGGGCCGCCCCTCTGGCGCGCCAGGCTGTAGTTCCAGGGGCTAGAGACGACGCACTGGGACCAAGCTCGCCACACGACGCCGGCGGCTTTGAATGACGACTCCCGGGCCGGTCCGCTGCTCACCTCTCGGCGGTCACCCAAATCGGGCTCGACCAGGCGTAGCTCTCGTTCGTCTGGGCCACGCGCACCTGATACCAATCCGCGCTTTGTCCGCCACCTTCGTCGACAACAACGAACTCCGCTCGATAGTTCTCCGAAAACCCAACCCGATGGAACATCACTGATTCGGACGAGAACTCGCCGGTGAAGAAAACCTCACTCGACTCCGCCAACTCCTTCAATAACTTTCTGAAGACATGCTTCGCCGGCTTAGTCAGCGACATCACGATCTCGGTCTGCGGCGATCCCTGAATCTCCAGGACGACGTCCTTGGTGGGTTTCTCTTCATAGGCACCCTGTCGGGATGTGAATGAGACAACGTCACAAGACCGCCCCCCGACCAACACGACCTTGTCCCTGCGGTCTTCGTCGAACGGGCGCGACTGCCAATGAGGCGACACCGAGAGGAGCTTGCCATTGCGCACCTCCACCGTGAACTCCCAGTCGGCCGTGCGCGGCATGTTGAAGTCCGCCCACGGCCCCCAGCCGAACTCGATGCGGGTCAGCACCGGCTCCGACCAACTCGCCTCGGTCGGCTCGCGGTCCACGGGGTGGTCTCGGTGGATCACGCGATTGTTTTTGAGCACTTCGACCCGGTCGATCACGTCCTCCCCCTTGACGCGGACTTGGATGCTCCGCTTCGAGGCGGGGCCGATGGTTTCGCCCATCCAATGGCCGTTGAGGCGCACGTTCAACTCGATACGATCGGCATTGACGGCATAGGTACGACGGGCCTTGAGCGCCTCCATGATCGACTCGCGAGTAAGAGACTCGGCATAGACGGCGGCCAGCCCCTGCCCGTAAGCACCCGGGTGGCCCAAGTGGTCATCCGTGCTGGCGACAATCCCCACCTGCGCGCCGGTCTTCCAAAGCCACTGCACCGTGCTCTTCGTGTAGCGTCCGCCCAAGCTGTGCCGGATGTAGCGAATCGGCGCACGATCGGACTCGGCGTTGCCGTGCTCGGACATCATCTCGACAAGCGGCGACACCGAGGGGTCGAGCCTCTTCCAGTCCCACCCGCGCCAGTGGGGAAGGTAGGCGGGGTGATGCGGGATGAGAATCGAGCCCGTCTTGCGTGCGTGGTCCTGCCACTGCTTGATGTCGTTGAGATGGACTAGCTCGCCTTCTTCTCCCGGATACACGATGTGAAAGTCGCCCGAGTTGTAGTGCACCTCGTAGCCGTGGAAGGCCACGAACTCTCCCGGTTTCGTCACCTCATTCCCGAGCTTGACGATTCGTTCCCAATTCGCCTTGACCGCGCCGAAGCCGCGTACGAACTGCGCATTGCGGCCCCCGGGAATCTCCCTCATGTCGGGCCACTGGCTCTGCGGCGTGAAAGCGAAGAAGTCTAAATGATTCTGCGCGATCTCGAACGTCCTCTCAAGTGATCCTCGAATCTGCCCGGTCGAGTTGTGGTTGTGCAGGTCGCCCCAGTAGAGGTTCTTCCGGGTCTGCGATGTTGCCGCTGGCTCTGCAGGGTCCGGACCTGTATTAGCGCAGCCGGAAAGCGCAATCCACAAGTACAACAAGACACAACCGACTCTTTTCCCTTGGGGACCGTGCACAGCATGCTCCTGTTTGAACGAGACGTCTTTAGAAGGTAGATCCGTCCGATGGTAACAAGAAGTGGGGTTTCAGAGCGTCTCCGGACGATGCACTCATCCGTACGGAGGCGTTGGGGAACACAGCGCCCCAGCCGGGGCGAGAGAGAGTCACTGCCTTGATCCGCCGGTAACGTACGGGCCTGCGTGAGCGCTGCGGAACACGCGCGTTTTCGGGACTACTCGCGTCGGCCGGTCCGC
Source organism: Bryobacterales bacterium (assembly GCA_965248255.1). Taxonomy (GTDB): domain Bacteria; phylum Acidobacteriota; class Terriglobia; order Bryobacterales; family UBA6623; genus JAKZVK01. Next base: position 240,276 of record CBDFIW010000004.1, read on the forward strand.
GCGCTGGAGAGAATGGTGTCAGGCAGGTAGTGTTGCAGGATCTGCTGGAAACCGGCTCCTTCGGCAGCCATCGCGAGGGTGCCCCTCTGGCAAAGGCCGAGGCCGTGTCCCATGCCACGGCCTCGAAGCTGAATCAGATCGCCTTGGCGGCGGACGCGGTAACGATTGCTTGGTACCGCGCTCCACCCGAGGCGCCGCGTCGTTTGCAGCCGTGCAGCTTCTGAACCGCTTCGAGCCAGCAGAAGCCGGGTGTCGGAGAGAGATAGCAACCGTTCCCACTTTTCCGGCGATCGTAAGCAGGGGCCACAGACGACGGAGAAGTAGGGATACCCTTGCCAAGCGAGCCCCACCTCTTCGAGCGAGTGCGTGCGGCCTCCACAGCTTCGCGAATAAAGAACCGGTACGATCGTCCCGTCGTGCACGAGAACGAGATCCCGCGTCGAAGCGACAGCCCGCCAAGCAAGGTGTTCCGGCGGTGGCGGTGCGCGTAAGTACTGGCAGTGGGTCGTATCGCAGAACTCGAAACCACCGTGCCGGCCCTTGGCGGCAAGCAGATAGGAACGAGTCGCCACGGCCTGGGCACATAACGCATCCAAAGGCGCACCAGGAGGACTCTCGGCGGCAACGATTGAGGCGGTTGCGGTTCCGCGATTCATACGCACGGCGGCAATCAGAGAACTGCCGTCGGCCGAGACGTCGAGCGTCCCGCGAAAGCGGCGGCCGATCTTACCCGGAACTTCGAGCCGGAACTCGGCGGGCGCGCCACGGCCCGTGACGGAGACACTTGGCGCGCGGATGATCCGGCCCTCGATGTCGCATTCGACATCCTCTCGGTCCAGCCTCAGCCGAGCGTGCCGAGCCCCTTCGAGAACCACCGTCTCTTGACGTGCTTGGAGCAGCAGAGCTCCTTCGGCGGCCAGCCGTACGACCAGCTCGGTTGGATGAAACAGTCCGAAGACGCTGAAGCGAAAGGTTTCTTGAGCGGGGACGGGGAGAGCCGCCGCAATGAGAAGCCAAAGCAACGCGAATCGTGTTTGGAGCAAACGGCGCGGGCGTCCGGGTCCTAGCATGGCTGTTCGAGCGGTGGTTCGGCGCCGCGCGCGTAAGCAAGCGCTCCCGCGGGGGCGCTTCTCGAGACCGCGTAGCCCCAGCAACACGACCGTCATCATCGCTCTCTTACGGTCACGGCTCGGCAAGTGGGCTTGCGCCTTCCAGCAACTTGCCCAGCAACTCGTCTCCGATACCCGCCGCCTGCCGGCCCGGCACACCATGTGCCTGTACGAGCAAGGTGTAACGCGGACGCTCTGCCGGAAACAGCAGAATCACATAGCCGTCGCCGTTGGAAGGGCGAAACACAGGCGTCGCTGCCCCGCTTCCATGCGCGCAAGGCGATGTGCCCGTCTTGGCAAGCAGGGCTCCATGCCGGCGGCGGAGGCTCGCTTCGGACGGTCCGACGCCAGACGCCGTCCCTTCGCGCCCGGCGAGCGCCAAGCCTTGAATGATCTCACGGATGCCGGGCTCCTCGCGGCGGCGAACGAGTTCCTGGTACGCCGACACGATCTCCAGCGGGCGAATGAGCCACTGATCGCCCAGGCCGAAATACGTTCCGGTTTCCGCCATGCGCACCGGAGCCGGCAAGCCGAAGCGGCTCGTGACTTGCGCCATGTCGTCGAACTCCAGCCGATCACTCAGCAGACGGAAGTAGGTATTGCACGAGTGCGCCAGCGCTTGGCGGATGTTGACTCTGCCGTGGCCGGTTGGGAGCCAACAGCGAACGGCCGCTCCCGAGCATTCGAACTCGGGGTAGATCAGCGAGTGCCCTCGAGCATAGGCAAGCGCGGTGAACGGCTTGACGAGCGAGCCCAACGGAAGCGGTCGGTCAACGTCATCCCAGTGAGATTCGACAATCCGGCCCGTCGCGGAGTCGACGAGGATCCATGACACTTCGGCCCACTCCAAGCCGGCCTCGGCCGAGCCAACCCGGGCCGAGCCAATCCGGGCCGAGCCATCGGATGCGGCAGACGATACCCCAGGCCACGCCGGCGTCAACGCAGCCACCCACCCACACAGAGCAAGCAGCCAGAGGACTTTCATCGAGTCAACTCATACGTCACGGTCTGCGCCACCGACGGCCCCTCGTCGCGCGTCACGATCGAGACGGCGCCGACTCGTGACAGCGTGCGGCTCAGGCTCGCGATATTGTCAGAGAAGAACCGAGGGGGACGCTTGCCGACGGTCCCGTAGCGGCTGATTCCCACATAGTCAAGGTGGTCCATCAATCTCATGTAGTGTCCCCTTTCGGCGCCGTGCCGCAGCGAGGCTGCATAGACTCCCTGTGCGTCGGGTGCCAAAGCGGACAGGCGTGCAAGGACGGCCTCGGCCAACTCCGTCGAGTTCGAAACAACCAAATGCCGCCCGTACACGGCGATCGCGAGCGGCGTCAGCCCATCGAGTTGGTGGTAGCCCGTTTCGCCTTCGCCGCGCTCGATCCACCGCGCGCCGAGCCGAGACGTGGTCCAGAGCGCCTCCACTGACGAACGTAAAGCGTCGCGCGCCGCACCGGCGTCCCACTCAGCAGTTCCGAGCAGCACGACAGCAGATTGGTTTCCCACGAAGATACCGCCACTTACATCACGGCTCGTCTGAACGTGAAGCAGGCCGTCAACGTTCGTTTGATTCAAGAGTCCGTCGAGAGCGTCCCGCGAGAACCGGCCGGTCGAAAGCGGGGGAGACCGTTGGTCGATACGGGTCTCGAGGGCACCTTCGGAGCCGACCCGTTGCGCTCCCAGATACACCCGCGGCGCGGTACTCGGCGGAAGCGCTGCTCCCGTGTGAGGAGCCAGCACCTTGCGCTCCAGCAGCGTGATCACCTCGCCTTTGCTCGGGCTCGCCCAGGCTCGATAGAAACCCGCGTCCTCGGGAACAAGCCGCAACATTGACGGCAAGCTATCATTCCCGGCCGACTCTGACTCGCGCTCTCGCCCTTCGTGCCGCAGGAACACACGCTCTTCGCGAACGCGGGTGGGCGAGCGATGCAAGTCGGCCACCCCGGCGCGATACTGCCTCAGCTCGCGGACGTTGTGCTGAATCCAGTAGGAACGGAAATGCGGGGTTTCGACGAGTGCTTCGAGGTTCAACACCATTCGCAGATCACCGCGCTCCTGTTGCGCTTGGACTGAATCGGTGTACCAGGTCTCGCCCGTCACACTCGACCCTCCCGGCTCGCTCATCAGCGTCAGAGTCTTCGCCATCAGGTCCTCGGCCGTGGACAGTAGCAGGTATTCGTCCGTGGCCGCGAAAGCGACTACGCGACCGGACCTCGGGTCGGTGCGGACGAAGTAGGGCCTGCCCGAAGCGACGCGGCTCGAAGTTGGCTCGCCTCTCCCACAACATGCTCTCGACGGCCCGGGCCGACGCCAGTCGTGTGACGTAGAGGAACTCCAGACGGCCGATGTCGTAGAGACTCAGCACCGACTCTGTACCGGCAATCGATTCGACCAGCGCCATCTCCGGCGTGAACCCGGCGGCGGCGGCGAACTCAGCCTGTACTTCCTTGAGCCTCAAGAGAAGCTTCGAGCGGGAGAAGACTTCGTAGTTGTCACTGTCGAGCCAGAGCGCCTTCTCGCGAGACGTATTCCAGTCGTCCACCAGCCGGCCGAAGTCTTTGGATTCAAGCACTAGCAACGCTCCCGGCGGCAAGTAGCGCGCCAGCACATCGACTGAGCCCGGGGGCGCCTGCACTAAGGCCGAGGCGGCGAGTATCAGCGCCAGCAGCGCGGCAACGAAGATCGGCCTCGCATTGGGTGTTCTCGCGGCGGCTAATCTCACTGCGCACCTCCCGCAGTGTCCGCGTGCCGCGGACGCACCAGTCGATCTTGATCGAGGTTCTTGGTGATCACGGGTCTCCTGGCGGCGCTCTCCGCTTGGCGGCGTCGCGCGGACTTCACGCGCGCGAGCTCCTGCTCGATCGCCTCGCGCTCACCGGCGGGAGGCCCTAGATGCAGCGCCGCTTCGTACACCGAGACCGCTGCCCCGAGACGCCCGACTTGCTCCAGCGAAGCCCCAAGCTCGTGAGCGAGCCGGGCGCGCTCCTCTGGGGGAAGTCCCTCGCGACCCAGAAACTGTCGAGCCGTGTACTCGTCAACCGCCTGCTGCCCGTTCGCGGACGTACAGCCCATCTCGTGCCAGCGCGTAGGTCTCGCCCCCTGAATCGAGCAGCGTCTCAACATTCTCGACCTGAGGGCCCGTCTCGACGACGCCGTGCGAACGCGGGCCTCGACTCCTTGCTGCCCCAAGCGGCACATCGACGATTCCCTCATCCAGCGTGCCGACCCTCAGCTTGTCACCGGCAACCAGTAGCGCCTTTGCGAAGAACCCGGACGCCAACGTGCGGTAGTAGCGCCCATCGCGGAACTCGGCCACACCGACCGGCGTGCCGACGTACGCTTTCCCACCCTCCACCGCCAGGGATAGCACCTGCCGGTCCGGCAACCCCTCGGCTTCGCCGAACCTCTCCAGGCTTCCGCCGCTCCAGTGCAACACGCCCTGATCGAGCGTCCCGATCCACAGGCTGGCCTCATCGCCCGCCAGCGCCGTCACGTGTTGGTCACTGACTTCCTTGTGGAACGGAGCAAGCCGCTTCCCGTCGTAAACCAGAAGTCCCCGCCGCTCGGTTCCTAGCAAGACACGCCCGGTGCGCAAAGGCAACAACGCCGTTAGAGCGCGATACGCCGGCTGGTCGGCTCGTACCTGCACGAACCGGCTCGACTCCCGGACCCCGTCCAAAACCAGCAAACCCTCTCCTCCGGTCGCGGCGTAGAGGACCGGCCCTGCCCCATCGCCGAGCAGTCCCGTAGCCAGTTGCACCACCGGTGCGGTGGGGAGCTCCTGACCGGTCCTGTAGCGGGACACCAGCCCGCCGCGACCGTCATAGACCGAAACGCCCGACGGCCCGGCCAAATAGAACCGCTCCTCGAAAACCAGCGCATCGGAGTAAACCGCCGGCGACCGGATCCACTCGATGCGTGCCGCGGAACCGACCGCAGCCATGCTGCCGTTTTCGGCGCCCCGCCCGCGCCCTAATCGGCCACTCCATTTCGAAAAGGAAATCTCCGATCCGGATATCACCTCCTGCTGCGACTCCTCAATCGCCCGCCACGTCTCGTGGTAAACCAACGTTACCGCTGAGAGGACCCCTAATCCCAGCACCGCACTCAAGAGAAGCAGCGTCGCTTTCACACGCCTAGGGTGGAATCGTTCATTCATCGTTCTCTACTAGCCTACGCGAGCCGCCCACACTCGGAGCAAATCCTTCTGCCCTCTGGCCAACCCTTTGACCACTCCTACCTCCAGACAAAAGCGCGGCTGGACGTACTGTATGCAAGACTGCTTCCAAATCGGCTCTTCGCGGTCGCAAGGTTACAAACCGCCTTGTGGCCGGGTCTTCTGTTCATCCCGCCCCCCCCCCTCACTCCCTGTCGACCCATGTAGTTTCTGCGGCTGGACACGCCCGACCACGGAATCCTTACACGGCATAGGCATTGTTTGCTTCGACCCGGCGCCACACGAGGTCCGATCCCGCTCAGCAACGATCGCACTCTTGAGGCGGCAACAGCAATCAGCAGGCCAGCGAACTACGAAACTAACCTCATACCCCCGAACTGCTTTGAATCAGGGCTGTGGAAGGAGACTTCGGCGTCGGACGAATGCCCCCGGGCAGGCCATGTCGTCGGGGTGCCCGCGCCGACCCCATTCGAGGTTTCAGACGGTGCTGCCGGCTTTCGTGTCTCCTAAGAAAGCACAGGTCTAGGCCGAACACCCTAGTGTAGTGCACCATAAATAATGTAACTTATATTGACTTCCCATCGTCTCTATTAACAGGAGGCATGGGATGCGAAGAGCACAACCAGTAACTTTGAACACAGCGCAATGCAAGCAGTTGGACCGCTACGCGCGCGGCCGCCAAGTCGCCGTTCGTCTCGCCCTGCGAGCCAGGATTGTCCTGCTGGCCGCCGACGGTCTCGAGAATAAGCAGATCGCCGCACAGCTCGGTGTCTCGCGGCAGTTGGTGGCCCGCTGGCGCACGCGCTTTCTCGAAAGCAGCATCGCCGGCATTGCAAAAGACGCCCCACGGCCCGGTCGTAAACCTGCCGTCTCGAAGCAGAAAGTACAGCAGATCATCCACAAGACCACCCGCGAGAAACCGTCCAACGCCACCCACTGGAGCCGCCGCACCATGGCCGCCGCGGCCGGCGTCAGCGCTTCCACCGTGGGACGGATTTGGCGCGCCCATGGCCTCAAGCCCCACCGCGTCAAGACCTTCAAGCTCAGCAATGACCCGCGTTTCGCCGAGAAACTCGACGACATCGTCGGACTCTATCTCAATCCGCCTGAGCATGCTCTGGTTCTCTCGCTCGATGAGAAGTCCCAAATCCAAGCCCTCGATCGCACCCAGCCCGGCCTGCCGCTCAAAAAGGGACGCGGCCAAACGATGACCCACGATTACAAGCGCAACGGCACGACCACCCTGTTTGCGGCGCTCAACAGCCTTGACGGCAGCGTGATCGCCGAGTGCATGCCCCGACACAGCCACCAGGAATGGCTGCGCTTCCTGCGCTTAATTGACCGCCGCACCCCCAAGGACAAACAGCTTCATCTCATCGTGGACAACTATGCCACCCACAAGCATGCCGCTGTGAAGCGTTGGCTCGATCGTCACCCGCGCTTCCACATTCATTTCACCCCGACCTCGGCGTCGTGGCTGAACATGGTCGAGCGATTCTTTCGCGATCTCACCGTCAAGCGCCTGCGCCGCGGCGTGTTTCGCAGCGTGGACGAGCTCGTCGCCGCCATTGACGACTACATCGCCCAGCACAACGGGCATCCCACGCCCTTCATCTGGACCGCGACCGCCTCCGACATCCTCGAGAAAGTCAAGCGCGGACGTGCCGCCCTGCATAAGGTGCAATCTGCTTGACGCACTACACTAGGTGCACTAAGCAACGTCACTCAGGAAGTTACCGGCACCTTCCTATTCAGAAGTTCTAAACGACTGTTGCAAACTATTGGTACGGGTGCCCGCGCCACACGACGTGCGTGTGCTTGCCGGACGGTGGGCCCGGCGTCCGATAAACGAATCGAACTTCAACATGCAACCTCGACACGCCCAAGACGGTAATCTCAAGGTGCTCCGGCCCGGAGGCAGGGGGGCGCCGTGGGCTGTTCTTGGCCTGTCACTGTTAGCGACCTTCGGCGCATGGTATGCAGCATCGTCTTACGTCGTCAAGCAGCAGGGCACCCAACCCCACAGCTTGTCATCCATCAGTGGGTCGCAGACAAGTCTTAGCGACAACTATCCTATCCAGGTACTCGTCGGAGGGCTTGCGGTGAGCGTGCTCTTGTTCGACATCGCGCTCATGATGGCCTCGGCGCGAGCCAAGGCGTTGGCGGTGTCCAGGTTGATGACACGCCGCGTTCGCGAGAGCGAGGCTCGAACTCGTGCCGTGGTCGACTACGCTCCCGAAGGCATTATTACCTTCGATTCAGGCGGCACCGTCGCCTCCTTCAATCCGGGAGCCAAGCGACTCTTCGGCCCGGAGGCGGTCGCAGGCAAGCCCATTCAAGAGCTAGTGGAGGGATGGTCGCCCGAGCAAATCGTTCAGTTCGAAGCAAGCCCTGAGGGCGAGCACTACAACGGGGAACTCACCCAGGGGAAGCCTGGAGCGGCGGAAAGCATAGAGGTCGTCGGACTTCGTAGGAACGGCGAGCGGTTCCCTGCGGAGCTGACGGTAAGCCACATGACATTCGGCGATCCACCCCTGTGGACCGCCATCATCCGAGACGTTTCGGAGAGAAAGCAAACCGAGGAGGCACTCCGGAGAAGTGAGGAGCGTTATGCCCTCGCCGCCCGGGCGGCCAACGACGGGCTCTGGGATTGGGATCTCAAGAGGACACGATTTTCTTCTCCACCCGCTGGAAGGCGGCCCTCGGATACAGCGAAAAAGAGATCGGCCCGCATCCCGGCGAATGGCTCAACCGCATTCACGAGGAGGATCGGCCGCGGTTTGACGAGGCGCTAGATGATCATCTCCAGGGCCGCACTCCGCACTTCCAGGCTGAATACCGCGTGCGCCATCGAGATGGCATCTACCACTGGATGCTAGGTCGGGGCGCGGCGGTGCGTGACGACATGGATAGGGCGATCCGCATCGCCGGGTCACAAACGGACATCACCCCGCGAAAGAGGGCCGAGCTCAAGCTCGTACGCGAAGCGTCGCACGACTCTCTGACCGGGCTCTACAATCGAACTCACTTCCTGCGCGAACTCGACCGGCTGATCGAGGAGCAAAACGAATCAGACCGTGACTTCGCGCTCATGTTCTTGGACCTCGATTACTTCAAGAACGTCAATGACAGTTTGGGCCATCAGGCCGGGGATCAGTTCCTGGTGGCCGCTGCCGAACGAATCAAGGATGTGCTCCGTCCCCGTGACACGCTCGCGCGGCTCGGAGGTGACGAGTTCGCAATCGCAGTCCAAGACGTGAACAATGCTGCGGGCGCTACTCGGATTGCGGATCGCATCCAGGAAGGGCTTGCCCAAGCTGTGATCGTGGCCGGTACCGAAGTATTCGTAACGGTAAGCATCGGCATCACGCTGGCAACCCAGCAGGGCAAGACCGCCGAACGCCTCGTCCGCGAAGCCGACAGGGCAATGTACAAAGCCAAGGCCGCCGGCAAGGGGCGCTACAACGTATTCGACGATGTCGCAGAGCCGATTGCGGACGGCGTACCGGCGCGATTCGACAAGGCCGTAGGAGTGAGTGCGGGAGTGGGCAGGCTGTGACTGTTCCCATCGTCCTGTTCGCATTGGTGCTCGTGATGGCCGTCGGGCTGGCTCTGGAGTTGTTGTGTCTTTCGCGCGCGACTCCGAAGCTCGAGGAAGGCTCGGTCCTGGCGAACCAGACTCCCGACCCCAAGCGCTACCAGGTGATCACGAGGCTATTGGCACGCGACGGCCGTTCCAGCTGGATGGGAAGCTTCTCCAGAGCCCGCCGTAAACTCTTGCGTCGACACCTTCGGCGTACGAAGAACGACTTCCTCCGCACTTGGTCTCTATGCCGGCTTCTGGCGCCCTACATCGAGGATCCGGACTTCGGAGTCCGTATCTTCCGTGAGCTCTTCTCTTTCTACGGGCTTTACGCGGCGATCTGGCTGCGGCACCTCACTCGTGGCCGCGTCGCTTTTCGCTTGGAGGCTCCTGAGCTGGTGGCTCTGATGGATCGCATGAGCGAAGCCGCCCAAGCCGCCCTCTTCAACGCGCAGGATGTCGCATTACGCTCGTTCGACGCCTAGCAGGTCAGCTTTGCGTCAGGCCGCCGAGCGCTTGAACACCGGGGAGTTTTTCGCCTGCGAGGAATGCCAAGCAGGCGCCGCCACCGGTTGAGATGTGGCTGATCCCAGAGGTAACGCCGGCGGCCTTGACTGCCTTCTCCAAGTCGCCGCCGCCGACAATGCTGGTCGCCGACGAACGGGCGACCGCCTTTGCGACTTCGATTGTGCCTCGCGCGAAGGGTTCGATCTCAAGGATACCCATCGGCCCGTTCCACACGATCATCTTGGCAGCTTCGACATTGGTTCGGTAGGCGGCGATTGTCTTGGGGCCGATGTCGACGCCTCTCCAGCCGTCGGCGATCGACCCGTCGAAGGTTGTGACCTCCGCCTCGGTGTTAAGGTCCTCGGCGACTAGATGATCGACGGGCAGGATGAGACGGTCGCCCGCAGCCGCCAGCAACTCGGCCGCAAGATCGACCTTGTCGTCCTCGACGAGAGAATCTCCTACCGACACACCCTGTGACTTGAGAAAGGTGTAGGTCATGGCGCCGCCAATCAGAACACGATCCGCGATCCCGAGCAGCTTCTGGATCACATCGATCTTGCCCGAGATCTTGGCTCCGCCGATGATGGCAAGATAGGGATGCTCGGGGTGCTTCACGGTCAGGGTGAGGTGCTTGAGTTCCCTTTCCATCAACAGGCCCGCCGCAGCCTCTCTCACATACGGGACGATGCCGGCTGTCGAGGCGTGGGCTCGATGGGCCGTGCCGAACGCGTCGTTGACATAAACATCACAAAGTGACCCCAGCCGCTTCGCGAACTCGGGGTCGTTTGCCTCTTCACCCGGGTCGAACCGCAGGTTCTCAAGCAGCAGTACCTCTCCGGGTGAGAGCGCAGCGGCTTGCTTTGCGGCCGCCTCGCTCGTGGCATCGCCACCCAGCTCAACGGGAAGCCCGAGCAGTTCCGCTAGTCTGGCCGCCACCGGCTTCAGGCTCATCTGAGAATTCGCCTTGCCCTTGGGGCGCCCAAGGTGAGACGCGAGGATCAGCGCCGCTCCTTTGTCGAGGGCCATCCGCACCGTGGGCAACGCCGCGCGGATGCGGGTGTCGCTGGTGATGGTTTGGCCCTCGGAGTCGAGCGGAACGTTGAAGTCAACTCGCAGGAAGACCCGTTTGCCCTTCAGGTCGAGGCTGCGGATCGATCGATAGGGCATCGACGTAGAAGCAGGAGCGGCAGAGGCGCGGCATGTCGCGTGGGTCGACAGTCAGGAATGCCTGTTGCCACCCCAGCCCGTGACGTTTAGCTGATGCGCCGAATGAGGTCCACGACACGGCTCGAGTAGCCCCACTCGTTGTCGTACCAAGCCAGCACCTTGACCATGTCGCCGTCCATGACGCGGGTCATCGAGGCGTCGACGATCGACGAACGAGAGTCGCGCTTGAAGTCGCTCGAAACCAACGGTTCTTCTGTGTAGCCGAGGATCCCCCGCAGTGGCCCTTCGGCAGCTTCCTTGAGCTTGGCGTTCACTTCCTCCGCCGTGGTGGACGTACCAAGGACGGCGACCAAATCTACCACTGAGACGTTGGGCGTCGGCACGCGGATAGCGAACCCGTCGCACTTGCCCTTGAGGTCGGGCATGACAAGACCGATGGCCGAGGCGGCGCCGGTTTTCGTTGGGATCATGTTCAAGGCGGCGGCGCGGGTCCGGCGAAGGTCGGAGTGGGGCAGGTCGAGCGTGGGCTGGTCGTTGGTGTAGCTGTGCACCGTGGTCATCGTTGCTTTGCTGATTCCGAAGTTCTCGTGGAGCACCTTGGCGACGGGCGCGAGACAGTTGGTGGTGCACGAGGCGTTCGAAATCACCCTGTGTTTGCCGGGGTCATATTGGTCGTCGTTGACGCCCAGCACAAGGGTGATATCCTCCTCTTTCGCCGGCGCCGAGATAATGACCCTTTTCACACCGTCGCGGAGATGCTTCCCGGCATCGGAACCCTTGGTGAAAAGTCCGGTCGATTCGACGACGACCTCCGCGTTGACCAAGCCCCAGGGAATCCGGCCCGGGTCACGGTCGACGAACACCTTGAAGGGGTGTCCGTCCACCGAGATACTATCGTCCGTCGAGGTCACTTCGCTGTCGAGGTTGCCCAGCACGGAATCGTACTTCAGCAAGTGAGCCAGCGTCTTCGTGTCGGTAATATCGTTGACGGCGACGATCTCGACGTCCGGCCGGCCCAGCGCGGCACGATACACATTTCTCCCGATACGGCCGAAGCCGTTGATTCCTACTCGTACTGCCATTATGGGATCTGCTCCAGGGGTTACTTTTTCTCGTTGAGGTCTTCTTCCTGTTTTACCAGCCCACCAAGCTTGGCGTAACTTTCCTTGATGCGGATGACTTCACCGTCCTCAAACGTCACGAAGATGATGGAGCCGGGAGGAACGCCGTAGATCCAATCTTCGGTCTCGATGCCGTCGTCGAAGTCACGGGCCTTCTTGGCGGGTTTGCCCTTGGCTAGCAGAACAGTGTCCTTGTCCATGCCAACCATTGCACGCTCTTCCTTAACTGCCTCTTGAAACTCCTCGGGTAACTTCTCGACGAAGAGTTCGGTGGCCGAGCGCTGGTTGAAATCGAGGTAGGGCGCAAGCAGCTTCTTGACTTCGTCGGAAGTCAGCGGCGGGATCGCGTCGCCGTAGGCCAGAGCAAGCTTGGTGCCGCCGGGTGCATAGACCGAGGCTCCTTGCCCCAGCGTGGTTCCCCGCCTGGAGGTGCCCGCGACCTGAACGCGGTGCCACCACTTGCGCCCTCCTTTGATGCCGTGATTCAGCTCAAGCACGAGCCGCCGGCCCTTGAACTCGATCTTGGTGATCTCCATGAGGTCGCCGACGCGGGCGGCGGGGCCGTGCTCGTCCATGGCATCGAGCCACTGATCTTCATCGTGGCCGCCTTTGGGGTTGAGAGTGAGCGCTTTCTTCGAACGTGGGATGACCATCTTGGCGGTGGCATGTTCGGCCATCATCTCTCGGACCAGATAGGCGCGCTGCTGCTCGCTGATCTGCTGCTTGGCCACCAACCCGGATGCGATCAGCAGCGCGGCCAGCCCCAGGGCATACACACGCCCTACCGGGCGGACCATCGAGCCGCGAGCCATTAGTCCCATAGTCTCACCGATTGATCTGAAATCCGAGGCAGCTTCAACACGCCGACGATGGCGACCGCCACGGCAATCGTCACCAGCAAGCTCGCCTCCGGTCCATAGTCGCCACCGGTCCACAGGGGCGGTCCCATCGGCACGAGCTTGAAGTCCACTACCCTGATTCTAATGCCGCTGAGGCTCGCGCCGATAGCCACCAAGGTAAAGTTCCATCCGAAATGAGCGCCAAACGGCGACCACAAAGACCGGCGCCGCACCAGAAGGAGCCCGAAGAGGCCTCCGAAAAGGGCCGTATTGAGCAGACCGACGTTGGAGGCGTTGGGGTTGTCCGCATGCAACAGGCCAAATAGCGCTGACGTACCCACGATCGCCACCACCGGGTTCGTAGCGCGAATCAACTGCTGCAGCCCATATCCTCGGAACAACAGTTCCTCCCCGGCAACGCCAAGCAAGAGCAGCATCAGCACGGGGACCACGCCGAGCGACAGAGCGGTCGCCGCTACCGAGTCTCCGGCGATGGCGGCGCCGCTGGCCTGTTCCTCGATCCTGAGCCATCCGGCGCCCCACTGTGTTCCAAGCACACAGAGAGCAATCGCACCGCCGATCGCTGTTCCCGCGACAAACTCCCGGGCCGCGGAAGCCTCGAACGAGAGCCCCAAATCTCGGAGTGGTCGTTGTTGGCCTACTTTCATGAAGAGCGCCGTTGACGCCGACACGGCGAGAAGCAGCGATACGATCGAAAGCAGTAACCGGTCAGCGCCGGCGGCGAAAAGGACAGCGCCGCAGGGCCACCACAAGACGACAGTGATAAGACTGAACAGCGCCGCCTGGAGCAACCCGGATCGAAAGCGCCGCATCCCGTCGCGGAGTTGGGATGGGCCTTCGAGCGACGGTTGACCGATGGTCCCGCTCAAAGGTTGTGATTCAAGCAGACCGGCCTCGGTTGGGCTGTCGTTGTCGAGCGGTTCAGACATAGGGACGGGCGAAGCTTCAGTCTATCTCGCACTTGCGGAGCCAAAGCCCTCCGCTTCGACGTCGAAAAGGTGCGGCCGTCCGATCTCGAACTATCAGTTTCTACTGAGGGCCTTCTTGAACTTGTCGACCGGCAATGTATTCAGCACGTCCGACGCTTCGAGCCAACCCCGGCGCGCTGTCAGCACTCCGTACTTCATGTTCTCGAGGTGGCGCGTGTGATGGGCGTCGGTCGAGATGACGAACTTCACCCCCTTGGCGTGCGCCATGCGCAGATGGATGGGGTCGAGATCGAGCCGCTCCGGGCTGGCGTTGATCTCCATTCGAACCCCACGGCACCCCGCTTCGTTGACGATGCGCTCGAAGTCGTACGGATACGGTTCGCGCCGCAACAATAATCTCCCTGTCGGGTGACCCATGATGTTGACGTAAGGGTTCTCGATCATGCGCAGCAAGCGGTCGGTCATCTCCGCCTCTTCCATGTTCATGTAGCTGTGCACGCTTGCGATTACGACATCGAGTTGCGCTAACACCTCGTCGTCGATGTCCATGCGACCGTCGCGAAGAATATCCACCTCGCAACCGCTGAGGATGGTCAGTTTCTTGAACTTCCCTGAAACCTGCCGGACCTGCTGCATCTGATCGAGCAGGCGCTTCTCGTCGAGCCCATTGGCCATCGCGAGCGCTTTCGAGTGGTCGGTGATGGCGATGTAGGAATAGCCGGCCTTCTCCGCGGCTTCGGCCATCTCTTCGATCGAGTAGCGCCCGTCGGTGGCGTGCGTGTGCATGTGGACGTCGCAGCGCATCTGCTTCTGCTCGACCAGGTTCGGGAGCGTCCCCTCCAGCGCGGCCTCGATCTCACCCGTGTTTTCGCGCAGCTCGGGGGCGATCCATGGCAGCCCGAGCTTGTCGTACACTTCTTCTTCGTCGGCTCCGGCGACCCTCTCTTCTCCTTCGCTGCGGAACAGGCCATATTCGTTCAACCGAAATCCCATGCGCACGGCGCGGTCGCGCACCGCGACGTTATGCGCCTTGCTGCCAGTGAAGTAGAGCAACGCAGCCCCGTAACTGCTCTCGTCCAGCGCGCGGACGTCCACTTGCAGGCCCTCGGACCCGATCTTCGCGCTGGCTTTTTTATCCCCGTGGCCGAGCACTTCCGAGACGCCAGGGAACTTCACAAAGTGGTCGAGCGCGGAGGATGTTTTCGAGCCTGTGACCAGCAGATCGACGTCGCCGATCGTCTCCTTCCCACGTCGCAGGCTGCCCGCGGGTGTGACTCGATCGACGCCCTGGACCTCCAAGAGGTAGTCGGCCAGCTCTCGCGCAGAACGATCGGCGAAGTTGATGAGGAAGCGTCCGGCGCTGCGCTTGTAGCCTTCGATGCCGCGCAGAATCTTCTTCTCCAGCTTCTCGCCCATGCGCGGCAGCGCGCGCAGCTTTCCGTCCCGGCAGAGCTGCTCGAGACCGTCGATCGTGCTGACCCGGAAGTGGCTGTAGATAGCAGCGATGCTCTTTGGCCCGAGCCCGCCGATCTTGAGCAGCTCGAGCGCCGTTGGAGGATATTTCTCCAACAACTCGTCGCGACGGCTGAAGCTTCCCCGCTCGAGTAGCTCGCCGAGATTCGCCTGCATGCTCTTGCCGATACCTCGAATCTCGGTCACCTTGCGCTCGGGGTCTCGGACGATATCCGCAATGCGCTCCGGACAGGAGTCCACAGCGATGGCCGCGTTGCGGTAACTGCGGACCCGGAAGCCGTCAATGTCGGCGATCTCCATCAGATCGGCGGTCTCGTTGAGGATGTTGGCGATCTGCTTGTTGGTCATTGCCGGAGCGCTGGCAGCAAGGAGCCGGGTGAGATCCAGAATATCAAGTCGGTCGCGGGCGAGGCGTCGTACCCCGTGAAGCTTCGATGCTGCAGGCCTACACTCAGAGCCGCAAGCGTGAGCTTGCGTTGCGCAGTTGCGGTGGTGAGGGTCTCACCGGGCGCAACCCAGTATCCGGGTTGGTGCCGGTCAGAGGGTACGATGCGACCTCAAACGGGCTCAGCGTAGGCTGACACCTGCGGCCTTGAGTACATCCCTGCCGCCAGTTCGCAGACTCCAACGCAAAGAGCCCCCGCCTTCCGGCGGAGGCTCTGCTGAATCCAAAAGGTTCGAGGAGCGCTGGACGCTCACCGCCGCTTCAGGGTCGGGCGATCGTCGTCCCCTTCCTCGCCGCCCTCTTCGCCGCCGGTGGAGTCGTCGGCAGGGATCGTCCCACCCGATGTCGTTCGCCGTAGCCGCGGCCGGTTAGGATCTTCTTGCGGCTTGCGGTGGCGGTTCTGGGCCACGAGACGGTTTTTCACGTCGAGGAACTCCGACGTGCTGACGACATACTCGGGCTTGTTCGGCAGCAACTGGTCGATCAGCTTCTGGCTCTTCTTGATGCGTGACTCGTGAGGCGGGTGGCTGCTGAACAGCTTCGAAATCGTGCCCGGCTTCCGCTTCTCGTCGGCCTGCATCTTCTCGAAGAAGTCGATGAATGACGTCGGATCATAGCCCGCCTTGTAGAGATATTGCAGCCCAAGAAGGTCGGCTTCCTCTTCGGCCTTGCGGGTGAACCGGATGAACCCGATCGGGATCGCGAAGCCCGCGGCCGAGCGAATACCGTAGCCGGTCCAGCCCCCCATGAAAATCAGTGGAATCGTCGCCAGATTCAGGATCTGCCCCTTCGTGGCCTGCTTCGTGCCGTGCCGTGCTGCCACATGGGCGATCTCATGAGCCATCACTCCGGCGAGTTCCGCCTCACTCTCGGCCCGAAGGAATAGGCCGGAATTGACGAAGAAGAAGCCGCCCGGTAACGCGAACGCGTTGACGGTCCGGTCATCAATGAGCTTGATGGTGAAGGGTACCTTGGAGTCTGAATTCCTGACGAGATTCTGACCCACGCGATTGACGTACTCGGCGATGATCGGGTCATCGACAATCTTCGAGTGTCGCTCGACTTGTTGGGCTAACTGCTTGCCCAGGCCGATCTCCTTCTCGAGCGAGTAGAAGTTGATCCCCTTGCCGACTTCGCGGTCGCCGATCGCTTCGACGTCTTCTTTCTTGTTCTTCGGCTTTCGCTTGCCTTCGCTGTCTTTCTTCGGCCCAGCGACAAGAGAGAAAGGGAGCGCGAACGCCAGTACTAGCGTCAGCACCATCGACCTGCGGCGATCAAACATCACGGCCTCCTTGTGAGGGCCCGGCTCGCTTGGCGAAGGCTCACCGGCCCGTGGTTCCCTATCTAGTATATCGTCACGATGCAACCCAGTACACTCAACTATGGTATCGCTCCGGAACTCTTTGAGGTTACCGAAGATCGAAGCGTAAGAGCGGTCGATGCAGCTGGAGGACTATCGCCGGGAGTTCCCCGTCACAGAGAGCTACGTCTACCTCAACCACGCCTCGGTGTCGCCCCTGCCGGAACGCACGGCGCACGCCATGGCGCGTTTCACCGAGGATGCCAAGCAGCACGGAGCCGCCCACTACCCCGATTGGATGAAGGCCTGGGCGGGTGTTCGCACGGAGGCCGCCCGACTCCTGGGTTGCGATCCCGGCGAGATTGCGATCACCAAAAACACTTCCGAGGGGCTGGCCATCGTTGCCAACGGACTCGATTGGCGTCCTGGCGACGTGGTGGTCGCGATCCGCGATGAGTTTCCCGCTAACTACTTCCCTTGGCTCCAACTCGCAGGGCGCGGCGTCAAGCTCCGCTGGCTCGAGTTGCAAGGTGGGCGGATTGAACTGGACCAGATTGACCGCGCCTGCCGGGGGGCCCGCCTGCTGGCGATCAGCTTCGTACAGTACCTAAGCGGCTTTCGTGTCGACCTCGAGGCACTCGGAGAGATCTGCCGCCGCCAGGGGACCCTATTGGTTGTGGACGGCGTCCAGGGGCTCGGGGCCCTACCAGTCAACGTCAAGAAAAGCGGCGTCCACGCGTTTTCAGCCAGTGGACACAAGTGGTTGCTGGGGCCCGAGGGCTGTGGCGTACTGTACGTCGACCGCGACCTGATCCCGCAAGTCGAGCCCATCGAGTTCGGCTGGACGAACGTCGAGGGGTCCCGAACCTACAGCCACGAGCCCAAGCTGCGGAACGACGCATCCCGCTATGAGTGCGGCACGCTCAACACGATCGGGTGTTATGGACTGCGCGCGTCGCTCGGGCTGTTCCTGGAGGCAGGCGTTGACCGGATCGCGGCCCAGATCGACCACCTCGCCGGCCGCATCGTCACAGGCGTCACCGCCCAGGGCTACGAGGTCATGACGGCCCGGGATGGGAACGGCGGCTCGGGAATCGTAACCTTCCGCAAGGAGGGGATACCGTCAGAGGACGTAGTGGCCAACCTCAACCGCAACGGGGTGTCGACCGCCTTACGTTTTGGGTGGATTCGAGCCGCGCCCCACTTCTACATCAACGACGAGGACGTAGATCGCTTGTTGGAGCTACTGCCCTGATCGAGGCGTCGGCTGGCGCGAAGGGACTGTCTCGAGAACCAGCCGCTCACCATCGGTTAGCACGCCGAAGGCGTCGTCGAGAGAGCTTTGTGAAATCCACCCGTGCCGCTCACGAGCGATCGCGTAGAGCGTCTCGATGGCACTGCCGAAATCGGTACCGATGCTGAACTCGGGGGCCTCGCCAAAGGCGATCAGCTTGAGCGCGTCGGTCAGCCGCTCGGCCCAGACACGAGCCAGCCGTTTGGCGTCGGTCTCGCCGGCCAGGGCGAGGTCACCCGGCATCATCTGCACGATCACTGTTCTCTGGGTCCCGTCGTGTTCTTGCTGCACAATGGCGGGCATCGGGGTTTCTTCGTCGAGCGTAATCACTTTTCCCGGTTCGTCCTTGAGGGACATGACCGCCTGTTGTAGGATGTCGACAATCTTTTTGGCCCGCGCAGCTCCAGCTTCGCCCTGTATGGGGTCGTCCACGACGAAAACGGCGATTTGGTTGAGCTTGATCGCAATCGGCACACCGCCGGTTTTGCCTTCGTTCGGTAACAACGTGTAGCTCACCTCCGGGGTCGGTAGATCCGCTCGTACCCGCCCGACCTCCAGGTAGACGATGAAAGCTATTACGCCCAGCGCAAGTGCGATCGCCGCGATCGATACCGGTTGCGAGAGGCGTGCTTTGAGAGTCGGCTTCTTGACCTGGTCGGCGAAGGTGAAGTCCGACTTGCCCCCGGCTGGGAGAGGCTTGGGAGTAGCTGGCATGTCCATAACGGGTTACGATGTTTCGGGGTCTCTGGGATATGGGACGCAGAAACCAGCTCCCGCGATACAGATTTTTATTGTACTAGGCACTTTCTGAGTCCTATCGGGCCCTGGATAGCCGTTGTCGTAGTTCTCGATCGTCAGCCGACCGCGAGCCCGGCACCGATGCCCCGGCCGTATCCACGCCGTCACAACGGCGGTCGAGCCCCCTGCTTGGCACACCGTTTGACATCAAAGATCCGTTTTGAGAGCATGAAAACCAAGTATCACCCCGCCTCTGCTCCTCAGTAGCTCAATGGTAGAGCATCCGGCTGTTAACCGGAGGGTTGTAGGTTCGAGTCCTACCTGAGGAGCCAATCTTTTCAATGAGTTGCATGGCATCCGCCCTTCGAGTTGCCCAAATGTTTGCCCAAATGTGTAGACCCCATTATTGCAGCGCCTCCTCATTGCAGCGCCTCCTCCGTCCCGCCGACGCTTGAATCCAGCGACTGAAGGTACTTCTCCGCCTTCTCGCCCGCGCGGGCGACATCAATCTCATCAACGATGCGATAGCGATGGAGCATGGCCGAGGTTTCCCAGCCGACGATGCGGCAGACCGTCATCGGCTCGATGCCAGAGCTCAACAGGTTCCGGGCCGCCGTGCGCCTCAGGTCGTGGAACAGTAATCCATCTAAACCGGCAAGCTTGACGGCCTCCGTCCAGTGGCGGCGGTAGTCGTCGGAACCCTTAAGCCGCCGACCGTCCTTGTGGAGAATCCACGGGACGTGCGGCCAGTACTCTTGGTGCTGGAACTCAGCCTCTCGTAAACGCTTCTCAAGATCGCCGTAGATCGGCCAGAAACCGACCTTCTTGTTCCTCGGCTGATTGGCCGGCGGCCGGATGACCTTCTTTTCCCAGTCCACCCGCTCCCACCTCGCCGCCAGGATCGAGCCCGCCCGAGCGCCGACATGATAGCCGATGGCGAACATCAGCTTCATCCAGTCAGGCTGCATGTGATCCATCAGCCGTTCGTACTGTTCGGGCAACAGGAATCCTTGACGGATATTGCTCTCTCTGAGCTTTTCGAAGCGCGGCACGTGTACGACAAGAGGAGGGTCCTCGGTGGCCGCCAGGCGGAACGCTGCCCGGATCACTTCGAAATGACGGTTGACCGTCGCCGGGGCCAGCCCGCTTACCAATAGACGCTCCTGGAATTTCTCGATGTTGGCATTGCGCAGCTTGACCACGCGAATCGCAGCCAGGTCATCAGCGAGAAGCCGCGCCATGTAGGAACGGATCGTCTTCAAGCTCGCGGGACGCTCGCGCTCGTAGCGCTCCAGGCGCCAGCGCAGCACGTCGCCCACCGTGCGTTGCATCAGGCCACCCGCCACCGCTCCCTCGGCGGCGTCCGCCGTTCGGCTCTTGAGTTGCGCCCGTGCATCGGCTTCGGAGCCGCGAACGGTTTCGCTGTGCGCCGCGCCGCCTGCCATCCAGCGCAGTTCCCATGAGTACCGCCCGCGTTGCCGGTAGCCGCCGTCGCCATGCCGATTCTTCTTCCGTCGAGCCATGGGGTCGATTATAAATGCCGTGTCAAGCCGCATGGCCGGCCTCCTTCTCACGCTCAATGAAAGAATCCAAGTCGCGCCGGTCGAACAGCAGGCGAGAGTCGCTTGAAGATACCCGAATTCTCCGCTCTCTCGCCAGCTTGCGGACCATTGTTTCAGGGCGAGAGATGTAGCGCCCGGCCTGCTTCGCGTCGAGCAGGCGCGGTTGGATCGGTGGGCGCGCGCTCAATTCATCGCGCAGCACTTCACGTACGGCTTGCCGGACTATTTCCAGCAAGGAATCGACAATGGCCGTAGTGGTCCTCACGCGGCGTCGCCCTCCAGTGGTAGCGATGGCTGAGCGCAGCGCTTGCGGATCAGCTCGATGTAGGCGGGGTTGGCCTCGATTAGGACCGCGTTCCTCGAGTTCCGTGATTTCTTCCTCATGCCGCTACTCCCATCGACCGAGCCAGAGCCCGGCTGAGTTGCTCGGCCAGCGCTCTCACCCCGTATGATCGGTGGAAGTCGTTGGCGTCGCCCGGTTCGGGCGGCATCCACCAGCGAAGCCCCGTGGCCCGCGCCGCTTTCTCTCCAGCACCGCTCTTTTCGTCGTGGTCGGCGATCACGATTCCGCGCCGCGCCGCCTTGGCGAGATTCGAGGCCGAGAAACAGACCGTGACCCGCGCCCGCCGGTAGAACAGCCGCAAGGCGGTCTGTACGGAAAGCCCCGTTGCCAGCCCCTCGCACCACCACTGCTCATACCCTGATCCAAGGCAATACACGCAGCCACTCGCGCGGCCGCCTTTCAGGAAGCGCTTGGAGCCGTCGGGCCGGATCAGTTGCAGGCTGGAAACCTGCGTGTAGTCCTTGATGGTCCGCATCGGAACCAGCAAGGCCTCGCCGAGTACTAGTGTAGTGCACCATAAATAATGTAACTTATATTGACTTCCCATCGTCTCTATTAACAGGAGGCATGGGATGCGAAGAGCACAACCAGTAACTTTGAACACAGCGCAATGCAAGCAGTTGGACCGCTACGCGCGCGGCCGCCAAGTCGCCGTTCGTCTCGCCCTGCGAGCCAGGATTGTCCTGCTGGCCGCCGACGGTCTCGAGAATAAGCAGATCGCCGCACAGCTCGGTGTCTCGCGGCAGTTGGTGGCCCGCTGGCGCACGCGCTTTCTCGAAAGCAGCATCGCCGGCATTGCAAAAGACGCCCCACGGCCCGGTCGTAAACCTGCCGTCTCGAAGCAGAAAGTACAGCAGATCATCCACAAGACCACCCGCGAGAAACCGTCCAACGCCACCCACTGGAGCCGCCGCACCATGGCCGCCGCGGCCGGCGTCAGCGCTTCCACCGTGGGACGGATTTGGCGCGCCCATGGCCTCAAGCCCCACCGCGTCAAGACCCTCAAGCTCAGCAATGACCCGCGTTTCGCCGAGAAACTCGACGACATCGTCGGACTCTATCTCAATCCGCCTGAGCATGCTCTGGTTCTCTCGCTCGATGAGAAGTCCCAAATCCAAGCCCTCGATCGCACCCAGCCCGGCCTGCCGCTCAAAAAGGGACGCGGCCAAACGATGACCCACGATTACAAGCGCAACGGCACGACCACCCTGTTTGCGGCGCTCAACAGCCTTGACGGCAGCGTGATCGCCGAGTGCATGCCCCGACACAGCCACCAGGAATGGCTGCGCTTCCTGCGCTTAATTGACCGCCGCACTCCCAAGGACAAACAGCTTCATCTCATCGTGGACAACTATGCCACCCACAAGCATGCCGCTGTGAAGCGTTGGCTCGATCGTCACCCGCGCTTCCACATTCATTTCACCCCGACCTCGGCGTCGTGGCTGAACATGGTCGAGCGATTCTTTCGCGATCTCACCGTCAAGCGCCTGCGCCGCGGCGTGTTTCGCAGCGTGGACGAGCTCGTCGCCGCCATTGACGACTACATCGCCCAGCACAACGGGCATCCCACGCCCTTCATCTGGACCGCGACCGCCTCCGACATCTTCGAGAAAGTCAAGCGCGGACGTGCCGCCCTGCATAAGGTGCAATCTGCTTGACGCACTACACTAGCGATTAATCGGTCGCAGACGGTCGGCTGCGAGGCTAAATCCATCGGTGCCTACGGGGGCTGGGGGCGAGGGCCTGATCATCGGCCTCGCATTGATCATGACTTGCCCTGACAATATTGATCTCATCCCGACCGGCTTCCCTTTCGAC
The DNA here is from genome assembly GCA_965248255.1 of Bryobacterales bacterium. Lineage (GTDB taxonomy): Bacteria > Acidobacteriota > Terriglobia > Bryobacterales > UBA6623 > JAKZVK01. The sequence continues at coordinate 262,702 of CBDFIW010000004.1, forward strand.
AGTAGCACCGGGCTCCAAATCCCGGTCGATCCGGCGGCGGTTATCCCGCCGTCGATTCCCGGACGGCACGCGAAAATCGCGCTACGTGATGGGCTCGCGGCGATCCGCTCCGTCGCCTCGACCAGAAAGGCCCGGAACGGGTCCTGCCAGGCCTCTCAGCAATGAGACAACGAGTCGACGTCCCCCAGCACAGAGGCCGCGGGGAAGCGTAGGTCCCAATTGTCGCAATCTCCCCTGAACTTGCGACAGGGGACCAGCTTGAGAACAGCTCCGCTTAGCGTACGATTTTTCCCGTTTCGTGAGCTGACCCCGTCCACCACCCGATCGCAACGAGCGACATCAAAGTCCAGGCCTGCTCACACTCAAACCCTCCGCACACTCACCTGATACGGCCCCGTACCCTGCGGCGAAAAGTGCCTCACTCTCACGAAATACTCGCCGCCAGCCAGCGACACCGCAATCCGCGAATTCAATCTGAACCCGCTATCGTCATTCTGCGCAATCAGGTTCGTCTGCGACCCCGGTCCGAATAAGCTCAAGAACGTATCCGTCGGACCGCTCGTCTCGATCACATACGTCCCCTGACTCTGCGCCTGGAAGCGATACAGATCACTTTCATTGCCCGCCGAGATCGCCGCATCCACCACCGGACCATTCACGATCAACCTCGGGATAACGGGACCCGTAGGAGCCGCAGTCACCCCAATCGAATAGTCTCCCGTCCTCGACGCGCTGAACAACCGCACTCGCGCGGTGTAATTGCCCGCCGAAAGATTCATTGCAATCCGGCTGTTCAACCCAACGCCGCCGTCGTCGTTCTCCGCCAATTGACTCGACGGATCGTCCGGACCCGACAGCGTCATCACTGTATCCGAGCCGCCCGATGTCTCGATCGTGTGTGCGCCAAACGACGCCGCATCGAAGGTATACACGTTGACCTCGCCCGGCGAGTTGATCGCACCCGGCACCGCCGGATCATTCACAATCAGCGGCTGGCCCGGCTGTGGAACCGCTGGCCCGTCCGTGTCGTACTGGACATCGAGCGCCGCATTGTCGAGCACATCAATAGGCCGCGGACCAATCGGACCGTTCGCCGTACTATCCATCGGATCATTCAAGTTCTGCCCAAACGGCCCCCCGCTCGTCGGCAGATACCCTTGATTCGGAAACGCCCGCTGCCAGTCGTGCCAAACCTTGTCGACCATGCAATGGTGCATGAAGAACACCGGATCGTTCGGCGAAGTCATTGGCAGCATCGAACCGCCCATCCAAACATGGCCGCGATTGTGCAAGTTGGGACCGGTCCAGCCTTCCAACTGATCTCGAAAACTCGGCGAAGCAAATCGTCCCCAGGGCGGACTATCGTAGGGCGTAACCATCATGACCTGATCGATTTCCGCCTGCGTCGACAACCGCGCCGTACTGCGCCCGAAAGCTCGCTCCAGCGGCCCAGTAGGCTGACCGCTGCGGTTCACGACCGACCACTGCCCCTGCCGGGACGGCCCGTCCTGCGCGGCCTGTGTGACTGGATGGCCGTTACCTCCCAGGAGGTCCGCGTTCCACATGGACACGTTCTCGTCGCCCTGCGGCCAGTTCCAATAGGGCAATCCCAGGTTCGGATTGCCGGAAACCCGCTGGAGCTCCTTCTCCAGATCCCAGATATAACGCCGGTGCCACGGCAAAAACGCCGGCACACTGTGAATCGCGCCCATCGTCGCATTCGCGTGCCGCAGCACGAATTGGTTGTAGATCCCGTCCTGCTTCAACTGCAGGACCGCCGCGACGAACTCCGCCCGCTCTGCCGCGGTCAACGTATTCGCATCTTTTCTAACAGCCATAATGTCCTCCCTACTCTTCCGGCGCCTTGAACTCTTCGGTATGAGTCGCAATCGCGTCCGCCAGATCTTCCAGCGAGTCGTACTGCGAGTAAGGCAGGTAGTTCGACGACCACTTCTTGGCCGCCGAATCGTGCTGATAATCGATCTCCTTGCCCGCCACACTCAGGTTGTTGTCGTCATCGATTTCAACCTTATGTCCCTTGACCTCTTTGCTCACTTTCGGCATGTTCTCCCTCCTCCTTCGGCGCTACTTCTTCGAACAAGACATCGCGAGGACCGGCGGCGCATCGCCGGCGGAACCGCGGCTTCGGATCGTCATGGCGGTGTCGGTAAACCGCCCGTCCCAAGTCCTTGGATCCAAACTGATCGTGCCGATCGTGCGGCTGAACTGCCCTGCATCCCGATCTCCCGCGGACACTCTTTCGGCCAACAACTCCAAATCCACCCCGCTCACATGCGGAGAAGCCTGGAACTCGCCCTCCATCTCTATCTCTTCTACGCGGTAACAGGCCTCATAACGGGCCTTCATTTCGAACGTCCCGCAGGAAAAAAGATCGAGGCGCCCCGCAACCAACGAAGGAACCGGCGTACAGTCACCAGCGGGTTCCCTCACAAGCTCGCACGACAGATCCGGAATCACAGCCTCCCGGCCCGCGCATCCAAGAAGAGCGCAGGCAACCAGGGTCGCGGATCTCACATCCATTCGAACGAAACCTCAACAGTTTACACCCAGCCCGCACATCCCCCGACGTGACGCACGGCCATGCGGTGCCGCCTTGCGCCCTCGGCGCAAAGTCCGGGTCTTCAATTCCGGGAAGCAGCGATCGGATCTCGTCCACCCATACCCGGGATCATATATATCGGAGTCCGAGTATTAAAGTCAAATGGGTCGCTTTCGACAAGTGCGGTTCACGGAAAGGGCTCAGCGTGCTTAGTTCACTTCCTTGGTGCTTGATCCCTACGGCGCACAACTCGCCCTGGCGCGTGCCAGCGTTATTTTCCTGCGGACAACACCCCTCGACAGCCTCTTGGCCCCGTGCTACGATTGGGATGCCATAAAGGACGTTATGTATCTGCAACTAAAAGAGTTGTACGACCAGCACGTGAACCGCCCCTCCGGGCGGCTTTCTTGCGGCCCACGCAAGATGGGATAGTAGAGCGTATCGATGCAGGACCCTGGCCGCCGAGCACACGATCTGCTCCACGAAACGTAGAGCAGGTCTACCCGCCGTTTCGGTACGGCCCAGACAACAAGCCCCTCACCAAGACCACCCGCTCTACAGTCCTGCTCTTGCCAAATAACGCCCGAAACTCCACCAGCTGATCGACCAGACCCTCCAGTACATCGATCCGAAAAAACTGCGGTCGCTCGAAGCGCTCCAGCAAGCACGCAGCGCCGACGTGCGCTGGGTGCAGGACTGGCGGGGGTACGCCAACATCCATTTCATCACGGTCTGTTGTGCAGGGGACCCGCTACACGTTTCAAAGGGCCCGCATGTTGCCAGGCCGAGATGTGGTTTGATTCCAACCAGGGCCCGCTCAAGTTCACTCTGGTCGAATTGCTCGACGACATCGACGCCAACGGACAGTAAACGAACCAATCACGCCACTCCGACGGTCTCGGCGCTCTTCTTCAACGCAACAGCCTCCGCCACCGCTTCGCCGAAGACCGCGGTGGATTCCTCCATCGCGGCTTGATTGATCATCAACGGCGGACAGATCTTGACCGTGCCGCCGCCGGGCCCAACGGGACTGAACATCAGCACGCCCTTCTCGACCGAGCGTTTGACGATATCGAACGCAAGCGCCGCGTCGGGCTCGCCGGTGGCTGGGTCGGCGATGACGAAGCCGGCCACCAAACCACGACCCATGACGACCGTAACTTCGTCATATAGATCCTTTAGTTTATGCAGCTTATGATGTAAGACCTCACCCATAAGTTTGGCATTCCCGACGAGGTCTTCCTCGAGAATCGTCTCGATGTTGGCCAGCGCCGCCGCACAGCAAACGGGGTTGCCGGTGTGGGTCGATGTCATGCTGCCGGGAGCCGGTAGGTCCATGATGTTCGCCCGGCCCGCGACCGCGGAGAGAGGCAGCGAACTTGTGATCCCCTTGCCAAAGCAAGCTAGGTCGGGGACGATGCCGTACTGTTCAAAGCCCCAGAACGCACCAGTACGGCCGAAACCCGCCTGCACCTCGTCAAAGACCAGCAGCGCTTGCTGCTCGTTGCACCAGTCACGCAGGCGCTGCATGAACTCCGTGGGAGCAAAGGCGGCGTCGGCGCCCTGGTAGGTCTCGAGGACCACGCCAGCGACCGTGTCGAAATCCACACCCTGGGCACGCAGGTTCTGTTCGAACGCCTCGAAGGACGTGTCCTTTTGGCGGTAGCCGTCGGGGAACGGGACTTGCACGAAGCCCGGGTCGAAGTTTACGATCCAGTCCTTCAACGCCGGGATGCCGCCGGCCTGTTGCGAGCCGAGCGTCCGTCCATGAAAAGCGTTGTGGAAAGAGACGATCCTGACCTTCTGCTGACCGCCGGCCCGGATGCCATGAATGCGACTTAGCTTCACGGCGCATTCGATGGTCTCGGACCCGGTGGTCAGCAGAAACACTTTCTTCAGGGGCTCGGGCAGAAGCGAAACTAGCCTCTCCACCAATTCGCGGCGGGCATCGGTTGGAAAGCAGTAGCTGGTGAGAAGCCCTTGATCGAGTTGAGCGCGAATGGCGTCGTTGATCCGCTTGACGTTGTGGCCGGCGTTGGCGATGAGCACACCTGAGGACCAGTCGATCCACTGGTTGCCCCAGCGATCGTAAACCGAGAAACCCTGAGCGTGGTCCCAGATGATCGGAGGCTGCCCTTGCATCGCCCGAGGCTCGGCAGCTTGCAAGCGTTCGAGCTGAGGAATCGATTCCGGCACGGGCAGCGGCGTCACGATCCTTCGCAACGCGGTCTCGACGCGTGCGACGGACTGCGGGTTGAGTTCATAGGCAGGCATGACGAACCCTCCGGAACGAGCGAGTTGGACTAACGGACAGGCCTTATTCTAACGCGCTGCCGACGGCTGGCCCGTTGTGCAAGGAGGAACCGCTGGGCGTTGTGTAGATCCTCCGAATAGGGACCGGGGGCCGCAACGTCGATGCCAGCGGGCGAAGCCTGGTGCCAGGGAGTTTGGCTCGCTCCCCGACGGCGAAGCTCTTCACTTCCTCTCGGCAAGAGCGGTTGCGCAACGTTTTGATATAGTGAGGTCGGTCGCCGAAGGTTTCCTATGATTGACGTGACGCCGGCCGCGGTCGATCGAATCCGCGAGATGTTGAAGGCCAACAACATCGAGGGCGGATTGCGGCTGGGCATCGTCGGGGGCGGGTGTTCCGGCTTGAGCTATAAGTTCAAGTTTGAATCGCAACCGCGTTTGAGCGACAATGTGTTCGAGGTGGGCGGCGTCCAACTGATGGTGGACCCCAAAAGCTACAAGTACCTCGACGGTCTCACCCTCGACTTCACGAACACCCTGATGGAGCAAGCCTTCGTCTTTCACAACCCCAACGCGACCAAGAGCTGCGGCTGCGGGAAGTCGTTTCTCGTCTGACCTTCACGGTCGAACCCCAGTGATGCAAAACGGCATTCACTTCGACACTTGGTATGAGGACTTCAACCGCTTTGCGGGCGACCTCTACCCGGGCCGATACACGCGCGACTATGTCAAGGATCTCGTCGAAGCCGCGAGGAGCGTCCGCGAACTCGCGGACCGCAAGAGTTCGCTGATCGTTGCGCACAATTATCAGTACCCCGAGTTACAGGAGGTGGCCGAGAGTGTCGGCGACTCGCTCGGCTTGTCGCAATTCGTCGCCAAGAAACGCGCCCCGCGGGTGGATTTCTGCGGCGTATGGTTCATGGGCGAGACGGCGAAGACGATTCTCGGCGAGAGCTCCAAGGTCTATATGCCCGACGAGGCGGGTTGCTCGCTGGTGGCCTCGATCGACCATCAACGCATTGCGAACTGGCTCTCGCAAAACCCGCGGGCGGTCGTGATCTCCTACATCAACACCGACGCCAAGACGAAGTCGATCAGCGACTACATCTGCACCTCGCGCAATGCCTCCCAGGTTCTGGAACATGCCGCCCGGTCGAATCCAGGGCGTAGGATACTGTTTCTGCCCGACAAGTATCTCGGCGCGGTGGCCCTGGCGCAGACGGACGTGGACCGCAAGCGCGTGGATCTCTACGACGGCGCTTGCCATGTGCACGCCAAGATGGGCGAGAAGGCGCTCGAAAACGCCCTGGACCGCTATCCTGATGCCGACCTGCTCCTTCATCCCGAGTGCGGTTGTTCGAGCGCTTGCTTAGCGAAGACGATCAACGGCGCTTCGCCCTACCAGCGGTCGTATTACCTCTCCACCGAGCAGATGCTTCGCCACGCCGAGAAATCACCGGCCCAGGAGTTTGTGGTGGCGACCGAGATGGGGATGCTCTATCGGTTGCGCAAACTTCTGCCGGAGAAGACTTTCTATCCGGTCTCCGCACAGGCGGTCTGCGAATACATGAAGATGAACACGATCGAGAAACTGCTGCAGTCACTCGAGGACGACCGCGTCGAAGTCCAAGTCGACCCGGAGATTCAACACAAGGCCCAGGCGGCCATCCAACGCATGCTCACGATCCAGTAGGCGTGTGTGCCCGGCCCGAGACCTTGTGCCGGTGAACACCAGGCTGTTGTTGCGTCGTTGCACCCATTCCCCCCTCGGCCGCGCCCGACTGGTGAAACCAGGTTTCGCCAATCGAGTACAAAGTAGATTCCGACGCGATTCGTACCTCGGGCACAGGTTGCCGTGCCCCTACATTGCAGTGTCCCGGCACGCGCTATGATCGCCACAGGAGGGTCACTATGAAGAATCTCGTTTCCAACTTGCTGCACGCTTACGAGAACGGCCGGCTCAGCCGGCGGCAACTCGTGCAGTCGGTCGCCGCGCTGGCGGCGGGCACTTCGGCGGCTTCGGCTAAGGGCTCGACCTTTCAAGGCGTCGAGGTCAACCACGTCGCGCTGCAGGTTACCGACGTGGCCCGCTCACGCGACTTCTACCGCAAGCACTTCGGCCTGCCGGTCGTGCGCGAGTCGGCGCGCAACTGCTTCCTCGGCCTGGGCCGCAACTTTCTGGCGCTGTTCCAGAACCCGCGGCCAGGGATGAACCACTACTGCATCGCGATTGAGGATTACGAAGTCGGCAAGGTGACGGAGGAGCTTCGACGGCAGGGGTTCAACCCTCGTCACCCCGCGGGCAGCCGGCGTGTTTACTTCGATGACCCGGACGGGATCGAGGTGCAGCTCTCGGCCTCGGATCACCAGCCGTAGTACGCTGACGTAGCGCACGCCCGTGGCGTGCCGAGCCGAGCCATGCTCGGCTCTTGTCCCGCACCCCCCAAGCTCCCTCTTGAAACGCACACCGGCGCTTCCTCGGGCAGCCGCGAAGCGGCGTTGATACTAGCCCCAAGAGGACCAAAAGGGGACGGAGGTTGGACGGAGCCCTTTTCCAAGCCCGAGTTCTTGCTTAGCCGCGAAGCGGCGTTGGATATTAGCCCGGGGTGCAGCCGTCAGGCGGAACCCCGGGTAACGTCCCCAAACACGCTTCCAGCCCTGAAAGGGCGCAGGAAAACCGCCAGGAGCCGAGCCGCTGCAACATCCCGTATCGCACGACTCGGCGCTACCTTCACTTCGCGTAGTCGGCGGCACCCAGCGAGGCCGACAATATCTTTTCATCATTCCTGATCAAGACGTGCCGGTTGGCGAACGCCGGGTGGACCCAGTTGACCGCGCCCAACTCACGGCGGCTTGCGCCGAGCGTGGTCGTCGGCTCGATCAGCTTGGTGCGGCTCAGTTCTTCGTAACCCTCCGGCGACAGCCGCGCGATGATCAGCTCTCCACGGTCGTTGTAGAAGAAACAGCGGCTCCCGTGCCGCACGATGAACGCCGACACGTTGCGCTTCTTCTCGACCGTCGCTCGCTGCGATTCCCACACGCGTTCACCCGTGTCCAACCGCAGGCACCTGAGCTGGCCAAAACTGTCGACACCGTAAATGTAGCCGCCCTCCATGACAGGGGTTGCCATCAGCGTATGGAACCCGACGGTAGAGACGGCACTGTCGCTCTCGCCCTTCCATACGAGCGAGGATTCGGGCTTGGTTGGATGCAGACGGTACAGGCGTGAGCCGTTGAAGAAGGCCGAGACGAGCAAATGCGGACCGGCACGTAGCGGGGTAGCGATCGGCGTGCTCATACGGATCTTGAAGGGCTGCTCCCAGTAGACGTCCCCCGTTCGCGGATCGAGCGAAGCCAGCGCGCCGGCATGCCAGATCAGAAGCTGGCGTGCACCGCCGGCGTCGATGATGGTGGGCTGCGAGTAGCCCGGCTCGGATTGAACGGAGTCGAGCGCGCGCCAGATTTCCCGGCCCGTACTCTTGTCGAGCGCGACGACCTTGGCGTCGGGCCGGCCGCTCGGTACCGCAAACACACGGTCGCCGTCGACCAACGGTGCCGAGGTGAAGCCCCACGGCGGCAGTTCGGCGTCGAAGTCGGTGACGTAGTTCTTTCTCCACACCAGCGCGCCACCGGCCGAGCGGAGGCAGATCAGGTCACCGGCCGCGCCGAGCACGTAGACGAGGTCGCCGTCAATCGTGGGAGTGGCCCGGGGTCCGAGCGCATAATCGAGACCTCGGTAGTCGACCGGCCATTCGTACGCCCAGTTGACGGCGCCGCTCCGTTCGTTGATACAGAGGACGCGTTCGATGCCCTTTGTCCCTGACGTGGACGCGAAATCCGTGACAAATACGCGCCCGGCGGCGACGGCCGGGCCCGAATAGCCCGCATGGATCGGCGTCCGCCACCGGACGTGGAGGCCCTCGGCGGGGAAGGTTTCGACAATGCCGGTTTCATTCCAGGCGCCGAGGCGACCGCGGCCACGCCATTCAGGCCAGTCATCGGCGTTGACGGGAAAGGAACCGAGAACGGCAAGCAGGGGTAGGAGGCAAGATGCAAGCCCGGTGCGCACGGCCGTTTGATCCTGCTCGAGGAACAACCCGCCGCTCACTTCGGGACGAACCTCTGGACCCGCCAGTTCTTGATCTCGGAGACGTAAAGGTTGCCGAGGGCGTCCAGCGCGAGATGATGGGAATAGTTGAACTGACCCGGCCTCTTGCCGAAGTCACCGAGTACGCCGAGGATCTTGCCGTCGAGGTCGAGCTTCAAGATGCGGTTGTTGCGCCCGTCGGCCATGAAGATTTTCTGATCGGCCGTGATGTCGAGCCCCCATGGCGAGCCGACGTGTTTCCACTGGTGCAGGAACTCGCCATCAGCATCGAACACCTGGATGCGATAGTTCTCACGGTCGCCTACGTAGACGCGGCCCTGCCGGTCGAGCGCAACGGAGTGCGGCAGGTCGAATTCGCCGGGGCCGTCGCCCTTCTTCCCCCAGGCCGTGATGAACGTGCCATCTTTCGAGAACTTGACGACGCGCGAGTTGCCATAGCCGTCTGAGACATAGAAATCGCCGTTAGGGGCGATCGCGACGTCGGTAGGCTCGTTGAAGCTGTCTTCACCCTCGCCGCTCTGGCCGCGGCGGCCGAGTACCATGCGAACACGGCCGGTCGGGTCCATCTTGAGGACCATGTGGGTGTCGTTGTCCACGGTCCAGATATTGCCCTCGCGGTCGACCTCAATGCCGTGGGCACGGATGAACAGCCCGTCGCCCAACGAGCGCACAAACCGGCCAGCGCCGTCGAACTCGATGATCGGGTGGTCGCCGCGGTGCAGTACGTACACGTGCTGATCCGGACCAACGGCGACACCCGGCGTTTCTTGGAAGTTCCAGCCCACGGGGAGCTGCGGCCACTGCGGGTCCAGCTCGTAGGGCAGGGGCTTATGGTCGGACTGGGAAAACCCGACCTGGGACAACAATGCGGCTGTCAAGGCCGCCAGCAGCGGAAGAGCGAAAACGGTTCGTCGCGTCATGGCAAATCTCCCGTTCGACTCTAGCAAACCCGCGCGAAAGACCGTAGGGGCGGATCGTTGCATCCACCCAACGCCGCCCGGCCGCCGACACACCACACACGCCAAACCGTCGTACTCTGATCCTGGCCCGGGCAGCCGGGCGCCCGCTGCTCACGATTCACGGTTCACGAATCACATTCCTTCTCAGCCACGCCCAAGGCAACTCAACCTAGAGCCGCAAGGGCGCGTCCCGAACAAAAGCCCTGGGTGTCAGCCCTAGCAAACCAAACGGCCTCTCGCCTTCGGGGGCTAGCGTCCGCCAGACCCCGGCTTCCCAGGCCCTCTCTTGGACTTCCGGCCAATCAACGCCCTATCCTAAGGGCTTGTCGGATTCGGCGTTTTGCATAAGGCTGTATCTCCACGCGTCCTCTGAGACCGCCAACGCAAGGTGGTGTTGATTGGAGGCCCGGCGGCATGCGGCCTTCTTGATCGGCGGTTTGGTACTGGCCGCCGCTCTAGCCTACTCGCTCTACACCAATCCCGAGTGGAAGAGCTTCGACTTCAGCCGATTCCTGGCGACGTTTCGCGAGGCCGACCGGGGTTGGCTCGCCCTCGCCGGAGCCGCCATCTACGGTACCTATGGAGTGCGAGCCCTCCGATGGAAGATCTTCCTGGACCCGATCAAGCCCGCCGCGAGCTTTGCGAATCTGGTTTCGGCGACAGTGGTTGGCTTCGGCGCAATGGGGGTTCTGGGACGTCCGGCGGAGATCGTGCGGCCCTATCTCATTGCCCGCAAGGAGCAGACATCGATTGCAAGCCAGTTGGCGATCTGGGTGCTCGAGCGCGCTTTCGACACGCTGATCCTGCTCGCCGGGTTGGCACTGGCACTGGGACAGATGCACGTCGTCTCACCGGACGGTTCCGCTCTTCCGGTTCCCACATGGTGGCAACCACTCGCTCGAGTGGTGGGGATGGCAATCGTTGCGATGCTGGTTTTGCTGATCGTGTTGCGGAGTTACTACGACAACTTATCCGAGCGGCTTGTGGCGCGGCTGCGAGTCCTGTTGCACCCTCAGTCGGGAGGTCAGTGGGCCGGGCGGTTGGACCCCCTGGCCGACAAGCTCGCCCTCTTCGGCGAGGGACTGCACAGCTTGCGCAGGGCTCGCAGCCTCGGACTTTGCCTGCTTCTCAGCGTCGTCAACTGGACTTTGATTGCTTTCAGCTTCAGTGCGGTGCTGGCGGCCTGCGTGCCCGCGTCCGACTTTGGGGCCGCGCAGGCAATCGTCTTCACAGGGGTCGTTATGGGCGGCTCGTTGTTCCAGATACCGGCCGTCGGCGGAGGTGTGCAGGTTGCGGCGGTGTTGGTGCTGACGGAACTGTTCGGCGTTCCTGTCGAGGCTGCATCGAGCGCAGCAATCTTGATCTGGTTCTTGAGCTTCATCGCCGTGCTGCTGCCTGCGATGATCATCATGGCCCGCGAAGGCATTCGCTGGGCAAGCCTTAGTGAGCTAAAATCAAAGCCCTAGCCCCTTGCCGGCAAACACCAGGGGAAACGACATCCGATGCTCTGCCCGTTCTGCGGCCACTTGGCCGATAAGGTGGTCGACTCCCGTGAGAGCAAAGAGGGAGCGGCGATCCGCCGCCGGCGCGAGTGCCTGGCATGCGGGCGCCGCTTCACCACCTACGAGAGGATCGATCAGATCCCCTATATGGTGGTCAAAAAAGACGGTCGCAGGGAGAAGTTCGACCGCCAGAAGGTGCTAAACGGCTTGCTGCATGCCTGCGAGAAGCGGCCCGTTCGCATGGCAAGTCTCGAGGAACTCGTCAACGAGGCTGAGCAGATGGTCCTCGGGTCTTCGGACGGGGAATGCGCGGCGGCCCTGATCGGAGAACGGCTCATGGACCGTCTAAAGCAGCTTGATAAGGTGGCCTATGTCCGTTTCGCCTCCGTGTACCGTGACTTCCAGGATGAGGAGGAGTTCCTTAAAGAGCTAACGGCGTTGATCAAGCAGAAGAAACTGAATTAGCTGGACTTAGCCATTGATCTATCAGGCGCTGGCCCCGTCTCTTGCCGTCGCAGCTACGGAACGGTCTGTCCTGACGAATGCACTTCCCAGTAAGACAGTACTATTACTCTAGTATCGATCTCCCTAATACTGTGTACGATATTTCCTGTTGCAAATGGCTCCTCTTTGGCCGATACTGATCAAGAGGCTTGGAGCGGGCGCTTGAGGATGGAAGCTGGCTCGGGCTTTCACATAGGTTTGGGAGCGCGGTGCGGGGGAATCCTGTCTGGGCGGGCGTCTTTACGGGCCGCGCGCTTGTTGAAGAAGTCAGTTGTGGAACCGTTTTCGGGTGACGTCTGACCCGCACCCCGAAAGCATTGTAGCCATCTGAGTCTTGGGTGTTCCCGGCACTGTCAGGATGCGCAAAGGAACTTAGTGTCCCGGCGAAAAACTCTATCCCACCGAGTCGATATGAGAACCAAGGACCCGATTGTGGACCATTTTGAGGAGCAGTTCGTGTCCGACTCCGTTGACCGGGTCAAGTCGGGCCTGGACGAGCAGGACCGCTTCGTCGACGGCCGCGGCGAGGACCGCCCGGATATCGACCCGGCCCAGCCGGCGGCCGAAGAGCCGATCTACACCGACGACCCAGTTCGTGTCTACCTGAGAGAGATGGGCTCGGTCTCGTTGCTGACGCGGCAAGGGGAAGTGGATCTGGCGCGGCGAATGGAGCGCGGCAAGACACAGATGCTGCGCGCGATTGCCCGCTCGCCGCTGATCGTCATGAGGGTACTCTCCATCTATGAGTTGATCAAGAAAGGCGAAATCGAGATCGACTCGGTCGCCACGATCATCCACATCGACGACACCGAAGACGAGCGCAACGAAAAGCGCCACAAGGCCAAGCAGAGCCTTGCCCGCGTCGCGCGCGTTTACCGGCAACTGACCACCGTGCAGAACAAGGTGCTTCGCACGCCCAAGCGGAATGTGCACGTCTTGAGCCGCATGCAATACAAGGCCAAGCGGCTGATCATCAAGCTGTCCAACGCCATCCAGATGGTCCCGTTCCAGCAGAAGCGGTGGGACGAGTTCACGAACGAATTGGAGCGTGCCCAAGCGAATCTTGAGCCGCTGTATTCCGAGGTGGAAAGGCTCAAGTCGAAATCAAGCCGAAAGACCGCCAGTATCGCGGCCGCGCAGCGGGAGATCCGACGCGAGATTCGCGTGGCGGAAGCCACCTACGGGCTGACAGTCAACAACATTCGCCGCACGACCCGCCGCATTATCGCCGGCTTCTGCGAATCCGAGAAGGCCAAGAAGGCGCTGGTCGAAGCCAACCTTCGCCTCGTGGTGTCGGTCGCCAAGAAGTACGTAAACCGTGGCCTTCACCTACTGGACCTGATCCAGGAAGGAAATATCGGCTTGATGCGGGCCGCCGAGAAGTTCGAGTACCGCCGCGGCTACAAGTTCTCGACCTATGCCACCTGGTGGATCCGTCAGGCCATTACCCGGGCCATCGCAGATCAGTCCCGTACGATCCGCATCCCGGTGCATATGAACGAGAGCATGAACAAGTTCCTGCGGGCATCGCGCGAGTTGGAGAAAGACCTGGGCCGTACGCCGACGCACGAAGAGATCGGCGACCGCATGGAAATCACTTCTGAGAAGGTGCAGAAGCTCAAGACGATCTCGCGTGATCCGGTCTCGTTGGAAACGCCGGTCGGCCGCGACGGGGAGTCCGCCCTCGGCGACCTGCTGGAAGACCGTTGGGTTGGCTCGCCGGTCGAGGCGGTGATCGAGTCGGACGTCCAAGATGAAACAACCGACGTGCTAAAAACCCTGTCTCCCAAAGAAGAAAAAGTGATCCGCATGCGCTTTGGGATCGGCTGTGACCGCGAGCATACGCTGGAGGAAATCGGCCAAGAATTCGCCGTCACCCGCGAGCGGATCCGGCAGATTGAGGCCAAGGCACTGCGAGCGTTGCGCGGTCCCGACCGGGCCCGCCGCCTGCGCGCCCTCATGGCGGCGAAGCAGTAGTACTCATCGCCGGTACGGCTCTGTCAACGCCTTCCCGGAGTGGCTCCCAGTTGCTGTCTTCCCTATCCGTTATCATACCGGCCTACAACGAAGAGTCCCGCCTGCCCGCAACGCTGCGGCGCGTGGCCGCGTACCTGCAAAGAACGTCCGAACGGTCGGCGGAGATCCTCGTCGTCGACGATGGTTCCGCCGACGGAACCTTCCGTGTCGCTCAACAAGAAGCGCGCGCCTTGTCCGACGGGACCCTTGCCATGGATGTCCTCCGCAATCCGGGCAACCGCGGCAAGGGCTATAGCGTGCGGCATGGCGTGGGCAAGGCGCGCTCGGAGTGGGTACTCTTCACGGACGCCGATCTGTCCGCTCCCATCGAGGAGTGTGACAAGCTGATCGCCGCCGTCTCGGACGGCTCGTATGACGTCGCCTTCGGATCAAGGGCGCTAGACCGCTCGCTGATTGGCGTGCATCAGAGCCCTTTTCGTGAAGCGGTCGGGCGCGTGTTCAACTACGCCGTCCGCCTCGTTGCCGGATTGCCCTACAAGGACACGCAATGCGGCTTCAAGCTTTTCTCTCACCGGGCTGCCCACGCGATCTTCGAGCGCCAGAGGCTGGACCGCTTCGGCTTCGACGTCGAGATTCTCTTCCTGGCCCAGAACTTGAGCCTTCGCGCCCTGGAAGTGCCTGTCCGATGGGACCACTCCGAGGGCACGAAGGTCAGCATGCTCTCGGGCGCCGCCGCCTTTGTCGACATCGCGCGCGTGCGCTGGAACGACTGGACAGGCAAGTATCGTTAAGGGTCACTCACCGGGGTGGTCGAGCTTCCATTGAATCTGCCGCAGCATGCCTTGAAAGGTCCGAGCGTCTCGTGGCGCCAAACGAAGCCGCCCCACCCAGCGGCGGACCTTCCGGGTTTGAGAAGCACGGTTGTCGGGCTGGATAAACCCCCCGGCCTCGAGCGCCGGAATCAGCATGCGGACGATCCGCTCGCGCTGGGCGGCGTCCGCCGCGGAAGGCGTCGCCAGCGTGGGCGTCAGCTTCGCGCGGCGGGCGGTCTCGTAGCAAAACAGGGCCACCGCCTGCCCTAAGTTCATCGAGGGACACCCGGGCTGGGTCGGAATAGACACGATCCAATCGCAGTGGCTCAGGTCGTCGTTTCCTAGGCCGTGTTTCTCTGAGCCAAAAACGAGCGCCGCCTGGCACCTTTCGAGATGCGTTCGCAAGGCGGCGGCACCCTCGGGCAACATTCGCTGCACGTGGTGCTCCGAGCGACCCCGCATGGCCGAGGTCCCGATCGTCAAGGAAGCCTCCCCGAGGGCTTCGGCCAGATCGGCCGTCACGCGCGCCGCCGCCAGCACCTCGCTCGCCCCGACAGCCGACTGCGCCTGCCGGAACGCCACGTCGTAGGGCTCAACCAGCCAGAGCTTCGAGAATCCGAAGTTCAGCATGGCGCGCGCCGCCGCGCCAATGTTGAGGGAATTGCGGCTGCGAACCAGAACGATGCGTAAACGGTCTTGCCAGGGCATGCGCGGTTTGACGGTCCCCGCGCACCTCAATCGGCGCAACGGCAGGGACACCAACATCTCGGGTTCGCTGGACCCCCAATAGTATAATGACGGGAGTATGTTCAACCTCTTCCGAAGTCAGAAGCAGATGGTTCGTATCGTGCTCGGCGGCATTCTCACGATGGTTGCTTTCTCGATGGTGATCACTCTGATCCCCGGGCTGCTTAACACGCCAGCCGACGCCGGCCAACTCATCCTCGCCGAAGTCAACGGCCGTGAAATCACCTCCACCGAGCTCGGCCTGCGGTTACGCGTCATGGGTGTGAGGCCCGAGCTGCCGCTGCGGACATTGAACCTGACCTCCGCCCAGTACATCAACGATCTGATCGCGGACATGGTTTTGCTTGAAGAGGCCAACAAGCTGGGCCTCACTCCGGATGAGCAGGAGTTGGCACAATGGCTGCAGTTTCAGTTGCCCTTCTTGTTCCCGGATGGCGTTTTCGTCGGGACCTTGCAGTACTCCCAATACATTCAGGAATCGTTTCGGCGTACCGTTGCCGAGTTCGAGGCCGAACTCGCACAGCGGCTTACGATCGACACACGTCTCAGACGGTTGGTGACCGCGAACGAATGGGTCAGCAACGAAGAACTGGAGGAGGCCTACCGCGAGCGTCACAACAGAGTCAAGATCGAGTTCGTCAACGTGACTCGCGACAACGTTCGCAACCGCGTCGAGGTGACAGACGAGAAACTGAAGTCGTTTTATGAGGAGAGAAAGCCCACCTATCTGATCGACGAAAACCGCACGGCGAAACTGCTGACGGTGAGCGACGATGTGCTGCCGGCGCCCGAGGTGTCGGATGCGGACATGCGCCAGCACTACTCGCAGAATCTCGTCGTCTACGAGATCCCCGAGCGTGTAAAAGCCCGCCACATCCTCTTTATGGCCATGGAGAAGTCGGAGGAAGAGAGCAACGCCATCGAAGCGAAAGCGCGGGAAGTCCTCGAGCAAGTCCGCGGCGGCGCGGATTTCACCAAACTGGCCCAGGAGCATTCCGCGGATCCCGCCTCCGCCTCGCAGGGCGGCGACCTGGATTGGATCAGTCGCGGCGAGATGGATCCCGAGTTCGAGAAGGGTGCCTTTGCGCTCAAGGTCGGCGAGATCAGCGACTTGGTCAAGACCACCTTCGGCTTCCACATCATCAAGGCCGACGGCCGCGAGGAGGGTGGCACGAAGCGGTTCGAAGAGGTTAAAGAACAGGTGCGCGAGGCTGTCCGGAGCCAGCGGCAGCACCTCTCGCGTATTCAGTTGCTGGACGAGGTGATGGCCGCGGCGCGGGGTGTCGGCACCGACTTGGAACAGGTCGGCCGGCAGTACAACTTGCCCGTCAAAACGGCGGGACCCTTTACCTTGGCCGAACCGGCGCCCGAAGTGGCCACGCCGCAAGAATTCCTCAACCAGGTGTTCACCGCCGAAGTCGGCGAGCCCTTATCCTCCACCACAGAGGACGTCGTCACCATCGTGGTCCTGACCGAGATCAATCGCCCGCGACAGGCCGAGTTCGAGGACGTCGAGGACCGGGTGCGCAACGAGTTCCTCGATGCGGAGGCTACAGCTTTGGCCAGCGAAAGGGCGTTTGAGATCGCTGAAGAGGCTCTAAAGGAAGGCGCCGTCCTGCGCCGTGTCGCCCGCCGGTACGGCCTAGACGCGGAAGTGAGTCCCTTCTTCAAGACCATCGAACGCGTCAAGAACCTGGGCCCCGCCCGGCTCCTGGGCCCTGGACCCTTCCAAGCCGAGCCCGGTGCCATCCTCGGGCCCGTGCCGGTCGAAGGGAACTTCGCTGTCTATCGTGTCGTCGATCACGAAGAGGCCAGCTTGGTCGCCTTCGAGGACGAAAAGGAGAGCATCCGCAAGACCCGCCTCGAAAGCAAGAGAACCGACGCCTTTGACGTCTACAAGACGGCCCTTGTCGACCGCTACATGCAACAGGGCGATGTCACCCGCTACGACGAACGTGTCCTGGACTTTGCGCGCTCCTTCTCGCGCCTAGGCGGATAGCGCTTGGGAAACCCGTAGGGACGGCCTCCGCGCCCGTCCGCCCGGTTCACGAATCACAGTTTACGGCTCAACGGTCTTCCGTCTACTCGCCGCTGTCCTGGGTCGCCGGGTCCCGCCTTGCCGGTAGCGCCGGCATTGACGCAGGAGTCGGTCTCTTCCAAGCCTATCTGTTGATGGCTATCATCGGAATTTCATTGTGGTTGGGTTCTGTAGGGGCAGACCGCAGAAAGTGGCACGCGGTGGGAGCTCTGGCGCACCTTCCACCTCTTGCAGCCAATATCATGTTCTGCCATCTGCTCGTGTAAATAGGCCTGGGCTCGGTGTCAATAGGGAGCACCATATTCCACTGCGTGCTCATCTGCGTAGAATCAACGGCTCTGCTCTACAAAGCCCATCCAGAGAGCCCGGCACCCACAGCGCCTGGATCGAAGCCCGTCAAAAAGGCGGCAAGATCATCCAAGAGCTGAAGGTGCGGTGAGCCCGTTTGGATCCGAACCCCAACGGAGTCTGCTGAGGCGCGAAAAATCTTGCGTCACGACCATGGGAGTCTTCTCACAACCTCAAACTCCGCCGAATGGTTCAACAGAGTGGCCGATTCAGTCCGCGACACGGGTTTCCCCGCTCTCGAACTGGCTGGGAAGGGGCAAGACAAGATTCGCCGCCACGCCGAGAATTCCGGCTATGCCGATCCCCTTGAGCGCGAATTCTCCGATGCCCAGGCTCAGGCCACCGACTCCGGGAATCAAGATCAACGAAACAATCGCGAGATTTCGGGGTGCCATCAGATCCTGTCCGGACTTTACCAGCGTGTTGATCCCGACGACCGTGATGGCGCCGAAGAGCAGCACCAAAACGCCCCCCATCACGGGCGTGGGGATGGTCCGCAGCAGGCCTCCCACTTTTCCTACGAACGACAGCACGATTGCCGAGATCGCCGTCCACGTCATCACGGCGGGATTGTAAACGCGGGTCAGAGCAACCGCGCCAGTCACTTCCGAGTAGGTCGTGCTGGGGGGGCCGCCTAGAAAAGCCGCCAGGCTGGTCGCCAGGCCGTCTCCCAGCAGCGTGCGGTGGATTCCCGGATTCTCGAGGTAGTTGCGGCCGGTCAGAGACCCGATGGCCAGCACGTCGCCGAAATGCTCGATCGCGGGCGCAATCGCGACGGGAAGAATGAACACAGCCGCCTGCCAATGCCACTGGGGAAAGACGAAAGCGGGAACGCGCAGCCAAGGGGCCTCCACCACCGCTCCGAAGTTGACTAGGCCCAGCGCCAACGACACGGCATAGCCCAGCGCGATCCCCATGAGAATCGGCAGTAATCGCGCCATGCCCCGGCCAAAAAGCGAACACAGGACCGTGGCGGCAAGGGACACCGCGGCAGCCCCAAGAGCGGTTCCATAGGGTACGAGTTGGGCTGCTCCGTCACCGGTCTTGCCCATCGCCATGTTGACCGCGACGGGTGCAAGTATGATCCCGATCACAATGATCACCGGCCCGGTCACGACCGGCGGCAGGATACGCAGCAACAGCCGCCTGCCGCCGACCCGAACGACGATGCTGAGCGCCACGTAGAGCAATCCCGCGGCCACGAGACCGCCGAGCGTTGCCGGCACGCCCCAAGTCTCGACGCCGTAGATGATCGGAGCAATGAAAGCAAACGAGGACGCCAGAAAAACGGGCACTTGTCCGCCGGTAACGAGTTGAAACAGCAGCGTTCCCGCACCGGAGGTAAATAAGGCCACGTTCGGATTGAGCCCCGTGAGGATCGGAACCAGCACCAGCGCGCCGAACGCCACGAACAGAAGTTGCGCTCCAAGCAAGCTATCGCGCCAATGGAAGCGGTAGGCCGGAGGATTGGGGTGGTTTTCCGCCCCTTCCCTGTCACGCGGTTCGCTCATGGTCGATTGGTGCTTCAGGCTATCACGCACCCGATACCCACCGCGCCTGGATCGATACCCGCCACAAGGGCGGCAAGCTCATCGAAGAGCTGAAGGTCCGGTGAGCCCTAGTGTGCGCCCGGTGGACCTGGGCTTCGAACAATGCCGCCACGTTCGCTCAGAGGAAGGCGGCGAGCTAGAGTTTCTGCAGAGCCTGGCAAGACACCGCAACACCCGCGCGGCAGGCACGTTCGTACAACTGGCGGGCTCGACCGGCACTTTCACTCTCACCGCTCTGGATCAGAAAGGCGGCTAGGTTGTGACACGAGCCTGCATACCCGAGGTCACAACCCCGTTCCCACGCTGCCGAGGCTTGCAGCTTCTGGCCGTTCTCATAATGGAGCACTGCAAGGTTGTGACAGCCCAGCCCCAGACTGGAGTCGCAAGCTTTTTCGAAATAGCCCGCAGCCGCGTCCGCATCCGGCTCGACGCCCAAGCCGTTCTGTAGCGCCCAACCCAGGTTGACGCACCCTTTTGCCAATCCCGCGTCACAACTGCGTTCGAACAGCTTCGCGGCATGCGGTAGATCCTGATTCGTACCTCTGCCTTGCGACTTCAGCAGTCCTAGCGTCTCGCACGCATCTCGATCGCCGTCCGAGCATCGCTGGTCCGCCTTTGCCGCCAAGCCCTCGCAGGCTGCTTCTGAACCGTCGAGGCAACGGTCCACCACCGATGCCCGAAGCGGATCTGCCGTTACCGCCGACAGCGCGATCGACAGGATCAACGCCATCATTCCCGCCATGATGCCCAACATGAGCAGGACGAATTTGACTCCGATAGGCCGCGTGAACGCGAGATTGCACCGATCCAGCCCACGCCGATCGGGTATCCCGTGAACGGTAAGTTCGTATGAGCCCGGCCGTTCGATCTGGAACCGGAAGAGGGGCCGCCTCATTCTGGAGAATCCTTTCACTGTTATTGCCGAACAGGTTCCGCTTGACCTGGACTTCTCGTCCGGTTAACAGCTCGATCATCGAGCCCTTCATGGTGAGGGGGCCCAGGCCGAAGTCGGCGAGGGACCACTGGGGGCTTTCGAGATTGATAGCAAAGCTGCCTGACTCTTTGAGGTCTACTGTCTGGCGCTCGACTAAGGCCGCGCGGCTCACAAATGACTTTCTGATGGTCTGTACCAGCCGCACCACGCAATAGAGGGCCAGCAGAACGCCCAGCGCCCCGACGGGAACGGCAAGCTGCGGAGAAAAGGTCGGCATGGTCCTAATCCAATCCGGCAGCGGGGCGCCAAGCTTCGCGCGCCTCGTATAAATCCAGGATCTCCATTCTGGCCATCCCGGCATGGATAAGGGTAGCTGAGGCACGCCTGTGCTGCAACGTTCTTCGCACTGCTAGCACGTTCGGTCCTGCTGTGTTCGCCGATCCGGCCCTTGGATCGCGTCCGATTCAGGCAGGATTTGGGCAGGTCTCGATCGCCATGGCAATCTCGATTCGAGGCGGGTGTGAGCTTTACACCCAGGACAGGTTGCGGGCCGCGATCATCTTTTGTGGGGTCATCCGGCACCGCCCTGTCGCTGTTCTCTGGCGTGGCGGTGTGCCTGCCGCGAGTCTTGGCTCTGTGCGTTGGCGGGCTCAGCGCCTGGTCGCTGATTGGCAAGTATTCGCAGAAGTTCTTCTATGGCTCTTATCTTGAGTACCAGCGAGCATGCGGAGAAAGCATTACCCATGCTCCATAGGAATTCGTACCTCTGCATTACCCCAAAAAGGTACTGCCCATTACAACAATCTAGGGCGAACGCCCACTGGCTGTATCACCCCCTCCGAGGTGATTATCAATCACAGATGGCAGTGCTCAACCTGAGACCAAAACAGACGCACTGTTCAAATCGAACCCCAATCATCTGAGGAGAAAAACATGAACAAACAGTACAGTTTCATCATCAGGCTCTCACAAGACGATAGAGCCCAGGACATGGTTGAGTGCTCGTTGCTGGCCGGCTTCATCGCCGTTGCCGCGGGCGCAGTTCTGCCGGGCGTTTCCACCAGCATCAGCACGATCTTCAGCAAGATGGCCAGCGTCACGGACACCGCGGCCAAAGCGTAAGTTCGACCGAAACATTCCTTCGAGCGAAGCCGGAGCATCAACCCCACTGTTGTGCTCCGGCTTTTTGCTTTGCTTCGGACGTTGGAGGACGACCTTACCTACCCAACGCTTACATTCTGGAAGGACCGCGCGATCATCCAGCACTTCTACCGCGGGTGAGCGTGCTATGTCGAGGATGAGCAGGGAGGGACCGGCAGGCATCTCCGCTCGAATCCACCATCTCGCTTGAAGGCGCTAGCCTCCAAGGCTAATCATCTCGATCTTCTTGTGCGACTCGGGGTGGTAGCCCTCGAGGGAGTTCAGGGCCACCCAGCGGCGCTCGGAGTAGCGGTCATCGCGCCGTGCCCAGACGGATTCGATAAAGGAGGAGATCTCTTCGTCCGTGCCGTCCTGGCGCAGCAGGCTCTTGAGATCGTGGCCGCCGCTGGAGAATAGGCAGGTGACGAGCTTGCCATCAGCCGTAAGCCGCGCCCTCGTGCAGCTTCCACAAAACGGCTCGGTGACGGAGGCGATGACGCCCAGATCGCCCGTCCCGTCCTCAAACTCGTAACCGACCGATGGAGCGCTGCCTTGGTCGCGTCCCACTTCGCGAATGGCAAATCGTTTGCAAATCGTTGCCAGGATCTCGTGCTTCGACACCAGGCGGTCCGATTTCCACTGGTTGGCGTTGCCGACATCCATGTATTCGATGAAGCGAATGCCGAAGTCGTTCTTACGGGCAAACTCGACCAGGTCGACAATCTCGTCGTCGTTCACGCCCTTCTCGATAACAGTGTTGATTTTGATCGGCGTCAGGCCGGCGTTTTTGGCGGCGGACAACCCTTCGAGCACCGGCTCCAGATCTCCTCGCTGTGTGATCGAGCGGAACCTGTCAGGCCGCAGCGAATCGAGACTTAGGTTGATGCGGCGCAGGCCGGCGTCCCGCAGCGCCTCCACCTTGCCGGCGAGCAGCGCCCCGTTGGTCGTGAGGCAGAGGTCGTCCACTTGCTCGATCGAGGAAAGCCGGGCGATGAGGTTCTCAAGGTCTTGGCGCACTAGGGGCTCGCCGCCGGTGAGCCGGATTTTGTTGACTCCCAGCGCGGCGAAGATCTTTGCTAGTCGTTCGATCTCTTCGTAGCTAAGAATCTCTTCGCGGCGGATCCACTCGTACTCGGCGAGCGGCATGCAGTAGGTGCAGCGGAAGTTGCAGCGGTCGGTGACCGAGATGCGCAGGTCCTGGAGCGGGCGGTGGAGGATGTCGCGCGGCATGGCCGGAGTAGGGGCGGCTCAACTCTATTCTACCGGGATAAAGGTGCCGGCTGAGCCGCAGCCCCCGCAACTGTACCCTAATCCGTCTGTGATCCTTGACGAGCGCATCTGGCGCTCCGGTAGGGGCAGGAGCCAAACGCTTTGCCGCCTCGGGAGGGGTGAGCGAGCCGTTTTTCTCTCGGTGCTTGCCGACTGGAACTGAGTTCATACGGCTTGCGCCATGGGCTACTTTCAAACGTCCGCTTCGCGGACTGGGCTCCTCTGTTGCTGCAAAGCTTACGGACGGATCAGGGCCGTGTATGGCCCGTTTGACAGACCTGAGCTAGAATAGGTCCGGTCTCAACCGTCCGAGGCGGATCATGCGGTTGGTCCGGGCGCCCTCGTTCGGGCGCCGCGAATCCGCTCTGCCATGCAAACAGCCCCACTCCGGCGAGAGACAATCCTAGGGCGTGTTAACACTAACGTAGGGTATCGAAACGTAGAGCCTCGACGATGAGGGCGAAGTGGAGGAAGGCGAGGAACATGACGTCGAGCTTGTCGAAGCGGGAGAAGATGCGGCGGAATCCCTTGAGCCGTCGGAAGAGTCTCTCGATCTCGTTGCGGCGGCGATAGAGCGCTCGGTCGTATTCCCACGGCTCCAGGCGGGTGCGCCGGGGCGGCACGACGGGAATCCATCCGAAATCCAAAGCCAGTTGGCGTGTCTGATCGTCCTCATAGGCGCCGTCCATCAGCAGCGGCAGCGGCTCGGGCAGTGGCCCCAGACCACCGAGCAGTTCGCGGCCCTGCTGGGCGTCGTGCGCTTGGCCGGGCGAGAGAGCGAAGGTTATCGCCGTTCGAGCATTTGCGGCAACCATATGAATCTTGGTGGTCCATCCGCCGCGGGATTTGCCGATCGCTTGCGGACCGTTTTTTTAACGCGCCCGTGCCGTCGGGATGAACCTTCACGATGGTCGAGTCCATTGACACGGCTTCGATTCGGATGCGGACCAGCTGCTCGCGCTGCAGTTTCTCGAAGACGGCGTCGAGCACGCCGTTCTTCGACCAGCGGTTCATGCGGGTATAAATGGTGTGCCAGTTACCGAAGCGTTTAGGCAAGCCGCGCCATTTGCAGCCCTGCTCGGCGACATACAACATGGCGTTCAAAACCGTGAGGTTCGGCAGGCTCACATTGCCGCGCTGGCGGGGCAGGACCGGCTCGATGCGGCGGTATTGCTGCTCGGTGATCTCCATACCTCCGAGTATAGCAGCTTTTGCGACTTAGTGTTAACACGCCCTAGCGTCTTCGGAAAACTCTGTGCGTGACGCTTTCGAGTTGACACGCCACCTGGCGGCACCACGGCCACTGCGTTACTGGCTGGAGTTTCTCGTTTCTCTCTCGATCGGTTGGGCTGCCTTCTACCTGTGCGGCGTGGCCGGGTGGCCTTGGAGCGCCGGGTGGTTTGTTGTTTCGACACTGGCTTTTTATCGTACGATCGCTTTCATCCACGAGGTGGTGCACCTCAGGGCCCGCGAGATGAGGTCCTTTCAGGTTGGGTGGAATGTTCTGGCGGGAATTCCGCTACTCACTCCGTCTTTTGTTTATGAGTTTCACCTACAGCACCACGCGCGGGACAAGTACGGCACGCCGGACGGCGGCGAGTATGTACCCTGGGGCGTCGGGCCACCGAGCCACATTCTGTTGTTGCCCCTCGTCAGTCTGATTTCACCGGTGTTGGGGGTATTGCGTTTTCTGCTGCTCACACCATTGGGCTGGCTCCTTCCACCCATGCGGCCTTGGCTGTACGAACGGGCGTCGGCAATGAAAGTTCGCTGCGGGCATCGCCGCTACGATTTGCAGAAGGAGGGACTCCCATGGTGGCGCGTGCAGGAGTCCGGCGCCTGCTTGTGGGCGTGGTCGGTGGCTGGGGCGCTGGCCAACGGGTGGCTTTCGATCCAGTGGGTGTTGCTGGCGCTCGGGGTGATGTCGGCCGTTGCGGTTCTCAATTCGATCCGCATTCTGGCATCTCACCGATATCGTAGCGAGGACCGTGCGATGACGTTTGTCGAGCAGATCAGCGATTCTGTCAATCACCCGGACGGCGTGTTGGCAGAGATCTGGGCGCCGGCGGGCCTGCGGTATCACGCCCTGCACCACGTCCTGCCCTCTTTGCCCTACCATGCTCTTCCTGAAGCTCACAGCATCCTGATGAAGCGGCTGCCTACGGATTCCTTCTATCGGCAGACGAACAGCCCCGGTCTTTGGCAAACGCTCGCGACTCCCTGGGCAGATGCTGGAAGCAAGGGTTTGATAATTTCTCGCAGCGGCGCCAGGGACCGCTAAGCTCTTCAAGAAAAGCTTCGCTGTCAGGCCTCGTGCCCGCTCAAGGGCACCGCAGCTCCTACCGGTACAACGCCAACACCAAAATCGCTGCGGCCATCAACAACAGGAAATAAGCGAAGCGTTGCTGTAGCGCCTTGGGGCCGGTCTGCAGAGCGAGCCGTGGGCCAATCTGTGCTCCGGCGGCAACAAACGCGCCCAGCAGCAAGGTTGGACCCCAATCCCATGAGCCGACGGTGAGATGCCCCAGCAGGCCCCCGGTCGCGGTGACGCTCACCATGAAGGCGGAGCACCCGAGAACCACGTGCATGGGCATGCGGAACAGCAAGGCCATTACGGGAACCTTCAAGAATCCCCCTGCAACGCCAACAAGCCCGCTGAATACACCGATCAGGAAGAACACCGGAAGCCCCTGCAGGAGGTTCACATCGTAGGTGCGATTGCCGTGGCGCCGCCGCCACACTCCCAAATGGGATCCGTTCACGGGACCAGCCTGCGATGGCGGCAGTTCCCGCAGCATCGAGAGGGCCGCCATCATCACCATCAGCGCCAGGACCAGCAACAGCCCCTCGGCCGGAAAGCGGCGCGCATAGAAACCACCGAGATAACCGCCCGTAACGGCCGGCATTTCAAGGACCAGCGCCACCGGCCAGTCGATCTTGCCGGCCTTGCGGAAGATCAACGTCGAGGAGAGAGATGTGACAATGATCAACAGTTGGCTGCGGCTGGCCGCTTCGTGGAAGTCCAGGCCGAACAACACCTGGATGGGTGTGTAGATCACACCGCCGCCCAGCCCCTGCATCGAGAAGACGACGGCGCTGGCGCCCAGGACAAGCGCCAAGAGTATGAACTTCGTACCGAACATGTTGCGAGCCGGCTAACGGGCGGGTGAGCGACCCCTCGCTACTCCCGTCCCGAGATCCCCCGGGCGGCGAAAGGTTCAACCATCGCAGATTGAAGGCTCGCCCGCAAGGGCGAGACTGTGACATGAATCCGTTCGGAGCCAGCTCGGCCAGGCCCCACATCGGGGTACGGTTGGCAAGCGGGCACGACATGTCGCTGATCTTGTCCAAATGATCAGTGGCCAGGCGTTGGGTAAGTTAGGTCCCTACTTGCTATCAGCGAGGAGGGAACGCTCCGGGCAGAGCCGCTCGCTAGCGGCGCGCTGTCCAAATGGACGAGCGAACGGTGACGGGACGTATTGGAGCACGAACTCCCTCCAGCCAAAGCGACTCCAAGGGCAGGCGGGCGCCCTGTGAACTCGGAGTTCGTGGGGTGCTATGCGCGAGACAATCCGCGCTGCAACCGCTAGATGATTCGTGACTTGTCCTACCTTACGCGGTCTGTTGAAGCCCAATGATAATGTCCCCTTGAGCGCCCAATAGAAATGTCCCCTAATCTGGACCTCTGCGAGGAGGTGAAAGATTGGGAAGGACATGGATGAGTGCCAAGGAGTTGAGGCGCGGCGAAGTGCTGAGCCGAGTGAAACGAGGGGAACTGAAGTTGACCGAAGCCACCGCACTGCTGGAGGTCAGCTACCGCCAAGCGAAGCGGCTCAACAAGCGTTACCGAGCAGGCGGGGTCAAGGCTTTGGTGCACGGTAACGTCGGCCGCGCTTCGAACCGAGCCGATGACAAGCGCCGCGAGCAGGTTCTCGAGTTGGTGCACGCAAACTATGCGGGCGAGGGGCACGAGCGCTTCGGGCCGACGCTGGCGTCGGAACATCTGGCAGCCGATCAGGGCCTGGAAGTGCCGCGCGAAACGCTGCGGCGCTGGATGCTCGCGGCGGGCCTGTGGAGCCGGAGTCGCAAGCGCCCACCGCATCGCAGCCGGCGGCAACGCAAAGCGCACTTCGGCGAGCTGATTCAACTCGACGGTTCGCACCACCACTGGCTGGAAGGACGCGGCCCGAAAGCCTGTTTGATGAACTTTGTCGATGACGCGACCGGTCTTGCACTGTGCCGCTTCTCGGGCCAGGAAACGACCTGGGCCGCGGCCGATCTGCTCCAAGCCTGGGTGCGCCAACACGGCGTTCCCAAGGCGTTGTACTGCGACTGGAAAAACGTCTACCAGCGCCAGCCGACGTCGCGGGAAGCACTGGAAGGCATCAAGCCCGAGACGCAGTTCGGGCGCATGTGCGCGAAGCTTGGCATTGGCATCATTGCCGCATCGTCGCCGCAAGCCAAGGGACGTGTCGAACGCCATCACGGCACGCACCAGGACCGCCTGATCAAGAAGATGCGGCTGCGGGGCATCGTTGATTACGAGGCGGCGAACCGTTACCTCGGCGAGGAGTACTTAGCCGAGCACAACGAGCGCTTCTGCTGCGAGCCGGCGGCGGGAGCGGACTTTCACCAGGCGCTACCCCGCGGCACCGAGCTGCGAGGCGTGTTCTGCTTGGAGTACGAACGGGTGGTGAGCAACGACCAGGTGGTGCGTTTCGAGAATCGTTGTTTGCAGTTGAAGCCGAAACGCAATCAGGGCGTGGGGGCGGGTGCACGGGTGACGGTCCAACAGGGGCGCGATGAGAGCTTGCAGGTGAGGTTTGAGGGGCACGAGATCGAGCACGAAGTGATCGCCACGCCGACGCCACGGCTGCGGACGAAGCCGGCACCGCAGGGGAACGTGGTGGCCAGACGCAAGCCGGCGGCGAACCACCCCTGGCGGCGAGCTGTGTTGCGGAAAACACGAGCTGCGAATTCATAAGAGGGCTGTGGAAATGCCGGGTCGGATGGAAAGCGTGGAAAACCTTGTGGCGGCAGCCGTGCCGGGCTCGAGGAACCGTGGATGGTTTTCCACCCTTCCCACCGCCCCTTGGAAATCGCTGCGCGATTCCCACAGTTCCACAGCCCCGACGATGACGATTCTCTCCTATCACCAAGGGGACACTTCTACTGGGCTACCGAAGGGGACATTTCTATTGGGCCTTGACATCCTACGTTACGCGGCATTGACCGAGCGGCTTCCAATGGGTTAGGGTTGCTGGGTGGCGCGGTGTCGAAACCGACGATCCCGCGGGTCGCAGCGCAATCCTACCAGGAGGTGACAGGAAGATATGGAGACCAGACGTGAGTTCTTGCGCGCCTCAGCGCTGAGTGCGGCAGCCCTCAGCTCTGCGATGGCCATGAGACCGGGCATGGCAGCGCCTGCCGAGTCTACTCGAAAGATCCGGCTTGGTGTCGTCGGAGGCGGATTCGGAGCTGCCTTTCTCTGGCACAAGCATCCCAACTGCGAGGTTGCCGCCGTTACGGACCTGCGGGCCGACCGCCGCAAGAGGCTGCGCGAAAAATATCGCTGTGACAACTTCTACGACTCTCTCGAGGTGATGCTGCAGCGGGCCAAGAACCTCGACGCCGTGGCCGTGTTTACGGGAGCGCCGGACCACGCTCGGCATGTTGAGATGTGCATGCGCAGGGGTCTTCACGTCGTTAGCGCGGTGCCCGCGTGTCTGACGCTTGCTGACGCCGAGAAACTCAAGCAGCTCAAAGAAAAAACGGGCCTTCGCTACATGATGGCGGAAACGAGTTATTATCGGCAGCCCTGCATCTACGCTAGGAACCTTTTCAAAGCGGGCGGCTTCGGAGAACTCTTCTACAGCGAGGTCGAATACTATCACAATCAAGACCTCGACAAGATTGTCACGGACAAATCCACCATGTTTTACGAACCCGACGGCTCTCGAAGCTGGCGCTGGGGCTATCCTCCGATGCTGTATCCGACGCACTCGACGGGCTACTTGGTCGGAGTTACCGGGGAACGCATCGTTCGGGTCTCCAGCCTAGGCTGGGGCACCAGCCATCCGCACAATGACGACAACCGCTACAACAACCCCTTTTGGAACGAAGCGGCGCTGATGCAAACCGACCGCGGCCACATGGTTCGGTGCAACATGTTCAAGCTGGTTGGAGCGGGCGGAGAACGCGCGCAGTGGTTTGGAGACAAGGGATCACTGTACATGAAAAATGGAGACCTACACCCCGACAGTTGGGCCAGCCGAACCGCAGACCCGACCGATCCGGCCAAGCCGATTGACATACCAGAATATTGGAAGAGCGACATGCTCCCGGAGCCGATGCGCCTCGCAAGCGGTCACGGTGGGAGCCATGTGTTTATCAGCGCCGAGTTCATCAACGCTCTGGTGGAGGATCGCGAGCCGGCCATCGACCTCTACGAGTCCCTGGCCATGACCGTCCCGGGCATCGTCGCCCACGAGTCATCGCTCAAGAATGGAGAGCAGTTGAAGGTTCCACAGTTTGACAAGCCGGCCTAGTGGAATGTCGCGGAGATTCCTTAGGCGTAGGAGTATCCAGCGAGACTGTAGGGGCGGGCCCCTGTGCCCGCCCGGCTGCTCGTCTACCATTAAGCTTTCTTTGCGACAGTCCACTAGTGTAGTGCGTCAAGCAGATTGCACCTTAGGCAGGGCGGCACGTCCGCGCTTGACTTTCTCGAGGATGTCGGAGGCGGTCGCGGTCCAGATGAAGGGCGTGGGATGCCCGTTGTGCTGGGCGATGTAGTCGTCAATGGCGGCGACGAGCTCGTCCACGCTGCGAAACACGCCGCGGCGCAGGCGCTTGACGGTGAGATCGCGAAAGAATCGCTCGACCATGTTCAGCCACGACGCCGAGGTCGGGGTGAAATGAATGTGGAAGCGCGGGTGACGATCGAGCCAACGCTTCACAGCGGCATGCTTGTGGGTGGCATAGTTGTCCACGATGAGATGAAGCTGTTTGTCCTTGGGGGTGCGGCGGTCAATTAAGCGCAGGAAGCGCAGCCATTCCTGGTGGCTGTGTCGGGGCATGCACTCGGCGATCACGCTGCCGTCAAGGCTGTTGAGCGCCGCAAACAGGGTGGTCGTGCCGTTGCGCTTGTAATCGTGGGTCATCGTTTGGCCGCGTCCCTTTTTGAGCGGCAGGCCGGGCTGGGTGCGATCGAGGGCTTGGATTTGGGACTTCTCATCGAGCGAGAGAACCAGAGCATGCTCAGGCGGATTGAGATAGAGTCCGACGATGTCGTCGAGTTTCTCGGCGAAACGCGGGTCATTGCTGAGCTTGAAGGTCTTGACGCGGTGGGGCTTGAGGCCATGGGCGCGCCAAATCCGTCCCACGGTGGAAGCGCTGACGCCGGCCGCGGCGGCCATGGTGCGGCGGCTCCAGTGGGTGGCGTTGGACGGTTTCTCGCGGGTGGTCTTGTGGATGATCTGCTGTACTTTCTGCTTCGAGACGGCAGGTTTACGACCGGGCCGTGGGGCGTCTTTTGCAATGCCGGCGATGCTGCTTTCGAGAAAGCGCGTGCGCCAGCGGGCCACCAACTGCCGCGAGACACCGAGCTGTGCGGCGATCTGCTTATTCTCGAGACCGTCGGCGGCCAGCAGGACAATCCTGGCTCGCAGGGCGAGACGAACGGCGACTTGGCGGCCGCGCGCGTAGCGGTCCAACTGCTTGCATTGCGCTGTGTTCAAAGTTACTGGTTGTGCTCTTCGCATCCCATGCCTCCTGTTAATAGAGACGATGGGAAGTCAATATAAGTTACATTATTTATGGTGCACTACACTAGGTTATCGGACGGGCTTGACGAAAAATACCTCACTCTGACCTCGGTCTACGGGATTGCAAAGGAGGCGAGTCCGCGAAGCGGACGGAAGGATAATAGCCCACGGTGGAGCCGTCTAGGAGGAACCGTGGGTTCCCGATCTACAATCACGACAAGCCCTGAAGGGGCGTAGGAGAAGTCGCGAGGCGACTTGGCTGCATCTTTGGACAGTATCTCGCACAGCACCGGACGAAGCTTGCATAGCTCAGCGACATGTCGTGCCCACTTGCCTCGCGTCCCGCAAGAGGTTCGAGCCCGAACAGTCTCTTCCGAAACGGGAGGGATCACTCGCTGTTCTTGCCAGCCGGCGGCTGCTGCAAGACAAACTTGAGCCTTAGGGATACCCTCGTTGCCAGTCAGTAGCAAAAAGATGGGAGCACGGATCGCAAAACTCGCATTGATCCTGGGCCAGCACGGGGCCTGCTTGCTGACGGCCGGCGCCCTTCTGTTTTCAACCGCACCACATTGCAAGGCTCAGCAGGCGACAGGCAAGGATAGGCTCACCACCGGCCCCGCCGACTTGAAGGACGAAAACAGAACCGAACTCGTGATCGCCATGGCTCAAAGAAATCCCGTCGCCACCAAAGCCCCGCTTGCCACGAAAGAAGAGTTTGATGTCTTCGTTGAGCGGGACGTGCCTGTCGAAATGCGCGACGGCACGAAGCTCGCTGCCGACGTGTATCGTCCGGCGCAGAGCGGCCGTTCGGTTGACGACAAGTTCCCCGTGATTCTAATACGAACCGGCTACAACAAGGACAACGCTCAAAAGCAACTCGACTACGAATCGTTCGTCCGGCAGGGTTACGCGGTCGTCATTCAGGACGTACGGGGCCGGTACAAGTCGGAGGGATCGCATTATCACGGTGTCGCGGAGGCCGAGGACGGATACGACACGATTGAATGGATCGCCGCCCGACGCTGGTCCAACGGTCGCGTCGGCATGACGGGAATCTCTTATCTGGCCGCGGTTCAAAGTGCCGCGGCGGCCCTCAATCCCCCGCATCTGACTTCCCTGTTCCACGTCAAGGCGCCTGCTAACTATTACCAAAACGGCTTCCGCCACGGTGGAGCGTTTCTGATGTACACTCTGCCGATCGCTTTCATGATGGCCGGGAGCAACAAACTCGCCCTTGGAGACCCGGTCTTGAGGAAGGCGGTCGAAGATCCGTGGAGGCAGTCGTCCGAATGGCTGCCACGGATGCCCCTGAAAAGGGGTCTGACTCCCTTCAGTCCTGATGCCGAAACCGAGCGTTGGTTCTTCGACATGATGACCCACACCGACTACAGCGAGTTCTGGAAGAAGGTACCCCTTTGGCAGCCGGAAGAGTTCTTTGATGATTACAAGGACATCCCGGGGTATTACGTGGCCGGCTGGTACGACCTCTATCGTGAAGAATCGTTTTATACAGGTCTCTCTGAACGCAAGAAGAGCCGCATCAAGCTCCTGATGGGTCCTTGGACGCACATGGACTGGAACCGCTACGCGGGGGAAGTCGACTTCGGACCGGAAGCTGGAATGAGCAATGAGCAGTACAACGCGGTGCAACGGAGCTGGTTCGACGCCACGTTACGAGGCAGCAAGACCGGTGCACTGACAGAGGCTCCTGTAAAGATCTTTGTCATGGGGGGAGGAGATGGGCGCAGAAACAGCGACGGCCGTCTCAATCATGGAGGAAGGTGGCGTCTTGAAAGCGATTGGCCTCTCAAGCGTACCCGCTACACGAAACATTACTTTCATGCCGACGGCACGCTGAGCACAGCAAGGCCCGGAGACGAAGCGCCTTCTAGCTATGTCTACGATCCGAAGAACCCAGTGCCCACAGTTGGTGGCACCTCCTATTTTCTCGACGACCGGAGCGAGCTCAAGGCGCCGTACGTTCCCTTCGGCCCGTATGACCAGAGAGAAAACCCGTCGTATTTCGGCTGCAACTCGAACCTACCCCTTTCGGCGCGTTCAGACGTTCTGGTATTCATGACGGCGCCACTCTCGGCCGACACCGAGGTGACGGGTCCACTCAGCGTAACGCTCTGGGCCTCCTCGTCGGCGGTCGATACCGATTTCACGGCCAAGCTCATCGACGTCTATCCGCCCAATGAGGACTACCCGGAAGGCTTCGCCATGAATCTCTCCGACAGCATTCTGCGCATGCGCTACCGAAACAGCTTTGAGAAGGCTGAGCTCATGACGCCGGGCGAGGTATACGAGTTTGTGATTGATATGCCTCCGACCAGCAACCTCTTCCGAAAGGGTCACCGGATCCGCGTCGATATCTCGAGCAGTAACTATCCGACGTATGACCCTAATCCCAATACTGGCGATCCGTACATCATGGGAGGCAAGAGCCTGGTTGCGGAAAACAGCATCTATCTTGACGCTGATCATCCGTCCCACATTGCGCTTCCCATGATCCCCGTGGACTAACAATCGGCTCCACGGTGGGTTACGATCCTGCCGTCCGCTTCGCGGCCTTGCCTCGTGTTGGTCTGGTAGAGCGAGGTCGGAGTGAGGTTTTTCGTCAAGCTGGTCCGATCACGCTACCTGCTACAGCGCGCCAGGCGGACAAGATTGGGCGCTGAGCTACCCTTTGGACACGTCAGCGAATGCCGTGGTCCTACATTCCCACAACTTCTACAATAGGCTTCATGAAAACCGCTCTCCTTGGTTCTGCCCGGTGGCTGGCGATCAGCTCTTTGGTTTGGCTCGCCGCCTGTTTGGCCCTGGCCCAGGACGTCACGCAACTCCACCACGACGCCTTTGTGATGGACGCGCACATTCACGTCATGACCCGGCAGCTTCTGCAGGGCCTCGACATCGGCGACCGCTATCCCAATGGTGACGTGGATCTCCCGCGGGCGCGCGAGGGCGGACTCGACGCCATGTTCTTCTCGATCTACACGCCCGAGCCCTACTACACGGGCCGCTATGAAGTGAAGCATACGCTTCGGGTGCTGTCACTCGCCCGCGACCAAATCGAAAAGAACCACGATGTGATCGGCCTGGCGCTCACGGCGTCCGATATCGAGGCCATCAACCGCCAGGGCAAGATGGCGGCCTTCATCGACCTCGAAGGCGGCTTCGACATCGACGGCGACCTCGATGTCCTACGCGGCTTCTACCGCCTGGGCCTGCGCTCGGTGCAGTTGACCGCTCACAACTACACCAACAACTTGGCCGACTCGTGCTGTGACGTCCGCAAATGGGAAGGCCTCAGCGAGCAGGGCCGAACGGTCGTCCAGGAGATGAACCGGCTCGGCATCGTGATCAACGTCGCGCACGCCTCCGAGGAGACGATGCTCCAGACCGTCGAACTGAGCGAGGACCCGGTTATTTTCTCCCACGGCGGCTATCGCCACTTCGTCGACATCCCCCGCTCCATCAGCAACAAGTCGGCCCAGGCGATCGCCGCAAAGGGAGGCGTCATCGGTCTGCAGTGGGGCAGCACTTTCAGCAATCCCAAGTATTACGCCTGGCGGCACAAAGGCCGCCCGCGCCGCGGCCCTGACACGTCGACCGGGCTTGGCCAGTGGGCCGGTTTGTCGATCGTGGAGATCGACCAGCGGCTCTCCCGCGGTCTGGGAAGTCCGCGCAAGCCGCTCCCGGATGAGTACTGGATGAAGACCGACCAGCTGGCGAAGGTGATCGACTACGGTGTCAGCCTGGTTGGCGAGGATCACGTTGGGCTGGGCTCTGACTTCGACGGAGGGCCGCCGCTACCGCGCGAGATCAAAGACATCAGCGACTACCCGGAGATGACGAAAGCCCTCAAACGTTTGGCCTATAGCGACGGACGCATCAGGAAGATCCTCGGCCTCAACTGGCTGCGCGTCATCCGCGAAGTCACCGAGAAGTAGCATTGCCCGCCAAGATCGCGAATACCGACGAAGCGAAGTCCTTGCTCAGCGCAGCTTGGGTTCGGTGGACCAATCAGGCATGAGCGTGATTCCCACGCCGCCGTAACCGCTGTTGGCGATCACGTCGATCGACTCTTCCCAGGAAAGTCAGCCAATCGAAGGTTCAGAGGCCGGCTTCAGGGAAGGCTCGGGAGGCGCCTTGGCGGGCCGCTGCCATCGGTGCCAATAGGAAGCGAATGCCGAGCCAGTGACAGCTCCCCAAGGACCTTCGACGGCCGAGGGTAGAGCAGCCACTCCGCTCTGAAGGACGTCAAATGCTAAGCCGGTCGCCATTCCTCCATTCTGCAGTCCAACTTCAATGGAAACAGCTCTGCTGTCAATTCTGTTTAAGCCAAACGCACGGGCACTCCAGTACCCAAACACACAACCTGTCGCGTTATGGCAGACCGCGGCACCAAGCAACGGCGCGGCCACGGCTAACAGATCATCACGGGAGAGCGCTATCGTAATCGCGATGGCAATGCAGGTTCCCCCCATGGAAAGACCCGGGAGCCAACGAGAGGCCCAGATGGCGTAGCGGTGCAAATAGCGGTTGACCAGATAGGCCGGCTACCAGAGGAGCAAGGATCATCTTCAGAATCGAAATCATCATCGGCGCCATCTTGATCGGCACATATTGTCCGGCCAGCAACTTCATTGCAACGGGAGTCATCAGCGGCGACATGATCGTGGAAAAAGCTGTCATCGTGACCGACAGCGCCAGATTGGCGCCGGCAATGTAGGTCACGATGTTTGAGGTTACACCACCGGCACAGGCCCCGTACAAGATCAGTCCGACTGCCACTTCGCCCTGCAAGCCGAACAGCATGGCATATGTCCAACCCATCAGTGGCATGACCGTGTACTGCAAGCCAAAGCCAATCAAGACCGCCTTCGGTATTTGAATAACTCGGGCGAAGTCTACGAAGGCCAGCGTTGTGCCCATCCCAAACATGATGAGTTGTACCAATGGGATAATCGCCTGCTTCAGTTCAAACCCTCCCCATGAGATGAAAACCCAGGGATAAAAAACGGCGCAGGCAGCAAAGGCTAAGACCCAAAGCGTGAAGGATAACCTTTGAAACCGCGGCGAGCTGAGGGCCGCCACCGCAAGCGACGCGAATCCAAGACTGACACCGATGCCCGTCAGGTCATGTATGCCTGCCAGGTTGAAGGCCAGTGTTGCCGCTACAGCGCTGACGCTGACAGCCAGCAGAAGACGTGTTGCAGCTGAACCTCGTGACCTCTTGACTTGACTGGCCTGCTTGGAGGTGAAATTCCAGAATTCAAGAAGGACCCAGCTTGGTCCAGGCTGGGTGGGAGCTAATCGGATTTCCAGCGCTGGAATGTTGGCAGTTCCATCTTTGCCAGGCGAGACCGGGCTCGGTGCCAGCTTTCGGACCAACGCGCAGGATCGCTCAACTCGGTCTCTGGATGGGCTCTGCTTCGTGCCACGAACCCTGGGAACGAAGGCCGGTCGGTAGGCTCGCCGATACGGTTGTATCGCAGATCGAAGCTCCACTGAACTGAGTCACTCCGGTTCGGGGTTGAGCTATGGATGGTCATCCGGTGAAGAAAAAGAACATCCCCGGGGTTCATTTGCAGACAAACCTTCGCCGGGCCAACGAACTCTTCGGGAATTTGATGCCTACTGTAGGAGCTTCCCGTTGAGGAGTGCGCACGGAGCCCCTGCTTGTGGCTGCCCGGCACGACCATTAGACAACTGTTCTCCAGGGTTGCTTCCGTAACGGGCACCCAGACGGTGATCAGGTTCGAGTTGTCAGCCCCCTAAGGGACCGTACCCATGTCCTGATGCCAGACCGTCCGTGAGACTTCAGAGCTATAGCGCTGATTCGCTGGAAGGTACCGCTCTGGTGGCTTGATCCGTACATGTTGCACCGGATTGGAGTAGATTTCAGGCCCTAGTGTAGTGCACCATAAATAATGTAACTTATATTGACTTCCCATCGTCTCTATTAACAGGAGGCATGGGATGCGAAGAGCACAACCAGTAACTTTGAACACAGCGCAATGCAAGCAGTTGGACCGCTACGCGCGCGGCCGCCAAGTCGCCGTTCGTCTCGCCCTGCGAGCCAGGATTGTCCTGCTGGCCGCCGACGGTCTCGAGAATAAGCAGATCGCCGCACAGCTCGGTGTCTCGCGGCAGTTGGTGGCCCGCTGGCGCACGCGCTTTCTCGAAAGCAGCATCGCCGGCATTGCAAAAGACGCCCCACGGCCCGGTCGTAAACCTGCCGTCTCGAAGCAGAAAGTACAGCAGATCATCCACAAGACCACCCGCGAGAAACCGTCCAACGCCACCCACTGGAGCCGCCGCACCATGGCCGCCGCGGCCGGCGTCAGCGCTTCCACCGTGGGACGGATTTGGCGCGCCCATGGCCTCAAGCCCCACCGCATCAAGACCTTCAAGCTCAGCAATGACCCGCGTTTCGCCGAGAAACTCGACGACATCGTCGGACTCTATCTCAATCCGCCTGAGCATGCTCTGGTTCTCTCGCTCGATGAGAAGTCCCAAATCCAAGCCCTCGATCGCACCCAGCCCGGCCTGCCGCTCAAAAAGGGACTCGGCCAAACGATGACCCACGATTACAAGCGCAACGGCACGACCACCCTGTTTGCGGCGCTCAACAGCCTTGACGGCAGCGTGATCGCCGAGTGCATGCCCCGACACAGCCACCAGGAATGGCTGCGCTTCCTGCGCTTAATTGACCGCCGCACTCCCAAGGACAAACAGCTTCATCTCATCGTGGACAACTATGCCACCCACAAGCATGCCGCTGTGAAGCGTTGGCTCGATCGTCACCCGCGCTTCCACATTCATTTCACCCCGACCTCGGCGTCGTGGCTGAACATGGTCGAGCGATTCTTTCGCGATCTCACCGTCAAGCGCCTGCGCCGCGGCGTGTTTCGCAGCGTGGACGAGCTCGTCGCCGCCATTGACGACTACATCGCCCAGCACAACGGGCATCCCACGCCCTTCATCTGGACCGCGACCGCCTCCGACATCCTCGAGAAAGTCAAGCGCGGACGTGCCGCCCTGCCTAAGGTGCAATCTGCTTGACGCACTACACTAGTAAGGTCTCGACGGTGTCGAGAATTTTACGGTTCCGCATCAGTTCGAACACAGCGGCCCCGCAGTGCATCGGTGTGCCTTCTGTGATGTCAATCTGCGGCAGAGTGATCTGCAGGTGGTCCACAAAGAAGGCAAAACTTCGACTTCCGTGGTCTTGCGATTTGGCCTCCCTTGCGATCAGGGCAAGCCGCCTTCGTAAAGGTAGTCCACTGTACGGGCTCGACAATCTTTTTCCCCGATACCACTGCTGGGCAAGCTGATCGACCAGCGACTCGTACTCGTCGATCAGAGGCCGCAAATCACGCCTTGGTTCCAGCAGTCTTTCCAAAACGACATACCCATGATCTTGAAATCGTTTCAGTGCCGAAGTCCCCACATGGTCCTCCAATCTACTGGGTCCCCTCTAGCCGTCTTGCTGAATGATGCTCATTCAAAGTGAACATCGTACCGGCGCCGGCCTTGTCAGAAACGCTCCGGTAGCCCCAGACCAACGAACACTTTTCGCGTCCAGGCCCCTCAGTCGGAGCGGCGACCTTGGCCTGAGATCCTATTGCTCTTTCTGCTACGCGGTAACAACGCCCAGCGGCCTGCGGCCCATCCAGTCGCCGCGAGTAAAGTCGGGGAAGTCAATGGTCCTGCTGTTTGCAGCGATGGATCGCTCGCTCAACTCAGACACCGCACACAACGCCGCCCCGTCGTAGACATCGGAGTCGAGGGGCTGGCCGTTCCGCAGGCAGTGGATAAGACGATAAGCCTGGATGAAGTCCATGCCACCGTGGCCGGAACCCGTGGCTTTCTCCTCCAGGGCGCGCCAGAGAGGGTGCTCGTACTGGTCGGCGTAATTCTCGATGAGGTCTTCCCACTGGTGACGGGGGCTCTTCCCGTCAAAGTAGATCTTGGCTTCAGGGTATTTCCGAACCAAGCCCTTGGTGCCCTGAATCATATAGTTTCGGCTATATGGGCGGGGCGTGTTGGTATCGTGGCTGACCATGACCATCTGCCCGGCGCGGGTCCGTATCAAAGACGTAACTACATCGCCCAGGGCGACATCGAGCTTTGCCTGTGGGCTGTCCAGGCCAAATTCGGCGATCGCGTATTCGTGCAGGCTTTGCGACTTCGAGCTCATCGCAACCATGTGGTCGAACTGGTTCCCGCGGTTGATGTTCAGACACTGCGCCACCGGGCCCAGGCCATGCGTGGGATACAGATCGCCGTTGCGCCGTAGGGAGTGCGCGAGCCGCCAGAGTTTGCGGCCGTCGCGCTCGCTGAACTTGCCGGCGCGCAGGTCGTGCAGATAGCCGCAGCGGGCGTGCACGAGATCGCCAAGCAGCTTTTGGCGGACCATGTTGAGAACCATGAGTTCGACGCGATCGTAGTTGCAGTTTTCCATCTGCACGCAGTAGCGGCCGGTCTGCTCGGAGGTTTCAACGAGTTCCCAGCAGTCCTCAAGCGTTACGGCGATGGGCACTTCGCTGGCCGCGTGCTTTCCCCTTTTCATTGCCCCGACACAGACCGGTGTATGCCAACCCAGGGGGTTGCGGTGAACACCAGATCCAGGTCATCGCGGTCGCAGAGACGCTTGTAATCGGTGTCGCCGCGGGAATAGCTCTCTGGTTGCGGTTGACCAGCTTCGGTCACCATCTTTTGGGCGCGCACGACCTTGCTCTCGACGATGTCGCATATCGCCCGGATCTCGACACCCTCGAGCTTCAAGAGATTGCGAAGGTCGCCGCGGCCCCTTCCTCCGACTCCGACGAATCCGATGCGGACCCTGTCCATCGGTTTCGCGATGTGCTGCGGGACGGCGGCGGCTGCGAGCGAGGCGCTGGCGCCAACCGCGGCGATCTGGTTCAGGAATTGTCTTCGATTGTAGGCTGCTGACATGACCCTTCCTCCCTCCCCTAACAGCGAGGCAGGCAAGCCCGGTCTCGATGGACCGCTTGGCAGACGAATTCTAACACCGTACGTTAAGTGAGAACAACCGATTGCACTCGCTACGGGCCCATGGTCACAAGCCGCCTGAGGGGACTCGCTTTGCACCCCTGCGGCGTTCGTGTCAAGGAGGATCCGGCGGCCAGCTGCGGCTCGATTCGAAGGACCCGAGGCGGCGACGAGGACTGAAATCACCTGACCTGCCGGACGCAGTTGCCCTGGCGGTACATCCGGACAGCTGGTTTAAGCGTGTTATGGTTTCACGCCGCTGACACTATAGTGACATGACAAAAGGACGATGCTGTACATATCGACTAAGTTGTTGAAAAGAATGGCACGCCCGGAGAGATTCCAACTCCCGACCTTCTGGTTCGTAGCTATGGACGCGTCTCCCATTCTCTCCACTCAGTCCCTTTGTTTCCATCACTTTGGATCAACTCGGGGAACCTGATTTTCGCTCATCAGCAAGTCCTTGAAGGGTCTCGGGATAGCTTTTGTGCACAGTTTTGGCACAGTCAGTGCAGTACCCGGTTCGCTCACTTTGGTCTGGTTGGACACCCTACGAATCCTGGCCTGACAATTGGAACCCCTAGTGGAACCCCCAAGCGGCAGGGGGGTCGGGAGGTTCAACTCCGCCCCCGGCGAAGACAAACCGCCGGGCGGACCTTCGATGGGCGGCCCCATTCTCGTAGTACCGAAGGGTAGTACGGAAGGACTGTCAAGAATGTGACTTATGAGCTATAGACGGACACCTGCCATCGGGTCATGCTTGCCGTAGATGTTAGGCTTTGCCCGACTACCGCCTCCGAAGTGCCTGACTGCAAATGAGCGCCTTCTCGGCTCGTTGGTGGGACGGGGCTACAAGGATCGCGACTTGGCGGCGAAGCTTTCGATACCGACGGATCGTGTCGCGGTTGAACTCCGGGGCGTGACCTCGAAGCTGGGACTGAGGAACCTCCACGCCTTGGCAATCTATGCGAAACGCTCCGACCTGTAGGGGACGGATCATGGAATACGCAGTCAGTAGGGCATCAGGAAGCCAACCGACGACAGACCGCAGTCTGCGACGCCTAGCAGGCGCAGTTCTGGTGCAGGCTGTCCAGGACGTTTGTTGCGGGACTCTTCGTGATTACCGGGAGGCGGTCGCCTGGGTCACTGAAGGGAACACCGGCGCGGTAACTTTCGAGATGTGCTGCCGGTATCTGAATCGAGATCCCGGTACGACCCGGCGGCGACTCTTGACCAGACGCGGCTTGTCGTCGGCGCGCCTTCTCAATTGGACAGCGTCGCAAGAAACGAGTTCGC
This sequence comes from Bryobacterales bacterium, assembly GCA_965248255.1. Lineage (GTDB taxonomy): Bacteria > Acidobacteriota > Terriglobia > Bryobacterales > UBA6623 > JAKZVK01. The sequence continues at coordinate 303,486 of CBDFIW010000004.1, forward strand.
TCCCTGCCTGAATCCGCCTTGTCCCATTGTTTCAGAGACCGAGCTTCGTCGCCGCATTCTCACGGAACAGAGATCCCTCGCGGATGTAGCGCCGGACCATCGTTAGGGACTTGTGGCCGGTCTGATTCATGATGGAGCGTTCGTTGGCTCCGTTTCTCGCGGCAACCGTAGCGAAGCCGGCCCGCAAAGAGTGACCCGCGAAGGCGTGACGGTCCAGTCCGCACGCTTCGGCGTACCTCTTGATGACTAGCGCGACCGATTGGGACGTGAGACGTTGCGCCTGAAGCTGTCCGTGGCGATTCACGGACCGGAAGACGGGGCCGTCCGTGATTGCGCTCGCTTCTAGCCAGGCTTTCATCGAACGAACCGGACACGTCGCGGGATTCGATCCAAAAGGGACCCCGACCCTACGGCCTTCGCCTTCCTGATCAGTCTTGGAACGCCGCAGGGTCACGACTAGGCCTTCATCGGTGAAGTCCAGGTCGTCCACGTCGAGGCTCACGAGTTCGGAGCGCCGGAAGGCACCTGCGAAGCCGACCAGGAGCAAGGCACGGTCCCGGACGCCTTTCAGACCCCCGGGAAGCGCTTCGATCATCCTTCTGAGGTCCTCGGTCATGAGAGGCTTCTTGCCGTCCTGCCGGACGCCCTTGGAGCGCCGAATCCCGGCCATCGTGGTGCGTACTTCGGGCGACAGCGTAGGGGACTCGTGGCCGGCGAGTTTGTGGGCCTGTGAGATGGCGGAAAGGGCCGCTTGAATGGAGTCCGGCTTGTGATCCTGGGCCAGGAAGGCGGCATAGGCGGCAGCCGTGGCGGGCTTGGCGGGAAGCGGGCGAAGACGATTCCCACGGCACCACGTCTCGAACTGGGCCCAGTGGACCTTGTAGACCCGCTTCGTCTCCTTGGACTTGGCCTCCCGAGCATAGTCTCTTGCGCGTTGGAGGGCCGTAGCGGGGACTTCCCCGGTCGTCGCCAGGGTCACAGCGGTGTTTACGTCAGTCATCGTCTCGGGGGCTCCTTATTGAATCCCGCAAATTATTATGACACTTTTTGACAGTGTGGAGCATCTATATATGTATGGGCAACCCCAAAGGTGTGAAGCGGGATTTCAAGGCGCTGGAGAAGCGCCGTTTCGAAGCGATGCGGCTGCTCCACCAAGGCCACAATCAGTCCGAGACGGCGAGACGGCTGAACGTCGCTCGCCAAACCGTCAGTGAGTGGCGGCGGCAATACCGCGAGCAGGGTGCGGCCGGACTCCGCCAGGCCGGGCGCGCCGGACGCAAGCCGCTCCTCGATGCCGCACAACGCGAACGCCTGACGTCGCTGCTGCTGGAAGGCCCGGAAGCCCACGGCTTCCCAACGCCCCTGTGGAGCTGTCCGCGGGTGGCTCGGCTGATCGGAGACGAGTTCGGGGTCGCATACCACGCAGGCCACGCCTGGAAGATCCTGCGAGCGCTCGACTGGAGCCCGCAACGCCCGGCCGGAAAGGCGCGCGAGCGCAACGAAGAGCGGATCCGCACCTGGAAGCGCAAGACCTGGAAGCGCATTAAAAAAAAGCCCAAAACGAAGGCCGTACGCTCGTCTTCATCGACGAAAGCGGATTGAGTCAGAAGCCGCATCGCTGCCGCACCTGGGCGCCACGTGGCCAAACACCGGTGCTGCAGTTTAACTTCAACTGGGAGAAGCTTTCCGTCTCGGCGGGGCTGACGCTGCGTAACTTCTACTTCCGGCTCTATCCCGGTGCGATCGGCAAAGAGCAAGTGACCGACTTTCTCAAGGCGTTGGTACGTCATATCGATCGCCCGCTGCTGATCGTCTGGGATCGGCTGCCGGCGCACCGTAGCCGCCTGGTGCAAGAGTTCATCGAACTCTCCGAAGGCCACATCGCAACCGAGTACTTGCCACCCTATGCGCCGGAGTTGAATCCGGTGGAATACATCTGGGCTTACTGGAAGCAGCACGAGTTGCCGAACGTCTGTCCGAAAGACTACGGCGAGCTGAACGAGCGGGCCCGCAAGGCACTCCGCCGCATGTACCGCAAACCGCGTTTGATCACGGCCTTCTGGAAACAGTCTTCTCTTTGTTTTGACTGACTCTATATTATGCGGGAGTCAATAGATATCGTTTCATGATAATTAACACTATCTAAACCCGCATTTCCAATTTGATTCAAACCTCTCGACCTTCCGGCGGCCTTGAGCGTCTTTATTCATAGGGGCTAGAGCCCGATGAGGACGCCATGGAGGCCAACACCCAATGGGTGAAAAACAAAACAAGCCGTTCCAGCTAAGCTTCAACGGTTTGTTGAAAGTCGATTTCCAAGGATCGCGTGTCACTTCCGACGGCGGGCTGATCCTGGTTCGGGAGTTGGACGAACGGCTCGGGCTCGGGAAGCTGATCGAGGAGCATCTCAGCGACTCGCGACAAGGCTTGAACAAGAAGTTCCCGCTGGCCGATCTGCTGCGGCAGTCGGTTTACAGCCGACTCGCCGGCTACGAGGACCTCAATGACGCCGTTCGAGTATCCGCCGATCCGACCTTTCGCTTGATCGGCTCGCAGAAGAACTGGGATCGCGGCGGGGCGCTCACCTCGCGGCTACAGAGCTTCGAGACAGGGCTGCTCGCGAGTGAGGAGAATCTGCTGGGATTGATGGCGGTGAACCGCGAGTTGGTCGCGCAAGCCGAGACGACGGACGACTGCGAGCGCGTCGTTCTCGACATGGACTCCACCGAGAGCCCCGTCCATGGCCAACAAGAAGGCAGCGCCTATAACGGCCATTTCGAGTCCATCTGCTACCACCCACTGTTGCTGTTCAACCAGCACGGCGATTGTCTGGCCGCCAAGCTGCGTCCCGGCAATGTGCACAGCGCTGACGACTGGGACGAGTTGCTGCTGCCGGAGATCGAGCGCCAACAGGCTGCGGGCAAACAGGTCACCTTCCGCGGCGATGCGGCCTTTGCTAAGCCGGAGATTTATGAGTCTTCGGAGAAACGCGGAGTGCAGTACGCCATTCGCATTCCGGCCAACAAGAGCTTGGAATTGGAGATCGAAGACATCTTGTTTCGCCCGCCGGGAAGGCCCTCCCGGAAGCCCTTGGTGCGCTACAAGAGTTTTCGCTATCAGGCGGAGAGTTGGTCGCAGGCGAGGCGGATCGTCGCCCAGGTCGAACATCACCAGGGCGAGCTGTTCCCGCGGGTCGGATTCATCGTGACGAGCCTGCGCTTGCCAAGCCGCTCGGTGGTGCGCTTCTACAACAAGCGCGGCACGGCCGAGCAGTGGATCAAGGAAGGCAAACAGGCCACGCACTGGACGCGGCTGTCGTGCCATCGCTTCCGGGCCAACGAAGTGCGACTGCAACTCAGCGTGCTGGCCTATAACCTGGGCAACTTGTGGCGGCGGCTGGGGCTGCCGCACAGGATCAAGAGCTGGTCGCTGACGAGCTTGCAGCAGCGGCTAATGAAGACCGGCGGCCGTCTGGTCAAACATGCCCGCTACTACTGGTTGCTGTTGGCCCAGGGACATCTGAACCGGCGGCTGTTCGGTGACATGCTGAGCAGGATCTGGGCGCTGCCTGTGCCCGGAGGGTAACGCGGCGAGCGCGGGGCAGCCGGAGCGGGGAGTTGCCGAGAGGCAAGGTCGGAGCGGTGTCGGCAGAGTGGCCGCTGGCGTTGCCGGAACGCCTTGACCGGACCCGATCTGAAGGCGGACCGGCGAAGAAAGCAGGATCGAACGTGAAAGCAGTGCGAAAACGTTGCACCGCAGCCGTGGCTCGCCTATGCTGTCAGTACCGGGATGGCCAAAACGGTAATCCTGGACAAAGGGCAAGTCTTTTCTCCTCGCCTCGGTTACGGTCCATTCCTCCGCGTCATCGCGTCCCGGAGGCTTTCGCCTCCACCGCGCATCGGTAACGCTTGACGACCCCGACCCTGCGGCTCAGAGGCAATCGGCCCATGCTCCCACGTCCCCCAGACAAGAACCACAAGAGAACCCGCCAACCCTTCAAGGCTCACAGGCCGCTATGGAATCGTGCGGGGTATGGCCAGAGAAGTGCTGTGGCGACAGTTGTTTTGCCGAGGTTGCGGGGTGATGTTTTACATCTGCCGTTCCTGTTATCGGGGGGCAGGTCTACTGCGGGGATGAGTGCCGCCGCCGGATGCGGCGCAAACAGAGGCGGCGGGCCAACCGCCGCTACCAGCAGGACCCGGAGATTCGGGCCGATCATTGCCAACGCCAGCGGGAATACCGGGAACGGTGCCACTGGCGAAGCTGGGATCTTTGCCAGCCTACCTTTTCACCCCATGTTTTCGGGGGTCCCCAATGTGGACTATGTTCTCTCCGGCGCTAACACTTGCAGGTCGATTTGCCCCAGATCGGTGGCGAGGCAGGTACAATTGGTGGGTTCGTAGGACCCACCCCAAAGGAGGCCAATACCAGTGGAAAACGTTAAATTCGAAGTGGTGGATGATAACCGTTTGGTGATTCATGTTGACCTGAACCACCGCGGCGACATCAGCGCCTCTGGAAAAACCAGAAGGGTGGCGTCGACTCAGGGTAATATCGGCGTTAAAGATGCGAATGGCGTGGAGGTCAAAATAGGGCTCAACGTTTACGTCAAACCTAACGTTTGACAGCGTTCAACTAACCCCTGCTGAGGTGCCAGCCTATCCAACTGATAGCGCGCGGTATCTTCACTTCCAAGGTGGACCAAGGTAGCAAGATTCTCTCCTGGGGGGCAGCGCACCAGCGATTTTGGAGAGCGCTACGGGGAAAAGATTTAAGGGTCCAGGTGCTCGTGTCCGTTCTGGTACAGCGATCCGAGCGCAGGATTACGAAGGCCAATCCGCTGTTGCCGAGTGGCGTTCATGACCCGGCAAATGCACGCCTTGACGCCGAGACGGTCCTCGGGGTCTGGGGCTAAAGGATCTGCCGTTCGAGAGACGACGAGAATTGTGCAGATGTGCACAAGGGCACGGATGCACTATTACTCTAACGATCGCCAAATTTCCGGGCAGCGATTTCGCGGCTATACAATTCCTCGATCGCCCGTTTGAGGAGCTGGGAATTATTGAGGCCGAGGCGGGCACGCAGGATGGCAACCTGTTCGGTCGTCTCCTTGTTAAAGTAGCCGCCTATATGCTTAAGCCCGGCCCGGCCCGGCGCTGGCGTGGCGACAACCGCTGTGACCTCGGGCTCTCCGACCCCCATGTTTTTCAGGAAGCTCTCCGCAGTGACTTTTGATTTAGCCATAACTAGCGTCTCGCTATCTTGTGCACAGGTGCACTTATGCTAAGTTGCAATTCGGCACAGACCCAATCCCATAAGGCCTGTATTTCCTGCGACGCCTTGCTGTCGGGTTCCATTTCCTGCGCCGTGACTCCTTCCCGGCTGGCGTCTCGATGCACCTTGAAGCGGTGTAGGATCGCCTCGGCCATTGGAATGCCGATGGTCGTGAATACCTCGCGGGCGATCTTTTCCTCGGTCTGGCTGTTGGGATGGACCATAGTCAGGACGACGGCGGCTGGCTTGCCGGTCGTGCGGGCGAGCCGTGCTGTGCGCGGAAGCTGCTCGTAGGCTTCAATGTCTGGCGTGCAGGGAACAATTACGAAGTCGGCCTCTTCAACGGCGGCGGGACCTTCCGTGCTGCGCGCTGGCGGTGTGTCGATAATCACGAGGTCGCATCCAGCGCGCTCGGCGCGGTCTAGCATCTTGGGGAGCTCGATTTCGCTCGAAAACTTGACGGCGGGCAGTTGCTCGTCGCGCCGTTCAGCCCATTGCGATATGGACTGCTGCGCGTCCATATCGAGCGCGAGCACATTGTAGCCGACCTTGCTGGCTGCCACTGCGAGCGAGCGCGTCAGGGTGGATTTCCCGACGCCGCCTTTCTGCATAGCAATAGCGATCGTTTTCATGTGCACCCCTGGTTATCTGCAACAATGCACTTGTGCATAATTGCAGTTCTGATCATCATCTAAGGAGGAGGTGCGTGTCAAGGAACATCTAATCAGTCGTGCACTTGTGCAGAGTTGCATAAGGTCGGATGGGGGGGGGGCGCGAGTACGCGAAGCAGCGAGGGCACCTGTGCTGAACCAACTCGTCAAGAGTGCCGATTTGACAGGATGGTGGAATCGCGCGTGGGCCCAAAAACAAAAATCGTCGGTGTGGCGCCCCAATACCACGCAGTCAAGGCAACCCCTCGAAGGGATCGATCGCCGGGATGTCGAGTGGGGTGAAGTGACGCAGGTTGCGCGTTAGGATGGTCATGCCATGGCACCCGGCCGTGGCCGCGATGGCGACATCGGCAAAGCCGGGCGAATAGGATATTATCATTCACTAAAAGAACCGCCCCCGGACCCAATACGCCCGACCATCCACCAGCCCTAGTTCCCCTCCCCCAAAACACCCGCCAGGGCAACGGCCTTGGCCGCCATCGTGCAGCGCGGAGGCCCGGCCGCCGTTTTCGCCGCCGAGCAGTTCTTCTACGCCGCCATGCGTCATGATATAAACTGACTACATTGGTTCTTTTAGGGAGGTAGCCATGCGAGAGGCATGATCAACCCCCTCTCCCGCCGCTCCCCGGCGGGCCATAATGCCGGATCGCTCCCTAACATGTAGTAGAGCAGGAGCCCCTCCCATGCCCTCCCAAACCCGCCTGGTTTCATCGACTTGACGAAATCCTCGGCGCCCTGCGTTCCATGACATCCCCTCACCTCGACCGCGCGGCGGCACAGGTCAGCGTGCCGTTTGTCCAGATCCCGGCGGCGCCGAGGACCTGACGGACAAGCTGTTTGAGTTATCAGCCGCCCCAGCCTTGGGGGTGAGGGCGGATCAGGCTGTGCCTTGGACGCTGTACGCCAGCACCTCGTCGAGCCTAGTCGACAACAACTTATCCGTTTGGCACACAAGAAGGGAGTTTGGTCCCTCAGTCACCTTCTTGTCGTGCGCATGGAGTCAGTTTTTATGTTATATTTCTGACATATAGTACCTGGATGAGCAGGAGGTGGTTATGTCCAGTCTGCCGCACCGCATCGTGGAGTACGCGGCGACGTTGCCCGAGGGAGCGCCGCTCTGCCCGAGCGCTTTGCTTCATCTGGGCAACCGCGCGGCGGTCGACCAAGCGTTGTCCCGCTTGGCCCGCCGGGGAGAACTCCTGCGGATCTGCCAGGGGGTCTATGTGCGACCCGTCAAGACCCGCTTTGGTTTTCGTGCACCCGCCGTCGAAAAGGTCATTGCAGCGCTTGCTGCGTTGTGGGGTGAGACTATTGTTGCCTGCGGTGCGTCGGCGGCACACGTCCTTGGCCTCACCACGCAGATGCCGGTCCGATCGGTGTACCTGACGTCGGGACCGAGCCGCACGTTGCGGCTTGGTGCGCAGAGCGTCGGCTTGCGCCATGCCCCTCGCTGGAAACTCGTGGCTCCGCAGCGACCGGCTGGTGATGCGGTGCGTGCCCTAGCTTGGCTGGGACCCCGGGAGATCGCAGAGGCTTTCGGTGTCGTCGAGCGCGCTCTCTCCACGGTAGATCTTACCGAATTGGCTGCGGCGCGCGCGATCCTGCCGGCATGGATCGCGATGCCCGTGAGCGCGCTGGTGGCTCGTGGCTAACGCCCCGTTCCAGTCGCTTTCGGCCCAGGACAGGCGCGACGCGCTGGAAGTCGCCGCCAGTCTCAGCGGCCGCCGGGCGCATCTGCTGGAAAAGGACATCTGGGTCGTTCAGACCCTATCCGTGCTGTTCGACGCACCGTTTGGCCGGGACCTGGTGTTCAAGGGGGGCACGTCGTTGGCGAAGGCCTATCACGCGATCCGCCGGTTCTCCGAGGACATCGATATCACCTACGACATCCGGGGCTTCGCTCCCGACCTAGTGGCCAATGCCGGCGAGGAGGCGCTCCCGGCTACACGCAGCCAGGAACGACGCTGGACGCGGGCGATCCGGACACGGCTGGCGAGATGGGCGCAAGAACAAGCACTGCCGGCTATTCACGCGGGCCTGGCACGGGTCGGCTTCTCCGCTCGGCTTTGTGCTGAAGGAGACCGCATTTCTGTCGGCTATGAGCCGCTGTTCGATGACTACCGTTTTGTCCGGCCGGAAGTGATGGTGGAGTTCGGCGCGCGCTCGACCGGCGAGCCTCGCCAAGAGCGACGAACCGAATGCGATGCGGCGACGTTTCTGCCGGATATCACCTTTCCCTCGGCGCGCCCTGCCGTCATGTTGGCCGAGCGCACCTTTTGGGAGAAGGCCACGGCCATACACGTCTTTTGCCGGCAGCAGCGACACCGGGGGGCACGTCTTTCCAGGCATTGGCATGACTTGGTTCGATTGGACGACGCCGGCCATGCCGCGAAGGCACTGGCCGACCGAAACCTCGCGCTTTCTGTCGCACGCCACAAAGCGGCGTTTTTTGCGGAAAAGGATACCGTAGGACGTTGGATTGAATACGAAGCTGCGGTTTCCGGTGGGTTGCAGCTGCGGCCAAAAGGCCCAGCCTACGACGTGCTCGCCGACGACTACGACCGGATGCTGAGTGACGGTATGCTGCTCGATGATGAAGAGCGGTTCGAAGATCTCGTGAGTCGATGCGACGATATCGAGGCGAGAGCCAATGGCCGTTGAAACTGCAAGCTGGGAGGTGAGGACGCTGGGGGACTTGGTGGAACTCAGTCTTGTCCAAATTAGAATTTCGTCGCCGTTATTTGGACAGCAAATGCGTAGGTGGGGAAGGCCTATGTAGCCCCATTGCAAGTGCAAAAGGCCCCGTAAACAGCAGTTCTCGGGGCAGTCCGAGCCAAACCGGGGGGGCCGCCTGAGTAGCTCCGCAATTTGGACAGCATCAGCCAGTCGGGGAGACCTGGTCTGGACCGGAGCAGCTTCGCACTGAAGACTAAGGACTTAACCTGTCCAACAGGGCACTCTCGGCGCTAATTTGGACAGTTGGAAAGGCGTTGAAAGCAGACAGTCGACACGATGGCGACGTTCCCGTTTATGGCTCAAACGGGGAAGTTGGTTGGCACGATAAGAGGTTGGTGCAGGGGCCCCAGTATAGTCGTTGGCCCAAAGGAAAATCCTGGAGTCGTTACCGAAGGTGCAAAGGTCCTCGGCGTCAGTCGCCAAGCACTCTCGAAGCTGGTGAATTGTCACGCCCGTATTTCAGCCGACATGACGGTCCGCCTTGCGAAGGCTTTCGGCTCTACGACGGAGATCTGGATACGGTTACAGGCGGCCTACGCCGTCGAGCAGGCGCAGGCACGAGAGGGTGAGATAGACGTCGAGCACTACGAGCCGCAACCAGTAGCCGTAGGGAGCCTAGCGATAGTAGACGACCGAGATGACGGCATCCCCACCTGATAGAGATACGTCGCGACGCCCATGACCTTATGTGGCAACTGAGCGACATGCCTACGGAATGTCACCATATTCCAAAGAGCCCGACCGAGGGAACACGGTTGTTGGGATGGTGACGAGTCGAGATCGCACCGCTTCAGCTACGGAGTTAACCCCTTCGGGGGGCGCATCGGGGTCTCGAATATGAACAGAGAACAGAAACGGAGCATGAAGCTGGAAGATCTCCAGGCCAACGCTGCGGTGCGCGGCATCCTGTCCGACGGCCTCGTCACGGTGGTGAGCGTGCAGTGGTTCGGCTCTGAAGCGCTCGAGTTGACGTACAAGACGCCGACCGGAAAGGTCGCGAATGAGCTTCTGTACCGTCACGACGAACCCCGGCTCGAGATCGTCGAAGTCGGCCGGCCATGGAGCTTCGACGGAGACGGCGCGTTGTTCCGTCTGGTCTCCGAGGCGCAGCGAATCCGCCTCGCGCATCTCTTCGACCCGGTGCTCGCCGTGCATACCTCGGTCGTCGAGCCGTTGCCCCATCAGATCACCGCGGTCTACGAATCCATGCTGCCCCGTCAGCCTCTTCGCTTTCTTCTCGCCGATGACCCGGGCGCCGGCAAAACCATCATGGCGGGGCTGCTCATCAAGGAGTTGATCGCTCGCGGTGATCTGCAGCGGTGTCTGGTCGTCTGTCCCGGTAGTCTCGCGGAGCAATGGCAGGATGAGCTCTACCGTCGGTTCCACCTGCCCTTCGACATCCTGACGAACGACAAGCTCGAAGCAGCGCGCACAGGAAACTGGTTCCTGGAAGCCAATCTCGTCATTGCCCGGCTGGACAAGCTCTCTCGCAACGAGGACGTTCAGCAGAAGCTGCAAGCTCCGGATTGCCGCTGGGATCTCGTCGTGTGCGATGAGGCCCATAAGATGTCGGCGACGTTCTTTGGTGGTGAGATCAAGTACACGAAGCGCTACCGGCTGGGGCAACTGCTGTCGAGTCTCACCCGCCATTTCCTATTGATGACGGCCACTCCGCACAACGGGAAAGAGGAAGACTTTCAGCTCTTCATGGCGCTCATCGACGGAGACCGATTCGAGGGGCGCTTTCGCGATGGCGTTCATGTCGCCGATGTCTCTGACCTGATGCGCCGCATGGTGAAAGAGAATCTGCTCAAGTTCGACGGCACGCCGCTATTCCCAGAGCGCATTGCCCACACGGTTCCCTACACCCTCTCAGAGACGGAGGCCCACCTTTACAAGGTCGTCACCGACTACGTGCGCGAGGAATTCAATCGTGCGGAGGCGCTAGAGAACGACCAGCGAGCTGGCACCGTCGGCTTCGCCTTGACGATTCTGCAGCGCCGACTCGCCTCTTCTCCTGAGGCCATCTATCAGTCGTTGCGCCGCCGCCGCGAGCGTCTGGAGAGCCGGTTGCGTGAGCTCGAGGTGCTGCAGCGTGGTGGCCAGGCCACCATCGCATTTGCCGCCGCGGGACCGGAGCTCGACCCCGAGGATGTCGAGGACCTGGACGAGGCCCCCGAGAACGAAGTCGAGGCCGCCGAGGAGGAAATTCTCGACCGGGCGACGGCGGCGCGATCAATCGCCGAGCTAAAGGCTGAGATTGAGACGCTCAAGAATCTGGAAGGTCTTGCGCTTGGAGTGCGGCGGAGCGGCGCAGACACAAAATGGCGAGAGCTGGCAAGCCTGCTCGGTGAAATCTTCACGGCACGCGGACTCGCTGGGCAAATCGCGAAGGCGGACGTTCCCTACGGCGCCGGCGATATTCCCCGACCGACCTCGTCTCCGAAGCAAAAACTGGTCATTTTCACCGAGCACCGGGATACGCTGAGTTATCTGCACAGGCGCATCACGACCCTGCTGGGACGTGAGGAGTCGGTTGTTCTGATTCACGGCGGCATGGGCCGCGAGGACCGACTCAAGGCCCAGGCAGCCTTCCGCCACGACCCGCACGTGCAGGTGCTGCTCGCCACGGATGCGGCCGGCGAAGGCATCAACCTGCAACGCGCCCACCTGATGGTGAACTACGATCTGCCCTGGAACCCCAACCGATTGGAGCAGCGGTTCGGTCGGATTCACCGCATTGGCCAGACGGAAGTGTGTCACCTCTGGAACCTCGTCGCGGATAAAACGAGGGAGGGCGACGTCTATTACAAGCTCCTCGACAAGTTGGAGCAGGCGCGGCAAGCCCTCGGCGGGCAGGTATTCGATGTGCTCGGCAAGCTCCACTTCGAAGGGCGGCCCCTCCGCGAGCTCCTGGTCGAGGCAATCCGCTACGGGGAACAACCGGAGGTCCGAGCGCGCCTCACGACGGCGGTCGATCATGCCCTGGACCGCGGCAGGCTCCAGGACCTGCTGGAGGAGCGTGCTCTCGCGCACGACGCCATGGACGCAAGCCGAGTGCACCGAATACGTGAGGAAATGGAGCGGGCCGAAGCCCGCCGTCTACAACCTCACTACATCGAGTCGTTCTTTCGGGAGGCGTTTCAACGCTTGGGGGGTTCAGCCAAGCAGCGTGAGGCTAGTCGCTACGAGATCACCCACGTTCCCGCACCCGTTCGGAATCGAGATCGATTGATTGGTATTGGGGAACCGGTCCTTCCCCGGTACGAGCGCATCGCCTTCGAGAAATCTTTGGTGGCGCCCCAAGGGCACCAGTTGGCGGCGTTTGTGTGTCCCGGGCACCCATTGCTGGATGCGGTCATCGACCTGACGCTGGAACGACACCGGGATCTCTTGAAACGGGGCGCTGTGTTGGTCGACGAGCGTGACGAGGGCAACAAGCCGCGCGTGCTCTTCTTTCTTGAGCACGCGATCCAGGATGCGAGCCTGACGCGCTCGAGGGACCGTCGGATCGTCTCCAAGCGCATGCTGTACGTGGAACTTGATGCGGATGGCGTGACCCGCCATGTGCACTATGCGCCCTACCTCGACTATCGGCCGCTTGCTGAAGGCGATCCCGGTCTGGAACAGATCCTCGAGCGGCCGCAGTGCGCGTGGATCGCCCGGGATATGGAAAAGAAGGCGCAGGGCTACGCTGTTGCGACTGTGGTCCCGGAGCATTTGGCGGAGGTGCGCGATGCGAAGTTGGCGTTGATCACCAAGACCGAAGTGGCCGTAAAGGACCGCCTCACAAAAGAGATCACCTACTGGGATCATCGAGCCGAGCAACTCAAACTGCAGGAGCAGGCGGGCAAGACCGGAGCGAGGCTCAATTCAGGTGAAGCCCGCAAGCGCGCGGATACGCTGCAAACACGTCTCCAGAAGCGGCTTGAGGAACTCCAGCTCGAGGCGCAAATCTCACCTCTGCCACCGGTGGTGCTGGGAGGATTGCTGGTCGTGCCCAAGGGTCTCATCGATGAAATAAGTGGGCGTGAATCGGTGGGCACAAGAACGGCCGTTGATACGCAGGAATCGGCCGCCCGTGCGCGCAAAATCATTATGGAGCTCGAGCGGAGCCTTGGGTTTGACCCGACTGACCGGGAGTTCGAGAAACTGGGGTACGACATCGAAAGCCGCGTGCCGGACACGGGCAAGCTCCGATTCATCGAGGTCAAGGGACGGGCCAGCGGCGCGGCAACGATTACGGTCACGCGTAACGAGATTCTGTACTCCCTGAACAAGCCCGAGGACTTCATCCTCGGGATCGTCGAATTCGTTGACGGAACAGACCACCGAGTCCACTACGTTCGTCAGCCTTTCCAGCGTGAACCGGATTTCGGTGTGACCAGTGTGAACTACGACTTCGCGGAGTTACTTGCGCGAGCGGGGAAGCCGTCATGAGAGGAAGGAACAAAGAAACGGCCCTTTCGGGGCGTCAGGCTGGCGATATTATCGCCAGCGGGGTTATGCAGCGAAGGCTAAGGTCAGCGCTGCGAATTTTCAACGACACATCCATTACTAACTCGCATTGCAAGTTCGTCGAAGTCGCTCACCCGCTCGATGCCATGAACAAGGAATCAGTCCGGAAGCAATCGATCCGGTCCTGGCTCGACAGGCTTCGAGCGAGCGCCCTGTACCAACATGAGGTGCCCCATGGCTGCCGATGATGTGATCACCAAGGCAAGGGAACTCCCGAGCGGCGCGGTGTTCCATCGTTGCGCGCTTCAGGTGAACCCTCACCACTACGATTCCACGTACCGGGGCAACGCACCGTCCGGCAACGCTGTCGATCACGCCGGGGCGATCGTTGGGAAAGCGTCGGACCTCGGCGTCACCGTGCTCGCCATCACCGACCACAACCACGGCGGCGGCGTCTCCGCGTTCCGCGCCGCCGCCAAAGGACGTGGCATCCACATCTTTCCCGGCTTCGAGTTGTCGTCGAGCGAAGGTATTCACGTTCTGTGCATCTATGCCCCCGATACCGCGGACGACCTCCTCGCTCGCTACCTCGGCGGGTTCGGCATCACCGACACGAATCCATCGGCCAAGTTGGCTGACAAGGCCTTTGTGGACATCCTCGCCAAGGTACGCGAGCAGGGCGGTGTCGCGATTGCTGCCCACGTGACCAACGATAAGGGGCTGCTCAAGGTCCTCACCGGTCAGGCGTGCATTCAGGCGTGGGGGAGTGGGGACCTGCTGGCGATCCAGACTAAAGTATGCCCTACTGGCGCTCGTCACGCAAGCGAACAGAAGGCGAACATACCTGATATCATGTCCCTCGTGTCGCGTGTCTGCGAGGTGTCCTTCCGTGACCTGAATGGGATGGGTCATTCGGTGGAGGTCAGTGCCACGTCCTTGTACGAGGCGGCGACCCTGGCTCTGAAGGCGTTCCGCGACTCAGACCTGCCGGACACCGTGCGACCCGGAACGGGAACAACACTGACGATCACTCTGCGCCGGGATGCGGAGTCTCATGAGGCTAACGTCGGCCAGGTCGAAGGGTGGCTCTCAAGCCAGGGACGGACACCCAGGGAACAAGCGCTGAAGGTGAGGTTGAGGGAGATGTTAGGGCAACGAGGTTGAGGCCCTGCACCGGTGTCGCGGGTGCATCGCGATACACCTCTCTCTTGCAGGCTCTCCGCAGGGCCACACTGAAACGATTGTCGTAAGCGGGTGTTCTATCTGGCGAGAGTCTGTAGCTCGCTCAAAGCCGGCACCAACATTAGGTTCACGAAGCCGCCAAGCGATCGTACAACCAGGCGCTCGCGGACCGCCTCTCCGCTCTGTGGGCTCCCCGTCTCGTTGGTCGTTCCTTCCGTGTTCGTTGTCGGCCTGTAAGGTGCCCCCCGAACCGGCCGGTTGTCGCCCTGCCGTGACCGTCACCGAATCCCCCCGCGACCGAGCGAGCCCTCTCTACCGCCTCGCGTGAGCCCGCCTGCCGGCCCGCGGAGCGGATGCTGCCCGCCGTGGCTGATCCCGAGCGAAGCCCTGTCGCGTGCCTCGATCCCACGGCAAGCTCGACGGGCGGTCCGCCTTTGTCCCACAGCAGGCCCCCCGGCCCCAGTAGACCCCGGCTGACTTCGCAGCCGGATTTTTTCATTTTTCACTTTTTCCGAATCTCGGAGTGCCCCCCTCCGCCACCAGCCGGTTGCTGCGGGGCTCGTCGCCTTCCCGGCCGCACTGGCGGAGACAGGAACACCGAACATTCCCACAGTGCGAAGAACGTTGCACCAAAGCCGTCGCTCGGCTAAGCTGGCCTTGCCGGGACGGCCAAGCGGAAGTCCTGGACCAGGCGACTGGCGGCGCGGTACAGCCGCAAGCGAATGATCAAGTACGACATCGTCACCCGCGTCGTCAACCGAACGGGCTTGAGCAAGACCAAGGCCGAGCTGGCCGTCGAAACGGTCTTCGGGACGATGAAGAAAGCCATGGAGCGCGGCGAGCGCATCGAGCTGCGCGGCTTCGGCGTCTTCCAGATCAAACCCCGCAAGACGGGCATTGGCCGCAACCCGCGCACGGGCGAGAAAGTGCGCATCCCGCCGGGGAAAGCCGTTCGCTTCAAGCCGGGTAAAGAGTTGCGGGGCCTGGAGAGAAAGCCCAGCGATCTGCCGGAGAGTTCCGACCTCTTCTGACGGCCCCGATAGCGACGGTTGTGGGCCATCCCCTCACAGCCATTTTGCGCGCAGCGTGCGGACGCAACAACGCTTCTGTTGATCCAAGCGATTGATGGGACTCGGCTTTCAGGTCCACGGCGGCCCGCCGGAGGTCCCTGCACCCCCGATTGCTAGTGCGATCCCGATATCCCAACACCTTTCTGCGAACAAGCCCTATGTAGTTCGTTTGGTGAGACTTACTGCTCGCGGTCGCGAAACTCTTCGTACCAGTTGCGGACAATCCGGGCCGTGTGGTCAAGCACGCGTGGTATCAACTGGCTGCTCCTGGCCGAAGGGCATCTGAACAGGCGGCTGTTCGGCGAGATGCTGGGACGGCTGTCGGTGCTGCCTGTGCCCGGAGGGTAGCCTTTTTGGCATGGATCAGTAGTCGGTGGCCCCACAACAAAGGTCTCGCAGGGAGCAGTGTCGGCCGGAGCGCCGTTCAGCCCGCTCAATCAACGACTGTGAGCGGACGGACGAGCTCTGGAGCCTACCGGCGGAGGTGATGTGCAGGGTTCAGCGCGAACAGACGTGCTGTTCGGAGCGGCGCGGGTGTATACTGCTGCCGTGCCAGGGCCAAATTGGAAATCCTGGCTAGTGTAGTGCACCATAAATAATGTAACTTATATTGGCTTCCCATCGTCTCTATTAACAGGAGGCATGGGATGCGAAGAGCACAACCAGTAACTTTGAACACAGCGCAATGCAAGCAGTTGGACCGCTACGCGCGCGGCCGCCAAGTCGCCGTTCGTCTCGCCCTGCGAGCCAGGATTGTCCTGCTGGCCGCCGACGGTCTCGAGAATAAGCAGATCGCCGCACAGCTCGGTGTCTCGCGGCAGTTGGTGGCCCGCTGGCGCACGCGCTTTCTCGAAAGCAGCATCGCCGGCATTGCAAAAGACGCCCCACGGCCCGGTCGTAAACCTGCCGTCTCGAAGCAGAAAGTACAGCAGATCATCCACAAGACCACCCGCGAGAAACCGTCCAACGCCACCCACTGGAGCCGCCGCACCATGGCCGCCGCGGCCGGCGTCAGCGCTTCCACCGTGGGACGGATTTGGCGCGCCCATGGCCTCAAGCCCCACCGCGTCAAGACCCTCAAGCTCAGCAATGACCCGCGTTTCGCCGAGAAACTCGACGACATCGTCGGACTCTATCTCAATCCGCCTGAGCATGCTCTGGTTCTCTCGCTCGATGAGAAGTCCCAAATCCAAGCCCTCGATCGCACCCAGCCCGGCCTGCCGCTCAAAAAGGGACGCGGCCAAACGATGACCCACGATTACAAGCGCAACGGCACGACCACCCTGTTTGCGGCGCTCAACAGCCTTGACGGCAGCGTGATCGCCGAGTGCATGCCCCGACACAGCCACCAGGAATGGCTGCGCTTCCTGCGCTTAATTGACCGCCGCACTCCCAAGGACAAACAGCTTCATCTCATCGTGGACAACTATGCCACCCACAAGCATGCCGCTGTGAAGCGTTGGCTCGATCGTCACCCGCGCTTCCACATTCATTTCACCCCGACCTCGGCGTCGTGGCTGAACATGGTCGAGCGATTCTTTCGCGATCTCACCGTCAAGCGCCTGCGCCGCGGCGTGTTTCGCAGCGTGGACGAGCTCGTCGCCGCCATTGACGACTACATCGCCCAGCACAACGGGCATCCCACGCCCTTCATCTGGACCGCGACCGCCTCCGACATCCTCGAGAAAGTCAAGCGCGGACGTGCCGCCCTGCATAAGGTGCAATCTGCTTGACGCACTACACTAGCTTGATGCCTCGGGCGCGGGGAGAGGCCAAGGTTGAAAGCAAGAAAGGGTACATCGAAATCGAAGTCCAGTTTCAATTCGTGGAGCCGCCCGCCAAGTTCGGCGCCGAGTACCTCACCTACGTGATGTGGTCCATTTCTCCCGACGGCCGCCCAAACAATCTCGGCGAGCTACTGCTCAGCAAGAGCGGCCGGGCCAAGCTGAACGTCACCTCGGAACTCCAGGTCTTCGGGCTCATCGTCACCGCGGAGCCGCACTTCGCCGTCCGCGTGCCGAGTGACCTGATCGTTATGGAGAACGAGATCCGCAAGGGCACGAAAGGCCGCATCTTTATCATCGATACGAAATACGAGCTACTCCAAAGAGGCCAATACGAGCGCTTGGCGAACCCTCTGGCCTTGAGTGTCGATCTGAAACGGGTCCCGCTTCATGTGTACCAGGCGCGCAACGCCCTCGAGATTGCAAAATCGGTGGGCGCTCCCGAATACGCACCCGAAGTCTTTCGCAAAGCGGAAGCCGGCATGGAGATGGCCGACCGCCTTCTGCCCAACAAATCCAAGCGCAAGCAAGTCATCCAGCAAGCCCGGCAGGCCGTGCAGTTTGCTGAAGACTCGCGTGAACTTGCCGTCAAACGCCAGGAAGAAGAAGCCCTCGCCAATGAACGACGCGCAGCCGCCGAGCGAGAAGCCGAGGCCAGGGCCAGAGCCACCGAAGCCGAGGCACGCCGTATCGCCGAGGAAGAAGCTCGTGCCCGCGCGGAGGCGGAAAAGGCCGAGGCGGACCGTAACCGCCTGCTCGCTGAAGTCGCCGCCGCTCGGGCGGCGGCCGAGCAGGCTCGCGCGGATGCCCAACGAGCCGAGGCCGAGCTTCAACGAGAGGCCGCCCGGCGCGCCGCCGAGCAAGCGCGGCGGGAGGCCGAAGAGGCCGAGCAGGGGCGCTGGCAGGCCGAACAGGAGAAGGCCGAGCTACGCGCCAGGCTCTTGCAGCAGTTCAATCTGGTCCTCGAAACAAGGGACACGGATCGCGGCCTGGTCGTCAACCTGTCCGATGTCCTGTTTGACACAGGTAAGTTCGCTTTGCGGCCCGTGGCGCGCGAGAAGCTCGCCCGGCTCGCCGGCATCGTCTTGACCTACCCGGGACTGCGCCTCCAGGCGGAAGGCCACACCGACAACATAGGCAGTGAGGAGTTCAACCAGCGGCTCTCCGAGCAACGGGCGGAGGCCGTCCGCGAATACTTGGTCAGTCAGGGGCTCCTCGAACATGCCGTCAGCTCGCTCGGATTGGCGTTCTCGATGCCGGTGGCTTCGAACGACACGCGCGAAGGCCGTCAACAGAACCGCCGCGTCGAAATCATCGTCTCCGGGGAAGTCATCGGCACGGCTGTGGGCACCACCGCCGCGGCACCGTAGCGGCACCCACGGCTCATGTGGCGTGAGCCTATAGCTTGCGCGATCCCCTGTCACGGCCCGCTGCTTCCGGGACTCAGATCCGCCAATCAGATCAAACGGCTAGCCTGCTCCCTGTGCGTACCGCTTCTTTCGCCGATCCACCTGCTCAATCCGTACGGCCAGCAACATCAGCAGCGGTGCGAGCATGAACACCCCTACTGCGAAGAAGGTTTGCTGGTATGACAAGGCCCACGTAACCCGAAGAGTTCCGACCAGCCAGTTACCCACGACGTGCCCAATGTTCGACACCGTGAGAAAGATCGTGAACACCGTGGCGGCCGCCCGAGTCCACGAGATGCGCATCGACATCGATAAGAAGCCGACCGCTCCGACGGCAAGGATACCCGGGTTGACGAACAGGTAACCGGCTGCAAACCAATTCTCGTGCCACAAGGCGGGGAAGACACCGAAAACGATTGCCAGCAGTCCATATCCTCCGAGGCCGACAATCATGATCTTCCGTCTCCCGTAGTGGTCGGCGAGGTAGCCTCCCCCGAAGGCGCCGGCCATTTCCGTGAGAACGGCAAGCCCGGCCACGTTGGAAACTTCCACGAAAGTCCAATCGAGCTGTTGCGTGTAAAGCGTCTTCGTGATCACCTCGACCACTCCCCAGCCGATCATGCTGATGGTGCCGAATACGAAGAACACCGACGTCGTGACCATCGAGAACGCCTGGCGCAGGTCTCGAAGAACCGCGACCGGACTGCGTAAGCTCGATCGGGAACCGGCGTCGGCGGCTTCCCCTTCGCTCCACGGGAACCGCTTTTCACCGGACCTCTCGACGAACAGGATTGGGAACAGCATGATCACGAGCAGTACGATCATTTGAGCGAAGACCGCTGCCGGCAAGCCCCACGCATCGATGATGTGGGCCATCACAGTCGCCCCGATCCCTCTTCCGATGAGCTTGGTGCCCCACATCAGGCCGTTGGTCCGGCCCTGTTCCTCGTACGGTAGGATGTCCACCGCAAGCGCATCGGTCGACACGTCCTGGAGCGACGAGAAGACGTTGTGTACGAAGAACATCCACCCCAGCAGGCGCAGATTGTCAGTCAAGTCGCCGGCCGCCAGGATCCCCAGCAGGGACAACGCCATCATCAGCTCCGCGCCTATGATCCAGGGACGCCGGCGGCCCATCGAGCGAATCGTCATGGTGTCGATCATCGGCGCCCAGATGAGCTTAAACGTCCAAGGCAGCAGGACGATGCCAGTCAACTCGCCGGCCTGCGCATCGCCCACGCCGCGCTCGGTCAGGTAGGAGATCAATGCGATGGTCATGAACCCCCAAGGAATCCCCTGGGCCAAATACATCGCGCACAACATCGTCCTGCGCTGGGCTCGATTGTCGATGAGGGCCATGCAGATCGCACCTTCGGATGGACGAAGAGTACGAATCAATGTAGCAAGCGCGACTGTCCCGGCTTGTTGAACCGTTGAGGCGTGGGCCGCGAGGGCGGGGGAAGGGCAACCGAAGACGGCCGGCGCGGTCGAGATGACCACCCCTCAGCACCGGCGGGCCAGCGCGGGCTACTTGGCCGGTTCATCAGGGCCGCGTCGGTTGATCATGAACGTCGCCGTGTCCTGGAGGAAGGGCCGCAGCACTCGGACGGCTTGCGGCGCCAGTTGTGAGTCGTCGAGCGCCCGGTCCATCAACTCGACCCAGCGGTTGCGCGCCTGCTCGTCGATCGGGAAGCGGTTATGGCGCATTCGCAGCCGTGGGTGGCCCCGCTGCTCGATATACCGCGGCGGACCGCCGAACCGAAAGATCAAGAAATCACCCAGGCGCTCTTCGGCGCCGGCAAGATCGTCCGCTGGGTACATGGGGCCGAGGACATCGTCGCCCGGCACCTGCTGATAGAAAGCGCGAATCAGCCGCCGAAAGCCTTCCTCGCCAATCATCTTGTAGACGGACTCCTCGATCGGCGCGGCGACTCTACACCTCCCGCCGGCCCTCGATCGCTTCCATCATGGTGGCCTCGTCGATGAACTCGAGTTCCGATCCCACCGGCACGCCCATCCCGATGCGGGTGACCTTGACGTGCAGCGGCTTCAACAGACGGGCCAGGTAAGAGGCCGTGGCCTGGCCTTCGCTAGTAGGACTGGTGGCGAGGATCACTTCCCGCACCTTGCCCTCGCCCAGACGTTCCAACAGGTTCTTCAATTTCAGATCTTCGGGTCCGATTTTCTTCAAGGGCGACAGGGCGCCGTGTAAGACGTGGTAGAGGCCGTGGTACTGGCGGGTTCGCTCAATGGAGGTGATGTCGGTGGGTTGCTCGATGACGCAGACTGTCGACGGTGCACGGTTCGGATCGCTGCAGAAGGGGCACAGCGGGCCTTCGGAGATGTTGTTGCACTTCTCGCACAACTGGATCGAGGCGCGCATCTCGGAGATGGACTGGGAGAGGCGTTCGGCTTGCTCCTTTTCCACGCCCAATAGGTGGAAGGCCATGCGTTGCGCGGACTTGGCGCCGACGCCGGGCAGGCGCTTCAACTCGTCCACCAGGCGGGCCATCGGCGGGGCAAGGTCACTCATGGGCAGTTCGTTCCAGGATATGGAGCAGGCGGAGGGGGCGGCGTGTTTGTTGGTTAAGAGGAGAAGCGCCGTTGAGCTAGATACGGGCACGGCATGCCGTGCCCCTACATTGCGGGTTGCTTAAACAGGCGATTGCGGGCGGACACAGCGGTCCACCCCTACACCAGACCCGGCGGCAAACCCAGACCGCTCAACATGCCGCCCATCTTGTTCTGCGTCTCTTCGTCTACGCGCTTGGTGGCTTCGTTGAAGGCGCCGAGAATCATGTCTTGCAGCATCTCGCGGTCTTCCATGGCGTCTTGCTCGATCGCGACTGCCAGCGCGTGTTTCTGGCCGTCCATCTTGACCGTCACCATGCCGCCGCCGGTGGACGCCTCGACGCGAATCTCGGCGATGCGCTTCTGCATCTCCTCCTGCATCTTCTGCGCCTGCTGCATCGCCTTCTGCATGTTGCCCGGCAATTTCACGACGAGTACCCCCTCAGGTTCCTGACCTCTCGAATCTGTCCTTCAAAAAGCTGCTGGATCTGCTGCACTTGCGGGTCGGCCAACACGCGTTCCCTCAACTCGCCTCCGGACGCGGACGGTTCCGGGGCGGCGGAGTCGGAGTTGGGAACGGTGCCTTCGGCCACGCCGGCGACCGGCGGCTTGCCCGAAACAATACCCCCGACTTCTGTTTCGCTGAGATTGTCCCCAAGCCTAACACGAACTTTGCGCCCTAAGACCCGGCCTACCGTCTCGGCGAGAACGGCCGATTCGAGCTCCAACGTGGTGCGGTAGTCGGCGGCGCAGCGCACTTCCACCTCGTGGTCCGATTCCGACAGCAGGCCATGCTCGACCGCGTCGGCCAGGTGTTCGTGGTCGTCACGATTGAGCACGATGAGGACCCGGCTCTTCAGGTCCCCGGGCGCGGGTTGTGCTGACTCTTCCGGGGCGGGCGTCCGCCGAGCGAGGGCAGCACCGTTCTCGTTCGACACGGCTTCAGGGTTGGCGACTGTCGTTGCCACAGGAGGCGGCGTTTGCGGTGTAGCCGGGACCGCCACGCTGGGACCATTCGCCCCAGCACTGACGGGCGCGCCCGGCGTGCGTGTTCCCGGTTCGCTGTTTCCCACTTCTGGCGAGCTCCCGCCACCTAACTCCGCGATCACCTTCTCGATCGGCTCCAGGCGCCCGGCGTAGACCAGCTTCAGCAGCCCCACCTCCAACCGGAACCGCGTCTGCGTCGAGAACTGCAGCTCGCGATAAAGTTCCAACAGCAACTGCAGGTAGCGCGTCAGGTCCTCTTCACTGAAATCGGTCAGGTGGGCGGCCAGGCGCTTCTTCTCGTCGGGTCCGGCGGCGACAAGCCGCGTCTCCGCACCCGAGACCTTCATCACCAGCAGGTTGCGGAAGTAGCGCGTCAGCTCGCCGCAGAAGTGCTGCACGTGGCGGCCTTCGCTGACGATCTCTTCGATCACCTCCATCAGGGCCGCGGGCTTGCTCTCCCGCAGAGCGGTGACGATGCGGTCGGTGATCTCGCTCGGCACGGCGCCGAGCAGGTCGCGTACCGGGCGCGCTTCGAGCTTGCTGCCGAAGCAGGCGATGGCCTGGTCGAGGGTCGACAGCGCGTCGCGGATACTGCCGTCCCCGGCGAGCGCCATGGCAACCAGAGCGTCCTCATCGGCTTCGACGCCTTCCTGCCCACAGATCCAGCGCATGCGCTCGACGGTCTTTTCGAGTTCCACGGCGCGAAACGGGAACCCCTGGCAGCGCGAGGCGATGGTAGCGGGAATCTCATGCGGCTCGGTCGTGCACAGGATGAAGACCACCCACTCCGGAGGCTCCTCGAGGGTCTTCAGCAAGGCGTTGAAGGCGTCGGACGTGATCTGGTGCGCCTCGTCGATGATGAAGACTTTGTAGCGGTCGCGGACCGGGCGATAACGTACGCTCTCGCGCAGCTCGCGAATGTCGTCGATGCGGCGGTTGGAGGCGGCGTCGATCTCGACCACGTCCATGGCGTTGCCGGCCGCGATCTCGTTGCAGTTTGGGCACGACAGGCAGGGCTCGACCGTCGGGCCCTTGTCACAGTTCAAGCACTTGGCCAGAATACGGGCCATGGTCGTCTTGCCGGTGCCGCGCTGGCCCGAGAAGATGTAGCCGTGTCCTACGCGCCCCTGCACGAGCGCGTTGGTGAGGGTACGTTTGACATGATCTTGATTGACAACGTCCGCGAAGGATTGCGGGCGATACTTGCGGGCGATGACCTGGTACATCGCGGGCCTTTGCAGCCTTTTCTAGAACCCGGCGAGGCTCAAACTCAGCGCCCCTCGGGCGAGCGTACGTCCGAGTATACGTCTCTGGGGCGGCGTGTGGAACGCGGGGTCGGAGACGCGGTATGGGATAGCGGGCTCCGGGGGAATCCGCGGCACGCGGCAGAGGCCACTACCGTTGCTTCCTTCCGGACCTGGCGGAGTTCGCAGCATCCCGCTGCACGGAGCCCGAAGCCCAATCAGTCATCCTAGCACGGCCGCCGCCGTCCAGCCTGATCGAACGCGCTTCGCAGAGCCACGTCAGGCGGCTTTTGCCCTGAAGGGGGAGGCTCATGGATGCCCTTCTTGCGGACACCGCCGGCCTGGGATCCGGTCTGGGTAGGCCTTGCTCGACATTCGCTGCCATGGACTCTGGATCCGGATAGACTCCGGATCGTCCCTCCCCAAAACATAAACCGACAAGAATGTTTTCAGGGGTTTCGCAATGGCTATAATGAGGCCAGTGGAAGAAAAACTGAAGTTTGCAGTCTTCATCGACTACGACAACATCGACATCGGCGTGAAGTCGACTCTGAAGCGGGATTTCGACGTCAAGTGCGTCCTGGAAGGTCTCAAGGAACGCGGCGAAGTGGTTTCGAAAGTGGCTTACGGCAACTGGAGCCGTCACGGCCGCGCGGCGCGATCGCTCAGCGAGCACGGCGTCCAGATGGTGCAGCGCGACTCGACGCCTCGCGGCGACAAGAACGGCGCCGACATCAACCTCGCGTTGGACGCGCTCGAACTGGCGTTTACGCGCGACCACATCAATGCCTTCGCGATCGTCAGCGGCGATAGCGACTTCATGGCGCTGGTCAATAAGCTGAAGCAGTTCAACAAGCGCGTCTACGTGGTGGGTGGCAAGGCGTTCACGAGTACCATCCTGCAGCGCAACTGTCACGAGTTCATCAACTACGAGGCATTGCTCGACACGGGCTCGACGCGTTCGCGGCGGGGCGGCGCGGCTTCGCAGCGCGCCCGCACCCGGCGCTCGTTGCCGCTGTCGCGGGCCGTCAGCCTGGTGGATCGGGCTCTGCACTCGCTCGACCTGCGCGGCGTCTTGCCGCAACTGGGGCTGCTCAAGAGCACCATGCAGCAGCTCGATTCCGCCTTCACCGAGCGCGACTATGGCGCTTCGTCGTTCTCCCAGCTCGTTGAAAAGCTGGTCAAAGACGGCTTCATCAGCGTGAAGAAGGTCGACGGACAATCGGTCGTCGAGCGCAAAGAAGCCGCGAAGGAGGCGGAGACCGACCGCGAGCACGCGCCCGAAGATGCGCTGCCGCTTTTGCAACAGGTCCTCACCGGCAATATCGATCTTCTCAATATGGGAATCCCCGCCAAGGAGATCCAGGCTCTGGTACAAGCCGCCGATACGGCTTTCAAGGAGACGGAATTCGGGTTCTCGGAGTTCGCCGAGTTATTGAACTTCGCCGTCGACAAGGGTCTCGTCGGGGTCGGAGCCGACCCCGAGCACGGGCTGCGCTACTATCCTGGCGAGGAATTGGGCCGACCGTTGGAGACCAGTGAGGCGAGTCAGGAGGAGGGTGAAGCTTCAGCCGTCTCCGAAGCCCCCGATTCCGAAGAAGACGCCTCGCCGGAAACCAAGCCTCGCCGCAGCCGAGCCCGCCGCTCGCCGACAACCCGCCGGACCCGCTCCTCACGCGGCCGCGGGTCGTCGCGCAAGCGAGAGACAAGCTCGCGCGCACCGAAGTCGGAAGACGCCCAGTCAAACCCAGCCGAGCCAGCTGAGCCAGCCGAAGCCGCTGCGCCGGAAGCTGCCGAGTCAAGTCCGCCCGAGCCCGCTGAGGCCGGAGGCGATGCTAAGTAGTGTGTTTCGCAAATACGGTTACGTTCGGTTTGCCAAGTAGGGGCGGGGCCCCCCGTGCCCGCCCGGTACCGCTGGGGCGCAACTCCGGCGCCGCTGGGGGCCACGACAGGCGCGTCACGATTCAATGACCGATCATCGCTCCCGGAGCGGACCGGCACGGGGGCCGGCCCCTACCAGGATTTCAGAGATCCCCGCGTAGTGGAAGCGCCTACCCGAAAGGTATGGGGGACTTCCTTATCGGTATTGGGTTTCTGCTGGCGATCTTCGGGCCCCTGCTGCTGGTTCCCGTTACCTGGCTGCTCTATCGATTCGCGGTGCGGTCTCTCGTTGGGCGGGTAGCGCCCCAGACATTATCTGCCGGCAACGCGCGTTGGTTCGCATGGTCGGTGTCGACCGTCATTGTGGCAGGTGCGCTCGTTGTGTCGTATCTGCCCGGACTGCGGGAGTTCGAGCAACTCTGTTCACAGCACGCCACGCCCGCCATTTCGAGCCAGGTCCAAACCAAAGGCTTCTACCGCACGCGACTGTTCTCTTACGAGGCAGCGAGGTATCTTGCCGGAGAGTCTTTCGAGTTTGTGGAAGCTCCCCATCCGTATCAGCAGGACGCCCTCGTTCGCTATTCGAAGGGCGCCGATGGCGAGGTTACTGAAGAGCTAGTGCCCGGCATCAGCAGCGCCTACGGAGTGCGGCAGACGTTCTCACAGCCCTCGGGAAGCATCACCATGACCGAAAAGGTCATCTACGAAATTGAAACCAACCGGGAGTTGGCCCGGGCCGCTTCGATCCATTACCGGGGCGGCCCGCTGTCGCTCTTTCTCGGGACCCACGGTATGTCGTCGTGCCCGGATATCGTGTCGGAGGAAGGGTCCAGGCAGTTTCGCACCTTCTACAACCTGGAATCGATCATCCTGCGGGCCGAGCCTTTACCTTGAGCCGAGGCTCGCCCCAAGGCGTGGAATCATTCCGGCACAACGGCCACGACGTCGACTTCGATCTGCAAGGCGCCGATGAGCGGCGCCTCGACAAGCGTCGAGGCGGGAGGGGTCTCCATGTTGATGTAGTTGGCACGGATCCCGCGCACTTCTTCGAGCTTCTCGACGTCGATCAAGTAGTAGTTCATCTTCACGACGTCGTTGAAGGTCGCGCCGGCCATCTCCAAGCACTTCTCGATGTTCTTGAGGGTGTTCTCGGCCTGCGTGGTGAAGTCGTCGGGGAGTTCGCCATCCTCCCCGGCGCCCCCTTGTCCTGAAAGAAACACCATCCTGCCGGGCGGCGATGTAACCACGTGCGTGTAACCGGCAGGCTTGGGCAAGTGCGGCAGATTCATGAATTGCTTTTCCACTTTGACTCTCTCCTCCGAGTGGTTTTCATTCAATGAAGCATTGCAGGATGCCAGCAGAACTGCTGACAGGATCACACCTGCGAGCGGTTGACGTGTGCCCTTCATTGTCGATTTCCTCCGCAGGCGATTGTAGCACCAGCGCGGTAGGCCGGACTTGTGGCGTAAACCTCCTGGCCCCGTAGCTTGCGATGCGTCGCCAGCCAGGACGGCAACTGCGTGATCGCGGAAACAACGCTTCGGTTGCGCTAACCGTTGGGACCACCGCTAAGCCCTTGAACCGGGCCGGCTTGCGACTCGCCTGAGAGGCTCCAACGGCTCCAGCCGACACTTATTGACTCCCGCATAATATAGAGTCAGTCAAAACAAAGAGAAGACTGTTTCCAGAAGGCCGTGATCAAACGCGGTTTGCGGTACATGCGGCGGAGTGCCTTGCGGGCCCGCTCGTTCAGCTCGCCGTAGTCTTTCGGACAGACGTTCGGCAACTCGTGCTGCTTCCAGTAAGCCCAGATGTATTCCACCGGATTCAACTCCGGCGCATAGGGTGGCAAGTACTCGGTTGCGATGTGGCCTTCGGAGAGTTCGAAGAACGTCCAGCTAAAGCCGAGCAAAGGGGCCCAGTGCCAGAGGACGCCGCTGATCTTCGAGTCGATCGAGTCGGCGATGACCTTGTCGGGCACGGGCGTGACGTAGCCGCGGAACTCGACGCGGAACATGCCGCTCGAACCCACCCGCACCTTCACCCCCGCGCCGGCGTCGCCGGCGATGACCGTTTGGCTGGTCTTGGTCAGTAGCGCCAGGTCGCTTCCCGGCTGAAAAGCCCCCTCGGCCCCGGTGCCGCGGTACAGCTTGAGGCCTACGCCGATGGCCGCAAAGGGGCGTACGCGAGCATCCTGGCCGTTGAAATAGTACAGGACATCGTAATGAACAGCGTGCGATTCGGCGTCGAAGTTGGCGGACGATGCGCCGGCGTTGAGTTCCAGGTCGTTGCGGAAGTAGATGTAGCGAAACTCACCGCCCCAATGGTCGCCGATGGCCTGACCGAGCACGAAGCCCGCAGCCGGACCGAAGGTCGGCCCCACATCGCCCGAACGTTCTGGATTCGAGACTTCGACCTTGCGATACGATGTGATTCCGCCAATCACGCCAATCTCATGACCGCCTTCGGCGAGCAGGGGGCTGCCCACAGCCATGATCAGGAACAACAAACCAAGTCGCGCAAGGATTCGGGGGGAGGCTTGCATTACGGTTCTCATCTTTCCAGGGACATAAGCCTTAGTAGAATGCGCGGGAACTGTTGAGCGACGCGCCGGGCGTCGCCAAAACTACTCGACGATCCTCACGAAGAAAGTCTCGGTGACCGAGCCGGCTGTCACTGAAACCGCGACCTGCAGGCCGAAGGGGGCGCCGACCGGGATCAGAAAGTTGATCTGGTACAAGCCAACGAAACCCGGCACCAGACCTGAGTAGAGCACTGTCGCGCCGGCCCCACCCACGTTGATACGCGGGTCGGTCGTCGTGACGGACAACGGCGACGCGGGTGCGGCGAAGCCGTCGAGCACGAGCGGCGTTACCCCCCCCATACCGGTGAGGAAGATCACTCCGACCTCGTTGTGCCGGAATGGGTTCGAGAGAGTGGAGATCTGATTGTTCTTGAGCCGGAACACCGCGGCATACTGCCCGTTGTCGGGCCCGGCCACGCTGAACACGGCCGGGGCGGCCGCGAACAGGCTGCTGAGGAAGATATCGCTCAGCCCGCCCTGGTTGTGAACAATGGTGCTGACGCCGCCACCGAGGGCGAACGATGCCTGCGCGTTGATCTGTGTCCGCGAGACATAGAGAAGAGGCAGGCCGAGCCCGTTCATCGAGACGCATGTTCCGCCCAGGGTGGTGGGCAGGGGCGTGGTTTCGGCGGATAGTGTTTGGTCGGACAAGTTCTCACCGAAGATCGTGATGAGGCCTCCGGTGGCGGTGTCGGTCTTGAAGTTCGCCGGATTGGTAATCGCCGAGATGCGGGGTGTACGCAGGCCCGTATCGAAGTCTTCTGTGAACTCGACAATCCCGCCGGTGCCTGTCGAAACCAGCCCGCCGTTCGGCAAGGCCGCCAGGGTGCGGGTAAAGGGAAAGCTGTCCAGAAAGGCCGGGGGAGGCGATTCGACCATGCGCACGGCATTCAGCAGGATGTTAGGATCGCGGCTGTCGAATCGCTGCAGCGTGCCCGACCCGTTGCCCGAAGCCGGCCGAAGAGAACGGACCGCCATGTTGTCAGGCATGAGCGCGAATCCCGAGGATTCCTGTCCACCGACGGCGTCATCGAATGCGCGCTGAGGCACGAGGGACGCGTTCAGCAGGTTGTTCTGCACGACAAAGAAGTCGGTCCCGGCACCCACAGCCCCGTGCAAGGACGAGAAATCCTGCCGGGCGAGCACCAGCTGGCTGGTTTGCGTTTCCCACAGCGCGGTTCGTCCATCGCTCTGGGCCAGAAGCACGCCCGCGCCGTTGGCGAGCGAGACCAGCGCGGTCGCGGGATCGATATTGTTCTCAAAGATGCCCAGAGTCGCGGGACTGGAAATGCCGCGGAACGGGAGCAGAAGCCGCGCGATCTTGCCAATACCCTCGGCCGTCTCCGCAGAGATCAGGACGTTGGCATTGTCGGTGGCCACGCTGATCGGGTAGAAGCCCTCGGTCAGGGTGATCCAGAACATCTGGATGTCCCCGAACTTGCGGTTCTGATTCAGGTCGATGAGGGTGAGCGTTTCGCCTCGTGAGTTGGCAACAATTATTGACTCCCGCATAATATAGAGTCAGTCAAAACAAAGAGAAGACTGTTTCCAGAAGGCCGTGATCAAACGCGGTTTGCGGTACATGCGGCGGAGTGCCTTGCGGGCCCGCTCGTTCAGCTCGCCGTAGTCTTTCGGACAGACGTTCGGCAACTCGTGCTGCTTCCAGTAAGCCCAGATGTATTCCACCGGATTCAACTCCGGCGCATAGGGTGGCAAGTACTCGGTTGCGATGTGGCCTTCGGAGAGTTCGATGAACTCTTGCACCAGGCGGCTACGGTGCGCCGGCAGCCGATCCCAGACGATCAGCAGCGGGCGATCGATATGACGTACCAACGCCTTGAGAAAGTCGGTCACTTGCTCTTTGCCGATCGCACCGGGATAGAGCCGGAAGTAGAAGTTACGCAGCGTCAGCCCCGCCGAGACGGAAAGCTTCTCCCAGTTGAAGTTAAACTGCAGCACCGGTGTTTGGCCACGTGGCGCCCAGGTGCGGCAGCGATGCGGCTTCTGACTCAATCCGCTTTCGTCGATGAAGACGAGCGTACGGCCTTCGTTTTGGGCTTTTTTTTAATGCGCTTCCAGGTCTTGCGCTTCCAGGTGCGGATCCGCTCTTCGTTGCGCTCGCGCGCCTTTCCGGCCGGGCGTTGCGGGCTCCAGTCGAGCGCTCGCAGGATCTTCCAGGCGTGGCCTGCGTGGTATGCGACCCCGAACTCGTCTCCGGTCAGCCGAGCCACCCGCGGACAGCTCCACAGGGGCGTTGGGAAGCCGTGGGCTTCCGGGCCTTCCAGCAGCAGCGACGTCAGGCGTTCGCGTTGTGCGGCATCGAGGAGCGGCTTGCGTCCGGCGCGCCCGGCCTGGCGGAGTCCGGCCGCACCCTGCTCGCGGTATTGCCGCCGCCACTCACTGACGGTTTGGCGAGCGACGTTCAGCCGTCTCGCCGTCTCGGACTGATTGTGGCCTTGGTGGAGCAGCCGCATCGCTTCGAAACGGCGCTTCTCCAGCGCCTTGAAATCCCGCTTCACACCTTTGGGGTTGCCCATACATATATAGATGCTCCACACCATCAAAAAGTGTCATAATAATTTGCGGGATTCAATAAGCATCGCGAGGAAGGGGACAGCGCAGGCGGCGTAGGTCCAGGGCCTGCCGGTGAAACCCGCGCAGGGTCGAGGACAGGATGGAATGGACCCGAAAAGCGAGACCAGTAGAGAAGGGACAATGAACCAGGGAACGGTAAGGAGGTTCGATTGTCTCGAAGACGATTCACGAAGGAGTTCAAGCTGGCGGCCGTCCGGCGGCTCGAAGCCGGCGAGTCCGGCTCGGCTCTCGCGCGCGAGCTGGAGGTGAAGCGCGAAAAGCTCTACGACTGGCTGGCACAAGTCGAGCGCTACGGCGTCGAGGAAGCCTTTCCCGGCGCGGGGCGGCGTCCCGGCGGCAGCGCCCGTGTCGAGCCCGGCCACGAAGCCCAGGCCCGCCTCGCGGAGCTGGAACGCAAAGTCGGCCGCCAGGCCATGGAGATTGATTTTTTGTCCGCAGCCTTGCGGCGTGTCGAGGATCTGCGCCGGCCGAGCATCGTCAGTGGAACCGGCGCGTCGCTGAGGAAGTACGGGCCGCAAGGCGGCAAGGCAACATGAGCACGCTGAGCACGCGCGATTTGTGCCGCTTGAGCGGACTGGCGCGAGCCAGCCTCTACCGCCAGGCCAAACCCGACAGCGAGCAGGTCGGGGAACTGCGGCAGGCCATTGTCCACGCCGCCTTGGACCATCCGGCCTACGGCACCCGGCGGACGACCCAACAGCTGCGCCGTCAAAAGCTGCTGGTCAATCGCAAGCGCGTGCAACGGGTGATGCGCGAAGAGAAGCTCTTGCGGCGACGTCGCCGCACCGTTCCGCGAACGACCGATTCGAAGCACTCGCTGCGGCGTTATGAAAACCTGACGCGCGATTTCCAACCCACGGGTCCCAACAAACTGTGGGGCTCCGATCTCAGCTACGTACGATTGGGAAACCACTTCGTCTATGTGGCGGTGGTGTTGGACGTGTATTCGCGGCGCGTGGTGGGCTGGGCCGTGGGTCCGAACCTGAAAACCGAATTGCCGCTGGCGGCGCTGCAACAAGCGTTGAGCAGCCGGCGTCCGGCGCCGGGCTGGATTCATCATTCCGATCAAGGTTCGCAGTACGCCGCGGAAGCTTATGTAGCCACCCTGCGGCAAGCGGGCGCGAGGATATCGATGAGCCGCAAGGGCTGCCCGCAGGACAACGCGTACGTGGAAAGCTTTTTCAAGACTTTGAAAAGCGAGGAAGTCGACTGCAGCGAGTATGAAAGTTTGGCCCAGGCGCAGGCCGAGATCGGCGCTTATATTGAGCGGGAATACAATCGTACGCGATTGCATTCGGCGCTGGGCTATCGGCCGCCGCAAGAGTATGAGCGGCTGTGGGAAGAGGCGGCTAACGCCGCCTGAGTTTTCTTAAGGCATGAGCAGATCTATCGATCCGATGGCGCAGCACAAGGCGGGATGCGGCCTCAGTAGGCGAGCACCCCGCCCTCATCGTTGCGATGAGTCTGCGGCCGGGTATTCCTTGGTGGGTTGCTCTCCAGCAGAGCCCGCCTCCGCTTCCCCGGATGAGTTGATCATGCCCCCATTGGGCTGGATTCGCTATCCTTTTTCAGTCAACCGCGACCCGTCCCTACTTTCTTGGCCTCGCCACAGGGGTCCACTCCAGTTCCACCACAATCATCCGACAACCTTAACGGGACTCGGAAAACGACCTACGCCACCTAGTCCGGATGGGGCAGGAACGCCTTACCGGGCTGAGCGAGCACGCTGCAAGGTTCGATCTACCTGACCCGAAACGGCTTCCGCTCTTGCACGGACTGGTTGCCTAGCCTGTCATCGAGCGACAGTACGATCGAGTATCCACCGGGGCGGATGTCTTCATCGAGATCGAGTCGGAAACTCCCCGGCAGCCAGCGGCGGGGATAGTAGGGCGAACCCTGCTCACCCTGGGGGTCGAAAGTGTAAAGCACCTCGCCCTCTTCATCGCGAAGTTCCAGCTCGGCATGAACGTCAAACGAATTGTCGGCCGCCATGTGGAACCCGGTGATATAGAAGGTGGCCCAGACCGTGGTGCCGGGATCGAGAAGCAGCTCGGGGAGCGGCGCGCCTCCCTCAACCTTCGAGAACGTGAAATTGCGAACCGTGAGCTGGTTGTCGGGCGGGACCTGCTGGCCACGGACATGAATCACCATTCGGCGAGACGTCTGGGCTCGGTTCAGCTCGTCCACGACCTTGAGCAAGACACGATACCCGCCGGCTTCGGCATGCGGCGGAACCGTTGGCGAATGACGGATGATGGGTCGCCATTCGCTGTCTTGCGGCGCCAACTCGGTGTCGATTTCGCCACCCTCGGCCATGGTGAAGCGGTCCCCGCCGGGTCCGAACGAATCGATGCGCCACGAGAGTTTGACTCGGTCGTATTCGCCGCGTGTGTAGCCGCCAACCTCGAATCTCAGGTAGACAGTCTCGCCGGGAAAGAAAGTGCTGTCAGGGGGGATCGAGTACCCGCCCGCGCTGTCGAGGACATCGGCCTTGACAATCTCGAGTCTTGGCGGCGCGTGCTCCTTTTCCGGGCCACCCTCTTGCCCGCGCGAGGTGCCCGGAGCGACGATCGCCAAGGCCATGGCGAGGACGAGCGTCCAAGACGCCCGTGCCGGCCTAGCCTGCATTTCTCACCACCTGACGGTCGAAGCACGCGATAAGGCCGCCACGTGGTGAGAAATGCAGGCTAGTGGGCCAGAGGGGCTGCGAGCTGGGGCTGTGTCGCCTCATGAGACTGTCGGACGCGTTGGCGGACCACACCGTTGCGATATTCGTAGACTTCCTTTCGGCTCTGCGACACACCGTCTTGAACCAGGGTCTCGATATCCAGGTCGGCCTCTGCCGCGTTGAGTTCCTCGATGCCCGAGAAAACCTTCGGGCTCCTTGGCAAATAGATCGGGCAGCAATCCGTAAAGGGTTCGGCCGAGATCTCGTAGGTGCCGATCTTCTTTGCTAAGTCGAGAATCTCCTGCTTGTCATCTCCGACCAGCGGACGGTAGATGGGCATGCGGATTGCACTGCCGACCGCAGCCATGTTCTGGAGCGTTTGCGAAGCTACTTGCGCGATGCTGTCTCCCGTGACGAGCCCGTGCGCTTTGTCGCGCCGGGCGATTTGCTCGGCGATGCGCAGCATCAGCCGCCGGTAGATCAGGATGCGGAAGGCCTCGGGCGCGGCAGCGACGACGCGACGCTGAATGTCAGAGAACGGGACCAGGTGCAGGCGCGCGGCTCCCTGATAGGGGGTCAAGACACGGACCAGCTCGCGCGCGACGGGCGGGCTGTCCTCGCCGGCGCGTGCCGGCGCGCCGTAGAAGTGAACAAAGGAGCACCGTACCCCACGCTTGATGACCTTGTAGGCCGCCACGGCCGAATCGAATCCGCCCGAGAGCAGGCAAAGCAGCTTCCCGGCGGTGCCCATCGGCAGGCCGCCCAAGCCGGGGATCTTTTCGCCGTAAATCAGCGCTCGGTTTTTTGTGACCTCGATGTAGCACGTGGCTTCGGCATGATCGAGGTCGACCTTCGCTGGCTGTCCCGCCGCCGCGGCTTGCTCCTCGATAGCTCGCCCCAGGGTACGCTCAATGTCGCGCGACCGGAACGGGTACGTCTTGACCGCCCGCCGCGCCCGCACGCGAAACGTACGGAAAGCGACGCCGGCCATGAGGCTTGAACCGGCTTGGACGATGGCCTCCAGGCTCGGCTCGGCTTCGCGCGCCACCGCCAGGTAAGCGATGCCGGCGACCTTTTTGAGCCGTTCGACAGCCTCGCCGACGGCAGTCTCGTCGTCGCCCGTCAGAGAGACGAGCATGCGATTGTCCTCGTGCTTGATGCAGGGGACCGGGAGGCCTTCGAGCGCCTTTTCAGCGGCCTCCTTGAGCTTACTGACGAAGAAGTTACGATTGCTGCCCTTGAGCCAAATCTCGTGGTAGTGAAGGATGAGAACCGGCATCGGGGGCTTTCGGGTTCATTATAGCGGTGGGGTTGATCCGCGAACCGTGAATACCCCAGGTTCCCAGACGGCCACACGCTTGGCGCTGCCGCGTGACGAGATGGCCGCGCCTAACCCCACCTGGACAAGAGGCAGACGTGGCCGTCTTCGGCACGTCAGGAGCCGAGCACGGCTCGGCACGCCACGGGCGTGCGCCACGTCATGAATCTGTTACTCTTCGGCCCGGGACTTTGTTGGGTTCAACAGGAGGCTCGTGATGAGCATTGATCGGCGTGGTTTCTTGCGTGAGGCCACGGGCTTGGCCTCGGCAGCGGCTCTGGCGTCAACCGGTTGCAGCCAAACCGCGACGCCGGCTGACTTCTCCAGCTTGCGCGGGGACTTCTATCTGCGCGAAGGCCAAACCTATCTCAACTCGGCACGGCACTATCCTCTGAACGTATATTCGGCACGCGCCGCGCACGCGTATCTCGATCACATGATCGCCGACCCCGCCGACGAGACCGAACGCCGACGCCTGCACGACATCAAGGCGCGCTTCGCCCGTTTAATCAACGCCAAGCCGTCGGAGATCTGCTTTACACCCGGCACAATGGCCGGCGAGATGATCCTGATGGACGGGCTTCGCCTCGAAAACACCCCCTACAACGTGGTCACCAACGATCTGCCGTACTCATCCTCGCTCTACAACTACTCGCAGCGCAAGAAACACGGCCTCGATCTGCGCATCGCCAAACACACCGACTGGCGTACCGATATGAAGGCCGTCGAGGACGTTGTCGATCTCAAGACCCGGCTCATCTCCGTCGCCATGGTCTCGAACATGAACGGCTATCTCGAGGACGTCAAAGCCCTCAGCGCCATGGCCCACGCGCATGACGGGTACCTCTACACCGACGTGATCCAGTGTGTCGGCGCCGTGCCAATCGACGTTCGTGCGATGGGCATCGACTTCGCGGCCTGTTCGATGTACAAGTTTCTGATGGGTATCCACGGCTTCGGGTTCCTCTACATTCGCGAGGACCTGCAGGGCAGCGTCATCAAGTCCACCGAGATGCACGGAGGCGTGAGCCTCAACTATCGGCCCTGGGTCGACAACCCCGATCCATCGAAGGATGAGGTCATCGTCGGTGAGGGCAAAGGTGCGAGGCGGTTCGAGGTAGGTGCGCCGCCGTTCGTCAGCTATGCAGCGGCCGAGGCATCGTTGAAGCTGATCGAGCGGCTGGGCGTCGAGAACATCCAAGCACACGCTCTGAAGTGCATTGGACGGCTAAAGAAAGACATGGCGGCGATCGGGTATCCGACGGTGACGCCGGAAGGAAACGGCAGCTCCATCATTTCGTTCCGCGTGAAGGACCCCGAGGGGGTGGCGAAGAAGCTGGAGCGCGCCAATGTTGTCGCGACGATGATTGCGCAGTACAAGCTGTTGCGGGTGTCGATGTCGGCCTTCACCAACGACGACGACTTGGACCAACTACTGAACGCACTGTCATGAAGCCGCAGGGAGCGGGCTACATGTTGTAAACCTCGTCCCAGGTGACTTCGCGCGCCAGCTCGATTGCGATGCGTCCCATGATGGCGGTGAGAGTGCTTTCGGCGGCGAAGAGGGCGGCGTTTTCGGGCGGGATCTCGCCGCGGACGCCGCGGATGAAGTGCTTGATGACGTCTTCGGTGATGTTGTACGGGGTGTCCTGGCGGGTGGGGGTTTTGCCTTCGACATGCATTGTGTAGCCTTGCCGTGACGTGGTGAGCACGCCCTTGGTGCCGAAGAAGTACTCCCCAACGTCGCGGTAGCGGCCTTTGGAGATTTGATTCGCCGAGTGGGTGTAGACACGTCCGTCGGGCAGCTTGTAGTTGACGGCGAGGCTGTCCATGACATCGCCGATGTCGGTGCGCACGACGCGCGCGCCGTAGCCGGTGGCAGTCACCGGGTGCGTACCGGTGAACCAATTGACGACGTCGATGTTGTGGCAGTTTTGCTCGACGATGATGTCGCCGGAGCGCTCCTTGTAGAAGAGCCAGTTGCGGACTTTCTCTTCCGAGTCCGCGTGCCCGGAACGGATCGGAAGCGCGCCGCCCAACCAGGCTGAACGGACCATGCGGATCTGGCCGATCTCGCCGGCGACCACCATCTCGTAGGCGCGGCGATAGTCCACGCCCCAGCGCTGTTGGAAGTCGACCATGACCATCTGTCCGGGCTTGACGTTCTTGGCGGCGGCGATGACGCGCCGAATGCCGGCTGGGTCGACGGCGACCGGCTTCTCCATCAGGATGTGCTTGCCGGAGGCGACGGCGAGTTCGAAGTGCTCGGGGTGAACGTAGGGAGGCGTGGCGATATAGACGGCGTCGATGTCAGCGTCGAGGATCGCCTGGGCGCTCTTGTAAGCCTGGGCCTCCTTGGCGGGGACGATGCCGCGCGCGGCTTCAATTCGGTCGTCGTAGATGTCGGCGAGCGCGGAAACCTCGGCTTGGTCGTGCTTGACGAAAAGTTGGCTCACGCGCGAGCCGCGGCGGCCGCAGCCGAGCAGGCCGACCTTGATTTTCGAGTTGGCCGGCGCGCCGTAGACCGACTCCGGCCGAACGATGGTCCAGCCGGCGGCGGCCGCGCTCGCACCCTTTACAAAGTCTCTCCGGTTCGCGCTGTCTTCGGTCATTCTGAATCCTTATATCAAACGCGACGGCCGGTCTATGTTGGCTGTCGGTCCTGAGCGCCGTACCAGCAGAAGGCGGAAGGTGAAGTGGGGTTCGATTCTACCAGACACGGTGAGCGTCGCCTGCCAGGGTTTCGATCGTCGCGAGCGCTGGGCATTTTTGGCCAACCACAAGTTCGTTGCATCGAAAACAACCCGCGGTGTAGCATATGCCAGCCGGTGGACCTACCTAGAACTTTGGCCCGGCATCAAGGATGCCCATGAAATCGGCTTGCTCAGCAGCCCGCGTTCCCCGGCTGGGCTGTGAGGAGGACGGATGTTGATCCCCCGCGTTTACAACTGTTGTGCGACCCTCTGGCTGGCTGTTGCGGTCACGCAAGCGGCGGCGCAGCCGGTCATCTTCAGTGACGACACTTTCGACGACTCGGATTGGACCGCCAAGATCATCCTGAACGAGGTCGGCGACTCGGCACAGTTCGAGGCCACGCAGAGGACGCGCAGCGGAAATCCGGGCGCCTTCCGGCGTATTCTGCACGAGGGAGAGGGAACTAGCAGAAGACCACGGCTCCACGTAGGTCATCTGCGCCAGGGAGCTGCCTACGACCCCCAAGTGATGGGTCCCATCGATAGCGTCAGCTACAGCTATGACCTGATCAACCTGGAGGATTCTCGGAGTTACTTCACCGACTACTATCTGCTGATCTTTCAGAACGACGCCTACTATCGGGTCCAGCCCCCCAGCGACCGTATCGAGCAGCGCTCATGGGCGTCTTTCGGCCGGGACGGCCTTGGGGCGGCGGACTTCACTCGAGTGTCGGGATCGGGACCCAGCCGCCCGGACTTTTCCGCGACGGCCAGCCCGTTGCAGTTGGGCTTCGCTTCGGTCAGCCGGTTCGAGGGAGGCATATCCCCAGGGCTTAGCGACGATGACAGCCGCAACAGCGGCATCGACAACTGGATGGTCACCGTCGTGTCGGCGGGCGCCACGAGCTGTCAAATCCAGCCGCGTAACACGTTCTTGCCGCTCCACTTTCTTGAGCCGCATCTGTTCAACCGCGATGGCCATCCTCCTCACGAGTTGAGCGTGGCCGCTAGGGTGAACAGCGTTCCTGTCCCGGCAGGCACGGAACTGTCACTGGTTGCCACAAAGCCGGTGTTCCTTGACACTTCGGGAAACCCCAGCTTGACCGAAGAGACCGTACAGACCGATGCAGACGGACGAGCCGTTTTCGAATACATTCCGCCCTCCCTTGAACCGTTGGACCGCACCGATTTTGAAGTCAGAGGATCCGTCGAGGATGCTTCCTTTAGTTGCCGAGGATCGGTCGTTACCGGGCTCGGGGCTTTGACAGCATCCTTCCAAGGGCTGATTGATCAACAAAAGGCGATAGCTTTGCTTGGGCGCGTGTGGGACAAGCTGATCGTGCGGGTCGCCGTCGGAGGGGATGCCGGTGCGATGTCGAAAGAGTTCTTGGATGAACTCGAGCGGATCACTCGGGAGGATCCGGCGTTCCTGGCGGGCCTCCGAGAGAGCGTAGAGGCACAGAGACCACTCCTGGAGCGGATCGCGGCCGGACAGCAGGTGACTGCCGGTGAGGAGGCCCTGCAGGAATTCGAAGATTTGCTCGCGCGGCTCGAGCCACCTGAGGATTCCGACCTGGAGAGGGCTGTCGGGGGAGTTCGGAAGTACCTCGCGAAGGCACGACGGGTGGTGCAGGCTACAGGCACGAACCGCCGGCCAACCTCAGAAGCAAGACTCGTACACTCGGCTCAGGAACAACGTGTGCTCCAACACAGCGCTGACCCGGTCGCGGTGAGAATCCAAACCGCTCATGACAAGCTTCAGCTTCGCTTTGAAGCCAATCTCGGTCAGGTATCCGGGGATGTGCATTATCTCGCTCGAGGTCCGGGCTACAACCTGTACTTGTTGCCCGCGGAGGCTGTGGTTGTTAGCGGGATCGCTTCTCGCGGGCTGATTGGCCCTCCGTCTGTCGTTCGCATTCAACTCGCCGGCGCGCAACCGGCTGCGAAACCCAGAGGGCTGGGTGAGTTGCCGGGCAAGAGCCATTACCTGTTGGGCCAGGACGCTGCCAACTGGCGCACCGATGTTCCGCACTACGAGAAAGTCAGGTACTCCGAGGTCTACCCCGGCGTAGATCTTGTTTACTATGGCCGCCAAAACCAGCTCGAATATGACTTTGTCGTTGCTCCCGGAGCGAGCCCCGACGTGATCTCGTTCGGCTTCGAGGGTATCGAGAGGCTGCAGCTTGGCGGCGGTGGAGACCTCGTGTTGAACGTGGGCGAGGCGGACTTCCGGCTCAAGAAGCCGTTTATTTATCAGAACATCGAGGGCGTCCGGCGTCGGATCGCCGGCGACTACGAATTGAGAGCAGGCGGCCTGGTGGGGTTCGAGGTCGAGGCCTACGATGCTTCGCGGCCTCTAGTGATCGATCCGATTCTCTCCTACTCCAGTTACGTTGGCGGGGCTGAATACGATGCCGGCGGAGACATCGCGGTAGGTCCTGACGGCAGCGCGTACCTTACTGGCGCTACCAGTTCGATCAACTTCCCAACCGAGACCCCCCTACAGGCTGATTCAGCGGGTGGCATCCCTGTCGGGGTTGACGCTTTCGTCATCAAGCTGGATCCTAGCGGGTCCGAGGTCGTGTATTCCACCTACATCGGCGGCAGCCATATCGACTTCGGGATGGGAATCGCCGTAGATGATCAAGGCAATGCTTTTGTCACCGGAGAGACGCGGTCCGAAGACTTTCCGATTGCCGAGGCGATGCAGAAGGCCTTGGCTGAGGCGGCGGCGGACCCAGCGCCGGCGGCGATCGAGCCGAATCTTGCGATTCGCGTGGCGATGAGACGCCGAGCCTTGGCGGAACGGCTCAACTTCTGGCAGTGGGGTTATTACTACCAGCAGGTCACCGGGCGGCCTCAGCCGGATGCGTTCCGGTATCTTCGGCCGAAGCCGGGCGTGGGCGAGTGGACGGTCGAGGAGATCGAGAACTACGAGATGACTGCGGACCGGTGGTGGGATCTGATGACCACGCCCCGGTCCGGTCAGTCCAAGGGGGAGCCCTCCGAGATTGGGGCCCGCAGCGCCTTCGTGATGAAACTGGATCCGACAGGCTCGAGCTTGACTTACTCGACTTACTTGGGTGGAACGGGCGATGACAGGGGAACGTCGATCGCGATTGACGGCGAGGGCAACGCCTACGTGGCAGGTACTACAGCCTCTACGGACTTCCCTGTCCGGGATGCCATACAGACGGTCCATGGCGGCGGGGAGCTATTTTACGCGTTCGACGCCTTCGCTGCCAAGTTGAACGCCGCCGGAACCGAGCTTGTATTCGCGACTTTTCTCGGGGGTAGCGAGTATGACGCGGCTCGCGGCATCGCCGTGGATGCGGCCGGTAACGCTTACGTCTCGGGGACGACGGAATCGCCGAACTTTCCGACGACGACAGACGCATTCCAGAGGGACGGTCCGGCCGTCGAGGAAGAGTACGACGCTTTTGTGACCAAGCTCGATGGCGCCGGCTCGTTGCTCTACTCGACCTTCTTGGGCGGGGGGAGTCAAGACTTCGGCTTTGCCATCGCGGTGGATGCGGACGGGAACGCTTACACGACCGGCATCACCGGCTCGCCCGATTTTCCCTTGCTCAACCCTGCTCAGGGGCAGTTCGGCAGCAACGATCTGCTCGGATTTGACGCCTTCGTCACCAAATTGAATGCAGACGGTACGGGACTCATCTACTCCACCTTTCTTGGAGGCGGCGGAACGGAGATCGGCTTCGGCATCGCCGTGGACTCGGATGGCAACACATACGTGGCGGGTGAAACCGACTCTATGGACTTCCCGACCGCCACTGCCCTCCAGCCGGTGACAGGGGGCCGGAGCGACGGGTTTGTCACCAAGCTCGACCCGACGGGTTCGGCCCTTGACTTTTCTACCTACCTGGGCGGAAGCGACTACGACTCGGTCCAAGGGCTCGCCTTAACGCAAGACCGCGACGTCTATGTCGCAGGGTTGAGTTTGTCGAGTGACTCACCAGTGACTTTCGGGGCGTTTCAAACGAGCAGCGAGGGTCTTGCCGACGCTCTAGTCGCGAAGATTAGTGAAGGAGAGCCCCCGCCGCCGGCGGCGACGATACAGGCCGCGAGTGGCGCTCTGACGGTGGCGCCCGACTCGCTCGCAAGCGGCTTCGGAATAGGAGTGCCATTAGCCGACATGGTGGCCTCGGCCGCCGAGGTTCCGTTGCCGACCGAGCTGGCCGGTGTCTCGGTGCGGATAACCGATAGCCAAGGCGTCCAGTGATTGGCGGGACTATTGTTTGTTTCTGTGCCGCAGACGAACTTCTACGTTGCGGACAACACCGCGCTTGGCTTGGCGCTCGTGGAGGTCTTGCGAGACGGTGAGGTCATCGCTACGGGTCTTGCGAGACGGTGAGGTCATCGCTACGGGTACCGTGCAGGTCGAGAGTGTGGCACCGGGGATCTTCACCGCCAATCTCAGTGGTCAGGGTGTACCGCTGGCGCTGTTTCTGCGCTTTCGAGGAGCGCAGCAAACTGCCCAGGGTTTCGTTTACGATACGACGGCTCCCGTCGGCCAGATCGAGCCGGTGACGCTCGACTTGGGAGACGAAGACGAGCAACTCTTCATCGCCCTGTTCGGAACCGGCATGCGCCGCGGGATCGAGACCAGCGCCACAATCGACGGTGAAGAGGTGCCGGTCTCGCCGGTCGTGGCTCTCGAAGAGTTCGTCGGCCTTGACCAGGCCAACCTAGGTCCCATCCCCCGCGGTTTCATCGGACGGGGGGTGGTGGAGCTGTTGCTGATCGTGGATGGCAGGGTTGCGAATGTTGTGACTCTGCCGTTCTAGCCTAGGCTAGGATCGCGTTGGCGACGGGGCGGTCGTGTCGCTTCAAGTCTCGCCATCCGCGCCGATGACGACGATGCGACTAAAGCCCTCTTCGAAGCTGGGTGGCTCCAGTTCGCGGGCCATTCTTCGCATGACGTCGGTGGGTACACGACGGTGCCGAGACTCGTTGCGCGCACGGCAGACCTCGACCGGCACATCAAAGTAGATCGCCTCGATTGAGCATCCGTGCTCGCGTGCCAATTGAAGAAACGGTTGGCGGTGTTCGCGCCGCAGATTGGTGGCGTCGATGCAGGTGATGGGACGTCCGAGGTCAAGCCGAACGCCGAGGAGGAAACACAGGGCCCGGAAGATGTCGTCTTGGTAGCGTTGGTCGGCAACGTCGTCGGCGAGGAGTAGGCGCAAGGAATCGCTTGACAGGGGTGTGATGGGCTGTGCCGCGAACCACGTGGACTTGCCCGAGCCGGGTAAGCCGATGGCGATGACGACTTTCTGAGCTTGTATCAACGGTAGTGACTTCAGACAACAAACTTCTCGGCGGTCAGGAGCCTTGCGGCGATGTTGCGTCTCAAGGCGATCGTGTTTAAGGGAGGCGGCTGCGTAAGAGTATCGAAGGCGTGAGTCTGTCGGGCAAGCTCGGATTCGCTGTCCACGGCAGCGGCAAGGACCGTGAGCCCGTGGGTTCGAATGTCGCGCATGGCATCGAAGACCAGAACGTGTGTCATGTCGAGCGCCTGCCGGCCGCGGCCCGCGGCCTGGAGCTTCTCGGTCCGCAGGAAGGCTGACTCTGCCGCGTAGATGGCCATCACCATGTCACTGATGGCGCCGGAGATTTCCTGTTGGTCTTCGAGTTCG
The DNA here is from genome assembly GCA_965248255.1 of Bryobacterales bacterium. GTDB lineage: Bacteria > Acidobacteriota > Terriglobia > Bryobacterales > UBA6623 > JAKZVK01. The sequence continues at coordinate 346,271 of CBDFIW010000004.1, forward strand.
GCGCCGAAGCGTTGGTAGGCTGCGCCGGCGACGAGCAGGGTCGCCTGTTTGGCTTGCCGCAGCGACCGGCAGTCATGGCTCAGGGGCCCACGAACTTGGGGATCCGGCGCGCTCTCGGCCGCGCCGGCCTTGGCTGCCTGACGGAGGCCGTGCAGCAGGTCGAGCCGGCCCTGTGCGGCACGCTTGAGAAGCATGGCGGTCGTGAGCAGGCGGTTGATCTCGTTGGTGCCTTCGAAGATGCGATTGATCCTCGAGTCGCGGTAAGCGCGCTCGATGTCGTAGTCCTGGTGATAGCCGTAGCCGCCGTGAATTTGGACGCCCTCGTCGACAATGAAGTCGTGGGCTTCGGAGCCGTAGATCTTGGCGAGGGCGCACTCGATGGCGTACTCCTCGATCGCAGCGAGGCGTCGGGGCGCGGCGTCCTTCTTGTCCCACGAGACGTCGGCCAAGCGATCATCGATGAGTCCGGCGGTGCGATAGACAATGCACTCGGTGGCAAACAAATGCTCGGCCATGGCCGCGAGCTTGTGCTGGATGAGTCCGAAGTCGGCGATGGCATGGCCGAAGGCTTTGCGCTGCTTCGCGTACGAGACGGCGTTGGCCAGGATCTTCTTTCCGCCGCCAACACAGCTCGCCGCCAGCTCGAGGCGGCCGATGTTGAGAATGTTGAACGCGATGATGTGCCCGCGACCGACCTCACCCAGCACGTTCTCGACAGGGACGGCCACGTTGTCGAGCACCAGCGGGGTGGTCGAGCTACCCTTGATGCCCATTTTCTTTTCTTCCGCGCCGGGGCGGACGCCGTCCATCGTTCGCTCGACGAGAAAGGCGCTGAACTTGTCGCCGTCGACCTTGGCGAAGACGGTATAGAGATCGGCCCATCCGCCGTTGGAGATCCACATCTTTTCGCCGTTGAGGACGTAGTGCTGTCCGTCGGGCGAGAGGTCGGCGCGGGTGCGCACGGCGAGAGCGTCGCTGCCGGCTTGGGGCTCGCTGAGACAGTAGGCGGCTAACCATTCGGCATCGATGAGGCGGGGCAGGTAGCGCTGTTTCTGTTCCTCCGTGCCGAAGTACACCAGTGGCAGCGTACCGATGTGGGTGTGGGCTCCGAAGGTGGCGGAGAAGGAGGCGAAGCCGCCAAGGTTCTCGGAGACGACCTGGGCCGTGACCATGTCCATCTCGAGGCCGCCGTACTTTTCGGGAACCCGCACGGCGAGCAGGCCAAGCTCGCCGGCCTTCCGCATCAAGCTGCGTGCCAGGCCGGGTTGTTGCTGTTCGAAGTCGGAGCGCACCGGCACAACCTCGTCGGTCATGAAGCGAGCAGCGGTAGCGGCAATTTGCTGCTGCTCTTCGGTGAAGTCTTCGGGGGTGAAGGCTGCAGAATGGGAGGATTCGCTAAGAAGAAAGCCTCCACCGGGCAGAGAGGTTGAGCTGGGCTGGATCTCAGTGGCGGGCATACTGTGAGTCGGGGCAGCGTCGCAGGGGCTCACGTCTTCGAGTGTCCCGCCCAACGACTTGCGTTGTGCGCCGCCGCTTCGTAGACAGCACCAAGGTCTGCGGGATCCGAGTGGCGAAGACCGCTGGGTGGTGCAGCATCACTCCTCAGCCCAGAGGATCGGGGGTTCACTGATCTGCGTGCGAAGCCCATTCTAACGGATTCCCGTTGAAGAGAGCGGTGGGACGTTTCGCCCCATCTTGTGCCGGTCGATCGGCGGCCCTGCATCCGTCTTTGTTGTCTTCCTCCAGGCACTTTTCCCACCCGGCGACTTCCCCAGCAGCCGGTTCAACGCGTGCGAATCGCCGGCAGCTGCCGGACAATTCACCGAGTCCTGTAAACTCTTGTCCGATGGCCCCTCCACCGTCACGAAAACGCGTCAAGTGTTAGGAGCCGCCTGAACAGACAGAGGCCCGTATGAACAGAGACCCGACACAAGATTTTGTCGAGGCAATCGTCATCGTACACAGCGATTCGGCGAAGGCCGAAGTTGCCTCCTGGTTTCGCCGGCGAGATTTCGAGGTCTTGCCCATGCGTGCAGGTCTCCTTGTCACCGGTTCAGGCGCGACCTTCCGGGAAGTATTTCAGACCACGATTCAGGATCGCTCACAGGACCAAGAATTACCGGCGCCGGAGGATATTCGCCACGCCGTCGACCGGATCACGATTCGCCAAAACCCCGACTACACGGGGCAATAAGGAGGTTACGCTCATGCCACTCCCATTCGAAACCAAATCCAATGTTGCTTTGCCGGAAACGATTCACGGTTATATCTCCGTGCGTTCTCAGGGGGGCAAGTCTCCCCTCACACTCAAATCGGTACCGAAGAGCGCCAAGAGATATCACGGCAAATCCGCGGATGTCAGACAAGCAACCAGGGCTGCTGAGTCTGCGGGGTTGAAGCTGATTGCCGAAAGCCGTCTAGGCTTTGCCGTGGCGGGCCCCGCGGGCGCCTATGAAGAGCTGACGGGAGGCCGCCTTGTGACAACGGAGCGCCTGCTCTACGCCGAGAACGGTAAGCAGCGTTATGTCACCCACATCGATGTCACCGGCGAAGGTCAACCGCAAGCCTGCGGTTGCGCGAAGGCTTCGTCCACCTCGGCCCGAATTGAAGCAGTGTTGGTCGAACGCCCGCGGCAATTCCATGGCGTTTCTCCTTCGCCGATTCCACCGTCGGTGAGCAGGTATCACCTACGGGTACCGAACGACATATCGGTGGGACTCGGGGCCGAAGGGGCGCACCGAGCCGGTCAATTCGGGAACGGCGTTCAAGTGGCCATGGTCGACTCCGGCCAATATGCCCATCCGTTCTTTGCCGCCCATGGCTACGATGTGCAGCCGGCGGTTGCCATTGTCCCGGGAACGAATCCGGGAACAGACCCGCACGGGCACGGTACGGGCGAGTCGGCCAACATCTTCGCCGTGGCCCCGGGTGCGCAGTTGCTGCCTTATCGTGCATCGAACAACGCCGGCCAACTGGTGGGGGCCATTGCCGGCTTCCTAACGGCGAAGGGGGCGAATCCAAGAATCTTGACGAACTCCTGGGGTGGCGACGGTCCGTTTCCACCACCTGGTCCGCCGGACCAGTCCGACATCTTCTGGGCCCTGGAGATTCGCGACGCCTTTGATCAAGGAATCTTCGTGGTGTTCTCCGCTGGGAACGGACAGTTTACTATCGAGCCTCAAGTGCCGGGCGTGTTGGCCGCCGGCGGCGTTTATATGGAAAACGACCTTGACCTCCGCGCGTCGAACTACACGAGCGGTTACCTGAGTCCGTGGTTCCGCACGCTCATTCCAGATGTCAGCGGGCTCGTCGGCCTCTTGCCGCGCGCGGCGTACATCATGTTGCCTGTGCCCCCGGGCAGCCCAATCGACGTCGGCCGCAGTATGGCGGACGGATCCGACCCAAGCGACGGCACGGGATCCAATGACGGGTGGGCCCTTTTCTCAGGAACCTCCGCGGCAGCACCACAGATCGCCGGTGTCGCCGCGCTCATTCTCGGTGCGAGGCCGAACCTGACGCCGGGCCAGGTGACACAGGCGATCACGTCCACCGCTACTGACGTGACCGCCGGCCGGTGCCATCCGCGATTCAACAACCCCGCCCAACCCGGGGTCGATGCTGCAACAGGCACGGGGCTGGTTGATGCCTCGGCGGCGGTCCAGTTTGCCGTGGACAACTTCTAATGTGCCAGGCGATCCGCGAGCAGCCGTGATCCATCGGTTGGTAGCTGGTGGGACAGCAGGTTTGTTGTAAGCACTACGTGGAGCTAGGCTGAGGGTCAACCCCGTACGGGCGTGTCGCTGCCCGCCCGTAACTGGTTTCCCAGTGGGGACGGGACTCGCTCAACCAAGCACAGCCGGCCGGCCGACGGCTCACTGGAGGGACACAGCGGACTTCAGACGCGACTTCGCTTGCTGACGCCTGCTAACTGTGGTCAGATCTTTTCGAAAATGCCCGCTGCACCCTGGCCGCCGCCGACGCACATTGTGACCATGCCGTAGCGGACCTGGCGGCGCTCCATCTCATGCAACAACGTCGCCGTGAGCTTGGCACCGGTTGCTCCCAAAGGATGACCCAGCGCCACCGCGCCGCCGTTGACGTTGACAACGTCGGGATTGAGTCCGGCGAGCTTGATGACGGCCAACGCCTGGCCCGCGAACGCCTCGTTCAGCTCAATCAGGCCGATGTCGTCGAGCTGCAACCCGGCGAGCTGCAGCGCCTTCGGAATGGCGACGGCCGGGCCGATGCCCATGATCTCCGGAGGCACACCGGCGGTGGCAAAGCTCACGAAGCGCGCGACCGGGTTCAACCCCAACTCGGCGGTCCTCGAGTCCGACATGACGAGCGCTGCCGCCGCGCCGTCGCTGGTCTGGGACGAGTTGCCCGCCGTAACCACGCCGCCCATTTGGAAAACCGGCTTCAGCGCCGCCAGCTTCTCGAGGCTCGTGTCGGTACGGATGCCCTCATCTCGGGTGAATCGGATGTCGCGAGTGGCGGCGGAGCCGTTGTCGGCCATAGTGACTCTGATGTCCAAGGGCACGATCTCTTGGTCGAACTTCCCGGCTTCTTGCGCGGCCGCCGCCTTGCGGTGACTGGCGAGGGCGAACTCGTCCTGCGCGTTGCGCGGGATGCCGTATTTGCTGACCACTTTCTCTGCCGTCAGTCCCATGTTGATGTAGACCTGAGGCAGGTGCTCCATGATCCAGGGGTTGGGAGCGAGCTTGTGGCCGGCTGTGGGGATCAGGCTCATCGATTCCGTGCCGCCGGCGATGACGGCGTCGGCGCCGCCCGAGCGAATGCGGTCGGCGGCGAGAGCGATGGCTTGCAGGCCGGAGCTGCAGAATCGATTGATCGTCATGCCCGGGACCGAGTCCGGCAGGCCGGCACGCAAGGCGGTGATACGCGCCACGTTCATGCCTTGCTCGGCTTCAGGCATGGCACAACCGAGAATGACGTCGTCGATTTCGTCGCGGTTGAGCTCAGGGGTTCGTTCGAGCAGCGCGCCGATCACGGCGGACGCCATATCGTCGGGACGGGTGGTCTTGAGCGTACCCCGGGGCGCCTTGCCAACGGCGGTGCGCAGGGCGTTGATGATGACCGCGTCTTGCATCTAGATGCCGTCCCCTTCGAGGATGTCACAAAGGAGAGTGCTCGTTCCGATTGTAGCTTGAACCGGTGTTTGGGAGGCGCGGCTGAGACTCTTCCCGCTCGTCTGGCTTGCAGACGATAGGGTCACGTGAATCTGGGTGGGTAAGCGCCTCGCCGTCAGGGTGGATCCAGTGGCCTGTGGGCAAACGGACGCTTCGCAAGCAGGGGCTCTCGTACCGCCTTCCCACGCTAGAATGTCGGGCACAATGGCGTCAACGTCGGATAGGTATCGAGAAACAGTTTCCCACTGAGCAATCCAACTGGAATGGACCCGAAAAGCGAGACCAGTAGAGAAGGGACAATGAACCAGGGAACGGTAAGGAGGTTCGATTGTCTCGAAGACGATTCACGAAGGAGTTCAAGCTGGCGGCCGTCCGGCGGCTCGAAGCCGGCGAGTCCGGCTCGGCTCTCGCGCGCGAGCTGGAGGTGAAGCGCGAAAAGCTCTACGACTGGCTGGCACAAGTCGAGCGCTACGGCGTCGAGGAAGCCTTTCCCGGCGCGGGGCGCGTCCCGGCGGCAGCGCCCGTGTCGAGCCCGGCCACGAAGCCCAGGCCCGCCTCGCGGAGCTGGAACGCAAAGTCGGCCGCCAGGCCATGGAGATTGATTTTTTGTCCGCAGCCTTGCGGCGTGTCGAGGATCTGCGCCGGCCGAGCATCGTCAGTGGAACCGGCGCGTCGCTGAGGAAGTACGGGCCGCAAGGCGGCAAGGCAACATGAGCACGCTGAGCACGCGCGATTTGTGCCGCTTGAGCGGACTGGCGCGAGCCAGCCTCTACCGCCAGGCCAAACCCGACAGCGAGCAGGTCGGGGAACTGCGGCAGGCCATTGTCCACGCCGCCTTGGACCATCCGGCCTACGGCACCCGGCGGACGACCCAACAGCTGCGCCGTCAAAAGCTGCTGGTCAATCGCAAGCGCGTGCAACGGGTGATGCGCGAAGAGAAGCTCTTGCGGCGACGTCGCCGCACCGTTCCGCGAACGACCGATTCGAAGCACTCGCTGCGGCGTTATGAAAACCTGACGCGCGATTTCCAACCCACGGGTCCCAACAAACTGTGGGGCTCCGATCTCAGCTACGTACGATTGGGAAACCACTTCGTCTATGTGGCGGTGGTGTTGGACGTGTATTCGCGGCGCGTGGTGGGCTGGGCCGTGGGTCCGAACCTGAAAACCGAATTGCCGCTGGCGGCGCTGCAACAAGCGTTGAGCAGCCGGCGTCCGGCGCCGGGCTGGATTCATCATTCCGATCAAGGTTCGCAGTACGCCGCGGAAGCTTATGTAGCCACCCTGCGGCAAGCGGGCGCGAGGATATCGATGAGCCGCAAGGGCTGCCCGCAGGACAACGCGTACGTGGAAAGCTTTTTCAAGACTTTGAAAAGCGAGGAAGTCGACTGCAGCGAGTATGAAAGTTTGGCCCAGGCGCAGGCCGAGATCGGCGCTTATATTGAGCGGGAATACAATCGTACGCGATTGCATTCGGCGCTGGGCTATCGGCCGCCGCAAGAGTATGAGCGGCTGCGGGAAGAGGCGGCTAACGCCGCCTGAGTTTTCTTAAGGCATGAGCAGATCTATCGATCCGATGGCGCAGCACAAGGCGGGATGCGGCCTCAGTAGGCGAGCACCCCGCCCTCATCGTTGCGATGAGTCTGCGGCCGGGTATTCCTTGGTGGGTTGCTCTCCAGCAGAGCCCGCCTCCGCTTCCCCGGATGAGTTGATCATGCCCCCATTGGGCTGGATTGGCTATCCTTTTTCAGTCAACCGCGACCCGTCCCTACTTTCTTGGCCTCGCCACAGGGGTCCACTCCACCGGACTACAAGGGCGGGGACAACAGACCGGAACTTGGCGGCGGCATCTACATCGACTTGCCGGATTGGAGGCGCGAAGAATGGGGTGACATTTTGATCCGGGCTCGAACCTCACAGAAAATCGACGGTCTTCTTATCGGGTTCAACCTCCGCAGGAAGATCGGGACGCGACCTTGGCAGCGATATCCGCTTCTATTTCATAGCGACAACGTCCCCGTGATTCGTAACGGCACGGAGCAAACCTACGTCATGCGCGCCGATTGGTCCATGGACCGCAGGGGGCAGCGCTGGGAAGGCCCCTGGCGCGAGCTAGCGGTTGTCTTTTTGTCTCGCGAGCCGGCGAGTATCGACGTCCGCTCGGTCAGCGTTGTTCCTAAGGAGGCGCGCTTCGCCGGCGCCCCGCTGGGTGTGAAGACCGAGGCCCGCGACCAAGCCTACCGCCGCACCCTTTACACCCATGCCCCGTCAAAGCTCGAATACCGTGTCCGCGTGCCTGCGGCAGGCCGGTTGGATGTCGGCCTTGGTGTGCTACGGGACGACGTCCCCGTCACATTTCGCGTCACGGCCCAGCCTGACGGGCAAGCACCGGAGCAACTTCTCAACGAAAGCTATTCCGACAAGGAATACTGGGGACAGCGTAGCGTGGACTTGGCGCATCTTGGGGGAAAAGAGGTCACGCTGACGCTTGCAACCGAGGCCGAGCATGCGGGAACGCTTGCCCTGTGGGCGGCCCCGACCCTGAGCGGCGCTCGCATCTCGAAGAAGCCAACGTCATTTTCTACATCATCGACAGCGCGGAAGCTGGCTACATGAGTGCCTACGGCTACAACCGGCGCACGGCTCCCAACATCGAGCGCCTGGTCGCCGAGGGCGCCCTGTTCGAGCACGCCTACAGCAATGCCTCTTGGACCCGACCATCGACGCTTTCGTTTCTGACGGGGCTGCAGCACAGCGCCATGGGCGGCATGAAAAACGACCGCAATGTTCCTCCGGATCAAGTTCCGATGATCCAGGAACACCTCCACCGCGCCGGATACCAAACGGCCCTGTTGACCTCGAACCCCAACGCCGGCACGATGAGCGGCCTCGACCGCGGAGTGGATGTCTTGCGAGAGCAGGGCGTGGAGAAGGAATCCCGCTCGTCCGAAGAGCTCCATGCGGATTTTTGGAACTGGCGCCGGGAGTATCCGAGCGAGCCTTATTGGGTCCACTTCCAGACGACCGACGTTCACGCCGAGCACAACCCGCCTGAGCCCTTTGCGGGCCTCTACATCAGCCCCGAGCGACGCAAGACGCTCGATCAATGGACGCTCAAGCTCGGGCTGACCAACTACTGGCCCAGCTTCTCTGACCTTCGGGGCGGCGCCTTCGAAAAAGCGGGCCTCGACCGGATCGCTTTCTATAACGCCAGGCGTGATCTTTACGCAGAGTGCATGGCCCACCAGGATCATCAAATCGGTCGGCTCGTGGACCGCCTCAAAGCCAGGGACGAGTGGGAGAACACGCTCTTGATCATTGCCTCGGACCACGGGGCCGACGCAGGCTCAATCGACTTTGGCTGGTTCACCCGCGAAACCTTGCCTCCCAGGTGGCAGTTCTTTTCGGTGTTCCGGCCCGGCATCAATCGCATCCCCATGATCTTTGTATGGCCGGGACGCATCATTCCCGGTCAGCGCTTCCGCGATCCGGTTTCGATGATCGACATGCTGCCGACGATTCTCGACCTGGCCGGCTTGCCGCAGCCGGAAGTAAAGCACGGGCAATCGCTGGCGCCGCTGCTGCGGGGCGAACCCGGCTGGGAGCCCCGGCCGGTGATCTTCGACCAGTTCGACGAGGACGTCAACACCGGCGAGCTCCGAGGGTTCATCGAAGTCGTTGACGGTCGTTGGGGCGCCTCGCTCCAGATCAACCCCGACCCGGACCGACGAAAGGAGCGAAAGCGGCCTGTGCCGATGCTGCTCTATGACCTGTGGAACGATCCTTACTGCTTGAACAGCCTGCACGAGGAGCGGCCTGACCTGGTGAAGAAGTACACCGAGTTTCTCGAAGCGCAGTTCGAGTCGCATCAAGCCCTCGCGCAGCGCTTCACCCGCAGCGAAGACTCACCCCTCAACTCCGAACAGCTGCGAACGTTGCGGTCGCTGGGGTACATCCATTGAGTTTCGCGACTGGGACTATCGTAAGTTCAACGGCGGCAAGGAATCCTGAATGAATAGATGGAATCTGGTGACGCTCGTTAGTGTCGTCGCTGTGAGTGTGAATCTGAGTGCCGCATCTCTGACAGGCGTCGATCAAGCGATCGAGCACGGAGATCGGACGCGCGAGTACCGGCTCTACGTGCCATCAGGCCTTGATGGCGAGAGGCCTGCGCCGCTGGTTTTTGCGCTACACGGCGGGGGCGGGAAGGCGGCTCGCGAGGAAGGGCGGGTGCCCTACAACAAGTTCGCCGAGCGCGACGGCTGGATTGTGGTCTACCCCAACGGCATAGACGGCCGCTGGAACGACTTGCGCGGATACGAGGGCTTTGTCAGCCAGCGTGAGAATGTCGATGACGTCGGGTTGATCGAAACGATACTTAGGAAACTGAACAGCGAGTTCTCGGTCGATGAGAAGCGAGTTTTTGTGACCGGCGCATCCAACGGCGGCTTGATGTCACACACACTCGCTGCAAAGCTAGCCGACCGTATCGCGGCCATTGCTCCGATCGTGGGGTCGATGGCGAGACCGATCTCTAAGGAATTTCGGCCCTCGCGTCCGGTATCGGTGCTGATGATCAACAACAAAGGCGATCCAGCGGTGTTGTGGGACGGAGGAGAGGGCGGCCGGGCGAACTTTGTCTCCATGCCGGAGGCCATCTCGAAATGGAAGCAAGCCAACGGCTGCGGCGACGAGCAGACGGTCTCGGCTGAGGCTATTCCCGGCGAGGCGGCTGACGCCCGTGTCAGCCACACGGTGTGGAGCGGCTGCGCCGGCGGCGTCAACTTGGAGCTCTACGTGGTGGAAGCCAACCGTCACGGGCACCCGCGCGGCATCCTCGATACGAAGAATGGGCGGGGTGTCTACGAAGTGATCTGGGACTTCTTCGGGCGGAGCGACCGGAAGTAGCGAGACTTTTAGGGTAGCTGCCAATCACGGAAAGTTTGCAGAAGGAATTTCCCGAACGCGAGCAGGACTAAGCTACTCAAAACGAGCGAGTTAAGCCCTCTTCTGCACTTTACTGTTGGGATATCGGGTTCGCATGAGAATCCGCCACCTTGTTGCCATAAACTTGGCCTAATAAAAAGACTTAACTAGATCGAGGGCGCACTTGGCTGTGTGGTCGGCAATCCGGGAGAAGTGCCACTCCTTCAGAAAACTTCGAAGCAAAGATGGATCCGGCCCTGTCGGGTAGTGGCGCTCTTTGAGTCGCGAGAAGGCCGCCATGTTACGCGCGACGCACGGAGCGTTTGGAAGCTCACCTCGAGCTGTTGCGCTGTCATTACAACTTCATCCGGTCCGGCAGCGCAGTTTTCTGCCATTTTAACAAGGATTTCACTACGTGGGTCCTCATACTCACGGCTCGGCGCCGGACCATGGAGAGCCGCTTCTGCTAGGGTGTCGCCTATGGGGACGCTGGGAAGCAGCGACCGCTTGCTGCACGTTGCGATCGTTGGCGCAGGGCCGGCTGGATTCTACGTTCTCCAGCATCTGTTTCGCGACGGCAATCCGGCGGTTCGGGTCGACATGTTCGACCGGCTCCCGACGCCGTTCGGGCTGGTGCGTCAGGGGGTTGCGCCCGACCACCAGAAGATCAAGTCCGTCGTCAAGGTTTATAACAAACTGGCCCGCGACCCCCGTTTTCGGTTTTTCGGGCAGGTCGAGTTCGGCAAAGACCTGCAGATCGAGGACCTTCGCCGCCACTACCACCAAGTCATCTTCGCCACCGGCGCGCAGGGCGACCGCAGGCTCAACATTCCGGGCGAAGACCTCGCGGGCAGCCACTCGGCCGCCGAGTTCGTCGCTTGGTACAACGGTCATCCCGATTACTCCGGCCGGCGGTTCGATCTGAGCCACCGCACAGCCGTGGTCATCGGTGTCGGCAACGTCGCGGTGGACGTGTCCCGCATCCTCTGCCGTAGTCCCGAGGAGTTAGCCTCGACCGACGTGGCCGACTACGCGCTCGATGCACTGAAGGAAAGCGGCATCCAGGAAGTTTATCTACTGGGTCGCCGCGGGCCGGCGCAGGCCGCCTTTACGGCCAACGAGTTGTCGGAACTCGGCGACTTGGCCGAGGCGGAGACTGTGGCGCTTCTCGATCCGGCCGAGACCGAGCATCTTTGCACGAATCTCGGCGAGCCGCCCGACCGGATCACGGCACGCAAGATCGAAATCCTTCGGCAGTATGCGCATCCACCCGACTCGGACAAGCCGAAGAAGCTGCTTATCCGTTTCCTGGTGTCCCCGGTCGAGATCCTCGGTGACGAACGGGGTCATGTGCGTGCGATTCGCTTGGAAAGAAACGAGTGCTTCCGCGACGAAGCCGGTGAGACGCAGTTCCGGGCAACCGACCGTTATGAAATGCTTGAGACGGGCCTCGTCTTCCGCGCAGTCGGTTACCGTGGCGTCCGGCTTCCGGGGCTACCTTTTCGGGACGACTGGGGCGTCATCGCCAATCGGCAGGGCCGAGTCGTGGATCCGGCAACGGGCGATCCCGTCCGGGGAGTCTACGTCAGCGGGTGGATCAAGCGCGGCCCCACAGGGCTGATCGGAACCAACAACGCCGACGCCAAAGAGACGGTCCAGCGCATGTTGGAGGATCTCTCAAACGGGGACGTGATCGGGCCGTCTGAGACGGACCCGGAAGCGGTCGTCAAACTGTTCGAGAGTCGCGGCGTCCGATTCGTCACCTACTCGGATTGGCTGGAACTCGATGCCGTCGAGGTGATTCGAGGGATACCCGTCGACCGGCCCCGCATCAAGTTTACCCAAAGGGACGAGTTCTTCAAAGTCTTGGAGGCCCTGGAACCACCGAGAGAGTAGTCAAATCACGAGAAGGAAGAGATCATCGGACGACTACCTGATCCCTATTGTCGCCGGGTCGCTAAGACCGCCTGAATCTTAGGAAGTAATTCTGCTACAACATTGCTATCGAGGTCTCCATGCGCCAAGTTCGACTAAGCATTAGGATTGCCATTGCAGTGATGCTGAGCAACGTGTTTGTGCCCATTGCTTTGCTTGCTCAGTCCATCGACGCGGCCAAACTGCACGAGGAAGCCATCGTTGTGGACGGCCACGTCCACATCATCACGCCCGTCTTCCACCAAGGCATCGATCCGTGGAAGGTCCAGGAGACGGGCCTGTTCGATTACGCTCGTGCCAAACAGGGCGGCCTCGACGTTGTCGTCCACACCGTCTACATCGAGGACCCCTACAACAATTACAACTACGCGGTTAAACAGGCCTGCCGTTTGATTGAAACGTTCTACCGCGTCCTCGACGCCAACGCCGACAAGATGGAACTGGCCCTCACCTCGGGCGACGTGCGCCGCATCGTCGCGAAGGGAAAGATGGCCGCCATTTTGGCCCTCGAAGGCGGCTTCGACACGGAAGGCGACCTCGACGTCCTACGACTCTTCCACCGCCTCGGTGTCCGCATGATCCAGCCCATCAGCCACAACACGACCAACTCCTTCATGGACGCGGGTCTTGGGGTCACGAAATGGGGAGGGCTCACCGACCAAGGCCGCAAGGTTATCTCCGAGATGAACCGTCTCGGCATCTTGATCGACCTATCGCACGCCAGCGACGAGGCCATGCTGCAGATCATCGAGGCCAGCCGTGCTCCCGTGGTCGGCAGCCACCATGGGCTTCGCCACTTTGTGGACCACACCCGAAACCTCTCCGACGAAGTACTCAAGTCCATGGCAGCCAAGGGTGGACTGATGGGCCTGCACTCGAGCTCGGGCTACATCGGGGTGAAACTCGCGGAATGGCGAAGGGCTCAGTCTACAGGAGCCGGCGGAAGCAGGTCGGCTCCTAGGCTACGACACCTCATCGAGGGCTTCGAATTCCACCGCCCTGCCTACGAAGACTTTGGAGCCTACATCGCCAAGCTCGACGCCAAGATGCACGACCGATGGAACAATGGCGGATACGGGACGCCCTGGCGGGAATCACACCGGAAAGCGGTCGAAGCCGGACGGCCCCTGCCGACGGTGGACGATTGGGCGACCCAGATCGATTACGTCGTCGAGATGGCGGGCGACAGCCACATTGGTGTGGGCCTCGATCTCATGAGCGGCCCCAACCTGCTCGACTTCGACGCCACCGGGTACCCACGCCTCACCGAAGCTCTGGTCAAGAAGGGCTACAGCGAACAACGCATCAAGAAGATCCTCGGCGAAAACTGGCTCCGGCTCTTGGATGCAGCGAAGGTACCGTGAGAACCCGCGACGGGGGCCCGTCGCCGTGTTCGTCCAGCAAGGCAAGTGCGTTGTCCTTGCGACGCAAGCAGCATTCCCCCATCGGTACGGACCACTTCATCCGGTCGACCAACTAGGACGGTCGTCTAGGTCAGTGCCGTGGAGACGGTGGCACAAAGGCCCCGCTATACTTTCTACGGACGGAGGAACGGCGATGACGGCAACGAAGAAATACGGGCAGGCCGGTGGAATCCTAGTGATCGTAGCGGTGACCTTGGTACTCACAGGCAAGCCGCTCGCACAGGCTCAGACGATGAAACCGGTGATACGCGGCACGGAGTACGCAGTATCCAGCCGCAAACCGCAGGCGAGTCAGGCTGCGGAACGGATCTTGCGGGCCGGTGGCAACGCCTTTGACGCTGCTGTGGCGGGCCAGGCGGTCCTTTGCGTGACGGACCCCGGCTCGAACGGCGTGGGCGGCGATGCGTTCATCCTGGTCTTCGATGCGAAGTCCCAGAAAGTTTACTCGGTCAATGCCGGGGGCTATTCGCCCAAGCTCGCCACGATCGACTGGTACAAGAAGAACAACGAGGGGAAGATACCCAAGAGCGACAGCTTGCTTTCGGCGACGGTCCCGACCAGCGTCGATGCCTGGTACACGATGCTTCACCGCTGGGGCACCATGACCCTCGCGGAGGTCTTGCAGCCGGCGATCGAGCTCGCCGACGGTTTTCCGCTCAGTGAGAGATTGGCGGACTCGATCGGAGGAAGCAAGGAAGGCCGCCGAGACATTCTTGTTCAGGACGACGGCATCGAGACCGAAACAGAGCGCGTCCACGGCAATCGAAAGCTTCGCAAATACCCGACGAGCGACAGGGTTTACTTTCCTGGGGGCAAGCCTCTACGGGCTGGAGAGGTCTTTCGCAATCCGGATCTGGCCCGCACCCTGAGGAAACTGGTCGAAGCCGAGAAAGAGCATGCCGGCAAGGGACGTTTAGCCGCGCTGAAGGCCGGGCGAGACCGCTTCTACAAGGGCGATATCGCCCGCACAATGGCCAAGTTTTCCGAGGCCAACGGAGGGCTGTTCCGGTACGAAGACTTCGCCGAATACAGCGTCAAGGTCGAGGAACCGATTTCGATCAACTATCGCGGTTATGAAGTCTTCAAGAATCCCTCCGCCTGCCAGGGCCCTTCGGAGCTCTTTACGCTCAACATCCTCAGAGGATTGGACTTGAAGGCCATGGGACACAATTCGGCAGACTACATCCATACCTTCGTCGAAGCGCTCAAACTCGCCTTTGCGGATCGTGAGATGTACCTGGCCGACATGGACTTCGTCAAGATTCCGTTTCCGAGTCTGCTGGCGGAATCCTACGGTGCCCGGCGACGATCGTTGATTGACGCCAAGAAAGCTTCCCGAGAGTTCCGGCCGGGGCGTGTCGACACGGGCGTCTCGGGCGCGTCGAAGCGGCCGCGGTTCCGCTTTCCCGTTTCCGCCGACGCCGACCATGAAGGTGACACCAGCTATGTGGCGGTGGTCGATAAAGATCGCAACGCCGTGTCGTGGACTCCCAGCCTGCACTCCGGGTTCGGGACGGGGGTCGTGATGGCCGACCTAGGGTTCATCTTCAACTGCCGCGGGGACTACTTCTGGCTACAGGAAGGACATCCGAACGCACTTGTGCCGCGCAAGCGGCCGCGCAGCACGTTGACACCCACGCTCATTCTCAAGGACGGCAAACCGTTCATGGCCGTCGGTAGCCCGGGCGGCGACGACCAATGTATGAGGATCATGCAGACGTTTCTGAACGTCGTCGAGTTTGACATGAACATCCAGGCCGCCATCGAGGCCCCCCGCACTACAACGCATAGTTTTCCATCCTCAGTTTTTCCCCATGCGATGGATCCCGGGCACCTAGCCGTCGAAAGCCGTGTTGCGGCTGACGTGGTTGAGGAGTTGAGAGGGCGTGGCCACCGTGTTGACATCCGCGGACCCTGGTCAATGAGCGCCACCTCGGCGATCGTGATCGACCCGGAGACCGGCGTCCTCAGCGCCGGTGCGGACGTTCGGGGCGACAACTACGCGCTGGCGTGGTGAGCGCCGCAGTAGTGTGTTTCGGAGATACGGTCACGTTTCGGTTTGCCATGTAGGGGCGGCCCCCGTGCCCGCCCGCCCAGGATGGCGGCGGATGCCCGCTCAGATAACTCAAAACTCCGGACAGAGGCGCGGGCGTAAACCCGCGCGCTCCCTCGATGCCCCACCTCTGTCCGGTCCCGACAAGGACACTCTGTTTGGTTTCGGCTCGTCCGGGTCAGGGGTGCGGGTCTCAAAGCTCAGAGTTGATGTTGGCGGGCCAGCGGCGCGGCTCCGAGGCCGGGCCAGATGCGGAGCAGGCCGAACGCGGCGCGCGCGGTAATCCACACGGCGGTCACCCACCAAATGTCGGTTAGAGCGGCAGGAGTTGTCGCGTCCACCCAGGTTAGAGCTAGGGCTCCGACCGCCGTCGCAAAGAGCACCGCATTGCGCAGATAGCGGAAGTCGCCTGTGCCCCAGTGGACACCGTCGGTACCGAACGCCAACGCGTTGATCGGCTGAGCGAGAGCCGCTACCCACCAGGCCCGAGAGAAGACGGCGTACGAGGTAAGCGGCAGCAGCACAGCGGCGACAAGGCTCTCGCCCGCGATCATTCCGGCTGCGAGGACTACGCCGGCCCCCAAGCTCCACCAGCAGACCACCGCGGCTACGCGGCGGCTCTCGGCCAGGTTCGCGGCGCCTAGGAAGTAGGCGACTAGGCTCTGTCCCGCGATGGCAAAGGCGTCGAGAAACAGCGCGGTGAAGGCCCAGACTTGGCGAATCGCCTGGTGGGCCGCGCCGGCGTCGGCGCCACTCTCGGTGGCTGCGCGTGTTGTTAAGAGAAGGAACAGGTTCAGGGAGACCGTGCGTACGAACAGTTCCCGGCCGATGCGCAGCAGTCCGCCGAATTCGCTGAGCTGCAGACGGGCGGGCCATGGCATCCGGCGCACAACGACCACGACGGCCGCGAGGGCTCCCAGCCATTGGCTGACCACGCTGGCCGCCGCCGCACCCGCCACTCCGAATGCAGGGACTGGGCCGGCGCCGAAGATCAGCACGGGGTCGAGAACGATGTTGAGAGCGTTGAGGCCTGCTGCGATCCACAGCGGTGTGCGCATGTCCTGCAGTCCTCGAAGCGTGCCGAACGCCGCGAGGGTGATGAGAACGGCCGGCGCACCGAAGAGGCGAATCGCCATGTAGTCTTTCGCCGGCGCGGTGAGATCGCCGGAAGCGCCCATCCACCGGACGAGGGGATCGACCGCCAACAGACCCAGCAGCGAGAGCAGTAGGCCCAGGAGCGCGCTCAGAACCAGGGCCTGCGCGTTGGCCCTGCCGGCGTGGGCGTGATCTCCGCTGCCTTGGCTGCGGGCGACTTCGGTCTGTGTAGCGATGCCGAGGAAGTTGAACATCCAGAAGACGCTCGATAGGAGGGCTGCGCCGACGCCGAGTCCTGCCAAGGGAGCGGCTCCCAGCCGGGCGACAAACGCCGTGTCGGCGAGGCCGGTGAGCGGTTCGGCGATGAGGGAGAACAGTAAAGGCACCGAGAGGCGCAGGAAGGTGCGGTGGGGGGAATCGACGAAGGGATGGGGTGCGGACGGCACAGTGCGTGCAGGACAGATTGGTTACAGGACAAGTTGAAGGAGCAGCAGGTGGAAGCCCGCTCGCTTGGTTAAGGTTGACATGCCGACTCCCTTCAACCCATCTAGAATAGACAGGATTATGAAACGAACCGCCACGCTGTTGCTCCCTCTGTTTCTCTTAAGCGCACTCACGCTGCCGAGTCAAGAGCTGAGAGGCTGGACCAAGGGCAAAGGGTTCGGCTGGGTGTGGGGTGAGGACGATGAGCATGGGGCGCTCAATGCCGTCCTGTCGCCGGAGCACGTGCTGCGGGCGATGCAGGCCGTCAAGAAGGGCAAGGTCTACGATCTCGGAGTGCCGCTCGATCAGTTCTCCTACAAATGGCCCGGTCACTCGGCGACTTCGATCGTCTCCTTTCGCACACCGGAGGGCGTGAAACGCCAAGGCGACATCGAGGGCTTCGGCGAGTCGCATCCGAACAAGCTCGGGTTCCATAGCTGCGCGCTCTATATGTCCGACAACCTCGGGACACAGATTGACGGCCTGGCCCACATCACCACGGGCAAGGACAACCACTGGTACAACGGCTTCAAGGAGTCGGACTGGGGCGGTAACTTCGGTGTACGCAAGACCGATGCCGACGGCATCCCGCCAGTGATCGGGCGAGGGGTGATGATCGATGTAGCCGCCTGGAAGGGCGTGGATGCGTTGCCGTCGCAGTTCCCGATTACGTCGAAGGAACTCAAGGCAGCCCTACAGGCCCAGAACACGGATGTCGAGCCGGGCGACATGGTCTTCATCCGCACAGGCACCCTACGCTATTGGGGCGAGAACGGGTCCGACCACGAGAAGATCGCCGAGCACGACTCGGCCGGCCTGACGCTAGAAGGGGCGAAGTGGCTGGTTGAGCAGAAGGGGGCTGTCCTCATCGGCGCCGACACGAGCGGCGTCGAGGTGGGCTCAGATCCCAAGATTCCCAACCGAGCGATTCCCGTTCACGAGTACTTGCTCGTTGAGCAAGGGGTGCACATTGCGGAATTCCACAACCTCGAGGAGCTGTCGAGGAACAAGGTCTACCGTTTTACGTACGTCGCCATGACCAATCGCTTGATCGGGACCGTGGCGGGTACGGCCATGCGGCCGATCGCGATCGAGTGACGGCGCGACTGGTTCGGCCATCACACGGGGCCCACTGAAGACGCAGCGAGCCCTCAGTCGTACCTGTGTAGAATGATCTGCGACGAGGCGCTCCCGGTTGAACATGCCCGCAACGCTGCCCACGATGACCATTGCCCCTACTCCCGTTCACCGGGATCGCTTCACCGGCAAGGCTGCCTGGATCAAGACCGGCTTCCGGAGTCCCGATGACTGGACTTACGACCTGAGTCCGGAAACCATAGCCGAACTCGCCCAAGCCGTTGAGGCCCTGCGTGCGAACGGCAAAGAGCTGTCGACGCTGAGCAGCGGCGATTTTGCACTGCCTTGTTTTGCCGGCGAGGCCGTGGCCCTGCGTAAGGAACTGCTGCAAGGGCGTGGTTTCGTCGTCATCAAGGGACTGCCGATGGACCGCTACACCAACGAGGAAGCGGCGATGGCCTATTGGGGGCTCGGCTCTCACCTGGGCGCACCCATGGTGCAGAACGTGCGCGGTGACCGTCTGTACGCCGTGCGCGACGAGGGATACAAGATGGGTGCGGACTACGGCGGCACCGGCGTGCGCTTTTCGAAGACGACCGAGGATCTGCGCTTCCACACCGATTCGGCGCCCGCCTTGGCCGGATCGACGCCGGACCTAGTCGGCTTACTGTGTTTGCAGGCGGCCAAGTCCGGCGGCGAGACGGCGCTGATCAGCGCCAAGGCCGTCCACAACGTGCTGCTCGACGAGCGTCCTGATGACCTTGCCCTCCTCTACCGCACCTTTCATCACGACCGCACGTCGGAGCTGCGTCCCGGGGAGGCCCCAACGCTGTCCGCGCCCATCTTCCGGTTCGATGAGGACCTGACGGCGCGCTACATGCGTTTCTACCTCGACAAGGGACATGAGACGGCGGAGTCGCCGCTTGGCCCCGACGTCGTTGGTGCGTTGGATGCCCTCGACGAGGTGATGAGCCGTCCGGAGCTGCAGATTACCTTCGACATGCAGCGTGGCGACATCCAGTGGTTGAACAACCGCTTTATCCTGCACAGCCGAACCTCGTTTGAGGACCATCCCGAGCCGGAACGTCGCCGCCATTACGTGCGGTTGTGGTTGAGCTTTGCAGGTTAGGAACGCTTTGCTGTTTCTCGCAAAGGCGCAAAGCAACGCAAAGATCGCAAAGAGTGTTGGGTGTTGCTTGAGCACCGTTGAGGTCGAAGTGAGCCGGCGGCCCAGGTGCCGGAGGTGCCGGTCGATTGGGTGCGGCGTTTTTCTGCTCGCGGTGTAGCGTCAACGCTCCCTGACGGTCGCGGCTCGGCTGGGGAGGCGTGCGTTATTATGCGTTCGTACTGCCACGAAACTGCTTCGGAGGAAACATGTACCACGTCAGATTCGCCGTCGTTGCGGCCGCTATCACTTTGCTCTCGCCCGCTGCCTACGCCGAGACCCGCACCATCATCCCCGACGTGTACTACGCCGCCTTTTCGTTCGCTCATGAACCGGTAGGGCGCATCAAGCCGGGAGATACGGTCAACACCACGCTGCTCGACTCGCGCGGGCACGACAAGACCGGCAAGCTGGTGATCTACGCCGACAATGTGCTGACCGGTCCGTTCTATGTCGAGGGCGCCGAGCCGGGGGACACGCTGGTGGTCTACTTCGACAAGGTCCGCCTCAACCGCGACTGGGGATGGAACGGCGTGCGGGTCGGCCTGAGCGCGCTGTTGCCGGGCTACGTACGAAACGTCTACGACAACAACTATCTCGAAGAGTGGCTGCAGCCCGGCCGCCGCAACGCGCTGAAGTGGTACATCGACCTGGAAAAGAAGGTCACCTATCCCACGCGGCCGCTAGGCGACAAGGTGAAAATGCAATTTCCCGCGATCCCCGCGGTCGGCTGCGTCGGCGTCGCGCCGCCTAACAAGACGGCCATCACCGCCGGGCCCACCGGCCCGCACGGCGGCAACATCGACTACAACGGCATCATCGAGGGCACCACCGTCTATCTGAATATCTTCGAGCCGGGCGCGCTGTTCTTTCTGGGCGACGGCCACGCCGCACACGGCGACGGCGAGTTGCTGGGCAACGGCACCGAGACATCGCTCGACGCGACATTCACCGTCGACGTGATCAAGAACAAGCGCATCGGCTACACGCGGCTTGAAGAGCCCGACCACATCGTCACCTTCGGCACGTTGCCCGGCCGCACTCACATGGGATTCCAGGCGGCGATTACGGAGATGATCCACTGGTTGGTGAACGACTATGGCGTCAAACCGCAGGAGGCGCATGTGCTGTTGGGCTTGGCAGCCGAATTGAAGGTGGCCGCGTGGAACAACACCTTCCTATGCCGGGTGGCGAAGAAGTATCTGCCGGAGAGGCCGCCGGTGAAGATGCTTTCCGGGACGATGGACTAGAAACCGCCGCGACCTGGAACGATCTTGAGGCGGCCGAGCAAGAAACGGAGCCCGGAACGCCAGTGACAGGTTCGCTGCTTCAGAGCCGGTAGTCGGTGGATTTACCCCTCACTGGCGTTCGAGGCTCGGCCTCCGTAGCCGAGGCTGTGCGCGTCGCTAGCAGCGTTTTGCGTGCGCGTCGCTTCGCCCTTTCGCACGTGTTACGTCGTTTCGCTTCCGACGATTCCGTATAATAGTGGCCGGTACCGGGCCCCGGACCGCATATGGCCCGTTTTTCCTCCCGGAGGTATTTCATGTCGAACAGGGATGGAGATGTCACTGGACGGTCACTGGATCGTCGCAAGTTTCTTCGCGCCGGCGCGGGCGGTGTTGCGGCCACGGGGCTGTTGGGCTGCGAAGGAAGTACGACGGAGGCCGTGTCGAAGCAAGATATTCCCCCCGCCGGCCCTAAATACGACCTTGTGCGGGCCGAGGGCACGCATCGCGAGCTGGGCCGGCAACACGGCGAGCAAGCGGTCGAGTCGATCAAGATGCACATCGACTACATCGCGAGCACGCAGGACATCGCCCGCGAAGAGTTACACCGCCGGGCGCTCAAGTTCCAGCCACTGTTCGACAAGTACTGCCCTCATCTGCTCGCAGAGATCGCCGGTCTCTCCGAAGGCGCCGGCGTGCCCATGGCCGAAGCGCTGGCCTGCAACATCCGTGGCGAGCTGGGCAAAGCCGTTGACGCCGGCTGTACGACTTACGTGATCGTCGGGCAGTCGACTAAGGAAGGCGAGATCCTGGTCGGCCAGAACAGCGACATGTCGCAGCCCAACCTCGACATGGGCTACATGCTACACCTCAAGCCAAGCGGCAAGCCTCAGGTGCTGATCTGGACCTTCGGTGGCATGATCGGCTACCACGGCATGAATAGCGTCGGCGTAGCCCACTTCGCCAATTCCCTCGGCGGCGGCCCCAAAGGCCGGTTTGCCCTGCCGCACTATCCGGTCAAACGCCTGATGCTCGAATGCTCCACCGTTTACGAAGTGATGGACGTGCTGCATACCGCGCCGCTTGCGTCGAACGGCAATTACGTTCTGTGCGGCGGCGAGGGCGCCATTCTCGATGTTGAGGCCAACACCAACGGGCCGCAGATCGTCGGCGACCCACGGCAAGGCTACATCGCCCACTCTAATCACTATCTCTGTCCGCTCTACGCCACGAAAGAGAATCACGAGGTCAGCCTGCCCGACTCGTTCCCACGGCTACGGCGAATGAACGAGATGATCGAAGCGCAAAAGGGCTCGATTACGGTCGACCACATCAAGCGTTTCCTGAGTGACCATTCCAATGGCAAGCCAAGCATCTGCCGCCATCCCCGAACCAGCAACCTGAAGAAGGGCTTCGAGACCGCGGGCCGGACCGTCGCGTCGATGATCTCAGAGCCGGCCAAGAAACGCATGCACGTGGCGTTGGGCAACCCTTGCGACAGTGACTACGTGACGTATTCGATGGATGCGTGACCCGCGAGCCGCCCCTGATCAACTGCCGTGGGGGCGGACCCCCGTGTCCGCCCGCCCGCCGGGCAGACAGAAACGTAACGCTATTTGCGAAATACTCGACTCAGGCGGTGGCTCGTTTTCCATGAAGTGGTAGCCGATCACCTTGTTAGATATAGTTAACCTTCTTAGTATCAATATCTGAATGTCATGTACACGGTCTGTGTCCTTCATGCCAGCGTGCAACGTCACAGGCGCGACCTTTGCCGATAAGCACAGCTTGGTCCTCATCGCGCTCAGGACCGAGACGAGGTGGCCAAGCCCGGAAAGAAGACCGCATGATAAATGAAAGAGTACCGATGTTGAAGCCATCCACCTGTGTGTGCCCGAGGTCGAAGAGATAGCCGACGGGACCCAGGACGTTCTAGAGGGTTTCTCTTGTATGGTCGCTGCTGCCGCTCACCACAACACCAGCCTTAGGAGAAAAGACCCCTGCCATCGCCGAGACGCAGTGCAGAAGTTGGGCCACGCAGGGGTGGGCGAGAGAAGGCTGGTAGAGGTACTAGCTGAGTTGGATGGCTTTGACGGTGATCGAGCTACCCTTGACCTCGCCGTCGACGGTTACTTTGATGTTGTCTTTACTGCTCGTGAATCCGAGTACCTTGGCCGCCATTCTGTCACCGTCCTTGTCGAACTTCAAGAACTTGCCGTCCGCGGTGACGACGCCGTAACCGCTGCCCTTGCAATTGGGCATCAGGGCGCAGTCCTTAGTGTGCATCTTGGCGGCACCGACGCCTTCCGTGGCCACCTTGGCCGAGCACATTTTGTCGATCAGGTAGCCTTTGACCGTCTCGGCACCGAGCGGCACCGACAGGGCTACGAACAACGTAGAGACTGTTAGGAGACTCAGCTTCACAGTTTTCATCCTCGCTGGGCTGTCATACCGTGCAGGCCGGTCTGCGCCGACCGCCCTCTATTGTACTAAATTAAGCAGGACATCATAGACGCAGTGGTCAATCGCATAAGGCTTAGCCCGACGAAAGCTGCAACTGCTGTGGAGTACGGTTGTCGGGACCATGAAGCGCTCGCTAGAGCGAGGCGAACAAATCGAACTGCGTGGGTTTAGGTGATTCGGTTTCCATTCTTGGGAGATTCCAGCGCCCTGATGGTCCTCTCAGTAAGTCGCATCTCGCCCCCCGGTTCATGAAATGTGTAACCGTCATTCCATGGTCGTGTCCGCACTGAGTCCGTACACTTGCGTGTTTCGACTGTCTCAGTGTGACAGCGACCGTCCGCGAACGTCAACCTTAAACAACTGCTATAAAGGGGTTTATGTGAATAAGCCGTTAGTTCTCAGTCGGGGCATTCAACGTCCATGAAGTGGTAGCCGATCATGTGGCAAATGACCATGTGGGCATCTTCGACGCGGCCCATGTGGCTGTGGTCGACGTGCATGCTTAGATCAGCCAAGGGCCGCAGCTTGCCGCCGTCGCGTCCGCTGAGGCCGATCGTATAAACGCCGATCGAACGGGCGTATTCGACCGCGTGGATGACATTGGGAGAGTTGCCGCTTGCGCTGATCGCGATCAGCACGTCGTCGGGGTTGGCAAAGTTCTTCAGTTGCTCGACGAAGACCGCATCGTAGCTAATGTCATTGGCGTAGGCCGTGAGCGTGGAGACCGATTCGCTCAGCGCCATGATACGGAAGCGCCGACGACGACCGTAGCTGGCACCCTTCGCGATGTCGCAGGCGAAGTGATTTGCGGTGGCGGCGCTGCCGCCGTTGCCACACACGAAGATTTGCCGCGCCTTATCGCGGGCCTGGCGCAACACGGCGATCGCTTCGTCAACCTTGTCAAGGTCGATGCGATCGAGGGCCGAGAACAGCTTGCCCTTGTATTCGGCCGGGAAACTCATGGCCGGGAACGCGCCGGCGAAGCGGTCCGCCGCAGGTCGCCGTTGTGCAGCGAGCGGGCCTTGGCGATCACCTCCCTGGGAGTGGCGGCGCCCGTCCCGGCCTTCGTCACGGTGATGCTCGATACGAGGTTGCCGAAACCGGCCGCCTCGCGGAAGTCTCCCGTCACCCGAAGGGCAAGGGCCATCCCGGCGGCGAAGCTGTCGCCAGCCCCACAACCATCCACGGTGCGGTCGGGCGTGACGGCCGGGATGGTCGTCCTGCCATCGTCGTCAATGAGCAGAGCCCCTCTCTTGCCACGCGTGATGATCAGCGGTTCGGTCCCGATGACCTCCCGCAAACGCTGGTAGTCGACCTTGCCGAAAAGCTTCCGACAGGCTTCATCGGCCTCCTGGCGGTTGGCCTTGGCGATGGTATTGCGGAAACGCTCGATGCGGGTACGCGAGTCCGCGAACACCAGCTTGTGCGGGTTACGTTCGGCGACGTCGGCGATGACCTCGCGAAAGGCGCCGGAAATGACCCCGCCGTGCTCGGTCTCCGACTGATCCGAGACGAGGATGATGTCGAACCTTTTGTAGGCCGCGTGGAAGTTTGCAATCAGTTGATCTTCGACATCGCTCGGCAGCGGCCGGTTGTTGATGAAGTCCACGCGAGGCTTGTCTTCCTTGCCGGTGCGTGCGTTGATCAGCTTGCTGTACGTAAAGGTCTGCAGTTCCGGCGAGGCGACGAGCAAGCGGTAGTCGATATTGTTTGCGGTCAGAGCACGCTCCAGCTCGAACCCAAAGCCGTCCTGCCCAATCGCACCCAATACAGCGACCCGGCCCGCGCGCAGAGAGGCCAGGTTGTTGGCCACAGTGCCTCCCGCACCGGGTGTCACCTCTGTGCGCACGATCCCCAGACGCGGAATCGCCGTCTCGCGTGAAGGGTCGGCTTCCCGGGGATCGTAGTGGCACCAACGGTCCAGGCAGATGTCGCCTACAACGAGAGCGCTGCAATCTTTGAACTCCCGAACCAGCGTCGACGGCTTCATGGATTTCCTCCCCTGAGAATAGCGCGTCTCAGCGCCGGAAAGGCGGCCCGGTGGTCGCCACAGATGTAGAAGCTCTCGCCGCCGTCGGCCACTGTGCGCACGAGCATCGTCTTGTGAGGACGAAAGTAGTAGCCTGGGTCGGTTTTCGGCAACTCTTTGTGATAATCGCCCTCGATGGGAACCAGGTCGAACACGGCGCTGGTGAAGCGGCGGATCTGTCGACCTCCCTGGTGCGCCACATTCCGCGCCATGGACAACGCCTTGAGATAAACTTCGGGCCCCATGATGGCGGAGCCGAAGTTGAGCATCACTCCCCCCTCGAGGGTCTCGATCGTACGCGTGAAGATCAGGAAGTCGCGATAGCTCGCCGCGCCCAGGGCGCCTCCCTCACAGTTCGGGTGCTCGTGGGTGATGTCGTAGCCGATGCCGACGTGGACCGTCACCGGGATCGACAGCTCATACGCCGCCGCGAAGATGCTCACGTCCCGGTGCGGATAGCTCTCTTCGATGATCCGCTTGCCGACGTTCTCGCCGAAGCCCAGGCCTTCATCGGCCGCTTCTCGAGCCCACTCGTTGAGCAAGCCGGTCTCTTCCCACAGGCCGAACTCGCCCGAGCGGATGTAGCGGGCCACGCTCTCGGTCGTCGAACCGATGCGGGCCAGCTCGTAGTCGTGAATCGCGCCGGCGCCGTTCATCGCAATGTGGGTGATCCAGCCACGCTTGAGAAGGTCGATCACGTGGCGCGAGACCCCCATCTTGATCACGTGGGCGCCCATCATCAAGAGACGGGCGGCGCCCCTCTCCCGTGCCTCCTGGACTTTCGCCGCGACTACAGGAAGATCAGGATGTTCGAACTCAGGCTCACCCTCGTCCAGGCGAAGCAGATAGGCCAAGTCCATGTCGTGATCCCGCTCGCTGAGCGGGCGCAGATGCAGACGACTACGGTCGAAGATTGGGTACTTGGAGGTCATGGACAAACCTAGGATACCCGGGTTCACGAGCCGGAGGCGTCCCAGCGGCGGGAGGACGGAGCGGCGCGGCCAAGGGGGACAGCAGGTTTCTTACAACCGGAGCAAACGGCGCAGGTTGTCGCCGGCAACGAGCTTCTTGGTCTCCACGCTTAACTCAGCGTAGTTCATCATGCCGATCGGCAAGCTGGGGTCCCAATAAGGCATCTGGGACCCGAACAAGACGCGCTCGGCGCCGACAAGCTCGACGACTTGCTCCAACTGTCCGTAGAGCGTGTTCAGTGCATGTGTGAAGTAGAGGTTCTTATGCTTCCGCATGAGCAACGCCAACTGAGTCTGCAGACTACGGTGCGTACGCAGCAGGATCACAGGCAGATCCGGATAGCCACTACAGATCTCGTCTACATCCTCGATGCCGTACGTGGCAGTGCCCGCCGGGCGGTAGAGCGGACTCCCTTCGAGCAAAAGAGGGGCGCGATGGCGCTGCAGACGCTCATAGAGCTTCCCGAGCAGGAAGGGCTTGATCACAACGGGCGGGTCGGAAGGGCCGTCCGATGCGAGAAAGCGTGCCGCTTTTGCGCCGGCCTCCATCATGCGATCGACTTCGTCTTCCAAGCGATCCCCGGGACCGCTCAGGGCAACGGAGAGCACCCAGCACAGCACGAGGCGGTCGGACTTGGCTGCCTCGCTCGCACCTCTCGCATTGACGCCGTCGCGGTAGTAGAACAGGCTGTTCTCGATACCGTAGCGATCCATCTGCTTGAGTAGGGCGCCGGCGTCCGCCATCTCATCGGCAATGGGGATGCGCGATTGCCCGATCATCACATCGCAATCAAAGTAGGACCATTGCGCCATCCGCCCGCTCCTCGCCTGGGAGTCAACCGCGGCCCAGACCGCGCGACTCCCTGATACCCGATACAGCTTAGCAGCTGTCTCACAAATACCGAAGGAAAACGCGGTAGCAAGAATAGGCGGAATGGGGACCTCCACCGTACGCCGCAAACCCCTCGTGGTTGGGTGGGCGTATAGGTAAACGCTGCGCCGTCACATCGACATAGGTAGGCCCTCGCAAGCTTTCCCTGTCACACCACCGGGCATACGGGTCCCGTACCACGGCGGTTCGGAGGAGTTAAGCGTTCGAAGATGCCGACAATCTGGGAAGGCCGAGCGAATCGAAATAGACATTGGGCAGCGCTTGCTGGACAGCCGCGTGCCGCGACATGGCCCACAAACCAGTGGCGGAACCGGCGGCAATGGCCGCACGATAATGCGGCACGCCCAATCGCCGTAGGTTGGCGAATCGGGTCGGCCCATTCCCCCACTGCCGCCAGGTCATCATGCGGAGTCTCCGGCGGATCCGCGCATCCAGGTTGCGAAACACCAGCGGGTCTTGGCTGAAGCCAAAGTAGCTCCGCCAGCCGAGCAGATACGGCCTCAATGAGCCGATCATCCGCTCAATGCTGATCCCGCGCGTCCTGCTCGTCAGCTCTCGCACTCGCGCTTGGAACCTTTGCAACGCCTCGGGCGATATCAATCGCTGAGGCTCCGCTCCGGTCGTCAAGCGAAAGCCTATTGAATCCCGCAAATTATTATGACACTTTTTGACAGTGTGGAGCATCTATATATGTATGGGCAACCCCAAAGGTGTGAAGCGGGATTTCAAGGCGCTGGAGAAGCGCCGTTTCGAAGCGATGCGGCTGCTCCACCAAGGCCACAATCAGTCCGAGACGGCGAGACGGCTGAACGTCGCTCGCCAAACCGTCAGTGAGTGGCGGCGGCAATACCGCGAGCAGGGTGCGGCCGGACTCCGCCAGGCCGGGCGCGCCGGACGCAAGCCGCTCCTCGATGCCGCACAACGCGAACGCCTGACGTCGCTGCTGCTGGAAGGCCCGGAAGCCCACGGCTTCCCAACGCCCCTGTGGAGCTGTCCGCGGGTGGCTCGGCTGACCGGAGACGAGTTCGGGGTCGCATACCACGCAGGCCACGCCTGGAAGATCCTGCGAGCGCTCGACTGGAGCCCGCAACGCCCGGCCGGAAAGGCGCGCGAGCGCAACGAAGAGCGGATCCGCACCTGGAAGCGCAAGACCTGGAAGCGCATTAAAAAAAAGCCCAAAACGAAGGCCGTACGCTCGTCTTCATCGACGAAAGCGGATTGAGTCAGAAGCCGCATCGCTGCCGCACCTGGGCGCCACGTGGCCAAACACCGGTGCTGCAGTTTAACTTCAACTGGGAGAAGCTTTCCGTCTCGGCGGGGCTGACGCTGCGTAACTTCTACTTCCGGCTCTATCCCGGTGCGATCGGCAAAGAGCAAGTGACCGACTTTCTCAAGGCGTTGGTACGTCATATCGATCGCCCGCTGCTGATCGTCTGGGATCGGCTGCCGGCGCACCGTAGCCGCCTGGTGCAAGAGTTCATCGAACTCTCCGAAGGCCACATCGCAACCGAGTACTTGCCACCCTATGCGCCGGAGTTGAATCCGGTGGAATACATCTGGGCTTACTGGAAGCAGCACGAGTTGCCGAACGTCTGTCCGAAAGACTACGGCGAGCTGAACGAGCGGGCCCGCAAGGCACTCCGCCGCATGTACCGCAAACCGCGTTTGATCACGGCCTTCTGGAAACAGTCTTCTCTTTGTTTTGACTGACTCTATATTATGCGGGAGTCAATAAGAACTTCCGATCGTTGGGTCGAGCCACCGCACTCTTCGATTTGTTGACCTTGAGTCGGAGTTTCTTTGTAAGGAACTTACAGACGCCGGCCATCACCCGTTCCCCCGCCCTGCGACTGCGAACGTAGATGTTACAGTCGCCGGCGTAGCGGCAGAAGCGATGGCCGCGCCGTTCCAACTCGCGATCCAAATCGCCGAGCACGAGGTTCGACAACAACGGCGACAACGGTCCGCCTTGTGGCGTGCCTTCGTCGGCAGGACTCACCAGCCCGTCGTCCATCACCCCGACGGTTAGAAACGCCCGGATGAGTTTCAGCAATCGCTTGTCGGGGACACGTTTGGCGACACGAGCCATCAGCAGGTCATGGTTGACTCGATCGAAGAACTTCTCCAGATCGATGTCTACGACCCACTGATAGCCTGCGGCGACGTAGGCTTGCGCCTGAGTCACCGCCTGATGCGCCGAACGTCCCGGTCGGAAGCCATAGCTGTTGTTGGAAAACGTCGGGTCCCAGCGCTTCTGCAGAACCTGCAAGACCGCTTGCTGGATCAGTCGGTCGAGCACCGTAGGGATGCCCAACTTCCTGACCCCGCCGCCGGGCTTCGGGATTTCCACCCTGCGCACCGGTTGCGGTTTGTACGTTCCTTGAAGCAACTGTTCCCGGATGGCTGGCCAGTGCTTGCGAAGGTCGTCCAGCGTTTCGTCGATGGTCTTGCCATCAACACCCGGACTCCCTTTGTTACCCCGAACTTGTTTCCAAGCCTTTACGAGATTGCTTCGCTCGCACACCTCCTCCATCAGTCGTTCTTCTCGCGCCGGGCTTTCAGATTCCCGCTTCACCGCGGACGGTTCGGTCCCTTGCCGAGCGCGCCTCGGGGCTTCACCCTTTGGCTCGTCCATGAAGGCCAGTCGTTGCTGGGTTTTCTGCCGCTTGCCGTCCATGAGTTGCGAGTCTTACTTGCCGCTCTCTTCCGTTCGGGCCTTCGGCCATCGTTCTCGGTTCGGCCTATCTGTTGGCTCCGTCTTTCGACTTGTGGAGTGCCTTACTAGCCTTGCCGACTGCATGGCCTACTATGCCCTCTGCTGACTTCTGCGCCCCGATCAGGTCGCCTCGCGGCTCCCCCAGTCCCAAACAGCGGGACGGAACGCAGACCTCCCGGGGTAAGTCTGACCGCCTTCGCCGCACACCTGCCGAATCTACAGCCTTGGCCCTTGATGGAACTGGACTTCGCGATCAGTTGTCCGCTCGTCCGACCAAAGATGCCTCTTATCCGGTTTCTGTTCGTCAGGTCGCGGTTTTGTTCCACGCTTCCTCTGGACCCCGCCTCGCGACGACGCCCTTGCGCTTCCCTAGCACTTCACCTCCATCAGGCTGTGCAGAGGACTTTCACCTCCAAGCTGTCAGACATGCCCGGCACACAACCAAGCCGCTATGCGCGGCGACCAGCCCCGTCTGGCCAGATGAAGCGTCCACACCCGGTTGACGTAGCCCTCTCGAAAGTTGTGCAAATCCGTCTCCGCGCCGTGGGGTTGCGCGGACCGACCGCTTGGCATTCTCTGCAGTACCGTTGATTGGCGCTGCTATTTGTGGGATTTGGTCGCACATGCCCCCTGTGCAGGGTCCAAGTGGCTATGATCGGTGGTCTTGCCCGTTCTGTGACCAACTTGCGACCTTCCAAACAATGGAGTCTTGGCATGCGATCAGCACTCGTACTTCTCGCTTCTCTTATGCTCCACCCCACGGTCCTGGCCCAGCAATTCGACTACCTGGTGACGAACTGCCGCATCATCGATGGCACCGGCAACCCCTGGTTCCGGGCCGATGTGTATTAGGGAAGGCCGGATCGCCGCGATTGGCAATCTTTCCAGAAGAGACGCCCAACAGACCCTGGACGGGCGGGATCGCATCCTCGCTCCAGGCTTCGTCGACGTCCATACCCACATCGAGAATGGGATTGAGAAGAATCCCAGAGCCGACAATTTTCTGCTCGACGGCGTGACTACTGTTATCACGGGAAATTGCGGCAGTTCCAGGATCGATCTCGACTCCTGGTTCGCCGAGCTGCAAGGTCTCGGGATTAACGTCGCCACTCTGGTTGGACACAATTCAGTTCGTCGCCAGGTTATGGGACTGGCCGACAGAGCGGCCTCGGGCGAGGAGATGCAGGAAATGCGCCGCCTTGTCGAGAGCGCCATGAAAGCAGGAGCGGTCGGCTTCTCAACCGGTCTGCTTTACATCCCGGGAACTTATGCCGACACCGAGGAGGTGGAGGCCCTAGTGTAGTGCGTCAAGCAGATTGCACCTTATGCAGGGCGGCACGTCCGCGCTTGACTTTCTCGAGGATGTCGGAGGCGGTCGCGGTCCAGATGAAGGGCGTGGGATGCCCGTTGTGCTGGGCGATGTAGTCGTCAATGGCGGCGACGAGCTCGTCCACGCTGCGAAACACGCCGCGGCGCAGGCGCTTGACGGTGAGATCGCGAAAGAATCGCTCGACCATGTTCAGCCACGACGCCGAGGTCGGGGTGAAATGAATGTGGAAGCGCGGGTGACGATCGAGCCAACGCTTCACAGCGGCATGCTTGTGGGTGGCATAGTTGTCCACGATGAGATGAAGCTGTTTGTCCTTGGGAGTGCGGCGGTCAATTAAGCGCAGGAAGCGCAGCCATTCCTGGTGGCTGTGTCGGGGCATGCACTCGGCGATCACGCTGCCGTCAAGGCTGTTGAGCGCCGCAAACAGGGTGGTCGTGCCGTTGCGCTTGTAATCGTGGGTCATCGTTTGGCCGCGTCCCTTTTTGAGCGGCAGGCCGGGCTGGGTGCGATCGAGGGCTTGGATTTGGGACTTCTCATCGAGCGAGAGAACCAGAGCATGCTCAGGCGGATTGAGATAGAGTCCGACGATGTCGTCGAGTTTCTCGGCGAAACGCGGGTCATTGCTGAGCTTGAGGGTCTTGACGCGGTGGGGCTTGAGGCCATGGGCGCGCCAAATCCGTCCCACGGTGGAAGCGCTGACGCCGGCCGCGGCGGCCATGGTGCGGCGGCTCCAGTGGGTGGCGTTGGACGGTTTCTCGCGGGTGGTCTTGTGGATGATCTGCTGTACTTTCTGCTTCGAGACGGCAGGTTTACGACCGGGCCGTGGGGCGTCTTTTGCAATGCCGGCGATGCTGCTTTCGAGAAAGCGCGTGCGCCAGCGGGCCACCAACTGCCGCGAGACACCGAGCTGTGCGGCGATCTGCTTATTCTCGAGACCGTCGGCGGCCAGCAGGACAATCCTGGCTCGCAGGGCGAGACGAACGGCGACTTGGCGGCCGCGCGCGTAGCGGTCCAACTGCTTGCATTGCGCTGTGTTCAAAGTTACTGGTTGTGCTCTTCGCATCCCATGCCTCCTGTTAATAGAGACGATGGGAAGTCAATATAAGTTACATTATTTATGGTGCACTACACTAGCGCAAGTCGCCACTCGTTTTGGTGGAGTTTACGCCAGTCATATCCGAAACCAGGGCCCCAAGCTGGGCGAATCGATTCTGGAAGCCGCTCAGATCGGGCGGCGAAACCGGATGCCCGTTCAGATCTCGCACCTCAAGGTCAAGGGAAAGAACCGGTGGGGAACGATCGGCGATACGCTTCGGATGATCGAAGGACTTAGAAAGGAAGGGCTGGAAATCACGGTGGACGCCTATCCTTATCCGCGGGCCAGTTCCGCTCTAGGGATCTACTTGCCCAGCTGGGCTCTGGCAGACGGTCCTGAAGCCATATTGACCCGGCTGCGGGATCCGGATACTCGCCGCAAGATCATTGAGGGCATGAAAGAACTCCTGGCGGTACAGGGCTTTACCGACTACTCGTTCGCGACCGTGGCCAGTTTCAAAGCGGATCCCAGCCTGGAAGGAAAAACGATCAGCGAGATCAACCGCTTGAGGGGCCGTGAGTCCACTCTCAGCGCCGAGAGAGAAACCGTCCTGGAAATGATGGAACAGGGCGGCGCCGGCATGATTTATCACTATATGAGTCAGGACGACGTCGACACGATCTACCGATATTTCAGCACCGCCGTCGCCAGCGACGGAGGCGTCCTCACTCCTGGAGTCGGCAAACCGCACCCCAGATCGTACGGAACAAATGCCCGCGTCTTCGCCGAGTATGTGCGGGAACGGGGAGTCCTGACTCTGGAAGAAGCGGTGCGCCGAATGACTTCGCTTCCTGCCCGGGTTTTCGGTCTCGAGGACCGGGGCCTCGTTCGCCAGGGGATGAGAGCGGATCTGGTGCTGTTCGATCCCGCCTCGGTCCAGGGCACCGCCACCTTCCCGGAGCCTCATCAGTACAGTCGAGGCTTTGACTTCGTCTGGGTCAACGGGGCGCCTGCCGTCGCCAAGGGACGCATGACCGACCAGCGCGCCGGCCAGGTCGTCCGGCGCCAGTGATTCCGATCGGAAATCACCGGCGCACTTCTTTTCGCCAAGCAGGATGTCATTGGGCTAGCTCCAGGGCGTCGCCCACCGTTCGCAGATGCGGCAGCAGCTCTCTGTATCGGCAGGAGAAGGGGCCTTGCCGCAACGGCTGATAGAGATCTCTACGGACAACTTCACTGAAGCGCTGAATCTCGTGCGTCGGAATCGAATAGTGCCGCAGCACCTGGCGTACCAGTTCCAGGCCGGCCTCAAAGTGCAGCTGCACGGCCTCGTAAACTCCCATCTCACTCAGTTCATTGAGGTGCTCCTGGTGGACCGCGCGAGCGACAACATGGAGGGAAGGATTCAGATGTCGGGCCTGCCCGACGGTCAGCCGTGTTCCCACTGCGTCGGGCAACGCCACCAAGCAGCAGCCTCGCCTTCCGCACGCCTGCGGCCTCCAGTACCCCGCCTACCTGCGCCAGAACCAAGGCGTCACCAGAACGAGCGCGGAGTAGAACTCGAGGCGACCGGCAATCATACAAACACTCAAGACCCATTTGGCTCCGGCGGGCAGCCAGCCGTAATTGTCGAACGGACCAACTCGGCCGAACGCGGGGCCGATGTTGAATACGGCGGCAATGTTGCTCACCGTCATCTTCGGCCGTATCGTCTCGGACGGACGCGATCGATCGTAAGTTCGGTCAAGGAGCGACTGTGATCACGACCTTGCCAAGGTGTTTAGCCTCGCCGAAACGTTGGATGGCTTGGGGCACGTCGTTCAATGGGTAAGGCCCGTCTATCACGCACTGCAGGCCTTTCGTTTGGAACAGGTCGTTGACGTAGGCAAGATCCTTGTTTGGCTTCAGAGCGACGATGTGAACGCGCTTGTCACTGAGGCTGGAAACGAACGGCGCCATGCATAGCAGTTGAAGCAGGCGCGGCGAATGGCCGCCGACGGTGACGTATCGGCCACCTGGACCGAGCGAGCGCAGGTACTTGAATGGGGACCGGTTGGTCTTGGTGTCGACGATCAAATCGTAGTGCTGGCCGTTGTCGGTGGAGTCTTGCTGCCGGTAGTCGATGACGTGGTCGAAGCCCACGGCGCGCAGCGTGTCCAACTTGTGGCCGCTGTCCACCCCGGTGACTTCGGCGCCGTACTGTTTGGCGATTTGCACGCCGATGATGCCGACGCCCCCGCCGGCGCCATTGATCAGCACCTTCTCTCCCTGCTGAATCTGACCGATGTCGACGAGACCCTGCAGCGCCAGCATGGCGGCGTGGGGAGGCGCGGCGGCTTCTTCGAAGCTCATCTGCGGTGGCTTGTGGTGCAAGCCGTCTTGCCGCACACACACGTATTCCGCGAACCCCCCGAAGCCCGCCTCGGAGATGTCGCCGTAGACGTGGTCCCCTGGTTGAAACTCGTTTGCGCCGTCGCCAAGGGCCTCGACGGTTCCAGCGACTTCGGCGCCGAGCACGGTGACCTTGGGCTTGGACAACCCGAACATCAGGCGATAGACGAGGGGCTTGCCGCGGGCGAAGCACCAATCCCAATCGTTGACGGCTGTGGCACGTACTTTGACGAGAACCTCGCCGTCCGTGGGAGTGGGTTTGGCCAGCTGCCCGACTTGCAGAGCGCTCGGTGGTCCGTACCTGGTGAGAACGATCGCTTTCATCTCGTGGTGGCGCCCGTCGGACAAGAGCTGACCATCCAGCAGGAGGCGGATCTGCTCATCATCTCTGGCTAGTGCTTCGCTGTTCCGGAAACGCCTTCAGGCTCACTGAGGAAGTACTCCCCCCCTCGCATGATCTCTCGTAAACCAGGATTTCCGTTTTGGCGGTCCCGGCACTGGTAGGGTAACCGAGCCCCAGATCCGATGCAAACATCTTCGGACTGCTTTCACTTTCGATGCTCCCTTCAGCGGCGGCACGGCCTCCAGACATCCCACCCGACCAAATCCACCCTTGTCGGCATCGGTTGATCCAGCGACCTGAATCACTTGGATCAGCGCTCCGCCGTCAGTGGGGATCTAGCGCCTCCAGGGGTCCGGACTCACTTCCGCGCCCCATCGTCGGAAGCCGCCATGGGGTGTTGGCGAGCGTGTCTAAAGACCTGGCTCTATCGTTTGGTGCGGATCGTTCTTGAGCCGTCGAACCCCAATTGGCGGAAATTGGATTGAATCGTCTTCAACGGGAGTTTCCCTTTCTGATTCCCGTCTGTCCTCCGACCTCAGAACTACGAGTCACTTCAGTGGGTCGGCGGAGCCGTGCCGCGACTGCCACTCGATCAGGCTCAGGCTGAATCGTTGGGCTTGGCCGATCGTGAGCCAAGCGTGCCCAAAACGGAGAATCCAATAGACTCGCCGACAAGAGCCTCTTCATCGATAACGGAATTGGCTCCGGCGCCGATCAACGCCGGCGCATGCCGGTGGTAGCGCGCCCGCGCGACGATCGGCACGTGCGGTGCCAAGCGCTTTGCCTGACGAATGATGATCTGGGAAGTCCGCGGGTCGGGAATGGTGACGACAAGACCGAGCGCGCGGTCTAAACCGAAGTGCTCGAGAACCTCCGCTTGGGTAGCGTCGCCGACCTCGATTGGGATCGTGGTCCGACATGCTTGAACCGTTTTCCAGTTGAGCTCAAGTACCAGGTAGGGGATATGGGCAGCTTGTAGAGCCTCTGTTGCCTCCCGGCCGGCGGGTCCGTAACCGACGATGATTACGGCGTCTTCCCCTTCATGCGAGGGCCTTACTCGCTTTCTCTCCCACTGATCCGTGACGCCCCGGACCAGCTCTTCGAGACGGGAGGCGAGCGAGATCAGGTAAGGTGTGGCCACCAGTGTCAACACCGAGGAAGCCGCCAGCAACTCAAACGTCGGGCGTGCGATGACATTTTCATTCAGCCCGAGATCCAGTAAGACGAACGAAAACTCTCCGGTCTGGGCAAGCGTGATGCCTGTTGCGGCCGCGCTGCGAAAGCCCTGTCGAAAAGCCATCACGATGCCTGTAACAACCGCAGCCTTCAGTACGAGAGTCGCTGCTGCGAGCAGCACCACGTGGAGGAATCCCGGGCCCAGCGGCAGACTGACTGCCAGGCCGATCGACGCAAAAAAGAGGGTTACAAGAATGGCTCGCAAGGGTCCAAGGTCGGCTCGAATTTGAACCGCAAAGGGGGATTCCGCGAGCAACAGTCCCCCGATAAAGGCGCCGAGGATCGGCGATAGGCCGAGGGCGTGTGACAACCAGGCCGTGCCGAGCGCAACGAAGACAGCGAGAACCACCGGGAGATCGCGGTTCCGGAGAGCCGAAACCCCTTGAAACATGCCCGGCAGGATGTAGCGAACCACCACATAGGAAACAAGCATAAAAAGCAGCGCCAAACCGACGTTTCTGAGCAGTTCACCGAGAGCCTCCGCGCCACCCCTGCCTTTACCGGCCGCCATGATCGCTAGGCCCAGCGGGATGACCGCAAGGTCCTGCAGAAGAAGAATGCCGAGTGCGTTGCGACCGTGGCGGCTCTCCAACTCGGCACGGTCGACCAGCACCCGCATCACGACGGCCGTGCTGCTGACCGAAATGGCGGCTCCGACCGCCAAGGCCTCGGGGAGACCCAATCCCAGCAGGGAAGACGCGGCGCCTGCCAAGGCCCCTGTGAGAACCAACTGAGCGGTTCCCCCGAGCCACGCCACCGCTCCAAGTTGCCGCAAGCGGGTGAGCGAAAACTCCAAGCCAATGGCAAAAAGCAGCAGAGCGACTCCGAGCTCGGAAACAGCCTGGATCTCCGAGATTCCCTGAACGAAGGCGAAGCCGGAGGGCCCCAGCAACACTCCCGTTATCAAGTAGCCGACGATCGCGTTTTGGCGAAGTCGCTCCGCCAGGCCGCCGACCATCAAGGCCGCGCCCAGCAAGACAACGACGTCGAGAATTATGATCCAGGGGCTCATCGCAAGGCAGCCGTCCGTGCAACGGCTGCACAGCCATCGTACCGGAACCAGAGACGCTTCCCGACAAGTCCGGTTCGCGGAAGTCACGGTCGCGGGCGGGATTCAAGCTGGGCTAAATCCTGCCTTGTCGTTAGCCTTTACCTATCTTGCTTGGAAGTCCCATACGCTCTCGGTGGCACGTCCTGACGCAGCTAGAGCCGAGAGCGCGGTGTCCCACTGCCCTGAGGGCCAAGCCTTGTGCGTGCCACTCGTGAGATAGGTTTTAGCAGTCGCCGGTGTCTGAGAGCCCGAGCTGACCTTACGTCAGGAGCACCTTTTCGTTGCCGGGCGCGTGTTGCCAAGCTACGCTGGGTTAGGCGGACCTCGAGTGCAAGCGAGGCGTGAACGAACGCAGCCGTGAGTGCCGTCTGCAACGAACTGCAACGCATTCCAGGAGGACCCAGATGCCGACAACCTACCGCGTGGGGGTGATCGGGGCTACCGGGAAGGGCAACTACGGCCACGGGCTCGATACGGCCTTCCTGGGCGTCCGGCAAGCCGAGGTCGTTGCCGTGGCCGACGAGAACCCCGAAGGTCTTCACAAGGCCGGCGAGCGGCTGGGAGTAAACCGTCTCTATCGCGACTTCCGACGGATGATCTCACAAGAACAGCTTCACATCGTGAGCATAGGGCCGCGCTGGGTGACCGACCGCGTCTCGATGGTCGAAGCCGCGGCTCGGGCTGGCTGCCACATCTATTGCGAGAAGCCGTTCGCGGCCGGCCTGGCCGATGCGGACGCCATGATCAACGCGTGCGGCAAGACCGGGGTCAAGATCGCCGTCGCCCATCAGTTCCGCGGCATGCCGCCGGTGCAAAAAGCCATCCGCGACGTCCAGTCAGGGAAGTACGGCAGGCTCCTGCGCCTGTACGCCCGACCCAAAGACGACCATCGCGGCGGCGGCGAAGAGTTGAGCGTACACGGCACGCATCTTTTCGACATGATGATCGCCTTCGCCGGCCGCCCTCGTTGGGTCAGCGGTCATGTTGCCGTGGAAGGTCGAGACGCGACCCTCGAAGACAAACGCGAGGGCAACGAGCCGGTCGGTCCCATTGCTGGCGATTCGATCGACGCGGTATTCGGTTTCGAGAAAGGCGTGCGCGGCTTCTTCAACTCGACGGCCAACCTCGACCGGCCCGGCCGCGGCATCTACGGGCTGCGGATCGAGTGCGAGCGAGCGATTCTGCACATCCGGCGCTTGGGGGACGTCTACGTCTACCCTGCCCCCCTGGTCCTTCCCGAGCTACCCGACCTGACCTGGCAGAAGACTTGGATCGAGCACTGGCACTTTACGCCCGAGCACAAGCCAGCCGACTTGAGCGACTGGATTCATCGCGGCAACCGCTACCTTGTAAGCGCGCTGATGCTCGCCATCGAGTACGACAGGGAACCCGTGGCCTCCGGCCAAGCGGCGCAGTACATCATGGAGATGATTCAGGGAGTCTACGCGTCCCACTTCGCCGAGGGCCGGCGCGTTTCGATTCCGCAGCAACAGCGCGCTCACCCGCTAGCGTGAGGCGGGAGTGTGCATCTTGGATCGGTGCTGAACGCGTAGGTGCGGGCTGGGGTCCCTGCGTGGTCAGCGGTTGGTCAGCGCGGGCTAACGCGCGCGGCCACCGCGGACTTCCGTCCGCGGCTCTGAATCGTGGGTCGAGGGATTGCGCTGAGCTAGCGGTCAGCGCCCACGCGCGCCCGAGGCCTTGAGCATGTCCACGATCTCGGTGCGGCCGTGTTCTTCCGCGGTCTCGAGGGCGGTGCCGCCGCGCGCAGTTTGCAAATTGGGTTCGGCACCGGAGGCTAGCAGTAACTGGACGGTCTCGCGATCACCTACGCCGGCGGCTCGCATGAGAGGTGTTCGGCCCAGCGTGTCCGTCACATTGATGTGGGCGCCGGCGGCGAGAAGCAGTTTCACGATCGGCGCGCCGCCGCTTATGGAGACCTGGGGCAGCGGTAGCCGTCCGACGTCGGCAGCCTTGTTGACCTCGGCGCCTTGGCCAATGAGGAATTCGGCGACATCCATCCTGCCGTGGCTGGCAGCGAGCGCCAACGCAGTGATGCCCTTCTCGAGGGCGTTCACGTCGGCGCCCTGCGCCATCGCGTTGCGCACGCCGTCCAGGTCGCCACGGCGGGCAGCATCATGAAGGTCACCCCACTCTTTCGAGAAATCGAGGACCACGTTGGCGAAAACGCCGTCCCAATAGCGCCACTTTTCCACTCCGGCGCGGGGGTGGACCTCGATCTCGTCCGGCGGCCCATAGATGACATAGATGCGCCCACGGTCCGTTTTCCATCCGGATCCTTCTTCACCCCAGCCCGCATTGGAGTATGCGATGCGGCGGTAATGTTCACTGCGAAACTCGTTGTCGGGAGTGCTGGGGTTGGGGTCACGGTCACGCCAGAACTTCTCGATGAAGGCTTCGCGGTCGGCATCGTTGATCAGGGTGGCAAATTTCGTCTCTTCCGCCTCGTTAATGATGTAGACGACATCTTCGCTCAGCCACTTCTCCAAGCGGTCGAGCGTCTCGACCTGAGCGTTGGAAACGGGAGCGACTCCCGCCACGAACGACATGGCCAAGGCGGCCAAGACTAACCCTGCGACCACGGGCCACCGGACCACTCTACGTTCCCGTACCTGTGTCATCGACATGATGCGCTCCATTCGACTCTTCATACTTGACGCTGCCGCGTGCGAAACGCCGGCCGGGCTCGCCTCTACCGAAAAACGGCAGACCTTCAGCAACCCAGTAACATAGGCCTCTCGATTCGTGGTCGCCTCGACAACCGACTCGTCGCAAGCCTCTTCCCGTGCCGCCAGCAGATGCCGGTCCAGCCACCACACCAGCGGATGAAACCACAGCGCGGCGCACAGCACCGCCTGAAAGTAGCCGACGAGGTTGTCCCAGCGCTTGGGGTGCTGCAGTTCGTGGGCCAGCACTGCGTCCAGCTCGGCGTCCGCGAGCTTCGCAGACATGGCCTCCGGCAAAGCAATCACCGGACGCCACACGCCCCAAACCCAGGGCTGTGCGACGTTCCCAGATAGGATTAGCCTGACCGAGCGTCGAAGACGGATCGAGCGTCGGACTCGATCGAGCGCTTCGACTACCCTGGCGTCTCGGCACGGCTTCACATCTCCTAGACCGCGCACAAAGTGCCAATGGCGCCGCGCCCATCTCGACACGATCAGCAGCCCGCCTGAGATCCAGACGATGGAGAACAGGCACCAGGTCTCGGAGTGAGCTACCCGAGGCACGGCCACGGGCGACGTAGCAGTCGCGACTTCAACGGGCGCGACACCACGCGCGATCGTGGCCAGCGGGACATACGCGATCTCGCCGATGTCCCGCGCCTGCCACCGCAAGGCCTCGGGCCGCAGCCCGGCATCGTCGACGAGTGTCGCCAGGAACGCCGCCGGCACAGCGAACTTCGCAAGAGCAACGAGCAGCACCGCGTACCGAGTTCGAGCGCCCGCGCGTCTGAGCAGAGCAACGAGGATGATTGCCAGCGCGGCAAACACGGTCGCTTGCCACAGGTGGTTGAGGAACCACGGCCACCAAGCCGCTGACCATTGAGCCAAACCGGCGTGAAGGTTCATCGACGGTCTCCTTGCGGCTTCGCATCTACGTTCGGGGCTTTCGCCTTCGTGGATTCGAGTTCCTTGAGCCGATCTTCCACTTCCCGAACATCATCGAGCGTGAGCTTGCCCGAGTCCACCAAGTGAGCCATCAGCGGCCGCGCCGAGCCGCCGAGCAGCGCAAGCAACTCGTCGACCAGCCTGCGGTGGGTCGCTTGCCGCGTAATCGTCGGCTCGAAGATGTGGGCGTTGCCCACCTTCTTCACCCGCCGTACCGCGCCCTTCTCCTCCAAGCGATAGATCATCGTTTGGACGGTGGTGTAGGCCGGCCGCTTCCGTGACGGGAGGCTCTCGCACACCTCTCGAACGGACGCCGCCCCCAGCTTCCACAACCGCTCCATGAGCTCCAACTCGTACCTGGTCAGCTTCGCCCGCTTTATTCGTGCCACTCGGTCCCTGCCTTGTCTCCTACGTCTTAGGTTGAATCTACTACAACACTAGTAGGGTGTCAAGCGCCTTTTGCGCACAGCAGCCCATGGATGTACGATTTCGCACAGGCACGGGCCCGGCATGGGCCACGGGGACTTACGCGCGTGGTTCTGTGGCGGACAGAACCGACGAGGATCGAGGGACGTAGAGGGAGTGCTCTCGAATGTAACGCCCGACCGACCCAGGCAAGACGCTGTCGCAGGCGTCACCGGAGCGGAGGCGCCGGCGAACCTCGGTCGAGGAGACCGGAACGTCCACCTCCGTCAGCCAGTGGACCGTGGCGTCGGCCGGCGACTGATCGCGGGCGAGGTCCACGCCGGGACGGCTCACCACGATGAACTCCGTCGCTCGCACCACCTCCTGCCATCGATGCCATGAGTCAATCTCCGCGAAAGCATCGCAGCCGAGGATGAAGAACAAACGGTCCCCGGGCCCGAGCTCGGACCTCGCTTGTCGGAGCGTGTCAAGGGAGTAATTCGGCGTCCCGTCGGAAGTGGGGGTCTCCAATCGAGATGGCTCGAAGCGGCTGTCGGCCTCGCACGCCAGGGCGGTCATGCGGTAGCGGTGTTCGTAGCCCGCTTCGGTACTCGTCAGCCGATGCGGCGGCCGGCCGGCGGGCACAAACAGAACCCGGTCGAGCGCCAGGGCGTCGGCGGCCTCACAGGCCACATCGACATGTCCTCGGTGCACCGGGTCGAAGGTGCCGCCGTAGAGGGCGATCTTCACGAGGCCACCGGGGTTTCACGAGCACTGCGCACACGGGCGCTCAGCACGTGTTTAAGCTCTCCGATGCCCT
Organism: Bryobacterales bacterium; assembly: GCA_965248255.1. Classification (GTDB taxonomy): domain Bacteria; phylum Acidobacteriota; class Terriglobia; order Bryobacterales; family UBA6623; genus JAKZVK01. The sequence continues at coordinate 388,116 of CBDFIW010000004.1, forward strand.
CACCGGTAACCGCCGAGATCGCGAAAAAGGGCACAGCGCGCTCGTCACAGAACGCTTCGAGCCGCTGCCACCGGCTGTTGTCCTGGGCGGCGTCGATCTTCGTGGCGATGACGACCATAGGCTTCCCGGCGAGGTCCTCGGAGAAATTGCGCAGTTCACCCGCGATCACCTCATAGTCGTCGATCGGATCACGCTCGTTGAAATCGCTTACGTCGATCAGATGAGCAAGAAGCCGCGTGCGCTCGATATGCCGCAGAAACCGGAGCCCGAGCCCGTGCCCTTCATGCGCGCCTTCGATGATACCCGGGATGTCCGCGATCACGAAACTCTCGAACTCATCCGCTACGACGACGCCCAGGTGTGGCTCGAGGGTCGTGAAGGGGTAGTCGGCGATCTTAGGACGCGCAGCCGAAACGCGCGAGATCAATGTAGATTTACCGGCGTTGGGGAAACCGACCAAGCCAACGTCGGCCAGTAGTTTCAGTTCCAAACGCAGACGGCGCTCTGCGCCGGGTAAGCCCGGATCGGCACGGCGTGGTGCCTGATTGGTCGACGTCGCAAAACGGGCATTGCCACGGCCGCCGTGGCCCCCCTGCCCGGCGATCCATTCCTGACCGTATTCAATGAAGTCGAAGAGCTTCTCCCCCGTATCCGCATCATGGATTTGGGTGCCGACGGGCACCTCCAGGACCAAGTCGTCGCCGGACCGTCCCGTACGGTTGCTGCCTTCCCCGTGGCGTCCGCGCTGGGCTTTGTGTTCCCGCTGATAGCGGAAGTGGATGAGGGTGTTGTGCTGCTCGGAAGAGCGCAGGATGACGTGCCCGCCGCGTCCGCCATCGCCGCCGCTCGGTCCGCCGCGCGGCACGAACTTCTCTCGCCGGAACGCCATACAGCCGTTACCGCCGTCACCGGCCTTCACCTTGATGGTGACTTCATCGACAAACACGGCAGGATCGGGCGGAACGCAATAGAGGCGGACACCGGTCCGCCTCTCAATCTTAAGTTGGATGTTCCACGCGGAGTCGCGGACGTACGGGGCTACGCCTCTTCGGGGCGGACGTGAATCACACGACCGAGGCGGCCGCGGTTGGCAAACTCTACCTTGCCACCGACCTTGGCGTACAACGTGTCGTCCTTGCCTCGGCCGACATTGTCGCCAGGACGAAAGCGCATACCGCGCTGCCGTACGAGAATCGAGCCACCTGTGACGAGTTGGCCGGCAAACCGCTTCACACCGAGCCGCTGCGCGTTCGAGTCGCGCCCGTTGCGGGAGCTGCCGAGTCCCTTCTTATGTGCCATCGATGAATCCTTCTTTTACCAGCGGGTGATGACGCCCATTCAGACCGCGATCTCGTCGATCTTGATCTCGGTATAGTCCTGCCGGTGACCGATCTTGCGGCGGTAGTGCTTTCTGCGTTTGAATTTGTAGACGATGATCTTGGGGCCACGGCCATGGGAGGTGATCGTGGCCTTCACTTTGACGGAGCCGACTTGTTCACCGGCCAGCAACTGTCCGTCGTCTTGTGACACTGCGACCACGCGGTCGAATTCGACGGCGGAGCCTACTTCGCCGTCCAACTTCTCCACCCGCACCGCCTCGCCCGCAGAGACAGGGTATTGCTTTCCCCCTGTTTCAATGATGGCGTACATGACCCGCTTCCTCGACACCCCCAACCGGTGGGTGCGACAACCTCAAGTATAGCGAAAACGGACGGCAGGATGCCCGCGAGGCGGTACCCTAATCCGTCCGTAGGCGATCGCAAGCCCCGGCAGGGGCGGGAGAGTGTACGTCCGGGTAGATGGGTAACAGAATAACCCAGGCACATGGGTAACACTTTTCTATGTTTCTCCAGGGCAAGGTCCTTTCTCTGCTGCCTCCCGCGAGCCGTGTTTGGGGCGTAACGCAGGGAGCCCGTAGGGCGACCGGAGTCACGTCCCAAACACTCGGCCGGCACTCGCGGCCGGGTGCCCGGCCCGCTCCGCCTCGCTCGCTGCAGGTGCTCCGGAGCACACGAGTCTGGCCTGGGCCTTTCGATTTCCAACGAGAATGATCGGCGGCCTGTTCGAGGAAGTTTGACTCGGTGCCCCGCCCCAGTCGCTCGAGATTTCGCCCGCCGATTCGGCAACCCCGCCTCGCACGTTCCTGCCACTGGGAAACGCCCTCTAAACATTCAAGGCCCAGAGCCAAAGTGCATAGTACAAAAGCACCGTGCCCAAGATGATGGCGATGGCGAGATAAGGATTGAAGCGAACCCTCTCATCCGTTTCATCCGTGTCGACCGCCAGGGAATCCCCACCGCCATGTTTCCTGGCTTCGAAGTGCGATCCAATGATCAATACCATAATGTTTACCGACAAACCTACATAGATCGGGTCCAAGGTCCACAGGACCACAACATCGGCATTGGACCCGCCTGTACTGAGAAAAGTGATTACCGTAGAGGTCATGCCGAGAATCATGGCCCAGAGAATCGTTGCGGGCGCACTTCTTAGGGGTCTGTACAAGAACAAGGCGGCGATCACCGGCCCTACGCCGGCGACCATAATGCGGGTCCCCACCCAGAGCAGCTCGAGCATGATGGGAAACACAAAGGCGAAAACCATGCCGACCACAAGCGCCAGGAGGACGGCCACCCGCGACGCGAGGAGGGCCGTCCGGCCGGTGGCCGCGGGATTGAAGAACCGCCGGTAGATGTCGACCACAAAGTTCGAGCTGACCGACATCAAAACGCTGTCGAGGGTCGACATGACCGCACCGAGCAGAACCACTACGAGCAGCGCGTACACGATGGGCGGGTACTCCTGGCTCGCCAAAAGCAGAAAGACGTCAGAGGCGTGCTCTCCGGGTCCGTAGTAGGCGTACCCAAGCATTCCCAGCAGAGGAAGACAGGCATACCAAAGCAGCCCGAGGAGCCCTCCTATTAGAAATCCGGCTTGGGCTTCTTTAGCGCTCTTGGCACTAAGGCCGCGTTGAATCAGGGCCTGGTAGGGTAGCGCCTGGAAGAGGCCCATCACAAGCCAAGCTATTAGATTCGACCAGGGGTAACCGCTGTCAGCGGCTTTATGGTGAGCGGCGAGCTGAGAGGTCAGGGCATGCCATCCTCCCAGTGCCTTCACACCGATCACCAGCATTAGGACTGTTAGGCTGACAATGATGATGTTTTGCAGAAGATCGGTGTAGATAACAGCTCTCTGGCCTCCCAGGAGTAAATAGAGGACGGTAACGCCTGCTCCCGCGATGACTCCCTCCGTGTACGACAGAGGGGTTACGTAGCTGATGCTGACGCCGATGGATACGAGCGACGACCCTACGTAGGCCAGCTCGCGTGCCCACACAGCAAGCAGCGCCACAATTCGGTGTCGAGGTCCGAACCATGTCTCAAGGGCTTCCGGTACGGTCAGCAGCTCACGCTTTCGCATGTAGGGGATGACATAGAAGCCCGCCCAGAGACCGCTGGCGAGCGACGCCCCGGAACCGAAGAAATAGATCGCCAAGCCGTGGGTGTAGCCCATGGCGGGAAAGGCGAGAATCGTCGTCCCCGAGACCCACGTTGCTACGATCGAGAGTCCGATCTGCCAGCGGTTCATCGACCGTCCTGCAACAACGAAGTCCGTCAGGTTGTTCACTTTCGTTCGGGAGAACCAGCCGATCGCGACCAGGACCAAAATGTAAACGGCGACGACGGCCAGCCCTTCCGGTCCGAGATTGTGCTGCATGAGATGAGAGTGGCCGCTTGTCCCCTAGCGGGTGAAGACCGTCAGGGATTCGCGGGTTAGGGCGAGGGTATCGAACGCGTATCGGGGAGTCAAGATGAGAGGGAGCACTGCGGCGACACGGCGCCCTTCATTGACGAAGCGGCAAAGGCTCAACTATGATTCCTAGGTTGCCGAAGAGGTTTTCGGGATCTTGCATACGGAGCATCCGTGCGCTTAGGCATTGACATCGGCGGAACATTCACCGACATCGTCTGCGTTGACGACGACGGGGTCGTCACGACGCGGAAGGTTCTCTCAAGCCAAGACGACTACAGTCGCTCGATCCGAGAGAGTCTTCCGGGGATGTTCGAGGAGCGCTCCACCAGCGGGGCTGCGCTGCGAGAAGTGATCCACGGCACCACGGTGGCCACCAACGCGATTCTCGAGCAGCGTGGTGCGAACACGGCTCTGATCACAACCAAGGGCTTTCGTGATGTGCTCGAACTTCGACGCATCCGTATGCCGGAACTCTACAACTGGCACTGGGACAAACCGCCGGATCTCGTCGAGCGGCGGCAGCGATTCGAGGTGCCGGAGCGAATGGACGCCCACGGAGGCGTGTTGATCCCGCTGGATCAGGCTGAAGCCCGCAGGGTCATCGATCAGATCGCTGCGCTGGGGGTCGAATCGATCGCCATCTGTCTGATCAACTCCTACGTTAACCCCGCGCATGAGGAATCGCTGGCCCGCATGATCGCCGAGAAGCACCCCAACATTTCTGTGTCGGTGTCGAGCGAGATATTGCGGGAGGTCAAGGAATACGAGCGGACCGCTACGACGGTCGTGAATGCCTACGTGGCGCCCATCGTGGGCCACTATGTCGACTCTCTGCTACGGTCGCTGCGCGATCTGGAGGTTGAGGCGCCCCTGATGATCATGCAGTCCAACGGCGGAGTGATGACCGCGCAGGAGTCGTCGCAGCGGCCGGTCTACATGATTGAATCAGGCCCTGCCGCCGGGGTAATCGCCGCCCACGACCTCGTGAGCCGGCAGGAGATCCCCAACGCGATCACCCTCGACATGGGCGGCACGACGGCCAAAGCTTCGATTATCGAAGACGGCGTGCTCAGCACGGCGGCCGAGTATGAGGTCGGTTCTTCGCTGTCCCTGGTCAGCCGCCTGATCAAAGGCGGCGGTCATTTGATTCGCGTACCGGCGATCGACGTGGCCGAGGTGGGCGCCGGTGGAGGGAGCATTGCGTGGCTCGATAAAGGGCAGGCCCTAAACATCGGCCCTCATAGCGCGGGTGCTACCCCCGGACCGGTTTGTTACGACCAGGGGGGAACCGAAGCGACCAACACAGACGCCAATTTGGTCCTGGGCTATATCAATCCGGAAGGCTTAGTCGGAGGAGGGCTCCAACTCGATCGTTCGAAAGCCGAACAGGCTCTCGAGCGGCAGATCGCGAAGCCACTGGGAATGGGCCTCCTCGAGGCCGCCTACGGCGTCCACTTGCTTGCCAATTCCAACATGACTCGCGCCGTGCGGGCGGTGTCGACCGAGCGGGGACGGGACGTGCGAGATTTCGCCTTGATCGCTTTCGGAGGCGCCGGGCCGATTCACGCTTGCGAAATGGGTCGTGGGCTGGAGATGAGGGAAGCTGTGATTCCTCCGTACCCGGGATTGTTCAGCGCTTTCGGGCTGCTATCGGCTGACGTCGAGCATCACTACGTCCAGACGTATTTCAAGAAGACTCGTGAGGCTGATCTGGCGGAACTCAACGCCACGATGAACCGCATTGAAAAGCACGTCGTCGATCTGCTTTCGAGGCAAGGGTTCAGCGAGAGCGAGATCGACCTTCACTGTTACACCGACATGCGGTATTCAGGGCAATCCTACGAGCTTACGATTCCCGTTGGATCCACCACGTTGACCTGGGACACCATCGCCCGACTCGAAAAGGCCTACGACGAGGAACACGAGAAGACCTACGGCCACAAGGGGGGCGAAGGAGAAGATTACACTTTCGTCAATTTCCGTCTCATCGGTCGCGTTGCGCGTAAGAGTTCGACCGTCGTGCATTCGAAGAACGGCTTCAAACCGCGACAGTCCAGTCGCCAGGCGTACTTCGGACCGGAACGTGGGCTCGTCGATACCCCTGTGCTATCACGCGGCGACCTCGACGCCCAGCCCCGAGAGGGACCGCTGCTGATTGACGAATTTGACTCGACGACGGTGGCGCCTCCGGGTTGCCGGGCCTGGCTGGACAAGCACGGTAACATTCGCATCGGGTTACGGGGATCGTAGTGGAATGTCGCAATAGCCGGCGAGACTGTAGGGGCGGGCCCCTACGCGCGCTCTGGACATTCGAACGCCTAAGAGTTCAATGCAACCAACGATGACAGGACAGACGGCAGCACAAAAGATGGATCCGATCACCATGGGGCTGATCCGAAACTATCTGTCCAGCGTGGCCGACGAGATGGCGAACACGGTGATTCGGACGGCCTACTCCACGATCGTCCGCGACTGCATGGACTTCTCTACCGCCCTGTGTGACAAGAACGGGCAGACGGTCGCACAGGGTGTGACCATCCCCGTCCACCTCGGCTCGGTTCCGACTGCGCTGGGTCACACTATCAGGAGGTTCGAAGGGAACATTCACCCCGGCGACATCTTCATCATGAACGACCCCTTTCAAGGGGGAATTCATATCCCGGATATCTTCGTCTTCAAACCCGTTTTCTATGAGAATCGCCTGATTGGGTACTCCACCGCCGTATCCCACCACTTGGATCTCGGTGGACGCGTACCTGGCAGCGCCGCCTGTGATAACACGGAAATCTTCCACGACGGACTGCGCATCCCGCCGCTGAAACTGTACGACCGTGGCACGCCGAGCGATGCGATCTTCCAGCTTCTGGAAAAGAACATCCGAGTGCCGGTACAGACCCTCGGCGATCTTCGCTCTAACCTGTCCGCGTTGAGAACCGGTGAGAAAGGACTTCTTTCGCTCGCGGCTCGCTATGGGATGGACGATTTGGAGATGTATTTCGCTGAGCTGCTCGACTACACCGAAGCGATGGTGCGGGCGGAGATCCGAAGCTGGCCCGACGGCGAGTACACTTTCACCGACTACCTGGACGACGATGGCGTGGACGCGGGAGAGATTGCCATCAAGGTGAAGATGACGGTGGAGGGTGACGAGCTCACCGTCGATTTCACGGGTACGTCCCCTCAGGTCAAAGGGGGGATCAATTCGCCGTATGCCTTTACGATCTCCTGCTGCGGCTACGCGGTCCGCTCCATCATGCAGGCCGACATCCCGAACACGTCGGGACTGTTTCGGCCGATCAAGATCATTGCGCCGGAGGCCAGCATCCTGAATCCTGTCATGCCGGCGGCTTCGGGCATGCGCGGGGTGGTGGGGTTCCGGCTAGCCGACGCGCTGTTTGGCACCATGGCCAAGATCGTGCCGCACAAGATTCCCGCGGCGGGTGAAGGCGGAAACTCCCTCGTCATCATCGGCGGATATAACCGGGAGCGGAAACCCTATATCATGTTCGACCTGATCGCGGGCACCTGGGGAGCGCGGCCTACCAAGGATGGCAACGACGGTTTGACGAATCCCGGCTCGGTGATTGCCAACATTCCGGTGGAGATGATGGAGCTGGACTACCCAGTTCGAGTCGAGCAATACGCTCTCACGAAGGACTCGGGCGGCGCCGGCAAGTATCGGGGCGGGTTGGCTATTGCACGGGACTGGCGCTATATCGGAGACGGACCCGCGAACCTGACGATTCGCTCGGACCGGCGCGAGCACACGCCCTACGGGTTATATGGCGGACACAACGGCTCTCCTTCCTGGAATATCGTCAACCCCGGCACCGAAAAGGAGCGTACTCTGCGCACCATGGTTACCGATACCTTACATCCTGGAGACTTGATTCGCCACATCCAACCCGGCGCCGGCGGCTGGGGTGAGCCGCTGGAGAGAGATCCCAGGAGCGTCGAGCGGGATGTGCGGAACGACAAGGTGTCGATTGCGAAGGCCGAGGAGTTGTACGGCGTTGTGATCGATCCAGAAACGCTGACTGTGGCCGTGGAAGCGACGGACCGGAAACGTTCCGCCCTTCGTTCCAAGCCAGATCCGTCCCAATAGCAGCCCGTGGCAAAACCGGGAGCGGTGTTAATTACAAATGTAGGGGCACGGCATGCCGTGCCCGCTTCTCTAGTTTGAATGAAGCCAGACACCGAACCGCGAGTCGATCCGATCACGCTCGGGCTGATTCGAAACGCTCTTTCCAGCGTGGCCGACGAAATGGCGAATACAGTCGTCCGCACTGCCTATTCAACGGTCGTTCGGGATTGTATGGATTTCTCTACGGCGCTGTGTGACAAGGACGGTCAGACCATTGCGCAAGGAGTGACAATCCCGTTTCAGCTCGGCTCAATCCCTTACGCCCTGGCAGCCACGATCAAGAAGTTCGAGGGCAACATCTCCCCGGGCGACGTCTATATCATGAACGACCCCTTTGAGGGGGGAATTCACCTGCCGGACATCTTTGTCTTTCAGCCGATTTTTGTTGATGGTGAATTGCTGGCCTACTCCGCCGTGGTGTCGCATCACCTCGACATCGGCGGTCGGGTGCCCGGCAGTGCGGCTTGCGACAACACGGAGATCTTTCAAGAGGGTATTCGTATTCCCCCGCTGAAACTCTACGATGCTGGTACTCCGAGCGAAGCTATTTTTCAGATCCTCGAATGCAACATTCGGGTTCCGCTTCAGACTCTGGGGGATCTTCGCTCCAATCTGGCCGCTCTGCGAATCGGCGAAAAGGGCGTGATTTCTCTTGCCGAGCGTTATGGGGCCGATCTGCTGTCTCGCTACTTTGCCGAGCTGATCGATTACACCGAGAGACTTGTTCGCGCCGAGATTCGCTCGTGGCCTGACGGAGAGTATTCGTTCACGGATTACTTGGATGACGATGGCGTGGACGCGGGTGAGATTCCGATCAGAGTCACCATGACAGTGGCCGGCGACTCGCTCGTCGTCGATTTCACCGGCACTTCGCCGCAAGTGCGAGGCGCTATCAATTCGCCCATTTCGTTTACGATCTCATGCTGCGGCTATGCGGTGCGCTCGAGCATGCAAGCCGACATTCCCAACACCTACGGGCTCTTTCGTCCGATCGAGGTCATCGCTCCCGAAGGCTCCATTGTGAACCCAGTGATGCCGGCCGCCTCGAGCATGCGCGGTGTGGTGGGCTTCCGGCTCTCAGATGCTCTGTTCGGTACTCTGGCCGGGATTCTCCCGGACCGAATTCCGGCGGCGGGCGAGGGCGGCAACTCTCTGGTGATTATTGGCGGGTATAGCAGCGAGAGGAAGCCCTTCATCATGTTCGACCTGGTGGCCGGCACTTGGGGGGCTCGACCTTCGAAAGATGCCAATGATGGGTTGAGCAATCCAGGCTCGATCCTTTCCAACATCCCCGCCGAGTTGATGGAGTTGGATTATCCCGTTCGGGTGGAACAGTACTCCCTGGTGACTGACTCGGGAGGCGCCGGCAAGTATCGAGGGGGCCTGGCCGTCTCCCGCGACTGGCGCTATGTCGGAGATCAGCCCGCGACCTTGAGTATTCGCTCAGACCGGCGTGAGCATCCACCCTATGGGTTGTACGGCGGCGGCAACGGTGCGCCGTCACTGAACATCGTCAATCAGGGGACGGATCAAGAGCGCGTTTTGCGAACGATGGTCACAGACGAATTGAGCCCAGGAGACGTGATCCGGCATGTGCAGCCGGGCGGCGGAGGCTGGGGCGATCCGCTCGAGAGAGCACCCGCCGCCGTCGAGCGTGACGTGGCCGATGACAAGGTCTCGGTGGCGAAGGCGGCCGAGCTTTATGGCGTCGTGATCGACCAGGAGTCCCGCGGAATCGATGAAGAAGCGACCCGGAGCCTCCGCAACGATCTGCGTCAGACCACAGTAAAAGCCCTATGAAGATTACCGATCTCAAAACAACGCTCGTGTCGGTTCCTCATACCGAGCCCGAGTTCATCTCCACCGGCATGCGCGAGGGAGTGACCCAGTGTTTGATTGAAGTGGAGACCGACGAGGGTGTGACCGGACTGGGCGAGAGTATCTGCCGTCCCAATGCTCAAGTCATTGAGGCCGCGGTTCAATCTTGCAAGCCGCTGCTGGTCGGGGCCGACCCAAACAATATCGAAGCGGTTGTAAATAACATCCGCCACCTCGGTAATTGGCACTTCTTCGAGCGTGTCGGCAACGTCGCGATCGGCGGTATTGAGATGGCGTTGTGGGACATCGTGGGTAAGGCCTGTGGTAAGCCGGTGTACGAACTGCTGGGTGGGATGGTGCGCGACCGTATGCCCATTTTTTACTACCTGTTTCGATTTGATCTAGATGAGATGGAGCGCCGCGCCAAGAAGGCGGTCGAAGACGGCTGGCAGCTCATCTATTTTAAAGTCGGTCATGACATGAAATCCGACATCGAGACGGTCGAAGCCGTCCGTGGGGCCGTCGGAAGCAAGGCAGGGATCCGAATCGATGCCAACGAGGCTTGGACTCCGGGAGCCGCGGTCCGATTCATCAAGCAGATCGAAAAGTTTGACGTGGAATTCGTGGAGCAGCCAACGCCCGCCAAAGACTTCGATGGGCTTGCTCACGTCCGGCGCGCGACGAACACACCCATTGGGGCAAACCAAACTTCCTGGACGATGCAGGACGTGCTCGAAGTCATCAAGAGGGATGCAGCGGATGTGATTGTGACGGACCAGTACACAACGGGAGGTCTCCTGAATTACAAGAAGGCCGTCGCGATCTGCGAAGCGGCGGGCCTGCCCGTCAATCACCACTGCTGGGGCGACCTGGGTATCGGAACCGCGGCCGGCGCGCACATGGTTGCCTCGAGCCCTCCGTTTCTGTACGCCAACCAGAGCTACGTGATGATTCACGAAGACGATATCATCGCCGGCGGATTGGCGAAAATCGAAAACGGCTCGATCCCGATTCCCCGAGGTCCGGGGCTCGGCGTCGAGCTTGACCCGGACCGGGTCGCTGCTGCGGCGCAACGCTATCGGGAGGAGGGTGAATTCCCTTCCCGGCTGGCGCATGACAAAGTAGACGTAACGATCATTCCGAAGTTCTAGCCGTCTGACTTGATCGACATCTGAACAAATGTGTCAAGTTTTCACAGCGGCGTTAGGAGAGTCGGTGCGGACGCCGATCGAGCCCAACCCGTCGACTCGGAGCCGCAGGCGTCAGCCTGCGTTGAGATCCTTCAAGCCGCCACCGCGGACCGCAGGAACGCGGCCAAGGACCGCTTGCCTCCTCCCCGCGACGTCACCCTCTAGCGGCCGCTCACCGCAAGCTCACGCTTGCGGCTCTGAGTGTGAGGGAGTGGCCATGAGGCTCATCCCACGATCTGCGACAACACGTCGAAAAGAACTTGTCGGCTTGAGGTCGAAGACCTCGCTAGTGGACTGTCGCAAAGAAGACTTGATGGTAAACGAGCAGCCGGGCGGGCACGGGGGCCCGCCCCTACAGTGTTACGTATGTCCCGGTGAGTTCAAGTCTCGCAGGGCAGTGGCACTCGAAGCCAAACTTCCGTGACTGGCGACCAACCCTTCCCGTTCGTTTTTTGGGACTATCTCGTCTTCGCAGGCTACTTCGTCGCTCTCTCCGCGGTCGGCTTGTGGGCCGGCCGCGAAAAGAAACGTAGCCCGGAAAGTTACTTCCTCGCCGGCCGCACCCTGCCTTGGTACGTCGTCGGAAGTTCGTTCATCGCTTCCAACATCAGCTCCGAGCATTTTATCGGGATGATCGGGGCGGCCTATGTCTATGGCATCGCGGTGGCGATGGCCGAGTGGGGCAATATCTCGGTCTTCTCGCTGCTGATCTGGATCTTTATTCCCTTCCTGCTCGCCTCACGAGTCTTCACCATCCCGGAATTTCTGGAGAAGCGGTTCAATCGAACCGTGCGACAGTTTTTCGCCCTGGTCACGATCGTGAGCAACGTTGTCGCGTTTCTGGCAGCGGTGCTTTATGGCGGCGCTCTCATGCTGGAGAAGCTCTTTGGTTGGGACCTCTGGTTTGCCATCATCTCCCTCGGTGTTGTGGCCGGCACGTGGGCGATTTACGGCGGGCTCCGCTCCGTCGCCTGGACCGATTTCATCACCTTGCTTGTGATGATCGTCGGCGGACTGATGGTCACTTTCTACGGTCTCGATTACCTTTCCGGAGACTCCCATTCGCTCACCGAAGGCTGGCGCATCATGATCGACAGGAACCAGGCGCACAGCGGGGTCTGGCAAGAGGCCGTGGAGAAGAACGCCTACCAGATCGCTCGCGTCGACGAATACAATCGCTTGTCGGTCATCCAACCCCCCACGCATGAAGTCATGCCCTGGCCCGGGCTGGCTCTGGGTTGGATTTCGGTGGGGATCTGGTACAGCGTGATCAATCAGTTCATGATCCAGCGCGTTCTGGGTGCGAAGAACATGTATCACGCGCGGATGGGGATCGTCCTCGCCGGCTATCTCAAGATCTTGATGCCGGCGCTTGTTGTGGTGCCTGGACTGATTCTGTTCGCTCTCCAGCCGGAGGTGATGCTGCTTCCCTGGGAAGAGATCCGCCCCGCCGCCGACCGAGGCTACGTCACGATGGTACAGGCGATGATCCCCGTGGGCTTGCGCGGGTTGTTCCTGGCAGCTTTGTTTGGGGCCATTCAGTCCACAGTCAACTCCGTCATCAACTCGACCGCTACCGTCTTTACGTGGGACCTTTACCGCCGGTCGTTCCGGCCGAACGAGTCCGACAACCACTACGTGCGTGTGGGGGTCGCATCGTCGATCATCATCATGGCGATTTCCATCATCTTGGGACGCTACATCGAAGAGTTCGGGGGCAGCTTGTTCGTCTACATCCAAACGCTGTATGCGTTCTTTGCACCTCCCTTCGCGGCTGTCTTCTTGCTGGGCCTTCTGTCGAAACGGATTAACGCTAAGGGCGCCACCGCGGCCGTTTTTTCGGGATTCGCGTTTGGCATGGCAATGAAGCTCTATGTCCAACTCGTTCCGGACCACTTCCTTTGGGTTGAACCGTATGCCATGCAGGCCTTGATCAACTGGTGTTTTTGCGTGCTCATCTGTGTGGTGATCAGCGGTCTGACAGCGCCCCCCGCTCCCGAGAACGTGACCGATCAGTTGACCTTTAGCTGGTCCAAGTTGAACATCGGCACGGAACTGGGGCATCGCTGGTACAACAGCGTCGTCGTATGGTGGGCTTTGTTCGTGGGTATCGTTGTGTGCCTCATGGTTTGGTTTTCCGGACTATTTCAGTGAACCTTGGAATCGATTACAAGAGAAACGGAGCGTGTCACGTGTCATTTGCTCGCAGAACTTTCTTGAAGGCGGCGGCCGCAGGGGTGGTCTCTAACAACATCGCCCGCGGTGCTCCGCCACAGCCATGGGTAAAGAAGGGCACTATCCTCGAGCCTGGATTCGCAAACACCTTGTCGAACCGACTGCTTTCGGCGCCTTCGGTCATACGACTCGACGACGGCCGCCTGCAGCTGTATTTCTGGGCGCGCCACAGGAGCGGAGAGGAGCAGTCCAACTACATCTACGCTGCGGAAGCGTCCTCCAGCGCCCCCCACGATTGGACGCTGGTAGGACGGGAGCCGATGCTCAGGAGGTCTCCGACAGGGAACATCAGTGACAAGGGCCCCAGTTTCCCGTGGGTTCTTCCGCGCAAGCAGGGTGGCTGGCTGATGTACTACGCAGTCTGGGGATCGTGGGCGCCGCCCGGGATGCTTTCCAACAGGACTTCGCTCGCCATCAGCCATGACCAAGGTCTCACCTGGGATATGTTGCGGGAGCCGCTGCTACCCCTCGGCGAGCCGGGCTCGTTCGACGGGGGACTCACGGGCTCGGTGTGCGTACTCAGAACCGGGTCGGAGTCGTATCAGATGTGGTACACGGCGGGTGAGCGTCGCCAGCACTTTGACGACGGCACCACTGACCTGATCGCGCACATCGGGCATGCCCGTTCCACGAACGGCATCGAATGGGTCAAAACCACGGCGCTCAATCCGGTTCTGCGTGCCCGACAGGAGGAAGTGGAGCCGTACGAAAACATCGTCTCCAAGCCGTCCGTGCTGCTGCTGGACGGCGGCTATCACATGTGGTTCAGTCTGAGGGCTCACGATGGCCGCGGCTATCGGATCAGCTATGCTCGGTCGAAAGACGGCCTGCGCTGGAATCGGCCCTTCGCCGGGCAGGTCATCCCGCCAACACCGGGTGGCTTCGACTCGGAGAATCAATCTTATCCCAACGTGATCGAGGTAGGGGATGAGCTTTGGATGTTTTATGTAGGCAACCGGTTCGGTTCTACCGGCATCGGGCTGGCCACGATGAAGAAGGCAGCCTTGGAATAAGCAGTGGCTCGACCCATCTCGCCCGCGGAAGAAAACGCCAGCCGCAGAGGCGCGACCTGAGCGGAATCTCGAAACGGCGGAAGCCACAATGGACAACGTACGCAAGTACAGAGTGCCGTCGGTGGAGAAGGCATTTGCCATCTTAGAACTCTTCGCCGCCGACAACCGTGGCTACACCTTGAGTGAAGTCAGTCGCCTGCTCCATCTGCCCGTAAGCACCGCAAACTCCTTGCTCAATACCTTGCAGTACTGCGGCTATGTATCTCGTCGTGAGACAAGCCGTTATCGACTCACGATGAAGCTTCTGGCTGAAGGCTCAAAGGTCGTCGATCAGTTGGAACTGCACAGAGTAGCCGAGCGCCATATGGAAGATCTGACCTCCCAGACCGGTCTGACCTCATCCTCGCCGTGCGCGATGGTGAGCACTTGGTTTATTTGGACAAGGTCGACGGGGCCAGTGAAGTTCGTCTGGCTTCGTACGTTGGCAGGCGAATGATTCTCCACCGGACGGCAACTGGCAAGGTCCTGCTGTCTGGTCTTTCCGAGGAGGAGGTGGGGGAGATCGTGCGCTCCGTGGGATTGCAGGCATTGACGCCGAAAACGATTACGTCGCTGTCGGTCCTCAACAAAGAGCTTGCCAAGATTCGAAAGCGAGGGTACGCCATTGACAATCAGGGGTACGATCTTGGAATCAAGGGCGTTGCCGCTCCGATCTTCGACCGGGGTGGAAAAGTCGTCGCGGCGATCGGCATCGGGGCGTCCGTATTCGAACTCTCCGGGAAAATGCGCCGGGTCACCGAGCTGGTGAAGTCCGCCGCTCAAGCGGTCTCCAAGCGCCTCGGCCGCTAACGTGGAGCCCCGACACTGGCTACCTGGAAACTGCCGACCTCAGAACATCCTGCTCGCCGGCTAGTTCCCAGCGCAACGGCTGGAGGTGTCGCTGCCCGCGACGATCAACCTGCGCACCGTGGCACCCCTTTGTGGAAGCGGAGCGAAGGCCAGTGTTTTCAGTATTCTGAAAACGGATTCTCCTATCCAAAAACAGCTGTTGAAGCCCAATGATAATGTCCCCTTGAGCGCCCAATAGAAATGTCCCCTAATCTGGACCTCTGCGAGGAGGTGAAAGATTGGGAAGGACATGGATGAGTGGAGTGGACCCCTGTGGCGAGGCCAAGAAAGTAGGGACGGGTCGCGGTTGACTGAAAAAGGATAGCAAATCCAGCCCAATGGGGGCATGATCAACTCATCCGGGGAGGCGGAGGCGGGCTCTGCTGGAGAGCAACCCACCAAGGAATACCCGGCCGCAGACTCATCGCAACGATGAGGGCGGGGTGCTCGCCTACTGAGGCCGCATCCCGCCTTGTGCTGCGCCATCGGATCGATAGATCTGCTCATGCCTTAAGAAAACTCAGGCGGCGCTAGCCGCCTCTTCCCACAGCCGCTCATACTCTTGCGGCGGCCGATAGCCCAGCGCCGAATGCAATCGCGTACGATTGTATTCCCGCTCAATATAAGCGCCGATCTCGGCCTGCGCCTGGGCCAAACTTTCATACTCGCTGCAGTCGACTTCCTCGCTTTTCAAAGTCTTGAAAAAGCTTTCCACGTACGCGTTGTCCTGCGGGCAGCCCTTGCGGCTCATCGATATCCTCGCGCCCGCTTGCCGCAGGGTGGCTACATAAGCTTCCGCGGCGTACTGCGAACCTTGATCGGAATGATGAATCCAGCCCGGCGCCGGACGCCGGCTGCTCAACGCTTGTTGCAGCGCCGCCAGCGGCAATTCGGTTTTCAGGTTCGGACCCACGGCCCAGCCCACCACGCGCCGCGAATACACGTCCAACACCACCGCCACATAGACGAAGTGGTTTCCCAATCGTACGTAGCTGAGATCGGAGCCCCACAGTTTGTTGGGACCCGTGGGTTGGAAATCGCGCGTCAGGTTTTCATAACGCCGCAGCGAGTGCTTCGAATCGGTCGTTCGCGGAACGGTGCGGCGACGTCGCCGCAAGAGCTTCTCTTCGCGCATCACCCGTTGCACGCGCTTGCGATTGACCAGCAGCTTTTGACGGCGCAGCTGTTGGGTCGTCCACCGGGTGCCGTAGGCCGGATGGTCCAAGGCGGCGTGGACAATGGCCTGCCGCAGTTCCCCGACCTGCTCGCTGTCGGGTTTGGCCTGGCGGTAGAGGCTGGCTCGCGCCAGTCCGCTCAAGCGGCACAAATCGCGCGTGCTCAGCGTGCTCATGTTGCCTTGCCGCCTTGCGGCCCGTACTTCCTCAGCGACGCGCCGGTTCCACTGACGATGCTCGGCCGGCGCAGATCCTCGACACGCCGCAAGGCTGCGGACAAAAAATCAATCTCGGTACGCTCCAAAGCCTGAAAGCCGAGGGGTACAAAACGGCCCTCTACCTACCGTTCACCCTGTTGGCGGAGTGGGAGAACTGGGTGTTCAAGTCGTTGGGGTTTCAGAGGGTCATGATTGCCGAGGAAGTCACCGATCAGAGATGGGTTGGCCTCCGGGGGCTAGATGGAGTTGCACTCGAGACTTTGAAAGAAGATGTCGCCCGGTGGGTCAAACAAGGCGAACGATTCATCGCCGCATTCCTTCCTCAGATTGGGCACGCACCGTGGCCGGATTTACTCGATAACAACATCAAAGACGATCTTGCTGCCCGGGGGCGCTACGTGGTCAGTCTGCAAGACAAATGGCTCGGCGAGACCGTCGATCTGCTGGAGCAGCTCGGTCAACTCGACCGAACTCTGATCATCGTTACTTCTGACCACGGAATCAGGACGGCGTTCGAAGATCCCAGCTTTACGCGTGGCCGGTTGGATGAATACTCCTTTCACGTTCCTTTTCTGCTGTACGCGCCGGAAGTGTTGTCCACCACCCAACAGATTGATTGGGTGAGCTCTCATCTCGACGTGATCCCCTCTGTTCTGGATCTGCTCGGTATCGATGCCGGCCGTGACTTCGAGCAGGGCAGCCCCTTGTGGAACCCTGAGCTTAGAGAGCGAAGAACCTATTTCTGGGCGGAGTCGATGGCCGCCTCCGACGGCTACTACGCGATGGGACGCTACTCTATGTGGAATCGCATTCTGGACAGTGTCTATGTTAATGAAACGCTCTATTTTGAAGCGCCGCACCAAGTGTCGCGGGGTTCCTCAGTCCATCAGGAGGTCGTGACGAACGTCAGCCAGATGGCTGAACTCCAGCGGCTTTGGCTGGCGAAAGCCCTCCGTAAGAACCCGTAGTCGCTTAGGCGTGGTTCCTGTCTATTCCACTTGGTTATTTTGAACGAGGAACGCTGACTGCAAGATGAGTTCAGGGTCGTTTGAGCTGGAGCAAGATCGGCTAGCGCCAGCACGGGTGCGATACTCCACCTTCGCGCAGTCGCCACGCCTACAGATCCGGCAGAGCTCGCGTCTGAGTCGACCGATGCTACGCACGGACCCCGAGCCTGTCAGTCCACCCGGGCCGACCGAGGAGTACGAGACCAATGCGGAGGTCGACCCGTGTGTCGGCGGCAAGCATCGCATTGAAATGAAACGCTCAGGCAACGCGCACACGGCGATCGGCGAGTACCGCGAAGTGGAGCCCGCCGTCGAAGCTCGTCTACACCTGGTCGTGGGAGGACGGCACGCTCGAAGATACGCCAGTCACCGTGGAGTTCAGTGACTTGGGCGCGGCAACGGAAGTCACGCTGACGCACGACCTGTTCCCGACCGACGAGTGGCGCGACAAGCACTCCCAAGGCTGGACAGGGTGCCTGGGCCGGCTCGAGGCACGGTTGGCCGGCTGAGGCCGCCAGCCTCCTGGCGGAGATCGCGATTGACCCACGGGCGGCCCGAAGGCGTCGCGACCAGAGTTAGCTGTCAGCGGCGGCTTGCCGTGCAGGAAGGAGTTCAACATACGGGTCCGTGAATGACGCGTCGCCGTACTTGTCGTGGTGGCGGACCCATTCCATCCCGTAGGCGAGTGCTTCTTCGTCGCGGCCTTTGGGGACGATGTCTCGAAGGTGGTAGGCGCCTAGAAACATATCGAGACCGCGCGCGAACGAGGAGTAGGTGTGGAAGACGCCGCCCTGGTCGTCCTTGGTGAACACGCTGATACCCGGCCCCTCCGATGAGGGAAAGAAACCCGTCCGGTAGTTGTAGTACATTTCTTTGCGCGCCTGCTCCTCCGGTGTAAACGAGACGTGGTAATCCCTGTTGAACTCGCTTTCCCGTGACGAGACCCATTTGAAGCTCCACCCCATCCGTTTCTTGAACGCCTCGAGCTTGTCGAGTGGGGTCCTCGAAACCGTCACCATCGTTACGTCGCGCTGGTTGAGATGAATGATCGAACGGTCGTAATGGTCGGCCAGAAACGAACACGACTTGCAGCCTTCCGACCAATCCGGGTCGAACATGAAATGGTAGATGATGAGCTGGCTCCGGCCGGCAAATAGGTCGGATAGCGTCTCCTTGCCGCCCGGCCCATCGAACGTGTACTCCTTTTCGACCTTCTCCCAGGGCAGCTCTCGACGTTGCCGGCTCAGCTCGTCGCGCAGGCGGCTAAACTCTTTCTCCTTCACGAGCAGCTCCTTGCGAGCCGTGAGCCACTCTTCGGCCGGAACCACGGTGTGACCGCTCATCGCCGATCTCCTTTCAAGGGGGTCTCTGAACTGATGCCCCCAGCACACGTTGAGTGCACCTTATACTTCACGATATGGTTAAGTATTACGACCGGGCGGCCGCTTGTCAAGTGAATCGACGACTTCGCCTTCCGAAGTCTGCTGTCGATGCCCTACCATCCAGCGTCAGAGAACATTGATGCTGACGGTGTTGGCGGCCTTACCATCGAGGGTGAAGTCGATATCCACGTCGCCGCGGCCTACCAAGGCCCGCGACAGTGCTCCCAGGTTGGCCTGATCAAGGCCCTCGAACACCGTGTGAGGCACGGGTCCGTTGACGGCTGTAGCCTCGCCTCCGACGGTAGCCGTCGCCGGGCCGGCCGCACCCCGCATGCCTGTTCCGAAGAGGGCGACGAACACCTGATCATCCGCTGCCCCGAGGTCAATGGGCACGGCCGCGCCGGTAAACGGGTCGAACGTGAGAGTTTGTTCTACGGAGCCGTCACCGCGGATGTGAATGACCAGCGCCGCGGCCAAGCCTGTCCCTTGTGCGTTCGCGGTGTAGATGCCGGGCGCCACCGACTCGATCTGAACGGCACCGGTGAGCATGTTACCCGCCCCGGAGGTTACCTTGATGGTCGCCGGTCCGAGGGCGGTACCCGCGGGGATGAGGTAGTTCGCCTGGTTCTCGCGCAACGCGAAGAACTTCGCCAGCCGGGCCGTGCCTTGGCTGTCGGTGACCTCGATGGTCGTCCCTAGCAGCTCGGTGGGCAAGGGCAGTTCGGTGACATCCGCCGCGCCGGTGCCGACCCCGAGGCCGAACCCGGAAGCGATCATCTCGGCCGCCAGTGCACCGTCCGCCTCGAAGGTGGCGGAGGAAACGGTGGCGACGGGGTTCCCGCCCGCCGTCACTTCGCGCCGCAGCAGATTGCCCGCGGTGTCATAGGTGTAGCTGATCGACGTGCCGTTGCCATAGCTGGCTGAGGTCAATCGGCCCGCCGCGTCGTAGCCGTACTCAACGGTCTGCTGGGCCGCAACGGAACCAGCGAAGAGAAGCAAGAGGCCGAGCTTCGAGAATCTTGTCATTGCTTTTCTCATTAGGGGCAGGTGGCGAAGGCTGATGTGTCCGTGACGGCCGGAGCAGAACTGCCGAGCGCGTTGTCGTAGTTCCTGGTCTCGCCCGTCACCGTGTCGGTCACCCGCAAGGTGTATTCCACGTTTGTGGTCGCTGCGGCAAACACCCAGAAGTGCTGGTTGAAATTGGCGCCGTCAAGGACCTTGACCAGCGTCTCCCAGTTGTCTTCAGAAAAAAAGAAAAAGAGACCACTGTCGGCCGTTCCAACATCGCCGCAGAAGTTGGAGTCCCCGAGAATGCTGTTCCCGGGAGCGCCCCAGTCCACATCCACCTGAAAGCGATCGTTGTTCAGCAACGTTGAGGGGGTGCCGGCAGCGGGCGCCGTTGGCACGGATTCGGGAACGGCCGCGACGCTTCCTGGCGAATCGTCCCGCCGAGTCGTGTCCGGGGGTTTGTCGGCGGCCGAGTCCCTCCAGACTGTCAGCTTGGTGCCCCCGTTGAATACACCGCCGTTCAGATAGCGTGCGCCCCAGGTGATTCCCAGGGGTTCCCGGTTATCCCGGCCGTTCGGGGAACCGCTCGGAAGAACGTAGCGGCCATAGAATGTGTAGCCGTGCGGATTGTTACTTGCGTTGACGCCGGCGAGGTTGGGGTTCAGGTCGCCGAGGTTGCCGCCATCGGCTTCGATATGCACGAGATTGTCACCGAACGCCGCGGCGTTGGCCGGGTCAACGATGAAGTAATCCCCCCACAACTGGTTTTGGTTGGCGGCTACGCCCGGCCCCGTACCCACGCCGTCCGTGAAGAACGGGTTCAGGCCCGAGGGATCGGCGAACCGCAGAGGTTGGTTAAAGGCGAACTGATACGGGTTCACTCCGAGCGGATCCAAAAGCAGAACCGGATCGCGGCTCAAGAACCGCGCGGTGGCGGCGTCGTAGTATCTTCGCCGCATGTTGTAAAGCGTCGTTCCCTGTTCCCACACGACTCCGAAGGCGCCGTGATAAACGAACGGCTGATCGGAATCGCCCTGGTGCAGTACTTCTTCTCCGGACGGCGTCACTGCGTAGGCGTCTGTGATAGCGCCGCCGGTGTCCGTCAGCAGGGTCGTCGAGCCGTTGTGGTCGAAGTGATAATAGCTGGGGCTGTCGTCGGCGGCGTCAATGCTGTGCCGCAGGCGGCCGTTGGGCTCGTAAACGTAGTAGCGTTGATCCGCTCCCTCCGACCGGACAATCGACACGGTCGGCATCGGGTGGGCGTGGTTGAGCACGTAGGTCATCGTGCCCGCGGCCGTGGTGCGAGAGATGCGGTTTCCCAGCCCATCGTAGGTAAACTCGGCTGCACCGTCGCCGCCGTCGTAGCCGGTCAGCGTCGAGTTGCCGTCCCAGCGGTATCGCCGCAGTCCGTCCGTCACGAGTCTACCAAGAGCGTCGTAGGTGGCATTGTTCATCTGGTGCGCCGCATCGTAAGTCAGGACCCGCACGCCGGCGGCAGGTTGGGCCGCCAGTGGCGTATCGAAGGTCGCGGAGGTGATTTGTCCGTCGTCGTCGCGTTCGAGAGTCACTCCCGCTGCAACGGCAGGGCCCGAGTGGCGGATGCCCGTGATCTGATCATTGTCGTTGTAGGTGAAGCCCGTGGCGACGCCGTTAGGGCGGTCGATGCGGATGCGCCGGTCCGCCGCATCGTAGGTGAACCGCGTTACGCCTCCGGTCCAGTCAGCAAGTTGGACGAGCCGCCCCCTCGCGTCATATCCATAAGTCACTTCCTTGCGTGGCGCGTAGGTGATCTTGCTAATGCGTCGGGCGGCATCGTACTCAATGAGAATGCCGTTCGAATCGACGATGCGGCTCTCGGCGCCGCGGCGCAGGACCAAACCGGCGGTCGTCAGGAGCATGTTGTTTTCGTCGTGACTGTAGTCGTAGGTCGTTCCATCGAAGAACTGGTTGCGGGTAGTCTTTCCGACCCCATCGAACAGACGGCGGTTTGATCCCAACGGCGTCACGATCTCGTTCCGACGGCCGCGCTGATCGTAGCGGTATTCGATGATACGCCCAAGAGGATCGGTCAGCGAAGTTTGCCGCCCACCGGCGTTATATCGCCGCAACCAACGGTTACCATTCGGATCCGTCAGCGTGCCCAGGTCACCGAGGGCGTTGAATTCGTACCCGGTGGTGATTCCGTCCGCGTCGACTTGCGAGAGATTGCCTCGCGGGTCGTAGCGGAACCCTCGCATCTGACCGCTTGCGCTCCGTATCGAGATCAAGCGGCCGACCGCATCGTACGTGTAGTTGGTCGTTTGCCCCCCTGGGGCTGTCAGGCCTGTGACCCTTCCCATTACGTCTCGGGCCAAGGTGCCGGTCTTGCCAAGGGCATCGGTCACCGACGTGAGCCGCCCCTGAGCGTCGTAATCATAATCGACCGAGGTCCCCAGGCCATCCCCGATGGATCTCAATTGATTGCGTCCGTCGTACGTAAACCCGACGGCCTCGCCCGCCCCGTTGCGGATCTCGGATACGTTGCCGACCGCGTCGTAGTCAAAGGTACTTGTGTTTCCTGAGCGGTCCGTGAAGGCCGCCAGGCGGCTGTTGGCGTCGTACTCGAACCGGCGGGTGTTGCGGAGGGGGTCGCTTAGAGTACGAATCCGGTCGTTGTCGTCGTAGGCGATCTGCACCGAGCGGCCCAACTCGTTTGTGGCGCGCACGATGTTATTGGCATCGTCGGTTTCGAGGCCGCGCTCGGAGCCGTCGCCGTGTCGAATCATCTGTATCCTTTTCAGTGCATCGTAGACGAAGGTTCGAGCGACTCCCCCGGCATCAACAGCTTCCGCCAGCGAGCCATCCGCATTGGGTGTGTACCGGCCCGTTCCGCCCAGCGGGTTGGTCAGAGTCAACAACTGACCCCGCTGGTCGTACGTGAAGGTCCACTCGTCGCCGGCGCGGTCGGTAAAGCTCGTCAAGTTGCCGAGGGCGTCGTATTGGTACTGCTCCGTAACGGCATCTGGAAGAGTCAGTTGAACAGGAACGTAGAAGCGAAAGCCGTCTTGATCCTGCCGCTGGAAGGCCATCGTCCAGGTGGCTCCGGAGAAGTCGGTGATACTCGCCGGGAAACCGGACGGGTCGTGATAGGTGAAGTTGGCCTGGTTTCCGAGCCGGTCGGTGTAGGAAATGATGCGATTGTTCGCGTCGTAGGTCGAGGCGTCGGCATTACCGGCGGTATCGGTTGCACCCGCAAGGTTCTCACCGTCAGCGTGGACATACTGGCTGACTTGGCCGAGAGGATTGACGACCGTCGTGCCCTCGCCGTTGGGGGGCTGATCATACTGGAACGTCGTGACGTTCCCCTCGCCATCGGTCTGGGTGTCGACGCGCCCGTCGCCGTCGAAGGTTTGGGTGTTGAGTTGACTGCCATCAGGCAAGGTCGATGTCGTCATCAACCTCTCAACGTCTCCCTGGGCGGTGTAGGTATAGGTGGTTGTCGCTCCCTTCGCATCGGTAAAGGTTGTCAGGTCGTCCCCGGTGTATCCGAATTGCACCCCACGGCCGGTTTGGTCCTCAACACGGGTCAGCTTGCCGCGCGTATAGGTGAACGCGAGCGACCGGCCGAGCCCGTCCGTGACCATATCGGGACTGTTGGCACCCTGGGTCACGGTGAGCGAATTGCCGTTGCGATCCTCGATCTGCGTCAGGCGGCCCATGGCGTCGAAGGTGTAGATGCGGGTTGTCGATAGATCCAGAAAGCGGAGTCCACCCCTCTCGGCATCCTGCAACTGATGATCGAGTTTTTCCGTACTCGATAGCGTCCAGTTATCACCGTCCCGCTCAAAGACGATGCTCCTGCCGCCGAACAGGTTGACGGTCGCTGTGTCCCCGTCGACGACGGCGGAGACGTCGAAGTTGTGCGTCCAGTTGTTGCCCTGAGTGCCGGTAAAGCCGCCGGCGGTCAGGAACGCCGCATAGTAGCGTCCAAACGTCAGCGCGAGCGCCCCCCCTCCCCCCCCAAGAACAGGTCCGGCCCAAGGATGCTCGGATCATGCAACTCGCCGGTGGCGAGAGAGACGGGATCCCCTTTGGACTGAGGGTTGTCCGCTTGCGCGTTGGTCAGCTTCAGGAGCTTTCCTATTACGGTGAAATCGAAGCGCGCTTCGTTACCGCCGGCACAGCTTTGGCTGGTTCTAGTGATACTCCACTCGACAGTCACCCGGGCGGTCCCGGGGCTGACGGGCTTGACGATGATATCCCCGTGATTGTCCGGGGGGGGGGGGGGGGGGGGGGGGGGGGGGGGGGGGGGGGTCGTGTACGAGATCGTTCGCGTGCTTCCGAGCCCGCCGCCGTCCTGCTCGACGCCCACGGCGGCGCCCTGCACGGTGGCCTTCACTTGGGTGGTGCAGCCCGTCTCAGTGCCATCGTTCATGACACGGATCTTCAACATCGACCCGGAAAGATTCACTTGGCTCGTCGAGCCCGCGGGCACCTTGGTCTCGTTGTCCTGTTCGTCGATCACGATGAATTCATGGGCCCTGGCTGCGGTCACCACGACTAAGAGCAGTAGCGCCCCGAACGAGAATAGTCGAGCGCACGTAGACGATGGCGGTTGAACACGCGAGCACCCAAGCGGACGGCGGCTATGGCTGCCTGGATGGGACATCTTCCTCACTTGATTCCTCCTCGAGAGCCGGCAGCGGCTATAATATACGCTCCGCGAAAGGCGAAGTACGAGTCCTAACGGAGCCGATCTCGCACATCCTTCCGCTGTACGCTGCGACGGCCCCAAAACTGCTAGCAAACGCTCTTGCCGCATCGCCTGACACTCGGTCCGCGGGATTCCACCGGTATATATAAAGTCCGGTTCGATTCTTCATTCTTTGCGGCCGACGGATGGTCAGCTTAGGCGGGCTCCGATGGGAGCATCCTCCAGGAAGCTCACGAGACGGGGCTTGCCGTCATCGCCCGTGGCAGCGACGATCATGCCGTCCGACACCAAGCCGCGAAGCTTGCGTGGCTGGAGGTTGGCGACGATGGCCACTTTGCGGCCCACGAGTGTGTCCGGATCGTAGGCTTCGGCGATGCCGGCGACGATGGAGCGCGGCTCGTCTTCCCCGATGTCCACGGTGAGGTGCAACAGCCGATCGGCCTTCTGGACCTTCTTGGCGGACTTCACCTGCCCCACGCGCATCTCAACCTTGGCGAAGTCGTCGATCGCGATCTTGGGCGAGCCCTGCCCGTCGGCCTCCGCCTTAGCGGGTTCGGGGGCCGGTTTCGGTTCAGCGGCCGCGGTGGGTTGCTTCCCCATGATCTCGGCCTGCTCTTTGAGAGCTTCGTCCTCCAGTTGCTTCATCTTGTTGACCGACTCCCCCACATCCAGTCTGGGGAAAACCGCTTGGGCCGGGCCGATCTTGGCGCCCGGCGCCAGTTGGCCCCACTTGAGATCGTCGAGCCTAACATCCGCGAGTGCAGTCTCCAGTCCGAGTTGGCCCCAGATCGTTTCAGACGATTTGGGCATCACCGGATAGACCAGCGCTGTCACGATGCGCAGCACCTCGGCGGCGTTGTAGAGAACGGTGCGCAGCTTCTCTTGCGAGCTTTGGTCCTGCCCCTTCACCAATACCCACGGCTTATGCTCGACGATGTATTTGTCCGCCGCCCCGATGAGAGCCCATACGCTTTCCAGGCCGCGGGAGAACTCGAAGTTCTCGAAATGCTGCCTCGTGGCGGAGATCGTTTGCGCGGCGGGCCCCGACAGTTCGTCGTCGCCACTCGGTGGGGGGACTTCCCCGCCGAAGTAGCGATGAATCATCGAGAGCGTGCGGCTTGACAGGTTGCCGAGGCCGTTGGCGAGGTCGGCATTGTAGCGCTTGACTAAAGCCTCGGAGCTGAAATTGCCGTCCTGCCCAAAGACGATGTCGCGCAGCAAGTAGTACCGCAAGCCCTCGATGCCGACCACCTTGTCGATCGGCTTGGCCCGCACGATGTTGCCTTTCGACTTGCTCATCTTGTCGCCCTGGAAGATGAGCCAGCCGTGAGCGTAGATTTGCCTGGGCAAGGGCAGGCCGGCGGCCATCAAGAACGCCGGCCAGTACACGGCATGGAAGCGCAGGATCTCTTTGCCAACGAGGTGCACGTCGGCGGGCCAAAGCTTCTCCCACAACCGCCGCCGCTCGCCTTCTTCGCCATAGCCGATAGCGCTCATATAGGTCGTCAGCGCGTCGAACCAGACGTAGAAGACGTGCTTGGGATCGTTCGGCAGCGGGATGCCCCACTGGAGCTTCGAGCGGCTTACGGAGAGGTCCTTTAGGCCGCTCTCGACGAAGGAGAGAACCTCGTTTCGGCGCGTCTCGGGGCGGATGAAGTCCGGCTGCTCACGGTAGAGCTTCAGCAGCTTGTCTTGATACGCGGACAGCCGAAAAAAATAGTTCTCCTCGGTGATGGTGATGATCTTGTCCGGGTCGGCCTCGGCCGCTTCCTCGTCGGTGACGAAGGCTTCATCGGAAACGTGATACTTGCCCGTGTAGGAATCCTTGTAGATCGTCCCGTTCTCGAGGCAGCGGCTGAAGATCTCCTGCACGGCCTTGGCATGCTTGGGGTCGGTGGTGCGGCGGAAAGAATCGTATTCGAATCCCAGCTCGTCCCACTCGCGGCGAAATGCCGCGGAGACGCGGTCGGCGAACTGTTGGGATTCCCACCCCGCGCGCCGCGCCGCGCGCTCGACGTTGGTTCCGTGCTCGTCGGTGCCGGTTGTGAGATAGACCTCATCCCCCAACATGCGGCGGAAGCGCTTGACGGTGTCGGCGACCGCCGTGGTGTAGGCGTGGCCAATGTGCGGCGTGGCGTTGACGTAATAGATCGGAGTGGTCAGGTAGTACTTCATTGCGGCTTGTCAGACTGGGGCTTGCCAAGCTGCAGATAGGCGAAGTTAGCCTGCTGCAGGACTTCCTTCAGGGGCACGTTGCGATCGAGCGCCAGCTTGCGGCAGTCCTCGTACTCCGGCGCGAAGTTGCGCACCGTGCCGTTCTCGCTGGCGACCTTAATACGCACCGGGCCGTAAGGTGTCTGGACCGTGCGCCAGGTTCTTTCGAGGACGCGGCGTTCGGCGGCATACATGCGGACGCCGAGTGTCGTTGTCTCGGCGAACAGCATCTCGCTCAGCTCCTCGCGATGCTCCGGTTTGGCGAGCACCGAAACCAAGAAACCAGGCCGGTCTTTCTTCATGTAAACCGGTGCCAGCGTCACATCCAGCGCCCCTGCTTCGAGCAGCCGCTCGCGCACGAACCCGGCCAACTGCGGGCTCATGTCGTCGATATTGGCCTCGATCACGTAGACCTGAGTGGTCTCTTTGACCGAACTCGTCTCACCGATCAGCACGCGCACCAAATTGGCTCTTCCCTCGAAGTCCCGGTCGCCGGCGCCGTAGCCGATGCTTGAAACCCTCATGGCCGGCATCGAGCCGAATTCCGCCGCCAAGGTCGTGACGATGGCCGCGCCCGTGGGGGTGGTCAGCTCCACCGCAGGACCCTCGGAATACGTAGGAACGCCTTCAACGAGCGCGGCGGTCGCCGGTGCGGGCACCGGCATCACCCCATGCGCGGCCTTGACGGTGCCGCTCCCTAGATTCAGCGGCGAGCAGTAAATTTTTTCTACCGCCAATTCATGGAATCCGATGCAAGCCCCGACGATATCGACGATCGAGTCGAGGGCGCCCACCTCGTGGAAGTGAACCTTCTCGATGGGCACCTGGTGGATCGCCGCCTCCACCTCGCCCAGACGGCGAAAGATCCGGATGGCACGCTCTTTGACCTCGTCCGCCAGCGTGCTCGCGCCGATGATCTCTTCGATTCGGCTCAGCGACCGGTGGCTGTGGTCGTGCGCCACGTCGACGGTGAGATTCTTTCCTCCGATGCCGGCCCGGCTACACTTGTCGAACCGCAGCTCCACGCCGTCGAGCCCGAGCTTGGCGATCTCTCGGCGAAGCGTTTCCTGGTCGACGCCGGCGTCCACGAGAGCGCCCAGCAACATGTCGCCGCTAATACCAGAAAAGCACTCCAGATACGCGACTTTCATGACCGTTGAGCGCTGAGGCGACCTGCCCCCTGTTCGGGCGAAAGTACTGAAAAACCAGGACTAATGCGACACGAACCAGCGGCAACCCGACGCTTCTATCGTAGCAGACCGTTGGGCTCACCCCGGGCGTGTCGATAGTGGGTCCGTTCAGAATTTGGTCATCCTGGAGATGTCAATCGGCCACCGGAATGGCGGAAGCCGGTGAAGAAAGGACGCTGGCAACGCCCTGGACTGGAGTGAGTCGCTGGGGGAGTCATTCTACCGCCCTGACGAGACCACGTTGCGCTTAGGTTTCCAGTGGGCAGGGCCGTTTGATCGACTAGTCCCCTTTGCGCTAGTCTAGGTCTTGACTGGACTCTAGGTCACGTCCACCGCAGCCGGGTTCCGGTTCGGATTCACTCCCCGCCTGTCGGCAATGACGGTAGAGTGATGTCGGGAATCGTACTGAACTGGATCATCGGTTAGGTAGGCACCCCGGGCTCAATGAAGAGACTCCGCCGAAAAGCCCTCTCGTTGCACCGCAAGCTGCGGGAGATGAGGATGATCCTACGCGGCCTGAGGGATACGGATCACCCGGTTCTAGTTCACCTCATCCCCATCCGACGCTGCAACCTGGCGTGCACGTACTGCAACGAGTTCGACGACTACTCCGCGCCTGTACCGATCGACGAACTGTCGCGTCGGGTGGATTGTTTGGCCAGTCTCGGGACCAGCATCATCACGATTAGCGGCGGAGAGCCCCTGCTCCATCCTGAACTCGATGACTTGATTCGCCGCATGAGGCGCCACCGGATCATCGCCAGCTTGATCACTAATGGTTACTTGCTCACCGCGGACCGCATCGAGAAGCTCAACGCGGCCGGCCTCGAGTATTTGCAGATCAGCATCGACAACATCCAACCCGACGACACGTCCAAAAAGAGCCTCAAAGTGCTCGACAGGAAGCTCGAGTTGCTAGCTGAGCACGCCGAGTTCGAGGTGAACATCAACTCGGTGATCGGGGGTGGCGTTGCCGATCCCGACGACGCGTATCGCATTGCACGGCGCGCGCGATCGCTTGGCTTCACAAGTACGGTCGGCATCATTCACGACTCGCACGGGCAGCTCAGGGCTCTCAGCGACCGCGAACAAACGATCTATCGCAACATCAAGGCCCTGGGCCGGCGTTCCTACAGCCGCCTGGCCGGTTTCCAGGACAATATCGTCCTCGGCAAACCGAACGAGTGGCGCTGCCGCGCGGGCGCACGCTATCTCTACGTCTGCGAGGACGGCCTGGTGCACTACTGCTCCCAGCAGCGCGGCGCCCCTGGCATCCCGGTCGAGGATTACACTGCTACGCACATCCGCCAAGCCTACAGGAGCCGTAAGGACTGTGCTCCGCTCTGCACCATCTCGTGCGTGCACAAGGTGGCGGCCGTGGACTCCTGGCGCGATCCCCAAACGATCAAGTCGCCGGTAAAGGCTCCCCCGATGGAACCGGAGCCGCTGGTCCAACTGCAAATCGCCGATTAGCCCTCGACGGGTCTCACTCCCAAATCCTACAAATAGGGCAGCAGCGGCTGGCCGGCGATGGGCGAATGTCCTACGCTGGGCGGCTCACGCCCCTAGTTGTTTCGTGCATGGCGGGCCCGGTTTTCAATACCGAGTGCGTTCCTGCCCTGGTGCCCACACTAGTTTGACCAAGCGCACCGTAGTACCCGAGTCCTATTTTTAGCGCGACCTGCACTAGCCTCACCTATTGAATCCCGCAAATTATTATGACACTTTTTGACAGTGTGGAGCATCTATATATGTATGGGCAACCCCAAAGGTGTGAAGCGGGATTTCAAGGCGCTGGAGAAGCGCCGTTTCGAAGCGATGCGGCTGCTCCACCAAGGCCACAATCAGTCCGAGACGGCGAGACGGCTGAACGTCGCTCGCCAAACCGTCAGTGAGTGGCGGCGGCAATACCGCGAGCAGGGTGCGGCCGGACTCCGCCAGGCCGGGCGCGCCGGACGCAAGCCGCTCCTCGATGCCGCACAACGCGAACGCCTGACGTCGCTGCTGCTGGAAGGCCCGGAAGCCCACGGCTTCCCAACGCCCCTGTGGAGCTGTCCGCGGGTGGCTCGGCTGACCGGAGACGAGTTCGGGGTCGCATACCACGCAGGCCACGTCTGGAAGATCCTGCGAGCGCTCGACTGGAGCCCGCAACGCCCGGCCGGAAAGGCGCGCGAGCGCAACGAAGAGCGGATCCGCACCTGGAAGCGCAAGACCTGGAAGCGCATTAAAAAAAAGCCCAAAACGAAGGCCGTACGCTCGTCTTCATCGACGAAAGCGGATTGAGTCAGAAGCCGCATCGCTGCCGCACCTGGGCGCCACGTGGCCAAACACCGGTGCTGCAGTTTAACTTCAACTGGGAGAAGCTTTCCGTCTCGGCGGGGCTGACGCTGCGTAACTTCTACTTCCGGCTCTATCCCGGTGCGATCGGCAAAGAGCAAGTGATCGACTTTCTCAAGGCGTTGGTACGTCATATCGATCGCCCGCTGCTGATCGTCTGGGATCGGCTGCCGGCGCACCGTAGCCGCCTGGTGCAAGAGTTCATCGAACTCTCCGAAGGCCACATCGCAACCGAGTACTTGCCACCCTATGCGCCGGAGTTGAATCCGGTGGAATACATCTGGGCTTACTGGAAGCAGCACGAGTTGCCGAACGTCTGTCCGAAAGACTACGGCGAGCTGAACGAGCGGGCCCGCAAGGCACTCCGCCGCATGTACCGCAAACCGCGTTTGATCACGGCCTTCTGGAAACAGTCTTCTCTTTGTTTTGACTGACTCTATATTATGCGGGAGTCAATAATGTATAGACCCCTCCTTAGAAAGGTACTCATGCTCCATTGGCAGACTGGGCAAGTTGCCGCATGATGAACAACGTAGAACGTGGCTCACTTCCGGAATAAGTTTTCCTCTGCCACATGTTCAACGAACCACAATCATCTGAGGAGAAAAACATGAACAAACTGTACAGTTTCATCATCAGGCTCTCACAAGACGATAGAGCCCAGGATATGGTCGAGTATTCGTTGCTGGCCGGCTTCATCGCCGTTGCCGCGGGCGCAGTTCTGCCGGGCATTTCTACCAGCATCAGCACGATCTTCAGCAAGATGGCCAGCGTCACCGACGCCGCGTCCAAAACGTAAGTTCGACCGAAACATTCCTTCGAGCGAAGCCGGAGTACAACCCCACGGTTGTGCTCCGGCTTTTTGCTTTCCCGCGGACGTTGGCGGAACCACTTCAGGGCGGCAGGACAGATAGCGGGTTGAATGGGATGAACGAGGGGCAAGGTCCTGATGGCTTGGCGCCGCAAGCCGGTTCCTATGAGGTGCTCGAGCAGAATCTTGATCGCAGGCGAGCCCGGGGTCCTGAGCTGTGTCTTCCCGCGGGCGAATTGCGCCCGGCATTGACAAGGCTATGCCGACTCCGCCGCCCCTGCGGCTTCAAGTTCCTTTAGGTGCTGCTCCCACTCCCGACGGCGGCGTTGACGCTCAGCCTGAACGAGGTCTCTAGCATTCTCGAAGCTTGCGTACTTCCGGCGGCCTTTCAGAATGTTGCACGTTCGGCAGGCCGTCACCAAATTCGTGGGGGCCTTGGTGCCCCCCTCAGCGCGAGGGACCACGAAGTCCACACTCATCATCAGAGCATTATCGAAACTTTGGGTTCCATCGAGCCCACAATAGTGGCAGCGAAAGCGGTCGCGCTTCAATATCGCCAGGGCCTCATCGTACGTGAGCGGCTCTTCCTTGGGCATACGTTAGCCTCCCATTCCTATTCCTCGAGGAACCCCAAGGCGCCTGCGAGGCAGCCGGCACGCATCCGCCCCCAGGGGTGTCTGACACTCTGTTCCATCCGAAGCGTTACCTCCATTCTCTCAGGGGGCTTGCGCCGCCGTAACAGTACGGCTCGACGCGCTCCTCAACACTCTCCTTCGGAGACAACGAAAAATAAACGAACAATAGGACGACAGCCCCCAGCCCAATAAAGGCCAGCAGAAGGAGCACTTGTTGCGGGGCTTGAAGCTCCGTTAAAGCCTCGGAGGAGCGCTGTGCCACAAGCACAGCCCAATCCAAGCTCTGAAAATCCTCCTTAAGCCCGGTGTCAGCGTAGCCGATCAATGTGTCACCTTCACCGGATAGATTCGCAATGAGATAGCCGGCAGAACTCCCTCGGAATGCCGGCACGGCGTCCACAACGGCGGAGAACTCCTGCGACCGGACGTCCATGGACAAGCCGCGGCCTTCCGAAGTACTGATGATGGTGCCGTCCCCCTTGACAAGCATCACCCTCCCCGTCGGACCGATCTGAGTTCGCCTGAGGGCGGGAAACAGGCTGGTGACCTCGATCAGGGCATCCAGTGTGCCGAGAAACTCAGCCGTGCCGTCCGCCACCACAGGCACTCCGATTCCGATATAGTTGTGCTTGCTGGCCTCGTCGTAAAGGATATCGGTCAAGCTGATGGCGCCGCGGCCTTCAGCGTAGATGTTTTGCCAGTACTCTTCATCCGCTTGCAAATAGTCCAACGTCTTGTGGCTTGCGGCAATCGTCGCACCCCTTTCGTCGGTGACGGTGATCCTGAGGAACTTGGGATCGATCAACAGCTTGCGGCGCAGCGCGCGAGACGTCGGTGACGCCAGGATTCCACGGACCAATGGCTCGCCCCCCAGCTGGTTCCAAGTCGTCTCTCTCTGATCGATCCTGGCGTTGATCTGCGACTCACTCAAGCCACCATACGCCCGGTTAGCTGCCGCAACTCCGTCCACCACCGCTGAGTCCGAGGCCATCAGCGCGGTCTCAACCACCTGGGCTCGGATGAACTGAGCGACCTCGTCGGCGGTGGCCTGCGCGTTGGTGGCAAACTGCCGGCCAATGGTTTCCTGCAAATGACGACCACTCTGACTGATTTGATAAAGCGTAATCAGGCTGATCGGAACTATCGTTACCACGGCTCCGATGAGCAGTTTGCGGAAGGAAATACGGAACTCAAAGCGCTCTTGCGGCACCGGGCAACCTCCTTCGCTACACAGACAGGTGGGCCACTAGTATAGCTTAGACCGGCACAGAAGTCCAAGCGTAGGGAAGACAGGCGACGGGCGAGTCCCCTCGGCAATCTTGGCTGCCAAGGACCTCGAAGATGGTCGCATAGCTCTGGATCATCCACTAGGGTATTTACCAGTAATGTAGTCCTCAAGCTGATGGATCGTGCGGTCCTGAGCCGTAATGATCCAGTGGACGAGGTCGCCAACCGACACCACTCCGACAACCCTGCCCCCCCTCCACGACCGGCAGGTGGCGGCAGCGCTTGTCCGTCATGCGTTGCATGCACTCATCTACCGTGGTCTTCAGGTTCACCGTGACGGCCGGGCTGGACATGATCTCATGGACCTTCATTTCTTTGGAGGAACGCCCGTCGAGGATCACCTTGCGCGCGTAGTCGCGCTCGGAAATAATCCCGACAAGATCGGTCCCGTCCATGACGACAAGAGCTCCAATACCGTCATCAGCCATCTTCCCTAAAGCCCCGTAGACCGTCAGGTGAGGGGTGATGGAGTACACCTGCGATCCCTTCAGCTTGAGAATGAGCTCGACTCGGTCGAGGAGTTTCACTGCGGATCCCTTCGGATGAGACTACGATAACGGCGGAAAGCATTGTAGCATGGCGCCTTCGGCCGCTTTAGCGTACTCTCGGGCGGGTTTATTCGGGCGCAAGTTGCACCATCGCCGGTCTCTCGGCGGCTCAGGTCAACCAGTTCATCGTAGATACGGTCCGGGAAGTGGCTGTGCGGCGGTCACCCGATTGTCATCGACGAGGTGATAGCCCCCAACCGCTCTTGGCAGGGGATGAGCGAGTCCGCGGTCGCGGACCGGGTCCAACGGGCCGAGGAGTCCTGGAACGCCGCGCGGCCGGGGAACCGCTCGATGAGGCCCATCCCGAGCATCCGCCGACGGGGCCTTCGGCGCAGGAATGAGGGGCTATGAAAAAAAGAACAAATGCCTTGACACCGATCGCCGGCGGGTGTATAAGGATACTGGCATCGAGAATACTTCGGTGACTATCGCTACGGCGAAAATAGGCATAGGAAGGAGGCTACCATCGAACCACCGGTCGGAAAAGGGCGGTCACGCGATAAAGAACCGATCTAACTGTAACGCCGCAGGAAACCGCACGACGTAGGTAACTGACAGAGACAGCAAGTCTTATGCGCCATAAGCGCAGGCATGGGACTCAAAGTCCGGGTGATGTCAGTGAGAGGTCGGCTGAAGCGTGATCGCCCATTCTCTTTCTCCGCAGGAAAATGCACTCCTTGTCTCTTGTTTTATCTTTCCGAGGCCGTAGCTTCTTATTTCTCCCGTTCCGGGTTTCCGCAAGTCTTAGTGGGATAGCCACCCTGGTTTCCTTACCTTTGCGGGGTACCTCTGTCTCGGGCGTCGATGACTACATCGGTACGCTGTCGCCCTGCCGAGTCTCGCAGCGTTTCGGTTCCCGGTTACTTGCGCTGTGGGCTATTCTCCCCCCTGCCCGCTGGGGCTCGGATCCCGCCGTGCGCAACTGGACCCCACACGCACATCCGGGGCCGGCTCACGAACCGCACCGGACCTTGTTACTATCGCGATTGGGGTGACTCTTGCGATTGGGCTGGACTACGGCTGCGCCATCGGACGGTTGGTAACCACGTAGCCCAACTCCGGCAGGGGTATGGGGCCGGCGCGAAGGGTTTTGTCATGCAGGGAGGTCAGGCTGAAATCGGTGGTCTCCGCCTGGTAGTGGTCCCGGACCCGCAACCACTCCTTCCAGCCGTGATAGTAGAGGGGGAGCTGCGCCGAGGAGAGCTGCGCCCGTAGAATCTTGCCCCGAATCTCCTCCTCTTCCTGGAATGCCCTGGTGCGAAGCAGCTCCCGCGCATCTTCGTCGGACATGTTCATCGTGTGCATGCGGATGTCGAGGATCGTGTTAGCGATGACGCGAAGCTTGTGCTTGAGCCAGTTAACCTGAAACTCCTTGCTCTCGCTCTGATATCCGGCCTCCACCATCGCCTCGGTGATGTAGGTCGCCCAGCCTTCGACATAGGCGCCGTTCGGGTACACGGAGCGGAGGACGCGCCTGGAATTGGGCAGGTCTTCATGCCCTTCGTTGGAAAACTCAAACTGGACGTAGTGCCCCGGCATGGCTTCGTGGATTGTCAGCAGCTTCAGCGCGAACAGGTTGTATTCACGAAGCTTCGAGGTCACTCTCGCGCGCGGCCAATCCGAAGGAATCGGCGTCACCCAGTAGTAGGCCCCGAGCTGCGGCTCGAGAACCGGCGCGCCCATGAAGCCCGCCACCGAGTAAAGACCTCGCATGAACTCGGGAGTCTCGATGACCTTCAGGTTGTCGCGCGGCGGGAGCAAGACGATCGCGGCCTCCTCGGCCGACGATCGCAACTCCTCCACATCCTTCCTGACTTGATCGAGAAGCTGGCTGGGCCGGCGGACGCGGTGGTCATCGCCGATGACCTCGAGCACATCCCTCATCAGAGCCATGTCATTGGGCGGCCGCTGGTTCCCGAAGATCTCCCTGTGCACCGGGCGGGCGGCCGCGATGGTCTCGTCGTACGTCTTCTGTAGCTCCTCTTCGGCCTCGGCCAGAAGCTGATCCGGCGTTTTGTTGGGTGAAACGAACACCTTGAGCTTCTCGGCGTAGAGGTCCGGGCCGAGCCGCCAATCATGCTGATTCCGGCCGCTCAGACCCGACTTCAAGTAATCGCTGAAACTGCGCAGCGCATCAAGCGCCGGCCCCGACACCCTGCCGAAGTCTGACTTGAGGCTGTCAGGCAGTCCGGCGGGGATCACCGTCCCCACGAGCTTGATGTTGCCTTCGTTCTCCTCGATGGCCGTTTGGGTCCATACCTCCGGCGACGACTTGAGATTCTGCTTGGCCTGGTCGAGGAAAGCAGGCAGCTTTTCCAACCGCGCGATGACATGGCGGTAGCGCTCTTCCGGCGGGCCGTACTCGTGGACCAGCGGCGTGAACAGAGCCGTCCCGAGCAGCTCGACGTACAGCGTCGGATTGTGCTCGTGGGCGCGCTCCTTCTGCAACGTAAACAGCGACTGCGCCACATGGTTCTCCGCCACGGCGTAATCCGCCCAGTCGCCACCCCTGAGTCCGTCGCGCTCCACTTGGCCGGTCAACTTGTTTTGGAAGTCCTTGTAGAACGCGATACGTTTTGTGATGCCCTCCGGCGAGTAGTCGTCCAACATTTCATCCAACGGTGTAATCGTGGCGCCGGCGGCTTCCTCCCCCTCGCCGCCCCGAACGTGCTCGTGGTAGCCCGCCGCCGTGGCCGCGATCGGCGTCAGGGCAAGCGAATCAAACACGAACGGGTCGACCACTCTGGCGAGAACCTCCGCGGCCGGCTCCTTCGTCGCACACGAACTCAGCCAACACACAAGAAGCACCGCGCACTGCGCGGCACCCAACTTTTTCACGATCGAGACCATAGTAGACTTCCGCCTATCGAAAACTCATCGGTTCAGTGAAACAAGGAATAGGTGCGCGGGATGGGGGATGGATGGACCGAGCCCAACAATGAACCGCTTGAAGGATATCATAAAGGGAGTTGTTGCTCCCAAGCAACAGTCACCGTTTGGCGGACGATCACAGAGGCCTGACGACTACGCCAACAGCTTCTCGATCACGTGGCCGCTCACGTCCGTCAAGCGGAAGTCTCGGCCCTGGAACTTGAAGGTCAGCTTCTCGTGGTCCAAGCCCAGCAGGTGCAGAATGGTGGCCTGGACATCGTGGACGGGTACCACGTCCTCTACGGCGTTGAAGCCGAAGTCGTCGGTTTGCCCGACCCTTTGCCCTGGCTTGATGCCGCCGCCGGCGAACCACATAGTGAAGGCTTCGATGTGGTGATTTCGTCCGACCGTCTCTCGCAAGTCGCCCATCGGCGTGCGGCCGAATTCACCGCCCCAAACGACCAGCGTCTGATCGAGTAGGCCCCGCTGCTTGAGGTCCTTGATGAGGGCGGCGCAGCCCTGGTCGGTCTGCTTGGTCACCTGGTCGAGTCCCTCGTTCAGGTTCACGCCACCCGCGCCATGATGGTCCCAGTCGGCGTGGTAGAGCTGAACGAAACGCACGCCCCGCTCGACGAGCCTGCGCGCCAGCAGGCAGTTGTTCGCGAACGAGTTGGCGCCCGGCTCCGCACCGTACATCTCGAGCGTCTGCCTGCTCTCCTTGGCGAAGTCGATCAGCTCCGGACCGCTCGTCTGCATGCGGTGGGCCATCTCGTACGATGAGATGCGCGTCGCGATTTCGGCGTCGCCCGTCTCCTCGAGGTGCGCCATGTTGAGGTCGCGAATCGCGTTGAGGGTTTGCTTCTGCCGCTCGCCGCTGATGCCGTGTGGATTCGACAGGTTGAGGATCGGGTCGCCACCACCTTGGAACGGAACGCCCTGATGGGTCGTCGGCAGGAACCCGCTGCCCCAGTTCAAGGCCCCGCCCCGCGGCCCGCGCGGTCCCGACTGAAGCACCACGAAACCCGGCAGTTCCTCCGACTCGCTCCCTAGCCCGTAGGTGACCCACGCTCCCATGCTGGGCCGCCCGAACCGTGACGAGCCGGTGTTGACGAAGATCTTCGCCGGAGCGTGGTTGAAGTTCTCTGCCTGGACGGTCGAGACGAACGCCATATCATCGACCGCCGCCGCCGTATGGGGCAGGCACTCGGAGACGTACTGCCCCGACTGCCCATAGCGCTTGAAACCGCGCCGGGTACCCAACAAGTTCGGAGGCTCCTTCTGGAAAAGCTCCATGAAGGCGAACCTCTTGCCTTCGAGGAACGACTGCGGAATCGGCTTGCCGCTGTATGCCTGCAGCTCGGGCTTGAAGTCAAACAGCTCGAACTGACTCGGCCCGCCGGCCATGAAGAGGTAGATGACACTCTTGATCTTGGGCTTGAAATGCGGATCTTTTGGGGCCAGGGGGTTGTTGACTTTGGGCAGGTTGGCGGCCGCGACACGACCATGCTGCATCAGTGACGCCAAGGCCACCTGTCCCAACCCCACGAAACATCTCTGAAAAAAGTGGCGGCGGGTGTTTCCTAACAGCAGGCGATCGTGTGGAGCCATGGCTTCTTATCCTGCAGCAGCCACCTTAACCCGGGCAACCATCACCCCCGGGTTCGTCGCGGCGCGCGGCTGCGCCGTTCCCCCGTATGATATCACCTGCGCAGCAATTTGAAGGCGATTTCACGCCCCTGTCCGCCGGGATACGCCAAGTAAATCCACAACATCGCAAGCGGCTCCAACAGCCGCGCGTTGGCCAGCGGGCCGGCGTCAACTGGATCGAACCCGATGTCGCCCGCAAGCCGATGAGCCGCCTCCTTGGCCGCCGTGTCATCACCTGCGTAGAACATGGTCGTCGCCTGCCCGTTGTAGTCGGGGTTTTCCATGTTGTTGGAGCCGGTCGTATTGAAGATCTTCACGACCCGCGCCCCTGTGGCCCAGGCCGCCACCTGCTCGCCTGCGGGCGTATCGTGACCCACCGCCAAGCCGCTCAGATCCGGCTCAAGGGGGTTGGTGCAGTCGAACAGGATCTTCCCCTGCAAGTCGCCGCAGTTGCGAATCGCCTCTTCCGTAGGCGAGCCCCTGGGCGTTGTCAGCACGACGACCTGGCCATGCGCCGCGGCTTCGGCAATCGACCCGGCGGAACTGCCATGCGCGGCTCCGACCAGTCCCTGCACCTTCCCCGCAGACGGATCCCGCACGCCCCACTTCACTTCGTGCCCCGCCTTGGCCCATGCCCTACCGAGGGTGCCTCCAACGTTTCCAGATCCAATGATCCCAATCCTCATTCGCCCGGCTCCTGTCGTATTTGAGCAGCACTCATGGCAGATGCTCGACGATCTCCCATCCGCCCCTCAAGGCCGGCTCTATCACGAACCGCTGCCATTTGTCATTGTCGCGGAGGCGGTACAGGCCGTTGTTCGTTCCGAGGACCAGGTTGTCCTTCCAGCGCTCGATCGCCAGGATCACCTCTGGGATCTCGTACTTGTGAGCTTCGCCGGATACCGGTTCGACGCGCAGGAGTCCTCCAGAGTAGACCCCACCCTCGGGGCGTCGAGTCAGCCCTGCCCAGACGACGCCGTTCTCGACCAGCAAAGCCGACGTAGACCACGGTGCGATCTGCAGTGGTGAAAAAAGTACGAACCTCTGCTGCTCGGCATCGAAGTAGCCGACCCCGCCGACACCCGTCATCCCTTCACCGTCGTAGAAAGTCTTCCCGAACCAGAACCGGCCGTCCATCATGCGGTACGGACCGATGCTCTCGGCGACCTTGAGGTCTTCGCTCCCCGGCCGGGAGCGGGTAAGGTCCTCGATCGTCGACTGCGGCAGTTTGTGCAGACGGCCGGCATCATCCTGGCCCTCGAGGATGCCTCGGACCTGTTGCTCGCTCGAAGACGATTCGAGCGCAACGGAGAACCTTCCGTCATCGCCGATCGGCGGCACGGTCTCAGGGGCGCGATCCGAGAGACGGCCAAATGCCCTTGCCTCTTCAGGTCCCGTCAGCACAACAGGCCGGCTGTCTTGCCACTGTAGAGCCAAGGTCTCATCTTTCGCGTCTGCGATTAACTGCAGCGTGTCCGCAGTGACAACGATGTGTCTAATGGCCGCTGGCCAGAAGCGGACCTTTTTGAGAACTCGCCTTGACGATACATCGATGAAGATCTTCAGGGATTCCTGACCGATTCCATAATCGCCGTCATCGCGGGCGAGCACGATGGAGGAGCCGCCCACCCTTTCGATTTCGACTCGTCCCGCTGTTTCCTGGCCGTCGAGCAAAATATGCTCCCAGACGAGATCCGGGTTCGCGGTTTCCATCAGAAACAGGCCCAGGAGATCCCGCGGATCAACGAAGAGGTCCTCCATCGGGAGCCGTTCGTCGCTCCAGCCGGGTCCAGGGAAGCCGCCGCGCACCAGCAGGACCGTATGGCGGCTGTCGAGAGGCTGTCGGAGGAAGGTCTGGAAGTAGACGATGTCCGGGTTGCGCTCGTGGAACGATGGGATGACCGCAGTGTCGCGAAACTCTCGGTTCGCTATGTTTTGTGCGCGCGCTAAGGGGATGCCCGCTACCAGGTAGGCGACGATCATGGCCCGGCACGTACTCTTGCGGGCCTTTTGCGAAACGGTTCGCATGGCAGAGATGCGGGCTTTAGCCGCACGAGTCAACAGCGGCGCGTATCGAGAATCAAACAGGAAGCGGCCCAAGCCGCTAGCCGACCTAGGTACACTCATGTTAGTCTGTGGTTCGGCTCGTTTCACACACGTTTCAGGTAGAACCTCTGTCATTCACGTCTCGGAAAGGTTGAGTGGGCCGCGACGCCTTCTTGGCCCGGCTCGGCTATAAGCATGGAAAACCCTCTGTTGTTCACTCCCTTTATCGCGTTGTTGGGCCTGCTCTGTTCTCTCGCCCTTTTTGTGGTCGTCGGCCGCAGCTCGCCCGGCAATGAGCGCATGCAGGAGATCTCCGCGCTGATCGAATCGGGTGCCATGGCTTTCTTGAGACGCGAGTACCGCATCCTCGCCGGTTTTGTGGTAGTGGTCGCCGGGTTGTTGGCTTGGCAGCTCAACACCGAGACCATGCTTTGCTTTGTCAGCGGCGCGGTTTTTTCTGTTCTGGCCGGGTTCATCGGAATGAAGGCGGCTACCCGAGCCAATTCACGTACCAGCGAGGCGGCCCGGGCCGAGGGAACGGGCGCGGCGCTGATGGTGGCCTTTAACGGGGGCTCGGTGATGGGACTGGCCGTGGCCGGCCTCGGCCTGCTCGGCCTGGGCCTGTTCGCTCAGATCTTCGCCGGCGTCGAAGAAGCGGTCTACGTCAACGGCTTCGCCATGGGCGCCAGCTCGATCGCTCTGTTCGCGCGCGTGGGCGGCGGCATCTACACCAAGGCGGCTGATGTCGGCAGCGACCTGGTCGGCAAGGTCGAGGCCGGCATTCCCGAGGACGACCCCCGCAACCCGGGCGTCATCGCC
Organism: Bryobacterales bacterium; assembly: GCA_965248255.1. GTDB lineage: Bacteria > Acidobacteriota > Terriglobia > Bryobacterales > UBA6623 > JAKZVK01. Next base: position 429,045 of record CBDFIW010000004.1, read on the forward strand.
GACAACGTGGGCGACAACGTGGGGGACGTGGCCGGTATGGGGGCCGACATCTTCGAGTCTTATGTGGGATCGATGATCGCGACCATCGCGATCGCCGCGACCCTGCGAACCGACGCGCTCCAATTGCTCGCCGCCGGGGCCGTGGCCGACACCGTCAAGTCCGCGCTCATGGCGCTCCCGATCGTGTTGTCTGCTGTCGGCTTGATCGCCTCGCTGATCGGTATTGCCTCGGTGCAGCTATTCAAGAGGATGGGACCGGCCTCGGCACTGCGGTATTCGGCCTGGTTCACGGCCGTGCTGTTCCTGGGAGGCGCCTACGGTGCAATCGGGATGATCGGTGTGAGCCAACGCGTATTCTGGGCTGTCGTCGCCGGGACGTTTGCGGGCGTGGCCATCGGCTTCATCACCGAGTACTACACCTCGATGAAGCCCGTTGTGGGAATCGCCGAGGCCTCGAAGACCGGCGCAGCGCCGAACATCATCAACGGCCTCGCCGTCGGTTTCCGCAGTTGTGCCTTGCCGGTGCTGATGATCTGCTTGGCCATCCATATCTCGCACGAAGCAGCCGGACTCTACGGCATCGGCATCGCCGCGGTGGGCATGCTGGCCACGGTCGGCATCACGATGAGCGTTGACGCCTACGGCCCGATTGCCGACAACGCGGGAGGCATCTCGGAGATGGCAAAGCTCGGACCCGAGGTCCGCGCCATCACCGACGAGCTCGATTCCCTGGGCAACACCACGGCCGCGATGGGCAAAGGCTTTGCGATCGGTTCGGCCGCTCTCGCCGCGCTGGCACTGTTCTCCGCCTATACGCAGGCAGTGGACGCCGTGCGCGCCCGCGCCAATCTCGACCCGATTCTCATCCAGGTCAACGACGCCACGGTAGTGATCGGGCTGCTGCTGGGCGGTATTCTGCCTTTCCTCGTCGCCGCCATGACGATGACCAGCGTGGGACGCGCGGCGAGTCAAATGGTCGAGGAGATCCGTCGGCAATTCCGCGAGATCAAGGGCCTGCTCGCCGGAGAGCCCGGCGTCAAGCCCGATGCCAAACGCTGCGTCGACATTGCGACCACTGCCGCGCTGAAAGAGATGGTTGCACCCGGCCTGGTGGCAGTCAGCGCGCCGGTGGTGATCGGGTTCATCCTGGGGCCCGAGGCCTTGGGCGGCACGTTGGCCGGCGCCACGGTCACCGGTGTCCTGCTGGCGCTCTTCATGGCCAACTCCGGCGGCGCTTGGGACAACGCCAAGAAGCTGATCGAAAAGGGTGAGTTTCCCGGTGAGCAGAAGGGCTCCGATGCCCACAAAGCCGCGGTCGTCGGCGACACCGTAGGCGACCCTTTCAAAGACACCTCCGGGCCGTCGATGAACATCCTCATTAAGCTGATGTCGATCGTGGCCCTCGTCATCGCCCCGCTCATCGCCGTCTAGCTGGCTCAGGGCGTGTAGGGGTGGACCGCTGCGTCCACCCCGGCGCGGCGGAGTTGCTCTCGGTTTCTGTGCGAAAGACAAGCCGCGTACTAGGAGCGGCGGGGCGGACACAGCGGTCCGCCCCTACACGCTGCATCCCTCGACACTTCGGACATCAAGGGTGCAGCACTTGGCTAGTTAGTTTCGACGCGGCGCATGGTCTTGCGGGTCTTCGTCTTGATGCCGCCTCGACCGACTGTCGCGCTGGTTGGGAAAGCTCTTAGCGAGATCGCCCAAACAACTGAGGGAAGATCTTCCATGATCCGGCAATCAACACCGGCAGCAGGAAGAAGATCCAGTAACCCCACGTGATCAGCCCGTACCCTTCGCTGATGAGCGCAATCAGCCCAAACCGCTCCGCGAGCCAGATTGCGATCACGAGAATCCCGGCCGCGATCCCGACACGGAGCCAGTCCGACATTGGACGGCCGCGCTCCTCGAGAGCACCGGCAACGCGCTCGTTGAATCCGTGAATCATGCCTGTCCCCGTCTCGATGAACGTCCCAAACAGAATGAGCTGGAAGACCAACTCAAAAAGCGGCCGGTCCAGCGCAGCGAGCACGAACGCCGCGGGGATCGCTTCTTCCACGATGGCCGGATAGTGAGCGAGCAACGCGGTATAAATCAGCGCCCCGGGAAACATGACGATCAAGCCGCCCAGGAAGCCCGCGGACAAGGCCTCCTTGCGGGTTTCGATGTGCCGCGTGGCGAATAACATGGCTGGCAGGGCCGCCAGATTGTACGCCGCATACCGCAGCCCGGCAACGAACCAGGCCGAATCCTGCTCCCAAAGAGTGACGCGGCTAAGGACAGTGTCGCCGGAATCTCGCATCACCACTGCGATCAGAACGATGTACACGACATAGAGCGCGAGCGACCACACCGAGAACACACGCTCGATGAGGCTGCTACCCCAATAGATGAGCAGGCCGACCAGCACCATCATGATCCATGTGCCCACGGGGCGGGGCCATCCCAAGACCCCGTACAGCAGTTCTCCGGACGCGGATGCGATGACCGCCGTCGTGAGGATCACCGAGAGCACGTAAAGAACCTCAAAGGCGATCCATCCTCGGCCCAGCAGCGCGTGGAGGAACGTGCGGTAGTCGTAGTGCCCGCCCATGCGGGCCAGCTCGAATCCTAGCGCCAGGATGACGCCCCAGATGGCGGTGGACAGCAGCATGGCCACGTAGCCGGCGGCGGGCCCCCGGGTGAGGAAGAACTCGACCAGCTCGCGGCCGGTCCCATAGCCTCCGCCAATCACGATCGACTGGAAGACAAAGCCCGGCAGGAGATACTTCTTGTATAGAGTCAGCATGTTCGGACCGAGCCACCGCGGGAGCTCCGCGGGCACGAGCTGTCGAGTCCCTATGTTACCTATCGCTGGGACAACTGCGCCGACCAGTGTAGGCCCATGTCCCCGTGATGCAAAAGCGGCAACTGTTACCGGCGGCCACAAACGGTGCGCGGGCTGGAAAGGTGAAGGAGTGCCCCCCCACGGGCTCCGGGGTGGCACGGCGGAACATTGCACCCAACGAACCGTATAACTTCACATAGATGAGGCCTGTGCGCGAGCGACGGTGCAGGCCCAACGAGTCGCATGGCTCCATCCCGAAACCCCCTGCGCCGGTCCCGACGCCACCGCTGGATCGCCGGCGTCTGCGGCGACCTCGCCGAGTGGCTTGGCTGGAACCCGACCCTGGTGCGTTTTCTCTACGTCGTGGTCTCCGTCATCTCGGTAGGCTTCCCCGGCACGCTCGCCTATCTCGTCCTGTGGATCATCATGCCGCGGGCGGATGCCTAGCCTGCCTTTCTCACCACGTGGCGAGGCGAAGTGCGTGAGAAGGCCGTCAGGCCGAGGCGTGAGCCGCTTGGCGCCCCTGCTACTGTCGAATTGGGGCGTACTTGACGGTACGTTGAGCACGACAAGCAAGCGCAACGAAGTCATGGCGGCCTTATCGCGTGCTTCGACCCTCAGGTGGTGAGAAAGGCAGGCGAGGCCTATGGCCGTCTACGCCCTCGGCGATGTCCAGGGCTGCTACCAGACGTTTCAGAAACTTCTCGACCGCATTGGCTTCAATCCGTCAGACGACAGACTTTGGTTGACGGGCGATTTGGTCAACCGCGGACCCCGCTCACTGGACGTGCTGCGTTGGGCCTACCACCACCGGGACACGATCGTCACCGTTCTTGGCAACCACGACCTCAAGCTGCTCGCCTGCGCGGGGTCGGCCGCCCCTGTGAGACCGCGCGACACCTTCCAAGACGTCCTCGAGGCCCACGACCGCGACCAGTTACTCGATTGGCTCCGCCGGCGTCCCCTGGTCCACTGCCAAGATCGCTTCGTGCTCGTCCATGCCGGGCTACTGCCTTCGTGGACACTCGATGACGCTGGCCGGTTCGCGGAAGAACTGCAAACTGCGCTAGCAGGGCCCGACTACGCCGAAACTCTCCGGGCCCTTTACGCCGACGCTGCTGTCGCCCTGGGAAGACGAGATGACGGGCGTCCAACGCTACCGCGGTCTGGCCGACATCTTCACCAAGATGAGGCTGTGCACCCCCGCCGGACGGCCGGACACGGCTACACGGGCCCTCCCGGCGACGCCCCCGACGGCCTCGTTCCCTGGTTCTCGGTCCCCAACCGCCGGACTACCGAGCAAACGATCCTGTTCGGCCACTGGGCGGCCCTGGGCTTCCATCGCTCACCGGGCATCGTGGCCCTCGACAGCGGCTGTGTCTGGGGCGGCGCCCTGTCCGCCGTCCGCCTCCCTGACCTAAAGCTGTTCCAAGAACCCCTGGCAGATTGAACACAACCCCAGGCGCGGTGCTATTGACCAGTTCCTTGCAAATCATAACATATTGCTATACATTTGTAGTCAATCCCTTCCGACAGGATGGCCACACCCCGCTCGGGGAGAATCTTCGTCGCGCTGGTTCTTCTCGCCATACTCTCGACGGCCACGCTATTGGCCGGCTTCGAAATCCGAGACTCTCGCCTGTTCCTGAACGACGCTCCGTTCGTCGTCCGCGGCGTCGTCTACAGCAACGTACCGATCGGGCAAACTTGGTCGGACCGCAACACCGGCGCGGCCTGCTTCTACCCGCGAGATCTCCCGCTCATCGCCGCCATGGGCGCCAACACGATTCGCACCCTGGCGCTGATGCCGCCTCGCAAACGCTCTTTCCGTTTCGTGCTGGGCAGCACGAACCTCTACTGGCTGGCCGGCTTTCCGCTCGATCGTTTCCATGACCCTGCACGACCGCTCGCCACCGACGACGCCGAGGGACGCGTTTTGCGCGATGAGATCCTCTTGGCGTTCCGAGCCTACGTCGAGTCGTGGAAGGACGAGCCGCGCGTGATCGCCTTCGTCTTTGGCGAGGACGTGGGCGCCGACTACAACTCGAAGTTCGCCGGCTCGCCCGCCGACTTTTACTCCCTGCTTGCGGAAGCCGGCGCCCTGCTGCGCGACGCGGACGCACAGACTACGCTGCTGACCACCACCGTCTCCCGCCTCGACCAGATCGGCTCACCGGCCTTCCACACGGACGACTCCAGCCAACCCGACCTCGCCTTCTGGTCTCTCAATCTACCGGGCGGCGAGCCGGTCGAGACCGCGCCGGGCGGCGAGCCGGTCGAGACCGCGCCGGCCGCCGTCTCGGTCGTCAGTGCCAAGCCGCTGCTCGTCTCGTCGTTCGGCGTCGACGCCTACGATCACGTCCGTGGGGGCTTTGACCCGCGCCCGCAAGCCGGCGTCGCCGAACAGCAGGCCCGCGCCATCGAAGCGCTGGCGCGGCGCGAGCCTCGGCCTATTCTCGGTGGGGTCTATGCCGCGTACACCGACGAGTGGTGGCGCGGCGGTGATCCCGCTTCGCAAACAGCCGGCGGACGGGAGGACGCCTCGTTCCCCGACGGTTTTCTCAACGAGGTATGGCAGGGACTCTTACGGGTCTCCAGGGGGCACGAAGCCGGCCTCGACCGCTTGCGGCCGCGTGACGCGTACTTCGCCCTGGCGAGACTGTGGGGGGGGCCCGCCGCCGGAGTTCTCCGAGACGCGCGTCGCTCAACTCGATCCGGAGGGCGTGGTCAACATGGCAGGCGGTTTGCTGCTGCTCTCCCCTGGCTCCTTGGCCGTGTTTACTGGCAAGGGATTAGCCTCCGCCGGGCGTTCCGTCGCAGGCGGCGACCTGCCTTTCCACTCAGGGCCGGTCAGCGTTTGCGTGGAGAGCGCAGCCATGCCGCTGTTTTTCAGCAATTCCGAGGAAGTACGAGGACAGACACCCTGGGACCTCTCGCCAGACACGGTCCGCGCCTCGGTCTATCGCGCCGGCATGCCAAGCAACGCGGCCGAGTTCGAAGTCGCCGACGTGTCGCCGGGCATCTTCGAGGTGGGCGTTTTCCGGCCGGGTCGTCCGTGCCCGGTGGACGTGGCCAACGGCGTGCCGCCGGGCAGCTACCTCGAGATCTATGGGACCGGCTTGGGGCCCGGCGAGACCGCGCTCGCTTCCGGGCAGGCCCCGGTTCAGGTGAACCCCACGGCCGAGACGCCCCGGGTCTTCCTCGACGGCCTCGAGCTGCCGGTCTTCTTCTCGGGCATGCTGGCGGGCATGGCCGGCATCTACCAGGCGAATACGCACATCCCCGAGGACGCCTCGCCCAGCGTGGCCGCACTGAGCTTGCTGCAGAGAGGAATCCCGAGCAACCGCCATCGGCTGCGGATCACCGGCGAGGGCGACAGGCCGGGCTTCCTGCTCACACTGGGTGAGCCGGGACCGATCGTGCTGCAAGCCGGCGGACCACCGCACACCGTGCCGGTCTTGCTCAACGGCGTCAACGGCTTCTGCGACTTGATTCGTTTCGAGCTGCGGGGCGTGCCTACGGGAGTCCGGGCGCGAATCCCGGTCGGCGTTCCAGGGCAGACGCTGTCACTCTCCCTCCAAGCCGAGCCCGACGCGCCGGCGGGTCAGCGCACGCTGTTCCTCACCGGCCGCTCGGTCATTCCGGAGACGGTGACGCGCAGTCTCGCTCTGCGAGTATTGCCGAGTCAAGGGCCAATTGACTTTCGCGTCATCTCCGGGGGCTTCCTAAGCACCGCGCCCGTGGCGAGCTTCGAGATGGCGGGGAGTCTGGTCCATCGGGTTCACGGGGGCGGCTTGGGACGAGGCTTCAACTTCCTGACCATCAACCCCGAATCAGGTGTCTTGGGGCCGGTCCGTGCCTTCGACACGTGGGCGAGCGATGGGGACGCCGTTGCGATGGAGACCTACTTGAAGGCTTTGCCCGACGGCGTGGTGGTCCTGGCTGCGATTGCCGACGAGGGTTCGCTGAAGATCACCGGCGAGACGAGGCGTGTTCTGCGCGAGACTCTCGCCTCCGGGCTCATCGATCATCTGGAGTTCCGCTACTCCTGGGCCATCATCAGCCGCAAAGACGCCGCCAAACCCTTCGCCGAGGGCCTGAGTCCCAACGGCCTGGTTGTCCTCGACGAAACATTGACGTTCCCGATGCCATGAAGCGACTGAGCCGCAGCCGTCAGCGTGCGGGCCCGTGGACCCGCGTACGCGGCTCTGTTACGCCAATCAAATCTTGAACGACCAGTCGCGCACGGCCTCGGGCTGAATCCACTTGCGGATGCCCTCGATCTGATTGTGCGTCCAGTACTCGGTCCAGTCGATCTGCTCGGGGTCCCACGGCAGCAGTCGCCGATCGGCCTCGGTGATCCGCTGGTAGGCCGCCCGGATGTGATGCGCCTCGAAAATGTAACGATTCCGTTGGATGAAGGGCAGGTATTGCTCGATCGTCTGCTCGCGGAAATTGATTTGCAACCCGAACGTGCGCAGCGACGCGGCCCAGTTGCCAAGCGCGGCGCGGCCGGGCAGCTTCACCCGATCGGCAAACTCGTGCACGGCGCCGGCTACCGCTTGCGCCTTCTCGAGCCGCTGCCGCAACCGCTCGCGACCGATCCGCGCCTCGTGCTCGGACAGGAATCGAGGCTTGGATCGAGGCTGCAGCCAGAAAGGGACGCCCGCCCGACGGTGGCCGTTCGGGCCCGGCTTGCGTGCTTCGCGGCAAAGCAGCTCGATCAATGGTTCCAGCTCGAAGGGATTCACGTCCGCCGTTCCGATCTGATAGACACTCTCATGCCGGCCGTTCAGCAGCAGAGCGCTCACCGCCAGGATGGCCGACGCTGCCAGGTCCACGGGAACGATTTCGAGTGGAATGTCGCGCCGAGCGGGCCAGTCGGTCATCCCGCCCAGGGCCATCAGCAGCAGCGGGGCCGACGTCCGCCCGCCCTCGATCCAGCCGGGGAACGGGAAGCGCAACGAGCTCTCGACGATCGCGGGGCGGACGATCGCATAGTCGAGATCGGCTCGGCCCGCCAGCACCTGTTCGCCGAGGCTCTTGGCGTAGGTGTACGTATTGACCCAGCCCCATCGGGCGGCACGGCGGCGTCCCAACTCCGTCAGGCGCTCGGTCAACTCGCGGGCTGACTCGTCGTCCGAGCCTCGCCCTCTGGCCGTATACGCTTCGCGAATCTGCGAGATCCGCCGCCGGCAGTCCGCGAGGTCGGTGTGGGCGTCGAAGCTCACGTCCTCCGCACCGACCCGGCGGGGATAGAACCCGACAATCGGCTCGGTCTCCTCGACCAGACCGTCTCCCTCGCCGGAGACATAGCAGGTCGAGACATGCAAGAGCTTGGCGCCGACCCGCCGTGCCAGGCCGCACAAGTGCTCGACCGAATCAACGTTGGCGTGCAGCGAAACATCCAGCCGCGGGAAGAACTCCACCAGCCCGGCGCAGTTGAGAATGAGACCGACGTTGTCGGCCCAACTGTCCGAGTCAACCGCGCAGTTCGGTTGTGCCGCATCTCCGGGCCAAACTGTGATCTTGTCGCGAACGAAGGCCGGGCCGCGTCTCTTGACAATCTCTTCGAGCGGCGGCGACGCCAGCACTTCCCGCGCAAAGCGCTCCTCGGCCGTGGCGTCCCCGCGAGGCCGCACGAGCACGTGCAGGTGTTTGAGGCTCGGGTAGCGATCGAGCAGCAGAGCCAGCAACACCTTGCCGAGAAAGCCGCTGCCCCCGGTCAGCAGGATCTCGTGTTGCTCGAGCGTGGTCGCAACGTTAACCAATCGAGGTGTCTCCGCGAGGCAGCGCGCCATCGGTTCCCTCGCCCCTCGGCCCGCCCGGGTCGTCGAGCAGCCCGAACGCCAAGCGATGGCAACAGGGTCTGTGCCGCAAACTCGACCCTATCTCGGCAGGTTTCCGGGGGTCCGTACGGGAATCAAGTGAAGCGTCGACGAATCTACTATCACTAGAGTAGCGGGAACGAAGCCTTCGTTGTGTCGGATCTCAGTTCCCCGCGAGGACAACAGATAGCGCGACCGCAACAGCCCTGGGGGGGGGGGGGGGTGAGCCCAAGGACGCCGAATCGCATGCGAAGGGTCTCACGAGCCGTGTGAGGGCGAGCACCAGCGGCTTACTGGATGGTTACGATGGCCGCGTTGGAAAGCACGCCACCGACACGGACGACGAGGAGCTGGTCTCCCGAGGGAGTGCCCGCGGCGGGAAAGACGTTTAGCTGCGCGACGCCGGCCAGGCCGGGCGCGAGGCCGAAGAACTGGACGCGGGCTTCGACGCCGCCGATGGTCACTACGATGTCGCTGGGCGCCCGGACCAGAGGGAACGAAGGAGCTGCGCGTCCGGCGGGCCAGTCAGGAGCGACCACGCCCTGACCCGTCAAGTAGACGGTCAGCACGCTATCAACCGCAGTCGGGCTACCCGCCCCGTTCGTGCTGCCGTCGGCGTTGGCCGCGACGGCGCGATTGGCGCCAAAGTTGAAGATGCCCGGCGCCCAAGGTTGGATCTGTACGTCTCTCGCTTCACTACGTACCCGGTTGACCTCCACCACGATGCGCGCGGCTGTGTGTCCGAAGAGCAAGAACGGCAACTGGAAGTTGATCTGCCGGTCGCCGACGTAAAGCAGCGGAGCCTCGGCGATCAGGATGCCGTTCAGATCCAACACCAGCACCTTCACGCCACCGAGACTGGTCGGCAATCGATCGCCGGTTCGGCCGCCGAAGGTCGCTTGCAGGCCGTCCGCGGGGCCGCCGAGGTGACGACCGAAGAGGCTCACCAAGATGCCCGGCGACAACGGACCCGTGAAGGTAGCCGAGCTGACGGCGCCGCCGTGATTGATGAGCGGCGTGGGAACCGGCTGGGCGGCGAGCACCAACCTGATCGTGGCAACGCTCGCACTGATGTTCGTCCCCAAGGCGGTGATCGTGACTTGCCCGTCGAATGTGCCGGCCGGCAGGCCGGTGCTGTTAACCTCCACCAACACGGTCGAGGGTGTGTCGCCCGTGGTCTGGGAAAGCGTAATGCGGTCGGCCAGCGCCCCGGAAACGGTTGCCTCCCAGCGCAAGCTGCCGCCGCCGGAGGAGATGCGAAGAATCTGGGCGTCCGGGCCGGCTCCCTTGGCAACGCCCGCCACGCCGGGGAACTCAAGCATCGGCGGGTTGGCCGTAATCGTCGCCGGCAGTGCCGGCGAATCCGCCGTCAGCAGCGAGAAGTTGTCGATGCAACTGCCATCGGGCCCAGCCGACAAATCGGCCGACACCTCGACGGAGATCACGTCCGCGAGCACGTCCGCGAAGGAGTCTTCCCCCGCAACGAGAGTCCACTCATCCGCAGTCAGAGGCGCGATCTGATGAGCCCAAACGTCAGCCGGCACGACCCCGGTCCACGAGTAGGCCGTGTCCCGGTCGATCAGCCGGATCTCGACCGGCCCGCTCGTTCCCGCGGTAGAGCGGTGCAGGTAATCGAATTCAAAGCGGGATTCGTCGAGGCCGGAGAGGTTACCTCGGTACTCACGGCCCACGACAAAGGCATCGCCGTCGTCCGCCGCGCTGCCGGCGATCCGAAGATACCCGCCCGGATTGCCTTCGACATCGACCCACACGAGATCCGAGTCTTCATCGCCCTCAGTCGCTAGCGTGATCGTGTCGGAGCCTGGGTAGTTGCGGCCCCAGCCGTCCGGCCCGCCGGAAAAACTCGTAACGGTTGGCAGCACCGCAATCGGCGGCGCGCCTCCACGTGCCAGGATGCGGAAGTTGTCGAGGCCGACGATTCCCAGCTGCACCACGAAAAGGGCGCGCACCTCGATCCGTGCCGGAGCGGAGAACACGTCCTCGAACGAATCTTCGCCCACGATGCGGTTCCACAGGCCTTCACGAATCGTGACCGAGAAGGTCTCCCAGCCCTCCGTGGTCACCGGCGGCGGCTGCCCGATCCAACTGAAGCCCGTGTCGTCGCTGAAAACTCGCATCTGGACTCGGAAGTTAGGCATCGAGTCGCCCGCGATACGAATCACGTCGAATTGAAAGCGTCCACCGTCCAACGCGGCCAGATCGATCAGGAACTTAGGCGGCGCCAGAAACCATTCATCGGGGCCGAAGAAGACGTTATGGAACAATCGGGCGTATCCGCCTGCATTTCCGCGCGTGGCGCGATGGCTCAAGCTGCTCGAACCCGCTCCGACATTCGTACCAGGGATCGGACTCGCGCTGTCGTTGCGGGTCCAGCCTTCCAGATCCTCGCTGAAGATCGATTCCTGGACGCGCACCTCGGGGTCGATCACGGTCCCGTCAATAGTTGCGGTGAGGACTCCCTCGTAGCGGATGCCCACGTCGCGAAGACGGAAGCCGAAAAGTAGATGGCCGGCTTGAGGGCAGGCTGGCCGGATTCGCTACTGATGAAAACGGTGGCGACCGAGTTCCCATCCGGGTCGGCCAAAAAGTCGGCGCGATTGGCGAAGCCCTCGCTCCCGACATCCCGGTCCGGTTGCACCAGCAATTGCACAGCCGCACCCGGAGAGGTCTGAAACTCCACCGTCAGGGTACGGGCGCCTGGAGGGACGAAAATGATGAACCCGTCATCACCGTTGATGACGGTGCGATCCAACAGTCCGTCCACCACCATGCCTGGCGGCAGGTTCACGTGAATCGGGTGTCCGTTCGTGAGCAGCGTCGGGGCTGCTGTTCCAGTAGTACTACTACTGAAAAGAAGAGAGGCGAACAGAATCCCCTCAACGCCGCTAAGCCATCTTCGGGCGAGTTTTCGGGCCAGCATACTGACTACCAAGCTCATGGTCCTACGCCGTTGCGGAACGGGGAATCAGGAAATCACTTATTGAATCCCGCAAATTATTATGACACTTTTTGACAGTGTGGAGCATCTATATATGTATGGGCAACCCCAAAGGTGTGAAGCGGGATTTCAAGGCGCTGGAGAAGCGCCGTTTCGAAGCGATGCGGCTGCTCCACCAAGGCCACAATCAGTCCGAGACGGCGAGACGGCTGAACGTCGCTCGCCAAACCGTCAGTGAGTGGCGGCGGCAATACCGCGAGCAGGGTGCGGCCGGACTCCGCCAGGCCGGGCGCGCCGGACGCAAGCCGCTCCTCGATGCCGCACAACGCGAACGCCTGACGTCGCTGCTGCTGGAAGGCCCGGAAGCCCACGGCTTCCCAACGCCCCTGTGGAGCTGTCCGCGGGTGGCTCGGCTGATCGGAGACGAGTTCGGGGTCGCATACCACGCAGGCCACGCCTGGAAGATCCTGCGAGCGCTCGACTGGAGCCCGCAACGCCCGGCCGGAAAGGCGCGCGAGCGCAACGAAGAGCGGATCCGCACCTGGAAGCGCAAGACCTGGAAGCGCATTAAAAAAGCCCAAAACGAAGGCCGTACGCTCGTCTTCATCGACGAAAGCGGATTGAGTCAGAAGCCGCATCGCTGCCGCACCTGGGCGCCACGTGGCCAAACACCGGTGCTGCAGTTTAACTTCAACTGGGAGAAGCTTTCCGTCTCGGCGGGGCTGACGCTGCGTAACTTCTACTTCCGGCTCTATCCCGGTGCGATCGGCAAAGAGCAAGTGATCGACTTTCTCAAGGCGTTGGTACGTCATATCGATCGCCCGCTGCTGATCGTCTGGGATCGGCTGCCGGCGCACCGTAGCCGCCTGGTGCAAGAGTTCATCGAACTCTCCGAAGGCCACATCGCAACCGAGTACTTGCCACCCTATGCGCCGGAGTTGAATCCGGTGGAATACATCTGGGCTTACTGGAAGCAGCACGAGTTGCCGAACGTCTGCCCGAAAGACTACGGCGAGCTGAACGAGCGGGCCCGCAAGGCACTCCGCCGCATGTACCGCAAACCGCGTTTGATCACGGCCTTCTGGAAACAGTCTTCTCTTTGTTTTGACTGACTCTATATTATGCGGGAGTCAATAAGTGACAGCTTCGATTTGACTTACTTGGCCGACAAACCATTGGGCCGCGCGTTAGAAAGGTCCTCCGAGGCCGGTTGGTATAGCCTAGCAGGACCGGCCGGACCTTGATACTGCCCAGGGACGTCAAACCCCCCGCCGATAGGACCCTGAGGCCTGCGAGCTCGCTGTCTGCCGGGGAGTCGTCTCGACGCGCCAATTCCCAATCCCTCGCAAGCACTTGGTCCGGCGGCAGCGGACATAGGCCGCAGTCCCTGTCTAAAGTACCATCCTTTCCCTTTCGACAGTTTGGCACGTCATCAGTGCCGACGCCACCCGGAGTCACTCGGATGGTACACGCACTAAAAAGCCCTGAGCGGGTTCTCGACTCCGCTTGTCCCAGCGGATACACGCATCGCTACAGGGCCGTTGGTTGTCGACTCCATATCTGTGATGGACAATCGGCAGAGCGAGGCAGCAGACCGTGGCAAGACAGCCCTCGCCGTTGTCCCCGGGCGAGGCCCAGACTCGCAGACGATCCGCCCGCGAATGTACGTAGTGGTGTCAAACAGCGGCCGGCCGTCGGGAGTGCATCATCTTCTTTAGATTGGTCTCCATCTCGGTCAATGCTCGTGATGCTTGCAGCACCTCGTTCGCTCCGTCGATGCTAGCCTGTGGTTGTCATGACTGGTTACCTGCCTTTCGCAAGTCGAGAGCGCCCTCGGATCTCTGTTGGACACTGCACGGCTCGTGGCCGACCGTGGCCGGATGTCTGCGAGGGTCTAAGACCCTCCTTTAAGACCCTACCCGACGCTCTCAGGAGCAATCGGCGTGGGACCGCAGAAGCATGAGCCCTGCCCCAACCAAAGACAAGCACGGGGATTCGTCTGTTCAAGGTCGAGGACCTCGCTAAGAAGGATCGTTGAGCTTTCGGATCGCGGGCGCCCAAGCATCCCCCAGCGCAAGCTGCATGGCCGACTCCTATTCTGCACCGCTTTCGTCGGGGCGCGCACGAGGATAAGCGTCGCAAGTCGAACCGTAGCCCGGATCTCATCTGAAACTGAGATGCTGCCCTCCTTGATCTGGCCGCCGAAATCCGTTACTCTGTTCCAAGGCGAACAAAAGGGGAAGGAGGCCCGTCCGCCTTGAATCTCTCCCTCAGCTTTGTCGATGCCCCCGAACCGCAGCCGCCGGCGCGCAACCCGTTGGTGAGGCAGGACTGTTCGCTGGAGCGCGCCGTTCAGTATCTGGAGGCCCTGCGTGCTCGGGAGGATTCGCCCGTCACTGCCACCCGCCGGCAGCCCGCCCGCGAGGCGCAGTTCGTCGAGATCCCCGAGTCGGTTGACCCGCGCCTGAAAGCGGTTCTGGCTAAGCGAGGCATCACCAAACTCTACCGCCATCAGCACGAGGCATTCACGCACCTCGCCGCCGGAGGCAACGTCGTTATCCCGACGCCCACCGCAAGCGGCAAGACACTCTGCTACAACCTGCCGGTGCTGGCGGCCCTGCTGAAGGACCCACATGCCTGCGCGCTCTACCTGTTTCCCACCAAGGCGCTGTCGGAAGACCAACTCGACGAGCTACACGGCGTGATCGAGGCCATGGGAAGCGACCTGCGCGCCTTCACCTACGACGGCGACACGCCGCAGGACGCGCGCAAAGCGATCCGGCAGCGTGCCAACGTCGTTCTCACCAACCCTGACATGCTTCACACCGGCGTGCTGCCGCACCATACACGTTGGGCGCGGTTCTTCGAGAACCTGCGCTACATCGTCATCGACGAGTTGCATACCTATCGCGGCGTGTTCGGCAGCCATGTGGCGAACTTGTTTCGCCGCATGAAACGGATCTGCGAGTTCTACGGCTCGAAGCCGCAGTTCGTGTGCTGCTCGGCGACCATCGCCAATCCGCAGGATCTCGCCGAGAAGTTGATCGAACAGCCCGTCGTTCCGATCGAATCGAACGGGGCGCCGGCCGGTGAGAAGTACTTCGTCTTCTACAATCCACCGGTCGTCAACCGCCAGTTGGGCATACGGCGTAGCTATATCGCCGAAGCGCGCCGCATGGCACTGGGCTTTCTCGACCGCGGACAGCAGACGTTGGTCTTCGCCAACTCGCGGCTGGCGACCGAGATCCTGGTGCGCTATCTGAAAGACGCGATGGACCGCGGCAAGCTGCCGCCCGCGTCGATCCGCGGCTACCGGGGCGGCTATCTGCCACGGGAACGCCGCGAGATCGAGAAGCAGTTGCGCGAGGGCGAGATCCTCGGGGTCGTGGCGACCAATGCGCTCGAACTGGGCATCGACATCGGTTCGCTCGACGCCGTGGTGATGGCGGGATACCCGGGGACGGTCGCCTCGACTTGGCAGCGGGCCGGGCGCGCCGGGCGGCGTCACTCGCTCTCGATCACGGTGCTGGTCGCCTCCAGCGCGCCGCTCGATCAGTACATCGTCGAGCACCCGGACTACTTCTTCGACGCCTCACCCGAACACGCGCAAGTGAACGCGGACAACGTCGAGATCCTCATCAGCCATCTCAAGTGCGCCGCCTTCGAGCTGCCGATTCAGGACGGCGAGACGTTCGGCCCACACGCGACCGAAGAGCCTTGCAAGTTCCTGGAGGAGATCGGCCTGCTGCACCACGCGGGCCAGTCGTGGCACTGGACCTCGGAATCGTATCCGGCCGACGCCGTCAGCCTGCGCACCGTCACCAGCGACAACTTTGTGATCGTCGATACGACCGGCGAGCCGCGGGTGATCGGCGAAGTCGATTTCACCGCCGCGCTGACGACACTCCACGAGAAAGCTATCTACCTACATGAAGGCAAGCTGTACCACGTCGATCGCTTCGACTATGAGGAGCGCAAGGCGTATGTTCGCAGCGTCGAGTGCAACTACTATACCGACGCGATCGACTACACGCGGGTGAAGATTCTCAGCACGTTCGATTCGGAGACGCTGGGGTCGGTGGGGAGTAGCTCCGCCGCACGCAATCATGGGGAGGTCAGGATCAATCGGCAGATCGTCGGCTTCAAAAAACTGAAGTTCTACACCAACGAGAACGTCGGCGCGGGCAAGCTAGCGATGCCCGAGCAGGAGATGCACACCACGGCCGTCTGGCTGCATTTCCCCGAGGCGTTTCTGGCCCAGCTATCAGAGTACAGCCCGACTGAAAAGCAGAACGGCGTCGCCGGGGTGGCGAACGTGTTGCGGACGGTCGGGTCACTACTGTTGATGTGCGACCCTCGCGACTTGGGGGTCGCCATCGGCGCCGACGAGGATAACGGTGCACGCGGATACGAGCCAAATCTCTACCTGTACGACAACTTCTCCGGGGGTATCGGCCAGAGCGAGCCGCTCTACCGGATGCACGGGCGCTTGCTCGATCGCTCCCTTGAGCTGCTCGATTCGTGCCCTTGTGACACTGGGTGTCCGTCGTGCGTGGGAGCTCTCGGTGAAGTGGGAGAAAAGGCCAAGGAGGTAGCGAGGCGATTGGTGGGCGAAATCCTGAGCGCTTAGCAAGGCGGCGGGGTTGTTTCTCGTAAGGACGCAAAGACACTATGTCTTCCTTTGCGGGCTTGGCGGTCCTTAGCGCCTTTGCGAGAAACATGAAGCCCGACCTCAGCAACCAACTCGCCCAACTGCGGCGGCGCGTCCGCCGTATCGAGAAGAACCCGCCCCGCCCGGCATTCGAACACGAACCTCCCGCCCTCGAAACGGACCACCCCAAGCACTACGACGCCGAGACCCTCCTCGACGGCAAGGTGATGGAGAACCAGTGGGGCCGCTATTTCATCTCCGAGCGCTTCTATCCCGGCACGCATCGCCACGGCAGCATGGACATCTCCCACCTCGGCGACCTTCCCGGCGAGCTGCTGAAGGGCATTTCAAGGGACACCATCCCGCCGCACGACCCCTCCCGCTGGGCCTTCCTCGACACCGAGACGACCGGCCTCGCCGGTGGCACCGGCACCTGCGCCTTCCTGGTGGGCGTCGGCACGATCGAAGACGGCGGCTTCCGCGTGCGCCTGTTCTTCATGCGCGACTACGACGAAGAGGCCGCCATGCTCGCCGGGCTCGCCGAGTTCCTGCGCTGGCACGACGTCCTGGTGACATACAACGGTAAGGCGTACGACGCGCCGCTGCTCGAGACGCGTTACCGGCTCAAGCGGCAATGGTGGCCGTTCGAGCGCATGCATCACCTCGACTTGCTGCACGGCGCCCGCCGGCTGTGGAAGCTCCGCATGGAGAGCTGCCGCCTGATGCAGCTCGAGTACGAGATCCTCGGCGTCGTGCGCGAAGGCGACCTGCCGGGCGAGCTGATCCCTTATTACTACTTCGAGTACTTGCGGACCCGGCAGGCTTTCAAACTGGTCCCGCTGTTTCATCACAACGTGATCGATATCGTTTCCCTTGCCTGCCTTACAGCCGTCGTCTTGCCCGCTTTTGCCGATCCGGCGGAGGCGCGGCTGCGGCACGGCGCCGATCTGCTCGGTCTGGCCCGTTGGCTCCGCCAAGGCGGCGAGCATGAAACGGCAACCCGACTCTACCGCCGCTCGATCGACGCCGGCCTGGCCGACGAGAACCTCTTTCGCGCTATGTGGGAGACGGCGCTGCTGGAGAAAAGGCAGCGACGCCACGAAGCCATGCTGGCCATTCTCGAAGACCTCATCGGGGCGAAGAACGACTACCGTGTGCAGGCCTTCGAGGAACTCGCCAAACATTACGAGCACCGCGAGAAAGATCTTCCGCGAGCCCTGCACATGACACGGTCCGCCCAGCGCCTTCAGCCCTCGCCTGAGCTGCGGCACCGCCAAGCGCGTCTCGAAAAGAGGTTGGCCAAGCGGAACGAACCAGAGCCCCGGTTGTTGTAAGAGTGGAGGAGTTGGGCCGTAGCGCGTTTCTCGCAAAGACGTAAAGGATCGCGAAGGCCGCCAAGAAAGGCCAAGGCTTTGCGTGCTTTGCGGTCCTTTGCGCCTTTGCGAGAAACCAGACCCGGCCCCGCGCCATCCGCCGTAGTAGAATGAGAATGAGGTCGGGCGTTGGCCTGGCATCTCCACCCCTCGAGTGGGGGCGTAACGGATTCGACGGGGCTGTACCGTCGTAGAGAGGCATACCGGGTTCCGAGCTCCCGTTAAACGATCGGAAAACCATTAACTGCCAACGATACGCAGTTTGCATACGCTGCCTAATCATTAGGTAGCCGTCCTCGCTCTTAGGCCCGCATGGGGGTGCCGGACGTCACATGGCGGGATGGGCCGCAAGCTTCTGTCCGGAGCCCAGGGCTGACATTCAATCGGGCTGGGCCGGTTCGGGAGGCGTCCGCTGCTGAGAACCGGCTGAGATTTCCAGCGGACTACGTATGTAGGCTCTCTGCGGTGGACTTCTTCGGACGCGGGTTCGACTCCCGCCGCCTCCACCACTTTAACTGATTTGTTTTCATCTAGTTAACAGACCCTGTACTCTCGTGTACGTCACACGTACGTTGCTTCCCGGCGAAATCGGGCGGCCGTTCTCCCCACGTTCGCCTCACATCATCCTCGAGTTGCTCCTGTCGGGCGCGCCCAAGGGGAGTAATGCCGCTCGGTGACCTTGACGCTCTGATGCCCTAGCAGAATAGAAACCCGCTCCAGCGGCACATCTGCAAGTAGCAGCTCGGTTGCAAACGTATCCCGGAACCTGTAGACGTGTCCGTCCGGGACGTTCGCCAGGCGAAACAGCCACGAAGGCTCCGCTGCCAGTCGCCGACGGCACTCTTCGTCTTGGACACACCGCTCCAAAAGAAGTACCCCGGGTGTGCTCCCTCGACCTCTGCGAGTGCGTCCACTACGAAATCCGGCGAAGGCAAGTAGACCGGCACGCCGGTCTTGGCGGTGAAAAGAAAGAGTCGACCGTCCCGATCAATGCGATCGCGTGCCAGCGTCACGGCATCTGAGATCCGTAGCCCGGAGTGGCGCAACAGCAAAATCAGGGCACGAAGTCGCCGAGCATTCGCCTGTCCGATTTGGCCGTAGCCATCCGGGTAGTGATCACAGGCCGCCAGGATCGAAACTACCTGGTCACGATTGAATGGCATCGTCGGAGTTTGATTCACCTTCGCGTTTTTGAGCCTCAAAGTTGGATTCTCATCAATCCAACCGGCCTCATGACAGAACCGGAAGAACGCACGGAGTCTCTCGAAGGCGCGACCGCCTACTATGTCCGTCAACCGACGACTTTGGAGTTTGGCCGGACTTGTCATTGGCCTCGGCACCTCTTTTGGCCTGGCGGATCTGCTGTGAAGTTTTCTCGTCGGCGGCGAGACTCACGATCCGATCGTCTTCATTCTAGCGCCACTGCTGCTGGGCACGGGCGCTGATCGCACCAGGAATTCCTGCCTTTCGAGCGAGTAGGCTTGACCCCGTCGTCGCGCTCCGTCATGACTGACTCAGGATCACGGAATCAACGCTTCCGACATTCCCCAATCGCGGAAGCCTCAGCGGTCTCTACTTGCGAACAGGTCGGTCTCCGGCCAGCGTTCTTGATCTTCAATCGTGTCGAGGAGCGTGAGAATCGCGTCCTCGAAGAAGTCCGTGTGTTTGGCTGGCAGTGAGTTGAACGTGAACGCAAGGGTGACGCCGCTGGCGGTACGAACGAGCCATGCCGCATTGCTGTCTCGGAGACCGCCGGTGTGCCAAATGTCGTGCCAGGACGGCCCTCCTCACGTAATCCTCGTAGCTCATCTCTTTTCCCATTGAGCGCAGCGTTTCTTCAATCACAAGACCAAGGATGCAGTAGCCGAAGTTGGAGTAGGCCGTTCTCGTGCCCGGATCGAAATCGAGCGGGATGCTCAGCATATAGCGGAGTACCGTCGCACATGTCGGCGGGTCTTCCGCGCCGACCGTTGCTGCCGCCATCCGGCTCCAGGGCAACCCAAGGGGTGCAAAGCTCTTCGCGGTGTCCCAACCCCCACCGTGCTGGAGAAGATCCTGGATTGTGATCTCATACAGACGGGGGTCGACGCTTGCGTTCCGCGGCGGGGCGAGATCTCCTAGGCGGCGAATCGCTTTGTCTTCCAGCCGCAAGTGCCCCCGGTCCACAAGGGTTAGAACGGCTGCGGTCGTGATCGTCTTGGAGACGCTGCCTATACGAAAAAGGGAGGTCTGTGTGACCCGCTCCTTGAGTTCGATATCCGCGTAACCGTAGGAGCGATCCAACACCAGCCGATGGTCCTTCGCAATCGCAAGTTGCCCGCCCGGAAGCTGCCACCTATCCATCAGGTCGGAGATCACCCGATCGAAGGCAGTCAAGTTGGAGCCAGTCCGGCCGCTGAGGCCTGTCTGTTCACGAGCCTGCGAGTAGAGGTGCTGTAGAAACGGGGCGGCGACAGCAATGGACGCAACGAAGAACCACCTGCGAAGACGGCGGTACATGGCGGGCGGAGATCCAGAGCTCGAGCGCTGCGTCAGAGCCCTACCTGATTCTACCCACAGGTTGCCGCCAGCACGAGGCGCTAACTTCCGACAATCCCATTCTCGGAAGTCCGTACGTCCGTAGAATGTAAACGCTATGAGTCGAGCAAGGGCCAGGCAGCTCGCACACGCGGCTGTCAGTCGCGGAGAACCGCTGGCGTGGTTTGAAGAGCTCTATTCACAGGCCGAATCCGCAGGATTATCGTCCATTCCCTGGGCGGACCTGGAGCCAAACCCCAATCTGGTCGAATGGCTCGATCGGCGGCAGACCGACCGGCAGGGTAAGCGAGCGCTGAAAGTCGGGTGCGGCTTGGGCGACGACGCAGAAGAGCTTTCTCGGAGGGGATTCGATGTCGTCGCTTTCGACATCTCGAAGTCCGCCGTCGCCATGTCGAAGCGGAGATTTCCCCAAAGCTCGGTGAGGTACGAACCTGTCGACCTGTTTCATCCCCCTGATTGGGTCGGCCGGTTCGATCTGGTTCTAGAATCCTATACTCTTCAGGTGCTGCCTCCGGCTCTACGGCTCGAAGCAATGACGAGAATCACCTCGTTTGTGGCCCCAGGTGGCAATCTGCTCCTGATCACGCGGGCACGGGAGAATGAAGGTGACCCAGGTCAAATGCCTTGGCCGCTGACACGCTCCGAGTTGGGACATCTTCAGGAGTGCGGCCTCAAAGAAAACGGATTTGAAGACTACATTGATGATGAGGAACCTCCGGTACGTCGCTTCCGCGCGGAGTATCACAAGCCGAGCGACTCAAGGATCCAAGACGCCCCTTCTGACACTTCCGGTAAGTCGTAGTGCTGTATCGGAGGCGAGCCTCATCTTGCGGCCTCGACAACCACGACGCCCGGCGGACGATCGTCGTCTGCGGAAGAACAGTAGGTCGGGCGGCGAGCCGTGAGGTGATTCGATCAAGCCTACGAGATAACTGTCATCATTCGGCTGCACGAGCTGTTGGTGCTGCGCGTCGTCCTGTATATGAGAATCGTCCACTCCATAGCAACGGCAACCTTGATCGCCTTCATGTCATGCGGAGCGTTAGGCCAGTCCGTGGCAGACCCGCCGGCATTCGAGGTCGCCTCGATAACACCAAGCACGTCCGGAGGCCGGATGGGCAGAGTACGGCCTCGGGCTGCAGGCCTGACGGGAAGAAACGTGACCCTGAAGAGCCTACTGGTGTTCGCATATCGTCTCCACGGTAGTCAACTTTGGGGCCCAGACTGGATCGAAACGGAGGGCTACGATATCATAGCCAACGCGAACAGTCCCGTTACCGGTGAGCAACTTCGACAATTGCTGCAGGCACGGTTGCCGTTGGGCATCGTGCCATCAACCCAGATCGGGCAACTGCGGCGCGTGTGCCGGCGACCCTTCTTTTCGTGGGGGCGGTGCTGACGATGGCGGCGGTAGCGCGTGAGCATGGCACCATCATCAGCCATCCCGCTGTTGATTGTCGCCGTCATCGCGAATGCTCCCGATACCAAGACGCGGCGACCGACTCAGGAATCCGCAGTCTTGCGTAGCTCTTGCCTCGCCCGCTGTCCCATTCCCTTTTCACTTCTCCTTCAGGGTTGTTTCGATTGCGGTGGCCAACTGCGCGGAGAGTTTGCGCAACGCACCAATCTCCCCGCCGACGGGATCAATTGGCCTTGGGAATGACTTCTCAGCCATTGCGCTCGCCTGGCGAGCACGGCTGAGAGCCGACTGAAGGTCGCGGCGTA
The DNA here is from genome assembly GCA_965248255.1 of Bryobacterales bacterium. Lineage (GTDB taxonomy): Bacteria > Acidobacteriota > Terriglobia > Bryobacterales > UBA6623 > JAKZVK01. The sequence continues at coordinate 450,946 of CBDFIW010000004.1, forward strand.
CCTTGGCGTCGACCGTCTTGCCCGAGTGTATGGCCTGAAGGGAGACGTGAAACGTAGCGAGGGCCTCCGTTAAGGGCTGATAGGTACTGAGGACGTTCTGGAGGAATTGCAGATCCGTTATCGCTTCGTTCCGCGGGTCGGCGGCGAGGGCGTTCTGCACGTGACGCCGTCCTTTGTTGTTGACGTCAGCCACAATCTTCCAACGGCGGGCCAAGCGACGGTGCAACTCGGACCGTCCGAATTCTAAGTCTGCCACCTTCGCGGCATATCGCTCGTCAATAAACTCTCTGCCCCACGTATTTGAGTCTTCCAGAAGATGACGCCAATGAGATGGCGCCGCATATGCCCGATCCCAGGTGAAAGGAGTGTAATTCTGAGGTCTGTTGTAGTAGTAGCGCTCCTCGGCCTTGACGGAAAGAGCAGACGACTCCGGCAGGTAGGCCGATTCCTGATAATATTTTGCCATCTCGGGGCCGGCCTTGGGTCCGTACAGCTTTTCGCAAATCAGATGATACATACCGTCGGCCCCGAAGATCTCCGGAGGCTGATTCTCCTGGTACATATTCTTGCGCCAAGTGGCTGTTGCATCTTCGTAAGTCAACGGGAGCTGGGAGAAGCCGGTGGAACGCACGTTCCAGGAGTATTCAGCGTTCAGTATCTCCATAGGCTCTTGGTAGAAGTCCCCGGTAGCGTTGTAGATCGTCTTGGCGCCGTCGAAAAGCCGGTTCATCGCCGGATTACCCGAGAGAGGGTAATCGGTCATAAAACGATCCGCTCCCCCCGAAAAAAACATGAACATACCCAGGTCAACACCTGCCGCACGCATGATGGAAGCGTACCGCTCGGTCCATCGCTCGCTGCCGTGATACTGTGGAAACACTTCGCGGAAACCTGCCTGCACGTTATTCCCCCGAGGAAGTTGGAGGCCAACGTTCTTCCAAAGCTCCAGCACCTCGGCCCAATCGTCGGCCTTCGGCGAGTCGGGCAGATACACCGGCGAGATCAGAATGATCTGACAATCACGTGAGGCGTCATACCCGCTTTCGGAATTCTTGACCCTGTTAACGGCCCGTACGAGCGCGGAGTAGCCGTAGGCAAGACCGCCCGCGCCGCCGGTACTTGCGGCTAACGAATCATCAGGCCAACGCCTGCGGCACCGATCACAGCGGTCGCGCCAAGCCGTTTCCGTTCCTTCGAAACCGCCGAAGTCCTCGTGGTGGATATAGAGCATTCCCGGCTCCACGGCCCGAACAAACTCCCTCAGCTCTTCGGCCTTGAGGGCGCTCAGGGCATCGTTGGATCGGCAGCTTCCCAGGATGCTGGGGTCGTATCCTTTTCTTGCCTTAGGGAAACCCATACAGCGGTAGGTATGGCCGTCCGGATAGCTCGCTCTGTTCTCGAAAACAGTACCCTTGAACGCTTCACCCCGCTCATACATGATGACCTTCTCATAGGCCATACCGTAGCTCGCTCCATAGCCTCCGAAATAGAGGTGGATACCGCGGGCTCGCGCATAGCGGTTCAGACGCAGCATGAGATCTTTATAGTAAGGGGGACGTTGCTCTACACCGAAACCAAAACCGTCCATGATTACGGTGTTAATCTTGTATCGGAGCGCTCTGTCGAGCTTCGTCTCTGACAGCTCCGCGAAGGCGTCCAGTCCTTGCCCACGGTCGTAACTCCAGCCGTTAATTTCGATATTGAGAAGCCAATCCGACGCAGCCCGAAACTAAAAATCAGGATAGTCACGTATGTTCGCTCCCGAGATCTCGAGGCCATCGTCCTGTTTGGCGATCAACTGCAAAGCGCTCATCGCTCCAAATAGTACGCCTTGCTCCGTGCTGCCAATGATCCAAAGGGAGTTATTGTCCGGGGTACGGATCACATAGCTCTGGCCATAGTGTGACGCATCTTTCAGCGTCTGACGGTCGGGGAAGTTGAGTTCGACGCCTGGGTTAGAGTCGGCTGCATAGTGCCAAAGGACGACCTTGGGCTTACTTACCGTCTCCCCAGAGGTCAGAATGTCGACTCTTACCGAAGGTGCGACTTCAGCTATTTCACGAGTCAGAAAAGCGGCGGCCAGTCGTATCTTTTCATTTCCAGCATTTGAAGCCGGGCCAATTTCTATAGAAATATAGTCTCTCGATGTAATACTCAGGCCATAATCCAAGGGCTCATAGAATTGAGGAGTCGGGAGAATTGGGGTCGTGGCGTGGCCGATACTACAGATCACCCCCGCGAGTAGCATGAGCCCCACAAGCCGGTAGCCGATCAATCGCAAACGGTTGGTTCTATCGTCGTTCTTCATAGTTCTGTCGTCCCGTAGCTTATTGAATCCAGCAAATTATTATGACACTTTTTGATAGTGTGGAGCATCTATATATGTATGGGCAACCCCAAAGGTGTGAAGCGGGATTTCAAGGCGCTGGAGAAGCGCCGTTTCGAAGCGATGCGGCTGCTCCACCAAGGCCACAATCAGTCCGAGACGGCGAGACGGCTGAACGTCGCTCGCCAAACCGTCAGTGAGTGGCGGCGGCAATACCGCGAGCAGGGTGCGGCCGGACTCCGCCAGGCCGGGCGCGCCGGACGCAAGCCGCTCCTCGATGCCGCACAACGCGAACGCCTGACGTCGCTGCTGCTGGAAGGCCCGGAAGCCCACGGCTTCCCAACGCCCCTGTGGAGCTGTCCGCGGGTGGCTCGGCTGACCGGAGACGAGTTCGGGGTCGCATACCACGCAGGCCACGTCTGGAAGATCCTGCGAGCGCTCGACTGGAGCCCGCAACGCCCGGCCGGAAAGGCGCGCGAGCGCAACGAAGAGCGGATCCGCACCTGGAAGCGCAAGACCTGGAAGCGCATTAAAAAAAAGCCCAAAACGAAGGCCGTACGCTCGTCTTCATCGACGAAAGCGGATTGAGTCAGAAGCCGCATCGCTGCCGCACCTGGGCGCCACGTGGCCAAACACCGGTGCTGCAGTTTAACTTCAACTGGGAGAAGCTTTCCGTCTCGGCGGGGCTGACGCTGCGTAACTTCTACTTCCGGCTCTATCCCGGTGCGATCGGCAAAGAGCAAGTGATCGACTTTCTCAAGGCGTTGGTACGTCATATCGATCGCCCGCTGCTGATCGTCTGGGATCGGCTGCCGGCGCACCGTAGCCGCCTGGTGCAAGAGTTCATCGAACTCTCCGAAGGCCACATCGCAACCGAGTACTTGCCACCCTATGCGCCGGAGTTGAATCCGGTGGAATACATCTGGGCTTACTGGAAGCAGCACGAGTTGCCGAACGTCTGTCCGAAAGACTACGGCGAGCTGAACGAGCGGGCCCGCAAGGCACTCCGCCGCATGTACCGCAAACCGCGTTTGATCACGGCCTTCTGGAAACAGTCTTCTCTTTGTTTTGACTGACTCTATATTATGCGGGAGTCAATAATAGTCTCTCTTGAGGAGTCGTCGGCGAAGACGCTCCAAGGTGTCGAACCAACTAGCCGCCCCTCTCACATGAATGCACCATTGCCTACGGAATATTCCCATGGGGATAGACGCGGACTCATGACGCGCACAAAAAGACAGAGCGCCTTATTCCTGTTTCAATGCATAGGTAGTGGCGAAGAGGAATCCTCCCGGGGGCAAAATGCTGAGAACGACCAGCCGGTCGGCTCAGAGCCAATCCCAGGAGGATTCCATGCATGAACTCTACTACATCGGACTCGATGTCCATAAGAAAAGCATCAGCTTCTGCATCAAAACGCAAGACGGAACCATCGTCGCCCGCGGTCAGGTCGCGGCCACCCGCGCAGCCCTGACCGCTTGGGCGTCAGCCCTCGAGCGCCCCTGGGTGGGCGCGCTCGAAGCCACGCTGTTCACGGGTTGGATTCACGATCACCTCCAGCCCTTCGCGCGCGAGTTGCAAGTCGCGCACCCGGCCATGCTCAAGGCCATCGCTTGTGGCAAGAAGAAGAACGACCGTCTCGACGCCACCAAGATCAGTGACCTGTTGCGTTGCGACCTGCTGCCACGCTGCTACTTGGCGCCGCCCGCCCTGCGCGAGTTGCGGCGTGTACTGCGCTATCGCAATCTGCTGCTGGGCGAAGCCGTCCGCATGAAGAACAAGATCAGCGGGCTGCTGATGGAGGTCGGCGAACCCTACGATGCCCGGCGGCTGCACGGCCGGCGTTATTTCTATTCGTATCTCGACAGCTTGCGTGACACGCCCGAGTCGGTCATCGAACTGCTCGCCATCACCCGCGGCAGCCTGGAAATGTTCGATCGTTTGCAAGACGAGTTACTGCGCGGCTTGCGGCGCCATCCGCTGCTGCGGGAACGCGTCGAGCGCTTGCAGTCGATTCGCGGCGTGGGGGAGATGACGGCGCTGAGTTGGGCGCTGGAGACCGTTGAGCCCGAGCGCTTCGGTTCGGTGGGCCGGCTGGTGAGTTACTGCGGGCTATGTGCGGCGCAGCGCGAGTCGGGGGGCAAAACGCAGCGCGGACCGCTGTCGAAGCAACGCAACAAGCATTTGCAGCGGGTGCTGATCGAGGCGGCGAAACTCGCGCCGCGCTGGAACCCGCAGCTGCACGACGTCCATGAGCGGGAGTTGCAGCGCGGCCCGCGCAATCGCGCGACGTTGGCCGTGGCGCGCAAGTTGGTGGCATATCTGCGGGCTGTGGACACCAGCGGCCGAGCGTTCGTGCCGCGGGTGGCGGCCGCGGCGTAACGAGGAGAATTTACTTTTTTTCTGTTGCAAGGAGAAACGAAGAGTTTCACCGACGCTGTGCGGTGTCACGAGCTGCCCGCCGGTCCTCGCCTGTGGGGGACTACGCGAAGGGGTTTCCTCGAGAGTTTACGGGGAAACCTCTGATGCGTCCGTATTGTCTGTTTCGAGGCCGGCGGGCCTGAAAATCCAAACTGAATCTTCCGCGACGGTCCCCCGCCGCTGAGGTGGGGCGACCCGATGCGCGCACATGGATGTCTGGTCACGTGACTCGTTGACCTTGTGACTTGATTCGCAAAAACGCTCGGGCTGCGAAGCGTCACTGCTGAACACCGCGCCCCCGCTGACGGGAGGTTCCGGATGACTGCGTCCATCCTTGACAGATACCTATCATGGAAGTCCCTCCAATGCCGATATCGATTCGATCAGTTGCTCGGCGTACGTTGCAATGTTGCCGACAGTCTGCACCCATTGGGTCTACTGGACTAGGAAACGCCTTGCGTGCGCGTAGATGAGCTTCGGATGCGCCCTGCGTTGCGGAGCCCAGGAGAGTGCGAGAGTTCAGTCCCCTGCTCGGCAGCAAGGCGGAACCACTTCACGGCTTCGACGTGGTCCTGCGGTACGCCTTGGCCGTTGTTATACATGAAACCCAAGATGTACTGGGAGTCGGCGTCTCCCTGCTCAGCCTTCTTCTTAACCTCCTCGAAATCAAACTGCCCGACAAGCAGTCCCACAGCAACGACCGACACAACAGTCGCCACGAGAAGGGGTTGGATCAACTTCCACATTCCGAGTGGTGGCATAAGCCGGTCCAAGTTTACCACCCGCACTCGGTCACAACATTGCAGCACGGCTGCTGTCAGTGCCGGCGGCTAGATGTGCTGGTGAACAGCCTCGGTCAAGTCCTCAAGATCGCGCTGTATTGAGCGGTCAGTGCGGGTTTCGCGCTGGATTCGGTGGGTTCGGGTGCCTGGGTCCGTGCCCTGGGTGTCCGCGAGGGGTATGCAAGGCTCCTAGCAGGCTGCTCAATGTGCAAAAAGTGCAAAATGCAAGCGACTGGTTACCTCCTCATCGGCCCGAGGGCTAGCTGTCAACTACCTGCTTGTGGTTGCGACAATCGAGAAGCAAGTGGGTGCTTGTCAACCGTCCCGCTCCCTCCTTGTCACCGCGCAGCGCCGCTCACGAACCGTCTTGTGGTCTGTACACTCGGCGAGGCAGAACATTGAGTAAACCGGCCGATGGAACCAAAACCGCCCAGAGGGGCGTAGGGGGGGGCCAGCCGGCTCGTGTACCGAGAATGTACCGAGGAGCTGCGCCTTCAGCGCATTCAGCGCTTTCCGCACCTCATAGAATCAATAACTTACGAGTAGAAGTATGGCGGAGGAAGAGTCCGCAGGAATAGAGTTTATAGGGATTTCTGGCAGTCCCACAAAGAACGTCTAACATATTGTTATACGGTTCAATATGGCTCCTTGACGCTTCACAGTGTTTCGTGTAGTCTTGCTTTCATAGGGGCATATGAAAGTGGGACTGTTCGATGCCTAGGCGAAGCAAGCGACTGTCGGCGGCGTTCGTCAAGACCGTCACGGAACCCGGCAAGTACTACGACCAGCATGGCTTGATTCTACGGGTACTGCCGGGCGGCGGCAAGCAATGGATTCAACGGCTCGTGATCGACGGCAAGCGCCGGGACCTTGGCTTGCGAACCTATCCGCTGGTGTCGCTGGCCGAGGCGCGGGAGCAGGCGTTCACCAACCGCAAGCTGGCGCGAGCCGGCGGCGATCCGCTGGCGCTCATGCGACGGCCCGACGTGCCGACGTTCGAGAAGGCCGCCGCCATGGTGATCGGAATACACCGGCCGTCCTGGAAGCCCGGCGGCAAGAGCGTGGCGCAATGGGAAGCGTCGCTTCGCGACTACGTGTTTCCCCGCATCGGCGACAAACGCGTTGACCAGGTGACCACGGCCGACGTGATGGCCGTTTTGCTGGCGCTCTGGAACGACAAGCCCGAGACCGCACGGCGGGTGCGCCAGCGCATCGGCGCGGTGATGAAATGGGCCGTCGCGCAAGGCTACCGGCCCGACAACCCGGCGGGCGAGGCCATCGGCGCGGCGCTGCCCAAGCACAACCACATCATCAAACGCCATCACCGTGCGCTGCCCCATGCGGAGGTCGCCGGCGCGATTGAGGCGGTACGGGGATCAGGCGCCTATGCGGGGAGCAAGCTCGCCTTCGAGTTCTTGGTTCTGACCGTATGCCGCTCGGGCGAGGTCCGGTTTGCGACGTGGGATGAAATCGACCTGGACTCGGCCGAATGGACGATCCCGCCTGAGCGCATGAAGGCCAAGCGCGACCACCGGGTGCCGCTTTCGAATCGGGCGGTGGAAGTCCTGCGGGAAGCACAACGGTTGTCGGACGGAATGGGCCTGGTGTTTCCTTCGCCGACGGGCCGGACGATTTCCGACAACACCTTGTCTAAGCCCGCATTTCCAATTTGATTCAAACCTCTCGACCTTCCGGCGGCCTTGAGCGTCTTTATTCATAGGGGCTAGAGCCCGATGAGGACGCCATGGAGGCCAACACCCAATGGGTGAAAAACAAAACAAGCCGTTCCAGCTAAGCTTCAACGGTTTGTTGAAAGTCGATTTCCAAGGATCGCGTGTCACTTCCGACGGCGGGCTGATCCTGGTTCGGGAGTTGGACGAACGGCTCGGGCTCGGGAAGCTGATCGAGGAGCATCTCAGCGACTCGCGACAAGGCTTGAACAAGAAGTTCCCGCTGGCCGATCTGCTGCGGCAGTCGGTTTACAGCCGACTCGCCGGCTACGAGGACCTCAATGACGCCGTTCGAGTATCCGCCGATCCGACCTTTCGCTTGATCGGCTCGCAGAAGAACTGGGATCGCGGCGGGGCGCTCACCTCGCGGCTACAGAGCTTCGAGACAGGGCTGCTCGCGAGTGAGGAGAATCTGCTGGGATTGATGGCGGTGAACCGCGAGTTGGTCGCGCAAGCCGAGACGACGGACGACTGCGAGCGCGTCGTTCTCGACATGGACTCCACCGAGAGCCCCGTCCATGGCCAACAAGAAGGCAGCGCCTATAACGGCCATTTCGAGTCCATCTGCTACCACCCACTGTTGCTGTTCAACCAGCACGGCGATTGTCTGGCCGCCAAGCTGCGTCCCGGCAATGTGCACAGCGCTGACGACTGGGACGAGTTGCTGCTGCCGGAGATCGAGCGCCAACAGGCTGCGGGCAAACAGGTCACCTTCCGCGGCGATGCGGCCTTTGCTAAGCCGGAGATTTATGAGTCTTCGGAGAAACGCGGAGTGCAGTACGCCATTCGCATTCCGGCCAACAAGAGCCTGGAATTGGAGATCGAAGACATCTTGTTTCGCCCGCCGGGAAGGCCCTCCCGGAAGCCCTTGGTGCGCTACAAGAGTTTTCGCTATCAGGCGGAGAGTTGGTCGCAGGCGAGGCGGATCGTCGCCCAGGTCGAACATCACCAGGGCGAGCTGTTCCCGCGGGTCGGATTCATCGTGACGAGCCTGCGCTTGCCAAGCCGCTCGGTGGTGCGCTTCTACAACAAGCGCGGCACGGCCGAGCAGTGGATCAAGGAAGGCAAACAGGCCACGCACTGGACGCGGCTGTCGTGCCATCGCTTCCGGGCCAACGAAGTGCGACTGCAACTCAGCGTGCTGGCCTATAACCTGGGCAACTTGTGGCGGCGGCTGGGGCTGCCGCACAGGATCAAGAGCTGGTCGCTGACGAGCTTGCAGCAGCGGCTAATGAAGACCGGCGGCCGTCTGGTCAAACATGCCCGCTACTACTGGTTGCTGTTGGCCCAGGGACATCTGAACCGGCGGCTGTTCGGTGACATGCTGAGCAGGATCTGGGCGCTGCCTGTGCCCGGAGGGTAACGCGGCGAGCGCGGGGCAGCCGGAGCGGGGAGTTGCCGAGAGGCAAGGTCGGAGCGGTGTCGGCAGAGTGGCCGCTGGCGTTGCCGGAACGCCTTGACCGGACCCGATCTGAAGGCGGACCGGCGAAGAAAGCAGGATCGAACGTGAAAGCAGTGCGAAAACGTTGCACCGCAGCCGTGGCTCGCCTATGCTGTCAGTACCGGGATGGCCAAAACGGTAATCCTGGCTAAGCTACTTCGCGAGCTCGGTATCAACGCGGTTCCACACGGTTTCCGTTCGAGCTTCCGGGATTGGGCGGCGGAATGCACGAATGCGCCGCGCGCCGTCATGGAGGCGGCGCTGGCGCACGTCGTGGGTGGCGTCGAGGGCGCCTATGCTCGCTCGGACCTGATCGAGCGGCGGCGCCGGCTCATGGACGATTGGGCGGCTTACCTGAACCAAGAGGGCGGCAAGGTCGTCGCGATGGTGCGCCGTGGATAGGAACCGCCGCGCGGCCTGGGACGCCGCTTTCGCGAAGATCGCCAACGGTGAGTCGATTTCGTCGGCGGAGCACTACGCCTTGCTCCGGCCTGGCCTGTTCGAGGGACTGAATGACGTCGAAGCGACAGAGGAGGCTGCCAACGTCGTGGGCTATTGGCTGCATGGGATGGATTGTTCACCCATCGCGCCGCGCGGGGCGGCAGAAGCGGACAACTGGTTCGCCATGCGCGAAATATGGGGCGAGGAACGCCAAGCCGAAAAGCTGCGGAACATGATAGAGGCGAGCACTGTCGATCCCGACTATTGGGATGCGCTGAACCTCATTTCCGTGCGTCTGCTCGCGAACAGCTTGCCGTTTCCCGACGATTTGGCCGATTGGGCCATCGAATTTCACAAGGGAGCGTCCCCGCCACCGAAACATCATACAGGCAACCCTAGGTATGCGAATCTCAACAGGGACAACATGATTGCATACGTATTTGGTCTTCTCGGGTACTTGGGATTGGACCGAAAGATGGTTCGCTATAACGTGCTGGGAAGTTACTTCGATGTCGATGAACGTACCGTAATGAGCGCGATAAAAGCGACCGCGAGATTCGACGGCAAACTTCCGCCGCCGTGGAAGTGCTGGCCTTCCCGATAGCGGCATTTGAAGGCTGTCGCCCACAGCCTTCAAACAATCTCGCTGACTCATAGCGGATCATACGGTTTTAACCTCGTTCAAGGGAGGGCCGTATGTTCGAACCACGAATCCTTCGCCTGCCCGAAGTAAAACACCGGACCGGCCTGTCCAAGGCGTCGATCTACAGACAAATCGCCACGGGCGATATGCCGCCGCCGATCCGCCTGGGACCCCGCGCCGTTGGCTGGCGATTGGCCGACATCGATGCTTGGTTGGCGAGCCGCCCCACCGCCCTATGCCGTGGTGACAGGGCGGCGGCATGACCGCTGAGACCATCGCCAGGGCGCTCGGCGGTCGTAAAGCTGGTCAGGACTGGATGGCGCGGTGCCCGGCTCATGGCGACCGCGATCCGAGGCTTTCGGTCCGCGAGGTGGACGGCAAGGTGCTCGTTCGCTGCCATACCGGATGCGACCAGCGCGAGGTGATCGTTCTCGCCGACGGAGACGACCCGGGCGAGGCCGCGGCCCGCGACTGCGCCCTGCGCTGGCAACGGGAGGGCCGGCGCGTACGCATCGCCCGACCACCACGCGGACAGGATTTTAATGACATGCTGAACGGCCACGCGCCTCGCAACGGGGAGGGCCGGAAATGACGAGGGACAAGATCGAGGAAACCGGGACCCCGGATACCGTTCCGGACGAAATGGCGGACGGCGGTGATAACCCGATAGCCGCCGCAGTCGCCGTTGCCGAGGAAGTCCCCGACCCCCTCGACGGGTTGATCGAGCGAGCCGCCGACGATCCCGGCGCGCCGTTCGCGCCCGAGGTGCTGGAGCGGCTCTCGGCGATGAAGAAGGAGGATCGGGCCGGCTTCGAGGGGCTAAGGGCGAAGTTGAAGAAGGCCGGGTGCCGCGTGACGGCCCTTGACGAGGCCATCATTGAGGAAAATGGCGACGGTGGGCGAGGGCCGAGCCAGGCCGATATTCTGATCGATCTGGCGGGTGCCGCTGAATTGTTCCACGCCGCCGACGGAACCGCTTTTGCCGATCTCGACATCAACGGCCACCGGGAAACCTGGCCCGTTCGCAACAAGGGGTTCAAGCGGTGGCTGGCGCGGCAATTCTACGAGGCGACGGATGGCGCACCAAGTTCGGAGGCGCTGCAATCGGCCCTGAACGTGGTCGAGGCGAAGGCTCATTTCGATGCCCCGGAACGGCCGGTTTACATCCGCGTTGGCGGGATCGACGGAAGCCTCTATCTCGACCTTGGTGACGAGGCTTGGCGCGCCATCGAAATCTCCACGACCGGATGGCGTGTGGTTGAAAATTCACTCGTGCGGTTTCGCCGTGCCGCCGGGATGCAACCCTTGCCGGTTCCCGCACCGGGCGGCTCAGTCGAAACCCTGCGATCATTCCTCAACGTGCAATCGGATACGGATTTCGTGCTCGTGGTTGCCTGGGCGCTGGCCGTGCTACGCAATCGCGGCCCTTATCCGGTGATCGTGCTGTCGGGGGAGCAGGGTTCGGCCAAGTCCACCTTCTCAGCCATTCTGCGGTCGCTGCTCGATCCGAATACGGCTCCCTTGCGCGCCCTGCCGCGAGAGGACCGCGACCTATTTATCGCCGCAAACAACGGGCACGTGTTGGCCTTTGACAATGTCTCGGGCCTGCCGTCCTGGATTTCCGATACGCTCTGCCGGCTGGCCACCGGCGGTGGTTTCGCCGTTCGGCAGCTCTACACCGACCAGGACGAGGTGCTGTTCGACGCGGCTCGCCCGGTGATCCTTAACGGCATCGAGGACATAGTGACCCGGCCCGATCTGGCCGACCGGGCGGTGTTCCTGACCCTGAAGGCCATCCCGGAGGAGCGCCGCCGTCCCGAGGCGGAATTGTGGGCCGCGTTCGACGCCGAGCGCCCGCGCATTCTGGGCGTGCTACTCGAGGCGGTGGTTCAGGGCCTGAAAATGCTCCCCGATACAACGCTGGAACGGCTGCCGCGCATGGCCGATTTCGCGCTGTGGGCGACAGCCTGCGAGACGGCGTTATGGCCCGCCGGAACTTTCTGGTCGGCTTACTGCGGCAACCGAGACGAGGCGGTCGAGAACGTGATCGAGGCCGATCCGGTCGCTGCCGCTGCCCGCGCGGTTATGGAGGAGCGGACGGAGTGGACGGGAACGGCGACGGATCTTCTGGGCGCCCTTGCGGAGGCAGCGGGAGAGCACGTCTCCAAGTCGAAGACCTGGCCCGCCAGCCCTCGGGCATTGTCCGGACGCCTGCGTCGGGCTGCGACCTTCCTGCGCAAGATCGGCATCGAGATCGACCACAGCAAAGAAGGCCGGGCGCGTACCAGGATCATTCACATCAAGGCCCGAGGAAATTCCGGCGGCCCGGATTATGGCGGGCCGCAACCGTCCGCGTCGTCCGCATCGTCCGCGAACCTACCGAAAGGTAATGGAACCAACGCATTCGCGAAGGACAACAGGTGGACGGTTGGAGACCTTACGGACGGTATGGGAGACGATGTCGGCACGGAAGCCGGCTCGACCGTCCGCGTCAAACCTTTGAAATCCGCCGATACGGACGGTGCGGACGCAAAGGACGCAAATCCTCCCTCGCAAACCGGACCGGAGAAAAACGAGCACCAAGGCTGGAGGGCGACGGTAGGCAACACCACGCCGAACAAGTACCCACACGATTTTGGAAAAACGGGCGGCACCTGATGGGCGGTTTCGGTTCTGGACGGCCGAGTGGCTTCGGGCGCACCAAGGTAGAAACATCCTCGAAACCAGTCGCGCAAGAATTGTAAGTTCATTAGCGATTTCTCAAAACCGGACGATGAACCAGACGAGTTAAACGCCTACTGCACAAGGGATTTTATGCTTGGGCGCACGTGGAACGAGTATGGTGGGCACTGGACCCGTACGGATGGCTGGTGCGATGGGTGGGAGACTGGGCCTTCAGTTTGGGTTAAACGAGGACAGTATAACGAACTGATAGACGAGAACATCATAAAGGAAGCAGAGGTCTGACGTGGGCGAACCAGTCGCAAAGGTTGTCCAGCGCGAGCAGCGCCGTGACGCCGTCATGGAACTCGCACTCGCTGGTGCTACTACCCGCGAGATCGCGAGACAGGTCGGGGTCCACCATTCGACGGTGGCGACCGACATCAAAGCTCGGCTAGAGTCCTCAAGCACGGACGAAAACACTAGCAGATACAGAGAGTTGCAGCGCCAGCGCATCGCCCGCCTTCTGCATGAGTGGTGGACATGTGCCAAGGTTGATTTGGAGGCACTGGACCGCGTGCTGCGGCTGCTCGACCGTGAGGCTAAGCTGCTCGGGCTAGATAAGCCCGTCCGTCAATCCATCGACATGCGCCACGAAGGCGGCATCATGATCGCACCCGCAAGGATCTCCCCAGAAGATTGGGTCAAGGAACAAACAGAGAAAAACGCCAAGCGCATCTCGCCCACGGAATCGAAGTGAGCGTCTTGGCTCCGGGAGGGTCGCCGCTTGTATGGCAACCGGCAACCCCCTGGCAGCTCCCGCCAGGGATAGGCGTCGTCGTATCGGTCAGGGTGGAGGAGAACAGCCAGTACCGGCTAAGCGGCGTCGATATCACGGGGGAAGGCATAGACGGTCCCGAGGCGCATCAGAAATGAGATTTTGATTTTCCTATAGATCGAGGTTCTGGGGGCAACATTGGGGGCCGGCCTTGCGCGCCCGCGTCGACAGCACGGCGTTCATCGCGACGCACAACGCACCGTTCGACCGGAGCGTGCTCCAGGCGTGTTGCGCTCTGTACGGCATCCAGCCGCCGCAGCCGCCGTTCACCTGCACCATCCAGCTTGCGCGCTCGCAGTGGAACATCTACCCGACGCGGCTGCCTGACGTCTGCCGGCGGCTCGGCATCCCGCTACGTCACCACGACGCGTCGTCCGACGCCGAAGCGTGCGCGCGTATCGTACTGGCCGCCCAGCGGGAGGGATGGGATGAGTACTTCAGTCGACGGGGCGTTCTCAGCCATTTCCCGTCTCGCTTTCTTCCGTCTTGTCGGAAGAACTCCTCCCCGATTCATCCACGCCAGCCTTCACCCACTCGTCCACCTCCGAAAGCCTGAAGCGAAACAGCCGTCCTACGCGGTGCGCCGGCAGCCCCTGCGTGTCGACCCATCGGTAGACCGTGTCCTTGGCTACCTGCAGGTGGGCTGCTACGTCCGCGATACCGACCCACGGTTCTTCAGAAGCCATAGCCTACCGCCCTCTATTCATGGAAAGACCAGACTAATCCATACGAATATATATGAATCCTATCATATCTCGGCAATTCCAGAGCGGCCGTGATGAGTCGGGCGCTCCTAACGGAGCGCCTCCGCTGTACTTGGGAATCGCTACTCCGGCCACCAGCCGGACACGATCCTGCACCGCTTGATGCCGGTCACTTCGACCGTGTAGGCCCAGGCGAGCTCCTGAGACCCGTTCACAGCGGCCGGGACCAGCACCCGCCGGTAGAGGCTGGAACCGCCCGGGCGGAAGCCCTCCAGGCGGTCGATGGCGGGCAGGCGGAATTCGGAGTCGTCGAACGTGAACAACTCCCCGTACACGGTGCCCCAGGCGCCCGCTGTGGTGCGTTCGGGGAGCGGTCGGGGGTCTGATCCCATCGAGTCGGACAGTCCCGCCTTTGTGGCCATGTCGGCCAGAGGGTTCGCGGTCCCGTAGGCAAGGACGTCCTCGTCCGGGACCTCGAGGACCGGGAACCCCGGCCCCTCGTAGAGGCGGCCCCGGACCTTCGCATTCCGGACCTCCAGTACGCCCTGACAGAAGGCGTCGTGGTTCCAGTACCCGCGCTTGAGGGTGCCGTAGACGAAGAGCTTCAGCATGTCGGATGTGTTCATTTTCAGGGATTCTCTGGGTTCTGTCGGCTTCTCTCTCGGCGGCGTCATGGCGCCTCCTCGACCGGGTCGTTCTTGCGCCGCCGGGCCTGGGCGATGAACTCGAGCGGCTCGATGGAGAAGTCCGCCAGCATCCGGTGCCGGAACACCATCAGGCTCATCGGAGGAATGCTCAGCTCGCACCAGCCGCGCTCCTCGTCCAGGACCGCGTCCAGGCACGCATAATCGGAAGCATAGAGGACAGCCCTGTGCCGGGCATGGAAGCGCAGCTCGAACGGCTTGTTGCCCTTGAGCACGAGGACGGTCTCGGGATCGAGCCGGGAAGCCAGCACTGCCGCCATCTGCCCGCGGCAGAGCTTGAGACGGTCTTTGAACCGGCCGGTGTCAATCGCGCTGCCTCTGGCGGCCCGGCCCGCCAGACGGCAGAGCAGCTCGCTGTCCACCTCGGCGAAGCGCCGTAGCTTGAACCTCCGGAACAGGTAGTTGGCGTTGTAGATCGTGCCGTTGTGGGTGCCGAGGATGTCCCCGGCCCGGATCGGGTGGTTATTCTCGTTGATCTGTTCGTCGCCGCGCGTGCGCCAACGTGTGTGGCCGAGCAGCAGCGTGGCGCGGTTGTCGACCCCTCCCAGGACCTCGTGGAACGCTTTGTCGCTCACGAACTGGCTGGCCCGCACGGGCCGCTTGAAGAGCCGGTGCTCGCCGTCGCGGTTGAGCCACGCGACGCCGGTGGCATGCGGCCCCCGAGGCTCGTTCAACACGAGGAGCTGAGTGAACAGCCAGGTGAGATGGTCGTGCTCCTCGGCACGGCGCCGCTTCTGTCCCAGAATGATGCCGGCCTGTCCGCACATCAGCGTTTTCCTTCCTCGGGGTCGACCGTGAATCCCTTGAACAGTCCTTCGGCATACGGGCCGTGGTGGCCCTCGATCCATCGCGCCGTCTCGTGGAAGCCGAGAAACTCCGCGATCTCGAGGACCGCGGGCCGGTCGAACATGTTGGTGGTGCCGGAGTCCCGCACCGCCTCCAAGCCCCGCCAGACGGCGGCGGGCACCGTGATCGGCGCCGGCGGCTCGTCTTCGACGTACTCCGCCAGGCCGTGGTCGATTAGGCAGGCGAGGAGGGCGCCAGCCTTCTGCTTGGGCGTGTCGCCTTTGACGACCAGGTCGATCCCGGCCAGCATCTTGGCGTTGCGCAGGACCATGTCGATGTAATCCGCGAGCGTCGTCTGATCGGAGAAGAGCGTCGCCCCCTGCATGGCCTCGGGGTCCGGGGGCAGAGATGGATTTAGCGAATATGCGGTACAACGGTCTTATGCACAGATTCGTGTTGTCTTTGGTGAGCGGCGCCACCTTGGTAACCTCGGCCTCATGGGTGACGCTGTCCGCTCAGAATGACACTGTCGGTGTCCACGGAGTTGTCACGACAGTTCCTGCTGGGGGGTTGATCCGTAAACCGGCCAACTTTTTCGATCTTGAAGGGACGACCGTGACGTTCACCCCGAACGACGCGGGCGAGTACGCCGTCACGGTCGGCAATCTGGACTGGCGCGACCCCGTCTCCGGGGCGGAGACCGTCAGTGGCGTGCTGGGCTGGTACGAGTACCTGACAGTCGACCTGCCGTTTTCCTTCCCCTTTGCCGGTCAGACGTGGACGCGCGTCTATGCCAACACGAACGGAAACATCTCGTTCCAGCGACCCGAGAGGATGAACCGGCCGCATCGGGTCCGGCCAGCCGTCATGCGTTCCTTGGCGGCCGCGGTCGACTCCCGCTCGACCGCGGGACTTGAAACCATGATCGCCGCACTGTGGGCGATTTACCGCGATCCGACGGTCACGGTCGACTCCAGCGAGACGAGGGTGGTGATCACTTGGGGAGCCGTTCGTCGACAAGGCGACGCCAGCGGCTACGTGCCCCTTGGCGAGAACCTGTTTCAAGCACGGCTCTATCCATCCGGCGCGATTGAGCTGGGCTATCAGACCGTGCCGGAACGCGACGGCATCGTCGGTCTGTTCCACGGCCTGAGCACCCGAGGGCGCACCCTCGATTCGTTCGACGACCCCGCGGGAGACGTGGCCAATGCCGCGCTAGACATTGTCAGGATCGAGTTCGTCGACAATGACAGCACCGTACTCGCGCGGATGACGCTGGCCGGCGATGTTCCCACAGTGATGCACGATGGCGAAATCAGCTACCGGATAACCCTTCACTTTAGCGGTACCGAGTGCTCTGCGGGAATCATCGTAGGCGCGAGCGGATGGAGGCCGTTCCTCGATCGGTGCCCGGACCCGGACGTCGTCGGTTACCGGGTGGACGGCACGACCATCGAGATTCCCATCTCGAAGACGCTCCTCAACGGCTCAGATCGCTTTGCCTGGGACGCCGACGCCGTGTGGTGGGGACGGCAGGACGATCAGCTGTTCGAGGATCGAACCGTGTACGTTGGCAAATCGGACCGTGACCTGCGCGGATTGACGGGGACGACATCCGGCAACCTGTTCGAGGTGTTCCACTACCCCACGATGCCGAAGTTGATAGAGGAAGTGTTGTCGTTCGTCTACGAGCGCGTGCCCGCGAACGACGAAATCGCCGTGGCGTTCACGGACTTCCGCGTCGACGACCTCACCAACACCGGCGCGGGCACGGGACCGGTCAATGCACCCATCCAGGGCATCGGCGAGGGGCAGGCCAAGGCCAACTCGGGCAAACACTTCGGGTCCGACAGCCTGTTGGTCTCGATGCGACCAGTCTTCATCGGCGCACCCAACTTCAATGAGACGGGCGTCAGCCTCTACAGTGATCGCACGTTCTGGAACTTTGCCCCTGGCGTCGGCTGGATCGCGCACGAAGCCGTACACCGGTGGGCAGCCCATCTGGATTTCCGTAATCCTCGCTCGGGACGGGTCGAGAGTCTGACCAATGGCGGGGTTCACTGGAGCATTTATCTCCACACGCCTGCGGTGCACCCGGTGTGGCCGAGCTTTTCGGATGAACCCTACGTCCCCGTCTCGACCATGGGTGGCCGCGTCTGGGTGGACAATGGCGACGGCACCTTCACGCAGAAGTGGGACAGGGACGACACCTATCTCTTCCCGAAAGGTCTGTCAGCGCTCGATCTCTACGTCATGGGGATGATTCCACCGAACGAAGTGCCCGACACGTTCATCCTACGCGACGTTCAGGAAACGGAAAGATGGGACACCGTGAGGGCCACCAAGGTACCCGTTCGCATTGAAGACATCGTTGCGGCGATGGGGCCGCGAGTGCCCGCTGCGGATATGTCCCAGAAAGAATTCAGACTTGGGCTCTATTTGCTGCACGAGGACGGTCGGCCGCCGCAGGTGGATTTGCTGGAGCGTGCGACGGCCGTCTCGCCGGCGGTTGCGGAGTACTTCGCTAGGGCGACCGGTGGCCGCATGCGGGTGATTCCGACGGTGACGCCACCAATGACCGGACCGGTGGTGCCCGGTGGGAGCGAATCGTTCTCCATTTCGGCCACGACGCCGTACAGCTTGACGGTGGAGTGGACGGAGCCGGAGAATACCGGGTCGGCCATCACCGATTATGACGTGCGGTACCGGGAAGTCGGCAACGGCGGCGACTTCACCGATGCGCGGCACGAGGGGACGGCCCGTACCGCGACGCTCACGGGACTGAGACCGGGCACGGCCTACGAGGTGCAGGTGCGGGCGAGCAACGCCACAGGAACGGGCGCCTGGTCGCAGTTGGGCGTAGTGAGGACCAGCCCCCTGCAATCGGGAGATCATATCTATTACTTCCCGCATCTTGCGGTGGGAGCGAGTTGGCAAACCACCATCACCTATATCAACTACTCCACGCAGGAGGTGAGCTGCCAGACCGATTTCCTTTCCGATCAGGGGAGTCCGCTGATGGTCTCGTTTGCGGGACTGGGAAGGGTGGATAGCCGGAGCGACGTTCTGCCGCCCGGGGGGTCGGTTCACCAGGAGACCAACGTGGAGCTGAGCGCTCCGCTGGCGCCCGGCTGGGCGCGGGCCAACTGCTCCGGGCCGGTGAAGGCCAGCCTGCTGTTTCGTCAGTTCAAGGGAGGGATGCCCGTGACGGAAGCCGGAGTCAATGCGGCGGCGCTTCCGGCAACCCGGTTTGTCACCTTTGCCGAACAGGGAGAAGGCAAGTTTGGGACCGGAGTGGCCTATGCCAACCCATCCGCCACAGCGGCCCACGTTACCTTTACTGCCAGGGACGCGGCGGGGCAGACGCTGGCCAGCATCGATCGGACGCTGTTACCCGGAGGCCACGCGGCTCACGGCATGTCGAGACTGTTCGGCATCCCCTTTATCGGATCGCTCGAAGTCACCTCCACGGCGCCCATCGTCAGCCTGGCACTGAACTTCGAGTCCGATCCAGTATTCTCCTCTTTGCCTCCGGGGGAACTGGATGTTTCCGCGCAGGGACCGACTACGTATTACTTCCCTCATCTTGCCGTGGGAGCGAGTTGGCAAACCACGATTACCTATATCAACTACTCCCCGCAGGAAGTGAGCTGCCAAACCGATTTCATTTCCGATCACGGCAGTCCGCTGATGGTCTCGTTTGCGGGACTGGGAAGGGTGGTTAGCCGGAGCGACGTTCTGCCGCCCGGGGGGTCGGTTCACGAGGAGACCAACGTGGAGCTGAGCGCTCCGCTGGCGCCCGGCTGGGCGCGGGCCAACTGCACCGGGCCGGTGAAGGCCAGCCTGCTGTTTCGTCAGCACAACAGCGAAGGAATGCCCGTGGCGGAAGGCGGAGTCAGTGCGGCGACCGTTCCGGCCACCCGGTTCGTCACCTTTGCGGAGCAGGGAGAAGGTCAGTCCGGGACCGGAGTGGCCTATGCCAACCCCTCCGACACGGCGGCCCTGGTGATCTTTACGGTCCGGGACGCGGAGGGGCGGGTGCTGGCCAGCGTCAATCGGACGTTGTTGCCCAGAGGGCATGACGCGCAAAATATGGTGAGCTTGTTTGATCTCAGCAGCTTTAGCGGATCGCTGGAAATCACCTCCACGGAGCTCATCGTCAGCCTGTCGTTGAACTTTGAAGCCGGTGCGGTATTCTCCTCCTTGCCTCCGGGGGATATTCCGGCGGGAGATGCCGGTACGGATACCGACGGCGACGAGGTCTCGGCGCAGATTCAGCGCTGCACCTACACACCGTACAAACCGCTGATGGAGCAGGTATCCACCGTTGGACCGGTCTGCGTCACCGGAAGCTCTCGGGTACCACAGCAGGCGCTTGATGAAGCTGGCCGGATGTTGGAGATCATGCTGTCGAACCGTGGCGATGTCGGCAATCAGCTACGTAGCGTGGGCGCCCTGACTGCCGTTTTTGCGCGCAGCGAAAACGTGTGTGATCTTCCATACTTTGCCGACCTTGTCGGGTCTGCTAGCTGCCAGGCGGAAGGCGGTTTGGGCGGGGTCCCCGGTCGTCCAGCCACGGCGTGCAGCGAGAAGAACTTGCTCAAGCAGTCAGATGATCCCTTCGGGCGAGGGTCGCGCGCTGGCGGCGAGAACGTATGTGTCCATGAACTGGCGCATACCATCATGAACGTGGGGTTGAGCAGCGGGGAAAGGAGCCAGATCCAGTCTCGTTTCAACGCGCCGGATACAAAGGCACTCTGGCGCGGCGATTTTGCGCTCGAAAACGCAGACGAGTTCTTCGCCGAAATGACGCAGGCGTATTTTTGTGCTAACCCGGAGGTGCCTTCGTTCCTGCACACGCATGGGATCAACTGCGCCGAGGAACTGCGGGACTACGACCGGGCAACGTATGACCTGATCCATGAAATATTACGGGGCGCTGCTGATCTTCGCTAACTTGTCGTTTCGGGGGCCCATGTGCTGTCCGGCCAGTTGCTGGGCCATCGAGTGGGGCACGCTGACACTGGTGGTGAACGGCGACGTGGTAGCCGGCACCATCCGGACGCCGGAGGCGACCTACCGCATCCGGCCAGCCGGGCCCGGGCTGCACACCGTCAGCCAGATCGATCCGTCACAGCTGCCGCCGATTCGTCATCAACCGCGAGGGCTGACATTCCTTTATGTGGCCAACACGGTGTGGTCGGCCGCTACTCCGACCAGCAGCCGGAGACGATCCGAAGCCGCTTGATGCCGGTCTCATCGACCGTGTAGACCCAGGCGAGCTCGCCGGCGCCGTTCACCAGCAGGAAGAAGAGAGCTCCCCGCACGCAATAGCCCGCCACCTTGGCCGCCTCGACCGCGACTGACTTTGGAGGCGGCTTCCACTCCGCCCTAAACGCGCCGCCCTGGACGGGCGTCGCAGGGCTCCGCTCCAGCCGCCCCCAAAGTCAGAGGGAAACGGCCTCCGAACCACAGAGGTGGTCCCCTTTTACTCTGCCCTTGACACCGGTAAAACGTTTTGTTGGCGGGGAAGCCTGCGGGCACCATGATGAGGCTAAGCTGGAAGCCGAATGGTTGCGGGGCCCAACCAGAAGCGATGAAGAAGTCCCGCTATACCGAAGAGCAAGTCGCCTACCCCCTGCGCCTGGCGGAGTCGGCACGCCGGTCGCCGATGTCTGCCGTCAAATGGGCGTTGCCGAGGCGACGTTCTACCTGTGGAAGAAGAAATACGGCAGCCTGGGAGCCACCGAGGTGCGGGAACTGCGTCAGATGCGAGACGAAAATTACTGGCCCTTCAGTTTGGGTTAAACGAGGACAGGATAGAGGTCTGATATGGGCGAACCAGTCGCAAAGGTTGTCCAGCACGAGGAGCGCCGTGACATCGTCATGGAACTCGCACTCGCTGGTGCTACTACCCGCGAGATCGCGAGACAGGTCGGGGTCCACCATTCGACGGTGGCGACCGACATCAAAGCTCGGCTAGAGTCCTCAAGCACGGACGAAAAAACTAGAAGATACAGGGAGTTGCAGCGCCAGCGTATCAACCGCCTCCTGCAGAAGTGGTGGAGCCTTGCCATGAAGGATACGGATGCACTAGACCGCGTAATACGACTGCTCGACCGTGAGGCTAAGCTGCTCGGGCTAGATAAGCCCGTCCGTCAATCCATCGACATGCGCCACGAAGGCGGCATCATGATCGCACCCGCAAGGATCTCCCCAGAAGATTGGGTCAAGCAACAAACAGAGAAGAATGCTAAGCGGGTTTCGCCCACGGAATCGAAGTGAGCGTCTTGGCTCCGGGAGGGTCGCCGCTTGTATGGCAACCGGCAACCCCCTGGAATCGCCAGCCTGAGAGGGGATCAAATGGTAAGCCTAGGCTATATCCCTGCCGGACCCTGATGCGCGGCCCCTTTTACCGGCCCTTCCCCTTGTCCGGCAAGGACGCGGTACTGATCGACGAGTCTCGCCAGACGCCGCGCAGCGGGCGAATCTACGGCCTGCGGACGCCCGACGGCCTGCTGGTCAAGCGGCTGCGCAAACGTAAGGGCCGCTGGTGGGCCGACGGGGGGTTTACCAAGGACGCGGAGCGAGAAGCTGTGAGAGACGAAGCACCGGCTATCGATCTCATCGGCGGCATCGCCTGAATTTACGGGAAACACCAATGCCACTACGATGTGCGGGCGACTCCAGAGGCTGGCGACCCGCATTGATGACGAAGTACGGGTATCAGTCCTTGCGCCTCCGGTCCGAATCGGACGCCAGAAGACCTTCGGCCACTGGCCGCGGATCGGCAAGCATCCAGATCGGCGCGTGCCACGCTGGTATCGTCGACAGTTCTTACAGTTGGTTCCCAGCGGCCGGTCCAGCGGCGTTGGCAACGGCGTAGCTCGCATCAGTCAGGTCTCGGGGTGCAGCTGCATCCCTTGACCAGCCGAGCCCTGACTATGAGAATAAGGAAATGACGGGAGGCATCATGGAGCGACGACATCGCTGGCTGGTCGCGGCGTCGTGCAGCATCTGGCTGTTGACGGCAGTAGCGCTCGTCAGCTGCCAGAACGCGCCGGACGTGGCCGGATTGCGCAGCCTCGCTACCGCGGGTGACGCTGCCGCGCAGTTCGACCTCGGCGACAGGCACTTCAACGGCGAAGGCGTTCCGCAGGACAACGGTGAGGCCATTCGATGGTTCCACCTCGCGGCCGAGCAGGGTCACTCCAGAGCGCAGGCCAGCCTCGGATTCATGTACTTCAACGGCGAAGGCGTTCCGCAAGACGACGGTGAAGCCGCCCGCTGGTACCACCTTGCCGCCGACCAGGGTTACGCCGAAGCGCAGTTCAGCCTCGGGGTAATGTATCGCAATGGTCGCGGCGCTCCGCAAGACGACGGTGAAGCCCTCCGCTGGTACCGCCTCGCCGCTGACCAAGGTCACGCCGGAGCGCATTTCAACCTCGGGCTGATGTATGCCAATGGGCGCGGCATTTTGAAGGACGACGGTGAAGCCGCCCGTTGGTTCCGCCTTGCCGCCGACCAGGGCCACGCCGAAGCGCAGTACACCCTCGGCCTCATGTACGGTGCCGGCCGGGGCGTGCCACAGGATTACGTCGCTGCCCACGAGTGGGCGAATCTCGCCGCGGCCCAAGGGCACGAGAACGCCCGCCTTGAGGTCGGGATGACGGTCGTTGTGGAAGCTTTCGCCGTGAGCGATCTGACCCTCGATGCCGCGGATGGCGAGATTCATCTTCGCAAGCCGCCAAGTCGTGTAGTTCGACTCCTGCCCGTAGATCGAGATGTCGCCCATGGCGCTTCGCGGAAGACTCCCGCCATTGCCGTTGCCGGTGGCGTGCGCATCGATGAACTCGACCGACTGCACGAACATGCCGGACGAACCGCAGCAGGGGTCGTAAACCCGGCCCTGATAGGGCTCTAGCATCTCGACCAGCAGCTTGACGATGCAGCGCGGGGTGTAGAACTCGCCGCCCTTTTTCCCCTCAGCGCTTGCAAACTGCGAAAGGAAGTACTCGTAGATGCGGCCCAGCACATCCTTGGATCGGGCGTCCTCGTCGCCGACCTTGATGTTGCTGATCATGTCGATGAGTTGGCCAAGACGCTGCTTATCGAGGGCGGGGCGGGCGTAGTCCTTGGGCAGCACATCCTTGAGCACGGGGTTGTCTCGCTCGATCCCGGTCATGGCGTCGTCGACGAGTTGGCCGATGGTGGCCTGCCGCGCTTGGGCTTTCAGATGGGTCCAACGGGCCTCCGGTGGCACCCAGAAAATGTTCTCGGCGGTGTACTCGTCGCGATCCTCGGCGGCGTCCGCGCCCCATTCGGCCAGAACGGCGGCATGGCGCTCCTCGAAGGCGTCGGAGATGTATTTCAGGAAGATCAACCCGAGGACAACGTGCTTGTACTCGGCTGCGTCCATCGAGCCCCGCAGGGCGTCGGCCATGCGCCACAGCTCGGCCTCGTAGCCCGTGGTGGCGCTATGGGTGCCGGTTTTTGCGCCGCCGCCGGTTTTCACCGTTGGTCCCCGTGCCATGCCCTCTCTCCTCGTCAAGCAGCGTTGCCGATGCTAGTCCCATTCACCGTTAAGATCGCTGCCGCGATCCGTGCATTATAATGGGACTGACCGAGTCAGGCTCAACGTTTCTCTTCCAGAGTTGAGAATCATCATGCTAGCAGCTCAAGCTGTGGGATGTCTTAGTGGGATTGATTGTATTTTAATTCATTAAACTCCTTATTGTAAATTAGTTATACAATATATATGGCGGAGAGAGAGGGATTCGAACCCTCGGTAGAGTTTCCCCTACACACGCTTTCCAAGCGTGCGCCTTCAACCACTCGGCCATCTCTCCCCGGGTCGGAGTTGTGGTGAGCCGCACTGCTGCGGCGGTTGACCGGTTGCTGCTTCCTTATTCTATGGGCCGCCGGGGAAGGAGCGCAAACGCTTGTGCTACCGGGACGCAAGTCCCCGGCCTTCCGCTAGTTGGAATCCTCGAGCGCTTCGCGCGCCCGTTGACGATACACCTCGCGCGCCTCCTCAAACTGTGCGAACACGTGCTCTTTCTCGTGCTCGGACCGCCAGCCGAACCAACCCTCGGCCATGCCCTGGAGCTTATCGATCCAGCGCAAGAAGTACTCGGCGGACTCACGGCTGCGTATCCTCTGATCGCCGACGTAAACGCGAACGCCGCTCGTGACAGCCTGTGCGAATGCCGCGGGATCGCCCTCGGGATGGGTATCGGCCTCGACGACCAAGGTAAACCAGCCGCTCTTCGAAAGTACGGCGCTCTCACGAATCGCCACGTTCCGACGATCCGAGCCGATCGCAATCTCTTTCCAAATCTCCCCGTTGTGGTAGACGAGCACTTTGCGGATGTCGGTCGTTGACCACACGCGACCTTCGATCGTCACCTGCTCGCCGCTCTCCGGCAGCTTCACATCCTCGCCGGGACCCTTCCCGTTGATCTCAAACTCGACCAAGGGGCCGCTGCTGATGTAAGTTCTTCCGGTCTTAATCGAGTCGATCCAGCCTTGCGCCGTGAAGTTGTTACCGAGATGGGAGTACGTTCGTATGGCGCCAATCGGACGGTGTTTGCGCAGGTTGTTTAGCGCGTCCTCGCCGCCGACCGGTGTGGTGCGGAAGTCGTTGTTGAGCGCGTGATGCAGCACGATTACCGCCGCCCGCGAGGCCGCCGACCACTCGAAGCCATCGGCCGTTCCGAGAGCGAGGTCGATCGCAAAGCCCTTGGCTCCACCGAGGCTTCCGGTCAGGGGGTCGTTATGGCCGCCGAAGGAATGCACGTAGCCCACCGCCGCCCCCTGCGCACGGGCCTTACGGAACAGGTCAGTGTTGCTGGGATAGAGGCTTTCGACGCCCGTCCCCTCATACCCGGTGAGGAACGGCGAGATGTAATGATCGTCGAGACCGATGTAGAAGGTGTGTCCCCAGAACGGCGGCCGGTTCTCCTCACCGAAGATCAGGATCTGCTCGGCGGTGCTCTTCGAAGACGAGTGTTCGCCGCCGCCTTTCTCAAAATACTGCCAGTCAAGGATGCGGTTGTCTTTGTTGGCGATCAGGGCGCTGACGATGTCCATGTCTTGAGCGCGTGCGGTCATCATCAAGTAGTCGGGCGTGATGCGGGCCGTACCGCCGTAGTTCATGTGGGTGTGCGTCGTGCCGCTGTACCACCCCTTCGCTCCCATGTCGACAACGGGTTCGAGGGAGATCTCAACCTCCGCCGTCTGATTCTCCTTGATATCGAGCTGCCGGCTGACGGGCTTGAATTCGAAGCCCTTGACGGCTTCTAACGTGAAACGTCCCGCGGGGACTTCCATCGTGAACTCTCCCTCGGCGTAAAACACGCTCAGCCCCCGCAGGCCGGGCAAGCGAGCCGTGATCGGAAAGGTGTCAGGCGGTGCGTATGTTCTGCCGTCGGAGGCAGTGTTGGCGATCCGTGCGGCTGTGGGTTTGCCGGTTCTTGCGTCGCGCAGCCGGACGCGCACCTTCCCCACGGGCCGTTTCCAGCGTCTCTCGGTGATGGTGACCTTCCGTTGCCCGCCGCCGTATGTTTCGAGCAGCCAGAGCTGCGGCGGGCCCTCTTCGTTCGAGATGAAAGCGATCCATTCCCCGTCGGGTGACCAGCGCGGGTGGAAGTGGTCGTGGTCGCCAAAGGTCATCTTGTACGGCTGGCCACCGGAAGTGGGCAGGACGTACAGGTGATTGAACTGGTCGCCCGAGCCGCGCGTCGAAGCGTACACGAAGCGCTTGCCGTCAGCAGAGACATCGGGACGCGGGCGGTAGAGGCTCTGCTCGTTCAGAATCAGCGTGCGGTTCTCGAATCCACCGGCCTCGGCGGGAACGCGCCATATGTTGCCAGAGCCGAGTGGCACGTCGCGGTTCGACACTAGCAACAGCTCGCGGCCGTCGGGCATCCACGCGGGCTCGATGTGCATGTCCCACAGGCCGAAGTAGAGGCGGCTGTTGTGAAACTTGTGGTCTTTGCTCAGCGCAACCGGTTCGCCGGCCCAGTCGCCGTTTTGAATGACCCGCGTGAATAGGTTGAAAACGCCGTTGGGTGCGGTCGAGGTGTAGGCGACCCGCCGGCCATCGGGTGAGAAGACAGGGTCGGTGTAGACTTGGTTGTCGTGCGTGAGGGCGTGGGAGCGGCCGGTCTCGACGTTGAGCACTTCCAACTGAATGCTCAGACCATCGTCGTCAGCGGTGTAGAGGATCCACTTGCCGTCAGGCGACCAGTCGGGCGAGGAGTGGTACTTCTCGTTGTGGGTCAACTCGATCGCAACGCCCGTCTCGGGATCGACCTTCCAGATCGAGCCATGCATCGAGACGGCGACCCACTTGCCGTCGGGCGACCACGCAGGCGACCAGGGCGTCGGGTTCGGCGTGTGGGCCAGGTAGTAGGCCGACAAATAGTTACTGCTGAGCTTGAGATTGGGGTACTCACCACCCTGGGCCTCAACGGTTTCGGGTGTAAGCAGCGAGGCAACAAGCAACGACGGAATCACGAGACGTAAGCGGATTCTTAACATGACGAGACCACCAGAGTGAATGTAGAAACCACGAGGCATTGTGGCATGAGCCTACAGAACTTGCCGTCTCGCGATTCTTCGCGAGCCAGGATCACAACCTACCACGACCGTGCCGCCAGACACACTTGAATCCCCAAGAATCGGGACTTGGCAAGGCTGGAGCCTTGCGCCACCGGACTAGGTGGTGTTAACACTAACGTAGGGTATCGAAACGTAGAGCCTCGACGATGAGGGCGAAGTGGAGGAAGGCGAGGAACATGACGTCGAGCTTGTCGAAGCGGGAGAAGATGCGGCGGAATCCCTTGAGCCGTCGGAAGAGTCTCTCGATCTCGTTGCGGCGGCGATAGAGCGCTCGGTCGTATTCCCACGGCTCCAGGCGGGTGCGCCGGGGCGGCACGACGGGAATCCATCCGAAATCCAAAGCCAGTTGGCGTGTCTGATCGTCCTCATAGGCGCCGTCCATCAGCAGCGGCAGCGGCTCGGGCAGTGGCCCCAGACCACCGAGCAGTTCGCGGCCCTGCTGGGCGTCGTGCGCTTGGCCGGGCGAGAGAGCGAAGGTTATCGCCGTTCGAGCATTTGCGGCAACCATATGAATCTTGGTGGTCCATCCGCCGCGGGATTTGCCGATCGCTTGCGGACCGTTTTTTTAACGCGCCCGTGCCGTCGGGATGAACCTTCACGATGGTCGAGTCCATTGACACGGCTTCGATTCGGATGCGGACCAGCTGCTCGCGCTGCAGTTTCTCGAAGACGGCGTCGAGCACGCCGTTCTTCGACCAGCGGTTCATGCGGGTATAAATGGTGTGCCAGTTACCGAAGCGTTTAGGCAAGCCGCGCCATTTGCAGCCCTGCTCGGCGACATACAACATGGCGTTCAAAACCGTGAGGTTCGGCAGGCTCACATTGCCGCGCTGGCGGGGCAGGACCGGCTCGATGCGGCGGTATTGCTGCTCGGTGATCTCCATACCTCCGAGTATAGCAGCTTTTGCGACTTAGTGTTAACACGCCCTAGTCTCCCGTCACCACCGCGACCGGCTCCGTCACGACCGCGTGCCGAATCGCCTCGACCTGTTCCGGCGAGCTTTCAGGCATCGGCGCTCGCGGAACTCCGCCCTGCCGGCCCTGTAGACGCAGGGCCGTCTTGACGTTCGCTGGCAGATTGTCGCCTTCAATCGCGTTCCAGAGCCGCAGTAACTTTTTGTGGAGCTCCAAGGCTCTGGTGGCATCTACCTCTCTGACGGCGTCCCACAGATCCACGCACCAGTCCGGCGCCGCCGTGAGATTGGCAGCAATCGCTCCGTGGGCACCCAGACTGAATGATGGATACAGCAGCGCATCGACGGCACTGAGAATCCGTACATCCTTGCGTAGCCGTAGGTTTTCCGTCAGAAACAACAGGTCCGCCAACGCCTTCATGTCGCTAGCGCTCTGCTTGACGCCGATCACGCCATCCACCTCGGTGAGTATACGCGTCAGCAGCTTGGGCGAAAGATACGACCAAGGAACGACATTGTAAATGATGACCGGCAGTCCGCTTGTCCGAGAGATCCGGTCGAAGTGGCGCAACATGGCGTCATCGTCGGGCCGAAACAGGTAGTGGACGGGCGTCACCTGCAAGGCGGCTACACCCAGGTCGGCAACGGCCTTGGCGCGCTCGATCGTGGCCCGCGTGCTGTCGGCGATGATGCCGGTGATCACGGGAATGCGGCCTTGGACTTCTTCGAGTGTCGCCGCGGTGATTTGCCGCGTCTCGTCGGTCGTGATGGTGTGCCCCTCGCCCGTGCTACCGCATACCGCAAGGCCGTGCACTTGAGCGGACTCGACCATGTAGCGGACCTCGGCGCGGTGGGCGTCCTCGTCCACGTTGCCCTCGGCGTCAAACGGCGTGACCATCGGTGGGACGATGCCGTAGATGTTGTTCTCACTCATGGAATCGCTACATCCTCTCTGGCGTCGCTATTGTTGCACAACGAGGGCCGCTAGTGTAGTGCACCATAAATAATGTAACTTATATTGACTTCCCATCGTCTCTATTAACAGGAGGCATGGGATGCGAAGAGCACAACCAGTAACTTTGAACACAGCGCAATGCAAGCAGTTGGACCGCTACGCGCGCGGCCGCCAAGTCGCCGTTCGTCTCGCCCTGCGAGCCAGGATTGTCCTGCTGGCCGCCGACGGTCTCGAGAATAAGCAGATCGCCGCACAGCTCGGTGTCTCGCGGCAGTTGGTGGCCCGCTGGCGCACGCGCTTTCTCGAAAGCAGCATCGCCGGCATTGCAAAAGACGCCCCACGGCCCGGTCGTAAACCTGCCGTCTCGAAGCAGAAAGTACAGCAGATCATCCACAAGACCACCCGCGAGAAACCGTCCAACGCCACCCACTGGAGCCGCCGCACCATGGCCGCCGCGGCCGGCGTCAGCGCTTCCACCGTGGGACGGATTTGGCGCGCCCATGGCCTCAAGCCCCACCGCGTCAAGACCTTCAAGCTCAGCAATGACCCGCGTTTCGCCGAGAAACTCGACGACATCGTCGGACTCTATCTCAATCCGCCTGAGCATGCTCTGGTTCTCTCGCTCGATGAGAAGTCCCAAATCCAAGCCCTCGATCGCACCCAGCCCGGCCTGCCGCTCAAAAAGGGACGCGGCCAAACGATGACCCACGATTACAAGCGCAACGGCACGACCACCCTGTTTGCGGCGCTCAACAGCCTTGACGGCAGCGTGATCGCCGAGTGCATGCCCCGACACAGCCACCAGGAATGGCTGCGCTTCCTGCGCTTAATTGACCGCCGCACTCCCAAGGACAAACAGCTTCATCTCATCGTGGACAACTATGCCACCCACAAGCATGCCGCTGTGAAGCGTTGGCTCGATCGTCACCCGCGCTTCCACATTCATTTCACCCCGACCTCGGCGTCGTGGCTGAACATGGTCGAGCGATTCTTTCGCGATCTCACCGTCAAGCGCCTGCGCCGCGGCGTGTTTCGCAGCGTGGACGAGCTCGTCGCCGCCATTGACGACTACATCGCCCAGCACAACGGGCATCCCACGCCCTTCATCTGGACCGCGACCGCCTCCGACATCCTCGAGAAAGTCAAGCGCGGACGTGCCGCCCTGCATAAGGTGCAATCTGCTTGACGCACTACACTAGAGACCGCCGTAGGGGTGGGCCGATCCGTCGTACCACGTTTCGAACCAAGGCTACGTCTCATTGCTAACACCACCGGTTGTGATTGGCGCTGACAGCCGTTCTACAATACGATTGATAGCTGCCCTATGTCTTCGAGCCTCTCGATGCGCGGCGTCGGTGCCGTCGCAGGGCCCTGCCTGGTCGCTCTCGTGAGCCTACAGCTCGCCATGGCCCAGTTCCCGGTGCCCGTGCCAGGACGCCCCACCTATCCGGGCGACCCGCGGCCACCGCGGCGCAGCCCCTATCCCGACGATCGCCTGCCCCGCGAAGAGAGTACGCCTTTCCCGCGCGGCGGCCCCAAGGCCCGCGGGCCCTCTTCCGACCTCCACACCATCCGAACCTTCACCGGCGAATGCAAAGAGATCAGCAAAGAGCAGCTCACCATTACCACCGCCGACCATCGCGAGTTCCGTTTCGCACTCACCGACAAAACCGAGTTCCTGCGCGACACCGAAGAGATCAAGCCTTCGGAGATCAAGAAAGGCGATACGCTGCGCGTCACCGCCAAGCAGGACGGTAAGGGCTTTCTCACCGCCGGACGCGTCCAGCTAGACACCCTTGAAGGTCCGGCTCACGGCGGGGCTACCACCGTGGCCCGTCTACCGGAGGTACAAGCCGACATACCCGATGATCCCGACGACCCAGGCCCACCGACACTCCGCCGCCGCACACGCGAACAGATCGAACGCCTCAAGAAGGAGAAGGCCGAGCGGCAGTCGAACGAAGCCGAGCTAGCTGAGAGCCAGCCTCCTCCCAAGCCGCTTCGGTCCATGCCGGACCGGCCACCCCCCGAGCCCAAGCGCGATCCGCACATCGAAAAGGCCCGTGAGCAGGCTTTGAAGTTCACCGAGAGGCTGCCGAACTTCATCTGCCGCCAGGTCGTGGCGCGCTACCAGAGCCTCAACATCACGCCGCGCGACTGGGACGCGCTCGATGTCGTCGAGGCCGACGTCGTCTTCTTCGAGGGCGAAGAGGACTACCTGAACATCAAAGTCGGCTACAAACTCGTGAAGAAGAAGATGAGCGAGATCGACGGCGCCTGGTCGAGAGGTGAGTACGGTACCGTGCTGCGCAACATCTTCGAGCCTTGGACATTGACCGAGTTCCGATACCGTGGGCTTCAGATGGTGTCGGGCCGTGTCGGCCGGCGCTACGCATTTAATGTCGAACGGTCCCGCTCGCAATGGGAGGCACGGATGGCTTCAGAATCGTATCTCCCCGCCTATAAGGGAACGATCTCGATCGACGAGAAGACCCATCGCACGCTGCGGATCGAGATGGAGGCAAAGCATTTCCCGCCCGACTTCCCAATGAGTTCGCTCGATATGACGGTCGAGTACGGCCTGGTTCGAATCGGGTCGCAGTATCATTTGCTGCCGGTACACTCCGAGATCATAGGTTGCGACCGCTACTCCAGCATGTGCAGCCTGAACAAGATCGACTTCCGCAACTACCGCCAGTTCAGCAGCGAGTCCACCATTTTCACCTCGGACTCCGACATCTCCTTCGACGACAAAAAAGCGCCGCCAAAAGCCGAGCCTCAGTAGCAACCGTGGCACACCTTCCCGCCATGGCCTGCCGCGGAAAGGCCGCAGGGGCCGGGTTAGGCGATGATCTTGTTCGCCACCACACCCGCGACGTCGGTCAAGCGGAAGTCGCGGCCGCTGTAGTGGTAGGTGAGCTTCTCGTGATCGAGTCCCATCAGGTGCAGGACCGTGGCGTGGAAGTCATGGATGTGCATGCGGTCTTCGACGGCATGATAGCCGATGTCGTCGGTCGCGCCGTAGACGAAGCCCGGCTTGACACCGCCGCCGGCCATCCAGATGGTGTAACCGTAGGGGTTGTGGTCGCGTCCGTCGCCGCCTTGCGAGACCGGCGTGCGACCGAACTCGCCCGCCCAGATGACGAGAGTGTCGTCGAGCATGCCGCGTACTTTCAGGTCTTTGATGAGGCCGGCGATCGGCTTGTCGACCTCGGCGGCGTTGGTGGTGTGCTTACGGAAGAGATCGCTGTGCTGGTCCCACTTGTAGCTGTGCGTGCACTGGATGTAGCGCACGCCCCGCTCCGCCAGCCGGCGCGCCAGCATACACTGCCAGGCGAAGTCGCGCGTAGTTTCATTGTCGAAGCCGTATAGCTTCTTCGTCGCCTCGGATTCCTTCTCCACCTCGAAGGCCTCCGGGGCTTCCATCTGCATCCGAAACGCCAGCTCGAAGGCCTGAATGCGCGCTTCCAGTTCCGGATCCTGCTTGCGTAGCTCGGCATGGCGGCGGTTGACGTTCTGCAGCATGTCGAGTTCGTAGCGCTGCTGTTCCGGAGTGAAGCCCTTATGGACAAGGTACTCGATGGGCTCGTCTTTGAACTCCCCGACCTTCAAGCCCGAATGGCCGATCGCCGTGCCTTGGTATGCACCGGGAAGGAATGCCGACGACCAGTTCTTAGCGCCGCCATGTGATAAGGCAGGCTTGATCGTGATATACCCGGGCAGGTTGCGGTTGTCGCTGCCGAGCCCGTAGACGACCCAGGAGCCCATGCAGGGCCGCGTAAACGTGCTCGATCCGGTGAAGGTCTGCAGCAACGCGGCGCCGTGGTCGACGCCCTCGCCGACCATCGAGCGGATCACGCAGAGATCATCCACCGTCGTGCGTATGTGCGGGAACAAATCGCTGACGGGGATTCCGCTTTGGCCGCCGGGCTTGAAGTCCCACAACGGCTTCATCAGGGGCCCTGGCGGCTTGTCGTCGAACGCCAGCGGACGCTGGATCGGCAGCGGCTTGCCGTCATCGGCATCCAGCTTCGGCTTCGGATCGAACGTATCGACGCTCGACGGCCCTCCATGCATGAAGAGAAAGATGACTTGCTTCGCTTTGGGAGCGAAGTGAGGCGGCTGCACCGCCAATGGGTTCGTCCCACGAACCGCGGCGTGCGCGCGGTCGTGCTCGGCCATGAGCCCGGCCAGGCCGAGAAACCCGAAGCCGCAGGCGGCATCGCGCAGCATCGCGCGCCGAGTCAGCACGGGAGGGTCTTTCGGCAACCGTGGACGCATCGGTCCCATCTGTCAATAGTCTACAACGCCGCCAACGCGGGACACTATGAACCCAAGGGTTTGTAATACCGCCATGAAGACGCAAACGCTAATGGAATCAACACCGCAGCGCTGTAGGGACGGGCCCCCGTGCCCGTCCGTCCCCACATTCTCGGTCGAGGCTTCCCTGCCCCGCTCACTCCAGGTAAATAAACTCGTTCGACGCCATCAGGATGCGGCACCAACTTTGCCAGGCGTCCAGGTCGGCCGTCACGTCCGGGAATCTCCGCTTGAGGCTCGAGATGTACGTAAGCCCGCTATCCACCTCATCGGGATTCGCGGGCCGGTTCACCGTCACCAGGTAGGCCCGCTTCATCCGCCGCCGATCATCGCTGGCCTCGTCTGCAAGCAGCGACTGCGCCAGGTTGCGCGCGCGGTTGGCGACGAACTCGCTGTTCATCATGAACAATGCTTGCGGCGCGATGTTCGTCTGCGGACGCTTGCCGAGCGAAGTGGTCGCGTCGCCGAAGTCGAACAAGTTCAGCAACGGCGGCAGGTTGGCGCGGCGCACAGGCAGATAGACCAAGCGGCGTTCAATGTCATCCGGGTTGAGGCTGAGTCGATCGCTGCTGTTCTCGCGGTCGGTACCGAAGCCGCTCTGCAACGTGCCGCCCATCTCGAGGTCGAGCGAGCCGTCCATTGCTAACAAGCCGTCGCGCATCTCCTCGACAGCCAACCTTCGCCGCTTGAAATGCGATAGCAAGCGGTTCTCGGGATCGGCCATGGTCTTCGCGTTGTCCGTCTCGCTGCTGAGTTGATAGGCGGCTGACCGCATGATCAGGTGATGCATCTGTTTGATCGACCAGCCGCTCTCGACAAACCGCGTGGCCAGATAGTCCGATAACTCGGGGTGCGTCGGCCGCCGGCCCATCTTGCCGAAGTTGCTTGGCGTGCCGACTATGCCCTGCCCGAAATGCCAGTACCAGATACGGTTCGCCATCACCCGCGCCGTCAATGGATGGCCGGGTTTCGTCAACCAGCGGGCTAGCTCGAGACGGCCGCTACCGTGGGGGACTGGGGTCTGATTTCGTCCCTCGAGAATCGCCGGGAACACTTTGGGGGCATCCTCGCCCGGGTTGGCGTAGTCGCCGCGAATGAAGACCTTCTGCTCGACCGGCATTCCTTCTTCCACCGCACAGGCCATGTCGGGCTCGGGCGGCATGGTGTCGTTAAGGCGTTTCTCTTCCTCGCGCAGCTTGACCAATGTCTCGCGGGCTACCGAGGAGAAGACCCCTTGCTGCTCGTCGTCGGTCAAGACGAACGGACCGCCCTTCGCGAAGTACACCTCATGGAAGAAGCGGTCCTCCCCGGGCTCGAACATGGGCTTCATCGGCGGCGGCATGTTCTTCTCTTTGAGGCTGCGCCGCACGGCCTCGCGCCACTTGTTCAAACGCGCACTCCATTGTTTGAAGCGTTCTTGATAGCGCTCCTGGTACCCCTGGGCCACCTCCGCCAATCCGTCGCCCGGCGCTTGCTGCCACTCTTCGAGGTGTGGTTGCGGAACGTCTTTGGGCTCGAGGTACGTAACCCACTTCGCTAGGATCTCCTCGTCCAAGCCGGCCTTCCCGGCTTCCGCCGCGGCCGTGGATCCGCGGGCGACCCTTCCCGCGGCGACCACGTAGTCTCCTAGACGCGGGCTCAGTTCGTTGTTATAGCGCTCGAGTTCCTGATCGATTACGTCCCCGATTTCCAGCTTGACGTTGTCGATGAGGTCCTGATGTGCGGTGTATTGCTTGTACACCTCGTTGGGAACGAGCGGTTTGAACAGCAGTTTCGCAACGTGCGTGGTGGAGTCCTTAAAGCTGCGGGTGCCGGCGAACATCCCGATTAGTGAGTAGTAGTCTTTAGTGAGAATAGGATCGAACTTGTGGTCGTGGCAACGTGCACAGGTAACGGTCAACCCCATAAACGTTTTCGAAACGACGTCGAGCTGTTCGTCGTGGACGTCGAAGAGCATCTTCGTCTTGTCCTGCTGCGCGATGGCCTTGGGACCAAGCGCCAGAAAACCGGTCGCGACGATGCCACGGCGGTTGATTTCGCCCGGTTTCTCGGACGGCAGCAGGTCTCCGGCCACCTGTTCGTGGACGAAGCGGTCGTAAGGCGTGTCTTCGTTGAACGCCTGGATGACGTAGTCGCGGTAGCGCCAGGCGTAGGGGTAGCGGTGGTCTTCGTCGTTGCCGGTCGAGTCCGCGTAGCGCGCCACGTCGAGCCAATGGCGTCCCCACTGCTCACCGTAGCGAGGCGAGGCGAGCAGCCGTTCGACGACCTTGTCAAAGGCCTGAGGCGAGTCATCGGCGAGAAAGTCGGCGATTTCCTTCTCTGTGGGCGGTAGTCCGATGAGGTCGTAGGAGGCGCGGCGCAGGAGCGTGGCCTTGTCGGCCTGCGGGGCCGGCTCGAGGCCGTTCTCTTCGAGCTTCGCCAAGATGAAGCGGTCGATCGGCGTCCGCGCCCAGGACTCATTCTTCACCTTGGGCGGTGCTGGATCCTTCACCATTTGAAATGCCCAGTAGTTCCGCTCTTCCTCGGTGAACCCGCGCGTCTTGCTCTCTGGACGCACTGCGGTCACTTGCTCCGCGCCAGGCCACGTTGCGCCGGCCTCGACCCAAGTAGTAAGGGCCATGATCTCGTGGTCCTTGAGCCGGCCCGTGGGCGGCATCTTGATCCGCTCGTCGTAGCTGATAACTTTGAGCAGACGGCTCGTCTTCGGATCGTCTCTCACAGCGACGGGCCCATTCTGTCCGCCGCGCATAAACCCTTCGACGCTGGAGAGATCCAGCCCGCCTGTCTTCAGTTGCGGGTTGTGGCACGCCTGGCACTTCTCGGCGAAGATCGGCCGAATTTTCTTCTCAAAGAACTCGGTCTGGCCAAGTACGGGAGACGTGGTCACGAGAACAAGCAGAAGGGCGATCCGAGCGGTCATTTCAGCCGTAAGTATAACAAGCGACCGCGCTCTAGTACTTACTATCATAAATAGACGCACTTGTGATAGAATAAGGGCATGGCTAAAAGAGCCACGCCCATCCTTTTGAGTCCTGCTGAGGAACGGACGCTACAGCGCTGGCGACGGGCCCACAAGACCGAACGGCGTACCGCCGAAAGGGCTCGCATCGTCCTGCTGGCGGCCCAAGGAAAGTCGAACCTGGAGATCGCGGCGCAGTTGGGAACGCGGCCGGCACGGGTGTCGAAGTGGCGCACCCGCTTTGCCCGCCAACGGCTGGCCGGCTTGGCCGACGAAGCGCGACCCGGCAAGCCGCGGCAATACGACGCCGCGAGCGAGAAACGCATTCTCAAGAAACTCGATGAATCGCCGCCCAGCGGACAGGCCACTTGGACCGGCCAACTCCTGGCCCAAGCGCTCGGCGAGGTGAGTGACCAACAAGTCTGGCGCGTGCTGCGCCGCCGGGGCATCTCGCTGCGGCGTCGTCGCAGCTGGTGCCTCTCGACCGATCCCGAGTTTGCCCGTAAAGCCGCCGACATCGTGGGACTTTACCTGGACCCGCCCGAGAACGCTGTCGTGCTAGCCGTCGACGAAAAGCCCCACATCCAAGCCCTCGAACGCGCTCAGGGCTGGCTGCGGCTGCCCGACGGCAAGGCCTTGACGGGCTTCAGCCACGGCTACAAACGCCATGGCACAACGACCTTGTTCGCCGCCCTGGAGGTGGCCACCGGTCACGTCACGGCTGGTCACTACCAGCGTCGCCGGCGGCGAGAGTTTCTAGACTTCATGAACCAACTGGTGGATCTCTACGAAGGCTTCGAGTTGCACGTCGTGCTGGACAATCTCAACACCCACAAGCCGAAACGGGATCGTTGGCTCCAGCGCCACCCCAACGTGCACTTGCACTACACTCCGACCTACGCCTCGTGGCTGAATCAGATTGAGATCTGGTTCAGTATCCTCAGTCGGCGGGCGTTGCAGGGAGCCAGTTTCACCTCGCCCTACGAAGTACGCGCAGCCATCGACCGCTTCCTCGAGGCACACAACGAAAACGCCGCCCCTTTCGAATGGACCAAGGCCAGCGTGAGGCAGCGGCCTCTTTCTTACTCATACGCTAACTTATGATCTTAAGTACTAGCAGCCTTTAGCAAACACACCGTGTTACACCAGCCCATCGTCCCATCACCCCTCAGGGTTCCCGTCTCTTGGTGACGTGAAGGTGTCAAGTTTCGAGGGCTTACCCGTACGGGATGTGGCGTAAGGCTCCAGCCCTGCTGAGTCTCGATTCTTCGAGACTCAGGGCGGCGACCGACCGAGCATCTGCTGTTGGCCGCGGACCTGAGAACCGAGAAATCAGTTCTCGGCAAGCCTGGAGGCTTACGCCACATGAGCGGCGACTTGTCGGTTTGATTGTTGGCCGCTTTTAGCCACCCTTGGCCGCTTTCGGTCCAAAATGTCCTACTGGGAGAGGGCCTTGTCGGAGTAGGTAGCAATGCTTTGTTCATGGGCCGCCTCGTACGGCACCCCTGTGATCGATGGCCGGGTTTGAGGATGTGATGTTGCACCTGCTGTCCTGCTGGGACGACGCATCGCCCGTTAGCCTCCTTTGTTGCTAGTGTAAATGTCGGTGGTGGGGGTAGAGGGGTGGTTGGAGAGGTAAGTGGTTGAAAGGATGGAGGGAATTTTGTTTGAAAATCTGTGATTCCTTGAGAGCGCTGCAGAGCGAGCGGTAGCATGGGCCGCTGCGAACAAACCAGAAAGGAGGCTCTTGCAGCGCTATGAAGCAGTATATTGGGTGTGCGGATTACCTACCGCACAGCCAAATGCACCGGCGATTCGCCCTAAGCCCCTATGTTGGAACAAGTCAGAAGGAGAGGCGACAGATTTCTCATGCGAACCCGATTTCGCGACATCAATCCGCAGAAGAGCGCCTATGTAATTTGTTTCGTGAGAGTTAGTCCCGCTCGCAGTCGCGGCACTCTTGGTGCGAGTTCTGAACGGTGGAACGCATAGGTCGCCGAAGGGCTATCGACCGTCGATCACTTTGCCCGTCAACGACTGCAGGAATGCGGCTAGCGCTGTCTTCTCGTCGTCAGTCAGCCTGAGCGGGCGTAGCTCGGGATCGAGATACGGGTTCTTTCTGGCACCGTCACTGTAAAAGTCAACAACATCTTCGAGCGTCTGAAGGCTGCCGTCGTGCATGTAGGGTCCCGTGCGGGCGACTTCCCGGAGCGTCGGGGTCTTGAAGTCGCCGCGGCCACCGCCTGTGTCGGCAAGGCGGCCGTCGCGCCAGGCGACGCCGGTGTTGTGCAGCTTCTCGTCGGTGAAGTTCGGGCCGACATGGCAGGCGGTACAATTGCCTTTCCCACGGAAGACCTGGAGGCCGAGTTGTTGCTGGGCGGTGAGCGCGTCCCGGTCGCCATTGACGAATCGGTCGAAAGGCGACTCTCCGGAGAGGATGGAGCGGACATAGCTGGCAAGGGCACGTGAGATTTCCTCCGCCGTGAGGCCCACGCGGGAGGATGCTTCTTCCAGCGTTAAGTCCATTTCGTTCGAATCCTGAATAGGTTTGAGCACTTGTTCTTCGAGCGTCGGCACGTGAGCGTCCCAGAAGAAGGAACGGCCATAGCCACGATTGATGAGAGCCGGTGTATTGCGGCGGCCCTTACGTCCGAATACGCCGACCGCCACCGGATGGGCATCGGAGAATGAGCGCTCCGGATCGTGGCAGGAGGCGCAAGCGAGAGACTGGTCGCGAGAGAGGCGGCGGTCATGAAACAACCGCCGCCCCAATTCGACCTTTTCGGCTGTGATGGGATTCTCCTCCGGGACCGGCATGTAGAGGTCCAGCCCCAGAGGAATCGCTAGTGCCGCTGCGAGAAGTAGCAACATCGCTTTAGCGCGCCGACCGCATTTGGGGCAAAAGGTTCTCGACTACCCAGAGTTCCCCTTTGCTGCCACCCGCGGTGAAGGCGATTTGCCGGCCATCGGGCGAAAACACCGGGTCTCGAATCTCTCTTGCCTTGATGTCAAGAGCCTTTGGCTTACCTCCATCAGCGGGTACCACCCAGAGTTGCACGATGGCCTCCAGGCCAATGCCGAGAAGGATGTTCTGGCTATCCTGAGTCCATGCTCCAATCAGCCATGTAGGTCTTGGTTTTGTCCACGTATACACTTCGGTCGGCTCGCCGCCTTCCGACGATATGACAAACAGCTTTCGCCCATGGCCCTTCGCCGGGCTCCGCATGAACGAAAGGCGGGTTCCGTCCGGCGAGAGGGCGAGGCCAAAGAGGCTGGGCCCGTACGCTTCAGTGCGGTACAGTTCCTTCTTTTCACCCGTCTCGATGTCGAGTTTCATCAGTCGTAGTACTCCGGTCACTCCCGCCCGCCCCCGTTCAGCATGCGAGTAGTAGATCGCTTTACCGTCCGGCGACAATTGAGGCCGCCTTACAAGACCTCTCGTGCCTCGAAATACCACTTCTTGATTTCCACCGTCGACGGGAAATCGCTTGAGCGACCATCGGCCATCGGAGGTGTCCAACACCATGACTGATTTTCCATCGGGAAACCACTGTGGAGCTAAGTAGCCCTTAGCCCAGTTGCCCAGTCGGACACGGTCCGGCAACTCGCGTTCCTCTCCCGTAGCGACGGAACGAATCGCGACACTCCGGTTACGGCTAGCATCCGGTGCTCGGTAGTAGGCCAAGTGTTTCCCATCGGGTGACCAGGAAGCTCCCCAATTAGATCCCACGAAAGTGTCGGTCAGCCGCCGCTGGTCCGACTTCACAGCAAAAGTCTTGGGATCGACATCCACTACATAAGAGTTCACCAGCCGGTTCCACACGCCGTAGTGGAGCCTGCCATCGCGGTCGAAGCCTTTGTTCTGGATCTCGCCGATGTTTGCCCGGAGTAACTCGGGCGCACCCGACGGTTTCCCATTGTTGACCGTTAGTGCCCAGAGACCATTACTTCCGGCCCGGTCGCTCTGAAAGACGACTGCTGTGCCGTCCGGGGTCCAGACAGGATGCTTGTTGTCTCCCGCACTATCGACAAGTCTGGTTTCTTGTGTGCCGTCAGCCGCCAAAGCGAAGATACCGCCGTCCGACATTGAAGGCTCCGAGTCGGGTACCGAGTAGACCAGGAAGCGCCCGTCTGCCGAGAATCCGCCGATTGAGGGAAACCTCCATCCAGTCGATTTCAGTTGCTTCACAGGGCCGTCAGCCGTTGAGATGAGAACGATCTGATGGCCGTCATCGCGATTCCCGCGAACCGCTCCGATCCGCTCGCTGTCGGGCGACCAAGCTACTGGATAGGGAGCTGTCTTACCCGCTAGCAGTGTGCGCTCGTGGGTTCCATCGGCATCAATGACTCGGAGTTCTGGCCGAGGGCCCCAAAACTGATAGGCGAGTTGCTTCCCGTCTGGCGAGAAGACCGGTCTGCTGCCGCCGGCCGAAGGGGAAGTTTTAATATTGGTGTCCCGTATCTTCAATTCGCGGCTTTCGCCGGTACGCAGGTCCCGAATCTGGAGGTTCCAGGTCTTATAACTGTCGACGTGCGCGAAGTATCGGCCATCGGGCGAAGGATTACCGTCCAGATTCACACCCTCCCCGGACCAGACCTGTCGTATCGACAACGCTCCCTCGGAATCGGTCGGAGGCTGCAACGCCGCCAGCCGCGTCTGCGCTTTCGAGACCACGTCTTGCTGGTCGAGGTAATCGCGAATGATGCGCTCATATGCCTTCGGTGCCCCCGCATCGCCCAGCACACGCTGGCATTCACCGATCCGGAATAGTGCCTGCGCCGCCAATTTCCGGTCCGCCGCGTTGTCCTGAACCACTTGTTCGTAGAGGTGAATTGCACCGCGAAGGTCGGCTTCCGCCCGCTCCTTCGCGAGTCCCTGCTGAAAGAGGTTGTAGCCGTTCTCGGCGGCAAGCAAGGCTGTCGTGGCCGCCAAAACGAATAGAAAACCGGCTCTGCTGAATCTCATTTTGTTGCTCCTTTCCAAACACCGTCATAGACGATACTAGCGGGACCGTCCGCTCGGGTTGTTATGGAAATTTGGGGTATTTGTTAAGTCCTCATGAAGATTCCGCGATCCAGCGATAACCGACGCCGTGAACGGTGATGAGACGCCGCGGATGGTGTGGATCTCGCTCTAACTTGGCCCGGAGGTTGGCGACGTGTGTGTCCACCGTGCGCGCGGTCACGTATGTCTCCTGGCCCCAGACCTCATTCAGCAACTCGTCCCGCGTGACCGCTTCGCCGGCGCGGGAAACTAGTAGTCGCAACAGTTGGTATTCCTTGCGGGTCAGATCCAGGGGACGGCCATCTTTGGTCGCTTCGTAAGCGCGGAAATCGATTTCGATTCCGTCCAGGCGCAAGTCGTCCGGCAGGGTTCGCAGCAGCGCGGGACGCCGCAGCAGGGCGCGGGCGCGGGCACTTAGTTCGCGGACCGAAAACGGTTTCGTAACGTAGTCGTCGGCGCCCAGGTCCAGCCCGACCACCCGGTCGGCCTCTTCGCCGCGTGCGGTTAGCATGAGGATCGGCGTGCTGATACCTTCCGCCCGCAGTTTGCGGCACACATCGTAGCCGCTCAGGCGAGGCAGCATGAGATCGAGGATCACAAGATCGGGCTTCTCTTCCTTGGCCAGCCGGTAGCCGGACTGGCCGTCCGACGCAGTGATCACCTCGTGGGACTCAAAGGTGAAATTGTCGGCGAGTGCACGCTGGAGCGGCAGTTCGTCTTCGATGATGAGGATGCGGCTCATGCTATCAAGGAGATGGGCAGCAGGATGGAGAACGTGCTCCCCCGCCCCCGGCAGGCTCTCAACGGCCACCTGCCCGCCGTGGGCTTTGACGATG
This sequence comes from Bryobacterales bacterium, assembly GCA_965248255.1. GTDB lineage: Bacteria > Acidobacteriota > Terriglobia > Bryobacterales > UBA6623 > JAKZVK01. The sequence continues at coordinate 493,037 of CBDFIW010000004.1, forward strand.
TGGTGCACCAGGGCCAGGCCGAGTCCTGTCCCCGGGATGTTGCGCTGGTCGGAGTCTTCAGCCCGGTAGAATCTCTCGAAAATTCGAGACTGTTCCTCAAGGAGGATGCCGATTCCGCGGTCGCGGACTCGAATGACAGCGGTGTTGTGTTCTAGGCTGAGACTGAGGTCGATCCGCCGGTCTTCTCCGGAGTACTTCATAGCGTTGCCGAGAAGATTCATGACGGCTTGCTCTAGGGCCTCGCGGTCGGCGGCCACGGGCGGTACCGCCGGATCAACTGCAATCCGAAGCTCGGAGTTCCCCTGGGTGAGCGAGTACTCACACGCCCGCGCAGCGGATCGAAGGACTTCCTCGAGCGGGACGGGCTGAAGGTGGTAGACACGCTTGCCTTGGTCGATCCTGGAGAACTCCAGCACGCCATCCACCAGCCGGCTCAGGCGCTCGCTCTCTCCTACAATCGTCTCAGGTACTCCGCCCTCTCCTGCTCGCTTTTCACACGACCCATGTCGAGCAGTTCGGCAAAAGCACGGATGGCCGAGACAGGTGTTTTCAATTCGTGGGAGACGCTCGAGACAAACTGGGAGTGCAAGGCGGCCAGCCGCGATTCGCGCCGGACGTCCCGATGCAGCAGATAGGCGGTGAAGAGCGTTATCGAAATCACCAGCAGCAAGCCCGAGAGATAGAAAACCTGACGGGACGCTGCGTGACCATCGGCCTGCACCTGCGGTTTCGAGAGCTTCAGTCCTGGAAAGTTTTCACCTAGAGGTTGACCTTCCCGCTCTCCAGCCAGATTCCATTGCCCTCGCTGGGCCAGCCCGATCGAAGCGAGGACCTGCCGCGCCCGCACCGCAACGAGAGTGCGCTGGCGATCCGCCGGCTTGCCCGTGATGCCGACTAGCCAGGGGGTACTACCGAACAGACGCCAGACAGGCTCGCCACCCCGCTCGTCCAGCGCGAGGGCCTGCCGGGCGAGTTGCTCGGCCTGCTCGGCTTCTCTCGCGCGGGCGACGGCGAAGTCTTGCAGATCGGCGGCCCCCAGTGTCTCTGCAACTTCGACAACCATGTGCGCGGCGGTAGGGGAGAGCCATGCGGTGTTCAGAACGGTCACCATCTGTTCGAGCATCTCCCGTTGAAGCTGGGGCGAGGCGTCACCAGCCATGCGCCGTGCCGCGTAGACCGCGAAAGGAACCCCGTACTCGTCAGCTATGTCCGGAGCACCGAAGAGACCACCAAGGCCGCCGTCTTCGAGCGCGACACGGTGGCGCCGCGCGAGATCCCCGAGAGCGCCGATTCGGCCGAGGACGCGCTGGCGATCAGCCTGAACGAGAAGGGGCGCGTCGATCTCGATTACATGGCGCGGCTCACGGTCTCGCCGACGGACGACCTGACGGCCCAGCTCCACGGCCTGATCATTGACGACCCCGAGCAGGGCTGGGTCACCGCGGACGCCTACTTGTCGGGCAACGTCCGCGAAAAGCTGAAGATCGCCCAAGCCGCCGCGCGAACGGATGCGCGGTATGAAGCGAACGTCAGCGCTCTCAAGCAAGTCCAGCCTGCCGATCTTCCGCCGAGCCAGATCACCGCCACGCTCGGCTCGCCCTGGATACCGCCGGGCGACATCCGGGTGTTCGTCTCGGAGATGCTCTCGGCGCCCGCCAGGGACGTGGTGGTCAACTTCGAACCGCTGATCGGCAAGTGGATCGTCACCAGACTCACCGATCTGCACGAAACGGTCGCGGCGACCGACACCTGGGGCACGCGGCGGAAACACTTCTTCGAACTGCTCGATCACGCTTTGAACGGCGGCTTCCCGACCGTGCGGGACAGGGTTGGGGACAACAAATATGTCGTGAACCCGGCCGAAACCGCGGCGGCCGGAGAGAAGCTGCGCCGGATCAAGGAGCGGTTCACGGCTTGGGCGTGGGAGGATCCCGAGCGCGCCAGGCACCTGGTGCGCGTCTACAACGACACGATGAACGCCATCCGGCTGCGCGTCTACGACGGCAGCCATCTGGGGTTCCCTTTGATGAATTCAGAGTTTCAGGAGAGGGGCGGACTGCGCAGGCACCAGCGCGACGCCGTGTGGCGGGTCCTGCAATCCGGCGCCACCTATCTCGGTCACGAGGTCGGCACGGGCAAGACGGCGATTCTGATTACCGCGGCGATGAAGGCCCGCCAGCTGGGGCTTGCCCGCAAGCCCATGATCGCCGTCCCGAAGCCGAACCTGCCCGCGATGGCGGAAGAGTTTCAGCGGCTCTACCCGGCGGCCAACGTGCTGACGGTGCACATCCCCTCGGCCGGCAGCCGGCCGCTCCGGCGGCGGCGCGTCGTCCAGCAGATCGCGCTGAACGATTGGGACGCCGTGCTGGTTACGCACGAGAGTTTCGGCGCGATCGGTGTCAGTTCCGCGGAGATGGCGTCGGCCGTGCGCGAAGAGCTGGAGGTCATGAAGGCGGCGCTCGTGGCGGCGAAGGGCGAGGGCGCGAACCGCTCCACGGTCCGCGAGCTGGAAAAAGCGAGGTACCGGCTGAGGGACAAGCTGAAGGAGTTGAAAGACCGCATCGCCAAGACCGACGCGGTGACATTCGAGGGCACCGGCATCGACATGGTGCTGATCGACGAGGCCCACAACTACAAGAACCTGCAATTCTCGACGCGCCTGGGCCGCACGGTCCGCGGCCTGAGTCAGTCGGCCAGCGGGCGTTCGTTCGAGTTCTACGCCAAGACCCGCTATCTCCACCGCATTGGCGGCAAGATCGTGATGGCCTCGGGCACCCCGCTTTCAAACAGCGTGGGCGAGTTGTTCACGATCAGCCGCTATCTCCAGCCGGGGGAGCTCGAGAAACGCGATCTCCAACACTTCGACTCCTGGGCGGCGACGTTCGGCGACATCGACCAGGTGCTCGAATACCTGCCCGAGGGCGGCGGCTACCGCAGCGTCACCAAGTTCCGCAAGTTCCGCAACGTCCCCGAGCTGATGCAGATGATCTACTCGGTGCTCGATGTGATGACGGCGGACAAGGCCGGCATCCGCAGGCCGCCGATCGAGGACGGCAAGCCCGAGCCGGTCGTGATGCCGCAAAGTGCCGAGCAGCGGGTCTTCCAGCAGAAGTTGGCGGAGCGATCCAAGCGCATCCGCGAGAATCCCATGGGGGCGCTTCCCGACAACATGCTCGTGGTGTCGTCCGACGGCCGCAAGGGGGCCGTCGACCTGCGGCTCACCGGCTCAGGCTACGGCGTCAACGAGAACGGCAAGATCGCGGAACTGGCGCGACGGGCCGCCGAGATCCACCGCCGCACGGCGAGTTTTCAGGGCGTGCAGCTGGTGTTCCTCGACCTGTTCGGCCCGACCTCGGCGAACCCGAACTTCAACGCGCAGCACGAAATCAAGCGGCTGCTCACCGCGCAAGGCATTGCGGCCGGCGAGATCGTCTCGCTGCACGACACCGACGGCGCGAGCAAGACGGCGAAGGCCCGCGTCAAGCGGCTGTTCGCGGACGTGAACGCGGGCCGCGTGCGGGTGTTGCTGGCCTCGACCAAGAAAGGCGGCACGGGCGTGAACGTCCAGGAGCGCGTCGCCGCGATCCATCATCTCGACACCGACTGGAATATCGCCGGGTACCTGCAGCGCAACGGGCGCGGCCACCGCCAAGGCAACCTGGTGTTCGACGAGTACGGCCAGAAACTCCGAATCCTCAACTACACGGTCGAGGGCACGGTCGACGCCTTCATGTGGGACAAGGTGGGCGGCAAGGCGCGGCTGTTCGACCGGCTGCTTTCGGGCGAGATGAGGGAGCGGGAGATCGAGGACATCAGCCGCGGCGAGGTCACGGCGTCTGAGATGCTGGCGCTTACCTCCGGCGATCCGCTGGTCGCCGAACGCGAGGAGGTGTCGCGGCAAGTCAACCGCCTGGCGCTGTTGCGCCACCAGTGGCAAGACCGCCGGTTCCGTCTACAGTCGGATCTCGCGCAGTTGCCCGATCGCATCAAAGCCAAACGCACCCGCGCCGCGAATCTCGAGGCGGACCAGAAGCTCGTCTCGGCGGCCGAGACCATCAAGTTCGAAACGTCCCAACCCGGCTCGCGCGACGCGACAACCTACACCTTCCGACTCGACGAAGAGGGGCTGGCGGCGGCTTGGCAGAAACTCGTCGCGCAGGAAGGTCCGGACGACGCCGGGCCGCTCAGCGCCGCCATCACCAAGGTCACGGGACCGCGTGGATCGTTCGACATCCGAGGGGCCTACGAGAACCGCAAGCTGCAGGCACTGCACGTAACGACGCCGCACGGGGATTCCGGGCACGCCGCCGGAGCGCGGCCCGCCGGGATGCTCAAGACCGCCGCGGAACGCTTCACCAAAGACGCCGCGCGGCTACGGCGGGAGGCGGACACCCTGGAATCAAAAGACCTGCCCGAGACCCAGGAGGCGATCGAAAAACCCTTCGAGCAGGAATCGGAACACGAGACGAAGAAAGCGCGGCTTGACGAAATCGACGCGGTCTTCCACGAACGCGAGGTCGAAGCTTCGCAGGCACAGCCGCCCGCGCCGGAGTCGGCCAAGGCCGCGCCCGAGCCTGAATCGCGGCCCGCGCCGGAAGCGATTGCCAGGGAGCGGCCGCTTACCGCCGCCGAGGCCGCACGGTTCGAGAAGCTGCCGGAAATTCTCGGGACGGTGCTCAAGCGGCTGGCTCCCAACACGGCGTTCGAGGCGGGCAACGCCGTCATCAGCGGCAGCAGGGGGTTCGCTCAGGGCCGCTACCGCCCCTATAACTCGGTGATCGAAGTGGCGCTCGACCCGGGCTTCGGGACATCGAACCCGCTCAAGGTGCTGCACCACGAAGCGATCCATGCGCTGAAAGCAGACGGGCTGTTCAGCGAGCCGGAATGGAACACATTGACGCGGGAGGCCAGGGAGCAGAATTGGATCGGCCGCTATCACATCGAGGAGCGCTACCCCGAACTGTTCGAGGGAGGCGAGCCCAGCGCTGCCGCCACCGAGGAGGCCATCGCGGACGCCTTCGCCGACTGGTCGGCTGACCCGGCCGGCTGGAAACAGCTCGTGGCGCGGATCTTCGCCAAGCTGCGGCGCCTGCTGCGGCAGCTACGCGCCGCGCTGCTCAGAGACGGCTGGCAGACCTCGGCCGAGGATATCTTCTCCCGGGTCGCCTCGGGCGAAGTGGGCGCGCGGACGCCAGCAACCAGGGAGCGCCAAGGCGCGGTGCGCGAGTCGCGGCCGGAGACCAAAGAGGCGAGGGAATCGCGCCGCCGGGCCGAGCAACGCTTTAAGGCGCGCCAGAAGGGCTTGCGAGGGAGCGGGCCCGGACTCGCGGAGAGGGTCAAGGAGGGCCTGACGGACTTCCGCGAGGGCTGGGTACGGACCTACCGCGACCTGCCGCGCACATCCTTGTTCGCCGATGCCCACGAGTGGCTGCGGTCGCTCAAGGCGGCGCCGTCGGTGGCCAGCGGGGAGGTCGTGCGCCACCTCAGCAAGCTGACCGAGGGCCTGAATGCCGAGCGGCTCGACCTGATGACCCGCAAGGTCTTCATGGACGACTTCTACGGCGACGTCAAGCAAGGCATGCAGGTGCCCTTCTGGGCCGACGCCGAGGAATTCATGGAGAGCTACCGCGAGACCAACGCGGCGATCAATAAGGACCCCGATCTGGCCTCCCGCGTGCGCCGCCGCCAGGCCTACGTGCGTAGCGTGGCGAGGCGCATGGTGGAGGCCGGTGTCATCTCCGCCGAACGCCTGAAACGCAAGAACTACATCAAGCACCAGGTCATCGAGTACGCCGAGACGGAACTGCGGGCGGGCCGGGTGCGGGGCGTCCGCAAGCCCAAGTGGGCGCGGCGCATGGGCACCACGCTCGAAATCAACACCAACCTGCTCGAAGCCGAATCTGATTGGCTCCAGAGGGCGCAGGTCGATATCAAGACCGCCCAGGTGCTCACCCAATTCGCCGAATCGCCGCAGTACAACCAGCGCGGTGAGCTGAAGCAGGCGACCCGGGATCACAACAAGGTCCTGACGGACGAGCTGGTCGTGAAAGAATTTCGCGCGGCGCTCGGCCTGATCGGTATTGGCGGCGGCCTGGCCGACGCCGTCAAGACACCGGCGGACATCCGCAAGTTCCTCGACGACAACTCGAAGGACATCGACTTCACGAATCTGAAGACGCCGATTCGAAACAAGTTGCAGGCTTTCCGCAAGAGGATCGGCAAGGGGTTCGGGTCGCTGCGGGCGTCGCTGGACGAGGCCGACGTGCCCGGCCATTTGCGCCGCGAGTACAAGCTGCTGATGGACACCGAGCGTGCGGTGGAGGCCACCGAGGATTCCGTGTTTCCGCTGGTCGTGTGGGCCGCGCAAAACCTCGATGGCGCTTCGTCGATCGCGGCGCGGGGCATCCTCAAAGCGGTCAACGAGCGGCGGCAGTTCCTCACCGACCAGTTGGGGGACCGCTACATCAACTCGAACAACATGGAGCGGGCGCTCAAGCAGCTGCGCCGCGGCGGCGAGACGCGCTGGAAGGGCTTCGAAGCCTGGCAGCCCGACGCCGGACGCCTGCTGTTCACGGCCATGACGGTCCCCGAACACGTCATCGGCCGGCTGTCATCCAATCTTGGCCAGGTACTCGAAGACGGTGGGATGGCCGGGGTGTTCCCCGCCGAGGAGGTCCAGGCGGCGATGGAGGCGATGCGCGAGCAACTGGTCGTCGGTGGGCCGAAGTTCGAGATGGTGCTGCCGGCAGAGCTCGCCGCCACGCTCGACTCGTTCGGGCACGAGGACTCAGCGCAGCTGGCGGTCCTCGACATGTACCTCAAGACCATCCGGGGGTGGAAGATCTGGACCCTCGTCAATCCGCGGCGCTGGTTCAAGTACAACGCGCAAAACCTGTCCGGCGATCTGGACGGCGTGATCGCCGCTTTCCCGAAGGCGCTCAAGCGGACGTACCTTGAGAGGGCGCTGCGGGAGACGTGGGACGTGATGGTCAAGAACGGCACCCCGAGCGCCACCTACCAGGAGGCCGCCGAGCGCGGCGTCTTCGACGGTGGCTGGGCGATTTCGGAAGTCTATGACGTCCAAAACGACATCGAGGGGCTGCTGGAGAGACCGAGTCTCGGCATGCGCGGCCTGAAGGGGGCCTGGAAGTTTCTGACCCGCTCGACCACGTTCCGCGAGAACCTCCTGCGCTACGCCATGTACTTGGGGCTAAGGGAAGAGATTCAGACGGCGCGGAGGGAGAACCCGGGCCGGTTGACCGGGGACCTGATGCCGCTGGTCGGCTACGGCGCTGGCCAGATCGACCAGGCTAACGCCATCTCGTCCGATGCCGACCGCGCGGCCTACATTGCCCGCGAGTCGCTCGGCGACTACGGAGCAATCAGCGTCCATGGCCAGGTGCTCAGAAAGTGGATGGTGCCGTTCTGGTCCTGGCAGGAGATCAACACCAAGCGCTACATGCGGCTGGCGTCGAACATCTACGCCACGAAGACGGGCTTTGGACGGGCGAGCAGCCTGGCGGCGCTGGGCGCCAGGGTGGGCACGCGGGCCGCGCTGTGGCTGACTTGGCGCGCGATGGTGTTCACTGTGGGCGTGAATCTGTGGAACACGCTCTTATTCGATGACCTCGAGGAGGAGCTGCGCGACGAGGACCGCCGCCGCCTGCATCTCATCATGGGCAAGTGGAACGGCGAGATCGTGATGCTGCGCGTGCCGGGGGCGTTGAGTGATTTCATGGGCTGGTTCGGCCTCGATGACGTGCGGGCCGCGCTGTCGCACATCTCGAAAGGCCGGGGATCGTGGCGCGACGTGGCCGAGGCGGTGATCCAAGCTCCGATCAACCGCCTCGTCAATGGGGTGACGCCGACGATCAAGGTGCCGGGCGAGGCCCTGGCCGGCCGCAGCTTCTTCCCCGACGTGTTCAACCCGCGGCTGGTCCGGGACAGCTGGCGGCACGTGTTCCGGTCGCTCAGGTCGAACCCGCTTACGACTACCTGCTCGGCCGGCCGTCACCGGGAGCCGGGCGCATATTGGCGACGACGTTCGTCGACGCGCGGCACACCGGCTACAGCGCTTACTCGAAGATTCGCGGCGAAGCCTACCAGTGGTTGCGGGCGGTCGAGGGCGCGGACGGCGCGCCGCTGTATGCGAGCCAGCGCGGCAACGCCTACTTCTACTACCGCATGGCGCTGAAGTTCAACGACACCGAGGCCGCCGCGCGCTACCGCACCGAACTCAGGCGGTTAGGCGTAACAGGGGATCTGATGCGGGCCATGATCAAGCGCGCCCACCCGCTCGGCATGCTGACGAGCCGGGAGCGCCGGGCGTTCTTACGCACGTTGACGCCAGAGGAAGAGCGCAGCCTGGGGCGGGCGATCGCGTGGTGGCGGGAGACCTACGACGTCGGAGGTCACAAGCTGACGCAGCGGGATTGACATGGGACTTTATCGGAAAAAGCCCGTAGTCGTTGAGGCAGTCAGGTTGACCGAGAAAACCAGGATCAGACGTTGACCGGTCCAACCACCACAGCACTGCCCTAAGCGGAATATTGCCCTTGTTGAAAGTCGCGTAAACCGCACCCGCCTTCGTTGCCCATGGAGCAGCCAGCCCGGTTAGCCGTCATCGTCCCGCTGATTCCATTCATTATCGAAGGCCCATAGGCAGTTGATGGCGTTTTCCAGGTGGTTTTCGACCTCATCCCGCCGCCAGCTGGGGACCTTCCCGGCGAGATCGTCCGGGCCCAACGTCAGCGCGCCGAGAGTGACAACGGCGTCGACGAACGCCAGGGCTTCCTGCTCGCCCACTTCGAGCTCCGGGGGTTTTTCAGGGTCCTCTCCCGGCGGGCCGTAGCGCCGCCCGTCCCGAGCCAGAACGTCGCGGTTCTCGGCCAAGGCGATGCGGCGGGCCTGTTTGGGCGTCGGGAACGCTCTTCTCGTCAGCTTGCGTCGGGCGACCGCGATCTTCATCTCCCCGTCGCGGATTTTCCTGAGAAGCGCGGGGTCGGCGTCCTTGATCAGCCTCGCCCACCAGACGTAATCGCGGTTGGTGGCGAACATCTTGGCGGCACGATCCAGAGACCGCTCGTAACCATCGTCGCCGTTTGTTATATTCGTCTTTTGTTCGCTTTTTTAAGCGTCGTTAAGTTCATTGTTTTCTGATGTTTGCTCGGATGTAAAAAGGTTGTCAGAATTCTGACAACCTTTTTTCCCCCGGCCCCTTGATAGTCTCTGGCGCTCCTTGGCTTCGGCCTCCAGTCTCGGCAGTACCTCGACGGCGATGGCCGCCCGCTGGGCGCTCGACAAATGCCGCCGGTGCAGGTTGAGGCTGAGAACGATCTCCTCGGGGGATCCTTCGCCGTCCCAGTGCTCGGACTTGGGCTCGATGCCCAGCTTCCGGCAGGCCAGGTAGCGGTTGCGACCGTCTAAAATGCGTCCGTCCGGGTGCATCAGAATGGGCTCGCGCTGGCCGTTTTCGCGGATGTCGTCGACCAGCGCCTCGAATTCGTCGCCCTTGATCAGGGGAAACAGCCGCGCGGCGGGGTGAGATGACATGTGGTCGTCCATCAAGAACGTCCTCCTTAAGCCATAGTGGTTCAGTGGTTCAGTGGTTCATAACGTCCAACAAGGCATTATACCATCTGTCCGCGACCAAGGGTGGCACAGCCCAGCTTGCGGACTCCAGATTTTCTCTTGCGGACTCCAGGTTTTCGATTGCGGATTTCACTTTTCTTGGTGAGGATTCCACTTTTTTGAGGGGAGCCGAAGCCGTCCGCAATGCGTTTTTCTGGAAGCCGCATGCGGATTTCACTTTTTTGGCTTGCGGCTTTCACTTTTTTGGCTTGCGGCTTTCACTTTTTCGGCTTGCGGCTTTCACTTTTTTGGCTTGCGGCTTTCACTTTTTTGATCCCCGTTTTTGCGGCATCCAGTTTTTCTGGCAGCAACCGCAGCAGCCATGTTTTTCTTTGACCTGTTTTTGGGGGAAGCGCGAAATCCACCTCAACTGCTGTGGAATCAGCATGTTAGGTGGCACATAAGGTGGCGCACTTTTTCAACACGTAGGTCTCAACCCTACTTGACGGGTCGTCTGTAAGTGATTGATTCTAAACGATTGTGCCACCTAAGTTGTTGATTCTATTGAGTCGGAGTCAGGGGTGGCACAGAGTTGTGCCACCTTTGTGCCACCTTTGTGCCACCCGGCGATTCCCCCTATATATATATTTAAAGAGTTTAGTAGTAGTAGTAGGGGAACAAAGGGCGATGGCACAGCAAATTGTCAAATACACGCCTTACGTGCGACCCCATCAAGTACTCGTAGGGGTCGTCAAAAAAAACCCACACACACCCCTTGATGAATATACGGTAAGGGGCGTATTTCCCGGGAAAAGTGCGCCACCAGACCTAAGCAGAATAGAATCAACAACTTAAGTGGCACAACTCTGTGCCACCCCTACTCAACTGCAATAGAATCAATGTCTTAGGTGGCACAATCGCTTTTTCGGCCCCGAGGGCGCTTCATCCGGCGTTAGCAATCCCGCCACCAGGAGAGCTGGCTGCATTCCCTTTGACCCGCTGAGCCTCAGCCTTGCGGGGGAGGAACGGAGATCCCCGTTCCTGTTTTTGCGGCCCTTCGGAAGCGCCCAGAATGCCCGGTTCCAGCCCCTAGGACGGCCCAGGAGCGATTTACCCGGTCGAGGTGGTGGTTGGGGGTGGGAAAACGCTGGGAGCGCCCCAGAGGGCTTCCATGGGCCGTTCTACGACGAGTTACTCCGGCGCTGCCGAGCCGTACAGTTCACGCTCAGCCGCGACCCGCCGATGCGACCGCAGCCGGCCCCGCAGAATCATCGCCGACGCCGCCGACATCCGCGACCGCCCGTACTCCCAGTTGTGGACCTGCTTCTTGCGGTGCTTCCCCCGCAGGCCCAGCGCCGCGCCGAAGTCCGTCTGGCTCAGGCCGAGCTCCTGTCGAGCCGCCTTGATCTGCTCCGGCGACGGGTCGCCGGTCCACTGGTTCAGGTCGTCGTGATGCTCGTTGAGCCCGGGCGCTTCGATGGATCCGCCGTGTCGCTTCAGTGGCGGCATGATGATGTCATCGTACCATTACGGGTCGGGGCTGTCTCGTACGGCGAGCCTTGGGGACCATGGCAGCGCCCGCCGATGGCCCGCAACGTACGTGCTGTGTGTTCCCCACGAGCCAGGGGAGCGGCCTAAAAAAGTGCGCGATAATTTCTGTTATCGCGCATTTTCGGGCAGGGGGGGGTGGGTCAAAGCCTACGGGGGGCGGGGGGCCGGATTCGCTTGCGGGTCCCTCGGTCTTGTCTGGTATGCCTTATCCGCGTGGACGCTGTGATGTCAAAAACCCTTATCCTGAAAAAAGCGAAAAATGAAAAAAAGCAGCCGCAGTTGATACGCGATCCTGGGGCCACGCGGGAGCGGGTCGATGGGGAGCGGAGGATCCAGGTCTTCAACCCGGTTCTCCATCCGGGGATCGTGTACCGGGCGTTCCTGGCCGGTTACAAAGCCGACCAGGTAGCCGAGATTCTGGGCATAGAGCAGAAGACCTTGGATCGCTGGATCGGGACGTATCCCGAGTTGAGGAAGGCGCGGGCGCGGGCACTTGATGCGGACGCGCAAGTGGCGCAATCGCTCTTTGACATGGCGGTGGGCGTGGTGGACCCGGTGACGGGGAAGCGGAAGGGAGCGAGCGTGGCGGCGGCGATCTTCTGGCTGAAGGCGCGGCGGAGCTGGCGGGAGGACGAGCGGGGGGCGAAGGGCGAGACGGCGCCGCTCGATCTGAGGCCGGAGCAGGTGCGGGCGTTGGCGGATGAGGTTCTGGAGGCGATGAAGGAGAAGGTGATCTCGGTGACTCCCGAGAGCGCGGAGAGCGTGGAGGGAGGGGGCGAAGCAGGCCTTCTAGTTGTGGCCGCCGATTCCTCAGACGGGATCGAGTGAGCATCCTATTGAAAGATAACAACTAGCTCCCTCCGAAGGTGATGTCTCTACCGATAACTTCGCAATGGCCCGATGCGCTGACCTTGAGCCAGAGTACGGCCAATGCGATGGATTCGTAGTTGACGGCCTCGGTATACGCTAGCGAAACCACAAACTCTTGACCGCTATCGCTTTGAGCCGCTCTCACTCCGAGTGGGACGGTCAGCGGGTGTTTCTGGAATCTGCGCCACCACTTGGCCGCCAATGATCGAGATCTACGTTTAGGATTCTTGTGGTGATAGTGACGTTCAACTCGGTGCCGCAGCTGCATTGAAGTGTAGACAAGCGTCTCCCCATCGAGATTCTTCACTGTCTTGAAGAACAGAAAAGCGGCCCTCTCCGCATCTGCTTCCGAACTTATTGATAGTCGCGAGTGTTGCGTAAGTTGCTGGAAGCTCAGTTCTGGATCAGGTAGTCCATAGAGCCCGAACACTTCGCCGTTGTCCCTTGCGACCGCAACGGCCCATTTTCGAGAACCATGTGAGGTAACGATGGTCACGGCCTCATCGGGTGACAAGACGAAGGAGCCATCCCCTCTTACCTCAAAAAAGAGTGCAGCCTTGGCGATTCGACCCGTGACCAATAGTTGGAGGCTGAATAGCGCATCCTCCCAATCCTGTCTTCGAATTACACGCAATGGGCGAGAGGATTCAAAGCGCATCGCTTCTCGAACAGCATTGGCAGCTAGCACTCTGGCCGTCGTTTCGTCCGTTTCGGCATTCACTAAACCGAGGGCAAACAGCGGAAGAGCACACGTAACGACTGTCAGTTGTGGCCGCATCGTTGGATTATTGCATTCCTTAATCGCGTAGCTCCTCCTGCTCCAATTGCTTTTTGCTGTTCTTCCTATGTTCCCTGCGCTCCTTGTTCACGCGGTCGCGGAATCTGTTCGCTCTCTTTTCTTCGGGACGTTTGCCATGCTCTGTGGCCCCTCGGGTTTCATTTGTACGTCTACTGTCGGCGAGGTATTGGGCGGTGTTCGTTCTGGCATCGTCGGCATGGCCGATTTCGTGAGCAAGCGTGTTTTCCAGCTTCTTCCTGTTTTTTGCTATTGAGGAGTCGATTATGACCGTCACCACCTTGAGTTGCGCAGGGACTTTAATTATGGCCTCAGGGTCGTCCGGTGTTCCGTAGGTTGTCCTCGGTTCAACGATACTGGCGGTGGTCTTGCCAATCACTGGGGTTTTTTCATCTGCATCGAATCCGGCGGCACCAATCACCAACGTGATATCAGGCGCATCAGGCCCTTCATATCCACCCAAGGCTGTATCGGCGGAGGTAGATTCCGCCCTCATAACGTTGATGGGGACTTCCAGTTGTTTAGATGCGACCTTGACGGCTTCACCCGTGTCATCGAAGTACTTGAGGGGATTATTTCGCACATAGCTATAGAGGTTCCAGCCCTGGGGGTCAGACTCAAACTGATCGGCGAAGGGCGCATCAGGCGAGGTAAACCTCCCCAACAGGGGCCGGTAGTAGCGGGCTCCGAAGTAATCCATCCCGGACTCGTCGTCGCGTTGTTGGCCGGTAAACTGCTGCGGGAAGGCGCTGGAGGAGGCGCCGTAGCAGGCGGCCTGGTCGCGGCGCCCCGAGAAGCGGGCGCGGTCGCGCCGCCGGCGGTTGTAGCAGGTTTCGCACAGCCCGCGGCGGTAGAGCTCCCCCCTGCCGCAGGGGCAGCACAGCGGGAGTTGCGAGTGAGGGGACATGGCGGAGGGCCGCGGAAGCCGTTTGCGAAGCTCTCCTTTGATTATAAAATAAAGGGCGGCGTTGATAGGGTGAAGGTATGACCGAAATGGATGCGACGGCGGAGCGGGTGGCGCGTTTGGCGCGGGACCCGGAGGCGGTCGCGCGGCTCTCGCCCGAGCAGCGGCGGAAGCTGGGGGTGGTGCTGGAGGCATTCGGCAAGCGGGCCAAGCGGGACCGCTATTTCGATCTCTACCCCGCCGAGGGGCCGTTGTCGCGGCGGGCGTACAGCAAGCACATGGAGCATTTCGCGGCGGGCAAGTGGGCCAGGGAGCGGGCGGTGCTGGGCGGCAACCGGGTGGGGAAAACGGAGATAGGCGCCTACGAGATGACGGCGCACCTGACGGGCCTGTACCCGGAGTGGTGGCAGGGCCGGCGCTTCGACACTGCGGTCCACGCCTGGGCGGCGGGCAAGACGAACGACACGACGAAGAACATCTTGCAGGAAAAGTTGTTTGGCGGCGTGCGCAAGGACGAGCGTGACGGCGCTCCCGACAGCACCGCTCCCGAGCAGGAAGACGCCACGGCGTCTCCGGTGACGGACGCGCTGAAGAGAGTGCGTGAGTTCGACCCCGACGTGGCGGACTCGCTGGAACAGGTGCTCAGCCCGTTTCAGGAGCGGCTTTACGAAGCCGAGCGGAAACTGGCGGAGCGTGCCGACGCCGAACGGCGGCGCGGAATCGAGGCGAAGCTGGCGGAAGTAGATGCCGCGGTGCCCGGCTGGAGGAAAGACGTGCAGACCGAGGAATTTGCTGCATGGTTTGACCAACAACCCGGTTACTGGCAAGCTGCTTTCCAGCAGACCGAAGACTCTGCCGACATAATTGAGATTTTCTCCTCGTACACCTCGTACAGGTCGTCAGTGAATGGCTCGCCGGCCTCTGAGCAGCCCGGACGAGAGCAAGCTGACAACACCGCCCCGGCGGCCTCTCCCACCGCACAACGCGAACGCCTGACGTCGCTGCTGCTGGAAGGCCCGGAAGCCCACGGCTTCCCAACGCCCCTGTGGAGCTGTCCGCGGGTGGCTCGGCTGATCGGAGACGAGTTCGGGGTCGCATACCACGCAGGCCACGCCTGGAAGATCCTGCGAGCGCTCGACTGGAGCCCGCAACGCCCGGCCGGAAAGGCGCGCGAGCGCAACGAAGAGCGGATCCGCACCTGGAAGCGCAAGACCTGGAAGCGCATTAAAAAAAAGCCCAAAACGAAGGCCGTACGCTCGTCTTCATCGACGAAAGCGGATTGAGTCAGAAGCCGCATCGCTGCCGCACCTGGGCGCCACGTGGCCAAACACCGGTGCTGCAGTTTAACTTCAACTGGGAGAAGCTTTCCGTCTCGGCGGGGCTGACGCTGCGTAACTTCTACTTCCGGCTCTATCCCGGTGCGATCGGCAAAGAAGTGATCGACTTTCTCAAGGCGTTGGTACGTCATATCGATCGCCCGCTGCTGATCGTCTGGGATCGGCTGCCGGCGCACCGTAGCCGCCTGGTGCAAGAGTTCATCGAACTCTCCGAAGGCCACATCGCAACCGAGTACTTGCCACCCTATGCGCCGGAGTTGAATCCGGTGGAATACATCTGGGCTTACTGGAAGCAGCACGAGTTGCCGAACGTCTGTCCGAAAGACTACGGCGAGCTGGATCGGTACCGACGTTGATGCTGTGAGGGTCACCCAGCCCTCAATATCGGTGGGCGGGATCGGATCCTCCACCCAGGTTAGATCGAACGGCTCTAGAGCTTTGACGAAACGCACCGCATTCGCAACCGTTCCGCAGCGGGCTTCAACGGCCACTTCGATGTCGTCGCCGACTTGACCACGGATCTTCTCCATCAGCCCGACAATCTGAAGCAGCCCTTTTCGGGTCAAGTGTTTGTCCATCGTAACGCCAGGAACATCCGCGATCGCCACTGGGGTCGTGTCGAACTTGAGGCAAGTGATGCCTAGTCGCTTATAGACGTCCTCCATTTCCAGATAGGTGTCCAGGAATCCTACGCAGGCGTAGAGTCGGACCTGGTCGCGGTGACGGCCGCCGAGAAGCTTGTAGATGGGCAGACCCGCGGCCTTGCCGGCGAGGTCCCAGAGCGCCGTCTCTATTCCACTGACGGCGTGCACGGCTAGGCCACCGTCGAAGTGAGAGGCGGTGAAGCCAGCGTAAGCCCGCGACACCATCTTGCGGAAAAGAGCCTCGACGTTCGTCGGGTCTTCACCGATCAGAAGGTCTTTGTAGCCGAGAACAAGTGACTTGACTTGGTGTGTGGCATGGGCGGCCTCTCCATAGCCGTAGACGCCCTGATCCGTATCAATGCGAATCAGCAGCCACCTGCGCTGCCAGGGTCCCCAGTTGGCCTCAAGCATCGTCGTCTTCAGGTCGGTTATTTTCAGTCCCGAACGGACGTTAGGCTGAGGAGCTACTGCAACTTCGGTGTTGGGCCCTTCCTCGGGTGTGGACTGGTGTGGCGTGCACCCGCTCTGCAAGCATAGGCCGGCGGCTGCGCCCGCCATGGCTCCCATGAAGTTACGACGGTGGGGTCGCATGAACTTCTCCCCACGAAACGGCACGCTTCATGCCGTCTGAAAAGTCGACCCGACGACTCAGAGCGCTCCGCTAGAGTCTCTCGATTCTACTCGAGGCCTGATTGACTTGCTTTTCGAGCAACTGTTTGTATCAGCGAGGCCTATGCGATGATCTCGTCCACGACTCGGGCGGGGATCTCGTCGGTAATGCGCTCCGGGCGGCCTTCACGCTCGTAGAACAGGTCCCGGTGGTTCATACCGAGCAGATGAAGGATCGTGGCGTGGAAGTCGTGCACGCTAACCGGATTCTCGGCGGCTTTGTAGCCGATCTCATCCGTGGCACCGTAGACGGTTCCGCCTTGGACGCCGCCACCCGCCATCCAGACGCTGAAACCAGATGGGCCGTGGTCACGACCAACGTCACCGGCCTTGGGCTGCTGGGCAATCGGGAGACGCCCGAACTCTCCGCCCCACACAATGAGCGTCGTGTCGAGCAAGCCACGCTCCTTGAGATCCTCCAGTAGGGCGGCGATGGGCTGGTCAGTCTTACCACAGGCATAGCGCAGACCCTTTTCGATGGCGCTGTGGTTATCCCAGATCTGCCCCTCGATGTATATCTGCACCAACCGTACTCCGCGCTCAACGAGCCGGCGTGCCATCAGGCAGCGCTTGCCGTAGGAGGCGGTTGGCTCGCTGTCCAACCCGTAATTCTCGCGTGTCTGACCGCTTTCCTGCGAAACGTCCAAGGCATCCGACGCCGCCAACTGCATCCGTGCGGCCAATTCGTAACTGGCGATGCGTGCCTCCAGGTCTGACTCACTGAGGTATTGTTTCAGGTGTGCTTGGTCCAGCTTGCGAAGCAGCGATCGCGACAACTCGACTACGGGACCGGGCCACTCTTGCTTCGGATGCAGATTGAGCACGGGCGAACCTTCCGAGCGCACCCGCGTCCCCTGATAGATGGCCGGCAGATATCCCGCTTGCCAGTTCTGAATGTGGTTTACCGGCAGGCCCTTCGGATCGTCGAGTACGACGTATGCCGGCAGGTTTTGGTTTTCGGTACCCAGGCCGTAGACCAGCCACGCTCCCAGCGACGGACGGCCCGGCAACAACCGGCCCGAATGCATGATGAACAGCGAGGCCTCGTGTGCGATATGCGTGGTGAACATCGAGCGAATCACCGCAATGTCATCTACCCGCTTAGCAAGGTGCGGCATGACATCAGAGACGTCGATGCCCGACTCGCCGTGTTTGGCGAAGGGGAACGGCGAGGGCATTAGGCCGCCCGTCTCTCGAACAGCGCGGACTTCGCTGGCGAGATCCCGGGCGGGCGGCTGGCCGGCGTACTTGGTAAGCGCCGGCTTGGGGTCGAACAGGTCGACTTGGCTGGGCCCGCCATTCATGAAGAGCTGAATGACCGACGTTGCCTTGGGCTCGAAGTGCGGGTGGCGCGGTTTGAGATCGTAGACCCGTCTAGGGGTTGAGGCTAGGGCGGGATTGGCGGAGAACAGTTCGTTGCCGAGCAAGGAGGCAAGCGCCATGCCATAGAGACCGTCGCCGACGCTCGAGAAGAAACCACGTCTGGTCGTCAGATTCGCTTTCGCGTTCATCGTTGCGTCTCAATCAATGCATGAGAACATGTCGCCCGAAGCTATGGCCCGGATGTTCGCCTAGTGGATTGTCGCAAAGAAAACTTAATGGTAACGAGCAGCCGGGCGGGCACAGGGGCCCGCCCCTACAGTCTCGCCGGATACTCCTGCGCCTAAGGAATCTCCGTGACATTCCACTACTTGACATACACAAACTCCGCCGAGTTGAGATATGTCTGACACAAGGATGCCAGAGCGAGCCAGCGTGCTTTGGCGGCGATCGGCTCGGCCGGTATTTCGGATTGGAGATGCTTCAACCACTCGCGGGTGAGGGCACGGAGAATCTCTTCGGCTAGCTGGGCTTCTTCCGGCATCGGAGGGCGTGACAGGGTCGTCCAATAGACGCGTTCGATTTGCTTTCGGGGGTCGTCACCCGCGGCGTCGATCACCCGGCCGGCCATAAAGCGCGCGCTTTCACGAACCAGGTCGCTGTTCTCTAACTGCAAAGCCTGTGATAAAACGGTCGAGTGGGGACGGCGCAGGCAATTCGGCGTCAGCAGCGGGGCGTCGAAGGTCTCGAGTGCCGTAACGGGCTTCGAACGGCGCTGTAAGACATATATGCTGCGACGGTAGCCATGCTCCGTTGGCTTCGCGACGACTTCGCCGTCCGGCTTGACCTCCACTTCGTCTGCCGGGCCGAAAGGGGTGGTATCCAAGCGGCCGGCGACCTTGAGGATGGAGTCGCGAAGCGCGTCGGCATCGAGTCTTTGTAGCGGGAACCGCGAGAGCAGCCGGTTGCCCGGGTCCACTCCGAGGACGTCGGCCGCGGCACGCGAACTCTGCCGATAGGCACTTGAGGTCATGATGATCCGGTGCATCGCCTTGAAACTCCAACCTCGCTGCACGAATTCGGTGGCCAGCCAATCGAGCAATTCCGGGTGGCTCGGCCGCGACCCGTTGCTACCAAAGTTGCCCGGGGTCGTGACCAAGCCCGTCCCAAAGTGATCTTGCCAGATGCGGTTGACCATGACGCGGGCTGTCAGCGGGTGGTCAGGTTGCGAGAGCCAGCGAGCCAGGCCTAGCCGTCTTCCCGTGGTTCCCGTACTCCAATCGGGCCGTTCGATTTGGTAAGGGGCGAGCCCCACGCTCAGGACCGACGGCACGCCCGCGTCCACGAGCGGCCCCTGGTTGGTGAACTCGCCGCGCAACAGCATCCGGGTGGGAGTGGGCTCCCCGCCCATGTCAAACAGCGCACGAATTCTTGGCTTCGGCTTCAGTTTCTTCTGCTCAGCATCGATCTGTGCTTGAATGTGCTGCACTTCCTTGCCGAAGTCTTCGGATCGCCCAGCGATCTCCTCGTCCGTCACCTTCAGCGCCGATTCGAACCGGCCCACCAGGTATTTCTGGACGTCGGTTCGCTTCTCGGGCTCGATCTCCAGCGCAGTGCGTAGATCCTTTTGTACAGTCTCGGGTAGCTTCTCGAGCTTCTCCGCCACCAGTTTTTCTCTCATTGGCGCGGCTTTCTCTTTCAGCCGCTCTTCTAGCTCGTCAATCTTTTTCCGCGTGGGAGCGTTGGCTTCCTCGACCTCCCGCTGCTGACGAGCCGACAGCAGCGGGAGCAAGCGAGTGTTGGTGTCGTCGCAGTTGGCGCCCACGCCGATGCAACCCAGGTTGGGTGACAGCCAGTCATACGGGTCGTAGGCGGTCTGCAACGCCGCGCTGAGCCGGTAGTAATCGCGCTGCGGCAGCGGGTCGTATTTGTGGTCGTGGCAGCGTGCACAGCCCATCGTTAGGCCCATGACGGCCGTGGTGAAGATCTCGATCTGGGTCGCGACCACCGCCAGACGCTCCGGCATAGTGTTCTGCTCGGTGCTGTAGGTGGAGTCGGGCCCCATCCGGAGGAAACCAGTCGCCACGAGTTTGTCGATTTGGTCAGGCGTATACTCGTCCACGGATTGGTAGTCGAACAGCTCGTCACCGGCGATCTGCTCGATCAGGAACTGATCGTAGGACTTGTCGGCGTTCAGGGATCGGATGACATAGTCCCGATAGCGATAGGCGTTTGGGCGGATGGAGTCGGCCGAAACCGCGCCTTCGGAGTCGGCATAGCCGGCCGCGTCGAGCCAGTAACGCGCCCAGCGCTCGCCGTAGTGAGGAGACTCGAGGAGGCGATCCACCAACCGCTCGTACGCGTCGGGTCTGTTGTCGGCTCGGTAGGATTCGATCTCCCCGGGCGACGGCGGAAGCCCGATCAAATCAAAGTATGCCCGGCGCATCAAGGTCAGCCCATCCGCTTCGTGTGTGAAGCCGAGTTGATTCTTCTCCAGCTTCGCGAGCAAGAAGGAATCAATCGGAGTGCGGATGCGGCCGTTCCGTTTGACCTTCGGCACGGCAGGTCGCCTTGGCGGCTGGAAAGACCAAAAGCGCCGGTCAGAGTCGCTGACCAGCGGATCTTCCTCAACCTGAAACTCCACGGGCAAGTCATGATCCGCCGGCGCACCGGCGGCCACCCAACTCCGCAGCTTCTTGAGCTCATTCGAAGTTAATCCCCGAACGGAGAACTCTTCCTGAAGTTCCAGAGGCGGCATTTCTTCGGCAACAATTCGCCGCACCAGCAGACTGTCATCCGGCTCGCCTGGAACAATGGCCGGACCGGACTTGCCTCCTCTGAGAAGGCTTTTACGGGTCCGCAGGTCAAGATTCGCTTCTTGCCGCCGCCGGCCGTGACACGGCAAGCATTTAGCGCCCAAGATCGTCGCCATCACGTCGCGCTCGGTGACGCGGATGGCCGCCTTCGCCGGTTCGGAGGACTCGGGTTTATCTCCGCGGGCCCCGTTTTCGATCCAGTGGCGAATGAGCGCGATCTCTTCCTTGCCCAGCGGTTTCCCGCCCATGGGCATCGTTCCTGAGGACACCATCGCCAGCAGCGGGCTCTCGGCCGGCTTTCGGGGCACGACGGCCGGCCCTGACTTCCCGCCCCTGAGAATGTCACCAACGGTTTGTAAAGACAGCCTGGCCTGCGGGGAATCTCCGGAGTGGCATTGTAAACAGTTCTCCCGCAGGATGGAGAAGATGTGTGACGAGAAGCGGGGGGCCCCGGGCGGCTCCGCAGCAAACCCCGGAAGCACACTAATAGAGATTGCGAAGACCGTGAGGTGTATCAACGAGGTCACGATTTGTACTATTTGTCCAGTACTCTTGTTCCTTTCAGTTGTTTCTCCAACTTGGCGATTTTGGCCAAGCGCTCATGGAGTCTATGAACCCCATAGTAGCAACTCCCAAGCCTATTATGCCAAATGCTTCCATCCCGCTTCCTCCTGTCTTATTGACTCCCGCATAATATAGAGTCAGTCAAAACAAAGAGAAGACTGTTTCCAGAAGGCCGTGATCAAACGCGGTTTGCGGTACATGCGGCGGAGTGCCTTGCGGGCCCGCTCGTTCAGCTCGCCGTAGTCTTTCGGACAGACGTTCGGCAACTCGTGCTGCTTCCAGTAAACCCAGATGTATTCCACCGGATTCAACTCCGGCGCATAGGGTGGCAAGTACTCGGTTGCGATGTGGCCTTCGGAGAGTTCGATGAACTCTTGCACCAGGCGGCTACGGTGCGCCGGCAGCCGATCCCAGACGATCAGCAGCGGCCCTCCAGTGTGTTTTCGTGACACTGTTTGCTCTTCTTACGGCACAACGACCGGCGATGAGGAAGACAGAGGGACTGATTCAAAAGGGGATAGGTGGCGCGCCCGGAGAGATTCGAACTCCCGACCTTCTGGTTCGTAGCCAGACGCTCTATCCAACTGAGCTACGAGCGCGGACGGGTGAAGCGGAAAGCCTTTCGTTTGGATCGTAGCGGGGGTTGGGGTGGCTGTCAAACCTGTACCGCGGTGCGGCGGTCATACCGTTAGGGGCCCATCGTGATTGGCAGGTGCCGCGCCGAACCTCGATCGCAACCCTTCGTCTCTCCTCGCTATAATAGTGCGCAACATGCAACTCCATAGGCTCGTCCATATTCGCCAAAACTTTCCCGACCGCCGCCTGCCGGACGTGGCCGCCGCCGTGCGCGCCGAGATGCAGGCGGCCGATTGGGCCTTGGCTGTGAAGCCTGGGAGCCGCATCGCCGTCGGCGTCGGCAGCCGCGGAATCACGAACATCGACGTGATCGCGAAGGCCGTCGCGGACTTCTGGAAGTCGCGGGACTGTAAGCCCTTCATCATTCCGGTCATGGGGAGCCATGGCGCTGCGACCGGACCGGGCCAGGCAGACGTGTTGGCCCACTACGGGATCACTGCAGAGACCATGGGCTGTCCCATTGTCAGCAACCTCGATGTCGTGCCGCTCGGTACCACCGAAGACGGCGTCGAAGTGGTCATGTCGAAGGACGCGTACGAAGCGGACGGGGCCATGCTCTGCTCCCGCGTCAAGTGGCACACCGACTTCGAGGCTACGCTCGAAAGCGGCATACACAAGATGATGGCGATCGGTTTGGGCAAATGGGCCGGCGCGCAGCGGTATCACACCCACGGACTCCGCCTGGGGCTCGAACGCATCATCCGCACGGTCGGGAAAGTCGTTCTCGACACGGGTAAGATGCTGGGCGGGATGGCGATCCTCGAAGACGCCCATCACAACACGGCCGAAGTCCACGCGGTCGGGGCCGCCGGCATGGTCGAGCGCGAGGAAGAGTTGCTGGCGCGGGCGAAGTCGTGGAAGGCCAATATCCCGGTCAAGGAGCTCGACCTGTTGATCGTCGATGAGATCGGCAAGAACTTCAGCGGCGCGGGCATGGACACCAAGGTCATCAACCGCAGCGGCCGCCGAGGACCGAATACGTGGGAGAACGTACCCACCATCCGGCGTATCTTCGCGCGCGACCTCAGCCCCCTGAGCAATGGCAACGGGGTCGGCATCGGCCTGGCGGATGTAATCTCCGACCGGCTCTACAACAAGGTCGACTTCGAGCCAACCTGGATCAACAGCCTGACGGCGTCAAGCCTGACCGCCTCCTATGTTCCGCTTCACTACAGCGACGACCGCACGTGTATTGAGAAGATGGCACCCACGTGCGGCAGGGTCAACCCGTCGGAGATCTCGATTGCTTGGATCCAGAACACCATGGAGTTGGGCGAGTTGATGATCAGCGAGAACCTGCTCGACGAAGTGAGGCAGAACCCCGAGATTGAGATCCTCAGCGAGCCGCGAGAGATCGAGTACGACTCCGAAGGCAACCTGGTCAACGTCCGGGCCGCCGAACCCGTCGCTCAATAACCGGGCGGTCTAATTGATTGTGTGATCGCCCGCTCGCATCTGGATGCCAATCTACCAAGCGGTGGTGCTGGCGCTGGTCCAGGCCGCCACTGAGTTCCTGCCGGTCAGCAGTACGGCGCACCTCATCCTCGTTCCCTGGTTGTTCGGTTGGGACGACCCGGGCCTTCTTTTCGACATCGCCGTCCACTTGGGGACCCTGGCGGCGGTGGTGATCTACTTCGCCAAGACCTGGGTTCGGCTCGGTTTTCTGGCGCTTGGGCGGAGGGTCCTCAAGCCCAACCCGCACGAGCCCGACTACGATCTCTACGAGAATCCGCGCCTGTTTGCCTTTCTGGTGGCGGCCACCTTTCCCGCCGGCATGGCCGGGCTGATGTTCGAGGACTACGTCGAAACCACTTTGCGGAGCCCGTTCGTGATCGGTTTCATGCTGGTCGCGATCGGCTGGTTGATTTGGTGGGCAGAGCGCCGGGGCCGGTTCGATCGCGATCTCGACCGGGTCTCATTCGGCGACGCGATGGTGATCGGCTGCGCGCAGGCGGCAGCTCTGATCCCGGGGACCTCGCGCGCCGGCATCACGATCGCGGCGGCCTTGTTTCGGGGCCTGCGGCGCCCGGCCGCGGCGCGCTTCTCCTTTCTGCTCTCTTCGCCCATCATTGCGGGCGCATCGTGCAAAGCGGCGTACGATGCCTGGGGCCAAGGGGGCATCGCGCCCGAGCTACAGGCGCCGTTTGCCGTCGGCGTGCTGGTCAGCGCCGTGAGCGGCTACGCCGTGATCGCGTTCTTTTTGCGCTACCTGCAGCGAGCGACCTTGCGCCCGTTCATCTACTACCGTGTCATCTTTGGCATAATAGTATTGGCTTTAGCGTTATTCTTCCGCTTCCCCGCCGGCGGCTGAGGCCGGCGCGATCTCGGGCCGGTGAAACGGCGCCGAAGCGAGCGGGGTGAGAAGGATGCGCTTTCTACAACCTACCGGCCGGAGCCGTTTCAACGAGGCGATCGGCTTTGTTGTGCTCGGTCTGGCGATCGCGCTGGCGCTGAGTCTTGTCTCCTACCATCCCCACGACCCGTCGTGGGGCGTAGCGGGTCCCTCGGACCGCGCTTACAACCTCGTTGGCTTCCCCGGCGCGTACCTGAGTGACGCTTTGCTGCAGTGGCTGGGCTTAGCGGCATTCCTACTCCCGCTCTACCTCCTCCTGCTGGGTTGGCGGTGGGTCCGCTCGATGCCCATGCCGACGCCCGGGGCGCGGCTCGTGGGAGCCCTACTGCTTTTGCTGGTTGCCTGTACCGCGCTTGGACTGAGGCCGTTCGTGCTGCTTGGGCGAGGGGCGCATCTGGCTGGGGGCGTGATCGGCGCGGTTGTCTTAGACGGGATGGTCTTCTACCTCAACGAGGCGGGAGCGACTCTGGGGTTGGTACTGGCGGGAGTCGTGGCGCTTTATCTGGTCTCTTCGTTCCAAATTGATAGCGCCCGCCGCTGGTGGGTGAGCGGCCGCGGTTGGGCGGCTGTGTTCGGTGAGCGGTGGCGGGCCTGGCGCGGGCGCCGGCGTGAGCACGCGGCGCAAAAGGCGGAGGAACGCGGGCGGCGGATTCGTGCCCGGCACGAGGTCGCGTCGCAGCCACTACCCGCCCCCCTATCAGCCCGGCCTTTC
Organism: Bryobacterales bacterium; assembly: GCA_965248255.1. Lineage (GTDB taxonomy): Bacteria > Acidobacteriota > Terriglobia > Bryobacterales > UBA6623 > JAKZVK01. The sequence continues at coordinate 517,779 of CBDFIW010000004.1, forward strand.
CATGGGACCGAGGAGCTCGAGGGCGCCGCGGCCGGGGAGCCGGACGAGCCCGAGTTGCCCCCGATCGTACCCTATGAGGACAACGGAGCCGCGCAGGGCGGGCCTCCGCACTCCGAGGAGCCGCTCAACGGCTTCGGCCCGCCCAGCATGGACGAGGAGCCTTCAGTCGTACGGGAGCCGAGGACCTATCACTTGCCCTCGACCTTGTTGCTGCGGGCGCCCTACGAACGCGGCGGCTACGACTCCGAAGAATTGCACGAGGTTGCCCGCCATATCTGCGCCAAATTCGAAGAGTTCGGCGTCGGCGGCTCGGTGACGCAGATCAATCCCGGACCCGTCGTCACGACTTTCGAGTTCCGGCCCAACCCCGGCATCAAGTACAGCCGCATCGTCAATCTCTCCGAAGACCTCTGCCTGGCGCTCGAGTGCGAATCCGTCATGGTCGAGCGTATTCCGGGCAAGTCTACCGTCGGCATCGAGGTGCCGAATCGAAGGCGGGAGATCATCGCACTCAGGGAAGTGATCGAGTCGCCGGACTTCACCGAGAGTTCGTCGCTGCTGACCATGGCGGTCGGCAAGGACATTAACGGACGCATCAAGGCGTCGGACCTGACAGCAATGCCGCACGTGCTTGTGGCGGGCTCGACCGGATCCGGCAAGAGCGTGCTGATCAACAGCATCATCATGTCGATCCTGTTCAAGGCCAACCCCGATCAGGTGCGATTCATCCTGGTCGACCCGAAGACCGTCGAGCTGGGCCTCTATGTCGATATCCCGCATCTGCTCACCCCCGTCATCACGGACATGAAGAAGGCCTCCAACGCGCTCAAGAACGTAACGCGCGAGATGGAGCGGCGTCTCAAACTGCTGGCCGAGTACGGGGTGCGCAACCTCAACCAGTTCAACAAGAAGGTCGATACCTTCAACGCGGCGCGCCAGGACGACGAGCCGCCAGAGGGTGAGTTGCACGAGAGCGAGCCGCTGCGGAAGCTGCCCTACATCGTGATCGTCATTGACGAGCTGGCCGACTTGATGGTGGTGGAAGGCCGCCAGATCGAAGAGTCGATCACGCGTCTGGCGCAGATGGCCCGGGCGGTCGGGATCCACCTGATCCTCGCCACGCAGCGCCCCAGCGTGGACGTCATCACGGGTCTGATCAAGGCGAACATCCCCGCACGCATCTCGTTCCGGCTGGCCACGCGCGTTGATTCACGGACGATTCTCGACTCCATGGGCGCCGAATCGCTGCTCGGGCAGGGTGACATGCTGTTCCTGCCGCCCGCCTCGGGCCGTATGCTCCGTCTACACGGCCCGCTCGTCACCGAGGAAGAGATCCACGCCGTCGTCAAGGCCTGGAAGGATCAAGGTGAGCCCGACTACGAGAACGCATTTCTCGCCCCTCCGATCGAGGAGGCTGAGGAGCATGGCGCCAGTGAGGCCGGTTTCGATGACCCGGCCTACGAAGATGCCGTCCGGATTGTGCTCGAGATGGGCAAGGCCTCGACCTCAACGCTGCAGCGGCGCTTGCGGCTAGGATACGGCCGAGCGGCGCGCATCCTCGACGCCATGGAGCGTGACGGCATCATCAGCCCGCCCGACGGCAGCCGTCCGCGCGAAGTGTTGAAGAGCCCTGATTGGATGGCCGGAGCGGAAAGGTAGTTCGCGCCGGCCGCCGGGTCTACGATCTTGGGCGGGGTCCTTGGGCCCGGGCGGCCAGGCTAGCTTCTGCGGGCATGAAGAATCGCCCTCTCATACTCGTATCCAGTCGACTTGACCACACCGCTGTGGGTCCCGACTTCCAGGACTTTGCTGAACCCCAGTTTCTTTAGCATCTCCGTTAGACACGCCCGGTTCGGCCACCACCATGAGACCTCGTCGGCCTCGGGATCATCACCCCCCACATACAGCATCGCCGGCCGGTCGTCGTTCATCTCGGGGATGAACTGGGAGAGCACGAGCGTCCCGCGGCAGAGGCGGCCGGCTGACGCCAGCGCCTCCAAGGGGTGCAGGGTGTGCAACAGTATGTCCCCCATGTACACCAGATCGAAGCCGCCGCTACCAAGGCTCTCAGGCGACAGGCCGTACGCGGTGGCGTAGCAGCGCTTGACCTTCGAGCCAAGCAGCCTGTGGCAGAATTGAAACGGCCCCTCCAGCAGATTGAAGTAGCACTGCTCCGCCGTCAGGTCGCGGGCACTTGGTTCGCCGTCGGAAGCCAGCATCGCCTCGATCTTGCGAACCGTCTGATCGACCGTCTGCCCTGGGAAGCGGTCCAGGTCGGCCAGCGAAGGCACTTCGACCGAGACGACCTCCGCGCCCCGCCGCTCGAGCTCGAAGGCGAAAAAGCCGGTGGCGGACCCGATGTCGAGCACGCTCCTTCCGCCCATGTCGGTCGGGAACTGAAAGGCGGAGAGGCTTGAGCGATGGTCGTAGAATCCCGGCGTGACCAGGCCGTCCCTCAGCTCGATGGTGTGGTACCAGTGATATCCGCTGACGTTGCCGAGACCCTGAGCGCTCACCCGCCGGTTGAATTCCTCCACCTCCCGCGCGTAGGTCTGTGCCGGCACGCTCGCTTGCTCGCTCAGAAGCTGATTGCTCCTCACCTAAACAGCGAGTGTACCCTACCGGCGGCTCGGAGCCGCGACCCTAATCCGTACGTAAGCACTCTGACGAGCGCTTGATACTGCTGTCCGCCGCACCTGTGCCATCGAGCCCGCCCTCACCCTCTGAGCAGCCTCCTGCATCCGCCCACCGATGAAAGCCCCGGTAAGGGGCGTTTGACAATAGCCCACGGCGCAAGCCGTGGGAAAAACCCGCAACTGATCCCCAGCCCCGGCAGGGGCGTTTGAGATTGTCTGTTGCTGACACCCAGTGGGTGGGACTCGAACAGAGTGGCTGTCTTTCGTCGACACGACCCGGTGGGTATGGGGAACAGGAAGGCTCAAACGCCCCTGCCGGGGCTAGGAACCGTGCAAGGAAGCAGCGAGCAGCGCTTTGGGAAGGGGCGGGGCGTCCAGACTGCGACAACCGTAGACGCCCGTCCGGGGCGAGTGTGACTCTCACGCCAAGCCGAGACGCCACGCGGTCATCAAGGCTTACGTAAGGATTTGGGCCGCGACCGTTGCGTGTGAAGTGAGCCCTTTACGGCCTACCCGGACCGCTGGGCCACGAACCCCCTCCATCAGACGCCTGAGGGCACTGCAACGCCCCAGAAAGGATCAATCTGCCGACGGCCCGGAGGGTGCCCCCGCCCGCGCTGAGCCCCCCCCCCCCCCCCCACACACACAACGCCGCCAAACACTTCACAGAGGGGTGCCGGACCCCTGACACCCCAAGATTTCGGGCCAAATCAGAACCGTAATTTTCTGTTGCGTACCCCGACACAACTCGTGTAAGATAGTAGGGTATTAAGCTTATCAGTCTTACGTTAATCGCTGTATTACTAGTGTGCATGATCAGGGTACCCATCCGAAAACCACTGAACTCGAGGACCATTATGCTCAAGAAATCACTATTCGCTACCGCGTTGGCCTTGAAGGTGACGTTGGCTGCCGCTGCGGGGTACTTCTTCTCCGCGGTGCCGCAAGAGGCGGAGCCGACTCTGAGAGCTGACTGTCCGATGTGCATGCCCATTCCCGACTGCTTCCCGGGGGACGGTTGCATGGACTGTTACTAGCCGGCCACTTTTTCTTCGCCGTCTCCCTGGTTCAACAGGGTGCGTGGGTTCCTGTACCCAGCTGGCTCTCGTGATTGCCTCTACGTCATAGAAGGGCGACGTACAGCCCTATGCTATGATGTCGTTCGCTGCGGTGTTTGGCGGCATCTCCGTGGACCACATCAGCGGGCCTAATATCGCCATCATTGCCATTCTTCTGGCAAGCGGGCTGCAGGCAATCTGGGCACTGAAGCTCAGGCGACTTCAGCTTGTCGGGACCTATCGAGTCCTCTTCGTTTACTTGCTCACGACGGCTGTGATGTCGGTGTTGGGACTGGGTCTCCACGGGCTGTATGTAAGGTCGCCCAGTCCGGTCACCGCCGGCCTCTACGGATGGCATTTTGTCGTCTACCAGCCCCTCTCTTGGACGCTGTTCTTCTGTCTTGTTGTGGAGCTGTTCCGCAACGTTCTCTCCGGCTTCAAGGGACTGCAGCGACTGGGTGAGTTGGCAATGTACGTCGCATTAGCGGGCGCGGGAGCTATCTTTCTGGCGATGATCTTCCGTGATCTCACCGTGGATACGTGGCGCCAATTCTGGCTTTCAGGCGCCGGGAGCGTCTATTTCGTTCTCACGCTGATCTGCTTTCTGCTGCTGTCGTTCGCCGCGTTCTTTCGATTAGCTGTCTCCAGGAACGTTAAAGTCGTGTTCGCGACCTTCGGAGTGGTGTTCATCGTTGAAGCATCGCCATTCCTGCTGCCGGCGGCGTGGGTGAGCCTGGGAGCCGACCAAACCTGGTTGATTACTTCTCTCCTCCACGTGACCTGCGTCGCTTTCGGAACGTTCGCCTTCTCTGCCGCCGGGGAGAGCGTTGCAGCCGCTAGTAGTCCTCGGGATGGGGCGCGTGCTTCGGCGGCCTTGAAGAGCTTCAGCGGCAGCCTGTCACGCATCCTACGGTCGTAGAGCCTTGGAACTCTTGGGGTCCCGCCCCGGTCCACCCAGTTCCTCTCGAGCGGAGCGAAGGGCTTCGCGCTGGGCGGGAGGCAGCCGGCAGTCGCGAGGTTCGGCGGCGCGTTCCAGGGCTTCCCCAAGCCGGCCCGCCTTGCGGTGCAGCAGGATCAGGTTGTTGCGTGCGTCGAAGTTGCAGGGATCCTCGGCAAGAACTTGCTCGAACTCCCAACCGGCCTCGTCGCGGTGGCCCAGCATGTACAAGGCCGCTCCATGGTTGGTACGGGCCTGTGGATCAGTCGGGGAGGAATCCAGCGCCAACTTGAACTGCTCCAACGCCTGTGCCGGCCGGCCGGTCTGCAAGTAGAAGACCCCGAGCTCGGTCACCACGTCGAGGTTGGCCGGTTCGAGCTGCTTCGCGTCCTGCAGCAGCCGGTGTTGCTCGTCGCGGTCTTCCTGCCCCCTAGCGCCCAGAGCGCGAGCCAGTTGAAGCTTAGGGCGGACCTTGTTGGGAGACGCCGCCTCGGTGGCGCGCCAGAGCGATTCCTCCGTTTGCCAATCCCACGCGCGGTAAGAGCTAAGGCCGACGAGTAGGAGCACGGCGGCAAAGCCGGCGAAGCGCGGCAACCGAGCCAGCATCACTCCCAGTCCCAGACTCGCGCTTAGCAGGGGCAAGTAGAGCCGCCTCTCCCCGACCAAGTCAGCCAGCGGCGCGACGCTCGACGTCGGCGTCAGCAGGACAAGAGCGCCGAGCAACCAGTACCAATGCGGCCGCAACCGCGCTCGGCGAACAGCCAAGAAGACAAGGGAGGCTAGCGCTATCCAGGCCGCTAGGGTGGCGGCGTCCAAGCCGGCGGACAGCGAGACGTCGTGATCGAAGTTCAGTCCAACTGGAATGAAGAGCAGTCGGGCGTAAAGCCAAACGGCGCGCCCCTGGGTCAACAGATAGCTGACCGGCGTAGTCTCACCGAGGTCGAAGGCGAAACCAGAACCTTGGGTCACTGATGCGGCGTAGAGCAGGCGCGTACTCGCCGCGGCCACCAGCAGCCACATCACGCCCCACGGTTTCAGCCACGATCGACTATCTCCAAAGGGACTCCTGGCACAGAAACACTCGCAGCCTACGAGGAACAGCGGCAGTGCCGCAACTTCCTCTTTGGCCAGTAGGGCAGCGGCGAACCACAGTGTCGAGCGCCAGTAGCGCTTGTCCGTCCATGCTCGCCACGATAGGACCGCGAACAGGGTGGCCAGGATCGTCGCTCGTGCGAACACATAGGCCAGGGCTTCGGTTTGAATGGGATGGAAAGCGAACACCGCTGTTGCCAGTAGAGCCGCCCTCGGCCGCAAGAGCCTGTGGGACACACTCCATACCAGCCAGGCCGTTAGTCCGTGAAGCAGCAGGTTGAAAGCGTGGTAGCCGACGGGATCTTCTCCCCCAACTTGGTAGTTCAGCCAGAACGTGACGTAGGTGAGCGGCCGAGTGCGTTCGAGGCGGAAGGCATCCCACCATCCCCAGGCCTCGGTGACCACCGGGTCCTCGAGCATGTAGTAGTCGTCGAAGTGGAAAGAGGATGTGAGTGTCGAACCGAAGGCGAGAGCGAGCAACGCAATGCCGGTGAGCAGTATGCGGATTGGCATGCTATGATCGCGTTTCTATTCGCAAGCAGAGAAACGCCGGCCGGCGAGCTTCTGCGTCCCCGTGGGCAGTTTGTCGAGTCCACTAACGAGACCGGCGCCGACGCCAAACTCTTCGCACAGCATGAAGAAAAGGAGCCCCAGACCTGCCGGCGCCGAGGAGCGCAAGCGCCGCGTCAGCAAGATTTTGCGCCGCCTCAACAAGGACTATCCAGACGTCGACTGCGCCTTGAAGCACACCTCCGCCTGGCATCTGCTGGTGGCGACGATCCTCTCCGCACAATGCACTGACACACGGGTCAACATGGTAACGCCCGGACTGTTCGAGAGGCTGCCCACTACCCGGGACATGGCTGCCGTACCGCCGGCCGTGCTCGAGCGCGAAATCCAGTCTACCGGCTTTTTCCGCAATAAGGCCAAGTCTCTCATTGGGGCCGCGCGGCGAATCCTCTCCGACTTCGGCGGCGAAGTGCCCGCTACCATGGACGAGCTGCTCACGTTGCCCGGCGTGGCGCGCAAGACAGCGAATGTGGTGCTTGGCACATGGTTCGGCAAGGCAAGCGGAGTCGTGGTCGATACGCACGTGCAACGTATCGCCGGTCGACTCGACCTGACCAAACAGAACGACGCTAAGAAGATCGAGCAAGATCTGATGCGGATTCTACCCAAGAAAAGGTGGATCCTTTTCTCCCACCAGATCATTCATCACGGACGAGCCGTGTGCCAGGCCCGCAAACCTCGCTGTACCGAGTGCAGCCTCGAAGACCTCTGTTATGCCCCGGACAAGACCGTCTAGGTAAGTTACGTCACCAAGAGACAGGAAACCTGAAAGGGTGATGGGACGCTGGCTAGGAGTGGCGCACGCCCGTGGCGTGCCGAGCCGAGCCCTGCTCGGCTCTTGCAGCGCCTTCACTGAAACCGGTCAGAACCGCACACTCCTCGCTCCCTAGCGAGCACCGAGTCCTACCGTGCCGCAGTCCGATCAAGGACCCCGCTTGTGGTGGTAGGGGCCGGCCCCCGTGCCGGCCCGCAAGCCCAGGGTGAGTCTTCCTCGCCGGACGTGACACTCGCAGCGCGAAACTACACCGGCGGGACTCGCAGAGCCGAGCGTGTCAGCGGCTGCGGGCGCGCTACGAACGTGGGCCGGCTGGTTGCAGGGGAAGCATCGGTTCCCGGGATCACGCCGTCACAGCGCTCGGCGTAGTAGGGCAGAAAATCCGAGGCCTGGGCCAGCACTTGACCCGGCCCCCGCTGCATGGTGGCATCGACAATCACAGACGCTGACGAAACCTGCAACGGCCCCAACTCAAACCAGGGATCCGAAGCCACCCCCAGGCCGCGCGCGGGCTCTTCCGGGAAGACAACAGCCAGCGACGACCGGTCCACCTGGTAGAAGCGACCCTGAAAATACCAGTGCTGGGTGATGAGATCGGCTGGGCCTGGATTCGACAGCAGTGACCGCGGACGCAGCCCGATGACGTCGATTTGGGAGAGTGACGTTCCGGTTGCCGTGCCCCGCACAGTCCCCTGACCCGCACAGAACAGTCGTCCCAAGCGGCGGCCCTCGACCTGGAAGTCCCGTGGAGTGACAATAACATCGATCTCGCCGCTCTTGCTGGGGTAGCCGAAAACCTCTCGGCCGAAGAGAACGTCCCCGCCTTCGCCGACGACGTGTGAAAGGGCGTACCAGCCCCGCGCGCGCCCGACGACGCAAAAAGCCAGCAACCACGCCTCCGAATAGGGAACTGGTGACAGATCACTTGCTTCCACGCGAAAAGCCAAGAGACGAAGCACATGTCGAATGCTTCCCACGCATGGCGGGGGTAGGATGTCGGGACGGCTGTCGGCCTCGCCCGAAAACCGAATGTCAATCATGTCAAAGGGACCAAGCCGAAGCTCGCGGCGCACTCGATAGTCTTCGGTCTCCGCATCGCTTAGTTTCCAAGCGCTGGCCTTCTCGCGCCACCCCAGGGGCTTCCAAGTCCTCCGTTGGCTCACAGGTCTGTCGTAGCGGACGAGGCTTGAGGTCTCGAAGGCCTCCCTTCGAACCTTGGTCACAAAAACAGGCCGCGAAGGCCTCGTAACCAGTGACCCAGTCTCCGTGGACGCCTCCTGGAACGTGACGGACTGTATCTGCTTCACGGGAAGCTCGATTACCGGATCGGCCGCTGACGCCGTAGGCCACTCGAACGTCGTGCCCTCTGGATCGCAAAGGCGGCTCACTGACTCCACACCGCTATCTCCACCGCTCGCATCTGCGGTCTGAGGCGGAACTTGCAAGAGACGGACCGCACCGAGGCCCAGTAGTCCCCGCCGCCAATCGGCGTCGAGACGGTAGTCGTACACGAAGGTCGGCAGCCTCGGCGGCTCGTCCGAAGCTCGGGGGCCTTTGTCGGTTGTCGTTGTTTCCAGCCGGTGCAGCAATGCCCCATGCCGTCGTACGGACGCGCGCACCTGAGCGCCCGACGTCTCGAGGTTGATCTCCGCGTCCTTCGCCGCCAGCCCAAGATACTCGCGCGCAAGTAAGCGGCCCCACTCGTGGCTGGTCCAGTGCAGCGGCTCAAACCAACCCCGCTTCCCGTCATACTCGACTTCCACCCGAAGAACCGCCGCCGCGAACGGTCCTGGATGAAGCACCGTTCTCGGCTCGGGCACGACGCCAACGTATTCGAGCCACATGTCCGCTTCCCCGGCAAGATTGAGAGGGGCCGGCAGCATCCGCATCACGCGCTCCGGATCGGTCTGGAAGCCGATCAGCAAGCGTTGAACCCGGCGAGACGTCTGGCCGGACAAACGCGGAATGCAGGTGGTCGCGAGGGCAAGGCCGGCGAGACCCGCTTGGAGAAACCTGCGCCGGTCGGGGAGCTGAGAGGCGATAGGCAATCGAGGTTCACCCGGCGGCCAGGTGCGAAGCGTGTTGCTAATCAGGAGCCACGGCCGTCAGGTCGAGATGGATCCCACCGCTGCCTAGCGGTCACGGCTCGACCGGAAGCAACTGCGTAACACTCGCGGACGCCAACCAACCGATTATAGCGAGGGGGAAGCCGGCTATTTCGGTTCCGCTGGGGCCGGCTCGGGATCGGGTAGTGCGGTCTGTGAAGGAAGGGCGGTAGTAGCCACATTCATCGCCGGCAACCCGATGCTCTCGCCCAGTTCCGACAAGGTTCCCAGGTCCACCGGTCCCACGATGTTGATGACCGTAAACTCCTGCTCCTCTTCGGAGACGACAGTTATTCCCTTGACCTGTTCGTCTTCCACATAGGAGTAGATCGAAACGGCCTCGGTCTTGTTGCGGTCTCTAACCTCGATGACCGGCACCCAACCGGGCGCCTTCATCTGCTTGCGAATCGAGTCGACATCCTCCGCGCTATAGGCCTTCTTGCTGCCGAACCAAAAGCGGCGCACATAGATGCCTTTCAGGCCGCCCAGCAGTTTCTTGACCGGCTCGGTAACGCCCTTGCGAATCCCGAGCAGCTTGCCCCCCCCCTGCAGCGACTTGCCGTCGAGGTTCACGCGCACCACTTCTTGCGCTCTCTCGTCCAGGTGGCCGAGATCCATGTCAAGTTGCACCCCCGACTGAGGCCACAGTAGTGCCGGCGACCACACGAGTACGAATAGCCACGCCAACCTCATGGTCCAACCTCCCCCGCGCCGTGCCGCAAAACTACGTCGCGAGCCTTGTTGATCTTCTGGCCGGCAAGCTGCAGCGACAGCATCAACTCCTCCGCCGCTCGTTCGTCTTCGATACCCGCTTGCCGGTTGCGGTCCTGTTGAATGTAGACACCCACAGCAAGTGAGGCGGCCATCGCTCCGGCAACCGCCCATCGCCACGCTAGCGGATGTCTTCCGGGCCGTTTCCTGATCGGCTCCGATGCATGGTCCCCATTCACGCGAACCCGCTCCATCACGCGCTCGGTGAAGCCGGGCACAGGCTGGCGGCGGGCGTAGGCGTCCCGCAGCTCGCTCTCGACTCCCCTCAGTTCCTCCGCCATCAATTCATCGTCGCGCGGTTCCATAACAAAGTTCCCCCTCCAACGCGGCTACCTTTTCCCTGAGCCGCGCCAGCGCCCGTCGCAGTGTTGTCTTCACCGTATTCAACGGCATGTCGAGCACTTCGGCGATCTCCCCCAGCTTCAGATCCTCCTGAAAACGAAGAATCACAACCATGCGCATCCTCTCCGGCAAGGCCTGCACCTTCTTTCGAAGGGCTTCGGCCAGCATCGGGTCGCGTTGCTTCGTCTCCACCCCCGGCTCGACGACCTCCTCGAGCGGCTGATAGCGGCGATGCTTCAGACGCCTCGTATAGTCGATGCACTTTCTCGTGACGGCCTGCCGCAGCCAAAACGTGAGATGCAGGTCCGACTCGATGCGCGCAAGATTCCTATACAGCTCCAGGTAGACGTCCTGAGCCACATCTTCGGCGACCGAGCGATTGCTGAAAAAGTGATACGCAACACTAAGGACCATCGACTTGTGGCAGTCGACAATTTCCCCGAACGCCTCGGAATCGCGAAGCGCGTTCTCAACCAATCGCCTGGAAGCCTGGCTCACGGGCCTATGTATCAGAATACGCCCAAGCACCCCGGAAAGGTTCAAGCTCGCGACAGAATCGCAGCATTCTTTCGCCTATCGGTTCTAGGACGTCCAGCAGCTGATGGTCCGAATCGACTAGTTCCAACCGGACCCGAGGTTTGCCCCGGGCGTATCGCACGGACACTTCCGGGTCGACCAGGTCGTCGTTGCGTCCGTGAAAGATCACCGTCGGCTGCGGCGCCGCGGGGAACGGCTTGTGCCGCAGCGCGTCTTCGAAGAAACCGTAGCCGATCGAAGACATGGCACCGAGCCCGTAGTGATAAACCGGCATCTCGCCGCTTTGTCTCCACGCATCCATCGCCTCGCAGCCCAGCCGCTCGGCCCAAAGCCGCACGAAATCGAACGCCGGCGCGAGCAGCACAAGCGCGGCTACTCGGGACGGCTCGCGCGAAGCGAAGAGGGCGGCCAAGTAACCGCCCAGGCTTGATCCGACCAGCAGAGCCGGCTCATCGTCGCGGACCGCACGGTCGACCACTTCGAGTTGCGCGCTGATTGTGGTATCTCGGAACTCGCCGTCTACTAGGTCGGGCTGAATAACCTTTGCGCCAACCTCCGAGAACCGGCTATGGAGATAGCGGCCCTTTTGGGACTGCGTGCCGGAGGCAAAACCGTGCAGGTAGATGATGGTGGACATATCAAAGACCCGGCTAGTGGAATGTCGCGGCGATGCCTCCCACGTAGGAGTATCCAGCGAGACTGTAGGGGCGTGCTCCTGTGCCCGCCCGGCTGCCCGTTCACCATTAAGTTTTCTTTGCGACAGTTCACTAGCCCTCGCCGTTCTCGACGGCCAGCACCTTGTTCAGCCGACGCTGATGCCGCTCTTCCGCACTGAATTCCGCGTTCAAGAAAGCTCGCACCAACTCGGTCGCCAGCGATCCGCCGATGATGCGGGCGCCAAGACACAGCACGTTGAGATCGTCATGCTCGACGCCTTGGTGGGCCGAATAGCTGTCATGGCACAAGGCGGCGCGAATCCCGCGAACCTTGTTCGCCGCTACTGAAGCGCCCACCCCGCTACCGCAGACGACGATGCCGCGTTCCGCCTCCCCGGCGGTCACGGCCCGCGCCACGGCGAAGGCGAAATCCGGGTAATCGTCAGTCGAGTCATACTCGTGGGCGCCCAAGTCGACGACTTCGTGGCCGTCGCGTTCCAGGACCCCTGCCAACTCTGTCTTGAGAGGGAAGCCCCCGTGGTCGGAGCCAATCGCGACCTTCATACACCTCGATCTTACAGGAATCAGAAATCTGGAAAACGGGGCGGATTTCCGGACCCGCGCACCCCATCGCCGCTGTCCGTTTGCTTTGCGGCCACTTCGACAGATCCTCTATGCTGGGCGCAGTCAGCCGTCCCGGCTGAGTCTCCCCCGAAAGCCGCCCGTTCATGTTCAAACCTTCTCATGCCGGCAACTCCCTGGCGCTGCTCACCGACCTATATCAGATCACCATGGCGCAGGGCTACTGGAAGAGCAGCATGGATCGGCACCAAGCGGTCTTCCACCTGTTCTTTCGCAAGAACCCTTTCGAGGGTCAGTTCGCCATCGCTTGCGGTTTGGCCCAGGCGATCGAGTTCCTCGAAGCGCTACGCTTCGATCCGAGTGACTGCGAGTATCTAGCGACTCTCACGGGCAACGACGGCAAGCCATTGTTTGAACCTCGCTTTCTGGAATACCTCGGCCGAATGGAGTTCGCCTGCGACGTGGACGCCGCTCCCGAGGGCACGCTGATCTTTCCGCAAGAACCCCTCGTGCGCGTCAAAGGGCCGCTGATTCAAGCGCAGATTGTTGAGACCGCACTCCTCACCATCATCAATTTCCAGACCTTGATCGCCACCAAAGCGGCCCGGGTTTGCACTGCCGCGAAGGGTGAATCGGTGCTTGAATTCGGTTTGCGGCGGGCACAGGGCCCCGACGGAGGCGTGTCAGCCAGCCGCGCCTCCTACGTCGGCGGCTGCACCGGAACTTCGAATGTCCTTGCGGGGAAGCTCTTCGGTATTCCCGTCCGCGGCACCCATGCCCATAGCTGGGTCATGTCGTTCCCGACCGAGGCGGATGCCTTCGACGCCTACGCCCGCGCGATGCCCAACAACTGCATCTTCCTAGTCGATACCTACCACACGGTGGACGGTGTGAAGCGCGCGATCGAAGCCGGCAAGAAGCTGTCGGCTGCCGGTCACCGGATGGTGGGCATTCGGCTCGACTCGGGCGACCTGGCCCGGTTGAGCATCGAGGCGCGCCGGATGCTCGACGAAGCGGGCTTCCACGAAGCGCTTATCGTCGGTTCCGACGACCTCGACGAGCACCGCATCAGCGATGTCAAGAAGCGCGGATCGGCCGTCACCGTGTGGGGCGTCGGCACCCGCCTCTCCACAGCTCATGACGACCCGGCGCTCGGAGGCGTCTACAAGCTGTCGGCCCTTCGCGAGCCCGGCGGCGAGTGGCAACACAAGATCAAACTGTCGGACGATCCGGCGAAGGGCTCCACTCCCGGGATTCTTCAAGTGCGGCGATTTCACGGCGCCGGGCAGTACGTCGCGGACGCGATCTACAACGAACCGGCACCGCCTGCGGGCGACTGGAACCTTTTCGATCCCGACGACCCGGCCCAAGTGCACACCTTGCCCGCCGACCACCCGAGCGAGGACGTGCTGGTTCCTGTCTTCCGCCGCGGACGCCCAGTCTACGAACCGGTGCCCATCGAGACCGCGCGCCGGAAAACGCTCGATGAACTTGGGCGGCTTCACGACTCTGTCCAGCGCCTTGCGGAGCCGCGGCCCTATCCGGTGTACCTCGAAGCCGGTCTGTTCGAACTGAAACGCGATGTACGAGAACAGGCAGCCCATTTTCGCGCTGACGTGGATAGCCAGAGTTAGCTCCTATTGAATCCCGCAAATTATTATGACACTTTTTGACAGTGTGGGGCATCTATATATGTATGGGCAACCCCAAAGGTGTGAAGCGGGATTTCAAGGCGCTGGAGAAGCGCCGTTTCGAAGCGATGCGGCTGCTCCACCAAGGCCACAATCAGTCCGAGACGGCGAGACGGCTGAACGTCGCTCGCCAAACCGTCAGTGAGTGGCGGCGGCAATACCGCGAGCAGGGTGCGGCCGGACTCCGCCAGGCCGGGCGCGCCGGACGCAAGCCGCTCCTCGATGCCGCACAACGCGAACGCCTGACGTCGCTGCTGCTGGAAGGCCCGGAAGCCCACGGCTTCCCAACGCCCCTGTGGAGCTGTCCGCGGGTGGCTCGGCTGACCGGAGACGAGTTCGGGGTCGCATACCACGCAGGCCACGCCTGGAAGATCCTGCGAGCGCTCGACTGGAGCCCGCAACGCCCGGCCGGAAAGGCGCGCGAGCGCAACGAAGAGCGGATCCGCACCTGGAAGCGCAAGACCTGGAAGCGCATTAAAAAAAAGCCCAAAACGAAGGCCGTACGCTCGTCTTCATCGACGAAAGCGGATTGAGTCAGAAGCCGCATCGCTGCCGCACCTGGGCGCCACGTGGCCAAACACCGGTGCTGCAGTTTAACTTCAACTGGGAGAAGCTTTCCGTCTCGGCGGGGCTGACGCTGCGTAACTTCTACTTCCGGCTCTATCCCGGTGCGATCGGCAAAGAGCAAGTGACCGACTTTCTCAAGGCGTTGGTACGTCATATCGATCGCCCGCTGCTGATCGTCTGGGATCGGCTGCCGGCGCACCGTAGCCGCCTGGTGCAAGAGTTCATCGAACTCTCCGAAGGCCACATCGCAACCGAGTACTTGCCACCCTATGCGCCGGAGTTGAATCCGGTGGAATACATCTGGGCTTACTGGAAGCAGCACGAGTTGCCGAACGTCTGTCCGAAAGACTACGGCGAGCTGAACGAGCGGGCCCGCAAGGCACTCCGCCGCATGTACCGCAAACCGCGTTTGATCACGGCCTTCTGGAAACAGTCTTCTCTTTGTTTTGACTGACTCTATATTATGCGGGAGTCAATAGTTCCCTCTTGAGCCGGCAAAGTCGGGGGCTACGTCACGGTGCTAACAAAGGAAAGCGAGCAAAGGGCAGGTTTCGCAAAACGGCGAACGTTATCGCCGTCAGCAAAGCGCCTGCCAGTACGTGGCCAGGGATGGCAGGGGGCCTCACTCGCCTGTAGCGGAGCGCTCTATACAACAGAAAGACGGACCAAGCCATAACGGCAGGTCCAAGCACAACCGCCAGAACGTTGTAGTCTACCGCTCGTCCTATTTCGCCCTGGAGCAGCGCGTGAAGCGCCCTGGTTGCGCCGCAGCCGGGACAGTGCAATCCAGTGAGGGAATAGAACCAGCAGGCGGGGAACGCCAGACCCAATCTTAGGGTGTAGCGGTAGATCAGGAAGAGCGCGGCGAGGGTCGCGACTACGGTCCAGAAGGCCGCTTGCGTTATTACGAAACAGTTGCGCATGTGTTCGATGACACCCAGAACGACCAGTTGGGGTAAGGCCGCGGCTACGCTCCTAGTACTTAATCGCAAAAGTGCGCGTCATAACACATGACCTTCCGGAATTCTGTCCTCGTCTTTGTTTTCAGTGGATTCGCGCACAGATAGGCGTTGGTCGAACGAAGTGCGAAGTTCTGCAACCCCTGAGAAATAGATAGGTTCGTCCAAGTGGTCATAATTACGCTTACTTTTGCAACCAAGTACTAGCACTCCGGTTTTGTGCCACTCGTTGATGCGGGTGAAATGATACTGGAAGTAGAGCGTGTTAAAGAAGAATGTCATGAAAGGCCCGAGACGCAAGTGGATAGGCGGACCTTGATAGTATTCGTGCAGCGAGCGTCTAATCCTAAAGTGTCCCGTAACAATGAAAACGAATGAAACTACGGCCACAAGGAAGGACGCTGCCATCCACGCTTCCTCTGCAGACGTAAAGCTACCCATGGTAATCAGGAACATAGCCACGAAATAGACACCCAAATATAGGCCGTAGAGCACAATGCTGTTATTCTTGGGCTCCACCTTTTTGACCCAGCTCGCTTGGATGAACATCCAGGCAAGCCCGAACAGCCCGCATGTCACCAACGAAAGGAGCAGTAGCAGCGCCCAGTGTAGGTCGGGTGGAGGCACTAGATTCGTCGCGGGGGCACCGGCAGACCTGCCCGGAACCGGGGCAGTCGCAACTGCCGGCGGGGGGATCTCCTTGTCGCCCGTCACCTGCCAAACGGGCACCCATTCCTCCATCCCTTCGCTCTTGGTGAGGTCGCTGGCAGCAATGCGCCCTTCGGCGACGTAGCGCTTCAGGTCGACTAATCCGTAGGGGCCAAACTCCTGGTCCCCCCGCTTGATTTTATAGTCCATTTCGTCTCCTTAACTCGTTGGGCGTTCTTCAAAATCGCACGAGATCACACCCACTTGGACCAGGGCTTAAAGCCATATCACGGTAGCGAGAATGAAATGGAAAGGCAAGTGAGTGCTAATCCGTCCGTAAGGATGCGGGCAACCGAGGAGCTTACGGACGGATTATTGACTCCCGCATAATATAGAGTCAGTCAAAACAAAGAGAAGACTGTTTCCAGAAGGCCGTGATCAAACGCGGTTTGCGGTACATGCGGCGGAGTGCCTTGCGGGCCCGCTCGTTCAGCTCGCCGTAGTCTTTCGGACAGACGTTCGGCAACTCGTGCTGCTTCCAGTAAGCCCAGATGTATTCCACCGGATTCAACTCCGGCGCATAGGGTGGCAAGTACTCGGTTGCGATGTGGCCTTCGGAGAGTTCGATGAACTCTTGCACCAGGCGGCTACGGTGCGCCGGCAGCCGATCCCAGACGATCAGCAGCGGGCGATCGATATGACGTACCAACGCCTTGAGAAAGTCGGTCACTTGCTCTTTGCCGATCGCACCGGGATAGAGCCGGAAGTAGAAGTTACGCAGCGTCAGCCCCGCCGAGACGGAAAGCTTCTCCCAGTTGAAGTTAAACTGCAGCACCGGTGTTTGGCCACGTGGCGCCCAGGTGCGGCAGCGATGCGGCTTCTGACTCAATCCGCTTTCGTCGATGAAGACGAGCGTACGGCCTTCGTTTTGGGCTTTTTTTTAATGCGCTTCCAGGTCTTGCGCTTCCAGGTGCGGATCCGCTCTTCGTTGCGCTCGCGCGCCTTTCCGGCCGGGCGTTGCGGGCTCCAGTCGAGCGCTCGCAGGATCTTCCAGGCGTGGCCTGCGTGGTATGCGACCCCGAACTCGTCTCCGGTCAGCCGAGCCACCCGCGGACAGCTCCACAGGGGCGTTGGGAAGCCGTGGGCTTCCGGGCCTTCCAGCAGCAGCGACGTCAGGCGTTCGCGTTGTGCGGCATCGAGGAGCGGCTTGCGTCCGGCGCGCCCGGCCTGGCGGAGTCCGGCCGCACCCTGCTCGCGGTATTGCCGCCGCCACTCACTGACGGTTTGGCGAGCGACGTTCAGCCGTCTCGCCGTCTCGGACTGATTGTGGCCTTGGTGGAGCAGCCGCATCGCTTCGAAACGGCGCTTCTCCAGCGCCTTGAAATCCCGCTTCACACCTTTGGGGTTGCCCATACATATATAGATGCTCCACACTGTCAAAAAGTGTCATAATAATTTGCGGGATTCAATAGGGGTGAGTGCCACCTGGATAGCACAGCATTTTGGGAGCGGGTAAAGATATTCTGGGCACCGAACGATCCCAAGAACATCCCCAGCGGCGCGAAAGCCACCCGCGAGGTCGAACTTTGGAGACAAGCCACTAGCGGTCTTCCGCTGCGCCGAAGCCGCCACCACCTGGGGTTTCAATGGTGAGCCGGTCGCCGGCGCGGGCTTCAAGGTGCCCTTTTGAAAGCACCGCTTGGCCGTTGAGAAGATTGCGGCCCGCTTGGCCCGAGCTGCCGCCGGCTAGCCCGTAGGGTTGCGTCTTGCGCCGGTCCGACAAGAGCGCGATCTCGGTTTCGGTGAGGAACTCAAACTCACGGACGACGCCGTCGCCTCCACGCCCCTCCCCTGAACCACGTCGCACCGAATAGCGCCGCAGACGCAGTGGATACAGGTGCTCGAGCGCCTCGACCGGCGTGTTCAAGCTGTTGGTCATGTGGTTCTGGACGGCGCTGATACCGTCAAGACCCGGACGCGCTCCCATGCCGCCCGCGATGGTCTCGTAGTACGCAAAGGGCTTGCCGCTTGCCGGATCGACACCCCCGAGAGACAGGTTGTTCATCGTACCGGCGGAGGCCGCCGGGATCCTCTCCGGCAACGCCTGGTGCAGCGCACCCAGTAGGACGTCGGTGATGCGCTGCGAGGTCTCGACGTTGCCAGCCGCAACACTCGCCGGCGGCTGCGCGTCGAGGACGCTGCCAGGCTGAGTCACCACCCGAATGGGCCGCAGCAGCCCGGCATTGTAAGGGACGTCGTCCTCGATCAAGCAGCGGAAACAGTACATCGTAGCCGCCACGGTGATCGAGAGGTTGGCGTTGACGCCACCCGCCTGTTAGGGAGCCGAGCCCGAGTAGTCCACGCTCGCTTCATCGCCTTCGATGGCAAGGCGGCAATGGATGCGGACGGGCCCGGAGCCGAAGCCGTCATCGTTGAGAGAGTCTTCGAACTCATACGAGCCGTCAGGAACCTCTCGAATGCGCGCACGCATCATCCGCTCGGTGTAGTCTTTCAGCGCCTCCATCTGCGCCCCGATGCGTGGCCGTCCGTACTTGCCGGCGACCGCGAGAAGACGCCGTTCACCGACATGGTGCGCAGCGATCTGGGCGGCGAGGTCGCCACGGCGTTCTTCGGGCGTGCGGACGTTCGCAAGGATCGTCTGCAGAATCTCGTCATCAAACTTCCCCTTCTTCAGTAGCTTCACCGGCGGGATGCGTAGCCCCTCTTGGTAAATCTCGCGTGCCAGAGGCATCGAACCCGGCGACATGCCGCCAACGTCGGCGTGGTGCGCCCGGGTCGCCAGATAGAAGGCTGGCTTGGGATCTCCCTCGATAAAGACAGCCGAAACGGAGGTGATGTCGGGCAGGTGAGTCCCGCCGCGGAACGGATCGTTGAGAATGACAACGTCACCCGGTTCCAATGAATGGGAACGCAGCGCCTCGGTCACCGAAAACGGCATCGCCCCCAAATGCACGGGCATGTGATCGCCCATGGCAATCGTCTCAGCCTCTTGGTCGTAAACGGCGCAGGAAAAGTCCCGCCGCTCCTTGATATTGGCCGAGAAGGACGTTCGGCGAAGAACGACGCCCATCTCCTCGGCGATCGAGACGAACAGGTTGCGGAAGACTTCGAGTTCGAGATTCAGGGTGTCCATGTTGTTGCGCTCATGAGCGACAAAGGATCGTGTTGCCCGACGAGTCCTCATGCGCTTGCCAACCTTCCGGGATGTACGTTGTCGAGAAGCTCTGTTTCTCGCTGGGCGCGGCCAGATCAATCTTGTCGGGTGTCGCCACGGCCTTGACCCGCGCTGTCACGGCCTCCACGCCCTGACCCCGGTGATCGTAGCCATACAGCTTGCGGTGCGCTTCGTGAAACCGATTGCGGTCGGCGAAGGGAAGCGTGATCTCGTACGATTGGCCGTGGTAGCGCAGGTCGAGTGAGCGCTCGAACACGGCGCCGGGCAAGCCCTCCTCGGCAAACTCTCCGGCGGCACGGGCTTCCAGTTCCTCGAAGACGCTGCCGACGTCTCGCCCCAGGGCGGATTGCGAGAAGTCGCGCAGGCAGTCGGCCGCGAGCATCCCCAGCGCCGAGAGCACACCGGCGTGCGGGGGGACGATGACGGTTGCGATCTCGAGTTGCGCCGCCAACTCGCAGGCATGCTGCGCCCCTGCGCCGCCAAAGCTCAGAAGGGCAAAGTCGCGCGGATCGTAACCGCGTTCGACCGAGACCACCCGGATCGCGCGTTCCATGTTGGAGTTAGCCACCTCGATGATGGCCTTGGCCAGCTCGGCGTCCGCGATGTTGAGCGAGTCGGCAAACGTCTTCATGTAGCGGCGGGTTCGATCCATGTCGAGTTCCATGCACCCGCCGAGAAAGCGTTCCGCGTCAATACGGCCGAGCAACAGGTTGGCATCGGTGACGGTGATCTCTTCGCCTTCGCCGTAGCAGACGGGCCCCGGGTGGGCGCCGGCGCTGCGAGGCCCGACGCGCAGGGCACCGGCTGCGTCCCGATAGGCGATCGAGCCGCCGCCCGCGCCGACCGTGTGAATGTCAAGCATGGGAACACGCACCTGTCAAGGCCCAATAGAAATGTCCCCTTCGGTAGCCCAGTAGAAGTGCCCCCTTGGTGATAGGAGAGAATCGTCATCGTCGGGGCTGTGGAACTGTGGGAATCGCGCAGCGATTTCCAAGGGGCGGTGGGAAGGGTGGAAAACCATCCACGGTTCCCCGAGCCCGGCACGGCTGCCGCCACAAGGTTTTCCACGCTTTCCATCCGACCCGGCATTTCCACAGCCCTCTTATGAATTCGCAGCTCGTGTTTTCCGCAACGCAGCTCGCCGCCAGGGGTGGTTCGCCGCCGGCTTGCGTCCGGCCACCACGTTCCCCTGCGGTGCCGGCTTCGTCCGCAGCCGTGGCGTCGGCGTGGCGATCACTTCGTGCTCGATCTCGTGCCCCTCAAACCTCACCTGCAAGCTCTCATCGCGCCCCTGTTGGACCGTCACCCGTGCACCCGCCCCCACGCCCTGATTGCGTTTCGGCTTCAACTGCAAACAACGATTCTCGAAACGCACCACCTGGTCGTTGCTCACCACCCGTTCGTATTCGAAGCAGAACACGCCTCGCAGCTCGGTGCCGCGGGGTAGCGCCTGGTGAAAGTCCGCTCCCGCCGCCGGCTCGCAGCAGAAGCGCTCGTTGTGCTCGGCTAAGTACTCCTCGCCGAGGTAACGGTTCGCCGCCTCGTAATCAACGATGCCCCGCAGCCGCATCTTCTTGATCAGGCGGTCCTGGTGCGTGCCGTGATGGCGTTCGACACGTCCCTTGGCTTGCGGCGACGATGCGGCAATGATGCCAATGCCAAGCTTCGCGCACATGCGCCCGAACTGCGTCTCGGGCTTGATGCCTTCCAGTGCTTCCCGCGACGTCGGCTGGCGCTGGTAGACGTTTTTCCAGTCGCAGTACAACGCCTTGGGAACGCCGTGTTGGCGCACCCAGGCTTGGAGCAGATCGGCCGCGGCCCAGGTCGTTTCCTGGCCCGAGAAGCGGCACAGTGCAAGACCGGTCGCGTCATCGACAAAGTTCATCAAACAGGCTTTCGGGCCGCGTCCTTCCAGCCAGTGGTGGTGCGAACCGTCGAGTTGAATCAGCTCGCCGAAGTGCGCTTTGCGTTGCCGCCGGCTGCGATGCGGTGGGCGCTTGCGACTCCGGCTCCACAGGCCCGCCGCGAGCATCCAGCGCCGCAGCGTTTCGCGCGGCACTTCCAGGCCCTGATCGGCTGCCAGATGTTCCGACGCCAGCGTCGGCCCGCAGCGCTCGTGTCCCTCGCCCGCATAGTTTGCGTGCACCAACTCGAGAACCTGCTCGCGGCGCTTGTCATCGGCTCGGTTCGAAGCGCGGCCGACGTTACCGTGCACCAAAGCCTTGACCCCGCCTGCTCGGTAACGCTTGTTGAGCCGCTTCGCTTGGCGGTAGCTGACCTCCAGCAGTGCGGTGGCTTCGGTCAACTTCAGTTCCCCTCGTTTCACTCGGCTCAGCACTTCGCCGCGCCTCAACTCCTTGGCACTCATCCATGTCCTTCCCAATCTTTCACCTCCTCGCAGAGGTCCAGATTAGGGGACATTTCTATTGGGCGCTCAAGGGGACATTATCATTGGGCTTCAACACCTTTCCCAACTACGCCAGAGAATGATCGAGGATCTGCGGCTGCGGAACTACTCCCGGCAGACGATCCGTTCGTACACCCGCGCCGTGGCCGCTTTCGCGCGGCACTTCCAGGAGTCGCCGGACCAACTGGGTCCCGAGCAGATCCGCCAGTATCAGCTCCATCTGATCGAACACAGGAAGCTCGGCTGGACCACGTTTCGGGTTCGCAGTGCGGCTGTGAAGTTCTTCTACACCCAGACGCTCCGCCAGCCCTGGGTGGTCGAACAGATCGCCCGACCGAAGGTGCGGCGCAAGCTGCCGACGGTGCTGAGTCGTGAAGAAGTCACCGCGTTGCTCGACGCCGCCGTGAACCTCAAGCACCGCACCCTGCTGGCGACGCTCTACGGCACGGGCTTGCGTCTGGCCGAAGTCTTGGCGCTTTCGAGCCAAGATATCGACAGCCGGCGGATGGTCATTCAGGTGCGCCGCGGCAAAGGGCAGAAGCCTCGGCAGGTGATGCTCTCGCCCAAGCTTCTCGCGTTGCCGCGGATCTATTGGCGCCGCTATCACCCGCAGGAGTTGTTGTTCCCCGGCCGTAAACCCGGGGCCCAGTTGCGGCCCTCGGGGGTGCAGCAAGTCTGTCGCGAGCTGGCCCGCAAAGCCGGTCTGACAAAGCCGCTCAGCCCGCACGTGTTGCGACACTCTTTCGCCACCCACTTGCTGGAGGCAGGAACGGACCTGCGCACCATCCAAGTCCTGCTCGGACACGCCAGTCTCCAGACCACGGCTCGCTACCTGCACGTCTCGGACCACCGAGTGCAGACCACGCCCAGTCCTTTAGAGGATCTGGCGATCCGTGAGATGCTCAGCGACGACGGGGACGGCCGCCGACGGTGAGTAGACATCGGCTCGAACTAGCCGATGTCGTTCGCCAACACGAAAGGAAGTTCCTCCACAAGTGGGGACACACCGTTCGTGGTGAACAACGCCAAGCTCTCCGCGACAGCGGCGCCTGTCGGACCGCCGCCTTAGGCGGCCACCTCGAGCAGTGCACTTCGTGCGCGCACCGCTCGATCGAGTTCAACTCGTGTCGCAACCGGCACTGTCCGAAGTGTCAGTCCACGGCTCGGGACCGCTGGCTGGCCGCGCGGGCGCGGGAGTTGCTCCCCGTCGCCTATTGCCACGTCATCTTTACCATCGTGGGACAACTGCGTCCGCTGGCCCTCCAGAATCCGCGGGTCTTCTACCGCCTGCTGTTCCAAACCGTGGCCGAGACCTTGTTGGGGGTGGCGGCCAACCCGCGCCTGCTCGGTGCCCGCATCGGCATCCTGGCGCTGCTGCACACCTGGAGCCAGACGCTCCGTCACCATCCCCATATCCATTGCCTCGTGCCGGCTGGTGGCCTCTCTCTCGACGGCTCGCGCTGCATCCGGTCGAGAAAGAAGTTCTTTCTGCCGGTCACGGTCCTCCGCGCCAAGTTCCGCGGCAAGCTGCTGGCCTTTCTGAAGCAGGCGTTTGAGCAAGGGGAACTGCGGTTCCCGGGACGCTTGGCCGAACTCTCTGACCCGGCTCGCTTCTCGGCCTTACTGGAAACGCTCCGGCAGATCGACTGGATCGTCCATGTCAACAAGCCCTTGCGGCGCCCCGAGCACGTGCTCAAGTACCTGGCCCGCTATACCTATCGCGCGGCGATCTCCAACGGCCGGTTGCTGTCTGCCGAGCAGGGCCGTGTGCGCTTCCGCTGTCGCGGTTCTCGTCGCGCCCCCCGCACCAAGAGGGTCTGTTTGGACGGGGTCGAGTTTCTGCGGCGCTTCTTGCTGCAGGTACTGCCGCGAGGCTTTGTCCGCATCCGCTCCTTCGGTCTGTTCGCCCATCGACATCGCTCGACGGCGCTGGCAAAGTGTCGCCAACTCCTCGCCGATTCTTCGATCCCAAACGGCGCCCCCGCGATGCTCAGCGACGAACAGCAACGCGCCGTCGAGCGGCGTTGCCCTCGCTGCCCTTCCGGCTTGCTGCGGATCGTCGCATGGTTCTCGGCCGCGGAGTTGCTTCTCCGTCAGAGAGACCTGCCGCCCCTGGCTCCCTTCGACTCCTCATGAAACCCAACCCCCTCTGCTCCCACTCAAACACGATTCCGGCCGCCGTTTCACGGTGCTCGGCCTGGTTGTGTCCGCACCGCCGCCCGGTAGCGCTCGATGCCGCTCCCACGGTCTCCTTGTCCCTCCTGCCATCCCTCGAAGTCGTTCCCAACCTCCGGAAAACCCCCTCCCCCTCGGCTCTCTACCCTCTCCCGGCGGTCCGTTCCACCATCCAATCCCCATAAGCAATTTCCTCGCCAGTCCCCAGCCCGGCTTCGTCCAACAACCCGTATCGGCAATGCTCCGGCCCGCCAATCCGCGGCCTTCCTCGACACCCTCAGCCCGGAGCACAGCCGATACAGTTCTAATGTGTTCACGCCAGCAATCCTCATAGCGGTAGAATTGGACCGGCGTGGTCAGCCAGGTCGTCTCCCAAAACAAGATCACCACGAGCGTGAGCCATGGGCTTGCAGATGTGGTTCGAGGTCTGGTCTGTTCCATTGCCGCGATAGCGTCTGTCACTGCGCTTGTCGGCGCGGAGCCGCCTGCGAACTGGCCGCAGTTTCGCGGGCCGCGTACCGCTTGGCCGAAGAGGCTGAACAAATCATTGGCGGCGATCCGGCCCTTCTGCAGCTATGACCGAAAGTGTCGCGTCTTATCTCCCGTGCGGACAGGACCAACGGGGGCGGATGTCTACGTTCGAGAATATGCCGACGCCGAGGGGGCTTGGCGGCATCTCCGGCAGACGCCAGTTGAGGGTGTTCGTAGAATGGGTAAACCAACGATGTATGGAGTAGAAACCACAGTGACGCAGGCTCGATCCGCCAAAAGAGCAAGTAGGTTAGACACCGGATAACATGTTAGAAAGGACTTTCAGAAGTGTCATGCGTCTCTACAGCCTCTGCAAAGTGCAGCGCTCCCGGTGCCGCCCGAGGGTTCTTCTCAGCCTGCTGCTTTGCTTTCTCTGGCCTGGCAGTGGGGCGGCGGGAAAGGATCCGGAAGAGACGCTGACGTTCAATCGTCACATTCGGCCGATTCTTTCTGATACCTGTTTCCAATGTCATGGCCCCGATGCCAACACTCGAATGGCCGACCTGCGACTGGATCTGGAAGAGGCGGTTCGGAGCGACCGCGGCGGATATCGCGTGCTCGTCCCCGGTAATTCGACCGGGAGCGAGCTCTACAGGCGCCTCACGTCGACTGAAGAGCTCAGGCGCATGCCGCCACCCTATAGCCCCAAGCAGATCTCACCTGGACAGATCGAGCTGATTCGGCGCTGGATCGAACAGGGCGGCCAATACGAGCGACACTGGTCCTTCATACCACCGGAACGCCCAGGATTACCCGAGGTCGGGCGCACAGACTGGCCACGCAATCCGATCGATCATTTTGTGTTGGCCCGATTGGAGAGTGAGGGTCTCGGGTCCTCACCGGAAGCGGATCGCGGCATTCTGCTGCGTCGAGTGACGCTTGACCTGACGGGGCTTCCGCCGACGGCGAAGGAGCTCGACAATTATCTCGCCGACGAATCTCCTGACGCCTATCTGAGGGTCGTCAATCGATTGCTCGACTCCCAGTCGTTTGGCGAGCACCTGGCACGATACTGGCTCGATGCGGCGAGGTTTGCCGATACCAACGGCTTCTTCCAGGACAGCGAAAGGTCGATGTGGCGATGGCGTGACTGGGTCATCGACAGCTTCAATCGCAATATGCCCTTTGATCAATTCACCGTCGAGCAACTGGCTGGTGACCTGCTGCCCAATCCAACCACCCACCAGCGAATCGCCACAGGATTCGGTCGGAATCACATGACGACGATGGAAACCGGCGTCATCGACGAAGAGTATCGCGTTCACTACGTGGTCGATCGCCTTGAGACCACTTCGACCGTCTGGCTGGGCTTGACCACGGGTTGTGCTCGCTGCCATGACCACAAGTTCGACCCGATCTCGCAGAAGGAATTCTATCGACTCATGGCCTTCTTCAACAACGTCCAGGAGAAGGGCACCAAGACCAAGGTCGGAAACTCGCCGCCGATCCTGCATGTGCCTGATGAGGCATTCACGGCACGCTTGGAGAATCTACGCGAGCAGGCCGAGGTAGCCGGCCAAGAACTCGCAAAGATCGAACCACAACTCAAGGCGGCCCAGTCTAACTGGGAGCAGACGGCCAAGGACCATCTGCCTGAACCGCCGTCGGACGGTCTGGTGGCACATTTCCCGATGGACGGTCCGGAGGAGGATGCCGGTGCCGCGACGTTTACGCCCGGCCTGCTCGGCGGAGCGGTGCAGCTGGAAGGCGATTCGGCCATTGAAGTCGGCGCCGATCTGGATTTCGACCGGAGCGACGCCTTCTCATTCGGTGCCTGGGTCAAACCGACCAAGAGTGGTCCGAGCTGTGTCCTTTCGAAGAATGACGATGTCAACGGCCTCCGCGGATTCGATCTGATGCTTCGAAAAGGCAAGGCGGTCGTCCACCTCGTCCATGAGTGGAATACCGATGCGATTCAGGTGACGACATCCGCCTCCGTACCGAGGCAGCAGTGGCACCACATCCTGGTTACTTACAACGGCTCCTCAAAGGCCTCAGGCGTCAGGATCTATTTGAATGGGCAGGCTCAGACCCTAAAAATCGGCCACGACAGTTTGACCGGAACGATCCGGACCCAGCAGCCGCTGAGGATTGGGCGCCGCAGCACGAGCGCAGCGTTCACCGGACTGATCGATGACGTGCGCGTCTATGATCGCGCGCTGACTGCTGACGAAGCCAATCGCCTCTTCACCCATCAGCTTGTCGACGCCCTTGTGGAGCTGCCGGTCGACAAGCGCTCATCCGAGCAGCAGAAGAAACTTCGTGGGCACTTCTTGACTACTTCCCCTGGAAGGCCCTTCCGGGCGGTTCATGACAAGGCAGTCCAGCTGCGTGCACAAGTGGAGGAATTGGAAGACAAGGTTCCTACGACGATGGTCATGCAGGAGATGCCTGAGCCACGGGAAACACATCTTCTGGTGCGCGGTCAATACGACTCGCCCGGAGAGAAGGTCACCGCCGGGGTTCCCGCAGCGCTGCCGCCGCTGCCGCCAGGGGCACAAGTCAATCGGCTGGGATTCGCTCAGTGGCTGGTCGATCCGTCGCATCCCTTGACGGCCCGCGTCACGGTCAATCGTTTCTGGCAGCAGTATTTCGGCACTGGCATCGTGGAGACGGTCGAAGACTTTGGAGCGCAAGGCGCATGGCCCAGCCATCCTGACCTTCTCGACTGGCTGGCCGTCGAGTTCATCGAGAGTGGTTGGGACGTGAAGCATCTCCAACGATTGATCGTCACCTCGGCAACCTATCGCCAGTCGTCGATTGCAGCTACGTCCCTTCTCGAACTCGACCCGGATAACCGCCTGTTGGCACGGGGTCCGCGGTTTCGGCTGGACGCCGAAGTGGTCCGTGACAACGCCCTGGCGATGAGCGGGCTGCTGGTTAAGCAAGTCGGGGGCCCCAGTGTCAAACCGTATCAGCCGCAGGGACTCTGGGAAGCTGTCACCTATGACGGTGCATTGTCTTACCCACAGGATCACGGAGCCGCGCTTTACCGGCGGAGTCTCTACACCTTCTGGAAGCGCCAGAGCCCCCCGCCGTCAATGTTGGCATTCGACGCTCCCACGCGCGAAACCTGCACCGTCCGGCGACCCCGCACCAACACTCCTCTGCAGGCGCTGGCCATGCTGAACGACATAACCTACGTTGAGACGGCCCGAGCGCTGGCCCAGCGGATGATGAACCAGGCTACCTCACCGGAGGCCCGGATCCACTTTGGTTTCCGCCTGGCGACTGCCCGGCTGCCGCTACCAGAGGAAGTAGGGATTCTGCTGGATGTGTTCCACCAGCAGCGTGCCAAGTACGAGGCGAACAGGAAAGCAGCCGAGAGACTGCTTGGCGTGGGCGAGTCTGCGCGCGATCCGTCGCTTGACACCCCCGCGCACGCGGCCTGGACGACCGTCGCGAGCACGATACTCAACCTGGACGAAACGGTTACGAAGCACTGATGAGTGACCCACGACAGCTTCTAGGACCTTTGACTCGCCGGCAGTTCTTTGGTCGATCACCGACCGGGATCGGAGCGGTGGCGCTGGCGTCACTGTTGAATCCGGAATTGTTCGCTGCCGGTCTCCTCAACCGTCCCAGCCGGGGAAAGGGTGCTCTGCCCGCGGCGCATTTCCCGGCGCGAGCCAAACGCGTGATCTACCTGTTCATGCACGGTGGGCCCTCACAGATGGAGCTGTTCGACTACAAGCCGGCGCTGTGGAAGTGGAATGGCACTGAACTGCCCGATTCGGTGCGCGGCAACCAGCGGCTGACCGGCATGACCTCTGGCCAGGAATCGCTTCCGATTGCTGCGCCGAGACAGTTTGAGTTCAAGCAGCACGGCCAGAGCGGGGCTTGGATTAGCGAGCTGCTTCCAAACCTCGCAAGGGTGTGCGACGAAGTCTGTTTCGTCAAGTCGCTCAACACCGAGGCGATCAACCACGATCCGGCTGTGACACTACTGCAGACCGGCCACCAACAGCCTGGCCGTCCCAGCCTGGGTGCCTGGACGAGCTACGGAATCGGCAGCGAGAACGATGATCTGCCGGCCTTCGTCGTGCTGATCTCACGCGGCAGCGCGGCGCGCCCGGCAGACCCCCTCTACGCCCGACTCTGGGGCACGGGGTTCCTGCCATCCAGCCACCAGGGTGTCAACTTCCGCAAGAGCGGCGATCCGGTGCTCTACCTTTCGAATCCTCCCGGGCTGGACGCAGCCACGCGTCGGAGCATGCTCGAGGGGTTGGCCAGGCTGAATCGGAAGCAATTCGAGCTTTACCGCGATCCCGAGATCGAAACCCGGATCGCGCAGTACGAAATGGCCTATCGCATGCAAACGTCCGTGCCGCAGTTGACCGACCTGTCTGACGAGACGCCGCAGACGTTTGACTTGTACGGTGAACAGGCCCGTACCCGAGGAACCTTTGCGGCCAATTGCCTGCTGGCTCGACGGTTGGCGGAGCGAGGCGTACGGTTCATCCAGCTCTATCATCGAGGCTGGGACCAGCACTATAACCTGCCCAGCGATATCAGGCTGCAGTGTCACGACGTCGACCGCGCCTGCGCCGCTCTGATCACCGATCTGAAGCGGCGGGGCCTGCTCGAGGAGACGTTGATCGTATGGGGCGGCGAGTTCGGTCGCACCGCTTACAGCCAGGGAAAACTCAGCGACACGGACTACGGCCGAGACCATCACGGACGCTGCTTCACGATGTGGCTGGCCGGTGGAGGCATCAAGCCTGGCGTCAGCTTCGGAGAGACCGACGACTACTGCTACAACATCGTCAAGGACCCGGTGCATGTGCACGACCTGAATGCCACCATTCTCCACTGCCTGGGCATCGACCACGAACGGCTCACGTTCAAGTTCCAAGGCCGCCAGTACCGCTTGACCGACGTGCACGGCCAGACGGTAAAGAACATCCTTGCCTGAGAGCCTGAAACTTCAACGATTCGTCGCACTTATTGACTTCCGCATAATATAGAGTCAGTCAAAACAAAGAGAAGACTGTTTCCAGAAGGCCGTGATCAAACGCGGTTTGCGGTACATGCGGCGGAGTGCCTTGCGGGCCCGCTCGTTCAGCTCGCCGTAGTCTTTCGGACAGACGTTCGGCAACTCGTGCTGCTTCCAGTAAGCCCAGATGTATTCCACCGGATTCAACTCCGGCGCATAGGGTGGCAAGTACTCGGTTGCGATGTGGCCTTCGGAGAGTTCGATGAACTCTTGCACCAGGCGGCTACGGTGCGCCGGCAGCCGATCCCAGACGATCAGCAGCGGGCGATCGATATGACGTACCAACGCCTTGAGAAAGTCGGTCACTTGCTCTTTGCCGATCGCACCGGGATAGAGCCGGAAGTAGAAGTTACGCAGCGTCAGCCCCGCCGAGACGGAAAGCTTCTCCCAGTTGAAGTTAAACTGCAGCACCGGTGTTTGGCCACGTGGCGCCCAGGTGCGGCAGCGATGCGGCTTCTGACTCAATCCGCTTTCGTCGATGAAGACGAGCGTACGGCCTTCGTTTTGGGCTTTTTTTTAATGCGCTTCCAGGTCTTGCGCTTCCAGGTGCGGATCCGCTCTTCGTTGCGCTCGCGCGCCTTTCCGGCCGGGCGTTGCGGGCTCCAGTCGAGCGCTCGCAGGATCTTCCAGGCGTGGCCTGCGTGGTATGCGACCCCGAACTCGTCTCCGGTCAGCCGAGCCACCCGCGGACAGCTCCACAGGGGCGTTGGGAAGCCGTGGGCTTCCGGGCCTTCCAGCAGCAGCGACGTCAGGCGTTCGCGTTGTGCGGCATCGAGGAGCGGCTTGCGTCCGGCGCGCCCGGCCTGGCGGAGTCCGGCCGCACCCTGCTCGCGGTATTGCCGCCGCCACTCACTGACGGTTTGGCGAGCGACGTTCAGCCGTCTCGCCGTCTCGGACTGATTGTGGCCTTGGTGGAGCAGCCGCATCGCTTCGAAACGGCGCTTCTCCAGCGCCTTGAAATCCCGCTTCACACCTTTGGGGTTGCCCATACATATATAGATGCTCCACACTATCAAAAAGTGTCATAATAATTTGCGGGATTCAATAGGGACACCTCATCACCAAGCCTCTGATCGCTTCGGGGTTTAAGCTCCTGCTCAATGTTGCTGTACGCGCCGGCGGCTATGCCACGGTGGCTGTGTTGGACGACGATAGCGAGCCCTTACCGGGATTCGCGGAATCGGTTCCACTCAAAGCCGACTCCACTAACCAACGCGTGTCGTGGCCATCCGGCGCGCACATCGGTCGACGGGCTAGTGGGCCGATTCGACTGCGGATCAAGTTGAAGGAGGCGGGCCTTTATTCGTTTCGGTTTACGGACTGACCCGACACGCGACCGCAAAATACCCTAACGCATAGATCCTACAGCAGCTATGGTCGATTTGCCCGGTTAGTGTTGAGATATCGGGTTCCGCCTCTCGATCCCACATTTTGAACCCGCACCCCCGCCCGGCGGTACAACTTCAATGTTGTGACTCGGGCCACGATCAGCCCCTACAAGATTCTTTACTAGACATTGGTACTGGCGCCCGGTAGCTGACTATTGCCATCTCATGATCAACCATGCCCGCGTAGTCAAGTGTCGCAGTCCGACGGTGACAAGGTTCAAGACGTCACGATTCGGATGACCGATGAAGCGGTCCACTTCATCGAATCGAACCGCGAGCGGCCGTTCTTCCTGTATTTCCCACATGCCATCCCGCACCCGCCACTCAATTTGCCCGAGTCGGTGCGTACGCCCGGGCAACCGATTTACGACGACGCAATCGAGCACATGGACGAGCAGATCGGCCGCGTTCTCGACACTCTGGATCGGCTCGGGCTTCGGGAGAAGCACGCTGGTGGTCTTTACCAGCGACAACGGACCGATGAACCGCGGCGGCGACACCGGCGGGTTGCGTGGCCGCATCCGAGATTCGTACGAAGGCGGCGTCCGAGTCCCGTTCATAGCCCGCTGGCCAGGCAATATCCCTTCCGGACAAGTCATCGACACGCCCGCCATCGCCTATGACGTGTTCCCGACATTACTGAAGTTGGCCGGCGGCGAGTTGCCCGAGGATCGCGTGTACGATGGCCAGGACATCTGGCACCTGCTCTCAGGCAAGGAGATTTTCAACGTCAGAAGCCCTTTATCTGCGTCTATCTCGGCAATGTAACGGCGATCCGTGACGACCGTTGGAAACTGCACGTCGCCAATCGCGATCAACGACTCGATCCTCCGGAACTCTACGACATCGAGCAGGACCCGGCTGAAACCCGCAATCTCCAAGAGTGGCACCCAGAAGTCGTCAAGCGCCTGCGCGCCGCCCTCGACGAAATGCAGAAGCAAGTTCCTAAGGTTTGGAGCCTGCGCTATCCGGTGCGTGACACTGCGAAACAACCCGGCGGAGTCAGGCGGAAGTAGCCGTCTGGCATGCGGGCATGCGCCAAACCAGCACCGGACATCTTCCACCGACCGAACCTCCGTCACGTTGATAATGCCTCCCGACCGTTTCTTGACTCCGGCCAGTCACGCAGCTCTCGATTCGCGGCGACTTCACGGCTCCGAGATTGCAGAGGGACCCCTGAGGAGTCCGTTGACCGTCTCAGCGCAGCGCCCTGGGCTAAAAACCTGTCTGTTCATGACATCGGTTGTTCTCAGCAGTTATGCGGCGGTACAATCCGCTATGGTCAGGGTCGGCACTTGATAGGCACCACAATCTCGCATTACCGCATCACCGAGAAGCTCGGTGAAGGCGGGATGGGTGTCGTCTACAAGGCCGAGGATACGTCCTTGGATCGTCCGTGTTGGCCTGAAGTTCCTGGCCGCGGCCGCACTGAGCCACCCCACCATCTACCACGTTTGCGGAATCGATGAAGTCGAGGGCAACGGGGAACCCCACTGATGAACAATTTCACATCTATCTTCACCTGTTTGCTCACCACAACCATCATCTGCCTATTCGGTAACGAGGCCATGGCCGCTGGCAAGACCTGCCGGGATGAATCCTGCTTTGCCGGCCAGGTCGCTGATTGCAGTGCGGGCTCGAACTACACCTCGCCGGTAATCGTCGAGGCCCAGGTTCGCTATTCCATCCTCGGGCCTCATGGTCGCGGATGTGAAGTCGACATGGTCTATACGCGGCACCCCAACCCGGAGTGGGTCCACAAGCCATTGCTGTTCACCATCGATCCGGACGGCGACATCGACGCCCAGATCAAATCGGCGGTAACCGGGTGTCTCGAAGGTAAGGGCGCGCAATGGCTTTGTGACGGTCCCTTGCACGACATGACCGGTGGTGTTAAAAAAATTACGAAGACGGTCGCGGCGGCAATCTCGCCCTGCCGAGTGGACATTGCCGACAACGGTCCATCCTTGTACCCGATGCCTCGAAGCGGCCAGTGGGGCTACGTCACGCGCGACGGCGAGTGGGCCATCGAACCGCGCTGGGCGTATGCGGAGCCGTTCAGCGAAGGGCGTGCCATAGTCGATGACGGCGGCATGTGGGGAGTGATCAACCGGGAAGGCAATTATGTGCTTGAGCCGGTGGTTCGCTCCAGCAGCTGCGAAACCTCGGTCGGAAACCGAAGTGTGTGTCAGTCTCCACTCCAACCGTTCTCGCAAGGCTGTTCGACGGCTGATACTCAAAAGGAGGCAGCCCACATCCATTCTTCGTCGACCGTGACGGCCGGTTCTGGCTCGACGACCAGCTACCAAGAGATCTCAGTGGGTTGGATATTTGTGAATTCGGCCGTTTTTCCGGTGGGTGGGCATGGTTCCTGGCCATGGGCGAAGGGCTCAAGAAATCTTATGGCTGGATTGACAGTGACGGAAAAGTAATTCTGAACAACGAATTCTCCGGTGCGGGCGAATTTGTTGGTGGACGGGCACCGGCAGCCAGCGGCGGCAAATACTCCTGGGCCTACATCGACACGGACGGCAACCCTGTGCTGCCGAGCAAGTGGAAATTTAACGGTGCGCGGCCGTTTTCTGAGGGCCTCGCAGCCGCGGAGGTCAAAGCTTACCGGTGGATGTATTTCAGTAAAGAAGGCACCATCGCCATCGACCACGTGAGCCTGCGCGTCCCGCGCGAGGTGATCGGCGAAATGCTGAGCGAAGCAGACATCCAGGCGGCGGGCGATTTCCACGACGGCCTTGCGCCAATCCTCCCGGCGAATATGTTCGATGCCCAGGAGTTGATCTACATCCACCCTGATGGCACTGAGGCCTTTGCGCCCGGTAGCGACCAGGGACTTGAAGTCTGCAACGCCTCGCGCCTGCCGGAATTTCGCAACGGGCTGGTGCAATTGCTGGTTGCCGACGAGGGTGCAGAATGCGCGGGTGCCAGGGCGGGACAGGCGCTTCTCGAAGGGGCCAACGCGCACTACGTCTACCTAGATACCTCCGGGAATATTGTGCTGCAGGAGACCGCAAGTTCTACGATCGCTCGCCAATGAGCTGAAGAGGGTGTCGGTTGTCGGCGCCCCGGTCATTACCGTGTGTGAAACAGGCTCGAATACGGCTCCTGACGGCTCGCTGATAGTCGCTTCATTCCATCTCGACCACTACTATCGGGCCGCCGATTCGCTCCGAGTACACGAGCGGACCCGACATGTCGAGGGGCTACGTTTCGGGGGGCATTGATACCACTAGCTAACGACCGTACGTGACGAGACAGTCCTATCCGACTCCACCGGCCGTCACTGCTTCACCAGTTCAACGCGCCGATTCTTGGCTCGACCTTCCGGCGTGTCATTTGAGGCCACAGGAGAGAGAGGCCCCACGCCAGCCGCCCTCAATCGGCCGCTATCGACCCCGTATCGGCTTACCAGAGACGTCGCGACGGCCTCCGCCCGGCGTCTTGAAAGGTCCATGTTGTGTTCGTAGCCGCCTTGGCTGTCGGTGTGTCCTACCACCTGCAGTTTTAGCGACGGCCGACCCTGGAGGAGCTTGGACATTTCCTCTAAGGTGGATGAAGATTCCGGCTTGATGTCGGCACTATCGGTGTCGAAGTAGACACCGTAGATCGCAATGTGGCCGGTGGCGTCGATGCCTTTCGCCATGGCACCGGCTTTCACAGTGACCATTCCGGTCTCCATGGCCTGGGACTCGACGACTTCCAGGAGCGTCACCGGACGCTTGCTCAGCTTGCTGAACCCGGCATCGAAGGCGACGAGCACGGAAACATGGACTGTCGCCCCGCCAACCGACTCTTTGGCCGCCACGTAGCGAAGATTCTGCGGTATGTCAAAAGCTGACCCACTCGTTTTTGTGTTGAGGAGTAGCTGTTCTCTCTCGTGGTAGAAGATCCAATGAAACAAGAAGCCACACTCCTTGTCGGCGCAGGTGAACAAGGTCTCAAAACCGGCCGATTCCAGCGCCGCCTGGTAGTTGCGGAGAATTTCTAGAGTGGATCGCCCCTCCGGCCCGCGGTAGAGGATTCGCGTGATCTTGCCCTCCAGGGTTTCTTTCTTCGAGGGAACCCGCCGACCTGCATCTTTAACCGCGGGTCCCAACGGCAGCGTGTACTCGTCAAAGTCTCGAACTTCGTAGCCGTCGATGAAGGAACCGGCGTAGCGCGTCACGAGTGGGTGGTCCGCACTGCCGGGAGAATCCTGACCCTGCGCCCGGCTGTCTACCGCGACGCCAAGCAGGGAGATCAAGATACTGAGAACGAGGGGGCTTGCGTACTTCGGTTTTGCAGTCATGTTGCTGTCATCCTAGTGTAGTGCGTCAAGCAGATTGCACCTTATGCAGGGCGGCACGTCCGCGCTTGACTTTCTCGAGGATGTCGGAGGCGGTCGCGGTCCAGATGAAGGGCGTGGGATGCCCGTTGTGCTGGGCGATGTAGTCGTCAATGGCGGCGACGAGCTCGTCCACGCTGCGAAACACGCCGCGGCGCAGGCGCTTGACGGTGAGATCGCGAAAGAATCGCTCGACCATGTTCAGCCACGACGCCGAGGTCGGGGTGAAATGAATGTGGAAGCGCGGGTGACGATCGAGCCAACGCTTCACAGCGGCATGCTTGTGGGTGGCATAGTTGTCCACGATGAGATGAAGCTGTTTGTCCTTGGG
The DNA here is from genome assembly GCA_965248255.1 of Bryobacterales bacterium. Taxonomy (GTDB): domain Bacteria; phylum Acidobacteriota; class Terriglobia; order Bryobacterales; family UBA6623; genus JAKZVK01. The sequence continues at coordinate 553,065 of CBDFIW010000004.1, forward strand.
GGTGCGGCGGTCAATTAAGCGCAGGAAGCGCAGCCATTCCTGGTGGCTGTGTCGGGGCATGCACTCGGCGATCACGCTGCCGTCAAGGCTGTTGAGCGCCGCAAACAGGGTGGTCGTGCCGTTGCGCTTGTAATCGTGGGTCATCGTTTGGCCGCGTCCCTTTTTGAGCGGCAGGCCGGGCTGGGTGCGATCGAGGGCTTGGATTTGGGACTTCTCATCGAGCGAGAGAACCAGAGCATGCTCAGGCGGATTGAGATAGAGTCCGACGATGTCGTCGAGTTTCTCGGCGAAACGCGGGTCATTGCTGAGCTTGAGGGTCTTGACGCGGTGGGGCTTGAGGCCATGGGCGCGCCAAATCCGTCCCACGGTGGAAGCGCTGACGCCGGCCGCGGCGGCCATGGTGCGGCGGCTCCAGTGGGTGGCGTTGGACGGTTTCTCGCGGGTGGTCTTGTGGATGATCTGCTGTACTTTCTGCTTCGAGACGGCAGGTTTACGACCGGGCCGTGGGGCGTCTTTTGCAATGCCGGCGATGCTGCTTTCGAGAAAGCGCGTGCGCCAGCGGGCCACCAACTGCCGCGAGACACCGAGCTGTGCGGCGATCTGCTTATTCTCGAGACCGTCGGCGGCCAGCAGGACAATCCTGGCTCGCAGGGCGAGACGAACGGCGACTTGGCGGCCGCGCGCGTAGCGGTCCAACTGCTTGCATTGCGCTGTGTTCAAAGTTACTGGTTGTGCTCTTCGCATCCCATGCCTCCTGTTAATAGAGACGATGGGAAGTCAATATAAGTTACATTATTTATGGTGCACTACACTAGGTTGAGATTTGTCGGTCTGAAGTGGTACGCTCGGGCGCTGGGCGGCCGCCGGGATCAGGGAAAAAGGCTGGCGCGAATAAAACGCCGAAAGCGGCGGGCGATGTCGGCTGAGGCTCGGAAGCGGATCTCTGAGGCTCAGAAAATACGGTGGGTTGCGCAGAAGAAGGCGACCAAGAAGCCTTCCCAGTCTCCGTCTCAATCCAAACCTGCTTTTTTGACGTTGGGTCCCGTCGACTAGCGCCAGGTCGTCGCCGGCCTCATCGGCGCTGACGAAGTTTCCCGCAGAGGTGGGATCATCCGGACCCCCTAATATTGATTGGCCAGACTTGAAATGACATCGGTCCCCAGAAAGCGGAAAGCTCGCATGGGCTCGTTGCCTGCTTGCTATTCATTCGCGCTTAATCCTCATGCGGCTGCTCGCTTCACGACGTGCCCCCGGTGTAAAGCGAAAATGCGAGTCCGTAAGATTCCGTTCGTCATTCACGTCGATGGAGCAGGGCTTATGGTTCTCCGGAAGACATGCCGTCTGTGCGTCAACTGCGAGCTCGTGATCGTGCACCAGGCCGAACTCGAACCGCTGATAGCAGCCTCCGTCGGTCAGCCGATAGCGACCAAGCCGAAGTACTTGGTGCTTGGCACGGTCGAACCGCGGGCGTGGCGGCGAGGCTTGTCTGATGGGGTGGTGGTTGACGAATTGATTCAGTACATGGCGGACTTCAAGGCTTACATGAATGTTGAGTACACGCCGGGTGGCTGGTATCGCTCGACATAATACGATGGCGAATGAGGGCTGCAGCCGGCGGACGAAGTAAGCCGCACTGCGGCTGAAGGCCGAGGCCGTTCGACCGCTTCAGCCCGCCGGCAAGGTACACCAGACAACCATGGCGAATCGGAGCAAAAACGCGACCCTGGGCAGCCGTCAAAGCCGAACTGCAACAAATGGATCCCAAGGCGCTAGTCAACCTGTTTCGAGATATTTACCGGTCGAACCAGGAAAACCGGCGTTTTCTGCATGCTCGCCTGCTCGGTTCTCAGACGGAACTTGCCAAATACCGCAAGCTCGTGGTCGATGCCATTTACCCGGAGCCGTTCAGTCGACGGCCGTTTCGAGTCAGCGCAGCGGAACGGCTCATTCGCCACTATCGTCAAGCGACAAGCGACATCGAGGGCACGGTCGACCTGATGCTCAGTTTCGTTGAAGCCGGCACCGAGCAGGCGGCGGACTTGGGCTACGGTGGGGAACGGTACTTCGGAGCGCTTGAAAGGGCGCTCGATGAAGTCGCGGACGCTTTGGCCGAACTCTCCCCGGATTCGCACCGGCACGCGGTTGCGCGAATCGAGCGAATCGCAGCCCGGGCGGATTCGATTGGGTGGGGCTTCTGCGACTACGCTCAGGAGATTGCTACCCGCGCGAACGAGACCATAACCTCGCCGAGTGGTATGTATCACAATCGAGCGCGGTCCAAAAAGGACGTCCGGTCGACGCGCTAGTGTGCAGGACCGGCGCTCTCGTCGACCGGCGAAAGGAGCCGTCGTCATGTTTGGACGCGAGCAGACACTTTCTCATGCCACATCCTTGCAGCCGGACGGAGCCGGGCGACAATGACCCGCTGTCGGCAAAGATCTACCATTACCAACGATTTTGCACACTCTGTGCGAGATTCTGAGCGCATGACGGACTAACCGACTTTCTGACTGGAAGTCGAGATAGCCCCGAGTATCAGGCCAGCGGCAAAGGAGGCCGCTGGCCATGAAGCGAAACTCAGAAGCATCAGCGAGAACATCTGCCAGGAGTAGTCCAAACCTTGACCTTCCCGATCTTGACATCGCGAAGGCCGCGGTGCTCAATAGCCTGCAGTCGCCTCAGTCACAGCGCGGGTACAATCACCCGATAGATGAGTTCATCAGTGGTACTGTTCGGAACCACGCTTGTCCTTCAGCAAGACAGTTGTGACCCAGTACCGCATCCATCTCGAATCTCGTCGGCTGGCACCGGGCACGATCAACCTAAGACTGGCCGCCGTGCGCAGACTCGCGTACGAGGCTGCTGAGAGCGGCCTATTGAGTCCGGAACTGGCGGCGGGCATCCGCCGGGTCAGGGTTCGAAGACACTCGGTGTCCGGCTTGGCAACTGGCTGACGGCTGAAAAGGCCCGCGCCCTTTGGCAGTTGCCCAGCGCCGAGACCCTCAAAGGCAAGCGCGATCGAGCAATTCTCGCGACTCTATTGGGCTGCGGTCTTCGCCGCCGGGAACTCACCAAACTAGACTTCGAACATCTACAGCGTCGCGAGGAGCATTGGGCGATCGTCAATCTGGTCGGTAAAGGTGGTCATGTGCGCATTGCTCCCGTTCTAGACGGGGTGAAGCAGACCATCGATCAATGGGTGGCTGCCGCGGGACTTGCGAGCGGACGAGTTTTTCGCTGTGTGTGTAGGGCGGGAAAGGCGTGGGGTAACGGCATGACCGAGAGGGTTGTTTGGCATGTGGTCAAAGAGAACGCCGCGAAGCTCGGCAATCCGAAAATTGCACCGCATGACCTTCGCCGCTCCTGCGCCCGTTTGTGCCACGTCGCCGGCGGCGAGCTGGAGCAGATCCAATTCCTTCTCGGTCACGTCTCAGTTCAGACGACGGAGAAGTACCTTGGATGCAGGCAGCGATTCCGCGGTGCGGTGAACGACCGAGTTGGTATCGGGCCGACTACGTGAACACGCCGCGGGAGTTCAAAGCCGCCACAAGGACGGTAAGGCGACAATACGGCCACGTGGAACAGCGGTGGTCGGACTCAAGGTCCAAATCATATTCCTTCTGAGGGGGCCGTCACTCGGGAGGAATCCCAAGGCAGTACCGGGCCCTTGCGATCGGCAAATAGTAAGCCGAGCAGAGGCGGATCGATCGGCGCAATCTCCCAAAGCGCGGACGGTTCGCTTATTGTGAGGCCTTCACTCAACCGCGATGGTGACTTCTTTACTAACCACGCCACCGATTTCGATGGTGACCGGGACATCCGGGCCGGGGGGTACTCCGGCGGGCATTTCGAAGACGACCTCGTTCACGCCCACCGAGCCGGGCGAGGAACCTGAGAAGAGAACTTTCTCCTCGGGCACCTCGACGTCGCCGATGCGGATGATCGGTTTGGTGAGCGTGTGGTGCAACACGACGTTCGAACCGTCCGGCAGACAGCCGCCGTCGGGCTCGCAGGAGTTGTGGCCATCGACAATGGGTGGGTCGACCGCGCCGAGTCCGTTGGCCCAAATCGTAAGGAAATCTCCCACGGCCGCCGGGTGACTGTTGCCCACAGTGCCCACCGGGGCGGCCAGATCGGCCGTACCGGCGAAGGTGATGATAGCTTGTCCTTCACCGTTCTGCGCCAGGGTAAAGATGCCCGGGGAATGTTCGGCGATTTGAATCTCCTGCGGCTGACTGACGGCCTTCCCGCCACCGCCGTTGTCAATCACCATGGTGGCCGTCGGCAGCGTTACCCCCATCGGCAACTGACAGATGATCAAGTTGGGCCGCACCAGCAATAGAGGGGCCTTGACACCGTCGAACGTCACCATCACACCACCGAGCATCGTGGGGAGCGGGATCGAGTCGGCCGCGAACTCGCCTTCCGCTATGAATCCCAACCCGAAGACCGAGATGATCGACTTCGGCGCCATGGGATGCCCGGGTTGACCGAACGGAATGAAGTCGGCCGTGTCGACCGCCCCATTTTCAAACGGAGCCGGCGTCGGTAGGCCGTCGACAACCACCGCCACCTCCAAGGTGCTGCTGACCGGTTGGTCCAGCTCGGTAGAGATCGCCGTGAACGTATTGGTAATCGTTCCGCTCAGCCCTTCCGCCACCAGCACCCCAATTGGGAAAGTGGCGCCGCGGCCGACAAGCAGCAACGGAACAGTACACTTCACAACGCCACTGTCGAACGTACACTCGTCAGGTGCGCTCACGAAGGTGAGTCCAGCCGGGCAACGAATCGGTCAGCACGACGTTGGTTGCCGCGCCCGGTCCGATGTTCACCACCGTGATGCGTTTGGTCGCCGGAGCGCCCGCCACCAACGGGTTTGGCGCAATGAACTGACTGGCGCTGAGCCCGGTGGCCCCATCGAGCGTGGTTGTCGTAGAGGTGAGGTTGTTGCTTGCGTCAGGATCGAGGCTACTTGAAGTCACGGCGGCGTTATTCGTCAGACCCGTGCTGGCATTCGGTTGCACCCGCACGCGGATCGTCAACGAGACGCTGTCGCCGGCGCCCAGGACGCCCACGGCACACGTCACCAACTGGCCGGCAAGCGAGCACCCCGCAGAGGAAGTCAGCAAGGCGGTCGATCCGGGCAGCGTATCGCTGACAACCACGTTCTGCGCGTCGGACGGTCCGTTGTTGGTGACCACTAGCGTATATTCGATCGAGTCACCTTGAGAGACGACCGCCGGGTCGCCGGCCTTGGTCAACGACAGATCGGCCGACGCGCCGATGTCGTTCATCGCCATCGCCTGATTGACGGCCCGGCCTGGGTCCGTTTCCGCGCCGCCGACTATGGCGCTGTTGGTGATTTTCCCCGCAGCGGAAGAGTCCGGCGTCACGGTCATCGTGATGGTCGCCATACCCCCGACCGTGAGCGTGCCCAGTTCGCATGTGATGTCGGGTGGAGTGGGGTCGCTGCACGCGCCTTGACTGGGAGTGGGGCCCAACGTCAGGGCCGTCCCAGCCGGTAGCGTCAGCACGTCGGCGACGGTCACCCCGGTTGCCGTGGCAGGACCATTATTGGTGACCTTGACCGTATAGGTGACCGTATCCTGGCCCGCAACGAGCCCGTTGGTCGGAGCGGCCGTCTTATCGAGCAACAGATCGGCCTCACGGACGATGTTGCTCATCGCCATTCCCGTGTCGTTGCCGTTGGTGTTGTCGTTGGGCACAACGTTGCTGACGGTGGCGGCATTCGTTACCTGCCCCGCCGTCTGGGAAGCCGGAACCGCCGCCACGACCGTGATCGTGCCCGAGGCCCCGTTGGCCAGGGTCCCGTTCAGCGTACAAGTGATCGTCGTATCGCCGACGTTGCCAGGGCAGGAAAACTCCGCCGAGGCCGCCGATACACGAGTCAGGCTCGCGGGCAGGACATCGGTGACCGTCGCCCCGGTAGCGCCGGCGGGACCGTTATTGGTCACCGTGATCGTATAGGTCACCGTCTCTCCGGCACGGACGTCGCCCGCCGGTGAAGTCTGCGTCTTCGCTACCTCCAGATCGGCTTCGTCGACCACTTCGTTGTCATGCGTGTCGGTCTCATCGCCGGCGTTGCCCTCCTGAGAACTCGAACCCACAGTAACGCTGTTCGAAATGTTCCCCATGAAGCCGTCTTGCACGGTCCCGGTGATCGTGTACTGCACAGCGTCGCCACTCGCGATGTTGCCCAGCGTGCACGTCGGCACTCCGTTGGGATCCCCCGCGCAGTCGCTTGTCGCCGCCGAACCGACCTCGACCGGCAGCGTGTCGGTGGCGACGACATTCAGCGCCGTCGACGGCCCATTGTTCAGGACCGTCACGGTGTAGACGATCTGCGAGCCCGCCAGGACCGGATCCGGCGGCCCTGTCTTCGTCACGACCAGATCAGCCACGTTGTCGACTAACGTCTGGATCGAGCCATTGTCCCCAGTCGGATCTTCCGTCGCCGTCACGCTGAACTGATTCGTGAGACTTGTAAGATCCGCGATGTCGCCCGCCAGGCTGATGGTCACGGTAATCATCACCGACCCGCCACCGGTGATCGGGTTCAAATTGCAAGTGACCGTGCCGGCCGCCTCGGCACAGCTCGAGCCGTCGTTCGGCACGGCGGAGACAAAGCCCACCCCGGCCACCGCCGGCAGGATGTCGCTCACGACCACGCCGTTTGCCGTCGCGCCACCGCTGTTATTGACCGTGATGACGTAAGTCTCGTTGCCGCCCGCCGTGAACGGCGGCGACTGCGCGGTCTTCGCAATCGATAGCACGACGTCGAGGATCGTGGTCGTCTCCGTAGCGGACTCGTCACCCGCGTTGCCCTCGGTTGCATCGCTGGTGACACTTGCCATGTTGACGGCCGAACCCGCCGTCTGGGCCGTCGCCACCAGCGTTATCGACGCGTTCCCAGACGCTGCGATAGTTCCCAGCTCGCATTGCAGCCCCGGGGGCATTTGATCGGAGCACGCGCCCTGGCTGGGCGTGATGGATACGAAGGTCACTTCCACGGGAAGCATGTCACTCACGATCACGTTGGGGGCATCAGACGGCCCATTGTTCGCGATCATAATCGTGTAGGTGATGTTGTTCCCCACGAGAATCGAAGGATCCACGTCGTCCGTCTTGGTGATCACCAGGTCGGCCACGTTGACGATGTCGGTCATCACGGGGCCGGTATCGTTCGCACTGTTGGCATCCGGGGGCGTCACCGCACTGACCGTGGCGCTGTTGGTGACCTGCCCCGCCGCCTGGGAAGCCGGAACCGCCGCCACGATCGTGATGGTGCCGGAGTCTCCGTTGCCCAGGGTGACGTTCAAAGTACAGACAATGCTCGTGTCGCCCACGCTGCCGGGACAACTGAACTCGGTCGAGCTAGCGGAAACGCGCGTCAGGTTCAGCGGCAGAGTGTCCGTCACCGTTGCCGCCGTGGCATCCGCAGGGTTGTTGTTGGTTACCGTGATGTCGTAGGTCACATTCGTTCCGGCCGGTACGTTGCCCACGGGGCTAGCCTGGCTCTTAGTGACCGCCAGGTCCGGTCCAAGCGTGTTGATAAAGGTGCAGGTGATCGTCTCGCCCGCATCCAGGTCGATGGTCGCCACGTTCGTTCCCGCCAGGGTACTGCCGCTGTCCGGGTCCGCGCAGGAGACGGTGGTGCTATAGCCGGCCACCGCAGCCTCGGTCACCATAAATGTGCCCGGGGCCACGTTGGTGAACGTCTCCGTGTCGAGCAGCGTGCCGTCGGCATCATCGTCCAGACTGAACGCGTTGGGTGCCGCGATATCATCGGTAAAGCTAAAGTCCTGGGCCGCATTGGGGACCGTGTCTTTGACAATGTTGATGGTGCCCAGTAGCGTGTTGGTAAAGGTGCAGGTGATCGTCTCGCCCGCATCCAGGTCGATGGTCGCCACGTTCGTTCCCGCCAGGGTACTGCCGCTGTCCGGGTCCGCACAGGAGACGGTGGTGCTATAGCCCGCTACCGCGGCCTCGGTTACCGAGAACGTGCCCGGGGCCACGTTGGTGAACGTCTCCGTGTTGAGCAGCGTGCCGTCGGCATCATCGTCCAGACTGAACGCGTTGGGTGCCGCGATATTATCGATAAAGCTAAAGTCCTGGGCCGCATTGGGGACCGTGTCTTTGACAATGTTGATGGTGCCCAGTTGCATGTTGGTGAAGGTGCAGGTCACGGTCTCACCGTCATCGAGGTTGATCGTGGCCTTGCGGTTCGGGATATCCACGGTAGAGGCCGTACCACCGTTTTCGCCCGTACAGACGATGTTTGTGAGAGCAAAGCCCCCAGGGCTCACCGTGGGATCATCCTCGATCACGTCATAGTCCAAAGGAACCGGCAGATGGGCGATGGTCGTGGTGTCTGTGTCGTCCAGCGTGAAGGAATTGACGACGGCGGCCGGGAAGTTGCCATCGCTGGAGTCAAATCCGAAGCCCGTGCCCCCCGCGGGGGTCGTCGTCTTAGCGATGATGATCGTGCCGGCCTGGACCCCGACTGTAAAGGAGTTGTTGTTGTCAGTGAGGCTTCCGCCGCCGCCATTGTCCGCGGATGCGTCCAGATCGTTTATTAAGTCCGTTCCATCTTGAACGTTGACTGGGTCGTAGTCGACGGTGACCTGGTAGGTGAATTTGAAGTCATCGGTGTCCGCTACGGCGGCATTGTCGACGTTCCCCGGGTTCACGACGCTGGCAATGTCAATCGTCAACACTTGCCCCACCGGCCCCGTGACCATGAGCGGAGATATCGTCATGCCATTGGCACTGCTGACGCCCGCCGAGGCGGCAACGTAGGTCGTTCCCAAAGGCAGTGTGTCCACGAACTGCAGGTTGTTCGTCGTCCCTTCGATCAAAGTGACCGTGGCCTCGTAGGTGATCGTTTCCCCGATCGTGACATTCGCCACGTCCGCCGCCTTGGAAACACCGAACGACGCCGGCACAGGAGCGATGCTCGGCGTGGTCGAGGAATCGTTGTATTCCGGATGCACCAATCCCGGATTGTGATTGGTCCATCCGATGGTCGCCGTGTTGGCCGTAATGGTGTCCCCGGGCTGGACCGTATCGGCAACTGTACCTTCCATGACGACCCGGAGCGCTGTATGATCTGTGCCGTTGACGCTGCCATGCAGTAGGTCGACATTCGCACCGGCTTTCGTCTGCAGAACGCCCGTGGCAATCTCGAACTCAGATGACACGTCAATGGTGGTGGAAAAGCCGTCGTTGCTGGTCTGGGCGCTCACGATGGTCAGGCTGGTCAGTGCAATAGGCAGGGTGTCGCTGAGGGTGACATTGAAGGCGTCATCCAGGCTGATGTCGACTGTGTCTGCCCCGTCGGTGGTTTGCTTATGATTAACGTCGATCTGATACCGCACTTTGTCAAAAGCATCGACCCCCGTGGAGGGACTGGTAACCAAGGTCTTCGTAACTTCCAACACGGGCTCGACCATGTGTCCGAAGATGTCGAGATCGTTGATGTTGTTCGAGTCGTCCGAGCCTGCCCACGCGGCAAGATAGCTGTTGAGGCCGGTGTCGGTGTAGGAAACAAACGGCGTTTGCAACGTGCTGGGGATGCTGCCCAGGCCCATGGTGTTGCTGATGAGGAAGTCGTTGTTGCCGATGGCGCCGCCGGTGTTGCTCAGAAACTGGCCGGAGACTTCTTGTTCGTTGTCAATCACGCCATTTGCGTTGTCCTCCCCAAACCAGACGACGAGGTATTCGTTGTCCTTGGGGTTGTAGGCCACCACCGGGTTGTCGGCAGGGAAAGAGGTATTGTTACCGGCACCGCCCATGTCGGAGATTAGGAAGTCGTCGGTGCCGGTCTCGGTGCCGATGTTGGTGAGCCGCTGGCCCATGATTTCCAAGTGCGTGTTGGCACCGGTTTCCCCTTCCCACACGCAGAGATACTCATTGTTGGTCGAGTTGTAGGCCAGGTGCGGGGCGCGAGCCTCGTCAATCAGTGTTCCTCCGTTGTTGTTTGTGCCGGCGTTTACCAGGTCGCTGATGGTGAAATCGCTGCCCTGCTCCACGCCGCTCTTGTTGAGACGCTGGCACTGAATCTCGGTCTGCCCGGCGGCCACCTCCTCGCCCGCCCAACAAACCAGGTATTCGTCTTGTGTCGGGTTGAAGACGACGGGCGGGCGGCCAAGGGCACGTACATTGTCCCCTGAAATACCGACCTCGCTGATGCGGAAATCGGTGCCGTCTTCTTGCAGCGTGCTTCCGGAGTAGTCCAGCAATTGACCAAAAACTTCATCATCCCCTCCGGTGTCGCCGACCCCGCCCGGCGACGCTTCGTCGTCACCGGTCCAGACAACCAGATATTCGTCGTCCTCATTGTTGTAAGCGACATCGGTGTCAAACGCATCAAGCCCCGTGGATGTGTCAAGAGCGCCCATATCGCTGATGCGAATCGGCGCGGCCGTTCCCGAATTGTCGACGCCGGCGGCAGTTAGGAGAGCGCCCGTGTTGCTGACGCGCTGCGCAAAGACCTCTGTTGCCGTAGTCAAGCCGTTGTTCATGTCGCCGATAAAGACAACCAGGTACTCATTTTTCGTGGAGTTCCAGGCAACCTTGGGCTTGATTGAATCGCGTCCGGTATTAGCGCTGGGCATGTCACTGATGAAGAAGTCAACGCCGATCTCGGCGCCCGTCTCGGCGTCGATGAGCTGACCATAGATTTCATCACGGGTGTCGCCCGTCTCATCGCCTTGGAAAACCACCAGAAACTCGTTGTGGGTGGCATTGAACGCAATACCTGTTTCGAAGGCCTGCGTGTTGGCCTGCCCGGGGTTGCCGTTGTCGCTGATGCGGAAATCGTTCACACCCAGCACCGGATCGATGGTCGCCGGATACACCGCCCGCGCAAGCTGTTCCCCGTCCACCCAGATTTCTGTGGAATCCGGCGTCGCTGTCATTTGGGCGGAGATTCTCTTGCGGTCCCGGTCATAGACGACCACGTCACTCAGATGAACCGAACCCTCCTCGCTGGTCCACGCCCAACCGTGTTTACGTTCTTCGAATCGGCCGGCTGTGCGCACCTCGCCCGTCAAGATCAGATCAGCTTCTTCGCCGATGTTCAGCCGCCTCGGGATCACAAAGCGCTGCTCGAAGGTTTCGTCGCGGGCGATGTAGTGTTCCTCGATGGCCCCGCGTCCGTAGATAATCGTCTTCGAATCGTCGAGGGTTGGCACGACGCCGTGCACTTCGACATTCACGCGCCGCTCAGCCGAGCCGGCGGAGGTTAGTTCCCAATGCCAGGCCGGGCCGCCTTTTCTGGGTAAGAGTTCAACTCCCTCCGAGGTGAAATTGACCCAGTACCGTGGATTTTCTAGGACAACGCCTTCTTCGTTGAACCGAAAATCGTTGACCGTAATTTCTGGCCATCGGTGAACAGCTCCGACTTGCTCAGGCCGGCCGGCAGGATGCCGGCCCCGTCAATGCGCAGGCGATGGGTCTCTGGCCCACCTCGCTGTGGTGCGAGTTGGAGCCCGTCGGAACTGAATCGTACGCTGTGTGAGGGATTCTCTGAAAGAACTCCGTCGGGAGTCCGGTCGATTTTGTTGACGCGGCGAGCGTCCTCCGGAGCGAAGAAGTCCCAGAGCGCTGAGTTCGGCGCCTCGACTACTTTAGCCCCCGCGAAATGCAATGTGGGCGCGGCCAAACCGCTGAAGAGTACGCTCCGCACACCTATCCGCATGGCTGCTCCTGACTCGACGGTTCAGATCACCAACCCCCGTGCCTGAGGGTCTGATTCGGAACCGGCAGTTCCCAAGCTGACTACCTTATGAATCGACAGCGCACCAGTGTAAACCATCGATCCCCGTCCGTGGAGAACCTATTTGTGCCTAAGCGCGGGATGGGCAGTGTACGGGTGGCTCACGGGCCCGATTAAGTTAAGCTGCTTCCGCGCCCTCGGATCTGTGCGGGCTCCCGGTGACACGTATCGCTACCTTGATCAAGCAATGGTCGTTGGTCCTGATATGCGCCAACAAAGGCGCTTAGCCCGATTTCAGTGGCTGAGCATCAGCAGCCGGTCTTCCATCCCATGGGAAGGGAGCGATGTTCTGATGTGGAGAGGTTCAGTCTAGCCGGGTCGGGCTGACTGAAGATCGTCAACTGCTGGATCGTCGCCGACTCGGAAGCAATCCACTTAGCCTGTTAACGGCCTACTCGTAGAAGTGCGTAATAATGCGGTCAGGGTAGGTATCTCTCCCTGAGAGCCCGCCAAATCCTACCTAACGTTAGAACCTTATCGGGAGGAACCCGGTGGGATGAGCCCGGAGGGAGGGTGAGGAGCCCGATCGCCGGGTTGCTTCGGATAAGGCCGTTTGAACTCATCCTGGGTCCTAAACCGAAGCCCAAACTGAGACACTGCGGGCGGGACGCTTCCGTTGCCCTAAGACCTAGCCTGCATTTCTCACCACCTGACTGCCGAAGCGCGCCATTGGGACCCAGTCGGCGTCTACGCCCGTGACGCTGGTCCAGCGGCAACAGCGCTGGTGGATAATGGGGAGACCACGTCCGCCACATGGCGGCATCTCGACGGGCCCGTGAGAGTCTCCGCCACGATTGTCACCCTCAATGAGGAAAAGAACCTGGCGCGGGCGCTCGGTTCTCTCTCTTGCTGTGACGAGTTGCTGGTCGTGGACTCGGGATCCGACGACCGAACGGTTGCGATTGCCGAGGAACACGGAGCCAGGGTCATCCAGCGCGACTGGAGCGGGTACGCCGATCAGAAAAACTTCGCCGCTCAGTCTGCGCAGCACGAGTGGATCCTGTCCCTCGATGCGGACGAGGAACTAAGCGATCTGCTGGCCGCTCAGATCCGGCGCCTCAAGTCGGCAAAGCCCGATGTAGATGCCTACCGCTTTCCCCGCCGTGCACGCTACCTAGGCAAGTGGATCCGGCACTCGGGCTGGTACCCCGACCCCAAGGTGCGATTGTATGACCGCAACAAAGCGAAATGGGTCGGCGGCTACGTGCATGAGTCGGTTGTGGTAAACGGCCGGATTGGGATGCTCCAGGGTGATCTTCTCCACTACACGTGCGACACCATCGCCAACCACATTCAAACCGTAGACCGCTATACCACGCTCGCCGCGGATGAACTGCTGGCCCGCGGGCGGCGCGTCGGTTGGCTGGATCTTTGTCTCGCCCCCGTTTGGACTTCTTTGAAGACCTATTTCTTGAAGCTCGGCTTCCTCGATGGCGTCGAAGGGCTCGCCATCGCCTACATGGCCGGTTTCTACGTCTTCGCGAAACACGCCAAGGCCCGCAAGTGGAGCGCGGGCTGATGCGCATCCTGCACGTTGACACCGGCCGCACGCTGCGGGGCGGCCAACGCCAACTGCTGTTGTTGATGAGGGGACTCGACACGCACGGCCACACGCAAGAACTGTTGGCGCGAGGAGTAACGCTGCGGCAGCGTAGGGGCGCGGCCCTCAGTCCGATGAGACTCGCAACGGCCGCCGGGCGAGCCGACGTGATCCATGCTCACAGCGGCCGCGCTCACACCTTAGCCGCGCTCTTCGGCCGCGGCAAACCGCTGGTCGTCTCACGCCGGGTCGCATTCCCGGTTCGCAAAGGGTGGCTCTCGGGACGCAAGTACGCACGGGCTCAGCACTACATCGCGGTCTCGGAGTTCGTGCGGGCGCAGCTCGTGCGAGACGGAATTCCTCGAGGCAAGGTGAGCGTCGTCCACGACGCCGTGGCCGCCGAAGAGCTGCAGGACGCCGCGGCACTCCCGACGGCCGAGCCGCTGAACCGCCCGCTACGGGTCCTCGCCGCGCGCGTAGACGACCCACTCAAGCACGCCGACCTGCTTCACGGAGCGTGCGGGGTTGCCAAGGTCGCCTTGACCTTCTCGAACGACCTTCAGGCGGCTCTAGACGGCGCGGACGTCTTTGCTTACCTCACCGAGAGCGAGGGGTTGGGTTCGGCCATCCTGCTGGCGATGGCGCACGGGAAACCCGTTCTGGCAAGCCGCGTCGGCGGGATCCCGGAGATCGTCGAACACGAATCTACCGGGCTCCTGGTCGGGAATGACATCGAAGAGATCGCCGCCGCCTTGCGGCGTTTTTCCGCCGATCGCCGCCTGGCCCGCGAGTGTGCCGAACGTGCTCTCGGCCTCGTAGAAGAGCGTTTCACCGATGCTATAATGGTGCGGCAAACCGAGCGAATCTATCGAGCCGTACTCTCGGCCGGCCCACCTTCGTAGTGGACGGCCCGAAAGATTCCACCATCACGAACTCACGAACGTAATCGGCGGGTGACGCGGCCTGTCGCGCCTGTCCGTTGCCCCATCACTAAGACTTCTTCGGGACACTCCACTAGTGAATCCGTCCGACGTCCCGGCCCTTCTGCTTGCTTTCGTCCTTGGGTTGCTGGTCGGAAGTTTTCTCAACGTTTGCATCCATCGTTGGCCGAGCTACCAATCGGTCATCCGGCCCCGCTCTCGGTGCCCGCAATGCGAGGCGCCGATCACCTGGTATGACAATATTCCGCTCCTGAGCTACGCGTTGTTGCGAGGTCGATGCCGTTCGTGTGGAACTGGGATTTCCCTCCGCTACCCCGTCGTCGAGCTGCTCAATGGACTGCTCTACGCCTATCTGTTCTGGCGCTTCGGCATGGACCCGGTTGTGGCCAAGATGGCCCTCTTTGGTTCGATGATGCTCATCCTGATCTTCACCGACCTGACGGAGTACATCCTCCCTGATGAGATCACCCTGGGTGGACTCGTCTTGGGGATTGCTTTGAGTCTGTTTGTCCCGCACGCAGCGGGACCGGTGGGCTTCTTGCTGACCGTTGCCGGAACCGAGTGGGCCCCGTCGATGGTGTCCTTGGCGGAGTCTGTGGCTGCGGCGGTGATTGTTGGAGGCTTTCTCTTTCTACTTGGCGAGGCGTACTATCGCTTTCGCCACCGCGAGGGGTTGGGGTTCGGCGATGTCAAGATGATGGCAATGGTGGGAGCGTTCTGGGGACTGGGCTACGCGGTTCTCACCCTGATCATCGGCTCGATCACCGGTTCGTTGGTCGGCATCGCGATCGTCCTCATCGGCGGCAAGAAATGGACCTACGAGCTGCCGTTCGGCACTTACCTCGGCGTGGCCGCCATTGTCGTGATGCTTTGGCGTGCGGACATGCTGAGCTTGTACTGGCAGACCGTCTTGCCGCCAACGCGGTAAGTGTGCCGGTGCCCCAACAGCTAGGCGGCCCGCATATTCCGCTTGACGCAACGTCAGCCAAATCCGGGATCATAGACGCATGAAACTCCAAGAGATCGCCGAGCGCCTTGATTGCCGCGTCGAGGGCAACGGAGACATCGAGATTACCGGCGTTGCAGGCCTCGATCAGGCGAAGGCGAGCGAGCTGTCATTTCTCTCCAATCCGCGTTACACGTCGCTTCTCGACTCGACTCAGGCCGCGGCGATCATCGCCGACAAGCAGATTCCCGGCCACGCGGCCTCGTGGTTGGTGTCCACGAACCCTTATCTTGATTTTGCGCGTGCTCTGGAACTGTTCTACCAACCTCCCCGCCCGCAGCCCGGGGTTCACTCCACAGCTGCCGTCGCCGACTCAGCCGTCATCAGCGATAACGCCAGCATCGGCGCCTATTGTGTTATTGGAGACGACGTCGTCATTGGTGACAACGCCGTGATTCACCCGCACGTCGTGATCTACCGGGGGGCGAGGATCGGAAGCGACTTTCAAGCGCACTCCCACGCCGTGGTTCGAGAGAATTGCGAAATCGGCGACCGCGTGACTTTACAAAACGGCGCCATCATCGGGCCGGACGGTTACGGTTTCGCCCGCCGGGACGACGGCTCGCACTACAAGATCGTGCAGGCCGGCAAGGTCGTCATCGAAGACGATGTCGAGATTCAAGCTTCCGCCTGCGTGGACCGTGCCGCCGTGGGCGAGACTCGCATCAAGCGAGGCACGAAGATTGACAATCTCGTCCAGATCGGCCACGCCGTGACGGTCGGTGAGAACACCATCCTCTGCTCGCAAGTCGGTATCGGCGGCAGCACCACACTGGGCCGAAACTGCGTGTTGGCCGGACAGGTCGGTCTGGTCAATCACCTTACACTCGGCGACGATGTCTTGATAACGGCAGCGTCAGGTGTTCCGAACGACGTCGCTTCAGGGCAGAAGATCTCCGGGTACCCCGCCATCGAGAATCACCGTTGGCTGCGTTGCGCAGCCGTGTATAACCGTTTGCCGGAGCTGAACAAACGGGTCCGCGAACTTGAGCGGACCCTACGCTCGATGGCAGACAGCCAGAGCGCCCAGGAGTGAACTCCCCCGCCGGCGGCCCACGCTGGTGGTTCGCGGCCACAGGCCCGCCTAGGACCAACCTCGTGACCCGCTAAAGCCGTCCCGCGGTCGTGCCGATTTCCTTTCATGGGTAACTTTCCTCTGTTGGGACGGCTCCATGCGTAAACATGCCCTCCGCCTGTTAGTTGTCGCGTTCTCCTGTTGCACGCTTCCGGCGCAACTGCCGGACCTGAAACTCATTGGGGTGAGCGGTTCGTACCGTGTCGGGCCCGGCGATGTCATTGACATCGACGTGTTTGAGGTAGAAGAGCTAAGTCAGCCGGCCGTTGTCACTCCCCAGAGTACGATCTCAATGCCCTTGATCGGCGAGCTCCCTGTGGGGGGGGCATGACGACGACGGAGATTGAGGAGCAATTGAAGCAGTTGTATGGCCGCGAATACCTTCGCGACCCGCAGATCGCGGTCACTGTCGCGGAGTTTCGCAGCCAGCCCGTCAGCGTTGTTGGTGCGGTGAAACGCCCCGGCGTCTACCAGCTCCAGGGCCGCCGCCGGCTGGTCGAGGTGCTGGCGATGGCGGGGGGCTTGACCGAGAGTGTCGGGGAGAAGATCACGATCTTCCGCCGGGACCCGGAAACGCCTGCCGGCGGGACCGAGACATCACCGCCGGTGTCCAACTCTGCTACGGCCCCAACCGAAGTTACGCTTGACCCGCTGCCGGGGGTCGGCGAAGAGATCGACATCGCCGTACGCGGGCTGCTCAAGATGGGGGACGACGACTCGCTGAACCCGCTTATCGAACCGTACGACGTAATTCGTGTTTTTAAGGCTGGTGTCGTGTACGTTATAGGCGCGGTCCAGCAGCCCGGCGGCTTCCCCATCAGGGACCAGGAGACGATCACGGTGCTGCGAGCCGCCTCTCTCGCCTCCGGACTTACGCCTCATTCCTCTCCGCAGAAAGCCCGGGTCATCCGGCAGGTGAACGGCGCCAAGCAGGAGATACCCGTGCGCATTAAGGACGTTCTTGTTGGCAAAGCGGCTGACCTCGCTCTCGAAGCGAACGACGTGCTCTTTGTTCCCGACAGCGGGGCAAAGAAAGCGATGAGTCGGAGTGTCGACGCTCTGATCCAGGTCGCGACCGGCGTCGTCATCTTCCGACGTTAGGC
This sequence comes from Bryobacterales bacterium, assembly GCA_965248255.1. Lineage (GTDB taxonomy): Bacteria > Acidobacteriota > Terriglobia > Bryobacterales > UBA6623 > JAKZVK01. The sequence goes on from CBDFIW010000004.1 coordinate 570,530, forward strand.
GGCCGCAGTCAGGAGGTTTTCGCGGGGCAATGAACGATAAGCTGCAGCGACTCTCGGCCTCCCTGGAGAGGACTTCCCCCGCGGAGATGGAACAGCGGCCCCGCGATGTCTCCGTTCCCTTCCAGCGCTTCTCAACCGAAGAGCCGGAGTCCGGCGGCGAGTTCGCCCTGCGCGACTACTGGCGAACCATCCACGCCAGACGCGGGACGATCGCCTTCGTCGCCGCTCTGGCGCTGGCCGCGGCGCTGATCTACAACTTCGTTCAGGTACCCACCTACCAGGCAACGGTGACGATTCAGATCGACCGGGAAGAACCCGACTTGGCCCGGTTCGACGAACAGTACCGGCCGATGCAGGAGCAGCCTGACTATATCGAGACCCAGTACAAGGTCCTTCGAAGCCGTAGCCTCACGAAACGCGTGGTCAGGAAGCTGGATCTGGGCGATCGGGTCGAATTTCGAACCGATGAGGCGCGGGACCCGGATGGGAGCCCCGAAGACGGCGCCCGCGCCGCGGGCCGTCCGCTTTCCCCGGCCACGGTCGACGCCTTCTTGGAGAGGCTAGGCATCAGCCCAGGCAAGGGCACACGGCTTGTCGACGTCAGTTTCGAGTCGGTTGATCGAAGGCTTGCCGCGACCGTCGCCAACACCCTAGCCGAGGAGTACATCGAGCACAACCTCGAAACAAAGTGGAACGCGACACAAAAGCCTCCGGTTGGCTGCAACGGCAGCTCTCCACGCTCAAAGCCCAACTGGAGGCCAGTGAGACCGCCCTCCACGAGTATGCCGCGCAGCACTCGATTCTGTTCGTCGAAGAGCGCAAAGACATCACGACCGAGAAGCTGGCCCAGCTCGAAGATGAGCTGACCCGCGCCGAGGCCGACCGCATTCGCCGCCAATCGATGGCGACACTCGTCGAAGACGCGATCCGGCGGGGGGATCTGCTGCCCGGCAGTCTCAATAGCAAGGCGTATGAGAATTACCAAGCCAAACTCTCTGATCTGCGCAGGGAGCATTCTCAACTCCTGGTCACTTTCGCGCCGGCCTACCCCAAGGTTGAGCGCGTCCAACGGCAGATCGAGGAAGTGCAGAGAGCGCTGGCGGCCGAGAAACAGCGCCTGCTCAGTAGCGTCAGAGAGGCGTACCAACTCGCTCAGCGGCGTGAGTCGTTGCTGCGGAGCGCCGCCATGTCTCAGCGGCAGAAGGTCAACCGGCTGAGTGACGACTTCATCCAGTACGACATCCTCAAACGCGACGCGGAAACGAACCGCGATCTCTACGAAGGGCTCCTGCAGAGACTCAAGCGGGCGGGCGTCTCCGCCGGCCTGCGGGCATCCAACGTAGCCGTGCTGGACCCGGCTGAGATTCCCCAGGAACCCTACCGGCCCAAGAAGCTTCTCAACCTTATGCTGGCCCTCGGCGCGGGGTTGCTGCTCGGGGTGGGTCTGGCGTTCGCACAGGAGCACATGAACATGATAGTGCGCACCCCGGAGGAAGTGGAACGTACCACGGGCTTGGCCCTGCTGGCCGTCATACCACGCAGCCGGCGCAAACTGACGAGTAAGGTCCACACGAAGCCGGGTAAGCGCGGCCGTCGGTCGCGGGATCTGCCGTTGCTGGCAATGTCGAACGGAACCAATGGCGCCAATGGCTCCCATGGGCACGGTGCCGGTGACAGCGGCTTGGTCAAATGGGCGCCCGAACAAGGGCTGTCCGAGGCCTACCGGACGCTTCGCAGCTCGGTGCTCCTCGGCTGGGATGAGTCGATGAGGCGGATCTTGATTACCAGCTCCCAGCCGGAGGAAGGCAAGACCTCGGTCAGCCTCAATCTGGCTTGCAGCCTGGCACAGCTCGGCCGAAGGGTGCTGGTGATTGACGCCGACATGCGCCGCCCGAACTGCAACACGCAGCTCGGAGTGACTCTCGAATACGGACTCACCGACTACCTGCAAGGCCTAAGCGAACTCGACCAGATCATCACTGAAACTCCCATCGCGGGGCTCTCGCTCGTGCCGGCGGGACGTTCCAGCTCGGTCGCCTCCGATCTGCTCTATTCACCCCGGCTGGTCTCGTTGCTGCAAGAGGTCGGACGGCGCTATGGGCACGTCGTGATCGACTCGCCGCCGTCACTCGTGCTCTCCGATGCCCGCACCATTTCCCGCCTCGTCGAAGGCGTCATCTTGGTCGTGTCGGACAAGACCGAGAGAGGCTCGCTGCTGCGCACGAAACAGACCTTCGACGGCGGCGGCGTGAACTTCCTGGGTTTCGTCATGAACAGGGTGAATCTCGACCACCTCGACTACGGCTACTACCGCGATTACGGCTACTACTACTCCTACACCAGCCACGACAACTAGCCGTCTGACTCAATCGACATCTGCACAAAAGCGTCAAGTCATTGAAGGAGCGGCCGGGCCGGATGTGGCGTAAGGCTCCAGCCTTGCCGAGTCTCGATTCTTCGAGACTCAGGGCGGCAAATGACCGAGCACCCGCCATTCACAGCAGACCTGAGAACCGAAGAATCGGTTCTCGGCAAGCCTAGGGGCTTGCACCACATGAGCCCCGACTCGTCGGTGTAAGGTCGAGGACCTCGCTAGGGGGAACTGTCCCGCGTGAACAACCGGACAACGACACCCAGCCATCAGTCAGCGGCTCCGCTTTGGTGGCGTGGGGTGGGTTCACGGATTGTGCTTGGAGCGCTGGCCGGACTCGCCGCCGCCGTGGCTTTCGTGTTTGCCCAGCCCGCGGCTCCGCTTGTCGACAGCCGCTCGGAAACCCTGGCAGCCGTTCTGCTCCTAGCCGCAAGCAAGTACATCAGCTTTGAGCTCTTTCGCCTACCGCGGTTGCGTTGGAGCCGGTTCGGTTTGCCGGACGCTGTCGCAGTATCACTGGCTAACACCGGCGGCAGCGCTCTCGCCGCTGTCTCCTGGAGTTCGTTTCTCGCTAGTGTAGTGCGCCAAGCAGATTGCACCTTATGCAGGGCGGCACGTCCGCGCTTGACTTTCTCGAGGATGTCGGAGGCGGTCGCGGTCCAGATGAAGGGCGTGGGATGCCCGTTGTGCTGGGCGATGTAGTCGTCAATGGCGGCGACGAGCTCGTCCACGCTGCGAAACACGCCGCGGCGCAGGCGCTTGACGGTGAGATCGCGAAAGAATCGCTCGACCATGTTCAGCCACGACGCCGAGGTCGGGGTGAAATGAATGTGGAAGCGCGGGTGACGATCGAGCCAACGCTTCACAGCGGCATGCTTGTGGGTGGCATAGTTGTCCACGATGAGATGAAGCTGTTTGTCCTTGGGAGTGCGGCGGTCAATTAAGCGCAGGAAGCGCAGCCATTCCTGGTGGCTGTGTCGGGGCATGCACTCGGCGATCACGCTGCCGTCAAGGCTGTTGAGCGCCGCAAACAGGGTGGTCGTGCCGTTGCGCTTGTAATCGTGGGTCATCGTTTGGCCGCGTCCCTTTTTGAGCGGCAGGCCGGGCTGGGTGCGATCGAGGGCTTGGATTTGGGACTTCTCATCGAGCGAGAGAACCAGAGCATGCTCAGGCGGATTGAGATAGAGTCCGACGATGTCGTCGAGTTTCTCGGCGAAACGCGGGTCATTGCTGAGCTTGAAGGTCTTGACGCGGTGGGGCTTGAGGCCATGGGCGCGCCAAATCCGTCCCACGGTGGAAGCGCTGACGCCGGCCGCGGCGGCCATGGTGCGGCGGCTCCAGTGGGTGGCGTTGGACGGTTTCTCGCGGGTGGTCTTGTGGATGATCTGCTGTACTTTCTGCTTCGAGACGGCAGGTTTACGACCGGGCCGTGGGGCGTCTTTTGCAATGCCGGCGATGCTGCTTTCGAGAAAGCGCGTGCGCCAGCGGGCCACCAACTGCCGCGAGACACCGAGCTGTGCGGCGATCTGCTTATTCTCGAGACCGTCGGCGGCCAGCAGGACAATCCTGGCTCGCAGGGCGAGACGAACGGCGACTTGGCGGCCGCGCGCGTAGCGGTCCAACTGCTTGCATTGCGCTGTGTTCAAAGTTACTGGTTGTGCTCTTCGCATCCCATGCCTCCTGTTAATAGAGACGATGGGAAGTCAATATAAGTTACATTATTTATGGTGCACTACACTAGCCTGCCCACGGTAACTCTGCTGTGGTTCGACTGGTTGCACTGCCAAGTCTTGATCTGCGGCATTCTTGCGGGTGCACGTATGTGGGCCGAAAAGCGGAAAGGCCGCGACGCACCGGCCGATAAGAGGTCCGTCCTGATATACGGCGCCGGCGACTGCGGCGCGGAGCTATTGAAACAGATTCAGTCGGGACGCAGAACAGGCTACCGGGTGCTCGGGTTTATCGATGACGACCCGTCGAAGGTCAACCAAAGCGTTCGCATGACTCCCGTCTTGGGAACGTGGGATGACCTGGTACGTCTCATTCGCCTCCTTGACATCGAGGAGCTTCTAGTCGCCATCCCGCAAACAAGTGAGGTCCGGAAGCAACAGCTCCGGCTGATCTCCGAAATGAGTGGGACGGCGATCCAGTTCATCTCGCCCGGGAGGGATGCCATCGTGGCCAAACAGAACCAGACAGCCTGGACGCACCCTCCCGCGGGAGATACGGACGGCCCGGCGAGAGAAGAGAACTTCCAGGAGTCGATTCGCGACCTCGCCCGGGTTCTAGGGGCGCAGGGCCTGCCAGGGAAACCGGGCGCGACCGAACGGCCGGCTGACCGCAGGCCGGCGGCCAAACCGACATCCCGGTAAGGGAAGCCGGGAGCGCGAGGTTGAAGCTGGGGGAGCGGGCTATCTCTTCTTCTTCTTGCCGGTGGCCAAGTCCACCGCGGCCTGAACGCGCCAGCCCAGGTACCCAAAACAAACCAGGGCAAACAGCAAACTGACAAGCACCAAGAACAGGTCGTCCACCGAGCGGACAAACTGGCCGCTTACGATCAGCCACACGCCGAGCGCGAGACCGATGACGCCGAAAAGGATGCAAAAAATATAGCCGCTGATCGTATCCCACATTCCCGCGTTGTCTCCTGACTGCATCAGACGCTGTTCCTTTATCTGTTCCGGATGGGCCGGAGAGGCGACACTCTCCACCATCGGCCTGCGCGGCAACGCAGACCGTGAGAACCCGTCAACTAGATCGACGAAACAATGATCTCTCGTTATTGTGGATGAAGCGGGCCGCCGACCGCAAATCGGTTCCGACGGTAGTGCGCCGGTTCGCCGTTCGCTACACCTGCGCGTGGCGTAAGGCTCCCGCCTTGCCCCCGTGGGGTATGAGCTGTTCGATTCTTCGAGACTCAGGACGACAAACGACCGAGCACCCGCTGTTGCCCGCGGACCTGAGAACCGAGGAATCGGTGCTCGGCAAGCCCGGAGGCTTACGCCACAAACGCTCCGACTTGTCGGCTTGAGGTGGTAGACCTCACTAAGGCCTGAGCAACAGCTTGCCGGTCGTCAGCCGGCCCGCCAGCCGCTCGTGCGCCTTGCCGGCATCGGTGAGAGGGAAGGTCTCGCCGATTCGAACCTTCAGCTTGCCGTCAGCTACCCACCCAAACAGGTCCGATGACCGCGCGTCGAGATCTTCACGGGTGGCGACGTGGTTGACCAAGCTGGGGCGGGTCATGAAGAGCGAGCCCTTTTGTGTCAGCTTGAGCGGCTCGATTGCGGGGACCGGCCCACTGGCATTACCAAAGAAGACCATCATGCCTCGCGGTCTAAGCGAGTTCATGCTGCCTTCCCAAGTCGCCTTGCCGACCGAGTCGTAGACTACATCGACGCCACCCCCGTCAGTCAGTCTCTGAACCTCGGCCTGGAAATCCTGCTCGGTGTACAGGATCACTTCGTCCGCCCCCACCCCCCGGACCAGAGCCGCTTTCTCCTCGGTCGAACAAGTCCCGATCACTCGCGCCCCGCGCAGTTTCGCCACTTGAACGAGAAGCAGCCCCACCCCGCCCGCCGCGGCATGCACAAGCGCCGTGTGACCCGCCTGCAGCGGAAACGTTGAGTGGGTCAGGTAGTGCACGGTCATGCCCTGCACCATCAGCGCCGCGGCTGTGGGGGCGTCGACGCCGTCGGGGATCTTCACCAATCGGTGCGCCGGTACCGCGGCATACTCCGCGTAGCCTCCCAGCAAACCGCAGTACGCCACGCGGTCGCCGGGTTGAATGCCGCTCACCTCGGACCCGGCCGCGCTCACCACGCCGGCGGCTTCCTGTCCGCCGGTGAACGGAAGGTCCGTTGGGTAAAGGCCCGTGCGGAAGTAGATGTCGATGAAGTTGATCCCGGCGACGTCAATCTTGACGATCACTTGATTCGGCTCGGGAACGGGCTCAGGGACATCTTCGTATCGGAGTACTTCAGGACCCCCATGTTCGTGGACGCGTACGGCCTTCATGAGTGCATCTCCCAATCAAGCAAAGTGCCAATTCTAACAGAAGTCCTAGCGGGCACCCCGAACCTCCCCTAATCCGTTCATAAGGTCCAGCCCGTCACCATGACACGTTGCCATGCCCACTACCGAGGCGTGGACGGGAGTCCACGCGCCAAGACCTTGGGACACCGCTGAGCGTGGACTCCCGTCCACGCCTCGGTAGTGCGGCTCCCCTCCAGAGCGTCGCGGGCTGCCGATCCTTATTGAATTCCGGTCACCTGGCAGGTGCAAGGGCTGCGAATCTCCGCGAGCCCCGTGCTACGGGCGCCGGGAGCAGCCCGCCGGAGTAACTATGAAGCTTCCACCCGCACGTCCCGGGCGGTAGGCCGCGGGAGAACCTCGGTATTGACAACGCGGCCCACGATGCTCACGTCACTGGCGGCCCAGGCCAGGGCCGTTACATGCCCGCCTGCTTGTAGCGCCGCTCCATTTTCTCCCGTTCCTTGGTGTCCTCGTCGATCTCCTGCTGGACGGCTTCGGCAATCTTCTTGGTCGCCTCGTCCTCGGCTGCCAGAGCGAGGTCGAGGCATTGCTTCGAGCGGTCGACCAAGATCCTGCCGATATCGGGTTGATTGAGATGCAAGCGGTCAAACAACTCAGCGGTCGAATACAGCGTCTTGCCGAGGCCGGCCATAAAGACCAGCCGAGGCACCGCAGCCGGCCCGGCCTCGAACAATGTGCGGGCCTTGGTGATATCATCTCCCCCTCCGGCGAGCAGGGTCGTCTGGAGAAGAATTCCGCGCATCAGGGCCGCGTCTTCCGCTTCGGTGCGTGGGCCCTCCTTGGGAAAAGTCCCTCCACTGACGCTAGCGATCACCGGCGATTGGTTCGGCGTGCCCGCGGGGAAGGCGAAATCCAGAGTCACCGAGTCGTCCGCGGCAACCATCTTATGGAACGGCCCAACCGACTCCGCCAGGGCGATCGCGTATTGGCGTGCATCCCGCCGATACTGCTGAATCGGGTTCTGGAACTGCCCGGCCTGAGCCTGGTTTTCTTTCGACCCATCGACATAAGCTTCGCTCAGGTTCATGTAACCCCGGGCGAGGCCGCTGACGACGACGAGCCTCCAGGCGACGCCGCGCTTCTGCCACTCGCTTTCCGACTTGATGAGACTGCCAAGATGCTCCTCGGTCTTGACGAAGTCCTGGCGGGCGAAGTTTTCGGTCGCCGCCTGCCAGTACCATTCCGGCGTGCCGACCGCGGGTCCCGAGCTGCCTTCCGAGCACCCCAACGACATGGCCGCCATCAGCAGAATCAGGCAAACCGACAAGGCATTCACTCTTGCGAACATAGCTGCCTCCTCGCGAAGTGGTTTAGCATACTCCGCGCCTAAACGCAACAGGGAGTGCATAGCTTGTCAAGGCCCAATAGAAATGTCCCCTTCGGTAGCCCAGTAGAAGTGTCCCCTTGGTGATAGGAGAGAATCGTCATCGTCGGGGCTGTGGAACTGTGGGAATCGCGTAGCGATTTCCAAGGGGCGGTGGGAAGGGTGGAAAACCATCCACGGTTCCTCGAGCCCGGCACGGCTGCCGCCACAAGGTTTTCCACGCTTTCCATCCGACCCGGCATTTCCACAGCCCTCTTATGAATTCGCAGCTCGTGTTTTCCGCAGCACAGGTCGCCGCCAGGGGTGGTTCGCCGCCGGCTTGCGTCTGGCCACCACGTTCCCCTGCGGTGCCGGCTTCGTCCGCAGCCGTGGCGTCGGCGTGGCGATCACTTCGTGCTCGATCTCGTGCCCCTCAAACCTCACCTGCAAGCTCTCATCGCGCCCCTGTTGGACCGTCACCCGTGCACCCGCCCCCACGCCCTGATTGCGTTTCGGCTTCAACTGCAAACAACGATTCTCGAAACGCACCACCTGGTCGTTGCTCACCACCCGTTCGTATTCGAAGCAGAACACCCCTCGCAGCTCGGTGCCGCGGGGTAGCGCCTGGTGAAAGTCCGCTCCCGCCGCCGGCTCGCAGCAGAAGCGCTCGTTGTGCTCGGCTAAGTACTCCTCGCCGAGGTAACGGTTCGCCGCCTCGTAATCAACGATGCCCCGCAGCCGCATCTTCTTGATCAGGCGGTCCTGGTGCGTGCCGTGATGGCGTTCGACACGTCCCTTGGCTTGCGGCGACGATGCGGCAATGATGCCAATGCCAAGCTTCGCGCACATGCGCCCGAACTGCGTCTCGGGCTTGATGCCTTCCAGTGCTTCCCGCGACGTCGGCTGGCGCTGGTAGACGTTTTTCCAGTCGCAGTACAACGCCTTGGGAACGCCGTGTTGGCGCACCCAGGCTTGGAGCAGATCGGCCGCGGCCCAGGTCGTTTCCTGGCCCGAGAAGCGGCACAGTGCAAGACCGGTCGCGTCATCGACAAAGTTCATCAAACAGGCTTTCGGGCCGCGTCCTTCCAGCCAGTGGTGGTGCGAACCGTCGAGTTGAATCAGCTCGCCGAAGTGCGCTTTGCGTTGCCGCCGGCTGCGATGCGGTGGGCGCTTGCGACTCCGGCTCCACAGGCCCGCCGCGAGCATCCAGCGCCGCAGCGTTTCGCGCGGCACTTCCAGGCCCTGATCGGCTGCCAGATGTTCCGACGCCAGCGTCGGCCCGCAGCGCTCGTGTCCCTCGCCCGCATAGTTTGCGTGCACCAACTCGAGAACCTGCTCGCGGCGCTTGTCATCGGCTCGGTTCGAAGCGCGGCCGACGTTACCGTGCACCAAAGCCTTGACCCCGCCTGCTCGGTAACGCTTGTTGAGCCGCTTCGCTTGGCGGTAGCTGACCTCCAGCAGTGCGGTGGCTTCGGTCAACTTCAGTTCCCCTCGTTTCACTCGGCTCAGCACTTCGCCGCGCCTCAACTCCTTGGCACTCATCCATGTCCTTCCCAATCTTTCACCTCCTCGCAGAGGTCCAGATTAGGGGACATTTCTATTGGGCGCTCAAGGGGACATTATCATTGGGCTTCAACACAGGGAGTGCATAGCTCCCGCACGGTCGCTTTCACGCCCCCATGCATCGGGGACGCCCGCCGATCATTGGCCTCAGCAGGCCGGCCGGCGGAAGAGCTATCGGAGTTCAATGAGCGCAAAGCGGCCGAGGCGGTCAACCCATACCTCGGTCATCAAGCCGCGCTTCACAGCCTTGAGTGAGCGGGCTTCTCCCGCCGCGTCCCGCAGCGTAGCGGTCTGAAAGGCGCCGTCCACGCGTACGGGAAAACCTTGCTCCAGGGGCGCGTCGTAGTTGATGAGGTGAATCTGTGCGGACGACTGCGTCCGCTGCGTTGCCAGACCAACCACCGCAGGGGCATTCCACAGCCGCAGGTCACGGACACGGACGCCGACCAGGTCGATGACGTCGAGCGCGAACTCGCTGGGGTCGAGAATCGGATCGTGATAGGCGACGATGCGGCCGTTGCCGAACGAGTAGTGCTCGCGGTCTCGGTCAGAGCGCGCCTTCTCAGCACCCTCGAGAAGCCACCATTCCGGGGAGCTGCGCTCGGCGGGCGCCGTGACAAGGAGACCTCCGGCCCGGACATACCCCGAGATGCGCCGCAGCTCGGCCCGGCCGGGCGGCGCAATGTTCGCGGCCACGAGGCCACGGAAGTGGCTCGAATCAAGCACCGGAAGATCGTCCGTCGGGTAGACGAGTGGAAACAAGTTGCGGCGGTAAAGCAGATTCAGAATCTCGCCCGACTCGACCAATGTGCCCGCCGCCACGGCCATGCGCGAGCGATTTGGCCTCGTGAATTCATCGCGATTCCGCTGGAGAAAGTGAGCCGTTCGTCCCAACGACTCCCAAGCCGCCACGGCTTCCGCCTCGCCCGCAAGTAGAGCTTTGCGATAGTCGGTCTCGACGGAGAGGACGACATTGCCCCCGGCCAGAGAGGCCTCGACCAAGGCCACTTCGAGGGATTCGTACGGTACCGCGCGGCCACCCGAAATGCCGGCGGAGGCATCGGGACGATAGGCGAGCGCCGCCGGACGTCTGGGGAACAGACCCCGCAAATAGCCGAATAGATACGAGTTGGAATCGACCCACGGCTCGCGGCTGGCCGTGGCCACTTCGATCCCCCGTCCCTTAACGTTCGGGGGCCTGCGGACGCCGGGCCACAGCCCAGCCTTGAGAATCGTATGCGCGCCGGGCAAGTCCCAGTGGATCTGATCGCGGCTGAGGAAAATCAGTGCGTCGTAGCCCCGCAGTTGGCTGATGAAGTCACGCAGCGGCTCAGGCTCACCGAAAGCCCCGGCAGCGTCGAGGGCGATCGCCCCGAAGCCCGCGGTGCGAGCTGTTTCGGCCGTCGTGAGCGCTTGTTCGGCTCCCTCCTGAACGCCCAGCTCCGCAATGGGAGTGACACCCGCCTTGCCGCAGGCGTCTGCGAAAGCCTTGGTCGCGTCATCGGCGGGCCACGGCAGCAAGACGGCCGTCCAGCCGCCCTTCACCAGCAGGCCGACGTTGTCGAGCTTGGCCGCCGCGGGCTCAACCTCCGTGTCCCAACGGCCCATCACCTGGAAACCCAGGTCGAATTCGGCTTGCAACGGCGCGCTGAACATGACGGCGCACCCCAACAGGCAGAGCAAGCGCCGGTCGGAATGTGGCGGAGATTCCTTAGGCGCAGGAGCTGTAGGGGCGGGCCCCCGTGCCCGCCCGACTGCTCGTTTACCATTGAGCCCGCTTTGCGACAGTGCACTAGCCATGCGCTGCGGCCAGTTTACACCATCAGTCGGTCCCAGATCCGTACGTAAGGATTCTGACGAACGCTTGAAGCCCGGTACGCCGCAACCCGATGAATCCAACCACGGGTCTGAGCCCGGTAGGGCGTCACAATCCTAGCCCATGGATTTATCCATGGGTGTCGGTCCCGAGCACCCTTCACCCGGTGCCAGGCTGTTTCTGGTCGCGCGCGGTCGACGGCCACGCGCGACCAGAAACAGCCTTGGGTGAAACGAGTTGATGTGGGTGCGTTCGGAACCCATGGATGAATCCATGGGCTAGGATTGTTCGACCCTTGCCGGGTCGGCAGATCGACACACATTACCCACGAGTCCGCAGCCCCAGCCGCTGCCTTTGAAGTTTTCTACCCTCAACACCCGGCGGGTGAGCCAACCCCAAACCCATCCACTCTCTTCCCGCTCCCCCCGTCGAGTCATCACTGCATGACGACACACACTCCCCCTAGCTTACGTACGGATCTGGGTCGGTAGCCCAGCCCTTTCGATACGCTAATGTTGAGAGAGCGTCGTCAGCGGCGCAGGCCTGTCGTCTCTCAGCCGGTCGTTCCGCGGCGATCGCGCCAACATTCCCGTCGTGAGCTCCGCCAGTCCGAACTTTGCCGGGCTATTCAGCCGCTGGCCCTGGCGGCCCATCCCAAGCTGTCCGGGGCGTTTTGTTCTGTCACCAAGGGAGTTCAAGGGTCCACCGGAGGATCTGGTGGGCCAAGGATCGGACTCACGAGAGTTCCAAGTCAAGACTGCACAAGACCCGGTGGTCGTCACGGCCTTCGAGGCGGGCGGCTTGATCTCCTACCGAAAATCCGATGGCGGCTACCTGCACACGCTCAATACCGAGGAGGGGTTCCGCAGAAAGCTGGAACAGTTGGGTATTGGCTTGACGCCGCTGGACTCAGACGTCTGAGTCTTCTTGAAGGTGAGATGGGAGGACTCGTGGCCGGTTGGAACACTCGTCGCGCGGCTACTGAATGACGACGTTGCCGTCTTCATCGAGCCAGGCGATATCGTCGTTCACGTGTTTTTCTTTCCCCTGCTTCTCGACCTTGCGCTGTGCGCGCTTCTCGGCTTTCTCGCGCTGCTTTTCCTGACGCGCGAGCTCTTTGAGCCTTTTTTGGAAAGCGGTGTTTGATCGGCTGGCCACGGGCGTTCCCTCCCTCTTGTCGGCACCGGGCAAGCAGGGCGCGGCGCGCTCTTGTTCGTCCTGGAACACGTAGCATATGGCCGGCCGCACAGCCGCTCCAGCCACGTCCAAAACAGCTATCACACACCCGCCCCCCCGGTCGCCGTGAGAGATCTCACGACTCACAAGTAACAGGACCGTGACAAAAAAAGAGCGGGAGCTAGAGACGGAGCAGCGGCACGCGCAGCAAGCCGGCTTCAATGCCACAGGGGGTTCTTCCAATAGTTTAGCGTGCCCTCACGCGGATTGCCAGTTGAGCGGTTCTGGCGTCACACGCCTAGCCTCGGGCTCGGAGAGACCTGCGGCTCTGTGCTGTTCTTATCCCTGATCCGTCCGCAAGCCGTTCCGACTGACGCACCGCAAGGTACTGCGCGCCGTGGCGGTCTCCATCGCTACACTGTGGCTGTCAGCATCCAAGAGTGTCGGTTCATCTGAGTGGGGGCTTTGTGGGGCAAGAGATCGTTTACCGAGTAACGTCGATCGGGCGCCCGCTCGATCCTAATTACCCGACAAACAAGGCGGTGTTGTTCCTCATGCCGCTTGCGGGACTCATCGCGGGTGCTGCAGCGGGGCTCCGAGGTGCAGACGCTCCACAAGTCGGCTTGGGCGCACTAACAGGCGCGCTCGTCGTCTTCGGCGCGTGGGCTTTGGGGCGAGAGCTGGCGCCCGACCACCATGCGGTTGCCTTTGCCGGCATGACCTTTGCTTTCATCGCGTTCGTGGTGGTCGGCTCGCCGAGCCTCATCTTGCTGTTTGCGACGCTTTTTCTGGTCCGAATCGTGAACCGCAGCGTCGGTTGGCCGGCGCGGTTGACCGATTCGATCACTGTCTTCTTGCTGATTGTTTGGGTTTTGTACAGCACCCGAAACGTGCTGCTTGGAGTCGTCGGCGCCCTGGCGTTTCTCCTTGATGCCGTCCTGCGCGATGCCAAGCGTCAGCAGTTCGCCTTTGCCGTGCTCTGCCTAGCTGCATCCGGCGCTTGGGCGTTCCAACACGGCCCTCGCTTCGACCCCGGGGCACTGGGCAACCCACTGAGATGGATGGTCATAACGGTAAGCGTTGGATTCGGGCTTGCCATCTTGAGGACGCGGCGGGTGAGCAGTGCCGGTGACGTGACAGGGGTCCCCTTGTCGCTGTCCCGCGTACGGGCGGGGATGCTGATTGGCCTCCTTATGGCGTTAGCGCCGCTGGCCGTTGGAGCTGACGGCGTTGAGGCCTCCAGTCCGGTTTGGGCTGCGCTGAGCGGCGTCTTGTTGCAAGGCCTCGCCCGCAAGCCGTCTGGGACGCAGACCGTGCTAGGATAGCGCGCGGCCTCGTTCGAGCAAAAAATTCACATATCCCTATCTTCCAAGCAAGACCCCAGACGGACGTTGTGGTTGTGCTCCGCGTTTAGAGAGGTTGGCATGGCTAATCGATACGACGCCATTGTGATCGGCACGGGCCAGGCGGGCCCCTCACTCACGGCACGCCTTTCGGGGGAAGGCCTGAACACAGCGGTCATTGAACGCAAGCTGTTCGGCGGAACCTGCGTCAACACCGGCTGTACGCCGACTAAGGCCATGGTCGCGAGTGCTCGCGCCGCCTACATCGCCCGGAGGGCTGCTGACTTCGGCGTGCTGATTGACGGAACGGTTCAGGTCGACATGAAGAAGGTCAAGGAGCGCAAGGATGCCATTGTCGGGCACTCGAATCAGGGCCTCGAAAGCTGGCTCGGGACGATGAGGAACGTGACGGTGTTTCGCGGCCACGCTCGCTTTACAGGTCGCGACACCGTTGAGATCGGAGACGCGTCACTCCAGGCAGAGAGGATCTTCATCAACGTCGGTGGCCGGGCGTTTATCCCGCCGGTCGGGGGTTTGGAGGATGTCGATTACCTGACCAACTCGAGCCTCATGGAGGTCGACTTCCTACCGGAACACCTCGTGATCTTGGGCGGCGGCTACATTGCACTCGAGTTCGGCCAGATGTTCCGGCGCTTTGGAAGCCGGGTCACGATCGTGCAGCGCAGCGGACGGATCCTTTCTCGAGAGGACAACGACATCGCCGAGACAATTGCCGAGATCCTGAAGAACGAAGGCATTGACGTTTGCATCGATGCTGGGAAATACCAGGTGGAGAGTCGCAACGGCGGTATCTTCGTGCGGATGCAGTGCGAAGGCAAGCCGCATGAAGTGGTCGGGTCGCACCTACTAGTGGCGACCGGAAGGCGCCCGAACACAGACGATCTTGGGCTGGACAAAGCGGGCATCGAGACGAACGAGGGCGGCTACATCCGGGTCGACGACCAACTCCGGACGAGCGTGGAGGGAGTCTGGGCACTAGGCGACTGCAACGGCCGTGGGGCGTTCACACATACGAGCTACAACGACTTCGAGATTGTTGCGGCCAATCTCTTCGACAACGATTCACGTCGTGTCAGCGATCGGATTCTGAACTTCGGCCTATACATCGATCCCCCGCTCGGCCGCGTAGGGATGACCGAGCAAGAGGTCCGCGCCTCAGGCCGCAAGGCGTTGATCGCCACGCGCCCGATGACGCGCGTGGCGCGCGCTGTCGAGAAGGGCGAGACGCAAGGCTTCATGAAAGCGCTCGTCGACGCCGAGACGAAGCGGTTTCTGGGAGCGGCGATCCTCGGCGTTGGCGGAGACGAGGTCGTGCACTCCGTCCTCGAAGCGATGTACGCCGATGTTCCGTACACGGTGCTCCAGCGGGCGGTGCATAATCACCCGACCGTAACGGAGTTGATTCCCACCATGCTGCAGGACCTCACACCGTTGGAGTAGTCACGGACAGCCACCAGGAGCATCCTGCGCATGAGCCTGCGGCTGACGGACGGATACGGAGCTTGTCGCTGCTGAAATCGAGCGGCCATCCCCCACCTATGTGCCGGTCGACC
Organism: Bryobacterales bacterium; assembly: GCA_965248255.1. GTDB lineage: Bacteria > Acidobacteriota > Terriglobia > Bryobacterales > UBA6623 > JAKZVK01. Next base: position 585,729 of record CBDFIW010000004.1, read on the forward strand.
CGAAGCCTTGGCAACCTCGCTCCGACGCGGCGAGATGCTCTTCGACCGCCCATTCAACCGCGGCGTATCTCCCTACGATGAGCTGCGCGATACGATCACCGGGGCGAACCGTGTAGTCGTCAAGGCCATGGTTGATCATCAGTACGCGCACCTCGCCCCGATAGCCGGGATCGACCGTGCCGGGACTGTTGAGCAACGTGACTCCGAACCTACGGGCCAGGCCGCTGCGCGGACGGACTTGGCCTTCGTACCCCGCCGGTAACTCCATAGCCAGACCTGTTCCTACGCTCGCCCAGCCGCCCCGAGGCAGCGTGACTTCCTCAACCGCGAACAGGTCGAGTCCGGCGTCTTCCTCCGGCCCGTGCGCGGCGGCCGGGAGAAGTGCGTCGGGGCGAAGCCGAGTCACCGGCACAGTCAGTCTTGTCATAGCCTCCAAGCGAAGTGGGGAGATAATAGCAGACTTGGCCGGGGTCATCGGCCCGAGGTGTGGCGCAAGAGCCCAGGCTTGCCCGTGAGAATAGCGACTGACCGAGTCCTCGGTTCTCAGGTGTCCGCGAACGGATGCTCCGCCCTACCCCACTAGCAAGATCCTCTACTGGAACAGGGTTACCCCAACGGCGCAAAACCCCGGCGCACGGTGTTCTCAACCACGTTACGCGGCACCATGAACTGCAGCAGGTAGTCAGGCCCACCCGCTTTCGACCCGACACCCGACATCTTGAAACCGCCAAAGGGATGCCGTCCGACGATCGCTCCCGTGCAACCGCGGTTGATGCAGAGGTTGCCTACGCGGAAGCGCTTCTTCGCCTTCGCTATGTTCTCCGGGCTCCGCGAGAAGACGCCTCCGGTGAGCGCGAACTCGGTCGCATTAGCCACATCGAGCGCTTCATCGAAGTCTTTCACCTTCATGATCGAGAGCACCGGCCCAAAAATCTCTTCCTGGGCCAACCGGTGCTGCGGCTGGATGTCTTGAAAGATGGCCAGGGGAACGAAATGCCCCTGTGGCTGATCCGGAAACCGCTCCGTCACCAATGTGCCCTCTTCCTTCCCCGTCTGAATGTACCGGCCAATCGCCTCCTTCGCATTCCAGGAGATGACGGCGCCCATCGACGACTGCGGATCTTCGGTCGGACCGAGGTGAAGGCTCTCGGCGGCCCCCTTGAGCCGCTCGACCAACGTATCGTGGATCGTCTCGAGCACAATCAGCCGCGAGCAGGCCGAACACTTCTGCCCTTGGTACCCGAAAGCGGAGTGAAGGATCTCCACGATCGCCTCATCCACGTCAGCGTCATCGTCGACGATCATCGCGTTCTTGCCGCCCATCTCCGCTACCACGCGCTTGACGCCCATCGCACCGCGAGGCGTTTCGCCGGCCAGGCGCACGATGCGAAGACCCACCTCTTTGCTTCCCGTGAAAGCAATCATTGCAACATCGGGATGAGTAACCAGCAGATCGCCGACCTCCCCTCCGGGCCCCGGGACATAGTTCAGCACGCCGTCCGGCAGGCCTGCCTCACGGAACAGGTCATAGAGCATGTACCCGATGACCGGCGCCTCTGACGAAGGCTTATACACCACGGTGTTGCCCGAGACGATGGCCGCCGAAACCATGCCCGTCGAGATCGCTAAGGGGAAGTTCCACGGCGCAATGACGGCCGCGACGCCGCGAGGCTCGTAGAAGAGCCGGCTATCTTCGCCGGGTGCGTCGCCCATTCGTTGTGGCCGGCCGAGCCGGACCATCTCGCGGCCGTAGTACTCAAGAAAATCAATCGCCTCGCAAACGTCGCCGTCGGCTTCATTCCACGTCTTGCCAACCTCGAAGACTTCGAGCGCCGCCAGATCATAGCGCCGTCGTCGCGCGGCCTCGGCGGCCTTGAACAGGTACTCGGCCCGCTCTTCGGGGCTCGTATCCCGCCACGGCTCGAAGGCCGCACGGGCCGCCAGGATGGCTTGCAGCGCGTCATCGGCCCGCGCCGACGCGACCAGACCTACCGCTTCCGCGGGTTGGTTGGGGTTCGTCGACCGGATCGTCCGTCCGCTGACGGCTTCCCGCCCTCCGATAATCAGAGGCGCCCGCACCGGAAACTGCTGTCGCGTGCTTCGGAGCGCCTCGCTGAAGCGCTCTCGGTTCTCCGCGAGAGACCAGTCGAGCGGCGGCTCGTTACGAAAACTGCCGTCATGCTCACGGACGAGGTCCGCCTTGGGCTCCGCTTCCGCCGCGCCGTCCATTGTCGGGCCTCCTACGATCATCCCTCTTTTACTCGCGCCGTTTGGACCGCCAGGCACGCCATGGCCGTTCAGGAACAGTCCCGGATTCTTCAACAGCTCCTCGTGGGACACTGATTCAGCAAAGCTCTGGCGCAGGAACGACTCGTTGGCCGTGTTCTCCAGCAGCCGTCTCACCAGGTACGCCATCCCCGGAATCAACTCTCCGATCGGAGCGTACAGCCGTAATCGCAGACCGGCCTTCTTGAGGGCATTCCGGACCGGCTGCGTCATCCCGTAGAGGATCTGGTACTCGATCCGATCGGCGGGAACATCGAGCTCCTTGGCCATCTCGATCACTGAGGCAACCGAGCGGATGTTGTGCGACCCACACGCCAAAGCGACGTATTCGTGGTTCTCTAGAATGCGGCGCGCGACTTTCTCGAAGTTCGCATCACTTTCGTGCTTGTTGGTGAACACGGGGACCGGCCAACAGTTCTGTCGTGCCGCGATGACTTCGGCATCCCAGTAAGCACCCTTGACCAGCCGCACCGTGATCCTCTGCTCGCGTTCGCGCGCCCACGAGACTAGATCCGCCACGTCGCCATCGGTGTCGCGCAGGTAGGCCTGCATCGCGATTCCCGTCTGCGGATAGCCGCGGAACTCGGACTCTTCCATCAAGCTTCGGTAGAGCCCCAGGGTCAGGTCCTTGAGCGCTCGCTGCTCCATGTCGATGTTGACGAACGCCCCGACCTCCACCGCACGCCGCAGGATGGGACGCAGCCGCTCCTTCGCCCGCCCAATCGAGGATTGGAAGGCGCGGGCGCTGAGCTGCGAGTCCATCGCCGAGGCCTTGACCGAGATGTTGATCTTGGGCGACGAGCCCCAATCAAGGTCGCCGGCCGCCGGTTTGAGCGCCGTCCATCGCCTCTGCTCCCGATCGAGAGCCTCCATCAGCATCAAGTAACGCTTTAGATACTGGTCGGCTTCTCCCTCAGAAACCACGACTTCACCAAGGAGATCGATGGTGAAGGCAAATCCCTTCCTGCGGAGCTTTCTGAGTTCAGGCAGAGCCTCCTCGGGAGTTTTGCCCACGATGAACTGCCGCCCCATGCTCTCGATGTTCTTCGCAACACCCTTGGCGAGCAGCTTGGCCGCGACCGAGCGGGGAGCCACCGACTTAAGGCCCCACTGCAGCGCCCCGGGGAAGTTCTGGTCCGGCCGCGCAAAGTACTCACGCAGATGGGTGGCGACGGCGTGCGGCTCGCCGAGAGCGGGAAAGACATCCACGAACCGGAACATCTCGACCTTGAAGTCCTCGTCATGCATGCACCAATCCATGACCTTGCCGGTCCAGTAGTCCTTGCGGAAAACGGACGACGATTTCTCTTCGATCAGGCTATATAGCTGCCGCCCTCGCTGGACGATGCGTGTTTCGAGATCAGAGACCATGGCAGCCTCCTCGGAGACGCGACGAGCGCGTGCTCGTCGTCTACTTCCCCTATCGTGTTAGACGTGCCAGCCCCTTAAGTTTGTTTCGCCGGGTTGGAGGTTTCGCGGCTGGAGATTTCCGGGGGCTGCGCGACGCCGACGCCAAGTTCCGCGCTCGCCGGCGCTTGTTCCAGGAGGTCGCTCTTGCCCCCTCGACGGTAGATGAACACGTAAACGCCACCCAATAGAGCGAGCAAGAACACGACGTCGGCGACACCGACATACCCGGGCGGGCCTACCAGCCAATGCGGAACTGTCACTTCTACTTCAAAGAAAGCCGGAAGACCGATTTCGGGATCGCTGAACAGACTTATGCCCGCCCAATCATAGGCGGCGTGAAACGATATGGGCAGCCAGAGAGACCCCGTCCCATACCGAAGAAGAGCAAAGATGACACCCACTGACAGCATCGCAACAATACCGAGAGGCTCGTGCATGTTGCCCCCGCCCAGGTGGACCATCCAGAACAGGACCGACGTAATCACGATGGCCGCTACGCGCCCACGCCATTCCTCGGCGGTTTGCATCAGGTAGCCGCGAAAGACGAACTCCTCGGTAAACCCGATCAGTGGGTAGATCAGCAAGGTAGCCAGAACCCACCAGGCCATGGAAAAAGGCGTCGCCGTAAAGCGCCCCCAGCCAAGCGCGGCGTACGTGAGACAGATCACCGCAACGAATCCGACCCCGAGAAGCGTGCCGAGCAATCCGTTTCGCCCCAGTCCGCTCGAAGGTAGACCGAAATCGGATACCCTTCGGCGATCGACAACCCAGACAAACAGACAGGTCATCAGGACCAGAGCAGGATACCCAATGAGGACCGAAACCGTAGTGATTAGACCGTTCTCACTCTCGGTGAGCTGCTCACCCCCAAGAAGCCGCTCCACGGACGCCACCTCGCCGGATGCTACCACCCCCCAGAACGCCACAATCAACAAAGTCGGTACCAGCGCAACCAAGGTGGTCGCCACACACGCGAAGATATACAGCACCAACCGTGCCCGCGGCGACAGCCTGGGCCCCGGCGGCTCTCTCTGCGGAACCTGCGGGAGCCCCGCCACAGGGGAGGGCGGAAGAGGCGTGTAGGGTTGCTGCCCTTCGAGGCTATCCATGAGATTCGATCCAGTGTACTCCTCTCGTATCGCAACCCTGTACCTTCGACCCCGCACTAGCCATCTAACTAGAAGCAACTGTACAGCGCTATCCGACTACGGACGATCTCCACGCTAGAGTCGCCCGTGCCGCAGCGAAAACCCATGCACGCCAAGCCCGTCCGCATTCTCGGCATCCCGCTAGACCTCGGCCAGCAGCGCCGCGGCGTCGACATGGGGCCTTCGGCCCTTCGCGCGGCCGGCTTGCAGGCGGGGCTTCGCGCCATGCGCCATGGGACGCGAGGTGGAGGACTCAGGCGACCTACCGGTCGTCATACCCGAAACCCAGTCGGTCATGGACGACCGCGCACGTTACCTCGATGAGATCGCCTCCGTTTGCCGCGCCACGGCCGAAAGAGTTTCGCGGACCCTCATCGAAGGCCAACTTCCCGTGGTGATCGGAGGTGATCACTCGATCGCCGTCGGCACGTTGGCGGGAGTCGCCCAGGTAGTCGGGCAACAAAACCGTGACATCGGCCTCATCTGGCTCGATGCGCATGGCGATATGAACACTCTCGATACGACGCCGAGCGGCAACATGCACGGCATGGGTTTGGCTTGCGCCATCGGCCTCGGTCCCGGCCGCCTTGGCCGGATTAGCCGGCGAGCCCCCGATCGTCGCGCCGGCGCATGTAGGGTTGGTGGGCGTGCGAGACCTCGACCCCGGCGAGAAATGCAACCTTCGCGACTCCGGCATACACGTGTTCACGATGCGAGACATCGACGAGCACGGCATGCGGAACGTTGTCGAGCAGGCCATCGCCGTCGCCTCCAGCGGCACGGCGGGATTCCATGTCAGCCTTGACATGGGCGTGGTCGACCCCACAGAGGCCCCTGGCGTCGGCACCCCCTGCCCCGGCGACATCAGCTATCGCGAAGCACACCTAGCGATGGAGATGATCGCCGATTCGGGCTCGATGCTGTCCTTCGAAGTCGTCGAGGTGAACCCCATCCTCGACACTGCGAATCGAACGGGCTTGCTGGCCGTCGAGCTGGCCCTGTCCGCGTTTGGCAAGCAGATCGTGTAATAGCGGCCCGCGACTTACAACCGGCAAGCCAGAGTTCCTGTGGCGTAGGCCTCCAGGCTTGCCCGTGAGAATGGCGACTGACCGATTCCTCGGTTCTCAGGTCCGCGAACCCACACACTCGCGGTAGAGATCCCATCCCCACCCGATTCGGAGCCGCGGACGGGAGTCCGCGGTCGAGCACTCCGGAACAGCAACCAAGCCCCCTGGTTCCCCAACGCGCCCCGATGTCCGACCACTCGACGCAGCAGCAACCAACGCGTGGAACACCTCGACCGCGGGCTCCCGCCCGCGGCTCTGACTCCTCGGGCCGCTACAGCATCGTTCGCGTAGGGGCGCAATGTCTCCGCCCCCTCCCACGCGATCACAGAAATTTCGACTTTATAATCCACTGCTATTCAATAACTTGCCTGTTCACAGCCTCTTCACCCTTGCGCCCGGATGTTACCCTGCAAATGGGGATGGGTAACACGGTTACCTGCCCTCACGCGTTGACGTTCTCGAGGCCTCGAGCAAACGCAGGTGTACTGGCGGCTCCGTTCCCAAACCGGACCGGAGCTAGACGGCCCAAAGTCGGAGAGAGGGCCGCGACGCCCCGGAATCGATTCCGGCAAGGAAGGAATTGTAGGATGACGAGCGCAGACGGTTGTCTTTGGAAAGCTTCGGCGACAAACCCAAAGCCCCGACGCAAAAGGGGCCGGTAGGCCAAGCCGGGGCCTTCTCTCGCAGCTGTCCCGGTGGCGCTCGGGAGGCTCCGTTCATCGCAACGGAGCCTCCCGGGGCAACAATCCGGAACAAGCCTCGCCGTACAGGATAAGTGTCTCTCCAACCGAGCCTTCGATCTCTAACTGTGGCGCAGACGCCTACGTCTGCCGCACCGAGACTCCCGTCGATGCTTGGTCTTGGCCTGGCACTCGGGGGCAGCTGAACCCTGTGTCGGTAAGAGTACCAACACGGCAGTTCTAGGGACCCGCGCTGCATCTCCCCCGAGCACTCCTTCAAGAAGTGGCACTCTTGTTAGCCCTCAATTCGGTCAGATGCCCAGAGCACCCAGTCGAACCGCTATCGCCGCCTCGACCGCGTCGGGATGAGCCATTGGGCGATCTCTTCGTCCGAGAGCACGGGCTCCTGGATCTGAAGGTTGCTCTCTGCCCCCGCCGCGGCGAAACTGTCCCGCACCCAGCCGCTCGGGAAGGAGCCCGCGACATTGTGCAGCAACGTGCGGTCAGAGGGTAAGAGCGTGGCCACGGCACGAAAGTCCCCCGCCTTTCGCAGGCCGGGAATGAAGAAGTGACGCTCGAACTCCGCGTCCGAGCTCGCATCGAACAATGCCAGGTCTGATACAAGCCTCACCGGCCCGTCCGCCAGCGCCCGCGCGAATACGCACCACAGTCCCCCGCCCTTCATTCCAACGAGGTTGATCGCATCCGAGCCCGTTTTCTTCCGCAGATAGCTGATGGCCGTAAGGACGTCCTGGATGCGGTTGGCATCGTCGGTACGGTTGAAGGTTGTGAAATAACGATGGCCGGTGCCCTTGTCGGAGGTGTCTCGAGCAACCTTGGCGCGCCCCATCTGAAAGGCGTCAATGCCCATCACCATCCCGCCTCGGCCAAGCAACCGCTGCACCAACCCGTCACGGCTCTCCGACGAACTCAGCAGCCAGGCCGAACCCTCCGGATGCACGATCAGCGTCGGAAGCACGCCGGCGCGGGACCTCCGCGGCAGCAGCAACACCGCGGGCACTCGATCGCCCTTGCCCCGCCGGCCGATGGCAAACATCTCACCGTTGGGCAACTCCTCCAGCGTCTCCGAAAGCACGCTGTCCGCTTCCGGCGGCTCCGCCATGATGGAGAAGCGAAGCCTTTCGCGGAAGGCCTGCTGCGCTTTGCCGAGCGTCGCCGCGTCTCGCGGCCGAAGCGAGGCAATGTTCTTCTCCGTCTCGCCGATGAAATACCGAATCAGCCCCGCCTGATCGACGGCGTGCGCGGGCAGCTCGCGTCCCCACAGGCTCATCAGACTACTCAGCTGCGGAACGGGAAAGTTCCCCTCTTTAAAGTGCGAGGGGTCCGCGTCATGCAAGACCTTCTTCCCGAAGAAGGCATAGACAGCCTCGCGGCTCCGCTGGTTGTAGTTGTGAGGCGCGTCGATCTGGACCTGCTCGAGCTGCGGCTCGGCGTCGAACAAACGATAGACGCTTCGAATGGCCGGATACTCCTCGGCGGGCGTGTTGCGCGTCCAGTCACCCGTGGCCGAAATCATCATCATCGGACGCGGCGCCATGAGCGCGCCGATCTCGACATTGAAGGTGTCGATGCGCAGGTTGGGTACGTTCTCGCAAACCGAGCCGCCCTGCATGATGCCCGAGATCATGTTCACCGGGGAGGAGAACTTGATGCGATCGTCGATCGCCTGCAGCACAAAGGTTTGGGTTCCGCCGCCCGACGCGCCGGTCGCGCCGATGCGCTCGGGATCGACGTCCGACAGAGACGCCACAAAGTCCGTCGCCCGGATGCTGTTCCACGTCTGCAGCCCGAGCATGCCAATGCCCCATAGCTGTTCGCGCGGCCCCTCGAACCCATGGGGAAGCTGCATCGTGTCGTTGTAGCCGATCATGTCGTAGGTGAAAACGACGAAGCCCTGCCGCGCCAAACTGATGCCGCGAGCCGGCACCGAGCCGCGCTCGGAGTTTTCAAGCCGTCCGTAGCGCCAGTGCCCGTGCGGCGACACCACAGCCGGGAACGGCCCCTGCCGACCGCTCGGACGATACAAGTTGCCGCCCAGGAAGAAGCCGGGGTGGGTCTCGAGCAGCACTTTTTCGATCGTGTAGTCCTCACCCTCAACCTTGTCGAAGACCTGCGGATTCAGTGCCGTCTTGGGTGGCAAGGGCATCAGCCCCGACGCCGACAAGATCTGTTTCCGTAGAAACGCTGCCCGCCGCTGCCACGACCCGAGGTCGTTGTACTCGGTCATCGTGAAGTGCGTATTGGTAAGGGGGGTCTCCCGATTGCGGCGATCGTCGCTCGGGATGTCGGTCGCGAGCCCGATTCGTCCCGCGGCCAAAGCCAGTATCAACAGAGCAACAATTCTCATAGGCAAAGATTGTATCTCACGCCACCACATTCCGCTCCACCCAATCAGCGAACTCCCTCGTCATCCGAAAGGTTTCGAGCGGATTCAGCGCCTCCAGGGCCGAATAGTCCGACGTCCCGGCCCAGGCCACTCCCAGCGCCACGGCGCCAATCTCGTGCGCAGAGCGGATGTCGGAAGGCGCATCTCCAACACAGGCTACCTCGGACGCATCGAGTCCCCAGCCGGCCAGCACCCGGCGCATGCACTCGGGTTTGACGCCGCCCCGCGGCGACCCTGCCTCGATCGGGCTGAACACCCCCTCCAAGCCCATCTCGCGAAGAGATATCTCTGCGCTACCAGGCCCCTTGCCGGTGACAACTCCCAGCTTCACTTGATTACGCCGCAAGCGATGGAGCACGTCCTCGACGCCCGGAAAAGGCGTGGGGCAAATATCGTGCGCGGCAGTATACTCCCGCAAGTACATCCGCAGCGCCTGCTCCCAATCATCGGGAACCAACTCCTGGAAGATGCCCTCTTCGGTCGGCCCGAACATAGCGCGGATCTCGGAGTCGCCGTAGTGCCGGCCCATGTAGTGTCGGAGCGTAACTCGAAAGGCAGCGAAGCAAATAGGCAGCGTGTCGCCCAGCGTCCCGTCGAGGTCAAAGATCACTCCCTTGATTCGCATGGAGGCTGTTGACCGGCGGCAGGTCACCTCCGGCACGATTCGAACTATTCTCGCGCGCCCGCAGGCCGGAAAGCGAGCGGAGACGCCGAAGGATCTCCTGCCTCCAGCGAGGCCATCACCGATGTACGTCAGGCGCGCGCGTGTCCATCCCCGGCTACATGGCCGACTACTGATGTCCATGAATGAATACAGTGAAGAGACACGAACAACCGGCGCTCCGTGGTGCGGCGAATCGACGTAAGTCTCTTCTGTGCAACTATTTAACTCCACCCTTTATGGGGTACTCGCCGTATTGGCCCATCCGTTGCTTACAGGATAGGAGGAAATCAAGGAAACGGGAGAAAGAACATGAAGATCCAGACTTTGGCACTCGTGCTATTCGGCACGCTGCTGGCGTCGTCGGCGGCCCAGGGGACTGCCATCACGGTCAGCAACGTGAAGATGAAAACGCAAGACGGACTGAAGGTCAAACAGATCAAGGTGCGCCTTCGGTTCGAGCACGACCGGCTGGAGATCTACACCGCCCGCCGTGGCCAAGCGACTCTACTTAAACAACTGCCTTATGCCGACATCGCAGCCGCAAACTATGCCGCGTTCGGCGCTGGAGTCCCTGGGCTTGGATTCTTGAGCAGCGGCCGAAAGCACTGGCTGACGATTCGATGCGGGTCCGAAACGGCCCTCCTGATGCTTGATAAGAGCAACCACGAGGAAATCCGCCAACAGTTCCGTGACCGCGCGGGTGTGGCGGTCCGTCACGTCAAGCCCCAGTCCAGTCGCTCCTTCCACGTCCCCGCTTCGCTGTAAACCAGAGAACGAAAGCTTCTATCCCAACAAAGTAGCGTAAGACTCTAGGCCTTCCGAGAACCGATTCGTCGGTTCCCAGGACCACGATCGAGTCAATCTGTCCCACGCACTCAGCGACTGCGGCCTAGTGGTCTGCAATGCCCCCATCGGGGAACCGAAGCTGCTGGCGGATGTGGGGCGTGTAAGGCCGCTTCGCCGCCACCGCTTCGTCGAAACCGACGCCGAGGCCGGGCTTGTCAGGCGGAAGAGCGAAACCCTGTTCGTAGGTTGGCCTCCCACCTTGGAACAGGTCGTCCCAGAAGGGGTCCTGCCCGCGATGACTGATTTCCTGGATCGCGAAACTGGGCGTCGAGAAGTCAGCGTGCAGTGAGGCCATCGTGCTGACGTTGCTCTGCGGGTTGTGCGGTGCTAGCTCAATCCGATGCGCCTCGCCAATGAGACCGATCTTCTTCAACTCCGAGATCCCGCCGCAATGGACGACGTCGGGCTGCAGGAAGTCCACCAGATGCCGCTCGCAAATCTCACTGAAGCCCCACTTCGTGAACAACCGCTCCCCTGTCGCCAGAGGGATGGTCGTCTTGCTACGAAGGTACGCCAGCTCATCGATGTCCTCGATCTGGGTTGCCTCCTCGACAAAGTAGGGCGCGTACTCCTCAGCGCGCGTGCAGAAGTCGACCGCCATAGTCGGTGCTGCTTTGCCGTGGACGTCGATGCAGATGCGGAAGTCATCACCGACCGCTTCCCGCACCGCTTTGAGATTGGCTATGCCTTCGCGCACCGAGCCCACCCGCTCGATCACGTCGTTGTGCGTCGTGACAAAGCCGCCCTTGCAAGCCGTCCAACCGTCCTGCTTCACCTGGAGCCAGTTCTGGGCGTACTCCTCGGGCGAGCGTCCGCCGGCGTGGACGTACATCTGCACGCGCTCGCGGGCCTTGCCGCCGAGCAACATCCAGATCGGCTGGCCCAGCGCCTGTCCGAGAATGTCCCACAACGCGATCTCGACGGCGCTTACGGCCGAGTTGAGAATCGGACCGCCACGCCAGCGCGCCCATCGGAACATCGCTTGCCAGTGCATCTCAATGTCGGTGGGATCGCGGCCGACCAGATAGCGTTTGTGCTCCCCGACGGCTGCGGCCATCGTCTTGGCCTTGCTGGTAACGGAGCCTTCGCCCGTGCCGACGATGCCCTGGTTCGTGAAGATCCTCACGAAGACGTAGTTGGAGCTGTTCGGCTTGCCGCTGCGGCTCACGATGTAGGTCTTGAGATCCGTGACCTTCAAATTGAGCGGCTTGGCCTTGGCGCTCGCTTGCGCCAGCAGTCCCTCCGGGCCGCTGAAGGCCGCTAAGCTTGCACTCGCTGCCGCGGCAGCCGTTTGCAGGAAATCACGTCGTGTCATGGTTATGCTCCAGGAAGGTTAACGACAAGCACTCACGCTTGTCGGACGGCTTGCAGTGCGCGGCTGGGCCAACACCGGCGGTAACAGCCTTGGCTGCCAGCCACCAAGCAAGGCCGGCAACGATCAGCACAGCTCCAACCAGCGTCTGAAACCCAATCGTCTCGCCCAGAAGAGTGTACTCGATCAGCGTACCGACCATCGGTGAAAAAAATGGCTCAGCGCCAGTGCGATGCGGGATGCTCTCCAAGAGGCAGTCGCGGACCCACGGTTCCACCTGACGGCCGCTTCGCGGCTGCCGCACCGGACCCTCGCTAGAAACGCACACTGCCGCGTCTGCGTGCGGCACAAGAGCCGAGCAGGGCTCGGCTCGGCACGCCACGGGCGTGCGCCACGTACGGAGCGGCCCTTATCTCGGGGACCCAAGGTTCCGCCCGACGGCTCCACCGTTGGCTATGATCCTTCCGTTCCGCTTCGCGGACTCGGGTCCTGTGCGGTTTGGCAGACCGAGGTCGGAGTGATGTTTGTCGTCAGGCCGGTGCGGTCACCCCATCGTGGTCGGGAGCGCCAGGTGGGCGAGACATGGCGCCGAGACGCTAACTGGGACAAGTCAGCAGCATGCCGCTCCCCGGGGTAACAGATCGCTCCTTGGCCGGCGCTAGGAATCTAGGCGTCGTTTGCCCGCCACGCGCCCAAGCAACCAGACCAGCGCAACAGTCAGGAGGCAACCGACGCTTTGATACATGGGCAGCACGACGAAGATCAGCCCTCCGTAAGTGAGAGGCCGCGAATAGATCACGGTCACAATCTGCCAGACCCCAAAAGCTATGACAGCACACGAACCCAGCAGCACAACGATTGCCTGCCCACGGCTTTCCGTCCTCAGCCGGGTCACGACCGCAAGAAGCCCGTACGGCAGCAGATCCCACAAAGCCACGAGCACAAACGCGAACCACTGGCTCAAGCTGCGGCTGGAATTCCACCCCGAGTAGACGAGCGATACGAGCGTGAAAAGAGCGGCGCTGACGAGGAGTATGAGCGTGGCCCTACTCAGTTGCTGCACAACCCGGTCGCTCGGCATCGCTCCCAGCGTAACGGAAGGCGAACGCAGGCGCACGACATGCTCTGCCCGCGCCGGCGGCCGTCTTGTTGCTTCGCAGCCTGGGGTCGGCTATCCTGTCCGTGCCAGAACGGCCAAAAAGGAAATCCTGGTTCAGGGGAAGCCGCAGTTACCGGCTTCCAAGGGATACCGCCGTGAAACACCTTTACCTCAGAACGATCCCTCTAACATTTGCCTGTCTGCTTGCGTCGGCACAAGTTCGGACACCTGTTGACAAAGGCGAACCCTCGCAAGAGCAAGTTCAGAAGGCTGCTGAAAAGCAGTCGGCTTCCGATTTCGACATCCGGCACCGACAGCGGGCTAACACCTCACCGGACGCAGGGGGGTCGAAGGCCCCGGATCGGACGCTGATCCGGCAGCGGAAGGCGAAAGTAGAAGCCTACCGTGCGTCGTCAGCGGCTGACGGCGGAAGGGGCCTCCGACTGAGTATCAATTTGTTTGGGTTCCCGAAATCGCTGTCCAATGCGGCTGAACCGCTCAGCCCCCCTCGACGGACGATCCGGTCGAGGTCGCCAAGGGTTTTCTTCGAACCCGCGAGGACCTGTTCGGGTTGAGCGACGGAGACCTCGAAGGCCTCAGGCTTGTCGGCAAAGACGCTTCTTCGAGCGGCCTCGTATTCCTTCATTTCACTCAATCGGTAGGCGGCATCGATGTCTACCAAGGCCACGTGAAGGTCACTTTGAACGCGGTGGGCCAGGTGATCCAAGCCGGCGTGGGAGATATCATTCCACGACTACAGTTGACTACCAAGCCGGTATTGTCCGCACAGGACGCGGTTCTGGCGGCGTTCAAGCTCCTGGGGCTCGACCCGCCCTCCGAGCTGGACCCCCTGCCTTCCCCTCAGGCTCGGCACACCTACTTTCGCAACCCCGCCGGTGATCAATACAACCCGATCCGGGTGGAGCTATCGATTCTTCCCCTGACGGTATCGTCGGTGCGGCTCGCCTACAGACTCTTTCTGGAGGTGGGGGGAGCACAATCCTACGAGATATTGGTCGACGCCCAAGATGGCCGGCTGCTGGTTCGCCACAGTCTGACCGACTCAGTGGGTCAGGCTCGCGTTTGGAGAAAGTCTCCGGTCGCCGGCGGTCGTGAACTGGTCGATTTCCCTGACGGTTGGCTCCCCGCCGCCGGCACGGTGACGACCGGCAACAATGTCGACGCCTACCTCGACACGGATGGCGATGACGTGCCCGATTCGGAGGTGCTCCCCAATATTGAGAGCGGACGGGCGAGGAGTGCTGCCCAGTTATTCGACTTCCCGGCCGCTGAGGGCAACATCGGGGCCAATCCCAGAAACTTCAAGCCCGCCGCGGTGACGAACTTGTTCTACCTGGCCAATGAGGGTCGCGATTACTTCTATGGCCTGGGGTTTACCGAGACAGCGGGCAACTTTCAGACCGACAACTTGGGACTCGGGGGCGAAGAGAATGACGCCGTCCTGGCAGAGTCACAGGATGGGATCAACGGCGCCTCTTTCCGCACCGCCCCTGACGGACTGCCGGGCCGCATGCGGATGGGGATTTTCACGCGAGGTACGGAGACAGAAAACGACGATCTCGACACCTCTTACGACGCCCAGGTCGTGATTCACGAATACGGGCATGGTGTGACGACCCGGATCGTAGGCGGCCCCGACGAGGTGAGCTGTCTTCGAGGGACTCAGTCTCGAGGGCTGGGCGAGGGCTGGTCCGATTACTTCTCTAACGGCTATACCGATGACCCGGTTCAGGGTGCTTATCCCTCAGGAAATAACGAACGCGGAATTCGAAGGCAAAGCTACGAAGGGTATACCTTCACCTACGAAGATCTTGGGAATGACGGCTTCGACGCCCCGCAGGATGAAGGGGAAATCTGGGCCGCCACGCTGTGGGACCTGCGAAATGAGCTCGGACAGGGCGCGATCGACCAGCTCGCCCTGGATGGTGTCAAACTGACCCCCTGTAATCCCACCTTTATCGATGCGCGGGACGCGATCCTAACTGCGCAGCAGGCGACAAAAGGCGCCCCGACGCGCGCCACACTATGGGAAAGTTTTGCCCGCCATGGCCTAGGACACTCGGCGAGCGGCTTCGATGGCACTCTGTTCGAGGGCACAGTCTACAACGCCGCATTCGACCTGCCTCCGGACCTTCAGCCGGGCAACCAGAATCCAGTGATCACCAGCCGTCCCTCTCCGGTGCCGGGCGTGGGCGATGCCTATGTTTACGAGATTGAAGCGATGGATCCGGATGGCGACACCCTCAATTACGAACTGACCGAAGGGCCGGACGGGATGACCGTTGACCCCGCCAGCGGCCTGGCTCAGTGGACGGCGACTTTCACTGAGCAGCGGGTCAAGGTCAACGTCACCGATGGAAACGGCGGCAGGGTCATCCACGGCTTCCGTATTCCCACGCTGACTCGGTTGACGCCCGGGCAGGCGGTGACGATCGGGGGGGGGGGGGGGGGGGGGGGGGCTGGAAGGGTCCCTTGGACCAGCAGAGTTCGAAGTTCCGGCAGGGACGCTTGTTGTTCAAGTAAAACTTCGGAGCGGTACCGGGGATCCGGATTTTGTGCTGGCGGGCCCCGACGGGGGGCTGAGAGTGTCACTGGGCGCGGGCACGTCTCAGACTTTCTCGGTCTCCTCGCCTCAACCCGGGCTATGGGCGATTGTGGTCATCGCTGCAAGCACCTACGCTGACGTATCGCTGGAGGCATCCTTTCCCGTTCCCACCCTGATCGACCCGAACGGCGAGTGGACGGATCTCTCGGGCGAGAAAACGAGTGAGACGTTTTATCGCGTGACCGTGCCGCCTGGAGCTGCCTCGTTCATGGTCTCGACCGACGGCGGGACGGGAGACGTGGATCTCTACGTGAACAGAAACCAGGTGGCTGTGTGCTCTGGATTCGGCGCATTGCTATTCGGCCAATGTGTCTTCGAGGAATTCTCGTTCGAGCTCGGCAATGCAGATTCGATCGAGATCGACAACCCGGAGCCCGGGGACTGGTTTGGAGTGGACCCCTGTGGCGAGGCCAAGAAAGTAGGGACGGGTCGCGGTTGACTGAAAAAGGATAGCGAATCCAGCCCAATGGGGGCATGATCAACTCATCCGGGGAAGCGGAGGCGGGCTCTGCTGGAGAGCAACCCACCAAGGAATACCCGGCCGCAGACTCATCGCAACGATGAGGGCGGGGTGCTCGCCTACTGAGGCCGCATCCCGCCTTGTGCTGCGCCATCGGATCGATAGATCTGCTCATGCCTTAAGAAAACTCAGGCGGCGTTAGCCGCCTCTTCCCACAGCCGCTCATACTCTTGCGGCGGCCGATAGCCCAGCGCCGAATGCAATCGCGTACGATTGTATTCCCGCTCAATATAAGCGCCGATCTCGGCCTGCGCCTGGGCCAAACTTTCATACTCGCTGCAGTCGACTTCCTCGCTTTTCAAAGTCTTGAAAAAGCTTTCCACGTACGCGTTGTCCTGCGGGCAGCCCTTGCGGCTCATCGATATCCTCGCGCCCGCTTGCCGCAGGGTGGCTACATAAGCTTCCGCGGCGTACTGCGAACCTTGATCGGAATGATGAATCCAGCCCGGCGCCGGACGCCGGCTGCTCAACGCTTGTTGCAGCGCCGCCAGCGGCAATTCGGTTTTCAGGTTCGGACCCACGGCCCAGCCCACCACGCGCCGCGAATACACGTCCAACACCACCGCCACATAGACGAAGTGGTTTCCCAATCGTACGTAGCTGAGATCGGAGCCCCACAGTTTGTTGGGACCCGTGGGTTGGAAATCGCGCGTCAGGTTTTCATAACGCCGCAGCGAGTGCTTCGAATCGGTCGTTCGCGGAACGGTGCGGCGACGTCGCCGCAAGAGCTTCTCTTCGCGCATCACCCGTTGCACGCGCTTGCGATTGACCAGCAGCTTTTGACGGCGCAGCTGTTGGGTCGTCCGCCGGGTGCCGTAGGCCGGATGGTCCAAGGCGGCGTGGACAATGGCCTGCCGCAGTTCCCCGACCTGCTCGCTGTCGGGTTTGGCCTGGCGGTAGAGGCTGGCTCGCGCCAGTCCGCTCAAGCGGCACAAATCGCGCGTGCTCAGCGTGCTCATGTTGCCTTGCCGCCTTGCGGCCCGTACTTCCTCAGCGACGCGCCGGTTCCACTGACGATGCTCGGCCGGCGCAGATCCTCGACACGCCGCAAGGCTGCGGACAAAAAATCAATCTCCATGGCCTGGCGGCCGACTTTGCGTTCCAGCTCCGCGAGGCGGGCCTGGGCTTCGTGGCCGGGCTCGACACGGGCGCTGCCGCCGGGACGCCGCCCCGCGCCGGGAAAGGCTCCCTCGACGCCGTAGCGCTCGACTTGTGCCAGCCAGTCGTAGAGCTTTTCGCGCTTCACCTCCAGCTCGCGCGCGAGAGCCGAGCCGGACTCGCCGGCTTCGAGCCGCCGGACGGCCGCCAGCTTGAACTCCTTCGTGAATCGTCTTCGAGACAATCGAACCTCCTTACCGTTCCCTGGTTCATTGTCCCTTCTCTACTGGTCTCGCTTTTCGGGTCCATTCCAGGTTTATTGATCTCTTCGCGTTTGAGAGCTACTCGGGTGTCACGTTAACAACGGTTACGATGCTGGGGGACACCCGTATCTTCGATGGCGGTGTCGGATTGGCGACTCAGACACCCCTGATCACCACCATCTCGCCCAATTCGATCATTACCGTGGCAGGGGAAAGCTTCGCGCCTGCGGGCACATCTGTTGTGAGTCCCGAGTTGGATGAGGAGGGACGCGTGTCCATGAACCTGGCCGACACTTGCCTGGAAATCAACGGAGACCGCTCACGGATGTTTGCCGTACTCAATCATCAAATCAACGCCCAAGCGTCAGAGATGTTGACGCCTGGCAACGGCGAAGTTGTGGTAGTTCGCGGCTGTGATACCGACGATGAGCAGCGGAGCGAACCGATGAGCGCGGTCGTGGAGGACGTTTCTCCTGGGTTCTTTAACTTCATCAACAACCTCGACGGAGTCAATCCGCTCGCCGCGCTGCACGGGGACGGGACGGGCCTGGTGGGCGAGCCGGGCTTGATCCCGGGTGCCGAGTTTACCGAGGCCGAACCCGATGAGTTGGTCAGCTTCTTCGGGACTGGGTTTGGCGAGACCGAGCCACCGCTTGCCGCCGGCGAGATTCCGAGTGAAGTGCTGCCGGAGTCAAACGGCCAGGCGCCTCTGGTCAACGAGGTGACCTTCACCATCGACGGCGTTCCCGTTCCTCCCGGGGATCTGCTCTACGCCGGAGCAGCTCCGTGTTGCGCCGGGCTGCAGCAGTTCGTGGTGAAGATTGACAGCAACGCGAGAGACGGGAATCTTCCCGTTCGAGCGACGGTGAACGGAGTCTCGACTCCGGAGGGTCCCTATGTGACGGCGAAGCGGCGCTGAGGCGATGACTCAGTAAGGCCCGCTCAGGCCTCGCCGGCGGCTTGTCGGCAACCTTCTCCCGCACGGCACGCCCTGGCCTGCCGCTACACCCCTACAGTTCACTCGCCCCCCGCCCGCATGTCGTAACACAGCAGCCGCGGCGAACTCCCGTCCAGCGTCCCGCGAGTGTTCTGACTCACGTAGAGCAACCCGCGGCTCAAGACCGGCAGCGCCCAAGTCTCTCGTGCCTTGAAGAGCGAAGCCCGTGACAGCATCTTCCAGCCTTCGGGCGTGAGGTCGAGCCAGAGCAAGTGGCCGTGTTCGCCGAGCGCCAGAAACCGTCCATCCACAAGCAAGAGCGAGCCGCGGAAGGTGCTCTCGACGATCTCGCGTGTCTGCCCCCGGAGCTCGAACGTCTCCTTCCACTCGAGGACCGTGCGCCACATCTCTTTGCCGTTCTTGAGGTTCACGCAGGCCAGCGCGGCGTCCGGCTCGTTGCGGCCAGGGAAGGCGTAAAGATATCCGTCACGATGCACGGCAGTGTTCCAGTGCAGATCGAACATCTGGTTCGCCCAGACGACTTCGCGGCCGCCGCCCGGCAGAATGTCGAGCATCACCGCGCCGGTCTTATACGAGGCCGAAATGAATACCTGGTTGCCCACGATCGTAGGCGTCGACGCATTCACCGACTCGAAGCTCTTGCTGCGCCATGGGAAGGTCCAGTCTACTTTGCCGGTGGCCGGATCGATCACCAACAGCCCTCCCGTTGGCGGACGGCTCTCCCCACCCGCGAACACGAACACCCGCCGCTTGCCGTGCACCGTCGCGGGCACGGGCGAACCGTAGCCTGGGCCCCACTCGGTTCCCGCGCCCCACACCATCTTGCCGGTGCGGCTATCGAAGGCCGCGACCGTCGGCCCGCCGGGCGCGCCGACGTTGACGATCAGCAGACCGTCCTCGACCAGCGGCGTGCCGGAGTTTCCGAAAAAGTCCTGCCGAACCTTGAACTCAGCCGCGATATCGCGCCTCCATAGCAACTCGCCCGTCTCGAGATTCAGGCAATGCAACTGCGTCAGCGCGCCGTAGATGTAGACGCGGTCGCCGTCAATCACCGGGCTGGCCCGCGGACCGTTGTTGTAGCCATAGCGGTCGCGGAAGTCCGTCGAGTATTCAAACTGCCAATACAGCTCGCCGGTTTCCGGATGAAGACACTCCACGCGTTCCACATCGCCGACCCGGTGTAGGTACACCAAGCGGTCCCCCGCGATTGCGGGCGACGTGTAGCTCGTCCCCTTCTTCAGTTCCCAAACCAGGGGCGGACCGTCGTCGGGCAAGTCTTTCAGCAGTTTCGTCTCGGTCGAGATCGGGGTGTGCTCAGGGCCCAGAAACGACGTCCAGTCGTGAGTGACCGCGCCTTCAGGCAGTGGTTTGGGCTTGGAATGAAACGTAACGTCCGGATGCGGTTTCGCTTCCGCAGCCTGCTTGCCCGAGAGCGCATGCGTTTCGGGAGGAGCGGGGTCTTGAAACCGCCGACCCTCAGCCTTCTGATCCGCCGCCAACGACCGGCCGTTGCCGCACGAACCGGCCGCCAGCGGCACAACAAGGACCACAAGAACGGCAGTCAATCGCTGAACCGTCATACGAGTGGAATCGTTACCGAGTTCGCGATTCTCTCACATGGAGAACGGCGGGGCGTTTCCGGCTCGGGCTTCGATCCGGGGGGCGTGAGGCTCGCGAAAAGAACCGCCGGCAGCGCCGACGTGTCAATTACCATCAGCGAGGAAGCCCCTGCTCGTCATAGCCGAGAATCTCCTCTGGGCTCCGCTCGTCCAACACGGGCAAGGCCGCACAGCGCTTTCGGATGGCCCGCAATTGATCGCGGAGTCGGGGCGTGGCGACTCTGCCTCGCTCGCGCTGCAGGCGCTCGCGAAGAGCCTTGATGACGGTTTCGGTAAGGCTCTCACCTGTTTGCGAGGCTAAGTCGCGTGCCAAGCGGCCAGCCTCAGGGTGCTTGATGCCCAGGGCCATAATACTGCTTTCTATATAACTCGGATGCCTACAGAACACTCTACATCGAATCGTAAGCGAACGTGGATCAGCATCACCGGCCCTAATCCGGCCAATAAGGTCCAGCCCGTCACCCTGACATGTCGCCCCGTCCACGCCAGCTAGGGCTCCTCGTGTTCCGTCATCTCCTTCTGGGCAGGCGGCCTGTTAGGATCGAACAATCATAGCCCGCGGATTCATCCGTGGGTCTCGAATACGCCTACCCCTAGCTCGTTTCCCCCGTTGCACGGGCGCTCACGGCCCTGTCGCGGTGTCCTTGACCTATCCTTACCGCAACACATCGTGAACAGTGGGCTATGTTCTCTGGCCCCTCCGGGGCCATAACGAGCACAGATCCACGCCCCTTCACACGCAAGATTTTCGTTCGGCAAATGTCCAAACTCCAGCGCGTGGACTCCCGTCCACGCCTCCGTAGCGCACGCCCCACATAGAGTGCCAAGCCGACGGTCCCGAGCCTTGCTGATTCCGCGTCACCTGGCAGGTGCAAAGGCCGCAGGTCTCCTCGCACTCCCCTCCACGGGTTGGTCGGGGTTTTCACTACGTGAAGTGCCGCGGCCCCTACGGACGGATCTGGGTCACCGGGTTCAGTGTCGAAAACCGGTGCTGTTCGGACCGGCGCGGGTGTATACTGTGGCCGTGCCAGGGCCAAAATGGAAGTCCTGGTCAGGAGGGGGTACATAACATGAAACGAGCATTGCTATTGGCGGTGTTAGTCGCCGTCCCTGGTTTGGTTTTTGCAGAAACAGAAATTGCCTCGTTTGGATTGATGATGAATTCCACTAACGTGCCGAGTGTGATCGGGGATCGGTCAACCGGCGGCGGAGACATCTCGATTCGAATCGATCGCGATGCCGACGGAACGGCAACCAGCGCTTACGTCACGTTTCGTTTGAACTGGCGGTTCGATGGGGAGCAAAGCGTGACGGCGGCGCACATTCACAGGGGTGGTGCGGGAATGAGCGGGCCCGTGGTTGTCGGCACGGGCTTGATGGGCCCGCTGATGACGGATCCGCGGGGCGGGGGGGGAACTTCATCAATATGGTCGAGATGGAGACTGACGACCTCGCGGTGGTCGAGGAGATTCTGGACGGTCCAGGCGGGTTCTATATGAATGTGCATACGACTGCACACCGTGGCGGACACATACGCAGCCAGTTGCTGCCGCGAGCGACGAGTTTGATCAGTGACCATAACGACGCCCTGCAGGCAAAGCTTGACGAAGTGAACGACCTGCTCAGGCGTGTGGCTAGTCGCTTGGGCCTCAGTCCTTAGACTTTGGCTGAAGGATTCACGTTTTTCAAGGTGCGGGCGATCCCGATTCCGGGGTCGCGCCGCCTTGGTTAGGCCGGTTTCAAGAACCAATCCTGTCTGCAAGAATCAGACCGGTCCGAATTAGCTTCAGCTTCGGTTTGGCCTGCTTGAGCCCCGAGCAGAGGTAGGCTTCGAGGTTCTGATTGTCGATGCCGAGCGGTATCGGAGGCCACAAGTACGATTCGACAGCGACCTTGAAGGCATACCAGAGCCCATCTGTAGCCGTTCTTCTGAGTCTGAGCGCCTTGCCGACGACATCCTCAGGCGGCTCTCGGTGTTGCCTGTACCGGGAGGGTAGCGGCCACAGCCCGGAAACAGCAGCAGTGGCGGGTTGCCGAAGGGAAGCGTCGGAGAAGTGTCGCTGGCGGCCCGCTCACTCAACGGCCTGCAGGACGCGGATCGGAGACTCAAGTCGGCGTCGAATGTGAGACCAGCACGACAATCATTGCATCGGAACTGTGGCCTCGACTACCCTATTGAATCCCGCAAATTATTATGACACTTTTTGACAGTGTGGGGCATCTATATATGTATGGGCAACCCCAAAGGTGTGAAGCGGGATTTCAAGGCGCTGGAGAAGCGCCGTTTCGAAGCGATGCGGCTGCTCCACCAAGGCCACAATCAGTCCGAGACGGCGAGACGGCTGAACGTCGCTCGCCAAACCGTCAGTGAGTGGCGGCGGCAATACCGCGAGCAGGGTGCGGCCGGACTCCGCCAGGCCGGGCGCGCCGGACGCAAGCCGCTCCTCGATGCCGCACAACGCGAACGCCTGACGTCGCTGCTGCTGGAAGGCCCGGAAGCCCACGGCTTCCCAACGCCCCTGTGGAGCTGTCCGCGGGTGGCTCGGCTGACCGGAGACGAGTTCGGGGTCGCATACCACGCAGGCCACGCCTGGAAGATCCTGCGAGCGCTCGACTGGAGCCCGCAACGCCCGGCCGGAAAGGCGCGCGAGCGCAACGAAGAGCGGATCCGCACCTGGAAGCGCAAGACCTGGAAGCGCATTAAAAAAAAGCCCAAAACGAAGGCCGTACGCTCGTCTTCATCGACGAAAGCGGATTGAGTCAGAAGCCGCATCGCTGCCGCACCTGGGCGCCACGTGGCCAAACACCGGTGCTGCAGTTTAACTTCAACTGGGAGAAGCTTTCCGTCTCGGCGGGGCTGACGCTGCGTAACTTCTACTTCCGGCTCTATCCCGGTGCGATCGGCAAAGAGCAAGTGACCGACTTTCTCAAGGCGTTGGTACGTCATATCGATCGCCCGCTGCTGATCGTCTGGGATCGGCTGCCGGCGCACCGTAGCCGCCTGGTGCAAGAGTTCATCGAACTCTCCGAAGGCCACATCGCAACCGAGTACTTGCCACCCTATGCGCCGGAGTTGAATCCGGTGGAATACATCTGGGCTTACTGGAAGCAGCACGAGTTGCCGAACGTCTGTCCGAAAGACTACGGCGAGCTGAACGAGCGGGCCCGCAAGGCACTCCGCCGCATGTACCGCAAACCGCGTTTGATCACGGCCTTCTGGAAACAGTCTTCTCTTTGTTTTGACTGACTCTATATTATGCGGGAGTCAATAGGTAGGCGTATGCGTCTTCAATGTTCTTTTCCAAGCCCCAGCCAAATAGGAGGCCAAGGAGATAACCAACCTTCTTCCCGATCGTTCTCCCCAGCACATCGAAAGTACCCACGCCAGGGTCGTAGAAGGCAATCTGCTCTTGATCCCGAACGAAGGCCTCGTAGGCGCCCACGACGTTCGTATTGTTTTCCCCGTATTCGTTACCGGTGCCGTCACAACAAATGATGATGTTCTTGGCCATGCAGGAATCTCTTTCTTCCAAATCTTAGCTGCGGCTTTGCGCCCGAACCACTGAGCGTTGTTATCGTTATCTTCTTCAGGACACTCCAGGCAAGGGGTATACCGCGTTGGCACCGAAGCCAGAAGCCCACGTCTCCGACGTGGGTCCAGTGTTTTCTTTCAGAAGTTGGCGCTCGCATGAAACTACGGAGCGCACACCGTGTGGTGCAGGCCTTCTGGCCGGCATCGTCGACCTCCGGGTCGACGTCTCTGCGCGCACATCCCTTGCTGCCCCGGGCCGGGGAGAAGACCGGCGCGGACGGCGGTCCTGCCCGCCAGAGGCGCGCGCCACGCCCGATCTATTTCTCCTAATAAGCACTCGAGTTTCTGGAAGCGAGTACTAGGCCTGTTGATCCGCACGTTTAGGCTCATGAACGAAGATTTCCGTTTGTCGTCTCTTCGCACCGGTAGTGTACTCCCGAGGTCGGCTCCATCGCAAGGTTTTTGTCCAAACCTGGGCCCTCGCTCAAGGCTATCTCCATGAGCCATCACCCGGCGACCCGGGGCAGGCCGGCCGCAGGGCCCGAACGGATCGGCTCGGCGGAGCTATGATGCGCAGATGAAACGGCTGGCAAACTGCCTCGTCACAGCAGCCACGCTTGCCCTCATACTCGCAGGAGTGTCTCCCGCTGCAATCGGACCCCACGAGGTGATGGTCCCGATGAGGGACGGCGTGAAGCTGCGGACCAAGATCGTCCGGCCGGGACCTGGCCGCTTTCCCGTCGTACTGATCCGTGGATACGACACCGACTTCTGGGGAGGCATCTCGGGCCGCTTCGTCGAGGTGGGGTACGTGCTCGTGGGCCAAGCGACTCGCGGGCACCTCGGCTCCGAAGGCGCGCAAGGGATGGACAACCGCTTCTTCGACGATGCGAAAGATGGCCACGACGGTATCGACTGGGTCAGCCGCCAGCCGTGGTGCAACGGCAAGATCGCGATGTACGGCAGCTCGTACTATGGCGCCACGCAATGGCTGGCGGCGCCGGAAGGGCATCCGAACCTGAGGGCCATCGTTCCCCAGAACGTCAATCCCGATCTTTGGCACCGTGCCTATCGGGACCACGGAGCCCTCCAACTCGCGCACACCGCCAGGCGCATCTACGATTACTCCCCCGACGCCAAGCAGAAAGTAGAGCGCTTCGGATTTTGGAACTGGTATCGGCATTTACCTCTCATCACTCTCGATACCGTTGCCGGCACGCGCCCTAACAAGCTGTACAACGACTACTTGACTCATTCGACCTACGATGACTTCTGGAAAGCCATCGGCACCCGGGAGAAACTCCACAGAATCAAGATTCCCGTCTACCTCATGAGCGGCTGGTACGACAACTATCCCGGCGCCACGCTCCAGTACTTCGAGGAACTCACGAAGCTCGGAGCGACTGAGGAAATCCGGGTCGCCATCAGTCCGACGACGCACAGCAGGAACAGAGTGGTGGGAGATCGTGACTTCGGTGACAATCCCGAGAAGGACGAGATCGGGTTAGCCATCCGCTGGCTGGACTCCGTCATCAAGGGGGTTGACAACGGCGTCCGCGAGGAGCCCAAAGTACGCATCTTCGTAATGGGCGTCAATCAATGGCGGCTGGAGCGCGAGTGGCCGCTGTCGCGGACCCGCTTCAGCGAGTACTACTTCCACGCCAATGGAGGCAAGGACGGGGTGTTGAGCACGGATCCCCCCGTGGACGAGCCACCCTCAATCTACCGCTATGATCCCGACGATCCGGCGCCCACGCTGGGGGGCAATCATTCCGCCACCGCCGTTCCCGGCGTGATCCGCGCGGGACCCGTCGACCAGCGGCCCAACGAGAACCGCACAGATGTGCTGGTTTTCACCAGCGCGCCACTGCCCGAGGACCTCGAGGTCACCGGACCCGTGGCCGTGAAGCTGCACGCCGCTTCTTCAGCTCCCGATACCGACTTTATCGCTCGGCTGATCGACGTCTACCCGGACGGCACCGCCTACAATCTCACGGAGGGAATCATTCGCGCCCGTTTTCGCGAGTCGATCTGGGAACCGCCGCGGCTCCTGGAACCCGGCAAGATCTACGAGTACACCATCGATCTCCTTGCGACCAGCAACGTCTTCTTGAAGGGTCACCGCATCCGCGTTCACATCACCAGCAGCAACTTCCCGATGTGGGACCGCAATCCGAACACGGGTCATGACCAGGGAGTCGATGTCGAGATCGCGGTCGCCGAACAGACCATCTATCACGACCAAGCGCGTCCGTCACACATCCTATTGCCCGTGATTCCAGCTGAGTAGCGCGGAATAGCAATGACAAACTGGAGCAGAACGGGCTGATCTGATGAACCTACCCCCCTGGAACCTACCAGGCCAGCGCTGAGCTGGAGGGCTTCGCGACTGTGCAGCGGACCGTGGAGGCGAGGGCATCCCAGACGGCCGTCGCCTTTTTCTGGCTCAATCTCTCGGAGGTTGGCGCCGACGAACTCATCGTCTCGGGTGAGAACCCCACGAATCACACCGAGGCCGGCTAGTCATCCGCTGGTGCGACGGCGATCGTCACGTCGTCGCGGCTGCGAAAGATGTTATCGTCTCCACAGTCCACTTCAATGACGATCGGAACGGCGTCGGCGGGCTCCACACCTCCAGGCACGATGGCGTTGATTTGATTCAATGCCACAAACTGTGGCTGCAAAAAGGCCCCCGGTACCTGTGCTTCGATCCCTCCGATGAAGACCCGGACCGTCTTGGCCGCAAGGAGAATGGGCGCTCCCGGCTCCGGGATATCGCCACTCGGCACCGTGCCGGTGAGTGGTCCGAGACCATTGGCCCAGAGCGTGATGATGCCGCCGATCTTGGCTGGGTTCTCGTTGACAATGGGTTGGCCCTTTGCATCAGGCGGCGGGCCGTCGACCACGGACATGCCCGCCGGCAGCCCAACGTCAGGCATTGTATCGAGAACGCTGGTAGTGCCCACCATGCCGCTGATCTGCTCGAAGATCGTCACTTTGAAGTTGAGCCGGCCATCGTCTCCGCCAAGCAGCGCCAATGGCACAACTGCGTCCATGCCATCCGCCACGAATGTTATCGTGCCCGCACCCTCTAACAGGAATGCGCCGACCGCAGTATCGAACCTGAAAGCCTCTGCCTCCGTTCCGAGGTCGCCTCCCAAATCGACCAAGAAGTCCGTTCCAATATCGTCGCAGTCCGGTGCGCAATTGAAAGTCGTCCCGGGACTCCCTGTGCTTGGATCTTGGTCCGTGTCGAGCGAGAAAACGGCTTGCGTGAGCGCCTGATCGAACGTGCCGGCCTTGAAACGAAGTGAAAGGTGCAAGTCGGTCCCGTCGCTGGTAACGCTCGCCGCAACCACGTCGGGATCGGGGTCGTCGTTCACGCTGGGCTGCGCATCGTCGTCCGGGTCGGTAACGGTGCCGGTTGGCTGGGGCACACTGCCGCAAAGGTCCGGGGACAGATTGAAAGAGGCACAAAACGTGCCGGGGCTCTGGGCGTACTCAAGCCGGGCCGGATCGTCGGGTATGAAGTTGGTGACGATGCCCGGGCCAGGGCCGAACTCCAACGAATAGATGCCCGGGGAAGCCGGAGCCACCCAGATTTCCCGAGGCTCGCTGGAAACGCCGTTGCTGGTGATGACTAACGTGGCCGCCGTTTTCTCAGGAGTTGCCAGAACCTCCCAAGGGAGCTGCCCGTTGAACTGATCAAAGCCGACTCCCGAGTCCTCGCCGCGGAAGACGCCGAACAGCGGCATCGCAATGCCATCGACCGTTGCCGTAAGGTCACCCAGAGTGACATCGAGGGGAATCTGTTGAGAGGAGAGGGGCACGGTCGAAGGGCTCGCCAGATGAGAGGCGAAACCCTCGCCGAAGACCGTCACCGCCGAGCCCGGCGCAACGGCGTGCCCGGGTTCGCCCTCCGGAACCGAAGTCGCGGCGTTAAAGACACCAGTGACCAATAGGTACGCCCGCGGGCGGCCCGCCATCGAGCGCGGACGTGCCCGCCGGCAGTCCCGTATCCGGCATCGTGTCGAGAATACCGCTGGAAAAACCAGGACCGCCGATCTGCTCGAACATCAGCACCTTGAAGTTGAGCAGGCCGTCATCTCCGCCAAGCATCGCTAGTG
The DNA here is from genome assembly GCA_965248255.1 of Bryobacterales bacterium. GTDB lineage: Bacteria > Acidobacteriota > Terriglobia > Bryobacterales > UBA6623 > JAKZVK01. Next base: position 613,391 of record CBDFIW010000004.1, read on the forward strand.
GCACGACGGCGTCCATGCCGTCCGCCACGAATGCCACGGCGCCAGGGACCATGACGTTCGAGGAGATCGTGTTGCAACCAGAGAATCCCAGCAGCAGTGCCCCCATGCCGAGGTCCGCGCCCATCTCCAGCTGGAAGTCCACGCCAAGCTCTTCTGCGTCCGTCTCACAACCGGAAGTTGTACCCGGAGTCCCCGTGGCTGGATCCTGATCGGTATCGAGAGCGAACGCTGCTCCCGTGAGCGTCTGATCGAATGTCCCGGGCTTGAAGCGAACCGAGAGGTGCAGATCGGTCCCGTTGCTGGTGACGCTAGCCGAAATCAGGTCGGGATCGGGGTCGTCGTTCTCGCTGGCAACTGCATCGTCATCCGGGTCAGTGACGGTGCCAGGGGCGGGCCCCGCCGAGAGATGCAGCGGGAACATGAGGCAAACTACTAGTGTAGTGCGTCAAGCAGATTGCACCTTATGCAGGGCGGCACGTCCGCGCTTGACTTTCTCGAGGATGTCGGAGGCGGTCGCGGTCCAGATGAAGGGCGTGGGATGCCCGTTGTGCTGGGCGATGTAGTCGTCAATGGCGGCGACGAGCTCGTCCACGCTGCGAAACACGCCGCGGCGCAGGCGCTTGACGGTGAGATCGCGAAAGAATCGCTCGACCATGTTCAGCCACGACGCCGAGGTCGGGGTGAAATGAATGTGGAAGCGCGGGTGACGATCGAGCCAACGCTTCACAGCGGCATGCTTGTGGGTGGCATAGTTGTCCACGATGAGATGAAGCTGTTTGTCCTTGGGAGTGCGGCGGTCAATTAAGCGCAGGAAGCGCAGCCATTCCTGGTGGCTGTGTCGGGGCATGCACTCGGCGATCACGCTGCCGTCAAGGCTGTTGAGCGCCGCAAACAGGGTGGTCGTGCCGTTGCGCTTGTAATCGTGGGTCATCGTTTGGCCGCGTCCCTTTTTGAGCGGCAGGCCGGGCTGGGTGCGATCGAGGGCTTGGATTTGGGACTTCTCATCGAGCGAGAGAACCAGAGCATGCTCAGGCGGATTGAGATAGAGTCCGACGATGTCGTCGAGTTTCTCGGCGAAACGCGGGTCATTGCTGAGCTTGAGGGTCTTGACGCGGTGGGGCTTGAGGCCATGGGCGCGCCAAATCCGTCCCACGGTGGAAGCGCTGACGCCGGCCGCGGCGGCCATGGTGCGGCGGCTCCAGTGGGTGGCGTTGGACGGTTTCTCGCGGGTGGTCTTGTGGATGATCTGCTGTACTTTCTGCTTCGAGACGGCAGGTTTACGACCGGGCCGTGGGGCGTCTTTTGCAATGCCGGCGATGCTGCTTTCGAGAAAGCGCGTGCGCCAGCGGGCCACCAACTGCCGCGAGACACCGAGCTGTGCGGCGATCTGCTTATTCTCGAGACCGTCGGCGGCCAGCAGGGCAATCCTGGCTCGCAGGGCGAGACGAACGGCGACTTGGCGGCCGCGCGCGTAGCGGTCCAACTGCTTGCATTGCGCTGTGTTCAAAGTTACTGGTTGTGCTCTTCGCATCCCATGCCTCCTGTTAATAGAGACGATGGGAAGCCAATATAAGTTACATTATTTATGGTGCACTACACTAGGGCGTGTTAACACTAACGTAGGGTATCGAAACGTAGAGCCTCGACGATGAGGGCGAAGTGGAGGAAGGCGAGGAACATGACGTCGAGCTTGTCGAAGCGGGAGAAGATGCGGCGGAATCCCTTGAGCCGTCGGAAGAGTCTCTCGATCTCGTTGCGGCGGCGATAGAGCGCTCGGTCGTATTCCCACGGCTCCAGGCGGGTGCGCCGGGGCGGCACGACGGGAATCCATCCGAAATCCAAAGCCAGTTGGCGTGTCTGATCGTCCTCATAGGCGCCGTCCATCAGCAGCGGCAGCGGCTCGGGCAGTGGCCCCAGACCACCGAGCAGTTCGCGGCCCTGCTGGGCGTCGTGCGCTTGGCCGGGCGAGAGAGCGAAGGTTATCGCCGTTCGAGCATTTGCGGCAACCATATGAATCTTGGTGGTCCATCCGCCGCGGGATTTGCCGATCGCTTGCGGACCGTTTTTTTAACGCGCCCGTGCCGTCGGGATGAACCTTCACGATGGTCGAGTCCATTGACACGGCTTCGATTCGGATGCGGGCCAGCTGCTCGCGCTGCAGTTTCTCGAAGACGGCGTCGAGCACGCCGTTCTTCGACCAGCGGTTCATGCGGGTATAAATGGTGTGCCAGTTACCGAAGCGTTTAGGCAAGCCGCGCCATTTGCAGCCCTGCTCGGCGACATGCAACATGGCGTTCAAAACCGTGAGGTTCGGCAGGCTCACATTGCCGCGCTGGCGGGGCAGGACCGGCTCGATGCGGCGGTATTGCTGCTCGGTGATCTCCATACCTCCGAGTATAGCAGCTTTTGCGACTTAGTGTTAACACGCCCTAGTACTAACGTTCGTGTGCTTTTCATGCCTGAAGTCCTGTCGTGGTACGAGTTCTGGATTCTACGCATCTACCCGAGCGCTCGATCTGGGTCAGCGGGTTCCAAAGGGTACATCATGGCGCGGCGCGAGCGCAATGATTGCTGGTCCTCATGTGTCTCGTCCTCATGCTGCCGGATTTCGGTTCTGGAGGACAAGGCAATACCAAGCATCGACAAGTGTCAATGCGGCAGACGTGGGCGTCCGCGCCATGACTCGATTGGGCGCACCGGGGGTGCATGGCCTCATATTATCCTCCGCGTCGACGCTGTTTTTGCGCTGTTGGTGGCCGTTACCTCCGTATGACCTCCGCCGCGGTTGGGTCGGGGCGTCGGCGACTGGCGTGATTCGTGTCTCGTGTTGCGGCCTGAGTGGTTTGTACGGATTCCAGCCCATTGATTCCAGTTCAACGGTTTTCGGGTGCGTTCTTGGTGATACCGCTAGGCACCGTCGAGTACCCTAACGTGTTGAATTCTTGGGCCTTCTGGAAAGTGCACCTGGCACCCTGTGCCGCCCGATCCGAGCGTATGCCGCACAGTTGGTTTGCCATTCGGTTTGAAACTGAGCCCTCGAACCGGCCCCCCCCATTTCGCTCCCGCCGGACCATCCTACCAGCGAAGCCGGTTGACCGATTCCGTACGGAACCAAGGGCCGTCTCTTCACTCAGCGATCGGCTGGGCCAGGGTCACGACTTCTCCTGAAACTCTTCGGATTTTCCATCTCCGCGCCGGGGCCCGATGGCCCGGAACCATGTTCGGAAAAAAAGTGAAACGGTTGGGGTCTCACTCGTTACTATCCTATTGAACCGCGCCGCACATACATGGCCGGGTTCGAGTTCCAAAAACAACTCACAAGGACAATGAGAGGAGAAAACCATGTGTAACACAGTGTTTCCGCCAGCCCAGACCACCGCGGCCCCCAATACCTCAGGGACGGTGTCGCTGGCGACGTCGCCTTCGACCACTCTGCCGGGCACGATCGGAGGGACTTGTAGCCTGATCTGCTCTTCCCGACGCCGGACGACGCATCGCAGGTTCAGGTCTCGAGCGTCGCTGTCGTGAATCCGGAGACGAACGAACCCTTCCCCTGCTTCGGCCCGTTCAACCTGGACCAAGCCAGCCGAAGGGCCGCTCGCAGGGTGCTGCGCTCACTGAGCCTGCCCGTGCGGCCTCGCCGGCTGGACATCTGCGCCTTCGCGGCCCGCGTCACCGGGCCCATCCCCGACGGGGCACGCGCCGAGATCCAGTGGGAGGTCAAGCTGAACGGCACCAAGCCTGAGCAGTTCAAGGAGCTCTTGGGAAGATTCCACGGTTGGGTCTCCGGCGAGCTGAACGGCCGCAGGTTCCGCCACCACACCTGCTTCACTCAGGTCGACAAGATCGCCTGGAAGGACTAGTAGGCAAGCGACCTGATCGCGGGGCCTGGCTCGGTCAGGCCCCGCATCACCTTCCGGCCGGGATCGCCCGCGTGAAGCCGGGGCCCCCGGATGTAAGCTGTTGAAACCTGGCGGTGAGGGTGGGATTCGAACCCACGGAGGCCGCAAGACCTCAACGGTTTTCGAGACCGCCCGATTCAACCACTCTCGCACCTCACCAGAGAGTCGCTTGACGGCTTCATTATAGCGTCCACCTTACGCTAGAGACCGTTGCGGAGGCTCGGCGGACGCCCTGCTAATGTAAGCTCCTTGGCTACAATGGGAGCGGAGGAATGGCCGAGTGGTTGAAGGCGGCGGTCTTGAAAACCGTTAGCGGGGTAACTCGCTCGGGGGTTCGAATCCCTCTTCCTCCGCCATATATATTGTATAACTAATTTACAATAAGGAGTTTAATGAATTAAAATACAATCAATCCCACTAAGACATCCCACAGCTTGAGCTGCTAGCATGATGATTCTCAACTCTGGAAGAGAAACGTTGAGCCTGACTCGGTCAGTCCCATTATAATGCACGGATCGCGGCAGCGATCTTAACGGTGAATGGGACTAGCATCGGCAACGCTGCTTGACGAGGAGAGAGGGCATGGCACGGGGACCAACGGTGAAAACCGGCGGCGGCGCAAAAACCGGCACCCATAGCGCCACCACGGGCTACGAGGCCGAGCTGTGGCGCATGGCCGACGCCCTGCGGGGCTCGATGGACGCAGCCGAGTACAAGCACGTTGTCCTCGGGTTGATCTTCCTGAAATACATCTCCGACGCCTTCGAGGAGCGCCATGCCGCCGTTCTGGCCGAATGGGGCGCGGACGCCGCCGAGGATCGCGACGAGTACACCGCCGAGAACATTTTCTGGGTGCCACCGGAGGCCCGTTGGACCCATCTGAAAGCCCAAGCGCGGCAGGCCACCATCGGCCAACTCGTCGACGACGCCATGACCGGGATCGAGCGAGACAACCCCGTGCTCAAGGATGTGCTGCCCAAGGACTACGCCCGCCCCGCCCTCGATAAGCAGCGTCTTGGCCAACTCATCGACATGATCAGCAACATCAAGGTCGGCGACGAGGACGCCCGATCCAAGGATGTGCTGGGCCGCATCTACGAGTACTTCCTTTCGCAGTTTGCAAGCGCTGAGGGGAAAAAGGGCGGCGAGTTCTACACCCCGCGCTGCATCGTCAAGCTGCTGGTCGAGATGCTAGAGCCCTATCAGGGCCGGGTTTACGACCCCTGCTGCGGTTCGTCCGGCATGTTCGTGCAGTCGGTCGAGTTCATCGATGCGCACGCCACCGGCAACGGCAATGGCGGGAGTCTTCCGCGAAGCGCCATGGGCGACATCTCGATCTACGGGCAGGAGTCGAACTACACGACTTGGCGGCTTGCGAAGATGAATCTCGCCATCCGCGGCATCGAGGGTCAGATCGCTCACGGCGAAAGCTTCCACAACGACCGTCATCCCGACCTCAAGGCCGACTTCATCCTGGCGAATCCGCCGTTCAACGTCTCCGATTGGGGCGGCGAACGGCTCACCGACGACAAGCGCTGGCAATACGGCACCCCGCCCAAGGGCAACGCCAACTTCGCCTGGGTGCAGCACATCGTCCATCACTTGTCACCGAAGGGTACGGCTGGCTTCGTGCTCGCCAATGGCTCGATGTCGTCTAACCAGTCGGGCGAGGGTGAGATCCGCAAGACCTTGGTCGAAGGGGACTTGGTGGACTGCATGGTTGCGCTGCCGGGTCAGCTCTTCTACTCGACACAGATTCCGGCCTGCCTGTGGTTCCTCGCCCGCGACCGCGAAAATGGCAAGTCCCGCGACCGCCGAGGCGAGGTGCTGTTCATTGACACCCGCAAGCTCGGCCGGATGGTCGACCGCACCCATCGCGAGCTGACCGATGAGGACATCGCCCGCATCGCCGACACCTACCACGCCTGGCGCGGCGAGGAAGGTGCCGGCGAGTACGCCGACACTCCGGGCTTTTGCAAAAGCGCGACGCTGGAAGAGGTGCGCAAGCACGGCCATGTGCTGACCCCCGGCCGCTATGTCGGCGCGGAAGCACAGGAAGACGACGGCGAACCGTTCGAGGACAAGATGAAACGGCTCGTCGCGCAGTTGAGGGAGCAGCAGGCCGAAGCTGCCAAGCTGGACGCCGCAATCGCCGCCAATCTCAAGGAGCTTGGGTATGGCGAGTGACGGTTGGGTAGAGAACCCGCTTGAAGAAGTAATCGACTTTCGCGAAGGGCCCGGAATTCTGGCGAAGGACTTCCGCGAACGTGGTGTTCCTCTTGTACGTTTGGCCGGCCTCAATCGAGGGGCATCTCTCTTGGACGGATGTAATTTCTTGGACTCTGAGGCCGTTAAGAGACGTTGGTATCACTTCCGGCTTGCACCAGGAGATGTACTGTTGAGCACATCTGCGTCTCTAGGCCGTACTGCCGTAGTGGGCGATGAGGGTGCGGGCGCGATCCCGTATACAGGGATCATTCGAATGCGTCCTAGAGATCATAGACTCTTTGCCCCGTTCATCCAGTATCTCCTCGAAGGTCCTGATTTCCAACAACAAGCCGAGATGGTTGGTGCAGGCAGCGTCATACGACACTTCGGTCCCATGCATCTTAGGCAGATGACAGTGAGATTGCCCCCCCTCCCCGAACAACGCGCCATCGCCCACATCCTGGGCACGCTGGACGACAAGATCGAGCTGAACCGGCGGATGAACGAGACGCTGGAAGCAATGGCCCGGGCGCTGTTCAAGTCGTGGTTCGTCGAATTCGACCCCGTGCGCGCCAAGATGGAAGGACGCGATCCTGGCCTGCCGAAACACATCGCTGATCTCTTTCCCGACGGGCTTGTGGAGTCAGAGCTGGGGAAGATTCCGGAACGGAATGGTTGGGGAAGGTACCAGAACATTGGGAGGTGCAGCGGATACGAACTGTTGCCGAGCTGAGGGTCAGTAGCGTAGATAAACATACCAAGGAGGAGGAATTACGAATTCGGCTCTCTAATTATGTCGATGTGTACAAGAACGACCGAATCACTCAAGGGATGTCCTTCATGAGTGCAACGGCCTCACGAGACGAGGTTGAGAGATTCCGCCTTAAGCGAGATGACGTCCTCATCACGAAGGACTCCGAGGCTTGGGACGACATTGGGGTCCCGGCCCTTGTAACAGAGCCGGCCGACAAGTGGAAAATATGGAAAGTGACCTACAAGACCTAGTTGCAGTTCCTCGCGAGACTCTGGAGATAGAGCTAAAAGCATGGCTCGATCTTACAGATAAGGCCGTGCGCGCCAACATTGCTCGGCACGTAGCGGCATTGGCCAATCACGGGGGCGGCTATATGGTTTTTGGATTTAATGACGATCTAAGCCACGATGAAAATCGTCCGAACTCACTGGAAAGTTATAGTCGAGATGTATTCGCGGGGATCGTAAGTCGCTATTTGACACCGACTTTTCACTGTGAGGTGACGATTGTTCAGGATAAAGGCGGCGAACAATTCCCAGTCATTAGGGTGCCCGGTCATGGGCATGTGCCAATTGCTGCGAAGAAGAGTGGCCCCGATGATAACCGAGGAAAACCACAAGGTCTCGTGGCAGGCACTTATTACATTCGGAAACCGGGACCGCAGAGTGCTCCGATCATAAGTGTTGAGGAATGGGGACCTTTGATCAGGCGATGTGTCCTAAGCGACCGAGACAGATTGCTCAGGGACATTGCCGGCTTATTGAATCCCGCAAATTATTATGACACTTTTTGACAGTGTGGAGCATCTATATATGTATGGGCAACCCCAAAGGTGTGAAGCGGGATTTCAAGGCGCTGGAGAAGCGCCGTTTCGAAGCGATGCGGCTGCTCCACCAAGGCCACAATCAGTCCGAGACGGCGAGACGGCTGAACGTCGCTCGCCAAACCGTCAGTGAGTGGCGGCGGCAATACCGCGAGCAGGGTGCGGCCGGACTCCGCCAGGCCGGGCGCGCCGGACGCAAGCCGCTCCTCGATGCCGCACAACGCGAACGCCTGACGTCGCTGCTGCTGGAAGGCCCGGAAGCCCACGGCTTCCCAACGCCCCTGTGGAGCTGTCCGCGGGTGGCTCGGCTGACCGGAGACGAGTTCGGGGTCGCATACCACGCAGGCCACGTCTGGAAGATCCTGCGAGCGCTCGACTGGAGCCCGCAACGCCCGGCCGGAAAGGCGCGCGAGCGCAACGAAGAGCGGATCCGCACCTGGAAGCGCAAGACCTGGAAGCGCATTAAAAAAAAGCCCAAAACGAAGGCCGTACGCTCGTCTTCATCGACGAAAGCGGATTGAGTCAGAAGCCGCATCGCTGCCGCACCTGGGCGCCACGTGGCCAAACACCGGTGCTGCAGTTTAACTTCAACTGGGAGAAGCTTTCCGTCTCGGCGGGGCTGACGCTGCGTAACTTCTACTTCCGGCTCTATCCCGGTGCGATCGGCAAAGAGCAAGTGACCGACTTTCTCAAGGCGTTGGTACGTCATATCGATCGCCCGCTGCTGATCGTCTGGGATCGGCTGCCGGCGCACCGTAGCCGCCTGGTGCAAGAGTTCATCGAACTCTCCGAAGGCCACATCGCAACCGAGTACTTGCCACCCTATGCGCCGGAGTTGAATCCGGTGGAATACATCTGGGCTTACTGGAAGCAGCACGAGTTGCCGAACGTCTGTCCGAAAGACTACGGCGAGCTGAACGAGCGGGCCCGCAAGGCACTCCGCCGCATGTACCGCAAACCGCGTTTGATCACGGCCTTCTGGAAACAGTCTTCTCTTTGTTTTGACTGACTCTATATTATGCGGGAGTCAATAGTGCAGACACCAGAGAAGCCTGAGCCAGCTGCTCAGAAACGATTAGAGGAATGGCATAAGAAGACAGAGAAGCGATTCCTTCAGTGTCTGTCACAGGCCAATGAGCTTCACTGGCCCGTGTCGATAAGAGAGAACCATTATCAGTTGAGCTACTTGATCTTTGCGGACGGAGATGAAGAACTTCCTACGGATTCACTTAGCCAAATCCTGGAAGAAGTGAACAGCGAGGTACGAAGTACGGTGTGGACTGGTTGGAGCATGTTCTATCCGTTCAGCGATCCGGAGGTAGCACCTGCAGTCTATCCGGAGCAAGTCGATGGAACAGGAGGGGATGTACTCGAGGCCAATCTCATGGGTCTTCGAGACTTTGACGTGACACTTCCAGATTTTTGGCGCGTAGCACCCGATGGACGCGTGACCCTGATTCGCGCTTACAGAGAAGATCGTCAAAGCAGCGTTGAGTCCTTGGATCGGAAGGCAGGCACCTGGCTCGCACCTGAAACGGTTGTTCGAGAGACGACCGAGCTTGTTGCTCATGCGAGGGCGTTGGCTAGACGATTTGAAATGGCAACAAAGGTCAGTTTCCAATGCGGCTGGATGGGTCTCAAGGGCCGACAAATCTCTGATTTTGATTCAGTATATTGGCGTCCGCATCACATCGCGGGCGCCGATCAACGTACGACAAAGGGAGAGTGGACAGTGGCTAGTTTGGGCGCGGCTTGGTCAACCGTTGTCGCGGACCTAAGTTGCCCAATACTTCGCCTCTTCGGACTGGACCATTGTACCCAAAGTTTTGTTGAGAATATGGCGCCAAAGTTCGTGAAACTTTGAGGCAAGCCATCATTCCGTGCCGCATTCCGCTCACGCCGGTGCCTGGTGCCGGCCAACGGGTGGTTCGAGTGGCAACGGACCGGGCGCGGGAAGCAGCCCTACTTCCTCGCGCTCGCGGACGGCTCACCGCTGTCGTTCGCCGCTCTGTGGGAGCGCTGGGACCAGGACGGAAAATCTCTGGAGTCCTTGACCATCGTCACGACGACGGCCGCGCCGCAGCTTGCCGGCATCTCGTATCGCGCATCGCGCGGGCGTTCTCGTGCCCTTGGGCCGCGGCGAGATTCGCCCACTCGTGGGCAGCGACGTAATCCTGTGGCACGCCCCGGCCGGCACCGTACATGAGGCCGAGGGTGTACTGCGCTTCGGCGTGGCCCTGGTCGGCGGCAAGGCGGAACCAACGGGCGGCTTCACCGTCGTCCTTCAAAATGCCGCGCCCATTGGCATACATCAGCCCGAGGTTGAAATGCGCTCCGGCGTGACCTTGGTCAGCGGCGAGGCGGTACCAGCGGAGGGCTTCACCGTCGTCTTGCGGAGCGCCGCGACCATTGCGATACATTACCCCGAGGCTGAACTGCGCTTCGGCGTAACCCTGGTCGGCGGCAAGGTGGTACCAGCGGGCGGCTTCACCGTCGTCTTGCGGAACGCCTTCGCCGTTGAAGTACATGAATCCGAGGCTGGCCTGCGCTCTGGAGTGACCCTGCTCGGCCGCGAGGTGGAACCATCGAATGGCCTCACCGTTGTCCTGCGGAACGCCTTCGCCGTTGAAGTGCCTGTCGCCGAGGTCGAACTGCGCGGCAGCGTCACCCGCGGTAGCGAGGCTGCGCAATCCGGCCACGTCCGGCGCGTTCTGGCAGCTGACGAGCGCTACTGCCGTCAACAGCCAGATGCTGCACGACGCCGCGACCAGCCAGCGATGTCGTCGCTCCATGATGCCTCCCGTCATTTCCTTATTCTCATAGTCAGGGCTCGGCTGGTCAAGGGATGCAGCTGCACCCCGAGACCTGACTGATGCGAGCTACGCCGTTGCCAACGCCGCTGGACCGGCCGCTGGGAACCAACTGTAAGAACTGTCGACGATACCAGCGTGGCACGCGCCGATCTGGATGCTTGCCGATCCGCGGCCAGTGGCCGAAGGTCTTCTGGCGTCCGATTCGGACCGGAGGCGCAAGGACTGATACCCGTACTTCGTCATCAATGCGGGTCGCCAGCCTCTGGAGTCGCCCGCACATCGTAGTGGCATTGGTGTTTCCCGTAAATTCAGGCGATGCCGCCGATGAGATCGATAGCCGGTGCTTCGTCTCTCACAGCTTCTCGCTCCGCGTCCTTGGTAAACCCCCCGTCGGCCCACCAGCGGCCCTTACGTTTGCGCAGCCGCTTGACCAGCAGGCCGTCGGGCGTCCGCAGGCCGTAGATTCGCCCGCTGCGCGGCGTCTGGCGAGACTCGTCGATCAGTACCGCGTCCTTGCCGGACAAGGGGAAGGGCCGGTAAAAGGGGCCGCGCATCAGGGTCCGGCAGGGATATAGCCTAGGCTTACCATTTGATCCCCTCTCAGGCTGGCGATTCCAGGGGGTTGCCGGTTGCCATACAAGCGGCGACCCTCCCGGAGCCAAGACGCTCACTTCGATTCCGTGGGCGAAACCCGCTTAGCATTCTTCTCTGTTTGTTGCTTGACCCAATCTTCTGGGGAGATCCTTGCGGGTGCGATCATGATGCCGCCTTCGTGGCGCATGTCGATGGATTGACGGACGGGCTTATCTAGCCCGAGCAGCTTAGCCTCACGGTCGAGCAGTCGTATTACGCGGTCTAGTGCATCCGTATCCTTCATGGCAAGGCTCCACCACTTCTGCAGGAGGCGGTTGATACGCTGGCGCTGCAACTCCCTGTATCTTCTAGTTTTTTCGTCCGTGCTTGAGGACTCTAGCCGAGCTTTGATGTCGGTCGCCACCGTCGAATGGTGGACCCCGACCTGTCTCGCGATCTCGCGGGTAGTAGCACCAGCGAGTGCGAGTTCCATGACGATGTCACGGCGCTCCTCGCGCTGGACAACCTTTGCGACTGGTTCGCCCATGTCAGACCTCTGCTTCCTTTATGATGTTCTCGTCTATCAGTTCATTATCCTGTCCTCGTTTAACCCAAACTGAAGGCCCAGTAATTTTCGTCTCGCATCTGACGCAGTTCCCGCACCTCGGTGGCTCCCAGGCTGCCGTATTTCTTCTTCCACAGGTAGAACGTCGCCTCGGCAATGCCCATTTGACGGCAGGCATCGGCGACCGGCGTGCCGACTCCGCCAGGCGCAGGGTGTAGGCGACTTGCTCTTCGGTATAGTGGGACTTCTTCATCGCTTCTCCTTCCCACTCAGGGGGCACCGGAAGCGACCGTATTCTACTTTCAGCTGTCTCGAATTCCGGGGACAACGTTACTAAGTTGCTATGACTGCTATGACCAAAAACGCTCTTAGTCATAGCAGTCACAGCAAAAGTCCAATGTCATCCCACTACACCGACCGCAACTCGATGCCTTCGTAGGCGTGAGTCCGGCTACCGCCTTCGATGGGCCGTATCTTCCTGACCATTGGCACCGCCGCATGTAGATCGCGTCCGAAGACAGCTTTGGTGCCAGGGTTGCGGTTGTCGTTTTCGCACCACGTCTTCCAGGCCGACCACAGTGCGCTTACCTCTACTCGGTGCTCGCTTCCCACAACGCAAGCATCGCGCACGAATGCCGAGATCGGCGACGACAGGTCTTTGAGGTCCTGGATGGCGGATTCCCCCGATTCGGGGCAGACGGAGTATCCGCGCGCGTTGAGGCGGTCGAGACCTTCCAGTGCCCAATTAAAGATCGCGGGTGCTTCGGACAGCAACTCGTTTGTCAGTTCACAGTTCTCCCGGCCGTAGAACGACTTGGTCAGCACGAAGACGATGAACCGCGAGGCCAGCGCGCCGGATGAATCGGTCAGCCGGGGCAATTCGTTTGTCATCACGACAAACCGTGTCGGCAGCCGGCCGGTCCACGGCTCCCGATACTTGCGGTCGATGGTAAGGCTGTCTTCGCCCGACACCGACAACAACCGCTCAACGACGGTGTTGCTATCCGATCTCCCGGACAGCCGCGCGTCCGAAATCAACCCAAGCGGCTTCCCGATCAAGGGCGACAAGCCGAAATTCGTGGAGAGGCTCGCCAGCGTCGGGGCCGCTACGTTGTGGGTGCCGAGAAGCCCGGTGAGCACACGAGCGATGGTGCCCTTGCCGGCGCGCTTGGGACCGACAACGAGAAACATCTTCTGCTGGCGGGTATCGCCCCCCAGGATGTAGCCCATCATCTCCTGTAACGCGTCGATGGACGATGTGTCGCTCCATAGCTCGTGTAGGAACGCGAGCCAGCGCACCGGCGGATCGCACTCGGGCTCGTAGGCGAACACCAGCGAGTGATGGCAGAATAAATCCGGCGTGTGGGGCTGCATCGTGCGCGTAGGGACGTGCAACAGCCCGTTTGTCATCGATACCATCTCGGTAGCGGGCGCACCGACTGTTTCGCTCATCCAACAGGGCGGGCTGGCGTCGCTATCGAGCAACACGACCGCCCTGAGAGCATCGATCACGTCGTCGATCTTTCGCTTCGTCGGATTGAAGGGTCGTAGCTCACCCTTGTCGGGGTGCTCGAAATTCGCATGTTCTAACCACCGATAGACAGCCCCTCGAATATCGCGGACGTCGATCTCTGGCCAGTGCCGCCCGTTCCATTCGTGGAAGTCGCCCCGGTGCACGCGCAGCGTCCAGGTTTGAGCGGGAGTCGTGTAAAGCGCCGTTGCTAGATCACGAGCAACGGCCATCGGACTCGACGGTGGCGGAACAATGTTGGGTGCTTGCTCGGTTCCCGCTCGCACCGCGCTGGCCAGCGTGACCTCAATTTCGTGGGCCGATATACCTTTTGGGAGTGCAGCATCACGATAGGGGCTTATGTCCTCCCCACGCTTTGCGGCCAAGAACGCCTCACGGTTCAGTGTTTCGTTTCGCGCGCCGTTCGGGGCGGTTCGCACCGCCTCCGGGCCGTGTGCCCTGTTCACGCGAGAGCGCGGCAGCTTGCTCGGATCGGCGGGTACGGCGTCGCCGAAGTAGAGGCTCAGTCCCTCGGCCAATTTGCCCGGGTCCCACAAGACGGCAAAACCTGTTGAGCCTCGTATGTCCCCGCACGCGCCATTGAGGCGCCATTGGCGGTTGCCAACCTTGCCATCCGGCGCTCGATACCAGGCGTGATATCCCCCCTCGCGGCGTGTCTCCGTCACCGTGATCGGGACGCCCAAGGTGTCTTGCAGCGCCTCAACGCCGTGAGCGCCGCCGTCGTCCACGTCTACGACGAAGCAACCAACACTGGCGGGAATGACGCCGACCAGCCCGCCCGCTTCCGCATGTGCCCTAACAGCTGCAACATCTGGCGGCGTCTTCTGCCACTCACGGGCGAGGGGGCGCTTGTCGGTACCGGCGAGAACGAAATGCGCACCGCGCGCATGAAGCGCCTCAAGTGCGCGGGTCGCTCCATCGGTCATGCCGCCGGCCTGTCGCCACCGAGGGCGGTGGGGCGGCTCGCCAACCAAGTATTTATGTCGGCCAACCGCCAGCCAACGGCGCGGGGTCCCAGGCGGATCGGCGGCGGCATATCGCCCGTGGCGATTTGTCTGTAGATCGACGCCTTGGACAGGCCGGTCCGGTGTTTTACTTCGGGCAGGCGAAGGATTCGTGGTTCGAACATACGGCCCTCCCTTGAACGAGGTTAAAACCATATGATCCGCTATGAGTCAGCGAGAGTGTTTGAAAGCTGTGGGCGACAGCCTTCAAATGCAGCTATCGGGAAGGCCAGCACTTCCACGGCGGCGGAAGTTTGCCGTCGAATCTCGCGGCCGCTTTTATCGCGCTCATTACGGTACGTTCATCGACATCGAAGTAACTTCCCAGCACGTTATAGCGAACCATCTTTCGGTCCAATCCCAAGTACCCGAGAAGACCAAATACGTATGCAATCATGTTGTCCCTGTTGAGATTCGCATACCTAGGGTTGCCTGTATGATGTTTCGGTGGCGGGGACGCTCCCTTGTGAAATTCGATGGCCCAATCGGCCAAATCGTCGGGAAACGGCAAGCTGTTCGCGAGCAGACGCACGGAAATGAGGTTCAGCGCATCCCAATAGTCGGGATCGCTAACGCTCGCCTCTATCATGTTCCGCAGCTTCTCGGCTTGGCGTTCCTCGCCCCATATTTCGCGCATGGCGAACCAGTTGTCCGCTTCTGCCGTCCCGCGCGGCGCGATGGGTGACAAATCCATCCCATGCAGCCAATAGCGCACGACGTTGGCAGCCTCCTCTGTCGCTTCGACGTCATTCAGTCCCTCGAACAGGCCAGGCCGGAGCAAGGCGTAGTGCTCCGCCGACGAAATCGACTCACCGTTGGCGATCTTCGCGAAAGCGGCGTCCCAGGCCGCGCGGCGGTTCCTATCCACGGCGCACCATCGCGACGACCTTGCCGCCCTCTTGGTTCAGGTAAGCCGCCCAATCGTCCATGAGCCGGCGCCGCCGCTCGATCAGGTCCGAGCGAGCATAGGCGCCCTCGACGCCACCCACGACGTGCGCCAGCGCCGCCTCCATGACGGCGCGCGGCGCATTCGTGCATTCCGCCGCCCAATCCCGGAAGCTCGAACGGAAACCGTGTGGAACCGCGTTGATACCGAGCTCGCGAAGTAGCTTAGACAAGGTGTTGTCGGAAATCGTCCGGCCCGTCGGCGAAGGAAACACCAGGCCCATTCCGTCCGACAACCGTTGTGCTTCCCGCAGGACTTCCACCGCCCGATTCGAAAGCGGCACCCGGTGGTCGCGCTTGGCCTTCATGCGCTCAGGCGGGATCGTCCATTCGGCCGAGTCCAGGTCGATTTCATCCCACGTCGCAAACCGGACCTCGCCCGAGCGGCATACGGTCAGAACCAAGAACTCGAAGGCGAGCTTGCTCCCCGCATAGGCGCCTGATCCCCGTACCGCCTCAATCGCGCCGGCGACCTCCGCATGGGGCAGCGCACGGTGATGGCGTTTGATGATGTGGTTGTGCTTGGGCAGCGCCGCGCCGATGGCCTCGCCCGCCGGGTTGTCGGGCCGGTAGCCTTGCGCGACGGCCCATTTCATCACCGCGCCGATGCGCTGGCGCACCCGCCGTGCGGTCTCGGGCTTGTCGTTCCAGAGCGCCAGCAAAACGGCCATCACGTCGGCCGTGGTCACCTGGTCAACGCGTTTGTCGCCGATGCGGGGAAACACGTAGTCGCGAAGCGACGCTTCCCATTGCGCCACGCTCTTGCCGCCGGGCTTCCAGGACGGCCGGTGTATTCCGATCACCATGGCGGCGGCCTTCTCGAACGTCGGCACGTCGGGCCGTCGCATGAGCGCCAGCGGATCGCCGCCGGCTCGCGCCAGCTTGCGGTTGGTGAACGCCTGCTCCCGCGCCTCGGCCAGCGACACCAGCGGATAGGTTCGCAAGCCAAGGTCCCGGCGCTTGCCGTCGATCACGAGCCGTTGAATCCATTGCTTGCCGCCGCCCGGCAGTACCCGTAGAATCAAGCCATGCTGGTCGTAGTACTTGCCGGGTTCCGTGACGGTCTTGACGAACGCCGCCGACAGTCGCTTGCTTCGCCTAGGCATCGAACAGTCCCACTTTCATATGCCCCTATGAAAGCAAGACTACACGAAACACTGTGAAGCGTCAAGAAGCCATATTGAACCGTATAACAATATGTTAGACGTTCTTTGTGGGACTGCCAGAAATCCCTATAAACTCTATTCCTGCGGACCCCCTCTCCGCCAGTTTCAACCGATTCTCAGGTTCCCTTCCATCCCGGACCGCGCACGAATCGTCCGGGCGTCGCGCCTGTGTGCTCGCCGTTCTTGAGTACATGGCCGCCGTTGACAAAGACGTGGACGACACCGGTAGCGTATTGGTGGGGCCTTTCGAACGTGGCGTGGTCTTGGATGGTTTCGGGGTCGAAGACGACCACGTCGGCAAAGTAGCCTTTCTTGAGCAGGCCGCGGCGGTCGAGCCGCAGCGCCGTCGCCGGGAGATTCGTGAGCTTGCGAATCGCCTCTTCCAATGACAGCAGTTTCTCCTCACGCACGTACCTGCCTAGCAGCTTGGCGAAACTGCCGTAGGCGCGTGGGTGCGTGCTGCTTTTGAGGAAGACCCCTTCGGCGGCGAGCGAAGCCGAATCCGAGCAGAAACTGACCCAGGGCAGGACCAGCTTCTTGCGCAGATTGTCCTCCGACTGCGAGAAATAAACTGTATTGATGCGGCTGCCGTCTTCGACGATCAGGTCCATGGCGGTCTGGTCGGGCGGCGTGCCACGCATGTCGGCGACCTCGGCCAGAGTCTTCCCTGTCAGGGGCTTCAGCTTCTCGTTCTTGAAGCCGACGAGCAGGATTCCTTGCGGCGAGCCCGCGCCGACATAGAGGTTGGCCCAGTCGGGAGATTCCTGGTTCATCTCGCGCCTGATGCGTCTTCGCTTGGCTGGGTCCCTCAGTCGCTTCAGCGCCTCTTCGAACCCGCCTTCCTGTACCCAAGGCGGCATCGACGACAGCAACCCCGTCGAGCCCGCGGGATACGTGTAGACGTCCGCGGTGATCTCGAGCCCGTCGGCCTGGGCCTGCTCGATCTTGGCGATGGCATCGTCGAATTTGCCCCAGTTGGTGCGTCCGGACGCCTTGAGGTGATAGATCTCGGCACGGATTTTCGCCTCGCGCGAGATGGTGATCAGCTCGTCGATGGCCTCCAGCAACTGCGTCCCCTCGCTGCGCATGTGCGAGGCGTAGAGCCCGCCGTACTCGGCGGCAGCTTGGGCGAGCGCGATCAACTCGTCGGTCTCGGCGAACGACCCAGGTGGATAGATCAGCGATGATGCGATGCCGACCGCACCCTCTTCCATCGCCTGGCGTACGAGGTCCTGCATCTGTTTGAGTTCGTCGGGTGTCGGCGGGCGGTCGTTGTACCCGATGACAAACTTGCGTGGTGTAGCCGCGCCAATGAACGAAGCGACATTCGGAGAAATGCCACGATTTTCTAAGAACTCGACATAGCCGCCCAAGGTCGTCCACTCGACGTCGTACTTGATGTCACCCTGACGCGCCGCCATCTCACGCATCATCTCGTCGTTGAGCGGTCCCATCGAGTTACCCTCGCCCATGACTTCGAGCGTGGCCCCTTGCCGGATGTCGCTCTGCGAACGGCCATCTTCGATGAGCGATTCGTTGGCCCAGCTCATCATGTTGATGAAACCGGGCGAGACCGCCAGACCTTGTGCGTCCACTTCGGTCTTGCCTGTAGCACTGGCAAGATCGCCAAGCGCGGCAATCGAGTCCCCCTGGATTGCCAAGTCGGTCACAACCGGGGCCGAGCCGGTGCCGTCGTAGATGGTCCCGTTACGGATGAGCACGTCGTATTCGATGGGCGTCGAGCACCGCGACGACCAGGCAAGACAGGCGAGGGTGACCCAAAGGGTCGTTCTTGTGATCGCGGCGCGCATGATGGCGTCAGTGTAGCGAGTCCGAGCGGACCAGGGCGTAACGTGGGGGCCTGGCATGCCGCTGCCTTGTCCAAATTAGCGTCTCAGCGCCATGTCTTGCCCACCTGGCGCGCCTCAACACGTAGGGTTCTCGGACAGGCTTGATGAAAAACCTCACTCTGACCTCGGTCTACCAGACCACACCGGAGCCGAGTCCGCGAAGCGGACGGAAGGATAATAGCCCACGGTGGAGCCGTCAGGCGGAACCGTGGGTCACCGACGCAAAATCACGAGAAGCCCTGGAGGGGCGTAGGAGGAGCTACAGGGCGTCTAGCGGCTGCATCTCGGACAGCATCCCGCATAGCACCGGACGAATCCCGGGTTCCAAGGGTGCTTTCCAGCCCCTGGAATCGCCTTGGCCTGAGAGAGTCGTGCCCGAACCCATCCCTTCACCGGTTCCTCGGCAAGTTGGACGGCACACCGCTAGCGAGGGGGTCTGCCCTGCGCTTCCCGTCCTCGTTGACAGCAAGGAAGGGACTTACCTTGTCCAGCATCGCCGGGCCAACGCTAATTCGGACAGCTCAGCCGCATGCCGTGCCCGCGGCTTGTGGCGTAGTCCTGGTCAGCCACGCTTAGGAAGCAATCGTGCTACGGGGATCTAGCGCTTGCTGACGCGGCGCGGTTAGTAGTAGGCTGTCCGGGCCTCGCCGCGGCCCTTCCAGCCCGGTCCCCGAACGACGCGCCCCGGCGTGGCGCCTGTGTGCTCGCCGTCCTTCAACACCGCGACGCCGTTGACCAGGACGTGCGGGATCCCCGTGGAGTACTGGTGCGGCTTCTCGTATGTGGCGTGGTCTTGGACGGTGTCGGGGTCGAAGATGACGATGTCGGCGAAGTAGCCCTCTTTCAGGAGGCCTCGCCGGTCAAGCTTGAGGGTCTCGGCCGGCAGCGAGGTCATCTTGCGGATCGCTTCTTCCAGCGTCATCGCCTTTTCCTCGCGCACATATTTGGCCAGTAGGCGCGGGAAGCTGCCGTAGGCGCGTGGATGGATGTGCGACTCAAGAAAGATCCCCTCCGTGGCCACGGAGGGAGAGTCGGTGCAAAAACTGATCCAGGGAATCGGGATCTTGTTGTCCACGTTCTCCTGGGTCATCGAGAAGCCGACGGACATCACCTTGCTGTCGTCTTTGATGATCAGATCCATCGCGGTTTCTTCGGGCGAGCTGTTCCAGATTTCGGCGATCTCGGCGATCGTCTTTCCGTTGAGGTGCTTCAGGTCGGGGTTCTTTAGACCGACGACCTTATAGCCGGTCGGGCCGCCGACGCCGAGATATAGGTTTTCCCACTCGTCGGAAGGCGTGAGCATCTCCCGGGCGATTCGCTTCCGTGTGGCTGGATCTTTGAGCCGCTTCAGGCGGGCTTCCTGTCCGCCCTCTCCGACCCAGGGTGGCATGGCGGCCGTGAGCCCGCCCGAGCCCGCGTTGTAAGGATAGACGTCGGCGGTGATCGCAAGCCCATCAGCGCGAGCCTTTTCGATCTTCTGTACCGCCAGGTCCAGCTTGGGTGCGTTCGCCCGGCCGACAGCCTTGAGATGGTAGACTTCGGCGCGAATGGCGGCCTGGCGTGCAATCGTGATCACCTCGTCAATACCGTCGAGCAACCGTGTGCCCGAGAAGCGCATATGCGATGCGTAGAGACCGTCATACTCGGCTGCAACCTTGGCCAGCTCGATCAGCTCCTGCGTGTCGGCGAACGGCCCGGGGACCTGCATGAGCGCGGAAGCCACGCCGAGGGCGCCCTCTTCCATGGCTTGCCGCACCAAAGCGCGCATGCGATCGAGCTCCTCGGGGCTGGGCGGCCGGTTCTCCTGGCCCAACTCGTGAATGCGCGCGGTCGTTGTTCCCATGAACGAGGCCACGTTCGGAGAGACTCCTCGCGTTTCGAGGTACTGCAAATATCCATCCAGCGTCCGCCACTCGAACTCGTAGCGAATGTCTCCCCCGCGCTGCTGCCAGTCTTGCTTGGTCCGGTCGTTTACCGGACCCATCGAGCGCCCCTCGCCCATGACTTCGAGAGTAATGCCCTGTCGGATGTCGCTTTGTGAAAGCCCGTCGGCGATGAGCGACTCCTGCGAGTGGCTCATCATGTTGATGAACCCGGGGGTGACCGCCAGCCCCTGGGCATCGATCTCCACTTCCCCTACGGCCTCGGGCAGCGATCCCATCGCCGCGATCACGTCGTCGCGGATCGCCACGTCACTACGAACCGGCGGCGCGCCACTGCCGTCGTAGACCGTGCCGTTGCGGATGACAACGTTGTACTCAACGGGTGCGGAGCAAGCCATCCATGCCGTGATCGGCAAGAGGGTGATGAGATGTTGGATCCTGATCTGGAATCGCCTGGAATGGAGCATAACGCTGCCAGTGTAGCGCCTGAAATAGACTTGCGTCACCCTTTCGGATTGAGGTTCGACTGACCCGCCGGACGCTCATTGACGGCGCGGCGCGAGTATGGCTGCGGTCGCGGCCTTCTGGACCGCCCCGACCGGCGGCTGTCTGCGCCGGTCGATCGTGGCTGAACCGACGACTCCAGAACTCAGAAGCGGCAACTCCCGGCGGCTATTGTAGAATCAAAAGACACTTGTCACGACGGGGCGTAGCGCAGCCTGGTAGCGCGCCTGCTTCGGGAGCAGGAGGTCCGGAGTTCAAATCTCCGCGCCCCGACCATTCCCTTCAACAAGTTGCGAGCGTCCGCTCGCATCCGGAGTGTCGATTGTGACGCGGATTGTGACGTAACCCCCTCCGGAAAGTCCCAATCAGCTCGCCTTCTCCGCAAGATCGCCGGCCACGGCCAGCGGCTTCTCCATCAGCCCCGAACTCAGTTTTTCTATCGCGGTGCGCTTGGCTTCCATCCGCACGTGGGAGTAGTGCTCCAGCATCTCGCGCGTCAGATGGCCAGTGATCGCCATCAGTGTCGCGTCCGGCGCTCCCGCCTCGGCCAGCTCTGTGATCGCTGTGTGGCGCAGGTCGTGGAAGCGGAAACCCTTCAGTCCCGCCGCCTTCGTCAAAGAGCGCCACGCCGTTCTCCAGGACTTCTGGTGGCGGTTGGGGTTGATCTGCCCGCGCTCGCAGGCTGGGAAGACGTAGTGGTTTGGGTCGGTACAGCCCAACGCTTCCGCTCGCTCTCGCAGACGGGCGAAGGCGGCCATCGCGTCGTCGTTCAAAGGGATCGTACGTTTCCCCGAGTCCTTCTTGCTGCGATTGATCCGCACCTCTCGTTTGAAGAGATCGACTTCCTTCCAACGGATGTGCTTCAGTTCAACCCCCCGGCAGGTGGTCGAGGCTGCCAGAACAGCGGCACAGTGCGCAACCAGCCATTGGGGTTTCTTGGCTGCCGTCTCGAACAAGCACTTTTTCTCCCCTGGGATCAGCGCTCGGCCGATGTGCGAGGTCTCCGCGTACATCGTCACATCCTCGGCCAGCATCGCCCAACGCTTGGCCTTCTTCAGCATCCGCCGCAGGGCGCTGACCTCCATGTTGATTGTGCGACCCGACACACCTTCCCCGAACCGGGCCTCTTGGTAGGCAGCGATGTCCCCAGAAGAGATTCGCCCGAGGGTTTTCTTGCCGAGATGCCGCCGCAAAGGAACGAGACGCTCCTTCTCGAACTGAGTCGTGCGCTCGGCGACCCGCTTCTCACGATCCTTCAGGTATTGGTCAGCCGCTGCTCCGAATGGCAGACGACCGAAAGCCTTGCCAGTCGGCGCTGCCACCTTGCCGGCTTGGATCTGCGCAATCAGCTCTTTCTCACGGGCCTTCGCCTCGCGTTTGTCAGTTGTCTTCAGCGACTGCCGAAACCGTTCCCCGTTCACGGTGACATCGGCCCACCACGTGTTATCTCGTTTCCAGAGCGCCATGAGCTCGCCTCCTCAATCTTTGGTTGTTGTTCGTCGGCTGCGGTGCGAGTGCTTCTTGCCGCTGCCCTTCGGACGACCACCCTTCTTGCCGTTCTCGCGGGCTATCTCTTGAATCCTTTCCAAGCCCAGTCTCGTGACGCGCGCCTTGTAGGAGCGCTTGCCGAGCCAACTGGTGAACCTGCGGACCTCACTTTGTGTCATGTATATATCCTAAGCTCTTTCGGTTTTTTTGTCCAGCTATCGTGCAACATCGAGCGTCACGGCTCGACCTGATCCGCTATATATGTGTAGGGTTAGCTACGGGCGTGAACGACTCTGTATCCCACTCTGAATGGCTGACACGCAAACGCCTCATCGACCCCAAGCTGAAGGCGGCGGGCTGGCGTGTGGTGCCCTACGATGCTGCTGGAGCGCTCAGCAGGCTGGACCGTTGCGCGATGGAGGAGTACCAACCGAGAACGGGCCGGCGGACTACGCCCTCTGCGCGAAGGACGCCTCCTAGGGATCGTCGAAGCCAAGAAGCTCAGCCTTGGACCCCAGGGGGCGTGTTGACACAGGCAGAGCAGCTACTCCTTCACGATTGGTGAATCAGGTCTATCGGCTTATGAAGTCGGGTGTCGCGAAGAGAATCCTTTTCCTCGTGGACCGGCGTTCTCTCGCCGTCCAGAGAGTCCGGGGAGTTCTCGTCTTTCGAGCCGGAAGCACGACTCAAGTTCGATAAAGGACTACGAGGTTTACGGCCCTGAAGGACTCGGAAGAGTTATCTTAAGATGCTTCTTGACGTCGGCACGTTTGCGTGCCGAGACGGCCAGGGCCGCCGCCCTGCGAAGCTGAGGATGGCTGGCCCCCTGTAGCTGCTCGCGGGACAGGCTGAGGAGCAGGAGATTCAGCGCCACGACGCACGCGGACTCGCGGGTCGCCCACGCCCCCAGGCTTTCCTTCCGCGACGACCAGAGTAGAGTGGACTTCGCGTCCACCGTCATCCGGAAGCTCTTCGACGAGGCGTGGACAGCGCGCGAGAGCACCGCGAATTCTTTCTTCAAGCCTTCCAGCCCGGTGACGGCGCTGCTCACTCCGAGCATCTTCGGATGGTGTTGCAGGTACTCGTAGATCCTCAGGAAGCCGAGCCTGTGCTTGCCGAGCTGCCATAGCTGTAGCTCGACGGGATGGCCCATGTAGTACAGGCAGAATCCGACGTTCTCCATGCAGCTTCTAAGGCTCTTAAGCGCCAGCCGCCAAGAGCCGAGGCGTGCGGAGACGTGTGACACCAGGGTGTCGTTCTGAGCTTCCAGAAAGAATCCGAGGCTGTCCTCCGAGATGCGCCCTTCTAGGTGTGTTCTCCAGGCCTGAAGGGAAACAAGTCTTCGATAGCTCTGCAAGAAGTGGCCCCGGCTGGACTCTATTGTGGATGACCAGCACAGTCGCACCGAGATTGGCCAGGACCCGGAACTGATCCATGAACGCCCTCGTGTCGGTCGAATCCTGTTCGGAACCCTCATGGAAGACGATCAGAGGATCGTAAATGATCAACCCCTTCTCCTCGCATGCGAACCTCTGAATGGATCGCCGACCCCGGACCCGGCGGCGGTGAATCGACCCACCCGCCCCAGATGCGAAGCTCGTGCGTTTCTGGCACGCCGAGGTTGTGCAACTTGTCCTTCACAACGAAAAGCGGGTTCTCACCGTCGAGATAAAGCACCGGCAGACGTATCACATCCCTGCCAAGGAAGGACTGACCCCTTGCAACCGCGCCCGCCACTGCATATGCGAAAAAGGATTTCCCCGTGCCGCTCTCGGCCGAGGTCATGATGACGCTGCCTCGCGGGATCAGGTTCTTGACTACCCAATCGAGGCGGGCGTCTAGGCTCCAGACAGAAGGCAACTGCGACAGGTCGGTGATTGACCGTCGCGCACCCTGGGTTTCGGCGGACAACGGGAACCATCGGCGCTCTAGCTCGGCCAGGAGGACTTCATCAAGAACGGGAGCGTTGCGCACCAGTTCCGCCAATCGCTCCTTTGTGTGCCCGGCGTCGATCCAGTCGGTGATATCGCCCTTCTCGGGAAGATCCGGCAACTCTAGAACTTTGACGGCGCTGGCTATTCCGAGTAGTGAGCGAGCCCTTTGGATCGCGTCCTTGCGCCCATCGTCGTCGTTGTCAAGCAGGATGACGACCGGCTTGGCGGCTAGGTGCTTCGAGTGCTCGTCCCCCCACTGACCAGCCGCCCCTGCGGTGGTCGCAGAAATCTGCCAGCCCCGCAACCTTTCCGCGTCCTTCTCGCCCTCGGTTGTGTAGACCACCTCGGCCTGGAGGATCTCCCGCAGCCGATAGGGGACGCGCCGAACCCCGTGCAAATTCCAGATCCACCCACCCGCGCCATCGGGCCTCCGCCAGCGAAAGTCCTTCCGTTCGTAGCGAACCTGCTGGTACAGAAGTTCGCCGTTCTCGTCCGTGTAGTCGTAAGTTGCGACGATTTGGCGATTTGATGTAGGCGGGAGTGGACTCGGCTTGCAGTTTGTCGAATTGACGCGACCAATGATTTGCTCCACTCCAGCCTTGGCTTCCGGGAAGGGCCGACCTGTGAGCTTCACCTCCAAGTCGAAGATGTCGCCGCCTTCGTCGCACCGGGAGTGGCAATACCACTGGCCGGTCTCCGCGTTGACGGCAAACGAATCACGTTTGCCGTCATGGATCGGACAAGGTCCTCGCCATTCTCGGCCACGCATCTTCAGGTTGGGAACTCGGGCTGCGTAGTACCCGCGCACTTCACCTCCCGATAGCGGTTGCCGTCCGGCAGCGCTCATCGCCCACTCCTGTTAAGGGCAAGCTCCAGCCGCGCTGAGTCAATCACGACACTCATCTTTCGGGCTCCTGGTCGATTTCGCTGCTGCCAGCCGTCGAGACCGGCGTGACCCGCTGCGCGGCGAGAAACGAATCTACGTCAGGCCGAGAGTAAATGACACGACGCCCAACCCTGATGAAGACCGGTGGCAGGCCGAGCCGTCTGCGCTTGCGCAGAGTAGCCACAGAGACACTCATGTAGTGAGCCGTCGCCCTCTCGGTATCGTGGTCACCCATCGGAACCTCCAAACAGACATCATGCTAACCAGTAACCGAGCCCCGCTCAAGGGCATTAGCAGGGTTTTTGGTAGGGTTTATCGCTCGTTTCTGAAGGGCAAGCCGTGGTTCTGAGCCGGACCGGAAGTATAATGATTCACGACGCCCCACCGGAACCCTCCGCTAATGGCCTTGGCGTATGTCCAGAGCGAAGAACGGGAGTGACTCGAACGTACGGACCTCAAAGAGGTTATGGCGTGAGGGGCACGACCCAGCCTTACGAAAGCGAATCAGTCGCCAACTTGAGATTGCTCTTCTGGAACTAAACGCCGCCGAAAACGAGCGCCTGTTGAAGGGGGAAGTGCCCCAAGATTGGCGTTCGGTTTCCGGAATGGCTGCGGCGGGGCTGGATCTGCTTGCCAAGGGTTGGCTACCGCTCGTGGCGAGTGTAGACG
Source organism: Bryobacterales bacterium (assembly GCA_965248255.1). GTDB lineage: Bacteria > Acidobacteriota > Terriglobia > Bryobacterales > UBA6623 > JAKZVK01. Next base: position 638,889 of record CBDFIW010000004.1, read on the forward strand.
ACGCCCAGGGGTTTCTTGAAGACCTGCGGGCGTCGGCCGACGACCTGGTTCAGTTCCTAACAGGAACAAGCGAAGTTCCAGAAGAGCAAAAGAAGGAACTGGTGGCGTTGACAAGATCGCAGCTTACGGGGCGCCTGAGGTACTGGCAAGCTCAAGTTCTCAAGTGGACTCTCAAAGAAGAGTCTATGCTGATCGACTTGATGCAATCCGAAGACTCTGGAGCTGTGGGGCAAAGTCTACCACACCTCTTGAAGACAGCACGGTCACACGCTGGCCATACCCAGTTTGAGGCTGCCCATATGATCCGCATCAATGTGAAGAATTATGGCCTGTATGAAAGGGGCCGAAGAGCCCCGAAGCGGCAAAGCGTCATGCGGTCTTTGAGCAACTACCTGACCAAATACGGTCAGGGAAGATAAGGCTGTCCTGGGAGGAGGATGATCCGGTTTCGCGTGAGCAGGGTTCGTCCTTGGTTGATATAAGTTATCAAACGAATCAATGCTAGAGGTGGTAGGAGAACCGCGGCGGGGCGGCCCAAGGGAAGCCGTAATCGCGCAACCCGTGAAATCGGAGTGTCGATATCTATGGCAGCGCCGCAGTACTCGGCCCTTGCAATTGAGGCACTTGCCCACGTTGCGCAGAAGGGTGAAAGCGAAAGTGCTCGCGTGTCGGCCGCCAACTCACTCTTGGATCGCGCCTGGGGCAGAACTATTAAATAGTCAGGGGTATGACCTGATTCCGGCGTCAGCTTTCATAGAGCTGTAGACGGCGATGGGGCACATTATTTTGCAAAGCGTCCGCGACCCAGAAGTCGTTGAGCGGAGCGACGATGCGATATCACGGATTGAAATCAAGGTATGAGCTTCTGCGCCCGCTCAGCATGAATCGCCAACCGGCGTAATCTTTCGGTCGCTGGCAGCTCTGCACCTGAATCTCACCTGATCATGACACGCTTAAACCAATCGTCTGGATACGCAGCCAGGGCGACCGCGTCCGCCAGGTCAGGTGATTTCAAACCTCGTCGCCGCATCGCGTCCTTCGACTCGAGCCGCAGTCGCCCGCGGCTGTCCTGCGTCATCAGCGGTGCCGGCAGTTGCTCGAACAACGCAGGGTCTCGCGGGATCCTGATCTGACCTTGCCGCAGCTTTTCTCCGATGTTCCACCACATCTCAGTCCTGATGTCTGCATACCGTTCCTCGTAGAACGGCTTCGAGCCGAAATGAAACGGGATGATCTCACAACGATAGAGCGCTTCCGAATTCGTCCTCCGGTGCCCGAGCTCTCGCAGCCTGTCGGTGACACCTCCTCCGACTCCGGTATCGTCGATACGGATCGACCTAGCTCTTGTCTTCTCAATCAGACCTACGGCTCGCCCCACCGTAGCCATCAGATCAGGTTGACGACTTGACTTGAGGTGAGTGACAACTTTGCCTCGCAAGACGGCAAAGACCGTTTGATCGCCTTTGGACGAGCGTGCGACATCTAGACCAATGTCAACTGGCTCGTGACCCAAGGTTTTGAAGGGTGCATCCGCACATTGCTCCAACCAATCGGCGTAGATGAAACCCTCGCCGCTCGCATCGATGAACTCGCACAGGTACTCTTGTCGGAACCAAGCCTCACCCATCGATTGACGCTCTTGGTCGAGAATCTCCTCGCTCAGCCGCGGGCAGTCGCGGGCCGTGATGCGAATCTTCTTCCAGTAGTCCGCATGTGCCCACTCGTGGTAGACCCAGCCCTTGCGACCCCACGGCGTCGACAACGCGATCAGCCGGCCGCGGGAGACTGCAAGCATCGGCCGAACCGAGTAGTACAGCTCGTCCTCGACGCGTGCCGCCTCGTCGATGATCATCAGACTGACACCGGAGAAGCCGCGGATGGTCTCCTCACCGGCCGGAAGAGCGATGATGCGAGAGCCGTTCACCAGTTCGAGACGGAGGGCACTCTCGGTCTTCACGGGAACGGCGGCGCCCGACGCCTTGTAAAGCTGAAGGACCTTGCGGAACAGTTCGCCAGACTGCCGCAGCGACGGCGACAGCAGCAGGACAAGCGAGCTGGGTTTGAACGAAGCCTCGTGGATGGCCATCGCGGCCGCCACCGTACTCTTGCGAAGCTGACGAGCTATGGATCTGGACCGACGTCGACGGTATCCTCAGCGGCGATCCCCGAGTCATTCCCGACGCACGGGTGCTGGACGAAGTCACCTACAACGAGGCCGCCGAGCTGGCCTACAACGGAGCGAAGGTGCTCCATCCGCGCACTCTTGCGCCACTGGAAGAGAAACGCATCCCGGTGTGGATCAAGAACAGCTTCAAGCCTGAGATCGCAGGCACTCACATCGTCCCCAAGATCAGCGCGGGACACGGCGTGCGAGCCATCACGTCCCTGGCGGAGGTGTCGCTCATCTCGATCGAGGCGATGAACATCTCCGTGTCCGGCGCGCAGTTGATGGCGCGGGCCCTCGGAGCCGCCGCTCGCGCGAATGTCGAAGTGTTGCTGCTCACGCGCTCGAGCTTCCGCCAGAACTTCTGCATGCTGGTCCGCACCGGAGAGCTGGATGCGGTGATGGAGAGCCTTCGGTCGGAGCTGACTTTGGAGATGGCTCATGGCTATGTCCATCCGATTGACGTGGACCATAGCGTGGGCCTGCTGGCGGCGGTGGGCGAGGGGATGAAAGGGACGCCCGGCTTGGCGGGGCGGGTCTTCACCGCGCTCTCGCGCGATGGCATCAATATCATCGCCATCGCGCAAGGCTCGAGCGAGCTGACCATCGCCATCGTCGTTGCCGAAAACGCTTTGGATCGAGCGGTGCGGTCGCTACACGCCGAGTGCCGGCTTGGGGAGCCGCAGCCGGCGCCGGTTGAAGCGCTGTAGTAGGACTGTCGTCGTCGGCCGGGGACACGGAAGCTTGCACCACTTCGCCACCGGAATCTTTCGTTTGCTCGGGGCCTGCGCTTGCTGCTACCTGGGGCTGCTGGCCTCCCGGGTGCTGTGGGAAGCGCCCCGTCTGTTGGTGGCCCTTGCGCCCGGATCCGAGTTTCACGGGGTCCAGCTCTGGGGACTGAATCCACGCTTCCTCATCTTCGGCTCGCAGGACATGGGTACGCTGAGCGCGGCTCTGCTTGCGGCCGCATCGGTGCTGATAGGGCTTCTGGCTCTGCGTTTCGCTCCCTCGTTTTCGAGACGGTTCGTGGGTTGGGGGCCTCTGCTGGTCTGTTTCACCGTCTTCTGGCTGGCGCTCTTCGTGGTGGATGCGGCCGTTTACTTCGCCGTTTATACTCGGGGTCCCCTGCGATCGGTGTTGCGAGTCGTCGCTGCGCCGGGCTGGGGCGCGCCGTTGCCCGGCATTCTGCTGCTGCTAGTGTAGTGCACCATAAATAATGTAACTTATATTGGCTTCCCATCGTCTCTATTAACAGGAGGCATGGGATGCGAAGAGCACAACCAGTAACTTTGAACACAGCGCAATGCAAGCAGTTGGACCGCTACGCGCGCGGCCGCCAAGTCGCCGTTCGTCTCGCCCTGCGAGCCAGGATTGTCCTGCTGGCCGCCGACGGTCTCGAGAATAAGCAGATCGCCGCACAGCTCGGTGTCTCGCGGCAGTTGGTGGCCCGCTGGCGCACGCGCTTTCTCGAAAGCAGCATCGCCGGCATTGCAAAAGACGCCCCACGGCCCGGTCGTAAACCTGCCGTCTCGAAGCAGAAAGTACAGCAGATCATCCACAAGACCACCCGCGAGAAACCGTCCAACGCCACCCACTGGAGCCGCCGCACCATGGCCGCCGCGGCCGGCGTCAGCGCTTCCACCGTGGGACGGATTTGGCGCGCCCATGGCCTCAAGCCCCACCGCATCAAGACCCTCAAGCTCAGCAATGACCCGCGTTTCGCCGAGAAACTCGACGACATCGTCGGACTCTATCTCAATCCGCCTGAGCATGCTCTGGTTCTCTCGCTCGATGAGAAGTCCCAAATCCAAGCCCTCGATCGCACCCAGCCCGGCCTGCCGCTCAAAAAGGGACGCGGCCAAACGATGACCCACGATTACAAGCGCAACGGCACGACCACCCTGTTTGCGGCGCTCAACAGCCTTGACGGCAGCGTGATCGCCGAGTGCATGCCCCGACACAGCCACCAGGAATGGCTGCGCTTCCTGCGCTTAATTGACCGCCGCACTCCCAAGGACAAACAGCTTCATCTCATCGTGGACAACTATGCCACCCACAAGCATGCCGCTGTGAAGCGTTGGCTCGATCGTCACCCGCGCTTCCACATTCATTTCACCCCGACCTCGGCGTCGTGGCTGAACATGGTCGAGCGATTCTTTCGCGATCTCACCGTCAAGCGCCTGCGCCGCGGCGTGTTTCGCAGCGTGGACGAGCTCGTCGCCGCCATTGACGACTACATCGCCCAGCACAACGGGCATCCCACGCCCTTCATCTGGACCGCGACCGCCTCCGACATCCTCGAGAAAGTCAAGCGCGGACGTGCCGCCCTGCATAAGGTGCAATCTGCTTGACGCACTACACTAGCACTCGTACCGTTGACTCTCATCTTGCTGAGCCGTGTGGCCGGAGACTTCCCTCCGACGGCCGAGCCCACTCGCTGGAGGCGCGGCTTGGCGGCCCTGCTATGGATGGTGTTGCCGGTGCTGGCCATCAATCTGTTACAGGGTCGCGCACCCCTCGCCTTCGGCTTCTCGCGCGCCGGGTGGGCGTTCGCGCCATCTCTGTTGGCACTGGCTGCTGTGGCGCCCATCTTGTGGAAGGATGCGCGCCCAAGGGGAGTGTTCCACCCTGGCTGGAAGGGCGGCGTGGCCGTCATGCTCAGTGGCGCCGTCGCTTATGCCGGCCTCACCTACTACCCCCACATTGCCCGGCAGCACCGGGCGGACGCTGTGGAAGTGCGACCGTCGCGTCACTGGGAGCTGCGTTTCGAACCCGAACAGTTCAGACCGGAACAGCAGCAGCGGTGGGCTGCCGCGGCCGACGAGCGTATCGAGGCTCTCGCCTCTCGCCTGGACCTCTCCATCACCAACAAGCCCCGCACCGCCTATGTCCACGTCACCTCCGAGAGCAAACAAGCGCTCGCTCCCGAGCGCCGCAACGACAGCCCGTACCTCATCGAGGACATGCAAACACTGCATCACTTTCTCTCACCCGATCGCACGATCTCGGACCCGCGGGGTGAGGCCGAGCTGTTGATCGCAAGCGAATGGGGCGAGCCCGCATCGGCTGCTGTTGCGCGGGCGATCGCGCGCTATGCGGCGGGGGACTTCCTGGGCAGGGAGCTTGTGCAGTATGCCCGACAGATCGCCTGCGAAGAGCGGGCCTACACGCTGCGCGAGGTTCTCGGTGTCGACGGCGATTACCGATCGCCGCTGGTGCGCGACGCGATGGGCGGCGCCTGGGTGGAGTTACTGGTTCGTGAGAAGGGATCATCGGCCCTGCGCGCACTTTACCGGTCGCCGCTCGGCGCGACAGACCTGCATGCGTTTGCCGGCCGCCTCGATTCTTCGTGGGCCGATCTCGAGGACGACTGGCAGGCGTGGGTGACGCCGCCGAGCGGCTGTCCGGAGCCGACGCGAGCCGGCGGATCGCTCCATCAGGACGTTGATCAGGACCATCGCGGCGTCAGTTTCACGCACGAGTTCCCCGTGAGCTGGGGATATGGCAGCGACACGGCGCAGCGCGAACTACACAAGATCCGAGGCCTGGGAGGCAATGCGGTCGCTCTGATCCCCTACGCTTCGACCAGCGCTCCACGCACGACGACGATTCGCTTTCGCATGTCAGAAACCCACGAGCGGCTCGTTCGCAGCGTGCAACAGGCTCGAGCCGCCGGTCTGCGCGTGATGCTCAAACCGCAACTGTGGGGACGACGCTTCACCGGTGACATCCGCTTCGAACGGCGAAAGGACTTCGATCAATGGTTCAGGCAATACCGACGCTGGATCTTGCACTACGCCCGCATGGCCGAGCTCTACGGCGTGGAGTTGCTTTCGATCGGCAACGAGTTGAACGGCGTGAGCGTTCACGAGGATGCCTGGCGTGAACTCGTTCGTGCCGTCCGGCGTGTCTATGGCGGCCCGATTACGTTCGCGGCTAACTGGAACGAAGAGTTCGAAGGCATTGCTTTCTGGGACGAGTTGGACTACGCCGGTGTGAACTTCTACTTTCCGCTGGCCGAAGAGGGCGACCTGCCCGAGCCCGTCTCCCCCCGCATGCAAGAGCTGGTGGGCCGGATGGCGGCGCTATCGGAACGGTTTGGCAAGCCGGTGCTCTTCACCGAGATTGGCTATCCGTCATTGACCGCCGCCGCCGCCGAGCCGTGGAGGGAGCCCAGCGCCGCCCCCGACCCCGAACTGCAACGCCTTTGCTACCAAACGGTCTTTGAGGCCTTCACCGGGCAGCCTTGGTTCGCGGGTTTCTATTGGTGGAAGTGGCCCAGCCACGGGCGCGGCGGAGTTCTCGATGTTTCTCACAGCCCGATCGGCAAGCCGGCCCTGGCGGTGCTGCGAGAGTGGTATCACAAGCCACCGAGGCGTCCCCAGCCGACCGATTGAGGTGGGTGGCCTCGACTAGCTGTCTTTTGGTGGCGTCAGGGTTCGTGCCGGACCGCTCCCTTGCGGTCACGGCTCGGTTGACCCGGGCTCATCATCAGAACCGTCCGCTGCTGGTAGCCGGGGGGCGGCGAGAAGTCTACGTCCGTAAACTCTCGGTGTTCCAGCTCCTGAACCTCGAAGACCCCAGCCGGCCGCTCGGCCCGAAGGCGGATCCGCTGGATCGGAATGCCCGCATAGCTGCTGGCCTTCGCGTCTTGCTCGGACTTGATGTCCAGGAGGGCGTAGCCGTCCAGCAGGTGCAGGCTTTCGAGTGTCTCGATGGCCTTATCGAAAGCGGCTACCTCCTCCGGCGTCACGTCCAGCCTCGCCCAAGTGACGACACAGGCATCCCAGACCTTCTCCCCATCGACGCGGCCCTCGTAGCGATCGCACTGCCACCGGTTCACCTGCTCGCCGGACCACACTTTGGTGTATTCAGGCGCCGGCCGTGCAGCGCCACTCGAGTCCGTTGCCGACGAGCGCAGACGGGCCTTGATGGACGCCTGCATCCGCTTGCGTTGCTCGGGAGACATGCGCTGCAACTCATCATCCGCACGCCGGCGCATGGCCGCTTGGGTCTCCCGAAGACCCTGTCGCAGCCCTTTGAGACTCTGCTCGTCGAACTCGCGGTAGAACTTGTCGCCGTGGTTAACGACACGGACCATGAGGGGCTCGGTGTGAAAGAGAATCGTCTCGCGTCCTTCGGGACCTCTTTTGTCGATCGCCACCCGGGCGGGCTCGATGCGCAGCGTCGTGGTTGTGACGTCTGCGCCGCGGCGGAAGGGCTTGCGGGTTTCAACGAGCAGAACGCCGGCCCACAGAGCGGCACTCCCCGCCGCGGTGATAAGCCAACAACAGGTAGTGGCTACCAGGGCGCGCATGGTACGAAACAGGTAACGCTCACCGAGAATTCTCAGAGTCGAAAACCATGTCGTCGCCTAGGCCGGGGTTCCGGCGGCGGTGCTCGACGAACAGTCCGCGATAACTCAAGGTGATGTAGTCGTCCTTGGTGAAACCCAATTCCGCCGCCGTGCGGTCGATCCAGGCAGCCGGACCCTCCAGCTCCAACAGATCTCCGACGGGCGTTTCGTCTAACAGGATTTTGCCTTTCTCACCGGGCCGCCGGAACTCCGTTCGATACTTTTCGTACCGCCAAGCCGGTTGAAAACCCATGGCCTCGACGATACTTCTGAGAACCGCGCTGTCGTGCGTCTCGATCTCGTACTCTTCGCGCACCTTGTGTTCGCGGCCTGCCTTCGTGGGCAGCTTCACCGTCAGCAAGACGCGGCGGCGGGCCTCGCGGATCCGAAGTAAGTAGCCCGTGGCCAACCAGGGCGGACTATGCCGGTCATAGACAAGGTTACTCTCGTGATGGCGACGCTCGGCCACGCGCCAGCGCAAGCCCCGAAGAAGGCTACGCATCGCCCGCACATCTTCGACGCGCAGCTTAATCTCGGTTTCGGTCATGAAGACAGTGACTGAGGAACCGGGAGCGTCCTGCGCTGGTCGGCCCGGCGTCCTGTTGGCCGATGGTTCAGGGCCGCTGCCCGCATTCGTGCTGACCGCCGGCGGTCTTCTCTAGGCTTCATTTGAACAGAAGTGTCAAGTCCTGAAGAAGCGCCCAGACGGGATGTGGCGTAAGGCTCCAGCCTTGCCGAGTCTCGATTCTTCAAGACTCAGGACGGCAAACCACCGAGCATCTGCTGTTGGCCGCGGACCTGAGAACCGAGGAATCGGTTCTCGGCAACCTTGGAGGCTTACGCCACATGAGTTCCGGCTCGTCGGTTTGAGGTCGCAGAACTCGCCGGTGGACTGCCGCAGAGAGAACACAATGGTAACCGTGAACTTACCGGGCCATAGGTAACACTTTATGCCAAGCACATAGGTAACACTTCTCGTCCGGGGTGGGGCCGGACGTAGGGAGCCCGGAGGGCGACCGCAGTCCGGTCCCACCCCCGGACGAGTGGCCCGCCGCCGGGTCCGGGCAAGGCCGCAACCGCCACCCCCGTTCGTCGAACAGGCCCAGCTCGTAAAAGGAAAACCATACCCGCCACACCCCCTCCTCGATCGCCTCCAGCCCCACCCGCTCGCCGTTGAGTCCCTTGCCCACAAACACTCGTTGACGCCGCCAGCGAAGCTGCCCATCCACCACGCGCCGCACCGCCAGCGCCGCCGGATACTCCGGCTCCTTCAGCCGCGAGGGATACTCCCGCCCCGAGCCCTGATAACACTCGCTGGGCGTCCGCAGCTCCAGCCCCTGGTGCGGTCGCTCTTCGTTGCAATCTTGGCGAAAGCAATCCAACGCCCGCTGCTGTGCCCGCAGGTTCGCCGCCGGCGGCGAGGCCGTCTCTTGCTTCAGCGTGCGGTGCATCCTCTCATGCCGCCCGTTCTGTTCGGGATGTCCCGGCTCGATCCGCTGCGGATAAATCCCCAACTTGATCCACCATACCGCCAGCCGTGACAGCCCGTGCACCGCCAGCGTCGCAAACGGCGGCCCGTTGTCGGTGCGCAGCACCCGCGGCAAGCCAAACTCCCGAAATGTGGCTTCAAACAACGGCTGGACGTGTTCTCGATCCGGTGTCGCCACCGCCTGGCAACGCAATAAGTAACGGCTAGCCGCATCCGAGATCGTCAACGGATCGCAGCGCTGGCCGTCTTGGGTGCGGAACCAACCTTTGAAGTCGGCGCACCAAACCCGGTTGGGCTCGCTCCCCGGCGTCAGCGGCGGTGCGGTCGGCGCGGCGCGCGCCCGGCGCCGCCGCGGCACCGTCAGACCGTGTCGCCGCAGCAGATTTCCGATCGTGCTCACCGCCGGCCAAGCCACCTCGGGCTGCGCCCGCTGCAGCCGCGCTTTCAAGGTGACCGCGCCCCAGCGCGTGTGCTGTGCCCGCAGAGCGAGAATCTCTTGCTCGATCGCGGCCGCGGTCTGCTGCGGATGGCGTCGCGCTGCTCGGGAGCGGTCCTGCAATCCTTCCCAGCCCTGCTGCCCGTAGCGCTGCAGCCACTTGTAGCCGGTCTTGCGACTCACGCCGTAGCGCCGGCACAGCTCGGCCATCGACTCGAGTTTCCTTTCCCAGTCCACCACAAAGCGAGTTCTCTCGTTTCGCACACAGGTCTCCTGCCAAGGCATAGATCATTCCCTCTCAGAAATGTTTTATGCCTCAAAGTGTTACCTATGTGCTTGGCATTATTGAATCCCGCAAATTATTATGACACTTTTTGACAGTGTGGAGCATCTATATATGTATGGGCAACCCCAAAGGTGTGAAGCGGGATTTCAAGGCGCTGGAGAAGCGCCGTTTCGAAGCGATGCGGCTGCTCCACCAAGGCCACAATCAGTCCGAGACGGCGAGACGGCTGAACGTCGCTCGCCAAACCGTCAGTGAGTGGCGGCGGCAATACCGCGAGCAGGGTGCGGCCGGACTCCGCCAGGCCGGGCGCGCCGGACGCAAGCCGCTCCTCGATGCCGCACAACGCGAACGCCTGACGTCGCTGCTGCTGGAAGGCCCGGAAGCCCACGGCTTCCCAACGCCCCTGTGGAGCTGTCCGCGGGTGGCTCGGCTGACCGGAGACGAGTTCGGGGTCGCATACCACGCAGGCCACGCCTGGAAGATCCTGCGAGCGCTCGACTGGAGCCCGCAACGCCCGGCCGGAAAGGCGCGCGAGCGCAACGAAGAGCGGATCCGCACCTGGAAGCGCAAGACCTGGAAGCGCATTAAAAAAAAGCCCAAAACGAAGGCCGTACGCTCGTCTTCATCGACGAAAGCGGATTGAGTCAGAAGCCGCATCGCTGCCGCACCTGGGCGCCACGTGGCCAAACACCGGTGCTGCAGTTTAACTTCAACTGGGAGAAGCTTTCCGTCTCGGCGGGGCTGACGCTGCGTAACTTCTACTTCCGGCTCTATCCCGGTGCGATCGGCAAAGAGCAAGTGACCGACTTTCTCAAGGCGTTGGTACGTCATATCGATCGCCCGCTGCTGATCGTCTGGGATCGGCTGCCGGCGCACCGTAGCCGCCTGGTGCAAGAGTTCATCGAACTCTCCGAAGGCCACATCGCAACCGAGTACTTGCCACCCTATGCGCCGGAGTTGAATCCGGTGGAATACATCTGGGCTTACTGGAAGCAGCACGAGTTGCCGAACGTCTGTCCGAAAGACTACGGCGAGCTGAACGAGCGGGCCCGCAAGGCACTCCGCCGCATGTACCGCAAACCGCGTTTGATCACGGCCTTCTGGAAACAGTCTTCTCTTTGTTTTGACTGACTCTATATTATGCGGGAGTCAATAGGTGTTACCCATGTCCCCGGTCAATACCCCGAGGCGGGCGGGCACAGCGGCCCGCCCCTACTACGCAGATCCGTACGTAAGCTAGGGGGAGTGTGTGTCGTCATGCAGTGATGACTCGACGGGGGGAGCGGGAAGAGAGTGGATGGGTTTGGGGTTGGCTCACCCGCCGGGTGTTGAGGGTAGAAAACTTCAAAGGCAGCGGCTGGGGCTGCGGACTCGTGGGTAATGTGTGTCGATCTGCCGACCCGGCAAGGGTCGAACAATCCTAGCCCATGGATTCATCCATGGGTTCCGAACGCACCCACATCAACTCGTTTCACCCAAGGCTGTTTCTGGTCGCGCGTGGCCGTCGACCGCGCGCGACCAGAAACAGCCTGGCACCGGGTGAAGGGTGCCCGGGACCGACACCCATGGATAAATCCATGGGCTAGGATTGTGACGCCCTACCGGGCTCAGACCCGTGGTTGGATTCATCGGGTTGCGGCGTACCGGGCTTCAAGCGTTCGTCAGAATCCTTACGTACGGATCTGGGACTACGCCTAAGGCATCTCCGCGATATTCCACTAGCTGTCGCGGTCGACGACCCACTCGGTCACGGCGTGGAGCGCCCGCCGATGGTTTGACTCGGGGAAGGCATCGAGTTGCGCGGCTGCGTTTTCGGTGTAGTCAATCGCCCTGCGCCGCACCGTCTCAATGGCGTCGTATTTGTCCAGCAGCGCCAGAATCGAACCGAGGGGCACGGCGTCATAGGCCTCGTCGCGGATCACGGTCTCGACCAGGCGGCGTTCCTCCGCGGTGCATTTCGAAAGCGCCAAGATCATCGGCAACGTTACCTTGCCCTCGCGCAGATCGTTGCCGACCGGTTTGCCCAGCACATCTTCGGTGGCCGTGAAGTCAAGCAGGTCGTCGACTAGTTGGAACGCCATGCCCAGGTTCCAGCCGTAGTCGCCGAGCCGTTGCTCCCGTTGAGGATCGCCTCCGGCGAGAATCGCCCCCAGCCGGGCGCACACCGAGAACAGATACGCCGTCTTGCGATGAACAAGAGAAAGGTGCTCGTCTTCGGTCAGGTCGATGCGGCCCACCCAGTCCATCTGCATCAACTCGCCCTCGACCATCATCTGAGTCAGTTCGATGAGCAGGTCGAGGACGTAGAAGTTCCTCTCCCGCAAAGCGAGATTGAAGGCCTGCATATAGAGCCAGTCGCCCGCCAGGACGCTGGTCTGGTTGCCCCAACGCAGGTTGATGGAGGGCTGGCCGCGGCGCACATCGGCCTTGTCGATGACGTCGTCGTGCACCAGCGTCGCGGCATGAATGATCTCGACCACGGCCCCCAGTCGGATCGCCGCATCGCCCTGATATCCGCACGTCCCTGCCGAGAGCAAGAGGAGCGCGGGACGCAGCCGCTTGCCGCCGCTCTTCTGCAGGTGGTGGCTGATCGCGGTCACGGCCTCGACCGAGCAAATCGTGTCGGTGCCGATAGCCTTCTCTACGCGCTTCAGGTCGCCCGCGATGAGCGCTTGCACCTCGCGTCGCGACATCGACGGTGTCTTGATGGTCGGCATGCGCCGGAAAAGGGAGTGAGAAATTAAGTGTATACCTCTCAACCGCGCCCAGGCAAATCAAACAATCGGCGAAAGTTGTCGCTCGTGGCCTGAGCCAGCGTCTCGTAGTCGAGACCTTGCACCTCGGCCAGACATCGCGCCGTCTCCACGACGAAACGCGGTTCGTTGCGGCGGATCTTTCGATGCGGCGCGGGCGTCAGATAGGGAGCGTCGGTTTCGACCAACAGACGGTCGAGTGGCAGTGCCGCGGCGGTCCGGCGAACGTCGGCAGCGCGGTTGAAGGTGAGAATCCCACCGTAGGAAATATGGAATCCCAGGTCGAGCGCCTCGTGGGCCTCTTCGTCTCCGCCGGAGAAGCAGTGCATGACGCCGCTGCCGCTTTTCCAGTGAGCGCGGAGCAGATCGACCGTCTCGTGCCAGGCATCTCGTGTATGGATGATGATCGGCTTGCCGGCCGTGCGGGCAATATCCATCTGGGTGACGAACACCTCCCGCTGGATCTCGCGCGGGGAGTTGTCGTAGTGGTAGTCGAGCCCAATCTCGCCGACGGCCAGCACCTTGGGGTGTGCGAGCAAGGTCTCAAGGTGGCTATAGGTTTCGCGCGAGGCTTTGCGGGCGTCGTGTGGATGGACGCCGACCGTGGCGTAAACATCCGGGTACAGGTCCGCAAGCCGGATGGCCGGCTCGAGATCCGGTGGGCCGCAACCGGTACCGATCGTGAGCATCGCCCCGACGTCCGCCTCACGGGCCCGCTCGATGGCTTGGTCCCGATCTTCGTCAAACGCTCGATCGTCGAGATGGCAGTGGGAGTCGATGATCAACGCAGGCAAGCCCTTTCTGATCCGCAAATGACTGATTCTACGACATGCTTGATTGACTGCATGCGCTGGGCAGTTGCGTTCCGCATTGAAAGACGCAGCCGTGTCGTGGTTCGATGAGTGGAATGCCCGTTCAGAGGAAAGCGCTATCTGAACTCGTCGAGCGGCGAACTTCGCGAATCTCCAGCATGGGGCCGCTGCTGCTAGCCGTGTTCTTGACGTGGGCCCTCGCAGAGCGCCCGGCACGGGCCGAGCCCGTTGTTCCGGGATACGAACTTGTGCTGCGGCAGCCTGAAGCGAATCTGATCGAAGCCGGGAAGTTATTGCTGGGCGAGTTGGGATGTACGAATTGCCATGCGCCAAGCGGACGCGCCAAGAGCCGGATCGCCGCCAAGACGGCGCCCGTGTTGACGGGAGTCGCTTCCCGTCTGCAGGCCGGCTACCTGCACCGCTACCTGGATAACCCGCCAGGCCTGAAGCCCGGCACGACGATGCCGCGGCTGATCCGCCATCTCACCGGTGCCGCGCGCGCGGACGCCGTCAGCGCGTTGGTCCACTTCCTACTTTCGTTGACGGACGATGCTTCCCCACGGAAACTCGCTACGGGAAACGAGGAACGGGGGAGAGCGCTCTACCGCCAGGTGGGCTGTGTGGCGTGCCACGAACCGGACGAATCCCACCAGCCGGCGAGTTGGAGCACGGACATTGAACCCGGCAAGCCGGACCTTGCTTCGGTTCCGCTCGGGGACCTGCATCTGAAGTATCGGCCCGGCCAGCTCGCGCGATTCCTGCTGAATCCCCTGCGGGTGAGGCCGTCGGCCCGAATGCCGCGGACTCCGTTGAGCGTTCAGGAAGCGGCGGACCTGGAAACGTACCTGACCGGCGGCAGAACCGTGCCGCATGCCTCGCCGGCACCGGATTCGGAGAAAGCGGCGCACGGGAGGGACCTCTTCAGCAGGTTCGGTTGTGCGTCCTGCCACGAGATGCTGGTGAACGGTACGAACTTGCGATCGAACGTACACGTAAAGCCGCTTCCGGAGCTGGGAGACGTGGCCACCCGTGGTTGCTTGGCCGATTCGCCCCCACCTGGCGCACCTGATTTCGGACTGACCGTTGGACAGAGGGAGGCCATTCGCAAAGCGATCGGCGTCTTGGCCGAGGGCGGGCCGGCACCGTAGTCTGCGCGGGGGCCTGCGCAGGGGCCCGAGGACAGCCTGGTTCGACAGAGGCTTGCGGCACTGAATTGCCTGGCTTGCCACGTGCGAGACGGCGTAGGGGGGCCGGACGCTGCCCGGGCTTTCTATTTCGAAACGGTCGAAGATCGCGACCTGGGCGATGAAGGACGTCTTCCGCCACGGCTGACCGGCGTCGGAAGAAAGTTGACGGCGGACGCGCTTTACCGGGCCATCCACGGTGCCGCACCCGTGCGGCCGTATCTCGCCACACGAATGCCCGACTACGGCACCGCTCATGCCGCGGAGCTCACCGAGCTCTTACAGCAGGCGGATCTGTCGGACGACATCGCATCGGTGGAGCGCAGCGGGCGCAACCGCTACGGCCGCCGCTTGGTCGGACAGGCCGGCTTGGGTTGTGTGGGGTGTCACGACCTTCACGGACACAAATCGTCCGGCATCGGGGCGATTGACTTGGCTCATGCTCCGGGGCGTTTGCGGGTCGAATGGTTTCGAGATTTCCTCATCGACCCGGCCCGGTTCTTGCCCGGAACGCGCATGCCCTCGTTTTGGCCCCACGGCCAGGCGGTCAACAAAGAGGTTCTCCGCGGCCACACGGAACGTCAGATCGACAGTATCTGGGTCTACCTGATGGAGATCGACCAGACGCGCCTGCCCGAGGGGATGGAAGAAAGGAAAGCCTTTGAGTTGAAGCCTGCCGATAGGCCCATCGTCTTTCGTACGTTCATGACCGGTGTCGGCATGCACGCTATCGCGGTGGGATTTCCGGAAGGGATCCACGCCGCATTCGACTCGAAACAGGTCCGCTGGGCGCAGGCGTGGCGGGGACGTTTCCTTGATGCGGAAAGCACCTGGGACGATCGCTTTACACCGCTGACTCCCGCTTTGAGCGACGATCTCGTGTCACTCCCTCCCGGGCCGTCTTTTGCCATCCTTCCGGACAAGGACTCACCGTGGCCGGCATCAAGCGGCATCCCCGCCGCATATCGCTTCGGCGGTTTCCGCCTCGACGAGGCGGGCGTACCCGTGTTCTTATACGAGCTTGGGGGCCTGCGGTTCGAAGACCGCCTTACGCCGGCACCGGACGGGCGCTCGCTTCGCCGCGAGGTGCGGCTGCGGGGTAAGGCGAGAGGGCTGTGGTTCCGGGCGGGTGTCGGTGAGAGGATCGAAACGCAAGACGAGGGCCGCTACGGGATTGACGGACGACTACGCGTTCGAGTCGAGGGCGCCAAACCGATCATCCGGCGGCCGCAGAGCGGAACCGGTCGGGCGCGTGATGTTGGGAATCTCCAAGAGCTGGTCGCTCCCGTAAGCCTCCTGGAAGGTCAGGCCGTCTTGGTGCAGGAGATTACCTGGTGAATCGAAGTGTTCGTTATGGGCTCGTGTGGGCGCTCACCATGTCTGTGGCTCCGTTGGCGACCCGCGCAGCTTCCGGGCAGTCCGAAAACGACTATTACAGGATGATAACCATACCGATTCCGAAAGGCCTCAAGCTCGAGGTGAGCGGATTGGCACTGCTCCCCGACGACCGCCTCGCCGCCGCGATTCGCAAAGGCGAGGTGTGGATCGTCGATCACGTGTACGACGAGCCGCCGACCGGCGTTACCTACGAGTTATTTGCGAGCGGACTGCACGAACCGCTCGGCCTTGCGTACAAGGATGGCGACCTCTATCTGGCCCAGAGGACGGAACTCACGCGCCTGCGTGACACCGACACAGACGGCCGAGCCGATGAATACTTGACGGTTGCCAAAGGCTGGGGCGTGACGGGCAACTATCACGAGTACGCTTACGGTCCGAAATTCGATTTACAAGGAAACATGTGGATCACGCTCAACTCGGGGCTCGGAAAGAAGCTGAACCCGTCCAACGACGCTTGGCGTGGTTGGAGCGTGAAGGTCTTGCCTGATGGGGTCTTGCCTATTGACTCCCGCATAATATAGAGTCAGTCAAAACAAAGAGAAGACTGTTTCCAGAAGGCCGTGATCAAACGCGGTTTGCGGTACATGCGGCGGAGTGCCTTGCGGGCCCGCTCGTTCAGCTCGCCGTAGTCTTTCGGACAGACGTTCGGCAACTCGTGCTGCTTCCAGTAAGCCCAGATGTATTCCACCGGATTCAACTCCGGCGCATAGGGTGGCAAGTACTCGGTTGCGATGTGGCCTTCGGAGAGTTCGATGAACTCTTGCACCAGGCGGCTACGGTGCGCCGGCAGCCGATCCCAGACGATCAGCAGCGGGCGATCGATATGACGTACCAACGCCTTGAGAAAGTCGGTCACTTGCTCTTTGCCGATCGCACCGGGATAGAGCCGGAAGTAGAAGTTACGCAGCGTCAGCCCCGCCGAGACGGAAAGCTTCTCCCAGTTGAAGTTAAACTGCAGCACCGGTGTTTGGCCACGTGGCGCCCAGGTGCGGCAGCGATGCGGCTTCTGACTCAATCCGCTTTCGTCGATGAAGACGAGCGTACGGCCTTCGTTTTGGGCTTTTTTTTAATGCGCTTCCAGGTCTTGCGCTTCCAGGTGCGGATCCGCTCTTCGTTGCGCTCGCGCGCCTTTCCGGCCGGGCGTTGCGGGCTCCAGTCGAGCGCTCGCAGGATCTTCCAGGTGTGGCCTGCGTGGTATGCGACCCCGAACTCGTCTCCGGTCAGCCGAGCCACCCGCGGACAGCTCCACAGGGGCGTTGGGAAGCCGTGGGCTTCCGGGCCTTCCAGCAGCAGCGACGTCAGGCGTTCGCGTTGTGCGGCATCGAGGAGCGGCTTGCGTCCGGCGCGCCCGGCCTGGCGGAGTCCGGCCGCACCCTGCTCGCGGTATTGCCGCCGCCACTCACTGACGGTTTGGCGAGCGACGTTCAGCCGTCTCGCCGTCTCGGACTGATTGTGGCCTTGGTGGAGCAGCCGCATCGCTTCGAAACGGCGCTTCTCCAGCGCCTTGAAATCCCGCTTCACACCTTTGGGGTTGCCCATACATATATAGATGCTCCACACTGTCAAAAAGTGTCATAATAATTTGCGGGATTCAATAATGGGGCCTGGAAGCCGGTCTCGGGAGGCATGCGCTCGCCTTCGGGCATTGGCATTAACGCCGCCGGCGACGCTTTCTATACGGATCAGCAAGGCCGTTGGGTGCCGACGAATGCCTTGCATCACATGCGCGATGGCGTGTTTCACGGCTATGTCGATGCTTTGAAACACTGTAACTTGCCCGGCGCGACGTTCAAACACCCCGGCCCGGTGCCGCAAGGTTTGTCGTACCCCGAAGCAGCGAAGCGAATCCCCCCGATGCAACTGCCGGCGGTTTGGTTTCCTTACCGCAAAGTCGGCATGAGCGCGACCGACATCGTGCTCGATACGGCTGATGGAAGGTTCGGTCCTTTCGCCGGACAGTTTTTCGTGGGCGACTTTACTTTGTCGCTCATTAGCCGCGTCTATCTCGAGAAAGTGAAGGGAGAGTATCAAGGGGCATGCTTCGTCTTCCGCGAGGGATTTCAGAGCGCCGTGCTGCGCATGGTGTTTGGAGCGGACGGCTCTCTGTTTGCCGGTATGACGAACCGCGGCTGGAATTCTCTAGGCGCCCGCTCTTTTGGGCTGCAGCGTATGGTTTGGACCGGCAGGACCCCGTTTGAGATCAAGACCTTCGAAGCGCGTCGGGACGGCTTCGAGTTAAGCTTCACGAAAGAAGTGGACCGGGCCACCGGATCCGCGGCTTCTTCCTACCAGCTCAGCAGCTATACCTACGCCTATCACCGCAATTACGGGAGCGAGGAGATCGACACGAAGCAGCCGGCCGTCCGGTCCGCCACCGTCTCTCCCGACGGCCTTCGCGTGCGGCTCAAGATTGACGGACTGCGGGAGGCGTACGTACACGAGCTTCACGCGCCAGGCGTCCGATCGACCGCCGGAGAGAAGCTGCGGCACCCGCGGGGTTATTACACCTTGAATCAAATCCCCGATTGATTCGACTCAGAGACTCTAGCCAATGGAGATTCTCGGAAGCTACCCCCAATAAGCGACCTCTACCATCTCTGGCAACTTCCGGGGACAATCTACGCACAGGTTCAGCAAGGTTCGCCACGGGGCAGGGAGGAAGTCAAGAACCGATGAAATCGAAGATTCTGCGCTACACCGGAGTGAAGACCACGGTGAGCTACGACGTCAAGCGATGCATTCACGCAGCCGAGTGCGTTCACGGATTACCTGACGTTTTCAACCCAGACCGAAAACCTTGGATCGAGCCTGCCCGTGCTGAGCCGGAACAGCTTCTCCACATCGTGACGAGCTGTCCCACCGGCGCTCTCCATCTTGAGTCAACCGATAGCGGACAGGTGGAGTCCCCACCGCAGCAGAATACGGCCACGATAGAGCCGAACGGTCCCATCTACCTACTTGGTGACCTGGAGGTCGTCACACATCAGGGCGAGATCCTTCTGGAGGACACTCGCGTAGCACTTTGCCGCTGCGGCGGCTCTGAAAACAAGCCGCTATGTGACGGACGACATGCTCAGGTGGGATTTGAAGATGACGCCATCCTTGGCGCCATGTCTGGAGAGCCGATAGAGAGTGGAGGCGGTAAAGTTCGATTGACAACACTGCCGAATGGTCCAGTCCTGGAAGCGCATTAAAAAAAAGCCCAAAACGAAGGCCGTACGCTCGTCTTCATCGACGAAAGCGGATTGAGTCAGAAGCCGCATCGCTGCCGCACCTGGGCGCCACGTGGCCAAACACCGGTGCTGCAGTTTAACTTCAACTGGGAGAAGCTTTCCGTCTCGGCGGGGCTGACGCTGCGTAACTTCTACTTCCGGCTCTATCCCGGTGCGATCGGCAAAGAGCAAGTGACCGACTTTCTCAAGGCGTTGGTACGTCATATCGATCGCCCGCTGCTGATCGTCTGGGATCGGCTGCCGGCGCACCGTAGCCGCCTGGTGCAAGAGTTCATCGAACTCTCCGAAGGCCACATCGCAACCGAGTACTTGCCACCCTATGCGCCGGAGTTGAATCCGGTGGAATACATCTGGGCTTACTGGAAGCAGCACGAGTTGCCGAACGTCTGTCCGAAAGACTACGGCGAGCTGAACGAGCGGGCCCGCAAGGCACTCCGCCGCATGTACCGCAAACCGCGTTTGATCACGGCCTTCTGGAAACAGTCTTCTCTTTGTTTTGACTGACTCTATATTATGCGGGAGTCAATAGTTCCACTTTTGACCTCTTTGGCAAGGTCAAATGGCGTGTTTCGATCGAGTTCGTCAGATTGAAGCGCCGGCAACGCCGCAGCGTCAGCGCTGCTTCGGCCCCTTTCACGTGGTTGATATGCAGCCCGTTCAAGGTGCAATCCTCGGAATCGACAAACAGCAAGCTATTACGGCTATCGTGGGGACGGTAGTCGGGGTTACGGTCGAACACATTCGGACCGATGACGATGTTCGAGCTGCCCTCGACCAGTAAGTTATGCTCGAAGCCCTTCCAGACCAGGATTACCGTTTTGGCCATCCCGGTACTGACAGCATAGGCGAGCCACGGCTGCGGTGCAACGTTTTCGCACTGCTTTCACGTTCGATCCTGCTTTCTTCGCCGGTCCGCCTTCAGATCGGGTCCGGTCAAGGCGTTCCGGCAACGCCAGCGGCCACTCTGCCGACACCGCTCCGACCTTGCCTCTCGGCAACTCCCCGCTCCGGCTGCCCCGCGCTCGCCGCGTTACCCTCCGGGCACAGGCAGCGCCCAGATCCTGCTCAGCATGTCACCGAACAGCCGCCGGTTCAGATGTCCCTGGGCCAACAGCAACCAGTAGTAGCGGGCATGTTTGACCAGACGGCCGCCGGTCTTCATTAGCCGCTGCTGCAAGCTCGTCAGCGACCAGCTCTTGATCCTGTGCGGCAGCCCCAGCCGCCGCCACAAGTTGCCCAGGTTATAGGCCAGCACGCTGAGTTGCAGTCGCACTTCGTTGGCCCGGAAGCGATGGCACGACAGCCGCGTCCAGTGCGTGGCCTGTTTGCCTTCCTTGATCCACTGCTCGGCCGTGCCGCGCTTGTTGTAGAAGCGCACCACCGAGCGGCTTGGCAAGCGCAGGCTCGTCACGATGAATCCGACCCGCGGGAACAGCTCGCCCTGGTGATGTTCGACCTGGGCGACGATCCGCCTCGCCTGCGACCAACTCTCCGCCTGATAGCGAAAACTCTTGTAGCGCACCAAGGGCTTCCGGGAGGGCCTTCCCGGCGGGCGAAACAAGATGTCTTCGATCTCCAATTCCAGGCTCTTGTTGGCCGGAATGCGAATGGCGTACTGCACTCCGCGTTTCTCCGAAGACTCATAAATCTCCGGCTTAGCAAAGGCCGCATCGCCGCGGAAGGTGACCTGTTTGCCCGCAGCCTGTTGGCGCTCGATCTCCGGCAGCAGCAACTCGTCCCAGTCGTCAGCGCTGTGCACATTGCCGGGACGCAGCTTGGCGGCCAGACAATCGCCGTGCTGGTTGAACAGCAACAGTGGGTGGTAGCAGATGGACTCGAAATGGCCGTTATAGGCGCTGCCTTCTTGTTGGCCATGGACGGGGCTCTCGGTGGAGTCCATGTCGAGAACGACGCGCTCGCAGTCGTCCGTCGTCTCGGCTTGCGCGACCAACTCGCGGTTCACCGCCATCAATCCCAGCAGATTCTCCTCACTCGCGAGCAGCCCTGTCTCGAAGCTCTGTAGCCGCGAGGTGAGCGCCCCGCCGCGATCCCAGTTCTTCTGCGAGCCGATCAAGCGAAAGGTCGGATCGGCGGATACTCGAACGGCGTCATTGAGGTCCTCGTAGCCGGCGAGTCGGCTGTAAACCGACTGCCGCAGCAGATCGGCCAGCGGGAACTTCTTGTTCAAGCCTTGTCGCGAGTCGCTGAGATGCTCCTCGATCAGCTTCCCGAGCCCGAGCCGTTCGTCCAACTCCCGAACCAGGATCAGCCCGCCGTCGGAAGTGACACGCGATCCTTGGAAATCGACTTTCAACAAACCGTTGAAGCTTAGCTGGAACGGCTTGTTTTGTTTTTCACCCATTGGGTGTTGGCCTCCATGGCGTCCTCATCGGGCTCTAGCCCCTATGAATAAAGACGCTCAAGGCCGCCGGAAGGTCGAGAGGTTTGAATCAAATTGGAAATGCGGGCCAGTGCTGTTCGAAGGCACCCTATCGGTGGAAGGCGTGGGCTCAAAGGAGGTCCGAGTTGCAAAGGGAGCCTTTTGTAGGTGCGGCGCTTCGAAGAACAAACCCTTCTGCGATGGAAGTCACGGCCGGATCGCGTTCACGGCCGACTGAGGCCGCCCCGGCCCCAAAGGTCAGGCCAAACCCAACAGGAGAGAAAACATGGCGAACCGAAAGGTTAAACTTGTCCGACCTGGTGACGAGCAAACCACATGGCGCGGGGCTGGGGACGAGTACCGGGTGCTGGCGACCGGCGAAGATACTGCCGGCGACTACTTTATCATGGAAGCGATTGTGCCTCCCGGAGGTGGGCCGCCACCACACATCCAGACGCTCGAAGAGGCAGCCATTTATTTCATATCTCCGAAATCCAACCGGATTCAGCGCCCGAATTGGATAGAGTCAATCACCCAGGAAAGACGGCGATAGTCTCCCTTCATGGGTCGAAACGCCTTGTTCGCCACAATCGCCAGTCGGCGGCGGCGGTGGCGTAATCGGCCCATACGTAGAAGCGAGCCCACAGCTTGTCGGAACCAGGGGTCCTCATTGCGTCTTCCGAGCTGCGCTCCGATCTGAAGCAAGCCGCGTCTTAAGCTCCTCGATGGTCGTGGCTAGAGGTGACGGCACGGGGTCGAGCGCTGCCGCTTCCCCAAGATACCGCAGCAGACCCTGGCCGGAGTCGTCGGGCAGTTTCAGTCTCTTACCGCGGTGGATCGCGAAGGCCTGATCGCCTTCAACAACAAGGCATGCCAGCCGGCGGCCATAGGATTCCGACAGTCCGACATCGATCAGGATCGCTCGGTCCTCGAAGCGCGGCCACACCGTCCCCACGGTCACCGTATGACCCATCACGATGCGTTGGGCCCTGTGCCGTGCGAGGAGTGTTTCAAGGTGCGAACGCTCCTGCGCCTCGGGATGCAGGGCCAGCCCCCGGTACCAGAGCGGCCCCTCCTCGTCCACCACGATACCGGTCTCCAGCTTCTCGAGGTCCGCCAGCTCGTCTCGAACTTGCCGATTGATTTCCGCGAGGCTGAGATCGACAAACTTGGGGCCGATGCCACCGTGCAGGAAAAGGATGCCGTTGATCTTGACGACAGTGTTGTGCCGCCGGATCCAGCGATTGTATTTTCCGTTTTGCTGAAAAGCTTCACGATGGCTGAAGTATCCCGGCGGATGCTTGACCTCCCACTTCTCCCGATAGGCATCGTCCAGCTTGGGAAGGCCTGACGGCAGCGGGCTCCTCCTTAATTGCTCAATGTGCTGCTCGTACAGGTTGCCCCGCCTGGCGATCGACGCGGCTGTTTTGAACGCCTCGAACTCGGCTGGATGCACGTACCGCAGATCCCCGTAGATGTTCATCGCCTCGTGGTTGCCGATCAACGCATGGACCTGGCCCTTGGCCTTGCGGGCTTGCTTTTCGAGCTTCATGAGCAGGTCCATCACCTTACGCGAGTCAGGACCGCGGTCCGGAACGTCGCCTGTTTGCACGAGGTGGGCTCGCCCACCGATCCAGTTCTCTTGCTGGTCGGTCAGATCGGTCTGACGCAGCAAGGTCACGAATTGCTGATAGTCGCCGTGGACGTCCCCGATGGCGACAATTCGTTCGACGCCGGTCCAGACTTCCTTCGCCGAGCCGGACTTGACAAGGCAGACTGCAAGCGCGAGAAGAGTCAGCCACGATCGCCGCGAAACGAGTTTCAAAACTATGTGGGTCACCCGTTCTTATCCTGGCACGTGTCGTCCTAGTTTATGTGCTCGAAGGCGGGGCGGTCTTCCGCGCCGACGGAGAGCGCATCGTCGGTCAGCCCGCCGCCTACCTGAACATCCCCCGCTACGTGCCGCATCATTTCAAGAACGAATCGGATCCGACGTCTCGTATGTTGATGTTCTTTGCCCCGGCCGGAATTGAGCGCATGTTCGAGAGGATAGAGGCCGATCCAGACAATTACGCGGCGACTGCGAAGGAATTCCGAGTTGAGTTCTTGGACAAGGCTTGATGGGGCCAACAACAGAAGTTGACAAACCCCCGTTATTCTTGACAGCAAATCGAGCCCGGACCTTCTGGCCGGCCATTTATTGACTCCCGCATAATATAGAGTCAGTCAAAACAAAGAGAAGACTGTTTCCAGAAGGCCGTGATCAAACGCGGTTTGCGGTACATGCGGCGGAGTGCCTTGCGGGCCCGCTCGTTCAGCTCGCCGTAGTCTTTCGGACAGACGTTCGGCAACTCGTGCTGCTTCCAGTAAGCCCAGATGTATTCCACCGGATTCAACTCCGGCGCATAGGGTGGCAAGTACTCGGTTGCGATGTGGCCTTCGGAGAGTTCGATGAACTCTTGCACCAGGCGGCTACGGTGCGCCGGCAGCCGATCCCAGACGATCAGCAGCGGGCGATCGATATGACGTACCAACGCCTTGAGAAAGTCGGTCACTTGCTCTTTGCCGATCGCACCGGGATAGAGCCGGAAGTAGAAGTTACGCAGCGTCAGCCCCGCCGAGACGGAAAGCTTCTCCCAGTTGAAGTTAAACTGCAGCACCGGTGTTTGGCCACGTGGCGCCCAGGTGCGGCAGCGATGCGGCTTCTGACTCAATCCGCTTTCGTCGATGAAGACGAGCGTACGGCCTTCGTTTTGGGCTTTTTTTTAATGCGCTTCCAGGTCTTGCGCTTCCAGGTGCGGATCCGCTCTTCGTTGCGCTCGCGCGCCTTTCCGGCCGGGCGTTGCGGGCTCCAGTCGAGCGCTCGCAGGATCTTCCAGGCGTGGCCTGCGTGGTATGCGACCCCGAACTCGTCTCCGGTCAGCCGAGCCACCCGCGGACAGCTCCACAGGGGCGTTGGGAAGCCGTGGGCTTCCGGGCCTTCCAGCAGCAGCGACGTCAGGCGTTCGCGTTGTGCGGCATCGAGGAGCGGCTTGCGTCCGGCGCGCCCGGCCTGGCGGAGTCCGGCCGCACCCTGCTCGCGGTATTGCCGCCGCCACTCACTGACGGTTTGGCGAGCGACGTTCAGCCGTCTCGCCGTCTCGGACTGATTGTGGCCTTGGTGGAGCAGCCGCATCGCTTCGAAACGGCGCTTCTCCAGCGCCTTGAAATCCCGCTTCACACCTTTGGGGTTGCCCATACATATATAGATGCTCCACACTGTCAAAAAGTGTCATAATAATTTGCGGGATTCAATAGCTTCGAGCGACCGGCCCGCAATGCCCGTCGAAACACTCTAGCTGTTGATCCGGAGCAGGGGCAGCGACAGTAGCGCCCCGAGATAGATCAGTCCGGCCGAGACAGCAAAAGTCAGTTCCCCCGTCTGTTGGTAGAGCAGACCGCCGAGGACGAGACCGATAACACTCGCCAAGCCGCCGAAGCTGCCCGCGAACCCTTGCACCGCGCCTTGGTAGCGTTCGCCGGCGACCTTCGAAAGCAACGACAGCACCGAGGGCCACATCATGCCGTTCCCGAGAGCAAACAAAGCGGCGGCCGCGTAGATCGTCAGGGTGTCCCGCGAGAGCATCAACAGGAAGTTGGTGCCCAGGAGCAGGCTTCCGCCTGTGACCAGGACAGGGTCAGACCACTTTTTCGCCAGTCGAGCCAGGAGAGGTCCTTGTACGATCATCATCATCGCGCTCAGCGAGGCAAAGAAGATGCCGATTTGGGTTACGCTCCATTCGAGTTCGCCGGCCGCGTGAACGGGAAACGAAGTGTAGAAAAAGTTAAAACCCAAGAAGATCACGAAATAGAGAAGCAGCATCAACGGCACGTGCTGTTGCTTCAAGACGTCCGTCACCCCGGCCTCTTTGCCTTGCTGGACCTTGAAACAGTCCCTGTGCTCTTGCCCAAAGACTTTTCGAACACTGGCGCCTTCCTGGTTTCGGACCAAGGCGTAGGGGTTTGACTCCGGCAACAGAACGGCAATGAGGATCGTGGCTATAAGCGAGATGAGCAGTGCTGCTACGACGGGCAAGGTCTCACCCCACTGTGTCGCACCGAGCAAGCCCGCAAGCGCCGGACCGACGATAAAGCCAAGATTTGACGAGACTCCCATGCGGCCAAAGCTGCGGCTGCGGTCTTCCACTGAGGTGATGTCGGCCACGTAAGCATTGGCGACGGAGACGTTGCCGCCGGTCAACCCATCCAGCGCGCGCGCCACAAAGATCAACCCGAGTGGAGCGGTCAAGGTGAAGGTCCCTAGCAGCGAAGATTCAATCGAGGCGAGCGCTGTGGGGGGAAGCAGCAACGCAACCGTGAAGATAACCCAGGAAACGAACGTTCCCGCCTGGCTCAGGAACAGGATCCGCTTCCTCCCGTAGCGGTCGGACCACCACCCCAGTATCGGAGCCCCGATGAGCTGCAGCATGGGGTAGGTCGCTCCCACGAGCCCGTAGATGATTGCATTGCCGCCGAATCTCAAAACCAGAAACACGAGAAACGGCAAGGCAATGCTGAATCCGAGCGTGCCGATGAAATGAACAAGCAGTACCGGGAACAGCGGGGTCTTAGAGGGCATCGGAAGGACAGCGCCAACTGTCGCGCAGGAATGAGTCTTGACGGTAGCGTTCCTTCTCTAAAACGGCATCTATTGACTCCCGCATAATATAGAGTCAGTCAAAACAAAGAGAAGACTGTTTCCAGAAGGCCGTGATCAAACGCGGTTTGCGGTACATGCGGCGGAGTGCCTTGCGGGCCCGCTCGTTCAGCTCGCCGTAGTCTTTCGGACAGACGTTCGGCAACTCGTGCTGCTTCCAGTAAGCCCAGATGTATTCCACCGGATTCAACTCCGGCGCATAGGGTGGCAAGTACTCGGTTGCGATGTGGCCTTCGGAGAGTTCGATGAACTCTTGCACCAGGCGGCTACGGTGCGCCGGCAGCCGATCCCAGACGATCAGCAGCGGGCGATCGATATGACGTACCAACGCCTTGAGAAAGTCGGTCACTTGCTCTTTGCCGATCGCACCGGGATAGAGCCGGAAGTAGAAGTTACGCAGCGTCAGCCCCGCCGAGACGGAAAGCTTCTCCCAGTTGAAGTTAAACTGCAGCACCGGTGTTTGGCCACGTGGCGCCCAGGTGCGGCAGCGATGCGGCTTCTGACTCAATCCGCTTTCGTCGATGAAGACGAGCGTACGGCCTTCGTTTTGGGCTTTTTTAATGCGCTTCCAGGTCTTGCGCTTCCAGGTGCGGATCCGCTCTTCGTTGCGCTCGCGCGCCTTTCCGGCCGGGCGTTGCGGGCTCCAGTCGAGCGCTCGCAGGATCTTCCAGGCGTGGCCTGCGTGGTATGCGACCCCGAACTCGTCTCCGATCAGCCGAGCCACCCGCGGACAGCTCCACAGGGGCGTTGGGAAGCCGTGGGCTTCCGGGCCTTCCAGCAGCAGCGACGTCAGGCGTTCGCGTTGTGCGGCATCGAGGAGCGGCTTGCGTCCGGCGCGCCCGGCCTGGCGGAGTCCGGCCGCACCCTGCTCGCGGTATTGCCGCCGCCACTCACTGACGGTTTGGCGAGCGACGTTCAGCCGTCTCGCCGTCTCGGACTGATTGTGGCCTTGGTGGAGCAGCCGCATCGCTTCGAAACGGCGCTTCTCCAGCGCCTTGAAATCCCGCTTCACACCTTTGGGGTTGCCCATACATATATAGATGCTCCACACTATCAAAAAGTGTCATAATAATTTGCGGGATTCAATAGGTCGAGGGGAATATTGGTACGGCTACCTGCGGGAAGGTCGCTGTCGAAAGTAAGGTCTTCGAAGCGGAACCCATCGGCTCTCTCTGTGAGGAACGTTGCGGCCGCCGGACCCATGCCGCTGGCGTTGGCGGAAAAAATCCCTGGGGCGACGGGCGCAATCTGTACATTCAAGCTCGCGCTTTCCCCACTAGCGATGGTGACAGTGACTACCGCGGCGCCAGGAGCCGTGTTCGGCGGCACCAGGAAGTTCAATTGCCCGGGAGAAACGAACTGCAAGCGGGCCAGGCGTTCGGCGCCGAGAGCGTCAGTGACAGTGACTTGGGTACCACCGAGGGAGGTGGGGAGAGGAACTGTGGAAGCGACGACCAACGTACTAGCCAGTCTCTCTCCGAAGAGAGATGCCCAGGACCCAGGAGCGATTGGACCCCCTACGAAAGTTGCAGCGTTGACGAGGGCCCCTTGGGCAACTAGCGGCACGCCGCCATAACCGGGCACGACCCAGACGCACAGCCAAACGAAGTGGACAACAGTCAGGAGGGAGGCCAGTGCAAAGGATCGGTGGCGTCGGACATTCATGCTCGTAAGGGACGGATGGGGGCGGACGGGGTTACGAGGGCAGCGTCAAGTCTGAGTTAAGAAATGTAAAATAATGTTAAGTCAATTCGGCGCAGAATTGTGTTGCTATCTAGGGAAGGCGCAGACCTCGATTTCTGTCAGGAAGTCGCCATACGACCAGTGATCAGCGGCCCAAACCCGTCGAAGTTATCTCCTGTGACCCTAAGGGGCACGTTTTCCGACCGTGCGAATGGGTACCGTTCCGGGCAGGCTTCCGGACCGGCTCGGAGTATACTTGCGACCGAGGTCCCATGCTCTCTCTTTTCACCCGGATCTGGCTGCTCGCAATCCTTCCCTTCAGCCTAGCCGGCGAAGTGAATGCCGACCTGTTGCGTGCTGCCCGCAAGGGTGACACCGACACTGTGAAGAGACTGCTTGCGGACTACAGCGAGGAAATCGCCGAGGCGAATAGCGGCGTTCCGGCTGTGAAAGCTGCTGCCGAAGGAGGCCACACCAAGACAGTTTTGGCCCTGATAGAAAGCCCGGCAGTCGATCGCTCCAAGGTACTACAGAGTGCGGCCCTCCTCGCCGCCAAGGGAGGGTTCATCGACACTGTTCTGGCTGTCACCCAATTGGGCGGCCCCGATTTTATGGATAGTGCGACGGTCTCGGCGGTCGCCTTCGAGCAGACTGACCTGGCGCGCCTACTGATCGCGCAAGGCGGAAGGGTGAGAGCGAGCGATCGTACGACAGCGACGGCGGCGACGATACTCTCGATGTTGGCGACGAGGGGATTGACAGGACTCATGCACCTGATGCTCGAATCGGGCGCCGATCCGAATCGAATAGGTGCGGATGGTCGATATCCCCTTACGGCTGCCGCCCGGGCAGGCCGCGTCGACGCTCTTCGTCTACTGCTCGACGTGGGGACTGAAGTCAATACCACGAACAAAGACGGCCGCATAGCGCTGAGCCACGCTACCGAGAAGGGATGGCGGGAGATTGTTCGCATCCTGCTGGCGGCTGGCGCCGACACCGAAAGCCGAAACTCGCAAGGGCAAACCGTCTTGATGGAGGTGGCGGCCACCAGCCGCTCTTCGCTGCTCGATACCCTTCTTGAGTGGGACGCCGAGATTGACGCCAGCGACTTTGAGGGGAGAACCGCGTTGATGATTGCCGCCGAGGCCGGCCGGCTTGACAATGTTCGTATCCTGCTCTCCCACAAGCCAGACTCGGATGCAAAGGACAACCAGGGCAGGACTGCCGCAGATTATGCCGGCGAGCGCAGGCGCAACGATATCACCAAGGCGATCGAGGAGGAGAAGAAACGGCGGTGACGCGGGCGTGTTGTGGGTGCTCGGTGCCCTTTGGCGGTGGTGAGACTAGCTCCCGACAATCCCCAATGTCGGAAGCGCTCCAACAGTCTGGGATTGCCCGGCCCCAGGAGGCTGAGCAGCATCCAAGTGTTCCAGCCTTGGTGAACAAGCGGCGGTCGCGCCGGGTATTCTGAGGGCATGAGGGTTCTCCTCCTGCTGTTCGCGGCAATGGTCGGCTCGGCCCAGCAACCCAAGCTAGTGTCGCCGGAAATCGACCACGAGCGCCGAGTCACGTTCCGCCTCCACGCCCCCGACGCTAAGGCGGCTAAGGTTTGGGGCGAGTGGATTCTCACCTTTAAGACGTGGGAGCAGATGGTCCGGGGAGACGATGGAACGTGGGAGGTGACGGTAGGACCACTGCCTCCGGGAATTTACCAGTACTTGTTCATCCTCGATGACATTGCGGTGCTTGACCCCAAGAACCCCGTGCGGGCAGCGTCCGGCGAGTATAGCCTTCTCGAAATCTCCGATGTTCAACCCGCGCGATACGACCCGCGCTCGGTGCCGCACGGCGAAGTCCATCTGCACTGGTATGAGTCTCGTACCGTTGGCCGGAGAAGCATCACGGTCTATACTCCGCCGGGCTATCGGGAAAATGATGGGGCTCGATACCCGATGCTATATCTTTTGCATGGCTCGGGCGACACCTCGATGGAGTGGACCACGCTCGGACGAGCCAACGTGATTTTGGACAACCTCATAGTCGATGGCGAAGCCCGACCGATGATTGTCGTCATGCCGGAAATCGACCACGAATGGTCCGCCGCGTACCTATCAACCGAAGTATTCCAGTTCGTGGAGGACCGCTATCGAGTAGCCGCTGGTCGCCAGTCTCGAGCGATCGCCGGCCAATCCATGGGTGGTTTCTTGACTCTCGCGCTTTGGACCCGCATTTCCAATTTGATTCAAACCTCTCGACCTTCCGGCGGCCTTGAGCGTCTTTATTCATAGGGGCTAGAGCCCGATGAGGACGCCATGGAGGCCAACACCCAATGGGTGAAAAACAAAACAAGCCGTTCCAGCTAAGCTTCAACGGTTTGTTGAAAGTCGATTTCCAAGGATCGCGTGTCACTTCCGACGGCGGGCTGATCCTGGTTCGGGAGTTGGACGAACGGCTCGGGCTCGGGAAGCTGATCGAGGAGCATCTCAGCGACTCGCGACAAGGCTTGAACAAGAAGTTCCCGCTGGCCGATCTGCTGCGGCAGTCGGTTTACAGCCGACTCGCCGGCTACGAGGACCTCAATGACGCCGTTCGAGTATCCGCCGATCCGACCTTTCGCTTGATCGGCTCGCAGAAGAACTGGGATCGCGGCGGGGCGCTCACCTCGCGGCTACAGAGCTTCGAGACAGGGCTGCTCGCGAGTGAGGAGAATCTGCTGGGATTGATGGCGGTGAACCGCGAGTTGGTCGCGCAAGCCGAGACGACGGACGACTGCGAGCGCGTCGTTCTCGACATGGACTCCACCGAGAGCCCCGTCCATGGCCAACAAGAAGGCAGCGCCTATAACGGCCATTTCGAGTCCATCTGCTACCACCCACTGTTGCTGTTCAACCAGCACGGCGATTGTCTGGCCGCCAAGCTGCGTCCCGGCAATGTGCACAGCGCTGACGACTGGGACGAGTTGCTGCTGCCGGAGATCGAGCGCCAACAGGCTGCGGGCAAACAGGTCACCTTCCGCGGCGATGCGGCCTTTGCTAAGCCGGAGATTTATGAGTCTTCGGAGAAACGCGGAGTGCAGTACGCCATTCGCATTCCGGCCAACAAGAGCCTGGAATTGGAGATCGAAGACATCTTGTTTCGCCCGCCGGGAAGGCCCTCCCGGAAGCCCTTGGTGCGCTACAAGAGTTTTCGCTATCAGGCGGAGAGTTGGTCGCAGGCGAGGCGGATCGTCGCCCAGGTCGAACATCACCAGGGCGAGCTGTTCCCGCGGGTCGGATTCATCGTGACGAGCCTGCGCTTGCCAAGCCGCTCGGTGGTGCGCTTCTACAACAAGCGCGGCACGGCCGAGCAGTGGATCAAGGAAGGCAAACAGGCCACGCACTGGACGCGGCTGTCGTGCCATCGCTTCCGGGCCAACGAAGTGCGACTGCAACTCAGCGTGCTGGCCTATAACCTGGGCAACTTGTGGCGGCGGCTGGGGCTGCCGCACAGGATCAAGAGCTGGTCGCTGACGAGCTTGCAGCAGCGGCTAATGAAGACCGGCGGCCGTCTGGTCAAACATGCCCGCTACTACTGGTTGCTGTTGGCCCAGGGACATCTGAACCGGCGGCTGTTCGGTGACATGCTGAGCAGGATCTGGGCGCTGCCTGTGCCCGGAGGGTAACGCGGCGAGCGCGGGGCAGCCGGAGCGGGGAGTTGCCGAGAGGCAAGGTCGGAGCGGTGTCGGCAGAGTGGCCGCTGGCGTTGCCGGAACGCCTTGACCGGACCCGATCTGAAGGCGGACCGGCGAAGAAAGCAGGATCGAACGTGAAAGCAGTGCGAAAACGTTGCACCGCAGCCGTGGCTCGCCTATGCTGTCAGTACCGGGATGGCCAAAACGGTAATCCTGGTTGGATGCGCAACCCGGAGAGTTTCGGTAGCGTCGGCGTATTCGGCGCCGGAGCCCACGGGCAGGAAGGAAAGACTAGGGGGTGTTAACACTAACGTAGGGTATCGAAACGTAGAGCCTCGGCGATGAGGGCGAAGTGGAGGAAGGCGAGGAACATGACGTCGAGCTTGTCGAAGCGGGAGAAGATGCGGCGGAATCCCTTGAGCCGTCGGAAGAGTCTCTCGATCTCGTTGCGGCGGCGATAGAGCGCTCGGTCGTATTCCCACGGCTCCAGGCGGGTGCGCCGGGGCGGCACGACGGGAATCCATCCGAAATCCAAAGCCAGTTGGCGTGTCTGATCGTCCTCATAGGCGCCGTCCATCAGCAGCGGCAGCGGCTCGGGCAGTGGCCCCAGACCACCGAGCAAGTTCGCGGCCCTGCTGGGCGTCGTGCGCTTGGCCGGGCGAGAGAGCGAAGGTTATCGCCGTTCGAGCATTTGCGGCAACCATATGAATCTTGGTGGTCCATCCGCCGCGGGATTTGCCGATCGCTTGCGGACCGTTTTTTTAACGCGCCCGTGCCGTCGGGATGAGCCTTCACGATGGTCGAGTCCATTGACACGGCTTCGATTCGGATGCGGACCAGCTGCTCGCGCTGCAGTTTCTCGAAGACGGCGTCGAGCACGCCGTTCTTCGACCAGCGGTTCATGCGGGTATAAATGGTGTGCCAGTTACCGAAGCGTTTAGGCAAGCCGCGCCATTTGCAGCCCTGCTCGGCGACATACAACATGGCGTTCAAAACCGTGAGGTTCGGCAGGCTCACATTGCCGCGCTGGCGGGGCAGGACCGGCTCGATGCGGCGGTATTGCTGCTCGGTGATCTCCATACCTCCGAGTATAGTAGCTTTTGCGCCTTAGTGTTAACACGCCCTAGTGTAGAGGAGTTTTTCTCCGACCCCGACCGAAAAGCGAATCAACCGGACGTGTTCTGGATCGGGATCGGCGACAAGGACTGGTTGCGAAAAGACGCTGAGCAGCTTGACTCGCTTCTATCGAAATACGGCATAGAGCACACGTTCCTGCTTGCAGAGGATCAGGGGCATACGTGGCCTTTCTGGCGGAGATGCCTGACCGAGTTCGTGCCGCTACTGTTTCGCAATCGCCTGATTGCAACGGAATAAGACTCTTGTTGCCAGAGGATTCTGATCCAGGGTGTCGTCACTTCCGAGATGTCCTGCCGGCTCAACCGGTCAACGCAACACCCGCGTCAAATCCTTTAGCTGGAGTGTCCGAACGCCGAGAGGGACTAGTGGCTTACCCATCATCCGAAGCCCCCAACCGCAACCGCGTAACCTCTTGTACTTCAACAGGATCTAGCAGGAAGCGCGGTGTCCTCATCGTTACCCTTTTGATTTCTTAGGCTTACACTTCACCTTTCCTTCCAGGGAAGGTGCTGCATCGACCCATTGAGATCACCCCGGATGTCGGAAGCACTACCTGATGATCCTCCCAGCCTCTTCCCGACCGTGCAAACGCGTACAGGCGGGGCAGGCCTCTAGGCTACGGCAAGGAGTATACTCTTGGCCCAGGTCCTATGCTCTCTGTTCTGGCCGGCGTACCGCTCGCTGCGATCGTTCCGCTCACCCTAACAGGAGAAGTGAACGCCGATCTCGTGAAGGCCGCCAAGGCAGGGGATGCCGCAACAGTGAAAGAACTTCTCGCGAGCCACGCTTACGAGATTCGGAAAGCTAACAGCACCAAGCCCGCGCTCGAGGCCGCCGCCAATGCCGGTCACACGGAGACCGTTCAAGTTCTTCTCGACAGCCCGGTGGCCGCGCGAGACTTCGCGACGATGAAGCGGGCGATTGCCGCGGCCTCCAAGAAGGATTTCATTGACACAGTCAATCTGCTGACGAAAGGCGTAGAGCCGAAGCTTCTCCACGGGCCGGGTCGAAAGCGCCCGGCTGCTGTTGCAGTCCGGCGCGGACATGAATGCCACGGACAAGGACGGGCGGACACCGCTCTTTTTTGACGTGATGAATGGCTGGGGTGAAATCGTACGGATTCTGATCTCGGCTGGGGCCGACGTTGACCACCGCAACAAGGAGGGACGCACACCGCTGATGGTGGCAGCCGCTGGTAGCCGGACATCGATGATCAAAGTTCTGCTTGAATGGAGCGCCGATGTCAATGTGGCGGACGCAGAAGGGAAAACAGCGCTGATGATTGCGGCGGAAGCTGGGAAACTCGACAACGTACGGGCGCTGTTCATCGCCGAGCCCGACCTGGATGCGAAGGACCACCACGGTCGTACCGGGACCGATTTCGCCCACGAGCGCAACAGGGAAGACATCGTCTCGGCGATCGAGACCGCGCGGAAGCGCTGAGACTTGCGAGTTTCGTCCCCCCACGTCCGCTCGTAGGCGATCGAACCCTCTTTGTGATTTTGGTGTGTTGCTCGAAGTGGTTGGAGCGGGTTCGCTGGTAGTTTGTTAGCGGATGGCACTGATGGAGCTCGTCGTTAGAGCTGTGGAACCGCGAGACGCCGAGCAGATCGTCGCGATACTCAACCCGATCATTGCCGCCGGCGCGCACACCGTCTTCCATAGGCCCTTTTCCGTTCGGGCCGAGCGCGAGTACATCGAAAGGTTCCCCGAGCGAGGTGTGTTCTTGGCGGCGGTGGAGCCGGAAGCAGCGCGGATCGTCGGCTTCCAGAGTATGGAGCCGTTCGCCAATTACACCCGCGCGTTCGACCACGTTGGCGTACTTGGCACCTACGTCGCCGAGAGCTACCGACGAAAAGGTGTTGCCCGAACGCTATTTCGCGAGACCTTCGCGGCCGCTCGCGCACGAGGCTACGAGAAGATCTTCACGTTCGTTCGAGCGGACAATCCAAGCGCTCTCCAGACCTACGTCAGTCAGGGTTTCTCGGTCATTGGGACAGCCAAGAAGCACGCCAAGCTGAACGGGCGCTACATCGATGAGGTTCTGATCGAAAAGCTCCTGCTCTGACACCCAGGTCGTTGGGGTCCCCAAGCCCGCGCGGACCGTCCACCGGTTTCGGATGTCGAGGACTTGTCGGTCGTTCTCCTAGATGTAGGGAGTCGCCCAACTGCCAAATTCTTCGCGCTGGATTCGCCAACCTCTTCGCCGTTGCGGCCGTTCAACGCCAACAAATACGAGCCGTCCTCGCTGTCGTTCACGACGTAGAGGTTGTGAACGGAACCTCTCTTAGGGGACTAGCACGCCATCTCCGCGATGCTCGGACGAGTTTGCTGCTACTCGATCCGCTTTCCGGCCATGTCTTGGCCGTTCTGGTGGAGGATTACATGGGTCGCACGGCCTTGGCTGTCGGTTTCGAATGTAAGTTGCGCGTCGACAACCTTGAGGAAGTACTCCCGTTCGCTCTCTGGAAATATCTCCACTTTCGGCTGACCTGTTGCTTGCGTGAAGAGACGGTCACCTTCACGCGTAACAGTCAGAATGAACTGCGGAGCCAGTTGGTAGCGGCCGACATAACCGTCGAACAGTTGCGGATCGACTTTGACCTCGGTCCTTTGCTTTGGTGACTCTGGCGGTTGGTCCTCCTCGATTCGCTTTCCAGGGACGTCTTGGCCTCCCTGGTGCAGGATCACTTGGGTTGCCCGACCCTGGCTGTCGGTTTCGAAGGTGATTTGGGCGTCGACAACCTTTAGGAAGTACTCCCGTTCGCTCTCTGGAAATATCTCGACTTTCGGCTGGCCTGTCGCTTGCGTGAAGAGGCGGTCGCCCTCACGCGTGACGGTCAGAACGAACTTCGGAGCCAGTTGGTAGCGGCCGACATAGCCGTCGAACAGTTTCGGATCGACGGTAATCTCTTTGCGCTCCTTGGGCGGTTTCGTCAGAGGATGATTGGCATCGAGCAAGTGGCAGCCGATGTCGTCGGCACTAATCGAGGTGTTTGATGGGACCACGACACCTGTACGAGCCTTGGGGTCATAGCCAACGAACGACCGGTAGCCACCCGTGCCGCCGTTATGCCAAACGATCTCAACGCCGTCGCGTGTCCGCACGTGCCAACCGAGAGCGATCTCCAGCCCGGGATGACCGGTCGGGAGGCGTACCTTCAGCATGGCTGCCATGGCTGGAGTGAGCGGCGACTCTGTGTACCCGAGGTTGGCCGCGAGGAAGGCTAGCATGTCGTTGGCACTCGACCGCAGCGCGCCCGCGCCGGCTAGAGTCGGCAGATCCCAATTGGGGACGGGCGCCAGCTCAGCGTTGTGCCCGGTAGCGAGCCGTGTCTTCGTTTCCGGCGACAGCGTGATGCGCGTGCTCTTCATGCCGAGCGGTTCACAGATGCGGGACCGCACCAGAGCCTCGTAATCCATACCGGCGCCTCGCGCAAGAACGTGTCCGAGCAGTCCGCCGCCGAGATTTGAATATTCGTACTTTGAGCCGATGTCGCGTGTCAGTTCATAGGTCGGCAGAAATTCGTAAAGCTGCTCGACGGAATAGTCCGCGTAAGGATTGGCGGGGTCCTTGGGCGTCAAATTCGTTGGAAGCCGTGGCAGCCCAGAGGAATGAGTCGCGAGATCTTGCAACGTAATCAATCGGCCATCGCGCTCCGGTACGTTGACTTCGGGTGGCAGGTACTTCGATATCGGATCGTCCATCGATGCGTCACCCCGCTGAACCATGTCAGCCAGTAGCAGCGCCGTGAAGACCTTGGTTACCGAGCCAATTTCGAAGACCGTGTCGCCGTTGAGCGGGCGTGCATCAGCGGCATGGAAGCGCCCGTAGGAGACCACCCTGCGGCCTGCCGATTCGATAACCCCCACGACGATTCCGACGCTCCGCCGCTGAGTGTCGATTCGTTCGGTGAGGATCTTCCGGATTTCGGAATCCGACGGGATGGGTGAGTTTACAGCCGAAGCTGC
The DNA here is from genome assembly GCA_965248255.1 of Bryobacterales bacterium. Taxonomy (GTDB): domain Bacteria; phylum Acidobacteriota; class Terriglobia; order Bryobacterales; family UBA6623; genus JAKZVK01. Next base: position 675,541 of record CBDFIW010000004.1, read on the forward strand.
GGCGGTCACCACTGCCGCGGTCATCGCATAGACGAACGAAAGGAGGCACCGCTTCATGAATGTCCCTCCGGCTCGTTCTGGCTCCTCACTGCCTGCAACTCGTCGATCTCGTGTTGAAGCTTCCCCGCTGCCTTCTTGTTGAGCTTCCCTGCCAACAGACAAAACAGCATGACTAGGGTTGCCTTCACGGCAAGGAACTGTACACTGTACTCGTTCGCGGCCGCGAATCCCCACCAAACAACGACCGCCCCAGGAACAAGAGGCCCGATGTACCAGGACCATACACGTCGCAGGAGGTCACGTTGGCGCTCGAGTTCCGTCCGGTAGAAGGCGAGGCAGTTCACAAAGTTGGCATCCGCTGGAGGGGTTCTAGCCGAACCTCGCTTGCGCAGATGGTGAGCCACGTAAAGGGCGCCTGCCATGATCAGGGCGCCCCCGGCTTTTGCGATCAGATTCGCGGACGAGACCAGTCGCCAACCACAAACTGCAACTAAGACGGCCACGGCAATGTACTCACCGCGATTCCTGCGCTTAATCTTCGTCTCGAACTCTTGCGCTTTGCGCCGGATTTCATCGAGTGTCGTCGGTAGGCCGCTACTCACGGAGGCAGGCCGGAGACGATCGACGCCCGGCAGAAACCAGAGGCGCAGTGCGGACAGAAGGAGCAGGCTCATACCGCCGCCGAGGATCATGATCCAGCGTGGTGTGACCAAGTCCGGGTAGGAGACGGACAGCGCGGCTTGCGACAAGAACGCGAATGCGACACACAAGCCTGCAACCAGAGTCGACCTATTGAATCCCGCAAATTATTATGACACTTTTGACAGTGTGGAGCATCTATATATGTATGGGCAACCCCAAAGGTGTGAAGCGGGATTTCAAGGCGCTGGAGAAGCGCCGTTTCGAAGCGATGCGGCTGCTCCACCAAGGCCACAATCAGTCCGAGACGGCGAGACGGCTGAACGTCGCTCGCCAAACCGTCAGTGAGTGGCGGCGGCAATACCGCGAGCAGGGTGCGGCCGGACTCCGCCAGGCCGGGCGCGCCGGACGCAAGCCGCTCCTCGATGCCGCACAACGCGAACGCCTGACGTCGCTGCTGCTGGAAGGCCCGGAAGCCCACGGCTTCCCAACGCCCCTGTGGAGCTGTCCGCGGGTGGCTCGGCTGATCGGAGACGAGTTCGGGGTCGCATACCACGCAGGCCACGTCTGGAAGATCCTGCGAGCGCTCGACTGGAGCCCGCAACGCCCGGCCGGAAAGGCGCGCGAGCGCAACGAAGAGCGGATCCGCACCTGGAAGCGCAAGACCTGGAAGCGCATTAAAAAAAAGCCCAAAACGAAGGCCGTACGCTCGTCTTCATCGACGAAAGCGGATTGAGTCAGAAGCCGCATCGCTGCCGCACCTGGGCGCCACGTGGCCAAACACCGGTGCTGCAGTTTAACTTCAACTGGGAGAAGCTTTCCGTCTCGGCGGGGCTGACGCTGCGTAACTTCTACTTCCGGCTCTATCCCGGTGCGATCGGCAAAGAGCAAGTGACCGACTTTCTCAAGGCGTTGGTACGTCATATCGATCGCCCGCTGCTGATCGTCTGGGATCGGCTGCCGGCGCACCGTAGCCGCCTGGTGCAAGAGTTCATCGAACTCTCCGAAGGCCACATCGCAACCGAGTACTTGCCACCCTATGCGCCGGAGTTGAATCCGGTGGAATACATCTGGGCTTACTGGAAGCAGCACGAGTTGCCGAACGTCTGTCCGAAAGACTACGGCGAGCTGAACGAGCGGGCCCGCAAGGCACTCCGCCGCATGTACCGCAAACCGCGTTTGATCACGGCCTTCTGGAAACAGTCTTCTCTTTGTTTTGACTGACTCTATATTATGCGGGAGTCAATAAGACGCCGCTCAATCCCGGGAGTGGCATAGGCGTCCCCCACGACCAGAGCAAGTAAACCGGTGATGGCCGGAATCACTAGCCGTAAGACCTCCGATTGTTCAAACAGAAACGACGTGCCCTGTGACCAAACGCCTTGTAACCAAACAGCGGCGAGAAAAGAACCGTACACCGCACACGCTTCCATCAGGAGAACTCGAGGGGCCGTCGTGCGGGCTATCTGGCTTAGGGTCACGAGCGGTACCGTGCGCACCGAATCCATGAGGTACTGCCAGGGACTCGTGCATCGCTCGTGCAGATCGCCGAGCACGTGTTCCCGATGGACGGGTGGGATCAGGAGTCCTACGACGGCCTCGATTGCTTTGGGCGGACGCGGTTTCATCAGCCCACCTCCTTCCCCAAACGTCTCCCCCACTCTTTAGCCCAGTCTTTGCCCCAGACTTCCGCGATAACATCCCAGATGCGCTTCGCAGTGACTGCCGATTCCTGCAATGCTTGCTCGCCGAGTGCCTCCAAGCGGTAGCAGCGCTTGGCCCGGCCGCCGCGTTCCGGAGTGGGATCCGAGAGCCAGGACGAGACCAGGCCCTTATTCTCCAACCGATCCAGCGTGACGTAAACCGCGCCGAGCGACGCTGTCTTGGGTCGGCACAGTTCCCCAACCTGAGTATGAATCGTGACACCGTAAGCGTCCTCGTACAGTGTCAGAATTGCCGTGAGCACCAACTGCTCGAACTGACCAAGAGAAGGGACCCTCATCATTTCCCCAACATGGTAGGATAAATCAGGTTCGAAGTCAATACCCTGTAACGGCTCGCCTCGGGACTGGCCTCTCCGGCGGGGCCCTCTTCGCTTCCGACAATGGGATTGGAACATCAGGAACCTTTGCCAGCCAACCGGCGTCCAGGATTACTCATGGAAACCCGCTCTCGCCGGGTCACTTGTTGCCTATTGCTCACGTGGTTGCCGTTGGTTGCATGGGCTCAAGACAGCCCGGATGCCAAGCTGGTCGATGTCGGAGGCCATCGCCTCTCCTTAACCTGCATAGGGGAGGGATCGACCACGGTCGTCTTGGAGAGCGGTCACGCCACGCCGCCGAGTTCCGTCATTTGGGGTAGCGTCACGCCAGAGCTGGCAGGCATGTCGCGAGTTTGCCACTACGACCGTGCGGGCTACTTCAAGAGCGAGACGGGGCCCGAGCCGCGCACGGCAAGGCGCTTAGCACAGGAACTGCATCAATTGCTTGCGAACGCCGGAGAGGCTCCGCCGTTCGTCCTCGTCGGTCATTCGTTCGGTGGCGTATCCGTTCGCGCGTTTGCAAGCGAGTATCCCGATCAAGTCACCGGTCTCGTCTTGGTGGAGTCCGTTCATGAGGACATGAAGTCTCGACTGGCCGAGGTGCGACGTGACGAAGGCTTGCCCGATACCGCCGTATTCCCTTCGGCGGACGTGCTCAGACGCGTCATGAACGATTACCCTTCTGTCGACGCAGCCATTACCGAATGGAAGTCTATCGACGAGAGCCTCGACCAGCTACGAGCTGGCCGTCCTACCTTGGCGTCCGTGCCCCTAGTACTTAAGATCATAAGTTAGCGTATGAGTAAGAAAGAGGCCGCTGCCTCACGCTGGCCTTGGTCCATTCGAAAGGGGCGGCGTTTTCGTTGTGTGCCTCGAGGAAGCGGTCGATGGCTGCGCGTACTTCGTAGGGCGAGGTGAAGCTGGCTCCCTGCAACGCCCGCCGACTGAGGATACTGAACCAGATCTCAATCTGATTCAGCCACGAGGCGTAGGTCGGAGTGTAGTGCAAGTGCACGTTGGGGTGGCGCTGGAGCCAACGATCCCGTTTCGGCTTGTGGGTGTTGAGATTGTCCAGCACGACGTGCAACTCGAAGCCTTCGTAGAGATCCACCAGTTGGTTCATGAAGTCTAGAAACTCTCGCCGCCGGCGACGCTGGTAGTGACCAGCCGTGACGTGACCGGTGGCCACCTCCAGGGCGGCGAACAAGGTCGTTGTGCCATGGCGTTTGTAGCCGTGGCTGAAGCCCGTCAAGGCCTTGCCGTCGGGCAGCCGCAGCCAGCCCTGAGCGCGTTCGAGGGCTTGGATGTGGGGCTTTTCGTCGACGGCTAGCACGACAGCGTTCTCGGGCGGGTCCAGGTAAAGTCCCACGATGTCGGCGGCTTTACGGGCAAACTCGGGATCGGTCGAGAGGCACCAGCTGCGACGACGCCGCAGCGAGATGCCCCGGCGGCGCAGCACGCGCCAGACTTGTTGGTCACTCACCTCGCCGAGCGCTTGGGCCAGGAGTTGGCCGGTCCAAGTGGCCTGTCCGCTGGGCGGCGATTCATCGAGTTTCTTGAGAATGCGTTTCTCGCTCGCGGCGTCGTATTGCCGCGGCTTGCCGGGTCGCGCTTCGTCGGCCAAGCCGGCCAGCCGTTGGCGGGCAAAGCGGGTGCGCCACTTCGACACCCGTGCCGGCCGCGTTCCCAACTGCGCCGCGATCTCCAGGTTCGACTTTCCTTGGGCCGCCAGCAGGACGATGCGAGCCCTTTCGGCGGTACGCCGTTCGGTCTTGTGGGCCCGTCGCCAGCGCTGTAGCGTCCGTTCCTCAGCAGGACTCAAAAGGATGGGCGTGGCTCTTTTAGCCATGCCCTTATTCTATCACAAGTGCGTCTATTTATGATAGTAAGTACTAGTCGTGATTGCAAGAGGCGAGACCGGACGCTATCCGGGAGTGCCAGAGGAAAAGATGCCTCCCTTCGAAGACGCGTGGAGGGCACTCCAAGGGGACCTTGCCAGCGTGTCCGGTGGAGGCCGGTTCGTCGTCGCGGAAAACAGCAGTCACAACGTGCCTATTGAAGAGCCCGGCGTCGTCGTGCAGGCGGTGCAGAGCCTGTTGAAAGTGACCTCAAGATAGCCGGCACCGCTCACTGCCTCGAATGGGGATCATCGGTAGCCGCCCTTGTACGATAGAAAGGGAGGGTCCATGGCGGAAACATCCCGAGGACAACACGGCGCTGGGGCGACTCCCGCATCACCCGAGGTTCCGACACCAAGCTACGCGGAGCAGGCCCGCACACTGATGCATTTGGGCCGCGTCGGAACACTGTCCACTCAGTCGCGCAAACAGCCGGGGTTTCCCTTCGGTTCGGTCATGCCTTTCGGACTGGATGAGGAAGGCCGGCCGCTGTTCCTGATCAGCAGCATGGCGATGCACACGCAAAACCTGCACGGCGACCCGCGCGCGGCGTTGTTGGTGATGCAGGACCCGGGCGCGGTCGACGTCCTCGGGGCGGCCCGGGTGACCCTGATCGGTGAGGCGAAACCGCTCGGCGAGACCGGCGCTGCCGAGGCGCGCGAACTGTACTTGAAAGCCTATCCGAACGCGAAATACTGGGTCGACTACGACGACTTTTCCTTCTTCCAGATGAGCGTCAAGGACGTCTATTTCGTGGGCGGCTTCGGTGTGATGGGCTGGGTTGCCGCGCAAGACTACCGCCGGGCGGAACCCGACCCGCTAGCCGACGCGGCCGACGGCATCATCCGCCACATGAACGAAGACCACGCGGACGCGCTCGTGCGGCTGGCGCGGGTTCATTCGGGTCTCGAAGCCTCCGAGGCGCGCATGACGGCGGTGGACCGCCTGGGTTTCCACGTTCGGCTCGAGACGGCGGAAGGCATGCGCGGCGCGCGCATCGCTTTTACCCGTGAGGTGCGCGATCGAGGGCAGGTGCGCGAGGTGCTCGTGGAGATGGTGAAACAAGCCTCTCTATCCTCGAACGTGTAGTCTGGCAGTCCGCCTCTACTGTCGCAAGTGACACAGATTGAGACACTTGTCACAGAACGGCCCGTCTTCGGCGCTCAGTACAATAACCTTCAGAACGATGCTGCTTCGCCGTGTCGCACTGCTGCTGGTGATGGCCTCGAACTTGGCCTTTGCCCAGGCAGAGTACAAGGTCTATAGAGACCATCCGCGAATCTGGCTCGAGTCGCGCCGCCTCCAGCGGCTGCGAAAAGACGTCGAACGCGAGTCGGAGCGCTGGCGGAATCTGCGCCGGCTGATCGAGGCCGGCGTCGTTTTCCCCGAGGAGCCGTTTGTGCGCGCGCTGCAATTCCAGGCCGCCGGCGACGAGAAAGCCGGTCGTCAGGCAGTCGCCTGGGCGCGGGAGAGGGCCGGCCACGGCTTCAACCAGGCGGTCGACCTGCGTTTGGCGGCCATCGTGTTCGATTGGTGCTATGACCTGTTGGCACCCGGCGAACGGTCGTCCCTCGCTGCTGTGACGGGCGCCGCCGCGGCCTCTTTGGCAGGCCGAAGCGAAGTCGACCTGGTCGCTTTCCGAAGCGGGATGCTGGCCCTAACAGCGGTCGCCGGGGATTGGGAACGCGCGCCCGCCGTCATCGAATCGTTGATGGAGCGGCATTGGAAGCCTGGCTTGTTCCCGGCGGTCGAGGCCGGCGACGCCATCGACCGGCCCGCCGACCTGGCCGCGTTGGCCGAGATCGCGCACGTCACCCGGCACAATTTCGAGATCGAATTTTGGAGCGGTGCCTCAACCTTCTTTCAGGCGCTTCCCCTCGTGAGCATCTTGCAGTACTATCCAGGCTTCGTGGAGACGCCCGAGGGCCTGTTTCGCCAGGCGGCCAGGCCCGTGGATGCCAAGCCGAACGTGATACCTGAAGCCTCCTACAGCCGCCTGGCTGAGATGATTTTCGTGGGCTATGAGAACACCGTCGGGAACTACCCGTTTCTGCAAGGCTGGCTGCGGCACGACTCCTTTACGCTCGTGTCCCCGCTGGGAGCACCCTACGAGTTTCTCTGGGTGAACCCCTATCTACCGGGCCTGAGCTACTTCTCGGCTCCCTTGGTCGTACATGACAAGCTGCGGGGGCGCGTCTTCGCCCGTGCCGGCTGGCAGGATGAAGACCTCTGGGTCGGCTACCTGGACGGTGAGTTTCAGATCTTCGCAGACCGCCAGCGGCACGTCATCCGGCCTGACGACAAACAGCCCCCTCTGGTGTTTCCCGGCGCGGCGGTCGTGCTCGCCCGCGTGCCGATGTCGTTCAAGGTCACGGTTCCGGAGGGCGAAGCGATCTACCTGGTCGGCCTCGTGGAGGGACAGACATACCGAGTGAGAACCAACCGTTCGCAGTTTCTCGACTACAAAGCGGGCCGGGGTGGGATCATCGTGCTGCAGAATAAAGCGGACGCTTCCCTGCCCCAGATTGACTTCAGCGCCCAGGTGCGGGTCCGGATCCGAGCGGCCAAGAAGTGACCTGCCGCGTAACTCGTGCTACTTGCATCGGCTTGCTACTCTGATACGACATCGCAACATCTGAGACTATGTTCCTCAAAATCCTTGGCCACCCGATCTTCACCAACCTCGACTTTCACATGCCGATGATGGTTGATCTGTCACACCCGCTGGTGATGCTCGCGGGTGAGAACGGCTCGGGCAAATCCACCCTGCTGCACTCGATTTACCACGCCTTCAAAGGGGAGCAGATCGACGGATACGCCTACAAGATCGAGCAGCGTGGGGACGTGTCACTGGGGAAAGTTTTCCTTTTCGACGCCGAGCAGCACAACCCGCGAACACAGCCCGAACTCTTCGACGACAACCCTCAGATGAAAGAATTCGTCGAGACAGCAAGCCACGGGCAGGTGATGCTGTCGCTCTTCAGCGACCTGTTTCCGACGCTTCCCGACGGCACCGCACTGCTGCTCGACGAACCCGAGATGGCGCTATCGCAATCGAACCAGCGGCGTGTGCTGAAAATGCTGAAAGAGCTGGCCGATCAGAAAAGCTTCCGCATCATCGCGGCCACACACTCGCCCGTCCTCCTGGATGCACCGGAAACCTATGTCATCAACCTCGACCGTCACATCAACCGCAACCTGATCCGAACCGACTTAGGCGTCGAAGGCGCCAGCACGATCCAATAGTCCCGTGTACCTTGACGACACGGCATGCTCATTCCGCGATGTACACAGCAACGGCAGGCGGCAGCGAAGGTCGTATGATGGGTGTTCTCGAGGTCACGCACATGAAGACCAAGCTGATGGTGCTCTTGGTGGCGGTGATGGCGCCGGCTTTGGCCGAGGCCCTGGATATTCCGCCCGCGGCTGATCAGATCGCCTCGGCCATCCTTGCTGCCCCTGAGGAGCGTCGGGCCACCGCCGCCGTCCTCGGCTACAACGCCCAAGGCCGGCTGGTCACGCTCCGTGAGGGCGACAACGATCTAATCTGCCTTGCCGACAAACCGCGGGACGATCGTTTCAGCGTCGCCTGCTACCACCGGGATCTCGAACCCTTTATGGCCCGTGGACGCGAGTTGTCGGCGCAAGGCCTTAAAGGGCAGGAGCGCCACGCCGTCCGATGGAAGGAGATCGAAGACGGCAAGCTCTCGATGCCCCGCCAGCCTCGGACGCTCTACGTCCTCAACGGCAGTGGCTTCGAAGCCGCCTCAGGCCAGGTAATCGACTCCTACCTGCGCTGGGTGATCTACTCACCCTTTGCCACTCCCGAAACCACCGGCCTCTCTACCGAGCCCTCACCCGGGGCGCCCTGGCTGATGTTCCCCGGAAAGCCCGGGGCCCACATCATGATCAACCCGCCGAAGAAGTAGCCGTTCGGAGATCGCGAGAACGAACACGCCGAGCGGCCGGCCGTGCTTCTTACCCCCCCCACTTCAACCCCAGTGATAACTCAACTGTGGTCCAGCATCCAGATCGGAAAGTAAAATGGGAACAGGCTGCGGCACTCCCCAGGGACCCGGACACGGCGCTGCAGGTGCTCGCCGAAGATCACGGACGTTAGCTCCCTCCGGCTCAGCACGACATGTCTCGACAACCGGCGTTGACCGAGACGCAGCCCCTCTCCTCCAAACTCGAACGAGATCAGCTCGCCGGAATCGGACACTTCGATCGAGAACGACGGTTGCTCTTTTCCCTGTTGCCGCTCCAACCAGGGTCTGATCGTTTCCAAAAACCGTCGCACGCAATTGATGCGGATCATCATCTGATCGTCCCACGGCTCGCGTCGCTCCGGCATGGTTCGCTCGATAGCGCCGCCAAACGCTGACGGCGTCAGGTACGAGTAGGCCCTGACTTCTTCGTCACCTGGTGTGCCTGAGAGCGCGCGATGCAAGAGCGTGTCCAGCCCCCGTTTGGCGCCGCCGGCTTCGATCAGGCCGGGTTTGTTGACGGCCTCACTCACCATCAAGTAGGCGATGGCGGAACCACCTTCCAGCGCGATCAGTGTCTTGATCTTCGGCAGGGACAAGAGAAAGGGGTACTCCTCTTGACTGCGGAGCACGCCGAAGGCTTCTCGCTCGTGCATGGCTTGGATCTCGCACAAGTACTTTCCCGAGCCGGGTTCGTAGTCGATGACGGTGTGGCCGTGGTCGGGATACAGTTGCGCGTCATCACGGTGGCATCGGTACATCGTCAGCTGCGTGCGAACCGCTTGGTAGCCGCCGTGCTCATAGAAGGGAAAGGTGCCCACCAGCGTCCAAAGGACCGACAGCTCCGTGCCGTCCTGTTCCATTTGCCGCACGCCACGGTTGAGGCAGGCGAGGCCATATCCTTTGTGGCGATGTTCGGGGTGGGTGGCTGTCGGTGAGATAATGCCGATCCGGAACCGGCAGTCGCCCTGCACAACGGTTCGCGGGATGAACGGCACCTCGGCGACGACCTGTCCACCGGCCTTGATGAGTTGAATGCTGTTGAGATTACCCTCCCGATACACCAGCGGATAATCGGTAAGCATGCTCTGGTCGCTGCCTGCCCGCATGACCGAGTCAACCAGGGCAATCAGTCCGGGCAGATCTTCTTTCGTGCAGGGGTTGGGTCCGTCGATGCGCATCACCGAAGCGCTCCGTCTATTGATGATCCGACTCGAAAGGTCCGCGAGCCGCCAAGCGTCGAACACCAAATGGAGCTACCGAGACATCTCACCCGCCCACGGGGTCGCTGGCTATGAGCCGGAGGACGAGGCAGAACAGCACCGGCCTCTATCTGCCGAGCCCAATTGGGCAGAGCCAGGATGAGTGTCCAGGATTCTCACGGATCTAGAATCTCCGACCCGTGTTGTTGACCAGACTAGAATTTGGTCGGGTCAGCTCCTTTTGGAATCGGTGACTTCCTGAGTGTTGACCGTGCGGCCTCTCGGTACCGATCACTGCACTAGCAATTGAACGATCAGCTTCTCGATTTGGCGGTAGTCCCGCTGGCACGAGCCATGGTTCCGCCAATGAGGACCTCCTGGACCTTCGTGATATTCCCCGCCAGGGTGTACATATCGAATGATGCCCTCCTTGTCGACAAGAAATGAAACCGACGTCCAGCTACGCCGTCCAGGCGAGAGCCACCACCGCTTCAACACTTTCCAATCCGGATCGATGGCGACGGGGAATCGGAACCCAAGCTTCTGTGCCAATTGCTTGACGCGAGCTTCGTCTTGTGGACCGGCCGGTTTCGGATGATAAATTCCAATCACCTTAAGTCCCTGCTCACCATAGCGGCGTTGTAGGCCGTTGAGCGCGGGCGCAGAGGTTGCGCAAAACGGACAGCCGTCCGTCCACCACCGCACGAGGAGAATCTTGCCGCGCAAGTCTTCGATCTCAATCGGTGGGGAGCTGATCCATTGTTTCAGCTTCAAGGGCGGAGCCCTCGTACCAATTAGGTCCTGGCCTTCCAGCGGAGCAGCGGCCACGGTGCCCGCCGAGCTCAGCGCAAGAGCCGCTGAAACTAGAAGCCTCGGAGTCCGGACCATGAAGTCGATGTGTCTCCGTTCGGGTGAATGGCTCTAGAGCCTCGCTAACCGTGAGCGGTGAGCCCAGACTTTCTCGAAAGCGCCGACGTATTGCTCGATCAGCCCCGGCGCCTCTTCGTGAAAAAGCCGAAGCCGCAGCGTCGAGCGATTGACTTGATCACAGCCTGGCAGGTACCCGGAGACTCTTGGTGGATGATGCCACCATTGCAGCTCGCGGTAGATCGTGAACTTGTGCTGCTCTGGATACGCCGCGCCACTAGCCCGCACGCCTTCTGCTTGCAGTGCCTTAAGTGCGGTCGCCCTTGAAAAACCGGCCTTCTTCTCATCGAAGAAAAGAATGTTCGCCGCCCAGTGGACCCGCTTCATGTCGGAACGACTCCGCTGTGCGGACAGCCCGGGCAATTGGACCAGACGTTCGTTGAGGTCTCGGGTTCGGGCCCGCAACCGAGCGTTTCGTTCGTCCAGCCCAACCATTTGGTGTCGCGCCAGCAACGCGGCGATCGGGTGAATGCGAAACTTGGGCCCAAAACCCGTGTCGTGATACTTGCGATAAGGGCTGTCTTCAGGAAACTTGCGGGGCAGGTCGTAATTGCCAAAAGCCGTCGCCCGCTCGTAGTGCTCGCGGGAACGGTAGAGACCCATGCCTCCTTCGATGGCGGGAACGACCTTGCTGGCCTGGAAGCTGTGGACCCCGATGGTACCCCAGGAGCCCATCAGCTTTCCCTTGAGCGAAGCACCGTAGGCTTGGGCGGCATCTTCCAGCACGATCAATCCATGCTCCTTGGCAAACGCCGAAATGTGGTCCATCTCGCACGGCAAACCCCAGGAGTGCATGACTACCAAGGCCCGGGTGCGAAATGTCAGCTGGCGGCGCGCGTGTTCGAGATCGAAGCAAGCAGTCTGCGGTTCAATGTCCACGAAGATCGGAACGTATCCGAAGAACCGCATGGGTGCGATCGTGGCTGACGCCGTGTAGGACGGCACCATGACCTCGCTGCCCTCGGGGAGATCCAGGGCGAAGAACATCGACATGAGCGCGCTTGTGCCATTGCAGTGCGCCTTGGCGTAGGGAACCCGGTGATAATCCCGGCATGCTGCCTCCAGCAAAGGGATCTCTTCGTAGAACTTGTTGGTCTCGAGCAGCCCAAGGACCGCCTCTTTCTCCTGGTCGCGAAATCGAGGCCACCTGGAGATAGCTCGTTGTTGCTCGCGGGTATAACGCACTGCCTTGGGACCTCCGTCGAGCGCGAGAGACTCCAATGCAGCAGGATGTGCCGATCCGCCTGCCGTAGCTGCCCAGCCAGCGGCCATCGTGCTTGCTTTTCTCACCAATGACCGCCTAGTTGTCTGCGAGTGCTGGTTGTCTGCCGATACCGTCATAGTGTTCTCCGAGGACCAGTGGGCACCGGCAGGACTACTCAAACTCACTCCGTGACCTGAACCACGTATGCTTGTGCCCAGCCACCTGCGTCCGATGTGTAGGCCACCAGCCGACCATCAGGGCTGAAGGATGGGTGTGGGTGGGTCCACTGCGGGCCGTATGCCGTCTCGCCTGTTTCCGTCTCTACCATCGTCGCCCAACCGGGAGCATCGCCCTCGGCGGCTAGCGGAACCTTTTCGCGCCATTGCGCCCCTTTATTCGACGCGGCTGGGTAACACAAGCGGCGATACTCGCCGGTCTCAGGGTCTACGAGACAGAGGCCGATGTCAGGCAGATGGGTGTCGCAAATGATCTGCGTACCGTCGCGATTCGAGGCAACGTGCCAAGCGCTCAAGGTGGCTACCGTTCGCAATTCTCCGATGCCGAGCTTTACACTGCACAGCCCATCGTGCCAATGAGAAAAAATGATCTCCTCCGTCGCCCCTAAGAACGTCTCATGAACGAACCATTCCTCCGGCCGATTAGGGTAGATGCAGCGGTCATCACTTCCATCTCGCCGTGCCGTCCACATGCGCGGGTCCGGCAAATCGGCCGAATAGATCAGATGCTCCGGGTCGGTCGGGTGGAACTGGGCGTGGTAGAGAGCCCGGACTCCGTCGAGAATAACGTGTGACGCCGAACCATCGGTTCGTGTAACGAGAATACCCGCTGAGCGCTCTTTTGTGATCAAGCTTGCCGCCCACTGCCGATCACTACTGACCGTCACCTCGCCGAACCCACAGCCCCCTCGCTCAGCAATGATATGGTCCTCGCCGTCCTCAAGAGTCAGGCGATGAAGCTGCCCGTCGGTAGTAAAGTAGACCTCGTCATCCACCAAGTTGCCGGAGAACGGTTGTAAGCCCTGGAGATCGGTGAGTCGTCGAATGGCACCATCGATCAGACTGACGCGATACAGGTCCATCTTCCCTGCGCGGTCCGAAGCAAACACCACCGCGCGGCCGTCGCGGGTGAAGGAATTCGTCAGGTAGTAGAGAGGATGGCTGATGCACAAAGCGCTCGTGAGCCTAGTGATCCGAGCCCCGGTGCGCTCGTCGCGGAAGGTTTCCCACTCCGGGGGCCAGTCCCTCTGTCCTTTGAGCTCGGTCACAGCGTCCTCTGAGCCAAATGGCTGCGCCACTTCCGCTATTATTGCGCTCGACGGCCCGGCAAGGTGCCGATGCCGTAATGAGACTCGGCTAAGAAAGCGATCAGGTCAGCCATTTGTTGAAGGCCAATCAGCTTCTCGAAGCCTTCGGGCATCATCGACTTGCCGGTGCTGATGATGCTCCTAATGTTGCTTTTGAGAATCGTCTGTTCGGTGGTCTGCTCGCGCCCGAGAGTGAGGCTCGTCGCGGTCTCGCTCACAACAGGACCGGTTGAGACGGATCCATTGTTTTCGACCACGACATACTGAATGTATTCGGGACTTTGCCGACGGTTGGGATCGAGGATGTAGACCAGTAACGCCTCGGGGCTCAGGTTCCTAGCGGTCACTAGATTCGGCCCGACTGGATAGCCCTTGTCCCCAACGCGGTGACACGCCATGCAGTTGGCCTCGAAGACTGTTTCACCCCGTCTTATGTCGCCATTGAGGCCAAGTGAAGGCCGGTACCGGGCCAGAACTTCTTTTCGCGGACTGCTCTCATCGCCCAGGAGCTTCAGTGCACTCGCACGGAGCTGGTCGTTCGGGTGGTTCATCAATGACTCACCTTGGGCGCGGGTCAGTAGATTTCTCGGGACCTTTTCGGAAGCTACCGCGTCCAAAAGGGCCCTGACCCAAATCTCGCGTGCCATCAGCGTTTCGATTATTTCTGCTCGAAGCGCCGGCGTATGGGTTTCAAACGATGTCATCAGGATCGCCGGCACATACGCGTTTTCAAATGCTCCCAACGATCGTACCGCCGCCGACTGCACGTCGGTCGGCTGCCGAACGTCGAGAAGGCTCGTCAAGGACTCGCGGACGTCGGCAAGCTCTCCGTGCGCCAGGAGACGAATCGATTCCTCACGCTCGCCGACTTCGGCCTTGGGATCCAGAGCCAGCTTTTTCGCCTGCCCGATCGTCTCGCCGGCCAGTTTTCTAAAAGGAGGGGAGTAATGGAACAAGCCATCCAGACTCGACTCGGCGCTTCGAAGGCCGTCCGCTAGACCAAGCAACACCTTGCGGAGCGCCACGTGGTGCGGGCTGTCCTTTGCGATCAGGACCTCGACGACTCGATGGAGTTCGGGATCGCGGTTGCGTGCTCCCACGACTCGTGCCAACGGCTCGAGCAACTCGGTGACGTCCCGTTTGTTGAGAAGACTCAGACGCGCGAGGATCTCGGCGACAAGTCCGTCGGCTCGGCCATTGCTTGAACTCAGAACCGCACTCCGCATCCATTCGTCCGCTGCATCTCGAGCCGCGATGCGCGCCAGACCAGCCACAGCCCGGGGGTCGTCTACCTCACCCAGAGTAAAAGCCACTTGGAAACGCACCCGGTCCTCAGAATCGTTCGCCAACGGCAACACGTTGTCGAGAAGCGCAGAAGAGTCGTTGAGTCGCGGTTCGGCCAACCGAGCGGCATGTTCGCGGCTGACCGCTGACTCATCCCGAAGCGCCAATAAGAGGTCTTCCTCTTGAAGTGCCTCTAGGCCGTGCAGCACCCACAGAGCATGGAGGCGGCCTTGCGGTAATGAACTCTGTTTGAGTAAGCGGCGAACACGACGCGTGACTGACTGATCCTGTCGCTCGTAGAGCAAGCGCTGTGCTGTCTCACGCCACCAGGCATTGCGGTGCTGCAGATAGGCCACCAGCTCCTCACTCGTTTTCCGGCCGAGTCTTGGTGGAGGAGGCACGACGAATCCTGAAGGGGTGAGGCGGTAGATTCGACCATAGTCACGCCCGCTGGTCATGTCGACGCGTTCCGCAACGTCGATCGGAACATGAATGGACTCGATCATCTCGCGATACATGTCAAGTACAAGCAAAGTGCCGTCGGGTGAACTGACAAAGTTGACGGGCCGGAACCAGTCGTCAGTGGATGTAACGAACTCTGTGCCCTCGTCGGCGCGTACCGACTTGAACGTGACACCATCGGGGATCAGCAGGCGACGGTGGATCAGATTGTGCAGCGACTCACCGACGAACAGATTACCGCGATACTTGTCGGGATAGGCGTCGCCGCGATATACGGTCACACCTCCTACCGAGTCAAGGACGTCGTGGCTCGCTCCGGACGAGGTGGCCGGCCGCTCATCGGCTTGGATCCTCCGCTGACTTCGAATGGCCCGCCAACCCTTGATCCCACTCGTTCGGAAGATCGGCGTCTCGGTCGGCACCAGGTTCAGCACCGGTTTCGGGAAGGTGAGGTAGGGATTCCGTGCCAGATATTGGCGGGGCAAGAGTTCGTGGTAGGTGGGCCTCGACTGCGTGCAAAGAAAGCGGTTTCCCCAATCGTCAAAGGTGTTTCCGAACTGGCCCCGTCCGCTGATGATCTCGAAGTCACCCGTCCGGGGGTCGAATCGAAAGTCCGAGCCGCTCAGCGACTGCGGCTTCGGATCGGGGTCGCCGGCCTTGTAGATCTCACCTCCATTGACCGAAGCCGAACCGTAGATCTTGTTGTCCAGACCCCAGATGAGACTGTTAACCCCGCCCTGCTCATTCTTGGTACTGAAACCTGTGAGGACCCTCTCCTTGAGGTCCGCTCTGGAGTCGCCGTCGGTGTCCTTGAAGTACCAGATGTCCGGCGGAGAAGCGACGAAGACCCCGCCTTTCCACGGTGTGACTCCGGTTGGCCACAGAAGCTCGTCGGCAAACACCGTGCTCTTGTCGAACACCCCATCCCCATCGGAGTCTTCGAGCAGGCGAACGCGACCCGTGGAGGGCCGGCCTGCGGGCGGCGGATGAGGGTAGTCTCGCATCTCGGTGACGTAAAGAAGACCGTTTTCGTCGAACGCCGCCGAGACGGGGTCATACACGAGCGGTTCGCTGGCTACGAGCTCCATGCGAAAGCCGTTGAGCGTTTCGAACGTCTTGAGAGCCTTTTCCGGTTCTCTGGGTGCGACGGGCTCCAAGACTTGATCGAGCGGTCTGTTCTCAACGCCCGGTTCTTGTTCGGGCTGTTGTGCGAGGAGAGCCAGGCCCGCTAAACCCGTGGAAACAAGGACCAGCGGGCTAGCTGAGCACCAAGTCTTGAACCTTCGAGCCTTCTTTTTCTTGCTGCACTTCAAGGGCGACCCCCGGTTCGTCCCTGCAAATGATGTCGGATACGTCAGCGAGACGTTCCGTTTGGCGCGGGCCGGCCACCTGACGTGCGAATCCGCAACAGGATGTCTCGCGACTTCCGAAAGTACTCCAGGACCTTCGATCGCTCCGGGAAACTTCTTGCTTCGTGAACTGCGATCTGGCGGTCGAGACTGTCGATCAACCCCTGCAGGCTTTGGTCGTCATACATGGCCTTTCCGTTGAGGTAGACGTAAACTGGGTTGGTGTGAGCCTCGGCATCCGGGCTGCCCATCGGCGATCGGGAAAAAGCACGGGCGCCGATCCAGGCCGACTGGTGCAAATCGACGGATTCGTTCAATTCGAGCCAATCGCCTCGAGCGGAAGTACGGGCGACCTTCTGTTCCCGAACAACATGACCGTTGACGATGATCTCGACGTTGCTCACCGGCACCACCTCCGAACGTACACGAACTCTGACCTCTGCGCGGTAAGGGCCCTGCCCGGTTTTGTGGATCGTCGAGCCGGGCAGCTTGCCATCGACGTCCAGCAGCAACATGGGGCCGGTAGTCACGAAACTATGGCCTTCGGCCATGGCTCGGTACCACTTCTTGAAGCTAGGCTCGCCATCGATAGAAACATAAGTACGGCAATCGCCCAGTCTACGGCACGCGGGGAAGTCACTCGCACCGCTTGCCGGAAACTGAAAACCGGCGTTTAGAATGCGATACCATCCTTCGAGACCGATGCCGCGGTAAATGCCGAACTGTAGCAGTTCGACACCGTGGGTCTTTTGCTGGGCGAAGTCCGCGGTGATCTCCTGCGCGTAGCCGCCGTGGGCATGGAAGGCATACCCGCCGAGGTTCTGTGTCTCCTCTCCGACGATGCCGTAGACCGGCCAGTTATTGGGATCTGCGGTCCGCCCGGCCATGACCATCGGTTGACGCGAAAACAAGTTGAGGTGTCCGTACGTCTTACCGCGATATTCCTGCGCCGACATGATGGAGTAATCGCCTCGCACTCGCAGCGATGGCTGACCGAGCCCTCGAAACTGCGGTGATTCCTGACGCCCCATCTCACCGGTGTATGAGTCCAGTAGGTTGTAACAGAGGATGCTAGCGAATCGAATGTCTTCGGCTTCCATGAGGTCGAGGATGATCTTGTCGTCATAGTCGTCCTTGCGCCGCAGGTGGAGGTGCGGGTCGCCGCCGTAATACCCATGGCTTGCCATGCTGAGCGGTCGGTCGAGACTCAGCCTTACGCTCTTTGTCTGACCAGCCGACAACTCGGTTTCCAGCGTCAGCGGACGATACTCGAAACCCTTCCAGGCTTCAATCCGCACGGGTCCTTCGGGCACATCTAGTTCAAACCCCCCGTTCGAGTAAAAGAATCGCCCGAAGTAGCGAATCGGCGCCTTTGAGCGGCGGTTGCCCATCCCGGTTTTGGGCCACGCGCCCTTCATGCCATAGGGCTCCAGATAATTCTCTTGCGGGGCGTAATAGTTGCCGTCGGCACCCACGACGTTGACGCGGCAGAACGTAGGCCAGCCGGTCTGTCGATCCAGGATGCTTACCTTCAAGCGAGCCTTTCGATTTCCGCTCGCGACCGTCAGTTTGCCTTCTTGCGTACGGCCTCGCGGAGTAAAGATGTAGGATTCCTCGGCACCGCTGACCTCTCGACGGTCAAACTCCCCAACGGGCTTCACGGTTTGGGCGTGGGTCGGAAGGTGCAGAATGCCTAGGCACCAAAGGGTACTAACGCCGATTGCGCGGGACGCGAGGCTTCTGACATGAAGCCGACCATTCTTGCCTCCCGTGAATCGGTCTTGGAATCGGCTCGACCAGCTGGGCGCAGAGGCCCATCGCTCCGACAGCCTGGCGGGTGCCCGGATCGAGACCGCATACAGGGCTGTAGCGGCCGAAGCTCCTCGCCCAAGCCCCTGCGACTGCCTTGGCTTGCCGGCTCCGAGCTGTTTTCGGAACCCTAGGGCGACATTGAACCCGGTGGCATGCATCCGCAACCGTTTGATGTTCTACCTCCCTCGCAAATGTATCCCCTGCTCATCCCGCCGGTCTCATACAAGTGCGCGGAACTTGGTTCGGCCCCCGTGTGAATACGGGCTTTGTTGCTTTGTCAAACGACGAGTGTACGCCCCCAGTCCCGTGCGTCGCAACACTCGTCCTTTGGCATGGACCGCACAGACAAGTTAAGCGGAATCAGTGACGCTGGTGTTTTACGCCCTGTCCCTTCTGAGAGGCAACTTGATGGGGAACCAACAGGCCCAAGACGCTTCGGTCTGGACTTCCAGTTGATAGCCATCGAAACATCGCCACGCCATGAGCCAGAGACATGGCCCGGGCGGGTGTCCCCCGGAGCGAGTTGTCATGGCGATCGGAAGCTGGAAGACGCGAAGCGTATTCGATAGTTACAATGTCGTCAGTGAACGCGACTTGCACGGTGCCACAGCGAAGCACCCATTGCACCTCAATGAAGCTGAAAAAGCTCGTGACAAGGCAACTTTCACATTCGGCCGAATCTGTTGCCCGTAAGTGCTGGACTCACATGTGCGAACGTGGCGGAACTGGCAGACGCGCTAGATTTAGGTTCTAGTTCCCGAGAGGGAGTGGGGGTTCGACTCCCCCCGTTCGCACCAATCTTTTCAATGACTTCCGGACTTCCCGTCTCGCCTCCTTTTGTTGGATTCACCGTTTTTTCACCGTTTCTAGCGGCTCCTACCTATCATTGTGTCAGGCCCTCCCCGACCGTGTCCGTCTGGGCGGCTTGCTCCCAGTGGTAACGGTCGAGTAGCTCGGCGGCGTTCCTAAGATCCCTCTCCGATACGACGTTGTACCGGTCGAACACCGCGCGCGTCCGGTGGCCCGAAATGGACATGGCGACCTTGTCAGGGACGCCCGCACGAACCAGGTTGCGAACTCCTGTCCTCCTGAAGTCGTGAAACGTGAACATCGGCTTGTCGCGCTCGTCATCCCAGAGTCCCGCCGATCGACAGGCTGCATTCCAGACACCGCGAAAGTCTTTGATTCGTTTGCCAAACCGGAAGAACACCCAGGGGCAACCAGCGTAGTTCTGATCACGAGTTTGTTTCTGAAGCGTGAGCATATCCACAAGCTCGGGAAACAGTGGCAGGTGGCGGGCTTGATCGTTCTTGGTCTCGCCCGCTTTCAGACGGATGACCTTGTTCGGAAGATCGACTTGATCCCAGCGTAGATTCAGGATCTCGCCGAGACGACAGCCTGTGCAGTAGCCGAACGTGGCGACTGGCCGGATCTCCTCCGGTAGGGCTCGGCGTAGGCTACTGAACTGGTCGTGCGTGAAGAATCCTTCTCGCGGTAGTGGCTCCCGAAGATCCCCGATCCTCGGAGCCCGTTGGACCTTGGGCGGATCGGAGGTGAGAGCCAGATTGTAGGCGCGGCGTAATCGGGCCAACTCACGGTTGATCGTCGAGTTGCCCCACACGTTACTTCCGCCGATGCTCGATGTAGCCGTTGATCGCCGAACTGCCAACCCGAGAGGCGTCAAGATTACCGAAGAACGGCCTCAGGTGTCTATCAACGATCTCGGCCCAGGCGACGGACCTCGACTTGTTGCGGAACTCCTGAAGTGCATCATCGAGCAACTCTGAGACGTGCACGGTGCGTCGCGGTGCGGCCTTGCCAGACGCGGCTTCCGCTTGTCGCTGTCGCAGCAGCGCGATCGCGTCGCGCTTGCGACGGCTGTGGCTGGATTCGCGGCGACGACGACCTTCATGGCGACCAAGGACCTTGACCGGGATACTGAAACACTCGACCTATTGAATCCCGCAAATTATTATGACACTTTTTGACAGTGTGGAGCATCTATATATGTATGGGCAACCCCAAAGGTGTGAAGCGGGATTTCAAGGCGCTGGAGAAGCGCCGTTTCGAAGCGATGCGGCTGCTCCACCAAGGCCACAATCAGTCCGAGACGGCGAGACGGCTGAACGTCGCTCGCCAAACCGTCAGTGAGTGGCGGCGGCAATACCGCGAGCAGGGTGCGGCCGGACTCCGCCAGGCCGGGCGCGCCGGACGCAAGCCGCTCCTCGATGCCGCACAACGCGAACGCCTGACGTCGCTGCTGCTGGAAGGCCCGGAAGCCCACGGCTTCCCAACGCCCCTGTGGAGCTGTCCGCGGGTGGCTCGGCTGACCGGAGACGAGTTCGGGGTCGCATACCACGCAGGCCACGCCTGGAAGATCCTGCGAGCGCTCGACTGGAGCCCGCAACGCCCGGCCGGAAAGGCGCGCGAGCGCAACGAAGAGCGGATCCGCACCTGGAAGCGCAAGACCTGGAAGCGCATTAAAAAAAAGCCCAAAACGAAGGCCGTACGCTCGTCTTCATCGACGAAAGCGGATTGAGTCAGAAGCCGCATCGCTGCCGCACCTGGGCGCCACGTGGCCAAACACCGGTGCTGCAGTTTAACTTCAACTGGGAGAAGCTTTCCGTCTCGGCGGGGCTGACGCTGCGTAACTTCTACTTCCGGCTCTATCCCGGTGCGATCGGCAAAGAGCAAGTGACCGACTTTCTCAAGGCGTTGGTACGTCATATCGATCGCCCGCTGCTGATCGTCTGGGATCGGCTGCCGGCGCACCGTAGCCGCCTGGTGCAAGAGTTCATCGAACTCTCCGAAGGCCACATCGCAACCGAGTACTTGCCACCCTATGCGCCGGAGTTGAATCCGGTGGAATACATCTGGGCTTACTGGAAGCAGCACGAGTTGCCGAACGTCTGTCCGAAAGACTACGGCGAGCTGAACGAGCGGGCCCGCAAGGCACTCCGCCGCATGTACCGCAAACCGCGTTTGATCACGGCCTTCTGGAAACAGTCTTCTCTTTGTTTTGACTGACTCTATATTATGCGGGAGTCAATAAACCGTACTGACGTTGGCGTGACATGTTTTGAGAGCATACTACCCATGAGCGATGCTGAGCCACCTGAGCAGGCGACCAGGGTCTGAAACAGCGGCGCTCATAGGGCCTCCTTGTGTTTAGCAATCCAGGAGTCAAGTTTTTGACGGTCGAATTGAACTCGTGAATCGACGCGGACGCACGGAAGGTCCCCGGAGGCGACGAGATGACGGACAGCCTTCTCGGTTCTACCGAGGTACGCAGCCACCTCTTTGACAGACATCAGCCTTGGAGCCTGCTGCTGTGGGTCAATCTTCGCTGCCACACGGGTAGCAATGCACTCCACGATGTCTTCAACTATGTTGTCAAGCTCCATCTTCAGCCTCCATTAGATGTGGACTCTCGAATATGCACCCCGTTCTGGGTTCAATTCAATCCCTTCTGTATCCTGTCGGGCCTACTCCTCATGCCTCGGGAGCGTGTTCCTGAGACTTCGCCAAGACACACCTGTGCGCCACCTACCACGTCGCGGACGCTCCGCCGTGTAGAGAGGCCACTAGTTCGACACTTGCGGATGTCCAGCCAGCGAGCCGCTCAACGGTCTCTCACGTCACGTGTTTACCCGATCCGGCATTGTCCACATCCGGATGGACGGAGTTGCCTTGAGCCAGGCTGGATCTGGCTAACTACCGGAAATGAAGGGAAACCGAGCGGCCCCCCCCCGGGGGGGGCCGACCAGAAGGGTCAGGCGGTCAAGGGTACTGGTTTGGGCTTGGCCCTTGTCGATCAGATTGTTCAGGCTCACGGGGGCAAAGTCAAAGTGGAGAGCAAAGTAGGGGAAGGGAGTACTTTCTCTCTGCTTCTGCCAGTACAGAGGTGAACATGCACCGAATTCTGGTTGTCGAAGATGAGCCGGACATCGCACTCGGCCTGCGCCAGGACCTACAGCTTGAAGGCTACGAAGTCGAGGTCGCCGACGACGGCGAGCAGGCTCTTGGGTGCGCCGAAAAGGGCGCTTTCGATCTGATTCTTCTTGACGTCATGCTGCCCGGAAAAGACGGCTTTGCTGTGTGCCGGGAACTCCGGCGATCCGGAGTGCGGACTCCGATCATCCTGCTGACGGCTAAACGAAGCGAGGCCGAGAAAGTGCTCGGCTTGGAGCTTGGAGCCGATGACTATGTGACGAAGCCGTTTAGCCCGATGGAGCTGCGGGCGCGCATCAAAGCAGTGCTGCGCAGGCGCTCCAGCGATAGCCCGGATCTGGTTCGGTTCGCTGACTTCGAAGTCGATTTCGAACGCTTCGAGCTACGGTGTGCCGGCAAGACAGTCGATCTAACCCCGATTGAGTTCAAGCTGCTCGCCACCTTCGTCCGCAATCCGCGCGCGGTTTTGAGTCGTCAGCAGCTATTGAACAAGGTTTGGGGCCGCGATGTCTACGTCACCGATCGGGTCGTCGACACCCACATCGGCAACCTGCGGCGGAAAATCGAGGCGAACCCCGACGAGCCGGCCTTTATCGTCAGCGTGCGGGGTTTCGGCTACCGCTTCGAGGAGTGAAGGGGACTCGGGGAGGGGAGCCAGGGACGCGTTCTGGCTCCGGCCTTGGATTCACATTCTCAGGATTAAACGAGTGTCAAGGTTTCTTGTGGAAATCACACAAGATCAACACCCTGCTTTCGATAGGGTCCGATACTCGTGCTTTATTCTCAACATCATTACGCACCTCGTTCCGAGGTCGATTTGAGGAAGCGACAATGACGCCGAATGCACGACACAACGGATGGTTGGCGCTCTTGCTGGCCGGTGGTCTTGCTTTGACGCCCTCCGCGCGGTCCGACGACGGCGGCGATACGGCGGCCCTGATGCTGGAGGGTGCCCTCCAGGTCCAACTCGTGGACGGTAACCTGGCTGATGCAATCGAGCGCTACCGACAGATTCTGGCTGAATTCGGTGACGACCGCCCCATCGCCGCCGCGGCGCTAGTCGGCCTCGGCCAGTGCTACGAGCAAATGAGCGACCCGAAAGCGCGGAAGACGTATCAACGCGTGCTGCGGGAGTACGGGGACCAGGAGCGGCAGGTGAGAACCGCTCGCGCCCGTCTCGCGAACCTGAAGGTGGACGACCCGAATGGCGGCGACGCCACCGAGATCGTTGTCCGCGAGATCTGGGAACGTCCGCAAACAGGAGCATCCCTGGTTGACAGGTTCCCGCGTTTTGTGATCTTCAACGACTTAGCGGTTCTTAGGTGGAACTCGGAGGAAGACAAGCCGGAGACTCGGCGTCTCAGCACTGCGGCGCGGTCGGCGGCCTATCCCGTGGTTTCGCCCGACCAACGTCATGTTGCCTACCTCAGTTGGAGCGGAGATCTCGAGAGGAATCTCCGCCAGATACGGGGGGATCGAGCCGGGTTACGTTCCTGGGCCGAGCTGCGAATCATCGGAGTGGACGGCAAGGAAGATCACGTCGTTTATCGTTCGCCTGACACGCCTTGGCTTCGGCCGCTCGCATGGTCGCCTGACGGCGATCAGGTTCTCACCGTGCTGGAAAGGAAAAACGGCACAAGCGAGATGGCCATGGTGTCAGCCGCAAATGGTTCGGCACGCGTCATCAAGTCGCTGCGGGGAAGAACGCCCCGGTCAGTGAGTTTCTCGGAGGATGGGCGCAGCTTGGCCTATGACCTTCCCAGACCTCGCAATGCCCGCCGGCAAGAGTTTTTCCTGGTGCAGCTACCCGACAGCGCGGAACGTCAACCCGCCGAGAGTCGGTACGTGATGAGCATGAGCGCGGAACGGGGGGCTGCCTCCAATGAAGATCAGGAGATCATTCACGTTCTCAACCGCCTTGGTTTCGGTCCCCGCCTCGGCGATATCGAACGGGTCAAGGCGATGGGCGTCAAGGCCTATATCGAGCAGCAACTTAACCCGGAACGCATTGCCGATCCGCTGGTCGATAAGAAGCTGGCGAGCTTCTCATCACTGAAGATGGGCGCCGAAGAACTGCTTGAACGTCTAGGGCCGACCGCTCCCTCCGGCGTCCGGCGTCGAGCGACGATCTTCGAGAAGCGAGCGATGGTTCGGCGGAAGGCCGGGGGCCGCGGTCGCCCGGTTGGTAGCAACACCTTGTCGCCAAACAGCAGTCACGCGCGCCAAATGCTTTTGGAAGGACGCCCGGAACCGGATGAAATCATGCGGGCCCGGGTCCTCCGGGCCGTCTACAGCGAGAGACAGTTGCTGGAGGTGATGGTTGGCTTTTGGATGAACCATTTCAATATCAACCACGGCGACCATCAGTTGACCCCCCATTTTGAGCAGCAGGTGATCCGGACCGGAGCCCTCGGAAAGTTCGAAGACCTTGCGATGGCGGTCGCCAAACACCCTCGCATGCTCAACTACCTCGACAACTGGCGTAGCTCGGCTCCCGCCGATGTAGTGAAGCAGCGTATCGCCGAGCTGAAACCCAAGTTGACCGACGAGGAGTACCTCGCCCTGCTGAAACGCATGCCATTTCTGGAAGAGGCGAAGGGACTCAACGAGAACTACGCCCGGGAATTGATGGAGCTTCATACCGTGGGGGTAGATGGGGGCTATGACCAGCAGGACGTCATCGAGGTAGCCAAGATCCTTACCGGCTGGACGATCTCCGGACGCGGCATCATCAACGCGAGAGAGGACGATGGGGTTTTCGCCTTCGATCCCCTCTTGCACATCGATGGTGACAAGGTCGTCATGGGGCGGACGATTCCGTCCGGTGGCATCGAAGAGGGCGAGCAATTGATAAAGATGCTGGCGAGTCATCCCTCCACAGCCCGCTTCATTGCGACCAAGCTCGCCCGCCGCTTCGTCGCCGACGATCCGCCGGCGGCGGTGGTCGAGACGGCAAGCGGCACGTTTCAACAAACCGGCGGGGACATCCGGGAGGTCCTGCGTTCGATCTTGAGCTCGCCTCAGTTCCGCTCGCCGGAGGCCTATCAAACCAAGATCAAGAAGCCGCTGGAGCTGGTTGCCAGCTCCCTGCGAGCCGTCAACGCCGAGGTCGTCGACGGCAGCTTCTTCGAGCGTGTTCTTGTAAACCGAAGAGGCCTGCTGGCCCAAATGGGCGAAAGACTTTACAACTATGGGGCTCCCGACGGCAACCCAGATGCAGGAGCCGCCTGGATCAACTCGAACTCGCTGCTTGTACGCCTCGATTTTGCAAACACATTGGCCCTGGGCCGTTTTCCTGGGGTGAAGGGAGACCTGATCGCGGCCCGGGAGTTATTGGATCAGCTCGGGTTGCCGACACCGACGGACGAACAGATTCAGCAGACCCGCGCGATGCTGCGGGAAAAGAAGGATAGCGAGTCGGCCGGGCAACAGGGAATGATGATGGGCGGCGGCGGCGCTCAGACGGGTAGCGACGACAAAGATGCGGACCCCGCGGCGATCACCATAGCGGCGATGCTCGGGTCACCTCAGTTCCAGAAGAGATAGGAGAAGGATGCCATGATCAACCGACGAGTGTTTTGCACAGAGAGCGGCCTCGCCGCCATAGGTCTGTCGATGGTGCCGGGATTCCTCCAGCGGACCGTCATGGCCGCGGATGCAGGCAAGCGGCAGAAGACATTGGTCGTCGTCTTTCAGCGCGGCGGCGCCGATGGGCTCAACATGGTGGTGCCGTTCGGAGACGCCGCGTACTACCGGCATCGGCCGGAGATCGCGATCCCGGCACCAAGGGAGGACTCCGATGCAGCGCTTGATCTGGACGGGTTCTTTGGACTGAACCCCGCGCTAAAACCACTGGCACCCTTGTACAAGGAAGGGCGTCTTGCCATCGTCAACGCTGTCGGGTCGCCCGACACGGGCAACCGCTCCCACTTTCAGGCACAAAACTTTTTCGAGTCGGCCGCACCGGGCGACAAGACCGTTTCGACCGGATGGCTGAACCGTTATCTGCAGGGAGCACCGGATCCGGACGCCAGCCCCCTGAGGGCCACGGCGATCGGAGAGGCATTGCCCAAGGCGCTTCGCGGGCCGGCTCCCGCCCTGACTCTCGGGGCGCTCGATCAGTTCGAGGGAGCGGGTGGGGGAACGCTGTTCCAGTCCCTGTACCAGCAGGAGTCCAATGCTTTGTTGACCGGCGCCGCCAACGAGATGTTCGAGGCGGTCAAGCTGCTGAAGACCGCTAATCCGGCGCAGTATGAGCCGTCAAAGGGAGTGAACTACGGTCCGAACAACGCCGGCGGATCATTCGGACAAGCGCTGAAGCAGGTGGCACAGCTCATCAAGGCGAACGTCGGTCTTCAGGTCGCTTTTGTCGATGTAGCCGGCGGCTGGGACACCCACCAGGGTGAAGGCGAACGGCTGCCCCCCTTGCTGCGAGGGTTCGGGCGGGCGCTGGCGGCGTTTCATAAAGATTTGGGCGACCGCATGGAGGATGTGGTCGTGCTCACGATGTCCGAGTTCGGCCGCACAGCGCGCGAGAACGGCAATGGCGGCACCGACCACGGCCATGCCAACGTAATGTTCGCGATGGGCGGTCCGGTCAAGGGCGGCAAGATCTATGGGACTTGGCCGGGGCTCGAGCAGGAGCAGCTCAACGAGAATCGTGATCTGGCCCTGACCACCGACTACCGCGATGTATTCGCGGAGGTCCTCGTACGCCACCTAGAGTGCCGGCAGCCAGACGTCGTGTTTCCGCGCTACCCGGTCGACGCGAAACGGTTTACAGGAATTATCGAGGAACCGGTACCAGCAGCCGCACGGAGGCAGGCATGACGAGTCCCATCTTGCATCTCGGTATTGCGGCGACACTTGCTTGGTTATTGCCGACGGCGCTGGCGGGCGAGCGACTCAAGGAAGGAACATGGTCCGGGACCTGGGTGAATGCGGGTGGTCGCAATCGTCGGCCTCGGAACGTCTCCATCGAGGTAAAGAACACTCCCGACCCGCACTGGCGCTGGCGAACCGGTCAGGGCGAGTTGATGACCGCTACATTCGCAGGGCTCGGTGGGCAGCAGCGTTTTGCTCTGAGCGACATTCGGCTGGAAAACGGCGTGCTGTCATACTCCCTCCAACGAGAGGACATCAGGGTGAGCTGCCGCCTCAACCTCGGCGAGGAGGGCGCCTACAAAGGCGATTGCACCGGTGGAGACGGCCAAAGAAGTCATCTTACTTTGACGCCGCCGGAGCCTTCGCCCGCGCAGTAAGGTCAAGCGGTTCCCTCCATGCAGGAGATCGCAGCCTATTCGACCGTCGCGGTCACGCTCGGTCTCATCGTGGCGCGACCCAGCTTTGGGCTTTCCTTCCGTCTCACGCCTGCGATGGTGGCCTTCGGGGGCGTCCTGTTTCTGTTCACGCTCGGCATCGTCAAGCCAGAACATTGGGTGCAGGCCGCCACTAACCTGTGGACCCCTTTCGTCGCGATCAGCTCCATTATGGTGATGACGGAGGTGGCTCGCCGCGTTGGACTTCTCGACTGGTGGGCGTGGTCGATCGACGCGCGCGCGACGTCAACGGGCCGGTTGTTCTTGCTTGTCTTCGCCCTGGGCGTGGTGACGTCGACGTCGTTCAACAACGATGCGGCGATTCTACTGCTTACCCCGCTCGTTTTGACGCTCGTCCGACGCCGCTGCCCAGACCATCCGGAACTCGCGTTGCCGTTTGCGTTCGCGGTGTTCATGTCGGCCGGGGTCGCGGCGCTTCCCGTTTCGAATCCGATGAACATGGTGGTGGCGGATTTTCTGGGAATCAGCTTCAACGAATACACCCGCCACATGATACCGGTGGCTATCGCCGGTTGGCTGATGGCGTTCATCGTTCTCAGGCGCGTGTTCGCAACCCACTTGACCGCGTCGCTTTCAGCAGCTCCAGAGCGAGTATCGGCCTCGACCACGGTGCAGCGGCTTATGATTGCGCTGCTCGCGTGCGTCCTCGTTTCGTACCCGCTGTTCGGCTCGATGGGCGGGCCTGTGTGGGCAGTCGCAACGGCCGGGGCGCTCTTCTCGCTCGCGCTCACCCGCCGTCACCTGGGCGCACACCCGCTGAGGGTGGTGCGAGAGGGCGTATCTTGGGAAACACTTGCGTTTCTTGCCGCCGTGCTCATTATGTCGCTGGGGTTGAAGGAAGTGGGCCTCGTCAGCCGGCTCGCGGCGCCTTACGAGAACTCCGGCCTTGCGACGATCGGCGTAACCTCGGCCATCGGCTCGGCCCTGCTCAACAACCACCCGATGGCTTACCTCAACATGATGGCACTTGAAAAAGTGTCCGCCGCCGGCAACCTCGCCGTTTTTGCTGCCCTGGTTGGGGGCGACCTAGGGCCGCGCTTGCTGCCGATGGGCTCCCTCGCCGGCCTGCTGTGGATCGAGATACTGCGCCGCCACGGTGTGCATGTCAGCGTCGGACGGCTCGTTCGCGTCGGCGTCCTCGTGGCCGTACCTACGATCGCCGCCTCCCTGGCGATTCTCCATCTCTACTAGCATCGACTCTCTCTGTTCAACAAAGACAGGTTGAGTGTCGGAGGGCTCGAACGATTTGCGCTTTCGGAGCGCGGCTTCGAGGGTTGCACCGGACGTAATCCGGTCGCGGTAGCGCACCGCGACGAGCTTAAGCTGCGGCAGATCGTTTTGTAGGGAATTGACCCAGATCGTCTCGACATACATCAGGTCACCCCGCACCGGAAGCAACAACGTGCGCCCCCGGATGACTTCGGAACCGTGCCGAATCCACATGGTCACCTGCTGATGCACGGGCCGGTCGTTGTCGATGTACGCATCGATTTGTTCCGGGCCGGGGACGAACATTCCTTGCGGAATCTGAAGACTGATCAACCGTCCGTAGTTGTCCGTGTCCTGAAGGGCAACGACGAGTGTCCGCAAGTTACGTGCGGACTCGGGCGTAAACGGCATCAGCTTGGCAAATTGCAGTTCGCCAGGCTCTCCAATATTGACGCCCGACGGTAAGTCGGCCGGATCGAGAAGCACGTCGTAGGCTTCGTAGGAAAAGGTCATCTGGTCGCCGGCGCCGAAGCCGCTCAGCCCGCGGCCGATCGAACCGAGCGTATCATCGGCGTCATCCCAGAGATCCTCGACGTTGTAAAACTCGATCGGGTCGCGCTGCTGGTACCGTTTGTAAATGTCGTCGAACTGTATGTGAAACCACTGCTGCGGATAGGTGAGCTGTGCCTCGACGGCCTGCGGCATGGAAGAGGCGGGCGCAAACAGATCAGGGTAGATTCTCTCCCACGTATTGATGATCGGATCATCAGAAATCTTATAGAACTTGACGTCTCCGCTATAGGCGTCAATCGTGATCCTGACCGAGTCTTCTGCATAGTTGACGATCCGTTCGGGGAAAGGCTCGACGGCCCGCTCATCCGACTTGTCGCCGAGGACTTCGCGGAAGGAGTAGGGATATTGGTCGCTCGTCGTGAGGGCGTTCACCATCCACAGCACGCGCTCGTCGGCGATGAACGCATAGCTGTTGGTATCGAGGAACAGGAACGGTGCAAGGCTTTGAATGCGCGCTATCGGTGTTCGCCTAATGTGTACGCGGGTGCGAGCGTCGTCAATATATCGTGAAAACAGAAATGCCGTGACGTCTTT
Source organism: Bryobacterales bacterium (assembly GCA_965248255.1). Lineage (GTDB taxonomy): Bacteria > Acidobacteriota > Terriglobia > Bryobacterales > UBA6623 > JAKZVK01. Next base: position 705,275 of record CBDFIW010000004.1, read on the forward strand.
GGTATGTGCGGCGAAAACCGCTCTCTTGAGCAGGGAGTCAACAGGGATCCCGTCGGTCAGTTCTTCAGGAAAGGAAAACTCCTCGCGCGACTGATCGGTTGCATAGTCAAATTCCTTAAGGCCATTGACATTGGTCAGTACATACTCGTCCTTGGCCCCCTCGCCAAAATAGATGCGTGGTTCGTGTTCAAGGGCTTCATGCGTGACACGCGGAGGCACTGCCTTAGCGGCATACGTCGCGCCTCCCATCTCATCGACCTCGTTGACAGGGCTCATCACAAGACCCATGCCGTGGGTAAACTGGAGCGCCGCTGAGCCCCAATACTTGAGCCACTCCTGCTGACCGACAAGGGCGAGCGAAGGAAGCTCCCGAACCGCGCTGGCGAACATCCGCTTCCGACCGTCGAGCGTATAACGGACGCCATCAACCGACAGGAACTTGTAGTACGGCCGCAACTGCTGCTGCTGCTCATAAATCTGCAACAGCGGGCCGAAGACCATGGTCGACTTGGAGGTTGCAAGACGCTCGAGGTGCTGAATATCAGGCGGCTCCTCCAAATGGCTTACCCAAGGGGCGACGACAGGGGCATTGCGAACCGTCTCGCTCGACAGCAGATCGTTGGCTGAAAGCGCGCCCTCCGGCGGGATCCATTCCCTAACCTCGACGGCGTCGAGTTGGTACGCCTTAATAGTGGCGTCGATGTGCCGTTTGATGTATTGCTGCTGTACATAGGGTTCGTTTGGCTGGACAAAGACGTAGTTTCGTAGGATAACCGCCAGCGAAAAGCACAGCTGCAAGGCAAGCAAGATCACGGCGGCCCAGACCGGTCGTCGAAGCGACGGAGGCGACGCAGGGGGACGGGAAGAAAGAGGAACCTCGGCCTCCGCTGGCGGACTTTGACCAACCTCCACGTAGTGGCGATAGAGGCGCGCCAGCAAAACGGCCACCGCCAAAGCCAGCCCGGCTGAGACGGCAGCCAAAACATACACGTTATGAAGGTTTGAGAAGGCCCCCCCTCCCCCAAGATCAACATAGGCAGCACCCGTCCTCACGCCGGCCGCTTCGTTGTTCTTTACGAGCAGAGCGTAACGGCCCAGGTAGGCTTCGAGGGCTCCTACGGTCCCCAGAAGATAAACCAGGCCACGGATGTAGGGAACCGCGAACGCCCCTACTTTGCCCCATAGGGTGATACCTCGCGGACGCAAGCCGCCGTTCGAGTGCAGCTCATCCGAACGGGCTACGAAACACGAGATCGCGCTGAGCAGGATTGCCGGCTCGATCGCTGCGAGCGCAAGACGCCACGCCGGCAAAACGTACACGTAGAATCCGATGTCTTCACCGAAAACGGGGTCCACGCGCCCAAACGGCACGCCGTGCATCGCCAGTAGGAACTGTTGGTAGTTGCCGGCAAGGATCCAACCGCCGACGATCCCGATCCACACACCGGCATGCAGCGCAGCGGATCGCAGAGTCGGACTTCTCGCGTGCATTCGAACCGGAGCATAGACCGAAAGCCCGAGGAGGATCCCGTACGCCGCGAACAGGGCTACCTGCATTTGTAGATTCGTCCAGAAGATGGTCCGATATCCGAGGCTCTGGTTGAACCAGAACTGCACGAACACGTTCGTTATGAACTCAAGTCCAACCAGGCCGAAGAGCGCCCAAGTCCAGACTGCGAATGACTTCCACAGGACGGCGGGACGGGGAATGTAGGGTTCGGTATAGTTCACGAAGCCTCGGCCTGACTTTCGAGTGATGATTGACGAAAGAACGCGCGCCATGTCTCGAGTACGCTCGGAAAGCGCCCGCGCCAAAGTACGATCACAAAGCCGAGCAGCGACAGGCCATTGATGAGAAGTGAATCGAGCAACGAAACCGTCGCGCCGGACAGGTATCCCTCTCCAAAAACACGGAACATCGCGACTGAGACGATCTCGTAAATGCCGACGCTCGCGAATGTGTAAGGGAGTACTCTGGTCATATTGGCGACCGTGATGACGATCCCAAACTCAATGAACCCCAAATCCTTCATCGGGACGTAATCGTCCATGGGCGACGAAAAGGCCTGCTTGATGCACCAGTAGCCCAGGATTTCAACCCCTAACGCGACGACCGACAGCAGCCAGACGCCTAGCATGAAGCTCGGTCTGGCCAAGAGCCGCTTGGCCGCTGCTCCAAGCGCCCTTCCATTCAAGGCCAACCACACATGGGTGAGCGGGTTCCGGCGACTGCCCTCGGGAGTGGCGCGTCCGAGGGGGCGGGTGAGAGAAACGACTGCGAAGACGAGAAGGAGCGCCCAGAATGCCGGAACCACAGCGCCGTTCCACCCGAGGTAGACCAGGCACGCGGCCAACACGAGGAGGATCGCCGAGACTTCGAAAAGACGGTTATGGAAAACGATCTTAGCGGCGACCGAGGCCGGGGCGCCACCGTCCACCAACGACTGGGTCGTGCCCTGCTCGCCCGGGCCGAAGGGAAAGAACAGATTCAGCCCGCGGCCGAAGAAGTAGCTTGACACTTGGTTTCTCGCTGACGGGCTCACCTCGAAGTAGCTGGCAAGTAGCCGCTGACGGATGCCACGAAGCAGCAGCGCCACCGATGCCAACAGCAGAGCGAGGTAGAACGGAGCCCACCCAAACTTCCTGTCTGAGACGGCGATCAAATCGAGGTCCACCGTGAGAAAACCGTCGCCAACATCGGCGACTTTCACAACGCTCAAGTCCGCCAGCTCGTCGAGGATGCGAAAATTCGCAAACATCTCGAGCATTCCGGATCGAAACGCCTGCGCGTCCCAGGGCGACGGCCCGTCGGCATCGGGGACCAAGATGACAAAGAGAAACACCATCAACAGAATGGCGAACAGGTAAGACCAGATGACGGAAAGTCCAAGTCGGCCCGACATTCTCAATACCCTCCTGAACTTCGAGCCTCGCGGAACCAAGGAAGCTCGTTCTCCTCTTGCTCCTCGGCTTCGGAACGTTCAAGCAGCCGAATCGCCTCGTCCAGCGAAGTCGCCATGGTCGTGCGGCCGCGATAGACCACCGATATGAGCTTGATCTGTGGAAGCGCATTCTGGAGTGAAGAGATCCACAGCGGCTCGACATAGAGTAAGTCGCCGTCGACCGGAAGCAGTAGCGTATGCCCCCGCACGACCTCTGAGCCATGGCGCACCCACAACGTAATCTGCTGGTTCACCTGGGCGTCGTCGTCGATCAGAGTGTCCGCCTGTTCGGGCCCGGGTATGAATGTTCCCTGTGGCACTCGAAGGTTCAGCAGCTTGCCGTAGTTACCTGGATCCTGAAACGCGACGACGAGCGATCTGAGGTTTCTGGCGCCTTCGGGGGTAAAGGGCATAAGCATGGCGTATTGCAGATCGCCCGGCTCGCCGACCGCCGCGTTCGCGGGTAGGTCGGCCGGATCCAATAAAAGGTTGTAGCCCTCGTAGGAAAAGGTCATTTGGTCCGTCGTACCGAATTCGGTCAAACCACGACCGATCGAGCCGACGACCTCATCAGCGTCATCCCACAGATCCTCCGCGTTGTAAAACTCGATCGGATTGCGCTGGTGATACCGCTTGTAAATGTCGTCGAACTGGATGTGGAACCATTGCAGCGGATAGGCAAGCTAGTCTTCAACGGCGGCCGGCATGGCGGATGCCGGTTCGAACAACCCGGGATAGATACGCTCCCAAGTATTGATGATGGGATCATCGGCGATCTTATAGACCCGCATTTCCAATTTGATTCAAACCTCTCGACCTTCCGGCGGCCTTGAGCGTCTTTATTCATAGGGGCTAGAGCCCGATGAGGACGCCATGGAGGCCAACACCCAATGGGTGAAAAACAAAACAAGCCGTTCCAGCTAAGCTTCAACGGTTTGTTGAAAGTCGATTTCCAAGGATCGCGTGTCACTTCCGACGGCGGGCTGATCCTGGTTCGGGAGTTGGACGAACGGCTCGGGCTCGGGAAGCTGATCGAGGAGCATCTCAGCGACTCGCGACAAGGCTTGAACAAGAAGTTCCCGCTGGCCGATCTGCTGCGGCAGTCGGTTTACAGCCGACTCGCCGGCTACGAGGACCTCAATGACGCCGTTCGAGTATCCGCCGATCCGACCTTTCGCTTGATCGGCTCGCAGAAGAACTGGGATCGCGGCGGGGCGCTCACCTCGCGGCTACAGAGCTTCGAGACAGGGCTGCTCGCGAGTGAGGAGAATCTGCTGGGATTGATGGCGGTGAACCGCGAGTTGGTCGCGCAAGCCGAGACGACGGACGACTGCGAGCGCGTCGTTCTCGACATGGACTCCACCGAGAGCCCCGTCCATGGCCAACAAGAAGGCAGCGCCTATAACGGCCATTTCGAGTCCATCTGCTACCACCCACTGTTGCTGTTCAACCAGCACGGCGATTGTCTGGCCGCCAAGCTGCGTCCCGGCAATGTGCACAGCGCTGACGACTGGGACGAGTTGCTGCTGCCGGAGATCGAGCGCCAACAGGCTGCGGGCAAACAGGTCACCTTCCGCGGCGATGCGGCCTTTGCTAAGCCGGAGATTTATGAGTCTTCGGAGAAACGCGGAGTGCAGTACGCCATTCGCATTCCGGCCAACAAGAGCCTGGAATTGGAGATCGAAGACATCTTGTTTCGCCCGCCGGGAAGGCCCTCCCGGAAGCCCTTGGTGCGCTACAAGAGTTTTCGCTATCAGGCGGAGAGTTGGTCGCAGGCGAGGCGGATCGTCGCCCAGGTCGAACATCACCAGGGCGAGCTGTTCCCGCGGGTCGGATTCATCGTGACGAGCCTGCGCTTGCCAAGCCGCTCGGTGGTGCGCTTCTACAACAAGCGCGGCACGGCCGAGCAGTGGATCAAGGAAGGCAAACAGGCCACGCACTGGACGCGGCTGTCGTGCCATCGCTTCCGGGCCAACGAAGTGCGACTGCAACTCAGCGTGCTGGCCTATAACCTGGGCAACTTGTGGCGGCGGCTGGGGCTGCCGCACAGGATCAAGAGCTGGTCGCTGACGAGCTTGCAGCAGCGGCTAATGAAGACCGGCGGCCGTCTGGTCAAACATGCCCGCTACTACTGGTTGCTGTTGGCCCAGGGACATCTGAACCGGCGGCTGTTCGGTGACATGCTGAGCAGGATCTGGGCGCTGCCTGTGCCCGGAGGGTAACGCGGCGAGCGCGGGGCAGCCGGAGCGGGGAGTTGCCGAGAGGCAAGGTCGGAGCGGTGTCGGCAGAGTGGCCGCTGGCGTTGCCGGAACGCCTTGACCGGACCCGATCTGAAGGCGGACCGGCGAAGAAAGCAGGATCGAACGTGAAAGCAGTGCGAAAACGTTGCACCGCAGCCGTGGCTCGCCTATGCTGTCAGTACCGGGATGGCCAAAACGGTAATCCTGGATAGAAGCGTACATCGCCGCTGTATGCGTCGATCGTGATTTTGACCGAGTCTTCCGCGTAGTTGATGATGCGTTCGGGCAGCGGCTCCAGTGCGCGCTCGTCGGCCTTATCACCCAAAACCTCGCGAAACGAGTAAGGGTAGTTGTCGGTCGTTGTTAGCCCGTTGACCATCCAGAGAATCTTGCCCTCCGCGATAAAGGCATACGTGTTCGTATCGAGAAACAGAAATGGTGCAATGCTGCGTATGCGCTGAATGGGCATTCGAAACAGGTGGGTTCGTGTCCTATCGGCATCGATAAAGCGCGAGAAAAGAAACTCGTTCAGATCGCCCGTGTAAAGACCGAGGAAAAGCCGTTTGAACACCGAATCAACCGGAATCCCCTCGTCGGGGTCAGGGCGGTGAATGGCTTCGCTGCGGGATTGGCGTGTGGCGTGGTCAAATTCCTTAAGATGACGGATATTCGTGAGGATGTACCCGTCCTTGGCTCCTTCGCCAAAATAGATGCGTGGCTCGGCTTCGAAGACGGGATCTGTCGCCTGTGGCGGGACGCCCCCGAGAGCGTAGCGAGGACTGCCTTCGCCGCTAACCTCGTTCACGGGGCTCATCACCAGGCCGAAGCCATGCGTGTACATTAGCACCGCGCTTCCCCAGTGCTGGAGCCACTGCTTCGCCCCCCCCCAATCCGATTGACGGCAACTCACGGACAGCACTCACGAACATGCGCTTTTCACCGTCTACTTTGTATCGGACGCCGTCGACGGATATGAAGCGATAGTACGGACGCAGTTGCTGCTCCTGTTCATATACCTGGAGCATCGGGCCATAGACGACAGTCGAGTCCGACGCCTGGATCCGCTCGTAGTGTCCGATGTCAGGCGGCTCCTCCAAATAGCTGACCCAGGGCGGCAGTAGCGGGGCATTGGCAACGGTTCGGCTCGCCAGCAACCGCTGGGCCGTAAGCGGCTCCTCCGGCGGTCGCCAGTCCACCGTCTCCACACCGTCAAGCCCGTAGCCACGAATGGTGGCCTCCACGTGGCGTTCGATGTAGGGCAATTGGATTGTCGGCTCGTTGGGCGTGACAAAGACATGGTCGCGAGCTACTACGGCCGCGAAGAACGCCAGGTCGAGTACCAGCAGGCCAACGCCCATTCGAAGCGGCGTGCGCAGGCCGAGTGGGCTGACGACGTTGTCGTCGGCACGCTCGGAAACCAGCCCCTCGCAGTGCTGTCCGACTCGGTGGAGGCTGTAGCCGACGACCGCCATGATGCCCAGCTCGACCAGAATTGACAGGTAGATCATGTTTAAGGTGGAGAACATGCCTGTGACGTCGAGGTAGGCAGCGCCGGTTCTGACCCCGCTGTCGCCGTTGTCTTTGAACAACAGCCCATAGCGTGCGAGGAACGTTTGCGCCACGAGCGAGAGTCCAAGCAGAAAGAGCGCCGCGTTGAGGCCTTTTGTAGAGAGCAGGCCCAGTTTGGTCCAGAGTGTCAGCGTCGTGCCGCCCGAACGCCCCTGTACGCTCAGCCAATCGATGCGCGCAACGATCGCGGCTACCGCGCCCACGGTGGCGAGCCACATCAGCACAATTCGCGTCGTCGAAAGCGCGGGCAGAACAAAGACATAGAAGCCGTGATCGTCTCCGAACAGCGGATCAGACTCGCCGAATGCCCCTGCGTGAAACGCAAGAAGGTACTCCTCGTACTGGATCGACCAGAGCCAGCCGCAAAAGACGCCGATCCAGACGCCCATGTGTACGGCGGCCCTCCGTAATGTCGGACTAACCGCGTACACCCGAACGGGAACGACAACCGCCAGCCCGAACAGCAACACACCCGTCACGAAGAGAAGAGACTGAGCAGTGAAATTCGTCCAGAAGACTTCGCCGCGACCCATGCCGTCGAGAAACCAATAGCTAACGACCAGCGGGGGGACGGCGGCGAGCAGGACCCACGCGTATGCGAGTCCAATCCAGAACGCGAGCGAGCCCCACATCCGCGCCATAGGAGGAATCGAAGGCGGCTTGGGAGTATCTGCGTGATTGGTGCTCATCCCAGTCATAGAAGAGGTTGTCGCCGTGAGAAATCTAGACTAATCCAGAACTTTTGCACCACATAACCTCGCGCGGGGAGCCGCTGACACTAGTACTTACTATCATAAATAGACGCACTTGTGATAGAATAAGGGCATGGCTAAAAGAGCCACGCCCATCCTTTTGAGTCCTGCTGAGGAACGGACGCTACAGCGCTGGCGACGGGCCCACAAGACCGAACGGCGTACCGCCGAAAGGGCTCGCATCGTCCTGCTGGCGGCCCAAGGAAAGTCGAACCTGGAGATCGCGGCGCAGTTGGGAACGCGGCCGGCACGGGTGTCGAAGTGGCGCACCCGCTTTGCCCGCCAACGGCTGGCCGGCTTGGCCGACGAAGCGCGACCCGGCAAGCCGCGGCAATACGACGCCGCGAGCGAGAAACGCATTCTCAAGAAACTCGATGAATCGCCGCCCAGCGGACAGGCCACTTGGACCGGCCAACTCCTGGCCCAAGCGCTCGGCGAGGTGAGTGACCAACAAGTCTGGCGCGTGCTGCGCCGCCGGGGCATCTCGCTGCGGCGTCGTCGCAGCTGGTGCCTCTCGACCGATCCCGAGTTTGCCCGTAAAGCCGCCGACATCGTGGGACTTTACCTGGACCCGCCCGAGAACGCTGTCGTGCTAGCCGTCGACGAAAAGCCCCACATCCAAGCCCTCGAACGCGCTCAGGGCTGGCTGCGGCTGCCCGACGGCAAGGCCTTGACGGGCTTCAGCCACGGCTACAAACGCCATGGCACAACGACCTTGTTCGCCGCCCTGGAGGTGGCCACCGGTCACGTCACGGCTGGTCACTACCAGCGTCGCCGGCGGCGAGAGTTTCTAGACTTCATGAACCAACTGGTGGATCTCTACGAAGGCTTCGAGTTGCACGTCGTGCTGGACAATCTCAACACCCACAAGCCGAAACGGGATCGTTGGCTCCAGCGCCACCCCAACGTGCACTTGCACTACACTCCGACCTACGCCTCGTGGCTGAATCAGATTGAGATCTGGTTCAGTATCCTCAGTCGGCGGGCGTTGCAGGGAGCCAGCTTCACCTCGCCCTACGAAGTACGCGCAGCCATCGACCGCTTCCTCGAGGCACACAACGAAAACGCCGCCCCTTTCGAATGGACCAAGGCCAGCGTGAGGCAGCGGCCTCTTTCTTACTCATACGCTAACTTATGATCTTAAGTACTAGGGGTCAAGTCGCGCCACAGGCATCATTGCGCGTCCAGCCGATCCGCCGCCTACCTGCATGACATGAGCGGCCAGCATGCCTCCTTCGGCGATCACAGACACGCTCCCTTCAAAGTTATCCGTGTCGGCGTTTGGGAAAAGGTCGTCGAGCAGCCGTCTCGTGCTGCCGTTAGCCGGCAATCGAAGGCGCGCGCTGCCTTCTTCCACCTCGGTTCCTCGCGTGTCACGAAGCACCAGCTCCAGGTTGAGAACAGATTGCACGGATGACAGGGCCACTTCGACATTCAGCCCGCTGGCACGATTACGCTGCACCGGAGCGATGAGCCTCTCGAAAGCTCCACTCGGCCCGGCAACCTCTGTTCCAAACGTGGGAGACGCCAGACCCAGCACCCCTCCTACCCGCCCTTCGGTGGTCTCAGCTCGAGCGCTTCCCAGTTGAAGAGGCCCGCCTCCTGGCACTGTGAAGAGGGCGCTGCCGAGCGGCCCGATGTCGTAGGGTACTGAGCCGGTCGCGCTGAGCTCATTGACAGCGATTGACCACGCTTGGCCGGCATCATCGAAAAAGGCTAAGGTTCCTTTCGCCCTGTCCAGGGGAGACGGATTCACCAGGACGAGTGAGGTGACTCCCTCACCACCGCTGACCAACACCGGGAAGTAGAGCGTTTGCGCGGCGGGCAGGGGTCCGACCGGTGTCACAGGGAACGTGAACAACTCACCGTTCGTGGACAATTGTTGTATGCCTGTTGCCGCCAGCGAACCGCCCTCCTGCGGCCGATCGATTCCTCCTTCGACCGTCATCGTCCCTTGGAATTTATCCGCTTCGCCGAGCAGGTCGCCGAAGATCTCTCGCACGAACACGACACGGCTGCCGTGAGCGGGCAGATCAATCTCAACGCCCCCTCTATTCTGAGTGGAGGCCTCTTCGCCGCTCGGTTTATGTAGCGTCAATTTGACGCGACTTGGAACTGTACTGCTAATGATGGCTACGCCTGTATGGATACCGGCAGCTCGATCTTCACGCACGGGAACCATGAAGCTGTCGAGAAGCTCGACTTCGGCTGCCGCGGCTCCGGCCTCTATGTAACCACTCAACCCGTGATCCACCAGTAGCTGAGCGGTTCCAGGAGTAGAGGGATCGGGCGTTGAGCCTTCGATCGTGACGCGTCCGAGCGGGGGCACCGTAAACGAATAGGTCGACTCTGAAGCGCCGCCGTCTATCGACAGCGGTAGCAGTTGTCCCTCCCGGTCAAAAGATACGATGTGCCCGGAACTCGCCGCGATCCTCGACGGGTTGACGAGCACGAAGGAAACGGCGCGCTCTTCAACCGGACCAACGTGCGTGAACAGATGGGCATGCCGCACCTGCTCAACGGCTGCCACGTAGTAAGTTCCACCCGTTCTGGGGTCTGACAGGAAGCCACTGCTGGATCCAAGTAAAGTGACCGCGTGCAACTCGCTGTGGGTGAAGCCGTTGAGAACGAGGATGTCCTGACCGGTGCCGCCGTCGATCAGCTCGTTCTCGTCGACACCGATGTCGCCCGCTCTGAGGACGATCAGGTCGTCCTCTGGCCCGCCTCGGATTGTATCCGCGCCAAGGCCGCCCAGCAGCCAGTCGTATCCTTGCCTTCCCTTCAACACATCTGTCCCGGCGCCGCCGACCAGGGTATCGTTGCCGTCGCCGCCGTCGAGCAGATCGTCACCCCTGCTTCCTAGTAAACGGTCGTCGCCCGGGCCACCAGTGAGTGCGTCGTTCCCAGCCCCTCCGTTGAGAATGTCGTTGCCCGCCGCCCCCCCCCTCCCCCCGGACCACATCGTCGCCCGCACCTCCGTTCAGGGTGTCGTTGCCGGCCTCGCCGTCGAGCACATCACTTGCGTCCCCGCCGTCGGCCTCGTCGTCACCCGGACCACCGGACAGGGTGTCGTTGCCGTCCTGCCCAAACAGGCGGTCTGCGGCGTTGCCCCCAACCAAGACATCGTTGCCATCGCCACCTACGACCGCGTCCTCACCGTCGCCTCCACGCAGAATGTCACCCGCGTCACCTCCATCCAAATCGTCGTTGCCCGGGCCTCCGTCGAGCGTGTCTTCGTCGTCGCCGCCGTCCATCATGTCGTCGCCTTCGCCGCCCAGAAGGAGGTCCATGCCCGCGCCCCCGTCGAGAACGTCGTCCCCCGCACCGCCCTCGAGCCGATCGATGCCTTCGCTTCCGTCCATCGCGTCACTACCTGCTCCCCCGCGCAGGATGTCGTCACCTTCGCGACCCAGCAGCCACGTGTCGCCCTCACCGGTCTCCAGGATATCGGCGTTCTCCGTGCCCTCAAGCACGTTCGGGCGGGAGCGTTCCTGAATCGGCGGACCGCGCCGTTCGCCGGTGCCCGGCCGCGCGGGAGGCTGCTGCGGTGTCTGCGCGCTCGAAAGAAAACCAAGCAGAAACGTCACCACCAAGCTAAGCGGCAGCATACCGACTGCGGCTCTGGACTGAGTGCCATCAGACATGGCGAGCTCCGTTCAATCTATTGAATCCCGCAAATTATTATGACACTTTTTGACAGTGTGGAGCATCTATATATGTATGGGCAACCCCAAAGGTGTGAAGCGGGATTTCAAGGCGCTGGAGAAGCGCCGTTTCGAAGCGATGCGGCTGCTCCACCAAGGCCACAATCAGTCCGAGACGGCGAGACGGCTGAACGTCGCTCGCCAAACCGTCAGTGAGTGGCGGCGGCAATACCGCGAGCAGGGTGCGGCCGGACTCCGCCAGGCCGGGCGCGCCGGACGCAAGCCGCTCCTCGATGCCGCACAACGCGAACGCCTGACGTCGCTGCTGCTGGAAGGCCCGGAAGCCCACGGCTTCCCAACGCCCCTGTGGAGCTGTCCGCGGGTGGCTCGGCTGATCGGAGACGAGTTCGGGGTCGCATACCACGCAGGCCACGTCTGGAAGATCCTGCGAGCGCTCGACTGGAGCCCGCAACGCCCGGCCGGAAAGGCGCGCGAGCGCAACGAAGAGCGGATCCGCACCTGGAAGCGCAAGACCTGGAAGCGCATTAAAAAAAAGCCCAAAACGAAGGCCGTACGCTCGTCTTCATCGACGAAAGCGGATTGAGTCAGAAGCCGCATCGCTGCCGCACCTGGGCGCCACGTGGCCAAACACCGGTGCTGCAGTTTAACTTCAACTGGGAGAAGCTTTCCGTCTCGGCGGGGCTGACGCTGCGTAACTTCTACTTCCGGCTCTATCCCGGTGCGATCGGCAAAGAGCAAGTGACCGACTTTCTCAAGGCGTTGGTACGTCATATCGATCGCCCGCTGCTGATCGTCTGGGATCGGCTGCCGGCGCACCGTAGCCGCCTGGTGCAAGAGTTCATCGAACTCTCCGAAGGCCACATCGCAACCGAGTACTTGCCACCCTATGCGCCGGAGTTGAATCCGGTGGAATACATCTGGGCTTACTGGAAGCAGCACGAGTTGCCGAACGTCTGTCCGAAAGACTACGGCGAGCTGAACGAGCGGGCCCGCAAGGCACTCCGCCGCATGTACCGCAAACCGCGTTTGATCACGGCCTTCTGGAAACAGTCTTCTCTTTGTTTTGACTGACTCTATATTATGCGGGAGTCAAATAGGTGCTCCGTTTTGGCGTCTCGCGGGAGCCGGACGCCGGGTTCCGAAATGAGTGGAACCCAAAGCGTTACGCAAGCGATTAGAGTAAGCGAGAAGTGTCGGTGGCCATCAAAGAAAGTGCGTGAATTGCGTGTCGTTCCTACAAGAAACCTTGACAACGTCACCGAGGCGACTCCGGATGATCGAAGACACCGCAGGGGAGGCGAGACTTCTTAACCAGGATTACCGTTTTGGCCATCCCGGTACTGACAGCATAGGCGAGCCACGGCTGCGGTGCAACGTTTTCGCACTGCTTTCACGTTCGATCCTGCTTTCTTCGCCGGTCCGCCTTCAGATCGGGTCCGGTCAAGGCGTTCCGGCAACGCCAGCGGCCACTCTGCCGACACCGCTCCGACCTTGCCTCTCGGCAACTCCCCGCTCCGGCTGCCCCGCGCTCGCCGCGTTACCCTCCGGGCACAGGCAGCGCCCAGATCCTGCTCAGCATGTCACCGAACAGCCGCCGGTTCAGATGTCCCTGGGCCAACAGCAACCAGTAGTAGCGGGCATGTTTGACCAGACGGCCGCCGGTCTTCATTAGCCGCTGCTGCAAGCTCGTCAGCGACCAGCTCTTGATCCTGTGCGGCAGCCCCAGCCGCCGCCACAAGTTGCCCAGGTTATAGGCCAGCACGCTGAGTTGCAGTCGCACTTCGTTGGCCCGGAAGCGATGGCACGACAGCCGCGTCCAGTGCGTGGCCTGTTTGCCTTCCTTGATCCACTGCTCGGCCGTGCCGCGCTTGTTGTAGAAGCGCACCACCGAGCGGCTTGGCAAGCGCAGGCTCGTCACGATGAATCCGACCCGCGGGAACAGCTCGCCCTGGTGATGTTCGACCTGGGCGACGATCCGCCTCGCCTGCGACCAACTCTCCGCCTGATAGCGAAAACTCTTGTAGCGCACCAAGGGCTTCCGGGAGGGCCTTCCCGGCGGGCGAAACAAGATGTCTTCGATCTCCAATTCCAAGCTCTTGTTGGCCGGAATGCGAATGGCGTACTGCACTCCGCGTTTCTCCGAAGACTCATAAATCTCCGGCTTAGCAAAGGCCGCATCGCCGCGGAAGGTGACCTGTTTGCCCGCAGCCTGTTGGCGCTCGATCTCCGGCAGCAGCAACTCGTCCCAGTCGTCAGCGCTGTGCACATTGCCGGGACGCAGCTTGGCGGCCAGACAATCGCCGTGCTGGTTGAACAGCAACAGTGGGTGGTAGCAGATGGACTCGAAATGGCCGTTATAGGCGCTGCCTTCTTGTTGGCCATGGACGGGGCTCTCGGTGGAGTCCATGTCGAGAACGACGCGCTCGCAGTCGTCCGTCGTCTCGGCTTGCGCGACCAACTCGCGGTTCACCGCCATCAATCCCAGCAGATTCTCCTCACTCGCGAGCAGCCCTGTCTCGAAGCTCTGTAGCCGCGAGGTGAGCGCCCCGCCGCGATCCCAGTTCTTCTGCGAGCCGATCAAGCGAAAGGTCGGATCGGCGGATACTCGAACGGCGTCATTGAGGTCCTCGTAGCCGGCGAGTCGGCTGTAAACCGACTGCCGCAGCAGATCGGCCAGCGGGAACTTCTTGTTCAAGCCTTGTCGCGAGTCGCTGAGATGCTCCTCGATCAGCTTCCCGAGCCCGAGCCGTTCGTCCAACTCCCGAACCAGGATCAGCCCGCCGTCGGAAGTGACACGCGATCCTTGGAAATCGACTTTCAACAAACCGTTGAAGCTTAGCTGGAACGGCTTGTTTTGTTTTTCACCCATTGGGTGTTGGCCTCCATGGCGTCCTCATCGGGCTCTAGCCCCTATGAATAAAGACGCTCAAGGCCGCCGGAAGGTCGAGAGGTTTGAATCAAATTGGAAATGCGGGTTTAGAACGGTGGCTCTGGCCTGATCGAGTCCGGTCAAGGTCGGGGATTCAGCGTGGCGACGGGTAGGTCGACAAGGGCATGGCGTCTTCGACGTGGAAGGCGACACCTTGGTCGGCCGTGGTGATTGGAGGGGACCTCTGGCTGTTCGAGTTCGGCCGCAATTTGCTGCCCCGGTTAACGCTGGACCAAACTCAGGGTGTGTCTCCCCCGATGGAGTGCAGATTGTTCCCAACTCCTGTTTAGCTCAAAGGCTCGGCGAGAGCCGGGGTGTGTGCCGTATCAATCTGGACGGCAGTGGGCTCAAGACCTTGACTGACGGAGATTTCGCCGAGTCACGACGACCGCAAGTCGCTGACTGGTCACGAGACGGTCGCTTCGCGAAACTCATCCGAACCGCCGTGGTACAGATCCGTATGCCCGGTGGTGTGGGAGGGGGAAGCCGTGAGGCCTCCCCCTATCCCGATCATATCCGGATACCACCAGTAATCCGCTAGTCAAGCTCCGTTGAACGTCCTGGTCGAGTCCAACTTTCTCTCTCCAAGAGTAGTCATGAGGCAACCTCCTTTGGAGCGACGAGGTCCCGCTACAGGATCATCGAGACATTCGACGAGGGCGGGATGTGTTTGGTCGAACGGCTACGGGTCCGTTAGTGAATCAGAGCCGTCGCCAGGTGTTTAGAAGAGCTGATCCTAGGATGGGCTGCGGATTCACAAAGGACGCCGGGCCAACAGATAGGTTACGACGTCTCGCGCGACGGCAGGCGCTTCGGTCTGGCAGAATCAACCGAGCAAGGGTCCAGAACCGTCCGCATCGTTCAAAACTGGTACGAAGAGTTCCGCGGCCGCGACAGGACTAAGTCCCACGAGACGAATTACATAGCGCTCGTTCGCGGAAAGGTGATCGCGGTCGGGATGCCGGTCACCCGGCACCCCCCGCACAGATCCCGACGTGCACTGCTAATGCATCGGGCTCCTACCTCGGATGAGTAGCGCAGAAACGTGCCATCGGATAAGGGTGCAGAACGCGCGGGGTGGGAATCCAGCGGTCCAACAGTCGGTTGAGCTTCTTCCAGGACTTACGTCCCTTCTGGCTGCGACGAAACAAGATGAATCGCCACAGCACACGCAGCCGGTATTGGAACAACGCCAGCCGATCGATATTGCCCGGAACCGCGTGGTATTGGTAATAGCCCAGGACGACCCTCTTCAGCCATTCCCCGACTTGCGCCGTCGGCTCGTGCATCCAGCGGCGCAGAGCTGCCTTCAGTTGATGCAGCTTCGCCACCGTCCGCTTCTTCGCCGTCTTACGCCAGACGATGAATGTGCCGTTGCTCCTGCGCGTCCCGCAGTAGTGCGTGAAGCCCAAGAACGTGAAGGTCTCCGGCTTTCCCTCGCCACGTCTCTTCCGGTTCTGAGCGGCGAACCGCCCAAACTCGATCAACCGCGTCTTGCCCGCATGGAGTCCCAGGCCGAACTGGGCCAAACGTTCCTGAAGCTCTGCCCAGAAACGCTCGGCTTCCGCCCGATGCTGAAAGCCCACCACAAAATCGTCGGCGTAACGGACGACGATGACGTCGCCCTGGGCCACTTTCTTGCGCCAGGCCTCCACCCACAGATCGAAGACGTAGTGCAGGTACACGTTCGCGAGCAGTGGTGAAACCACTGCACCCTGCGGAGTACCCACTGTCGTCTCCGACCATTGACCGTCTTCGGATACTCCCGCCCGCAACCATTTCTGGATGAGACGGAGAATCCTCGGATCGGCCACGCGGTGCTGGATGAACTGGACCAGCCACCCGTGCGACAACGTGTCAAAAATGACCGCACATCACAGTCCAGCACCCAGTTCACTCGCTTGGTTTGGATCCCCGCCGTCAGCGCATCCAGCGCCTGATGGGGACTGCGTCCCGGTCGAAAACCATACGAAAAGCCCTGGAAGTCGACCTCGTAAATTTGATTGAGGATCGTCACCACGGCCTGTTGGACAATCTTGTCCTCCAGCGCCGCAATGCCCAACGGTCGTTGCCGCCCGTCGGCCTTCTCGATATAGACTCTTCGCGAGGGCTGCGCCCGGTACGCTCCACGATGAACCCGGCCGTGCAGATCGACGAGTCGACCCTCCAACCCGGTCTCGTACTCCTGCCACGTCACACCGTCCACCCCGGGCGCAGCTTTCCGCTGTAGTGCGTAAAAGCTCTCCCTGAGTAGATCGACATTCAGATGGTGGAGTAAAGCGGTGAACTTCTCCTGCTTCCTCTCTTTGGCTGTTCTACGCACACCTCCCAGTCCCTGGGACACTCTCTTCCCGCTCGGTGTCGGGCTCGTGTTGGACTCTTCGGTGTTCTCCTTGGTCTGCGCCCTTCCCTCCCCGTCCTCCGCCGAAGGTTTCCCTTCTTTGTTCGGTCGGTTCATAGGTACTACGGCGCAGTCAGACCCCTCTGGAACGTACATGTCCGCCGTTCGGCTCAGCGCCTTCTCGGACCGGTCTCGATCAGATCGAGACATTCCAGAGGTCTCCCGGTTCTCGTGCATGTTGTTTCTCGGCGTGCTCAGGTTCCTCGACTACGCAGGGCCGGGCGCCCACTCGCGATCTAGCGCGAACGCCTGTGTGGCCTTCCCTTTTCACAAACAAGGTCGGCACCCTGAAACAGATTTTTCGAAGCTCAATAGCCCGGCCCGCCGATGCCCCTGTCTACGCTTCGAACGTCGCCTCGCGACGCCGTCCGCAAGACACGGCGTCAAGGTGGATTCGCTACTTCCTTTCTTGTAGGACTCTTTCATTCCTGACAACATGCCGGTTTATCCCGGCGCTCTTGCGATATCTGAGTGTTGTAACGCAGGCGACTCGCTCTCTCGCCCTCCCGAAGCTCTTTCTGTCAGGTCGCCTGCGTTACAACACTCAGATATAAAGGAAGCCTTCGGCAGACGCTTCGCGTGCGGGGGTATGAGGTAAAGACGCATCGTCGGGAGTAGGGTCGGGGACACCAAGGAGGTGTCCCATGACACGTTTACGTCAGCAGACGCTCGAAGAGCTCGAGCGTCGCAACTACTCCGCGAACACGATTCGCGTCTACCTGCGTGCAGTCGAGGATTTTGCGCGCTACTTCCAGCGGCGGCCTGATCGATTAGGACCCGAGCATATTCGCGAGTATCAAGCGCACCTGTTCCGCGATCGTAAGCTCGCCGCCAACACCGTGGCGCAACGCCTGACCGGGCTGCGGTTCTTCTACTTCAAGACCCTCAGACGCAGTTGGGACCTGAGCCTGACGCCCTACCCCAAGAAGCCCCGCCGACTGCCGAGCATTCTTTCCCCCCAGGAAGTGGCGCGGTTGATCGACGCCGCCAGTAGCATGTTCCACCGCATGATCCTGATGACGCTCTACGCCACCGGGATGCGCCGAGCGGAGCTGACCCGGCTCCAGATCGACGACATTGACCCCAACGTAGGGCGGTCCACGTTCGTGGCGGCAAGGGCCGCCAAGACCGCGACGTCATGCTCAGCGAGCCGTTGCTCGTCGCCTTACGGCAGTATGTTCGAGGGCTGCGGCGCCGACCGAAACAGTGGTTGTTTCCGGGCGGAAGTTGGCATGCCGCCGATTATCCGATCTGCACCAGCACCGTCTGGAATGCTTGCCATCAAGCCGCCTTGCGGGCCGGCATCACCAAGCCGCTTCACCCCCACACTCTGCGGCATTGCTTCGCCACGCACCTGCTCGAAGCCGGGGCGGATTTACGCACCATCCAGATGCTGCTGGGTCATCGCGACCTATTGAATCCCGCAAATTATTATGACACTTTTTGACAGTGTGGAGCATCTATATATGTATGGGCAACCCCAAAGGTGCGAAGCGGGATTTCAAGGCGCTGGAGAAGCGCCGTTTCGAAGCGATGCGGCTGCTCCACCAAGGCCACAATCAGTCCGAGACGGCGAGACGGCTGAACGTCGCTCGCCAAACCGTCAGTGAGTGGCGGCGGCAATACCGCGAGCAGGGTGCGGCCGGACTCCGCCAGGCCGGGCGCGCCGGACGCAAGCCGCTCCTCGATGCCGCACAACGCGAACGCCTGACGTCGCTGCTGCTGGAAGGCCCGGAAGCCCACGGCTTCCCAACGCCCCTGTGGAGCTGTCCGCGGGTGGCTCGGCTGACCGGAGACGAGTTCGGGGTCGCATACCACGCAGGCCACGCCTGGAAGATCCTGCGAGCGCTCGACTGGAGCCCGCAACGCCCGGCCGGAAAGGCGCGCGAGCGCAACGAAGAGCGGATCCGCACCTGGAAGCGCAAGACCTGGAAGCGCATTAAAAAAAAGCCCAAAACGAAGGCCGTACGCTCGTCTTCATCGACGAAAGCGGATTGAGTCAGAAGCCGCATCGCTGCCGCACCTGGGCGCCACGTGGCCAAACACCGGTGCTGCAGTTTAACTTCAACTGGGAGAAGCTTTCCGTCTCGGCGGGGCTGACGCTGCGTAACTTCTACTTCCGGCTCTATCCCGGTGCGATCGGCAAAGAGCAAGTGACCGACTTTCTCAAGGCGTTGGTACGTCATATCGATCGCCCGCTGCTGATCGTCTGGGATCGGCTGCCGGCGCACCGTAGCCGCCTGGTGCAAGAGTTCATCGAACTCTCCGAAGGCCACATCGCAACCGAGTACTTGCCACCCTATGCGCCGGAGTTGAATCCGGTGGAATACATCTGGGCTTACTGGAAGCAGCACGAGTTGCCGAACGTCTGTCCGAAAGACTACGGCGAGCTGAACGAGCGGGCCCGCAAGGCACTCCGCCGCATGTACCGCAAACCGCGTTTGATCACGGCCTTCTGGAAACAGTCTTCTCTTTGTTTTGACTGACTCTATATTATGCGGGAGTCAATAGAGCAGACCGCTCTCTATCTGCATCTGTCGGCGCGCCACTTCAGCGCCGTCGCCAGCCCACTGGACTCGTTAGAGCTGAGCGCATCGAGGAAGCAAGATCCCGGAACGAAGTAGATGCCACGGCCGTCGCTGGAGGTGGCCGATCTGGTGCGCGCCGTACCGGTGTTTGCGTTGCTGGGCGTGCTGGCGATTCTGTGGGTGCCACAGTGGCAAACCAGGTATCTGGAAAAGAACGGGGCAGAGGACAAGGACCGGCACCTACTGGTGGACACGAACCGGCGCACGATCATGCAGATGCTCGGCGGGTTGCTGCTCTTGATCATCGGCGTCTACAATGTCCACAATACGGTCGACACGCTGGAGGTGGCTCGGGACCAGCGTACGACCTCGTACGCTGTGGTCACGGTAGGGCCCGAAAATGGGAATTCCGGGTAAGCGCATCGCCGAACCATCGATCCCGCTCCCGCCAAAGGAGTACATGGATCTCGTGTGCGGGCCGCACGCCGACGTGGAGACTCTTTTCGTCACGGTCGGCAAAGCCCTGATCCGAAGACTGGAGGGCCACGGACTTCTCAGCCAGCGATGCCGTCTGCTCGATGCGAGCTGTGGGTGCGGGCGCGTCGCGCGAAACCTGATCCACCAGCCGCTGCGTTCGTACGTGGGTTTTGACCGGCATCGGGGGATGATCGATAGGTGCAAAAGGGAAATCCAGCCTCACGCTCCTCATTTTTCGTTTGTCTACTTCGATCTCAGGAGCTGTTACCAGTCCCTTGACGGGCAGTCCGGGGCGATCGATGCAAGTTTGTTCGAGTTTCCGTTCGAAAACGCCTCCTTTGACGTGATCTACCTGCCTTCGGTATTCACTCACATGCCGTTAAAAGAGGTTCGCCACTACTTGCTGGAGTTTTCGCGCCTTCTTGCTGACGGAGGCAAAGCGATGTTCAGTTTCTTCTTGACGGAGCAACCGCCTTACGTGGACGGCACCAACTACTACCACAACCCAGAGGGAATGCGAGATGCAGTCGTTTCCGCAGGGCTGCGGTTCGGCTCCGACGATGGGACGCGCCTTCCCACTGGGCGGAACCTGAAGTTCGACCGCTGGCAGCACAATTGGTTGCTTGTGAACAAGTGAAGATGCTGCCGCAGCAACAAAGATGGGACGAGGGCGACTGCGAAACCGCGCCTTGACGTCGTCGTCGCCGAGGAGATGTGCGGCGAGGAATTTCAGGGCAACGGGACGTCTGAGGTTCGTATCCTCGGCCTTGTAGACAACTCCCATCCCGCCTTCACCGAGCTTGTCGGTGATCTTGTAGTGGCTGATGATGCGGCCGATCATGACACGCCGATTCTACCTCTTCGCCGATAACTGTTGCGAAGTGTGTCCAGCGAAGGCTGGCATGTTCAGTGGGAGACAGACCCACCGGGGTAAAAGTCAGAGCCCCGTAGCTTGAGTTGCATCGTTGGAGGAAACGAAGCCGATGAAGCCAACTGACAAAGCCATCCTTGGGATGGTGAGCAAGTCACCGGGCCGTAACGTGAGTGAACCCACAGGTGGCCTTGAAAAGTTAAAACCCCGGAGGCCGAGCCCGCTTCGCAAGGGCGAAGGCAGCATGGCCTGGTGCAGACTGACTGCAGCGCTGGGTCACTCCGGCGGGGTGGTAGGGACAGCACGGTGACAAGGGCATGCTGAGCAACTGTGTCGAGAGTGCGAATCGGGAGATTCAATCTGATCGAAAAGCTCGCCAAGAGCGTCATCGGTACTCTTTGGCGTGGTTTTGATGAGGAGAGGGGCCGACCAGTGTTGTTGAGAGTGGTTGACAGGCCCGTGGATTCTGAGTCTCTGCGACCCGAGTTGAGTCCCGATCTGGTGACCCTAAACCACCCGAACATCTACTCCAATCTCGATATGAACGAAGCCTTCGGCAGACGCTTCGCGTGGGAGTAAGCGGAGAGAAGACGTAGAGATAGGCGTAAGGTCGGGACACCACAAGGAGGTGTCCCATGACACGTTTACGTCAGCAGACGCTCGAAGAGCTCGAGCGTCGCAACTACTCCGCGAACACGATTCGCGTCTACCTGCGTGCAGTCGAGGATTTTGCGCGCTACTTCCAGCGGCGGCCTGATCGATTAGGACCCGAGCATATTCGCGAGTATCAAGCGCACCTGTTCCGCGATCGTAAGCTCGCCGCCAACACCGTGGCGCAACGCCTGACCGGGCTGCGGTTCTTCTACTTCAAGACCCTCAGACGCAGTTGGGACCTGAGCCTGACGCCCTACCCCAAGAAGCCCCGCCGACTGCCGAGCATTCTTTCCCCCCAGGAAGTGGCGCGGTTGATCGACGCCGCCAGTAGCATGTTCCACCGCATGATCCTGATGACGCTCTACGCCACCGGGATGCGCCGAGCGGAGCTGACCCGGCTCCAGATCGACGACATTGACCCCAACGTAGGGCGGTCCACGTTCGTGGCGGCAAGGGCCGCCAAGACCGCGACGTCATGCTCAGCGAGCCGTTGCTCGTCGCCTTACGGCAGTATGTTCGAGGGCTGCGGCGCCGACCGAAACAGTGGTTGTTTCCGGGCGGAAGTTGGCATGCCGCCGATTATCCGATCTGCACCAGCACCGTCTGGAATGCTTGCCATCAAGCCGCCTTGCGGGCCGGCATCACCAAGCCGCTTCACCCCCACACTCTGCGGCATTGCTTCGCCACGCACCTGCTCGAAGCCGGGGCGGATTTACGCACCATCCAGATGCTGCTGGGTCATCGCGACCTAGAGCAGACCGCTCTCTATCTGCATCTGTCGGCGCGCCACTTCAGCGCCGTCGCCAGCCCACTGGACTCGTTAGAGCTGAGCGCATCGAGGAAGCAAGATCCCGGAACGAAGTAGATGCCACGGCCGTCGCTGGAGGTGGCCGATCTGGTGCGCGCCGCCGGAGAGCGTTTCGTCGAGAAAAGTCGCGCTTGGCTCAGCGGGCAGCATCTCAAAGTGCTGTCGGCGATCGAGCGTTGCCGCACCGCCGCCCTGGGCGGTCATCGCGACGAGTGCACAGACTGCGGCCATCGGCCCCCCATCTCCTACAACTCGTGCCGTGATCGGCATTGTCCCAAGTGTCAGGCCAACACCCGCCAGCGCTGGTTGGAGGCCCGCCGCAAAGAGCTGCTGCCGCTGCGCTACCTGCACGTCGTGTTCACTCTGCCGCGCCAGCTCTCCCAGTTGGCCTTGCAGAATAAGAAGCTGCTCTACTCGCTGCTTCTGCGCGCGCGTGCACAAACGCTGCTCAAGGTGGCTCGTGATCCTCGGCATCTCGGCGCCGAGATCGGCTTCTTTTCGATTCTGCACACCTGGAATCAGAGACTTCAAGAACACGCTCATGCTCACACTGTCGTCCCCGCCGGCGGTCTCTCGCTCGATCGCCGCCGCTGGATCGATGCGCCGTCGAAGCGCTTCTTCCTGCCCAAGGACGTCTTGGCCGAGGTCTTTCGCGGCAAGTTCGTCGACGGTCTGCGGAAAGCCTTCGCCGAGGGACAGCTGCGTTTCTACGGACAGTTCGCGCCGCTGTCTCGACCTCGCGCCTTCCAAGCCTTCGTGCGAACGCTGTACCGCAATAAGTGGGTCGTCGAGCTGCGCCCGCCTTTCGGAGGTCCCGGGCAAACCCTACGCTACCTGAGCCGCTACACCCACCGTGTGGCGATCTCGAATCATCGTCTGGTCTCGTTCGAGCAAGGTCAAGTGACGTTCCGTTGGCGCGACTCGGCCCACGACAACCAGCAACGGCTCATGACCCTGACGCTTGACGAGTTCCTGTGCCGCTTCCTGTTGCACCTGCTGCCGAGCGGCTTTGTGCGCATTCGCTACTACGGCTTCCTGGCTCACCGCAAACGCGGCGCTTGTTGCCGTTGTGCCGCCGGCTCATCGCTCGCACTCACCCCTCGCGCACGACCTCCTACGGCGATGACGAACCCTCTCACACCGGCTGGGGCTGTCCTCGCTGCGGCGGCCGCTTGCGGGTCATCGCACGCTTCAGCGCCGTTGAGCTGCGCATCCGCGCCCCGCCTTCTTTCGCCGCCGCCTCATGAGACAACGCACTCAGCTCGATCCACTCGGTCGCTTCGACGCGAACCGCTTCCCTACGCCTGGACCGCCCTTGGCGCCGTCCTGCTCACCCTTCCAGCACTCTGCCGGCACCAAAAACACACGCTCCTGCGTACCATCACGGCCCCCCATCGCTCGACCCTCGATCCTCTCTCAACCCTGTTCGCCCGTCCGATTCAAACCGCATAGATGCACGCAGCTGCATCGGTGACTTCCTTCATATCGTTGTAACGCTAGCGTTTAGTTCTCTCGCCCTCCCGAAGCTCTTTCGGTCAGGTCGCCTGCGTTACAACACTCAGATATCCCGACACCTTTCCGCGAACAAGCCCTATGTGTTTCGTTTGGCTAGACTTTAGTCCTGCTCGCGGTCGCGGAACTCTTCGTATCAGATTGGAATGGACCCGAAAAGCGAGACCAGTAGAGAAGGGACAATGAACCAGGGAACGGTAAGGAGGTTCGATTGTCTCGAAGACGATTCACGAAGGAGTTCAAGCTGGCGGCCGTCCGGCGGCTCGAAGCCGGCGAGTCCGGCTCGGCTCTCGCGCGCGAGCTGGAGGTGAAGCGCGAAAAGCTCTACGACTGGCTGGCACAAGTCGAGCGCTACGGCGTCGAGGGAGCCTTTCCCGGCGCGGGGCGGCGTCCCGGCGGCAGCGCCCGTGTCGAGCCCGGCCACGAAGCCCAGGCCCGCCTCGCGGAGCTGGAACGCAAAGTCGGCCGCCAGGCCATGGAGATTGATTTTTTGTCCGCAGCCTTGCGGCGTGTCGAGGATCTGCGCCGGCCGAGCATCGTCAGTGGAACCGGCGCGTCGCTGAGGAAGTACGGGCCGCAAGGCGGCAAGGCAACATGAGCACGCTGAGCACGCGCGATTTGTGCCGCTTGAGCGGACTGGCGCGAGCCAGCCTCTACCGCCAGGCCAAACCCGACAGCGAGCAGGTCGGGGAACTGCGGCAGGCCATTGTCCACGCCGCCTTGGACCATCCGGCCTACGGCACCCGGCGGACGACCCA
This sequence comes from Bryobacterales bacterium, assembly GCA_965248255.1. GTDB lineage: Bacteria > Acidobacteriota > Terriglobia > Bryobacterales > UBA6623 > JAKZVK01. Next base: position 729,381 of record CBDFIW010000004.1, read on the forward strand.
ACAGCTGCGCCGTCAAAAGCTGCTGGTCAATCGCAAGCGCGTGCAACGGGTGATGCGCGAAGAGAAGCTCTTGCGGCGACGTCGCCGCACCGTTCCGCGAACGACCGATTCGAAGCACTCGCTGCGGCGTTATGAAAACCTGACGCGCGATTTCCAACCCACGGGTCCCAACAAACTGTGGGGCTCCGATCTCAGCTACGTACGATTGGGAAACCACTTCGTCTATGTGGCGGTGGTGTTGGACGTGTATTCGCGGCGCGTGGTGGGCTGGGCCGTGGGTCCGAACCTGAAAACCGAATTGCCGCTGGCGGCGCTGCAACAAGCGTTGAGCAGCCGGCGTCCGGCGCCGGGCTGGATTCATCATTCCGATCAAGGTTCGCAGTACGCCGCGGAAGCTTATGTAGCCACCCTGCGGCAAGCGGGCGCGAGGATATCGATGAGCCGCAAGGGCTGCCCGCAGGACAACGCGTACGTGGAAAGCTTTTTCAAGACTTTGAAAAGCGAGGAAGTCGACTGCAGCGAGTATGAAAGTTTGGCCCAGGCGCAGGCCGAGATCGGCGCTTATATTGAGCGGGAATACAATCGTACGCGATTGCATTCGGCGCTGGGCTATCGGCCGCCGCAAGAGTATGAGCGGCTGTGGGAAGAGGCGGCTAACGCCGCCTGAGTTTTCTTAAGGCATGAGCAGATCTATCGATCCGATGGCGCAGCACAAGGCGGGATGCGGCCTCAGTAGGCGAGCACCCCGCCCTCATCGTTGCGATGAGTCTGCGGCCGGGTATTCCTTGGTGGGTTGCTCTCCAGCAGAGCCCGCCTCCGCTTCCCCGGATGAGTTGATCATGCCCCCATTGGGCTGGATTCGCTATCCTTTTTCAGTCAACCGCGACCCGTCCCTACTTTCTTGGCCTCGCCACAGGGGTCCACTCCAGTGCCGCAGAAGGGGTACGCCGCGGTCTGGGGCATGTCGCCTGCGGCCACCCAAAGATCTCTTTCTGTCGCTGCCGCCGTCCTCCTCGTCCCATGGCCATAAAACAATTGTCCCATGAAATGTACTTTTGCCACGGACTGCTAGGAGCCGAATGATTGGATCAGGCGTCGCCAAGAATCGGTATTTAGTGGAGATCAAGTGGTGAAACGCGTAGACGTCATTGTCCCATGCTACCAATATGGCCATTTCCTGCGTGACTGTGTCGCAACTGTTCTCGCGCAAGAGCAGATAAAAGTCTTCGTACTGATAATCAACGATGGTTCAACCGACGACGCTCCTCTTATCAGTAAGGAGCTAGCTGCTAATGACCGGCGAATCTCCGTTCGTCGTCATGGTACTAGTACTTGGTTGCAAAAGTAAGCGTAATTATGACCACTTGGACGAACCTATCTATTTCTCAGGGGTTGCAGAACTTCGCACTTCGTTCGACCAACGCCTATCTGTGCGCGAATCCACTGAAAACAAAGACGAGGACAGAATTCCGGAAGGTCATGTGTTATGACGCGCACTTTTGCGATTAAGTACTAGTACTTAAGATCATAAGTTAGCGTATGAGTAAGAAAGAGGCCGCTGCCTCACGCTGGCCTTGGTCCATTCGAAAGGGGCGGCGTTTTCGTTGTGTGCCTCGAGGAAGCGGTCGATGGCTGCGCGTACTTCGTAGGGCGAGGTGAAACTGGCTCCCTGCAACGCCCGCCGACTGAGGATACTGAACCAGATCTCAATCTGATTCAGCCACGAGGCGTAGGTCGGAGTGTAGTGCAAGTGCACGTTGGGGTGGCGCTGGAGCCAACGATCCCGTTTCGGCTTGTGGGTGTTGAGATTGTCCAGCACGACGTGCAACTCGAAGCCTTCGTAGAGATCCACCAGTTGGTTCATGAAGTCTAGAAACTCTCGCCGCCGGCGACGCTGGTAGTGACCAGCCGTGACGTGACCGGTGGCCACCTCCAGGGCGGCGAACAAGGTCGTTGTGCCATGGCGTTTGTAGCCGTGGCTGAAGCCCGTCAAGGCCTTGCCGTCGGGCAGCCGCAGCCAGCCCTGAGCGCGTTCGAGGGCTTGGATGTGGGGCTTTTCGTCGACGGCTAGCACGACAGCGTTCTCGGGCGGGTCCAGGTAAAGTCCCACGATGTCGGCGGCTTTACGGGCAAACTCGGGATCGGTCGAGAGGCACCAGCTGCGACGACGCCGCAGCGAGATGCCCCGGCGGCGCAGCACGCGCCAGACTTGTTGGTCACTCACCTCGCCGAGCGCTTGGGCCAGGAGTTGGCCGGTCCAAGTGGCCTGTCCGCTGGGCGGCGATTCATCGAGTTTCTTGAGAATGCGTTTCTCGCTCGCGGCGTCGTATTGCCGCGGCTTGCCGGGTCGCGCTTCGTCGGCCAAGCCGGCCAGCCGTTGGCGGGCAAAGCGGGTGCGCCACTTCGACACCCGTGCCGGCCGCGTTCCCAACTGCGCCGCGATCTCCAGGTTCGACTTTCCTTGGGCCGCCAGCAGGACGATGCGAGCCCTTTCGGCGGTACGCCGTTCGGTCTTGTGGGCCCGTCGCCAGCGCTGTAGCGTCCGTTCCCCAGCAGGACTCAAAAGGATGGGCGTGGCTCTTTTAGCCATGCCCTTATTCTATCACAAGTGCGTCTATTTATGATAGTAAGTACTAGGCGGGGCGGCATCCAGACCTACAACGAGGGGCTTGACTGGGCGGATGGTGACTATTTGCTGGTCCTTTCGGCCGATGATATGTTGATGCCCTGAGCACTTGATCGGGCAGCATACGCTATGGGGAAACATCCCGACGTGGGCCTGACCTTTGGGTGGTCAGTTCCGTTGAGAACCCCGCGGCCCTTGGCCAAGTCTTTCCAAACCCCTCGTTTCGCCGGCTATAAGATCATAAAGGGTCAAGATTTCTTCAGTCTCATCTGTGCTCTCGGACAGAACCTCGGGTCGTCGCCGACAGCTGTAATACGAACCACGGTTCAACATCAACTCGGAGGATACGACGAGAGTCTCCCGCATATCGGCGATATGGAAATGTGGATGCGCTTTGCTACCCACTCTTCTGTTGCCGTAATAAATTCTTACCAAGCTTACGATCGCCTCCATGCGGACAATATGTCTAAGCAATTTGGCATGAGTGACGATCTAGAGCAGCGAAGGCAAGCGTTCGATATCATATTCTGTGACTACGGCGTGTCAATCAGAGACGCAGCCGAAGCCCATCACCTTGCAGGCTTGCGAGACGCTGCCTAACGTCTGGGCAAGCTTCAACAACCTGAGCTTGTTCTTAATGATTTTCTGTTGAGTGGTCATCTGACATTTTCCTGTTCACCCTCTCATTGAGTGTGACGAGAATGTCAGGTCAAGTCGTGACTAGAACACAAACTGCGCGGGGCTCGTTACTCTTTAGACGCTCTCTTTTGAAGGAGTGGCACAATCTGGTCGTGCCCAGCCGCCAGTGCACGTGTTAAGGCTGTTTGGCCGCCGGGAGCCTGCGCATCCACGTCAGCGTCACCGTCAATCAGAACTCGCGAAGCTTCGGCGTGGCCTTTGTCCGCGGAGAACATTAGCGCCGTCCAGCCATCTTTCTGTACCGCGTTCACGTCGGCGCCATATTCTAGTAGGACCTCGGCAACATTGGCGTGGCCGTTGATGGCGGCGCCCATCAACGCCGTCATGCCGCTTTCAGCCTTCGCCTCCACATCGGCGCTTTGCTCCAAGAGGATACGTACAGACTCCACCTGGCCGTTGCCCGCAGCCATCATCAGGACGGTCTGGCCCCTGGCCCCTTTCGTGTTGACGGGAGCACCGTGGTCCAGCAAGCTCTTAACAATACCGGCGTGACCGTTAAATGCCGCACCAATCAGAGCGGTCGTGCCGTTTTCGGCTTTGGCGTTCATGTCGGCCCGGGCGTCTAGGAGTACTCGTACTGCCTCTGTATGTCCAGCGGCTGCCGCACTGATCAGGGCCGTCATGCCGTCTCTTGACTGGGCATTCACTCTGGCGCCCTTGGCCAGAAGCGCTTTCACCACGTCGGCGTGCCCAGCGAGTGCCGCATCCATGATGGCCGTGCGGCGATCGCCATCTCTGGCGTGGACATCGGCCCTGTGCGCCAACAAGACTTCCACGACCTCAGCGTGCCCCTCGGACGCGGCACGCATCAGGCCCGTGCGAAAACCGGCGGCACTCGCATCCACCTTCGCACCCTTTTCCAGCACGATTTTCGCGGCCTCGACGTGCCCGCCAAACGCCGCACCTATCAACGTCGTCCAGCCGTCTTTCCCCGCTGCATTGACATCGGCCCCTTTAGCCAGCAGGGTTTCGATCACGCCGGCGTGCCCGGAATTCCCCGCGCGTATCAGGGCCGTCCACCCATCGTCGGCTTTCGCGTCCACTTCCGCGCCATTGTCAAGCAAGAACTCGACAACTTCTGTGTGACCCTTGTCTGCCGCTAGCATCAGGGAAGTCCGGCCATCTTCCGTTCTCGCACCCAGCTCCGCGCCTTGATCCAGCAGAACTCGCATGGTTGGGGTGTGGCCGTTCTCGGCTGCGAGTACCAAGGCCGTGTGGCCACCAGCAGCTCGCGCCTCCTGGTCGGCCCCTTTGTCGAGTAGGGCTTGCACGACGTGAGCGTGCCCGGCGGCAGCCGCGCCTATCAAAGCGGTCAGGCCATCCTCGGCTTTCGCATTCAAGTCAGCGCCTTGGTCAAGCAGCACTTGTGCTGCTTCAGCGTGGCCGTTGTTCGCCGTAAGCATCAGAGCCGTCAGGCCATCCTTGGCTCTCGCATTCGCATCAGCACCTTCGGCCAGCAAACCTGCCACAGTGTCGGCGCTGCCGCTGGCCGCAGCCTCGATCAATTCTGAATCAACGTCCTTAGTGCAGGCTGTGAGCAGAGCTAGTAGGACCCCTAACCCCAGGGTCGTGCGTGAGGGGTACATGCCTATCCTCCTCCGTAACGTGGTGCCTAAGATTGCGGCGTAGCGGGCGAAACCTACTCTAACAAACCCAGTCCTGCAGCCACGTCTTGCGGTCCCCTCTCGACCTCGGCTTGGACCGGCGCGTCGGAGTAGTCGGCCCTTGAGAAGTCCGTAAACCCGTTATCTCCCCGCGTTAGACAGACGACTCGGGGCCGCTCGTTGCGCCAGGTCCTTAAGCGGCTGTCACGGGCCTGGGGGTCGAAGTTCCCCTGCGCCTCGGGACGTCGACTGTCGGCCCTGTGGTGTTCTTTGCGGCGGGTCCGGCCTGCCCTGCCGCTAGCGATCCTTCAACTCGACCGCCCGGATCCCCTTGAAGTCGAGGTTGGTGGTGGGGTCGTGGGCTTGGAGGCTGAACACGCCCGGGACCAGGCGGGCCTGGCGGCGCGCGTTGTTGCCGACAGGGCGCGTGTCCTCCCAATCGCTGGTCTGGATGCCGTTGATCCACACGGCCATGTGGCGGCCGTAGGCGACCACGGTCTTGTAGAAGAACTCGCCATCGCTGGGAATGACTCGGCGCGCGGGGACGTAGAAGTACAGTCCGCCCGTGCCGAAATCGTGCGGCTGTTCACGGTCGCCGTTGCGAAACTCGTTGCGGATCTGCGACTCGTAACCACTCCAGAAGACGCCCTTCTCGCCACGGAAGAATACGCCGCTGTTCGGGTGATGGTCGGCGCTGGGCGGATTGGTCTTGATACCGAGTTGCAGCACGAAGTTCTTGAACGCCTTCTCGGTTTCCAGCTGGCCGGCCCCCTTCTCGACATGCAGGATTCCCTCTCGCACCGACCACTCGTGGACATCGTCGCGGTTCGGGCGATCGACCTTTTGCCAACCCGCGAGGTCTTCGCCGCTGAACAGAGGTCCGAGTCCCAGCGGCTTTAGCTTGATGTTGCGAAACTCGATGGGCTTGTCTTCGTTGTACTGCAGGCCGATGACTCCGGTGGCGTGTGAGGAGTCGCTGACGTCTAGCACCTCGCGGCCGTTTAAGGTGGCGACAATGCGGTCGCCGACCGCACGCACATGGTACGTGTTCCAGTTCTTGCCGATGAACTGTGCCGGTTTCGCCTTTGCGTAGAAGACCAGGCTACCCGTGTTGTAACCGTGTGGCAGGCGGTTGGCGATCTGCAATTCGTAGCCGGTTTCGTGCGCCGGTCCGCTGCGGGCCGAGCGCAGAAAGACGCCGCTGTTGCCTTCGGCGGCCGTGCGGAACTCGAGGGTGAGCTCGAAATCGCTGAACATGCTAGTCGTGCCCAGCCAGCCCGAGCCGCCGCCGTCCGAGCTGAGAACACCGTCTTTGATCCTCCATCTCGCGGCGCCATGCCACTCCCAGCCGTACTCGGTCTTCCCGTCCCAGAGGAGAATCCAGCCCTGCCCGACCTCTTGCGGCGTGAGCGTATTTTCGTCAGCAGCGAGCGGGGTAAGGGCAATGCACGAGAGGACGATGGCTTGAAGGAGAGTTTTCATCGCAATGCACCTACTGTAGGAACAGAGCCGCGGGCGTGAGCCCGCGGGCCCGCGCCCTCAACGGTGCGGCTCTAGTTGGTTTCACCGCTGATCAATGCGCGGCCTGTTGGAACAGCGAATACCCCATCATAACCGCCATCACCACGACCGACACCCACAAGGCCAGCGTCAGCCACCCTTTGGGAAGGATCTGTTTCGGCATGTGGCGGTATCGCAGGAACACCGTCACGAATCCGATGATCGGCAACATCGCGGCCTGCGCCACGCCGCCGATCTTGACCATCGTCACCGGCTCCTGCAGGAACGCGAAGTAGATCACCGGTATAGCGAGCAGTACCACCACAAAGATGCGCGTGAACTTGAGCCTCGTCTCGTAGTCCCGCTTGCCGTAGAAGCCGAGCATGGCGACGAAGTCCGCGAACATCCGGCAGTGCGCCGCGGTCCCCGCGAACACGGTGGAGTAGAAGACCGCAAAGGCCCCGATCAGAAACAAGTAGAGCGACCAGCCGCCCAGCGTCTCGGTGTACATGCTCGAGAGCACCTTGACCATCTCCGTACCCTGCGGCAGCAGCCCCATGCCGTGCAGAATACCCGCACCCAGCAGATAGAAAGCGATGGTGGCGAAGGTATAGATCACCATCGAGTTCAGCACGTCCACACCCATCACCCTGATCCAGCCAAAGGCCCTCTTTCGCCAGGCGGGCGTGTCGTCCCGGCGGCCGGCGTAGCGCGCATACCCCTTCTCGATGCACCAGTACGGATACATCACGAGCTCCGTCGCTCCCACCCCGGTAATGCCGAACGTCGCCACGGCGGTGACGAAGCCACCCTGCGGCATGTGGAACATGAGGCCGTCGGCCACGCTCCCCCACGAGAAGAACTCCGGGCGCTTGAGCAACAGGAAAGCGCAGCTCACGGTAAGAATGGTGAAGCTGACCACCAGCCCCATGGCGACCCGCTCGACCATGCTGTAGCGGCCCACGATGAGTAGCACAGCCGTCAGGGAGGCGACGATCCACACCCAGCCCGCCACGGGGACGGCTGGTACCAAGCCGCTGAGAATCTCCGAGATGCCGCCCAGCATCCCGCCCGTCTGCATCAGCGTCATCGAGACCATGGAGACCCACAGCCACACGACCCAAGAGACCCGCAGCCGCGGACCTGGCACGCGATTGAACGCTTCGAGTGCGGTCTCGCCCGTACCGATGGCGTAGCGTCCCAGCTCGTTCTGCACGGCAATCTTGATGAAGCAACTGATGATGATCAGCCACAACAGCGTATAGCCGTTCTCGGCACCCAGCACCGTCGTGGCGATCAGCTCGCCAGAACCGACGATCGAGCTGGCGAGAATCAGTCCCGGACCGATGAGCCGGAAGGTCGCCGGCAAGTTGGTCGGCGCTTCCCGGACGTCCTCGGCACGAAGTTCGTAAGGATCTTTTGCCTGGGTGTCGGCCATAGGGGATTCCGCATCCTACTCCAGGCCGCCCATGAACTTCAAGAACAGACGTGCGTAACGGTCCAGGTTGTCGAGGCTGCCCCCACCCAGCAGCGGCGAGCACATCTCGTAAGCCACGCTGCCTGCGAAGCCGGCTTGATGGAGGGCGGTGAGGAAGGCGCGGTAGTCGATAAAGCCGTCTTCCATCGGTGCCGCTTGGGCATACGCCGTCTGCGCTTCGTAATTGATGACCGCCGGATTGTAGTGGAAGCGGGGACGCTTCTGGTAGTTGGCGATGGTCGTGTGCGGCATCAAGGGAGCCATCACCGAGGCGGCTTCGACGATATCGACGCCTTGCAGCGCCGGTGCCCAGGCGTCGAAGAGCGGCTTGCAGTTGGGCTCGTCAACGGCCTCGATCAGGTCCTTTTGGCTGCGGTAGTCGACGGCGATGTCGTGGTGGTTCTGTACGCCGACAGTCACTCCGAACTCGGCGGCGCGTTGCGCGCACTCCTTGAGCACATCGACCACCAAGTCCCACTGCGGCAGATAACCGGCCGCCGGGTTCTCATACCCCGTGTAGATGCGGATCAGGTCGCCGCCTACGTCCCGGGCCAGCCGCGCCATCTCGGTGACATACACGATCTGCATTTCGCGCATCGGGATCTCGGCATGCTCCAGGTCGGCCGTGAAGTTGCTGTAGCCCGCGATGCAGACCTTCGTCAGGCCCTGCTCTTCGATCAGCTTCCGCAAGCTCTCTCTCGCGGCGCCGTCATAGTCCAACATCGACAGGTGGGGCCGCTTGGCCGTCAGCATCACGCCGCCAAACCCCAGCTCGGCGGCCTTACGTACGAACTCATCCACGGTGAGCCTGGCCTGGCCCCAAGAGCCGGAGTAGCTGACGGAATGCAGAAGGGTCGTGAACTTCATCGGAATCACCACAGGGTCTTCAGCTTCAGGGAGATCGGCTCGCCCGGGGCAGCCCGGAGGCGCTCGCCGACGGTCTATAGTACCAAAGGATTTTTGTGACTTTTTAGTTCTATTGTTTTGATGGGGTCGTAAGGTGAACAATGTAGACAGTGCAGCACCGCCCATTCCGATTCGACATCCGGCGTCCTGTCGCCTTTCGATTTCAGGACACGTCGGGGCCCACTACCGGCACCGGGAGCACCGTTAATATCAGTCGGCGGGGCTTGTTGTTTCAGACCGACGATGAGGTCGCAGTCGGCACTAAGATCGAGATGACCATTCGGATGGGACCGGGACTTGTCGAGACCTCCGATGATGTGTCGCTGCGGGTCGAAGGCATCACCGTTCGCACAGAACCGGGCAAGGTGGCGGTGTCAATCAAGAAACACCGGCTCTCTCCCGTCTCTCGTCTGCCGTTTAACGCCGAGCTCTGACCGGTCGGTCGGGTCGACCTGAAGCAGCCGGCGCTTACCTCCGGGCTGTTTTCACGGCATCCCCGTGGCCTCCGCCACTACGCGCCTGGGTCAGCCGGAGGTCAAGCACGACGGCACCCAAAGGTTGCCCCGCTTAGTCGGCAAGGGCCGTACCCTGAAGATGATTCTGACCGGCGACCCCGTGACCGCTGAGGAAGCCCACCGCATCGGTTTAGTCAATCGCGTAGTGCCGCAAGAGAGCCTCAAATTGCAGTTAGAATACTAGAGAACGGTCCGGTGGGCTGTGGCGCTTTGTCTGGACGCTGTGCATCGCGGCCTGAAGATCCCGCTCGACGAGGCGCTGCTGGGAAGCAGCCCAGTTTACGCTGAGCCGCTCCACGGAGGGTAGTCTCGAGAGTACCAGGCCTTCCTTGAAAAACGTAAGCTGGAGTTCCAGGGCCGCTAGCTCGTACAGCAGCAACCGCTATGAAGAAGCAACGAGAAAAGTACTACGTCATCGAAGGTGAGTTGAGCGCCCAGGGGCTGCGCTTCGGCATCATTGCCAGCCGCTTCAACAGCTTTATCACCGATCGCTTGCTGGCCGGAGCGGTGGACGCGCTCGAGCGCATGGGCGCTTCAGCCAAGGCCATCGACGTAGTCAAAGTGCCCGGTTCTCTCGAAATCCCCGTGGTCGCGCGCAAGATGGGTGCCGGCGGCACCTACGATGCGGTGATCTGCCTGGGCGCTGTGATTCGGGGCGATACCCCCCATTTCGACTACGTCGCCGCGGAATCATCGCGCGGGATCGCCGCCGCGGGACGAGAGACCGGCGTCCCCACCATCTTCGGCGTCCTCACCTGCAACACGCTCGAACAGGCTATCGACCGCGCCGGCGCCAAGGGCGGCAATAAGGGCTTTGACGCGGCCATGACCGCTATCGAGATGGCCAACCTCGTGAAAGAACTGCGCGCATCGGGTAAGTCCAAGAAATAAGATGCCCTCCCGCCATCGCTCCCGTGAACGCGCCCTGCAGATGATCTATCAGTGGGAGGTCTCCAAGGCTTCCCCGGACCAGGTCGTCGAAACGTATTGGAATGAACTGTCCAAGGAGACCGCGGGCGGCAGCACCGATGATGCGTTCGCCAACAATGTCTTCCGAGGGGTCGTCGAGCACATCGCGAAGATCGACGGGCGCATTCAGTCCCACGCGGACAACTGGCGCTTGGAGCGCATGTCGGCCGTGGATCGATGCATCCTGCGGCTGGGGGTCTACGAGCTGATGGAAGATACGTCGCCGGCGCCGGTGATCATCAACGAGGCGCTGGAGATCGGCGGGCGCTTTTCAGGCAAGGAGTCCGTCCCGTTCCTCAACGGCGTGCTCGACGCGGTTCGCAAATCCCTCGAAGATGAGCAACTCGCGGCGGTCTGCACGACACGATCTTAGGTGGATCCACACAAGGGTCGGGGGCCGCCCCACGAAACCGCCTGGTGCAGTGGCCCTTGGCTGGCACGTCCGGTCTTAGTGTGTCATCGAGTAGACGATGTAGTTGATTGCCATGCGGTAGGCCATAGCGGTGTAGCGCTCGGGGTAGTGGGGCCAGTCAGCGTGCTCCCAGGCGTCACCGAGGTCCATGTTGTGATTGACGATGACCATCAAGCGCCCGTCGTCGTCATACATGCCGCGCCAATGCGGCTGGACACCGTCCCGCTCGTAGGTCCGGCCGGTGTAGAGCATCTGGACACCGGGGATCTGCTCGTCGGGCTGGAGATCGTACAGCACGTGGAAGATCTCTTCCTCGCCCGTGAGGTCGACGATGGCGCGGCTTGGGAAGATCTTGCGCATGCCCCGCATGAACATGGCCCACTCGTACGTGCCGTGAAAGTCGTCGAAAATGATGAAGCCCCCACGGAGCAGATACTCGCGAAGCCTTTCAGCCTCTAGGTCCGTGATGGCCCAGTGGCCGGGCTCGACGACGTACAGCCAGGGGTAGTCGAAAAGCTCCTCGTCCACCGCGCGAAGGTAGACTTCCGTCGAGCGCGACTGGATGTTTGAGAGTCGGCGGAGACCTTGCAGGAAGTGCCTCTCGGCGGCGGGCGAGTCGATCGCCCACGGACGATCGCCCTCCAGCATGCCGTAGGGGTCCGAATACGCCAAGCGCGCGAAAGCGAACTCGGAGGGCTTGTTAGCGTCCGGCGGCGCTTCGTACAAGGTCAGTTCCGGAGGGAACGGGATGTCGCGGTAGGTGCGCTGCGCCACTAGGAGGCCCGAGGCGCCAACCAACACGAGGAGCATGGCGGGCCACAACCGCAACCGCCCGAAACAACTCATGTTTCAAGGATAACATGGGCTTCTCACGGGTTCTCGTCCGTCCTGTAACGTGGCGAACGAGCGTGGTCTCGCCGTTCACACGTAGCGCTGCGCTCGGAGAAACTTGCGGCCTCTGGCCGTCCCACTTGGCCGGCGTCGGGCCAGTCGCTCTTACGGCCTCACCCAGTGATCGCCCGCGAATCTCAAGGACGAATCTCGAACTCGGGGCGGATTTCCTCGTGACGGATTATCGTTGTGTGCCGAGTGATCCGCCGAAAGGGTGTTCCACCCACAGGGGTATTGCCTGAGTGCCGGTGGTTCAAGGTGTGCGAGTGGCATTCGATTGACACCTGCCGCGCCCCCCGCCTAGACTGAGAATCGCAGAGCGGGAGTAACTCAGCTGGTAGAGTGCGACCTTGCCAAGGTCGATGTCGCGGGTTCGAGCCCCGTCTCCCGCTCCAATCGGAGCTGCACACCGCGGTCGGAACACGCAAGGGTGCCGGCTTCGAGGTCTCTCGGGCGCGGTAGCCAAGTGGCAAGGCAGAGGTCTGCAAAACCTTTATTCGTGGGTTCGATTCCCACCCGCGCCTCCAACTTCAAGTTCTTGAAACTGCTAGGTCTTCCCTGTAATCAACGATGTAGATTCGATCAATGGCTTCATGGCTGTTCCCCGACGTTCACGCTGGTGCCCGCTAGTTCACCCTGTCTTACGGTTTCCGCTTGAGGCTAAGCAGAACTGGATATGCGAGCGCCACGGGCAGGGGCAAGACACTGATGGGTTTAGCGGAGAACTCGACTTCCGTCAGTGCCACTATACGGTTGCCGAGGTGGCCAAGATGTGGAGCCTCGGCCCCGGCGCTCTGCGCCGTCTTCTTGAGGGGGAACCAGGTGTGCTCGTTCTGGGTGGTAACGGGGGTCGAGTCAGGAGGAGCTACACGACCCTCCGCATCCCGCACAGTGTTGTCGAGCGGGTGTACCGACGCCGGCTGAGCAGGTGAGCAGGTAGGTTACAATCTCCGCACTCAGATTTCGAGGAGCGGGAAACACGCGATGCTCACGGTTTATCGAAGACACACGATACGATGCGCTTCGCGTTCGATCGCTTTCTTGAGGATGCGGCCGACCGAGGGCTGGCCGAATCCACAATGAAAAAGTACTCACAGCTCACGAAGCAAATGACGGCCTTTGCGGAGTAGCATCGGGAGGTCAAACTGCCCGACTGGAACCTGGAACTAGCGCGCCGGTTCCGAGCATCGTGGATGGACGGCGCAAGGTCGTCTCTCAAGAAGCTGGAGAGGCTAAGAGCGTTTTTTCGGTTCGCCCTCGACAGCAAATGGGTTTCCGAGAATCCAGCGTGCAAGCTGAAGAACCCGACCGTGCGACCAAGTCCGACGCTTCCGTTGGACCAGGAAGAAGTGATCCGTATTGTAGCGGCGTGTGACCACTACACCGATTCGTACGGAAGGGTAGGGCAGCCGAACGCTAAGAAGCTTCGCGCTTTGGTCCTGCTGCTCCCGTACTCGGGCCTTCGAATTGGTGACGCGAGTTCGTGTCCTGCGGAACGGCTTCAAGGTGCCGGGCTGCCGTTACGCATGCACAAAACCGGCCAGCCCGTGTACGCGAAGCTACCGGCGTTTGTCGTCGAGGCGCTCAACAGCATTCCGCGATCGAGCGAGCGTTAATGGTTCTGGTCCGGTGTAGGTAAGGTCGACAACAACACAGAGGCCTGGAGATGCAAGCTGAAGCGGCTGTTCTCTCTGGCGGGTGTCAAGAATGCGCACCCGCATCGCTTCCGCGACACATTGTCGGTTGAGCTACTTCTCGCCGGCGTGCCGATTGAGGACGTGTCAGTGCTGCTGGGGCACGAGAGTGTGCGGATTACCGAGCGCAACTACGCCCCTTGGGTGAAAGCTCGGCAAGAACGGCTGGATGCTAATTTAGAGCGTGCCTGGGCGCAAGACCGCATTGCTCTCGTTGAAACGAAGGGTACACGAGAGGTACACGAAGAACGTGAGACTGTCGACTAGTTCGAACGGCGGCGGCTATATTGGTGCCCGGGGTGGGAGTCGAACCCATCGACTCCGTTGAGAACCTGTAAGTTGTTGATTCTACTAAACGGCAGAGACGCTGAAGGCGATGCTTCCGCGGAATGCGGGTACACAAAAGTACACGCCCGTGACGAGACGTCATACCGTCACATGGGCGTACACGCTTCGTGAGGCGCTGACGATAGCCAAGTCGAGCAGACCTTCGAAAGTGTCCCCGGAAGGCCGTGAGCCGCTGGCCTGCAACTGTGGCTGTGGAAAGGAACTCATGCCCCGAACCTCCCAGCAGCGGTTTGCGACTGAAGGATGTCGCTACCGGTTCCACAACGCGCGACAGCGGGCGGACCTCGACAAAGCGACAGAACTAGCGCGCCAGGGCGGCGACGAGGCTGGGTTTCTGAGGCAAGAAAAGCCATCTGAGAAGGCGAACCGTTCTCCGCATCCTCACGATGGCGGGCGAGAACTGTGAGGCCCTGCTGAGTCGCCCTCAGACGTGAGTTTGTCGGATCGTTGTTATCGTCCACGGGAAGCTGCTTAGACCGAGCCTCAGAAACCCCGAAAGTGGACAAAACGCGGACAACACTTGGGACCGCTGCAACCTCCCCCCTGGGGTGCACCCTTCGCGTGAGACAGCAGAAATAGGGACAGGTTACCGTTCGCTGGAAAAAGGTTTCCAACTCCATTCTTCTCTCCGATACTGTAGCTGGCCGGGGAAGCGGAGGCGGGCTCTGCTGGGGAGCAACCGGCCAAGGAATACCCGGTCGGAAACTCATCGAAACGATGAGCGCCCGGAGCGGCCCGGAGCATCCGGCGCGCAAGATCTGGCGCGCGGTCGAGGGGCTCGACTTGTCCGGTTTCGAAGCCGCTGCACGCGCGGTCGAAGGCCGCGCCGGGCGTAGCGCTCATTCGCCCCAGCTGCTGGTGTCGGTCTGGATCTACACCTACTCCAAGGGCCTGCATTCGGCCCGCGAGATCGCCCGGCAGATGGAGTATGAGCCCGGTCTGCAGTGGCTGACGGCGCTGCGACCGGTCAACCATCACACCCTGTCGGATTTCCGCGTCGCTCACGGCGAAGCGTTGCGGGAGCTGTTCACGCAAGTGCTCGCCATGCTGACAATGAAGAAACTCATCACGCTCGAGCGGGTGGCGACCGACGGCACCAAGATCCGGGCCAACGTCAACAAGAAGAGTTTCTCGCGGGCGGAAAGAATCCGCCGGCACCTGAAGCTGGCGCGCCAACACATCACAGAACTCGAACGCCAGGAAGCCGAAGAGCAGACGACGAAGCAGCAACAAGCAGCGCGCCGCCGCGCAGCTCGCGACGAAGAGCAAAGGCTGCAAGAGGCGTTGGCCGAGATCCAACGTTTACAGGCCGAGAAGAAACACGACAAGAAGAAACAACCGCAAGCTTCGACGACGGATGCGGATGCGCGCTTCATGCATACGTCCGACGGCGGGCTAGCACCGTCCTACAACGTCCAACTCGCCGCCGACGCTCGCAGCGGGTTGATCGTGGATATCGAAGCGATCAACGACCCGCAGGATGCGGCGCAACTGGCGCCGCCCGCGGATCGGCTCAAGGACAGCTTGGGACGATATCCGCAACAGATGCTGGCCGACGCCGGTTACACCAACCACGAAACGGTCGTGGCCATGCAGACGCGCCAGATTGACTTCTACGGGGTGATGACGGGGCGCACCAAGCAGCCGTCGGGACGCGCCGAGCAACGCGATCCGGCCTATCACTTCACCTGCTTCCGCCACGACACCGAAGTGAACGAGATGGTATGTCCGCAGGGCCGGCGGCTGACTTTGCGGCAGGAACGCGAACTCCGTGGCGGGCGACGCGTCCTGCAATGGGCGGCGCAGGGCCAGGATTGCCAAGCCTGCTCGGTGCGCCAGAAGTGTTGCCCGAACCTGAAGATTGGCAAGTGGGGCCGAACGATTTCTCAGCAACGGGCGCACCCGGCGGTGGAGGCCTTTGATCGTAAGATGGCGAGCGAGTCGGCGCAGGCGATCTACAAACAACGAGCGGCGTTGGTGGAGTTCCCCAACGCTTGGATCAAGCAGAAGCTGGGGCTACGACGCTTCGCCACGTGGGGTCTGCCGAAGGTCGGCTGCGAAGCCTTGTGGGCGACCCTGACGTACAACTTACAACGCGCCTTTCGGTTAGCGCCGGAGCTGGCTCTGAGCCGCTAAGCCTGGCCCTGGAAGGGACCCGATCGCTGATCGCAACGATCGCAATCGAGGTCCCGAGCCGCAATACCCTGCGATCAAAAACACCGATTCCCCGGAAAACCCGCAGCCTCCCCCTCACGCCGATCCGCGCCGCCGAAAACGAATTCTTTCACAGCTTCCTGTCCCGGAACTGCCCCGGAACTGCCGAGAATCATTGGGAGGCTCTGATTCAGTATTGGGCCTTTTGAATCAGGCACGTCAATCTGGGTCATGCTGCACGGGGTAAGGACAGGACGCTTGGGCCACTATCGGGTCCGATCGCTCAGCCAGTCGATGAGGTCTTTGCGAACGGTCTGTTTCTGCACGCCAGTCAATGGCTCGTGGAATTCGTTGGGATAGAGACCGAGCGTCTTGTCTTCCGAACACGCGTTCTCCACGGCAAAGCGAGCGCCGCTGGTCGAGATCATTTTGTCCGACTCACCATGGAGCACGAGGAGCGGTACCGTGATCTCACGCATGTGGCGACGACACTCGAGAGCGGCCTTCAGCGCTGCTGACGTAGTCTGGAGCCGCCAGCGACCACGATCGACGAGCGGATCCCGCTCATAAGCCGCCACGACTGCTGGATCGGTCGAAATATCTTCGGCGTGGAGCGCCGGTGGCAGCCGTACATGCGGCAGAATACGCGCTAACGTCGGAAGGATCGCCAGGGCAAAGGCGGGAAGATTATCGCGCGCCGCGAGAGCGTTTCCGGATAGAACCAGGCCACGAAGGTTCGGCCGGTACCTCAGGCAGTATTTGAGACTCACGAGCGAGCCCAAGCTATGGCCCAGCACGAACAGCGGCACGTCTGGCAACTCCTGGAGTACCGTTGCGCATAATTGGTTGAGATCTCCGCTGAGCGTGTCGATGGAATCGATCGCGACTCGCCGGCCTTCGCTCTCTCCGTGGCCTCGATAGTCCGTCCCCGTCACGACGAAGCCGGCCCCAGCTAGCTGCCGCGCGAGCTCGTCCCACCGCCCCGTGTGCTCCATGACGCCATGCACGATGACGACGATGGCCTGAGCTTTGTCTGCCGGACGCCAGGTGCGACGCCGAAGCTTGAGGTCATCCGGCGTCGAGAGGTATCCGGACTCGAGAGTGACCGCGGGATTGTTCATGGTTGCTCGTGCGGCCTAAAGAAGGCCATTTTTAGCGTGGCGACGCGGCGGGACGAGACGTTTGGTTGGGCCGCGGCGGTGGGGCAAAAATGAGACGGACCAAATCCTACCACACTCGCTGACTACGCGCGCAGCGGATTTAGTCCGAGGCCCGCATGGTATCGCCAGAAACGGCCCCTGGAGGCACCCGCCTGTCGCCCCCCCCCGTAATCACGACGCTTCCACGCCCCACTCTTCCCTAAGTTCTTTATTTCCCGTAAGATGACCGTGTAAGATTGCGGCAGTCTGTCGCAATCCTTGAGAATTTACGGCAGCCGCACAACCCCTCTATGCGCTACCAGTACAAACGCGAACCTCTTACTGCAGATGAAGCAACCCGATTGGCCAACGCCTGCAACCCTCACGAAGAGAAGCTCGTTGTCTGGACCCTTCTCGACACGGGACTCCGCGTCTCCGAGCTCGCCAACCTCAAACGAGCCAATCTCGACTGGCAAACCCACCGCCTGATGATCTATGGGAAAGGTGGACCCTTCGGTAGCAAATCCAAGCGCCGGGTCATCCCTTCGACTGCCCGTATCCAGCCCCTCATCGGGGGCTACCTTGCATTACACGAGACCATCGGCTTCAGTGCCCACACCATTCAGCGCATGCTCAAGCGCGTGGCCAACCGCGCCCGCATCAGCCGCACAGTCTCCCCTCATGTCCTCCGGCACACCTTTGCCGTCACGGCAATCCAGAAAGGGATCTCCCTGCCGGCGCTGCAGCGCCTGCTAGGCCATGACACGCTCCTGACGACTGAGATCTACCTCAACCTCTCGCCCGAACACGTGGTCGACGGCGATCGGTGACCCGGCGATCGGTGACAGTCAGATAATTCGCCCAAAGCGATACCGATCCGCAGTCGAACCGGGCTTGCAGGGGTCGACGACCCGAGGTTGGCGTTGAAAACAAAGGATCTTAGGTGAATTCCGACCACCCCAGCCTCGTAGAGTGTGGTCAAATCGCCTCAATTGCCTGACTGTCACCGAATCCCCCGCTTCGATAGTGGAGACACAGTAAGCAACCCCAAGGTGAGCACCACCGTGACTGGGATGAAGATAAGGCTTCTTCAATGCATGAAGTTCCCGCCTCCTTATTGGCTACCCGGGCGATAAAGGGCGACTTTTCCGCGGCCGCTTGTGGCGATCAGAGTGCCCTCCGTTTCAGCAAGATGTGACAGAAACATCCGATTCTGGGGAGTATCTTCGCCTTCGTCGTCCCGCTTGGGAGCAACGAGACGGACTGTCTCGATCAGGTTTCCCAAAGGGTCCATATGAATCACAGGAACCCCGAACTCAACCCTATAACCGCCTACGATGAGGTAGATGCTGCCACCATCTTCGCTAACCGTAAGCTCTTTCACGAGCAAGGGAGCGCCTTCGCCGGCGTTCTTTTTGATCTCCGAGTAGGCCCTTATTCTTTGGAGTTCCGGTGTGTTCACCTCGAGCCTCTTGACTTCGCCGGAAGTGAGATTGACGGTTTGAACCCCTGCGGTGTTGTAGTCCGCGACAACGATACCGTCTCGACCGAGCGAGGAAACCCCGATGGTAGGAGGGGGAGGCTGGGGGCCGATGTTCGCAAGGACGGCGCCGATGGGCCGATGTGTTTCCGGCCGGTCGTTGTCGGTCACCAATCCTTCCCGAGTGACACAAACGAGCCTCTCTTGGTGCAACGCCACTCCCCAGTTTGCTCCCTCAAGGGGACGACGGCCCAGAACATCGCCGCTGGGAGAGATACGAATGATCTCATCGCTTAGGCTGTCGAACGTCACCGACACCTGAGAGCGAAGGACAATCTCTCCAGAGTCGCGCACGAAGAACCCCCTGTAAGTACGACGGGGGTTTTCTGGCACCACGATGTTCTCGAGCGCTCCCTGGTCACTAGTCTGGACCACGACCCAGCTGCCTTCGCGCCCCTGGGCGCTGCGGCGCGTCACAGTGCAGAGGAAATAAACACTGCCTCCCTTCGCTGTAACGTCTTGAACCGACAGTGTCCCCTGGCTCTGCAGTTCGGAAGGCAGCAGCGGAGCCAGATCGAACACAGCCACAGGTTCAACGGGCGCGGATCTCGGCGTTGCGGACGTCCATGCAACGATCCCGAGAGCGAAGAGGCTACCAATGAGGACCTGTACCAATGGCCGTGAGACGAAAACGAAGGTTCTTGTTAGCATCTTGTCAGACTCTCAACAGAAGACACGCCCGGGGGCTGCACCGTTGATGTCCGACCTGACCGCAAGAGCGGGCCGGGCACCGCCCACGGGTTTTTCGTCGCCCCGGCCGAGTCGCCAAGCGGCCGGGATCTCTATTGCTGCAGGAGTGAACTGCCAGCTGGCGGCGATGTGCCAGATCGAATCTGCGACAACTTATACCACCAGATGGGGTAGGAATCAAGACAATTTTCTGTCCTATGTGCGATTTAGTACAGAACATGGCCTGAAATATCCGCATTGTTCCCCCACCTTGGTCTGGGTGTGTCGCGGAAAGGTGACGGTCATCTCCTGCCCGAACATGACCCCTCAAATTGGGCCTCGGTGGGGCCTCGGTGACGCTCAGGCGTGGACGTGCTTATTCTTGAGGGTCGGGAGGGCCTTGATCATGCTGCCGGCTCTCTTCTCGGCAAGGCGCAGCTCGTAGAGCTTTTGCAGGTTGAGCCAGAATTCCGCACTGGTACCGAAGAAGTGCGCCAGGCGCAGAGCGGTATCGCCGGTGACGGCACGCCGACCGTTGAGAATCTCGGTGATGCGGTTCGTGGGCGCCTTGAGCCGGCGCGCAAGCGCGGCCGCGCTCATGTTGAGCTCTTTGAGTTCTTCGGCGAGATGTTCGCCGGGATGAATTGCGGGCACGGCCATGGCGGTTGTCCTAGAGCAGCCGGGCGGGCACAGGGGCCCGCCCCTACAGTCTCGCCGGAGTACGCCTACGCCTAAGGAATCTCCGCGACATTCCACTAGCGATAATCAACGATCTCTACGTCCTCGGGGCTGCGGCACGAAGGTAGAATGGAGGTCTCCGGTGCCGTTAACCGGAGGGGAAGCGGATGGGGCGCAAGAAGTCAGCGACGGCCGCGCGAGCGAAGGCGCCGGCTGTAGCATCGGGCGACAGTGGGACATCGGCCGCTGCTCGGCGGTCCGGCTGGATCTTGAGTCCGCTGTGGGACAGCGTGCTTTTCATTGGCGCGCCTGTCGTTGTTATCGCGGGCTTCTTCCCCTTACGGGGCTTTATCAGCTCCGAGCAAATCGCCATCCTCTCTCTCGCGTTCTTTACGTTCGGCCACCACTTCCCCACCTTTCTGCGCTCCTACGGTGACGTGGAGCTGTTTCAGCGGTTCCGGACACGCTTCCTGCTGGCCCCGCCGCTGCTGTTCGCGGCGGCGCTGTGGTTTAGCTCTCGGGATCTGCATGGTCTGTTGTTGTTCGTCGCCGCCTGGGACATCTGGCACGTCTTGATGCAGCACTACGGCTTCATGCGTATCTATGACGCCAAGGCGGGCGGGGTCCGTCCGCTGACAGCGAACCTCGATTGGGCATTTTCGATCTCGTGGTACGTGACACTGATTGCCTTGAGCCCCCACTACAGTCACAACATGCTGGGCCGTGCGTACCAGAGCGGACTGCCCTTGCTCTCGGCCGAACTCGTGGATGGTCTGCGGTCGGGTTTGATCGGACTGACGGCGCTGCTCACCCTGGCGTACGTGGGCTACCACCTGAATCTTTGGCGGACCGGGAAGCCGGTGAGCCTCAAGAAGTTGGTGCTGCTCGGGATCTTCCTCGCCGCTACCTATTACCTCTACGTGGGTACCGAAGATTTCCTGGTGGGCTTCACGGTCTGGTCGGCGTTCCACTGCATCCAGTACTACGGCATCGTGTGGGCCTTTAATCGAAACCGCGTGGACCGCAATCGGCCGCTGACGGCGTTCGTGCGATTCCTGTTTCGCCCCAGTTGGGGTCTGGTCTTTCTCTATACGGCCCTGATCTTCGCCTACGGCAGCATCAACCTCGTGCCGAACTTCCTCGATAACGAGCTGCTGCGGCAAATATTGATGGCGTTGATCTTCACCTCGAACGCGCTGCATTACTACTACGACGGCTTCATCTGGAAGGTGCGGGAGCTGGAGACCCGAACCTATCTCGACATTGGCGCCGCCGGCGAACCGGCGAAGAGGGCTCTGGACGCGGCCTCGGCGTCCATGAAAAAGACTATCAGGAAGCTGCAGCCGAGCCGAAAGGGCCTCATTCAGACGGCCTATCTCGCAGCCATCGTCGTCACTCTGGCGTCACTCGAGATTTGGCATGCGCCCAGCGAGCTGGCCATGACCCGGTCGCTGGTGGCCGCCTCGCCCAAAGTCGGGACATCCCACTACAACTTCGGTAACGCTCTTTGGAGAGAGGGTTGCCTGGACGAAGCGATCGGCGAGTACAACAAGGCGGCAACGCTGATGCCCGACTCCTCCAAGGTGTACAACAATCTTGGGGCTGTGCTGGCGGAGAAGGGACAACTCGAGGACGCCATCGAGAACTACGAGCGTGCGTTGATCCTGCGGCGCAGCGAATCAACCGACTTGGAATCCACGTCGCGCTCGCCGCTGCTTCCCGGGAGCGTGCATAGCACCGAAGCCAGTTTGCCGCGGCTCGAAACCAACATGGGGGACGCGCTCGCCAAGAGCGGACGGTCAGATGAAGCGCTCCGACACTACCAGGCGGCCCTGGCGCTGGATCCGCGGTCGGCCAAGATCCAAGCTAGCGTCGGCGCCACCTTCGCGGACCTGGGGCGCTACGAGGAGGGTGTTCGCGCCCTGGAGAAGGCGGTAGCCCTCGACGCCGACTATGCCACGGCTCGTCTCAACCTCGGGTCGCTCCTCGCCTACACCGGGCGGACGGATGAGGCGAGGAGGCACTATCAAAGGGCGCTCCAAAGCGGTGATGTGCGCGCTAGGCAAGCCGCGCAGGCGGCGCTCGCCAAGCTCGGTCCCGGGTCGTAACCCGGTCCGGAATATGTCCTTTAAGCTATTGACAAGCTGGTAGTTAGATAGAAATTGGCTTTACTTCGTAAATCCCTTTTTTGCCGGCTGCCCGGGCACGCCACCCCGGCTGTTCTCCGGCACTCCATCTTACCGGCGCTCTCCCGTCCTATGTCCTTTAGCCGGCGGCGCGGCCGAGGTCTCGTGATCGATGCGGCCAGGGGAGAAACTCCAGTTTCGCAGCCGCGGCTCCTCTCGGCTCGGTATCCCGACGGGATTACAGAAAGGAAGCACTTGTGCGTGAAATTGTTCTGACCCAACCCGGCGAGTTCAACGAGCGTTCGGTCCCCGCTCCCGGGCGGTCCGGCGGCGAGGCCTTGGTGAGGATTCGGCGGATCGGAGTCTGTGGTACCGACATGGGCGCCTTTGCCGGTCGGCAGCCGTTCTTCTCGTATCCGCGGGTGCTCGGCCATGAGTTGGGCGTCGAGGTGGTGGAGGCGCCTGAGAACGACCGCGGAATCCGAGTCGGCGACCACTGCGCCCTCGAGCCCTACCTAAGCTGTGGCCGCTGCCGGGCGTGTGAGCTGAACCGCCCGAATTGTTGCGAAGACCTGAAGGTGTTGGGCGTCCATGTCGATGGCGGGATGCGGCCGTTGATGTCGGTTCCGCTGCCCTTGCTGCACAAGTCGCAAACGCTCTCGCTGGAGCAGCTCGCGTTGGTCGAAACGCTGGGCATTGGGGCGCACGCGGTAGCTCGTGGTGAGTTGCAGAACGGGCAGACGGCGCTGGTGGTGGGCGCCGGGCCGATCGGGCTGGGGCTGATTCAGTTCGCACTAGTGACCGGCGCGGAGATTCGCGTGATCGAGCGGAGTGAGCCGCGCAGGGATTTCGTCGCTCAACTGGGAACCGAGACCCTGACGGAGTTCGACGGCACACTGGCGGACGTCGTGTTCGACGCGACCGGGAATCGGGAGGCCATGGAAGCGAGTTTCGACTACGTGGCTCACGGCGGCAAGCTGGTACTGGTCGGGCTGGTCCAAGGAAGAGTTTCCTTTGACGACCCTCAGTTCCACCGGCGTGAGCTGACGGTGCTTTCGAGCCGCAACAGTTGCCACGAGTTTCCGCGCATTATTCGGATGATCGAGACGGGCGAGATCGATACCAAGCCCTGGGTGACCCATCGGCTCGACCTGGCCGACGTGCCGGCACAGTTTGGCGGTCTGCCCGGCCGGCCTGACCTGGTGAAGGCTGTGATTGAAGTGTCGGAGGAGTCAGCGTAGTGGTTTGATCCACCTCGGGGACTGTCACTCGGGCCGTGCCGGCGAGTTCGCTCCTCGGCCTGACGTGCCACCCTCCCAGGGGCCCGAGCGAGCGAGCGGACACTCGGGCTCGGATGCCCCGGCATCCAAATTATTTATAGCGCGCATAGAAATTATCTCTTTCCCTTCGTGGGAGCCGCCAGAGTACAATCCCTCCAAGGATCATCGCGGATTTCACAGCGCGGGTGAGTTCGTCTCAGCCCAGGCGCTGAAACCATCAGTGGAGGAGAGCAAGATGAGAGCAAGCGCCTTGTCGCGTTTGGTGATTGGATTGTTGATGAGTTTTCCTGCCTTTGCGCAGGAGGGAGAGGCACAAGTTGATTCGGGTGACAACGCCTGGGTCCTTGTCTGTTCGGCGTTGGTCCTGATGATGACCGGACCGGGCCTGGCCCTTTTTTATGGCGGTCTGGTTCGGAAGAAGAATCTGCTGGCCACGATGATGCAGTCGTTCATCATGATGGGCGTGATGACCGTGCTGTGGGCGATCGTCGGCTACAGCTTGGCTTTCGCACCGGGGAATGCCTTTATTGGCGGGCTCGATCACCTGTTCCTGGCCGGAGTCGGCCAAGAGCCACGCGGGACGATTTCTCACCTGACGTTCATGATCTTCCAGTTGATGTTCGCGATCATCACGCCCGCGCTGATCAGCGGGGCCTTTGCGGAGCGCATGAAGTTCACGGGCATGCTCGTGTTCATGATTCTGTGGGCATTCGTGGTGTACTTTCCCATGGCTCACATGGTGTGGGGACCCGGCGGCCTGCTCAACGCATTTGACGACGGTGCGATGATCGGTTGCCTCGATTTCGCCGGTGGCATAGTGGTCCACATCTCGTCGGGGGTTTCGGCTCTGGTGTGCGCGATCTATCTTGGGAAGCGGAAGGGGTATCCTGCAGATTCGATGCGGCCCAACAACCTACCGTTGAGCTTTATCGGCGCCTGTCTGCTTTGGGTGGGGTGGTTTGGGTTCAACGCCGGCAGCGCCCTCGAAGCGTCGGGCATCGCCGCTTCGGCGTTCGTCGCCACCCATTTGGCGGCCGCGGCGGCGATGCTTGGTTGGCTCCTCGCGGAGTGGCTGCGCGACGGCAAGCCGAGCATTCTTGGCGGGATCACGGGTGCGGTTGCCGGTCTCGCCACAATTACGCCCGGGGCTGGATTCGTTTCTCCGATGGCCGCCTTGATCATCGGGTTCCTGGCCGGGCTGATCTGCTACTGGGCGGTCGCCATTCTCAAGTCCAAGATGGGCTACGACGATTCGCTCGACGCCTTCGGTGTTCACGGCCTCGGCGGCAGCGTTGGCGTCATCCTGACGGGCGTCTTCGCTACGGTTGCGGTGAACGACGGTTTCGACGGAGCCCCGATGGGCTTGGTCGACGGGAACACCGGGCAGTTTGTGAACAACATCCTGGGCGTGCTCATCACCTGGGTGCTGGCTGCGGTGGCCACCTTGATCATCTTGAAGATCGTTGACGTGACAGTCGGCCTGCGCGTCGATGAGGCGGATGAAGTCACAGGCCTCGACTTGACGCAGCACGGAGAAGAGCCTTACGGCAGCGAGGCTTGATACAAGGAGAAGGACATGAAAAGGATTGAAGCCATTATTCAACCGCACAAGCTGGAGGATGTCCGAGAGGCCTTAAGGGCAATCGGGGTTGACGGCATGACCATCTACGATGTCAGAGGCCACGGCCGTCAGAAAGGCCACAAGGAGGTCTATCGCGGCCAGGAGTACGAGGTCGATCTGCTGCCCAAGTCGAAGATCGAGATCGTGATCGCGGACGACCGCGTCGAAGAAACCGTCAACGCGCTCATCGAATCCGCCCGCACCGGCAAGATCGGTGATGGCAAGGTTTTCATCTTTCAGATCGAAGAGGCAATTCGCATCCGCAGCAACGACAGGGGCGAAGCGGCGCTGTAACAGCCCGTGGCGAAACCGAGAGCGATGTTGTTCAACAATGTAGGGGCACGGCATGCCGTGCCCGCATGCTCGGCCTGCCGCAACACGTAAGGGGTATCGGGCGGGCTCGACAGATGAACCTTACGCAAGCGCTTCAATCAGACGATCAACGTCGGCCAGGTTGTTGAAGACGGACGGCGATACCCTCATCTGCCCATTCTTGCCCGTGCGCACCGAAACGATCACACCCGCCTTCCGAAGTCTTGTGCGTGCGGCGATGGGGTCTTTGAGCCTGAACGTGACGATCGGGCTCTCGTTGCCTTTCGGTGTGATCGACGGGTAGCCGGCCGCGGGCAGCTCCTTCTGCAGCCGGCCGGTCAAGGGCCGAACGTGCGAGCGAATGTTCTCAACCCCCAGGCGATGGATGTACCGCAGAGCCTCGTGCTGGCAGACGAATCCCACGTGGTTCGGGGTACTGACTTGATACTGCCTCGCGTCGGATTGGCCCGATCCCTTGCTGCCGAAGTGCGTGGGCTTCAAGACGCCATCGTGTAACTCTTCGCGCACATAGAGGTAACCGAACCTCCCTCCCATCAGCCATTTGTAGGCTGAGCAGGCCAGGAAGTCGACGCCCATCTCCCGCACGTCAATCGGGATGGCGCCGGCGGCCTGGATCACGTCCACGAACACGTACGCCCCATGCGCGCGAGCTAGCCGGCTGATCGCCTTGATGTCATGCAGGTAGCCGTTGATGTTCGAGACCAGGGCGAGGGCGATCAGCTTGGTCTTGCCGTCAACGGCTCGCTCCATGTCGCGCAGGTCGATCTGGAAATCACGGTGCTTCACTAACCTGACATCGAGCCCGCGTTTCTTCCTCATTCGGTAGTTGAAAAGGCTGCCGCCGTAGTGCAGGTCGTTGGTGACGACGTTGCCTCCGGCGACCTCGATGCCGAGTCCATCGAGCACGAGGTTTTCAGCGATTTGGGTGCTCGGGACGAAGGCGATCTCGGCGGCCCGGGCTTGGATCAACTCGGCAAACATGCGCCGGACGTTCTCTTGTAACTCCACGTTTTCGAAACGCGTCCGGCCGGAGTCAGGTCCGTTCGTGAGGTAGCTGAGGTACTGCTGCATCGCTTTCGACGATGCCTTGTTGAGAGGGTGCTCGAGAGCACAGTTGAGATAGGTCTCGCGTTTAGCCCAGGGGAAGTCCTTGCGGGCAAAGGCAAGGTCCTTCGCTGCGGAAGGATAGGCGGCGGGAAGCGCCGCGGCCGCTGACGCGGCCCCGGTAAGGAAGCGGCGGCGATTGAGCTTCATCGAAGATCCTCCGCTGCCAGTGTACAGACCGGAAGACCGTGGGGCGAAAGGCCCTGATTCGTCCGTAGCCGATCCGACCCCCGGCAGGGTCAGGAGAAAGTAGCCCACGGCGCAAGCTGTAGGTCACCTCCTCCCTGCCGGGGCGCAAGACGGTGAAGGCCTTCGTACGGATCTGGACATAGAGGCCCGCACGGTGTTGAGCGATGGCTCAACGCGGGCTGACGCCCGCGGCTCCGAGTGGCGATCGGGGGCGTAAGGCGGCAAGGCTGGCGTTGGAGGCTGACGCTACATCCCAACCTACTTCGCGTAACCGAGCACCTCGTCGATCGTTGCCGAAGCGATCGGGTGATAGCGCGGCCGCGCCTTTTCGTAGATCGCCAGGGCCCGGCGCTTACCGTCGCCGGTCTTTGCCATTTCGGTGTAGAGCGGCTTCAAGAACTTGCGCCGGCCCACGGACGTGAGGAACGCTTCGAGGCGCGGATACGCAGGCTCGTAGCCATTTCGAACCGCCATCAAGAGCCATTGGTGAAGGATCTCGGCGTTCCCGGTCTCCGTCAGCGAGAACGCTGCGTCCAGTTCCGCGAGTCTCGGGGACTCGACGCTCTCCCCAAGCGAGCGCAGGAAGTGAAGCCACTGCTGCGTCGCCCAGTCCTCTGTGGGTAGGTCCGTGGCCGCGACTTCGCCCCTGAGCCATTGCCGCGCCTGTCCCTCGACCTTGTCAAGCGCATCTGACACCGGACGCGCCGCTCCCTCGGGCAGGCCCGGCTCCAAAAACCAGTCCTCGATCGCGACCTGCTCGGCCACGTGCGGGTTCGGCTGCAACAAGTACTGATCGAGATAGTCGAGAAAGTCCGCCGTCGTGACGCTCTGAAATGAAAAGTGGTCGAAGTAGCTGCGCAGGAACGTGTCGAAGCGGTCGCGACCGACGGCCTCCTCGAGTGTCCGCAAGAACAACATCCCCTTGACGTAAGGGACCAATGTGAAGCCGTCGTCCGGGTCGCGGCCGTCGAGGTCAACGTGAAGAATCTGATCTCGCGGCTCGAGGCCCGACATCTCCTCTTCGAGCTCGTGGACTTCCAGCGCGCCTTCCATGTCGCCGCGCTCGCGGCCGAACACGCGCTCCTGAATCCTTCGCTCGAGGTAGGCCGTGAATCCCTCGTTCAACCAGAAGTCGCGCCACGTGGCGTTCGTGACGAGGTTACCTGACCAGGAGTGCGCCAACTCGTGAGCCACGAGCGAAACCAGGCTCTTGTCGCCCGCCAGGATTGTCGGCGTGGCGAACGTGAGCCGGGGATTCTCCATGCCGCCGAAGGGAAAGCTCGGCGGCAGCACGAGGATGTCGTAGCGCTGCCATTGGTAGGGGCCGTAGAGCTTCTCGACCGCCTGCATCATGTCTTCGGTGTCTTCGAACTCGCGGGCGGCTTGCTTCACCACCAAGGGCTCGGCGAAAACACCGGTTCGCTCACTCATCGCCTCGAACGCCAAGTCGCCCACCGCCAGGGCAATGAGGTATGACGGGATCGGTTGGGGCATCTGAAAATGGTACGTTCCTGGTGTGGAGGCCTCTGAGGGCTGCAGGGCTTCCATCTCGGCGCTCATCACGGCAAGCAGGTCGTTCGGCGTGCGAACCGTAGCCTCATAGGTCACGCGAACGCCGGGCGTATCCTGCAGAGGAATCCAGCTTCGCGCGTGAATCGCCTGCGACTGGGTGTAGAGGAAAGGATGCTCGCCGCCGGCCGTCTGAGACGGTTCCAGCCATTGCAGGCCGGAAGCATCCGGCCCCGTGGCGTAGAAGATTTTGACTCGCGTGGTTTCCTCGGCAAGCGTAACCCTCAGGGGCGCGCCTAAAGCGGGATCACGTTCGCCCACTACGAAGTCGGCGTGCGCAAAGGCTCCGGAATCGTCGCCGGCCTCGACCCGTTCGATCACCAGGTCACGAGTGTCGAGCACCAGCTCGCGCACGGCAGGCTCGTCCTTCCGGAGCGCGAGAGTCGCGGACCCCCGTAACGACTTCTGGTCGAAATCAACGTCCAGGTCAAGCTCGACCCGTGTGACCCGGACCTGTTCGGGATTCGAGTAGGAATGGGCGTCCTTGTGCACGTTGGGGATCGTCGGGATGGCGGTCTGCATTTCAGGTGAGGAACAGGCGGTGAAGCAAACTAGGACCGTGGGCAGAACCCAAAGAGCCGCGGGCCGAGGAGCGTACCGGGTTGTGGCAAGCAACACGCTTCCATGATAGCCGTCAGGCTGGGCCGGCCGGGGTCGTGGCGGTTAGGCAAGTCCTCGGTTCAGCAGGCCAATGGACGGTTGCGTTTCGGTTTGCATGTAGGGGCACGGCATGCCGTGCCCGCGCCGTTGAGCAGCGAAACCGGTCTTCACACAGACTTCGGACGCTTGCGCCACCGCGTCTCCGACTTGTCGGTCCCGGGTCGAACACTTCACTTGGGCCGTGCCCTTCAAGTATGGCTGCCTCTCCGCCGCGGGGAAGCGTTCGATCGCGTAGCGCAACATGGTGCGGGGCATGTGCCGATAGTATTGCTTCAGGAACGCCTTCTCGACCTGCACGTCCCGCTTGCCGACCTCACGAAGCATCCACCCCACCGCCTTGTGAATCAGGTCTTCCTTGTCGTTGAGAAGCTGTTCCGCAATATGAAGCGTATCGTCGAAGTCGTCGCGGCGGATGAAATGATACGTAGCGAGGATGGCGATTCGACGCTCCCAAGATCTCTCGATCTCGCGAGCTGATAGAGAATCGACCGATCCTTGTCGGCCAAGTAGGCGCCGACGATGTGGGGTGCGGAGCCGTCAACGAGGTCCCAGTTGTTCACGCCGCGCCGGTGACGCATATAGAAGTCGTAGATTCGTTTCTGCTGCGGCGGGCGCCCCTTGCTGACCGCGCGACGAGCACCAGCAGAGCCAGCAGGTGCTCCTCGTGAACCGTAGACCTGACGAGTTCGCGGACGTCTCGCAACGGAAGGTCCGCGCAGTTCCGTGCCAGACGGCGGATGTCCGGGACGGTGACCCCAAGGAAGCGGTCGCCCTCGGCGTACTCGCCCGGGCCGGTCTTGAAGAAACGCTTCGAATGCTCCGCCCGCTCTGCATTGCCCAGCGCCCGCAGCCTCTTCCTGACGTCTGCCAAGGCGCCGCCGGTGGAAGTCTTCGGTCGCGCGGGCCTTGTTGAAGAGCGTTTTGCCATGTGGCGGAGGAGCGTTCGGTGTTGAAAAGCGTTGCGGTGACGCCGCGGCCCCATCCTCAACCTACAGGCTTCGGTTGGAACAATCTGCTGCTCCAGATACTCAAGAGCCACAACGCAACCCACGCAATCCACATGAGAAACAAGCTTTGAATCAGGCTGTACTCCGCCACTGACTCGAACGGTCTGGCCACAAAGTACAAGACGAGGGCTGTACTAGAAGAGAACGGGTTAACGATACACCACAGCCTGAAGGGAGTAGCGAGGCGCCTTCGACGACCAAGAATCATTGCTGTCACCATGTAGACAATTGCAAGCGAGATCAGTTGTCCAGAAGCCGAGGCGACCCAGCCGCGCACGTCCGTATAGTCGTGACCGAACCAAGCATTAGGGGCTATCAACCTAACGACTTGGTGGCCCAAAGATCCCGCCAACAGAAGGCCAACAGAGGCCACAGCAAAGCCAAGAAGGACTGTTAATCCCACTTCCGTTGCTCCCGCAAGCGTCCTCCTAATCCACTCTGGGCTGTCACTCCTCATTCTTCCGTCGCTTTTCCTGTTCGAATTCCAGTTGCTCCTCTTTGGTGTTGAAGCGCTGTCTAACAGCCGTTGCCTAATCAGGTGTAAACTTCAGGTCCGGATCAGTAAGGAGTTGTCAGCCGCGCTTCCGCCATGGGCCACTATGCCTCAGCGCGCCGGGTCTTTGCTGACGTCGCTGTCCGGCTGCGGACGCGAGAAGTCTCGCCACCAGCTCACGGCGCAGTTCGGACGTCGTTTGCGGAACTTCTCCACGGCCTGTAGGGTTACCGCGGTTCCGCCAATGCGCAGTGCCTTGAGGTGCTCGAGGCTTGCGAGCTGGCGTAGTCCGTCGTCCGTCACGCGGGTGCCCGACAGGTGGAGGCTCTCCAGTTGTTCGAGCGCTAGCAGCACCGGTATCGCCTTGTCGTCCACTTGGGGGGCATACTCCAGGCTGAGGTGGCGGAGTTGAGGCAGCTCGCGCAGTACGCCCAGGGCTGCGCTGGTCAGGGGGGTACGGTTCAGCTCGAGAGTCCGAAGCTCAACCAGGCCCGCGATGTTCGGCAGCGACTTCAGCTCTTGCCTGAGGGCGAGCTTGTGCCCCGGACGGTCGAGGCCGCGGTCGGCGATGTTAGCTCCGTTGAGCTTGAGTACTTCCAGCCGGGTCAACTCTCCAAGTCTCCTCATGTTGCTGTCGTTCAAGGCGATGCCCCATAGCCCGGAGTCCACGCGCTGTATCCCGCCCACATCGAGATGCTTGAGCACGGGCAGCAACTTCAATAGCGACAGGGCCGGCCCGAGAATCCGGTTGCCGCCAATGGCGAGCTTCTCCAGGTGAGGCAGCGAGGCCAGGTGCTCGAAGCCGGTGTCCGTAACTTCTGTGAAGGCAAGGTCGAGTGAGCGGAGGTTCTCGAGACTCGCGACGTGATCGAAGACTCGGCTCGTCACCTTGGTGCCGCGAAGGTTCAGGTGCTCGAGCTGCGCCCAGTCTCTGAGGTGAGCGATCCCGCTGTCGGAGACGTATTCGGCGTAGTAGAGATTCAGCTCGAATACCTGGCGAAGCTCACGTAGATGTTCCAACCCGACACCGGTGATCTGGGTGTGGGAGAGGTCGAGTTTGCGGAGTTTGCTGTAGCGTCCCAGCGTGGCCATGTCGGCATCGGTGACCCACGTGGAGGTGAGATCGACGCCGACCACTTCGCCGGTGGAGCCCTTTTCGATGGCTCCCCCTTGGGCATGAGTCCAAGCGGCGATTCCCGGCGGGTCCGCCGCGGTCCCAGGTTGAGTCGCAAAGAAGAAAGCGATCAGCCACACGCCAAGCGCCCACCTTGACTGTAAAGGGGCCACAGTGGTTAGGGGCTGTGAAAAAATGGGGACAGTCCGCTTCGCGCCGCTCGTCAGGATTGACAACAAAGAGGTTATGTGGGTGGCGCTCGGTACAGCCCCCATCTTTTCACAGCCCCGGCCGCGCGCCCGCGCTTTCACAAGCGCCGCTCGGTTACTCACGTGCACGCTGCCGCCAGGTCTTCTAATTGATCGATTCGCTTGACGCCCGCAACCACCGACGTCACACCAGGACGGTCCAGTAGCCAGCGGACGGCGTAACGGCTCGGAGATAGTCCGGCTTGTGTGGTTTCCTGTTCGAAGCGTTCGAGCCGGCCATGCTCTTCATCATCCGGCGGATTTAGCCACTTCGACTCGCCAGCGCGTGAACCCTCCGGCGGCGGACCGCCGGGCCGGTACTTCCCAGTCAGGAGTCCTCCTCCGAGCGGCCGGTACGGGGTAACGGCAATGTCCAGTTCGCGGCAAAGGGGCAGGTGCTCGTCTTCCACACTGCGGTCGAGCCAACTGTATGGCGGCTGGCTGATCACCGGCTTTGGACAGGAATTCTCCTCACAGATACGAATCATCTCCCGCACTTGGGCAGGCTCGAAGTTCGAGAAGCCCCAGTAGCGGATCTTTCCCGCCTGAACCAAGCCGGCCATGACCTCGATCGACGTCTCGAGCGGTGTGTCGGGATCGGGCCGGTGCAACAGATAGAAGTCGACGTAGTCGGTCTGAAGCCGCTGAAGACTGGCTTCGATCTGCCGCATAAGGTGTGCCTTGCCGAGCCCTGTATCGTCTTTCTCGGGCCCGACCGGGTTCCCCGCTTTGGTCGTCACGACCGCGTCCTGGCGTCGTCCCTTCAACGCCTCACCTAGTGTAGTGCACCATAAATAATGTAACTTATATTGGCTTCCCATCGTCTCTATTAACAGGAGGCATGGGATGCGAAGAGCACAACCAGTAACTTTGAACACAGCGCAATGCAAGCAGTTGGACCGCTACGCGCGCGGCCGCCAAGTCGCCGTTCGTCTCGCCCTGCGAGCCAGGATTGTCCTGCTGGCCGCCGACGGTCTCGAGAATAAGCAGATCGCCGCACAGCTCGGTGTCTCGCGGCAGTTGGTGGCCCGCTGGCGCACGCGCTTTCTCGAAAGCAGCATCGCCGGCATTGCAAAAGACGCCCCACGGCCCGGTCGTAAACCTGCCGTCTCGAAGCAGAAAGTACAGCAGATCATCCACAAGACCACCCGCGAGAAACCGTCCAACGCCACCCACTGGAGCCGCCGCACCATGGCCGCCGCGGCCGGCGTCAGCGCTTCCACCGTGGGACGGATTTGGCGCGCCCATGGCCTCAAGCCCCACCGCGTCAAGACCTTCAAGCTCAGCAATGACCCGCGTTTCGCCGAGAAACTCGACGACATCGTCGGACTCTATCTCAATCCGCCTGAGCATGCTCTGGTTCTCTCGCTCGATGAGAAGTCCCAAATCCAAGCCCTCGATCGCACCCAGCCCGGCCTGCCGCTCAAAAAGGGACGCGGCCAAACGATGACCCACGATTACAAGCGCAACGGCACGACCACCCTGTTTGCGGCGCTCAACAGCCTTGACGGCAGCGTGATCGCCGAGTGCATGCCCCGACACAGCCACCAGGAATGGCTGCGCTTCCTGCGCTTAATTGACCGCCGCACCCCCAAGGACAAACAGCTTCATCTCATCGTGGACAACTATGCCACCCACAAGCATGCCGCTGTGAAGCGTTGGCTCGATCGTCACCCGCGCTTCCACATTCATTTCACCCCGACCTCGGCGTCGTGGCTGAACATGGTCGAGCGATTCTTTCGCGATCTCACCGTCAAGCGCCTGCGCCGCGGCGTGTTTCGCAGCGTGGACGAGCTCGTCGCCGCCATTGACGACTACATCGCCCAGCACAACGGGCATCCCACGCCCTTCATCTGGACCGCGACCGCCTCCGACATCCTCGAGAAAGTCAAGCGCGGACGTGCCGCCCTGCATAAGGTGCAATCTGCTTGACGCACTACACTAGAAAGGCCTCGGACTTGCCGCCGGGCGAGCCCAGGAAGCGCGTATAGCCTTCGTACATGTCGGCCGTGTCGATGAAGTTGATTCCATGGTCGAGCGCCCAGTGGACGATTCCCGCGGCGGCCTCCCGGCCGACCGGTGTCCCGAACGTCATTGTGCCCAGTCATACGCAGGAGACTTCGAGGCCGGTTCTTGGGACCGCGCGATACTGCATACTTGTGCGGGAAGGGAAAGCGGTGTCTCCCCCTTGCGGCCCAGTGTAGCATCGACCTCGAGCCCGCCTGAACACGGTTGGTGGGCTGCGTTGACTGGGCGCGAGGCCGTAGCTATACTGCCTCCTGCATTGCAACCCAGGGCCTTTTCAGCGTGACGGCTTACTCAGGACATATCAGCGTCGCCTTACGACCGTTCCAGGGAACTTTCCTAACCCTGACCGCATGGGCCGTCGGGTGCGGTTTCGGGTGTGCGGCGCCGGTTCCATCCGAGAACGCTGAACTCCACTCACAGGTTCGAACTCTCCTCCGGCCGTTTCAAGGGTCTGTTGGGGTCTACGCCGAAGATCTCGCGGGAGGCAAGCAATACACTTACCAGGCCGACGAGATATTCCCCACAGCGAGCGTCTTTAAGGTCGCGGTGATGATCGAGCTTTTCCAGCGGGCCGAGAGAATCGAACTGCTCCTCGACGAGAGCCATCCCGTACCCAAGGGCATTTCGCACCACGGTACTGGCAAGCTCAAGGACAGCAATGGCTCATCTGAGTGGACCCTGCTTGACTACTGCCGGCTCATGATCGCCGAGAGCGACAACGTTGCCACTGACACGCTGATGGAAACGCTGCAGCCCTATTCGGTCACAGCGACCTTGCGTGAGCTGGGTTTCTCCAAGACCCACGTTGCCGGCAACTGCACCGAGATGCACTACCAGATGGCGGGCATCGACTCCAGAGTCGGATCACCCAAGCACGATGAACTCCTTCTAGCCCGAGGTCGGGCGGGGCAGCTCGTCGAAGCGGGCTTTGCCGACGGGTCCCCCAGCGGCAATGTTACGACGCCGCGCGAGATGGCGGCCATCTTCAAAAAGATCCACAACAAGAAGCTCGTAAGTCCCCCTGCATCAATGCAAATGCTCGAGATCCTCAAGCAGACATCGAGCCGTACCATGATCGCGAAACATCTTCCGCACCAGATGGTCGTGGCTCACAAGATCGGTGGGACTTGGCGTGTCAAGGCCGACGTGGGGATCGTCTATCTGGAGGGGGGCCCCCTGCTACTGGCGCTGTTCGCCTACTACCATCCACAGGAGACTCGAGCCGCCGACACTCTCGCCGAGATTGCGCGACTCGTTGTCGAGTGGGTCGAGGCTTCGTAGGGCAGGGCCCGAGCACCTATTTGCTCCCGGCTGGTTGGCAGTCTTGCGGGACGGTGGGTAGAGACGCCTTCCACGCGTGCGGGTCAGAGTTGCCTGCGGCCAAGCCTACGAGGGGCGCGGGGCGCGGTGGTGCTCTCGTTGTTGCAGTTGGACCTGCTCGAACGCTCGAATCCACTCGCCCACGGCCTTGACGTCGATCTCTTCATCCGGCTCAGGCTCCGCACGACCTGCGCGGCTGAGAGCCACACTGATCAGCCCGGCAAAAAGCAGGGCCGCTCCACCCGGGGCGGCAGACTCCTTCGCATAGGACCAAAACTCAGGGGTCGACCAACCCAAGAGCGGTGGGACCCAGCGATCCGCATGGAGACTCCAGCCCTGAAGCCGGGCGATGTCCAGCCCGAACAGAGCTAACCCAGCAAGGAAGAACAGAAAGCCGACAAAGCTGAGGATTGGCCGCATCGAGAGCCTCCGCCAACGGACTATGATCGCCATCTGGTTCGTCTATTGACTCCCGCATAATATAGAGTCAGTCAAAACAAAGAGAAGACTGTTTCCAGAAGGCCGTGATCAAACGCGGTTTGCGGTACATGCGGCGGAGTGCCTTGCGGGCCCGCTCGTTCAGCTCGCCGTAGTCTTTCGGACAGACGTTCGGCAACTCGTGCTGCTTCCAGTAAGCCCAGATGTATTCCACCGGATTCAACTCCGGCGCATAGGGTGGCAAGTACTCGGTTGCGATGTGGCCTTCGGAGAGTTCGATGAACTCTTGCACCAGGCGGCTACGGTGCGCCGGCAGCCGATCCCAGACGATCAGCAGCGGGCGATCGATATGACGTACCAACGCCTTGAGAAAGTCGATCACTTGCTCTTTGCCGATCGCACCGGGATAGAGCCGGAAGTAGAAGTTACGCAGCGTCAGCCCCGCCGAGACGGAAAGCTTCTCCCAGTTGAAGTTAAACTGCAGCACCGGTGTTTGGCCACGTGGCGCCCAGGTGCGGCAGCGATGCGGCTTCTGACTCAATCCGCTTTCGTCGATGAAGACGAGCGTACGGCCTTCGTTTTGGGCTTTTTTTTAATGCGCTTCCAGGTCTTGCGCTTCCAGGTGCGGATCCGCTCTTCGTTGCGCTCGCGCGCCTTTCCGGCCGGGCGTTGCGGGCTCCAGTCGAGCGCTCGCAGGATCTTCCAGACGTGGCCTGCGTGGTATGCGACCCCGAACTCGTCTCCGATCAGCCGAGCCACCCGCGGACAGCTCCACAGGGGCGTTGGGAAGCCGTGGGCTTCCGGGCCTTCCAGCAGCAGCGACGTCAGGCGTTCGCGTTGTGCGGCATCGAGGAGCGGCTTGCGTCCGGCGCGCCCGGCCTGGCGGAGTCCGGCCGCACCCTGCTCGCGGTATTGCCGCCGCCACTCACTGACGGTTTGGCGAGCGACGTTCAGCCGTCTCGCCGTCTCGGACTGATTGTGGCCTTGGTGGAGCAGCCGCATCGCTTCGAAACGGCGCTTCTCCAGCGCCTTGAAATCCCGCTTCACACCTTTGGGGTTGCCCATACATATATAGATGCTCCACACTGTCAAAAAGTGTCATAGTAATTTGCGGGATTCAATAAGCCAGGGGTCCTCGGGACGGTCCAACGACGACCGTCAACTGACCCGAGATAAGGCACAACTCTCGAAACCTAAGTAGTTACGAGTACCTGGCCCTTCCATTCTACACCTAAAGACGTATAAGTATACAACCTTAGCCGGCGGGCCAGATTGGCGTTCGCCGCGCTCCGGCCGCAGATGAGCCCCCACTTGTCGGTTTGAGAGACGTGGGCCTGGCTGGTTGCGACCGGCGTTTCTAGGCGCACGAGTCGCCCTTCAAGCGCTCAATTCGGTTGCCGCCCTCGCTCGCGGTACAGCCGAATCCACCGTGCGGTACCCAAGCGCCATCACGACCAGATAAAGCCCGAGAACCTCGCTGTCTCCTAGACTCACATCAAGACAGCTTGCTGCCATCACCCCGACGGTGGCGGCGATCACGCCGTGCAGAACGAAGCGCTCGTCGCTCGATCCCGCGGGCAGTCTTGCCAGGGCCCGGCGATGGTCCCAAATGACCTTGACGAGCGCCAACAACAGGAACAACGCCGCCGGGACGCCCCGCTCGGCCGCATAGTGAACAAACACGTTGTGCAGATGCTCGTAGTAGGCCGTGGGACGCTCGACGACGTCCTCGGGCTGAAACTCAGCGAAGCACGGCCCCACTTGCATGGGGCCAACACCGAACCACGGGTGAGCTTGCACCATGCGCGCTCCGGTCCGCCACATGATCACCCGGGCCTCCCAGTCTTGCGGGTTGGTGAACGATTCCAACCGCCTCTCGAACAAACTAGGAGAGGTGAGCGCAAGCGCTGCCAACGCCATCGGTCCCAGCCACAGGACATGGCGGCGCCCGTGCCACAGTAGATAGATACCCCCGAGCAGCGTCGCCGCCCACACGCCGCGAGTCAAGCTAAGGACCAAAGACACGCCGAACACCGCGCCACACCCCAGCCAAACGAACCGTCCAAACCGCCGTCCGCTGCGAGAGAAGAGGACGTAGCTCAGGAGCAACAACGAGACGATCAACAGCACTTGGCTGAAGGTCATCCAGTGGCCGAAGAAGCCGGTGATGCGCTGGCCCACGTAGGCGTCGTAAAAGTCCTGACCGGCGGCCCTCGCCTCTGCGAACTTCACAATGAACTGCACTATGCTTGCGACCGAAGTCGCCAAGGTGCAAACGAACAGCGCCTCGAAGAGCCGCCGCACCTGGTGTACGTAACGGAACAGCGAGTAGGCGACCACAAGCACGGCGAAGACGAGGAACTTCTTCACCTGGGGCCAGCCGGCCGAGGGATCGTCGGACGCGGCCACCGACAGCAGCGTCCATCCCAGAAAACCAGCCAAGGGCCAGGCGGCGGCGGGCAGACGCAGGCGCGTGTTCGACAGCAGCAGAAGGAGCAGAGCGATCACCAGCAGGCCCTGCGAGACCGCGATCGAGAGCACCACGGACGCCGAGGAGAGGAACGCGCAACCGTAAGCGTACGGCGTCAAGCGTTCGCGCCACGGTTGGACCGAAGCGACGGCGGGAAGCGAGTCAACGGCGCCGGCGGACATGGAACTAGACAGTATGGCAAACGACCGCTCCGCCCAGGCGCCCCGGCAGATGGATTCGACCTGTGCCCGCGCGGCCGATACGCTATCAGAGACGCCTGCCGCACGCCGCGGGCCGCCGCGGGATCACGAGTCTGTGTCAAGAGGCCGGATTGACAGTCTTGGAGGCATAGCTAGCTGTGTCCGCGGCGACGGCCAACCCAAACCTCGGAGTGCGCGAAGCCTGTCGTAGGGTTTTCACTCAAACTCACATGTCCACGGTTCCGCTCCGAAGTCCCGCACACGATCTTGGGGAGAAGCATCCATGCCACAGCCGAACTATTTCCAACCCGCACGACGCCGTTGGCTACGAACCGCGGTTCTCGGGACGTTTCATGGCTCGCGACTACGTGACGATTCGCGGTGAGCGGCAGGGCGATCAGGTCCTTTGGCGCGAGAAGAACGTCAGCCGCATGAACTTGAAGTCGATTGTGGCGCGGGTGGTTCGGCGTCCCGACGGCAGTCTCTGGGTGATGGGCGCGGCCTGGAATGACGGGTTCACTCCCTTGCAGGCGGCCGAGCTGCGGATCGACGGCGGCCCCTGGCAACCGGCGGCGTGGGGCGAAGGGCTCGGTGTCCCGCACGCCTGGATGTTCTGGTCTTATGACTGGAAGAGCCCCCCGGCCGGGGAGCACACGCTGGTATCCCGGGCTCGAGACGTCCGCGGCCGCGTCCAACCAGCGCCCGACGACGACGGCATCGCCCTCAAGAAGACCTACTGGGAGGCAATCAGCAGGTCGTGCGGCGCATTCGCCTCTGAGCCTCTCATTCGATTCCTTCGTTGCAATGAACTCGCCGCGCACGCCCGGGGGGTACTCGCCGGCGTTATCAGCATGAACCGCCAGTCTTTGAAACTGTGGGCGTCGGGGCTCTTCTTCTTCTCCTACGTAGCAATTCAGATCGCGGTTCCGATTGCCGACGGATGGCCCCGGGAGGCGGGCAACTTCACATGGTCGATGTACTCTGGCCTTAGCCGTTCATGCCGGTTCGACCTACTCTTCCCCGACGGCCGACGCGTTAGCCTGCGCAAGATTCAACGGGGCCGGTTTGTCGGCCGGACGATGGGGAGAAAGCTCGACGTCGCTCGCTACGTGCCGCCCAACGTCTGTGAGAAGCTCGACGATATCGAAGCGGTCGTGATCATCCGGGAAGGAGAGGAGGAAATCTACCCATGCCCTTAGCCGGGATGCTCACAGGCTTTTTCACGGCGCGCTAGGACG
Organism: Bryobacterales bacterium; assembly: GCA_965248255.1. Lineage (GTDB taxonomy): Bacteria > Acidobacteriota > Terriglobia > Bryobacterales > UBA6623 > JAKZVK01. Next base: position 768,640 of record CBDFIW010000004.1, read on the forward strand.
GCCGTGCGCTCGCTCTTTGCTGTATGCTTGCGACCGACGGTATCGTTCGCGGACGCCAGTTCCTGTGGGTTCCAGACCTCAGCCCGGACTACTTCGTTCCCTTCACGGCGCTGTGGGTTGCCGCCGGCCTGAGTTTCGCCGCCGGCTTTGTGACTCGGATCAGGGGCTCGATCTTGGTGAGTTGCACGGTCTATCAATTTCTACTGGACCAGAGCCTTCACTGCATCCATTCTTACTTGCTGGGTTTGTTGATTCTGCTGCTCACCGTCGGCAACTCCGGAGTCGTGCTGTCGATCGACTGGATACGGCGCGGCCGGCCCGACGTCTCGGTGCTGCTATGGCCCACCCGTCTACCGGGGGTTCAGAGCGCTAGTCGAGATCCTGTGTGCGACGCCGCTGACCTTTTTGTGGGCCGCGGTGCTGATGTTGCCACCGCTGCGCCAGGTAGGTGAGCGTACCTACCGGCAGCTCGCGGCCCCCTAGGCGGTGCGGGGGGGGTACCGCCGCAACCAGGCCTTCGTGCTCCGCCCGAAGCTCTTCGCTCGCCGAGCCCATTGATCTGCGCTCGATCTGAGGTGCCGCTCTGTTGACCGCCTGGGCCTCGCCGATGGTTTGTTTGGCCTGCGGCGGCTGGCCCGACCGCTGAGGCAAGCTGTGCCTCTCCAACCACTCGGCGCCGTCGACGGTGAGGCAGTAATCCCCGTGGTCGGTGCGTGAGACCAGACCTTTTTCCTTGAGAAACCAGAGGCTGAACTGCAGCTGCTCGCTGCGGAGGCCCACGGCGGTGGCGAGCACAATTGCGGAGACGGATGCGCCATGCGGATCTTTCAACATCTGCTCGTAAAGCACCTTGACGATGCCAAGGCGCTTGCGGATCTCAGCACGCACGGTTTCGGGTGTGGCTACATATGTGACTGTATTGTTATCGTTCGCTCCGGGGGAGGGACGACGCTGCTTGTATTTGTGGTCGTACTGGGCCCGGCTTTGCCGATCTGACAGAGTCACGAAGGCCTTCTTGACGGCGTCAAACTTTTCTGGGTCGCTGGTCTCCTTGTTGTCCGGCGCATAGCGGTGCAGGCGGAGACGAACCGACGCCTCGATCAGCTCCATAGGCGCCTCCGGTCCCAAGCTCAGCAGGTCGTAGTAGTCAACGAATCTTCGGGTCACCAAATCAGCATGCTCCCTGCGTCGGGTTTCGTACGTCGGAGGAGGGAAGACTTCCAGGGTACGCTGTGAGGGGCCACGGGAACAATTGAGCCACAGCGCTATGAAACTCGTCATAAAACGATCCACTGAGACTGAGGCGTTCAACAGCCTTAGAGGTGTTCGACGAGGGACGCTCGCAAGAACCAATGGGGCAGGCTTCCCCGCTTGCCGCCGACCGCCTAGCCTTGGGCTAGGGCGTGTTAACACTAAGGCGCAAAAGCTGCTATACTCGGAGGTATGGAGATCACCGAGCAGCAATACCGCCGCATCGAGCCGGTCCTGCCCCGCCAGCGCGGCAATGTGAGCCTGCCGAACCTCACGGTTTTGAACGCCATGCTGTATGTCGCCGAGCAGGGCTGCAAATGGCGCGGCTTGCCTAAACGCTTCGGTAACTGGCACACCATTTATACCCGCATGAACCGCTGGTCGAAGAACGGCGTGCTCGACGCCGTCTTCGAGAAACTGCAGCGCGAGCAGCTGGTCCGCATCCGAATCGAAGCCGTGTCAATGGACTCGACCATCGTGAAGGTTCATCCCGACGGCACGGGCGCGTTAAAAAAACGGTCCGCGAGCGATCGGCAAATCCCGCGGCGGATGGACCACCAAGATTCATATGGTTGCCGCAAATGCTCGAACGGCGATAACCTTCGCTCTCTCGCCCGGCCAAGCGCACGACGCCCAGCAGGGCCGCGAACTGCTCGGTGGTCTGGGGCCACTGCCCGAGCCGCTGCCGCTGCTGATGGACGGCGCCTATGAGGACGATCAGACACGCCAACTGGCTTTGGATTTCGGATGGATTCCCGTCGTGCCGCCCCGGCGCACCCGCCTGGAGCCGTGGGAATACGACCGAGCGCTCTATCGCCGCCGCAACGAGATCGAGAGACTCTTCCGACGGCTCAAGGGATTCCGCCGCATCTTCTCCCGCTTCGACAAGCTCGACGTCATGTTCCTCGCCTTCCTCCACTTCGCCCTCATCGTCGAGGCTCTACGTTTCGATACCCTACGTTAGTGTTAACACCCCCTAGAGTAGGGCTAGAGTACCGACGGACCTGAGTTCCGCGGAATCGGGCCGCGGCACGGGACGAGCAACCCTGAGGCTTGCGCCGCCCATTGAGCCCAACTTGGCGGTTTGAGATTGAAGACCCCGCTACGCTCTTCGGTCGGTCTGTGAACCGACGGGACGCTGCGGGCGGGGGCAGCAGTCCGGCGGGCAGAAGTCGGGCTGGAGGCCGAGGCCCCCGAGGAATCGCCGCGGCGCATTTTCATCGAGGCGTTCCAGAACCAGCTCGCGGACCATGCTGACGAATTCGGGGTGGAGCCCGACGGTCGCCGCGCGCACCATGTTCAGGCCCAACTCCTTCGCGGCGGCCAGGGCCGCGGTGTCGAGATCGTAGACGACCTCCAGATGATCGGAGATGAAGCCGAGCGGCAGCACGACGACGGACCGGGTCTTACGCGACGCCGCCAACTGCCGTAGAAAGTCACAGATATCGCGCTCAAGCCAAGCTTGAGAAGGCGGCCCGCTGCGGCTCTGGTAGACAAGCGTCCAGCGGTCGCGGTTGACTTGCCGGGATACGAGTCGGGCCGCTTCAGTCAGCTGCTCGACGTAGCGCGAAGATCGGGCCATCGAGACCGGAATGCTGTGGGCCGTATACACGAGTTCAGCCGTGTCGCGGTCGTGCTGGGGCAGTTGCTCGATTGCCGCAGCGACATGCTCCGCCATAGGTTCAATGAACCCGGGGTGGTTGAAGAACACGCGTAGCTTGTCGACTTGAGGGGCTCCGGGGCCCACCTGCTCACGAGCCAAGGCAATGTCATCAAGGTATTGCCGGCAGCCGGAGTATGAGCTGTAGGCGGACGTCACAAAGGCGAGGGCCCGGCGAACACGGTCCCCGGCCATGCGCCGCAGCGTGTCGGTCAGCAGGGGATGCCAGTTGCGGTTGCCCCAGTAGACCGGCAAGTGCGGGCCTCGCCGCGAGAACTCCTGTTCGATGGCGGCCATCAGAGCGCGGTTCTGCTCGTTGAGGGGGCTCTTGCCGCCGAAGCGGTCGTAGTGCTCAGCCACCTCCATCAAGCGTTCCCGGGGTACATTGCGGCCGCGAAGAACGTTCTCGAGGAAGGGGATCACGTCCTTGCGCTTCTCCGGCCCCCCGAAGGATACGAGGAGCAAGGCGTCATACGAGCTTGCCATGGACGTCTAGTCGTGGACCGCTGATCGCAAGAGGGGGAACGGTCGACGGGGGCACGCGGGCTAACCGAAGACGATGTGTGGCCGAATCAGTCCGGCTGCGGCCCAGGTGTCACCGCTGTGCGACCACGCTACCCGTGGACTCGAGTAGCTGCTTCGCTTTCGGCAGAAGCTCAACTGCTTGCTGAACGATTGGGTCCAGGCTGTGCTTCACCCTCTGTCCCTCGTCGAGATCGAACGCCGAGATGTAGACCGCCGTCTTCAGCACTCTCTTGATGTAATCGAGATTCCGCCCGAACTCGGCTTCTTCGAACTCGATCTTCTCACGGTAGAGAAATTGGCGGAAGTCCTCGATGATGAGGTCGCTGGGCTCCCAACTGGCCCCGAGGTCGGTGTGCTTGAGCGTGTACTCCTGAGCATAGGACTGAATGGCGTACTGCCGTCCCAGGTTGATCTGAAAGTCGTTGAGTTTCGGTTCGGCCAGGCGAACGTCGGGAGTGATACCCCCTCCTCCGAAGACGCGCCGCCCGTTGTCGGTGAGCCGGACGTCGTCGGTCTGCGGCTCGTAGCTCTCGCTGCACGGGTCGGCATAGTACTTCCACAACGACACGTCGCCATAGCTGCGCTGGATCAAGCGGCCTGTCGGCGTGTAGTAGCGGGCCGTGGTCAGCGCCAGCCCCGAAGTCTCCGAGAGCGGGAAGACCGTCTGGACCAGCCCTTTGCCGAAGGTGGGCGTACCGACGATCAGGGCACGGTCGTGGTCCTGCAGCGCCCCGGCTACGATCTCCGAAGCTGAAGCGGAGTCGCAATCGACCAGCACGACCATGGGAAACATTTCGCCCCGGTTCCCGTTCTTGGCTTCGTACTTCCGCTCGTTCGAAGAGCGGCCATGGTGCGAGACGATCAACTGCCCCTGGTCGAGAAAGCGATCCGAAACATACACGCCTTCGCTGAGCAGGCCGCCGCGGTTCCGTCGCAGGTCGAGGAGGAGCGCCTTCAGGCCTTCTTTGCGAAACGACTCCAAGGCTTCGTCCAACTCCCGGCCGGTGGTTTCGTTGAAGCGATCGAGCTTGATAAACCCGGTGCCGGGCTCGATGAAGAACGACGACGAGATACTCGGGTGGTCGATCGAGGCCCGGACAACCTCCACCTCAATCATCTCGTCCACGTCCCTGCGATCGATCCCGATCTTGACCTTGGTGCCCACAGGACCGCGCAACTGCTTGGCGACCTCGCCCACCGACAGGCCGTCCATGGCTTCGCCATTGACTTCCGCGATGACGTCGCCTGGCCGTAGACCCGCCCGGTAGGCCGGTGTTTTCGGGAACGGAGCGATCACGACGGTGTTGCCGTTTCGCGGGCCGATCTGCATTCCTACGCCGGCGTAGTGGCCTTTCTGCTCGCTTCGCATCTGGTTGAACGACTCTGGATCCAGGAACTGCGAGTGGGGGTCGAGCGCGTGCAGCATGTTGGGCAGCGCCCCGCGGAAGATAGCCTCCTCGGAATCCACCGGCTCGGCATAGTTCTGCTCGATGACGGCCAGTACGTTGGTGAAACTCTGGAAGTTGTCGCTGACTTCGTCGTCGGACGCGGCCGAAGCCACGCCCATGCGCGAACCCAGCGTCCCTCCCAGCAGCGCGCACAGCAGAATGGTTAAGAACGACACCACCAGAACTCGTGCCTTGCGAATGATCATGCCAGCAGCCTTTCCGAAGCCGGGCCCCGCCACTGCTAGAAACGTCATCAGTATATCAAGGAGCTGTTAGGCGGCAGGTTTACGGCGTGGAATGTTTCACACTTCGACCAATACCGTTACTCTAGCCGCCGCAAAGAGTTCAAGCGAAGGTCTTCGACCTCAAACCGACCAGCGGCAATGCGGAAACCGAGCCCGGAATGCGAGTGACCGGTGCGCAGTCACTATGCCACCGGCGGGGCATTGACCGCTCACTGGCGTTCGGGGCTCGCTTTCTTCCGCGGCGCGGTTGCCTAAGAACTTGACACCTTTGTTCAGATGTCGACGGATCAGACGGCTAGCCCACCTACTGACTTTCGACTTCAGGCGGCTGCCAACGTAACACGGGGCGGCGGGCGGCCAGGGTTTCGTTCACTCGCTTGGTGCGCGTAGTGTGCGGAGCGCTCTTGACGAGTTCAGGGTCGTTTTCCACCTCGTCGGCGATCGACCGCAGGGCGTCGATGAAGAGGTCGAGCTCCAGCTTGCTCTCGGTCTCGGTGGGTTCAATCATCAACGCGCCGTGAACGATCAACGGAAAGCTAACCGTGTAAGGATGAAAGCCGTAGTCGATCAAACGCTTGGCCAGGTCGCCGGTCTTGACACCTTGGGCGGCTTGCTTGTCGTCGCTGAAGACGCACTCGTGCATCGAGGGCGCATCGTAGGGCAGCGTGTAGCGGTCTTCGATGCCCTTGCGTATGTAGTTGGCGTTCAATACAGCATCGATCGTTGCGTTGCGGAGACCTTCGCCACCGTGTGCCAGGGTATAGGCCAGCGCGCGCACCAGCACACCGAAGTTGCCGTAGAACGCGCGTACACGACCGATGGTCCCGGGGACGTCGTAGTCATAGCGTAGGGTCCCGCCCTCGTCGGCAATGCGTGGAATTGGCAGATGGGGCGCCAGGTGGCTTTTGACCGCGACGGGTCCCGCGCCCGGACCGCCGCCGCCGTGGGGCGTCGAGAACGTCTTGTGTAGGTTGAGGTGCATGACGTCGACGCCGAAATCACCCGGCCGCGTAATACCGACGAGGGCGTTCATGTTGGCGCCGTCCATGTAGAGTTGCGCGCCACGGGAGTGCAATATCTCCGCCACCTTCGCGATCTGGTTCTCGAAGATGCCGACGGTGTTCGGGTTGGTGACCATCAAGGCGGCGACGGCGTTGTCAACGCGGCGGTCGAGTTCGGCGAGATCGATGCGGCCGCTGGTGTCAGATTTGATCTCCTCTACTTCGTAACCGGCGATGGCGGCCGTAGCGGGGTTCGTGCCGTGCGCCGAGTCGGGAATCAGTACCTTCTTGCGAGCATCGCCTTTCGATTCGAGATAGGCGCGGATTAGCAGGATGCCGGTCAACTCCCCTTGCGCACCAGCGGACGGCTGTAGCGTCACGGCGTCCATGCCGGTGATCTCCAAGAGGAACTGCTCGAGCTGAACCTGCACCCGCATGGCTCCCTGCGACAACGCCTCGGGCTGATAGGGGTGCGCCATCGCCAGACCCTCGATGCGCGCCACCAATTCGTTGAGGCGCGGGTTGTACTTCATCGTGCACGAGCCGAGCGGGTAAAGGCCCAGGTCGATGGCGTAGTTCCAGGTCGAGAGGCGCGTGAAGTGGCGGATAATCTCGACCTCGCTGACCTCGGGAAAGCCGGGGATCTCGACGCGCACATTCTCGGCGCCCAACGCCTCGTGCGGGTCCACGGCCGGCACATCAAGGGCCGGGAGTTGATAGCCCGTCTTGCCGGGCGACGAGCGCTCGAAGAGAAGCGGTTCGTTCTGGCTGAGGTGAGGACGGACTTTGTTGATCATCGATCTTGTGGGTGGTATGTGTTGTGGCCTCTTATGTTGAGGCGGCGGGCACGGCATGCCGTGCCCCTACATTTGATGCCGCCCCCCCCATTTGCCCGCAAATTCAACGGTTAGGCGGCAAACGTTTGGGCGAAGCGGTCGATCTCTTCGCGGCGATTCATCTCCGTGGCGCATACAAGCAAAGCCCCATCCAGGTCAGGATAGAAACGGCCCAACTCAAGCCCGCCGACGATCTTGTCGTCGAGCGCCTTGCCGTTCACTTGCGCCCCGGACAACGCCTGGGGCCGCACCACGAACTCATTGAAGTAGGGGCCGCTGAACACGCGCTCCGCGCCGACCTCTTCCAACCGGCCGGCGAGGTAGCGGGCCTTGGAGACGTTCTGCTCGGCCAGCTCACGCAGGCCCTGCTTGCCGTAAACGCTCATGAAAACCGTCGCCATCAGAGCAATCAATGCCTGGTTGGTGCAGATGTTTGACGTAGCCTTGGCCCGGCGGATGTGCTGCTCGCGGGTCGCCAGCGTGAGGCAGAAGGCGCGGTTGCCGTCGCTGTCGACGGTCTGCCCCACGAGCCGGCCCGGCACTTGCCGCACGAACTTTTCCTTGGTGGCCAGCACACCGACGAACGGTCCGCCATAGCTCGGCGGGTGCGCGTACGACTGCATCTCCCCGGCAACGATATCGGCGTCGTGGCTCGGCTCGAGCAGCCCCAGCGACACAGCCTCGGTGAACATGACCACCAGCAGCGCGCCATGCCGATGCACCAGCTCAGCCGCCGCTCGCGTGTTCTCGATTACGCCGAAAAAGTTCGGCGACTGCACGATCACCGCAGCGACCTCGCCGCTCAACTTGGCCTCAAGCTCCGCGAGGTCGAGCTGTCCGCTTTCGGGATCGTAGGCGACCGTCTCGGTCGGCAGGGTCTGGTGGCGTCCATAGGTATCGAGCACCTGGCGGTATTCCGGGTGCAGCGAGCGTGCCACCAGCAGCTTGTCTCGCTTGGTGATGCGGACAGCCATCATCGCCGCCTCCGGCACAGTCGTCGAGCCGTCGTACATCGAGGCGTTGGCCACCTCCATGCCGGTGAGCTGGGCGATCATCGTTTGAAACTCAAAGATTGTCGTCAGGATGCCTTGCGAAATCTCGGCCTGATAGGGCGTATAGGAGGTAAGAAATTCACCGCGTGTCACCAGCGGATCGATCACGACCGGCCGGTAGTGACGATAGACGCCCGCCCCGAGAAACGACGCGTAGCCGTTGGCATTCTGGTCGGCCAGCTTACGAAAGTAGTCGATGATCTCGTATTCAGACTGGCCCGGCGGGATATCGAGCGGCCGGCCGAGTCGCACTTCGGGGGGCAGGTGGGCGAACAGATCTTCGGGGGATTCCAGACCCAGCGCCGCTAACATTTCCCGGCGCTCGCCGGGAGACTTCGGGAGGTAGCGCACCCTACGACGACTCCCGCTCAGCTTCAGCGTAGGCCTTGTACTCTTCGGCGGTCATCAGTTGGGCGAGCTCGTTGTGGTCTTCGACCTGTACTTTGATCAACCAGCCGGCGCCGTGGGGATCGGAATTGAGTTGTTCGGGCTCGTCCACTAAACTTTCGTTGACCTCTACCACTTCACCGCTAACCGGCGCGTAGATGTCGGAGACGGCCTTCACTGATTCCACCGTGCCGAACGATTGCATTGACTGGACGCGCGCGCCCGTCTTGGGCAACTCGACGAAGACGATGTCGCCGAGCTGGTCTTGGGCGTGATCGGTAATACCCACCGTGGCGGTGTCTCCCTCGACCCGCACCCATTCGTGTTCTTTGGTATAGCGAAGCTCTTGAGGGTACATACGGCGTTCTTATTTCCGCCTTCGTGAATAGAACGGCAGCTTGACGATCTCGGCCTCGACGTGGCGTTGCCGCACCTCGACTTCTACCGTGGCGCCGATCACGCGCGACGCGGCCGGCAGCATGCAAAGAGCAATATTCTTTTCCAAGAAGGGCGCCGGTGAGCCGCTGGTGACCCAACCCTTGGCACCGTTGCGGTGGACACAGTAGCCGTCGCGGGCGATACCCCGTCCTCGCATCTCGATGCCCGCCAGGCGCCGCTCGACGCCCTCGGCTTTCTGCTTGACCAGCACGTCGCGGCCGATGAAGTCGCCCTTGTCGAGCTTGACGATCCAGCCCAGACGCGCCTCGTAAGGAGTGATGGAATCGTCGATCTCGTGCCCGTAGAGAGACATAGCCGATTCCAGCCGCAGCGTGTTGCGGGCGCCGAGGCCGCAGGGCAGGATGCCGAAACGCTTCCCTGCCTCGAGCACGGCGTTCCAGAGGCGTTCGCCCTCCTCGGGCGGAACGTAGATCTCAAAGCCGTCTTCGCCCGTATAGCCGGTGCGGGCAATGATCGCCGGAACACCCAGCGCCTTGGCTCGCGTGAACCGGTAATACGCAATCGCGCTGAGGTCGCTGTCGGTGATCCTGCTGAGTGTTTCGAGTGCGCGCGGCCCCTGGATCGCCAATTGCGCGAACTGTTCGCTTGTAAATTCCACCTGGGCATCGAAGCTGTTCTGCGAGGCGATCCAATCGTAGTCCTTCTCCTGATTGGAGGCGTTGACGCACAACAAATAGTGGTCGGTTGCAAGGCGGTGAACGAGAACATCGTCCACGAACGTACCGCGCGGATAGAGCAATGCCGAGTACTGTACCTGACCGTCTTCGAGCCGCGAAGCTTGATTGGTTGTGACGTGCTCGACGAGGTCGAGCGCCTGCGGGCCTCGGATTTCGACCTCGCCCATGTGACTGACGTCGAACAGGCCGACCGAGCGCCGCACAGCCAGATGCTCGTCGATGATACCGGAGTATTCGACCGGCATGTCCCAGCCGCCGAAGTCGACCATGCGCGCCCCGGCCTGGCGATGAACGGCGTGGAGCGGTGTCTTCTTCAAGGTCGCGACGGTGGCGGTAGGTTCCATCAGGGAGGACGGGGACTTCTCAAGCTATCACCCGCTAATTGAGGGTGTCAACGAAATCAGCTCCGTTCGACCATCAGCAAGTTCTTACCCTTTTGGACGACCTCGCCTCGCTGGTTGATCAACTCTAACTCGAGGGTGACGATGCCGCGGTCGGGCTTTGACTTCGAGGCTCGCTTGTCGGCGACACGGAGCGTTGCCTTGACCGTATCGCCGACGAAAATGGGTACCACGAAGTCCCACGACCAATGCAGCGAGGCCATTGCACGTACCTGGAACTCCGAGCGGTTCTTGAGGCCGTCGGTGACGGCCAGCCCCAGCAAACCATGGGCGACGCGCCGGCCAAACTCGGTTTGCTTGGCGAACTCGTCGCTGGTGTGCAGCTCGAAGAAGTCCATCGACAGGCCCGCGAACTGCATCACGTGCCAGTCGGTAATTGTGATGCCGGGAGTCTCGTGCGTCTCGCCGATCTCGATCTCGTCGAAAGAGCGCTTGGGCATGGACGGACCACAGGTTAACACAGGGGCGACCGCCGGCCCCGTGCTAAGATTTGGGGTCTTCCGATGGCGCACGTTCTCGAAAAACCAGTCGTCACAGCCGGCGAAGCCATCGCAAAGATCGAGGATGGCTGGACCGTCGCCGTCGGCGGCTCGGGGTCGGGTCACTGCATTCCCGACGCCCTCCTCAAGGCGCTCGGCGAGCGATTCACCGCGAGCGGACGGCCGCGCGAGCTGACCCTCGTACACGCCTTCGGCGTCGGCGATCAGAAGCAGCGCGGCTTGCAGCACACGGCGCACGCCGGGCTCTACCGGCGCGTTGTCGGCGGACACTGGTCGATGGCTCCCACGATGGGCAAGCTTGCCGCTGAGAACCAGTTCGAAGCCTACAACATGCCCGCCGGCGTCGTAGTGCAGTTGTTCCACGCTGCGGCCTCCGGCAGCCCCGGCTGGATTACGCACGTCGGCCTCGGTACCTTCATGGACCCTCGGCATGGTGGCGGCAAGCTCAACGAGAGGGCCCGGGACGACGTTGTCGAGCTGTTCGAACGCGACGGCGAGGAGTACCTCTTTTACCCCACGATCCCGATCGACGTCGCCTTGATCCAAGCAAGCTGCGCCGACCCGCACGGCAACCTCGGCATGAACGACGAGGCCGGCTTTTGGCACAACTGTGCGATGGCCCAAGCGGCCTGTGCGGCGGGTGGATTGACGATCGCCGTAGTGAAGAAGCTAGTCGATCTCCGCACGATCCACCCCCGGGACGTGCGCGTGCCCGGCTGCTTCGTCGATTACGTGGTGGTTGACCCGGCCGCCGGGCAGACCTTCCAGACCCACTACGACCCAGCCTTGTCAGGCGACGCTCGCAAGCCCGACAACGAGTTCGGTGACTTCCCGCTCAGCGTCCGCAAGGTCATCGCGCGGCGCGCGGCACTCGAGTTGGCGCCGGGCGCGGTGTTGAACGTCGGGTTCGGCGTCCCCGACGGGGTGGTGAAGGTCGCCCGCGAGCAGGGCATCGCCGACACGCTCGTGCCGACCATCGAGCACGGACAGTTCGGCGGCATCCCGGCGGAGGGCCTCGACTTCGGCGCTACCTACAACAGCGAGGCCATCCTCGAAACCGGCCACATGTTCGACTTCTATCAAGGGCGCGGAGTCGACGAGGCCTATCTCGGCTTCCTGCAAATCGACCGCGCGGGCAACGTCAACGTCAGCCAACTGCCCGGCGCGGTGATCGGGACCGGCGGCTTCATCGACATCTCGCAACGGGCCCGCAAGGTCGTCTTCTGTGGTACGCTCGCGGTCCGCGCGAAGACCGAGCTGACCGGCGGCAGCGTGCGATTCGTCGAACACGGCAGCCCGAAGCTCGTAGAGACCGTCGACCAGATTACGTTCAGCGGCGAGTACGCCCGACGTTGCGGGCAAGACGTGCTTTACGTCACCGAAGCGGCGGTGTTCCGGCTGACGGACCAAGGCGTGCGGTTGGAAGAGCTGGCCCCGGGTATCGACTTCGAGCGCGACGTGGCCCCGCAACTAGGCTTCCGGCCGGGAATGACCCACCCCGTGAAGACAATGCCCGGCGAACTGTTCGTCGATCAGCCGCTGCCGCGAGCCCTGTTCCGCCACTACTCGTCATGAAGATCCGCAACCTGCGCTACGTCATCGCCAGCATGCTGTTTCTAGCGACCGCGATCAACTACGCCGACCGCCAGATGATCGCCGTCGTCTCGACCGAGTTGCGTCAGGAATTCGACCTCGACGAGGTCGATTACGGCGAGATCGTGGCGTGGTTCATGTTCGGTTACGCCATCATGTACGCCGGCTCGGGCCCGATCGCCGACCGCCTGGGCACCCGCCGCGGCTACATCTTCTTCGTAACCGCGTGGTCGGGAGCGGCCATGGGTCACTCGCTGTCGTTCGGAAAATGGTGGCTGATCTTCTGGCGGTTTTTGCTCTCGCTGGCTCAGCCGGGCAACTGGGCGGTCGCGGCCAAGGGGGTGGCGGAGTGGTTCCCCGCCAACCAGAGGGCGCTGGGCGTGGGGATCTTCAACTCTGGTTCGGCCATGGGCCTGGTGCTCGGACCACCGCTTGTGTCTTTCTTGACGCTGGCGATCGGTTGGCGGGCGGCGTTCGTCATCACGGGCTCGCTCGGTTTCATCTGGCTGATTGGCTGGCTGGCTCTCTATCGCGCGCCGCACGAAAGCAAGCTCGTCACGGATGAGGAGCGGGCGTTCCTCGAAGGCAAGGTCACGCCGCCGGATCAGGCGGCTCCTGCGCATCCGGGACTATGGGAGTGGCTGCGAGTTCTCGGTAAGCGCGAATGCTACGCCTTGGTGATTGCGCGCTTCTTCACCGATCCGGTGATCTACTTCATCCTGTTCTGGCTGCCGGAGTACCTCCGAGCCGAGCGCGGCTTCGATTTGGAGATGATCGGGAGGTACTCGTGGGTGCCGTTCTTCGTCGGCTCGGTCGGCTACGTCATCGGAGGATGGCTCAACGGCTATCTGATGCGCCGGGGCCGGCCGTTGCCGAAGGCACGCCGTCTAGTGTTGTTTCTCGGGGCCGTCGGCATGCCCGCCGCGATCTTGGCGCCTCGCGTCGAAGAAGCGTGGATGGCCATCGCGCTAACCTGTGTCGTAACCTTCGGCCATGCGCTGTGGATCTCAAGCCTGCTCACGCTGCCGACGGACATGTTTCCCGGACCGCAAGTCGGCACCTCCACCGGCCTAAGCGGTATGGGCGGCGCGGTGGGGGGAGTCCTGGCGAACCTCGGCACGGGATACATCGTGCGTAGCTTTTCGTACAAGCCCGTGTTTCTGATGGCGGGGCTGATGCATCCGTTGTCGTTCACGCTGTTATGGTTGTTGTTGCCAAACCACAGGATCAAGCGCGTCGATGCTGAGCCGCAGGAGTAAGAGGGCCCTCTGCGGGACCGTTGAACTGGCGCTCGGCTTGGGAGATCACTGATGAAATCGAGAACACCTTTCTTGTCTGGCACTTTGGCCGCCCTACTGTTCACAGCGCTCCTGCTTGCCGCCGTCCTGGCCGCGGAACCCGTTCGCGACGGCGACTTTCACGGGCGGCCCGCGCTGGTCTTGTCGAATGACAGGCTAGACCTGACCATCCTGCCCTTGGGGGGTGCCATGGTTCAGCTCCTACTTCGCGACGACCCCGGACGGATCAACCCCATGTGGGACTCCTTCCGAGCCGCTGAGGACGAGGGTCGGCCCCCGCGCTGGGGCAGCTCGGTGGGGCACTTCGTATGCGTGGACGGTTTCGGTCCGGCCTCCGACCAGGAGAAGCAGGCCGGGCTCCCCGGGCACGGTGAAGCCCACACTCTCCCCTGGGCGACTCGATCGTCCGGCAGGCAGGGGCAGGTCGTGCGGTTAGTTCAGAGCGTTGTTCTGCCGCGGACCCGCGAGCGTCTAACTCGCACGATCCGAATGGCCGACGGCGAGCAGGTCATCTACGTCAACAACACGCTCCAGAGCCTGCTGGGGTTCGACCGGCCCATCTGCTGGGCCGAGCATGCCACGATCGGATCTCCTTTCCTCGAGGCGGGCGTCACGGTGGTTGACCTGTCGAAAAACCGCGCCATGACTCGTCCCCACGAGCCGGGCCCACGCAGACTCCCACACCGGCTGACCTCCGGCGAAGAATTTACGTGGCCCATGGCCCCGACGCTCGATAGCGGCAAAGTCGATCTCCGCGCCGCCCCCGCTCCGCCCAACTCGGGCGATCACACCGGGCATCTGATGGACCCCGCGCGCGAGTACGCCTTCGCCACGGCACTCCATCCGACGAAACGGCTGTTGCTTGGCTACCTGTTCAAGACCTCCGACTTCCCCTGGCTACAGATTTGGGAGAACTATCCTGCGGAGGGAATGATGGCCCGCGGCCTCGAGTTCGGCACCCAGGCCTTCGACCTGCCCCGCCGCCAAGTCATCACGCAAGGCAAGATCTTCGGCCAGAACCTGTTCCGCTGGCTCCCGGCCCACGCGTCCATCGAAGGCCGCTTCCTGCTGTTCTGGGCGCGCACGCCGGAGGGCTTCCAAGGCGTCGACGAGATCCGCTGGAGAGACGGCGCGCTACACATCGAAGACCGCCGCTCCGGGAAGGCGCTACGGCTCAAAGCTGCGCTGAAACTGTAGGCCGGCGGGCAGCGCTTGAACAGCGACACCTAACTCGTTTTGTGAGAAGACACCGCTTCCGCCGGCCGAGCCTGCTGGCGCCTCGGGAGCCGGACCTGAAAGATCGATCCCTTGCCAACCTCACTGCCGACGGTGATGCTGCCGCCGTGCGAGTCGGTGATCCACTTGGCGATGGAAAGCCCTAATCCAGAGCCGCCGTTGGCCCGATTCCGAGCAGGATCGAAGCGATAGAAGCGATCGAAGACCCGGTCTAGTTCTTCCGCCGGTATTCCCTCGCCCGTGTCTGCAACAGAGACCATCAGGTGCCCACTATGGCCCTGGAGGGTGACACGGATCGAAGCACCTTGCGGCGTATGCTGAACCGCGTTGTCGACAAGGATGATCAACAACCTACGCAAGGATGGCTCGTTGCCCTCGACGGTGGCGCTGGCCGTTTCAAGCTGCAGGTCAAGGGTCCTGCCGTTTGCCAGCGGTCGATGCTGGTCACAGACCTCGCCGGCGAGAGAGACCAGGTCAACGTTGCTCATCGGCAGCGCATCCATACCGGCGTCCGCGCGCGCCAGAGTCAGGAGGTCTTCGGTCAACTCCGTCAGGCGCTTCGATTCGTCGTGGATCTCCCGCATATCTTCTCGGAGATTCTGGTCGGTACGGCCCTGACGCAGTGCTAACTCCGCCGTAGTTCGAATCACCGAGATCGGACTGCGAAGTTCGTGTGAAGCGTCGGCCGTGAATCGCTGCAGCTGCTGCACGGCTGTTTCCAGCCGGCTCAGCATTGCGTTGAAGGTCTGGGCCAGCAGCTGTACGACATCGCCTGTCCGAGGGACCTCCAGTCGTTCGGATAAGCGGCTGACATCGATTCGTGCCGCTAGCCAAGAGACCTCTTCCACGGGACGTAGCGCGGCCCTACTGATCGCGTAGCCGCCGGCAAAACCGAGCGACACGCCAATGGGTATGGACCAAAACAGCCACGAGACCAGCCGTTCACGGGCGGCGGCGACGGAGGCGAGCGAGGCGGCGACCTGGATCTGATAGCGCCCGCCCGCGAGAACAACCGGTCTGACAAGCACGCGAAACGGGTTCCCGGCCTCTTCGATCGTCCGTACGCTCGTCTCATCACTCGCCGCCGCCTGCCAGGAGACGATCAAATGCGGAGACGAATCCGAATCGGGGGGGTAGGATTTGCCGGCCGGTCGCGCCGCGGATCTGGATCATCCTTCCGTTGGGCACCGCCAACGAGTATCCATAAAGCTCTTCCAGAAGTTCTCGCTCCAAGCCACGTTCCAGCGAGACTTTCGAGGCAAACCAGTCGCCGTCGCGGCTCTCGATTTCCACTTCGATGTACTGACCCTCCCGCAGGTCGCGAGGGCCGAACGCTCCGACATCACTTTCGAACAATGTCTCTTGCGTGAGGTAGATCTTTCCCCCTTCCACGGCAAGCCACTGTCGGCCGGGATCGACCCGATCCACAGTGACCCTGAACTCTCTCACCTCGCGTCCATCGCCGGCGTCGAAGAAAGGGCTCCGGAACTCCGTGTCTATCAAGTCAACAAGGTGCGTCACCCTTGCCGCTAAGAGGTCGTCGACCGCCGCGACCATGCTGTAGTTGACACCGAACCAGAGAACGGCTCCCAGCGAGGCAAGCCCAGCCAACAGCAAGAGGGAGTACCAAGCTGCCAGCCGGAACTCGATCGATCGCCAAGAGATCACCGCGCCGACTCCTTCGCGCAAAACCCGATTCCTCGAACCGTGTGGATCAGTCTCGCGGCTCCGGGAACGTCCAGCTTGCGGCGCAGTGAGCTGACAAAGGCATCCACCGTGTTGAAACCGACGTCGCTGTCCCCTCCCCAAACCGCGTCGATCAGGGCTCCTCGGGGCACGACCCGGTCGGCGCGCCGCATGAGCAGCTCGAGAACTTGGAACTCACGGGGTGTCAGCGTTATCTCGCGGCCGGCACGGTGAACCTCATGAGCGGCGGGATCCAGGTTGAGGTCGCCGACTTTCAGAACAGGGTTGCGAGCGATAGGGCCTCGCCTGGAGACGGCGCGGATTCGCGCCAGCAACTCGTCGAACGAAAACGGCTTGGTGATGTAGTCGTCGGCGCCGGAGTCCAATCCTCGCACCGCATCTCCTGGCGCGTCCTTCGCGGTGAGCATGAGGATCGGGGTCTTGTTCCCTTCTTGTCGAAGGCGTTCCGCGATCTCGAATCCGTTCATTCCCGGTAGGAGGACGTCAAGGACGATAACGTCGTACTCACGAAGCCGGGCGAAGTCCAGCCCTTCCGGACCATCCGAGGCGACGAACACGCGGTGCCCCTCGCCCTGCAAGCCGCGATCCAGCAGGGAAGCCATGCGCCGATCGTCTTCGACGATGAGAATCTCCATGCGGCCTCATCATCATCCTAGTGTAGTGCGTCAAGCAGATTGCACCTTATGCAGGGCGGCACGTCCGCGCTTGACTTTCTCGAGGATGTCGGAGGCGGTCGCGGTCCAGATGAAGGGCGTGGGATGCCCGTTGTGCTGGGCGATGTAGTCGTCAATGGCGGCGACGAGCTCGTCCACGCTGCGAAACACGCCGCGGCGCAGGCGCTTGACGGTGAGATCGCGAAAGAATCGCTCGACCATGTTCAGCCACGACGCCGAGGTCGGGGTGAAATGAATGTGGAAGCGCGGGTGACGATCGAGCCAACGCTTCACAGCGGCATGCTTGTGGGTGGCATAGTTGTCCACGATGAGATGAAGCTGTTTGTCCTTGGGAGTGCGGCGGTCAATTAAGCGCAGGAAGCGCAGCCATTCCTGGTGGCTGTGTCGGGGCATGCACTCGGCGATCACGCTGCCGTCAAGGCTGTTGAGCGCCGCAAACAGGGTGGTCGTGCCGTTGCGCTTGTAATCGTGGGTCATCGTTTGGCCGCGTCCCTTTTTGAGCGGCAGGCCGGGCTGGGTGCGATCGAGGGCTTGGATTTGGGACTTCTCATCGAGCGAGAGAACCAGAGCATGCTCAGGCGGATTGAGATAGAGTCCGACGATGTCGTCGAGTTTCTCGGCGAAACGCGGGTCATTGCTGAGCTTGAAGGTCTTGATGCGGTGGGGCTTGAGGCCATGGGCGCGCCAAATCCGTCCCACGGTGGAAGCGCTGACGCCGGCCGCGGCGGCCATGGTGCGGCGGCTCCAGTGGGTGGCGTCGGACGGTTTCTCGCGGGTGGTCTTGTGGATGATCTGCTGTACTTTCTGCTTCGAGACGGCAGGTTTACGACCGGGCCGTGGGGCGTCTTTTGCAATGCCGGCGATGCTGCTTTCGAGAAAGCGCGTGCGCCAGCGGGCCACCAACTGCCGCGAGACACCGAGCTGTGCGGCGATCTGCTTATTCTCGAGACCGTCGGCGGCCAGCAGGACAATCCTGGCTCGCAGGGCGAGACGAACGGCGACTTGGCGGCCGCGCGCGTAGCGGTCCAACTGCTTGCATTGCGCTGTGTTCAAAGTTACTGGTTGTGCTCTTCGCATCCCATGCCTCCTGTTAATAGAGACGATGGGAAGCCAATATAAGTTACATTATTTATGGTGCACTACACTAGCGAGTCGTTTCTGAAGATTCTCTGAAGTCCCCCAATTGCGACCAAGGGTGGCCGCGTAGGGGCAGAGGAGGGTTTTCCGGCCCCGCCCGATCCTGCGTAAGTTGCTGCCAGGCTTTGGGTCGGCTGTGGACCTTGGGCAACAAGCGGGCGAAGATCCTAATCGTCGTCCTCCTCCTGCTCGACTCTCGTGGCGAGTAGGCGGCCGCCAGAAACTTGTACGTTGACCTCCACCAGCCGGCCGCCGACGGGTCCCGAGAGCTTGTGGAACTTCGTCTCGCCGTTCCATACGATTTCGATTGGACCGATCGTGAACATCAGAGCGGCCTGGTCAACCGTCCGGATCACTCCCACAATTTCCGCATCATTCTCTTTCTCATCGCTCACTTCAACCGACTTCGCCTGAATGACCCCGTCGGCCCTCGCCTCGGCATCAATTTCCACTGATGTGCCCGGCTTGAGGTCCGAGATGTTCGCAATGTCTTTACCGTCAGTTTCGATCCCAGCGCCGAGGGTTTCGACCCTGACCAGGCCCTCGAACAGTTCGATATTTGTACCGCTCACGCCTGTGACCGCCCCTTCAAGTTCCATCTCGGCCTGAGCCCATACTTGCAGGGGCAGCGTAAGCATGACAGTGAACAGGACCCTGGCGAGAAGCTTGTTCGACACGTTCATTCCAAGTCACCCCCATGTGGTCTTTGTCGGATAACAACACTTACCTGGAATGAAGCGTATCAGTCGACTCTGAAGGTTCTATGAAGCGTACGGAATCTGATAAAGTCCAGCTCCCCTTGCGAGTCCCCCGAGCTCGTCCTTGCCAGGGAAGAGGGACTCTTCGGCTCACGTCGATGGGAGGGCGCCGGGATCATCGTTTTCCGCACTTACGGTCGGCTGGGCCTGGTCAGCTCCCCGTCATCCGGCCTTCCCAACTGGCCGCGAAGTTGTTGCAGCAACCGCATCGGTCCGGGCGTCCCCGGGGCGAGCCGAACAAGCCTCTCCGCGTAAGACAGCGCCTGCCCGGGCCGGCCGAGTTGCGTATAAAAGACGGCTAGGGCGTAGACGATCTCCGGGTCCCCGGGGTACAGTTGCTCCGCTTTGTGAAGGGCCGCTTCAGCCTCGCGCGCGCGGCCGAGCCGCTGCAGCGCCAGGCCGTAGTTGTAGTGCACACGCGCACGCCCGTCGAGAAGGTCGCTCGCCCGGCCCAGACTCTTCGCGGCTTCGCCAAGCTGCTGCCGTTCCGCGAGCAGCAGTCCGAGCGAGTAGTGCAACTCTCCTTCCTCGGGGGATTTCGTGAGCGCTCGACGCAAAATCTGTTCGGCTTCTTCGATACGCTCTTGCCCGGCGTACATCGTAGCTAGGTTGAGCGCCGCCGGAGCGAAGTACGGATCGAGCGCGAGTGCCTCGCGGTAGTGGCGTTCGGCCTCATCCGGTCTCCCGAGGTTGGAGGAGAGCACCGCTAGATTGAGGTGAGCCGACGGTGTATCGAGCATGGCTTCCTGCAGCGCCCGAAACTCCCCGAGAGCCCGCTCGAACAACCTCCACTGCTCGGAACCGAACTCCTCTTCGGGGACCGAGGAAAGCGCCCGGGCGGCTTCGATGCGAACGGCGCGGCTGGCATCGTCCAGTAGCGGAGCCACGGCTTCGAGCCGCGTCTTGAACTCCAGCCGGTCCAGTCCGGCAACTGCCTTCACACGCACCAGCGGGTCCGGGTCGCTGGTCTGTGACACCAGGGCGGATACCCCTTCGGGGCCGTACCCTCTCAACAGCTCCAGAGCCGTTGCCCGCGCGATCGCCGGCCGCGCGCGATCAGTGGCCAGCTTGAGCAGCTTGGACTCGGCGTCGCGCGCGCCCGCCCGGCCCGCCGAGAGCGCCTCGGCAAAGTGAGGCCGGCGGGCTCCTCTGCCGCCATACCAGTCGGTGACGGCGTCCGCGGCCCACTGGGTGGTGCGGTCGTCATGGCATCCGCTACAAGCGTTAGGCGTGCCCAGCTTCACCGAGAGGTCGGGACGCGGAACACGGAAGCTATGATCTCGACGCGGATCGACCGCCATGTAGGTCTTCGCGGGCATGTGGCAACTGAAACACAAAGCGCCTTTGGTACCGGACGAGTGATGGTGATGGTTGGCGGTCTCGTAATCCCTGGCCTCGAGGGAGGGGAACTCCTCCGGCGGCGACGGCTGGTGACAGCGCGTGCACACCGCGTTGCCTTCTTCCCAAAGCCCGGCGCTGTGCGGGTTGTGGCAGTTGCTGCACCGAACACCCTGTTGGAACATTTTGCTTTGGACGAACGATCCATACACGTAGACTTCGTCGAGGATCTGCCCATCCGCGTGGTAAAGGCCCTCGCGCAGAGTCGCCACCAAGAAATCGTCTGCGGGAGCGCTGCCGTGCCGGTCGTCTTCGCTGACCGGGTGCCTCCGCGAATGGCAGCGGGCACAAGCATCGACCTCCCGTGCAGGCTCGCCCTCGGCAAACATCACGACCAGACCGTAGCCCTCGCTTGCTGAGCCGTCACCTGCCTCCCGCTTCCGCGCCCACTCGACATGGGCGGCGCCGGGACCGTGGCACGCCTGGCAGCTCACGTTCATCTCGTCCCACTCGGTGCGGTAGGCGTCAGCCGCAGGATCATAGTTCTTGCGCAGGTTGGTCGAGTGGCATTCGGCGCACATATGGTTCCAAGTCTGGTAGAGACCGGTCCAGTGAAGCGGGTCGTCCGGCGGAATCTCTTCGTCCGGATAGAGATGGAACCACTGTTTTCGCTGTGTGTCCCAAGCGATCGTTAGGCATTGAAGACGCCCGCCGGGGAACTCAATCAGGTACTGCTGCAAGGGCTCGACGCCGAAGGTGTAGCGGATCTCGTACTCAGCGGGTTGGGTATCTGGGCCTTGTGTCTCCACGAAGAACCCATCGCCGCGGCGGAAGAACCTCGACCGTACACCGAAGTAGGTCACCTCGGCGCCGCTGAAGTCACCGAGAACTGTTTTCCCGTTCGCCGGCTGCATCGCCCGATCGTGATGTGACCCCTGCCATTCCGCGAACTCCTGATCGTGGCATTCGGCACAGACCTGGTTCGCGACAAAGGCGATGCCCTGGGCGCCGCTGCTACGGTTCTGGCGCGGCGGCGAGCCGTCGCCGTGACAGGAAACCAGCGCCAAGCAGGCTGGAAGAACCAACCTGAGCGCCCGATGGGTTTTGCTTAGCATCCGTTACAGCAGGTGGGAGGACTCGGAGGCGTTGCTGTCGATTCAGTATTCTAGCGAGGTCTTCGTGACTCACACTGATAGGGCCCTAATCGGTCCGTAAGCTTGTCGGCGACAGAGAAGTCGAGTCTGCGAAGCGGACGTTTGAAAGTAGCCCACGGCGCAAGCCGTAGGTAGGTGTGGCCAAACGATTTCCAGCCCCGGCAGGGGCGGTTGAGCCGTTTTCCTCTCGCTGCCTGCCGGCTGGAGGAGACGAGAAACGGCTGCTTTCTGAAAGCCCCACGGGCTTCTGATCCTTATCACCCTTGGGTGCCCGAACCGGCACGGTTGAGACTCGATCTTGCAGAACATGGAGGGCTGCTTCGATTCCCCTTCGCCCCTGCCGGGGCTCCCTGGTATGCGGGTGCCGCATTCCCACGGCTTGCGCCGTGGGCTACTTTCCAACGTCCGCGTCGCGGACTAGGCTCCTCGGTTATCCGCAACTCTACGTACGGATTCCGGGATAGGGCCGCTCAGCTGTGTCCGTGTTAAACTGATGCCGATCGGCCCGAAGGCAAAGACCGTGCTCATCGATCAAAACAAGTGCGTGGCTTGTGCGAATTGTGTTCCCGTGTGCCCGATGGGAGCGATCTACGTGGATACGGCTGTCAATCGCGCCACCATCGACGCCGATGCGTGCGTCGAGTGCGGCACCTGTTTCCACATGAGCGGGGAGAACCTCAATCCCACCATGGTGCGGACCGTGCGGAAGCTGGCCAAGGTCTTTCGCTTTCGCTTCGAGCCCGAGCCGGACGTTTGCCCGACATCGGCCTTCGTGATGGATGAGCTGGAATGGCCGCGCATCGCCCGCCGTGTGTTCAGCGATCCGTTGGTCGAGCATAAGTCGACGGGCATTCATGGACGTGGGACGGAAGAGGTCAAGACCAACGACGTGGCGCATCGCGTGGACGTGGGCGAGGTCGGCTACGTCATCGAGTTTGGGCGGCCCGGCGTGGGCGTGCGCTTCCATCACATCCAGAGCATGACCACCGAGCTGGCAAAGCTGGGCGTGGCGTTCGAGGCGAAGAACCCCATCACGCACCTGATGACCGACAAGTCGGCCGGCACGTTGAAAGAAGACCTGCTCAACGAGAAGATCCTGTCGGCGATCGTCGAGATCAAGACCACGATCGACATGGTGCCGGCGGTGCTTGACACAGTACACGACGTTTCGAAGAGGATCGACACGGTGATCGCGGTGGGTGTTTCGACGCGCTGCGACGACAACGGCGAGGATCGAGTGTTATTGCCGCTGCTCGAAGAGCTCGGCTACCGGCACGAGCGGGCGAAGACGAATATGGGGCTAGGGCGCATCACCAACGTCCAGGCCAAGGAGGAACTCGTTGACCAACACGCTGCACCGGTACGGTAGCGCCGAGAGCTTCCAGGACGACGTCATCATCTTCGCCATCCCCTGTAAGGGCAAGAACGAGCAGGGCGCGGTCGACAAATTGAAGGCCTTTCTCCGCATTTGCGCCCGCTACGAGCCGGCAAACATGGGAAATGGAGACTGGAGCAGCTTCCGTCCCTCGAAGGAGTTGCGGCCGACAGTGCACTGGAGCCGCGAGAGCGCGGCCGATTACGAGTCCGTGATCGACGGTGTGAAAAAGTCGGGTACCGTGGCGGCGGTTTTCGACTCGCGTGAAAAAGCCGAAGCTTGTCTCAAGGAAGTGATCGATGCCGACCTGGGTATGTCGGTGAACATCAGCACGTCGGTCGAAGGCGCTAAACAGACCGGTGAGGCCTGCGGCATCAAGCGGCACAGCGTGGAGTATTCACTTGGCTTCACGGATCCGCACGACCACCTACCGAATAGTCAGACCCTGGAGCTGGCCACGATGTGCGGCCACGGCATGGTGTCGTTCAACATGGCCAAGAAGATGCTCGACATGGTTCGCGAAGGCCGCCGCACCTCCGACCAGGCCGTCACGACGCTGGCACGCTTCTGCCCGTGCGGCGTTTACAATCCTTCCCGCGCCAAGCGTTTGCTCGAGCAAGCGCGCAACCGCCAAGCCTAAAGCTCCGTCAAGGGGACGCAAGGGGCTGCCCAAGCGAATCAGAGCCGCAGGCGGGAGCCTGCGGTCAGCGGTAGCGGCGACCAAGGCTCTCACTGAACCCCTAGCTGACTCTCCGTCAGCGGTTTCACAAAGCAGTAGCTGCTGCCGCCATGGGTCGAGCGGATCAGCGCGGGCTCCCGCCCGCGCCTCTGAGTCGTAGTTGCCAACTTCTTAGTTTCCCTACCAGTCGTCCTCGCTGTGCTAACTTGGACACGCCCCGTGGACAGGGCGAAGGTACCGGGCGGAGGTGGCGATGACAAGTCGTGCGGGCACGAGTTTCTCGCGGCGATCCTTCTTACAGGCATCGGGCGCGGCCGCGACCCTGAGCCTGGCTGGCTGCGAACAGCAAACCTCACGGCCCGCCACACCCTCCCGAGACGGCTTTCGGCACATCACGGTATTTCGTGACAAGTACCGCTATGTGCTGGGACCCTCGATCGCGGTAACGAACGAGGGTGACTGGCTGGTGGCTTTCTCGCTGGGCGTGATGCGCGAGGTGACAGAGCTTCTGCCGCAGGCCTGGAAGCATCCGCCGAGCGACCCCAGTTTTCAGAACGTCATCACGCGGTCGAGCGACCAGGGAAAGACGTGGGATGTGCCGCGAGTCTACCCCGGCTACAACTGGACGAGCGCCGAATGTCCCGGCTTGGCCGTGCTGTCCGACGGGACGGTGCTGGCAAGCGTCTACATACGGCAGTTTTATCCGGCCGAGACGGGGAAGAAGAAGATGGATCAACTGCAGGGCGCGGTGCCGCGCGACCCGTACCCTTGGGTGAGCACGCATCGGGGAACGTTCGTTCATCGTTCAACGGATGGCGGCCGCACGTGGGACGAGACGGTCGAAGTCAACACCGGACCCTATATCAGCGGCTATAGCCCCAAGGGAGCTGTCGAGTTACCCGATGGCACGGTCTTGCTGCCCTTAGGGCCCGGTGATCCTTTCTTTGATGAATACTTCGACGCGAGGAGCATCCCCGGCCAACCCTCCATGGGAAACGAGCGTGACGAGGCGGGCAACATCGTGCCCGGCAAAGGCGTGTCCTTCGTTGCCGTTTCGAAGGACAGTGGGCTCACCTGGCTGGAAACCCGAGAAATGGCGCGTGACCCGGCTGTCAACTTCTTCGAGCCATGCCTGACACGCTTGAACAGTGGACGGCTGATTTCTCACTCCAGAAGTTCAGAGCAGAGTGGCGGGCGGTATCTGTACCAAGTCACGTCCGATGATGACGGGCACACGTGGTCCGAGCCGTGGCAGCTGCCGATTTGGGGATACCCGGCGCACATCGTGCAACTCCCCGACGACCGCGTGCTCACCGTGTACGGACACCGGCGTGAGCCATTCGGCATTCGCGCCTGCGTCAGCCCGGACGACGGCGAGACGTGGGACATTGATAACGAGATCATCATCCGAGACGACTTGGGCAGTAGCAATCTCGGTTATCCCACGTCGATCGTGCTTGAAGACGGGACCGTGTTCACCGTCTACTGGGGAGAAGACGCCGATGGCGTCACGACGATCCAAGGGTCGTATTACAAGGTGTAGCCCCGTGACGGGGTCAGAGGAAGAATCGGCGTCATCAATGGGGCCGAGCTCACGCGACCTTCTATGTCGACCTGTGCGGCTCAAGAAACACCTTTGCGGTCGCCGTCGTTTCGCCCTTTTCAAACGGCAGCTCGTGGTACCTCGCGTTGATCCACTCATCGAGCTGGTCACAGTAGTGCTCGCTACCCGGATGGCCGGACTCGCCTTGTGCGTCGACGGCCCGGAAGGTAAGCGGCGAGGTGCTCAGATCGGCGATCAGACGATAGTTGGCGCCCATCAGCGCGCCCCAGTTGGGATCGTAGCCGGTATTGCAGACGGTGATACCGTTGCCTCCGACGGGGACCCCACCGCGGTCGAGAAGCTCGGATAGATCACCGCGCCCGGTGAGCACGTGCCGCAGTTGAATCTTGTGCAGGTTGCCCCACTGCCACTGCGACATGTCGGGACCGTGCTCTGCGGTGATCTCATCGAGCGTGCTGGAGAGGGCCTCCTCGATCGCCGCAACGCGGTCGCGGCCCCCAAACCAGCCCAGCGTGTCTTCGTCGAGCAGCGCGGATGCGAGTCCGCCCATCGTTCCCTCGACGAAGAGAACCTGCTCTTCGTCGAACCGCGCGGCGGCGGCGCGGCGGCTCCACTGGGTGAAAAACACTTCGAAGATCGAGGCCGCCACGCTGCCGGTCGTCATGTGCCCGTCCCAGGCCTCGAGGTGCGCCAACACCTCGCGGATGCGGGAATCGCTGCTGCCCGACAGTGTACGGACCAGCTTCGGCGCGCACTCGACGGCACGCAGTGAACAGACGTCCTGCTGCATCGCGATGAGGTCGTCGCGCGAGAGTTTGCCGCGCTGCTCGATCATCTGGCGGATACGCCGGCAGCGGTGCCCGCTGCTCCACACCCCCGAGAGCGGGTACGGAAAGTCGTCGGGCGCGGGACGGTTGTTGGCGGTCGCGATCCAGCCGCGCTCGGGGTCGGCCCATTGGGGCATGCCCTCGCGCGGGATGACATCGTCCCACTGGTGCCCGGGATTCCAGCCTTCGAGCAGCCCTCTTCGCCAGAACTTACGCAGTGGAATATGTCCGGTGGTTTGATAGCCGATGTGGCCGTCGAGGTCCGCGAAAACCAGGCTCCAGGTCGGCACCGTCCAGCCTTTGGTCGACTCGCGGAACTCGTCGCACGAGTTGGCGCGATTCATCGCTAAGTAGGAAGTAAGCAAGCCGCAGTAGCTTGAGCCGACCCATCTGAGCGAGATCGGCCCCCAGTCGCGCGCCAGCGGCGGGAGGATCTCGTTGACGATCCGCCCGTTGCGCGACGACCGGATCGTCTTGCTGACAGGCTCGGCCCCGCGCACCGTGATCTCCTCGACCGTCTCGCGGGCCGGCTCCCACTGGCCGTCGTAGAGGAAAGAGCCCGGGTGGTCGGGGTCCGTCCTCTCCAAGTAAAGGTCGCGTTGCGAGCAGATGTTGTTGGTGACGCCCCAGGCAACCTTGCGGTTGGCGCCAAACAGGACCGCCGGCATCCCGGCGTAGGCCATACCCATGACGTCGAACGATCCGCCGCTGAGATGCACTTCGTACCAACACGACACGGCGGCGAACGCGATGTGCGGGTCGCTAGCCAGCAAGGGCTTGCCCGTCGTGGTTAGCGTGCCGCTGATCACCCAGTTGTTGCTGCCCTCGCCTTCTTGCGGATCGCCTACCGTGCTTCCCATCGATGCGGCGTCCGAGCTTCCGGCCGGATAGCTGCCCGCCGGCAAGATGCTCTCTTCGTCTGCTTCGCCTTGGAGGAACGCGTCGAAGAGAGGCCCGTCGCCGAGCACGCGGCGACCGATTTCGGGTGCGACGATGACGGGAAAACGGACGTTCAGGTAGTAGCGGAACTCGCTGACGATGGCCAGGCAATCGACCGGCGACCAGGGCTCGGGCGAGTAGTCGAGCAGATCGAACTCGATGGGGAGACGCTCGCGCGACTCTTCGATCAACGCGTTGACGCCGTCGCTGAAGTGGCTGACGAGTCGGCGTGTTTCCTCGGGCGTCTGCTCCCATTCGGCTTGGGCGATGTGCCGGATGCCGATCGTGCGCGCGATTAGGTCGAATGCGAGGCCGTCCGGCCCAAGGACTTCTGACAGCCGTCCCGAGGCTTTGCGCCGCAGATAGTCGAGTTGGAACAAGCGGTCCTGCGCCATAGCAAAGCCGAAGCCAAAGAAGAGATCGTCGTCCGACTCGGCGCGAATGTGCGGGATGCCCCACTCGTCGCGCTCAATTTCGACAGCCGCGCCGACCGCGACCTGCCGCGAGCCGTCGGCGGTCGGGACACGGGACCGGATTTCCTCCTCCCACCAGCTGTTGAATTCATCGCGTGACATACCGGCGGCCTGGCATGCTTCGGCGATCGGCCGACCTGATCCGAGGAGACGAAGGAGTTCTTTGGAGGAGAGGTTCATGTGAGCGCTTTCAGACTCTCAGCCGCTGAGAGATTCACGATAGCTGAGAGTCGAATAGCGTAACAGAACGGACGTGCACGTTTGCGGATAGATGTGCCGCTACTAATTCGTCCGCCAGCCGAAAGGAACACCCACGATTCGGTCATGGACGTGTCGATGTCGCGCCCGAAGACCGGATTCGAGTACAGTGGAACCGACATCCCGCAAGGAGGGTGCCATGTCTGCCAAGAGAGAGGTATCGAGACGTTTGTTCCTGGGCGCGCTGGGCGTCGCTAGCCTCGCCCACCGGGCGGAAGCCACCGCCAAGAAGGGCGATCTGCCCACCACGTCCAGGCGTGTGGAAAAGTTGTTCAAGGCGCCGGGTGAGATGCCCAACGGCCTACAGACGACGGCCGACGGCCTCTGGATCCTCGACCAAAAGGACCCCAACAAGGTCCACAAGGTGCGCTACGAAGACGGCAAGGTCCTCAAGGAGATCCAAACCGAGGGGCATCATAGCAGCGGCATTACCTACGGCAACGGCGCGCTGTGGATCGCGTCGACGTTCGCGTTGACGACCATCAAGGTCGACCCGCACACCGGCAAGACGCTCAAGACGTTCGACACCCCTGGCGCGGGCCAGCCACAGTGGGGCAAGACGAAACGCCAGGCCGGCGCGCACGGCCTCGAATGGGTCGACGGCAAGTATTGGATCGCCGTGCCGCCGCCGATGAAGCTCTACCAGGTCGAGCCCGAAACGGGGAAGGTACTGCACAGCATCCCCGCGCCGGGCGAGCGGCCCCACGGCATCGCCTGGCACAAGGGCTACCTGTGGTGCGTCGAGAGCAACCACCGCGCGATCTACAAGATGAGCCCGAAAGACGGCACGCTGCTCGAAAAGATTCAACTCCGCCAAGACGACCCCGAACCCCACGGCATGAGCATGCGCAACGGCGAGTTCTGGTATTGCGATGCCGTCAGCCGCTGGGTTTGTAGGTTGGTGTAAGCCGGCCGGATGAAACTGTGGTCCTCGATGGTCCGGCGCTCTGGTCATAAACGCGTCGGACTTACCGGAGGAATTGTACCGCCGAGCAGCCGATTCAGCGGTACAATCTTTCCAGGCTTCGTCACACCATGATCGGCACCACCATCTCGCACTACAAGATCACCGAGAAGCTCGGCGAAGGCGGCATGGGTGTTGTCTATAAGGCCGAGGACACGAAACTCGACCGCACCGTTGCGCTGAAATTCCTGGCAGGGCATCTGCTCAACGACGAAGAGGCCAAGGCGCAATTCCTGCGCGAGGCAAAGGCGACGGCCGCGCTGGATCACCCCAACATCTGTACCGTTTACGAGATCAGTGAGGCCGAAGGCAAGACCTTCCTGTCGATGGCCTTCATCGAAGGGGAGCCACTCGAAGCCTGCATCGACCGAGGCCCGCTGCCGCTGAAGGAAGCGCTCGACATCGGCCGGCAAGTCGCCGAGGGGTTGGAAGCGGCGCACGAAAAGGGCGTTGTCCATAGGGACATCAAGCCGGCCAACGTGATGGTGGACGCCAAGGGGCACGCCACGATCATGGACTTCGGCCTGGCACACCTAACGGAAGCCTCCCGGCTCACAAAGGCGGATCAGACGATGGGGACGGTCGCCTACATGTCGCCCGAGCAGGCCCAGGGCATGGAGGTGGACAACCGGGCCGACGTTTGGGCGTTGGGCGTGGTGCTGTACGAGATGGTTTGTGGGCAGCGGCCGTTCCAAGGCCAGTACGGCCAGGCGCTGCTGTACGAGATTGTCCACCAGGAGCCCGAGCCGCTGACGGGCGTGCGTGCCGGCGTACCGATGGAGTTGGAGTTCATCGTCGGCAAGTGCTTGGCCAAAGATCGTAACGATCGCCCCTCATCTGCGGAGGAGATCGCAAGGGATCTGCGCACTCTCGGGGAGAAACTGAAATCCGGCCGATCGACCATTTTGCGAGCCGGAACCGTGACCGGCCCTCGCGCCGGTTCAACACAGCCCCCAAGACAAGCGGAAAGCCCGTCACTACCTGGCCCTCTGGCAAAGTACCGCGTCATCGAGGACGGGCAGGAGACCGGCGACGCCATCCGATACGTCGCTGAAGACACCGAGTTGCGCCGATCTGTGGCGATCCGGGTGTTGCCGCAGTCGTCGGAGCAGCAGATCGAGCGCGCGCAACGGCGGAAGCAGAGCCTCGTGCTGGGCGCCGGTGCGCTGGGCGTGCTTCTGGCCCTGGTCTTCGCCTTCTTCCCGCTGTTCTCTCCCGCTCCCGAAGCACCCCTGCGGCGCTTCACGTTACCGACCGAGGAAGGTCTGAGACGGCCTTCCATCTCACCCGACGGCCGGCATGTCGCCTACCTGACCGGTCCGGAGGGCAACCGCACGCTGTGGGTGCAGGACCTGGATCAGAACCAACCGCGGGCGATCGTGGGTCCGACAAATCTCGGCAACAGTATGCCGTTCTGGTCGCCCGACAGCCAGTTCGTCGGCTTCCGGTCGAGGGACGGGGATGTCTTCAAGAAGGTGGCGGTTTCCGGCGGCCCCGTGGTGACCCTGGCGGAAGCTAGCGGCCCTTCCATGCGGTCCGTTTGGACGCCGGACGGCGAGTCGCTCATCTTCACCTCGGCGGGCAAGCTTTTCAAAGTGCCTTCTCGCGGAGGACAGGCCGAGCTGTGGCTCGAAGCCGAGCAGGAAGGGTTTGCTGCTTTCGAACCAGCGTTCTTCTCAACTAGGGCGTGTTAACACTAACGTAGGGTATCGAAACGTAGAGCCTCGACGATGAGGGCGAAGTGGAGGAAGGCGAGGAACATGACGTCGAGCTTGTCGAAGCGGGAGAAGATGCGGCGGAATCCCTTGAGCCGTCGGAAGAGTCTCTCGATCTCGTTGCGGCGGCGATAGAGCGCTCGGTCGTATTCCCACGGCTCCAGGCGGGTGCGCCGAGGCGGCACGACGGGAATCCATCCGAAATCCAAAGCCAGTTGGCGTGTCTGATCGTCCTCATAGGCGCCGTCCATCAGCAGCGGCAGCGGCTCGGGCAGTGGCCCCAGACCACCGAGCAGTTCGCGGCCCTGCTGGGCGTCGTGCGCTTGGCCGGGCGAGAGAGCGAAGGTTATCGCCGTTCGAGCATTTGCGGCAACCATATGAATCTTGGTGGTCCATCCGCCGCGGGATTTGCCGATCGCTTGCGGACCGTTTTTTTTAACGCGCCCGTGCCGTCGGGATGAACCTTCACGATGGTCGAGTCCATTGACACGGCTTCGATTCGGATGCGGACCAGCTGCTCGCGCTGCAGTTTCTCGAAGACGGCGTCGAGCACGCCGTTCTTCGACCAGCGGTTCATGCGGGTATAAATGGTGTGCCAGTTACCGAAGCGTTTAGGCAAGCCGCGCCATTTGCAACCCTGCTCGGCGACATACAACATGGCGTTCAAAACCGTGAGGTTCGGCAGGCTCACATTGCCGCGCTGGCGGGGCAGGACCGGCTCGATGCGGCGGTATTGCTGCTCGGTGATCTCCATACCTCCGAGTATAGCAGCTTTTGCGCCTTAGTGTTAACACGCCCTAGTCAGGGTACGGATAAGCTGCTCTACGTAGAAGCGACGTCGCTTACCGAAGCTCAAATTATTGCTCTCGACCGTACCTCCGGCCAGCGAGAGATTCTGGCCGAAGGATGGGATCCGGTTTACGCTCCGAGCGGACACGTGGTCTACGAGAGCATCGAGCCAAGGGGAGTCTGGGCGATCCCCTTTTCGGTCGACACGATGAAATCGACCGGCAACCCGTTTCCCATCAGCGAAGACAGCTACGAGCCCAGCGTCGGGCTGGATGGAACGCTTGCCTATGTGGAGGGAATGACCGCAACCGGTCGCTGGCGGTTGGTCTGGAAGGACCGGGAAGGCAACCGTCTCGGAGAACTCGGAGAGCCACATGACGGGGGTATAAAATACCCGGGCCTGTCGCCGGATGGCTCGCGGGTTGTCGTCCAAGACACCAGCCGGGACATCTGGATCCATGAAGTGGCGCGTCCGATCAAGACGCGGCTGACCACGTCACCCTCCGCGGAAATCTATCCAAGCTGGTCGCCGAAGGGCGATCGGATCGTCTTTTCCACCGGTACGACCGGTGGAGGAGTTCGTAGGGACCTTCACATCGTGCGGGCCGACGGGAGCGAGGACCCCGTGGTGTTCCTCGAATCCCCGGAAGGCCGCCGCTATGTCACAGACTGGTCCTCGGACGGAAACACGATCTTGATTTGGAGGCAGCAACTAGAAAATCCCAACACGGCCAATGCAGACATCTCGTACCTGAAGCGAGGCGAGAACGGTGGCTGGGCAGAAGCTCCTTTCCTCGAAAGCGAGCACGTGGAGCAGCTCGCCAAGCTATCTCCCGAGGGGCGCTTCGTTGCCTATGGCTCGGATCAGTCCGGTGAACGTGAGATCTACATCCGTTCCTTTCCGGACGGAACCGGTCAGCGTAGGGTGTCGGCCAACGGCGGCACCCAGGTGCGTTGGCGGAAGGATGGCAAAGAGCTGTTCTACGTGGAGGGTGACAGCTTGATGGCGGTCCCGGTTGCTACGACCGCCATGCTGACGATCGGCGCCGCTGAGACGCTTTTTTCTGACAACACCCTGAGGTTTAGCCTGGGGAACTTTCTTAATTATGACGTTACCCCCGACGGCCAGAGGTTCATCTTGCGCGAGGCGGAAGCGGGGACGTCCGATGTCAAACTACGCGTCGTCCAAAACTGGTTCGCCGAGTTCCAAGACCGCCAAACCGAGCCGTGACCGTCAGTACCTACATGGTAAGATCCTTGGGAAAAATCGCAGGATTCGGCGTCCAGTCGTGTTTACGCTGCGTGAATGCTGCGTTTACGCGGCTTGGGGTCGATTAGGCCAGCCGTTGTACGGCTGGTACCCTGATCGCCTCGCAGCAACCCTCGAGGCTGGTTCAGCGGCCTTACGACGGCGGGCTTAAGCCGTTCCCCAGCGGGCGGTGGCGCCTCGATTTGTTCGGGACAGTCGTACAGGCTCATGGCTCAAGCCGGTTTGGGTAAGGCCCCTCGAAGGGGCCTGATTCATTCACTTGGGGCATTCTACCAGGCGTAAAACGCCTGGCCTAATTGAAACTAACACCCGTAAACGGGCCTGTTTGCGTTCGGGATCTTAATACTATTTCCTCTTTTGGGATGTCGATGGGTTTGTCGTAAATTGTCAAGAGGCAATAGAAGATGAATCAACTCTTTCGGTTCTCCAGCGCGGTTAAATGGGATCCTGCCATCGATACCTGGATGAAGGAACAATCGGATGAGCTGGGGGCGATCGCGCACCACTGGTTTGAGATCATGCGCAACTGTGGAGACGATGTTCGAGAGTTATTGCACGACGGTCATCCGACGGCCTGTGTCGCTGACGCGGCATTCGCATACGTCAATGCATTCACATCGCACGTCAATGTCGGGTTTTTTCGTGGCACCGAGCTTGCGGATCCGGCGGCCCTGTTGGAAGGCACTGGCAAGTATATGCGTCATGTGAAGGTCAGGCCGGACGGTGAGCTCGAGGCCAAGGCCCTCATGGGGCTAATCGAAACTGCGTACACGGATATGAGGGGTCGCCTGGAGGCGGAGTAGATCGTGCCCGCCATCCGCAGATGTAGCCTTTTGGCTTGAGAGATGGGCCGGTGAGGATTGCGGCCTGTCGTAGGTGTCGAGCCTCGTGCTACCTTCAGCTTTACAAAGGGCGTCTCATATCACAAACCCAGCAACGTCTCGATATTCCTGTGAGCCACCATCTCTCGGGTTTCTTCGCTGAGTTGTACCAGGAAGCTCCGCACACTTTCAATCTTCGATCGCTCGCGACCCAGGTCGTGGTGACTGGCGTCCGTGCCGACAACGAAACGGGTCGGATTCTCTTCAACCAGTTGCAGCCAGCTCGGCCAGACCTGCACGCCGTGTTTCAAGATCGTGTAGTCGGGTGAGCGTGGATGGTTCTTCCAGGTGCGTGCGCTGAGTTCATAGCCTATTGAATCCCGCAAATTATTATGACACTTTTTGATAGTGTGGAGCATCTATATATGTATGGGCAACCCCAAAGGTGTGAAGCGGGATTTCAAGGCGCTGGAGAAGCGCCGTTTCGAAGCGATGCGGCTGCTCCACCAAGGCCACAATCAGTCCGAGACGGCGAGACGGCTGAACGTCGCTCGCCAAACCGTCAGTGAGTGGCGGCGGCAATACCGCGAGCAGGGTGCGGCCGGACTCCGCCAGGCCGGGCGCGCCGGACGCAAGCCGCTCCTCGATGCCGCACAACGCGAACGCCTGACGTCGCTGCTGCTGGAAGGCCCGGAAGCCCACGGCTTCCCAACGCCCCTGTGGAGCTGTCCGCGGGTGGCTCGGCTGACCGGAGACGAGTTCGGGGTCGCATACCACGCAGGCCACGCCTGGAAGATCCTGCGAGCGCTCGACTGGAGCCCGCAACGCCCGGCCGGAAAGGCGCGCGAGCGCAACGAAGAGCGGATCCGCACCTGGAAGCGCAAGACCTGGAAGCGCATTAAAAAAAAGCCCAAAACGAAGGCCGTACGCTCGTCTTCATCGACGAAAGCGGATTGAGTCAGAAGCCGCATCGCTGCCGCACCTGGGCGCCACGTGGCCAAACACCGGTGCTGCAGTTTAACTTCAACTGGGAGAAGCTTTCCGTCTCGGCGGGGCTGACGCTGCGTAACTTCTACTTCCGGCTCTATCCCGGTGCGATCGGCAAAGAGCAAGTGACCGACTTTCTCAAGGCGTTGGTACGTCATATCGATCGCCCGCTGCTGATCGTCTGGGATCGGCTGCCGGCGCACCGTAGCCGCCTGGTGCAAGAGTTCATCGAACTCTCCGAAGGCCACATCGCAACCGAGTACTTGCCACCCTATGCGCCGGAGTTGAATCCGGTGGAATACATCTGGGCTTACTGGAAGCAGCACGAGTTGCCGAACGTCTGTCCGAAAGACTACGGCGAGCTGAACGAGCGGGCCCGCAAGGCACTCCGCCGCATGTACCGCAAACCGCGTTTGATCACGGCCTTCTGGAAACAGTCTTCTCTTTGTTTTGACTGACTCTATATTATGCGGGAGTCAATAGGTTCGGATGGTCCGCGATAATGCGTTTGGCGATGTAGTAGGGCGTGTATCCCCCGTGGGCCCAGATGACGGTCACTCTGGGATAAGCACGTAATAGCTCCTCAAACTCTCTGAGACGCGTGATCTCGCAATGTATATTGACGGGCACACCGTACTTCTGGGCTAACTCCATCATGCCCTGCATCAAAGGGTGAAGCGGACTGTAGTCGGCTTCGGGAAGCCGCGCCCCGGAAAGTGCGTCACCGAAATCTCACCGATGCCC
The DNA here is from genome assembly GCA_965248255.1 of Bryobacterales bacterium. Taxonomy (GTDB): domain Bacteria; phylum Acidobacteriota; class Terriglobia; order Bryobacterales; family UBA6623; genus JAKZVK01. The sequence continues at coordinate 803,382 of CBDFIW010000004.1, forward strand.
CGCACCACTCCTTGCTTCAGGAGGTTATCCAGGACCTGGAGCAGTTCCGTCCCGTCGCCGTCCCAATGCTTCCGGTAGCTCGATCGCTCGGGTGAGATCGAAGCGAACGGGATGAAACGGTCCGCATGTTCCCGCGCCCACTCGACGAGCTTTTCGTTGGTGCTCTTCCTGCCCCAGAACACAATCGCCCGGCGGTTGCCCGACTCCTTCATCAAACGTAACTGCATTTCCGGGTCGTTGAGGTGGACATGGGCATCGGTAAACGTAATGGGGCATGCGGCTAGGGGCGCGGATCTGCCGCCGCTTCTGCTCGTCCCGGGCCGGCAGGCCGCACGGGATTTCCGAGTCTCTTGTTGCTCTTGGGCGGACAACGATGTGTAAGCGGTGAGCCCGAGCAAGCACAACAGGGCACCGAGTGTCGCCGAGAACGCTCTAGCCTGCATCTGTCTCATCAAACCACTGTCGCGTCGGCCCCTGGGCCCGTCCACTTGGCCACTGGATTGCTGTTCCAAGTTCAGGCTTTCATCGGGCCCGTTCCGGCGCTTCCCCGGTATCGCGATAGACCTCCTCACGAATAATCCGCTCTGTAGCCGCGTTCAGATAGTCATCGAGCGCGCCTTTGAGCTCCAGGTATTCAGGCCACAGTGTCCGGTTGACAAACGATCTTGGCGCCCTCAGCATCACTGTCGTGTAGCGCTGCCGTTTGTAGCGATAGGGCTCCAGGCCATATCGGCGGCACAACGCCGAAAACAGGCGCCTCTGCCAGCGATCGGGCAGCTTGAACCGTATTTCTATCAACTGCTCGGTGGCCGCGATGGCCGCTAGAGATGCCTTGACCCGCTGGATGGCGGCCGCGGCGGCGTGACGCTCGCCGCTGGTCGTGGCGCCCTCAAATAGAGCCGAGATCTTGCGCAGTTTTTCGCGGAGTTGTCGTTCCGTTGTCATCGAGTCTCGTAGTTTCGCCCTGTGACTCTTCGGTTACCGTCGCGTTCACTTCAATGTAAAAAGAATCGATGTGGTCCTCGACCGCCGCCGCGTCCGCTCGCAGGGGCTCAGCGCAGGCTCACGCCTGCGGCTCCGAGTAGCGTCGGGTGGGCCTCACCGGCGCCTCGGGACGCCTCGGGACTACGTGCCTTCTTGCCAGGTGGAAAGGTACTTCTGTTGTTCCGGGGTCAACTTGTCGATGCGGACGTTCATCGACTCGAGCTTGCGGCGGGCGACCTCTTTGTCGATCTCTTCCGGCACGCTGTGAACACCCACTTTCAAGTGCCCGTGCTCTTCGACTATGTAGCGCGCGGCGAGAGCCTGGTTTGCGAAGCTCATGTCCATCACCGCGGCCGGGTGGCCCTCAGCGGAGCTGAGGTTCACCAGCCGGCCGTCGGCCAGGACGAAGACCTTCTTGTCGCCGTCCAAGGTGAACTCCTCAACGAAGCTGCGTGCCACCCGTCTTGAGGATGCCATCTCGGCCAGCGACTCAAGATCGATCTCGACGTTGAAGTGGCCTGAGTTGGCGATGATCGCGCCGCTCTTCATGTTGTTGAAATGTTCGCGCGCGATGACGTGCTTGTCGCCGGTCACTGTCACGAAGACGTCCCCGATGGCGGCGGCGTCGATCATGGGCATGACGCGGAAGCCGTCCATCACGGCTTCGAGCGCGCGGGTGGGGTCCACCTCCGTGACGATTACGTTGGCGCCGAGTCCGCGGGCGCGGCTGGCTACGCCCCGGCCGCACCAGCCGTAGCCAGCTACGACGAGGTTCAACCCGGCGATGAGCACGTTGGTGGCTCGTAGAATCCCGTCCATGGTGGACTGGCCCGTGCCATAGCGGTTGTCGAACAAGTGCTTCGTCATGGCGTCGTTAACGGCCACGATGGGGTACCGCAGCACCCCCTCCTGTGCCATGGCGCGGAGGCGGATCACGCCTGTAGTTGTCTCTTCGGTTCCGCCGAGCATGTCGCTCAACAGCTCGGTTCGCCCGGTGTGCAGTTGGTGGACAAGGTCCGCCCCATCATCCATGCTGATTTGCGGCTTGTGGTCGAGCGCGGCCTGAATATGCGTGTAGTAGGTGTCGTTGTCCTCGCCCTTGATGGCAAAAGTAGGGATGCCGTATTCCTTGACCAGGGCCGCGGCGGTTTCATCTTGCGTCGAGAGTGGGTTTGACGCGCAGATCACTACGTCAGCCCCGCCGTCGCGCAACACGATGGCCAGGTTGGCCGTCTCGGTCGTCACGTGCAGGCACGCCGCGATGCGAACACCCTTCAGCGGCTGGTCGCTGATGAATTCCTTGCGAATCCCCTCCAGAACGGGCATCCACTGCCCGGCCCATTCAATGCGTCTCTTGCCCTCGTCGGCCAGGGCCAGGTCTTTGACGTCGCCGGGGGTTGTTGTCTGAGTGGTCATGTTCCCTCTGCTGATGATGATGTAAGAAGCGCCCCCTCACCGGGTCCGGGAGCGCGAGTACGACCGCGTGGATGAACTGATGTAGCCGAGAAAGCGACCTTGGCTCAGGCGCTGGCCGTTGAGACGCCGGACTCGAACTTCAGCACCGACGCCTTGTCGGTCTTCTCCCAGGTGAAGCTCTCTTCGTCGCGCCCGAAGTGTCCGTAGGCGGCGGTCGCTTGGAAGATCGGCCTGCGCAGGTCGAGATACTCGATGATGCCCTTAGGCTTTAGCGGGAACACATCGCGCACGATCTCAGCCAGCCGGACGTCATCGATCTGGCCCGTGCCAAACGTGTCGACCATCACCGATACCGGGTCGGCGACACCGATGGCATACGCTAACTGCACTTCACACCGCGAGGCCAACTCGGAGGCGACGATGTTCTTGGCGATGTGGCGCGCCATGTAGCAGGCGGATCGGTCGACCTTTGTCGGGTCCTTGCCCGAGAAGGCTCCACCGCCGTGGCGGCCCATCCCACCGTAAGTATCGACGATAATCTTGCGCCCGGTTAGCCCGGTGTCGCCGTGCGGACCGCCGATGACGAAGCGCCCGGTGGGGTTGATGTGGAACTTGGTGTTTTGATCGACCATCGCGCCGGGCACGATCGGGCGGATGACGTGCTCGATGATCTCGGCGCGCAGCTTCTCGGTTTCCACTTGATCGCTGTGCTGGGACGAGATCACGACGGCGTCCACACGGACCGGCTCGCCGTTTACGTACTCGACGGTTACCTGCGATTTGCCGTCCGGCCGCAGGTAGTCGAGTTCGTCGTCGCGGCGCACTTGGGAGAGCTTGCGCACGAGTTTGTGCGCCAGCATGATCGGCATCGGCATCAGCTCGGCGGTTTCGTTGCACGCGAACCCGAACATCAGCCCCTGGTCGCCGGCGCCGCCGGGGTCGACACCCATGGCGATGTCAGCCGACTGCTCGTCGAGGCAGTTCACGACGGCGCAATGTTGATAGTCGAACCCGAACTCAGCACGCGTGTAGCCGACCTCGCGAATCGTGTCTCGGGCGATACTCGTGAAGTCGAGCTTGGCCGTAGTGGTGATCTCGCCGGCCACCATGCACAGGCCCGTGGTGACGAGAGTCTCACAGGCCACACGGCCTGTGGGGTCGGCGGCCATGACGGCGTCGAGAACGGCGTCGGAGATGTGGTCGGACAGTTTGTCGGGGTGGCCCTCGGTCACCGATTCCGACGTAAACAGATGCTTATCCGTCTGTGCCAATCGTGTTCCTCCAAGCGACTACGTAGGTCCGGCGGGTCGCAAACAGTACAGATTCAATTGTACAAGGGGAAACGGGGCGAGCGGTGTGGGGAACCTACTTCGGAAGCCTGCCCCAGAATAGTCAAGCTAGCAGACCCAACCGGACCGAGTCAACGGATTTGTCAAGGCCCAATAGAAATGTCCACTTCGGTAGCCCAGTAGAAGTGGAATGGACCCGAAAAGCGGGACCAGTAGAGAAGGGACAATGAACCAGGGAACGGTAAGGAGGTTCGATTGTCTCGAAGACGATTCACGAAGGAGTTCAAGCTGGCGGCCGTCCGGCGGCTCGAAGCCGGCGAGTCCGGCTCGGCTCTCGCGCGCGAGCTGGAGGTGAAGCGCGAAAAGCTCTACGACTGGCTGGCACAAGTCGAGCGCTACGGCGTCGAGGAAGCCTTTCCCGGCGCGGGGCGCGTCCCGGCGGCAGCGCCCGTGTCGAGCCCGGCCACGAAGCCCAGGCCCGCCTCGCGGAGCTGGAACGCAAAGTCGGCCGCCAGGCCATGGAGATTGATTTTTTGTCCGCAGCCTTGCGGCGTGTCGAGGATCTGCGCCGGCCGAGCATCGTCAGTGGAACCGGCGCGTCGCTGAGGAAGTACGGGCCGCAAGGCGGCAAGGCAACATGAGCACGCTGAGCACGCGCGATTTGTGCCGCTTGAGCGGACTGGCGCGAGCCAGCCTCTACCGCCAGGCCAAACCCGACAGCGAGCAGGTCGGGGAACTGCGGCAGGCCATTGTCCACGCCGCCTTGGACCATCCGGCCTACGGCACCCGGCGGACGACCCAACAGCTGCGCCGTCAAAAGCTGCTGGTCAATCGCAAGCGCGTGCAACGGGTGATGCGCGAAGAGAAGCTCTTGCGGCGACGTCGCCGCACCGTTCCGCGAACGACCGATTCGAAGCACTCGCTGCGGCGTTATGAAAACCTGACGCGCGATTTCCAACCCACGGGTCCCAACAAACTGTGGGGCTCCGATCTCAGCTACGTACGATTGGGAAACCACTTCGTCTATGTGGCGGTGGTGTTGGACGTGTATTCGCGGCGCGTGGTGGGCTGGGCCGTGGGTCCGAACCTGAAAACCGAATTGCCGCTGGCGGCGCTGCAACAAGCGTTGAGCAGCCGGCGTCCGGCGCCGGGCTGGATTCATCATTCCGATCAAGGTTCGCAGTACGCCGCGGAAGCTTATGTAGCCACCCTGCGGCAAGCGGGCGCGAGGATATCGATGAGCCGCAAGGGCTGCCCGCAGGACAACGCGTACGTGGAAAGCTTTTTCAAGACTTTGAAAAGCGAGGAAGTCGACTGCAGCGAGTATGAAAGTTTGGCCCAGGCGCAGGCCGAGATCGGCGCTTATATTGAGCGGGAATACAATCGTACGCGATTGCATTCGGCGCTGGGCTATCGGCCGCCGCAAGAGTATGAGCGGCTGTGGGAAGAGGCGGCTAACGCCGCCTGAGTTTTCTTAAGGCATGAGCAGATCTATCGATCCGATGGCGCAGCACAAGGCGGGATGCGGCCTCAGTAGGCGAGCACCCCGCCCTCATCGTTGCGATGAGTCTGCGGCCGGGTATTCCTTGGTGGGTTGCTCTCCAGCAGAGCCCGCCTCCGCTTCCCCGGATGAGTTGATCATGCCCCCATTGGGCTGGATTGGCTATCCTTTTTCAGTCAACCGCGACCCGTCCCTACTTTCTTGGCCTCGCCACAGGGGTCCACTCCAAAGTGTCCCCTTGGTGATAGGAGAGAATTGGAATGGACCCGAAAAGCGAGACCAGTAGAGAAGGGACAATGAACCAGGGAACGGTAAGGAGGTTCGATTGTCTCGAAGACGATTCACGAAGGAGTTCAAGCTGGCGGCCGTCCGGCGGCTCGAAGCCGGCGAGTCCGGCTCGGCTCTCGCGCGCGAGCTGGAGGTGAAGCGCGAAAAGCTCTACGACTGGCTGGCACAAGTCGAGCGCTACGGCGTCGAGGAAGCCTTTCCCGGCGCGGGGCGCGTCCCGGCGGCAGCGCCCGTGTCGAGCCCGGCCACGAAGCCCAGGCCCGCCTCGCGGAGCTGGAACGCAAAGTCGGCCGCCAGGCCATGGAGATTGATTTTTTGTCCGCAGCCTTGCGGCGTGTCGAGGATCTGCGCCGGCCGAGCATCGTCAGTGGAACCGGCGCGTCGCTGAGGAAGTACGGGCCGCAAGGCGGCAAGGCAACATGAGCACGCTGAGCACGCGCGATTTGTGCCGCTTGAGCGGACTGGCGCGAGCCAGCCTCTACCGCCAGGCCAAACCCGACAGCGAGCAGGTCGGGGAACTGCGGCAGGCCATTGTCCACGCCGCCTTGGACCATCCGGCCTACGGCACCCGGCGGACGACCCAACAGCTGCGCCGTCAAAAGCTGCTGGTCAATCGCAAGCGCGTGCAACGGGTGATGCGCGAAGAGAAGCTCTTGCGGCGACGTCGCCGCACCGTTCCGCGAACGACCGATTCGAAGCACTCGCTGCGGCGTTATGAAAACCTGACGCGCGATTTCCAACCCACGGGTCCCAACAAACTGTGGGGCTCCGATCTCAGCTACGTACGATTGGGAAACCACTTCGTCTATGTGGCGGTGGTGTTGGACGTGTATTCGCGGCGCGTGGTGGGCTGGGCCGTGGGTCCGAACCTGAAAACCGAATTGCCGCTGGCGGCGCTGCAACAAGCGTTGAGCAGCCGGCGTCCGGCGCCGGGCTGGATTCATCATTCCGATCAAGGTTCGCAGTACGCCGCGGAAGCTTATGTAGCCACCCTGCGGCAAGCGGGCGCGAGGATATCGATGAGCCGCAAGGGCTGCCCGCAGGACAACGCGTACGTGGAAAGCTTTTTCAAGACTTTGAAAAGCGAGGAAGTCGACTGCAGCGAGTATGAAAGTTTGGCCCAGGCGCAGGCCGAGATCGGCGCTTATATTGAGCGGGAATACAATCGTACGCGATTGCATTCGGCGCTGGGCTATCGGCCGCCGCAAGAGTATGAGCGGCTGTGGGAAGAGGCGGCTAGCGCCGCCTGAGTTTTCTTAAGGCATGAGCAGATCTATCGATCCGATGGCGCAGCACAAGGCGGGATGCGGCCTCAGTAGGCGAGCACCCCGCCCTCATCGTTGCGATGAGTCTGCGGCCGGGTATTCCTTGGTGGGTTGCTCTCCAGCAGAGCCCGGCTCCGCTTCCCCGGATGAGTTGATCATGCCCCCATTGGGCTGGATTTGCTATCCTTTTTCAGTCAACCGCGACCCGTCCCTACTTTCTTGGCCTCGCCACAGGGGTCCACTCCAAATCGTCATCGTCGGGGTTGTGGAACTGTGGGAATCGCGTAGCGATTTCCAAGGGGCGGTGGGAAGGGTGGAAAACCATCCACGGTTCCCCGAGCCCGGCACGGCTGCCGCCACAAGGTTTTCCACGCTTTCCATCCGACCCGGCATTTCCACAGCCCTCTTATGAATTCGCAGATCGTGTTTTCCGCAGCACAGGTCGCCGCCAGGGATGGTTCGCCGCCGGCTTGCGTCCGGCCACCACGTTCCCCTGCGGTGCCGGCTTCGTCCGCAGCCGTGGCGTCGGCGTGGCGATCACTTCGTGCTCGATCTCGCGCCCCTCAAACCTCACCTGCAAGCTCTCATCGCGCCCCTGTTGGACCGTCACCCGTGCACCCGCCCCCACGCCCTGATTGCGTTTCGGCTTCAACTGCAAACAACGATTCTCGAAACGCACCACCTGGTCGTTGCTCACCACCCGTTCGTATTCGAAGCAGAACACCCCTCGCAGCTCGGTGCCGCGGGGTAGCGCCTGGTGAAAGTCCGCTCCCGCCGCCGGCTCGCAGCAGAAGCGCTCGTTGTGCTCGGCTAAGTACTCCTCGCCGAGGTAACGGTTCGCCGCCTCGTAATCAACGATGCCCCGCAGCCGCATCTTCTTGATCAGGCGGTCCTGGTGCGTGCCGTGATGGCGTTCGACACGTCCCTTGGCTTGCGGCGACGATGCGGCAATGATGCCAATGCCAAGCTTCGCGCACATGCGCCCGAACTGCGTCTCGGGCTTGATGCCTTCCAGTGCTTCCCGCGACGTCGGCTGGCGCTGGTAGACGTTTTTCCAGTCGCAGTACAACGCCTTGGGAACGCCGTGTTGGCGCACCCAGGCTTGGAGCAGATCGGCCGCGGCCCAGGTCGTTTCCTGGCCCGAGAAGCGGCACAGTGCAAGACCGGTCGCGTCATCGACAAAGTTCATCAAACAGGCTTTCGGGCCGCGTCCTTCCAGCCAGTGGTGGTGCGAACCGTCGAGTTGAATCAGCTCGCCGAAGTGCGCTTTGCGTTGCCGCCGGCTGCGATGCGGTGGGCGCTTGCGACTCCGGCTCCACAGGCCCGCCGCGAGCATCCAGCGCCGCAGCGTTTCGCGCGGCACTTCCAGGCCCTGATCGGCTGCCAGATGTTCCGACGCCAGCGTCGGCCCGAAGCGCTCGTGCCCCTCGCCCGCATAGTTTGCGTGCACCAACTCGAGAACCTGCTCGCGGCGCTTGTCATCGGCTCGGTTCGAAGCGCGGCCGACGTTACCGTGCACCAAAGCCTTGACCCCGCCTGCTCGGTAACGCTTGTTGAGCCGCTTCGCTTGGCGGTAGCTGACCTCCAGCAGTGCGGTGGCTTCGGTCAACTTCAGTTCCCCTCGTTTCACTCGGCTCAGCACTTCGCCGCGCCTCAACTCCTTGGCACTCATCCATGTCCTTCCCAATCTTTCACCTCCTCGCAGAGGTCCAGATTAGGGGACATTTTGGAATGGACCCGAAAAGCGAGACCAGTAGAGAAGGGACAATGAACCAGGGAACGGTAAGGAGGTTCGATTGTCTCGAAGACGATTCACGAAGGAGTTCAAGCTGGCGGCCGTCCGGCGGCTCGAAGCCGGCGAGTCCGGCTCGGCTCTCGCGCGCGAGCTGGAGGTGAAGCGCGAAAAGCTCTACGACTGGCTGGCACAAGTCGAGCGCTACGGCGTCGAGGAAGCCTTTCCCGGCGCGGGGCGGCGTCCCGGCGGCAGCGCCCGTGTCGAGCCCGGCCACGAAGCCCAGGCCCGCCTCGCGGAGCTGGAACGCAAAGTCGGCCGCCAGGCCATGGAGATTGATTTTTTGTCCGCAGCCTTGCGGCGTGTCGAGGATCTGCGCCGGCCGAGCATCGTCAGTGGAACCGGCGCGTCGCTGAGGAAGTACGGGCCGCAAGGCGGCAAGGCAACATGAGCACGCTGAGCACGCGCGATTTGTGCCGCTTGAGCGGACTGGCGCGAGCCAGCCTCTACCGCCAGGCCAAACCCGACAGCGAGCAGGTCGGGGAACTGCGGCAGGCCATTGTCCACGCCGCCTTGGACCATCCGGCCTACGGCACCCGGCGGACGACCCAACAGCTGCGCCGTCAAAAGCTGCTGGTCAATCGCAAGCGCGTGCAACGGGTGATGCGCGAAGAGAAGCTCTTGCGGCGACGTCGCCGCACCGTTCCGCGAACGACCGATTCGAAGCACTCGCTGCGGCGTTATGAAAACCTGACGCGCGATTTCCAACCCACGGGTCCCAACAAACTGTGGGGCTCCGATCTCAGCTACGTACGATTGGGAAACCACTTCGTCTATGTGGCGGTGGTGTTGGACGTGTATTCGCGGCGCGTGGTGGGCTGGGCCGTGGGTCCGAACCTGAAAACCGAATTGCCGCTGGCGGCGCTGCAACAAGCGTTGAGCAGCCGGCGTCCGGCGCCGGGCTGGATTCATCATTCCGATCAAGGTTCGCAGTACGCCGCGGAAGCTTATGTAGCCACCCTGCGGCAAGCGGGCGCGAGGATATCGATGAGCCGCAAGGGCTGCCCGCAGGACAACGCGTACGTGGAAAGCTTTTTCAAGACTTTGAAAAGCGAGGAAGTCGACTGCAGCGAGTATGAAAGTTTGGCCCAGGCGCAGGCCGAGATCGGCGCTTATATTGAGCGGGAATACAATCGTACGCGATTGCATTCGGCGCTGGGCTATCGGCCGCCGCAAGAGTATGAGCGGCTGTGGGAAGAGGCGGCTAACGCCGCCTGAGTTTTCTTAAGGCATGAGCAGATCTATCGATCCGATGGCGCAGCACAAGGCGGGATGCGGCCTCAGTAGGCGAGCACCCCGCCCTCATCGTTGCGATGAGTCTGCGGCCGGGTATTCCTTGGTGGGTTGCTCTCCAGCAGAGCCCGCCTCCGCTTCCCCGGATGAGTTGATCATGCCCCCATTGGGCTGGATTGGCTTCCTTCAAATCGTTGTACCGCTTGCGACAAGTCCCCTGTTTGGCCGCGCTCTTTCCGTCGTGTCGCCAGCGGTACAACACTCGGATTTTTTTCTCAACACCTACCGGGGAGGCGGTGTGGTGGGTGCCAATGCGGGATTGCCAGTGACTCTTGCTCGCTCCGTTGGTGTCCGGCCCGGCTCCCCAATCGCAGCCGCGAGCGGCAGACTGGCGACCCCCTCCCAGGTGTTTGGTTCCATGTCACCCAAGGGTGTGATTACTCGCGTGATTTGGAAGGTAAGTTGCCTCGAACGATTCCACGACCCAGCTTCGCGTCCGCCCGTACCGTTGCCTGGCTGTCTGTGATCCGGTAGGATTCCAGCTTCCCGGATTCGCTCGTATTCTCTAGAACGATCCCGTCGCCCCGTACGCTCTCCGCCGCGACATCACGGATGCGCAGGCCCCGAAAGGTCTCATTCGAGCCGACCCGATAAAGAACTCCGAATTTGGGTTGCGCGGATCCCTCGATGAGGATATTGTCGAACAGCGCGCGACTCGCATCCTCAACGAGAAGGGCCGCCCCTTCGTAATCACAATCCGATACGGTCAGGTTTCGCACCGTAACGTTGTCGCTGTTGCGGATGCGCACCGCCCCCTGTGCAGCACATCCGCGAATGCGGACATTCTCGATGAGAACGTTGGAGGTGTTGCGAATGTCCAGCGCCGCCCATCTTTCTCCAGTCCATCCCGTCCCGCTCACATTGCGAATCGTCAACCCGTCGTGCCCGAAGTCGCGGTTCGCCGTTCTGATCGCTGTTTGGCAGTTCTTCACGTGCAAGCCGTCAATGATCACGTAGCGGTTTGTTTGGCCGGGACGGTTGTGGTCTTGCACGTCGATGCCGTACGCGCAGGACTCGGCGTAGATGTCCCGGACGGTGATGTACTCGGAGCCGTCCGACACCTCCGCGGGGCCCCGAAGCTCTGAGTCGTAGGCGCGGATGTTCGAGACGACCAGATGGCGCACAAAGAGTCCCAGATCTCCGGCGCCTCCGATCGACACCGTGTCCCGGATGGTTCCCCTCGACGTCAGATCGCGGATGACGCCATGCTCAATGTCGCCGTACTCGGCGACCGGTGTGATCATCACCCCGTCTTTGGCGCTGTTGTTCGTCTCGCCGTTTTCGACGACAAATCGCCCCCTACGAATCACGATAAGGGGCGCTCGCTGCTTCTGCTCGACCGAATCCGCGTTGCCCTCCAGCAGGAAGTCCCGGATACGGAATCCCTCCGCTAGCACCTCCAGGATCGGCGTCTTACCAAGACCGGGCTTGAGGCGAGCGTTGAGGCCGACCAGAGTGACCGGCTTGGTGATCCGAACGGTCGCCGAGATCTCGATCTGGCGGCCTCGATCGGCTAACAAGACGGAGTGCGGCGGTGCTTTGTCAATCGCGTCCTGAAGGTCGTCACCTTCGACATAGATCGTCTTCGGACGTTCCGCTGCCTGGGCGCTAACGCTCAGCGCGACAGCCGCGAGAATCGCGATGCCTGCACGCAACGTTCTCAACGTCTCTCCTCCTAAAGGCCAAGCAGTTGAGACGAGCGTCCGCTGAACCCTGCCCCAACGACAGATACCAAGGCCCATACTTAGCGCAGCAATATGAAACCGAGGAAATAAAGGGTGGCGCCGTTCACGAGCCAGCCGATCAGGCAAACCCCGACAGCACGCCCCGTGCTGGTATAGTCAAGCGCCTGGCGCACGGCCACGACGAAGGCGGCGAGCATCCAAACGCCAGCTACAAAGAAGACGGGGACCGTCAGTCCCGGCACAATCCCCAAAATGCGGAGTATTCCCGGAGCTGCTGCGAAACCCGTCGTCCGTAGGAGCTCACCCCAATCAGCCTGTGTTTGGGGTGTCGGAAGAATCCGTGTACCAATGAAGTAGGTCAACCCCGCCCAGAGGAGCCAGCCCAAGAGGGCAGCCACCAGGCCGCCGACCAGGCCCGGTGTGCCCTCTCGACCGACAGCACCGATGCCGGCCGCCACGCTGGAAAGTGCCACAACTCCCATCGCCTGGCCCATAGCCGTAGTGTCTGCCTCGACTTCTTCGTAGATGTGGGCATCGAGTTTTGCCGCGCCGATCACGCGTTGAGTAAAGGATGTCATGACAATCGTCTCCAAGAGATTCTAAGGTGCCGAAGCTTACAGCCATGCCATTAGCGGCTACTCCAACGGTTCAAGAAAGGTCTGCCCTTCGGTTTCATCGATCTCGTATACAGTGCAGATGTTGTTGTGGTCGAGCGCAACGGCCGCTTTCGCTTCCCGAAGAAACCTCTCACGGCCCTCGTCGTCCCCGACCAAATGGGCGGCGAGGAACTTCAGTGCGACGATGCGTTCGAGTTTGGTGTCTTCGGCCTTGTAGACGACACCCATCCCCCCTCGCCGAGCTTCTCGGTGATGCGGTAGTGGCCGATAGTTCGACCGATCATGCCGGTCCGATTCTACCTCTTCGCGGATACCTGGCGGGAACAACCGATCCGTTGAACAAAGGTTTTTTTCGGCCCAGGCTGTTGCCCTGCGGCGGTTATCGACTCGGCCGATGGCGTCCTGGAGCGCTCCAAGGCACGAAAGCAAGTGCGAGCCCGATTTCGCAACATCAATCTGCGAATGGGCGCTAAGCGGTTCGTTTCACGGGACTTAGTCCTGCTGGCGGTCGCGTGACCAATGGGCCTAGCCGACGACGAACTGGCGTCGCTACTTTGCCAACCCCGCCTGCCAATTGAGCATTACCGTAACGGGTTGAGCGGTTTGCTCCTCCGCAAGAGTGTTGACCAGAAAGCGTTGGCCATCGGCTGAAACGTCGTACTTAGGCCGCTGCGGGTGAGCTGCGGAGGTTCGCGTGCGAAACAGTCCGCGGGGTGTGCCGGCAGCAAAGGAAGAGCCTCTCTGTACCTCCACCGACATCAGCATACCGTCGCTAGCGATATAGAAAAGCTCTGCGCCGTCGCCGCGCCAGCGTGGGTGCCAACCGCCATGGACCGAGATTGGCCACTTCTCGCCTGTGGCGGGAAAGCGTTGCACATAGACTTCGCGCTGACCCGACTCGTTCGAATTGTAAGCTACATACTGGCCGTCGGGTGAGAACTGCCCGTTCTGCTGCAGAAATTTCTCCTCAAAGTAGGGTACCGACGCGCGGTCTCCATCAAGTGGGGTGACCCACAGATTTGCGCCGGTTCTCGGGTCATATCCTCCTGAGTGCAGAATGTATTTCCCATCGCTCGACCAGTCCCAGGCCCCACCTCCTTGGTCGGTCAGTAGCGCGGGGTCACCCACCCCTGTGGAAGCAGTCAGGTAGATCCGCGGTTTGGCGTCGCCTCGATACGAAGTGAAGGCAACTCGTTGGCCGTCGGGTGACCAAATCGGCCCTCCGTCGAAACGTGGGTGGGATGTGATTTGCATTCGCCGGCCACTGGCGAATTCCAGTACCGAGCAATCATTCTTGGCTCGGCCCCAGAAGGGTGCGTCAAAAGCAACCCGCCCCTCATCGGGAGGCAGTTCGATCCAACCGTAGTTTGCCGAATCTCCCACGATATCGAGACGCTCTCCGGCTCGGTCGAACCAGACGAGCTGCGCCAGGTGTTCAGAACCCATGGAGCCCAGGACCAGGCTCCCGGTGTTCGAGACAGAAAAGTCGGCGGTAGCGCGTCCCCAATCGGTTGTGACGGGCGCGGCGACGAAGAAAGGCTTTCCGGTCAACTCGAGGCTACCGGCGTCAAACGGCTGGGCCATCAGGTTTTCGTCCACCACGTGCAGGATGTAACCGGTGGGATGAGTGTCTATGGGCGGCGAATAGGCAACCTGAGCGAATCCTCCGAGCAACCGGCGACCTGTTGCGCCCTGCTGCGCCGGCCGCTCAGAGCCGGGGCCGATCTTGGCCAGGTATATTCCCCCTCTTTCCTTGGTGCCATCTTTAGTCAGCACAACATAAAGGAAGTGCCTCCCATCAGGCAGGAAGGTGGGACGGCGGTGGCTGAGTTCGCCAACGGCGCGGTCGAGAGTCGTAACTGGCGTGGCCTCGCCCCCGTTGGGCGAGACTCGGTGGAGTCCCGTCTGCGCGCGCGGGGCAAACAGAATCACCTCTTCGCCACTTGTCCCGCCAGCCGACCACCCACCTCCCCGGCCCGCCGGCGCATCGCACACCAGTCGCGGTTCACGTCCCCCGATCGCCAGCCGCTTAAGCTTTCCCTCGGCGAAAAAGGCCACTTGCCGACTGTCGGGTGACCAGAAGGGATAGTGGGCGTCTTGGGTTCCCGTAAGCGAGTGGGCGTCCACAGAGTCGAGGGCCCGAAGCCACAGCATTCTCGATCCATCCTTCGACTCTCCAACGAACACCAGATGTTGCCCGTTGGGCGAAATCGTCGGCGGCCCCATGGTAGCCAAGGGCGCGAAGGTAGTGCCTTCGGGAGGATGGATCTTAAATGTCGTCAGTGGCGGCCCTTCGGCCAGTTCCCTCGACGGTTCCGCGAAATGAGCAATCCCGACTGCCAGCGCCCCGATTGTCGCGACTGCGGCGACAACCCAGGCGAGGTGCTTGCGTTTCACTAGGATTCCTCGAGCAGCAGGAATGCCGGGTGGTGCGGGACCTACACTTGGCCCGGCCTCGTCCTTTTCCGGGGGTCGTGGCACGGGAAAGACAAACCTGTACCCACGCCGAGGGATGGTTTCGACAAAGCGGGGGTGGCTGGCCGAGTCCCCCAGCGCCTCGCGGATCTTGTTGATGGCGGTGTTGAGGCTGTGGTCGAAATCGACGAAGGTGTCGTCGGGCCAGATTTCCGTCCTCAGTTCCTCGCGCGTGACGACTTCGCCCGAGCGCTCAAGCAACAGCGCCAGTACCCGAAAGGGCTGGTCCTGCAGCCGGACCTTGATGCCGCTCTTGCGGAGTTCACCGGCCTGCAAATCGGCCTCGAACGCCCCAAAGCCCACCCGCTGTCCGTTCGTCGCGCCCGATGCCATCACGCAACTCCTCAGGTGCAGTCAACTACGACAACAACATGGTCCAGCTACTTTGCGCGTGCCAATCACACCCTCCCGCAACCGCGTTGCAGTGCGAGATGGTCTGGCCGATCATGCCGGTCCGATTCTACCTCGAAAACTTAGCTGGCGAGAACAGCCGATCCGTTGAGCTGATATGGTGTGACCTGTCAAGTCCGGGCATACGAATCCACAGGCTCGGGTTCCCGAGCATTACCGATACCAGGGGCGGGAGGCGCAGGGCGAGGCTGAAACGACGGTTGATCACACTGATATCCGCGGGTTGGTTACCGCCTGAGAAGTATTCGTCGTGGAGCTGCCTCACTCTTTCCTCGAAGGTCACCTATGCGGGCGCTTCCTAGCTCAATCGAGGGTTCTCCCCGCTGGGCCATCGCCGCTTACGCCTCCCGTCCTGGTTTCCCGCAGCAGCTCAGGCCGGCGCGGGAAGCTTACCAGGCTGTTGCACTTCGCAGACAACGGCCCAGATGAAACCACATAACTCGCGGGCAATCGCCGTCACCGTCTTTTGGGCGATGACGCCACGCCCGCTGAGTCGTCGAAATCGGCCGCAGAGTCTTTTCTGGGCTTTCCAAGCAATCGCCTGTACGGCCGGCGAAGCCTGCTCGGCACGGCATTGGATCACCCGCGTTCGGCGCGCCGGAAAACGATAGGCCCAGGCACACTCGACGAGCATCGCACTACCCGAACGCTTGGTCAACGCCAAAGCCAACGAGGTGATCGCAGAAACTGAGGCATATCGGAAACGGCAATCACTGAACGGCTCGAAGGGCGGTAGACCACGGAAGAAGAAGGCAAGCGAGGCGAAACCCGCAAGAAACCCATCGCTTTCGTTTGGTAAAGCGAACCAAAACCATGAAGAAGAAGAGGAAGAACATATAGTCCGACGTTCGTCGAACGGTAAGTACCCTTCCTGGTTTGGGGAGTTCTGGTCCACGTACCCATCGTCGAAGGGTTCGAAGAAAGCTGCATTCGAGAAGGCGCACAAGGCTTTGAAGTCCGACAAGGACATCCGGCTGGCCATGGACTACCTGGACGTCCGGGCATCCCACATTGCCTCGCTCAAGACTTCGGGGAAGTTCGTCGAAAACCTTCCGCACGTCGAGCGGTACTTCTCCAAGGGCCTATGGAACGAACCGCCGGAAGTCCAGCCGCAGAACGGCGACGGTTTCAAGAGAGCTTGGGAATGATTACTGCCGAGGACCTGAGACGCGCCGTCAACCCGATCGACGTGATCGGGGGCTACGTGCGCCTGCGAAAGGTCGGCAAGCGGCACGTTGGGTTGTGTCCCTTCCACACCGAGAAGACCCCCAGTTTCAGTGTCAGCCCCGAGGGTCTGTTTCATTGTTTCGGCTGCGGGAAGGGTGGGGATCTAATCCGATTCCTCGAGATGATTGAGGGTCTCGACTTCCGCGGGCCAAGCGCCTGCTCGCTGAGAAGGCAGGCATCCAGTTAGATGACATCGACACCCTTTCGGAGCCGCCGCTCGAATTCAGGCTCTCTGGGAAGGAGGCACGGGCCTTCGATCACTGGCTTTACTTGAAACGGAAGCGGATTGAGGCGATGCGGTACAGGATGGACGACGACCTTAGGTCCTGCCAAGTGTTTATCGAGCAGTTCTGGGACGACGACAGTTGGGATCAGGGCAAGATCGAAGCCGTTCACCAGCGGATGACCTCAATCCACGAGGCGCAGCAACTCATCGACGAGCAGATCACGCAACTCGAACTCTATCCAGTCTCGATGGTCGAGCCGTTTCTCCGATCCCTTTACGCCAACGAGGACTTCCGGGCTCAGATCGAGGGGATATGAAGACCGGTCGAAACGAGTTCGCGAAGGTCGAGTGGTGGCGTCGCATACCGACGATCAACGACGTGCAGTACAAGCCGATCAACTGGCTCATCAAAGACTTGATCCCGCTGAGCAGTTTCGTGCTCATGGTTGGCAAACCTGGTGCTTACAAGAGTTGGTTGGCTCTCGATATTGCCAGGGCCGTCGCGCGAGGCGAGTCCTTCGCCCAAATGGCGTCGGGAGCTGCTCGTGAGGTTCTCTACATCGATCGCGAGAACGGGATGAACTTGGTTGCAGCGAGACGGAAGATGCTCAGTATGCCTGAGACACCAAAGCTTCGGTACTGGGGCCGCTGGGTGTCGTTACCCTTCATCGGCCTGGCCTCCAAGGAATTGCTCGGCTATGCCGAACAAGTCCAACCTTTGCTGATCTTCGACTCGCTGTCCCGGTTTCATACGGCGAACGAGAACGACAACAGCGAAATGGCCCAGGTGATGGATTCGTTCGTTGCCCTCGCACGGAAGGGAGCCACCGTTCTCGTCCTGCATCACGCCGGCAAGGATTCGGAGAAGAACTTCCGTGGCGCGATGGAGATCGAGGCAGCTCCCGATGTTGCGTACCGAGTCGATCGGAAAGACCGGACTGTGAAGCTGCGACAGTTCAAGAACCGCATCGCCGAGGAACGGACCTTCGAGCTGGTTTGGGGCAAGTTTGGGTTTGAGAGTCTGATGCGGCAGGAAGGTGCGGCGTGACACGCGCCTGGCTGCGCCGCGGGTGAGGGGTGAACACCTAGCAATGCCGCATACGGCGGTTCCGCTCGATCAGAAGCAGCGCTGGATGCGCGAGCGTCACACTGCACCTGAGCCCTGCTCGGCGGAGCCAATGGCCAACGGCAAAATCGTCGCGTTCGAGCGCCACTACCGCCCGAAGGATCTCGCGGAGGTCTGGGGCCTCGACGAGAGCACTGTTCGCCGGCTGTTTCAAGACGAGCCCGGCGTGCTGAAGATCGGCCGGTCGGGCCGACGTGACGGCAAGCGCGACTACGTTTCGATTCGCATCCCGGAATCCGTCGCATCCCGCGTCCACGAGGAGCGTTCACGTTGATGATTTCCAATTCTTGGAGGTGATGCTCTACAATGCCGGCCATGCTAGTGTAGTGCACCATAAATAATGTAACTTATATTGGCTTCCCATCGTCTCTATTAACAGGAGGCATGGGATGCGAAGAGCACAACCAGTAACTTTGAACACAGCGCAATGCAAGCAGTTGGACCGCTACGCGCGCGGCCGCCAAGTCGCCGTTCGTCTCGCCCTGCGAGCCAGGATTGTCCTGCTGGCCGCCGACGGTCTCGAGAATAAGCAGATCGCCGCACAGCTCGGTGTCTCGCGGCAGTTGGTGGCCCGCTGGCGCACGCGCTTTCTCGAAAGCAGCATCGCCGGCATTGCAAAAGACGCCCCACGGCCCGGTCGTAAACCTGCCGTCTCGAAGCAGAAAGTACAGCAGATCATCCACAAGACCACCCGCGAGAAACCGTCCAACGCCACCCACTGGAGCCGCCGCACCATGGCCGCCGCGGCCGGCGTCAGCGCTTCCACCGTGGGACGGATTTGGCGCGCCCATGGCCTCAAGCCCCACCGCGTCAAGACCTTCAAGCTCAGCAATGACCCGCGTTTCTCCGAGAAACTCGACGACATCGTCGGACTCTATCTCAATCCGCCTGAGCATGCTCTGGTTCTCTCGCTCGATGAGAAGTCCCAAATCCAAGCCCTCGATCGCACCCAGCCCGGCCTGCCGCTCAAAAAGGGACGCGGCCAAACGATGACCCACGATTACAAGCGCAACGGCACGACCACCCTGTTTGCGGCGCTCAACAGCCTTGACGGCAGCGTGATCGCCGAGTGCATGCCCCGACACAGCCACCAGGAATGGCTGCGCTTCCTGCGCTTAATTGACCGCCGCACTCCCAAGGACAAACAGCTTCATCTCATCGTGGACAACTATGCCACCCACAAGCATGCCGCTGTGAAGCGTTGGCTCGATCGTCACCCGCGCTTCCACATTCATTTCACCCCGACCTCGGCGTCGTGGCTGAACATGGTCGAGCGATTCTTTCGCGATCTCACCGTCAAGCGCCTGCGCCGCGGCGTGTTTCGCAGCGTGGACGAGCTCGTCGCCGCCATTGACGACTACATCGCCCAGCACAACGGGCATCCCACGCCCTTCATCTGGACCGCGACCGCCTCCGACATCCTCGAGAAAGTCAAGCGCGGACGTGCCGCCCTGCATAAGGTGCAATCTGCTTGACGCACTACACTAGGTCTCTGGCGTCGCCACACACCGAAGTGCCCTCACCGAAAGAAGGGGAGGCGACACATCAAGTGCAAGTGTCCGATCTGGGTGGACGGGGAACTGTATGGCAAGCGGTTCCGGCTTTCGACGGGAGTACGCGACTGGCAGCGAGCACTGAAGAAGGTAGTGGCGTGGGAGTCGCCGGACCGGCTTCAATTCAAGCCCATTGAGGAAGCTATCCAGCTGTTCCTACAGCATCATCACTCTCTTGCCGAGTCAACATTGCGGAAGTACGTGACTCGTCTTGAGCGTCAGCTGCTGCCCTGTTGTAGTCAACAGGGAATCGAATATGTTCATGAGGTTTCCATAGAAGTCCTGGATGGATTCCGGGCGGGCCGAGGGCTTGCGGCTACTACGGCGACGAAGGAGCTTGAAACACTCCGACAGTTTTTCTCCTTCTGCGTGAAGCGAAACTGGGCGAGTGAGAATGTAGCAGCGAGTATCGATCCGCCAAGAAACATCAAGCCAGCTCCCGTAGAACCGTACACTCCATCCGAGATGGCGAAGTTCCTGGTGGCCTGTGAGTCATTTGGGAGGACCAGCTACGAAAGGCGACGCGCAAAGGCGATGCTTCTTCTCCTGCGGTACGCAGCTCTGCGTGTTGGTGATATTGCGACGCTCCGCCGGGACCGGATCAAGGACGGCGAAATCCTGCTGCACGCGCAGAAAACCGGTGGTACCGTCTATCTTCCACTTCCTGCCGAGGTATTGGCCGCGCTCGACGCAGTTCCACAACCACGTGGAGACGGCGAGTCCCCGTACTTCTTCTGCACCCGCCGGGCATCAAAACGTTCCATGGTGTCCGTCGCAGAGCGCCGCCTTCGAGCGGTGTTTCAAAGGTCAGGTGTGCCCAACGCCAGGGCCCATCGGTTTCGACACACGCTGGCCACACAGATTCTCGTTCGGGGAGGAACGGAGCAAGACGTTGCAGACATCCTTGGCATCAGCCCAGGGATTGTTCGCCAGCACTACGCCAAGTGGACGCCAGCCCGTCAGAAGAGGATCACAACCGTCATGAGACAGGTCCACTCTGGCACATTCTTGGCACAGACAGAAAAGGAGGCTGTAATCAACTGATGACAAAGCAATTAGGTTGGTGCCCGGGGTGGGAGTCGAACCCACACGGTGCATAGCACCAAAGGATTTTAAGTCCTTTGCGTCTACCAATTTCGCCACCCGGGCGGGTGGGAAACCGAGCTTGGACGCAGGCCTGCGCCTCCATTGTAGTGCAGCACGGCGGCTCGGCAGTCGAGCAGAGTGGGCCGATTTCCTTACTGAAGATGTCCGGAACTCCGTTGAAACTGGCGGCTCTCCGGGACCTCTTAGTCTACGCCGCCTTGGCCTGCGCTGCGCGCGGTCGGGGACGAAGATGGTCGAGCGCGGCCAGCAGCTTCGGTAGATTGCGATAGCCTTTGATCCGCCGGAAGTTGCCTTCTGCCAAGAACCGTGATTGTGGCGGCACGCGCCCTGAGAACTTGAGACTCTCGTTCACGTGTCGACGGGATCAGAAGGCTATCGCGGCTCTTGGGTGAGGTTGACGCGGCGGATCGATACACTCAGGTCGCTGACGTCGACCCAGACCGGAGTTCGGCGATCACGCATTCCGTAGTCGCCACACGACCGAACACGCGCGCGTGCATGAGCAGCGCCTCCTGGTGGGCGCGGGGAGTCAGAGTGGCACAGGCATCCTCGCAGATCAAGCTGTCGTAGCCCAGCTCCGCCGCCGCGCGCGCCGTCCCGAGCACGCACATGTCGGTCAGGATGCCCGTGATCACCAAGCCCTTGACACTCATGTTGCGCAACGCATGATCAAGAATCGATGCCGTAAACGCCCCTGAGGTCAATTTGTCGACAATCAGGTCTTCCTCTCGCGGGGCAATCCGCGAATCGATTTCATGTCCTGGGGTTTGCCCAGGGTGCTTGAACTGCCTGGCAGCCCGCTCGCCGCCCAACGTGCCCTTCACCCGCAGGCGGCGCGTCATCTCACGGCCCGTGGAGGTCAGATGCCCGTTGCGCGTGTAGACGATTGAAGCTCCGTGCTTTCGAAACTCCTCGATCAATCGCCGAAGGTTCGGGATGACCAACTCTGAAACTCGGCTATTCCAGTACTGGACGATCTCGGGGCGAGAGGACGCGACGTCCGAATCGGCTTCCATCACGACATCCTTGGCGTGCATGTCGATGACCAGCAATGCCGCGGACAGCGAGTCGAGTCCGAATTGAGTGGCCAGCAGCTCGAAGGGCCACTCGGGATCATGTTCTGTTGCTTGCCAACTCATGCTTGGTCCCGAGTCTTGTTTCCGGAAAGGTGCTGGAGCATCCCTGCTACCCGGCGCCGATTCGATACAGTCGCGAGGCCGTCCTTACGAGCAAACTCTTTTCCACGATCGCCGGCGTGGCCATGCACATCTCACCCAGGCCGTTCTTGCCGAGCACCTTGAACTCAGGTCCCGCCTGGATGACGAATGTATCTCCGTTCTCGTCCAGGCAAAACACCTTGCCGTTGTAGGCCCAGGGCGAGCTGGTGAAGTTGCCGCTGTCGGGTGAGATGCGTTGCTTGCCGTAGACTTCCTCGCCCGTCTTGGCGTTGTGGCAAGTCAAGAAACCGCGGTCGAATAAGACGTAGATGAGGTCGCCGTAGAGGACCGGCGAGGGGTGGTACGGTCCGCCCTGGGGCAGGCTCCAAGCGATGTAGTCGTTGCTTGTCTCGCCCGCGGCGAGTGTGATATCGCCGGACGCGCCCGGCCGAATCGCGTACACGGGCCGTTCTCTTGTCACATGGAAGCCGGAGGTGACGTAGAGCAACCCGTGTTCGGAGAACGGTGTTGGAATCGACAACGCCGACATTCCGCTGATCTCCCACAGCAGCTTGCCGTCCAGGTCGTAGGAGCGCACTTTGTTGCGTCCGGCGGTGACGATTTCGGTTCGCTGGGCGTTCCTCCAGACGTAGGGCGTCGACCAGGTGGTCGACTCATCGCGGTCGACCCGCCAGATTTCCTTGCCCGTCACCTTGTCGAGCGCGACAAGATACGACTGCTCTTCGTTGTCGTTGGTGATGTAGAGCCGACCCTCGTGGAGCGCCGGCGAAGACGCCGTGCCGTAACCGTAGCGTGTCTTCACGGGCCGCCAGGGCTTCGACCAAACCACCTTGCCGTCCATGTCGAGGCAGTAGGTCGCTAGGTCGCCGAAGTGAACGTACACGCGCTCGCCGTCGGTCACGGGTGTCTCGGAAGCGTAAGTGTTCTTCTTGTGCCGCGGAACCTTGGGTGCGCCGCGGTGAACTTCCGTCTCCCATCGGATCGTACCGCCGCCGAGATCGACGCAATAGACCATCCAGCGAAGCTCGTCGGTGGGGATGGGGTTCGACTGCCCGCCTTCGTAAAATCCTTTTCGCGGCGGGCCGCCGGCCTGCGAGCTGATGTTTGAGTTCAGAAAGATCTGCTGCTCCCAAACCACGGGTGACGACCACCCCAGTCCGGGTATCGGGCGCTTCCAGACGACGTTCTCGGTCGCGCTCCAGGACTCGGGAAGATCGGGATCGTCCGCCACCACACCCCGTGCTCCTGGCCCTCGAAACTGCGGCCATGTTTTAGCTAATGCGTGGGCAGCAGGGCACAAGCCCGCTATCGAGAGGAGCAGATCCCGGCGTCGCAACATCGGTGTACCTCCAGCTATCAACTGACCATTGTAACCGCCAAGCAGCGACGCCTTGCCCACCGATGGGCGGGCCGTGAAGTGCCGACCTCAAACCGGCTAGTCGGCGCTAGTGTGGCGTACGGCTCCAGCCTTGCCGAGAACGGATTCCTCGGTTCTCAGGTCCGCGGTCCATAGCGGCTGCTCGGTCGTTTGCCATCTTGAATCTCGAAGAATCGAGACTCGGAAAGCCTGGAGCCTTACGCCACATGCCGGCCCGGCACTCCTCAAAAAACTTGACACTCTTGCTAAGATGACGCTCCCGTCAGACGACTAGGCTACTTGCTCGTTGGCGTGAAGCTGCTGGAGGGACTGCACGCGGGCGGGGTGGGCGCGACGGGCTGCGATGCCGTCGGCCGCGGCTCGGGCGGCGCTCAACGTCGTGATGCAGGAGATGTGATACTGCACGGCGGCCCGGCGAATCGCCTTCTCGTCGCGAAACGAGTGCGCGCCGGC
The DNA here is from genome assembly GCA_965248255.1 of Bryobacterales bacterium. GTDB lineage: Bacteria > Acidobacteriota > Terriglobia > Bryobacterales > UBA6623 > JAKZVK01. The sequence goes on from CBDFIW010000004.1 coordinate 826,646, forward strand.
CGGTGTGTTGATAATCAAATCGATGTGGCGGTCTTTGATGAGATCGACCAGGTTGGGCCGCCCCTCGTAGACCTTTAGGACGACGCGACTCTGCAGCCCGGCAGCCCGCAGCGAGAACGCCGTCCCGCGCGTAGCGTAGATCGAAAAACCAAGCTCGGCGAATTGCTTGGCGACTTCGACACCTTCCGCGCGCTGACGCTCGTTAACACTGATGAAGACTGAGCCCTGGTCGGGCAAGGCGTGCCCGGCGCTAAGCTGCGCCTTCGCGAAGGCTTCGCCGAACGTTTCGCCGATGCCCATGACCTCGCCCGTCGAGCGCATCTCGGGGCCGAGGATGGGATCGACCCCCGGAAACTTGTCGAACGGGAAGACCGGCGACTTCACACAGCTCTTCTCGACGGGCAACATACCCGTCGGCAAATTGTAGTCGCTGAGCTTCTTGCCCGTCATCAGCCCCACCGCAATCTTCGCCAGCGGTACGCCGGTCGACTTGCTGACATAGGGTACGGTGCGTGACGCGCGCGGGTTGACCTCGATCACGTAGACCTTGCCGTTGTGAATCGCGTACTGGGTGTTCATCAGCCCGATCACGTTCAGCGCTTTCGCCAGCCGCACCGTGTAGTCGCGAATGGTCGCCATCTGCTCGGGTGAGATCGATGCCGCCGGCAGCACGCACGAACTGTCGCCGGAGTGCACGCCGGCTTCCTCGATGTGCTCCATGACGCCGCCGATCAAGACTGCCTCGCCGTCCCCCAACGCGTCAACGTCCACTTCGGTGGCGTTCTCGAGGAAGCGATCGATCAAGACCGGCCGCTCCTGAGAGAAGATAACCGCCTCGCGCATGTAATTGCGGACCGTCGTCTCGTCGTAGGCGATCACCATAGCTCGTCCACCTAAGACGTAGCTGGGCCGGACGAGCACGGGATAGCCGAGACGCTCTGCCACCGCACAAGCCTCGTCTGGGGTGGTGGCAGTGCCGTTCTCCGGCTGCGGGATTTCGAGATCGGCGAGCAGCCTGCCGAAGCGATCGCGGTCTTCGGCGAGATCGATGGATTCAGGGTCGGTGCCGATGATCGGGACGCCGTGGGCTTTGAGCGGGAGCGCCAGGTTTAGGGGAGTCTGACCGCCAAACTGCACAATGACGCCGTCGGGTTTCTCGGTGTCGCAGATGTTGAGGACGTTTTCAAGCGTCAGCGGCTCGAAGTAGAGGCGGTCGCTGGTGTCGTAGTCGGTCGAGACGGTCTCGGGGTTGCAGTTGACCATGATCGACTCGCGTCCCAAGTCCTGTAGTGCGAACGAGGCGTGACAGCAGCAGTAGTCAAACTCGATGCCCTGGCCGATGCGGTTCGGCCCGCTGCCGAGAATCATCACCTTGGGCCGGTCCGTCGGTTCGGCCTCACATTCGGAGTCATAGGTTGAGTAGAGATAAGGCGTGAAGCTTTCGAATTCAGCAGCGCAGGTATCGACACGCTTGAAGACCGCCCGGATACCGAACTCCTTGCGCCTCAACCGTACAGTCTCTTCGTCGCTGTCGAGGGCCCGCGCGATCCGCTTGTCGGAGAGGCCGTAACGCTTGGCCTCTTGCAGTTGGTCGCGCGACACCGTCTCGAGGGTCTGCGTTTCCAAGTCGGACTGGAAGTCGACCAGCGTCTTCACCTGGTGCAGGAACCACGGGTCGATGCGCGTCATCTCGGCGATCTGTTTGACGGTACGCCCTTGAGAGAACGCGAACCGGATGTAGTTCAGCCGGTCGGGGGTCGGCGTAATGAGCTTTTGCGGAATCAGCTCGGGATCAAACGTCTCCGACTCGTATTTCTTGCCGGTCTCGAGGCTGCGGATAGCCTTCGAGAGAGCGTGCTTGAACGTCCGGCCGATCGCCATCACTTCACCGATGCTCTTCATCTGCACGCCCAGCAGCGGCTCGGTACCGGGGAACTTCTCGAACTGCCACTTGGGTAGCTTCACTACGACGTAGTCGATGGTAGGCTCGAAGCACGCTGGCGTCTTGAGGGTGATGTCGTTAGCGATCTCATCGAGCCGCAGTCCCACGGCCAGCTTGGCGGCGATCTTGGCGATGGGGAACCCTGTAGCTTTCGACGCTAGAGCCGAGCTGCGCGAGACGCGCGGATTCATCTCGATAATCACCATCCGTCCGGTGTCGGGCTCGATGGCGAACTGCACGTTCGACCCGCCCGTATCGACGCCGATCTCCCGCAGGCAGGCCAGGGCGGCGTCGCGCATCATCTGGTATTCGCGGTCGGTCAGGGTCTGCGCCGGGGCGACGGTCAACGAGTCGCCGGTGTGCACGCCCATCGGGTCGAAGTTTTCGATCGAACAGACGATGATGCAGTTGTCGTTGAGGTCGCGCATGACCTCCAGCTCGAACTCCTTCCAACCAAGGACACTCTCTTCGATCAGTACCTCGCTGACGGGCGAGAGGTCGAGAGCCCGCGTGAGCAGCTCGACCATCTCCTCGCTGTTGTAAGCGAGGCCGCCACCCGTGCCTCCCAGCGTAAAGCTCGGACGCAGAACGACGGGGTAGCCGACTTCGCTGCCGAACTGTAGGCCGTCTTCGAGGTTGTCAACCAGCTTCGACCGCGGCACATCGAGGCCGATGCGCCGCATGGCGTCTTTGAACAGCAGACGGTCTTCGGCTTTTTTGATCGCCTCGATCTTGGCGCCGATCAGCTCGACGTCGAACTCATCGAGGATGCCCTTCTCGGCCAGTTCGACCGACAGGTTGAGGCCGGTTTGTCCGCCGACAGTGGAGAGCAGGGCGTCGGGGCTCTCGCGGACGATGATCTCACGTACGTATTCGACCGAGAGCGGCTCGATGTAGGTGCGCTCGGCGAGCTCGGGGTCGGTCATGATCGTCGCCGGATTCGAGTTGACCAGCACGACCTTGTAGCCCTCGCTACGCAACGCCTTGCACGCCTGCGTGCCCGAGTAGTCGAACTCGCAGGCCTGGCCGATGACGATCGGACCCGAGCCGATGATCAGGATTTTATGGATGTCGGTCCGCTTGGGCATCGGGTGGATCAGTGGCAGGTAAGTTTCACGCAAAGACGCAAAGGCACCAAGAAAACAGTACTAACAGATACGCAACAGAGCGGAGCGCAAGCGTTGGTCATCAACAACGATCTTGAATCCTTTGCGCCCTTGCGCCTTTGCGTGAAACTCACCTATGCCGCTGCTCTCATCAGCTCTACGAATTCGTCGAACAAGTACCGCGAATCATGGGGGCCCGGGGCCGCCTCCGGATGATACTGCACGCAAAACAGGGGATCCTTGCGGCTGCGGAAGCCCTCGAGCGTCTGGTCGTTCAGGTTGACGTGTGTCAGCTCGAGGCTCTCGGCGTCGAGCGAGTCGGGGTCGACGGCAAACCCGTGGTTCTGCGACGTGATCTCCACCTTGCCCGTACGCTCGTTGCGCACGGGATGATTGACGCCGTGATGTCCGAACTTGAGCTTGAACGTCTTTCCGCGCAGCGCCAAGCCCAAGACCTGATGACCCAAGCAGATGCCGAAGATCGGCACGCGGCCCACTAGCTTCCGCACGTTGGCGATCGGCTCTTGCAGCGGGTCCGGGTCGCCGGGGCCGTTGGAGAGAAACACGCCGTCGGGCTTGAGCGCCAGCACGTCCTCGGCCGAGGTGAGAGAAGGGACGACAGTGACCCGGCATCCCTTATGCGCCAGCCGTCGCAAGATGTTGTGCTTGATACCGAAGTCGTAGGCCACCACGTGCAGCACCGGCTCGTCGGCCGGCCCGATCAGCTCCGACGGCGAGCAGGGATCGACTCCGCGCGTCCATTCATAGCGCTGTTTGGTCGAGACCGAGCTGGCCAGGTCGAGCCCGTCCATTTTGGGGATGGAGCGTGCCTTTTCGGCCAGCGTCTCGGGGTCGGTCTCGAGCGAGGAGATCACCCCACGCATCGCGCCCTGTGTCCTCAAGTGCCGAACGAGAGCGCGGGTGTCGATTTCGGAGATGATCGGGATCTTCTGTTGCGCCAGAAAATCGGCGGCGTGCTCGGACGAACGCCAGTTGCTTGCGATCTCGGAGAACTCGCGCGTGACCAAACCTTCGATGTAAGGCCGGGCCGACTCGCTGTCTTCCGCATTGGCGCCGTAGTTGCCGATTTGCGGGTTGGTCAGGATAACGATCTGCCCGCTGTAGGAGGGGTCGGTGAAGATCTCTTGATAGCCGGTGATCCCCGTGTTGAAGACGACCTCGCCGTAACACTCGCCTTTGGCGCCGACGCTGACCCCGCGGAAGGAGCGCCCGTCCTCGAGCGCAAGAACCGCTTCGTTCGTCATTCAAGCACCCCGAAACGGTCAAGCGGCCAATAGGCGAAGACGGCTTTGCCGAGAATATGGCCTCGCGGCACCGCCCCCCAGGTGCGGCTGTCGTTCGACGTGTTACGGTGATCGCCGAGCACGTAGTAGTGATCCGTCGGCACCGTTACGGGCGAGTAGGTGGCGCGGTCCCGATAGGGCTCTTGAACGTAGGGCTCCGGCGTGCGCCGGCCGTTGATCAACAGGCCGCCGTCCACGATCTCGACCTGGTCGCCCGGCAGGCCGACCACGCGCTTGATGTATGACTTGCTGGGGTCCAAAGGAAAGCGGAACACCACAATGTCGCCGCGTTCGATCTCGTCGAAGCGGTAGACGAACTTGTTGACAAAGATGCGCTGCTGGTCGAGCAGCCAGGGCATCATGCTTGTCCCCTCAACTTTGACCGGTTGGTAGAGGAATACAATGACGATGGCCGCGATCGCGATCGAGATGACGATGTCGCGAACCCAAACCTGCACATCGAACCAGAACGACGTGCGGCCTGCCCCCGGGGCGGGGGCGGGCGCGGATCGATCGTCAGCCGACGCGGCTGCCGGCGAGGCGACCTCTTCTCTGTTCTCGGGGGACTCCATCGTTTGGTTAAAGCGTAGGGGCCTCAGCGGCGGGCCTTTCGTATTTTATTATGCCGGTCTCGGCTCGAACAAGCCGCGGCGTGACGAAGAGCCCGACACGCGCACGCGGCTCCTTCCTGCCGAGCCGCGACCGTGAGGGGCCGTGAAAAAAACGCTGGGGGGACCGTAGGGGCGGCTTCAATACCGATTTTTCACAGCCTGTGAGGGCGCGTTGAGGACCGTCAAATCCCCAGATCGGCTCCCGAAGGCCCGCGACATTCGTGGCTCGGAGAAAGATTGTCTTGAACCCAGTAGCCTGCTCCCATGAACGCAGTGCTCATTATTCCGGCGCTCAACGAAGAGCAGTCCATCGGCCTCGCGCTCGACGAGATTCCCCCAGGTATCTACTCGACGATCTTTGTCGTGGATAACGGCTCCACCGACCGTACGGCAGAAGTCGCCGCTGCTCACGGAGCGCGAGTCCTCGCTGAGCCTCGCCGCGGTTACGGCAACGCCTGCTTGCGCGCCATGGCGGTGTTACCCGCCAACACCGAAGTGGTCGTGTTTATGGACGGCGACGGCAGTGATGTTGCCAACGAAGCCCGCGGATTGATCGAACCTATCGCCCGCGGTCAGGCTGACTTTGTTTTGGGTTCTCGCGAGCTGGGCAATGCGGAACTGGGCGCCTTGAGCCCACATCAGCGCTTTGGGAATCGGCTGGTCACCTCGCTGATTCGGCTTCTCTACGAACAGCCCTACACAGACCTGGGTCCGTTTCGAGCGATTCGCGCCTCGAGCCTCGCCTCACTCGGCATGCGGGATCCCAGCTACGGCTGGACGGTTGAGATGCAGATTAGGGCCGTGAAGGAGGGACTACGAGTCCTGGAGGTTCCCGTCTCCTACCGCCGGCGGCAGCGGGGGGCGAGTAAAGTGTCGGGAACGGTTTGGGGGAGCGTCAGCGCAGGCATCAAGATTCTGTGGATGGTTGCCAGGCTTGCCCGATAACCGGAGTAATCGGGCCTTGGTGCTGCTGTTACCCCTCAACCAAGTCCAAAAACGCCTGCGCGGCGTGGGATGACTGCCGCTTTGCGGCGTAGACCAGGCGGATCTTGCGCTCCAGTTTCACTTCCTTGACCGGCACGTCGACGAGGGCGCCGGTACTGATGTCGTGCTCGACACACATGGTCGGTAGGAAGGCCACGCCGAGGTTGGCCTGGACCAGCCGCCGGATGGTTTCGATCGTCGGCATCTCCAGCTTCATGTCGAGCGGGACGTCGTGGCGGCGAAAAGCGTCCACGACGTTCTTGCGATAGGGCGAGACGACGTTGTGCGCGATGAACGTCTCCATCCCCAGTTCGTTGATGCGGACTCGCTTCCTTCCTGCGAAACGGTGCCGTGGCGAGACGACAAAAGCCAGGCTGTCGTTGTAGATCACGTGCGTCGCGAGATGGGGGTCTTCGGGATCGTAGCTGATGGCGCCCAGGTCGAGCGACCCGCTGCGCACCGCCTCGGGAATGCGACTCGACAGACTGCGCCGGATCTCGACCTTCACGCCAGGGTAGAGCCTGCGATAGTTCTCAATGTGCTGCAGCAGGTAGAGCGCGGTCGATTCGTTCGCGCCGATCACGAGGGCTCCGGCCTGCTTGTCGCGCAACTCGGCCAGCCTGCCCCGCAGTTCCTTCTCGAGGCCTTCGAACCGCTGAGCGTATTCGTAGACCGCGCGGCCAGCATCGGTCAGCACGACGGCCTTCGACGAGCGGTCGACGAGGATCTCACCCAGGTCCTCCTCAAGCCGCTTTAGCGCCAGTGAGACGGCGGGCTGGCTGCGGAAAAGCTTTTGGCCCGCGGCCGAGAAGCCGCCCTCGTCGACCACGGTCCTTAGGGTTTCGAGTAGCTGGAGGTCCATGGCTCCGGGGCCGTGAAAAAATCGGGGACAGTCCGCTGCGCGCCGCTTGTGGGATCTGAATACCAAGAAGTTACGTGGGCGGCGCTTGGTACAGTCCCCATTTTTTCACAGCCCTCAGAAGTGGACGCCGATTCCATGCCGCGCACTGAAGCTGCGACGATGAGCAACGCTTATATTATCAGCCTTGCATATGCTAATCAACGAAATTATCAATTTGCATTATGATCCAACCCCTGTTCTACTGAGGAGAACGGGAGTCCGCCATGTCCGACCGAGTCTATATCTTCGACACCACGCTGCGCGACGGCGAGCAGTCGCCCGGCTGCAGCATGACCACCCCCGAGAAGCTGCGGATGGCGAGAAAGCTGGTCGATCTCGGCGTTGACCTCATCGAGGCGGGGTTCCCGATCGCCTCCGCCGGGGACTACGAAGCGGTCAAGGCCGTGAAGAGGGAGTTCCCCGAAGCGCGTGTGGCGGCCCTGGCTCGTACCGTGCCCAAGGACATCGATCGCGCTCTCGACGCCCTCGACGGAGCCAAGGCCCCACGCCTGCACTGTTTCATCGCCACTAGCGAGATCCACCTCAAGTACAAGCTGCACAAGACCGAAGACGAGGTGTTCGAAAGCGCGGTCAAGGGTGTCGAGCAAGCCCGCAAGCACGTGGACGACGTCGAGTTCTCCGCCGAGGACGCCACGCGGACCCGCCTCGACTATCTTTGCAAGATCTCGAAGGCGGCGGTGGACGCCGGGGCGACGACCATCAACATCCCCGACACGGTCGGGTTCATGCTGCCCGATGAGTATGCCGAGATGATCGCGCACATTGTGGAAGCGGTAGGCGACCGCGCCATCGTCAGTGTCCATACGCACGATGACTTGGGCCTGGCCGAGGCCAATGCGATGGCGGCCGTGAGAGCGGGCGCCCGTCAGATCGAGTGCACCATCAACGGGATCGGTGAGCGCGCCGGCAACTGCTCGCTCGAAGAGTGCGTGATGATCATGAAGGTGCGCTCTGACTGCATGCCCTTCCACACCGCCGTGCGTGCGGAGCACCTGTACCCGGCAAGCCGGCTGCTCGCCGACCTCATCACGTTCGGCCCGCAACCGAACAAGGCGATTGTGGGAGCGAACGCGTTCGCTCATGAAGCCGGCATTCACCAGGACGGCTATCTCAAGAACCCTCTTTGCTACGAGATCATGGAGCCGGGAATGGTGGGGGTCCCGGCATCGAATCTAGTGCTGGGCAAGCACAGTGGCCGTCATGCGCTGCATGAGCGGGTGAAGGATTTAGGCTACGAGGAGCTTTCCCGTGAACAGCTCGACCAGCTTTACCAGAACTTTACCGACTTGGCGGATAATCGTAAGGGCCTGACCAACGAAGACATCGTCGGCTTGATCGAAAAACTGGGCGTACCCAAGAAGGGATCCCTTACTGAGGCTGAAGTGCTCGCCCCCGGCGCATAAGGGCAGTTTGCTCCCCCAGAATGTTTGATTCGTGGCGTGGCGCATGCTCGTAGTGTGCCGGTCCGACGTCTTGCGTCGAGATGCGTTTCGACACGGCAGGCCTGAGGCTGCGCCGAGTTTGCCAATAGGAATCCATTCTTTATGAAACTCAACATTCTGGTTCTGCCCGGCGACGGGATCGGTCCCGAAGTCACTCGCGAAGCGGTTCGCGTGCTCGAGCATGTCGCCGACAAATGGAACCACAAGCTGAACCTGACCGAAGCTCTGCTTGGCGGCGTGGCCATTCACAAGACCGGCGGGCCGTTCCCGGAGGAGACTCGCAAGCTCGCTCTCGAAGCCGACGCCACGTTGCTTGGGGCCGTGGGCCTCCCGGAGTTCGATGAGCTGCCCCCGGAAGAACGTCCTGAAAAGGGCTTGCTGCGCTTGCGCAAGACTCTCGACGTCTTCGCCAACCTGCGCCCGATCGTTGCCTACGACAGCCTGATCGATTCGTCGCCGCTCAAGAACGACATTGTGCGAGGCACAGACATGCTGATCGTCCGGGAGCTGACGGCCGGCCTGTATTTCGGAGCGCCGCGTGGTATCAGCGAGGACGGCGGCGAGCGCGTGGCGGTCAACTCGATGGTCTATCGCCAGTCGGAAGTGGAGCGGATCGCGCGCGTGGCCTTCGAGCTGGCACGCAAGCGGCGCGGCAAGCTCACGTCGGTGGACAAATCGAACGTGCTGGAGAACTCGCAGATGTGGCGGCAGATCGTCACCGAGATGGCGAAAGAGTATTCCGACGTGGATCTCGACCACGTGCTGGTCGACAACTGCGCCATGCAGTTGATCCTCAATCCCACGCGGTTTGATGTGGTCGTTACCGAGAATCTTTTCGGGGACATCCTGAGTGACGAGGGGGCCGTGCTAGCGGGCTCGATCGGCATGCTTCCATCGGCCTCGATCGGCAATCAGTTGCCGAACGGCGTTTGGCGGGGTTTGTACGAGCCGGTCCACGGTTCAGCCCCCAACATCGCAGGCCAAAACAAGGCGAACCCGTTGGCGGCCATTGGCTCCGCATCCGCGATGCTGAGCTACAGCTTCGGTTTGACGGAAGAGGCCGCGGCGATTGAAGCGGCGATCCAGAAAGTTCTGCGCGATGGTCCCGTTACCGCTGATTTGAACCCCCCCGGTGAGCCAGCTACGAGCGAGGATGTTGGACGGGCGGTTTGCGCCGCGATCGGGTGACGGAGATTCAGAGCCGCAACCGTGAGGGAGCGGTGAGGGTGGTCGTATTGGCTCGGCTGCACCGTTCTTGAGGCGCTGCGGCGTGAAACCCCACCCTCAAGCGGCAGGACGATGGCTTCTGTGCGGCGGTTGTAGAAGGGAGACACGGCTCACCGCTTGCTTACGCGCGCGGCTCTGAATCTTGCCGGCTTGGCCTGTCAGCTACGATAGTTGCAATGGTAAGGAGGAGAGTAGGCGTCCTACCTCTGCTGGTGTTGGCCTGCCTGCCCATGCCGGCCCAAAAAGGCCCGCCGGCACCGGTACAGTTCAGCGAAGCACAATCGAAGACGATCGGGGCACGGCTTGAACTGCCGGGCTCGGTCGAATCACCCCGCCGCGCCCAAATCGCCACCCCGGTCGCCGGTCTCGTGACGGAATTACTCGCCCGAGACGGGGATGCCGTCAAGCAAGGCCAGGTTCTGGCGCGCCTCGATACAGCCACTCTGGAGGCCCGGCGCACCACCCTGCAGACCCAGCTCACCGAATCGCAAGCGCGGCTCCGGTCCGCCGACGCCCGCTATGCCCGCGCGAACGAGCTGTTCGAGGCCCAGGTCGTCAGCAAGGAAATGCTGGACGACTCGCTGTTCGAGCGCGAGGCTCTTGAAGCCCGATCCGAGTCGCTTCGGGCGTCGATCGCCGAGGTTGACCTCGAGATCCGGCAAAGCATCATCCACGCGGCCTTCGACGGGGTGGTGACACGCAAGCTGACCGAGATCGGGCAATGGGTGAGCGTGGGCGATCCATTGCTCGAGATCCTCTCGCTCGACCAACTCGAGGTCGCCATCGAAGTTCCCGAGGTGCACATAGCCAAGGTGCGCTTCGGCCAAACGGCCCGGGTGCGCCTGGAAGCCTACCCCGATACAGTCCTTACAGGGAAGGTCTCTGTCATTGTTCCCGAAGCTGACCCGGACGCTCGCACCTTCCCCGTAAAGATTTCGGTGTCGGCGGCGGGCGGGAAAGTCCGAACCGGCATGCTGGTCACCGTAAGTCTTCAGCCGTCGGCCCCCCGCAGAGCGACCATCGTCCCCAAAGACGCTCTCGTGAGGCAAGAGTCGGGCTGGGTCGTTTTCGCCCTCAATGGCGACAGCACGGTCACGGTCACGCCGGTTCGAGCCGGAGAGGGGATCGGTGAATGGGTCGAGGTCCAGGGGGACTTAAAGCCGGGCGACCGGGTCATCACCCGTGGCAACGAGCGCCTCCGCGCCGGGCAGCCGGTTAGCGCCCAGCCCCGCAGATACGAAGTGCCATGAAGATCGTCGAGGACGCGATCCGGTACCCCGTTACGACGGCGGTGGGCGTGATCCTACTGTTGCTCTTCGGCGGCATCTCGCTGTTCCGCATCCCGATTCAGCTCACGCCCACCGTCGACCAGCCGCAGGTCCGTGTGCAAACGCGCTGGCCGGGCGCCCTCCCGCAGGAGGTCGAGCGGCAGATCGTCCAGGAACAAGAGGAGCAACTCAAGGCCCTAGAGGGTCTGGATCGGATTGAGAGCACCAGCAGGTCCGGACAAGGGGAGATCATCCTCACGTTCCAGGTCGGGATCGATATTGATACCGCCCTGCTGAACGTATCGAATCGCCTGCAACAGGTACAGCGCTACCCCGAAGACGCCCTCAAGCCGCAAGTCCGCGCGACCAGCAGTGAGACACAGGCCATCGCATACCTCGCGCTGAGCTACATCGACCCTGATTCCGCGGAAGAGCCGATCGGGCACCAGCGTGACATGGTCGAGGACGTCATCGCGCCCGAATTTGAACGCATCCCCGGGGTGTCAGCCGCAAATGTCTTTACCGGCATTCGCCACGAGATGCACTTCTATGCGGACCCGGTTGAGTTGGCGGCCCGCAAGATCACGATCCCGCAGGTGGCAAACGCCCTGGACCGCGAGAACGCCAATGTCAGCGGCGGGGACTTCGACGAAGGCAAAGGCAACTACATCGTCCGGACCGCCGGAGAGTACACGACTCCGGACGACATCGAAAAGGTCGTCATTGCTTTCCAGAACGGCGTGCCGATCTTCGCAAGAGATGTGGGCTACGCCCAACTTGGTTTCGAAAAGGTACGAGGCCGGGCTTTCTCTAACGGCAAAGAAGTCATCTTCATGAATGTCGCAAAGACACCGGGCGCCAATCTACTCGAGGTGATGGAAGGCGTCAAGGATGCCGTTCGCCGCCTCAACGCGCAGGTGCTGAATCCGAGGGGTCTGGAACTGACCCAAGTCTTCGACACCACAGAGTACATTCACGGCGCCATCGACCTCCTCACTCAAAGCCTTTACGTCGGCGCGGGCCTGGCCATCATCGTGCTGCTCCTGTTCCTTCGGAGCCTCACAAGCACTCTGGTGATCGCCGTCGCCATGCCGATCAGCCTTGTCGGTTCCTTCCTGGTGATGGAGCTGACGGGGCGCACGCTGAACGTGATTAGCCTGGCCGGATTGGCGTTTGCGATCGGAATGGTAGTCGACAACTCGATCGTGGCGTTAGAGAACATCTACCGCCATCGGCAAATGGGCAAGTCCAGGCCGCGCGCCGCGCTAGATGGAGCTAGCGAGGTTTGGGGCGCGATCTTGGCCAGCACTCTGACGACGGTTGCGGTTTTCCTCCCGGTCATCTTCATCCAAGACGAGATCGGGCAGTTGTTTCGAGACATCGCGATCGCCATCAGTGCTGCCGTCGCGCTGAGCATGATCGTGGCCATTACCGTGATCCCGGCCCTGTCGTCGAAGATGTTGAGAGCATCCACGGGCGCCGAGAGCGGCGGGCCGAAGCCCCCTTCTCTCGTCACGAGGAAGACCGCCGACTTGGTTTACTGGATCTGCGGCGGTGTGTTCCGTAAGCTGGCCGTCGCCGGAGTACTGACAGCCGCGGCGATTTTCGGGGCCACGCGGTTGATCCCCGACGTCGAGTATCTGCCGGTGGGCAACGCCAACCTGATCTTCGGAAATCTTGTTCTGCCGTCGAACTACAGCGTCCCCGAGGCCGAAAGCATCCGGCGCGTGTACGACGAAGCGTTTCAGCCGTTGATGGACTGCGAGCCCACTGACGAGGACTGCCCCGGCGGCGGCGTTGCGAGATCCTTCTTTGTCGCGCGTGGCGTCGGAGCGTTCATGGGTGTGAGGGCCAAAGACCCGCTGCGGGTGCGGGAGATGATCCCCGTCTTCCGCGAGGCGACAAGCAAGGTACCGGCGGCCTTCGGGGGTTTCCGGCAGGCCAACCTGTTCCAGAGGGGCCGGGATGCCGCGGTGATTGACCTGGATATCGTGGGTCCGGACTTTGAGCGTCTTCAAGAGATCGGGCAAATCGTTCTGGCCCGCATGCAGGCCGAAATTCCCGATGCCCAAGCGCAGCCGCTCAGCGGCATCGACCGCGGCAAGCCCGAGCTACGAATCATCCCGCATCGGCTCCGCAGCGCGGAGCTGGGTGTTACCAGCCGCGACCTCGGCCTGGCCGTCAACGCTCTGGTGGACGGCGCCAAGGTCTCCGACTATCAATGGCTGGGGAAGCGGATCGATCTCAAGCTGATTGCCGACGGGGGCCGTCGGCATCGCACGCATGACCTCAACCAGTTGCCGGTAGCCGTCGCGGGAGGTCGCCTTGTCACGTTGGACGCCCTCGCCGACATTGAGCTAACGGCCTCGCCTGTGCAGATCTCTCACCGGGAACGCCAACGTGCCACGACCGTGCGGGTGACTCCCCCGCAAAACATCCCGTTGCAAACGCTGATGCAAAACATTGAGGACAAGATCATCCGTCCTTTGACGGAAGAGGGTGTACTGACGGGGGTTTATCGCGTTATCCCCCGGGGCTCCGCCGACAAGCTAAGTCAGACGTGGGACGCCCTCAGTATGAATCTGCTTCTCGCGGTCGTCATCACGTATCTATTGATGGCCGCGCTGTTTCAAAGCTTCGGTTATCCGCTGGTCATTCTCTTCAGCGTGCCGTTGGCCGGCTTTGGAGGGCTGCTCGGTCTGAACCTAATCAATGAGCTTTCCTACCAACCGCTCGACGTGCTCACGATGCTCGGGTTCTTCATCCTCGTAGGTACCGTGGTCAATAACGCCATCTTGCTGGTCCATCAATCGCTGAATCACATGCGCTTGGAGGGCATGAATCCGCGCGAGGCGATTCGTGAATCGACAAAGAACCGCATCCGCCCAATCTTCATGAGCGTGTTGACGAGCGTGTTTGGAATGCTCCCTCTGATCTTGTTCCCGGGAGCCGGATCGGAGCTGTATCGCGGCATCGGGAGTGTTGTTGTGGGCGGGCTACTGCTCTCCACCGTGTTCACTTTGGTGCTGGTCCCTGCTTTGTTCAGCCTTTTCATCGATGCCCGTTCCGGTCTCGCACGCTTGATCGGACGTCTGACGGGGTACGACCGTGTTGTCGAATCGCGATCGGGCGACTAGGCTAGCCGTCGCCGTTCACTTCAAGACCTACGCGGCATCATCGACGGAGAGGGTAACGAGCTTGCCCAGAGCATCGAGGGCAGTCTGGGCTTCATCCATTCGAATACCCAGACCGGGGTCGAGCAGCTACCTCACCCTCTTCTCAGCCCAGCCCAGCCGTTTCGCCAGGCCGGCGGGATCCAGGCCCTGCTCGCGCATGGCCGCATAGACGGCAACCTTCGGCGCCCCGCTTAAGGGGACATCGATAGGATACTGTCTCTCACGTACGGCGGACGGCGTCAGCACAGATTCGGCCAGGACGATTCGACTAGCCAGAGCTTCACTGAGGCAGTCGGCTGCCTGGACCAGCGAACCCGCCATCGGGTTGGGGAGTCAAAGTGGCTGGGTAGGTGAGTGCACGCATCTTGTACTTCAACTCGCCTTCAGTAAACCCTGGCGCTTGAGCAACGCATCAGCGTCCGGGTCACGCCCCATGAAGTCGCGGAAAAGTTGGGCGGGATCCTCGCTGTCGCCCTTGGCCAGGATGCGCTCGCGGAACTCGCCGCCGACCTGGCGGCTGAAGATGCCTTCCTCGGCGAAGCGTGAAAACGCGTCGGCGTCGAGCACCTCGGACCATTTATAGGAGTAGTAGCCCGCGCCGTAGCCGACCGGGCTGGCGAACAGGTGAGTAAACCCGGCGATCATGGCATGCTCGGGCGGCAGCTTCGCCGGGGCGAATGATTGCAGGATGTCGAAGGCGTACTTCATCACGTCGTGGTTGCGGGCGGGGTCGTAGTCGCGGTGCAGAGCGAGATCGACCGTCCCGAAGCTGAGCTGGCGCATTTGGGCATTGGCCGCGCGGAAGTTGCGCGCCTTTTTCATCTTTTGGAAAAGATCTTCGGGGATCGGCTCGCCGGTTTCGTAGTGTCGCGCGAAAAGGTCGAGTGCTTCACGCTCCCAGCACCAGTTCTCCATGATCTGTGAGGGCAGCTCAACGAAATCCCAGGCAACGCTCGTGCCTCCGAGGCTGCGGACCTCGACGCGGCTCAGCAGATGGTGTAACAGATGGCCGAACTCGTGGAAGATCGTCTCGACTTCGCCGTGCGTTAGAAGCGCCGGTTTACCGCCGACGGGGGGCGTCAGATTGCCGCAGATGAAGCCCAAGTGCGGGTAGGGTCCGTCGGGGACGCCCATGAGCAGCGAGTCCATCCATGCACCGCCGCGCTTGTTTTCGCGTGGGAAGAAGTCGGCGTAGAACGACCCGAGACGGCCGCCGTCCGCGTCGTAGATCGTATAGTGGGTGACGGCCGGGTCCCAGACCGGAACGTCGGTTTCCTGCTTGGCCACGATGCCGTAGAGCCGCCGCACCAGCCCAAACATCCCGTCGCGCACCTTCTCGAAAGCAAAGTAGGGGCGCAGCTCTCCTTCGTCGAAGTCGTAGCGCGCCTTGCGCATCTTCTCGGCGTAATAGCCCACGTCCCAGGCCTCGAGTTCCGGTGGGTCGGAACCTTCGATCTCGCGGCGGAAGGCAAGTAGCTCCTCGTTTTCTCGGACGAAAGCAGCCTCGGTCTTCTGCTTCAGGGTGTCGACAAACTCTCTGGCCCTCCGGCCTTCCCTGGCCATTCGGTCTTCGAGGACCAGGTCGGCGAAGTCTTTGTAGCCAAGCGGCTCCGCCTTTTGCTTGCGTAACTCGAGGATGCGACCGATCAGCGCACGGTTGCCGTAGGGCTCGCCCGCGCCTCGCGTGTTGTAGGCTCGGTAGACCTGCTCGCGGATGGCCGCATCGTCGAGGTAGGTCATCACGGCGATGTAGCTCGGCGCTTGGAGGGTGAACCGCCAGCCGTCTTTGTCCTTTTTTTTGGCATCCTCGCGGGCCATCTCGACCGCGCTGGGCGGGAGGCCGGCGAGCTTCGCTTCGTCGACGACGATCAGTTCGAAGGCGTTGGTGGCGTCGAGAACGTTCTCGCTGAACTTGGTCGTCGCCTTGGCCAACTCGACGTTCAACTCAGTCAGGCGCGCTTTGCCTTGCGGGTCGAGGTCGGCGCCGCTGCGCTTGAACTCGTCGACCGTCTTCGTGAGGAAGCGGGCGCGTGTGCCGGTCAGTGCTCTCGCTTCGGCGCTTTCGTTGAAGGTCTTGATCTGCTTCCAGAGGTCCTCGTTGAGCGGGATCTTCGAGTAGAACTCGCTGGCCTTCGGCTGGACGGCGTTATACGCCTCGCGCAAAGCCGGATAGGTCGCCACCCCCTCGAGGTGCCCAACCACGCTCATAGCAAACTCAAGCCGCTCCGTCACGTCCTCAAGCGCCAGAAGGGTGTTTTCGAATGTTCGAGGGGCGGGTTCGGCGGCAAGTTGGTCCAGGCGGCGCTGGGCATCGGCCAGAAGCTCTCCGATGGCAGGCTCAACCTGCTCAGCCTTGATCTGGTCAAACGGGACTTTGAACTGGATCTCGAGAAGGGGGTTCGCCATGGTCGAAACGGCCCTACTGACTCGAAATCGTCAGTTTAGCAGCCGTGGTTCAGATGACGGCGGGATTGCGTGAGGAGAGCTCGCCGTGTTCAGGCGAGCCCTCGCTGACCAGAAGAGTGACGTCCTTGATGTTTGAAACAGCCTGCTAGTGTAGTGCGTCAAGCAGATTGCACCTTAGGCAGGGCGGCACGTCCGCGCTTGACTTTCTCGAGGATGTCGGAGGCGGTCGCGGTCCAGATGAAGGGCGTGGGATGCCCGTTGTGCTGGGCGATGTAGTCGTCAATGGCGGCGACGAGCTCGTCCACGCTGCGAAACACGCCGCGGCGCAGGCGCTTGACGGTGAGATCGCGAAAGAATCGCTCGACCATGTTCAGCCACGACGCCGAGGTCGGGGTGAAATGAATGTGGAAGCGCGGGTGACGATCGAGCCAACGCTTCACAGCGGCATGCTTGTGGGTGGCATAGTTGTCCACGATGAGATGAAGCTGTTTGTCCTTGGGAGTGCGGCGGTCAATTAAGCGCAGGAAGCGCAGCCATTCCTGGTGGCTGTGTCGGGGCATGCACTCGGCGATCACGCTGCCGTCAAGGCTGTTGAGCGCCGCAAACAGGGTGGTCGTGCCGTTGCGCTTGTAATCGTGGGTCATCGTTTGGCCGCGTCCCTTTTTGAGCGGCAGGCCGGGCTGGGTGCGATCGAGGGCTTGGATTTGGGACTTCTCATCGAGCGAGAGAACCAGAGCATGCTCAGGCGGATTGAGATAGAGTCCGACGATGTCGTCGAGTTTCTCGGCGAAACGCGGGTCATTGCTGAGCTTGAGGGTCTTGACGCGGTGGGGCTTGAGGCCATGGGCGCGCCAAATCCGTCCCACGGTGGAAGCGCTGACGCCGGCCGCGGCGGCCATGGTGCGGCGGCTCCAGTGGGTGGCGTTGGACGGTTTCTCGCGGGTGGTCTTGTGGATGATCTGCTGTACTTTCTGCTTCGAGACGGCAGGTTTACGACCGGGCCGTGGGGCGTCTTTTGCAATGCCGGCGATGCTGCTTTCGAGAAAGCGCGTGCGCCAGCGGGCCACCAACTGCCGCGAGACACCGAGCTGTGCGGCGATCTGCTTATTCTCGAGACCGTCGGCGGCCAGCAGGACAATCCTGGCTCGCAGGGCGAGACGAACGGCGACTTGGCGGCCGCGCGCGTAGCGGTCCAACTGCTTGCATTGCGCTGTGTTCAAAGTTACTGGTTGTGCTCTTCGCATCCCATGCCTCCTGTTAATAGAGACGATGGGAAGCCAATATAAGTTACATTATTTATGGTGCCCTACACTAGAAGGTCCTCGTCCCGGAAGCCTTCGTCTCAACGTAGTAGACCGACGTGCGCGCGGTGAGGAAGAGGCCACCACGGCCCCAGCAGCAGTTCGCGGGACGCTCGGGCGTGACGATCGTGCCCAGGTGCTTGCCGGTCGGGCTGAAGACCCATAAGCCGCCAGGACCGGTCGAATACACGTTGCCCAGCTCATCGGTCTTGAGGCCGTCCGGGCCACCGGGCTCATCGGATTCGAACTCCGCAAAGACACGCCCCTTGGCCAAGGTTCCATCATCGTTGATCGGCTGCACGCGAAGGTTCTTGCGGCCGGAGTCGGCCATGTAAAGCAGGTTCTGCTTGGGGCCGAGCGCGACGCCATTCGCGCGCTCACATTCTTCAGAGACCTTCTCGAGCTTGCTCGCGCCCGGGATCTGTGTGCGCGTGATGCGATAAACCGCCGGCACGTTGGTGCGCTCGCTGGCGTCGGGTACGTTGCGGCGCGGCATGTCGCTGAAGTAGATCGAGCCGTCGATGTTGTAGACCAGGTCATTGGGTGAACTGAGGCGCTTGTCGCCGTAACGGTCGGCGAGGACGGTGATCGAGCCGTCCTTCTCGGTGCGAGTGACGCGTCCCGGGCCTGTTTCGCACGTCAGCAACCGCCCCTGATGATCGAATGTCAGCCCGTTGGCTCGGTTGGACTTCTCTCGGAAGACGGTGAGCCTACCGGCCTCGGGCTCATCTTCCCAGACCGGGAGCATCCATTTGTGAATCTTCTCGCTCCGCAGGTCGCTGAATAGCAGAAAGCCGATCCGGCTGTAGACCGGGCCCTCGGTGAAACCGAAACCACCCGCTATCTTGATGATCTCGGCACGGCGGTCCACGAGATCGAACAAATCTGAGTCGTTGGCGTAGATTCCCGGCCCTCTCATCTCACGACTCCATGCCGTGCGCGTAGTAGGATTTCTCGGGCCCCCGATACTGCATGTCGAGCATCGGCGTCTCGATGCGCACCTGCCCGCGATGCCATGATTCCATCAAGAACGAGAGCGCGCCGCTGGTCAGCAGTGTCCGTTCGACCGGGTAGTCGAGCGTGCCCTGGGTGAACATGCGGCCGATGGAGTCGACCAACGGGCTGAAATTGTTCGAATTCTCGATCGGGATGTAACACAGCGTCGACTTCGGCTCGCTCTCGCCCTTGATCTTCACGGCGGCCAGATACTCGGCCGCCTTTCCGCCTAGACCGAGAGCGGTCCCGCGAAAGCCGTCGTTGTATTCGACCAGACAGGCGACGGGCCTTTCGGCTTTCTCTTCGGCCGGGCCCGGAGTTACCTTCTGCCCTCGGGCTAAGGCGGCGTCGAGCAGGCTGCGGCTCCAGAGCCCCTCGTCCGCGGCCTTCCAAACGGCGTCGTCCGCGAGCAGCTGTACCGCTTTGACGCCGCTCTCACCGCCCTTTCTCCGCTCGGCGAAGCATTGCAACGTCTCGAGCACATGGAACAGCCCACCGTCGGCCACCCAACCTCCGCCTACCGCGAGCGCTTCTTCCAGATCGGTTTCGAGCGGAAAGTCGAGTTCCGGCCGCCGGAACGTCACCGACACCGACGAGCCGGCCATCATCGGGAAGTCCATCTCCTTCGACCAGTCGTACATCTGTTTCGACTTCTTCCAGTCGTAGGACAGATGTTTGTCGTTGAAAACCGGGACCGCTCGGCCCGAACGCTTGAAGACGCTCACGATTGCGTCCATGAAGCGATAGCGCGGATAGAGCATCTGGTTCTCGACGTTGGTCGGGTAGTTGCCGTGTTCGCCGATCAGCAGGACACCGTCGACAGCCAGTTCGTTGCCGCCGAGCGTCAGCGCGTCCCGGATCGTCGGGAACGTCGGTACCCCCCAGGTCTTCGCGAGCCGCGCGCTGATGTCAGCATCATGTTTTTGCTCGACGAAAAGCGACGCCACGTCACAAGGCGGCTCGTGATACTTGTCGTTGATCCAGTAACCTTCGAGAAAGCGAGTGATGAAGTTGTCGCTGTGCGAGCGGACGTGGTAGGTCGTCGACAGCGCCGCGATCTTCTTGCGGCCTGAACCCTGTGCAGCCACGCTGCTCCAGGGGCCCGCAGCGCCAAACACTCCTGCCGCGGCCATCTTGAAAAAGGTTCGTCGATCCATAGTGGCGATTCCGATGAAGGCGATTAGAGATTCCGATCGATGCCGATCAGGCTCGGAGCCAAGCGACACCGGTTTGTTTATCTTTTCCGAAGTGATCCGCCTATTGACTCCCGCATAATATAGAGTCAGTCAAAACAAAGAGAAGACTGTTTCCAGAAGGCCGTGATCAAACGCGGTTTGCGGTACATGCGGCGGAGTGCCTTGCGGGCCCGCTCGTTCAGCTCGCCGTAGTCTTTCGGACAGACGTTCGGCAACTCGTGCTGCTTCCAGTAAGCCCAGATGTATTCCACCGGATTCAACTCCGGCGCATAGGGTGGCAAGTACTCGGTTGCGATGTGGCCTTCGGAGAGTTCGATGAACTCTTGCACCAGGCGGCTACGGTGCGCCGGCAGCCGATCCCAGACGATCAGCAGCGGGCGATCGATATGACGTACCAACGCCTTGAGAAAGTCGGTCACTTGCTCTTTGCCGATCGCACCGGGATAGAGCCGGAAGTAGAAGTTACGCAGCGTCAGCCCCGCCGAGACGGAAAGCTTCTCCCAGTTGAAGTTAAACTGCAGCACCGGTGTTTGGCCACGTGGCGCCCAGGTGCGGCAGCGATGCGGCTTCTGACTCAATCCGCTTTCGTCGATGAAGACGAGCGTACGGCCTTCGTTTTGGGCTTTTTTTTAATGCGCTTCCAGGTCTTGCGCTTCCAGGTGCGGATCCGCTCTTCGTTGCGCTCGCGCGCCTTTCCGGCCGGGCGTTGCGGGCTCCAGTCGAGCGCTCGCAGGATCTTCCAGGCGTGGCCTGCGTGGTATGCGACCCCGAACTCGTCTCCGATCAGCCGAGCCACCCGCGGACAGCTCCACAGGGGCGTTGGGAAGCCGTGGGCTTCCGGGCCTTCCAGCAGCAGCGACGTCAGGCGTTCGCGTTGTGCGGCATCGAGGAGCGGCTTGCGTCCGGCGCGCCCGGCCTGGCGGAGTCCGGCCGCACCCTGCTCGCGGTATTGCCGCCGCCACTCACTGACGGTTTGGCGAGCGACGTTCAGCCGTCTCGCCGTCTCGGACTGATTGTGGCCTTGGTGGAGCAGCCGCATCGCTTCGAAACGGCGCTTCTCCAGCGCCTTGAAATCCCGCTTCACACCTTTGGGGTTGCCCATACATATATAGATGCTCCACACTGTCAAAAAGTGTCATAATAATTTGCGGGATTCAATAGCTCTGCAGGACACTACCTACGTAGCGCTAGCTGCCGATGGCCAGCAACTGCTGGTTCGTACGGATGTACCAGCGGTTGCCGACTAGCGCCGGCGACGCCAGGGTCTGCTCGTAAAGCCGGTTCACGTGCAGCAGTTGGAACTCTGGACCCGCTTTGAGAACAAACGTCTCGCCTACGTCGTTCGTGAAGAAGATCTTCCCCTCCACTGCCACCGGAGAAGCCGAGAAGCCCTCTCGCACCGCATTGCCAAGCCGTTGCTGCCACATCGTTTTACCAGTTCTCGCTTCGAAGCAGGTGGCGACGCTCACCATGTCGTTGACAACGTACAGATAATCCCCATAAAGAAGAGGCGAGGGAATGAAAGGCGAGCCGCGTGTTGTGCGCCAGGCAACGTGCGTGTCGGTCACATCGCCAGAGCCGCCTGGGCGGATCGCGAGGGTGGGACCGGCGCGTCCGGAGCTGCAAAATAGCAGCCCGTGTCCGGCTACCGGTGTGGGAGTCACCTCGGACGTGGGACCGCCGCAACGCCACAGTTCGTTGCCAGTAGCGGGATCATAGCTGTACACCCGGTGTTGGCCGTGGACGATGATCTCGTCCCGATCGCCCGCGCGGATCGCCACTGGCGCTCCCCAGCCGACCGTCTCCCGGCGCTTGGTCCACCAGACCGTCTCGCCGCTCTTCCGGTCGAAGGCCGCAACGAACGCCTGCACCGCCTTCCCATCGCGCCTCGTACCACGCTGGTCCAGGAACAGAATCACCGTTTCCCTGTATAGGAGCGGTGAGCATACTGGACCGTGATAGTTCCCCGTGGGCCCGAGGTCGCGGGTCCAAACGACGCTGCCGCCGAGGTCTACGGCCAAGAGTCCCTGGTTTCCTAGGAAAGCATACACTCGTTCACCATCGGTGGCCGGCGTGGATGAAGCAAGACCGTTCTTACGATTCACGTGTTCCGGGGCTGCGTCGCGGGCTAAGGTCTCCCAGATCAACATCCCGTTGCGGCGGCTCAGACACAGGATCGATCGCCGCGCCGAGTCGTGGGCCGTGGTGAGGAAGATGCGATCGCCCCACACCACGGGTGAGGAGTTTCCGGCGCCGGGCAGGTCCGTTTTCCAGAGAACATTTTCGTTGTCCGACCACTTGTCCGAGTACCCGGAGCCTTCGACCAGCCCCTGCCCTGAGGGACCGCGCCACCGCGGCCAGTACTTGCTCCCTTCGCCAGTGACTGGAATCATCGACACAGGAACGGCATCTTGCTGAGCGAAAGCCCACGGAGTAGAAAGAATTACTGGAATGGCCGCTCTTCGTCGCATCCGTCGTCTCGGTTTGGCTGTACTCGCGCCATGAGTATAGGGCGAAGTTCTGCTCCCGCGCAAACGATCCTTGCCCTCCAGAGAGCCAGGCTGCTCCGAAGTCGCGCCGCACGGTAAAACGTCTCGTCGATCGTGCCGGGCAGCACCACGACCACGCAATTCGCAAGAGCATCAGCTCGCGAAACCCACGTAGGTCATGTGGTGGAACGTGGCAGAGAAGCCGCAGCCACTTCAGGCCCTCCGGAAGCCTCGAAGACGCAGTCCTTCGTGATCATCGCGATCAACGCGCTCACATCGTGTCAGTGTTCAAGGGGCGGGAGCTACTCGGATCTTGTGGGGCTTGTCCGCCGACACCCGGACGGTCACTCCTTGTATCAGCTCGGCATCGTCGATCCGCAAGGGTTTCTTGCTGTCAACGACAACCGCATAGCTGGTGCCAGGGCGCACAGTGAACCACTCAGGAGTCTCGTTGATCCGGGCCCAATCGAGGCGTGCAGCCTTGCGTTCCGAGCGCGGCCTGTCAAAGGCGAGGCGACCCGCCCAGGCTTGGTCGGCCTCAACTGAGGGAAGCCGCATGACTGGCGAAAACCAAGAGGATCGGTGGAAGGCGAGAGGGTGGCGGCACTTGTTCGGAGATTACTGTTGAAGCCCAATGATAATGTCCCCTTGAGCGCCCAATAGAAATGTCCCCTAATCTGGACCTCTGCGAGGAGGTGAAAGATTGGGAAGGACATGGATGAGTGCCAAGGAGTTGAGGCGCGGCGAAGTGCTGAGCCGAGTGAAACGAGGGGAACTGAAGTTGACCGAAGCCACCGCACTGCTGGAGGTCAGCTACCGCCAAGCGAAGCGGCTCAACAAGCGTTACCGAGCAGGCGGGGTCAAGGCTTTGGTGCACGGTAACGTCGGCCGCGCTTCGAACCGAGCCGATGACAAGCGCCGCGAGCAGGTTCTCGAGTTGGTGCACGCAAACTATGCGGGCGAGGGGCACGAGCGCTGCGGGCCGACGCTAGCCGCGGAGCAGCTGCAACAGGATCACGGCCTGGAGGTGTCGGTGCGCACGCTGCGGCGCTGGATGCTCGCGGCGGGCCTGTGGAGCCGGAGTCGCAAGCGCCCACCGCATCGCAGCCGGCGGCAACGCAAAGCGCACTTCGGCGAGCTGATTCAACTCGACGGTTCGCACCACCACTGGCTGGAAGGACGCGGCCCGAAAGCCTGTTTGATGAACTTTGTCGATGACGCGACCGGTCTTGCACTGTGCCGCTTCTCGGGCCAGGAAACGACCTGGGCCGCGGCCGATCTGCTCCAAGCCTGGGTGCGCCAACACGGCGTTCCCAAGGCGTTGTACTGCGACTGGAAAAACGTCTACCAGCGCCAGCCGACGTCGCGGGAAGCACTGGAAGGCATCAAGCCCGAGACGCAGTTCGGGCGCATGTGCGCGAAGCTTGGCATTGGCATCATTGCCGCATCGTCGCCGCAAGCCAAGGGACGTGTCGAACGCCATCACGGCACGCACCAGGACCGCCTGATCAAGAAGATGCGGCTGCGGGGCATCGTTGATTACGAGGCGGCGAACCGTTACCCCGGCGAGGAGTACTTAGCCGAGCACAACGAGCGCTTCTGCTGCGAGCCGGCGGCGGGAGCGGACTTTCACCAGGCGCTACCCCGCGGCACCGAGCTGCGAGGCGTGTTCTGCTTGGAATACGAACGGGTGGTGAGCAACGACCAGGTGGTGCGTTTCGAGAATCGTTGTTTGCAGTTGAAGCCGAAACGCAATCAGGGCGTGGGGGCGGGTGCACGGGTGACGGTCCAACAGGGGCGCGATGAGAGCTTGCAGGTGAGGTTTGAGGGGCACGAGATCGAGCACGAAGTGATCGCCACGCCGACGCCACGGCTGCGGACGAAGCCGGCACCGCAGGGGAACGTGGTGGCCGGACGCAAGCCGGCGGCGAACCACCCCTGGCGGCGAGCTGTGCTGCGGAAAACACGAGCTGCGAATTCATAAGAGGGCTGTGGAAATGCCGGGTCGGATGGAAAGCGTGGAAAACCTTGTGGCGGCAGCCGTGCCGGGCTCGGGGAACCGTGGATGGTTTTCCACCCTTCCCACCGCTCCTTGGAAATCGCTGCGCGATTCCCACAGTTCCACAGCCCCGACGATGACGATTCTCTCCTATCACCAAGGCGACACTTCTACTGGGCTACCGAAGGGGACATTTCATTGGGCCTTGACACACTTGTTCGGAGATTACTTGCGTTCCTGGGCGCAAGCGATGTACCATGACCGCGCCTGAGCTGGAAAGTCCGGTGAACGTATCTGGTTGTGAGTCATTGCTCTTAGCCACGGGTTTTCCGCTCGCTTCAAGTGCGGCCGCACACTCGAGCCAGTGGCCGTCGTTCCCGGGGGTCGGGGCGCGCGGCACCGCGGAAGGCTATCCAACGCCGGTCCTGTAGAACGCCGGTTCCGAAGCGGGGCCGCGCAAGAACATACGGTGGAATGTTCCTTTGCCCCGGTCTTGGTGACTCGAGCGCGATCGTATGGGGCGAGCGCGTTTGAAGAATGCAGCGGATGAGACGGTTCGGTCCCGGTCTGGTGGTGACGGCCGCGTTCATCGGCCCAGGGACTATCACGACCGCAAGTGTAGCCGGAGCGCAGTTCGGCTTCAGTTTGCTCTGGGCCATCGTATTCGCGGTGGTAGCGACTCTGGTGCTGCAGGAGATGTCCGCCCGCCTCGGCTTAATCAGCGGTCAGGGTCTTGCGGAAGCTCTGCGATCCACGTTCAACCAGCCCGTCTTGGGCGGGGTGGCGACCGCTTTAGTCATCGTGGCGATCGGCTTTGGCAACGCCGCGTACGAGGCAGGCAATATCCTCGGCGCGGCGATGGGGCTCGAGGTCCTGAGTGGTCTCCCGCGAAGCCTGTGGGCTCTCATGGTTGCTGCCGGCGGAGCATGGGTGCTTGCCGCGGGAGCCTACCGGTTCATTGAACGTTTCTTAACCCTGCTTGTGGGACTCATGGGCCTCGTGTTTCTTCTGACGATGCTGCTTGTACGCCCCGACGTCGAGACCATGATGGCGGGAGTGTTGATTCCCACCATCGAGCCCGGAGCCTTGGTGACCGTGATTGCGCTGATTGGTACTACCGTGGTGCCTTACAACCTTTTTCTCCACGCCAGCTCCGTTCGAGAAAAATGGCCTGATGTCATCCCGAGGGAGCGGGCACTCAGCGAGGCCCGATGGGATGCCTTGCTCGCCATCAGCATCGGCGGTGCAATCACGATGGCGATCACAGCCACTGCGGCCGCGGCATTCTTTGAAAGCGGCGTGGAAATTCGGAACGCGGGCGTCATGGCGACCCAGCTTGAGCCGCTGTTGGGTCAGGGCGCCACGTGGTTCTTCTCGATGGGCTTGCTGGCAGCAGGGCTTAGCAGCACGGTGACCGCTCCGTTGGCGGCGGCTTACGCCATCACAGGAGTGATGGGATGGAAAGGGGGGCTCCAGGACCGCGGGTTTCGCGCTGTCTGGATCACGATCGTCGCTGTCGGAGCCGCCTTAGCGGTCACCGGCACACGCCCGGTGGCGGCCATTCTTCTTGCCCAGGCGGCCAATGGCCTGATGCTCCCGGCCTGCGCAGTGTTCTTGTTGCCAGTAATGAACCGTGGCGATCTGTTGGGGAAATACAAGAACGGCCCAACGGCGAACATTCTAGGTTGGACTATTGTCTTACTGGTTGCCAGCATGGGTGTCTTCCATTTGGCAAACGCGCTCGATTGTGCCCGGTGAAGCAGGCCTGTCCAAGAGTGGCGCCCTTACGTCCCGCACAGGCTAG
Organism: Bryobacterales bacterium; assembly: GCA_965248255.1. Classification (GTDB taxonomy): domain Bacteria; phylum Acidobacteriota; class Terriglobia; order Bryobacterales; family UBA6623; genus JAKZVK01. The sequence goes on from CBDFIW010000004.1 coordinate 852,819, forward strand.
ACACCCCGGCACTCAGGCGCTGTCGACCGACCCTGCTCAACGGCGAGCAGGTGGATCGTGAGCTTTCATCGCCTTCGCTTCCGGACACGCCAATTGCCAACGCCTAGGCATGTGCCGGTGATAGAATCGAATTCGAGAAGCTCATGCCGCTCATCGCCAAGAAACTCACCTGGGATGACATCAAAGACCTGCCCGAGGACGCCGGTCGTACGGAGATCGTCGATGGAGAACTGTTCATGGCCCCTCCGCCCTCGGACCGACACCAGGAGATTGCGACCGCGCTCGGGGCCAAAATCTACCCTTTCGTGAAAACGCGAGGCCTCGGGAAGTTCTATTCCAGCGCCGTGCACGTGATTCTGGCGGATCACGTCAACTACGAACCTGATCTGTGCTTCCTGTCCGCTGCACGCCTGGACCTCATCCGTTTTCTGGTGATCAAAGGGCCGCCGGACCTTGTTATCGAAATCCTTTCTGGCCGCACTCGGAAGTATGACCCGATGGTCAAGTTTCACCACTATGAGCAACACGGAGTTCGCGAGTACTGGATCGTAGACCCGCGCGACGACCGCATTCACGTCCACAGCCTGCAGGATGGCTGCTACATCTCACTGGGCGAATTCACCACAGGGGAGCTTGTGCAAACCCGCGTACTCCCAGGTTTAGATCTCGATCCGGCCGAGATCTTTTGAGGCGTCACTCGACGCCTTGAGGAGTTTGTCAATGCCGATGAGGTGCGGCCACCTCGACGGGATGCTCCGAGCAGATCCGTTCGGCGTGTTCGCATTCGATGTGCTCGAACTGTATGGTGGTGTGGTGGATGTGGAAGCGTTCCGCCAGAATGCCGTTCATCGCCCCTAGGATTTTCTTACTCGCCGACGGCGGAATGTCTTCGATCAGCGCGTGACAGCTAAGCGCGTGCGCGTTCGACGACAAACTCCAGATGTGCATATCGTGGACGTCGACCACCCCTTTGACACTCCGCAAAGCCTCACACACCACGTCGCGCTTCATCCCTTTCGGCAAGCCTTCGAGCAGGATATGGATCGACTCGCGAATAATTCCCCAGCCGCTCCACAGGATCAGCACCCCGATCAAGACTGACAGCAGCGGATCGATCCACTGCTCGCCGGTCATCGAGATCGCCACCGCCCCGATGATGATGCCCACCGACGACAGCGCGTCGCCCAGCATGTGGATGAAGGCGCCGCGGATGTTGAGGTCGTGACGGCTGTCGGCGTGTAGCGCCCACATGACCACGACATTGACAACCAAGCCGGCGCCCGCGACGACCATCATGATGTCTTCGGAAACCACTCGTGGGTTCAGGAAGCGCGCATAGCTCTCGTAGAAGATGAACAGCGCCAGCACCACGAGCGTCATCGCGTTCACAAACGCCGACAGCACGCCCGCCCGGTGATAGCCGAAGGTCTTCGTCTCGCTCGGCGGCTTGCCCTGCACGTAGAAGGCGAACCAAGCCAGTCCCAACGCCAAAGCGTCGGTGAAGTTGTGACCGGCGTCGGAGAGCAGCGCCAAGCTCTGCGCCTTGATGCCCGCCACAAGCTCGACGACGATGAAGACCACCGTCACCCACAGCGAGAGCTGTAGCTTGCGGCCTGTGGTGGGCGGATGGGGATGATCGTGCACGGTGACTGTTGCCTTCCCAGGCTATCGGGTAACGGCCGATGGAAGCGACGATCGCCTGGCTCGCTCTTACTGTAGATGGCCGTGCCGAGACTGGTCAACCGGTGACGCGTTCCAAGGCCTCAGGGTCATCGGTCTTCGTCTTGGCCCCTCCCTCGCGTTCGGGCCCGGTTGCCTGCGGGATACTCGGGCCACGGAACCTCGGAAGCAAAGGAGATCGGTTGAGACCAACTAGCCGTTGTGCAAGACTGAATTCAGATACCCACCGGTAGCGTGCTACCGGCCCAAGGGCCGCCTCCGGGCGGCCTTTGCTTTGTGTTGCTGTCTTGAGACGACAGGCCCGCCCAGGGTCATCCCGCCCTTCACGAACGACTCTGACCTGACCAAAAGGACAGGCAGTACAATGGAACTGGAAAGCAGGTCAGGCGTGCGGCGATGAAAGTGACGCTTAGCCCGAAAGCGCCGATGCCTTGGTGGCCCACGCCCTGGAGTCCCTGGTCGCACAGGAAGAAGAGGAGCAGCGCCACCGGCAAGCGATTCGGGAGAAGATCGATCGGGAGATCGAGCAGCTTGCCCGCGGAGAGAGTGTCGACGGGGAGCAGGTCTTTGCTGAGTTGGGAAGCCAAACTGGATGAAAACCAACCAGCTCGGCAGACCGGATGAGGCCGTCTTCTTACTGACCTGCTAAGTAATCAGTAAATGATTGACTTCGAAGCAACCATCCGAAGATTGATCGACGACGGAAACGAGTTCGACAAGGTCGATTTCAAGAGTACGTTTCCGCTTGAGGACCGAATAGGAAAGGCCAAGCTCGCAAAACTAGTGAGTGCGATCGCGAACACTGATGGAGAACAGCTTGACAACTACGGCTACGTGATACTCGGGGCAGAGAGACGGCGAATCTGTGGCGGGATGGACCGCCTGAACGATGACAACTTTTGTGCCGAACTCGCCCGAGGAATCAACGCTTACCTTGATCCGCCCGTGCCACTTCAAATCAAGGGGTATAAGGACAGGTCGGCTGGCTGGTTTGGAGCGATTGTTATTCCGCCAAGGTTTGGTGTGACGGGGCCTCACTTCATGAAGAAGCAGTTTAATCAGGGCGACTTTGCAATTCGCCCGGTGAGTGTTTTGTCAGGGTAGGTGAGGAGACTTTACTCGCTCAGAAGGGGGATCACGAGCGGATCAATCAGAATGAACCTCGTCCTGAGTTGCACGTGGCGTTCCTAGAGTCGAACGAGCCCCAGGATACGTTGACTCTCAAGCCGGTGCGTCCGTTGACACGGAGTTCTCTACAGGAAGAACTCTCTTCAGCCGAGCAACTTCGCGTCGGCCAACTACCGTCAGTCTTCGCGGGTGCAGTTTCGGCTGAACAAATGCTCCTGCCACCACAAAAGATTGCCGAATACAACAAGAGAGTGGACCAGCACAAGGAGCGTATTCAGACCTATTGGGAGGAGCGTGAAAGTTTCCAAGACAACGTCTCGCGATGCTTCAAGGTGTTCTTGGCGTTGAGCAACACGGGGACGGCCCCGGCCGACGAGATAGAGGTTGACGTCGAGCTGCCCGAGGGGGTGGTGGCAATGAACCAGGATTACCGTTTTGGCCATCCCGGTACTGACAGCATAGGCGAGCCACGGCTGCGGTGCAACGTTTTCGCACTGCTTTCACGTTCGATCCTGCTTTCTTCGCCGGTCCGCCTTCAGATCGGGTCCGGTCAAGGCGTTCCGGCAACGCCAGCGGCCACTCTGCCGACACCGCTCCGACCTTGCCTCTCGGCAACTCCCCGCTCCGGCTGCCCCGCGCTCGCCGCGTTACCCTCCGGGCACAGGCAGCGCCCAGATCCTGCTCAGCATGTCACCGAACAGCCGCCGGTTCAGATGTCCCTGGGCCAACAGCAACCAGTAGTAGCGGGCATGTTTGACCAGACGGCCGCCGGTCTTCATTAGCCGCTGCTGCAAGCTCGTCAGCGACCAGCTCTTGATCCTGTGCGGCAGCCCCAGCCGCCGCCACAAGTTGCCCAGGTTATAGGCCAGCACGCTGAGTTGCAGTCGCACTTCGTTGGCCCGGAAGCGATGGCACGACAGCCGCGTCCAGTGCGTGGCCTGTTTGCCTTCCTTGATCCACTGCTCGGCCGTGCCGCGCTTGTTGTAGAAGCGCACCACCGAGCGGCTTGGCAAGCGCAGGCTCGTCACGATGAATCCGACCCGCGGGAACAGCTCGCCCTGGTGATGTTCGACCTGGGCGACGATCCGCCTCGCCTGCGACCAACTCTCCGCCTGATAGCGAAAACTCTTGTAGCGCACCAAGGGCTTCCGGGAGGGCCTTCCCGGCGGGCGAAACAAGATGTCTTCGATCTCCAATTCCAGGCTCTTGTTGGCCGGAATGCGAATGGCGTACTGCACTCCGCGTTTCTCCGAAGACTCATAAATCTCCGGCTTAGCAAAGGCCGCATCGCCGCGGAAGGTGACCTGTTTGCCCGCAGCCTGTTGGCGCTCGATCTCCGGCAGCAGCAACTCGTCCCAGTCGTCAGCGCTGTGCACATTGCCGGGACGCAGCTTGGCGGCCAGACAATCGCCGTGCTGGTTGAACAGCAACAGTGGGTGGTAGCAGATGGACTCGAAATGGCCGTTATAGGCGCTGCCTTCTTGTTGGCCATGGACGGGGCTCTCGGTGGAGTCCATGTCGAGAACGACGCGCTCGCAGTCGTCCGTCGTCTCGGCTTGCGCGACCAACTCGCGGTTCACCGCCATCAATCCCAGCAGATTCTCCTCACTCGCGAGCAGCCCTGTCTCGAAGCTCTGTAGCCGCGAGGTGAGCGCCCCGCCGCGATCCCAGTTCTTCTGCGAGCCGATCAAGCGAAAGGTCGGATCGGCGGATACTCGAACGGCGTCATTGAGGTCCTCGTAGCCGGCGAGTCGGCTGTAAACCGACTGCCGCAGCAGATCGGCCAGCGGGAACTTCTTGTTCAAGCCTTGTCGCGAGTCGCTGAGATGCTCCTCGATCAGCTTCCCGAGCCCGAGCCGTTCGTCCAACTCCCGAACCAGGATCAGCCCGCCGTCGGAAGTGACACGCGATCCTTGGAAATCGACTTTCAACAAACCGTTGAAGCTTAGCTGGAACGGCTTGTTTTGTTTTTCACCCATTGGGTGTTGGCCTCCATGGCGTCCTCATCGGGCTCTAGCCCCTATGAATAAAGACGCTCAAGGCCGCCGGAAGGTCGAGAGGTTTGAATCAAATTGGAAATGCGGGATGAAAACTCCACCCCGCCCACCAGTGAGACCAGAAAAACCTGAGAAACCCCAAATACTTGGTTTTGAGGGAATGATGGGATCTCTTGGCTCAGTCGAACACTGGATTGGTAACGCCGCTGACATGAGCTTCCTCGCTGAAATGCTTCCTCACGGCACGGATGTATGGGGTCCGGAAGTGTACGGGCAAACTGTGCGATATGGGCTTACCCGGCTTAAGCACCACCGGGGTTACGTCGGCTGGGATCCACTTGTTCTTCAGGTGGCCCGCTGCGGTTGCGATTACTCACTCAAAATTGTTGTTCTAGCCAACAATGTGCCTGAACCGTTCGAGACCGTTCTGAAGCTGGCTGTAGAAGAAACAGTTAAGCATGACCAAGCTTTCTCGGCACACTTCGACTCCTTGATTGGGTCAGAAGACGAGAAGGATTAACGAGGGGTTACCTACCCCAGAATCCCGCTGATCACCTCGCCGTGGACGTCGGTTAGCCGGAAGTCGCGGCCGCCGAAGTGGTAGGTGAGGTTCTCATGGTCGAGGCCCAGCAGGTGCAAGACGGTGGCGTGGAGGTCGTGGATGGTTTGGATGTTCTTGATGGCGCGGTAGCCGTATTCGTCGGTGGCGCCGTAGATCGTGCCGCCTTTGACGCCGCCTCCGGCCAGCCAGAGGCTGAAGCCGTAAGGGTTGTGGTCGCGTCCGTCGGCGGCTTGCATGAAGGGCGTGCGGCCGAATTCGCCCGACCAGATGACGAGGGTCTCGTCGAGCAGGCCGCGTCCCTCGAGGTCTTGGATGAGGCCGGCGATGGGCTGGTCGACCTGGAAGGCGTTGATGGCGTGATCTTTCTCCAGCGCGGTGTGCTGGTCCCACGGGTTCACGCCGGCTTTGCCCCCCAGCGTGGGCATGCTCGTTAGCTCGACGAACCGCACGCCCCTTTCGACGAGCCGCCGCGCCAGGAGGCACTGCTTGGCATAGCCGACCTTGTTCTCGTTGTCGGAATCGAAGCCGTAGAGTTTCTTCGTCGCCTCGCTCTCGCCGCTCAGATCGACCAGTTCCGGCACCGCGGCCTGCATGCGGTACGCGGTCTCGTAGTTCCGAATCGCCGCCTCGACCTGCGGGTGGTGGTCGACTTTGCCGAGAAACCTCTGATCGACGTCGTCGATGAACGCGAGGCGTTTGCGCTGCAAGGCGTCCGACTCTTTGGGCCGAACGTTTGCCAGCGGTTCGTCGCGATCGGGGTAGAGGAACGACCCCTGATGGACGGCCGGCAGGAAGCCGTTGCCGAAGATGTTGACGCCGCCGAGCGGAATGCCGCCGCTCCCCAAGACTACGAAGCCCGGGAGGTTGCGGTTCTCGGTCCCGAGCCCGTACGACACCCAGGCGCCCATGCCCGGATAGCCCGTAAACGGCTGTCCGCAGTGGAAGTAGAAGTTGGCCTGGGCGTGCTCCATGAACTTGGCGGTCATCGAGCGGACGACGGCCAAGTTGTCGGCCTGTGCCCCGACGTGCGGGAACAGGTCGCTCACCGGGATGCCGCTTTCGCCGTAACGATGGAACTCCCACGGAGTCGGAAAGATGTTGCCGTCCTGGTCGAACATCGTCCGCTCGGTGGGGAACGGCATCGGTTGGCCCGCTTCTTTGGCCAGGCGAGGCTTGGGGTCGAAAGAGTCGACCTGCGACACGCCGCCGGACATATAGCAGAAGATGACGTTCTTGACCTTGGGCGCGTGGTGGGGCGTTTTAGGGGCGAAGGGACTTGCGTTCTTCGGTTTCGCCAAGCCCGCGTAGGCGTCGTCGGCCATCAGAGCCGTCAGGGCGAGCATGCCGAAACCGGTGGCGGTTCGGCGCAGCATTTCTCGGCGGGTGAAGTGGGGGCGCGGGGCGGGGTGGAGGCGGGGATCGGTGGGCATGGCCGGTTTGTCAGTTGGATGGATGAATCGTGCGTGTTGTGGTGTAAGCCTCTAGGCTTGCCGAGAACCGATTCGTCGGTTCTCAGGACATCTCATCCCGAACAGATCCAACAATTCGTGGACCTACCTCACCAAGAATGGCGAGCCGGCAAGGCTGGAGCCTTACGCCACATTACTGAATATAGATGAACTCCTTGAAGTTGAAAACTGCCTGTGCGAAGTCTTGCCACAGCCGAGCGCTGGTTCGGATGTCCCGGTGGGCCACTTTTTGCTCGTCGGCGAGCGCTGCTAGGAAGCTGTCTGCCTTATCGAGGTCCTCTGTCGTCGGTGGACGGCCCAATGCCCGCAAGAAAACCTGTTCGATCTTCTCGTGCCCGGCGGACGGTCCCTCCGCCACCAGCCGCTGCGACCACTTCTCCGCCTGCTCGATCACGAACGGGCTGTTCATCATCGTGAGCGACTGTGCGGGGACATTCGTCACATCGCGCTGCCCGCGCGTTGTGGAGGGCTTCGGCACGTCGAACACGTCGAGAAACGGGTTCGTCACGTTGCGGCGGACCTCGAGGTAGACGCTGCGGCGGCCATCACCGTCGAGCGGACCCTTCTGCTTGTCGCCCTTGGCTTTCCCGGAGTCGTGAGCGTAATAGGTCCTGACGGATGGCCCGTACATGTCCTGATTTAGCTCCCCGCTCGCGGCGAGGATCGCGTCTCGAATCGCTTCTGCTTCGAGCCGACGAACGTTTGCGTGTTGCAGCAACTTGTTCCCCGGGTCCGTCTGCCTCGACTTCTCCGACGCGGCGCTGCTCATTTGATAGGCCTGGGACGTCGCCAGAAGCCTCACCATCTTCTTGATCGACCAGCCGTCTTGAATGAAGCGGTCGGCGAGGTAGTCCAGTAGCTCAGGGTGGCTGGGCGGCTCGCCCAGCTTGCCGAAGTTGTCCACCGTGCGTACGATACCCTGCCCGAAAAGGTGCTGCCAGATACGATTGACGATCACGCGCCCGGTCAAGGGGTTGTCGGGACTCGTCACCGCCTCCGCCAAATGAACGCGGACCATTCGCGCGTCATCGCCGAAGGACGCACCACCGGCCGCCGTGAGGAACTTCCGCGGCACCGGGTCGCCGGGGCTGTTGTGATTCCCGCGGATCAGCAGCGCTTGCTCTGGAGCCGATTCGTCCAACAAACCGGGAGCGCGGCGCGCAACGGGCACCTGTTCCTCGATCCTTCTGAACTCCGCCACGAGGGGTTGCAGCTCGATCAGTTGGCCCAGCGAGGTTGGCAGCAGGTTGTGGCGGACAAAGTAATCAAGAAACGCTGCCTGTTCATCGGTGAGCTTGCTAGCACGCCATGCCTCCACGGCCTCCGCGAGCCGTTCGCCGAAGCGGCGCGCGAGATCGTCACGAGAGACCGGTGCCTCCCCCTCGAACAGGTAGAGAACCGGGTCGACGAGGTCCAGCGGCGTGTGGTTGCTGTTGTGGAAAACGATGCGGTCGACGCCGAAATAGGAGCGTCCGTCGTCCTTGGCGCTGGGCCGCGGGCTTTGTCTTCGATCGAGACGTTTTTTCGTGAGATCGTCTCGGGTTGCGAACTCGAGATAGCCCGTGAAGCCCTTCCAGTAAGTGAGGTCCCAGGTGAACCACTCTCTGGCATCCGAGTGGGGTGTGACGAACTGGTTGTAGATCCCACCGGCAGGGACGACGTAATTCTCAACGACCAACCGCGCCATTGGGAAATTGCCGCCGAGCGTGCGCAGGCTCATGTAGTCGTGCTCGATTCGGAAGCGGGGCGATTGCAGGACGCCGTTGTGCTTGGGCGTCAGCAGGTGGGTATAGACGCCGCGCGGGTAGATGCCACTGATGATGCGGTCGCCATCGGGCTGGACGAAGAACTCACCGGGCTTTGACGGCTTCTTGGGCAAACCCACGCCATGCTTGAGCCACTTCCCGTAGTCACCCTGAGTGAGATTCCATCCCGGCTCGAAGTGCTCTCGATTGAACTGTCGACGGGCCTCGAGTCCGCGCCGGCGATGATCGGCTAACTCGCTCCATCGAGCCTGGAAAGCGCCGCCCTTTTTCTCCCGCAGCGCCTCCCAAACGTAGAGCGGGCTGTCCTCGTCACAGTAGGCCTCCTCGAGCACTTTCTTGATTGCCGCATCTTGTTCATGGATCAGACGCAGGCCGATCTTGCCGGCGGCATCGAGCCACAAGTCGGCCAGATGGTTACGGATCCGGCCTTTGAGAGTGGCCAACTCATCGCTGTGTTGGCGAAGGTAGGCGGGGTCGTCGATGCTGGTCTGAATCGGGCGCGCACCGACGAACGTGCCGAAGAGCGCGTAAAAATCCTTCTGGCTGATCGCGTCGAACTTGTGATCGTGGCAGCGTGCGCAGGAAACGGTGAGTCCTTGGAACGCTTTCGAGAAGACATCGACCTGGTTGTCGACCCACTTGACGCGGTCTTCCCAGGGCTCGACCGGGTCGTAGGCATGCTCGATCATGCGGAAGTGCGCGGGGCCGAGCATCGATTCGTTGGTCTTGCGGTCGGCGCTCCATCGCGGGTTCGGGAGCAGGTCACCGGCCAGGTGCTCGCGCAGCAACTGATCGTAGGGGACGTCCTGGTTGAGAGAGCGGATCAGGTAGTCGCGGTAACGCCAGGCCTGGGGGACGTCGGGGTCGCCTTCGCTGCCGTGCGATTCGCTGTAGCGCACCAGGTCCATCCAGTGCCGCGCCCAGCGCTCGCCGAACCGGGGCGATTCGAGCAAGCGATCGATTAAACGCTGGTAGGCATCGGGCGAGTCGTCATTGACGAAGGCCTGGATCTCTTCGGGCGTGGGTGGCAGGCCCGTGAGACCGAAAGACAGTCTCCTGAGCAGCGTATAGCGATCGGCGGGAGGAGCCGGGATGAGCCCTTGCCGTTCAAGCTGCCGAAGAACGAAACGGTCGACGGTGCCGAGCGGCCAGTCGTGATTCTTCACTTTTGGCGGCGAGACCGCCCGGACCGGCTGCCATGCCCAGTGCTCGCGCTTGCGGGCCTCGAGATCGAAGCCGGAGGCCACCACCACCTGAGTCGGTGCTTTGTCTTCAGGCCAAGGTGCGCCCATTTTGACCCACTTGACGAGCACAGCGATCTCGTCGTGTTTGAGCTTGCCGGTCGGGGGCATCTGCAGGGTCTCGCCCTGGACGGCTTGGATGAGCTTACTTTGGCCCGGCTCCCCGGGAACGATCACGGGCCCCGTTTCGCTGCCTTCGAGGACCCCGGCGCGGCTGTCGAGATGAAGCCCGGCAAACAGCGGTTTCGCCTGAGCGCTATGGCATTGGTAACAGTTCGCCGCCAGCAGCGGCCGTACTCGAGCCTCGAAGAACTCGACCTGTTGCGGTGAAAGGGGTCCACCCCACAGTGGGATGAGTGAAGCGAAAACAGCAACTGACACTACTGCGCCCCGCGCTCCGAAAAGCGCTCGGCGATGATGAGCGGCGGTGTGGACCATAGCCCTCAATCACTCTGTTCGGCGACGTTGGCGGAGGCTGCCAGCCGCGACGCTTTCATAGGCACTCCCATTGTAGACCTCGTAGATTCTCTTTCGTGCTGCCGGGCCTCGGCCCGCGGAGGGAAGAAAACGGTTATGCGCCGGGCGAGTGATCCTTGCCGATGCTGTGGACCTCAAAGCCCAAAGAAGCCAGGAGGCGGGCATCGAGAAGGTTGCGCCCGTCGAAGAGGAACGCCGGCTTGTGCATCGATTTGTAGATCGCCTCGTAGTCGAGGGTCCGAAACTCATCCCACTCCGTCAGCACCGCGATTGCGTGGGCGTTCTCCGCCGCTTCGGCGGGGGAGTCACAGATCTCGACACCGTCGCGGATCGCACTGCGTTCGCGCTCGGCGAGGTCACCGCTTCGATCGTGGAAGGTGCTTTCGATGTCAGAGAGGATCTGCTCAGCACTTACCTGGGGATCGTAGATCGCCAAGTGAGCCTGTTCGTCCAGCAAGTCGTGCGCGATGTGGATCGCCGCCGACTCCCGGGTGTCGTTCGTGTCCTTCTTAAACGCAAAACCCCACAGGGCGATTCTCTTTCCCGATATGGTGTTGAACATGCTGCTGACGAGGTTTTGTGCGAAGCGGGACTTCTGGTAGTCGTTGATGGCGAGGACGTGCTCCCAATAGGCCGCCACTTCGGGCAGGTCGAATGTTGAAGCCCAATGATAATGTCCCCTTGAGCGCCCAATAGAAATGTCCCCTAATCTGGACCTCTGCGAGGAGGTGAAAGATTGGGAAGGACATGGATGAGTGCCAAGGAGTTGAGGCGCGGCGAAGTGCTGAGCCGAGTGAAACGAGGGGAACTGAAGTTGACCGAAGCCACCGCACTGCTGGAGGTCAGCTACCGCCAAGCGAAGCGGCTCAACAAGCGTTACCGAGCAGGCGGGGTCAAGGCTTTAGTGCACGGTAACGTCGGCCGCGCTTCGAACCGAGCCGATGACAAGCGCCGCGAGCAGGTTCTCGAGTTGGTGCACGCAAACTATGCGGGCGAGGGGCACGAGCGCTGCGGGCCGACGCTGGCGTCGGAACATCTGGCAGCCGATCAGGGCCTGGAAGTGCCGCGCGAAACGCTGCGGCGCTGGATGCTCGCGGCGGGCCTGTGGAGCCGGAGTCGCAAGCGCCCACCGCATCGCAGCCGGCGGCAACGCAAAGCGCACTTCGGCGAGCTGATTCAACTCGACGGTTCGCACCACCACTGGCTGGAAGGACGCGGCCCGAAAGCCTGTTTGATGAACTTTGTCGATGACGCGACCGGTCTTGCACTGTGCCGCTTCTCGGGCCAGGAAACGACCTGGGCCGCGGCCGATCTGCTCCAAGCCTGGGTGCGCCAACACGGCGTTCCCAAGGCGTTGTACTGCGACTGGAAAAACGTCTACCAGCGCCAGCCGACGTCGCGGGAAGCACTGGAAGGCATCAAGCCCGAGACGCAGTTCGGGCGCATGTGCGCGAAGCTTGGCATTGGCATCATTGCCGCATCGTCGCCGCAAGCCAAGGGACGTGTCGAACGCCATCACGGCACGCACCAGGACCGCCTGATCAAGAAGATGCGGCTGCGGGGCATCGTTGATTACGAGGCGGCGAACCGTTACCCCGGCGAGGAGTACTTAGCCGAGCACAACGAGCGCTTCTGCTGCGAGCCGGCGGCGGGAGCGGACTTTCACCAGGCGCTACCCCGCGGCACCGAGCTGCGAGGGGTGTTCTGCTTGGAGTACGAACGGGTGGTGAGCAACGACCAGGTGGTGCGTTTCGAGAATCGTTGTTTGCAGTTGAAGCCGAAACGCAATCAGGGCGTGGGGGCGGGTGCACGGGTGACGGTCCAACAGGGGCGCGATGAGAGCTTGCAGGTGAGGTTTGAGGGGCACGAGATCGAGCACGAAGTGATCGCCACGCCGACGCCACGGCTGCGGACGAAGCCGGCACCGCAGGGGAACGTGGTGGCCAGACGCAAGCCGGCGGCGAACCACCCCTGGCGGCGAGCTGTGTTGCGGAAAACACGATCTGCGAATTCATAAGAGGGCTGTGGAAATGCCGGGTCGGATGGAAAGCGTGGAAAACCTTGTGGCGGCAGCCGTGCCGGGCTCGAGGAACCGTGGATGGTTTTCCACCCTTCCCACCGCCCCTTGGAAATCGCTGCGCGATTCCCACAGTTCCACAGCCCCGACGATGACGATTCTCTCCTATCACCAAGGGGACACTTCTACTGGGCGACCGAAGGGGACATTTCTATTGGGCCTTGACACTTCGGGCAGGTCGAAGTGCCGGCAGAGGTAAACCATGTTAAGGAGATCCTTCTGAAAGCAGGAGCCTCCAAAGCCGACCGAAGCGTGCAGGAAGTGAGGACCGATGCGGGGATCCAGACCAATGGCGGACGCGACTTCGTCCACGTCGGCGCCGGTGCGCTCGCACAGGGCGGAGATGGCGTTGATCGAGGAGATCCGTTGCGCCAGGAAGGCGTTGGCCGTGAGCTTCGACAATTCGGCGGACCACAGGTTGGTCGCGACGATTCTCTCCCGAGGCACCCACGCGGCGTAGACGTCGGCCAGCTTACCGATGGCCGCCTTCGACTCGCCGCCGATCAGCACGCGCGACGGTGCTTCGAGGTCTTGGATGGCGGTGCCTTCGGCCAAGAACTCCGGATTGGAGAGGACGTCGAAGCCGGCCTGGCTTGACGACTGGGCGAGAATTCTCTTGACCGTCTCCGCCGTTCGTACGGGCACGGTGGACTTCTCGACCACGATCTTGCGTCCCTCCGACACCGCGGCGATGCGGCGGGCGCATTGTTCGACGTACTTCAGATCGGCGGCTTGTCCTTTACCCGTACCGTAGGTCTTCGTCGGGGTGTTGACGCTGAGAAACACGATGTCGGCTTGGTGGATGGCGTGGTCGATGTTCGTGCTGAAGAATAAGTTGCGTCCCCGGCACGCACTCACAATCGAGTCCAGCCCCGGCTCGTACACCGGCAGGCAGTCGGAATTCCAAGCCGCAATGCGTTCCGGGTTGACGTCGACGACTTCCACGCGGATCTCGGGGCAGTGCTTGGCGATCACGGCCATCGTGGGGCCACCGACATAACCGGCTCCTATGCAGCAGATCTTCGGCATCAGATCCTCCCTTTCCAACCGACGCCTCGGCTTCTAGACCAGCAAAGACGAGCAAACCTTTTCACGGATGCTCCAACCAGCAACGTGCGTTCCCGTCAGGGCACGCGCCAACGACCCCACAAATCAGTTCCCGCCAGGCCTGGCAACTACCCTACAAGAGCGAACTGAGGTAGTTGAAGATCTCGGGCCGGCTCCAGTCTTCTGGGCCGATGTATTTGCGGATGACGATCCCCTCGCGATCGATCAGGTAGGTCTCGGGGTACTTGACCGTGCCGAAGAGCGTGCTCACCTTGCGTTCGGGGTCGCGGACCGTCGGGAAGCGAATGTTCGCGAGATCCAGGAAGCGCTCGTACTCGTCCTTCTCCTCGTCGACACTGATCCCGAGCACAACCAGGCCTCGGTCGCTGAGGCGTTCGTGAACCAGGTTCAGCGAAGGCATCTCCTCGACGCAGGGCGGGCACCAGGTGGCCCAAAAGTTCAGCAGCACGTACTTGCCGCGGAAGTCGGCCAGCCGCACGCCCTGGCCGTCGTCAGCGGTGATATTGAACTCCGGTGCCCGATCGCCTACTTCGACGTTGAAAACACGGAAGTAAGGCACCACGCGATAGAGCAGAGTGATCGTGAGGCCCGCCACAAGGGCGCCTACGACAGTCTCACGTCTTGTCCATGCCATAATGAGAACGTTCGTACCTGATGGTAACAACGCGCACGCTCGGACGGTAAATGGTGCTGATTACCCGCCGCGCCGAGTTCTCGGCGTCACACTACTGCGCCAATCCGGCGCTCGAAGACCACGAGAACGAGGCGCTGTTCGGCAAGGCGAGCCGCCGCAGCGGCCACGGACACAACTATGTCCTCGACGTGACCGTGGCCGGTGACGTTGACCCAATTCATGGCATGGTTATGGACCTCAAGGACTTGAAGCAGATCATCGACCGCGAGGTCGTGGATGTCTTCGATCATCGCTTCCTCAACCACGAAGTGCCACCGTTTGATCAGATCATTCCGACCCCGGAGAACATTGCCAAAGACGTTTGGCGGCGGCTGGAACCCCCGGTGCGCGACCGAAACTGCCGGCTGCATGGCGTTCGGCTTTACGAAACGCCTGACCTCTATGTAGACTATTTCGGTGAAGCTGCCTAGCGCCCTCTTATGAAGGAATCTTTGTCGCTCGGCGGAGGTAGGGGCACACCATGGCGTGCTTGCGGGCTCGGCAGGCCGAGCCTCTACGTTGAAGTACCGCGTGCCGCAGGTGTGTCCTTGGCAAGTCACAAGGAGATTTGGTCTTGCTGCGGCTGACGAAGCGGTACCCGTTCTCCGCCTCCCATCGCTTGCATACCAACAAGTTGAGCGAGGAGGAGAATCGGCGTCTCTTTGGCAAGTGCAACAACCCTTACGGGCATGGCCACAACTACCTACTCGAGGTGAGTGTCGAAGGGGAAGCCGATGCGCGATCGGGCATGCTGCTAGCGCGGTCGACGCTCGACCGGATCGTTGAGCAAGCTGTGCTGTCGAAACTCGACCACACCGACCTCAATCGCGACGTTGAAGAGCTTGACGACGCCGTTGCCACGACCGAGAATCTCGTACTGCTGATCGCTCGTTGGTTGCGGGCGGAATGGGGCCGCGAGTTCGCCGGCCGGCCTGTACGGCTCGACCGGATTCGGGTCGAGGAGACGGCGCGAAACAGCTTTGAAGTAACGAATGGAACCCATGACGCCCAACACAACCGGCATTGAAGACCTGATTGACGATTTCGACGCCTCGCACCCGCCGGAGGAGTCGCCCATCTCCGACTTGATTCGTCAGTTGCTGGTCGAAGTCGGCGAGGATCCCGCGCGGGAAGGCCTTGACAGAACGCCCGTGCGGGCCGCCAAAGCGTGGGCGGACCTGACCCGGGGCTACCAAATGGATCCCGCGGAGATCCTCAACGGCGCACTGTTTGAGGTCCGCTACGACGAAATGGTGATCGTCAAGGACATCGAGATGTTCAGCTTGTGCGAACACCATCTACTGCCCTTCTTCGGCAAGGTCCACATCGCCTACATCCCGAACAAGAAGGTCATCGGTCTTAGCAAGATGGCACGCCTTGTCGAAATGTACGCACGCCGTCTTCAGATTCAAGAGCGGATGACGACTGAAATCGCCTGGACCATTCAAAAGGCGATCGAGCCGGCCGGGGTGGGTGTGATCGTGGAAGCGCGACACCTCTGCATGATGATGCGCGGTGTTGAGAAACAACACTCCTCGGCCGTGACGAGCACGATGCTGGGGGTGTTCCGCGAGAAGCCGCAGACTCGTGACGAGTTCCTGTCCCTCATCCGCGCCCCCAACGGGGTGTGAGCCCCTGGGCCTGTCCTCCGGTTCTCCTTCACTTCCCTAGGACCCACTGCCGATTGAAGCGGGCCCAGCGTATGTCCCGGCCTCCCTCGGCAAGCTGTTGTTGCCAGAGAGCGACGAAGGTGCCGCCGGCGGCCTGGGTGATGCTGGGATAGGACACCTGCGGCCCGTCTGACTCCGCAACGTTTCGCGGGGGGCTCCAGATGCGGCCGCCATTGGCCGAGATCGCCACGCTCAATGGGCGGCGGTTCACGGGAGAGTTGTTCCAGATGGCGATAATCTCTTCGCTTTGGTCAAGCCGCCACAATCCCGTGGGCGTATTGTGGCCTGTCAGCGAGCTGGGACGCGGGGGCGCCCACGTGAGGCCGCCGTCGCGGCTTCGACTCTCGTAATGACGGCTCGATCCCGTCCGCATCACCATGAGAATCTCTCCGTCGGCCAGCTCGACGATCGAGGGTTCGTCGAGGCCGTTGGTGGAGTAGGGTGTCATTTTCGGAATCCAAACGTGTAGTGCGCCGAACGGCGTCCAGTGGATGCCGTCAGTGGATCGCAGGGCGCCGGCCGCGATGTTCATCTCGCCTTCGGTGCGCGCCGGTGTGCCCTTCTCGGCCCACAGGTCCCAGGAATAGCCCATCAGCAGCGTCCCGTCACCCAGCCGCAGGCCTTTGTGCTGCTTGCCAGCGACGTATTTCTTGGGCATCGAAATCTCGACCGGGCTCGACCAGGTCCCACCGCCATCATCGGTCTTGACCATAAACACCGTGCTTTTGTCGATCGTCTTCAGCTCGACTACGCGAGTTGTGCAATAGACGAAGGTGCGTGGGCCGTCGACGATGACGTTGGGATCGCCGTCCCAGAGTCCCGGATTGTCGATGATTTCCCTGGGGCTGGACCAGTTGCGGCCCCCGTCGTCTGAGAGAGCCGCCATCACCCGAGCGCTGGCCTGATCTCGCGAGTAGGCCCCGAACACCGCCAGTAATCGGCCACTGCTGAGCCGGGCGATCGTCGGGTAGGCGTTGTGGTAGAGACGAGCACCGTGGGATTTCACGACCGCGCCTGTCTCGAAGAACGGCCCGTCAGCCCCGTGAACGGGCGCCGAGTAACAGAGAAAGACAGCAATCCAGGTGCAGATCCAGAGTTCTAGCCGGCTTCGGACGCTCGGGAAAGCCGGCCCACAAGAGCTTGTCAAGGTCAAACCCCTCCAGTCCCGGTTCATTATAAGACACGGAAATCGCTTAGGCAGCACCAGGTACACGGACGATCCCCGAGCTTGTCAACCGATTGACGTTCTGCGTTCAGTGCGCCGCGCGGACTGGCCGCAAGTTCATAAGCGAGCCCCGCGGAGCGACAACTGCGCAGCCTTCGAGAAAACGTGGCTCACCGCCGTTGGATTCAGACCAGTCCTGACCCGATGGCGACTGCGAGCAGGAGCAACAGCACGCCGACGAGCCGGCGCACGAAAGTCATCGTTACACGGGGCAGCAGCTTGGCGCCAAGGAACGACCCGACGAAAGCCGCCAAGGTGGCGGTCGTCAGCAGCGGAAGGAGGGCCGGATCATCCAACGGCCCTGTACCGCGCTGGAGAGCCGCCACACCATAGACAGCCAACCGCGTGAGATCCACGGCCACGGCGCAAACGACGTTGGTGCCCACGAACGCCTCCTTCGAGAGGCCCCACTGCAGAATGAAGACCGACCGCAACGCACCCTGGTGGCCCGACAATCCGCCAAACAGTCCCGAGAGCAAGCCGCCGAGCGGCAGCAAGCGTTTGCCGAATCGGAGCGCGTCGAAGGACGGAATCAACTCGAATAGGGCAAAGACAGCGATCAGAAGACCGATGATCAGGCCGATCCAAGTGACCGCCGGACTGCGGCTGCCGAGGTGATAGCGGGCGATCGGTTCCAGTTGCGAAACATAGGACAGCAGGGACGCGCCCAGGAAGGCAGCCGGAATTGCGGGAATCCCGAAGCGGATGGCCACGGGCCAAGAGGCGTGCTTGCCGACCAGTCCAAGCTTGAAGAGACTGTTGGCAAGGTGCACGATCGCCGTGGCACCGACCGCTACCTCCAAGGGGAAGAACAGCGCAAACACCGGCATCAGCAGCGTGCCGAGGCCGAAACCGGAAAAGAGTGTCAGCGCCGCTACGATGAGCGACGCCAGGGAAACCCACAACAGAGACATCATCGGTCTACAAGAGAACGCTACACGAGCTCATGAATCCGGCGTGAAGGACTCTAGCATCGCATGGAGAAGGCGTACCTGTTTCGGGAGATGGCCGGCGGCTAGGCCGAAGCGCCACTTCGCTTGCGCCCCGGCCGGGGCTCTTCTCGCGCCCGATCTCACGGCCGCGTCAGACTGTGGATGCCGTTGGTGGCCGGGCGGGGTACGGGCACGGGGCCGGGGTTGATCTCGTAGTCTTCGGGTAAGTCAAGGCCGGCGGCCCGGAACATGGCGTACACCGGCAGATCTTCGTCGGCGCGTTCAAACATCATTTCCGTGTGGCCTTCGGCGAAGTCGATCTCGACCAGATCGCCGGCGTGAATCTGCTCCGTCGCAATCAGGTTGGCCATCGGATAGACGAGTGATCGCTCGATCGACCTCTTCAAATGTCGGGCACCATATTTAGCGTCCGTCCCCCGTGCGAGCAGGAAGTCCTTTGCCGAGGAAGTGAGCTGGAACAGGAATGGGGTGCCGTTGAAGACTCTCTTCTGAACGTAAGCCAGCTCGAGGTCAAGGATCTGCCGCAACTCCTCATCTCCCAAGGTCTTGAACACAACGATCTTATCCAGCCGATTGATGAATTCGGGCGTGAACTTGCGCCGCGCTGCGGAGATGCCGGCTTTTGAAATGCGTTGGCTGATCTTGTCAGAACGCAGATCTTTCGGTTCGGGCCGGCTGGCGGCGAAACCCAGCTCCGGGCTCGTCATGGCGCTCATCTCGGCGGCGCCGAGGTTGCTCGTCATGAAGATCAGCGTCTTCGAGAAGTCCACGCGGCGGTTATCTCCTAGCGTTAGAGTGGCCTTGTCGAGAATCCCCAGCAGCAGATTCCACAGTGCGTCGCTGGCCTTCTCGATCTCGTCGAAGAGGACGAAGGAGATCTTGAGCCTTTCGGTGTAGAACTGATTGAGCACCTCCTGGCTCAACAGAGGGTGGGTCTCGCGGTGCCCGAGGTAACCAGGCGGTGAACCGATCAGCTTGGCGATCTCGTGGCTGTGTTGGAACTCAGCGCAGTCGATCTTGACGACGGCCCGCTCGTCGCCGAGCAACGATTCAGCCGTGGCTTCGACAGCGCGAGTCTTACCCGTGCCGGTAGGTCCCAGGAACAGGAAATTGCCCACCGGACGCCCAGGGCTATTCATGCCAGCCAGGTAGGTCTGGTAGACGTTGATAATCTGCTCGATGGCCTCGCCCTGTCCGATCACACGCCGCCGCAGGTCCGATTCGAGCTTCTCGGCTTCTCGTCCCGTGAGGGCGGGGTCAAGCCTCTTTCTGACTGTTGCCGGGTATCCCACTTTCAAGCTCCTAACCGCGCTACTTTTTTGTCGCGACCGGCGTCCGTCACAAAACAACATATCGGCCAGCCACCAACGCTCCTGTACGACAAAATCGTTAGCGGGTGCGGAGCCGCTAAGCTCTATGCGCCTCTGTAAACAGTGTAGGGTGCGATACCGGGCGGGCGGCAGCCCCAATCCGCGAATCGGCTGAAAACAAACGAGAAATCTGTTTTGTTTTTCTGTGACTCGGAGAGCGGCCTCCGCGCTGCGGAACCTTGAAAGGCTTGTCAGGACCCGGTGTGTGGCGTCTGCTGTGGTGCTAGAATGTGGGGGCCTCAAAGGGGAACCAACGTATGAGCCATCGCGGAATGCTGCAAGCGATCGCACTGCTGTTGCTGTTCAGTGCGGTTCTGAACGCGCAGCGGAGCAAGAACATCATCGTGATCACGGCCGGATCGGGCGATTACCTCTTCGCTTGCGGCGGCACGCTCGCCAACTTCATCGACGAAGGTTACAACGTCTACGTCGTGCAAGCCGCCAACGACGAGAAGGACTCGGTAGGCTTGGGTCCGGCCGAGACGCGGCTCGTGAACGTCGAGGACGGGGAGAAGGCGGCCCGGATGCTCGGCATCCGCGAGATCCTCAACATCAACGACAAGAGCGGCGAGCTTTCGCACAGCTCCAGTAATGAGATGCGGAACCACTACTCGATCATGATCCGCTACTGGAAGCCGGAGAAGCTCTTCTTGCCCGATCCCTACGCCCACTACGAGCCGGACTGGGACCAGTTCTTTACTGCTCGGGCCGCCGAGGAGACCAACTACTCGAACGGCGGGTACTTTCTGCCTGAGGTGACCAGAGCCGGTTTGACGGGGCACGGTCCGCGGGAAATCTACTACTACGCCACCTATCGCCCGTACCGCCCGGGTGAGGGGGGGCATCGGTCGGCGAAGTTCATGCCGGTCGACATCACCAAGAACTTCCAGCGCAAGGCGACGGCCATCCAGGCGCTACGGAATCGCAACCACCGCTATGCCGTCCACACGAAGGCCCGGCTGGCGATGGCGGGCAAACCGAGTTCGATGCTTGACGAGATCACTGAATCGTCCACGCGAGCGCTGATCCGCGCCTACGTCGAGGAGCTGGCGTCGGCGATCGGCGAGAAGCACGGGTTCAAGTACGGCGAGGAGTTCAACTACCATGGGCGGCCCTGGGACGGAGACGCGCCCATCGCGCCGTGGGTGATGGAGCGCGCCAAGCCGATTCCGTAGGGGCGGGCCCCCCCTGTGCCCGCCCGTCGGTCGCTGGACCTGTGTGCGGTTGAAGCGAACCCCTCGATCCATCCCACACGCGCCACCCTTACCCCGTGCAAACCCCCTTCAAACCTAGGAGCGAAGCCATGTCATCGATCAACCGCAGAAACTTTCTCGCCGCAGGCGCCGCATCAACACTGGCTAGCCCCAGTGCCGCCTCGGCGGCCGGAGCAGCCAAGACCTCGCTGAATCCCGCAGCGGATCGCCATGTCCATCTCACCGGGGACGGCGTTCCGCTGAAGCCCGCTGAATGGGCGTCGCTCTTGCAGCAGGTCGCTACGGAGAACGAGATCGAGCTCGACCGCTACTCCGTCGGTGGCCCCATCGACGAACTCGAACGCAAATTCGCCGATCTGCTCGGCAAGGAAGGGGCCATCTTCTTCGGCACGGGCACGCTGGCGAACCAGATCGCCGTCCGGCACATTGCCGAAGCCGACACCAAGGTCATCGTCCCGCGCGAGAGCCACTACTACGCCGACTCGGTCAACTGCGGACCGATTCTCAGCAACCTCGAGCTGATTCCGCTGGCGGTGGGCCGTGCGACCTTCACGTTGGACGAGGTCAAGCGGGAAGTCGAGTGGAACGCCGGCTTGCGCGGCAACAAGCCGGTCGGCGCGATCATGATCGAGTCCCCCGTGCGCCGCAAGGATGGCGAGGTCTTCGACTTCGCCGAGATGAAGAAGATCTGCGCCTACGCCCGCGGCGAGGGCATCCGAACCCACCTCGACGGCGCCCGCATGTTTCTGGCGGCGGCGTACTCAGGCGTCTCTGTCCGTCAGTACGCCGACCAGTTCGACACCCTCTACGTGTCACTCCACAAATACTTCAACGGAGGCTGCGGCGCCGTGGTGGCCGGACCGAAGAAGTACATCGAACCGATGGTCGACACGCGGCGAATGTTTGGAGGCGCCCTGCCCAAGGCTTGGATGTACGCCGCGGTTGTGCTCCATTACATGGATGGATTCGAGGAGCGTTACCGCTCAGCCGTTGCCAATACGGAAAAGCTCTGGAAGAAACTCGACCAGCACCCACGCCTTCGTATCGAGCGCATCCCCAACGGCTCGAACATCGTGGCGCTCCACATGAAGGCTGACCCGAAGAGTGTGGGAGCAGCGCTGGCTGAGCGCGGCGTGACGATCTCGACCGGCGGCAAGCCCTCGGCCGGCGGCTGGCAACGGGTTCTGTTGCGCGTCAACGAGACGGCCAATCGGCGTCCTGCTGACGAACTGGCAGGACTTTTCAGCGAGGCCGTCGAAGCCGCGGGGTGATACCGACCACAGCCGTCGATCCAAGATACTCGCCAATAGGGCTGGAAAGGGCGATCCGAAGCTTCCGATTCCGATATCGCTGTGGGGCGATGGTAAGTACCTACAGAGTGAAATTCTTGCCCAACCTGGCAGAAAACTTCACGGGCCCGGACAGAGGCGCGGGTGTGAACCCGCGCGCTCCCTCGATGCCCCACCTCTGTCCGATCCCGACACGGGAACCCTTTTGGTTCCGGCTCGTCCGGGTCAGAGTATGGGAATAAAGGCCCCTCGAAGGGGCCTGATTCGTTCAGTGGTAGGTTTACCAGGCGTAGAACGCCTGGCCTAATCCAAACCAAGGCCCGTAAACGGGCCTGTGGGAGTGGATCTAGCGGCGGTTTGGGAAATCACCCAGAGGAATGTGCCGGCGCTGAAGGAGTCCGTGCGCCAGCTCCTGAGCAAAAAGTAGCAGCCTTGCCCGCTGGCCCCGTTTCGCTACAGCCAGCCCTTCCTTGTATCCACCCTGGCTACCGCGCGGCCTTCCGGCGCGGGGCGCGAACGGCGTACTCGCGTTGAACGTCCGCCGCGATGTCCCTTTCGCGGAAGGGGACCGGCCGAAGCTTCTTTTGCGAAAACAGCTCGGTTTGGTCGGTGAAGTGAGGCGAAGCGGGGTCCCCGGACTGCGAATACGTCAGGACGCCTTTCGCGCGTGGACCGTCGGTCGTATACTCAACGCCGAGTAGGAAGCTCGTTCCCCCCACCACAGGGTAGCCTAGCCCGGTGAGGAAGCGGCTGCTTTCGACGCGCTCGGGACTCGACATCGGTTCGAGTGTCGTCGAGTTGAGGCCGTTGCGCTGCGCGTTGAGTAGGCCCTCATGCCCACCCAGGCCGCCATGCATGGGAATGCGGCGGCCGGCCTTGTCGGCATATTGCAGTTCGCCCAAAGGAACATCCAACGGGATCCCGAGCGACTGCAAACGCTCAACGGCGCGAGCTAGGTTCTGAAGGGCGACATCTCCCTCCGCCAGGCCGCGGGGCGTACCGACCGGGTCGGCCGGATCGAAATCCACGTCGAAGAGGCTGTCCTTGCGGAGCAAATTCCGGCTGGGGTACTGGCCGATGAACTCCCGGAAGACGACAGCGCCGCGGCTTTCCAGATCGTAACGACCGTCCCAAGACGCGAGGACCTGGCAAGCCTCGGTCAGGTCCACCGGCTTGTCATCAAGCGACACAGTGGACTGCTCTTGGCAGCGCTCGACAAGCACGGGCCGAATCAGCTCGGCCGTATAACTTCGGTTACTGAGAATCGCATCGAGGGCCTCGTCCAAGTTGAACTTGCCGTCGTCGCCCGCGGGACGATCGGGCGAACGGTTGGACAGTGTAAGGTCGTTATTTCGCGTGCGGAGTGACAGGGCGGCGCCCTGCCGGCCGTGCAGGACTGAGTAAGATCCTGGGATCAACTCCGAAGAGTTGGCTAACCAAAAACTGTCGTTCGCATTGAAGACGTAGTCGTCCCGCTCGAGCCGCGGCATGGCGTCGTAGGGAACGATGCCGGGATCGCGGGCGTCCGGGTCGTCAAACCATTCGGCGGCGGGGTCCCCGCCGTCCAGCAGCACCAGGCCGCGATTGGCAAGTCTCTGAACCAGATCGTCGGACTCGCGCTGCTGCTGCCAGCCGGTGAGCACCTCGGGCCTCACATTGGGAGTGGAGGCGGTATCGGCGTACCACGCTTGGCCGCCGGCACTCACAGCGATCGTGTTGATGAAAGGCATGCCCTGAAAACGGGCATGGGCTTCGATGAACTCGTCGAGGCTTTGGGCGCGGTCCATTGCGAACCATTGCGGACCGGCTGCGTCGTTGTCCCGGTTGGCGTCGCGCAGGGCAAGCGCGTGCTCGACCGTCCACCCGGCCCCCGGCAGGGCGACGACAGGGCCGTGGTGCGAGAAATAGACCGTACGTTCGACGGCTTCGAGCGCGCCGTCGTCGCCCAGAACATCCACCGATACCGTCTCCGCCGTCATCTCTCTCCAACCGTCACCGTAGCGGTAGGTTGTGGGTTCGCCAGGCTTGAGATCCAGACGGTACAGAGTGAATCGCTTGCCCGCCGACACGGTGTGGGTCCAGGCGACGGCCTCGTTGAACCCGATCGCCACCCCGGGCATGCCCACCGGACTTGCGCCGTAGACGTCCAACTCCCCTCGAATGGCGAGGTGTTTCTCCCAGAAGCGGTTGGCGCCGACCCATGGGTAATGCGGGTTGGCGACGAGCAGCCCGCCGCCGGTTTCTGACAAGGCGCTGCCGATCGCCCAACCGTTGCTGGCCTGATCGGGCGGGTCGACCGAGGCCGGCATGTAGCTGCTGAGTAGGCCACTTGGGGGGCTGGTGAGCCGGCGGCTCAGTCGCGCCGCCGATTCAGGGCCCGGCGGCTGCGCGGACCCAATCATCCTGGCGAAACGGGCCGACGTGAGGGTGGACCTATACAGAATAGGCCGCAACGTCTTCTACGCTGACGGGGACGACCCAATCCTCCCCCCGGCACCAGCCGGGAACGGCGTCCCTCCCCGTCTCGGCCAAGTAGTGGTTGTAGCCCGCGGCGAAACCGGCGAGCCGGTAGTCGCGGTCTTGCCCCTTGAGATGCTCCCGTGCCCGCTCATTGACCTCGAGGGTGCGCATCGTGATGTCGCTGTAAAGATGACGGTTCCCCTCACCGGGGCCAAAGTACCGAGCCCGCTCGCCGCGAACGCGCACCACCTGATCGGCAATCGAGCACAGGTGATCCTCGGCCTGCGCGTAGCCTTCCCTGAATCCTAAACCGGCGACATTACGAGCCTCGATGTGCGGGATGTTGTAGCTGGTGCGACGAATGCGGGCATGGAAGGCCCGCGGGGCCGAGCAGTTGAAAGCGAGCAGCCCCAGGAGAATGATCAACCAGACCTTCAATAGCATCAAGCGCGTTACAGCGACCTGCTCCCACCCGGGCCCAACTGGAGTTACCACGGTAGCAGTCTTTTGGTGAAGCGCCGTCCGAGTTCCGCGATCGTTCGGCTGCTCCTGGCGCCGATCATGACCCCTTCACGAAGGCGGTCTTCAACTTTGTGGTCTTTGACGACGTCGAGGAAGACGGGTGCCGGCGGCTTTGCAGGCCGCGAGAACCCGTGCGCGTGCCTTGGCCAGCGTCGGCGTGTAGGGTGGGTTGTGGACCTCGGGGAAACCGAACGAAAGCCCCACGTCGCGCGGGTCCGCACCTGCACGAGGGCCAGAAACCGAATGGCTACGGCCTTTGGGCTAGGGCCACCTTCGGGATCTTGCAACCGATCGTTCCTGCGATCGCCGCCACGTCATACTCACCCTGAAAACCGATGAGCTGGTGCGCGGCCCAAGATTCGAGGCCGTACTCATCCACTAGCCAGTGCACCATGTCGGTGGTGGCGATCTTGAGCGCTTCGTTGAGCGTGTCGCCCGACTTGTTGCCGATGCTGATCAGATAGTCCGCGTTCTCAATGCGCAACGTGGTGAGCTGAGCGTTCTTCTTGAGATCAATCGAGAACTCGACATCGAGTGAAGTTTCCACGCCCGACCCAACCGCCTCCCCATCGCCCTGGACGGCGTGCCCATCGCCGAACATCAAGAAGCCGCCCTCATGGTAGACCGGGATGTAGACGGTGGCCCCCTCCTTGACCGCTTTGTAGTCCATGTTGCCGCCCCAGTTGCCGGTCGGGCCCGAACGCGGGGCATGGTCGCCGGCGGGCGGTACGCCGATACAGCCGAGAAGAGGTTGGGCTTTGAATTCCAGCTTGATCTTCTTGCTCACGGGTTCTCGCATGCGGACCGTATTTCGCTTGAGATCGATGACCCAGGGAACCAAGTCGGTGCGGCCCTCAAGGAAGTTGTCGGGGCCGCCGAGAATCACCGCTTTGTCGTAGAGCGGTGGCTGCCTCTCGTAGTCCTCGGTGAGCGCGTAGCCGCCAATGTGATAGGCCGTGTATCCCCAGTTGCGGTTCAGGCGAACCTTGTTCAGACGCACGACGAGCGCGTCGCCCGGCTTGGCTCCCTCTACGTAAAAAGGGCCGGTGAGCGGGTTGCCGTGCGTCTTGGTACGTCGCACCCCCTGAAAGTCCCAGCCGGCCGAGTCCACCGTCTTGGTGATGACCCTGTCGCCGGGCCGGATGCGCGCTTCGACTCGGTGATGCCGGTCGAACGTGTGGTGGTTGCGCTCGTTGATGACGCGGTGCACCTCGGCCACCCCCAGGGAGGGGAGCAGCAGCGCCGCCACTGCGAGTGTTTTTCTCATCCGCGACCTTCTCTTGGGCGTCACGTCTGCAAATATACCAAGCAGCCCTCCCGACCCGGCGTCGGCCGGCGCCGGGTGTAGCACCCTGCATCCCCGGCCCGCACGGGGCCTGAAGCTGCGTGGCTCGTTCCCGGAATTGTATGCTCATAGAGACGTGAACGTTCGACGCCGACGATTGGCCCTCTGGGCGCCTTGTGCTCTGTCGGTCCTGACGGCGGTGTTTCCGCCGAACGCCGCGGGCGCCCCACCGTCGGAAGGGGCCGGGGCCGGTTTTCGACGGTCAGTCCAACCGTTTCTCGCCAAGCACTGTACGGCGTGCCACGGCGGTAACGTGGCCATGGCGGGACTGAACTTCGAAGCGTTCTCCGACGCGCGGACAGCCCGCGAGGACCCGCACGCTTGGGAGCGTATCCGGAGAATGCTGGGGGAGGGCCGGATGCCGCCCGAGGGCCGCCCGCGGCCGAGTACCGGCGAAACGGGTGCTGTCCTTGAATGGATTGATGCCGAGCTGGAGCGGATGGGCCGAGACCGTCCGCCCGACCCCGGCCGCGTGACCGCCCGTCGCCTGAATCGCGCCGAGTACAACAACACCATCCGTGATCTTCTGGGAGTCGATTTTCGGCCCGCCGACGATTTCCCGACCGACGATACCGGCTACGGCTTTGACAACATCGGCGACGTGCTCTCGCTCTCGCCGGTGCTGATGGAGCGCTACCTGAGCGCCGCCGAGCAGATCGCTGAAAAGGCGATCGTGGCCGAGCCGGCCATCGAGCCGATGCTTGCCCGCTACCTGGCGCCGCGTGCGCCGGAGGAAAGCAAGCTCGAAGCACCCGGTGGCGTCCCATATTCGAGGGAGGGCTCGATCCGGTTCCAGCACGAGTTCCTGGCCAATGCGGAGTACGAGATTCAGGTACGTTGGGTCGATCGGCGGCTGATACCAAAACCCGAACCCGGCAACCTGAACCCGCCCATGCCCGGGCCGCTGCCGTTCGAAATCATGGTGGACGGCGAGCGCATCGAGGTCGTCGAAATACAGCCGGGACAGTACGCCAACCGGCAGCACGACGTCATGGTGGCAGTGGCCGCCGGCGTGCGCACCATCGAGGGCAGATTCTTAGTCGACGTGACGAACATCCGCGACCACGAAGCCGAGAAATACGAGAAACCCCGGCGCATGGCGTTCCTGGATCGCGCGGAGGTCCACGGCCCGTTCAACCGCAAGTCGCCGTCTCTAACCGCGAGTCACAGGAGGGTCTTCGTTTGCGGTCATCTGAACTGGCAACATCGACCCGGTTGCTCGCAGCAGATCTTGGCAAACCTAGCCCGCAACGCTTACCGACGGCCGGTGGGACAGGACGAAATCGACGCCCTGAAACGGCTGGTCGGGTTGGCGCAAGAGTCGGGCGACTCGTTCGAGCAGGGCATCCAACTGGCCCTCAAGGCTGTCCTGGTTTCTCCGCACTTCCTGTTTCGGATCGAGCACGACCCCAACCCGCAAGACCCGTTGTCGGCGCATCCGGTCAATCAATATGAACTGGCCTCGCGGCTGTCCTACTTTCTCTGGAGTAGCCTGCCGGACCAGCACCTCCTACAGCGCGCCACCGACCTCGAGTTGCGGGACGACGACGTCATGGAGGCCGAGGTCACCCGCATGCTGGCGAGCCCGAAGTCCCGGGCATTGGTAGAGAACTTCGTCGGCCAGTGGCTCGAGTTGCGCAACCTCGATACCGCCTCGCCCGACCCGGACCGCTTTCCGGATTTCGACGGCGAGTTGCGGGACGCCATGAGGCGTGAGACGGAGCTGTTCTTCGAAACCGTCATGCATGAGGACCGCAGTATCGTCGATCTACTCGATGGGCGTTTCACGTTCCTCAACGAGCGACTGGCCCGGCATTACGGCATCGGAGGCCTCGCGGGTCCGCAGTTCCGGCGTGTGAGCCTTGATGGCGTGCAGCGAAGCGGCGTGCTGACGCAAGGCAGCATCCTCACGATCTCGTCGTACCCGACCCGTACTTCCGCGGTGTTGCGAGGCAAGTGGCTGCTCGACAACATCTTGGGTGCGCCGCCGCCGCCGCCGCCCGAGGCCATGGACTTGGATGACACCGAAGTGGGCACGGCGCGGACATTGCGCGAGCAATTAGAACAGCACCGTGCGAACCCGAGTTGCGCGGTCTGCCACGTCAAGATGGATGCGCTCGGCTTCGGCCTCGAAAACTATGACGCCGTCGGCCGTTGGCGGACCCACGACGGCAAATGGCCGCTGGATACTTCAGGCGAGTTGCCGGGCGGACACGCCTTCACCAGCCCAAGTGAAATGAAGGCGATCCTGCGGCTCGAGAAGGATGAATTCACTCGCTGTCTGACTGAAAAGATGCTAACCTACGCATTAGGCCGGGGCCTGGAAAGCTACGATCGTCCGGCGATCGAGCACATCCAGCAGCAAGTCGCCGAGGATGGCTATCGCTTCTCGCGGCTAACAACTGAGATTGTGAAGAGCAGGCCTTTCCAGATGAGGCGGGGCGACGGAGGGAAGCGATGACGGCGCGCCAACCCCTTTCCAGACGAACGATGTTGCGAGGCATGGGCGCCGCCGTGGCGCTGCCGTTCCTCGACGCGATGGTCCCGGCATTCGCCGGCGGTGCGGGCCGGCTCACGGCAGGCGAGGCCCCCGTGCGGATGGCATTCACTTATGTCCCCAACGGCATCATCATGGAGGACTGGACGCCCACCGCGGTCGGCAGGGATTTCGGCCTGCCGAAAGTGTTGGAACCTGTCGCGGACTTCCGCGACAACCTTCTTCTGTTCTCAGGGCTGAGCCACAACAACGGCCGGGCGCTGGGCGATGGGGGGGGTGATCATGCCCGCGCGGCCGCATCCTTCCTCACCGGCGTGCACCCGAAGAAAACCGACGGCGCCGACATCCGGAACGGGATTTCGGTCGATCAAGTCGCGGCGCAGATGCTCGGCGGCCGCACCCGTTTCGCCTCGATCGAGCTCGGCACCGAACACGGCCGGCTGGCGGGCAACTGTGACTCGGGTTACAGTTGCGCCTACAGCAACAGCGTCTCCTGGCGCAGCGAGGCCACGCCCATGCCGCCGGAGGTCAATCCACGGCTGCTGTTCGAGCGTTTATTTGGACGGCCCGGCGCGAAAGACGACCCGGCAGCCCGCGCGAAGCGTCGGCGGTACGACAAGAGCATCCTCGACTTCGTTCAAGAAGATACCCGCAAGCTGAAGGGCGATCTCGGCCCGACGGACCAGCGCAAACTGGACGAATACTTGGACGCGGTCCGCGAGATCGAGAAGAGGATTGCGATTTCCGAGAAGTCATCCTCTCACGCCGAGCCCGCCATCGATCGTCCGGCCGGCATTCCTGTCGCCTTTGCCGATCATACGAAGTTGATGTTCGACCTCCAGGTGGTCGCCTTTCAGACGGACCTGACGAGAATCAGCACGTTCATGCTGGGCCGTGAAGGCAGCAACCGTACCTACCGTGAGATCGGCGTACCCTACGCCCACCACGGACTGACTCATCACCAGGGCGACGAGGAGAAGATCCGGCAGATCAGCAGTATCAACCGCTTCCACATGGAGCAGTTCGCCTACTTCCTTGAGCGGCTCGATTCGATCGAAGAAGGCGACGGCACTCTCCTCGACCATTCGATGCTCGTCTACGGCAGCGGCTTGGCGGACGGCAACAAGCACACCCATCACGACCTGCCGGTGTTGGTCGCCGGCGGTGGAGGCGGTGGCCTGCACCCGGGGCGTCACGTTCGCTATCCCGAGGAAACACCGATGACGAATCTGTACCTCTCCCTGCTCGACATCATGGGTGTGCAGCCGGAGTCGGTGGGTGATTCCCACGGCAAGTTGGAGCATCTCTCGGACATCTGATCTTCTTGACAGCGGCCGATCCAGACGGCGCTGGACGGGCCGCCGCTGGATGTGCTCCGGGCTGCCTGGTCGCATCTCCCTCTATGCGGGTACCCGAGACTCACTCGCTTGCGCTATCGCGGCTGAAGCTGTGCCGAGCCGTGGCGGCGGCCGTCGCCCTGGCTTGGCCCTCCGTTCCCGCCGTGGCGGACTACTGCCTCCAAGTCGACGAGGAGACCGGCCGCCAAGCAGTTGAGTTGATTCGCCAGGCGGGCGAAGTGGTTTATGAGGACTGGGAACAACCCGTCGAGGTGGAGACGGTCGAGTGGGCTGACGGCAGCGTGCGGGTCAACGGGAACCCGGCGCTGGACTTGGCCTACGTCTACATTCCACGGTTAGACGACACCTACGAAAACCTTGGTTGGAGAGTGAGGTGCGGTTCCGACCACATTCCACGAGTGGTTCCCGTTCCTCGTTTACACCTCTCAAGCCGGTCGAGCGTGCTCGGGCCACGCCGCAAGTGCTGGGTATCGTGGAGATCCCGGCGGTGTTTGACTGGGTGGCCCAGGCCCAGGGGCGCCCCCCGACGGGCGAGCCGATTCCGATCCGTGAGGAAGCCCAAGCCGACTCCGTCATCGTTCGGAAAGTCCTGCGCTCTGAGGAGATCGTCAGCGCGGAGTACTCCTACGAAGTCTCGGGAGCGGTGGTCTCGGAGCAATGGGGCAACTGGTTCCGAGTTGAGTTGAAGGATGGTCAGACAGGGTGGGTGGGGCCGGATCGCGTCGGAGCCTTCTACCCACTGCAACATCTACTTCGCGAAAGTCTCCCTTACCTCAACCAGCGCTGGGATGGCGTCGTCTTTGCGATGCCGGATCGTTCTTCGTCCGCACGAAAAATCAACCCGGCCTGGCGCAAGCATGTGGGTCGGGAAGCCCCCATCGAGGTGCTTAATGCGCGCTGGGTGAACGGCTACCTGTGGCTCGAAGTGGCGATTCTGTCGGAGAGTGAATGTAGGGGAGAGAAGCCGGCCGCATTGGCTAGAGGCTGGGTATCTGCTCACGACACGCTCGGCCGACCCGCGGCATGGTTCTATTCGCGCGGTTGTTGAAGATCGGGTGCAAACACCTGTCGCCGCCAAATCGCACGTTTCCACGGCGAGCCGCAGGCCCCCGTCTCGCTCAGAGGAGGTCTCATCATGCCCTCGCTTACCGTCACCAGCCTCGAAAACTTTCAAACACTTGTCACCACCGATGATCATGCCTTACTTGCGGATGAGCCCAAGGGGGTGGGCGATGGATTGGGTCCCGACCCCTACGACCTTCTGCTCAGCTCTCTCGGCGTGTGTACGGCGATGACGCTACAAATGTACGCGCGGCGTAAAGGCTGGGCTCTGCGAAAAGTCCGCCTCCAGCTGTCTCATGGGCGAGTCCACGCTCGGGACTGTGAAGAGTGTGAGGCCGACGACGGGTTGGTCGAGCGGATCGCGGTCCGGTTGCATGTGGAGGGGGACCTGGACGCAGAGCAAAGAGAGCGCCTAGCCTACATTGCGACCCGATGCCCGGTGAGGAAAACGATCGCTTCGGGACCTGTGATTACCGATGAGTTGGTGGACTGAGAGTACGAGCCACACGCCCAGCGATGGCGTCCGGATCTAGCAAAGCCTCGGCCTGGTCACCGCTTCCGTCCACGCGCGGCTCTGATGCCAACCTCAGTACTTCGGCACGCTCGGGTCGATCTGGTCGCTCCAGGCCAGGATGCCGCCCTTGAGGTTCTTCACCTTGCGGAAGCCGGCCTGCCGGAGGAAGTTCACCGCCTTGGCGCTGCGCATGCCCGATTTGCAATGCACCACGATGTCGTCGGCCGAGTTCAGCTCGTTCACTCGGTTCGGCAACTGGCCCAACGGGATGAGTGTCGTGCCGTCCAGGCGGCAGATGTCGTACTCGTGCGGTTCGCGCACGTCGAGGACGAATAGCGGCTCACCGGCATCGAGCTTCGACTTCAACTCGGTCACAGTGATCTCGGGCACACCGCTTTGCTCGGACACCTCTTGCGCCTGCTGCTGCGGGATGCCGCAGAACTCCTGGTAGTCGATCAGCTCGGTCACCGTCGGGTTGTCGCCGCAGACGGGGCACTCGGGGTTCTTGCGCAGCTTCAGCTCCCGGAAGCGCATGTTGAGCGCGTCATAGAGCACCAGCCGTCCGCTCAATGTCTCGCCCTTGCCGATGATCAGCTTGACCGTCTCGGTCGCCTGCATGCTTCCCACCAGCGCCGGCAGAATGCCCAGTACACCGCCCTCGGCGCAGCTCGGCACCAGTCCCGGCGGGGGCGGTTCGGGATAGAGGCAGCGGTAGCAGGGGCCGTCGCCGTGGTGAAAGACCGTGGCCTGTCCCTCGAAGCGGAAGATCGAGCCGTAGACGTTCGGCTTGCCAAGCAGCACGCAGGCATCGTTCACCAGGTAGCGCGTCGGGAAGTTGTCGGTGCCGTCGACGACCACGTCGTAGTCCTTCAAGATGTCGAGCGCGTTCTCACTCGAAAGCGCCGTTTCGTACTTGACGATCTCGACGTAGGGGTTGATGTCGGCCATCCGCTCGGCAGCAGAGTCGAGCTTGGAACGGCCGATGTCTTTGGTGCCGTGGATGACCTGGCGCTGTAGGTTGGTCACGTCCACGGTATCGAAATCGACGATGCCGATCTTGCCGACGCCCGCAGCGGCGAGGTAGAGTCCGAGGGGCGCACCGAGGCCGCCGGTGCCGATCATCAGCACCTTGGCCTGCTTGAGCTTCAACTGCCCCTCCATGCCTACTTCGGGCATGATAAGGTGCCGGCTGTAGCGCTGGATCTCTTCGTTCGTGAGAGCGGCTGTGGCTCCGGAAGTGGCAGGCCCGGAAGTGGCGGGCGCGGCGGTAAGCGGCGAAGCGCTGCCGCCGGCGATCGAGGGGACGATGCTGATCACGCCATCTCCGTCAACCGCAGTTTTCTCTTTGTCGAGATAGCGAATGTCTTCGTCATCGACGTAGACGTTGACGAAGCTGCGCAGCTTGCCCTCGTCGTTGAACAGATGCCGCTTCAGGTCGGCGTGCTCCGTGGTGAGCTTGTCGAGCGCTTCGCCGACGGTGCCGGCTTCGACTTCCACCGCGTCGGAGCCGCCCGCGTATTGCCGCAGCGGCGTGGGAATCAGAATCTTAGCCATTGCTGTCTCCGTATGTGAGTTCTTCTTTGTCGGCCCGGATCTGGTCGGGATCGGGCAGCCAACTGTTGGCGTGATCGAACTCGCCTTGCTTGATCGAGAGTACGACGAAAGAGTACCAGGGGCACGAATTCTTCAAGTCAGTCTCGGAAAAGTAAGCATCGCAGTCCGGGTGCGAGTGATAGATGCCGATCAACTCCAGCCTCCGGGCGCGCGCCTGGGCATCGGCGGCCAACAGCGCCTTCTGGTCGAGTACGTAGCGCTCGGCCTGCGGGCCGTCGTGGACGTTCTCCATGCGCATCGCCTCACTGACAACCTTGGCTCCGTTGGCCGACGAGCCAAGCATTGCGCCGACACACTCGTTCGGGTAGATCGCGCGCGCGTGCGCGACCATCTGGTCCCAAGGCGTGGGTTGGATGCGGATCATTCGTCGTCCCAGAACTGCTCGCTCAGATACTTGTCGGCGGCGTCGCACAGCACGGTGACGATCACTCCCTCGCGGATGTTCGCTGCCACGCGCAGAGCCGCGGCGACGTTCCCGCCGGAAGAGATGCCGACCAGCAGGCCTTCGTCCTTGGCCAGGCGCTTCACGAACTCGTAGGCTTCTTCCGTCTCGACGTGAAGGTTCTCGTCGGCCAGCGTCTCGTCATAGATGTCGGGGACGATCGCCGTCGGCATGTGCTTCAGGCCTTCGAGCCCGTGGAAACCCGAGGAGGGCTGCATCGAGATGAGCTGCACGTCCTTCGAGTACTCGCGCAACCGCCGTCCGACGCCCATGAACGTGCCGCTGGTACCCAGGCCGGTGACGAAGTGCGTGACCCGTCCCTCGGTCTGATTCCAAATCTCGACCCCGGTCTGCTCGTAGTGGGCCAACCAGTTGGCCGGGTTGTTGTACTGGTCCGGGTAGAAGTAGGCACTGGGGTTGCGCTGGTATTCGGCCCGGCAAGCCCGGATCGCGCCATCGGACCCCTCTCCGGGGTCGGTCAACACGACTTCGGCCCCATAGGCCTTCAAGATTCGCTTCCGTTCCCGCGAAGCGTTCTCCGGAAGGAATAGCTTCACCCGGTATCCCTTGGCGGCGGCGATCATCGCATACGCGATGCCCGTGTTACCGCTCGTGGCGTCGACGATCGTACCTCCGGGCACGAGCTTGCCCGTGCGCTCGCCGTCCCGGATCATGTTCAGCGCGGGGCGGTCTTTCACCGATCCGCCGGGGTTGAAGGCCTCGGCCTTGCCGTAGATCTCGACGCCGGGGTGCTCGCCCGCGATCCGCTGAAGGTGGATCAGGGGCGTATTGCCGATCTGATCCAGGACGGTGGTGACGCTGGACAGATGAGCCGCTCGTGCCATTTCTACGTTTCCCATCCTCAGCCTCGTGCCATTGTAGACGAACTGCGGGGACCCCACCAACAGAGGCTCTCCCTCGGACCTCGCAGCAGCCTGCCTCTACTTTGATCGTATGGAATCTCTACTATCTCTGTCAACAAATAGTAGATTAGGTGCTCACGCGATGCGGTCGCAGCAACTGCGCCCGATTCGTGCCTGTAAGCTATTGATTCAACACTGCTTGATAGGAATTGGCTTCATTTCGAAAACTTGCCTAGCTCGAATCGGCGGTAAGTAAACCGGCACTGTGACCCTCTTTGGTATTGTACGCCTGAAAATCTCGCTAGAGTGTCGATCTCGCGAACCCAGCGGTTCTCGCGGTTGTGTATCTCATCTTCAACGAGGGTTACTCGGCTTCAACGGGTGACACCCTCATTCGGCGAGACCTTTGCGCGGAAGCGATCCGGCTGGCGAGGCTACTGGCCAATCTGATGGCCGCGGAGCCTGAGACACACGGTCTGCTGGCCTTGCTGCGGTTGCAGGATTCGCGGCGCGAGGCTCGCGTGGGTCCGAAAGGACAATTGATCACGCTCGAAGAGCAGGACCGGTCACTGTGGGATCGCGGACGCATTACCGAAGGATTGCACCGGCTCCAGCAGGCGATCGAACTGCGGTGTGCAGGGCCCTATCAGGTGCAGGCGGCCATCGCGGCCGTCCACGCGCAGGCCAAGATGGCGGATGACACCGACTGGAAAGAGATTGCATCGCTTTACGCCGAACTGGCGCGCATTCATCCCTCGCCTGTCGTCGAGCTGAACCGCGCGGTGGCCGTCGCGATGTCGGACGGGTACGAGGCGGGCCTCAGCCGAATCGACCGCCTCGGCGCCTCGGGTGAACTCGACAACTACCACCTCTATCATGCTGCCCGCGCCGACCTCCTGAGACGGCTGGGGCGGCGGTCAGAAGCCGCCGGCGGCTATCGGCGAGCGCTTGAACTTACAGTCAACATGGCTGAGCGGGACTACTTGGAGCGCCGCCTGGCAGAGGTGTCGGAGTGAGGATATCGGTCCGGCACAAAGTCGGCACCTAATGCCGGGTTCCGGGAGCGTTGCGCGCGGATACGATGCGGCGCCATGCACGTGACGCCGGGTTCGGCGGGTCGAGGTGCTGCCAATTGAGAACTGCTTTCTCCGGTTCTACCGGCTGCACCGGTCATGCCTTGGAGGCACGTCATAGGTAGACCCGGTCAGCATACTTTATCCACGGAAGGCGAGCCGAAACACGACCGGACGGAGTTGGTGGGAAGTTCATGGAAGAATTCCGTTCGCATGTATACTGATGCCGGGGGGGGGGGGGGGGGGGGGGGGGGGGGGGGGGCAGAGTTCCGACCGGAATCAGTCACTACACGAGCTTCTGGGCTGCTGGCAACCGCCGTACTGTTGAGCTTCGCGGGCGTGGCGGAGAACGGAGGCAAGTTGTGGCGGCCCCAGTTTCGAGGACCCAATTCCTCGGGAGTCGGTGAGGCAGACCGCAGGTCCGCAAGAATTACGTGAAAGAATTGGATCAGGGAATGAAGATGTACCGTATCGACCCGCCCGACCAACCCATCCGGTGACGCTCTCAGACAACCTATTGAATCCCGCAAATTATTATGACACTTTTTGACAGTGTGGAGCATCTATATATGTATGGGCAACCCCAAAGGTGTGAAGCGGGATTTCAAGGCGCTGGAGAAGCGCCGTTTCGAAGCGATGCGGCTGCTCCACCAAGGCCACAATCAGTCCGAGACGGCGAGACGGCTGAACGTCGCTCGCCAAACCGTCAGTGAGTGGCGGCGGCAATACCGCGAGCAGGGTGCGGCCGGACTCCGCCAGGCCGGGCGCGCCGGACGCAAGCCGCTCCTCGATGCCGCACAACGCGAACGCCTGACGTCGCTGCTGCTGGAAGGCCCGGAAGCCCACGGCTTCCCAGCGCCCCTGTGGAGCTGTCCGCGGGTGGCTCGGCTGACCGGAGACGAGTTCGGGGTCGCATACCACGCAGGCCACGCCTGGAAGATCCTGCGAGCGCTCGACTGGAGCCCGCAACGCCCGGCCGGAAAGGCGCGCGAGCGCAACGAAGAGCGGATCCGCACCTGGAAGCGCAAGACCTGGAAGCGCATTAAAAAAAAGCCCAAAACGAAGGCCGTACGCTCGTCTTCATCGACGAAAGCGGATTGAGTCAGAAGCCGCATCGCTGCCGCACCTGGGCGCCACGTGGCCAAACACCGGTGCTGCAGTTTAACTTCAACTGGGAGAAGCTTTCCGTCTCGGCGGGGCTGACGCTGCGTAACTTCTACTTCCGGCTCTATCCCGGTGCGATCGGCAAAGAGCAAGTGACCGACTTTCTCAAGGCGTTGGTACGTCATATCGATCGCCCGCTGCTGATCGTCTGGGATCGGCTGCCGGCGCACCGTAGCCGCCTGGTGCAAGAGTTCATCGAACTCTCCGAAGGCCACATCGCAACCGAGTACTTGCCACCCTATGCGCCGGAGTTGAATCCGGTGGAATACATCTGGGCTTACTGGAAGCAGCACGAGTTGCCGAACATCTGTCCGAAAGACTACGGCGAGCTGAACGAGCGGGCCCGCAAGGCACTCCGCCGCATGTACCGCAAACCGCGTTTGATCACGGCCTTCTGGAAACAGTCTTCTCTTTGTTTTGACTGACTCTATATTATGCGGGAGTCAATAAGGGAGATGGAGCGGCGCCGGGAGGCCTATTGGCTGCGTTATCCGGGCAGTTCGCCCTTCAAGTTGCACTGGCGCGCGGCGGCCGTCCGCCACTGCTTCCATGTGCTACCGGGCGAGTCGATCCTTGAGATCGGTGCCGGGAGCGGCCTTTGGGCCGAACACCTCGCCGAAGTCCTCCGCGGCGAAAATCCCATCTCCGCCGCGGTCTTCAATGACGACCTGGCCCGGAGCGGGGAGGCCAAAGCGATTGCCAACGCGAGGTTTCTCAAAGTCGACGACCTATCGAACGATCTCCCGCCGCAGAGCTTCGACTACGTTGTGGGAACGGGCATCCTCTGTCACAACGAGTACCCTGCCCACCTGGAACAGATCCATCGGTTGCTCAGGCCCGGCGGTCAGATGCTATTCTTCGAAGCGAATCATCTCAACCCCCAGGTCGCCCTCAAGGACTGGATTCCGTGGCTAGGCCGCTGGGCCGGGAATGCGTCCTGCCAGGTGGGCATGGGCAAGTACCGGTTGATGAAGATTGCGTCCGCCCAAGGCTTTTCCCACATCGACGTCGTCCCCTTCGATATCATTCACGCTCGCACGCCCAAGCGTCTCATACCCTTTCTGGAATCGAAGGAAATCCTGTTCGAGCACACGCCGCCGCTGCGCGAATTCTGCGGCACGCTCTACATCTGGGCCAAGAACCCCGAGCCGGGGCCGACCCGCCGCCGCCTCATCGACCTCGCCCGGCATGAGAGTCTGTTCGGGAAAGTCTCCGTCGTCGTGCCGTGTCACAACGAGGAAATGAATGTCCCGCGACTCGTCGAGTCGTTGTTTACGGCCTACGACCGCTACGTCCACGAGATCGTAATCGTAGACGATAACAGCCGCGACCGCACCGCCGCAGTCACTCGCGAGCTGGCGGAGAAAGATCCGAGAGTTAGGCTCATCCCTCGCCGGCCGCCCAACGGCGTGGGGCGTGCGCTGCGCGACGGGTACGCCGCGGCCACGGGCGAATATATCCTGTCAATGGACTGTGATTTCGCTCAGATCGTTCCTGAATTGCGGGACCTGTTCGACGCTGTGGCCGAAGGATACGATGGCGCCATCGGCAGCCGCTTTTCGCATGATTCGATATTGCTTAACTACCCCTTCTTCAAGATCGTGTGTAATCGCGGATTCCATCTTCTCGTCAAGCTGTTGTTGCTTCCGCGCGCGCGAGACCTCTCGAACAACCTCAAGCTCTACCGCGCCGAGATTCTCAAGAATATGACGATCGAGGAACCGCACTTCGCGGCCAACGCTGAGACGGGCCTGAAACCCATCCTCGCCGGTTATCGCATTAAGGAAGTTCCGACCTCGTGGATCAACCGCACGACCGAGATGGGCACATCGTCTTTCCGTATCATCAAGGTCGCACCGAGTTATCTGCTGGCCCTATTGCGAACGTTGGTCGGCGCGTGGCGCGGCAGGGCGAGGGTGCGAACCTCTCCTGCGTCGCGGCCACATCGTGGTTCTGCGGCTGCGCCACCGTCACCGGCCCACGCTGATGAACAGCCGCCGGCAACAGCTTCCAAAAATCCTTCGGCCCCTTAGGCGAAACGAATCGATGGTCGAGCCGAACCAAATCTGTCCCGTTTGTAGGGACCAACGTCCTGAAGTGCATTTGGCCGGTTCGGCGCACAGTTTCTCCTCAGACGCCTTCGGATCTTCCCGCACCGATCTGTCCTACGGGCGGATTCTTCGTTGCCGCCGCTGCCGGCTGGCTTACAGTGAGGCCCGGCCCACCGACGAAGAGCTCGCGCGTCTCTACCGGGACATGGATACGGCGGTGTACGAATCCGAAACTGAAGCGAGAAGCCGAACTGCTGCCCGCCATCTCAAGATCGTGAGCCGATTCGTCTCCCGTGGAGCAATGCTCGACGTCGGTTGTGCCTCAGGCATGTTTCTGGAACAGGCCGCGTTAGTCGGCTGGAGCGTCACCGGCGTGGAACCGTCCGGTACCCTCTATCGCGAGGCCAAACAGCGCCTGGCGGGTCGCGGGGAGGTTCTCGCCACGACGCTTGAAGAGGCCAACCTTCCCGCCGCTTCCTTCGACGCCGTGACCTTGTGGGACGTGCTGGAGCATGTCCGTGAACCCGTCGAGTTCCTACAACGCTGCCGGATCCTACTCAAACCGCAGTGCTTCGTTTTTGTTAACGTCCCCGATTGTGAAAGTCTCCCAGCTCGGTTGTTGGGCCGCCGCTGGCCTCTGCTGCTGCCCGAACACCTCAACTACTTCAACCGCAGGAGTCTGAGCGCCTGCGGAGAGAGGGGCGGCCTCTCGCCCGTCGCCTGGGGCCGGCGTCCGGTTTCGTTCTCGGTCTCCTACATCCTTTATCGCTTGGCGCAACACCGCCTGCCGGGTGTGGACTGCCTTCGCCGGGTCGCGTCGTTCACGAAGCTGGGCAAGCTGATCGTGCCCATCTTCATGGGCGAACGTTACGTGGTGTGGCGCGCGGCGTCGTAGCCAGCTACGTGCCGGTCCTAAACCAACGGGCGCTTCCCGTCGGTGACCATCACCCTTTTCCCCGCTTCGTCGCGGCTGACTAAGAACGAGAACCTAAGGACCGCCCGCCGCAAGTTCTTTAGCAGAACGTGACACTTGCGTTCAGATGGCGTCCCAATGAGACGGCTAGCGACCGCAACATTTCAGGATGTGCAAGGAGTCGCGGTCGTCCAACAGGCTCAGCCGCCGGCCGTCGTCTTCGAGTTTCTCTTTCAGCCAGGCGAACCGACTGTTCGGACGGTCATAGATCAGAAACTCTTCATGCCGAGCGACAAACTCCTCGTAGTCGACCACGCGTAGGGGCGCCCAGCGGGCGAGGCCGCGCAGGTTGAGGTCCGGCGTATTCGCCTGCCGGTAGTGCAGCGCCGCTTCGGGCGACGAGACATAGACGAGCCGGGACGCATAGAGCTCCGGCGCATAGTGCGCATGCAACGGATAGAGGATCGGCGAGCTCACCGCAATGGGCAGGGCCTGGGGCTGATCCAGTACGTCGAAGCGCTGGTAGCCAAGGTCGTTGCTGCCGGGGGCATGACGCGCCAGCGATGCAGGGATGACGAGCCCAAAGCGGGTCCCTACGAAGGCCGCCAGCAGCGCCAGGACAACCATCGCTAGGTACGTGTCGCGGCCGCCTGTGGCGCGCCGCACCAGGTGCGCGAAAAGCCAACCGATCCCCAGCACCGCTGCGAGACTGTAGCGGTAGTGATAGGCCTTGGTGACCCACCACGCCAATGCCACGGCCAGGACAGGGAGCCCGGCGAGCACGCCGAACGCAACAGTCTCGTGCAGCGGCTGCGATCGCCTCAACGGAGCAGGACCCCCGGGGGACCGTGAGCGATGCCAGGCGACCGTCAACAACAAAGGCGCGATCACGGCCAACGGCCAAAGGGCAGGCATCAACAGGAAGATGTAGGTGCCCAGGATATTGGTGTTCGTCACCGGACTCCAGAACCCTTCGCTATAGGTGCGGCGCGACGCTTCGATCAGAGGAAGATAAGCGAGCAGCGGCGATGCACCCACAACCAAAGCCGTCCAGAACGGCACCTCGACCTTCCCGGATCGCCAAGTCCTCGCCGCTTCGCCCGCGGCAAGCGGGGCCCAAAGCAACACGGCGTAGTAATGGCACGACACCGCGGCGGCAAGACAGCTCGCCAGACCGAGCGCAGCCGTCTTGGGCCGTCGCCCTTCGCACAGCGCTCTCCAACAGAGCAGCCCCAGCGCGCCGAAAGCGACAACAAGGCTGTAGGGTCTCGCCTCATAGGCATATTCGTAGCCCCAAGTCAGCCACGTCAGCAGCATCGCCGCCAGGCCGCAGGCCGCTCCGTATCGTTTCGCGATTAGGTGAAACAGTGCTCCGCTCGCGACGCCCCAGGCAAGGATTGACGGAAGCCGCGTCGCCCATTCACCAGCGCCAAATCCCGCGTGAGCCGCAGCGGTAAGAACGAAGCCCAGCGGCGGCAGGGCGTCGGCGGCATCCAGCAGCGCCTCCCAAATCTCCCCGATCGAACCTAGCCGAGCGATATGGAAGGTGAAGAACTCGTCAAACCAAAGACGCTCCTTCGCAGCCCTCACCGACGCGTCCACGAAATAGAGCGAAAGCAGAAAAGCCGTCACGGCGACTCGCCGCTCCTCGACAAGATGGGACCATCGCTGAAAACCCTTCACCACGGCCGGTCTTGTCCATGATGGCTCATCACGAGCCGTACGTGCAGCAGAGCCTGAATCGATACGCTCCGCCTCTCTGGGCGACGGTGCGACATCTGCTTCCTCTATCGCCGCTAGTACTTAGTTGCAGAAATTCACGTGGCATTTGCGTGCGTTGTCGAGATTTCGTTTTCTGTTGAGTTCTCAGGGCTTTCGTGAGTCGGAACACCCGTGGGACGAGATGCGAAATTTCGGCAAACGCCTTGAAGAATGAGGGGTTTGATGAAAGTCTTCATAGTTACCCTTACTTATGACACTAAGTACTAGCTGAGGTATACGTACGGCCCAGCTGAGCGTTCTTGAAGACGTCTTCGGTGCTCTCTGAGCAGTCGTTCTCTTACGGGTTTCACCCTACTACCTAGTACCATCGGGCGGTACACGATTTGAACCCCTTGGGCCATATCCTTTTCCGCCATTCAACATAAGAATGGTAGTAGGGAGCAAGTAGTTGCGAGGCGGGATCATGAACTAGCCGAGGTACCTGCGTTGGCAGAACGGCCCCCAGGTGGGCGCTGACGATGCGCTCCACACAGCCGTCCTCCGCCCACCGCGAGCTACTGGGAAATACGTTCCATGTTGGAGTTGATTAACGAAATCGACCTTGTCTTGGCCTCTCTATGCGTTCTCTTTGTGGTAGCACTGCTGGTGCTGAGGGCTGGGATAGGTACCGTCTACCTTGACTCGCCGGCTGGCGAGTCCATTAAACCGAGAGAGGTCAAGACGGAACCATTGGCCCAGCTTTCGATCCAGGGTGGGAGTGAGGGCCTATGGGAGTGGGATCTTGAAACCGACACGTTTCGGGTATCGCAGGGCTGGGC
This sequence comes from Bryobacterales bacterium, assembly GCA_965248255.1. GTDB lineage: Bacteria > Acidobacteriota > Terriglobia > Bryobacterales > UBA6623 > JAKZVK01. The sequence goes on from CBDFIW010000004.1 coordinate 895,096, forward strand.
GGAGATTTTGGGTTACGAGTCAATAGACGTTGGCGACAAGTCCAGTGACTGGTTCTCGTTTGTTCATCCTTACTATCTCTCAGGACTGCGGATGGACCTAGTACTTAAGATCATAAGTTAGCGTATGAGTAAGAAAGAGACCGCTGCCTCACGCTGGCCTTGGTCCATTCGAAAGGGGCGGCGTTTTCGTTGTGTGCCTCGAGGAAGCGGTCGATGGCTGCGCGTACTTCGTAGGGCGAGGTGAAGCTGGCTCCCTGCAACGCCCGCCGACTGAGGATACTGAACCAGATCTCAATCTGATTCAGCCACGAGGCGTAGGTCGGAGTGTAGTGCAAGTGCACGTTGGGGTGGCGCTGGAGCCAACGATCCCGTTTCGGCTTGTGGGTGTTGAGATTGTCCAGCACGACGTGCAACTCGAAGCCTTCGTAGAGATCCACCAGTTGGTTCATGAAGTCTAGAAACTCTCGCCGCCGGCGACGCTGGTAGTGACCAGCCGTGACGTGACCGGTGGCCACCTCCAGGGCGGCGAACAAGGTCGTTGTGCCATGGCGTTTGTAGCCGTGGCTGAAGCCCGTCAAGGCCTTGCCGTCGGGCAGCCGCAGCCAGCCCTGAGCGCGTTCGAGGGCTTGGATGTGGGGCTTTTCGTCGACGGCTAGCACGACAGCGTTCTCGGGCGGGTCCAGGTAAAGTCCCACGATGTCGGCGGCTTTACGGGCAAACTCGGGATCGGTCGAGAGGCACCAGCTGCGACGACGCCGCAGCGAGATGCCCCGGCGGCGCAGCACGCGCCAGACTTGTTGGTCACTCACCTCGCCGAGCGCTTGGGCCAGGAGTTGGCCGGTCCAAGTGGCCTGTCCGCTGGGCGGCGATTCATCGAGTTTCTTGAGAATGCGTTTCTCGCTCGCGGCGTCGTATTGCCGCGGCTTGCCGGGTCGCGCTTCGTCGGCCAAGCCGGCCAGCCGTTGGCGGGCAAAGCGGGTGCGCCACTTCGACACCCGTGCCGGCCGCGTTCCCAACTGCGCCGCGATCTCCAGGTTCGACTTTCCTTGGGCCGCCAGCAGGACGATGCGAGCCCTTTCGGCGGTACGCCGTTCGGTCTTGTGGGCCCGTCGCCAGCGCTGTAGCGTCCGTTCCTCAGCAGGACTCAAAAGGATGGGCGTGGCTCTTTTAGCCATGCCCTTATTCTATCACAAGTGCGTCTATTTATGATAGTAAGTACTAGCGGCTCATCTCCAGGGTGAAAGGGATCGGTTCGAATGCGAGTACCGCATCCGACATCGGGGTGGCACCTACCGCTGGGTCTTGTGTCGGGGCCGCGCCGTTCGAGATGAGCAGGGCAAAGCACTTCGTATCTCCGGCGTGCAGACCGACGTAACGCGACTGATCGAGGTGGAGAACCGCCTGATCGAGGATGCCTTACAGGACAGACTCACAGGCTTGCCGAATAAGAACTTCTTCACCGCCCAACTGTCGCAGGCGATTGATGCCGCTGGGAAGAATCCACGGTTCCGATTTGGCGTTTTGTTCTTAGATCTCGACCGCTTCAAGGATATCAACGACACGTTGGGGCACCCCGTTGGGGACCAACTACTGGCAGCGACGGCCAAGAGACTGAAAGCCTGTGTGAGGCCGGAGGATCACGTCGCCAGATTCGGAGGAGACGAGTTCGTTGTGTTGGTTGAGGATATAGACGACTTTGGCGAGGCTCAAAGAGTCGCCGTTCGGATTGAGAAAGCGCTATCCGAGCCCTTTGAGCTCGAGGGCCATCACGTCGTAACGAAAGCGAGCACTGGCATCGTCATGAGTAACTCTCATTTTGCCGATGGAGAAGAGCTCATACGGAATGCCGATATCGCCATGTATGCGGCCAAGGCAGAGGGTAAGGGACAGTACCAAGTTTACGACCATACGATGTATGAGCGGACACAACGCCGCTGGAATCTGGAGACCGAGCTCCGCGGAGCCATTCAAAGGCAGGAACTACTGCTTCATTATCAACCTCAAATCTGCCTGCGGAGTGGAAAGATTCTTGGGGCGGAGGCACTACTGCGATGGAACGGTCAGAACGGTGAGATGGTCGGGCCGGCGGAGTTTATCCCGCTGGCCGAGAAATCGGACCTGATTCTCGAGATCGGCGAGTGGGTGCTGCGGCGTGCCTGCGGGGAAGCCCAGCACTGGGCTCAAGGGCCCGACGGGCCCGTGGAAGTCCCTCGGATCTCAGTGAATGTTTCGGGCCGCCAGTTGAAGGAAGCCGGCTTCCCGGCGCTCGTGGAGCGCGTGCTCAACGAAACGGGGATGGACCCCAAGAACCTGGAGCTTGAACTCACCGAGACGGTCATGATCGAGAGCCTAGAGAGGACCCCGGCAGTCGTAACAGAACTCGCGGGGAAAGGGATCGGTATTGCCATTGATGATTTTGGTACTGGGTATTCCTCGATGAGCTACTTATTGACTGCCGCATAATATAGAGTCAGTCAAAACAAAGAGAAGACTGTTTCCAGAAGGCCGTGATCAAACGCGGTTTGCGGTACATGCGGCGGAGTGCCTTGCGGGCCCGCTCGTTCAGCTCGCCGTAGTCTTTCGGACAGACGTTCGGCAACTCGTGCTGCTTCCAGTAAGCCCAGATGTATTCCACCGGATTCAACTCCGGCGCATAGGGTGGCAAGTACTCGGTTGCGATGTGGCCTTCGGAGAGTTCGATGAACTCTTGCACCAGGCGGCTACGGTGCGCCGGCAGCCGATCCCAGACGATCAGCAGCGGGCGATCGATATGACGTACCAACGCCTTGAGAAAGTCGATCACTTGCTCTTTGCCGATCGCACCGGGATAGAGCCGGAAGTAGAAGTTACGCAGCGTCAGCCCCGCCGAGACGGAAAGCTTCTCCCAGTTGAAGTTAAACTGCAGCACCGGTGTTTGGCCACGTGGCGCCCAGGTGCGGCAGCGATGCGGCTTCTGACTCAATCCGCTTTCGTCGATGAAGACGAGCGTACGGCCTTCGTTTTGGGCTTTTTTTTAATGCGCTTCCAGGTCTTGCGCTTCCAGGTGCGGATCCGCTCTTCGTTGCGCTCGCGCGCCTTTCCGGCCGGGCGTTGCGGGCTCCAGTCGAGCGCTCGCAGGATCTTCCAGGTGTGGCCTGCGTGGTATGCGACCCCGAACTCGTCTCCGGTCAGCCGAGCCACCCGCGGACAGCTCCACAGGGGCGCTGGGAAGCCGTGGGCTTCCGGGCCTTCCAGCAGCAGCGACGTCAGGCGTTCGCGTTGTGCGGCATCGAGGAGCGGCTTGCGTCCGGCGCGCCCGGCCTGGCGGAGTCCGGCCGCACCCTGCTCGCGGTATTGCCGCCGCCACTCACTGACGGTTTGGCGAGCGACGTTCAGCCGTCTCGCCGTCTCGGACTGATTGTGGCCTTGGTGGAGCAGCCGCATCGCTTCGAAACGGCGCTTCTCCAGCGCCTTGAAATCCCGCTTCACACCTTTGGGGTTGCCCATACATATATAGATGCTCCACACTGTCAAAAGTGTCATAATAATTTGCGGGATTCAATAACCAAACTCACTGCCCAAGTAATCAAGCTGGATCGATCCTTGGTAACCCACGTGGCTCGCAAGCGCAACTCCGCTTCTCTGGCGAAGGGGATGATCGGCTTGGCCCATGATCTTGGCCTCACTGTGATCGCCGAAGGTGTAGAACAAGAGCAGCAAATGGAGTTTCTTCGAACGAACGGATGTGATCTGGTCCAAGGGTACTTGACCGGCTGGCCCATGCCTGCCGACTCCTTTCGGCAGCTGCTCACCCTGGACAAACCGCTTGCTTCGCCCTTGCTCGCCCGTCCGACGGTCGAGCTCTCGGCGGCGATCTGTACGAATACTACAATTCACTGAGCTCCAGAACCGCCATCACTCGCCTTCGCCGAGCTGAGCCGCTTCGCGGCGTATGCGCGGTATGGGAGATTCTACCCCAGCCCGGACCGGCATTCTCGACGCCCCGTTTCAATCCCCTCGAGGACGGTGAACCCGAAGACCATACACGGTCGCATTCCGTAGATAAAGTTTCAAGCGCACAGGTCCCGCGCGCAGATGATCTTTGAGCTTTTCGCCGCTTTCCCAACGCACCTCGAGCGCGTCGCCCCGGCCGGCGATTGCGTTGGACTCGCTTGCTGAGAAACCCTCCAGGACGGCGCCGTCGACGTTCAGCAACTCGGCGACAATCGAGCCGCCCCGCGACACGTCAGCTAGCAGGGATAAGACTCCCCGATCATCGGAGACGCGGAACGGGTGAGTAACTACGTAGCCTTCCCCTTTCGCCTGCAATCCGATGAAACCGCCGCGATCGAGAAAAGCGACACCGATCCCGCGCTGCCCTTCGCCGCTGTGTGCGGGGCGGTTGCTGCCGTGGTAGAAGATGGCTGTCTGTTCACCGATCGTTGCTTCCGAAGCGACCGTATAGATGGCGCCGCCGTCCCAGTCGTTTTCATCGCCGAGAGGCAAGAACGGCTGGCGGAATCGATGCCAGTGAATGCCGTCGCGGCTGACGCCGAGCTGCCCGTAAGCCTGATGGCTCTTTTCATCGAAACCGGTCGTGATCATCGCATACGCCTGACGCGCCATGCCGAGTTTCCAGATGCCCGGCGTATAGAGATGCCAGGTCGGCGGATCCTTTTCGTCCGGCTGGTGGACCGTCGTCATCCGCGACCAATGAAATGCATCCGGACTGGTGGCGCGGGCGATGCTCCGAAGTCCTCCGGTGTGACTGCGAAAGTAGGAGACGTAGCGCCCCGCCTGGTTGTCCCAGAAGAAGACGTTCTGGGAATCAATCGAGCCCGGCAGATTGCCGAATCGAGAAAAGATCCAACGAATGCCATCGGGCGACCAGCCCATTTGCGCGGCGCGTCCCTGAAAGTCCCAGCTGTGGCGCATCATCTTGTAACGCTTCGCGGGGTCGGCTTCCGGGTAATCCTTCATGACCCAGTAGGACGGTGTGCCCCGGAGGTTTTCTGATTCGACAAAGACGATGTTGTTGGCGGTCGAGCCTTCGAACTCGACCAAGCCGAGAGCGGGTTTTTCCCAGTGCAGACCGTCTTGCGAGACAGCATAGTGGCAGGCGCTGCGACGCACGCCGTCTTCAGATGCGGTGATCATCTGGTACCACATCTTGTAACTGCCTTCCTCCACGTCGTGCAGGACACAGGTGTAGTTCAGCGAGCCGATCTCCCACGGTTTGTCGTGCACCAGTACGGGGTTGCCGGGATGCTTCTGGATCATTCCCGGAACGATCGCGACGTCTCTCGATTCGGCGATCAACCGGTCATCGTGCAGAAACAGATCGGCGCGGTCACGCTCCGGACCAAGGTAAACGACGCTGTCCGGAAGAGAGGGAGCGCAAGCAGACATGGCCAGCCAAGCCAGGCAAGCGTACGGTGCTTTCCTGCGAACGCGAAGTTCCATGGCGCCGTGTCCGCTGATTGTATCCAACGCGGGGACGCCGGGCGATCCCTAATCCGTCCGTAAGCTTGTCCGCAAGCGAGGATCCTAGTCCGCGAAGCGGACGTTGGATTGTAGCCCACGGCGCAAGCCGTAGGAACGCGCCAAACGATTTCCAGCCCCGTCAGGGGCGTTTGAGCTGTTTTCCTGTCGCTGCCTGCCGGCTGGAGAAAAACGAGAAACGGCTGGTTTCTGAAAGCCCCGCGGGCTTCTGATCCTTGTCACCCTTCGGGTGCCCAAACCGGCACGGTTGCTACTCGATCTTGCAGAACATGGAGGGCTGCTTCCATTCTCCTTCGCCCCTGCCGGGGCTCCCTGGTACGCGGGTACCGTGTTCCCACGGCTTGCGCCGTGAGCTACTTTCCAACGTCCGCTTCGCGGACTAGGCTCCTCGGTTGCCCGCATCCTTACGGACGGACTAGGGGCGATGGGCGGATTCGTTGTGTTGAAGACAAGGGAGGGGTTACCATGTGCAGGCCGGAGACCTCTATCGGAAGTTCTGGATCAACGGTCGTCCGACCGGCGCAACGCTGACTGAGGAGATCAAAGCCATGAGAAAGAAGCTGTCTGGCGTACTTAAGGGGATTAGCCGCCGCGCCTGTTTTCGTGCGGCGGGCTTGCTGACCACGGCGGGCTTGGCAGGGACTTCTGCCCGAGCAAACACAGGAGGCCCCCGTTTGGGCAGCGTTCACACGGTCGACGACCTAGACACCCCAGCCATAGTCATCGACATGGACGTTCTGGAGAAGAACATCAAGGAGATGCAGCAGGTGTGCCGCAAGGTGGGTATCCCGCTCCAGCCTCACATCAAGACTCACAAGATTCCCGAGATCGCTCACATGCAACTGCGGGAGGGTGCGGTGGGCATTTGCTGCCAGAAGCTGGGCGAGGCTGAGGTGATGGTGGCCGGCGGCGTCCGGGGGAACATCCTGATTCCTTACAACATTGTTGGAAGGCAGAAGCTCACGCGGCTGGCCCGGCTTTGCAAGCGAGCCCGCATGACGGTGGCGGTGGATTCCGAGATCACGGCAAAGGGCATCTCCGATCAACTCCAAAAGGACGGGGGATCGGTGCGGGTCTTGGTCGAGCTCGATACAGGTGGCAAGCGAACGGGTGTCCAATCACCGCAGGCTGCCGTGGAACTGGCACAGAAGGTCTCCAAGATGCCGCGCCTCGACCTGCGGGGAGTGATGACGTACCCGAGTCGGCTGGAAGCGAAGCCCTTCTTCGACGAGACCATCGCACTCTTCCGAAAGGCCGGTTTGCCGATCGAGGAGATCAGTGGCGGCGGGACCGGCAACGAGACCGTGTCGAAGCAGATCGGATGTACGGTCACCCGGAGTGGATCCTACATATTCGAAGGGCTGCGGCGCATCAATGCCAGCACCAATCCGCCCAACCCGGTAACTTGCGCGACGCGCATGATCGTGACGGTGGTCAGCACACCCACGCCGGATCGCATCATCATCGACGGTGGACAAAAGACGTTTCAAAGCCGTCCTTCCAACCCCTACGGACACATCATCGAGCATCCGGAAGCCCGCATCTACGGCATGTCAGTGGAGCACGGCCACGTCGACGTGAGCGCTTCGAGCCACAAGTTTCAGGTCGGCGAGAGACTTTCGGTGATCCCGGCACATCAGGGCATGACCATCAATCTCCACGACGAGGTCTACGCGTCCCGGACAGGCACTGTGGAGGCCGTCTGGCCGGTGCCCGGCCGCGGCCGTACCCAATGAAAGACGGTCCAAGCCGGTCGTGACGTTGAGCGTGTCAAGGCACAAGCGAGCGAGGTGGCAGCAGCGTTCGTTCTCTATACGCTCAGCGCCGGAGTCGGAATCCGATCTTCACGCAGATGGCAGGGACACCAGAATGTCGCTCACTACGTCGCCGTGGACGTCGGTGAGGCGCATGTCGCGGCCGCCGAAGTGGAAAGTGAGCTTCTTATGGTCGAGGCCCAGCAGATACAGGATGGTCGCGTGAAGATCGTGGACGTGGACCTTGTTCTCGACGGCGTAGTAGCCGAACTCGTCGGTTGCGCCGTGGACCGTTCCGCCCTTGACGCCGCCGCCGGCCATCCACATCGTGAAGCCCCAGGGATGGTGGTCGCGCCCGATGCGGTCGTAGTTGCTCCCCTGTGCGGTGGGGGTGCGGCCGAACTCGCCACCCCACACGAGCAGCGTCTCGTCGAGCAGGCCGCGTGACTTGAGATCCTTGATGAGTGCGGCCATCGGCTTGTCGGTGGCCTTGCAGTTCTTCGAGAGCCCGTCTTTGATGCGGCCGTGCTGGTCCCAGCGATCCACCCGCTTGCGCTTGGGAGAGAGCAGCTCGATGAAGCGGACACCACGTTCGACCAGCCGCCGCGCGATCAGGCACTGACGGCCGAACTCCTCCGTGTCGGGCTCGTCGAGGCCGTAGAGGTTGCGGGTAGCGGTGCTTTCGTTTGAGAAATCGACCAGGTCCGGCACTTCCGTCTGCATGCGGTAGGCCAGCTCGTAGTTGGCGATGGCGGCATCCAGCTCGCTGACCGCACCGTAGCGCTCGCGGACACGGCGGTCGAGCTTCTCAAGTAGGCCGAGCTTGGCGCGCTGCAACTCGGGCTTGCTCTCGCGGGGCGCGATGTCGGCCACCGGATGCTCGCCCTTGCGGAACAGCGTTCCTTGGTAGCTCGCCGGCAGAAAGCCGCTGCCGAAGCAATCGAGCCCGCCGGGCGGGATCATGCCGCTGTCGAGCACGATGAACCCCGGAAGGTTGCGGCACTGGCTGCCGAGGCCATAGGTCGCCCACGAACCCACGCTGGGCCGCCCCTGCATCGACGAGCCGCTATGCATGAAGTAGTTGCCGGCGGTGTGCTCGGAGAAGTCCGCGTGCATCGAGCGGATCACGCACAGGTCGTCGGCGCACGTGCCGAGGTTGGGGAACAAGTCGCTGACTTCCAGCCCACTTTGGCCGTATTTCTTGAAGTCCCAAAACGAGCCCAGCAGCTTGTTGTGCGACGTGTTGGCCGTCCGCGCCATCTTGAGCGGCAGCGGCTCGCCGTTCATCTCGCGCAGCTTGGGTTTGGGGTCAAACAGATCGACGTGCGACGGCCCACCGTCCATGTAGAGGAAGATGACGGACTTGGCCTTGGGCGCGAAGTGCGGCAGACGAGGTTGCAGCGGATCGGCCGACGAGTTTCGACCGGTCTTTGCCGCGGCGTCTTCGGCCAGCATCGCGGCCAGCGCAAGGCCGCCGAAGCCGCTGGCAGCGCGGAGGAGGATCTCTCGCCGGGTTGAACCCTGTTGCGTCGGGCTAAACTCCCTACCCAACTCGTTCATCACTTCGCGTATCCCCCCGCCTTCGTCTCAGCCGGCGAGCCGCGTGTGCCGCAAACGGCTCGACACCGCCAAAGCGCTCAGCTGGGACCATCATACACCACGCCGTCATGATGCCCAAGTGATCGATCGCTAGTCGGCGCCGTCGGAAGCGGTCCTGCTCGGGAGCCGCCACTTCAGTGGGGAAGAGAGCTTGGAATGTTCCGTAACCTAGTGTAGTGCGTCAAGCAGATTGCACCTTATGCAGGGCGGCACGTCCGCGCTTGACTTTCTCGAGGATGTCGGAGGCGGTCGCGGTCCAGATGAAGGGCGTGGGATGCCCGTTGTGCTGGGCGATGTAGTCGTCAATGGCGGCGACGAGCTCGTCCACGCTGCGAAACACGCCGCGGCGCAGGCGCTTGACGGTGAGATCGCGAAAGAATCGCTCGACCATGTTCAGCCACGACGCCGAGGTCGGGGTGAAATGAATGTGGAAGCGCGGGTGACGATCGAGCCAACGCTTCACAGCGGCATGCTTGTGGGTGGCATAGTTGTCCACGATGAGATGAAGCTGTTTGTCCTTGGGAGTGCGGCGGTCAATTAAGCGCAGGAAGCGCAGCCATTCCTGGTGGCTGTGTCGGGGCATGCACTCGGCGATCACGCTGCCGTCAAGGCTGTTGAGCGCCGCAAACAGGGTGGTCGTGCCGTTGCGCTTGTAATCGTGGGTCATCGTTTGGCCGCGTCCCTTTTTGAGCGGCAGGCCGGGCTGGGTGCGATCGAGGGCTTGGATTTGGGACTTCTCATCGAGCGAGAGAACCAGAGCATGCTCAGGCGGATTGAGATAGAGTCCGACGATGTCGTCGAGTTTCTCGGCGAAACGCGGGTCATTGCTGAGCTTGAGGGTCTTGACGCGGTGGGGCTTGAGGCCATGGGCGCGCCAAATCCGTCCCACGGTGGAAGCGCTGACGCCGGCCCGCGGCGGCCATGGTGCGGCGGCTCCAGTGGGTGGCGTTGGACGGTTTCTCGCGGGTGGTCTTGTGGATGATCTGCTGTACTTTCTGCTTCGAGACGGCAGGTTTACGACCGGGCCGTGGGGCGTCTTTTGCAATGCCGGCGATGCTGCTTTCGAGAAAGCGCGTGCGCCAGCGGGCCACCAACTGCCGCGAGACACCGAGCTGTGCGGCGATCTGCTTATTCTCGAGACCGTCGGCGGCCAGCAGGACAATCCTGGCTCGCAGGGCGAGACGAACGGCGACTTGGCGGCCGCGCGCGTAGCGGTCCAACTGCTTGCATTGCGCTGTGTTCAAAGTTACTGGTTGTGCTCTTCGCATCCCATGCCTCCTGTTAATAGAGACGATGGGAAGCCAATATAAGTTACATTATTTATGGTGCACTACACTAGTGGCTCGACTGATCGCACGATCGGCATCCGCGGCGCGTGATCGTCCGGAGCCTAGGCGAGTAACTCGTGGAGCACGCGGCCCTCGACGTCAGTGAGGCGGAAATCACGGCCGCTGTAACGGTAGGTCAGCTTGGCGTGATCGAGCCCCAGCAGGTGCAACACCGTGGCGTGGAGGTCGTGGGGGGTTGTTGGATTGTCGACAGCCTCGTAGCCGAACTCGTCGGTAGCACCGTACGTAGTGCCGCCCTTGAAACCACCCCCAGCAAGCAAGATACTGTAGCCCGGAGGGTTGTGGTCGCGGCCGCGACCGGTTCTTTGCGAACCACTGTTCTGAATCATCGGCGTACGGCCAAACTCTGTCCCGAGAATGACGATGGTCTCGTCGAGCAGCCCGCGGGTCTTGAGGTCGGCAATCAGCGCGGCGATCGGCGGGTCGGCGATGCGGGCGTGCAGCCGGTGGTCCAACATGTCGTCGTGGCTGTCCCAGGGCTGCCTGTCACCGTAATAGACCTGAACGACGCGCACGCCTTGCTCGACGAGACGTAACGCCATCAGGCAACCTCGCCCGAACTCGCTCTCACCGTACCGGCGGCGGGTGGCCTCGTCCTCTTTGCTGATGTCGAAGATGCCGGGCAACTCCGTGTGCATGCGGTAGGTGACTTCCATCGACTCGATCGCGGCTTCGAGTTCAGGTTCGTAGCCGATCTGATCGAGAAACGACCCATTGAGCTTCGACAGCAACTCGAGTTGCCTCTCCTGCTGCGGCCGGCTGACCCATTGGTTCCGAATGTCCTGGACAAACTCCGCCGGGTCGTCCTTTTCGTTGCGGATGTGAACACCCTGGTGGGAGGTCGGCAGAAACGAAGACGACCACAAACGCACGCCGCCGACCGGATGCCCAGGACACATCACGACGTACCCCGGTAGATCCGCATTCTCACTGCCCAGCCCGTAAGTAATCCAAGAGCCGAGCGACGGACGCGAGCCGCCCCGCAGAGCATGCCCCGTATTCATCATCAGCATCGAGGGCAGGTGATTGATGCTTTCCGAATACATCGACCGGACGACGCAGAAGTCATCAATCAACTCCCCAACGCCCGGGAAGATCTCGCTGACCTCGATACCGCTTTGCCCGTACTTGTGAAACTTGAAGGGCGACGCCATCAACCCACCGGTAGCGCTGTCGGTCTTGATCTTGGGCCCCGGCAAGGGCTTGCCGTCCATCTTGGCGAGCGCGGGTTTCGGATCGAACGTATCGACGTGCGACAGCCCGCCGTTGAGATACAGAAAGATGACGTTCTTCGCCTTGGCTGGGAAGTGGGGCGCCCGAGGTGCGAGCGGGCTTCCCTCCTTCGCATGGAGCGCCTGCGCCAAACCGACGGCTCCAAAGCCGGTGCCCATGAGCTTGATGGCTTCGCGGCGGGTCACTGTCTCCTCGATTCGCTCCTAGTCTATCAAGGGTGTATCAAAGTGAACCCAAACTCGACATCAGTGCTTTGCAGCCCTCAAGGCAGGCCGGCGGAGGAGGGCCTCGTGGCCGGATGCAGAAACATGAGCTTGGTTTCGTTGTTCAACAGAACCGACAAACCATATGCGTCAATGACCGTTCCAATAGGCACGCTCAACAGGTTTATGGCCGATAGAACAATCGCCAGGATGCGTGCCCAGGGCTTGTAGTTCAAGAGCCCATAGCCCGCTGCGATCTCGGGAAGGGCCAGGACGCCGATCACAGCAAGGATCATCGCTTCCGGGGCGCCCACGACCGGTATGTCTATCAGTGCGCCCGAGTCTTGTTGCGCCGTAGTGCCCGCGATTCCGAACGACCCTAACGCAAAGGACACGAGCAACAGCAACGAGAAACCTGCAAGGATGACGCCAAACACGATATGCATCACACCGAGAATCTTGACGTGGGTTCGCATCGGCCTATCTCGTAGTTGAACCCGCTACTCATCGCACCGTTGTGAACTCACTCGACGACAGCAGCATCTGAGCGTACTGAGTCCAAGACGTGTCTGGACTCTTGAGGAACGCCAAGCCCATCCCAACCTCTTTGTCCGTTGCCGGCCTGGCATACAGCAACTCGGCCTGCTGCACGACGAAACTGTTGTTTAGAAAGTACAAGCGCTGCAGCGGACCCACGGTGACGCTCCGTTCGGGGGCGGTGTCCTTGGGGTCGGGGAAGTCGAACAGCGTCAACATGCGGTCCGGGGACGTGCGGCTCACCAGGCCATACACGGCCCGGCGATGGTTCTCGTCGTCGAGTGGTTTGCCGGGGCCGCCCTGCGTGCGGTCGAGGTTCCCTGAAACGGCCAACATCGAATCTCGCAGCGCTTCCGCATCGAGACGCTTGCGCACGTTGAAACGCCAGTGGTACCGGTTGGCCGCGTCCTGCTCGTAGTTCCGCCCAACAATCGCCGAACTGAGCTGATAAGTGGCCGAAAGCATGATCTCGCGGTGGATGCTCTTCACCGACCAGCCGGACTCGACAAACTTTGCGGCCAAGTAGTCGAGCAGCTTCGGGTGTGTCGGCCGGTCCCCTAAGCGCCCGAAGTTGCTGGGCGAGGTCACGATGCCTCGCCCGAAATGATGCTGCCAGATGCGGTTGACCATCACGCGGGCGGTCAAGGGATTGTCAGGGTCGGCCATGGCCCGGGCCAACTCCCATCGTCCGCTGCCGTGCTTGAACGGCTCCGGCTCGCCAGGGCTCAGGATCTTCAGGAAGCGCCGCGGGGCCACGGCGCCGAGATCGTTCTTGTCGCCGCGAATTGCTACTTGGGCATCTTTCGGCTCATCGGAGTCGCGGTACCCGTGGATGAACGGATAGAGCGGCGGGACGGCCTCCTCGAGAGCTTTCAACTCAGCCTTCTGCCGCTGCAAGTGTTGGACCCAAGGCGGGCTCAGCAGCCGTTCGATTTCGTCAGGCTCGAAATGGTAGACGCCCCCCGGCTGATCGAGACCCGCGCGGCGATGCGGCTTGTAGGCGAGATCCCTCCAGATGTACGACTTGGCCGGCTCGATGAACTCGACGGGCGTTCTGATGAGGTTGCCCTGATTCCGGGCTCCCCCGGCCCCACCCAGGCGGACGTAGTTGGCGTCGTCCATCTCCCGCTTCTCTTTGTGGATCGCCAGCAGCGTCGCTTCGAATCGCGAGGCGATCTGTCGCGCCTGCTGTAAGGTTTTTCCTTGCCGATTCTGGTCCCACTCATCCAGAAAAGGGTGATCGCGGTCGTCCTCATCGAGGAACTCGATCCACCTCTGAAGGATCTCCTCGTCGAGCACCGTCTCGCCGGCGACGCTCTTGAGTTCTTCCCCACCGTCCACCACGCGCCAGGCGGCCGTCATATAGTCGGCCGTCTGAGAGATGAGGATGTCGGTAAGCTGGTCAGTGACGCGCTTGAGGAACGCGTCGACCTCGATCTTCTTCTTCTGCACACGGTCCTTGGCGTCTTTGTATGCCTGGACGACCCCGTCGGCGGCGAGCGGGTACTCATGCTTCTCCGAACTCGAAAACACGCCCTGAAGCGAATAGAAATCCTTCGTCGGGACCGGGTCGTACTTGTGATCGTGACACTGGGCACAGCCCAGGGTAAGTCCCAAGAAAACTCGCCCGGTTACATCGACGCGATCATCGTCTTGCGTGCCGATAGCATGGAAGCCGAGCGCCGGCAACAGGGCCTCGCGCTCGTCTTCGGGAAACAGGTCGGCCGCAAGCTGCGCCTTGACGAATCGGTCATAGGGCATGTCGCGATTGAATGCGTCGATGATCCAGTCCCGGTAGCGGTATGCATGAGGATACGGCGCGTCTTTACTGGCGGAGGACCTGCCGTCACCGTAGCGGGCGAGGTCGAGCCAGTGACGTCCCCAGCGCTCGCCGTAGTGAGGAGAGTCGAGCAGACGATCAACCACCTTGGCGAAAGCGTCCGCCGCCGAGTCGGCGAGAAAGGCCTGCACCTCCTCCGGCGTCGGCGGCAGCCCAATCACGTCAAACGTGGCGCGCCGAATGAGCACGCGCTTCGACGCACGCTCGCCCGGTCGCAGGCCCTGTTGCTTGAGCTGCATCGGGATGAACGGATCGACGTTCGTTTGGACCCCGGACTTGTCGCCAAGCCGTGGAACCTCAGGCTTCCTGACAGGCTGAAAAGACCAGAATTCCCGATACTCCGGACGGATGACGTACTCCTGTTCGTCCTCCTGACCCGAGAATGCCGACTGTGCTTTGGGCCACGGTGCCCCGTCGCGAATCCATGTTTGCAGGTCTTCGATCTGCTCAGTCGAAAGTTCACCTTCCGGCGGCATCCTCAGTTCCGCATGACTATGCGTAACCGCTTGGATCAGCAGGCTTTCCTGCGGCTGGCCGGGCTCGATCGCCGGACCGCGCGTGCCGCCTTTGAGGATGTGCTCCCGGGCGTCCAGACGCAGGCCGCTCATCTTCGCCTCGGTGTGACAGGCGAAACAGTTCTTCGCTAGAACCGGACGAATTCTCGTTTCAAAGAAGTCGGTGGAGTCGGCGAGTCCAGGGGAACAGAGTGGCGCAAGGAGCAATGCTGTCAGCAGAAGCCATGCTCGTCCGGGCCTTCTTTCGAGTGAATCGTTCACTTGTCCGCAGAACGCAGGGCCCGCGTAAGACAGTTTTCGTGCGGGCATTCACGACCAGTATAGGCCTGTTCGGTCGAGTTCAGCCGGAACGAAGTAGGTTGCTCCGTGCTGTTGAGAAGCGATCGCGGCCTCGATGCAACCGCCCTTACGGGCGCGGCTCGGCTGATCAAAGAAGGTCTGCACCACGTTGACCGGCTTTCTGCCGGTTTTGCGAAGAATCTGGCTGCGTAGGTCTTCAACCTAGCGGGTCGGCATCCCATCGCTTCTGACTTTTGTCCGGTGGCGCGGACCGCTATCGGATGAAAATAAACTCCTTCGAGTTGATGAGCACGTGGGCCAAGTCGGCCCAAGCGTGGTAATCGTCACGGTTGTCTGTCTCGTAGTACGCCATCTGTTCTTGCAAGAAGGTCTCACTTTCCACGAGTTCGTGACTTTCGGTGGGACGTCCGAACACGCGCACGAACATCGATTCGATCCTCTCGCGCCATGTCCCGCGCGCGGCGATCTCGCGGTCGGCCCACTTCTCGGCCTGGCGTGCGACGAACTCGTTGTTCATCAACATGAGGGCCTGCGAGGGGACAGTTGACGTCGTACGCCGGCCGATCGTCGAGACCGGGAGCGGGTAGTCAAACGCCAGGAAGAGCGGGTTGATGAAGTTGCGCTGGACCTTGATGTAAATGCTGCGCCGCCGGGCGCCGTCGAGGGGGCCGCTTTCGGGCTTGCCGCGGCCATCCTGATACGGGCTGATGTAGGGCGGCACGCTCGGGCCGTAGACCCTGTGGTCGAGGGTTCCGGTCACCACTAGAATCGCGTCGCGGATGGCTTCGGCCTCCAGCCTGCGAACGGCCTTGTGATGGACCAGAACGTTCTCTTCGTCGACCGATGCCGCTCGCTCGTTCACTTTGCTTGATATCCGATACGTGCTGCTGCGGACCATCACCCGGTACAAGTCCTTTAAGGACCAACCTGATTCCATGAAGTGCCACGCCAACGCATCGAGCAACTTGGGATGGGACGGACGGCGGCCCGTCCAACCGAAGTTGTCCGGCGTAGCTACGATCCCCCGACCGAAGTGGTGCTTCCAGACACGGTTGACCATGACCCGAGCGGTCAGTGGGTTGTCACGCTTCGCGATCGCCTCGGCCAGTTCGGCCCGCCCGCTCCCCTGGCTGAAGACTTGCCGATGGTCGCCGGCCAAGATACGCAAGAATCGCCTCGGCGCGGGCCTGCCAAGATTCGTGTGACTTCCTCGGATGTGAATCGGCACATCATGAACACGATCATCGGCGGCCACCAATCCGTAGGCCGAATCCGGGATTGCTTCTTCAAGCTCAGCCCGTTTTGTCCGAAGCTCGTTGAACCGTTCCTTCTGGTCCTCGGTCAAGAGCATCGAGGGGTCCTCAAGCAAGCCGGTGGGGCTTACCGCCGCCGTGAGGCCTCTGGAGTCTCGATCAGACGGAGTTCGAGAGAGAACATCCTTGAAGAGCTTCTCGTACGCCGACGCCAAGTCCGCGATCGAGCGCATATTCTCATCCGCGAGCATGGCGACAACCCGTGCGCTCGGGGCGCCGGCAATCGGCGGAGGTTCTTTGCTATCCGAGAGCACGATCTTGTCTACAACAATGTGGCCGTCCCGGGAGCGGTCGATAATCTCGATGAACGAAACCTGACTGGGCGTCCGGTTGACGTTGGTCGTCTGCCAGTGGAAGAAGCCCGAGCCGTCCGCGCTCAGCGAGCGAAAGCGACCGGCGGCGAGAAGCGAAACGTACAACTCGCCATACTTGCGCCGGTCGGTCGGACGCTCGCTGCCGGCCAGGCGCACATGCAGGTAGGGCTTATTCATCGCGAAGCTCTTCGAGGTAAGCGTGCCGGTCCAATGGTCCGTGCCACTGGCGAAGGAGCTGGCGGTCCCCGTGCCCTGGTGCCCTCCTGCGGCAAGGTTGGGCGCGACGTAGGTCGAAGGACCGTTGCCGAAAGCCCCTCCGCCCGCTGACCAGCCGCTGTAGTCGGGACCCTCGAAATCCTCGAAGACCAAGTCACCACGCTCTTCGTGAAACGGGTGCTTTCGATCCGCTTTCTCGGCCCACGCGCGAAGCTCTTCCTTGAGAGCGGCTAGCCGGTCAGCGAACGTCGAGGGCTCGCCCGGTGAACCCGGCTTAACGAGCTTCGCCAGAGGATAGAAGACGTTGTCCGGCTCCTCGCCCGCGCGTTGAAGGACCTGCAGCCATCGCTTGAGAGTTTGCGCGCTCAGACCATAAGCGGCGATCTGCTTGTCACCGGGGGCTTCCTCGCCGCTTTGCTTCGATAGCAAGTCAGCCGCCGCCAGCAGGTAGGGCTTGATCTCGTGCACTCTTTCGAGCCGCGCTTGCCGCATCAACGAGGTGATCTGGCCGTTGACCTCAACCAACTCTTCGTCGATCTGCTTCATCCGGCGCGTGCGCGACGGAGCGTCGAGGTAAGCCTGGATGACCTGCGAGCTGTGCATGACACCGGCAAGCGAGTAGTAGTCTTCGGTTGGGATGGGGTCGAACTTGTGGTCGTGGCAGCGCGCGCAGCCAATCGTTAGGCCAAGGAACGTCTTTCCCAGAACGTCGAGTTGATTGTCAACGCGATCAGCCCGGACTTGCGCCACATCGTCGGCGGCATTGCGTTCCTCTCCGAGGCCAAAGAAGCCGGTCGCCAGCGGGCTGTCCCAATGCGTGCCGTCCGGAGTGAGGCGCTGCTGAGGCAACAGGTCGCCGGCGATGTGTTCTTTGACGAAGCGGTCGTAGGGCAGGTCTTGATTGAAGGCGCGAATGACGTAGTCGCGATAGCGCCAGGCGTCGGCCTTGTCCGGATCGAACTCGTGCCCGCTGGTTTCGCCGTACCGGACCAGGTCGAGCCAGTGGCGCGCCCAGCGCTCACCGTAGTGCGGTGACGCGAGCAGGCGCTCGACAACTTTGTCGTAGGCGGCGGAGGATTTGTCCCGAAGGAACCTCTCGATCTCGTCAGGTGCGGGCGGTAGGCCGATCAAGTCAAAGCTAAGCCGCCGTAGGAGTGTACGCTTGTCCGCAGGCGTCGCGGGTTGGAGACCCTTCTCTTCGAGCTTCGAGAGGATGAAGTCATCAATGAAGGTCCTCGGCCAGTCCCTTTGCCGGACTGCCGGTCCAAGTCGGTTCACGACCGGCTGAAAGGCCCAAAACTTGCGCGCCTCTTCGAAGTCGATACTTCTGTTCGCGGAAGCCGGCTGCCGGTGGTCCGTGCGGGGGTCGGGGGCGCCGAGTGCGATCCAACGGCGCAAGTCAGCGATTTGCTGATCGTTCAACTTGCCGGTGGGGGGCATCTTGAGATCGGGATTCTCGTAGGAGACCGCCCCAATCAATAGGCTGCTTTCTGGCGAGCCCGGAACCACAGCCTTCCCTCGGCTCCCGCCTTTCAGTACACCGGCTTTGGTGTCCAGGACCAGGCCGGACGTTGCCAGGGTCTTCGAGCTGTGGCAGGCGTAGCAGTTCTCGGCCAGGACGGGGCGGATGCTTTTTTCGAAGAACTCGAAGCTGTCGCTGTCCTGTTGGGCCGAGGATGACGTCAACAGCGACGTCCCGACCGCAAAGAGAGTGAGCCAGTGAATTGAACGGGAGAAGTTCACAGCAAACCAGAGTATCGGTGGCCGCAAGTAACCGAAGCGTCTCTGCCTAGGATTATCAACGACTGTGCCCGGGCTTTCAAGAGGGCTTGGCGGGAAGCACCTGTGGTTGCCGTGACTCGGGCGCGCTACACGGCCGGCTAAAAGGTACATATCCTTCTCCGGAATCGCCACCAGCTTGACCCTGCGGTCGGCGCGCAGCACGCCGGAGCGATAAGCGATCAATACCTTGGCCTGCACAAAGGCGAGGGTCGGATAATGAATGCGGTTGTAGTCGTCGGGGAATTCTCCCGGCTCGATCCTGGGACGAACGCGGCGGACCGGCGGGGTCCCGACTCGCGCCAGGGATCCATTCCCTCACTGCAGCGCTGCGGTCGTGCGCTCCGAACCCAGAATCGCGGTCCACTCATTGAAACGGACTTTCGCCCGCTGGGCATTGGACCGCGATTCGATGCCGTATGATCGAATTGTGCGCGTACTTGGCTCGATTGCACTGGGTGTGTTATCAACATTCGCAGCCTGCGGCTGGAACGGGATATCCCGTGACGCAGGCACGAAAAAAGACTCCGTAACAGTCGCCGTTTCCGGCGGCACAAGCTACGTGACCCACCTGGATCCGACCCTGCAGGGGCTCCGGTACAGTCCCCACACGCACATCTATGATCCGATCGCCCGTTACAACCCGGAAACGAGAGCCTGGGAGCCCATGCTGGCATTGTCGTGGGAGCGGATCGACCGCACTACGATGCGCTTTCATCTGCGGCCCAACGTCAAGTTTCACAACGGTTCTTCCTTCACCGCGCACGACGTCAAGTTCAGTTTGGACCGCATCAAAGACCCAGAGGCCGCGAGTCCCGATAGCGGCTTTTACCATGCCGTGAACGGAGCGGACGTCATCGACGACCACACCGTCGACGTGACAGGGAATGCCTACGGCATTCTCCCTGCTATGAATGTCTTCTTGCCTGTGGATCAGGAGACCTTCGAGACAGTTGGCCCTGAGGCGTACAACCTCAACCCGGTAGGCACCGGACCCTTCAAGTTTCGGGAGTGGGAGTTAGATGACCACATCACTCTCGAGGCGAACCCTGACTATTGGGGTGCCGTCCCTAAAATCAAGAAACTTACTTTCCGATTTGTTTCCGACCGTGCGACCAGGGTGCTGATGGTGCGGTCAGGCGAGGTGGACATCATCGATGAGGTGCCACCCGACATGATTGACGATCTCGACGACGCGCCGACCGTGGACATCCGGACGGTACCCTCGCACCGCACGAACTTTGTGACTGTTAACGCGTTTCGCGAGCCTTTCGATGACGTTCGAGTCCGTAAGGCCCTAGCCTACGCTATCAACTGGCAGGACATCGTGGACAAGCTCTATGCCGGTCTGGGATACCAACAGGCGGCTCTGACGCCGAAGATCATCGAGTATTACGATCCGAACCTCCAGCCCTACGGTTACGATCCCGCTGAAGCGCGGCGGCTGCTGGCCGAGGCGGGCTTTCCAAACGGTTTCACAGTGGACGACCCCTTCAAGACATCCGTGGGGTGGTTGCCGATCGACAATATCGCTTCTGAGGTCATCGTTGCGAACCTGGAGGCGGTGGGAATCAGGATGGGGTTGTGGATGGCCGAGGAAGCCAGCTACGACGATAAGTGGTTGAACAAAGATGTAACGCTGGGCTTCTACTCATGCGGTAACCAGATGTTTGCCGCTGACTTCTGCTACAGCGCTCATTTCCATCCAAACTTCCGCGGCTTCTATTACAACGATCCTGAACTAACGGAACTGTTGGACAACTTTTCCGCCACAGGAAAACCCAAAAAACAAAAAGAAATCATGTGGAACATCCAAGAGTTCGTTCACGAAAACGTTCCGTATGTTCCCGGCTTCGTCGGACACTTTATCTATGCCGTTAATTCCGACCTCAAGTGGGAGCCTTCGAGCGACGAGCGGGTCTACCTCCACAACGCCGAGTGGCGGTGACACGTCGTGGGCGGCTCCTCTGGCCTAACAGCCCGTGGCAAGACCGAGAGCGATGAAATGTGGGGGCACGGCATGCCGTGCCCGCCCACTGCCCCTCAGGGAATAACCGGCAAGGCAATGTACGACGGACGTCTGGAGTCATGATAGATCTTGTTGCGTGCCACGGCTGTGTGTGTGTGCTGCAAGACCGGCTCACCTGTATTGGGATTGGTATCGAAACGAGGAAAGTTCGAGCTGGAGATATCCACACGAATCCGGTGACCCGCCTGGAACAGGTTGCTCGTCGGCTCCAGAATGATTTCGAACTGGTAGACCTGGCCCGGCTCCAGCAGCTTTGCCTTGCCGGACCGGTCACGATATCGCGCCCGGATGATCCCTTCGGTGATGTTCATGTGGTAGCCCTCGGGATAGTCAGGGCTGCTCGGATAGATGTCGAGCAGCTTGGCTGTGAAGTCCGTATCCAAGGCAGAAGAGGAGGCCCAAAGCTTCACAGTGATGGGGCCTGTCACTTCGATGTCCCGCTCCAGAGGTGCCGTCTGGAAAGACAACACATCTCGCCGAGTTGACAGAGGTAGGTAGGGCGGTTTGCAGGCAAAGCATCCCGCATACTCTGCTTGATGCATAGCCCCCGGAACGGCCAGGTTACGTAGTTTTTGCGCTGGCCTGGCTCCGGGTTCGGTTGGCACCATTTCGGCCAATGCCGACAGATTACCGCTGATCGTCGGGACCGGATTCTTCGGATCGTAAGAATACCCGGTTGGTGGCTGATCACCCTGCGGCTTGTCCGCAGTCAGCCCGCCGCCTGCATGCAAATGGTAATTCGTGAATCGCGTTCGGGCCAACGGCCATTCGTTTTCATCGCGCCAACGGCCCCCATGATCAAGGCGCCCGTCGACGTTCTTGCGTCCACTTCCCCCTCCCATCACAAACAGTTTGAGGGGCGGCTCCTCTCCAACGCCATTCTGGATCCCTTTGAGCCAACGGTCGAACCAGCGCAGCCGCCAGGCATTGCGGTGCACGGCGAGATTGCCTTTGAGACTGGCAGGTGGCCCGAAGTCCACGTCGCCTGAATACGTTAGTTCAACCGTGCGGCCGCCGTGAGTCCACGGCCCCATCAGGACCTTGATGGGTCCTTTCTTCCGCTTGGAGAGTTCCGTGAACTGCACCAACGTCGCTCGCGACCAGGAGTCGTACCATCCGCCAACGAGATAGGTGGGCACATCGGAGTGCTGATCATAGTACTTTTCGATGTTGAAACTCGGATGGTCCCAATACTCCTCATGATCCCCGCGCGTCATGAAATCGAACACGAAACGCTCGTAGTTAGGAATGAGAGCTAGCGGCGATTGCCCGCGTTTGAGGGGCATACGCGAGAGCCAATCACTCATTCGCGCCGCTTCCAGCGCTATCCGAATCTCAGGGTTGGCGAGGGCTTCCTTGCTTAGGATGCCCAGCCAGAAACCGGCGGTAAGGAATTTGAGTTGGAAGGCGCCGTCATGCCGCAAGCCGTACTCGTAGATGTTGGAGGGACCCTGGCTGGGAATCATGGCGGCGAGGTTTTTCGGGTTCTGGGTGGCCATGGCACTCTGCACGTGGGACAGGTAAGAGCCACCGTAAGTGCCAATCTTGCCGTCAGACCAGCTCTGCTTCCCGATCCACTCACAGGTGTCGTAGCCGTCTTCGGCCTCGTCGATGAAGTGGTAATACTCACCCTCGGAGTTGAACCGGCCACGGCAATCCATCAGGACGACTACGTAGCCGCGTTTGCAAAAGTACTCGGGGTTGGCATATTCGACGCTCGACTTGTCGTAGATGGTGCGCTGTAGGACGGTAGGCCATTTGCCTTCCGCGGTCTTGCCGTCCATGGCGGGGAAGTAGATGTCCGTCGCCAGTCGAACACCATCTCGCATCGGCGCCATGACATCTTTTGCGATCACGACTCCGTATTCAGGTTTCGAGAGGGCTGCCTTTTTCTCCTGAGCACGGCCACTGCCACTGCCCAGCGAAAAGAGGCACGCAAACAGCGCGGTCAGATGAATCAATACCCTTCCTGTAAACGTGGTACTCTGCCGCCCAAAACCTCGACTATGATCCATCGGCATGTTCACATGTAGGGGCACGGCATGCCGTGCCCGTCCTCCAAGGTCACTGTGTTGCGCGAACCTTAATAATCTGGAATCCCCTGTTCAAGCTGAGTACAAGGCTGCTCCACCTGGAGCCGGTTCCACTCCAGCCCTGATCTCCTCAGACGCTGACAAATTCGTTGACCTGGCCGGCATCTCCCCGAGCTAGGAACATCCGAAGGTTCTTCCAGTCGAACCCGCTGGGGGAAACGAAGGTCCGGTCGATGGACACGTCGTTCGCAATGTATTTGATCGTGATGCCACAGCGCCTCCGGGCGGAGCTGTTGGGACTCGAGCCGTGAAGGATGAAAGGATCATGGACAGAGTACTCTCCGGCGCGAAGCTCAACGGGTAGCGGCTTTGAGACATCCACGTCGCGCAATGACATCGGCAGCGTGGTCGCTCCATCCAGGTTGACCCGGTGCCGATAGGCCACTCTCTCACGATGGGAGCCTGGAACGACACACATGCATCCATTCTCCCGGTCCGAGTCGTCGACGGCGAGCCAAAGAGTGAACGTTGCCATCGGATCGATGGGAAAGAAAGGCGCGTCCTGATGCCACTCGACCGCAAGGCCGTCGCCGGGACGCTTACTATTGACTCCCGCATAATATAGAGTCAGTCAAAACAAAGAGAAGACTGTTTCCAGAAGGCCGTGATCAAACGCGGTTTGCGGTACATGCGGCGGAGTGCCTTGCGGGCCCGCTCGTTCAGCTCGCCGTAGTCTTTCGGACAGACGTTCGGCAACTCGTGCTGCTTCCAGTAAGCCCAGATGTATTCCACCGGATTCAACTCCGGCGCATAGGGTGGCAAGTACTCGGTTGCGATGTGGCCTTCGGAGAGTTCGATGAACTCTTGCACCAGGCGGCTACGGTGCGCCGGCAGCCGATCCCAGACGATCAGCAGCGGGCGATCGATATGACGTACCAACGCCTTGAGAAAGTCGGTCACTTGCTCTTTGCCGATCGCACCGGGATAGAGCCGGAAGTAGAAGTTACGCAGCGTCAGCCCCGCCGAGACGGAAAGCTTCTCCCAGTTGAAGTTAAACTGCAGCACCGGTGTTTGGCCACGTGGCGCCCAGGTGCGGCAGCGATGCGGCTTCTGACTCAATCCGCTTTCGTCGATGAAGACGAGCGTACGGCCTTCGTTTTGGGCTTTTTTTTAATGCGCTTCCAGGTCTTGCGCTTCCAGGTGCGGATCCGCTCTTCGTTGCGCTCGCGCGCCTTTCCGGCCGGGCGTTGCGGGCTCCAGTCGAGCGCTCGCAGGATCTTCCAGGCGTGGCCTGCGTGGTATGCGACCCCGAACTCGTCTCCGGTCAGCCGAGCCACCCGCGGACAGCTCCACAGGGGCGTTGGGAAGCCGTGGGCTTCCGGGCCTTCCAGCAGCAGCGACGTCAGGCGTTCGCGTTGTGCGGCATCGAGGAGCGGCTTGCGTCCGGCGCGCCCGGCCTGGCGGAGTCCGGCCGCACCCTGCTCGCGGTATTGCCGCCGCCACTCACTGACGGTTTGGCGAGCGACGTTCAGCCGTCTCGCCGTCTCGGACTGATTGTGGCCTTGGTGGAGCAGCCGCATCGCTTCGAAACGGCGCTTCTCCAGCGCCTTGAAATCCCGCTTCACACCTTTGGGGTTGCCCATACATATATAGATGCTCCACACTGTCAAAAAGTGTCATAATAATTTGCGGGATTCAATAATGATGTAAACCGTGAAAAGGGCGACGTTGGGTCCAAGAATCTGCTCCGCGACATCGACCAACGGGTCGCTAAGCGACAACTCCAACAGGTATCGGTTCTTGTAATGGAGCGAGGGCATGTTCTCCGGCCTCTGCCCCGGCGGCAGCTCGGAGATCATCCTGTCGATCTCAACTCTCAAACCCTCGAGCTGTTCGTCGTCGAGGATTCTGCCACCGGCGGCATACCCTTCGCTGCGATACTGCTCGAGCTGCCGGTCTGTCAGCGACATGCGTGTCCTCGTTGATGTCGCGGAGATTCCTTAGGCGTAGGAGTATCCCGCAGGCTGTAGGGGCGGGCCGCTGTGCTCGCCCGCCCGCTCGTTTACCACTACGTTTTCTTTGCGACAATCCACTAACTTTTAACTCTACCTCTCATCGTGCCCGTCCCCGACCGCCCAAATCCATTCCCGTTGTAGAACATCAGATACTCGTCGCCCTCTTTCAGCACCCAAGCATACTCGATCATCTCCGAATCCCAACCCGCGTCAGACGGCTCCAAGTCGATGGGCTTGCGCGCCCAATGACGCCCGTCGGACGACTCGGCATAGCCGATGCGGTACCCGAAGCGGTGGCCGCGCCGCGAAAACCACATGCGATAGCCGTTTCTCTCCTTGATCACCATCGGACGGGCGACGCAACATTCCGCCCCTTCCAGGTCGAGGATGATGTTGTCTTTGGGCTTTTGCCAGTGGATGCCATCCTCTGACTCGGCATAGCGGATGTGATAGTTAGGCTGCAGGCGGCCGTCCGTCGTCGTCCAAGGACGAATCGAGGTGTACCAAAGCCGCCACTGGCCCACTTCCTCCCGCATGACAAACACCGTACCCGTTCCGAAAGGGTCCTGATTGTCGAGCGGCAGGCAACTCGCTTCGGACCAGCGCTTCCACGTGTTCCCGTTGTCACGACTAATGGCAAGGCCGGCATTGTTCTGGAACATCCGGGCCTCACGAGGACCCCAGCCTACGTAGTACATGTATAGGACCGAGTCGGTGACCCTGACGACCAATGGCATGCACAGGCCGAGGTAGTCGAACGTGCCAAGCCTACCGGCCTTCAACACGGGGTTGTCCGGACTCTCGTGAATCACTTCGAGGTCACGTGACAAGTCCAGCCAACCAATTTGAAATCCGGTTCCGGGCTCTTTCCCGGTAAGGAACATGCGGTAGGTATCGTTCTCCCACGGAAGAACGCTAACCATGCCGCAGTGCTGAGAGCGCCACAGCGGTGCGTTTTCAGTGCTCAAGAAACGGCCCTTCTTGGTCCAGGCAATCTCACCCAGTCGGGCCCTTTCTTTGCCTGGGGAGGGGGCTGCGGAAGCGGAAACGACGCTGCGTCCGCCTGACGGCAAGAGGCAAGCACCGATGATACCTGCGTCGCCGGCACACCGAAGGAATTTCCGGCGCCCGATACGATCACTCATAACGTCCTCTCCACCGATTGCCGTCCATGCGCCACATCAATAGGGCCGCTCAAGGCTAGAAAACCACGGTCCAACCCTCTTCGCGGGCCTGCGCCCTCGTATAAGACACACCGTCGACCTTGAGTCCATCCGAATTCAGCAAAGTAATGATTCCGCCCTTGTTGGAAAGTTGCACCTCTTGCGAGAGGGCAACGAGGCGGGCCTCGCCGGCCGCAAGTGAGCCATGAAGCGCCTGCTTGTTCTTGTTCTTATCCACGAGGGCCCAGTTATCCAATAAGATTTCCTGCGGCCTGCGGTTCAGGATGGTCACTGTTTCCGCCTCGGGGCTCGGGCCGAGAGGGTTGACCAGGGCGGCAACGATCCGCACGTCTCCTTGGGGTTCGACCGGTGCTTCACCGCCGGAAACGGGTCCAGCCAATGCGTGCCCCTCGACATCGTCGGTGTGCCAAGCCTGCGATTGAAACTTCAGGAACACCGCGACCCACTGTTCCGCGGCTCCGTCCGCCGCTGGGAAGTGAACCACCATGCCCCCGTCTTGCCATACACCGTCTTGTCGCCGGAAGCTTTGATGGTTGCCCTGATTCATGTGGATATCATGAATCCCGTTGCCGGGCAGAAAGCCGAAGTGTTTGTCCTTCCTGTTGGGTTCCGGCCCCCAGCGCTCCCCGAAAGCGTAGACCTCCGCGTTCTCATCGGAAATGGCCCGCTGGATCACGAAATCAATCTTCTCGTTGAGATCGTTGTCGGGACCCGGAACATCGTGCGGCAGCGCGCGCATCTCTTGGCGGTCGAACAAGTTGCCGCGGATATAGTCCAACGCCACCTCGCCCGGAGTGCGTTCGAGTTCCGTAAACCCTGTCTCAAGAGCCGGCAAGTCATCTAGAATCGGATGCTCGAAATTGTCGACGACAAGGTACTCAAGTTCGGATGGACTTAGTTTCGATTTCACGTTCACCGCGATGCGGTAGTCCGTTTCGTCGTCGATGATATGCACCTGGTAATGTGGGCTTCTACCCACTCCAAGTTTCTTGGCAATCGGGCGCCCTCTCAGAACGCCGTAGTTCGTTAGTGGCATGGTTTCTCGTCTGATATTGCCGTTCACCCGGACGGCACAAGTTCGGCCCTCTTAAAATGGGCGCGATCGAGCGTATCATTCTCACAGGTGACCGCCGCAGTCACCCAATGGGCCGCCGCTCCACGACGCCAACGATCGGAGTCGTTCCGGTGAGACGTATGCAACGTCTGCGAGTGATGGCAGATCACTCCACCCTTCCTCACGATCGCTGGTGATTCCTTTGTGAGGTCAATGAGTTCCGCCGGGGGGACGAGATTATGAGGCTCGCCCGGGATCGGGTCATGGGGAAGAATGCCGCTGCGGTGCGAGCCGTCGATGTAGCGTAAACAACCATTCGCTTCAAAGACGTCGTCCAACGCTACCCACGTCGTAATAACGTGATCCGCCGGGTGACACCTGAAATAGAAATTGTCTTGATGATACGGCTTTTTGGAACCGTAGCGCGGGGGTTTCATGAAGGTCTGATCACCGAGAAGGAGGGGCTCCTCACCTACCAGGGCCCTGACGATTGACAAAAGTCTTGGATCGACGAAGAATTCACGGAAGACCGGGTCTTTGATGAATAGATCCTTCAGCTTGCGGGGAGTGACAACATTGCCATCCTCGGAAATATCAACAAACTGCTTATCCCTTAGCCCAACCTGCTCGCGTTGGGCGATGCGTACCGCCGCCTCGGCGACCCGGTCGGCCTCATCCGGTCGAAAGACACCTTCAATGACCACCCACCCCTTTTGCCAGTAGTGATCGTGATACTTCTGCTCCAGCTTCACTTGATGCTCCATGTCGGGCTCGCGAGGCAGCGCGCGGCCGCTTCTCCGGGACTCGATAAGTCCAGAGGTATTCTAACACTCCCTTGAAGACGAACCAGTTGCTTCACTCATCATGCAAGAGCCCTCCGGCTTCCAATGTCGCCCAGAACGCATAATCGGCGTGATGCAAGACCGTATTCTCCAGACTCCGCTTCACCAGCTCTCCCTCGCCCGAATGCGCCCCGGCCATGTGGGCCACCTCCTCGGGAAGTCCGACGCTCAAACAAAGGTGCACGCCGTAAGCCGGATGCCGGATCGACGGCCACCCGGCCGCTCGCGGCGACCCTCTCCAGCGCCTCTGGTTCTCCGGATCGAACTCCCACGGTTTGCCCACATCGTGGCACAGGGCCCCAGCAATCAGTATGTCTTGGTTGATCTTCAAGTCCGGAAACATCGCTGTCAGCTCATCGGCCATCGCTATCGCGAGCCGCGTCACTCCCCGAATGTGATCCGCTTGCGTGCCCACCCTAAGCGGGGGCGTATCCGGGTTGCCCGATGGCCGGATCTCGGAAATCGCTCCGAAGCTGCTCCCGCTCAAGCCCGTCGCCCAAGCCTCGACCACCTTGTCCCGCAGTTCCGAGTCCGAAATCTTCTCCACCTCCGGGAGCTCCTCCCGAACTTTCGCGCGCAAAGCATCGGTCACGGACATAACTCCTCCTCTGAACAGAATAGAGAATGGAAGACAGCTCTCGCCCACCCTAATCCGTACCTAAGCTTGCCGGCGACACAGGAGCCGAGTCCGCGAAGCGGACGTGTGAATGTAGCCCACGGCGCAAGCCGTGGGAACTCGGCGGTACGTCCCGAGGACATAGGTAACAGATCTACGCGAGCACATGGGTAACAGATTGTTCCAGAATCCAGAACAGAAGGAGGTGATTCTGTTTTGGCTTGGAAGGAGACTCATGTGCACGACGAACGAGTGAATTTCGTGAGGGAAGTCGAAGCCGGCGACGAATCGATCGCCGCTCTCTGCCGCGTCTACGGCGTCAGCCGCAAGACCGGCTACAAGTGGTGGGCGCGCTAGGAACAAGAGGGGGTGGCCGGGCTGGCCGACCGCTCGCGCGCGCCGCGCAGCCATCCTAACGCCGTCGGCGCCGACGACGAGGCCGCCATCCTGGCGTTGCGGGCGCAACGGTCTAGCTGGGGCGAACGCAAGCTGCATGCCTTTCTCGAGCGCGAGCGCCCCGAGCAGGCTTGGCCGTCGCCATCCACTATCGGCGCCATCCTCAAACGCCACGGCCTCACCTACGCTCGGCGGCGACGCCGCCACGCCACCCCCAGCTCGACGCTGAGCGACGCCACGGCGCCCAGCCAGGTTTGGGCCATCGACTTCAAAGGACATTTCCGCACCGGCGACGGGTGGCGCTGCGATCCGCTGACGATCTCGGATACGGCGAGCCGCTATCTGCTGCGCTGTCAGGCGGTCGAGAGGCCCAACTACGCGCACGTGCAGCCGCTGTTGGAAGCGACCTTCCGCGAGTACGGGTTGCCGCGGGCGTTGCGCTCCGACAACGGGCCGCCGTTTGCGTCGGTTGCTCTGGGCGGGCTGAGCCGGCTGAGCGTGTGGTTCCTGCGACTGGGCGTGGTGCCGGAACGCATCGAGCCGGGCCACCCGGAGCAGAACGGGCGGCACGAGCGCATGCACCGCACGCTGAAGAAGGAGACGGCGAGTCCGCCGCGCGCGACGGCGCGGGGACAGCAACGGGCCTTCCACAGCTTCCAACGCGACTACAACGAGCAGCGGCCGCACGAGGCGCTGGGGATGGCGACGCCGGCGAGCGCGTACGTGCCCTCGCCGCGAGAGTATCCGGCGCGGCTGCCCGAGATGGAGTATCCGAGTCGATACCAGCTGCGGCAGGTGGCCGAACGCGGCGATATCCACTGGCGCAATCGGGTTGTGTTTCTCAGTGAGGTGCTGGCGGGAGAGACCGTGGGCTTGGAGGAGGACGAGCAGGGCTGGCGGATCTGGTTGGGTGCGCTGCTGTTGACGCCTCTGGAGCGGGAGCACCTGCAGCGAGCGAGGCGGACGGGGAAGAGCACCCGGCCACGGGTGCCGGCCGAGTGTTTGGGACGCGACTCCGGTCGCCCTACGG
This sequence comes from Bryobacterales bacterium, assembly GCA_965248255.1. GTDB lineage: Bacteria > Acidobacteriota > Terriglobia > Bryobacterales > UBA6623 > JAKZVK01. The sequence continues at coordinate 924,728 of CBDFIW010000004.1, forward strand.
GCTCCCTGCGTCACGCCCCAAACACAGCTTCGAGGGAGGCAGCTGAGAAAGGGCCTTGCCCTGGAGAAACATAGAAAAGTGTTACCCATGTACCCGGGTTATTCTGTTACCCATGTACCCGGACGTACATTCCAACGTCCGCTTCGCGGACTAGGCTCCTCGGTTATCCGCAACCTTACGTACGGATTCCGGTCCCTCCCTGACCCGGACGAGCCGGAACCGAGTAGGGTCTTCCTGACGGACCGGACAGAGCTGCGACCTTGAGGGAGCGCGCGGGTTCACACCCGCGCCTCTGTCCGGAGCGCTGACAACTTTCTGCCACGCTTGGCAGGGATCTCACTCCATAGGTGCTTACGTTCACGGATCGGTTTGAGCGGACGGGTGGAATTGAAGAGACACCTGTCCTGCACGGCGGGGAGTTGTTCGAACGATTGCCCCGGAGGCTCCGTCTCATTGAGCGGAGCCTCCCGGGCCGCCACCCCATTTTTATTGGCGTGGCGTAGTGTCAAGGAGGATCCAAAGTGTTTCCGGGACGGCTGCGAGAGAAGTCCTCGGCTTGGCCTATTCGCCCCCTTGCCAGGGGGCTTTCGGTTTGTCGCCCAGGCTTGCCAAAGGCAGCCGTCTACACTCGCGATCCTACAAATCCTTACTTGCCGGAACCGATTCCGGGGCGTGGCGGCCCTCTCTCACTGACTTTGGGCCGTCTAGCTCCGGTCCGGTTTGGGAACGGAGCCGCCGATACACCAGTGCGTTAGCTCGAGGCCTCGAGAACGTCAACGCGTGAGGGCGGGCAACCGTGTCACGTACCCTCAGTCGCAGGGTAACACGAGCATGCAAGGGTACCGAGGGCCGGGGACGCTAAGTCGTTTGATTGCAGTCGGTAAGAAATTTTGAATTCTTGTGACTGTGTCAGCAACCAAAGGCTTACTGAACCACGGTCCGACTATGAGGCACTACAAGATCCGCGGGCACGTCGCGTACCGAACGACAAAGGGTGCTAGAGTCACCTCGGAGGAAGCCATGGACTTGGAAACGTCCCGACTGAGAGCGAGAGGGATTGCCTTGATTGCTGGGTTCGTCCCCAGTAGTGTTTGCCGCGTTGCTGCAGCCTGCCCCAGCAGGCGAAGTGAAGTTCCCCGCTGAGCCGCCGCCGAGCAACGATATCCGAATTGAAAACCGCGTGGCCGTCCCCATGCGGGACGGGGTCATTCTTTACGCCGACGTCTTCCGGCCGGTTGAAGAGGGCAAGCACCCGGTCTTGGTCCAACGGACCCCGTACAGCTCCGAGCGGTACCCGACCTCCTATCGCGAAGGGGTCTACTTCGCGCGCCGCGGTTACGTGTTCATCATGCAGGACGTACGCGGCCGCCACGAATCGGGAGGCAAATGGGAGCCCTTCCGCGATGACATCGAGGACGGCTATGACACCGTCGAGTGGGCGGCCAAGCAGTCGTGGTCGAACGGCAAGGTCGGGATGCAAGGCTCCTCCTATAAGGGCCATGTCCAGTGGCGCGCCGCCATGGCCTCCCCGCCCTCGTTGGTGACGATCGGTCCTCTCGTCGCTTCCACTAGTCTGTGCCACGACTGGATTACGCTCAACGGCGGGTGGCGGCTTTCTTTCAATTTCGGCTGGGGGGCCGTACGGCAGGAATCCCGCATCATGCAGAACGTCGAGCCTCACACGATGGAGGACGGCCCGGAGGGGATCAGCTACGACAAGGTCCTGTGGCATTTCCCGCTGAACAGCATGCAGCAGCTTGCGGGCCGCAATGCACAGTTTTACAAGGACTGGATCGCCCACCCCGACTACGGCGACTACTGGAAGAAGGTCAATGCCGAAGAAGTGTTCGAGAGGATCGGCGTTCCGGTTCATACGGTGGGCGGCTGGTTCGACATCTTCAGCCAGGGAACCCTACGGGGCTATTCGGGAATGAGTCGCCAGGGCAAGACGGCGATGGCCCGTGAAAAGAGCCACTTGACGATCGGACCTTGGGGCCATGGCCCCTCCCAGGTCACCGGCGATCTAGATTTCGGCGAACACGCTGACGTGGATCGGGACGCGCTCATCCTGCGTTGGTATGACCACTGGCTCAAGGGAGTCGACAACGGCGTCGGCGACGAGCCGCCGGTCACCCTTTACGTCATGGGGAAGAACGTCTGGCGGCACGAAAACGAATACCCGCTGGCTCGCACCCAGTACAAGGAGCTTTACCTGCATAGCGGGGGAAGCGCCAATAGCTACCGCGGTGACGGCCGGCTTTCATGGGACAAACCGGGCTCCTCTTCGCAACCGGACAAATACGCCTACGATCCGGACATGCCGGTCCCGAGTGTGGGCGGGAACAACTGCTGTGGAACGCCCACCCCTTCAGGCCCGCGCGACCAGAAAGAGGTGGAGAGCCGCCACGACGTCCTGGTCTGTACCTCCGACTTCTTGGAGGAAGAGGTGGGGGTGACGGGACCCGTCAAGGTCGTGCTGTACGCCTCGTCCGATGCGGTGGACACCGACTTCGTCGCCAAACTCGTGGACGTCTATCCCGACGGCAAGGCCTATAACATGGCAGAGGGTATCCTATTGAAGCCCGCAAATTATTATGACACTTTTTGACAGTGTGGAGCATCTATATATGTATGGGCAACCCCAAAGGTGTGAAGCGGGATTTCAAGGCGCTGGAGAAGCGCCGTTTCGAAGCGATGCGGCTGCTCCACCAAGGCCACAATCAGTCCGAGACGGCGAGACGGCTGAACGTCGCTCGCCAAACCGTCAGTGAGTGGCGGCGGCAATACCGCGAGCAGGGTGCGGCCGGACTCCGCCAGGCCGGGCGCGCCGGACGCAAGCCGCTCCTCGATGCCGCACAACGCGAACGCCTGACGTCGCTGCTGCTGGAAGGCCCGGAAGCCCACGGCTTCCCAACGCCCCTGTGGAGCTGTCCGCGGGTGGCTCGGCTGACCGGAGACGAGTTCGGGGTCGCATACCACGCAGGCCACGCCTGGAAGATCCTGCGAGCGCTCGACTGGAGCCCGCAACGCCCGGCCGGAAAGGCGCGCGAGCGCAACGAAGAGCGGATCCGCACCTGGAAGCGCAAGACCTGGAAGCGCATTAAAAAAAAGCCCAAAACGAAGGCCGTACGCTCGTCTTCATCGACGAAAGCGGATTGAGTCAGAAGCCGCATCGCTGCCGCACCTGGGCGCCACGTGGCCAAACACCGGTGCTGCAGTTTAACTTCAACTGGGAGAAGCTTTCCGTCTCGGCGGGGCTGACGCTGCGTAACTTCTACTTCCGGCTCTATCCCGGTGCGATCGGCAAAGAGCAAGTGACCGACTTTCTCAAGGCGTTGGTACGTCATATCGATCGCCCGCTGCTGATCGTCTGGGATCGGCTGCCGGCGCACCGTAGCCGCCTGGTGCAAGAGTTCATCGAACTCTCCGAAGGCCACATCGCAACCGAGTACTTGCCACCCTATGCGCCGGAGTTGAATCCGGTGGAATACATCTGGGCTTACTGGAAGCAGCACGAGTTGCCGAACGTCTGTCCGAAAGACTACGGCGAGCTGAACGAGCGGGCCCGCAAGGCACTCCGCCGCATGTACCGCAAACCGCGTTTGATCACGGCCTTCTGGAAACAGTCTTCTCTTTGTTTTGACTGACTCTATATTATGCGGGAGTCAATAAGGGCCCGCTATTGGCAGGGGCTCGACAAGCCGGAGCTGCTCGAACCCGGCAAGGTCTACAAGCTCGAGATTGACATGGTAGGCACCAGTGTCGCGTTTCAGCCGGGACATCACATTCGAGTCGATATCACGAGCAGCCACTTTCCGCAGTTCGACCGCAACCCGAACACCGGCGAGCCGTTCGGGACAGGTGCTCAGGTGAAGATAGCGCATCAGACGGTCTACCATTCCGGTAGCCGCTCTTCGCACATCTTGCTCCCGGTCATCCCGTGAGGGGCCGGCGACCGCTGAGCAGGCAATAAGCGCCACTCCGTGAGTCTAGGGAGGACACTCTCATGAAAGCCCACTTCGCGCTGGTCCTGGTATTCGCGCTGAACACAATCGGGTGCGGTCCGCCGTCGGACGAAGCCGAGCCGCCGCCCACAGCAGAGCTGACTGCGGCCTCACTCCATGAACAAGCGATCGTCATCGATGGGCACGTCCACATCATGACCCCCGTGTTTCACCAAGGGATCGACCCCTGGGAGGTCCAGGAAACAGAGCTGTTTGACTACGCGCGGGCCAGGCAAGGAGGTCTCGACGTGGTAATCCACACCGTCTACATCGAGGACCCCTATGCGAACTACAACTACACCGTCAAGCAAGCCTTCCGTCTGATCGCACTTTTCTACCAGATCGTCGAAGCCAACAAAGACAAGATGGAGTTGGTACTCACTTCCTCGGATGTCCGGCGCATTACCGCGGACGGCAAGATGGCCGCGATTCTGGCTCTCGAGGGAGGCATGGACCCTGAAGGGGATCTGGACGTGCTGCGGTCGTTTCATCGTTTGGGCGTGCGCATGATGCAGTTCACGACTCACAACACGAGTAACGCACTGACCAACGTATGGGTTGGCGAGAAGAAGTGGGGCGGCATTACAGATCGTGGCCGGGAAGTGATTCGAGAGATGAACCGACTGGGCATGATGATTGACATCTCCCACGCTAGCGAAGAGGCCCAATTCCAGATCATCGAGGCCAGCCAGGCGCCGGTGGTCGATACCCATACGGCGCTGGGACGTTTTTCGGGGCGCACACGGACGATGTCCGACGAGCTGCTCAAGGCCTTGGCGGCCAAGGGAGGGCTGATGTCCATGCATCACTCCGGCAGCGCGCTGAGTGCGGCTTTCACGGAGTGGGAACATGCCCAGGGCCGTCCTCGTGCCGAGCGGAGGCGTCACCTGATTGAGGGAATGAAGCTGTTCCGCGAGCCGATCGGTTACGGTGACTACATTACGAAGCTGGATGCCGAGCTTCATGATCGGTGGACGCGTGAGCGCAGTAACCGCGGCGGTAACGGCTATGGACGGCCGTGGAGAGAGCGTCAACAGGAACTCGTCGATGCGGGAGCACCTTTGCCAAGCGTCGAGGACTGGGTCGAGCAGCTTGAGCATGTCCTCAGTCTTGTGGGGGACGATAACGTTGGCATCGGCCTCGATCTGATGAGCGGAGGTGGTGGTCTACGGGGTTTCGATGCCACCAGCTACGGGCGCTTTACGGAGGGCATGTTCGGCAAGGGGCTGGAACCAAAGACCATTCGCAAGGTTCTGGGTGAGAACTGGCTCCGAGTGTTGGATGCCGCCAAGGTTCCCTAGACCCACTCTCCACCTATCCGGCCTGGGACACTCCTGACGTTGCTTGATCCTTCCCGGGCATAAGGTCAACCCGAGCCATCACCTCCTCGTCCCGGGTTGCCGGTCGGCGGGGTTGGTCCCGCCTTCGGGCCACATCTTTACTAGAGGGCTATTTGTGTGAGATCGTGAGGACCAAGGAGGTTCGCAGTCATGGCAAGGAATCCGATCTCTCGCCGCGGTTTCATCGGTGGCGCCATTGCCTCAACGGTTGCCGCCCGGGCAGCCGATCCTCGGATGGCGAAGGGTTTGCCCACTCGAGTCCTCGGCCGCACAGGCCAGCGCCTGCCCATGCTCGCTCTGGGTTGTGGCAGTCGCCTCATCATGTACGAGGAGGAGGACCGTGGCGTTGAGGTTATCGATATGGCCCTCAGGTCTGGCATCACGTACCTCGACACCGCGCAGTCCTACGGTAACGGGAGGAGCGAGAGCTGGATCGGCAAGGCAATCAAGGGCCGTCGAAAAGGGCTGTTCTTGGCAACAAAGACGCAGGCCCGCACGGCGGATGAGGTCTTGCGGCGTGCCGAGGAGAGCTTGAAGCGATTGGGTGTCGATCACGTGGACCTGCTTCACCTGCATAGCCTCAAGGGCCCCGACGACTTGGAGATGGTACAGAAGAACGGAGCCATGGAAGCGCTCTATAAGCTGCGGGAGCAGGGCCTGGCGCGCTACATCGGGATTACTTCCCATACCGATCCCGAGGCGCTGGCGGAAGCTCTCAGGCGCTATGACGTTGATTGCACACAGATGGCGCTCAATGCGGCGTTGCAGGGGATGCGGAGCGGCCCTGGCAAGATGGTCGTCAATCCCGTCCGGTCGACGAGCTTCGAGAAGGTCGCGCTCCCGGTCGCGAATAAGAAGAACCTCGGGGTGATCGCGATGAAAGTGTTCGCGCAGGATGACATCATCAGCGAAGACTCCCCGCCGTCAAAACTGCTGCGCTACGCCCTGTCCTTGCCGGTCTCCATCGTTACGATGGGAGTTCCGAAGCACGAGTACCTGCGGGCGAACCTTGCTGCCGCACGCAGCTTCACCCCCATGCCGCCCAAGGAGATGAAGGAGTTCTCTCGCCGCATGGCGGCAAGGTACAAGATCGCCCTGGACCGACGGTTTGCGGATCACCTGGACGTATGAAGCGGACCTAGCTCAGGCCTAGTACTTACTATCATAAATAGACGCACTTGTGATAGAATAAGGGCATGGCTAAAAGAGCCACGCCCATCCTTTTGAGTCCTGCTGAGGAACGGACGCTACAGCGCTGGCGACGGGCCCACAAGACCGAACGGCGTACCGCCGAAAGGGCTCGCATCGTCCTGCTGGCGGCCCAAGGAAAGTCGAACCTGGAGATCGCGGCGCAGTTGGGAACGCGGCCGGCACGGGTGTCGAAGTGGCGCACCCGCTTTGCCCGCCAACGGCTGGCCGGCTTGGCCGACGAAGCGCGACCCGGCAAGCCGCGGCAATACGACGCCGCGAGCGAGAAACGCATTCTCAAGAAACTCGATGAATCGCCGCCCAGCGGACAGGCCACTTGGACCGGCCAACTCCTGGCCCAAGCGCTCGGCGAGGTGAGTGACCAACAAGTCTGGCGCGTGCTGCGCCGCCGGGGCATCTCGCTGCGGCGTCGTCGCAGCTGGTGCCTCTCGACCGATCCCGAGTTTGCCCGTAAAGCCGCCGACATCGTGGGACTTTACCTGGACCCGCCCGAGAACGCTGTCGTGCTAGCCGTCGACGAAAAGCCCCACATCCAAGCCCTCGAACGCGCTCAGGGCTGGCTGCGGCTGCCCGACGGCAAGGCCTTGACGGGCTTCAGCCACGGCTACAAACGCCATGGCACAACGACCTTGTTCGCCGCCCTGGAGGTGGCCACCGGTCACGTCACGGCTGGTCACTACCAGCGTCGCCGGCGGCGAGAGTTTCTAGACTTCATGAACCAACTGGTGGATCTCTACGAAGGCTTCGAGTTGCACGTCGTGCTGGACAATCTCAACACCCACAAGCCGAAACGGGATCGTTGGCTCCAGCGCCACCCCAACGTGCACTTGCACTACACTCCGACCTACGCCTCGTGGCTGAATCAGATTGAGATCTGGTTCAGTATCCTCAGTCGGCGGGCGTTGCAGGGAGCCAGTTTCACCTCGCCCTACGAAGTACGCGCAGCCATCGACCGCTTCCTCGAGGCACACAACGAAAACGCCGCCCCTTTCGAATGGACCAAGGCCAGCGTGAGGCAGCGGCCTCTTTCTTACTCATACGCTAACTTATGATCTTAAGTACTAGTTCCGTTCCGCGTTTACTTAGCTTGGTGAATATCTCCACTGTGGAGGAGCGAGGCCGTTCCTCACTCCAAATCACCGCGGAAGCCGGATTGGCTATTTCCATGTCACTTCCATCGCAAAGAAGTGGTCGAACACTTTTCTTCCGGGACTATTCCGCTCGTCCTTCTCGGGACTGCGGATGAAGAAGTCGAGCTGCTGCATCGTAGGATTGACCGCTCCCGCTGGGCTCTTCTTATTCAACAGCGGGTAGTTGACCTTCAGCGACTGCCGGTCCCGCATCCCTTGCGTCACCATGAAATGGATTTCGTAGTCGTCGTAGAGTGTCTTGCCGTTCAGAAGGGCGTGCCCGTACCCCCAACCCGCGATGTAGAGCAGTGACTTCGGCCAGTTGGTATCCCCACAACCCGAGTCGCCATGCTCAAAAATAAACGCGGCGATCCCACCGTTCTGGCAAGGGCTGAATTCATGGAAACGATCCATCGAGATCACCAGCTCACCTTCGGGAATCTTTAGCTTCGCCACAAACATGCCTTTGTTGCTGATTTCATCGACATCGATCTCAACGGCGCCTTCTACGGTATGCGCATTCTCTGCGTCGATTCCCATGTGGTCCCAGCCCGGCGGGTCGTTCAATCCCCCGACCTGGTACATGCGCCCCGCACTCAAGACAAAGCGGCCGTCATACAGATCGTGCTGCTCCGGCGTGTAAATTCCCATCTCGGTACCGGGTTGTGAGCGGGGTCCTGCCTGGACCGGTTCACGAGTGGGCTCGGATTCGGAAGCGCACCCAACAAGAAGCAGTACGGCTGCCAGGCAGGTGCACAGGTTCAAGAAGGTTTTTGTCATTGTCTTTCAGTCTCCTGTTGGGCTGTAAAGGTAATCGTCGATTGGAATGTCGTGTTCGGCTCGACCATAACGGTGTGTTTCTGGAAACCGAAATGCTCATGCCAGACTTCCAATACGTGCGTGCCTTTCGGAACGCCCTCGATGCGAAAACGCCCGTCCGCGTCGGTCACAGCGTGGAACGGGTGCGGATCGACACGAATGTAGGCCTGCATCCAGCCATGGACGTCGCATTTCACAATCAGAAACCCTGGGCGCTTCGGAAGCTCAATGAGCCTTGATTTCGAGGTATGCAGGGACACGTTGAGTTGTTTCAGCCCGTACAGGTGTACCGAGTGGTAGAACGGGTCGCTGCTGACTGCCTCGATCGTGCTGCCGACGGTGAGAACTGCCACGTGCGGTTCAAAGCGGCACTGCCGATTGTCAAGGACGAGCCGGGAAGCAGGCGGCTTGTAGCCATCTGGCAGTGCCACGTCCGCAAACGTGACGATGGCGTTTTGGATTCCGAGGCTGTCCCGCGAGACGATAATGTTCTCGAGCGAGTGAACCTTCCCGCAGTTGTCTGGGTCTGTAGTGTTTTCTACCTTCGTGCCCTGGGGAATCTCCGTTCCCGCGAAGAGCACTTGGCCCTCGACAACTCCTATCGGTCCCTCGGCCGAGGCAGCCGGTCCCGCGACGTCAACCTCGCCTTCAGGGGCGCTCGGTTCCGGCGAAACCGAACAACTCAGCGTTGCGAGAACCGCGAGAAGCGTTAGGTGCCACCGTGCGTTCACTTGCATCCTGGCGAGGACGACGCCTGCGTTGAGTTAACCGATGGTAGCATTGCCAGGCCCCTGAGTTGACTCGGTTTCCCGCTCGCCTGAGAGGCCCTGGAAGGCTTCACGTGCTCTAGCAGCCCGTGGCAAACCCAGAGCGGTGTTGTTCAACAATGTAGGGACACGGCATGCCGTGTCCGCATGTTCGGCCTGCCGCAACATGCAGGGGTACCGAGCAGGCTTGACACAGAAACCTTACTCTTACCAAGGGCTGCTAATTAGAGAGCACGAATGCCTATCGCCGGAGGATTAGCGTACAATTCCCACACTTACTGCCTCCGCGCAGCCCTTTGTTTTCGTCGAACATGTGGGGGCCGGTTCCCTCTGGCCTTGCACTATGACCCGTCGACGCCTTCCCAGCTTCCCTTCATCTCTCCGCCGGTTAACTCGCACTTGTGGGGGAACTTCAGGCCGCAGTCGCTGATCGGTTTACGCAGCTCAGGGTCCATCAGCTCGTGGATGTCAAGCTGCATGGCCTCCCTTGAGTAGGCCGCCAGGTCGAGGATTCCTGTGTCCATCCGGATCGCGTCCTCGGGGCATACCTCGACACAGTACCCGCAATAGACGCAGACCCCCAGGTCGATGTCGAAGCGAACCGGGTACTTCTCGACGTTGGGGTCGGGATGCTCCCCGGGCACGATGGTAATGCACTTGGCCGGGCAAACCGTCTCACAAAGCATGCACCCCACGCAGCGGGGCGTGTTGTCCTCGCGCACGGTGAGCCGGTGGCGGCTGCGGAACCTCGACATGAGGGGCCTGAGCTCCTCGGGATACTGGACGGTAGCCGAGGCGGGGAGGTGCTTGAAACGTCCCAGCAGGTGGGCGATGTGGAGAAAGAGGTTGCGGAAGAAATGCGTGGAGGTGATCTTGAGGCCGCTAATGATCTGGGGGATGTAGAGATTTTCCCAGAAAGTCAGTTCCGGCCTGCGGACAACTTTTACAGCCATTACCGCGTCTCCCCGAGAAAGAGCAGCACCACGGCTGTCACTACAACGTTGACCACCGAAATCGGGAACAGCCCCCTCCAGCCGAGTTTCATGAGCTGATCATAGCGGAAGCGCGGCAGGGTCCAGCGTATTTGCATGAACAGCCAGCAAAAGATCAGGACCTTAGTCGAAAAGCTCGCTACCCCGAGCAGGACGTAGACCAAATGGGGGACGAGGAACTCTCCACCCCAGGGGAAGTGAAATCCGTCCGGCAAAAGGAAGGGCACCTGCCACCCGCCGAAAAAGAGCGTGGTTGCCAGGCTCGCTACCATGATCGTTTCCAGGAAGTCCGTGAGGAAGAACATCCCGAATTTCATTCCGCTGTACTCCACGAAGTACCCGATGATCTCCGACTCCCCTTCCGGCAGGTCAAAGGGAAGCCTCTTGGTTTCAGCGAGCGCCGCGGTCAGGAAGACGATAAAGGCCACGGGTTGGGCGACGATGCCCCAGAAAGGGATCCAGCCGCCGATCATCCGCCCTTGGGCCCGCACCAGCTCGCCGAGATCCATGGTTCCGTAAACCATGATCACACCGATGATGGCGACACCCAGAGCGATCTCATAGGAGATCATCTGCGCGGTGGCCCTTAGCCCTCCCAGGATCGCGTAGTTGTTGCGCGAAGCAAAGCCGGCAAGGATCACGCCATAGACCCCCAGGGAGAGCATGGCAAAAACGTAGAGCAGTGCCGCGTCGATCTTTGCGACCTGGAGTTCAATGACACGGCCCTCCCCCAGAATCAGGCGGTCCCCAAAGGGGATCGCGGCGAAGGCCACCAGGGCGAAGAAGACCGAGAAGAAGGGGGCTAGAGTGTGCAGAGTTCTATCCGCGCCGGCCGGGACGATGTCCTCCTTCGTGAACATCTTGACCGCGTCGGCGATGCCGTGAAAGAGTCCCAGCGCCCGAAAGCCGAAGATGTCAGCGCGGTTGGCCCCGATCCGATCCTGGATCAGGGCCGACTGTTTGCGCTCCACCCAGGTATACAGCCCTGCCAGGTTCAAGACCCCGAAAAAAACGAACCCCGCCAATGCCAGCTTGATGAGCAGGTCTTCCATCACCTCACGGTCACCCCTGCTGCTGGTTCGATCGGCGCAACCTCAATCCCTTGGTCTCCGATCGTCTCATAGCTTAATCCCGCGAACGGTGGCTCGGCCTCGGCAAGCCCCCGGAAGATCTCCCGCGGCTCCTTCCAATCGAACTTCAGACCCAACAGTCCGGCCAAGTCCAGGAGAATGCGCCAGTCCTCACGGGAGTCCCCGAGCGGAGGAAAGGCCCTGCCGATGTGTTGGACCCGGCTGTGGCAATTCACGAAAGTCCCGTCCTTCTCGACATAGGCCGCGCTTGGCAGGACCCAATGAGCCAGGGGCACGGTTGCGTTCTCGTTCGTGCCTGAAACGACGAAGAGACCTACCCTTTCTGAGATCTCTCGGACCTTCTCTTCCCCGAGGAGCTCTACCAGGTCGTGCCCGAAAACCCACAGGGCGTCAAGATTCCCGGCGAGCGCCTCTTCCACGATCTGCCGGGCGTCGGGTGCATCCGGACCGGCCAAGCCCAAAAGGGTCGCGCCCAGCGTGTTGGGGTTCTTGTCCGCCTTGACAAGGAAGTCGTCCGAGGACGCAGGCTTTTCCGGAACAGAGGCGCTGACTTGGGCGCCCAGAGCGCCGCGAAAAATCTCCCGGATCAAAAAGAGCTCTTCGTTGGTGAGCTGCGCCGAGGCAATCACCCCAATCCGTGCGCCGGCCCCGTTTCGATCGCCGTCCTGTTTCTTGACCCCGGCCAGAGCCGCTGAGATCCCAGTGAGAGCCTGCTCCCACGTTGCATCCGCACCATCCGCTGACGGCCCACGTACCTTTTTAAGACGGCCCTGATCGATCCAGCCAAAGCCGTAGCGCCCCTCATCGCATAACCACCATTGGTTGACATCCGGGTTGTAGCGGGGCTTTATGCGCACGACCCGAGACCCGTCGTTTAGGTGGGGCCTGTCGAGGACGAAGTGCATGTCCATGTTGCACCCCTGGCTGCAGCCGTTACAGACCGTGGGGGCGCTGGAGAGGTACCAAACCCTGGCCTTGAAACGGAAATCGCTCTCGGTCAGGGCCCCCACGGGACAGATGTCCACGACGTTAGCCGAGTAGGGATTGTCGAGTACATCGCCGGGATAGAGTCCCAACTCGGCGCGGTCCCCGCGGTTGAAGATGCCGAACTCGCCGGTCTTGGTGATCTCGTCCGTAAAGCGCACGCAGCGGGAGCAGAGGATACAGCGTTCCTGATCCAGCATCACATGGGGGCCGAGTTCGACCGCCTTTTTCTTCTTGACCTTATGTTCCCTGAAACGAGGATTATAGAGCCCGAAGTTCATGTAGAAGTTCTGTAGGTCACACTCACCGGATTGGTCGCAGACCGGGCAGTCGAGCGGGTGGTTGGCCAGCAGAAACTCCAGCACCGCGCGCCGGCCATCTTCGGCCTTCTCGCTCTTGGTGTGCACGACCATCCCCTCGTTGACGTACATGTTGCAGGCGATCTGGAGCTTGGGCATCCTCTCCACCTCCACGAGGCAGATGCGGCAGTTGCCCGCGATGGAGAGCCCAGGGTGGTAACAGTAACGCGGAATGAAGTTCCCCAGCTTCTCCGCGGCCTGGATCACCGTGGTCCCGTCGGGCACATTCACTTCACGGCCGTCGATGCTCAGGCTGGGCATGCCACGGCCTCCTTCTGCTCAACGCTACGCCCGGTGTGGATGTACTCCTCAAACTCGTGCCGAAATTTCTTGATGTAGGACTGCACTGGCCATGCGGCGGCGTCCGCGAAGACGCAAATCGTGTTTCCTTCCATGTCGCCGGCGATGGCGAGGAGCTCGTCTAAGTCCCGAATACTCCCCCTCCCCTCAACGATACGGCGCAAGATGCGATGGACCCAGCCGGTCCCTTCACGGCACGGCGAGCATTGACCACAGGACTCGTCGGCGAAGAACCGCGCCGCGGAGTCGAGCGCCTGGACCATGCAGGTGGCCTCATCCATCACGATCACGCCCCCGGACCCCGCCATGCTGCCCGCGGCCATCAGGGAGTCAAAGTCCATGGCAACGTCGATCTCATCGGCTGTCAAGATCTTGGCTGAGATACCTCCGGGGATGACGGCCTTGAGCTTGTTGCCATCGCGCACACCACCGGCGCTCTCGATGAGTTCCCGCAGGGTAACGCTGACCGGCGCCTCGTAGACGCCGGGCCGCACCACATGACCGCTGACGCAGAAGAGCCGCGTGCCGCCCTGACTCTCCGTGCCTATTTCGGCAAAACGGTCGGCTCCATTGCGCAGAATGAAAGGGACACAGGCCAAGGTCTCCACGTTGTTCACGATGGTGGGGGAAGCGAAGAGGCCGGAGATCGCGGGGAAGGGTGGCTTGAGACGGGGAAAACCCTTCCCACCCTCTAGCGAAGTAAGGAGAGCGGTCTCCTCGCCGCAGATATAGGCGCCGGCTCCACGGTGGATGACCACATCCAGGTCAAAGCCGGTCCCCTGGATGTTCTTGCCAAGCCAACCGTGACTACAGGCCTCATCGATGGCGCGTTGTAAGCGCGTGGCCGACTGGAAGTACTCGCCTCGAATGTAGACATAGGCCTTGTGACTGCCAATCGCATAGGCTGTGATGATCATGCCTTCGAGCAGGGCGTGCGGATCCCGCTCCATGATGTAGCGGTCCTTGAAGGTGCCGGGCTCTCCCTCGTCCGCGTTGACCACGAGGTACTTGGGCTTAGTCGTTTCCTTGGGAACGAAGGACCACTTTCTTCCGGCCGGAAACCCTGCCCCACCCAAGCCACGCAGCTTGGCCCTGCTGACCTCGTCAATCACTTCCGCCGGTGTCATGGAGGTGAGAGCTTTCTTAGCCGCGACGTACCCGTCGTCAGAGACGTAGTCTTCCAACCAGGTCCCCTCTGGATCTTTGAAGCGCGTGGAAAGCACCGGCCCGTCGGAGCAGATGAAGGGGTCAGGGTTAGGAGTCGATTCCGGGTGGCCGGGTTCCTTGAGGGCGTCCTGGACGAGGGTGTCGACCGTCTCACCCTCGAGAGGGCCGACGAAGCGTTCGTCGAGTTGCGCCATGGGTGCCATCTCGCAGGCGCAGAGGCACTCGACCTCTGTGAGGGTGACCTCCTGATCCGGGGTGGTCTCGCCCGGACTGATCTTCAAGCTCTCCTTGATCCTGTCCAGCAGATGGTCCGCCCCGCGCAACAGGCATGGCAGACTCGTGCAAACCCGAAGCTCGCGCCGGCCCACCGGTTTGGTGTGGAACATGTTGTAGAAGGAGACCGCCTCGCGCACGTGGGAACGCGCCACACCCAGAATGCGCCCCACCCAAGCCTCCGCTTCTTGGGAGATGTGACCTTGATTCTCCTGGACGAGCCACAAGACAGGCAGCATGGCCGCCTTGGGGTACTCGTAACGCTCGAGGATCTCCTCGGCTTTACCTTCAAGGTCTGAAAGTATCACCGGTCGAGTTCCCCGCCGATCATGTTGACGGACCCGAAGGTGGGGACCATGTCGGCGATCATGTCCCCGGTGAGGAGTTTGGACAGCGCCGACATGATGGCAAAGCAGGGCGGACGGACGCGTACGCGGTACGCGCTGCCGGCTCCGTCACTCACCACGTAGAACCCGAGTTCCCCGTTCGCCCCTTCCACCGGGAAGTAGACCTCTCCCTCGGGCGGCCGCACGCCGTGGCCGAACATGACCAGCTTGAATTGCTGCATGAGCCCCTCGATGTTGCCGTAGGCGTCCTCCTTGGGAGGAAGGAAGACTCGCTTTTCGTCCGCGGCAATGGACGGATGCTGGGCACGACCCGAACCCTCGAGGGTTGGAGCGGTCACGGCGGGACGGTCTGAGATGGTCACGATGTTTCCCACCTTGCCAAGGTCCACCATCTCGGCGGCCGGGATGGGGCGTCCTGTCTCAGGGTTGACCAGGACCGGGCCGCCCGGTATGTCCCGAAGCGCGGCCTCTACGATGCGCATGGACTGCTCCATCTCCTCCATGCGTACGAGATAACGATCCATGTTGTCCCCGCGGGTACCCACCGGTACGTCGAAAGGCAGTTGGTCGTAGACGGCGTAGGGGCAGTCCTTGCGCACATCGTAGTCCGCGCCGCTGGCGCGAAGAAACGGACCTGTGATCCCGTAGGAGATGGCGTCTTCGGCGGAGATCACGCCCGTTCCCTTCATGCGGTCTGTGAAGAGGCGATTGCGGGTGAGCAGCCCATCCGCTTCGGCGAGGACCTTGCGTGTCTCCGCAAAGGCTTTACTACAGGGCTCGGCGAAATCATCGGGGAGGTCGGCCTTCACCCCGCCGACACGGCAATAGCTGACCGTCAGACGCGCCCCGGTGACTTTCTCCACGAGTTCCCAGAGATACTCGCGGGCTTTGATCATGTAGAGAAAGACGGTGAAGGCGCCCAGCTCCATGGCGCTTGCCCCCACACAGGTCAGGTGGTCCGAGATCCGGGAAATCTCCGAGAGGATCACCCGTACGTAGTGGCAGCGCTCTGGAACCGAGATTCCAAGCAGCTTCTCTACGGCCATGCAGTAGCCCATGTTGTTGATGAGCGGGGAGACGTAGTTGAGCCGGTCGGTGTAGGGGATGACGCCGTTGTAATCGACGGTCTCCGCCATCTTCTCAAAGCCGCGGTGAAGGTAGCCGATCTCCACTTCGGCCTCTTGGATCTGCTCCCCATCGAGCTTGGTCACGATGCGGATGATCCCGTGCATGGCCGGGTGCGCGGGGCCAATGTTGAGCATCATGTCCCGCGTCTCGAGATCGGCGGGCTCGCCCTGCGGCGTCGGAGTCATCTCCGGCGTTGAGGTCGTCTCCATGGGGAAGGCTAGTTGACCGGTCCAATCAGGGGCTGGCGCTTGTTGACCGGATAGTCCTTACGCAGCGGGTGTCCCTCGAACCCTTCGTACATGAGGATGCGCTTCAAGTCCGGATGCCCTCTAAAGTTGATCCCGAACATGTCCCAGACCTCGCGCTCGAGCCAGTCGGCTCCAGGCCACAATGAAGTCAGGGAATCCACCTCGGCATCGGCCTCTTCGACGGGAACCACCAGCCTTAGCCGATGCTTGTGGACCACAGAGTAGAAGTGGTACACGACCGCGAAGCGCGACTGTCCCGGTGGTCCGGGCCAGGGGTCCTCATCCGGAATCTGAGGAGATGGGCTCACCGCCACTCCGGATGAACTGAAAAAAGCCGGACTGGGCCGTTTCCCAAAAGCGGAGTAGTCCACGGTCGTCAAGTCCATCAGGAAATTCATCTGGAAGGCCGGGTCCTCCTTGAGAAACCGTGCCACCTCGAGCAGCGACTGCCGCCCGAGAACCAGGGTGGCGTCACCCCGGTAGGTGTGGGAAGCCAACACTGCGTCGGGGAACCGGTCCGCGACAGACTCGATCAAAGCGGAGGTACTCATACTTCAGAAGATGTCCGGGCGAGGCTCGACCGCGGGCCGCTGGCCGGTTGTATGCTGGTCCTGGATCTTGTCCTGTAGCTTCATCAGGCCGTCAAGCACCATCTCCGGCCGCGGTGGGCATCCCGGTATGTAAACATCCACTGGCATGATGGTGTCGATACCCATCACGGTCGCGTAGTTGTCATAGAAACCGCCCGTGCATGTGCAGACTCCGAAGGCGACCACCCAGTTGGGCTCGGCCATCTGGTCATGGATGCGCTTCAACACCGGCGCCATCTTGTGACTGATGGTGCCGACGACAAAGAGTACATCGGCCTGACGCGGAGAGAACCTGGGGAGGCCCGCTCCGAAGCGGTCGACGTCGTAGTGAGAGCAGGCCGCTGCCATGTACTCCATCCCGCAGCATGCGGTTACGAACGGGTATTGGAAGATAGAGTACTTTCGGGCCCAGCCAATCGCCTCATCCAGGCGGCTGGTGAAATACGATGGTTCGCTCTGTGTAGCACTGCCTGGCATATCACTTCCATTCGAGGGCGCCGTTGTCCCATGCGTAAACGTAACCAACCATCAAGATCCCCAGAAACACGCCCATCTCGACCAGGCCCAACGACCCCAGGGTGCGGTAGACCACGGCCCATGGATAGAGGAAGACGAGCTCGACATCGAAGAGAATGAACAGGATTGCGGTCAGATAAAATTTGATCGCCAGCCTCCCCATGTGGAGGGAGAAGGGATCCTTTCCACACTCGAACGGCGCTAACTTTTCGGGCGTGGGCTTCTTTTTTCCCAGCGTGGAGCCCAACACCACCATCGCGGCTGCGATCCCACCGGCCAGGACAAAACTGACGGCGATCCCTATGTATTCGTTCACAAGTCGACAACCTGGCTAGAGTGTCGCGTCCAACTTATAGTTTTACTGTACATCATTCTCGGATCACGGCGAGACTGCCCAGGGCGTGACGCTGCCGGGGGAGATTCCGCCGATCAAGGTGACCAGCGCAGCCACGGCGAGTGCCGCGGACACCGCCATCGGGAAGCGCGACGGCGCCGCATCCTGAGGCTCCCTCATGTACATGAGGACGGCCACGCGCATGTAGATGAATGCGGAGACCACGCTACAGGCTACGGCCAGCACCGCCAGCGCGATATGGCCCGCGCGCACTGCGCTTAGGATCACAACGAACTTGGCCACGAACCCGGCCGTTGGCGGGATGCCGGTCAGAGACAACAGGAACAGCAGCATGAGCGCGGCTATTCCGGGCCGCTGCGCGGCCAGGCCTTGATAGCCGTCCAGGCTCTCGCCCCGTTTGCCCAGAGCGATGACCACGCCAAAGGCCCCCAGAGTCATGAAGACATAGAAGAAGGTATAAGTCATGGTCGCCGAGACCCCTTCGGGCGTGCCGGCGATGAGGCCCAGAAGGGCGTAGCCCGCATGCGCAATGGAGGAATAGGCCAACAGGCGCTTCATGTCGGTCTGGGACAGAGCGACTATGCTTCCCACAACAATGGACAGGGCCGCGAGCCCCAGCAGAACCACGGACAAAGCGTTGGATTCAGACCCGAACGCGACCAGGCCGACCCGTCCCAGCGCCGCCAGACCGGCCGCCTTGGAACCGGCCGCCAAAAAAGCCGCAACCGGAGCGCTCGCGCCTTGGTAAGCGTCCGGCGCCCAGGCATGCAGCGGCACCGCCGCGATTTTGAAGGCGATTCCTACTGTCACCAGCCCTATGGCCGCCAACAGGAGGGGGTTACCTCCCGGGCCCTGCTCGATGAGAGCCGAGGCAATCGCTGCGAAGTCTGTGGCGCCCGTCAGCCCGTAGGTAAGGCTTATCCCGTAGAGAAGCAGGGCCGAGGCGAAGGAAGCAAGAAGGAAGTACTTGATCGCAGCCTCGTTTGACGTCGGCTTTTCCACCGTGATCCCTACCAGGATGTAGGAGCACAGCGTCATGAGCTCCAAGCCCAGGTAGAGGGTCAAGAGGTCTAGGGCTGAAACTGCCAGCATCATTCCTGTCGAAGCCAACAGGAGCAGGACATGGTATTCGGCACGCGGAATCTGGTCCCTGTCGATGGTCCTCACGGAGAGAAGCGCGGCCAGAGCTAGAGTGGCGGCGATCAGCACCTTGAAGAATTGCGAGTAGCCGTCCAGGGTGATCATGCCCCCAAACCCAGTTTGGGCGCCCCCGGACAAGGCCCAACCCGACGCCAGTGCGGCGGCTAACGCGGCGAGAACTGTCCCGACCATAGCCACGGGCGCCCTCTGGATCCGGCGCGCTAGGAGAAGGAGCACCAAGGCCGTGCCGACCAAAATCAGCTCCGGGACCAGCAGGGCCAGGTCAGAAATGGTTACACCACTCACGGCGCGACTCCGGCTGCCAGGAGCTGGGCCACGGGAGCCCGAAGATAGGAGAGGACGCTCTCAGGGTAGAGGCCGAGATACAAGGCGAGTAAGGCCAGTGGGGCCAACGTTGCCACCTCACGGGCGTTGAGCTCGAGCTTGAGCCCCGCAAGCCCTGGGTTGATCTTGCCCATGACCACCCGGTAGTAGAGCCAAACCAGGTAGGTTGTTCCCAAGGCTACGCCCCAGACCGCCATGACCCCCAGCCAGGCCTCGGTCCTGAAGGCGCCGCCGATGATGAGGAACTCCCCTACGAACGAATTCAAACCCGGGAATCCCGCGGCCGCCAGACAAAAGAGCGCCAGCAAAGTGGAGTAGACCGGGGCGGCTTTGGCAACCCCCCCGTAGTCCTTGATCTCTCGCGTGTGGGTGCGCTCGTAGATCATGCCGACGCACAAGAACAGCGCCGCGGAGACGATCCCATGGTTGATCATCTGGAGGATCGCGCCCTCGACCCCGCCGCGGTCAAGTGTGAAGATGCCTAAGGTGACGAACCCCATGTGGCTAACACTCGAGAAGGCGATGAGGCGCTTGACGTCCGTCTGGACCAAGGTCACGTACGCACCGTAGACGATGGCCACCACGGAGATGACGAGCATGGGCTTGAGGAAGAGCTGTACGGCGTCCGGAAGTATGGGAAGCGAGACACGCAGGAAGCCGTAGGCCCCCATCTTGAGAAGGATCCCGGCCAGGATCACGCTCCCGGCCGTGGGGGCCTCGGTGTGGGCGTTCGGGAGCCAGGTGTGCACCGGAAACATGGGAACCTTGACCGCGAAGGCGGCCAGAAAGGCCGCGAAAAGCCAGGCTTGCTGCGTGGGCTCCAGGCTCGCATGGGCCAGGGCAAGGGCCTTGAAGTCCAACGTGCCGCTGATCTGGTATAGGGCGATGATGCCCACAAGCATCAAGACGCTTCCGGCCAGGGTGAAGAGCAGAAACTTGACTGCGGCGTAGACCCGCCCCGGACCTCCCCAGACGCCGATGAGGAGAAAGATGGGAATGACGATCAGCTCCCAGAAGACAAAGAAGAGAAAGAGGTTCGATGCGGCAAAAAGCCCGATCATCGCCGTCTCCGCGACCAAAAGCGCGACGTAGAATTCGCGCACTCTCGTTCGGATCGCAGCCCACGAGGCGCCGATGCACAGGACGCTCAAGAGTGCGGAGAGGAAGATGAATGGGAGGCTGATACCATCCACGCCCATGCTGTAGGCAATGTTCCACGACGGGATCCAGTCTCGAGACTCGACGAATTGCAGAGCGCTCGAGCCCTTGTCGAAGTACCAGTAGAGGGGGGCCGAGACAGCCAAAGTCGCCAGGGTCGTGGCCAGGGCGATCCAGCGCGCCAGCCGCTCGCTGCCAACGAGCAGGATCAAAGCCGCACCCACGAGCGGCAGGAATGTTGTGACCGTCAGGACTGGATAAGCAATCATAGGGCGAGCATTGCCACGGCGAAGAGTACGAGGATTCCGGCCGCCATTATCAGCCCGTAATGCTGGGTGTGGCCGCTCACCGCCGTCTTCATGACCTGGCTCAAGGTTTGGGTCGAACGTCCCACGCCTATGAACGCAGAATCGACTACGAGGCTGTCGAGTCTCCGCAAGAGATCGGCCGCACCCAACACGGGCCGCCGTATCACAAACTCGTAGATCTCTCCAACGAAGCCGTACTCAAGACGCGCCAGAGGACTTTGGACCAGGGCCACGAAGCCGGCCGTACCTCGGCGGTAGAACCAATCCGTGTCGAGGCTGATTGTGCGCTCGGGGTCGAGCTGCTTGAGCAGCAGGAAAAAGCCCAGCGCTGTGAAGCCCAACATCCCAAGGGTGCTTGTAACGTGCGGGAGGGTATATGGCACGTAGTCCACGGGGTTTGGAAGGTGCCGATAAAGCAGGTCGGGGAAGACCCCGATCACAACACACGCGACCGCAGCCAAACCCATGGCCACGAGCATGTTTCTGGGTGGCTCCTGGGCTCGCACGCCTGAGTCTTTGCCGAAGAACATGTAGTAGGGAAGCTTAAGGCCGGTGTGCAGAAATGTGCCGGTCGAGGCCAAAGTCAGCAAGAGAAAGACCAACGCCAAGTGTTCCTCGCCCGCGGCAGAGACTACCATGGACTTGCTCACGAAGCCGCTAAAGAGCGGCACGGCCGAGATAGCGAAGGCGCCGACCATGTAGAGGCCGAGCGTGACCGGCATGGTCTTGTAGAGACCGCCCATATCACTCAGCCTTCGCAGCCCGGTTACCTGCAAGACAGCGCCGGCTCCCATAAAGAGGAGCGCCTTGTAGAGGATGTGAGCAAAAGCGTGGGCCGTGGTGCCGTTGATGGCCAGCGCGGTCCCAATCCCCACCCCGCAGACCATATAGCCAACCTGGCTGATAATGTGGTACGCCAGCAGCCGGCGCGCGTCGTTTTCCAGCACGGCGTAGACCACCCCGTAGACCGCCATCGCCGCTCCCAACCACACCAGCAGCTCCGTCCCGGCGAAGCCGCGGATCAGGACGTAGACCGCGGACTTGGTGGTGAAGGCTGTCATGAAGACCGCGCCCGTGACCGTGGCCTCGGGATAGGCGTCCGGAAGCCAGGCCCCCAGCGGTGGGACGGCCGCGTTGAGGAGAAAGGCGACAAGGATCAAGGCCCAGGCGCCGCCGGAGGCAACTCCCATATCCCCGAAAGCAAGCGACCCGGTCTCCGACCAATGGAGCACGATCCCTGCGAGCAGGATGAGCCCCCCGACTACGTGGACGAGAAGGTAACGGAACCCGGCTGCCACCGCGGATGCTTCGCGTCGCCGCCATACCAGCAGCGCGGATGAAACCGCCATGAGCTCCCAGAAGATGTAAAGGGAGAGGAAGTCTCCGGCAAACGTCACCCCGAGCGCGCCCCCCGCATAAGTCAGGGCGGTTACGTGCTGGGCATCGTCTTCCACATGGAGCGCGTAGACCATACCCAGGAAAGCCATGAGCGAAAAGACATAGGAAAAGACCAGGCTCAAGCTGTCCACGCGGCCGAATACGAGGTCTTGCCCCAGAAACCTAGCGACGCCATAGGTTCCCGGCGTCATGAGCAAGCAATTGACCAGGGCCGCGGCAGGAAGGGCGAGCATCACCACGCGCTTGACCCGGCCTTTGAGAAACACCAAGACCCAGGCGCCCAGGATGAGCAGAAGCCCTGGGTGCACCCACTCAGGAGTCATAGTGGTCCTCGCGGCGCATGAGCCACACTTTTCCGATGAATTTTGATACGACTATGATCGCTGCACAGGAGACCAGCCCGTAAATCGAACCCCAAGCAGGAAAGCTCTCGAACGAGAAATGGTGGTCATCGCCGTGGAAGATGTACGGCAGGACGATTTCGGCCAGAGCTACTACCGCCAGGCCAACGTAGAACCATCGTTTGATCCGGGCGAAGCGGACGGGATCTTCTAGCTGCCTCTCTAAAAAGTTCACGGCATGGCCCTCCCTGCCAGTGCCAGGACAGGGGCAGAGTAGAGGCCCAGAAGTAGGCTTGCGGCAGCACTGACTGCCAAGGGCGCGACCATCCAGGGCACCTCCCGGACTTTCTCATTAGTCGCCGGCTCCTCCTCGAAGTAGGCCTTGTACACGATCGGCCCGAGGTAGGCCGCGCTCAGTAGTGAGCTGACGAGGATGACTCCGAGCAAGACAAAGCTGTCCCCGTCCACCGTGCCGAGGGCGAGGAACCACTTAGACACGAACCCGCTGGTGAGGGGAATGCCCACGATGCTCAACGAGGCAAGCGAAAACGCTGCCATGGTCCACGGCATGCGCTTGGCCAGGCCCGACATCTGGCTGATTTCGGTCTTGTGCGCGGATACATAGATCGAGCCGGCGCATAGGAAGAGAGTGATCTTGGAAACGGCGTGGTTGGTGATGTGGGCGATCCCGCCCAGCACTCCGCTGGAGTTCAAGAGTGCCGCCCCCAGGATGATGTAGGAGAGCTGGCTCACTGTGGAGAAGGCCAGTCTGGCTTTGAGGTTGTCCTGGCCGAGTGCCAGGAGCGATGCGACCAGGATCGTCGCCGACGCGGCTCCCAAGGCCAGTTGGTCCGCGCCGAGTTCACGCATGGCCTGAGGACCGAAGACGAAGAGAAAAACCCGCAGCGTGGAGAAAACGCCGGTCTTTACCACCGCTACCGCATGCAGCAATGCGCTCACCGGAGTGGGGGCCACCATGGCAGCCGGCAGCCAGCTGTGCAACGGCATGAGCGCGTTCTTGGCGAATCCAAACAGGAATAGGGCGAAGATCACAAAGAGCAGCGTGGGCTGCTCCGTGAGCTGTGCCGCCGGCAGTATCCCGCCACTGCGAAACTCCAGGGTGCCGGCCACGTTGTAGGTCAGAATGATGGCGGCCATCAGGAACACCTTGGCGGCACCCAGAAGATAGATCACGTACTTGCGGGCGCCTGCCTTTGCCTCGGCCGTTTCGTGATGACCCACCAGGGGGTAGGTAACCAGGGTCAGGGCTTCATAGAACAGAAACAGCGTGAAGAGGTTGGCGGCGAACGCCACCCCGATGGTGGCGGAAAGAGCCAGAGCGAAACAAGAAAAGTATCGGGTTTGCGCATGCTCTCTAAGAGAACGCATGTAGCCGATCGAGTAGCAAGAGGTCAAGATCCACAGCAGCGATGCCCCCGAGGCAAAGAGGAGGCCGAAGGCATCCACCCGAAAGGCCAGTTCGATGCCGGGGAGGATCCGGAACAGCACGCACTCCGGCGTGCCGCCGGCCAGGACCTCCGGGACCATGGAGGCCACAAGAACGAACATCACCACACCTGCCGCAATCGACCAGAATTCCCTCAGATTGGCGCGACGCTCGCCCGTGCACGCGATGAGGAGTGCGCCCAAGGCCGCCACAAGCACCGCCAGCAGCGGGATCAGCGAAACCGTCACCATTTGAGTTCGGTCAGGTCCGCCACGGCCGCCCCGGGCCGGTTGCGGTTCAAGGCAATCACGAGCCCCAGGCCGACCCCTGCCTCGGCGGCGGCCACGGCGATCACAAAGAGGGCTAAAACCTGACCACGCGGGTCTTCGAGGTGCCGGCTGAAGCCGACTAGACTGAGGTTGACTGCATTGAGCATGACCTCAACGGAGACGAGCATCAGGATGATGTTGCGCCGGGCCAGGAAGCCGAATACCCCAATGCCAAAGAGGATAGCGCTCAATCCCAGAACCGTCCCCACCGGCACGATCATGAAGCTGGTGGCCTCCGCCTGGCGAGGACGACGGCGCCGACGATGGCAGCCAGGAGCACCAGAGAGGCTATTTCGAAGGGCAACGCGAAGGGGCCGAAGAGCGCCATGCCTACCTCTGCCAGGCTCCCCTGAGGCGGACCTTTCGCTGCCAAGCTCTGTGCGTCGGGCGCGACGACGGCTCCAACAGAGTCAAGACCATCGACTTGGGCGAACCAAGCCAAGGCTGCGAAAGAGAGACCGACGGCGGCGGCGAGCGGCCAATGATTGCCGAACCGCGGACGAGCCGCCTCGTCCGGCAGGTCGAGCAGCATCACAACAAAGAGGTAGAAGATCAAAATGGCGCCCGCGTACACTATGACCTGCACCGCTGCCAGAAACTCCGCCGCCAGCAGCAGGAAGATGCCCGCCACGTGTAGGAAGAGCGCTAGAACCCAGAGCATGCTGTGGACCGGGTTCTTCCGTGTCACCGCCAGAAGCGCGCTAACGACACTGGCGGCCGCCATGTAATAGAAGGTTGCGGTGAGCCAAGTCATTCGCTCGGGTTACTGCCGGGGCCGTAATCCTCAAAGTGGCGGATCGTGGCGTCCCCGGTCGTGATCCAGTTGACAACGTCGCCGAGCGACAACCTTCTCACAGTTCTGATGGGCGTCTTCCGGTCGTACAGCCAGGGTCGGATCTCGGCCTAGGATCGCGCCGAGGGTCAACACACCTTCCTGAACTTCGTGGTGCTCAAAATCTAAGATAGCACCTGACTATGGCGCCGCGGGCCAGGCCTCGGCAAACCGCACTATAATCAACAAGCATTCGGCCAAGGTGCTTTCGTGTCGAAGAGAGGTGCTGTATGAAGAGACTTTATTCAGCGGTGCTGTGGGCGTGCATCGCGCTGTTTCCTGCGGTCGTCTGGCCACAGGCCACGCCCAAGATTGTAGTTGCCGGTCTCTCGGCCGACCAGATATCGGAACTGCGGACCGTCGCTCGGGCCAATTTCGTCCCTGTCTCCAATGCTGCCGAGGCCCTGCAACAGATCCCGGATGCCGACGCGCTTATGGGGCTGTGCAGCCGGGAACTGGTTCAGGCGGGGAAGAAGCTGCGATGGATTCAGGTCTACAGCGCGGGGGTGGATCGATACCGATTCCCAGAACTTCTCAGCAGTGACGTCACGCTGACCAACTGTAAGATCATCCAAGGACCGGAAATCGCCGACCACGCTCTGGCGTTGCTGCTGGCGTTGACGCGCCGGCTGAACGAGATGATCCCCATGCGAGCAAAGCAAGAGTGGCTTCCCGGTCGATTTCGAGCCGAGCGTCGCCCGATTGAGTTGCATGGCAAGACAGCGCTCGTGGTCGGGCTCGGAGGTATCGGCACGCAGATCGCCCAACGCGCCGCTGCCTTCGGAATGAAGGTTGTTGCGGTCGACCCCAAAGACGTCCCCTATCTGTTCTTCGTGGAGAAAACGGTTCACCCCGACCGGTTGCACGAGTTGCTGCCGCGGGCGGATGTCGTTTTCATGGCGGTGCCCCACACGCCCGAGTCCGAACGAATGATGGGACCCAACGAGTTCGACATGATGAAAAAGGGCTCTTATTTCATCGCGGTCTCTCGCGGCAAGACTTATGACAAGGGCGCCCTGGTGAAGGCACTGGATGAGAAACGTCTGGCCGGGGCGGGCCTGGACGTGACGGATCCCGAGCCACTTCCCAAGGGAGACCCTTTGTGGGAGTTCGAGAATGTCGTCATCACGCCCCACATTGCCGGACAGTCCGACGGAATCTGGGGACGGCGCATGGCTGTGCTGAAGGAGAACGCTCGGCGGTTTACCGAGGGCTCAACCCTGACCAACATTGTCAATAAGAAAAAGGGCTATTGAGCCACCGCTGTGGATGGCGCCCTCTGACAGTCAGGGCCACCACAGAATCTCCTTGGGTGCTGCCAGGGCAACTCAACCCTTTCGCATATGGGCCGTGATCGATCGCCGCTGCGTGGCTCGGTGGCTGGACACGGCGGTCCACCCTTACCGTTCACGGCTCAACAGTGAAGCCCACACCCTGTCAGGCTCGCAGTCCAAACGAAAACACCTCGGGTCGGGCGACTCGAATGTAGTCTTCCACGTGGAGGAAGATCGAATCCGTTAGAGAGCCGGCGTTGAAGGCGATGCGGTCGTTCTCGACGATCGACGTGTCCACGTACAGATCGAACGGCAGGATCGGCCGGCCGAACGGCGGGACTGAACCAGGAACCAAGCCGGTCAACTCGGTCAGCTCGTCCGGTGTGGCGAAGCGGGTCTTGCGGATACCGAAGTGCGACCGGACGGCTTGTGAGTCCACCCGCAGCGAAGCGCTCAGGACAAGCAGCCGGAACTCCTTACCCGCCTTCATCAACAGCGCCTTGCCGCCGATGCGAAGGTCCTCGCCGCGGACGCGGACGGAGTCTTCCGAGGTGCGTGTGGGCTCGTGGTGCAGCTCGCGGAATGGGACGCCGGAGTCGCGCAGTAGCCGACGGATTTGGTCTAGAACGGCAGTAGGTTCGGACATGCCGGTTTGGCGTGATGTTGGGCGTAGAGAAGCGGTCTCCGCGACCAGGCATCTATTCTGGGCGTCTTCGGAATGCGAGAGTCAAGTTTCAAGCAGGGATTTGCGGATGCGCGCCGAGCGTCGCTCTCGCTCCGCGGTTCGCCACTGGCCCCCGGTCGCGCAAAGCCCCTTGGGAATGCCACAATCGAGGGCTCCTTCCGTTCACGGACCGGGCCGCCGAGGCCCCACCGAGGACCGTCATGCCGGCGGACGAGCTCACCAACGTCAACACCCTCACCTTCGACATCTTCGGGACGGTGCTCGACCTCTCGGGCAGCATCATCCCGCCTCTGGCTGATTTCTTGGTTGAACGCAACGCCTCGATTGACGGCGAGACCCTGTGGCTCGAGTGGCGCGCGCGTCAACGTATCGAGCAGCACCAAGACACCATTCTGATGCTGGGTCACCGAGGCTACCTCGACTCGGCCAGGCGGGCGCTGGTCTACTGCCTGCGAAACCACAGGGTCGAGTTCAATCAGGCAGCGGTCGAGAGCTTCATGCGGGTATTTGAAAACCTTGCGGCCCTACGACGACGCGGTGGAGGGCCTGAAGTGTCTTGGCGAGCAATACCGGCTCGTGGCGCTATCGAACGGGGATACCTGGCTGCTCGAACACCTGATCGATACCCGCATCCCGGCGCCGTTCGACCGCACGATCTCGGTGGATCGCGTGGGGCGGTTCAAGCCGCACCCGTCGGTGTACCGCGCAGCGCTGCAGATTCTCGAGGCCGAGCCCGCGGAGGTGATGATGGTCGCCGCACACTCGTTCGACATTCTGGGTGCACGGGCTTGTGGGTTTCGAGGGGCCTTCGTGAATCGGTACGAGCTGCCGTACGAGACGTCGGCTTTGCAGCCGGATTGGGTCGGCACGGATTTCTTGGAGTTGGCGGATCACCTGCTAGGCAAGGCACGATTGTAAAGGCGCGGTACGACGCGACCACGATCACCAACACTGGCTCACTCCCCGATCGCGAGCCTCCTCATTTCATCTCGGCACGCGAGAGCGCCTCTAGGACGAGATCGAGATTCTGAAACTGACCCACTACCGTCTGGATCTGCCACAATCTGGGAGCAATGCGACGGCTTACGCTCTTCCTGTGTCTTGGCTCTTTGTTGGGGGCCCCGCCTCAGCGTTCGGACCAACCCTACCAGGCGTCGCGGGAAGAAGTGGACACAATCCGCGAGAAGATGCGAGCACTCGCCGGGCGGCTCGACTCGCTGCGCGGCCAGGGCGCTGATGACGCACGACTCGCCGAAGTCGAGATCTACCACAAGGCAGCCGAGTGGATGCTGCGGTACCCGGAAGAGGTCTACTCGCG
This sequence comes from Bryobacterales bacterium, assembly GCA_965248255.1. Classification (GTDB taxonomy): domain Bacteria; phylum Acidobacteriota; class Terriglobia; order Bryobacterales; family UBA6623; genus JAKZVK01. The sequence continues at coordinate 952,922 of CBDFIW010000004.1, forward strand.
CGAGTACGTCGCTTACGCCATCGACGCGTTGGAGGCGGGAATGGCGAGGGCCGGCCTGCTCGCCCAGGGCCGCCACCCCTGGACCGAGCAAAAAGGCCGCGTGCTGCGCGCCTATCGCTCACGCATCGACAGCAGCGTCCAGCCCTACGGCCTGGTGATCCCGGCGTCGTACGACGGCCGCAAGCCGGTGCGCCTCGATGTCGTCTTGCATGGCCGCAACCACCGGCTTACCGAGGTTCGCTTCATTGCAAATCACAGCACCGGCGAACCCGTGCCCGACGGCCAGGACTTCATCCAGCTCAACATCTTCGGCCGCACGAACAACGCCTACCGCTGGTCTGGCGAAACCGATGTGTTCGAGGCATTAGAGGCCGTTGAGCGCGACTACCGGGTTGACCCCGATCGGCTCGTCCTGCGCGGTTTTTCAATGGGCGGCGCGGGGGCGTTTCACATCGGGCTTCATCATCCGGACCGCTGGGCGGCGGTCGAGGCGGGTGCGGGCTTCACGGAGACGATTCGCTACGCCAAGCTGCCGAACTTACCGCCCCACCAGCGGCGCGCGCTGCGCATCTATGACGCCGTGGACTATGCGCGGAACGCCGTCAACGTGCCCCTCGTTGGGTACGGCGGCGAGAACGACGCTCAACTCCAGGCGGCGGTGAACGTACGGGAAGCGTTGATGCGAGAAGGTTTTCACTTTACGCAGGACGGGTTGAATTGGAAGACCACCGACCTGCGGTCGATCTTTCCGGTCGGGCCCAATATCGGACACAGGTTCCATCCCAAGAGCAAGGCCCTCTCAAACCGCTTTATCGGCGAAGCGGTCGCGAAGGGACGAGGGCCGCCCGATCGTGTTCAATTCGTCACCTACACCACGCGCTATCCCAAGTGTTACTGGGTGACGGCCGAAGGACTCGATCGGCACTATGAGCGCGCCCAGATCGATGCGGAGCGAATCACCGCGCGCGGCCTCGCGCGGAGCGTCACGATCAAGACACAGAACGTGAGCCGGTTGAGGGTCGCGGGCCTTGCGGATGACGCGCGGTTGTCAATCGACGGGCAGTCGGTCGGAGTGACCGCGGGTCCGGCCAAGCGGCGATTCATCAAGGCGGATGGGGGTTGGCGGGCTTTGAAGGCTGTCGACGCGGCCGGCGGTACGCTACGAAAGGAACACGGGTTGCAGGGGCCGATCGACGACGCCTTTCGTGAAGCTTTCTTGTGCGTAACGCCGACGGGCCAGCCGAATCACCCCGCGGCTCACCAAAGGGCATTGGCCATCGCTGCTCTGTTTGGCAAAGAGTACCCGCGATGGTTGCGCGCCGATGTCCCCTTCAAGAACGACGCCGACGTGACATCGGCAGACATCGCCGGGCGGCACCTTGTTCTGTTTGGCGACCCCGGCAGTAATTCCCTCCTAGCACGTGTCGCGGACAAGCTTCCGATCCGCTGGACCAAGGAGGCGATCGTGGTCGGTGACGAGAGTTACAACGCCGAAAACCACCTGCTCGCCATGATCTATCCGAACCCGTTGAACCCGGAGCGCTACGTCGTTGTCAACAGCGGTCACACGTTCCATGAGGCTGAGTTCCGAGGGACCAACGCATACTTGTTTCCGCGACTGGGGGATTATTCGGTCCTGCGGTTCAACGATGGGCGAGACGACCCGGAGGTCGTGGAGGCCGGGTTCTTCGATGAAGGTTGGATGTTGCCGAGGAACTAGGCGCTTAGCGACACGACATCGACAAACGATCGTCGCTTGCTGGGCGGCGAAGTCCAGGTCACCAAGAAGAACAAACATATCTTTTCGATCGTTTCATAGTGTTCGTCGAGGGGCGTCCAGCGGTTCGGCTTTCTTGTTTGCCTCGGGTTGTCCGTACCGGCCGGATCGGGTTGAGGACCTGTTCACGAAGGATCATCACTAGCAGAGCACTGCCCGAAGCGTGTGGTCCGCATCCTCGGCCACCGAGCTAGGCCTCGTTCACATCTACTTCTGCAACCTGAAACGTCGGGGCGTTCTGGGCCTAGGTGTTGACTAGAAGCGCGTGCGCGGGGCGGATGAAGATGCGGAGGGGGTGCTGCAGTGAGGTCGCGAGGGCACTTCAGCTACAGTTTCAGCTACAGACGACCTTGCCGAGACGTGCAGATGAGCCCGTAAGCTGTTGAAAGGGAAATGGTTGCGGGGGCGGGATTTGAACCCGCGACCTTTGGGTTATGAGCCCAACGAGCTACCAGACTGCTCCACCCCGCACTCCCATCGTATCGGAATTGGACATACAGGTCAATTACTCGGTGCAGTTCGAGTGTGGCGCTGCTGCCAAGCATTCACGAGCACTTTAGAATCCAGGGAGGTTCGCACGAGCAACGACTTACATCGTGGCTGCTCGTGGACTTGAGAACTGAGGAATCGGTTCTGGGCGCACGTGAGGGCGTACCCCACGTCATTCCAAGCGCATGCGTTCGATGAGTGCGCTCAGCTCACGGTGCATCGCGTCCGGCGATTCGGCTTGATAGCGGCGACCGTGGCCGGGTAAGACCCACTCGAAACGGAAATCCAGAAGCCGCTCCATCGATTGGATCTGCTCGCGCCAGTTGTACCAGCAGACACGCTTCGATGCTTGCAGCCCGCCGACGGGTGGGGACCACCAGAGGTGGTCCCCGCTGAATAGGTATTGGTCTCGGTACAGATACGCAATGCTGCCCCGTGTGTGGCCGGGGAGGGGGATGGCCCACAGCTGGTCGTCCAGCTTGGCCGGCTCATCGATGTCGAGTTGGAGTTCGACGCCGGCCAATCCGCCGACGGCCTCTATGCGGTGGATGGCGCGCTCACAACCGAAACGTTTGGCGAACTTGGCGTGGTCCGCCACGTCATCGCGATGGGTGAGCAGCATACGGCGGACGCCGCCCAGCTCGCCGATGCGCCGCAACAGCGGACCGGCGGCACGGGGCGAGTCGACCATCCAATTGCCTTCAGGACGCACAACCAAGTAGCTCGACGCGCCAAAGGAAGACTCCGAGGCGAAACCGCAGTAATGGATGTTGTCGGCAACAGGCTCAGGGAACCGGGCGGCAGCGGAACGTGCGTCGGTGCGGTGCACCGTGCCGATCGAAGCCGTCGGACAGGCAACCAGGGCCATCTGTGCTCGTGTTTGTTCTTCGTCGGAGCGGGGCTGATGATGAACGTAGGACCGCTGGACGTCGTCGGAGCGGATGAACGTGGAGGGGGCGACAAACCGGCAGGTATCGCAGTCGATACAGGAGCTATCGACATAGAATTCGCCGTCCACGTTTTGGGCAAGGCGTGAGGAGATCGTGGCCATGGATCAAGCAGGCCGACAGGCAGGAGTGCCTGTCGCTACCCTTGGGCGTAGCACGCTATGCCCTTACCTCCGCTACCCGCCGTCTGCCGCGGCGCCCAGTCCGAAGTCGCTCCACTTCATCGTACTTCGCCGGTGCAGCCGGCGGAAGAAAATACGGCCGTTGTAGTAGAGCTTCAGGCGTTGCGGTAACCAGTGGCCGTTCTCCAGGCGGACCATTTGCAACACGCCATCCGCCCGCGTCAGCTTTCCCAAGAAGAAAAAGAAAGTGACCGGTTCCATCAGGTGAAACTCAATGCGCGCCACCCCGTAGTCTTCGGTGTCGATCCAAACCTTGCCACGGGAATGATTTAGGGCGTAGTCGATGCGGCGCCGCACGGGGAGTCTCTTGCTTTTGGGCTCGAACTCCACCAAGTAGGCCATACGGCCATTAATTTCCTCGTGCCCGGCAACCTTGGAACGATAGCGTGAGACCAGGTCACGGTCGAATTGGAGGTGCCGTGTCCCCTCGGAGCGGCTGTAATCGCTCTTAAGCTTCTGGCGCTTCAGGTCCTCGAGGAATCTCCTCCTCCGCTCCCGCTCCTGCCGCCGCTCCCTGTCCGTGAGGGCACGTCCGTTAATCCGGACGCGCCGATAGAAGGCGTGTCCGTCGAAGCTCTCCATACGATGAAGGATCTTATCCCGTGACTTCAACTCGCCGCGCTTGTCCAGGACCTCCGTGACGTTCTCATACAAACCGGTAAGCGTCTTGATGTGGGGCTGCTCCTGCTGCCAATCGGCCCACGCCAGGGCTTTGGTGATGATCTCGGCAGCGTCCGGCAGGCCGCGGACGTCGTCGCCCGCCGACAGGGTCTCGACAGGGAGGACCAAGGCGCATGCCGCCAGAACAATGGGTGCAACTCGGCAGGGCGACGGCTTGCGGTCAATCATGTCGGCGGGACAAGGATTCGGCGGGTTCTTTCTTCAATCCGTCGTGATCGTTGGCGCTCGCGGTAATGCCCAATTCGGTGATGGCTGGCGGCGCGCCGTTCGAGGCCGCCACCACGGCGGGTTCGGCGGCGGAGGCCGCGCCTGCAACTGCGGGCGCCGCTCTGCGGCCGTATAGCCACCGCAACGGCAGTTGGATGTCTTCGACGATCAAATAGCTCGCCGGGACCAGCAGCAGTGAGATCAGCGTCGCGAACAAGACGCCGAACGCCAGCGCCACCGCCATCGGAATCAGGAATTGCGCTTGCACGCTTTTCTCGAGCATCAGCGGAGTGATGCCCGCGGCGGTTGTCAACGAGGTGAGCAGAATCGCCCGAAAGCGAACCGGCCCCGCTTGGCGGACCGCCTCCGCGGGCGGGATGCCTTCCTCTCGGCGGGTGTTGATGTAGCTGACCAGCACCAGGCTGTCATTGACGACGATGCCGGTGAGCGCCACGACGCCCAACAGAGACATGATGCTCAATTCGTAACCGGTGACGGCGTGGCCCCACACGGCGCCAACGAGACCGAACGGCACGGCCGTCATCACGATCAGCGGCTGAATGTAGGACCGAAAAGGGATCGCCATCAACACGTAGATCACGAACAACGCCACGGCGAAACCCTTGGCCAACTCCCCCAGCAGCTCCATCTGCTCCCGCTGCTGCCCTTCCATCGTGTAGCTCACGCCAGGGTATTCCGAGGCGAGAAGCGGGTCCAGAAAGGTCTTCCTCACATCCTCGGTGACCGTGTTTTCATTGTTGAGCGCCGCGTCCACCTCGGCCGTGACATTGATGACGCGCTGCCGGTCCACCCGCCGAATGTTGGCGAATCCACGGCCGTAAGAAACCTGTGCAACGGTTGAGAAGGGGACCTCGCCGCCACCGGGTGTGCGGACCCGCATCGACTGCAGGTCTGCTATCGAGCTTCGCTCTCCTCTGGGATAGCGCACCATCACACGGACGTCGTCGCGCCCCCGCTGAATGCGCTGCGCTTCTTCGCCGTAGAACCCTTGCCGCACTTGGCGCGCCAAGTCCTGGAGCGATAGCCCCAACGCCTCGCCCTGAGAGGTAAGGGCGAGTTTGATCTCGGGCTTGCCTCCGCGGAACGAATCGGCGATGTCATAGACCCCCGGATACTGACTGAGCTTGGCCCTTAACTTCTCGGCTGCCTGGCGCACCGCGTCGGTGTTCAGTCCTCTCAGTTGAAAATCGATGTCCGCTCCGCCCGACAGTAAGTCGGAAGTGAATTTCAATTCAACCGCGCCCGGAATCGGGCCCGTCAGCTCGCGCCAACGGTTGGCCAGTTCGCCGCTGGGCGTCGATCGGTTTTCAGACGGCGTCAGCTCGAGGCCGACCTCGCCCACGTGGGACCCGAGCCCTCCGGAGCCGCGGGCGCCGGCGTTCTGGCGACGTTCGGTCGTCAAGGGCTGGTTCCCAACGGTCGCGAGAAAGTGCCGAAAGACTTTCTCGCCGGAAGCCGCTTCGATCTCGCGCTGCAATTGCACCGCAGCCGCCTCCATCTTCTTCACGGCGCTTTCGGTCACGCCGACCGGCGTCTCCTGGGGCAGCGTCACCGTGGCCACAACGAAGTCGGCCTCGACCTGCGGAAAGAAAGTGAACTCCAGGAAGCCTCCTTGTACAAGTCCGGCCGTGAGCAACAGGCTGGCCACCGCAATCGCCACCGTCACGTACCGCCAATCGAGCGCGCGCGTCAACAGCGGCTGGTAAACGTGGCGGATGAACCACTCCAATCCGTGCTCGAAGAAGTTGAAGAAGCCGTTCCAACACCGGACCAGCAGGTTTCGTCCGCGGTTGTTGTCCCACTCCTTGTGACGGCCGGAAAGATGATGCGGCAGCACGAGCTGCGACTCGATGAGCGAGAACAGCAACGTCGGAATCACGGCCAGCGGAATCACCCGCCAGATCTTGCCCATATAGCCGGGCAAGAACATCATCGGCGAGAAGGCGGCCACCGTCGTAAGAACACCGAAAATGACGGGTATGCCGACTCGCCGGGTCCCGCTAATGGCCCCTTGGATCCCCTGTTCGCCGGCCTTCTGCTGTGTGAAGATGCTCTCGCCCACCACGATCGCGTCATCAACGACGATTCCCAGCACCAGGATGAACGCGAAAAGCGAAATCATGCTGATCGACGTGCCGAGGAGAGGCATGAGTGCCAGGGTCCCCAGGAACGAAACAGGAATACCCAAGGTCACCCAAAAAGCGAGGCGCATCCGCAGGAACAACGCGAGAACGAGAAACACTAAGACCAGACCGCTGGCGGCGTTGCGTAGAAGTAGGTCCATGCGGCCTCTCAGAAAGGCGGAATCGTCTTTCCATACCTCCATTGCGATGCCTTCCGGCATGCGGAGCCGCGCTTCCTCGACGTAGTCCCGGACAATGGAAGCCACCGTGATCGCGTTCTGATCACCGACGCGGAAGACGCGCACCATCACCGAGGGCTTACCATTGAAGAACGCCCATTCATCGGTATCGGTGAATCCGTCCACGACACGCGCGACATCCGAGAGATAAAGCTTGGTGCCATCCGGCTTCGTCAACAGCGGCAACCGCTCGAACTCCGATCCAACGTAGGCCTGTCCTTTGGTTCGCAGGAGGATTTCGCCGGACTCGGTTTTCAGCGAGCCTCCGGGGAGATCGAGCGAAAAGCGCCGGACCGCCTGCGCGATGAAGTCGAACGTCAGGTTGTGGCGCCGCAGGGCATCTTCGGACACTTCGATCGAGATCTCGTAATCGCGAGCGTTTTCAAGATCGGCATGGGTGATGCCCTCCAGGTCCATGATCTCGTCGCGGACCCGCTCGCCCAGCCGTTTCAGGGCCTTCTCATCCGCGTTGCCTGACAGCGATACATTGATCACCTGGCGGCGGTTGAGGACCTCCTGCACAACCGGCTTCTCCGTCTCGTCGGGGAAGGTGTCGATCGAATCGACTCGCGACTTGATGTCATCGAGAAGCTTGCGCGAATCATAGCCCGGCACGACTTCGACGGTTACGGTGCCGCCGCCTTCCGCCGCGCTAGAGCTGATCTTCTTGATCCCGTCCAGGTCCTGAATGGCCTCTTCGATACGGATGCAGACGGATTCCTCGACTTCCTCGGGCGTACCGCCGCGAAAGTCCACCGAGACCGTCACCATGTCGATGGCGTACTCGGGGAAGATTTCCTTTTTCAGACCGGGGATCGTCACCGCCCCGACCACAACGATGACGATCAACAACAGGTTGGCCGCGACCCCGTTGTGTGCAAACCAGGAAATCAGGCCCTTCATCAAGAACTCCGTTTCGGACTACGACACAGGAACCGAGACCGGCTCCGGCTCCACCACTGTCACCCTCATTCCGTCCACTGCGGCCTCTAGATTCGAAATACACACGCGCTCACCGGCCTTGAGTCCCGAGCGGACGAGCACGCGGCGGCGTTCAGCGCGCAGGATGTCGATAGATCGAAACTCGAGCCGGCCGCCGGGCTCGATGACATAGACCTGACCGTTGTCCCGCAGCGCACCGCGAGGCAAAGCCGTTACCGACGGGACCCACCTGCCCTGGATCTCGGCCTCGACGAACATACCCACGGCCAACGGGGGCCGTCCTCGGCGTCCGCCTTGATCGTACGGTTTGGCAACTCGTGCAACCACCTGGACCATGCGGCTTTGGGGATCGATCTCGGCTTCGGTGCGAACCACGCGGCCTTCCCACCGGTGTTCGCGCCCGGCGAACCGGGCTCGAATAACTACTTTCGGACCACGCGCTTCGGCAGCTTCTCCACGGAAGGCCAACGGGACGTCGACGTAGGCCAGTTGCTGGTCGGGAATGGGCAGCCGGATCTCGGCGTAATCTACCGCGTAGATCCGAGCGACCGCAGTCCCACGGGTGACAAACTGCCCGACGTCAACGCTTTTCGTGCGAAGCCGGCCGGCATAGGGAGCCTTCACGAACGTCCGCTCCAGGTCGTATTGAGCCTGCGCGAGGGATGCCGCGGAAGAAGCCAGCATCGCCTTGGCCTCCGCAACCTGAAGCTCGCGGAACGTTAGCGGTGTCGGCTCGCCTTCACCCAGGCTCTCCCATTCCTTTCGTGCCAGCGATGCCTCTTCCTCTTCCATCGCCAGCGACAGCTTGGCCTGCGCGACCGCCGAGCGGGCACGCACCACGGCCAGTTCGTACTCACGGCGATCTACCTTGAGCAGCACCTCGTCCTTGTCGAAGAAGCCGCCGGAAGCGAGGGAAGGGGAAACCCAGATGACCCGGCCGGAAACCTCCGGCACCAACTCGGTTTGCGTTCGAGGGACGACGGTGCCCTCCGCCTTGACGGTAAGCCGCAGCCCCTTGGGCTGAACCTCGATGACCTGCACCAAGGGTGGCGGCACTTCGATCGCTTGCTTCTCCGGCTCCGCGCGCGCCTCGATCAGGGCCTTCGCGCCGTATGCCCCTCCCAACAGGACGACGATCGGAAGCAAGATCTGAAGCAACAATCTCATAGGTCTTCCTCCGTTCCCGAAGCGGCGGATCGCTGCCGCAGGCCGCCGGCAGGCGCCGGCGCGCCCGCCTCGAAGCCGCCACCGAGCGCAAGATGCAAATCGACTCGATTGTCCAGCCTTTGCCTGCGCAAGGTGAGCCACTGGCTTTCCGAATCGAGCGCGGTGCGCGCCGAGGCGAGCACAGTGATGATGTCGGTCAACCCACGCCGGTAGCGGTCTTCGGCCAGATCCCGAGCAGCCAACGACTGCCGAGTGGCTGCGTCCAGCGCGGCCTCTTGCCTCGCCAAAATCGCTTCGGCGGCCAATGCGATTTCGACCTCGCCATAGGCCCGCAGGAGCGAGCTTTCGTAGCGGGCCAAGGTTTCGCGAACGGCGGCCTCCTCGCGTTGAACGCCGGCTTTCAGACGGCCGCGGTTATAGACCGGCTGCACCAAGCCGTCGAGGAACCCCCAAGCCAGGAAACCGCCATCGGCCAGGTCCCGCAGGGCATCACTGGCCGTGCCGAATTGCGAAGTCAGGGTGAAACGGGGCCGCAAATTGGCTCGCGATTCGGATAGACGCGCGTCCGACGCCAATAACTCTCTCTCGACCACAAGCAGGTCCGGACGGCGGTGTACGAGTTCGGACGGCAGCCCTCCCGGAACATGAGGCCGCAGTTCCGGCAGGTCTTCGGCTACGGAGTATTCTCCATGCGGGTATCGCCCAAGCAGTATTTCCAGTTGACGGATCGCCGCGTCTAGCTGCGCCTGACGCTGCTCGACAAGCGCCTCGGCCCGATCGACCTCGGTCAAAGCCAAGCGCAGATCGAGCGAAGCTCGCAGGCCGCGCTCGAAGCGAACGCGCACCCGACCAACCGACGTGTTGTAGCTCGCAAGAGTTGCCCGTGCCAGGCCCAACTGCCGCCCCGCTTCGATCGCGGCGAACCACGCTTTCGCCACTTGTCCCGATAGCGAAAGCCTCGATGCCGCTCTGTCCGCTTCCTGGGCCTCTACGTTGGCCATGGCGGCGGCCCGGCCGCTCCGAATGCGCCCCCAAAAATCCGGCTCCCAGCTCAACGCCAAGTTGACGCCGGCGTTGGAGGATGTGCTCGACAGAACACTCCCTTCTCGTCCGGGAATGGGAAGCCCAACGAAATTCTGGCGCTGTCGGCCACGGCTCAGATTCAGGTTCATCGCCGGACGCAAGTCCGCGCCCGCAATACGAGCCTCGGCTTGAGCTAGTTCGATTCGTGCTGCTGCCGCTTTCAGGTCGTAGTTGTGCTCGAGAGCCGCCTCAATCGCCGTGCCGAGACCACTGTCGTTCAGATAACCCCACCAGCTCTGCCCAGCCGGGGCACTCACCGTCCGGCCACTCTTCCACCGCTCCGGCGCCTTCACGCTCAGCGGATAGTCGTGCGGCTCAAACTTCGCGGCGCAGCCCGCCGACAGCGAAAGCAGCGCCACGATCAAGACGCTTCGGCTCTTACTCATCCGGTGCCTCCTGTCTCCACTTCCAGCGGCGTCTTTTCCGCCGGCGCCCCCTTCTGATCCGTCTGGCTGAGCGGGGCCGTCAGGCCTGCCACCGCGAATTGCACCATATGATCAATCACCTCCTCGGTGTTGCTGGTGTCACAAAGCCCCCCGGAGATGCTCGACAGCCGGCGGCTGTCGAGCATCGTGTGCACCATCGTTCCCACCGCGAAATGCGTCCGCCAAAACAACTCGGTCAACGTCAAGTGCGGGAGGGCCTTTCGAAACGCCGCCATGAAGCGTTCGATGACGTCGCGGAAGAGTCTTTCAAATATGGGCTCCATGTAGTCGCCCGGCTCGGCGTAGAAACGGCCACAGATGCGCAGAAAAGTCTCGCCGCGGCTGGGATCTTGGCTGAGGCGAATCGCCGGGCCGAACAGCGCCCGAAGCACGTCCTCGACCGCCAGCGGCTCCCCGCCCGCGCGGGCCTCGTACTCATCGAGTAGAGCGATTCTCTCTTCGTTGATCGGCCCCACGCGGCGCTCGAAAACCGCCTCGACCAACCCCTCCCGGGAGCCGAAATGGTAGTGGATCGCCGCTAGGTTGACTCCGGCCTCGCTGATGATCGAACGCAGCGAGACCGCCGCGATCCCATGCTCCGCGAACATCTTCTCAGCCGTGTCTAGGATCTGCTCTTTGGTGTCGAGGCTCATGTTAGGAGGGTCAAAGCATACGATTGATTGATTCAAACGTCTGTTTTAATTCTACATCAGATCTATGTGTTCGGCAAGAGGTTATGTGTCGAAGAGTACAAAGGAGGGTCTCCCGACAGGTAGCGCACCGTGGAAGGCGCAGCGCGCCACGAACCTATGTTGTTGAAAAAGATTTACTTGCTACGCGGCGAGTGCAATGTCCTGTGCCCGTCGGCAGCGGGCTCACTCGGTCAGCACTAGCCGCTCCCCTCGACTGCTGTTCTCGACCGACACAGCCGGCATCACGCCATCGTTTCGATTGCCTGCAAAACGGCCTTGATGTAGCCGTAGCCGAAGGCGAAGGCCTGCTTCATGTCGGGGTCATCGGCGTGACGGGGCATGTGGTCGGGCATGACCATGTAGGGGTAGTCGACCGCGGCCAGCGTGAGGGCGACACTGACCATGTTCATGTCCCCTTCATCGGGCCAGACTTCAACGAAGTCATCGCGCCCGCCTCGGATATTTCGGAAGTGGATGTTGAATATCTTGTTCCGTTCGCCGAAGTAGCGAATGACGTCGTGGATCTCTTCGTGGGGATTGTGCAGCATCTCAGCCGTGGTGCCGAGGCACAAGTTCAGTCCATGGTAAGGGCTCTCCTGGATCGACACAAACTTCTTCAAACCGTCGGGGGTGCCGAGCACTCGGTCGACGCCCTGGAAGCCCTCCGGCGGGACGCCGGGGTCGTGCGGATGACAGGCGGCGCGCACCTTGTACTCATTGCAGACGGGGATGATGCGTTCGAGGAAATACGCGATGCGTTCGAAGAACTCATCTCCGTCGACGCGGCCGGCTCGGGTTGTTGGCCCACGGTCCTTCATCGCTTCGCCGAGCTTCCAGGTGCTGTAGATGGACCCGCCGCGTCCGCCGGGCGTGGGGTCAGTGCGCATCGTGCCGAGGATGCGCAGGTTGTACTTGAAGCAGGGCACCTCGGCCTTGGCGCAGGCGACGATCAATTCCTGGACGTATTCGATCTCGCGATCGCGGTCGGGGTTCTCGCCGAGCAGGATGCCCGCGCGAGGGTTCTTGTCGATATGAGGCGGCGTCATGAAGGGCACGCCGATGATGTCCATGCTGAGGCCGTGCTTTTCGCACAGCTCCTTCTGCGGGGCGATCTCGTCCGGTTTCCAGTCGCGACGCGGCTCGCCCTCTTCTTGCGGCGGCCATCCGCAGCAGTGGTCGACACCGTGGCGCTTGAAGAACCGCAGCATCTCCACGGTAGTGATCGGCCGCTGTGTGCCGACATGCATCTTGAGGGGCTTGTTGATGGCCCTGCGCTTGGTCGCGGCGGGCGAGGAGCCTTCACCGCAGGCAAGGGTAGCCGCGCCGGCGACGACGCCGGCGGTGGCCAGGAAGTTTCTTCGATCCATAGCAGGTTCCTTCGTAGGCTTCGATTCCGGGATCTGTGCGCCCGCGATTCCAGCATACGGATCGAGCCGGCGTCAAGGCGGAGGGTGAAGGTTAGCGGAAGAGCTTCGCTTCGCCGGCGAGAAGCTGCTTGGCGATGGTCTGGAGCTGCATGTTGCTCGTGCCTTCGTAGATGGTGCCGATCTTGGCGTCGCGGTAGAGCTTCTCGACCGGATACTCCTTGGTGAACCCTACGCCACCGAACACATCGACCGCTTTGGCGGTCACCCGAACGGCCGCCTCGGAAGCGTACAGTTTCGCCATGGCGGCTTCGGTCAAGAACGTCTCACCGGCGTCCTTGAGACGCGCTGCATTGTAGACCAGCAAACGGGCCGCCTCCACTTCGGTTGCCAGCTCGGCCAGTTGGAATTGCAATCCCTGGAACTCGGCGATCGGCTTGCCGAACTGGCGCCGCTGTTGGGCATAGCGAAGCGCGTGGTCCAGGGCGGCTTCGGCAATTCCCAGGGTCTGCGCACCGATGCCGATGCGTCCTTCGTTGAGGGTTTCAATGGCGATCTTGTAGCCCTTGCCCGGCTCGCCCAACACGTTCTCTTTTGGCACGGGGCAACCGTCGAGAATCAGCTCACAGGTGGAGGAAGCTCGGATCCCCAACTTGTCTTCCTTCTTGCCCACGGCGAAGCCCGGCGTGTCCTTATCAATCAAGAAAGCTGTGATGCCTCGATAGCCGGCCTCCGGGTTCACGTTCGCGAATAGGAGGAAGACGCCGGCCTCCTTGGCGTTCGTGGTCCAGAGTTTCCGGCCGGTGATCTCGTAGTGGTCCCCGCGGTCTTCCGCCTTCGACGACAGGGCAAAGGCGTCGCTGCCCGAGCCGGCCTCCGACAGCGCGTAAGCCCCGACCGTGTTGCGGCACAAACGGGGAAGGTAGTGATTCTTCTGTTCGTCGGTCCCCCAGCGCAAGATGGCGTTGTTCACCAGCGTGTTTTGCACGTCGACGATGACGGCTGCCGCAGGGTCCACAGTCGCGAGCGCCTCGACCGCCAGCACGGCCATGAAGAAAGATCCTTCGTGACCGGCGTACTCCTCGGGAATCCCGATTCCCATCAGTCCCAACTGGAAGAACTGCTCCAACAAGTCGGGCCTGAACTCTGCGGCCTCATCCATGGCGCGGACGTGGGGTGCGATCTTGTCGACGGCGAACAGGCGCACCGTATCTCGAAACAGCCGTTCTTCCTCACTGAGGCGAGTCAGAGGGGTCATTTGTCTGCGAGCAAGACGCGAACTGGGGGTGGCGCCGCCCTCAAGTATAGGAGCTTGACGCGGAGAGGAGCGCGTCGCCGAACGGGGAGGTGACTCGTACGCCCAGGCCGGACGGCTCGGCAGCCGGCGCTCATCGAAAGTAGTGCTGATGGCTATCCGCTCGTTGCTCGTAGGCGGGTTGAGCGGCAAGAATGATTTCCGGAATTACCCTGGGGTCATCGTCACGGTGGTAGACGCAGATGGCAAGCCGCGGCTTGAAACGGGCGAGCGTTTCCACCGCGCCCCGTAAAGCGTGGCGCTCGCCGCCTTCGATGTCCATCTTGATGAAGTCGACGGCATCGAGGTTGCCGACAGCTTGATCGATGGTGACCGCGTGCACCATGATACTGCCCTGTGGTGAAATACGCGCACCAGCGGAGGCGTACCAGCTATACGGGAGGTCGGGATCGGTCCCTTGAAACTTCACCATGCCTTCACGCTCGGATGCTGCTTCTTCCAAGTGCACGACCCGTCCGGCTCGGATATCTTCCGCGAAGGTCTTTCGAAAACACTCGGCGGTGATGGGTTCGGGTTCGAAAACGATCACTTTCCGGGCTCCGGCATCGAGAGCATGCCTGGTGAATACGCCGAGGTGGCCTCCAACGTCTAGGACCACATCCCCTTCCTCGACGGAAACGAAATCGTTTTCATAGACTGTGGGGCCGTCGTCCGGCTGCTCGTCAATGATGAGTTCCAGCACAATCTCGTCGGACAGCCGACCCCAAATCGGCCCGACTGGCGTAGACCACAAGGCTGCACACGGCGCCGAGTCCGCCTCGAATCGCAAAAGTTGCACATTACCCACGACGAGGGTTCGGGGCTGACGGGCCACCGGGTCCCGTACCAGCGAGCTCGGCAGCAAGCTCAGTGCTACCTGCGTCCAGCCGATATGGGGAAGATCCTCGGATAGGTGTAACGAAAGCAAGCGAACACGCCATGACAACTTGTCCCAACCGAGAAAAACGACGGCGCCGATGACAATTACCGCAATTAGGGGTCTTACTCCCGGTGAGCCGGCTGTTTTCATGAGTGGACCTTCAGCCTACGGAGGATTCTTGTGTCCTCACGCGAGCGGTCCGGAAAGGGCGCTTTCCGGCTGGGCTTGTTCGGGGTCCGTGGTCCCAGGCGGTTCGTAGTATAGGATGCGGCCGCACGATTCGCACGCGAGGATCTCTTTGTTTAATCGCATGGTCTGGCTGAACTGCGGGCGCAACACCACGTTGCATGTGAGACAGCGTTCTGCGTCGGCCCGCGCCACCGCATCTCCTTGATGCGACTTGCGAGCTCTCTCGTAAGTTCGCAACACGCCGGGAGAAACCGCGGAGGCCAACTGGTTGCGTTGGGCGGCTTTGGCGGCAGCCTCTTCTTGATCCCGAGCCACGCGGGCGCGTGTTTCCTCGACATCGGCGGCGACCTTCACCTGCTCGGCTTCGAGCGCCTTCTCGGCCCCCTGTACGCTGTATTCGAGAGATTCCGCCTCGACCATCTTGTCGAGAATACGGTCCTCGACCGTGCGGATCTCCTGCTCTTCGTAGTCGATCTCGTGCTGGAAGGCGCGGAACTGCTCGTTCGTCTTGGCCTCGTTCATCTGGGCCTTGATGTGGCCGAGTTTCTGCTGGGCGGTCGAGACCTCACCTTCGAGAAGACGCCGCCTCTTTTGGTTTTCGACCAGCGCGTCCTGGTCGGCCTGGAGAGCTTTCTTGTGGGATTCGAGCTGACTTTCGATCTCGGCGATGTGTTTCGGCAGGCGTTGGATCTCGTCGGTGAGTTCTTGGATACGGCTGTCGAGCGCCTGCAATTCGCGTACGCGGAGGAGGTCAGGATTCATGCCGGACCGTGTCCATCCGAGTCGATTCTATCACAGCGGCTCTCAGGGGCCCGACGAGCCCCCGCGGCCGCCATTCCACCGATCGCGTAGAGCCTGCTGAGCGGCATCCAGCTCCGCCACTCGCAGCGTCTTGCAGCCCGCAAAAAGGATCGTCACCCCGAGCGGGATGGATACCGAAACATCCAGCAAGCGCGCCCACCCCGACTCGCCCAACACACTCCGGATCAAGTGCGACGAGATCGCGCACGCCGCCCCCATCAGGGCCGAGGCGATTCCTATACGGACGACGCTCGACAATAAGCGCCGCCCGTCGACGCCACCGACTTTGCCGCGCATGAACCCAAACAGCACGGCGAAGTTGAACGTGGCAACCATCGATGTCGAGAAGGCCAGCCCTCCGTGCCCCCAGCCAAAAACGCGCACAAAGAGCCAGTTGAGGCAGTAGTTGATGAAGATGGATGACAGGCTGGCCGCCATGGGAATCCGAACATCGTTGAGGGCGTAGTAGGCAGGCGTCAATACTTTGATAGCGGCATACCCGGCCAGGCCCAGGCAATACAACGAGAGAGCCAGTGCCGTCTGCTCGGTGTCGAGTGCCGTGAACTCGCCCCGCTGATAGATGGCCCCGACCAGCGGACGGCTTAGCACGATCAGACCCACCGCGGAGGGAATCGTAAACAGAAACACCAGTCCCAGCGACCGTGCCAAGGTCTCGCGGAACTCCGCCAGCCGCCCTTGTCCCGCGCTGCGTGAGATGGCAGGCAGCGTCGCCGAGGCAACCGCCACGCCGAAGAGTCCGAGCGGGAGTTGCATGAACCGGAAGGCGTACCCCAGCCACGACACGGGCCCGTCGATGACTACACTCGCGTCGTTGGTAATCTGCGAGGCGAAGATGCTGTTGACCACCACGTTCACCTGCACCGAAGCCGCCCCGATCACCACCGGCCCCATCAGCCGAAACACCTGCCGGATGCCCGGGTCCGAGAGCGTGAAATCCGGCCGGAAGCGCAAGCCGACCTTGCGCAAGCTTGGCCATTGGAAACCGTACTGCGCGGCGCCGCCCAGCAACGTTCCGATCGCCATGCCTACGATCGGCTCGAATCCGAACCGCGGGCCGAGCGCGAAACCAAGGATCAGGCCCACGACGACCGATGTGACGTTGAAAAAGGCGGACGCCATGGCCGGCACACCGAACCGTCCTTTGACGTTCAGCACCCCCATCGCCTTGGCTGCCAGAGCGACAAACAGCAGGAAGGGAATCATGATGCGCGCCAGCAAGACCGTAAGTTCCTTCTTACCCTCGACCTCGGCGAAACCGGGGAACATCCAGCCGACGATACCGGGCGTGAAGACCAAGCCGACGAGGCAGATCGCGGCCACAAGCGGCACGAGAACCGTGGCCAAACGATTCGAAAGCCGGTAGGCTTCCGCCTCCCCTTTCCCCCCCAGGTACTGCGAGAAGGTCGTAACGAAGGCAGAGGAAAGCGCTCCTTCGGCCAGCAGGTCACGCAGCAGGTTCGGGATGCGAAAGGCCGCCACAAAGGCGTCGTACACCATGCTCGCGCCGAAGTACTTGGCGAACACGACTTCGCGGACCAGGCCGGTAATGCGGCTGAGGAAGACGGCTGCGCTTACGACCCCCGCCGAGCGGACAATCCCGGCGTGAATCGCTTGCGAAGACTGCCGCTCCGGCTCGGGGCTCTGGCTCCCCGGCGCCGTCGGCAGTTGGGATGACATTGAGGTTAGATTAGCATGAGGTTTGTTTGCGCCTCGGCGTAGCTTCTCCTCGGCACGAACACATCCCAAACGCTTGTCTTGGCGAGCTTCGCGGTGCTCAGCGCCTTGGCGAGAAACCTCTCTCTCTAAGGTAAACTGACTTGGCTTGAACTACTTCAACTACTTCACCGAAATCGAGGAGCACTTCCAGCAGGCCCGAGGGACGGGCCTGTTCCTGCTTTCACCGCTTGATTGGTCGATGATCGAGACCTGGAAGGAGGCAGGCATCCCGGTCGAGGCGGTCCACAAGGGCATCGACCGGGCCTTTGAGAAGTGGCACGCACGCAAGCGCAAGATCCGCATGGTCAACTCGCTGGCCTACTGTGCTCAGGAGGTGTTGACGGCGGCAAGCGAGATGGGCGATGCCGGCCAGCGGTCACGGCCGCGAGAGCCGGTGTTTCGAGGGGATGAGCTGGCGAAGTTCTTTCGTGGGAATGCCCAGGCGATTCGTGAGCGCACCTCCAAGGCGCCGAAGGCCTTGGCCAAGACTTTCCAAGAGACTGCCGGGTCGCTCGATCAACTCGCCGAGGCCGCCACCCGGGAAGAAGCGACCGACCTCGAAGCCATCGAGCAGCGCCTCACTGTTCTCGAGCAGCGCCTCATCGCCGCCGCCATGCAGACGATGACAGAGGACGAGCTTCTCGCCGTCCGGCGGGAGATGGACCGCCAACTCGCGCCCTACCGCGCCAAGATGACCGCCGACCAGTTGGCCGTGCTCGAAAAGCAATATCTCGAACGCAAGTGTTTAGAAGGCCGCGGCCTGCCCAGATTGAGCCTGTTTTATCTGTGAGCTGCTAAACCAGCCCCAGCCACCACTCCAGCCGCAGGCGTCAGCCTGCGTTGAAGCCCTTCGGCCCGTCTCTGCAAGCCCTGGACGTAACGACCGTCGGCGTCAGAGAGCCCACGGGACCCACACGACCACTTGGTGCCTGTCAACGCAGGCTGACGCCTGCGGCTGGAGTTTGGACATATCGCAAGCGGCGGCGGCATGGCCCAATGCTTGGAGCCGTGGGTGCAGGCTGGTGTCGCCCTTCCAGGGCTCCTCGTGTTCAGTCATCTCCTTCTGGGCAGACGGCCCCCCGGGGCCGAACAATCATAGCCCACGGATTCATCCGTGGGTCTCGAGAACGCCTACCCCTGACTCGTTTCTCCCCGTTGCTGTTGCTCCTTGCGCGCTGTCGTTCGGCCGCGCGCAAGGAGCAACAGCTACGGGCCTGTGGTGGCCCTTCGACCGACACCCATGGATGAATCCATGGGCTATGATTGTGGCGCCCGATTCACGGGCGCTAACGCTCCTGTCGCGGTGTCCTTCGACCTATCTCCACCGCCACATAGTGAACAGACGGCTATGATCTATGGCCCCTCCGGGGCCATAACGACCACAGATCCAGGCCCCTTCATTGGCATGGTTTTCGTCTGGCAAATGCCCAAACTTCAGCGCAGGCTGACGCCCGCGGCTCTAAGTGGCGGCTTGGGCCCTGTGTCGGCCAGAGAGAGGCCAGCACTCTGTCGTCGAAGGTGAAGTCGGGCGCTGGGCGGCTCGTTTGATCCTGATACCAACGGAACGTGGCCGCGAGCGCCTCGCCAAACGACGTTGGTTGAAACGCCAGTTCGCGCGCGGCGCGGCCGGTGCGCTGCGTGATCGCCGGCATGTCGAGGTACTGCCCGAAATAGAACGGCGGCTCGAATACCTGCCCGCCGAGTTCGATCAGCCGCTCCCGCGCGACCGGGACGACCCGGACGGTCTTGCCCGCGGCCTGCGCCAGGGCCTCCACTAGTTGCCGCTGGGTGACGGGCCGCTCGTGGGCGATGTTGTAAGCCTGTCCCACGGCGGCCTCCGTTTCGGCGGTGAGTAGCGCCGCCCGCGCAAAATCGTCGGCGAGAACAAACTGCATCAGCCGTCCGCCGTCTCCAGGAAGAAGGACGGGGCGGTCCGCGAGCAACCGGTCCCAGAAAAACGCTTCGCGGTAAAACGGGTTCTCGGGCCCGTAGATGTAGGGCGGGCGCAGTGTCACCGCGGGAAAGCCTGTTTCGCGGTGCAGCCGAAATAGCAATCGCTCCGTCTCGGCCTTGTTGCGAACGTAGGCCTCCGGGTGATCAGAAGGTGCCAGGAGGTCGTCCTCGTCGTGGTCGAGTCCCTCGCCGTAGGCGGCCACGCTCGACGTGAACACGTAGCGCTTCACCGTGTCGGGACAGGCTTTCGCGGCGGCTTCAACCTGTTGGGCCGTCGTCCCGCGTTGCCAGTCATAGACGTTGTCGAAGACGAGGTCGAAGGGCCGCGATGAAACCGCCTGCGCAATCGCCGCGGTGTCGTTGCGATCGCACCGGATCTCCTCGACTTGCGAGCCAAACGGGGTGCCCGCGCCGCGGTGCAGGATCGTAACCTGGTCCCCTCGTGCCAACAGCCGCCTCACCAGCGCCCGGCCGATGAACAAGGTGCCGCCAATCACGAGTACGTTCGCCACTCGCACTACCGTATCACCGACACGCCCAACCGCTCCCTTACGGTCACGGCTCGGTTTACCGTACATTCCCCCAGCACCGACAACAAATGCGCGACAATAGCGCACAGCTTCACATCCCGCCAGCCGTCAGCCCATGATCGGCACGACCATCTCCCACTACCGCATCACCGACAAGCTCGGTGAAGGTGGCATGGGTGTCGTCTACAAAGCCGAAGACACCAAACTCAAACGTCCCGTCGCACTGAAATTCCTCGCGCCTCACCTGCTCCGTGACGAAGAAGGCCGCAAACGCTTCCACCGGGAAGCCATGGCCGCCGCCGCTCTCGATCACCCCAACGTCTGCACGGTCTACGAAATCGACGAGGCGGATGGACGCACGTTCATCGTCATGGCCTTCCTCGAAGGTCAAACCCTGAGCGAGAAGATCGCCGACGGTCCGCTCAAGCTCCCCGAAGCCCTCTCCATCGCCATCCAGATGGCGGACGGACTCGAAGCCGCGCACGAAAAGGCCATCGCCCATCGCGACATCAAGCCCGACAACGTGATGCTTCTGGCAGGCTCGCGCGGACTGGTGAAGATCATGGACTTCGGCTTGGCGCAACTGGCCGGGAGTTCCAAACTCACCCAGCACGGCACGACGCTGGGGACGATGGCCTACATGTCGCCCGAGCAGGCTGAAGGCGCCGAGACAGACCACCGCAGCGACATCTGGTCCCTCGGTGTCGTGTTCTACGAGATGGTGACCGGACAGCAGCCGTTTCGCGGGGACTTCGACCAGGCGGTCGTGTTCTCCCTCATGAACGAGCCGCCGGAGCCGTTGACCGCCGTCCGAACCGGTGTGCCTAAGGAACTGGAGCGCATCGTCAATAAGTGCTTGGCGAAGAAAGCCGAGGAGCGTTATCAGCACGCCGACGAGTTGCTAGTGTAGTGCACCATAAATAATGTAACTTATATTGGCTTCCCATCGTCTCTATTAACAGGAGGCATGGGATGCGAAGAGCACAACCAGTAACTTTGAACACAGCGCAATGCAAGCAGTTGGACCGCTACGCGCGCGGCCGCCAAGTCGCCGTTCGTCTCGCCCTGCGAGCCAGGATTGTCCTGCTGGCCGCCGACGGTCTCGAGAATAAGCAGATCGCCGCACAGCTCGGTGTCTCGCGGCAGTTGGTGGCCCGCTGGCGCACGCGCTTTCTCGAAAGCAGCATCGCCGGCATTGCAAAAGACGCCCCACGGCCCGGTCGTAAACCTGCCGTCTCGAAGCAGAAAGTACAGCAGATCATCCACAAGACCACCCGCGAGAAACCGTCCAACGCCACCCACTGGAGCCGCCGCACCATGGCCGCCGCGGCCGGCGTCAGCGCTTCCACCGTGGGACGGATTTGGCGCGCCCATGGCCTCAAGCCCCACCGCGTCAAGACCTTCAAGCTCAGCAATGACCCGCGTTTCGCCGAGAAACTCGACGACATCGTCGGACTCTATCTCAATCCGCCTGAGCATGCTCTGGTTCTCTCGCTCGATGAGAAGTCCCAAATCCAAGCCCTCGATCGCACCCAGCCCGGCCTGCCGCTCAAAAAGGGACGCGGCCAAACGATGACCCACGATTACAAGCGCAACGGCACGACCACCCTGTTTGCGGCGCTCAACAGCCTTGACGGCAGCGTGATCGCCGAGTGCATGCCCCGACACAGCCACCAGGAATGGCTGCGCTTCCTGCGCTTAATTGACCGCCGCACTCCCAAGGACAAACAGCTTCATCTCATCGTGGACAACTATGCCACCCACAAGCATGCCGCTGTGAAGCGTTGGCTCGATCGTCACCCGCGCTTCCACATTCATTTCACCCCGACCTCGGCGTCGTGGCTGAACATGGTCGAGCGATTCTTTCGCGATCTCACCGTCAAGCGCCTGCGCCGCGGCGTGTTTCGCAGCGTGGACGAGCTCGTCGCCGCCATTGACGACTACATCGCCCAGCACAACGGGCATCCCACGCCCTTCATCTGGACCGCGACCGCCTCCGACATCCTCGAGAAAGTCAAGCGCGGACGTGCCGCCCTGCATAAGGTGCAATCTGCTTGACGCACTACACTAGTTGACCTGCAGGCGCTGCGGCGCGACCTGGAACCACAGCAGTCACAAGTCCGGCCGGTCCCCGCTCCGGCCAACCGCACGTTACAAACGGTCCTCGCAGTGGGCGTGCCTCTGCTTCTGGCCGTGGCAGGCGTGGCCTGGTGGTTTGGGGGTAGGTCAGTAACCGACGTGCCGGCGCCTCAATACGACTTTCGGCAACTGACCCACGACACGGGCCTCACTCACCAACCCGCTATTTCGAACGACGGACGAATGATCGCCTACGCTTCGGATCGTGCAGGCGAAGGGAATCTCGACATCTGGGTACAGCCGGTAGCCGGAGGCGGCCTCATTCCAGTCACCGATCACGAGGCCGACGACTGGCAGCCGGACTTCTCGCCCGACGGCAGCCAGGTCGTGTTCCGATCCGAGCGTGACGGAGGCGGGGTCTACGTGGCACCTGCCCTCGGGGGAGCGGCTCGCTTGTTGGCGAAGGACGGACGGCGGCCACGGCTCTCTCCGGACGGCCAGTGGGTTGCCTATGCCGTGGGCGGACCGCTTCGTGAAGCAAGTATCCATATCGTTGCGATGAGTGCGGGGGCTTCGCGGAAACTGGAGACGGGCGTTGGGTGGGGGTATAGACCTGTCTGGTCACCCGATGGGCAGCACATCCTCTTTGCTGGAAGCCCCGAACAGGTGGCGATGACTCTTGAAACTGTTGACTGGTGGATCGCGCCGGCCGAGGGTGGCCAGGCTGTAAAGACACGCGCTGTGGACATCGCCGAAAAAGCTGGGCTCAGGTTGATTCGGCATCGGGCAGCAGCCACTTGCCTGGCCGACCCCGACCGCATCATCTTTTCCGCAGGGCAGGGAGACACCACGAACATCTATCAACTCATGTTGGCCTCGGAACCGTGGCGGGCGGTGAGTACACCCCTGCGGCTTACGCAAGGCATCTCACAACAACAGCCTGCGGCACTCCCTGACGGCCGCATCGCTTTCACCTCCCGCAGCCGCAACCTGGATGTCTGGGTTGCTGCCATTGATGCGAGCCGGGGTGAGCTCAACGGCGAACCGGAGCCTGTAACGGCCAGCGCCGGAGATGAGCGGTTCCCCACGGTGTCGGCGGACGGCGCCAAATTGGCCTTCGTCCGCGTTCAGTCGGACAACTTCGATGTCTGGATTCGGGACAACGAGACGGGTGTGGAGACGCCGCTAGTCGTGACACCGGCGAGGGAAGAGCGCGCGCTCATTTCGCCGGACGGAACAAAGGTCGCGTTTGTCCGAGGTGCTTACGGGAACTTTGAGCTGTTCGTCATTCCCACCGGAGGGGGCGTGGAGGAGAAGCTCGCCGATCGCGTGACTACGATCATGCCCTGGTCTCCGGACAGTAGGAAGATCATCTATGCTTCACCAGCATTCGACCAATGGTCCACGATCGACGTTGAGACACGGGAGGTCGTTCACATCTTGGAGAACCCCGGCAACCGTGTACATTCGCCTACATTCTCACCAGACGGGCAATGGTTGTCTCTCAAGGTTATCGAGCAGCCCGCCCGCGTGGAACTCACTTTTATTGCACCCCTCCGTGACGGCATCGCGGCCCCTCGCAGCGAATGGATTCGCATCACGAAAGACCAGATCGACCGTAGGAGTTGGTGATCTCCCGACGGGAGCGTGCTCTATTTGTTCTCTGGGAGAGACGGCTTTCTGTGCGTCTGGGCGTACCATCTCAACCCTGAGTCAAAGCAGCCTGTGGGCGAGTTGAAGCACGTTTTCGGCTTCCACGAACAGCGTCGTTCTCTGAGCCCTCAAGGCTACGGTTTGGCTGCCGACAAGCTCTACCCCAGCGTGCAAGAAACCACCGGCAACATCTGGCTAGCAGAGCCCCAAACCGCGCCATGACCGTAAATACCTACAGAGTGAGATTCTTGTCAACAATGGCAGGATTTGGTGCCCAGTTGCGTTTACGCGGCTTGAGGCCGATTAGGCCGGCCGTTTTACGGCTGGTTTCCCTGATCGCCTCGGGGCAACCCTTAGGCCGGTTTTAGCGGCCTTACGGTGGCGGGCTTGAGCCGCTCAGGATTAGGCGACGGCCTCGATTTGTTCGGGACAGTCTTGCCGGTTCATGGCTCAAGCCGGTTTGGGCAAGGCCCCTCGAAGGGGCCTGATTCATTCACTCGCGGTCGTTCTACCAAGCGTAGAACGCCTGGCCTAGTCGAAACCAAGGCCCGCAAGCGGGCCTATTCGCGTCCGGAGTGTTGGGCGGGATGGGCCAGTTAAGCTTGTGGCTGGTCGTAGGCGGGCAGTCGCGTGTCACCTTCAGGTTGCAGTTTCACAGCCGCTTGGTTCCGGCTCGTCTGGGTCAGGGAGCGGGCCGGCACGAACCCTGACACTACTCCAAGGGCCTCTACCCCGGGAACTGCCTGGTCCGCTAGGCATCAGCCGAACCTCAGTCACAGAAGTTTGAAATTCTTAACTCACTGCGGGAAAAGGACTTGCCGTCCCCGGCCCCTCTCTACTCTTGCACCCTCGTGTTACCCTGCAACTGAGGGTGGGTGACACGGTTGCCCGCCCTCACGCGTTGACGTTCTCGAGGCCTCGAGCAAACGCAATTGGTGTATCGGCGGCTCCGTTCCTAAACCGGACCGGAGCTAGACGGCCCAGAGTCGGAGAGAGGGCCGCGACGCCCCGGAATCGATTCCGGCAAGTAAGGATTACAACCGTAGCGCGGATCTCGCTTTTGAGATCCGCGGGGTTTCGTGAGTGCGGTCGGCTGCCTTTGGCAAGCCTGGGCGACAAACCGAAAGCCCCCTGGCAAGGGGGCGAATAGGCCAAGCTCAGGACTTCTCTCGCAGCCGTCCCGGTGGCACTCCGAATCCTCCTTCGCGCCACGCCACAAGATGGCGGCCCCGGAGGCTCCGCTCAATGAGACGGAGCCTCCGGGGCAAAGTTCGAACAACTCTTCGCCGTGCCGGACAGGTGTCTCTGCAATTCAGTCCGCGCTCCATCGCTCTCTGTGACACAACAGGGCCCAGACGCGACATGAGATTTGCGGTTACTGGATCGTCAGAAACCGCCTGGGATTCTCGACCAGAATCTTATCTAGATCCGCATCGGATACGCCTTGCGCCTTCAGGCGAGGGGTGATGTTTTCGAGCACATGGCCGTAACCATGCCCGCCGTAGGTGGTCAGGTCCGATTTGAAGCAGCAATCCTGGGCGACGAAAACCTGGCCGGCGTAACCTAGCCGAACCAGCTCGGAGATGACGTCCACTCGCATGTCATCGGAAGGATGCTGGCGGCCCACCGAGGCGAAGTAGATATCCCGGCCGAAAGTGTCGAAGCTCAGGTTGCATCCGCGGTCGGCCAGCTTGCGGTAGCGGTCGATCACCTCGCGGAACCTGTTTTCGACGTGACTCATCATCACGCGGCTGGGGTCGACTCCCTCCTCCTCGAGGATGTCCAGCACGGCGGGTGGTGAGTCGGCATCGTGACCGGGATGAATCGAGATGGGCGCCCCGGTTTCCTTATGTGCCTGCGCGGCCGCTCGGATGCACTTCTCTTCATTCGGGTGAAGGGGCCACGACGCCCCGATCTCGCCGATCAGTCCGGACCGAACGCCGCTGCCCTCGATGCCCTCGTTCACGTTCCGGATGATTTCCGCCCCGATACCCTCGGTGGTCTTGTCGTCCATGTCCGGCGGATGCGAAGGATAAATGTAGTAGCCGTTGCCGGCAACGATCTGGACGCCTGTTCGGGCGGCGACTTGGGCCAGCCCTTTCGGGTTCGGGGCGATGCCAATAATCGTTTGGTCCACGAGGGCGGCGCCGCCGAGGTCGCGGTACTTCCCCACTTCGGCTTCTACGATGCTGGCATCGTCCATCAGCAGGTTGGGCCGTGAGCTCATGACGTTCTGCCGCAACCAGCCCATGTTCGACAACTGCAGCGGCTCGTCGACGAGGCTCTTGCCCCGCTCATCCTCGGGCGGGCGGAAGTAACAGGTCAGGTCGAAGAAGAGGTGTTCATGGATGAGAGTCTTGCCCAGATCCGCGGGCTCAATCGCCCCGGTTACGGTGAGGATCTTCCCTTGGATGTCAGTCGCCATAGGTTGTCCAGTAATAGCGTGTGAAGGTAGTGTTAGGCACCCCAAATCCGTACGTAGTCCTTGGCGAGCGCACCCGGCGCCCCGGCAAGGGCACGAGAATGTACGTCCGGGTACATGGGTAACAGAATAACCCGGGTACATGGGTAACACTTTTCTATGTTTCTCCAGGGCAAGGCCCTTTCTCAGCTGCCTCCCTCGAAGCTGTGTTTGGGGCGTGACGCAGGGAGCCCGTAGGGCGACCGGAGTCGCGTCCCAAACACTCGGCCGGCACCCGTGGCCGGGTGCTCTTCCCCGTCCGCCTCGCTCGCTGCAGGTGCTCCCGCTCCAGAGGCGTCAACAGCAGCGCACCCAACCAGATCCGCCAGCCCTGCTCGTCCTCCTCCAAGCCCACGGTCTCTCCCGCCAGCACCTCACTGAGAAACACAACCCGATTGCGCCAGTGGATATCGCCGCGTTCGGCCACCTGCCGCAGCTGGTATCGACTCGGATACTCCATCTCGGGCAGCCGCGCCGGATACTCTCGCGGCGAGGGCACGTACGCGCTCGCCGGCGTCGCCATCCCCAGCGCCTCGTGCGGCCGCTGCTCGTTGTAGTCGCGTTGGAAGCTGTGGAAGGCCCGTTGCTGTCCCCGCGCCGTCGCGCGCGGCGGACTCGCCGTCTCCTTCTTCAGCGTGCGGTGCATGCGCTCGTGCCGCCCGTTCTGCTCCGGGTGGCCCGGCTCGATGCGTTCCGGCACCACGCCCAGTCGCAGGAACCACACGCTCAGCCGGCTCAGCCCGCCCAGAGCAACCGACGCAAACGGCGGCCCGTTGTCGGAGCGCAACGCCCGCGGCAACCCGTACTCGCGGAAGGTCGCTTCCAACAGCGGCTGCACGTGCGCGTAGTTGGGCCTCTCGACCGCCTGACAGCGCAGCAGATAGCGGCTCGCCGTATCCGAGATCGTCAGCGGATCGCAGCGCCACCCGTCGCCGGTGCGGAAATGTCCTTTGAAGTCGATGGCCCAAACCTGGCTGGGCGCCGTGGCGTCGCTCAGCGTCGAGCTGGGGGTGGCGTGGCGGCGTCGCCGCCGAGCGTAGGTGAGGCCGTGGCGTTTGAGGATGGCGCCGATAGTGGATGGCGACGGCCAAGCCTGCTCGGGGCGCTCGCGCTCGAGAAAGGCATGCAGCTTGCGTTCGCCCCAGCTAGACCGTTGCGCCCGCAACGCCAGGATGGCGGCCTCGTCGTCGGCGCCGACGGCGTTAGGATGGCTGCGCGGCGCGCGCGAGCGGTCGGCCAGCCCGGCCACCCCCTCTTGTTCCTAGCGCGCCCACCACTTGTAGCCGGTCTTGCGGCTGACGCCGTAGACGCGGCAGAGAGCGGCGATCGATTCGTCGCCGGCTTCGACTTCCCTCACGAAATTCACTCGTTCGTCGTGCACATGAGTCTCCTTCCAAGCCAAAACAGAATCACCTCCTTCTGTTCTGGATTCTGGAACAATCTGTTACCCATGTGCTCGCGTAGATCTGTTACCTATGTCCTCGGGACGTACCTGAGAGTAGCCCACTGCGCAAGCTGTGGGTAAGCGTGGCCAAACGCTTTCCAGCCCCGGCAGGGGCGTTCGAGCCGTTTTCTTGTCGGTGCCTGCCGGCTGGAGGAAAACGAGAAACGGCTGGTTTCAGAAAGGCCTGCGGGCTTGTTGTCCGCATCACGCGTTGGGTGCCCGAACCGGCATGTTGAGACTCGGTCTCAGTCAACATGGAGGGCTGCTTCCATTCTCGCTCACCCCTACCGGGGCTCCCTGTTATGCGGGCGCTGAGCTCCCACGGCTTGCGCCGTGGGCTATTTTCGAACGTCCGCTTCGCGGACTAGGCTCCTCTGCTGCCCGCAAGGCTACAGACGGATTAGGGCGCGCGCACTTGATTTCACATGTGGAACATCGGTCCGCATTACTATATCCAAGCGGGGTGAGGCGTTCAACTGACGCGACCGGGCGGCGGCCGACGACCGCCGGCCGCGATTCCTGGATGCGAGCTATGGCGATCCCAAAACAACCGGCGTGCGGACAATGACCGTCCGCTGGAAGCAGGCATGGTTTTCCATCTGCCCATGTCGTTTCGCAAGTACGGCGAGTATGGCGTCAATCTCAGCCAGACGATGCTCGTCGGCGAGGATGGGGCGGAACCGCTGGGCAAGAGTCCGGCGCGGTTGCAGGTCGTGCCGGTGTGACGCTCGCTGCCGGTAAGAGCAAGCCTCTTCACACCGACCTTCCTTTGGGGACTTCAAGCATGAACGCACAAACCGCGTTGCGACTGGGTTTCTTGTACCCCCACTACTCGGCCGAAGACGACTATCCCCGTATGGCCGGGCTCGTCGCACCGCGCGTCGCCGTCGAGGTCGTCCACACGACGATCAGCGAGGACGCCCATCGCGTCGACCTTGTTCGCGAGACGGCCGACCCGGAGCGCCTTCGCGCCGGTGCCGAGACGCTGAGTGGCAGGCAGGTGAACGTGGCCCTGTGGGCCTGCACTTGCGCCAGCTTTATCTTCGGCCTCGAAGGGGCGAGGCAGCAGGCCGCCGCGATCGAAAAGATCGTGGGCGTGCCGACTTCAAGCACCTCCCTTGCCTTCGCCGAAGCGCTACGGGCGGCCGGGGTTGAGCGTGTCTCCATCGCGGCCAGCTACCCCCAAGACGTCGCGAGGTTCTTCGAAACCTTCCTGGCCGAAGCCGGGGTGCAGGTTGTGCATGCGGGGAGCCGCGGTATCCTGGCTGCCGTGGATGTTGCCAAGCTGGGCAGGGAAGAAACGATCCGGATGGTCCGGGAGAACGATCATGCCGAGGCCCAAGCGATTCTGGTGCCGGACACGGCCATGCACACGGCCGGCTATGTCGACGACCTCGAAGCCGCGGTGGGGAAAACGGTCCTGACCGCCAATCAGGTCACGATGTGGCAGGCGCTTCGCCTTGCCGGCGTGGAGCAACCGCGGGGCCGAGAGGGCTTGGGCTCACTGTTTCAGGCGTCGTAGGGGGTGGCCGCCGTGCCCGCCCGGTCAACTTCAGTTTTCGAGAATCGTTCTCAGGAACTTCCTTGTGCGCGGCTGCGCCTGAAACGTCAGCTCGCTGAGTGTGATCAGCGAGACCAACGCGGTGCCTTTGAGAAGCTCGATGAACAGGTTCCCAAACGAGGGGATCGGAGAGCCGCCCCAAGCCCGCCAGGAACGCGGCGAAGACCGCCAGAGCCACGGCGCCCAGTGTTAATTCGGCAGTCACGACCAGCCCTTCGAGCAAGACAGGGGGCAGGTCGATGACTGATGACACGAGCACAACAGCCCGCAGGGGTCTGCCGAACGATCGGTCCATGGTGAACACCAGCCGGTTCGCCGCCACCGGCTCGACCCGCCGCTCAGAGACGCAGGCGTGAGCCTGCGTTGAGCGCTTACCTCCGCCACGGCGGCCGCTGGGTCTTGGCAAGGCTGCCGTCGGCCTCCTCCCAGCAAGCCTCGTGCCCACCGCTAGAGGTCAGCGCAAGCTTACGCTTGCGGCTCTGAGTGGCGGCGCGAGGCTTTGAAAGGGGCGTTCTCAACCTGCGTTGTCAAACCCAACGAACCGCATCCTCTCGTGGCAGGCCTGTCTGCGTGCTAGCATCGTCGCATCCGGTCTGTCCTCGGAAGGACAAGCAGCCCGGCACGCCGAATCGGAGCCGAAGGAATGGATACGGGTCATCGCAGCCGCAGATTCCTCTTGAAGGGAGTTCTCTCTGCGTCGCTCGGCTCGCTGTTCCCGGCGCGGCCTGCTGCGAACCCCGGATTCAACTACGTCCTCTCATCCTGCATGTATGGCACGACGCCGTTGGAGGAGGTTCTTCCTGAAGTGGCCAAGATCGGAGCCGAACACATTGACATCTGGCCTCCCGTGCACGGAAACCAGCGCGAGCAGATCGAGCAGATGGGCCGCGAAGTGTTTGGCCGCCTTCTCGACCAATACCGGGTGAAACTGGGTGTCGTGACTCGCTACGACCTCGGACCGTTCGAGCTGCAGGACGAGATGGGGTTTGCCGGCGAGTTTGGCGGTAACTTGCTCATCACGGGGGGCCGAGGGCCCAAGGGCCTCGCCGGCGTGGAGTTGCGAGCCGCCGTGAAGGTCTTCGCCGAGCAGATGAAGCCCCACATCGCCGCCGCCGAGGAGCACCACGTCATGATCGGCATCGAGAATCATGGCAACAACCTGATCGACTCCCCCGACGCGGTGAAATGGCTTGCTGAGTTCGCTCCGTCGCGTGCCCTAGGCATCGCGCTCGCTCCCTACCACTTGGAGCAGGATGCGTCGCTGATCACCCAGCTCATCCGCGACCTATTGAATCCCGCAAATTATTATGACACTTTTTGACAGTGTGGAGCATCTATATATGTATGGGCAACCCCAAAGGTGTGAAGCGGGATTTCAAGGCGCTGGAGAAGCGCCGTTTCGAAGCGATGCGGCTGCTCCACCAAGGCCACAATCAGTCCGAGACGGCGAGACGGCTGAACGTCGCTCGCCAAACCGTCAGTGAGTGGCGGCGGCAATACCGCGAGCAGGGTGCGGCCGGACTCCGCCAGGCCGGGCGCGCCGGACGCAAGCCGCTCCTCGATGCCGCACAACGCGAACGCCTGACGTCGCTGCTGCTGGAAGGCCCGGAAGCCCACGGCTTCCCAACGCCCCTGTGGAGCTGTCCGCGGGTGGCTCGGCTGACCGGAGACGAGTTCGGGGTCGCATACCACGCAGGCCACGCCTGGAAGATCCTGCGAGCGCTCGACTGGAGCCCGCAACGCCCGGCCGGAAAGGCGCGCGAGCGCAACGAAGAGCGGATCCGCACCTGGAAGCGCAAGACCTGGAAGCGCATTAAAAAAAAGCCCAAAACGAAGGCCGTACGCTCGTCTTCATCGACGAAAGCGGATTGAGTCAGAAGCCGCATCGCTGCCGCACCTGGGCGCCACGTGGCCAAACACCGGTGCTGCAGTTTAACTTCAACTGGGAGAAGCTTTCCGTCTCGGCGGGGCTGACGCTGCGTAACTTCTACTTCCGGCTCTATCCCGGTGCGATCGGCAAAGAGCAAGTGACCGACTTTCTCAAGGCGTTGGTACGTCATATCGATCGCCCGCTGCTGATCGTCTGGGATCGGCTGCCGGCGCACCGTAGCCGCCTGGTGCAAGAGTTCATCGAACTCTCCGAAGGCCACATCGCAACCGAGTACTTGCCACCCTATGCGCCGGAGTTGAATCCGGTGGAATACATCTGGGCTTACTGGAAGCAGCACGAGTTGCCGAACGTCTGTCCGAAAGACTACGGCGAGCTGAACGAGCGGGCCCGCAAGGCACTCCGCCGCATGTACCGCAAACCGCGTTTGATCACGGCCTTCTGGAAACAGTCTTCTCTTTGTTTTGACTGACTCTATATTATGCGGGAGTCAATAGGCGAGAGGATGGTGATGTTCTACGCTTGGCAACACGGCCAGGGTGCATCCAAGAAGCTGCCCAAGGCCGAAGAGCTCGAGCAGTTGCCCGGCCGCGGCTCCCTCGACTTCGCACCCATGGTCGCCGCCCTGAAAAACACCCGCTACTCGGGCTTCGTATCCATCTTCATGCACCCGGTGCCGCGCGGCATCCCGATTCTGAATTCCACAACCGCCGTCACCCGGGAAATCAACCGGGCCCGCAGCTACCTGGAGTCGCTCGCCTAGATCGGTATCCCCTTTCGCCGATTCATCCCGCGGCCGACAAGGAAGCGCGAAGGCTCGTCAAACTCGTCAACGGGCTCTTTGACGCCCGGACTCCAAAGAACCTATACTGGACGAAGGGACGGTGGCGGCCTAAGGGTTCTGTTTGCCCTGGGGTCCGAGTATCCAGGCAGGGTTCCCGGCTCAAAAATTAACACTGTGCGCGGGTGTGTCGAGGAGGATGACTCGGGCTGGCGTAGCTCAGTTGGTAGAGCATCTGATTTGTAATCAGACGGTCGGGGGTTCGAGTCCCTCCGCCAGCTCCAATGAGCGACGGATCGGGCCGCGGGTCGATCGCTTGGGATCGGGTTGGTGAGACAAGCTTACCGGCGGGAGTAACTCAATGGTAGAGTCACAGCCTTCCAAGCTGTTGGTTGCGGGTTCGATTCCCGTCTCCCGCTCCAGAGTTCTCCCTTAACGGCACCGCGTTCGGGAACCCAAATGAGCCGATGTAGCTCAGTTGGTAGAGCGCGTCCTTGGTAAGGACGAGGTCACCGGTTCAAGCCCGGTCATCGGCTCCAGCACTCGCGATTACCCAGACAGAAGAACGCCGGCGGTTCGGCAAGGCGGGTCCGGGAGGGGCCGGGAAAAGAGATCGATTCAGTTCGGCGGGACGGGTGGCCGAGTGGTTAAAGGCAGCAGACTGTAAATCTGCCGGACTCAGTCCTACAGAGGTTCGAATCCTCTCCCGTCCACCACCAGTTCCTTATCGATTTCGACAGAGCGAAGAGAGGCAGAGATGGCGAAGGAGAAATTTGATCGCAGCAAGCCGCACGTGAACGTGGGGACGATTGGACATATCGACCACGGCAAGACCACCCTGACCGCGGCCATCACCAAGGTGCTGCAGAAGCACGATGCCAGCGTGTCGTTCCGCTCGTTCGACTCGATCGACAACGCGCCGGAGGAAAAAGCGCGCGGCATCACTATCGCCCTGGCACACGTCGAGTACCAGACCGCCAACCGCCACTACGCGCACGTAGACTGTCCCGGCCATGCCGACTACATCAAGAACATGATCACCGGCGCGGCGCAGATGGACGGCGCCATCCTGGTGGTCGGCGCCGACGACGGGCCGATGCCGCAAACCCGCGAGCACATTCTGCTGGCGCGGCAGGTGGGCGTGCCGCACATCGTGGTGTTTTTGAACAAGGTGGATGTGGTTGACGACCCCGAATTGTTGGAGCTGGTGGAGCTGGAGGTGCGGGAATTGTTGACCAGCTACGGTTTTCCGGGCGACGACATTCCGGTGATCAGCGGCTCGGCGCTGAAGGCGTTGGACAGCGAGGAGGCCGCGGCGGAGAAGCAGATCGACGAGCTGATGGAGGCGGTGGACAGCTACATCCCGACGCCGCAGCGGGAGAAGGACAAGCCATTCCTGATGCCGATCGAAGACATCTTCTCGATCTCGGGACGCGGGACGGTGGTGACGGGGCGCGTGGAGCGGGGGACGGTGAAGGTAGGCGAGGAGATGGAGATCGTGGGGTTCGGGGAGACGCAGAAGAAGGTGATCACGGGCGTGGAGATGTTCAAGAAGCTTTTGGACCAGGGCGAAGCGGGGGACAACGTGGGGCTGTTGGTGCGGGGATTGGAGAAGGACGAGGTGGAGCGGGGACAGGTGGTGGCGAAGCCGGGCTCGATCACGCCGCACACGAAGTTCAAGGGCGAGGTGTACGTGCTGAAGAAGGACGAGGGGGGGAGGCACACGCCGTTTTTCAAGGGCTACCGGCCGCAGTTTTACTTTCGGACGACGGACGTGACGGGAGTGGCGCAGTTGCCGGCGGGGACGGAGATGGTGATGCCGGGAGACAACGTGACGATGGAAGTGGAGTTGATCTCGGCGGTGGCGATGGAGCAGGGGCTGCGGTTTGCGATCCGGGAAGGCTCGCGGACGATCGGCGCCGGCACCGTCACCGAGGTGGTCGAGTAGCGGAACCTGAAAGCCGTATTCGGAAGGCCACGAGGAGGAGCAGATGGCGCGGGAAATCATCACTCTGGAGTGCACGGAGACCAAAGATCGCAACTATACGACGACGAAGAACAAGAAGAAGACAACGAACCGTCTCGAGTTGAAGAAGTATTCTCCGCGGCTGCGGCGCCATACGGTCCATCGCGAGGTGAAGTAAGGTGTTGGGCGGGCAGGGTGTTGAAGCCCAATGATAATGTCCCCTTGAGCGCCCAATAGAAATGTCCCCTAATCTGGACCTCTGCGAGGAGGTGAAAGATTGGGAAGGACATGGATGAGTGCCAAGGAGTTGAGGCGCGGCGAAGTGCTGAGCCGAGTGAAACGAGGGGAACTGAAGTTGACCGAAGCCACCGCACTGCTGGAGGTCAGCTACCGCCAAGCGAAGCGGCTCAACAAGCGTTACCGAGCAGGCGGGGTCAAGGCTTTGGTGCACGGTAACGTCGGCCGCGCTTCGAACCGAGCCGATGACAAGCGCCGCGAGCAGGTTCTCGAGTTGGTGCACGCAAACTATGCGGGCGAGGGGCACGAGCGCTTCGGGCCGACGCTGGCGTCGGAACATCTGGCAGCCGATCAGGGCCTGGAAGTGCCGCGCGAAACGCTGCGGCGCTGGATGCTCGCTGCAGGCCTGTGGAGCCGGAGTCGCAAGCGCCCACCGCATCGCAGCCGGCGGCAACGCAAAGCGCACTTCGGCGAGCTGATTCAACTCGACGGTTCGCACCACCACTGGCTGGAAGGACGCGGCCCGAAAGCCTGTCTGATGAACTTTGTCGATGACGCGACCGGTCTTGCACTGTGCCGCTTCTCGGGCCAGGAAACGACCTGGGCCGCGGCCGATCTGCTCCAAGCCTGGGTGCGCCAACACGGCGTTCCCAAGGCGTTGTACTGCGACTGGAAAAACGTCTACCAGCGCCAGCCGACGTCGCGGGAAGCACTGGAAGGCATCAAGCCCGAGACGCAGTTCGGGCGCATGTGCGCGAAGCTTGGCATTGGCATCATTGCCGCATCGTCGCCGCAAGCCAAGGGACGTGTCGAACGCCATCACGGCACGCACCAGGACCGCCTGATCAAGAAGATGCGGCTGCGGGGCATCGTTGATTACGAGGCGGCGAACCGTTACCTCGGCGAGGAGTACGTTAGCCGAGCACAACGAGCGCTTCTGCTGCGAGCCGGCGGCGGGAGCGGACTTTCACCAGGCGCTACCCCGCGGCACCGAGCTGCGAGGGGTGTTCTGCTTGGAATACGAACGAGTGGTGAGCAACGACCAGGTGGTGCGTTTCGAGAATCGTTGCTTGCAGTTGAAGCCGAAACGCAATCAGGGCGTGGGGGCGGGTGCACGGGTGACGGTCCAACAGGGGCGCGATGAGAGCTTGCAGGTGAGGTTTGAGGGGCGCGAGATCGAGCACGAAGTGATCGCCACGCCGACGCCACGGCTGCGGACGAAGCCGGCACCGCAGGGGAACGTGGTGGCCAGACGTAAGCCGGCGGCGAACCACCCCTGGCGGCGAGCTGTGTTGCGGAAAACACGAGCTGCGAATTCATAAGAGGGCTGTGGAAATGCCGGGTCGGATGGAAAGCGTGGAAAACCTTGTGGCGGCAGCCGTGCCGGGCTCGAGGAACCGTGGATGGTTTTCCACCCTTCCCACCGCCCCTTGGAAATCGCTACGCGATTCCCACAGTTCCACAGCCCCGACGATGACGATTCTCTCCTACCACCAAGGGGACACTTCTACTGGGCGACCGAAGGGGACATTTCTATTGGGCCTTGACAGTGTTGGGCGGGCAGGGTGGCGCAACCGGCCTTCTGGATGAGAAGATAAGGGAGCGGGCCGCTCCCTAGGGGCGTAGGTTTAACGGTAGACCAGCGGTCTCCAAAACCGCGAGTGGGGGTTCGAATCCCTCCGCCCCTGCCACCTCTGACGCCCAGGTGATTCTTTCTAGCAGGTGTGGGTAGGATGGTGGTGCGGCAAGGAGCAGACTGATGGCAAACGTCGCGAAACGCTCACCGGGTTCAAAGAAAGCCGCTCAGGGCGGTGTCGGCGGAGCGTTGCGTGCCATCCCGACTTGGCCCGCTCGGTTCCGCACTTACGTGGACGGCCTAAAGCGTGAAATGCGACTAGTGACCTGGCCCAGCCGGAAGCAGGTTCAGGCCACCACAGTCGTCGTGTTGGTAACCGTCTTTGCGTTTGCGCTGTTTTTCGGCGTGGTGGACTATCTTCTGGCCCTGGGGCAGACGAATCTGTACGAGCAGTTCACTCGATAGCGCTCGGTTTGGGGAAGGGAGTCAGGCCTGTGAGTGAGATGGAACCGGTGAACGAGGTTCCCGAGGTCGAGACGGAGGCGGCTCCGGTTGCAACGGAGTTGGCCGAAGAGGCCCCATCGGCCGGGGAGCCCGCGGATCTAACCCCGGCGGCGGAAGCAGCCCCAGAGGCCCCGGCGGTGGAGGCGGCTGAACCGATCGAAGAGGCTCCGGCAATCGAAGACCTACCCGAAGAGGCGGAAGAACCGGCGCCGGCAACGATCACGGTCGGAGTACCGGACATGGATTGGTATATCATCCATACCTACTCGGGCTTCGAGAACAAGGTCAAGGAGAGCCTCCTCTCACGCGCAGAGGCCTTCGGGCTTGACGATCGCATCGGCGAGATCTTGATCCCGACCGAAGATGTGGTCGAGATGAAGGGTGGCAAGAAGGTCAGGAGCAAGAGGCTGCTCTATCCCGGCTACGTGCTGGTGCAACTGAAGATGGACGATGAGCTGTGGCACGTCGTGCGCAACACGCCGCGCGCCACGAGGTTCGTGGGTAGCGGGCAAGTACCGACACCGCTCTCCACAGAAGAAGTCAACCAGATCCTCCATCGGCAGACGGTGTCGAAGGAGAAGCCGCGGCCCAAGATGACCTTCGACCGGAACGACCGGGTGAAGATCATCGACGGTCCGTTCTCCAACTTCACCGGGACGGTGGAAGAGGTCAACGAAGACCGCAGCACCGTCAAGGTGATGGTGACGATCTTTGGGCGCGGCACGCCGGTCGAGTTGGAATACTTCCAGGTGGAGAAAGAGAGAGTCTAGACGGACAGGTCATGGCAAAAAGAATCAAGTCGCAGATCAAGCTGCAGATCATGTCTGGCAAGGCGACGCCGGCACCACCGGTCGGACCCGCCTTGGGCCAAGCCGGCATCAACATCATGGACTTCTGCAAAGCGTTTAACGCCAAGACGTCCACCAACGATCTCGACGGGTTGATCGTGCCGGTGGTGATTTCCGTCTATCAAGACCGCTCGTACTCGTTCATCACCAAAACGCCGCCGGCCTCGGTGCTGCTCAAGCGCGCGGCCAGCCTAGCTAAGGGTTCGGGTGAGCCGAACCGCAACAAGGTGGGCTCGGTGACGCGCGAGCAGGTCGAGGAGATCGCCAAGGCGAAAGCGCCCGACCTCAACAGCAATGACCTAGAGGCAGCAGTCAAGATCATCAGCGGCACGGCGCGCAGCATGGGAATCCAGGTGCCAGGCGGCCAGACGTTGGCGGATCCCAGTGCCACCACTGTACAAGCCCTGAGTGCAACCACAGAAGACGGGTAAAAGGGCAGAGGAGCGTCATGGCAGGCAAGCGAGGCAAGAAATACCGGGCGGCCGCCGATAAGTTGGCGGCGCAAGACTACCCGCTGACGGAGGCGATTCCGTTTCTGAAGCAGAACAAGATCGCCTCCTTTGACGAGAGTGTCGAGGTTCACATGAACCTGGGTGTCGATCCGAAACACGCGGATCAGATGGTGCGCGGCACGGTCGTCCTGCCGCACGGATTGGGTAAATCCAAATGTGTACTGGTGATCGCGACAGGCGAGAAGGCTAAGGAGGCCGAGGACGCCGGCGCCGATCATGTGGGCGGCGAGGATCTTGTCAAGAAGATCCAGGCAGAGAACTGGCTCGATTTCGACGCCGTTGTGGCCACGCCCGACATGATGAAGTTCGTCGGGCGCCTGGGCAAGATTCTCGGTCCGAGAGGCCTGATGCCGAATCCCAAGACGGGTACCGTGACGATGGATGTCGCGCAGGCGGTCCTGGAGATCAAAGCCGGCAAGGTCGAGTTCCGCGTCGACAAGGGCGGCGTGATCCACGTGCCGGTGGGAAAACTGAGTTTTTCAGACGACAAATTGAACGAGAACGCGACGGCGCTGATTCAGGCTGTGGTCAAGGCCAAGCCCGCGGCCGCCAAGGGACGTTACGTTGAGGCAGTCACCATGTGCTCGACGATGAGCCCGGCGGTCCGGCTCAGCGTGTCGGATCTCACCGCGTAAGGTTGGGTAGCCATGAAAACCAAGGCAACCAAGACGGCGGACGTCGAACAGCTTCGGAGCGACCTCGCCACCTCGCCGACCGTATTCCTATGTGCCTTCGAAGGCCTGAAAGTTGCGGAGGATCACGATCTGCGTAAACAGATCCGGGCCACGGGGGCGAACTACCGAGTTCTGAA
Source organism: Bryobacterales bacterium (assembly GCA_965248255.1). Classification (GTDB taxonomy): domain Bacteria; phylum Acidobacteriota; class Terriglobia; order Bryobacterales; family UBA6623; genus JAKZVK01. Next base: position 990,966 of record CBDFIW010000004.1, read on the forward strand.
GAATCGCCTGGCGCGGCTGGCATCGGCGGGCACGCCCTATGAGTCGGCGCTGTCGAACCTCACGGGTATGACTTCGATGGCTTTCGGCGGCGATGATCCAATCGCCCTGGCCAAGGCGTTGGTAGCGTACGGCAAAGAGCACCAGGTCTTACAGTTCAAGGCCGGCGTGATCGAGGGGCGGGTGCTCGATGTGGCCGGTTTGAACGAGTTGGCTACGCTGCCGGGCCGCCAGGACCTGCACGCGAAGCTGCTGTTTCTGATTCAATCGCCCGCGCAAAGGCTGGCGACAGTGATCAACGCCGTGGGACGGAATTTGGCGGTGGTCATTGATCAGGGGGTTCAGGAGAAGAAGTTCACCCCCTGACCCCCAAACCCGGATTGCTGGGCGGGTCGCACCCGCCGGAAAAAGAGGAGTTACGACCAACATGGCTGATGTGAACGCAATTGCTGAACAGATTGAAGGCCTCACGCTGCTGGAGGCGGCGGACTTGGTAAAGACGCTCGAAGACAAGCTGGGCGTCTCGGCCGCGGCTGCGGCCGTGGCCGTCGGGCCCGGGGCCGCCGCACCGGCGGCGGAGGCGGCTGAAGAGCAGACCGAATTCGCCGTGGTGCTCACCGGAGTGAGTGGGAACAAGATCTCGGTCATCAAGGCCGTGCGTGAAGTCACCAGCCTAGGTCTTAAAGAGGCCAAGGACTTGGTCGACAACGCGCCCAAGCCGGTCAAAGAGAACATCGCCAAAGACGAGGCCGAGGCTCTTCAGACGAAGCTAACAGAGGCAGGAGCAACGGTCGAGTTGAAGTAGCCTTGGTCTGGGCGGTCGAGCAGGGTTCTACCGCGGCCCGTCACTCCTTCCACACCTGCTCGAACAGCCGCAGCACGTTGAGCCCAAGAATCCTCTGTACGTCTTCGCAGGAGTACCCGCGCCCCAGCAGGCCGGCGGTGAGGTTGGGCATCTCGTCGGCACGCTCGATGCCCTTCGGCAACCGCAGAGGAAGCTCCAGTCGAAAGACAGGCGAGTCGAGGCGCTTACCCGCCATGAGCCACTGGAACCATTCTTCCGACTGGTTTTCTGTGAAGTCGAGGCCGATGGACACATGCTCGATACCGGCCAGCTCGACCCAGTATTCGATCGTGTCGAGAACGTCGTCGAGCGTCGAGTCGTAGCCCCGCTTGAGGAAGGCGGGGAAAATGTTGGCCCCAACGACCCCGCCCCTCGCCACGAGGGCCCTGACCTCGTTGTCGGTCTTGTTGCGTGGATGCTCGCACAAGGCCTTCGGGTTCGCGTGACTGAACCACACCGGATGCTCTGAAAGCTCGATGGCGTCCATGGTGGTCCGGTGGCCGACATGCGAAAGATCGACAACCATCCCCAGCCGATTCATCTCCGCGACGAGATCCACGCCGAACTTGCTCAGGCCCACGTCCTGGCCTTCGTAGCAACCGGCCCCGGCGTAGTTGAGGTCGTTGTAGGTCAGTTGAATCACCCGAACGCCAAGCCGGTGAAAGACCTCGACCAAGTGCAGATCGTCCTCGATGGGAGAGGAGTTCTGAAAACCGAAAATAATGCCGACTCGGTTGTCCTGTTTCGCGGCATGAAGGTCAGCGAGGGAAGCGACCGGACGGATCCACTTTGAGTAGGTCTCGAAGTCGCGGTAGAACCGTCCGATGTTCTGGATCGTCTGCTTCGACCCCTCCCAGACGGCGACGGTGGCGTTAAACGCCGTGATGCCCCCTTCGTGCAGGTGGCGATAGACTGCCTCGTCACCCCAACGGCTGACGTTGAGCCCGTCGATGATGATCGAGCGCCGGTGCAGCTCTTTCGCTTCGGAACTCGGCTCCATGCCTTCCTCCTCTGGTCAGGCTACAGCGTGCGATGAATCGGCCACTTGCGGCACGCGCGAGTCGGCTATCGGACAGTGGCTGGAGCAGAGCGCTGTCTCCGCCCCCGAAGCGCCACAGATCACCAATCCGCTTGCAACGTAATATACTAGGGCGTGTTAACACTAAGTCGCAAAAGCTGCTATACTCGGAGGTATGGAGATCACCGAGCAGCAATACCGCCGCATCGAGCCGGTCCTGCCCCGCCAGCGCGGCAATGTGAGCCTGCCGAACCTCACGGTTTTGAACGCCATGTTGCATGTCGCCGAGCAGGGCTGCAAATGGCGCGGCTTGCCTAAACGCTTCGGTAACTGGCACACCATTTATACCCGCATGAACCGCTGGTCGAAGAACGGCGTGCTCGACGCCGTCTTCGAGAAACTGCAGCGCGAGCAGCTGGCCCGCATCCGAATCGAAGCCGTGTCAATGGACTCGACCATCGTGAAGGTTCATCCCGACGGCACGGGCGCGTTAAAAAAACGGTCCGCAAGCGATCGGCAAATCCCGCGGCGGATGGACCACCAAGATTCATATGGTTGCCGCAAATGCTCGAACGGCGATAACCTTCGCTCTCTCGCCCGGCCAAGCGCACGACGCCCAGCAGGGCCGCGAACTGCTCGGTGGTCTGGGGCCACTGCCCGAGCCGCTGCCGCTGCTGATGGACGGCGCCTATGAGGACGATCAGACACGCCAACTGGCTTTGGATTTCGGATGGATTCCCGTCGTGCCGCCCCGGCGCACCCGCCTGGAGCCGTGGGAATACGACCGAGCGCTCTATCGCCGCCGCAACGAGATCGAGAGACTCTTCCGACGGCTCAAGGGATTCCGCCGCATCTTCTCCCGCTTCGACAAGCTCGACGTCATGTTCCTCGCCTTCCTCCACTTCGCCCTCATCGTCGAGGCTCTACGTTTCGATACCCTACGTTAGTGTTAACACGCCCTAGTGTAGTGCACCATAAATAATGTAACTTATATTGGCTTCCCATCGTCTCTATTAACAGGAGGCATGGGATGCGAAGAGCACAACCAGTAACTTTGAACACAGCGCAATGCAAGCAGTTGGACCGCTACGCGCGCGGCCGCCAAGTCGCCGTTCGTCTCGCCCTGCGAGCCAGGATTGTCCTGCTGGCCGCCGACGGTCTCGAGAATAAGCAGATCGCCGCACAGCTCGGTGTCTCGCGGCAGTTGGTGGCCCGCTGGCGCACGCGCTTTCTCGAAAGCAGCATCGCCGGCATTGCAAAAGACGCCCCACGGCCCGGTCGTAAACCTGCCGTCTCGAAGCAGAAAGTACAGCAGATCATCCACAAGACCACCCGCGAGAAACCGTCCAACGCCACCCACTGGAGCCGCCGCACCATGGCCGCCGCGGCCGGCGTCAGCGCTTCCACCGTGGGACGGATTTGGCGCGCCCATGGCCTCAAGCCCCACCGCGTCAAGACCTTCAAGCTCAGCAATGACCCGCGTTTCGCCGAGAAACTCGACGACATCGTCGGACTCTATCTCAATCCGCCTGAGCATGCTCTGGTTCTCTCGCTCGATGAGAAGTCCCAAATCCAAGCCCTCGATCGCACCCAGCCCGGCCTGCCGCTCAAAAAGGGACGCGGCCAAACGATGACCCACGATTACAAGCGCAACGGCACGACCACCCTGTTTGCGGCGCTCAACAGCCTTGACGGCAGCGTGATCGCCGAGTGCATGCCCCGACACAGCCACCAGGAATGGCTGCGCTTCCTGCGCTTAATTGACCGCCGCACTCCCAAGGACAAACAGCTTCATCTCATCGTGGACAACTATGCCACCCACAAGCATGCCGCTGTGAAGCGTTGGCTCGATCGTCACCCGCGCTTCCACATTCATTTCACCCCGACCTCGGCGTCGTGGCTGAACATGGTCGAGCGATTCTTTCGCGATCTCACCGTCAAGCGCCTGCGCCGCGGCGTGTTTCGCAGCGTGGACGAGCTCGTCGCCGCCATTGACGACTACATCGCCCAGCACAACGGGCATCCCACGCCCTTCATCTGGACCGCGACCGCCTCCGACATCTTCGAGAAAGTCAAGCGCGGACGTGCCGCCCTGCATAAGGTGCAATCTGCTTGACGCACTACACTAGACTGTCCGCCAGTGCAAGCAAATGCCTTCCAGACTCACAAAGCAGCAGGTCCAAGGCGTGTTCCCTGCCCTGCCTACCCCGTTCACCGCCGATGGCAAGGTCGACCTGCCTAGGCTTGAGCGGGGCGTTGCGCACGTCCTGCGCGGCGTTGTTCACGGGCTCTAGGCGCTCGGATCGAGTTGTGAGTTCCCCGCGCTCAGCGCAACCGAGCGAAAACTGGTGATAGAAACTGCCGTCGCAGCCGCCGGTGGCAACGTGCCAGTCGTGGCCGGTGTGGCTCGACGAGACCTGCGGCCTTTGCTGGAGGATCTGAGATCAACCATGGCTCGATACATGGAAATAATCTTGGAAAAGAGGAACGTTCGCTGCGTGGCGTGTCTGCTCGACGACGAGGCCCCCAGAACCTGTGAAGCGGTCTGGAAGGCTTTGCCCTTGGCAGGTCAGGTGTACCACGCCAAGTACGCCAGCAATGAGATCTACACGCTCGTCTCTACCTTCGCCGACGAGTAGCCTGGCCGCGGAGAACCGCACGCTGGTCCCGACGGGAGGCGACATCTTATACTTCTACTTCCCTCCAGGAACCAAGGTGCCGCGCGAATCCCGCAGCCTCGACGTGGACGCACAGGGCATCATCGACCTGGCGGTGTTCTACGACCGAAACAATCTGCTGCTCTCTCCCAGCGAAGGCCCGACGCCGGGCAATCACTTTGCGGTCATCGTGAAGAATCAGGAAGAGATGAGACAAGCCGGCCACGACGTCTGGCGGGAAGGCTTTGCCGGAGAGCGCCTGGTCTACCGACGACTGGAGGAAGAGGGGATCAAAGAGTGGGGCCTCGACTAGCCGTCTGAAGCAAGCAGTATCTGAACAAACATGTCAAGCTTTCAAAGAGCAGCGTGCCCCCGAAACAGCCGAGCCCCGAACGCCAGTGAGGGGTCAAGAACCCGATTAGCCATTCGAAAGCTCGTACCCGTCACTGGCGTTCCAGGCGCGGTTTCTCAATCGTCGCTGGTCGGTTTGAGGTCGTAGACTTCGCTGGTGGAATGCCGCAAGGAAAACTTGATGGTAAACGAGCAGCCGGGCGGGCGCAGGGGCCCGCCCCCTACAGTCTCGCTGGATACTCCTACGCCTCCACGGATCTTCCTCGACTCGGGTTGTTGAAGCCCAATGATAATGTCCCCTTGAGCGCCCAATAGAAATGTCCCCTAATCTGGACCTCTGCGAGGAGGTGAAAGATTGGGAAGGACATGGATGAGTGCCAAGGAGTTGAGGCGCGGCGAAGTGCTGAGCCGAGTGAAACGAGGGGAACTGAAGTTGACCGAAGCCACCGCACTGCTGGAGGTCAGCTACCGCCAAGCGAAGCGGCTCAACAAGCGTTACCGAGCAGGCGGGGTCAAGGCTTTGGTGCACGGTAACGTCGGCCGCGCTTCGAACCGAGCCGATGACAAGCGCCGCGAGCAGGTTCTCGAGTTGGTGCACGCAAACTATGCGGGCGAGGGGCACGAGCGCTTCGGGCCGACGCTGGCGTCGGAACATCTGGCAGCCGATCAGGGCCTGGAAGTGCCGCGCGAAACGCTGCGGCGCTGGATGCTCGCTGCAGGCCTGTGGAGCCGGAGTCGCAAGCGCCCACCGCATCGCAGCCGGCGGCAACGCAAAGCGCACTTCGGCGAGCTGATTCAACTCGACGGTTCGCACCACCACTGGCTGGAAGGACGCGGCCCGAAAGCCTGTCTGATGAACTTTGTCGATGACGCGACCGGTCTTGCACTGTGCCGCTTCTCGGGCCAGGAAACGACCTGGGCCGCGGCCGATCTGCTCCAAGCCTGGGTGCGCCAACACGGCGTTCCCAAGGCGTTGTACTGCGACTGGAAAAACGTCTACCAGCGCCAGCCGACGTCGCGGTAAGCACTGGAAGGCATCAAGCCCGAGACGCAGTTCGGGCGCATGTGCGCGAAGCTTGGCATTGGCATCATTGCCGCATCGTCGCCGCAAACCAAGGGACGTGTCGAACGCCATCACGGCACGCACCAGGACCGCCTGATCAAGAAGATGCGGCTGCGGGGCATCGTTGATTACGAGGCGGCGAACCGTTACCTCGGCGAGGAGTACTTAGCCGAGCACAACGAGCGCTTCTGCTGCGAGCCGGCGGCGGGAGCGGACTTTCACCAGGCGCTACCCCGCGGCACCGAGCTGCGAGGGGTGTTCTGCTTCGAGTACGAACGGGTGGTGAGCAACGACCAGGTGGTGCGTTTCGAGAATCGTTGTTTGCAGTTGAAGCCGAAACGCAATCAGGGCGTGGGGGCGGGTGCACGGGTGACGGTCCAACAGGGGCGCGATGAGAGCTTGCAGGTGAGGTTTGAGGGGCACGAGATCGAGCACGAAGTGATCGCCACGCCGACGCCACGGCTGCGGACGAAGCCGGCACCGCAGGGGAACGTGGTGGCCGGACGCAAGCCGGCGGCGAACCACCCCTGGCGGCGAGCTGTGCTGCGGAAAACACGAGCTGCGAATTCATAAGAGGGCTGTGGAAATGCCGGGTCGGATGGAAAGCGTGGAAAACCTTGTGGCGGCAGCCGTGCCGGGCTCGGGGAACCGTGGATGGTTTTCCACCCTTCCCACCGCCCCTTGGAAATCGCTGCGCGATTCCCACAGTTCCACAGCCCCGACGATGACGATTCTCTCCTATCACCAAGGGGACACTTCTACTGGGCGACCGAAGGGGACATTTCTATTGGGCCTTGACATCTTCCTCGACTCGGGCTGGCGCTCAAGGGACTCCTCTTGAGACAATGGCGAGGGAAAGTCACTGTAGTCACTTAACACGAAAACGGAGGAACGATGAACTGCGAAGGATTACCTAGCCATACCGAACTACAAGCCGCTCTCGCTGCCGCTGTCGGCAGTCCACCAAGTGGAAACGGGGGCTTTGATCTGCACATGTGGGCCACGATCGTCGACCGGGACGGGATCGTCTGTGCGGTTGCCTTCACCGGGAACGATAGGGGCGACCAGTGGCCAGGAAGCCGAGTGATTTCAGCGCAAAAAGCCAATACCGCCAATGCCTTCAGTCTGCCCGGCTTGGCTCTCTCCACCGCCAATCTGTGGGCCGCGGTGCAACCAGGGGGAAGTCTCTTCGGCTTACAACACAGCAATCCGGTTGACACCGCAGTTGCTTACGGGGGCAATCCGGAAAATTACGGACAGGACAACGACCCGATGGGGGGGAAGAGAATCGGCGGAGTGAATGTCTTCGGCGGCGGGCTGGCGCTCTATAACAGCGAAGGCGCACTCGTAGGAGCCATAGGCGTCAGCGGGGACAGCTCGTGTTCCGACCACAACGTCGCCTGGCGGACACGCAATAATCTTGGCCTGGATCACGTCCCCGGGGGTATAAGCGGTGACGCGGCGAGGCCTGATAACATCGTCTTCGACCTCGCGGACGATGCCGGGGGGAATCCCGAGTCTGCGGGCGGATTTGGTCATCCGCACTCTACCGCCAATGCGGACAACGAAAGCGCGATTGCAGGGTCCCTGCCGGCGATACCGTAGTTGTTTAGGAAAACAGAGACAGGCTGCTTGACCTTGGTGGTCGCTCGGCCGGCCGTCCCGGGGCCGTGCCTGGCGTGCATCCACCCGCGTTGAAAAGATCGAGCTGAACAGTCCGGTCGCAAGCGCCTCGAGGTCTGCTTCGGCAACTCCATCACCGAAATCATCGCCCAGGTCTGATCAGTTTCGAGCACGCCCGAATCAGTTTGGTCCGTGGGACGCGACATCTCCATAAGACGGGAGAACGGCGGCCAACCGTGCCGCCAAGAGAAAATAAAAAGGGCCGACCCGAAGGCCGGCCCTGGGTTGAAGGTTGATGCGAAGCGGCTAGAACATAAGCTTCAGGCCGAATGAAAGGATCCGCATGTCTTGTCGGGTACCTCGGATCTCGCCCTGACGAGAGCCGTCCGGCGTGAGCTGCGTGGACGAAGAATACGACAGGCGGTTCGACGGCGCACTGAAATACGGTGTATTGAACGCGTTGTAGTATTCAGAGCGGAACTGTACAGTGAATGTCTCCGTGACCCGGAAGTTCTTGAAGAGGCCGAAATCGACTCTCTTCTGTCCCGGCGAGTCCGACGCGTTATAGCCGAGGTCGCCGAAATGGCACAGATCCTGCCGCTCGGGAATGCGGCACGTGACTCGCTGGAAAGCGCTCGGCTGGTACCACAGCTTGCGGTTCTGGCCGTCGAACGCGGGCTGCCCGACGAGCTCAGGCCGCGGGTCCTCCTCACGTACGTTCAGATCAGTCCGTGACGCTTCGATGTTGTAAGGAAAGCCGGTGCGCAACGAGATGATCCCGTTCGACTGCCAGCCGCCGATGACGTGCTTGAGAGCTCCCGGCAGGTTGCCTCCCGGCAGGTCCCAGACGAAGTTCGCCACCATGTTGTGCCGCTGGTCCCAATTGAACCGACCACGAGAGCAGTGGCCGCAGAGCCGTGGCTCATTGATCTGCGCGCCCTGATTGCCTCCGGCTTCGCCGTCTCCATGCGTCTTCGAGTAGGTGTAGGCGACACCGAAGGTAATCCCGGACGAGTAACGCTTTTTCAGCTCCATTTGCAAGCCGTGGTGAAAAGCGTTGTGGTAGGTATCCAGGTAGCGGACCGTCGACAGGTTCTGGACGCCAAGCTCCGGCGTGGCCGGATCGAAGAATCGCGGGAAGGGACGATTCGCTTGGATGTTGCTGTCCGACGAAGGCGGCGGAGAGTTCCAGTTCCTCATGCTGTTGCCGACGTGGCGCATCGCATGGCCCACATAGCCAACTTTCAACTGTGTGTTATACCCCAGGTCCCGCTGGACGTCGAAGCTCCACTTCCACACGTCGCCATCCTTCGCCTCCGGATTGACCGCCACCGTGTTGACAGGGTTCCCGAGGTTGCTGGGAAGTGCGCCGACGTTGTCCAGGAATGGGTCGTCCAGAGTGATCGCGTTCGCGTTGTTCAGGAATCTTTCCGGTTGGAGAGTGATCGGCGTCCCCGCGGCCCCGGTGACCGTCACGGCCGGAACACCCTCCGCAGTCGTGGCCTGGATGAACTCGGTCGCGGCGGCCAACGGCGGATTCAGATTCAGAATCGACCAGTTGTTCCAGTGCATGAGGTTGTCGAAGTAACCCGCCCCGACTCGCACCACCCACTTCTCCGTTGGCCGATAGGCGATGCCCAGCCGCGGCATGAAGAAGCGAACGTCTTGATGGAACAGCTTGACGTCGCCGCCCGCACCCACAGCCGGCGGTCCCATGGTGGGGATATCGATTCCCGTCGCCGGATCGATAAACCCGCCGTTGCCGACGGCGGTGCCCGGCGCGTGGTTGTCGTTCGGGAATAGGACCGTCCGCAAGAAACCAAGACGGTCGCGGAGGTTCCCATCGTAGTCAAACCGGAAACCCATGTTGATGGTCAGCCGCGGGCTAAACTTCCAGTCATCCTGGATGTAGTAACCCTGGCGGATCGCAACCGGGCTGGTGATGGCCACCCCTTCGGGCGTCTCCGTCGAGGACGGAATGCCCATCAGGAACGAGGCATGGTTCAGGCCCGTCTCGTTGTTGCTCCAGCGCACCCGGCCGCGGCCCAAGTTGGCCGCGCCGTCATGCATCGTCAGACGGTAGACTTCGCCGCCCATCTTCAGGTTGTGAGAACCCTTGATGATCGACAGATGGTTGCCGATCTGTTGGTTGTTGGGGTTGTTGTACTCCCGGCCGTCGCTGACGTTGTAGAGACTCAGGTTGGGGTAGCCGTGCTCGTCGGTATCAAGCTGGCGCCCCGAGCCCGCCACGATGTGGAACGGCCCGATGCCGAGGCCCGGCATGTTGAAGCTGTCGTCCCCCGTGCGGGGACTGAAGCTTCCGCGGCTGAACTCCTGGAAGCCGAACCGGAACTCGTTGATCATGTTCTGATTGAACGTGTGGATCCATTGTGTAGCGAGGTTGTAGGTGCTCTCCGCCCGGGTGGTGAGGAAGTTCGGGTTTAAACTAGGACTCTTCCGATCGCTTTTCGAGACCGCAAGCCGTCCGAAGATGCGGTCCGCATCGCTGAAGTGGTGATCGACTTTCGAGAAGTACTGATTCACGGTCAAGGGATTGACTATTCCAACGCGGCGGGTGAAATCCAGGGGGGTCCGGCTGGCGAAAGTCGGCCCGCGCCACCACCGGCAAGATGTTGTCTCGAATCCCGGGGTGGATGCGGCTCGACGGGATGACGTTGTTGGGGAACGGAGTACCCGTAAACGGATCGTAGATCAGGATGGGATTGCGCAGGCCGCCCCCGGAACGAGGCGTAGGCTGCAACAGCTCCGAGAAGTCTCCCCCTCGAAACGTATCGTGGGGGAAGAAGCCTTCGCTCACACTCTTCGTTCGCTCACGTCGGGCTTCCCAGTCGAACATCCAGAACGTCTTGTTCTTGACGATCGGACCGCTCAGAACGACACCGAAGGTGTTGCGGATGCGCTGGTTCACCTCTCTACGCTCGTCGGCCGCCCGCTCGAAGTTCAGGAAGTAGGGCTCGGCGTCGAGTTCGTTGTTGCGTAAGAACTCGAAAACGGTCCCGTGCAGATCGTTGGTACCGCTCTTGAGCGTGATGTTCGTCACGGCGCCACCGCCGAAGCCGGTCTCTGCGGAGAAGGAACTGGTCTGCAGTTTGAACTCTTCAATCGCTTCAATCGAGGGCACGAACGGAGTGACCGAGCGGCGTACATCGACCGTATCCGTGCCGTCGAGGGTGACCACTTGGTGAAGCTCGCGCACACCATTGGCGCTCACCGAATAGCTGCCTTCGGGGATATACCCCCCGTCGCTGCGGGACTAACCCGAGCGCTGTCCATACTGCACGCCCGGGACCAGGACCGCTAGCTGGACGATGTTGCGGCCGTTCAGCGGCAGCTCGGTGATCCGCCGGTTTTCGATGACGCTGCCGACCGTCGCGTTCTCGGTGTTGAGCGTGATCGCGTCGGCGGCGACTTCGATGGTTTCGGTGATGTCGCCGATCTCCATCGTGAAGTCAGTCCGAACCTGCGCCGTGGTTGCCACGCGGACGCCGCTCACGGACTGTGTCTTGAAGCCGTCCAACTCACAGCGGACGGAGTAGTTGCCTACCGGCACGTACGAAAAGCGGTAGTTGCCGGTTTCGTTGGTAGTCACGGTTGTGGTGATACCCGTGTCTATGTTCGTCATGGTCACCGTCGCACCGGAAATGACCGCGCCGGTGGCGTCCGTTACCAGACCCTCAATGGCCTGGGTGCTGGTTCGCTGGCCATACAGCGGGAGCGTTAGCAGCCCCAGCAGTACAACGAGCCCCATCAAAGTTGAAAACCTCGTCCTTCGTTTGGATTCAAACATGTTTTCCTCAGTGAAAAGTTTTGACTCCCGGCTCCTTAACAGTGCAGGCGCTAACCGCTGCATTTCCCCCCGGGAAGGAGTGGCGTTGATGTCCCCTGAGCCGACCTGCCAAAGCCGCAAGCCTGCGCCGAAGGTAGCACAGGCCTAGTCGAAGGTCAAGCAACCCACGTCAGCCATGTCAAGGCCCAATAGAAATGTCCCCTTCGGTAGCCCAGTAGAAGTGCCCCCTTGGTGATAGGAGAGAATCGTCATCGTCGGGGCTGTGGAACTGTGGGAATCGCGCAGCGATTTCCAAGGGGCGGTGGGAAGGGTGGAAAACCATCCACGGTTCCTCGAGCCCGGCACGGCTGCCGCCACAAGGTTTTCCACGCTTTCCATCCGACCCGGCATTTCCACAGCCCTCTTATGAATTCGCAGCTCGTGTTTTCCGCAACGCAGCTCGCCGCCAGGGGTGGTTCGCCGCCGGCTTGCGTCCGGCCACCACGTTCCCCTGCGGTGCCGGCTTCGTCCGCAGCCGTGGCGTCGGCGTGGCGATCACTTCGTGCTCGATCTCGTGCCCCTCAAACCTCACCTGCAAGCTCTCATCGCGCCCCTGTTGGACCGTCACCCGTGCACCCGCCCCCACGCCCTGATTGCGTTTCGGCTTCAACTGCAAACAACGATTCTCGAAACGCACCACCTGGTCGTTGCTCACCACCCGTTCGTATTCGAAGCAGAACACGCCTCGCAGCTCGGTGCCGCGGGGTAGCGCCTGGTGAAAGTCCGCTCCCGCCGCCGGCTCGCAGCAGAAGCGCTCGTTGTGCTCGGCTAAGTACTCCTCGCCGAGGTAACGGTTCGCCGCCTCGTAATCAACGATGCCCCGCAGCCGCATCTTCTTGATCAGGCGGTCCTGGTGCGTGCCGTGATGGCGTTCGACACGTCCCTTGGTTTGCGGCGACGATGCGGCAATGATGCCAATGCCAAGCTTCGCGCACATGCGCCCGAACTGCGTCTCGGGCTTGATGCCTTCCAGTGCTTCCCGCGACGTCGGCTGGCGCTGGTAGACGTTTTTCCAGTCGCAGTACAACGCCTTGGGAACGCCGTGTTGGCGCACCCAGGCTTGGAGCAGATCGGCCGCGGCCCAGGTCGTTTCCTGGCCCGAGAAGCGGCACAGTGCAAGACCGGTCGCGTCATCGACAAAGTTCATCAAACAGGCTTTCGGGCCGCGTCCTTCCAGCCAGTGGTGGTGCGAACCGTCGAGTTGAATCAGCTCGCCGAAGTGCGCTTTGCGTTGCCGCCGGCTGCGATGCGGTGGGCGCTTGCGACTCCGGCTCCACAGGCCCGCCGCGAGCATCCAGCGCCGCAGCGTTTCGCGCGGCACTTCCAGGCCCTGATCGGCTGCCAGATGTTCCGACGCCAGCGTCGGCCCGCAGCGCTCGTGCCCCTCGCCCGCATAGTTTGCGTGCACCAACTCGAGAACCTGCTCGCGGCGCTTGTCATCGGCTCGGTTCGAAGCGCGGCCGACGTTACCGTGCACCAAAGCCTTGACCCCGCCTGCTCGGTAACGCTTGTTGAGCCGCTTCGCTTGGCGGTAGCTGACCTCCAGCAGTGCGGTGGCTTCGGTCAACTTCAGTTCCCCTCGTTTCACTCGGCTCAGCACTTCGCCGCGCCTCAACTCCTTGGCACTCATCCATGTCCTTCCCAATCTTTCACCTCCTCGCAGAGGTCCAGATTAGGGGACATTTCTATTGGGCGCTCAAGGGGACATTATCATTGGGCTTCAACAGCAACCCACGTCAGCCATTTGGAGGCCCGCTGGCCTTCTAGCCAGGACGATCATGAAGTTCAGCAGTCAGGAACGGCGGTAGGTTTCGTGTAGGGCGGCGACAGCCGGTCGGACAACCTACCTCAACCGGAATCCGAAGAGATGGGTCATCATGATATGACTGTAGGTCGGTTGGGAGACTTACTGACTCTCGCGAATTACGCTGACAGGTCCGATGTTCACGTGTAGGGGCACGGCATGCCGTGCCCGTCTTCCAAGGTCACTGTATTTTGCGAGCCTCAATAGGGGCGCGATGTCGCCCCCAAAACTCTAGCCGGGAAGCGGAATGCTCATGCGAAGCAAGACCCTCGTCGCACGCATTTTCGAGAACAAGCAGTTCGAGTCAGAGCCTCGCAGCCAGGGGCTGGAGGCGTTGGCCAAACTGACCGACGTGGAGGTCTACACCGCGCGGGACATGACCGCCGAACACGTTGACGGGGTGGTTGCCGTGATCGCCGACTCGGCGCTCTTTCACCGGAGCTTCTACGAGGCGGCCAAGGACTTGCGCATCATCGCCCGCTGGGGTGTCGGCTACGACAAGGTTAACGTCGACGTGGCGACCGAGCACGGAGTCATCATCACGGTCTCGCCGGTGCACATGGACACGGTCGCCGAGTACGCCATCGCCCAGTGGATGGCGACCCTTAAGCGCCTGTACACCCTCAACCGCCTCTCCCACGGCGGCGACTTTTCGATCATCCGCACCTACGACGCTCAGCGATCCGCCTTGGGGCTGTACGGGTTCGGGCGTATCGGCCAACAGGTGGCGCTGCGCGCCCGCCCACTGCTGGGCGAAGAAGGCCGGCTGCTTGTGTATGACGTACGGTCCGATATCAACGAGCTGGCTCGGCAATTCGGGGCTGAGGCGGTTGCGAGTCCGCTTGACCTGTTTCGGGAATGCGACACGGTGTCGTTGCATGTCTCGGGCGACGACACGATCGTCGGCTACGACGAGCTCTGCGCCATGCGGCCCCACGCCTCGCTGATCAATCCCTCGCGGGGCAACCTCGTCGACGACCAGGCGGTCCGCCGCGCGATCGACGAGGAGCGCCTGTGCTACTACGTGGTGGACGATCCGGTGAACGGTCCGCGGGAGATCCACAAGGGCCATCCGCGCATCATCTGTACGAACCACAACGCCGGGATCACGGTCCAGTCGACCATCCGCTTGGATCGCCAAACCTTCGAGCAGGTCACCGGCGCCATCCACGGCCGCAAGCCCGACCACATCCTCAACCCCGACGTGCTCGATCATCCGCGGGTGCGGAGCTTCCTTCAGCAAAACTAACGATAGGAAACACGAGACAAAGAAAGGCAGATAGATGAACAATCCGATTCGGGAAACGTTAGCGGCCGGCGAGCCCAGCATTGGCTCCTGGCTCAACCTTGCCTCGCCGCTGGCCGCGGAGGTGATGGCCGCCGCCGGCTACGGCTGGCTGGCAGTTGACGCCGAGCACACCTACTACGACATGGAATTGATCGCCCATATGTTTCGGGCCATTGAAGCGCGTGGCGCGATTCCGCTCGTTCGGGCGTGGGACCACGACCCAGTAACGATCGCCCGGCTTCTGGACGCGGGAGCTTGGGGCATTGTCTTTCCCCACCTCAGCACCCCGCAGCAGGCCGAGAGCGTGGCCCGCGCGATGCGCTACCCACCCCGGGGCACTCGCTCGGCCGGCACAGGGCGCTGCCTGACGATCTCCCCGGACTATCGCAACGTGGCCAACGGCCTAGTGCTGTGCATTCCTCAGATCGAAGACCTCGAGGGCATCGAAAACGCCGAAGCGATCGCCCGCGTCGAGGGCGTCGACGTAGGCTTTCTCGGACCGGGCGACTTGGCGCTGTCGATGGGAGTGGAACCCGGACACCCCGATCACGAAGCGGCGTTGCAGCGGTTCCGCGAAGGCTGCAAGCGCGGCGGTAAGCCCTCCGGCATCCCCGCCAACGACGGGGCGGCCGCGCGTCGCCGCGTCCAGGAGGGCTTCCAGTTTATTGACCTGACGAACGACACGACTTTCCTGGCGGCAGCGGCCCGCCAGGCGCTGGCGGAAGCTCAAGGGTGATCCCACCGACATCTGAACAAAGGTGTCAAGTTTTCGAGGAGTAGCTTGCCCCGGAAGCAACCGAGCCCCGAACGCCAGTGAGGGGTCAGGAACCTGATTAGGCATCGAAAGTGGGTACCCGTCACTGGCGTTCCGGGCTCGGTTTCTCAATCGGCGCTGGTCGGTTTGAGGTCGAAGACTTCGCTAGGGTAGTAGCCTGGCGATGGCATCAGTCGGGCAAAACAAAAAGCAGACGGTTTTCGTCAGCTACAGCCATAAAGACAAATATTGGCTCGATTTGGCCATGTCCCAACTCGAGGCCGCGAAGGCCTACGGGAACTTCGAGATTTGGAGCGACCTCGAAATCCGCGAAGGCGAGCGTTGGTATCTACAGATCAGGGAAATCCTCCAGAGGACTCGCTTTGCCGTCTGCCTGGTGTCAGCCAACTTCTTGGCGTCGAGCTTCTGCATCGACGAGGAGATCCCTTTCTTCCTGCAGGAAGCCCGCAGGGGAAAATGCGAAATCCTACCCGTTTTGATCAAGACCTGTCCCTGGAAGAGACATCCGTGGCTGAACGAGCTACAGATGTACACCGCCAACGGAAAGCCTGTAGCCGGCGTGTCCGGAGACAAACGAGCCGAGGTGTTCGACCGACTGGCCGACCATGTCTTTGAAGCATCGCAACCGGGCTACGTGCTCCCTAAACCACCTAAACCCAAATGGGCCGCACCGGAGAAAGCCGACATCAAGCATCTGCCGGAAACCGGTGATCTCCTCTTCGGGCGGCAAAAGGAGCAGAACCTACTCGACGACTCCTGGGACGACTCGGAAACCAACATCATCGTCTTCAAAGCCCACGGCGGCGTCGGTAAATCGACGCTCGTCCGGGTGTGGACTGAGCACATGCGCCGGGACAACTACCGCGGCGCCGAGGCCGTCTATGCCTGGTCGTTCTACAGCCAGGGGACGCGGGAGCGCGTGACCTCGGCCGACCAGTTCATCAACCGGGCGCTGGAGTTCTTCGGCGACCCCGACCCGGCGAAGGGGTCGCCCTGGGACAAGGGCGAGCGGCTGGCCGAGCTGGTCGCGGCCCGTCGCACGCTGCTGCTGCTCGACGGCATGGAGCCGCTGCAATCGGGACACGAGTTCGACCGCGGCGAGATCAAGGACCCCGCGCTCAAGACCCTGCTCGAAGGGCTCTCCGAGCGTAACCCGGGCCTGTGCGTCATCTCGACACGCGAAGAGGTCACCGACCTCAAGCAGCCTGAGTATGAGAAGGCTGTCAAGCATATCGACTTGGAGCACGTCTCGACGGTGGCGGGACGGGCGCTGCTGCGGACCGCGGAGGTGACCGGGCCGGACGAGCGGCTGGAGGCGGCGGTCGACGATCTCGGGCGGCACGCCCTGGCGCTGAACCTGCTGGCGGCCTACCTCGCGAAGTGGCACGGGGGCGCGATCGAGGGCGTGGCCGAGGTGCCCGAGCTGCCCGAGGTCAGCGAGGAGAAAGGACGCCATGCGCAGCGGGTGATGGCGGCGATCGAGCAGCGCTTGGGCCCGGGAGCGAGCGAGGGCCCCGAGATCGAATGGCTGCGTGTGCTGAGGCTGTTCGATGCGCCCGCGGAAGAGGGACCGCTCGAGGCGGTGCTGGCCAAGCCGGAGATTCGCGGGCTGACGCAGCGGCTGGCGGAACTTTCGAAGCCTGCCCGCGAGGAGGCGGTCGAGCGGCTGCAGGAGCTTAAGCTGCTGGCGGGAGAGAGTCACCATGTGCCGCCACGGCTAGACTGCCATCCGCTGGTTCGGGAGCGCTTCGGCGGGTGGCTCAAGCAGGAGCGTCCCCAGGCCTGGCGCGAGGGGCACAAGCGGTTGTTCGAGTACTACCAGCAGGTGCCGGAGAAGCATCAGCCCGATACGCTCGAGAACTTGGCGCCGCTCTACGCGGCGGTGGGACATGGCTGCGAGGCGGGGCTGTATCCGCAAGCGTACAACGAGGTGTACAGGCCGCGGATTCGGCGCGAGAATGAGCACTACCCACTTCACCGGCTCGGGGCGTTCGGGGCCGAGCTGGCGGCGGTGTCGACCTTCTTCGCGGAGCCTTGGCGAAAGGTCGCAGAAAGTCTGAGCGAAGGCAACAAGTCCATGCTTCTCACCCAGGCGGATCTCAACCTGCGGGCGCTGGGTCGTCTGGGGGAAGCGGCCGAGCCTATGGACGCCGCACTAGCGATCCGGCTCCGCCAGGCGCGCTCGGGGAACGCCGCCAGGATCGCCGGCAACCTGAGCGAGCTGCATCTCACCCGCGGCGAAGTCGGGGCGGCGGTGGAGTTTGGGCGGCACGCAGTTGAGTATGCCAACCGCAGCGGTGACCGGTTCCTCCGGGTGGCCATGCGAACCGCGCTGGCCGACGCCAAGCACCAAGCCGGGCGCCCCGGCGAAGCCAAGGCATTGTTCGTCGAAGCAGAGCGCCTGGAACAGGAGCGGCAGCCCACCTACCCGCTGCTATCTTCGCTCGGGGGCTTTCGATTTTGCGACCTGCTGCTGGCCCAGGACCAGCACGCCGAGGCGCGCCGCCGGGCGAACGGGGCGCTCAAGTGGCTCGGCGAAGAATACTGGCTCCTCGGCCAGGCCCTCGACCACCTCACCCTGGGCCGCGCCGCCCTGGCCGCGGCCCTCGCTACCGGAGACGCTGACTTCAGTGAGGCGGGGGAGCACCTCGCCGCCGCCGTCGACGGCCTCCGCGCCGCCAGCGTGCAAGATTACCTCTCCCGAGGCCTGCTCGCCCGCGCCGAACTCTCCCGCCACCAGTGCAACTTCCCCCGAGCCGAGCACGACCTCCGCGAAGCCGAGAAGATCGCCCGGCGCGGCGAGATGCGTCTGTACCAGACCGACTGCCACCTCGAATGGGCCCGGCTGCACCTGGCCCGCAACGAGCCCGACGCCGCCCGCGACCGCCCCGACAAGGCCCGCACCCTCGTCAACGAAACCGGCTACCACCGCCGCGACCGCGACCTCGCCGAGATCGAGCAGCAGTTGTAGGCGGCCGCCTCGAAGAGCACCGGCCATTAGCAGCGCGGCGTTCGAAGAGACTCACGGCCTCTTAGATTCCTACCCTTCTACCTGCGCAGCTCCGCCCGCTACTCGGAGCCGCAGGCGTCAGCCTGCGTTGACCCACTTCGGGTAATCGCATCAGCGCCTTCCGGAAAAGGGGGCCGGCCATCGCAACGCAAGCTCACGAGTCTCGTGAAAACTGCTGTCTCAAGCAGGGAAGGCCCGATCTCCGGGGACGACATGCAGGGGCAAAGCGCGGAGGGTCGAACAATCATAGCCCATGGATTGATCCATGGGTTCCAAAAACGCCGACCCCAATTCGTTTCCTCCGTTTCTGTTTCTCCGTGTGCGCAATTGTTAACCGCGTACACGGAGAAACAGAGACGGGTTGAGGGTGGCCCTCTCGACCGACACCCATGGATGAATCCATGGGCTATGACTGTGGCGCCCGGAGCACGGGCGCTCGCGGGCCTGTCGCGGCGCCTTCGACCGTCTCGTTCTGAAGCCGTGGGCTATCATCTCTGGCCCCTCCGGCCACAACCGGTGCGGATCCACAAGTCACGTTCTGGCGAGCACCCGAAGGTTTCGTGCCCCCCACCATGCGGCGCAAACCCGAGCCGTGTAGGGGCGATCTAATGAACAGCGCAGGCTGAAGCCCGAGGCTCCGTTCCTGAGTTCGCCTAGGCCGTTGGAAGGCCGTGTCGGAATACCGACACGGCAGGGCTTGAGACCTGCGCGACAGCGTCGGGGCCCCGGGGCCGAGGCAGCAGTTGTAACCGCCGCCGGCCGCAGGTGGCCCTGCTCAGTCCGCCGGGTCGCCCCACAGCTTCTTGAGCCGCGCGTCTCGGCCGCAGCCCCAGCGGTAATACTTGTACCGGATCGGGTTCTTGACGTAGTAGTCCTGATGGTAGTCTTCGGCCGGGTAGAAGGCCCCTGCCGGCAAGATCTCGGTGCGGATCTTGCCCTTCAGTTTTCCTTCGGACTCCAGGGCCGCCTTCGAGGCTTCGGCGGCGGCGAGCTGCTCGTCGTCGACGGCATAGATGGCTGACGTGTAGTGCCTGCCCTTGTCGCAGAATTGGCCGCGGCCGTCCAACGGGTCGATGTTGCGCCAGAAGACCTCGAGCAATCGGGCGTAGTCGACGCGCTTCGGGTCGTACTCGATGCGCACGGCCTCGCGATGCTTGGTCCTGCCCGATGAGACCTGCTTGTAGGTGGGGTTGGCCTTTTTGCCTCCGGTATAGCCCGATGTCGTCGACAGCACGCCATCGAGTTTGTCGTAAGGCGATTCCATGCACCAGAAGCAGCCGCCGGCGAAGATGGCGACAGCCGTCGTGTCCTGCTTCGGGGCGGCCGAGGCCACCGCCGTCAGCCCGAGAATGAGTGCCGGCACGATGAGCGTGTCACGATAACGCATGGATGAGACCTCCCTTATGAGTCGGACGATTCCATGAGTCGGCCGATATTATCAGTCGGACGATGCGGCGCCGGCGGGCTGGAACGTCATGGCCACGCCGTTCATGCAATAGCGTAACCCGGTTGGCTTGGGGCCGTCGTTGAACACGTGGCCCAAATGCGAGCCGCAACGCCGGCAGTGCACTTCCGTGCGGGTCGTGAAGAACGATCGGTCCTCTGAGGTCCCGATGGCGTTGTCGAGCGGCTGCCAGAAGCTCGGCCAGCCCGTACCGCTCTCGTACTTGGTCTCGGAAGAGTACAGCGGCAAGTCGCATCCCGCGCAGTGGAAGGCGCCGGCACGCTTCTCGCGATTGAGCGGACTGGAGCCGGCGCGCTCGGTGCCGTCCTTTCGCAGCACGGCATACTGCGCCGGGCTCAGCATCTGGCGCCACTCCTCATCCGTACGCGTCACTTCGAACCTCTTTCGTTTCTTCGCGTCAGCACTCGGCGCGAGGAACAGGGCCGCGGCGCCGAGCGTGAATTGTCGGCGGGTCGATTTTGTCATAGTTGCCTCCTGGCACGTATCTCTTCTTTCGATGATACCGGTGAAGTCGTTACTGTTCAAACCGAAATCGCTTCGATGTATTCCCGGGACAGAAGCGCTGGACACCAAGCGTCACAGCTGCGCCCGCTAGGGCGCGGGCGCGCGGGCTCACGCCCGTGGCCTATCAGCGGCTGGACCGGCCGCCCATGCGAGAGCAGCGGCTCCGCGCTTCAGAAAACATCGTCGGGACAGGGTGTGCGGCAACAGGGTGGTTCGCATGAGGGTTCTCCACTTGTCTTGAACCTATTGAGGCTCGCAAAATACGGTGACCTTGGAAGACGGACGCGGCATGCCGTGCCCCTAGACGTGAACATCGGACCTGTCAGCGTAATTCGCGAGAGTTAGTAAGATTATCCTCGATGCGGTCTTGCTCGAAAGTTACCATCGGATCGAAGATCGGAACGGCGCGTTGTAGCTCGGACCCGGAATCGGGTAACTGGTCAACGGGAAGGTCAGGGAACGGCCTGCCACTCTCTGGAGAGGTTCCGGCTGCTACGCTACAGTTCCAGCGAAGCGCGTGATCCCAATCGGAAGCGTCCCGGCATGAAGCGTCGAAGAACTGCTTTGTTCGTGGTGAGAATAAGCGGTGGCAAGAGTTGGGCCGTTTGTGCAGCTCTGGCCGCGAATCTAGGATGGGGCGTCCCAGCTCAATCCGCCGCTGCGACTAAGCCCAACATCGTTCTGATCGTTTCCGACGACCAAGGCTACGCCGACCTCGGCTGCTGTGGCCGCCCGGAGTTGAAGACGCCGAATCTCGACCGCTTGGCGGCCGAGGGTGTTCGACTCACGAACTTCTATGTCACCTGGCCCGCATGTACGCCATCTCGCGGGAGCATCTTGACCGGACGCTACCCGCAACGCAACGGCCTCTACGACATGATCCGCAACAACGAGGTCAACTGGAACCACCGCTTCACCGAAGCCGAGTACGCCGTCTCTCCTGAAATGGCCCTGGGTCTCGACCAGCGCGAGATCACCATCGCCCAGGTCCTGCGCGAGGCCGGCTATGCCACCGGCGTCTTCGGCAAGTGGGATAGCGGCCGGGCCCGCCGTTTTCTTCCGCAGCAACGAGGGTTCGATGCGTTCTTCGGCTTCTCGAACACGGGCATCGACTACTTCACGCACGAACGCTACGGTATCCCATCGATGTTTCGCGGCAACGAGCGCGTCAAGGTCGAGGGCTACGCCACGGACCTGTTCCGCCGCGAGGCCATCGAGTTTCTCAACCGCAACTACCGGCGGCCGTTCTTTCTCTATGTTCCGTTCAACGCCCCTCATGGTGCGTCGAACCTCGAACGCACCGGTGCACAAGCCCCTGATGACTATTACCGCATGTACGGCGGCCTGCCGCCCACGAAGAAGCAAGGGTACATGGCCTGCGTCACCGCCATGGACGATGCGATCGGGCGTATCCTCGACCGGATCGACAAGCTCGGCGTGGCCGACAACACACTCGTCGTCTTCTTCAGTGATAACGGCGGCTCCGGCGTGGCCGACAACACCCCGTTACGCGGGCGCAAAGGCCAGATGTTCGAAGGCGGCCTACGCGTGCCTTCCTCGCCCGCTGGCCCGCGGAGCTACCTGCCGGGGCGGTCAACGACGGCTTCTTGAGTTCACTGGAGGTCTTCCCGACCTTCACGGCTGTCGCGGGCGGCCAGTTGCCCAACGGGGTGGCGTACGACGGTTTCGACATGCTGCCGGTCCTCCAAGGCGAGGCACCGTCGCAGCGAGTCGACATGTATTGGCAGCGCCGCGACGACAAGGCGGCACGTTACAAGAACTGGAAGTGGGTGGAGTCGCAGCGCGGCAGTGGTCTGTTCGATCTTGCTGCCGACATCGGCGAGCAACACGACCTTTCGACCGAGCAGCCGCAGCAACTGAACCGGATGAAAGCCCGCTGGGCCGCTTGGCGCAAGCAGATGGACGAAGCTGAACCCCGCGGGCCGTTTCGGGACTACTGAGACAGAACCGTGCCCCGTCAGCGCACGATCCTGCGGGCTTGCCAGCGCCGCCCCGCGGGGTGACTACGAGGTCGGGTCGCCAATATCGGGCGAAATCTCACCCGTTAGCGAGTTGAGGAACTCTTCGAGGTCCTGGCGCTCTTGCCCCGTCAGGTGATCCAATTCCTTGAGATCTTTGTCGCGCCAATCGTTCGAGTTGCCTGCGCCGATGTAGAAGTCGATCACTTCTTTGAGCGTCTTCAGGCTCCCGTCGTGCATGTAGGGTGCCGTCAGGGCGATGTTGCGCACGCTCGGGGTCTTGAAAGCGCCGCGGTGCTCTTCCTGATTGGTCTCTTTGAAGCGGCCGAGGTCCGCCAGCGTGCCGTCCAGGTCGGCTCCAACACCCAGGTTGTGGAACTTGTTGTCGGTGAATAGCGCGTGGTCGTCCTCCATGCTGTGGCACACTTCGCAATTCGCCTTGTCGGCACTGCGGAAGACCTCGAGGCCGCGCTGGGCCGATTCGCTAAGGGCATCCTCCTCACCGCCATACATGTAGCGGTCAAACGGGGAGTTGCCGCTGATCACCGTGCGCTCGAACGTGGCGATCGCCTTGCCCACCCTCTCGTAGGTGATCGGGCCGGGACCGTATGCCTCCTCGAACGCCGCCACGTAGCTGGGGTCTTCGGAGAGCATCTGCTCGACGGCCTCGAGAGTGTTGGCCATCTCGATCGGGTTTTGTACGGGGCCTTCCGCCTGTGCCTCAAGAGTGGGAGCGCGCCCATCCCAGAACTGCGTCGTGAAGTAGGCCGCGTTGTAGACCGTAGGCGCTTGGCGACCGCCCTTCTGGCCTCCGACTCCGCTTGAGAACTGATCCGAATCGGCGAAACCCATGTCTGGGTGATGGCAGCTTGCGCAGGCGATGGTGCCGTCCGCTGAGAAGTTCTTGTCGTAGTAAAGCCGGCGGCCCAGCGCGATGGTCTCCGCCGTCGGCGGATTGTCGGGTGGGATCGGAACCGGCGGCAGGCCCAACGGCGCCTGAATTTCCACCGTCTGCCCGATCGGAATCGCCGGCGCCGCTTCCGGCTCCGGGCCGCAAGCCACGATCAAGAGCCCTGCAACAAGCAGAGCGAATACACTCAACAGCCGAGACGTTCTCATGATGTTCTCCGAGGGGATCCACTCCGGTGCAACCGGAATGTAGACTCCCAGAATCGAAGGTTTCCCTCGGTTTGTCAACTGAACAAACTCAGCAGTGTCAAGGCCCAATAGAAATGTCCCCTTCGGTAGCCCAGTAGAAGTGTCCCCTTGGTGATAGGAGAGAATCGTCATCGTCGGGGCTGTGGAACTGTGGGAATCGCGCAGCGATTTCCAAGGGGCGGTGGGAAGGGTGGAAAACCATCCACGGTTCCTCGAGCCCGGCACGGCTGCCGCCACAAGGTTTTCCACGCTTTCCATCCGACCCGGCATTTCCACAGCCCTCTTATGAATTCGCAGCTCGTGTTTTCCGCAGCACAGCTCGCCGCCAGGGGTGGTTCGCCGCCGGCTTGCGTCTGGCCACCACGTTCCCCTGCGGTGCCGGCTTCGTCCGCAGCCGTGGCGTCGGCGTGGCGATCACTTCGTGCTCGATCTCGTGCCCCTCAAACCTCACCTGCAAGCTCTCATCGCGCCCCTGTTGGACCGTCACCCGTGCACCCGCCCCCACGCCCTGATTGCGTTTCGGCTTCAACTGCAAACAACGATTCTCGAAACGCACCACCTGGTCGTTGCTCACCACTCGTTCGTATTCGAAGCAGAACACGCCTCGCAGCTCGGTGCCGCGGGGTAGCGCCTGGTGAAAGTCCGCTCCCGCCGCCGGCTCGCAGCAGAAGCGCTCGTTGTGCTCGGCTAAGTACTCCTCGCCGAGGTAACGGTTCGCCGCCTCGTAATCAACGATGCCCCGCAGCCGCATCTTCTTGATCAGGCGGTCCTGGTGCGTGCCGTGATGGCGTTCGACACGTCCCTTGGCTTGCGGCGACGATGCGGCAATGATGCCAATGCCAAGCTTCGCGCACATGCGCCCGAACTGCGTCTCGGGCTTGATGCCTTCCAGTGCTTCCCGCGACGTCGGCTGGCGCTGGTAGACGTTTTTCCAGTCGCAGTACAACGCCTTGGGAACGCCGTGTTGGCGCACCCAGGCTTGGAGCAGATCGGCCGCGGCCCAGGTCGTTTCCTGGCCCGAGAAGCGGCACAGTGCAAGACCGGTCGCGTCATCGACAAAGTTCATCAAACAGGCTTTCGGGCCGCGTCCTTCCAGCCAGTGGTGGTGCGAACCGTCGAGTTGAATCAGCTCGCCGAAGTGCGCTTTGCGTTGCCGCCGGCTGCGATGCGGTGGGCGCTTGCGACTCCGGCTCCACAGGCCCGCCGCGAGCATCCAGCGCCGCAGCGTTTCGCGCGGCACTTCCAGGCCCTGATCGGCTGCCAGATGTTCCGACGCCAGCGTCGGCCCGCAGCGCTCGTGCCCCTCGCCCGCATAGTTTGCGTGCACCAACTCGAGAACCTGCTCGCGGCGCTTGTCATCGGCTCGGTTCGAAGCGCGGCCGACGTTACCGTGCACCAAAGCCTTGACCCCGCCTGCTCGGTAACGCTTGTTGAGCCGCTTCGCTTGGCGGTAGCTGACCTCCAGCAGTGCGGTGGCTTCGGTCAACTTCAGTTCCCCTCGTTTCACTCGGCTCAGCACTTCGCCGCGCCTCAACTCCTTGGCACTCATCCATGTCCTTCCCAATCTTTCACCTCCTCGCAGAGGTCCAGATTAGGGGACATTTCTATTGGGCGCTCAAGGGGACATTATCATTGGGCTTCAACACTGAACAAACTCAGCAGTGAACAGACTCAATAGACGGCTCGCCGTACTCGAGGTTTCTTGGGTGCTCGGTTGCGTGGACGGAGGCGCCTTTAAGGGTCCCTCAGGGAGCGGGGGTCGATGCTGGTTGGCGCTGTTGGGGAGGAGGACGGACCCGGCAAGGCCCGTCCTCCGACCACCTTACGTGCTACCGGAGCAAGCTGATGGGCTCCACGGGATCCGTCGGTGTCGGCAGAACCCGAATGCGTGGTTCGACCGTCTCGACATCAATCGTTACGCCGTCGGAGCGACCGTTTGGCTCGCGCGAAACGCCGGTGTAGACCAACGCTACGTCGAGCCGTACCCTGCTAACAAGGGTGACGAAGCCATCCAAGATGCGCTGCGGTGAAGGCAACTGGAGCAGCCGCCGAATCTCACTGCAGCTTATGAAGATGGCTTTGCCGGGCCTCAAGATGAGGCCTTCGGCGCCGCTGCTACCCATCTGGCCGCTGCCCAGACGGGTCGCTTCCACGACTCCGAGTCGAACGTCGACCGTCCGATCAGTCGGGTTGTGAACGTTGACCACCGTGCGGTAGAACGCCGGACCGAAATGGAACGACAAGTCGCTTGGTGATACATCGAACACGTTGCGGCAGACGAATTTGGCAGAATAGACGAAGGTCCGGGTCGGTGCGACTGCCTCGTCTTGTGCCATCAGCCCACTAGCGAGAGCACAAGCAAGGCCTAACAACATCACCCGGACCGCTAACGATCCCTTCCACTGAGATTGCTTCTTCATTCGTTTTTCTCCTGATTTTGATTTCGGAAGGCGCACCTCACCAATGGATGAGTTGACGCGCCGTTCCGTTGGAAGTGCTAACACGTCAGGGGCCAAACAGTCGCGGTCGCAAGGGCAATCTTTTGTGCGAAAGGTTGTGTCGACGCCGAGGCGTTTTGACACGGAACGGGGCAAACTGCACACGGCTTGAAGGTGCTATCGCGAAAGGATGTAGCGGCACGCCATGGCGTGCCTACGGGCTCGGCATGCCGAGCCCCTACATACCGTGAGACAGCCATGCGGCGGTACAATTTGGGACAGAACGAATGGCTGCTTGGGTCCTATGCGAGAAAAGGACCGAGCTACGAGGAGGTAGTCGATGCGGATCGATCGAAGAGGATTCATCAGGTTGGGTCTCGGCGGCACTTTCGGGGGACTACTGTCCCTGGCAGCCAGTGAGGAAGGTGCTCAACCCGGCATCAAGATCGGAACTTTCCTCCCGCCGCAACCGGCCGATAAAGACCTTGCGTTTCTGGGGCACACCGGTGTCGATTACGTTTCGATCTGGACAACGATCGACGACCTCGGCTACGACGCCATGATGCGGCACCGTCGGCGTATGGAAGCCAACGGCATCGGCGTCTACAACATCGGCATCCTGGATCTGCACTGCGACCCGACGCTCGTGCTGGGTTTGAAAGGCGTCGAGAAGAAGATCGAGCAATACCAGCAATACCTGAGAAACCTAGGCAGGGCCGGGATCCACTACACAACGTACGCCCACATGGCCAACATCAAGGACCAACCCACCCCTGGTTTCTACCAGACCGCGCAAGTGCCGGGTAGGGGAGGATCGACAGCGCGCCAGTTCGACCTGGCGGTTGCCAAGACCTTGCCGCTCTCGCACGGCCGCGCTTATTCGGAAGACCACGTTTGGGGCACCTTCACCGATTTCATTCAGGCGGTCATTCCCGTGGCAGAGGAAGCGGGTGTCCGTATCGGCCTTCACCCTGATGATCCTCCGGCGGAATCGCTCGGCGGCGTCGCACGCTGCTTCCGGGGTTTCAAAGCTTACGAGCGTGCGATTGAGATCGCCGATAGCGACAACTTCGGTCTTTGCTTCTGTGTCGGATCGTGGGGGGCGGGCGGTCCCGCGATGGGGAAAAACGTGGTGGAGATGATCCGCTACTACGGGCCGCAGAAGAAGATCTTCAAGGTGCACTTCCGCAACGTTGACCGGCCGTTACCAAAGTTCCGGGAGACCTTCTTGGATAACGGCTACCTCGACATGTATCAGGTGATGCGGGCGCTGCGTGAAGTCGAGTTCGACGGTATCGTCATTCCGGATCATGTGCCCGGCGGAGGGTATCCGCAAGTCAACAACTCCTTCACCATCGGTTACATGAAGGCTCTTCGCGATCGGGTGAACGCCGAGTTTCAGGCTGCGTAGAGTCGACACCGAGAAACTCGGTTCGCCCATCTACACTAGAAATGTGACGCCTCAACCCTGGAAGGTCTCCCTGCACGGCGGCCATAGCGGTGAGTTCTGCGAGCATGCAGAGGGAGAACTTCGGGCGGTTCTGGAAGCGGCGGTTGAGGCCGGCTATCACACCTTCGGCGTGAGCGAGCACGCCCCCCGAAGCCAGGACCGCTTCCTTTACTCCACCGAGAGAGCCAAGGGCTATACCGTCGAACGACTGGCAGAGGAGTTCGATGAGTACGCTCGGGTTGTCGCCAAGCTCGCCGCGGAATTCTCCGATCGTCTCGTCGTCCTGCGGGGGTTCGAGGCGGAAGTGGTGCCGGCATCGAGCTACCGCGAAGAGATGCCAGGCCATCGCCGCCGCTACAGATTCGAGTACATGGTCGGTTCGGTCCACTACGTGAACGAGGTCTCGATCGACGGTGAGATGAGTGAGTTCGAACGCGCCCTGTCAGAAGCAGGAAGCCTCGAGAGCTTGGCGATCCGCTACTACCACACCGTCGCCGAGATGGTCGAGGCGCTGCGGCCAGAGGTGGTCGGCCATCTTGACCTCATCCGCAGGAACGCGGGTCCGGATGCGCCGCTCGACACAACCCCCATTCGTGAGGCCGCGGAGCAGGCGCTCGATGCCGCCGCGAAACACGACTGTATCCTCGACCTCAACACGGCCGGCTACCGCAAGGGTCTAGGCACGCCCTATCCAGCCCCATGGCTGGTCCGGCGGGCCCACGGAATGGGCATAGGCCTGTGCTTCGGCGACGATAGCCATGGGCCCGAGGAAGTCGGAGCTGGCCTCGATGAAGCACGCCGATACCTGCTCGACAACAGGGTGGATCAAGTCACCGTCCTGACACGGGAAGACGGGACAGTGGTTCGGCGTCGTGCGGCTTTGTAACGCCGGATTCAACTAACCCACCTTGTGGTCGCCAATCGATCGGACTGCGATGAATTGAGCTCTGGGGCTGAGTTCGCCACGCGGACGCGGCAGTAGGATGACCGATCCAGAGAGCGGCGCTACCGCAGTGAAAAAGCGATCAGCTTTCCGCCCACGGTATTGTTGTAGTCGTTGCCTCCGCCCGCGGCGATCACGACATACTGCTTCCCGTCGTTGCCAAGGTAAGTCATCGGCGTTGCCATGCCGCTCTCCGGCAACCGAGCTTCCCAAAGCTGCTTGCCCGTATCTTTGTCGAATGCACGAATGCGTTTGTCGTTCGTGGCCGCTATGAAGACGAGGCCTCCGGCGGTGACAATCGATCCTCCAAGATTCGGCGCACCTGTCTTTGGGATCCCCTTCCTCGTCAACTCATCGAACTCTCCAAGTACCACCCGCCAACGAAACTCGCCCGTGTTGAGGTCGATGGCTGTCAAATGGGCCCACGGGGGTTCCTGACATGGATACTGATTCGAGTCCCAGAACCGACCGTACTTCGTCCCGCGGCTACGGAACGGAACTTTTGAACCCTCTGGCCGCTCCACCATCCGGCGCGGACTTCCTACATCCATCGAGTTGACATACAGCAAAGAGGTCGTAGGGTCGAAAGAGGCGCCTCCCCAGTTCGCACCGCCGTTGGATCCCGGGATAATGATCGTCATCTGACGCCGAGCCGGGCGGAACATTCCGCCGTCCAAGTAGCTGCCGTCGATGATCTCCATGCAATCGGCTCGGGATTCCGGGCTGATATCAGTGATTTCGTCCCACGTCACCGACTGGCGAGCGAACGGAGGAGGCTTTACGGGAAACGGCTGTGTCGGCCAGGTCTCCTCTCCTGGTACGTCGCTCATCTCGACCGGACGCTCTTCGACCGGAAACAGAGGCTGCCCCGTCACTCGGTCGAGCACGAACACGAACCCGGTTTTCGCGACCTGCGCCACTGCCGGAACTTTCTTGCCGTCTCGCACCACGTCCACTAGGTTCGGGTAGACCGGGAGGTCCCAATCCCACAGGTCGTGGTGGATGGTCTGGAAGTGCCACTGGCGCTTCCCTGTCTTGCAGTCAAGGGCCACGATGGCATTGCTGAACAGATTCATACCCTTGCGATCGCCGCCATACGTATCCACTCCCGGGGAAGTCAGCGGCACAAAAACCCACTCCAGCTCGGGGTCGACGCTCAATGTCGACCACGCATTCACGCCGGAACGCTCTTTCCACGAGTCATCTTTCCAGGTGTGGTGTCCGTACTCGCCCGGCCGCGGCACGGTGTGAAAACGCCACACTAATTCGCCTGTCCTCGCATCGAACGCTCGGATGTCACCGCTAGGTCCCTGAGGTTCGCCGTCGCTCACCCACCCGCCGGCCACTACAACATCGCCGCAAGGGGCCACCGGCGATGTCAGCCCGTAGCGTAGGTGCGGGTATTTGTCGGTGTACATACCCACTTTCAAATCTACGACTCCACCCACACCGAATGCGGGGTCAAGTTTCCGGGTTTCAGTGTCGAGGCTAAACAGCCGCCCCAACTGATCGCCGAGAAAAATGCGCTTGTTCGTTCCGTCTGACCAGAAAGCTACCCCGCGGTTGTGGTAGAGATTCACACGCTGCGAGCGGTCGAACTTCGGATCGAACTCCCACAGCATCTCGCCGGTCGTCGGGTCGAGTGCAACGAGCCGATGAAACACGGTCGGCACATAAAGAACCCCATCCACCAGCAACGGCGTCGTCTCAAACGCCGACATCGTCGGCAGTTCTTTGCCACCGCTGAACTCGCCCGTATCATGGACCCAAGCGACCCGGAGCTTCTTGACGTTTTCTTTGTTGATCTGGTCCAGCACGGAGTGACGCATCCCGCCGGGGTCGTTCCCGTAGGAACGCCACTCTTGAGAACGCGCGAAGGGCGATCCTGCCGAACAGAGGAATGACACTCCGACCACGGCGCTAAGAAAACTACGGTGGATGCTTTCCACGGACTCCATCTCATGCGAGCTGCAAGCGGACCACGACGGGATCTTCGACGCTTTCATCCCGGGTATGCGTTAGGCCCTCCGGGCGGCGGGCGGCTAACGGCAGTCATGGATCGACCGACCAGTCTACCGATCGAGCCGATAGGTAGCGAGGACACGCTTCCGTTGAGCCCTCCGATCGTAGCATTACGAAGGTGCTGATCCTGGTGGGTTTGCGGCTGGTCCGATGGTGTTGCTTCACTGACGCGCTGGTGGAGGCTCTTCTTCGTCCCAAAGCTCCTTGTAGAACTTGACGGCGCGGCGGACGGCGGCTCGGGTAGGCCGCAGGAGACCGGCAGCAAGCTGTACAGGGCGCAGCAGAAAGCCGTGGAGCGTTTAGTGTTCATGGCTTGCTCCGAATCACACGTTCCGATCATCATCCGCGGCTACTCCGACTCGCGGTTTACTCTGCTCTCAGGAAATGGTCGAGCCATTCGAGGGCAAGTTCCAGAGACTCGGGGGTGGGGCTGTGACCTTGATGGTGGTTGTAGTAACCGATCTGTTCCGGTCGTCGGAAGAGACGGTAGACGGATCGCACGGCGTTGATGTAGTACCAGCTGCGGCCGTCGTCGGACGAATCTCCTCCGATCAGCAAATACGGACGCGGCGCGATCAGGCCCAGCAGCTCGTGGTGGTCGTAGGGCTGATCCTTATTAAGGATGTCATCGCTCAAATACCAGTAGTCGTCGTAGTTTGAAAAGCTCAACCCGATGCCGGGCTCCGATGACACAGCTGCCGTGATGCGCTGATCCATTGCCGTTGCGTAGAGCGTCATCTTGCCGCCGAGGGAATGGCCGATCATACCGATGTTCTTGGTGTCGACACCCGGCAACGTCTCGATATAGTCGAGCACCCGTTGCGCATCCCACACCCACTTCCCAAGCCCCGTCCAGTCCGGATGGCGTTCGTAGAGGTTCGCTACGGCCTCAGCGTAGTCCTCTCCGTAACTCCGACCAAACCATCGAACGGCGAGGACGACGTAGCCGCGGCGGGCCAGGTGGAACCCGAACTGACGGACATGCGACGCGCTGTAGAGACGTCCACCGAGATTCTTGCCAATGGGGGTGTCGATGTCGTAGTACGGCACGATGACAACGGGAGTCGGCGTGCGGATCGGAGCCTTGGGCGACATTAGGTAGATCTTCTCCCACGAATCTTCTTCTGTCCGCAGGTACATCAGCTTTCCGGTGTAGAGTTCCTCTTCGTCCGTTTGGACCAGCCGGGTTCGCGGTTCGCGAGCGCTGCCGACCGACGGCGAACCCAGAATGCGGCGCCACTTGGCTCGAATCAGTTGCCGCCGTGGCTTCCACTCGTCAGCCGTGGCAACTTCGGACGGCACGAGTGGGGTCAGGCCGCCAACGTCACCACGATACTCGTCCGGAACACGATCAAACTGAGCCAGCCATTCGTTGAGGTTGGCTCCTGACAGGGCAATGTAGTTGGGGTTCGGAATCGTCCGGCACAGGCGAAAGCCGGTGTACTGTGATTTTGCGTCCTCCGCGCGGCCGGCTCGGAAGTCACGGGCCGCGGCGGAGCTGTTTCTGCGACCCCAGAATCCGCTGCGAAACGACCCTCCCATCAACACGCGTTCCAACCCTCGGTCGGGCCCTGAAGGAAACTGCGTGTTGGTCAGCAAGGCCGGTTGCGTGTTGAAGTAGTCGTACGTCCACTCCCACACGTTGCCCAACATGTCGTAAAGGCCGTTGGCGTCGGGCGGGTGACTACCGACGGCTTTGACCTTCCTCTCCCGCAAATCCGTGCGAAGCCTATTAATGCTCTTGGTGTTGTCCGAGCCCAGGTTGGCCAACTCTGGTCGATCGCGTGGAATCACCGCTGACTGTGCGGCAAACGTCCATTCGGCTTCAGTCGGCAACCGGTAGCCGTTTTTGCGGAAGTCGCATTGGTGCGTGGCGAGGCGATAGCACGGTTCGAGTTGATCCCTTTCGCTCCTGCGGTTGCAGTACTCGATCGCTTCCAGCCAACTGACGTTGGTCACGGGGAGCTTGGGATCCTTCTTGACCGAAGGGTTGTAGTCCATCACGCCTTCGAATGACTGCTGTGTCACCTCGGTGGCGCCGATCATGAAGGCACCGAGGGTGATCTCCTGTTCAATCGAGCGCGTGGAAGCGCCGGGAATCTGTCCAGGGCGTTTCGCGGTGAAAGTGGATTCGGAGAAGCGTACGAACTCTTCCTCAGCCGACTGCCCGTAGACTGGATGCAATAGGCAGAGGCCACAGACGGTCCAGACAAGATGGGACGCAGTCCGCCAGAAAACCATATGCTCCATAGCCTACCAGCCGCCATCCGTCGCGGCATCAGACTCAACGCCGGAGCGTTACCTTTGTCGCCAAAACGCTCCGCGCTTGCCGGCAGTAGGCCCTTCAAAACAGAGGCGCCTAAACCGTCGGAATCTCAGGATCAAAAACTTCTGCTAGGAATAAACCCACCTTGCGCGGAAAGAAGGCGAGAGGCTTGGGCCACCGATGAAGGGTTTTGACCGCAACAAGGCGCTTCGGTTGCGCTTCCCGTCGGTGAAATCCGGTTTGTTGCTTTTGCTGAGCAGCGTTACGAACTAGGAATTGTCAACTGCTGGTGGCATCAGTCCGGGGCCAGGGAGTAGGGTTTCTGCGCGAACTGTATCCCGGCACGATATCGGCTTCCCAGCCTCGTGCAGGCACAGACGAAACCGACACACCCAAAGTCCTGCCCTGATAGCAGAACGACCTGATTGATTGGGACTTGCTTCGGTGTTTCGATGGCCAGTCCCTCCTCGCCGACATCACAGACCTTCACAGTGGCTTCCTCTCTTGTGCCGTCCTCCGCTCTCCACCGGAGTCTGCCTGTGCCTGAAGTTTGTTCCCGCTTCGCACGCCGGCGATCAGTTTGCACGCGCAGAAACCGTACCCGGAAGGACCCATCCTGCTCAAGGCACTGGCGAACGACGGAGGGAACAGGTCGGCGCCCACCTACACTGATCCACACCCTCTGACGTTCTGGAAGTGGCATCGGTAGTGGCAGGACAAACGCCTCAGGAATACGCTCAGGCACTTCTATCGTCAAGCGCTGCATGGTGCCGGCCGGCGGGGTCCAATACAAGGCCGCCCTGCAATAGACTTCGGATGGCGGCTGATCCCGGGAGTTCACCCTTTCAAAGCGGCGTTGCAGTCCGCGTCCAAACGAAGCTTTCAGCCAGTGGATCATCTAATCGTCACGGTTCTTGCCGACCAAACCCGGGGATCGTGAGGCCTTTGATAGAAGAGAGCAGAACGCGGAGACAGCCCGCGTTTCATCTTCGGTATGCATCTGAAGAAAGCCTCTCAACACGCAACTGGCAAGTGTGGTTCCGGGAAAAACATCCCGCTCATCCGCCTTGATAGTAAGCCTGATCGAGGCAGATAGCAATGGTCCATCGGTTGCAAATCGGGGAAGTACTTTAGTAATGCGCTTACCATAGGACCATATCCAGTCGTACCACCGCCCAGCCTGTGAGCTGGTGCGGTTGTGACTCGCCTGACGATGTGCTGAGGGCTGAGGCGGGCGATAGATAGTGGGAACGCGATTCTTGCACCAGATATACGGCGCCGGCGCACAGACAACGGCAGGAGCATCCGCCCGCCGCACGATTGCGAGACCACCTCCGTAACTGTCCGAACGGTGGAACCGACCCAGGGACGCTTGCGAGGTCTTGCCCCACATGACGATACGCCCCTACGGGACCTTGGCGGCGTCCAACAGACGCAGCCAATTCTCGCCAAGGATCTTGCGAATCACCGCAACGGAGTAACCCTTCGCAAGCAGAGCCTCGGTCAGACGTGGATAACTGGTCGCATCAAAGTCTCGCAACCAATTCCCGCCGGCCATCAAGTCCAGTCCCAGGCCTACGTGAT
Source organism: Bryobacterales bacterium (assembly GCA_965248255.1). GTDB lineage: Bacteria > Acidobacteriota > Terriglobia > Bryobacterales > UBA6623 > JAKZVK01. The sequence continues at coordinate 1,025,053 of CBDFIW010000004.1, forward strand.
CGGGTCCTGTCAGTCGGACTACATAGTCCACTTGATTCGCCCAGTCTTCCACAGTCGGCAAAGGCGCACCGGCCTCAATCGCCTCCTGCTGCCGCTCTCGCCACGGCTGTCCATATCCGTATTGCGTGGCCCACTGGTCGGCCATAAGCGAATCGACTTGGGCGATGTAGTCGCCATAGTCTATTGCCGGGCGGGACAGCTCAACTCTAAAACGTTCCGCCCACGCAGGGGCAGGCGCCGTTCGCGGACGACGGAACCCCCAGTCGAAAGACTCTTGGGTGAGTATCCAGCCGGCGGTGTGCAGTCCGATGAGACCGCCTTTGGTTGCCAAGGCGTGAAGAGTCTCGTCGGTGATGTTTCCCGGACAGGAACTGAAGTGCTGTAATCCGTTGTGACTCGTCACCACCGGGGCCTGACTCGCCTCGACGATCTGATCCTTCGCTTTTTCCGAGGCATGTGAGATATCAATGACGATGCCCAGGCGATTCATTTCACGAATGACCGCGCGACCGTGCCGGCTGATACCGTTCCACTTTTCAAGGACGGAGGAGTCCACTAGGGCATTGGTCGTGTTGTGATTGGTGAACTGCACCATGCGAACACCCAGACGATGGAACATCCGAAGCACGTCCAGATCCCCTTCCATGTCGAAACCGCCTTCCAGGGCCAAGACCACGGCTATTTTGCCTTGAGCAACGATCCTCCTGACGTCTTGCGAGGTAAACGCCAGATCCATCTTGTCCTTATTGGCCTCAAGCACTCGGTAGAAAGTCTCGATAAGGCGGCAAGCCTGTTTCACTGTATAGTTGTACTTGTTGTATGCATCCTCGATATAGAGATGCTCGATGGCCACATCAAGCCCGCCCTGCTTTGCTCGGGCATAGTCAAAGGTTCCGATCGACTGCGGCTTCCAGGGATCGATGCCTTGGTGGAAGACCGAATTGGTCATGTGTACATGCCCGTCGACTACGATGAGCTCGTCGTGCAGCCTGCTGTTTGTCGAAGGTTCCACAGGGGATTCTCTTTGGCCGCAACTTGTCCCGGAGATGAAGAGAACCAAGAAAAGGACGTTGGCATGCTGCAATGTCATTGAAACCCCTTTTGTCTGTCTCTGTTGTTTGTTGCTCCGTCGCTTTGCCTGTTCCCAAGCGACCCTCTTGCATTCGATCAATGAGACTCGGCGGAGCCAGGCCGATGCTGCTCTGCTTCATCCTCCGGCTCATAGCCAACGACATCGCGGGCGTGTGAGATGTCTCGGTAGCTCCATTTGTTGTTGGACACCGCGTAGAAAATGTCGAACCTCACGGTGTCAGGCGCGTCGATACACTTCTCAATCATCTGGACAATGTCGCGGTAGCTGCACCAGACGGAGAACACACGGGGCGAGGTGGGACGATTTTCCGGATTCACTCTGCCAATTCGGAGGCAGATCATCGACATCCCATACGTATCGGAGAAGTACCTTGCCAGAGCTTCGCCCGCGACTTTGCTCCACCCGTAGAGGCCCGCTGGCCGGGTTGGGGTTTCGTGCGTCACCTTCTGCCACTTCGCTGGTATCTGATCGTAGTGTCCCTCTACGATTGCGCTGTAGGGTAACTCCCGCTCCCAACCCGTCACGGTTGCACCGCTACTGGCATAGACGACACGCTTCACGCCTGCACGCCGGGCCGCCTCAAAAACGTTGTACGTACCGACTACGTTGAACTGCAGCGCTTCTTCCCAGGTAGCGTCAGCCTTGGCTAGGGCCGCCAGATGTACGACCACGTCCTTACCGTGAAAGGCGGATTCGATCTGGCCCAAGTCCCTGATATCCGCCTGGTAACACTCGACCCCCTCCACAAGCCGGCGGTTCAACGCGGTCAAGGTGTACTTCGTCCTTGCGTGCTTGCGAAAGAGTTCCCCAATCAGCCCACTCATGCCTGTCACTAGGACCTTCCTGCTTGTCATGATTCTCCCTCCGCGTTTCAATAGCTTAGCTTGCTTCAAGCGAAAGCGATGAGCAACAGAGAGAAGGGATTCGCAAACGCGTTTCTTCAGCGCTTCAGTGCCGGAGTATAAGGCGACCTGGCGGCCTACGTTTGTGGCCGACCGTAATCCGCGCAAGCCGGCAGCAGTTCGGATCGGACCTCCCCCATGCCGCGAGGGGCAAGACTCGAGGCAATATCAGCCTTCCCCACGCAGTGGTGTCCGACAGAGACGACTCAACCGCCCCTGCCGGGGCTCCGGAATGTTTGTGGACATTACCAACGGCTTGCGCCGTGGGCTACTTTCAAACGTCTTCTTCGCGGACTAGGCTCCGCTGTTACCGGCAAGCCTACGGACGGATCAGGGGCCGGTGGGACCTGCTGATGAGGACAGTTTAGACTGATACAATCCCGAGTGTTCGCGCCGGTGCGATGAGACCATCGACTCTCCAAAGGCGTTTCCCGACAGGACCATTGGGTGCATTGCTGCTCATCGGGACTTTCACGCTACTCGCCGTTCCGCAACTCGCGGCCGAGGAAGCGGATCGCCGCGCGGCCGAGTGGGTCCTGATCGTAGGGGGGCGGGTGCAGATCGAGGGCGATCGCCACAGGATTCGCAACGTCGGCGAGCTGCCGGCGGGCGACTTCCGTCTGACGATGGTGGACCTGGTCGGTTGCAACGTCGATCCACCTGACCTGCGGCATCTAGGCGGGCTGGGCGATCTCAAGACCCTCCATCTGCCGGGCCCGATCTGGAACCGCAATGCCGGCGGCGGCAAAGACGGGAGCCGCGAGTTGCGTCACATCGCGCCGATCACCTCGCTCGAACGGCTGACCCTCAGCTATCACTTCCTGGACCGCGTCCGCTTCAGTGACGCGGGCTTGCAAGAGATTGCGAGCTTGACCCACCTCGTGGAGTTGACGGTCCGGCAGACGGGCGTCAAGGGCCATGCTCTGACACCGTTTCGGCGCCTGGAAGCACTCGACGTGACACTCTCGCAGTTCGACGACGAGGGGATGCGGCAGTTGGCCGGCATGGAGCGGCTGCGGCGTCTGCGCGTGGGGGACACGCTGGTCACCGACGAGGGGCTGGCGTATCTCCGCGGGCTCAAAGGGCTCGAGGAGCTGGATCTGCGTGGCACGCAAGTGAGCGATATGGGCTTGGTGCACCTCAAAGACCTGGCGCGGCTACGCAAGCTGAACCTGCAAGGCCTCGACGTGACAGACGCCGGCCTGGACTACCTGCGAGGCATGGCCAGGCTCGAAGAGTTGAGCCTCTACCGTACGAAGGTGACCAACGCCGGGCTCGACAAACTCAAACGGCTGCGGCGGCTGCGGCAGGTCGACCTGCGATATACACGGACGACGCGAGCGGGCGTCGACATCTTGCAGCAGGCGCTCGGGGAGACGCGGTTCGTGTTTGTCGAGACGTCATTGCGCGCGCCCCGCCTGGCCCGCAGCGCCGCCGAGCCGAGTGATCGGACAGACGCGGGCGTGGCCGACTGGGTGCGGTCGATGGGCGGACAAGCCCGGTTGGAGCAGGGCGCATTGGTCGAAATTTCGCTCGAGTCGACTGCGGTGTCGGATGCACAGCTCGAATCGCTGGCCGGCCTGGGGAGTCTCCAAGTGTTGGACCTCGAAGCGACCGAGGTCGGCGATCTGGGGCTGGCGCATCTGTCCGGTCTGGCAAGCCTGCGGGAGTTGCGGCTCGACAGTACCTCGGTATCCGACGGAGGACTGACGCACCTGCAAGGGCTCACCGGCCTGCGAAGGCTGTCGCTCAACCACACCTATGTCGAGGGACCGGGGCTTGCCCACTTGCTGGGATTGCGCGATCTCAACGAGTTGAGTTTGCTCGGCGCCCCACTCACAGACAGCGGTCTGGCCGTGCTCAGTCAGTTGTCGTGGATACGCATCCTCTCCCTTGCCTATACCGACATCAGCGACGAGGGCATGCCGCACCTGCAGCGCTTCCGCGATCTGCGTAGGCTTGACCTCACCGGCGCCGACATCGGGGACGAGGGGCTCAAGGCACTGCGGCCTCTGAAGACCCTGACGGATCTCTCGCTGCGGTACGGACGGTTTACCGATGAAGGATTGCTTCACTTAGGTGCGCTGAAAGCCTTGCGTCGGCTCGAGTTAGTCCGAACACGGGTGACTGACGCGGGTCTCGAAGGGCTCGCCGAGCTGACGCGGCTCACTCACCTGAACCTCGACCACACCGATGTCACCGATGAGGGCCTGTGCCACCTAGAAGGTCTGACTAACCTGCAGGATCTCAACCTCGACAACACCTACGTCACGGACCACGGGGTGCGGCTGTTGCAGAAGTTCACCGCGTTGCGGTCGCTCAACCTCTATCACACGTTCATCACCGCGGACGGTCACCAGCGCCTGAAGGCCGCCCTGCCGCAGTGCGAGATCATCTGGGATCCCGAGTCGGCGCTGCCAAATCGCCGGCGGGCCTGAGCCAAGTCACGACGGGCTGGCGATCCGCCTCGGGACGGGGACGCCCTAAACGTCTTCCGGGCGCCCTACCGTAAAGCCGCCGTCCACGGCCAGGGCCTGCCCGGTGATCATTCCCGCATCATCCGAAGCAAGGAACAGCACTGCCCGCGCGATATCTTCCGTGCTCGCCAAACGTCCGAGGGGATGCATGTCCGTAATGGTTTTCTCGCGCTCGGCATCGGCGAACAAGCCGGCTGTCAGACCCGTACGTACGAACCCCGGGCAAACGGCATTGACCCGAATGCCCTCCGCGGCATAGTCGAGCGCCATGTTCTTGGTCAGCGTGACCACGGCCCCCTTCGATGTCGCATAGGCGGCGCGGTTGCGCACACCGACCAGCCCAACCACCGACGAGGTATTGACAATGGCGCCGCCGGGCCGCCGCATATGAGGGATGGCGTACTTCGAGCAAACGAACACCCCGCGCAGGTTCACGCGCAGGATGCGGTCCCAGCCGTCTTCATCCTGTTCGGTGACTCGCTCCCGTGCCGCCACGCCGGCGTTGTTGAAGAGAACATCGAGTAATCCAAAAGTTTCGACCGTCTCACCGATCGCTGTTTGTACCGCGGCGGAGTCGGCCACGTCACCTTCGAGAGCCAGGGCGCTGCCTCCGGAGCCACGAATCTGGTCGGCGGTCTCGGCCGCCGCGCCGGGCGACAGATCGTACGCGGCGACGCGAGCGCCTTCCGCGGCAAACGCAAGAGCGGCAGCCCGACCGATGCCCGATCCGGCTCCGGTGACGAAAACGGTTTTGTCTGTGAAACGCATGGTTGGCTACCGACGATCATAAGGCAGCGTCGTTCGGTGTAGTAAGTTTATACGTTGAACACGCTACGCGGAATCCGTGTCATTGACCTTTCGCAGAATCTAGCCGGCCCTCAATGCACGCAGATTCTCGGCGACCTGGGCGCTGATGTGATCAAGTTAGAACCACTGCGAGCCGACCCGGCACGGGCTTGGGGCCCTCCGTTCTGGGAGGGTGAGGCACCGCTGTTCCTGTCGGCGAATCGTAGTAAGCGCAGCATCATGGTCGATCTCAAGTCCGCCGGCGGCCGTGAAGTCCTTGAGCGCTTGGTAGATTCCGCGGACGTTTTCGTGCAGTCGTTCCGCCTGGGAGTGATCGAGTCTCTTGGATTTGGGCACGAGAAACTGCGCGCCCGCCGGCCGGCGTTGATTTACGCTTCGATCACCGGGTTCGGGTCGCAGGGGCCGCTTCGCGAGACCCCGGGATACGATCCACTCATGCAGGCATATAGCGGGATCATGTCGATGACAGGCCATGCTGACGGACCGCCGGCGCGCGTGGCGGGCGCGGTGGTCGACATCGGCACGGGAATTTGGACCGCGCTTGGCGTTGTGACCGCGCTACGAGAGCGTGACCGCACCGGTCTGGGCGCCCACGTGGAGTCGTCGTTGCTCGAAACCTCGTTAGTTTGGATCAGCTATCACCTGATGAGTTATCTCGCGACCGGTGATGTTCCAGGACGTATGGGTTCCGCATTCCCGATGATGACTCCCTACGAGGCTTTCCAGACGAAAGACGGCGATCTTATGATCTTGGCCGGCAATGACGGGATCTTCCTGCGGCTCTGTGAGGCTCTGAGCATCGCGGCAGTAGCGGCCGATCCGCGCTCGGATTCCCCAGTATCGTGAGGTCGCCTTCCCCGTCCGCTTCGATGGGGAGCGCCCGCATCCCGGGCGCCCGGCGCCGCTGGCGGGCGAGCACACCGCCGAGATACTGACGGAGGTGAATTACAGCCGCGAGCAGATCGACAGCCTGGTCGAGGAACGGTGCGTCGGTACCGAGCCTTCCTCCTAGCCGCCGGTTGGATCGGGCGACACTATGCAAGTCTATGAACTCGCACGCAGATCCGCGAAGAACTGGGAGGTAGACGACGATGGCGTTTTATGAGTTGAGACAATACAAGATCTTGCCCGGAAAGATGGACGAATGGGTGCGCTTCATGGAGCAGGAGATCATTCCCTTCCAGGTCTCGCAGGGGATGGTCGTGACCGCCAGCTTTCGTGCAGAGGATGATGACACTTGCTACATCTGGATGCGGCGCTTCGAGAGCGAAGAGGAACGGGAGCGTCTCTATGAAGCCGTCTATCAGAGCGATCACTGGAAGACCGCGATCGCCCCTCGGATTCCCGACCTGATGGACCGGTCCGCAGTTCAGGTGACTCGCCTGACGCCGACACCGAAATCCACAACACAGTAGCCGGCGCCGCCCGGGACCGCCGTCCGGGACCGGGGCGTCAAGCCTTCTTCCCGCCCTTAACGCCGTCTTCCACCACGAACGAGGCTCTGGTAGAGATCGAGCCTCCGGGCCGCTCGACGAAGTCCATCACCTGATAGTCGGTGCGGCACTCGGTCCGGCTCAATGAGCAGCGCACATACCCGCGCTGGTTGTTGAAGAAGCGAACGAACGGGTTGTCACGCAATACACCCTCGGTGTCCTCCCGCCAATCGGACCCGTCGCCGCCCGAAGCGATCGACGTACCAACCAACTCGGTTCCGACGATCTTCGAGCGCGGTTCGGCGAAGTCGAGGTGGAGATCGTTCACCCAGTTGTTGTGGATGTCCCCGGTCAGCACGAGCGGGTTCGACGGGTTGCCTTCATCGAGGAAGTGCATGAACCGGTTGAGACACGTATCGTAGGCTCCCCACTTGTCCATACTGAGGATCTGGTCACCGCCCGGCACGCGATCCAAGGGCGCCACCATCACCTGCTGCGCAATCACGTTCCACAGCGCCTGTGACTGATCCAGGCCGTCGAATAGCCATTTCTCCTGCTGCGCGCCCATGATCGTGGCGTCCGCGGCGAAGACACCTTCACAGCGCGGCTTGTTGCCGTCGCCGCAGGGCTGATCGCTGCGGTACTGCCGAGTATCGAGCACGTCGAATTGCGCCAGATTTCCGAAAACAAAGCGCCGGTAGAGCTGCATGGTCGGCCCATTCGGGATCGACGAGCGCCGCAGCGGCATGTGCTCGTAGTAGGCCTGGTAGGCCGCCGCCCGCCGGGCCAGGAACTGGTCGCGCGGCATCGGTCCCTTCTCTTCCGGGACGTCGGACGCATAGTTGTTGTCGAATTCGTGGTCGTCCCAGGTTACGATCCTCGGGAAGGCCTGGTGGGCCGCTTGCAGGTCCGGGTCCGAGCGATACTGCGCGTAGCGGTTGCGGTAATCTTCGAGCGTCTTCAACTCCCCGCCGAGGTGCTTGCGTACGCGCTTGGGCAGCGCGGCGGCCTCGTAGATGTAATCACCCAAGTGAATCACCAGGTCAAGATCGTCCGCGGCCATGTGCCGAACCGCGGAGAAATAGCCATGCTCGTAGTGCTGGCACGAGACAAAGGAGAACTTGAGGCGGTCGAGGCCTTGGCCCGGCGCAACCGCGGTTCGGGTACGTCCCCGCGCACTCACTTCCGAGCCGGTGCGAAACTCATACCAGTACCATCGCCCCGGTTCAAGCCCAGCGACTTCGACGTGAACCGAATGCGCCAGCTCGGGCGCAGCCGTCGCCGTGCCGCTTTGGACGACTTGAAGCATGTTGACGTCGGACGCAACCCGCCAGTGGACGTCGTAGGCCTCATCCGGCGGCAGTCCCCCGCCCTTGAGCGGCTCGGTCGCGAGCCGTGTCCAGAGCACGACCCCGTCGGGCGCCGGGTCCCCTGACGCCACGCCCAGCGTGAACGGGTTTGCCGAGAACCTAGGTTCCCGCGAGCACCCGCTGTGCAGCCCGAGAAGCGGCAATCCAACCAGCGACGCCGTACCCAACATGAAACATCGCCGATCGAGACTTCTGAAATCTCGACGCCGCACTCCACTCGGAAAGCCCATCCTAGGCATGGCCTCATCCTAGACGATGACTGGCGCGCACGTAAGCCCACTGATCGTCCTTGGCGGTCCTTGGCGCCCTTGCGAGAAACCAATCTAGGCCGTGGACGAGAGCCCGTACTTCGCGAACGCCGCGGGCGGGATGAAAGGGTGGATCGTCGCGGGGATGATGCCTTTCTGCATCAAGCTGATCTGGTAAGCCGCGATATTCACGTGCGGTGCCATCAACAAAGGAGTTGGTTTGACTTCAAAGTTAGGATTCAGTGAATCGGGGAACCTGGCGCGCCAACCGTGGCGCGCTTCGTAGAAGACCGGCTCGCCAAGACCCCATTCGACGAACGCATCGGTGACCTCTTGCAGCTTGATTGGATCCAGCCCCTCGGGCATACCGACCCCCTTGAAGTACTTCAGTGACTGCTCCCAATCGATCAGGGCGACCTGGTGTTTCCAGTAGTTGCGTCCGAAATCTTCGATCAAGGGACGCGGCCCGAAGAGCTGTTCAAAGCCCTCCGGAAGGGGCGTCGGTTCCGCGGCGGCGGGCGGCGCATCGAGGATTCGCCACGGCTCCCAGTTGAACGGGTTCACCTGCCACCATTCTCCGCCGTATTCGGGAGGCGCTTGGACGTAGGGGCCGATCGGGGACTTCGCGAAGTCGGGGACGTCGACGTAGCGGACGGGCCCGTCGGTTGCATCCGAAGGTACAAAGCCCAGCACTTCGAGCGGCGTGAAAGGGGGAGGCGAAACCGGAGGCGGAGCAGGCGGCGTCGCGCCTCTCGCGCGAAACGGAAGGTCGAGCGAGGCGAAGCTACTTCTGTGGACAAGAGCGGTTGGGGCGGGAGACGATGCGTCAGAGGCCGCTAAGCCGGCCGCCCCCTTCGCACTGCTCGACGGGGCGCCGGCCGCGGCTGCCTCGCTCTCGCGTAGAAGCGCGGCAAACTCGATACGGCGTTGAAGACCGAAGTCGGCGGTCTTGAACTTGGGCACCGGCCCTGGCACGGCTCCGGTCAGTTTCGCGAAAGGGTCAAGCATGGCTGTCTTCCTCGGGGAGTCTATCGGCGGTATGGTGACTCGGCCACAGAGCATGCAACCGCCCTGCCAAAGGGATGTGCCGGCACCGCCGGACGTGGGAGCACGAGGGCGAAAGGGTTTAGGCGGATCGACGCGGAGGAATCACGTTCTTGTGGAGCCAAGAATTTGCCTTGCCGGCAAGATCTTGCGCCGGATTTGGGTGTCGCGAAGCACCTGCCTGGCCGCCATGCGAGTGACTGCGAGCGGCGGATCGCGCCCGATAAAACGGCCAAGGTGTATGAGGAGTCCGCTACCGGGCAGGCTGGTAGCTGCAATACTCACCGCGAGCGGTGATCTCGGCGGGTCCCCGCAGGACGATATCCTCGTCCCAAGTCAGGCGGAGCTTTCCCGCCGGTGTCGTCACCTCGACGGGGCTTTGGGCGCAGCCCATCAGGATGGCGGCGGCGGCCGCGCCGACCGCGCCGGTACCGGAGCTCATGGTTTCACCGGCCCCTCGTTCCCAGAAGCGGACCTCCAGGTTGTGATCGTCCCGGCGCTTGACGAAGGATACATTCGTGCCGTGAGCGAAGCGATCGTGCTTTTCGATCGTACGGCCGAGTTGCCGCCACTCGGAAGGGAATTCGTCCACCACCAGCACGCACTGCGGGTTTCCGACGTTGACTAGCGTGACCTGACACTCACCCAACTCGGTTTCGAGGGGGCAGTCGATCTCGTCCTGGTTGTACCGCGGGCGGCCCATGCTCATGTCGAACAGAAACCAAGCGTCCCTGCGCTCGATGAGTCGAATCTCCTTGACGCCGGCCTGCGTGGCGATGCGCACGGTCTCACCGCAGCTCCCCTCGGCCACCAGATATGCCGCCACGCAACGAGTACCGTTCCCGGAAATCTCCGCCTCGCCGCCATCGGAGTTGAAGATCCGAATCGAAGCGTCGGCCTTCTCCAGGAAAGAACCCGGTGCGCCGAGCACCTCGAGCCCGTCGGCGCCCACACCGAAATGGCGGTCACAGATTCGCGAGGCCAGATGGGGCAGATCCGCCTCCGACAGGCCCAGGGCGGATAGCTGCGGCCACTCGACGATGAGAAAGTCGTTGCCCACCGCCTGGGCTTTGGTGAACGGAACTGTCATGCTTGCCTGCATTGACGACCATCTTAACCTTCCGGTTGAGCAGCGGGCGTTAGGGGCAAAGTTTGAAGGGTCGGGGGAGTATGTACCCCCCGTCGATGCGGAACGAGCTGCCCGTAACGTAGGACGAGTTTTCGTCGCAGGCAAGAAACAGAACGGCCTCGGCGATGTCCTCGGGGCGCCCGAGTCTCTTGAGCGGGAGCTGCTCACCGGCGGCCTGGATCTCCTCTTCCGAGGTGTATATCCGCTCGCCAGGCGTATCGATCCAACCGGGTTCGATGGTGTTGACACGGATCTTGTGCGGCGCCAATTCGGCGGCCCAGGTGCGCGACATGTGAATCACGGCGGCCTTGGCGCCGTTGTAAGCGGTCGAGAGTCCGTAGGGCCGTACGCCGTGTACCGAGCTGATCGAGATAATGCTGCCGCCCTGACCCTGCTTGATCATCTGGCGGGCGGCGAGCTGCGAGCAGTGAAAGACGGACCACAATGTCGGCCCCCAGGTTTTCTCCACGTCCTCGACCGTGAGGTCGACGAGCGCTTTGCGGACCGACGCGGCGGCGTTGTTGAGCAGCACGTCAACGCGGCCCAGCGTGGCGACGGTTTCGTCGAAGAATCGTTCGTCGTCGGCTCGCTTTCCGACATCGCCGACGCAGAGAAGTCCCCGACGCCCGAGGGCTTCGATCTCACCGATCGTGGCCCGGCCTTCGTCTTCCAAGAGGTCGCAGATCGCCACGTCCGCGCCTTCGCGAGCCATGGCCAGTGCCGAAGCTTTGCCGATTCCGCGCGCCCCGCCCGTGACGGCGGCCACTTTTCCTTCGAGCTTCATGGGTTCTTTAGTCGTCTGATTATAGACGGGTTGCGAGCAAGCAGAGACTCGGTTGTGTTGTTGCGGCTACCAGCGTGCTGGCGGACTCCAAGCTATGGGCTGGGCCATCGAAGCGGGCACAGCATTCTGTGCCCCTACTTTGCCTCTTGGATCTGCTTCTCGTACACCGCCCGCGCTTCGGCAAACTGCGCCAGGACGTGGTTCTTCTCGCGCTCAGAGCGCCAGTAGCTCGATTCGGTCCACAGCTTGGTGATGTCGTCGATCCACTGGATGAAGTATTCGGCGTCTTCCTTGGAACGGATGGGCTGATCGCCTACATAGACATAGACCGGGCTGGTCTCCGCTACAGGGTACCTGTCATCGATCGGGTGCAGCGCTTCCGTCCCGGCCGCCTTCAACGTAAACCACCCGCTTTCCTTCACTTCGAGACGTTTGCTAAACGTGGCCTTTTGGTTGTCCTTGTCCAAGGAGATTGATTCGACGACCTTACCGTTGGAGATGATCTCGAACGTGTCAAGGGGGACAATCGACTCCAATGTGGCTCGCACATCCACGGAGCCCCCGCCTGCCGGCAGGTGGATCTCAGAGCCCGGGATCTCACCGTTGACGTGGAACTGAATCAGGGGGCCGTTGGAGACGAAGGTGTTCCCGTTGCGAAGGGCCTCGATCCAGCGGTCCCAGTCCAGCTCGTCCCCGAGATAGGCATACACGCGGCTCGAACCGATGATCGACGTCGAGTGCAAATTGAGGATCGAGTCCTCGCCGGCCGAGGCCGTCACTTTGAAACCGCAATTCAGCGAACGGTGCCAGACCTTCGACGTCCCGGTGTAGTGGCCGGCGCTGGTGAGCAGCTCCAAGTACTCGAATGACCCGAGCGCCGCATCCACCGGATACGTCTGTGCGACCCGGTACTCGCCCTGTCGGGAGGGCTCGCGGCCATAGGGATGCACGTGCCCGCCGATCGCACCTTGCTTGCGCGCCAAGCGGAACATGTCGGTGTTGCTGGGATAGAGGCTTTCGATGCCGGTGTCTTCGTATGCCGTCGTGAACGGCGAGATCAAATGCTTCGTTAGGTTGATGAAATTGATGTGTCCGTACCAGGCGGGCCGATATTCTTCCCCGATCGAGATCATCACCTCGCCGTTCGAGAGCGGGTGCAGTGGTTCGCCCCTGTAGTACTGGACGTCAAAAACACGGTTGTCCTTGTTCGCTATTTTCCAGCCGATGTGATCGAGGTCTTCCGCGCGCGCTTCGAGCGCCATGTACGCGGGCGTGTTGTGCAGATTGCCGCCGTAGTTCATATGGACATGGTCGCTGCCGCTCCACCAGCCCGTGGCGTTCATGTTCGCCATGCGGCGCATATCGAGAACAACCTGTGTCACGCCCTTGGGATGGATGTAGAGGTTGCCGCGCGATGGCCAGTATTCAATACCCTTGACGGCTTCGATCACCAAGTCGCCGATCGGGACATCGACGGCAAAGTGCCCCTCGGCGTGGAAGAAGTCCTGGCGGTCGGTACGGCCGCCGCTGCGATGGTAGGCGTCTGTGGGTGCGTAGGTCTTGCCGTCTGAGGCTTTCATGTAGATGCGCGCCGGGATTAGCTCCCCGGTGGTGGCTTCCTTCACAAAGACCTCGAGCTTCGCCATCGGACGGCGGTAGACGCGCCGCTGGATGTCGATCTTGTCATCGCTCCCGCCAAAGGTCTTGAGCAGGCGCAGCTCGCTGACACCATGTTCGTTTGAGACGTAAACGATCCACTCGCCATCGGGAGACCAGGCCGGATCGAAGTGGTCCCACGGATGGCGCGTCAACTGCAGCGGCTCGCCGTCATGCACGGGGTAGATGTAGAGGTTGTTGTATTGACTGCCGCGATGCGATGCGTAGAGAATCCGCGCGCCATCGGGCGACCATTGGGGCTTCGTGCGGTAGAGCGTCTCCTCGCGCAAGATCCGCGTCGCCTTGGCCATCGCGTTGGGCTCGAACGGCGCGCGCCAGATTGCTCCCGAACCCAAAGTAATGCCGCGATTCGACACCAGAATGATCTCTTTGCCGTCGGGTGAAAACGTCGGTTGGATGTGGTCGTCGTAGTTCCCGAAATAGAGCCGGCTCCGCCCGAAGCTGTTCGGCTCGGTGATGAGCTGTTCCTCGCCGAACGTGCCGTTGTCGAACGAGCGCGAGTAGATATGAAACCGGCCCTCCGGCTCGTTGCGAGTGTAGGCGAGTGTCTTCCCGTCAGGTGACCAGATGGGGTCCAGGTTGAGCCGGTCGCCTTGGGTGACAGCCGTGCTTTCGCCTGTCGCGACGTTGAGCAACATCAGGTTCACACCCTGATCGTCCTCGGCGGTATAGAGCATCCAACGGCCGTCGGGAGACCACGCCGGCGCGGAATCGTAGGTCGGATTGACCGTCAATTCGTAGGCTGTGGTGTCGCCGACCTTGATCTTCCACAGCGACCCCGACATCGAGAAGGCGATCTCCTTGCCGTCGGGCGACCACGCCGGCCGCCACGGCGTACTGGCCGCTTGCGGAACGTAGAAGTTGTACATGTAGCCGCTGGCGTAGCGGCTTCGTTTGGGGAAATCCTGCGCGGCGCAGGGCAGCGCCAGGCAAAGAGACAGCAGCGCGATCAAAGCACGGGCGTACGTCATCAGAAACCTCGGTGGAAACAACGGTGAGCGCAGCGCTCAGGATAGCGCAGTCAGGAGACTCTCAATGTCGTCCTGATTATTGAAAACCGATGGTGACACGCGCATCTGACGCCACTTCACCTTGGCAGCGACGTTAGCCTTTTTGAGTCTCGCGCGTGTGTCGTCGGGGTTGTCGACCAGGAAGGCCGTAATCGGCGTCGGCGACCCCGGAGGAGTGATGCAAGGATAGCCCAGTTTCGGCAGCTCTTCGATCAAGCGGTCGCACATCGGTTTGGCGTGCGCCAAGATGTTGTCGACACCGAGCTTGAGGATGTACTTCAACGATTCCCGTTGTGCGCCCGCGGCAATGGCCGAGATGTTACCCACCTCGTACATCGCCGCACCTTCTCGCGGTTTGTAGCTGATCGGCTCGTCGCCTTGAGGGCTACCCGGGAAGTAGTGGTATTCGAAGTTCGCGTATTGGCGGTCGCCGAACTGCATTGGCTTGAGCACGTCGCCCTGCAACTCCTCACGAACGTAGAACAACCCAAAGCCACGCAGCCCCATCAGCCACTTGTAGGTCGAAGCGGAGCAGAAATCAATGCCCATCGCCCGCACATCGACGGGAATGCAACCGGCTGCTTGTACGACGTCCGAGTAAACGTAGGCGCCGTTGGCGTGGGCGATATCACTGACGGCCCTCGACTCGGCCAGGTAGCCGTTGATGTTCGACACCAGAGTCATCGACACCAGCCTGGTGTTGCCGTCGATCTGGCGTTCATACTCTTCGATCGGAACGACCCAGTCACGCTGCTTGATGACGCGCAACTCGAGGCCGGCCTGCTGGAGCTTGCGGTAGATATAGGCTCCACCGTGGTAGTGCAACTCGTCGATGACGACATTACCCTTGCCGGAATGGAGTCCCAGGCCCGCCGCGACAATGTTCTCGCCTGACAAGGTGCTCTGCACGGGGACGATCTCGCTCGCCTTGGCGTTGATCAGCCGGCCATAGAGTTCCTTGACCTCTTCGGTATCGCGCCCGCCCACGGCCATGCCGCCCTGACCCGGGCCGTCCAGGACGTAGTCGAGATGCTTGCGGGCCGCGTTGACCGAGTGGACGCCGCACGGATGCCGTCCGGCGTTATTCAGGAAGGTTTGGTGTTTCGCCCAGGGGAAGGCCTCGCGGGCCGTCTCGAAGCTGGCGTCCTCCGCCGTGAGTAATGCTTCGCCGGTCTTCGAATCCGCCGCGCTACAACCGAACAACAGCGCTGAACCTAAGCCACCGGCCGCGAAGAAATCACGCCGATCAAGACCCATAACTGCCTCCACCAAGGAAATGTAGGGGCTCGGCAGGCCGAGCCCGCGGGCACGGCGTAGCGCGCCCCTACAGACGCAGACCCACACGGCCCATACAGCGGGAGAATCGTCTACCGCCGCACAAACTTCTGCACCCGCATCCCAACGTTGACGTCACAGACATAGACGGCACCGTCGGCCCCGACAGCGATGTCGTGGGCCCAGTAGAACTGACCGTCCTGGCTGCCGAACGATCCCCAGACATCGAGGATCTTGCCCGTCAGGTCAAGCTTCAGCGCCCGATTACGGTTGGGGGGATCCGGCTGCAGATCGCCGCCGTCAGCCACGTAAAGAAAACCATCGTCGGCAATGTCCAGACCCCAGGGCCGCCCCAGCTCTTCACTCTTCCAAAGCTTGATGAACTTGCCCTTGGAGGTAAAGATTTGGATACGCGAGTTCTCGCGGTCGGCGACGTAGAGGTTACCGTCCTTGTCGATCGCCAAGCCGTGCGGATTGTTGAACTGGCCCGGCTTGTCGCCTTCGGTCCCCCAATCGCGCAGGAACTTGCCTGCCGAGTTGAACTGTGCGATGCGCCGGTTGCCGTAGCCGTCCGCCACGTAGATGTCACCGTTTGGCGCCACAAGAACGTCGGTGGGACGGTTGAAGTGTGTGCCGTCTAGACCGGGCACGGCCTTGAAACCCATTGTCATCAGAAGCTCACCGTTCGGGCTGAACTTGAAGACCTGATGGTCCTTGCCGTCCGTCACCCAAACGTTGTCTTCGTGGTCGACCGTCAACCCGTGCGCCGAGCCGAACATGCCGTCGCCCCACGAGGCCAGCAGCTTACCGCTTGCCCCGTCGAACGCCATGATCGGGCTCGCCCCGCGATGGAACACCAGCACGCGGTTCTTGGAGTCAACCTCGAGGCCCGTCGTCTGCCCGAGAGGGAATCCGTCAGGCAGCATCGGCCACCCGTGAACGACCTGATAGGTTCCATTGGCCCGAGTCGAGAAGAAATCGGGCCCGCCGGCCAGTGCCACCAGCAGGACGAAAACGAAAAGAATCAAAGCACGCCGCATAGGGCCCCTCCTAAAGTGCGGTCCAGCAGACCACCTAGAGTGTACCCCAACGAGCGTGCAGGGGGCGCGCCGATCCGGTCGAGGGGTTCAGGTCACCGGAGAGCTTCGTTGAACGCCGAACGAGGGGTGGGCGTGAAATGCAGACTGAAAGCGCGGACGCCTGGCGAGCCAACGGTGAATCGTCGGCGCCCTGTGTGTGCCGCAGATATCCACGATCAGGTGCACGTGGGCGGCTGCCGGCCTATTCCACCGGCATGCGGCGGGTTTCGGCCAGACGCTTCTCGGCCTTATCAATGACCCCCTGCTCGGCCTCGGCCTTCGTCGCCCCTTTGGCACGGGCGATGTTCGCGCCGGGAGACACATTGTCGGCAATGGCCAGATACTTCTCGCCCAGCTTGTAGGAGGTCACCTTCACAGGCCAACCGACCAGTTCCAGTTCGCGCTCGGAATAGTCCTCCGGTTTCATGCTCCCGCGGCCGCCGCTCCCTTCTCGATGGACGCGCCGACCAAGTTGCCCCACTCCGTCCACGAGCCGTCATAGTTGGTCACGTTATCGAGACCGAGCAGGTACCTCAGCACAAACCAGCTATGGCTCGAGCGCTCACCGATGCGGCAGTACGCGATCACAGGCTTGGTCCCGGTGATGCCGGCGCCTTCGTAAAGAGCTTTCAAGTCGTCGTGGCTCTTGAAGGTTCCGTCGTCCCCACAGGCCTTGGCCCAAGGGATGTTGCTCGCTCCGGGGATGTGCCCGCCGCGTTGGCACGTCTCCGGCAAGCCTGGCGGCGAGAGGATCTTGCCGCTGAACTCATCGGGACTGCGGACGTCGACCAGCTCGACCGACCCGCCGCTGACCGCTTCCTGCACCTGCGGCAGAAACGCACGGATCGAGTTGTCCGCGTCGGCGGCGCTGTAGGAGGCCGTGGAGACACTTGCGGCATCCGTAGTCAGGTCACGTAATTCAGCCACCCATTTCTTGCGGCCGCCGTTCATCAACCGAACGTCGTTGTGGCCATAGATCTTAAGTTGCCACAGCGCCCACGCCGCGAACCAGTTGTTGTTGTCGCCGTAGAGGATCACCGTCGTATCGTTGCCAATACCGGAATCCGACATCAGCTTCTCGAACTCGCCCTTCGGGATAATGTCCCGCTGCACGGTGTCGCAAAGCTGGGTGTTCCAGGCCCAGCCGACGGCACCGGGAATGTGGCCCTCGTCGTAGGCCGCCGTGTCCACGTCCACTTCGACTACGCGAACCGAGGCATCCCCGGCGTGCTCGGCCACCCAATCGGTGCTCACCAGCACTTCCGGATGCGCATAATCAGCCATAAGAATCTCTCCTCCTCGTGATGGTTACCAGTGAAGTTTACCAGTGTTCCCGAGTATCGAATATACCACGCGGCGGGCCCCACAACCCTGCGTTGGGCTCAGATGAGCGTAAGAGTTTACAACTTACACCGGCGGGCCGCTTCCGTTGACAGGCACTCACCCGCGTAGTAACATTTCACAGTTAAGTTAACTGTCGTCGGAGGTGCAACATGAAACGCCTGGTTCCCGGCATTCTGCTCGCAACCATCGCCGCTTACTTCTGGGGGTTCCTGTACTGGGGCCTCAATCCCCTGCCGTACTCGGTATGGAAGCAGACGCATGACGATGAGGCCGCACAGCAAGCGTTACGGGAACACTTTCCCGAGTCCGGCACCTACTACCTGCCGGGCATGTACAACGATGAGGACACGTTGTCCCGGCTCAGTGAAGCGGGTCCCGTGGGCTTCATCCACATCAGCCTCGAGGGCCGCCCGGTGGTGCAGCCCGAGACGATGGCGAAGGGTCTCGTGCTAACGCTGGTCACCGTCATCATCGCCGCTGCGATCCTCCAGCTGGCGTCTTTGCCGTCCTACGGGCAACGGCTCAAACTAGCTGTGCTGGTGGGCCTGGCCGGGGCTGTGATGATCGACTTCGGCCAGTCGGTCTGGTGGCGCATCTCCTGGGCCTGGAAGTTACAGGGAGCGATCTACGACCTTGCGGTGTGGGTTGTTATCGGTCTCGTTCTGGCGAAGTTCATTCGGCCGGAAACGGAGCCACGGACGTAGGCCCTCGGGCGCCCCTCGAAATCTAGGAGAAGAGCTGCAACGTCTGGGGAGCCCCTAGTGCCCGCTTCCGACAATCCCCCTACTCGGAAGCGACTGCTCTCGCCCCTTCAGTGGGTGCAGTCCGGCGGACTAGTGTAGTGCGTCAAGCAGATTGCACCTTATGCAGGGCGGCACGTCCGCGCTTGACTTTCTCGAGGATGTCGGAGGCGGTCGCGGTCCAGATGAAGGGCGTGGGATGCCCGTTGTGCTGGGCGATGTAGTCGTCAATGGCGGCGACGAGCTCGTCCACGCTGCGAAACACGCCGCGGCGCAGGCGCTTGACGGTGAGATCGCGAAAGAATCGCTCGACCATGTTCAGCCACGACGCCGAGGTCGGGGTGAAATGAATGTGGAAGCGCGGGTGACGATCGAGCCAACGCTTCACAGCGGCATGCTTGTGGGTGGCATAGTTGTCCACGATGAGATGAAGCTGTTTGTCCTTGGGAGTGCGGCGGTCAATTAAGCGCAGGAAGCGCAGCCATTCCTGGTGGCTGTGTCGGGGCATGCACTCGGCGATCACGCTGCCGTCAAGGCTGTTGAGCGCCGCAAACAGGGTGGTCGTGCCGTTGCGCTTGTAATCGTGGGTCATCGTTTGGCCGCGTCCCTTTTTGAGCGGCAGGCCGGGCTGGGTGCGATCGAGGGCTTGGATTTGGGACTTCTCATCGAGCGAGAGAACCAGAGCATGCTCAGGCGGATTGAGATAGAGTCTGACGATGTCGTCGAGTTTCTCGGAGAAACGCGGGTCATTGCTGAGCTTGAAGGTCTTGACGCGGTGGGGCTTGAGGCCATGGGCGCGCCAAATCCGTCCCACGGTGGAAGCGCTGACGCCGGCCCGCGGCGGCCATGGTGCGGCGGCTCCAGTGGGTGGCGTTGGACGGTTTCTCGCGGGTGGTCTTGTGGATGATCTGCTGTACTTTCTGCTTCGAGACGGCAGGTTTACGACCGGGCCGTGGGGCGTCTTTTGCAATGCCGGCGATGCTGCTTTCGAGAAAGCGCGTGCGCCAGCGGGCCACCAACTGCCGCGAGACACCGAGCTGTGCGGCGATCTGCTTATTCTCGAGACCGTCGGCGGCCAGCAGGACAATCCTGGCTCGCAGGGCGAGACGAACGGCGACTTGGCGGCCGCGCGCGTAGCGGTCCAACTGCTTGCATTGCGCTGTGTTCAAAGTTACTGGTTGTGCTCTTCGCATCCCATGCCTCCTGTTAATAGAGACGATGGGAAGCCAATATAAGTTACATTATTTATGGTGCACTACACTGGGTTCGTCTGCTCCAGGTGGGTACCGGTGTTTGTCTGACGGACGAGGGCGAGGAGCTTTGCGTGTACTGCGAGGTTCCGGCCGATGGCAGAATCCGCGCGGAGGCGTGTCAGACGGTTCGGGAGTGGGAGGCCCAGGGAGCCCACCGTTGCCCCCGCTTCAGCAGGTTGCCCAGCGCGGGCAGGCCCAACCCCACGGCTCAGAGTCTTACTCCAATTCACAGTCAAGGCGGACGGGCACATCAAAACGTTCAAAGACTGCCAGACCGGCTGCCGAAACCTGCCAGACTTGGACGACTTTGGAAACATCGCGGTCAGGGCCGAACTTGAAGGTCGACAAGGCGAATATCGCAGCCGAGTCACCACACGACGGGTAGAACCTGCCCTTGGTGGGAACAATGATGTCCATTTTGGCGTCTTCTGGTTTGAGCTTCTCAAGAGGCTCGCCCTCTTCGACATATTGGTTCCACTTCGGTCCCCAGAAAAGCGTCAATTCCAACGACGGTCGAACCACCGGCTCCGAGTCCTCTACAGATGCTGGATGAAAGATCTCGCGAATTCCATCCCAGTCGTGCACGACAATCGCTTTTTCCAACGAGCCGCCATGTACCATTAGAAGGCGAGGCCAAGCGCCCTGTGCCGTGCGCACGGATACCGCGGCCAGGCACAGCATCACTGCTCCGACAACTCCTGTCCGCAACGTGATTGTTTGTCGCCGCATTCTCATCTCGTTGTCCGCGGAGCCAGCCCGGTCATGCTTCTGGGTCCTGGGCTGACTAGCCACTCTCGGCTGAGTTCGACACTTGCAGGCTTCGCTGAGCGCTAGGGCGTGTTAACACTAAGTCGCAAAAGCTGCTATACTCGGAGGTATGGAGATCACCGAGCAGCAATACCGCCGCATCGAGCCGGTCCTGCCCCGCCAGCGCGGCAATGTGAGCCTGCCGAACCTCACGGTTTTGAACGCCATGTTGTATGTCGCCGAGCAGGGCTGCAAATGGCGCGGCTTGCCTAAACGCTTCGGTAACTGGCACACCATTTATACCCGCATGAACCGCTGGTCGAAGAACGGCGTGCTCGACGCCGTCTTCGAGAAACTGCAGCGCGAGCAGCTGGCCCGCATCCGAATCGAAGCCGTGTCAATGGACTCGACCATCGTGAAGGCTCATCCCGACGGCACGGGCGCGTTAAAAAAAACGGTCCGCAAGCGATCGGCAAATCCCGCGGCGGATGGACCACCAAGATTCATATGGTTGCCGCAAATGCTCGAACGGCGATAACCTTCGCTCTCTCGCCCGGCCAAGCGCACGACGCCCAGCAGGGCCGCGAACTGCTCGGTGGTCTGGGGCCACTGCCCGAGCCGCTGCCGCTGCTGATGGACGGCGCCTATGAGGACGATCAGACACGCCAACTGGCTTTGGATTTCGGATGGATTCCCGTCGTGCCGCCCCGGCGCACCCGCCTGGAGCCGTGGGAATACGACCGAGCGCTCTATCGCCGCCGCAACGAGATCGAGAGACTCTTCCGACGGCTCAAGGGATTCCGCCGCATCTTCTCCCGCTTCGACAAGCTCGACGTCATGTTCCTCGCCTTCCTCCACTTCGCCCTCATCGTCGAGGCTCTACGTTTCGATACCCTACGTTAGTGTTAACACGCCCTAGTTTACAGCAGCCAGCGTCGGAACGAGCAGTCTGCGTTTCGACCAAACTGGGACCACCGTCGATGTCGCACTGTCGCATATCGCCGACTGAAGTGCCCTTGGATTCGGGCGCAAGATTGGAAGCCTTGAGAGCCGGTACCCACTTGGCGATTCCGCCGAAGTCACCTGCCACCGCCCAAACCACAGCGATGGGGCCAGGAATCGTCCCGCTTACTTTGATGCTAGCCATACTGATTTCCTTTCGCCGGTCAGTATATCGTACTTATTGAATCCCGCAAATTATTATGACACTTTTTGACAGTGTGGAGCATCTATATATGTATGGGCAACCCCAAAGGTGTGAAGCGGGATTTCAAGGCGCTGGGGAAGCGCCGTTTCGAAGCGATGCGGCTGCTCCACCAAGGCCACAATCAGTCCGAGACGGCGAGACGGCTGAACGTCGCTCGCCAAACCGTCAGTGAGTGGCGGCGGCAATACCGCGAGCAGGGTGCGGCCGGACTCCGCCAGGCCGGGCGCGCCGGACGCAAGCCGCTCCTCGATGCCGCACAACGCGAACGCCTGACGTCGCTGCTGCTGGAAGGCCCGGAAGCCCACGGCTTCCCAACGCCCCTGTGGAGCTGTCCGCGGGTGGCTCGGCTGACCGGAGACGAGTTCGGGGTCGCATACCACGCAGGCCACGCCTGGAAGATCCTGCGAGCGCTCGACTGGAGCCCGCAACGCCCGGCCGGAAAGGCGCGCGAGCGCAACGAAGAGCGGATCCGCACCTGGAAGCGCAAGACCTGGAAGCGCATTAAAAAAAAGCCCAAAACGAAGGCCGTACGCTCGTCTTCATCGACGAAAGCGGATTGAGTCAGAAGCCGCATCGCTGCCGCACCTGGGCGCCACGTGGCCAAACACCGGTGCTGCAGTTTAACTTCAACTGGGAGAAGCTTTCCGTCTCGGCGGGGCTGACGCTGCGTAACTTCTACTTCCGGCTCTATCCCGGTGCGATCGGCAAAGAGCAAGTGACCGACTTTCTCAAGGCGTTGGTACGTCATATCGATCGCCCGCTGCTGATCGTCTGGGATCGGCTGCCGGCGCACCGTAGCCGCCTGGTGCAAGAGTTCATCGAACTCTCCGAAGGCCACATCGCAACCGAGTACTTGCCACCCTATGCGCCGGAGTTGAATCCGGTGGAATACATCTGGGCTTACTGGAAGCAGCACGAGTTGCCGAACGTCTGTCCGAAAGACTACGGCGAGCTGAACGAGCGGGCCCGCAAGGCACTCCGCCGCATGTACCGCAAACCGCGTTTGATCACGGCCTTCTGGAAACAGTCTTCTCTTTGTTTTGACTGACTCTATATTATGCGGGAGTCAATAGTATTGTCAAGTAGTCCTTGCAACGCTAAGCCAACCGGCAAGAGCGCTCCGTACTGGTTGCAGACCTGAGGCCCCAGCAAGTTCTTCGGAGCCTCGACTCGCCCTCGGGCGGCGCCTGTGGCATCGCCGATCGGGTGGTGGCTGAGACTGTCATCGCGCCAGTTGTGTCCGATTGGAAGTGCTATGAGACCGTCCGCCGAGTAACTTCCTATAAGTCCGGTCCGCGGACGTGAGCGTACGCAGGGCTTTGGGTGAAAGGGAACCCTCTTGCCTTCCCTAGATGCTCTCCCAGCCATCGGGCTCAAGTTCTTCTTCGGGCTGTACGCACGTCGCTTGCGGACGCTCGCTGTCGTGCCGGCGGTTTTCTTCTTCTAGAGCCTGGAGGGGTCTCCCGACCCTCGCGGCCCCCGAGGGCCTTGCATGCGTTGCCGCATTCTCTCGCGCATACCGGCCAGCTCATCTTGATCAACATACCCGTCGCCGTTCGCATCCATGAAATCAAAGCGGCGCTGCATCCGTTCGGGCACTTCGTCCTTGCTGAGCTTGTCGTCCCCGTTCTGGTCCATTTCCATCAAACGCGATAAGAACCCTCCAGGACCGCCTGGCCCCGGACCGCCCGGGCCGAACCCCTCAGGTCTAGTACTTACTATCATAAATAGACGCACTTGTGATAGAATAAGGGCATGGCTAAAAGAGCCACGCCCATCCTTTTGAGTCCTGCTGAGGAACGGACGCTACAGCGCTGGCGACGGGCCCACAAGACCGAACGGCGTACCGCCGAAAGGGCTCGCATCGTCCTGCTGGCGGCCCAAGGAAAGTCGAACCTGGAGATCGCGGCGCAGTTGGGAACGCGGCCGGCACGGGTGTCGAAGTGGCGCACCCGCTTTGCCCGCCAACGGCTGGCCGGCTTGGCCGACGAAGCGCGACCCGGCAAGCCGCGGCAATACGACGCCGCGAGCGAGAAACGCATTCTCAAGAAACTCGATGAATCGCCGCCCAGCGGACAGGCCACTTGGACCGGCCAACTCCTGGCCCAAGCGCTCGGCGAGGTGAGTGACCAACAAGTCTGGCGCGTGCTGCGCCGCCGGGGCATCTCGCTGCGGCGTCGTCGCAGCTGGTGCCTCTCGACCGATCCCGAGTTTGCCCGTAAAGCCGCCGACATCGTGGGACTTTACCTGGACCCGCCCGAGAACGCTGTCGTGCTAGCCGTCGACGAAAAGCCCCACATCCAAGCCCTCGAACGCGCTCAGGGCTGGCTGCGGCTGCCCGACGGCAAGGCCTTGACGGGCTTCAGCCACGGCTACAAACGCCATGGCACAACGACCTTGTTCGCCGCCCTGGAGGTGGCCACCGGTCACGTCACGGCTGGTCACTACCAGCGTCGCCGGCGGCGAGAGTTTCTAGACTTCATGAACCAACTGGTGGATCTCTACGAAGGCTTCGAGTTGCACGTCGTGCTGGACAATCTCAACACCCACAAGCCGAAACGGGATCGTTGGCTCCAGCGCCACCCCAACGTGCACTTGCACTACACTCCGACCTACGCCTCGTGGCTGAATCAGATTGAGATCTGGTTCAGTATCCTCAGTCGGCGGGCGTTGCAGGGAGCCAGCTTCACCTCGCCCTACGAAGTACGCGCAGCCATCGACCGCTTCCTCGAGGCACACAACGAAAACGCCGCCCCTTTCGAATGGACCAAGGCCAGCGTGAGGCAGCGGTCTCTTTCTTACTCATACGCTAACTTATGATCTTAAGTACTAGTACCGCGGCCGCGAGCACCGATCGCCCGACCGCCGTCAGGGTCTCGCTCGAAGTAAATCTCGTAGTTTTGACTTATGGGCTTGCACCATGTGTCAGTGCACCCGAAGTAGTCTACCTTCAGCGTGATCGGCTGCTCGGCGGACGCGCCGCTGACATCGACCAGGAACTCGCGGGGGTCACGGTCCTTGTCCTGCTCGACCTTCTGGGCCTGGCCCTTCGCGGGCGTCACTTCCACCCCCTCGGGCACTCCCTCGGGAAGGATGAGTTCGTAGAGAAGCGGGTCAACCAAGTTGTTCCAATAGACGGAATAGATCGGATCCAGATGAAAGCCCAGATACATCTTTCCTTCACCGCTGCTGAACACATCTCGCGTGACTTCCGCCCGCAGCTTGACGTAGAACGGTTCCGTTTCCTTCTTGGGGTCCTGCTTGGGCTTGATCTTGACGGTCATCAAACCTCTAGGCACCTCCAGCGGCGGAATCACGTTGTCGCGGGTACTTGATCTCGGGACTACATCGTGATTGATGTCGAGTTCCGAAATCTCGGTCGGTTTTTCGACCGGCCCGACCCGTTCCTCCAGGCTCTGGCGCAGTTCAGCGGCGTTACTCCACCCTCGCATGTAGACGATCTTGCCCTCGGAATCGAACATGAACTCGGAGTTCGGAGCGTTGCCGAGGGCGTGTTTAACGTCGTTCTCCATCGTATCTGCGATCCATGGAATCTCGGCGCCCATCCTTTTCTTGGCTTCTTGAATGTGCATCAGCCGCTCCTCCAGGGTGAACGGCTGAACGAAACCATGGTTCTCCGGGTGCGCCAGCGCTTTGTAGAGGTAGTAGAACTTCACGCCCTTGGGCGCATAGTCGCGATGGACAGCCTCAACCCCGGGAAAGGTTCGAAGAAACACAGGACAGGTGAGGCAGCCGCTGACAATCACGGTATAGCTTTCGCCGAGCAGGTCCGGCAGCCGAATCGGTCTACCCTCGGCATCATGCGCCGGGACGTTCGGTATTTGCACTCCCAACTCCAACCCCGCCTCAGCCGGCCGGCTATCAATCCCTCCGCGACGGTTCATGCCACGACGAGGTCCTTGGGGCAGCGCGGGGGAAACCGCGACCGCCGCCAGGGCGGCGGTAAGCAGGAGTTTCGTGTAGAAGCTTTGTCTCGTGCTCATGGCTCTCTCCTGGGCAAGGAACGCATTATCAGCATACTGCGCCGACGTTAAGGCAAGGCTGCCTCAACGTTAAGTTTTGTAAAGCCTTGCTCGTCTGCATCTCCGGGATGGCGGGATGTGGCGCAAGGCTCCAGTCTTCCTGAGTCTCGATTCTTCGAGACTCAGGACGGCAAACGACCGAGCACCCGCTGTTAGCCGCGGACCTGAGAACCGAGGAATCGGTTCTCGGCAAGCCTGGAGGCTTACGCCACACGAGCTCCGACTTGTCGGTTTGAGGTCGCAGACCTCGCTAGTGGATGCCGCGGAGATTCCTTAGGCGTAGGAGTAGCCAGCGAGACTGTAGGGGCGGGCCCCCGCGCCCGCCCGGTTGCCAGTTTAACATTGCGTTTTCCTTGCAACAGTCCACTAGCGGGCTCTGCTGTTGCATTGACCGGAAAGCTACAATGGCAGAGATCGAGATGGCCGGCGGCGGCTCCGCAAGCTCAGCCCGAGCCGGAACGACCCTTGCGGAGCCGGGAGGCCGGTCCCCTTACCCTGATTCCGCTTGGGAAACCTCTCTTCGTGACCAATACGTGTAACAAGGTTTTGGCGGTCATCCCCGTCTTCGAGGACTGGGAAGCGTTAGGGCTGCTGCTCCAGCAGCTCGACCAGGTCGTGGAGGAACAGAGCTTCTCGCTGAGCGTTCTGGTCGTCGACGATGGGTCGGCAACTACCCGGCCCGAGACGTTGCGCCGCACATCGTTCCGCTTCATCCGGGAGATCAAGGTTCTGTCGCTGCGCCGAAACTTGGGCCATCAGCGGGCCATCTGTATCGCTCTCGCCTACGCGGAAGAGCAGGATGACAATGACGCCGTTCTCGTGATGGACGGCGACGGTGAGGACGCGCCAGAGGACGTTCCGAGGTTGATCTACCAAATGCGGGAAGTGGGCGGTGGAAGGGTCGTGTTCGCTGAGCGGACGCGCCGCAGTGAGAGCTGGTTATTCCAGCTTTGCTATCGGGTTTATCAAGCGCTGCATTGGCTGCTCACGGGAATCCGCGTGCGGGTGGGCAACTTCAGCGTGATACCGAGGGATCTGCTGTCGCGGCTGGTAGTCGTTTCGGAATTGTGGAACCACTACGCAGCGGCTGTCTTCAAGAGTAGGCTACCGTTTGTGACGCTCAAGACCCGGCGGGCCAAGAGACTGGGCGGTCGATCGAGGATGGATTTCGTAGGGCTGGTGATCCACGGATTGAGCGCTCTTTCGGTCCACGGCGAAAGGATCGGCGTTCGGATGACTGTGGCGACCCTGTTGGCTGTGCTGTGCCTTGCGTTGGCGCTAGGGAGCCTGGCGATCTCCACCTCTGAAGAGACCTCGGCTGTTCCGTCATGGCTGCCGATCGTCACGGGAATCGTTCTGCTCCTGCTCGGACAGGCGATCGTCTTGGGTATCGTGTTCGTCTTTGTCATACTCCAAGCCCGCGTAAGCGCGAACTTCATTCCGATCAGAGACTATCGCTATTTCGTCCAGCGGGTCGAGGACCTGTCAGGCCAGGCAGCGCCTGCGCCGCTCGACGCCGCGACCGGTTGAGCTTCGGGCTCGTGCTGACTCCATGGCGGACTACCGTTACCAAGGCGGGGAGCTGGATGTCTTCGAGCACGCCGTCCGATGGAAAGACTATTTTCGTTCCCACTTTCTCGCGCACATAACCGGGAGAGTGCTCGAAGTCGGCGGAGGCATCGGAGCCACAACCCGCACCCTCTGCGACGGGCGCCAGACGAAATGGACCGCCCTGGAGCCGGATCGAGATCTGGCACAAACCATGCGCGCCCGTTTCGCGGAGCGGCCCCTGCCGGTTGCCGCGGAGGTCCTCGAGAAGACCGTTGGCCGGCTCGATCCCGACAGCCGCTATGACGCGATCCTCTACATTGATGTGCTGGAGCATATCGAGGATGACCGCCGGGAATTGCGGGAGGCGGCGGACCATCTCGATCCGGGAGGGTACCTGGTCGTCCTCGCGCCGGCACACCAGTTCCTGTACTCTGAGTTCGATCACGCGATCGGCCACGTGCGGCGCTATTCGCGTCAGGCGTTGCGAAGGGCCGTCCCTGACGATCTCGAGCAGACGAAGCTGGTCTACCTGGGCTCTGTGGGCATGCTGGCTTCGCTCGGCAATCGGCTGCTGCTCCGCTCAAGCCGGCCGACCCTGCGGGACATCCGTTTCTGGGACTCCGTGCTGGTTCGGCTCTCGCGGTTCGTCGATCCAATCTTCGGCTATCGAGTCGGCAAGAGCGTCCTGGGTATCTGGCGCAAGCCGGCCGTGCCCAGGTCTAGAGCCTCGAGCTCGAATCATGCGTCGCATTGACTCCCTTCTGGTTGTGTTGACCCGCTCGGGTACGCAGCCGTGACCCTGAATCTCGCGCTCGGAGCCGGATTCATCGCCGCGGTTGCGTAGTGGACGGTCTCGCCGCGGAAGACGGCACCTGATTCGGCGACGTCGAGGAGCTAGTGGGTGTAGAATACTTCTGCCGTACGACCAGTCCGTTCGGCGCACGGCGGGTGAGCGTTTTCAGTGCATCGAGAAGTCAGAGTAGCTGGAGTGTGCCCATGACTCAAAGAATCTTGACCCTACTGGCCTGCCTCAGCATCCCGCTAGGCGCCCAAACCGGTTGGCATGACCACGAAGGCGGCCTCCTGAAATACCGCGTCAATATCCGCTTCGGCGAGGAACCCGATACCATGCCGAACGGGTGGAGGTTCGGCCGGGTGTCGGCGGTCGCTACCGACTCCTCGGGCCACGTCTACGTCTTCCATCGTGGCGACAAAGCCGACCCCATCGTCGTTTTCGACTCGGAAGGTCGTTACCTGCGTTCATTCGGTAAAGGTATGTTCGGCACCCCGCATGGCCTGCGGATCGACAAGGACGACAACGTCTGGACGACCGACGTCGCTCACCACACCGTGATGAAGTTCACCAGCCAGGGGGAATGGCGCCGCACGATCGGCAACCAAGGCGTTCCGAGCAACGACGACAAGGGCTTCAACCGCCCCGCCGACCTGACCTTCGGCCCCTCGGGAGAGGTCTACGTCGCCGACGGCTACGGCAACTCGCGCGTCGTCAAGCTGTCCTCGGAAGGCAAGTACATCACCTCGTGGGGCAAGCCCGGCACGGGCCCGAGCGAGTTCGACACGGTCCATTCGATCGCCATCGATTCAGAGCGGATCCTCTATGTCAGCGACCGCGAGAACAACCGTATTCAGATCTTCGACGCCGATGGCAAGTACTTGCGTGAATGGAATCACCTCGGAGCCACCCAGAACATCTTCATCACACCGGACGACGAGATGTGGATCATCACCCACCGCGACAACATCGAGAACATCACCTACGACACCCTCGCCGGCCGCATCATGAAGATCGACCGGAAGACGGGTAGGATCGTCGGCTCGATGGAAAGTCCCGGCCACTGGATCCATGTCACGCCGGAGAAGAAGATATTCATCGGCAGCCTCACCGGCAACGTCTTTCGCTGGTACCCGGGCTGGTTGACCAAAGGACTCGGCGCGGAAGAAGCTCTCCGCCCAGCCAACTAGACGCGGCCGTTCGTGCCGCGAGGGTCAGGCGCTGTCCTACGGTCACTCAGAATTGGCGCTTCGGGCTCACTGCAGGCTACCCCCGGCAATAGGTGTCCCTTCGCGCGCGGACCTGTCGCGCTATGAAGAATGCCCGATCTGTCTGCCGCCCACTGGCACGCCGACCCAACGCCGGCTCCCATCGCCAGGCGTCACCGATCCGGGCTCCGTCGAAAGTGACGCGACGATGCTGAAGTCGATGGTAAGGCGCCCCCGTGTTGGTGCAGAAGGTCTTGCTACAAGTCCGGAATCGGTATCGACGAGGCTTCCCCAATTTTGTCCGGTGAAAGCCGTAACGGACGATCCTTCCGGCAGCGACTCTTCCCGCCAGCGAGCGTTCCCTGTTTGCGCAGCTGAGACTCTTCATTACTTCTGGACGGGTCGACGGCAGGACTGGTCGCCCCGGAAGTCTCAAATCGGGGCAGGTACACGACTTACGATTGGGGCCGGCGGCGGCAGAACGGAAGCACCGTCCAGAGGGGAGCGGTTCCCCTCCGAGTCGCACCATGCGACGGCATCTTGGTGACAACAAACACCGTCGACCACCTACTGAAACGCATGGTCCATGTTAATTCTTCGCTTGCTATGATGCTACGGACCGTCGATGGCTGGAAAGCTGAATTCGGCGTGTGTCGCTGCCCTGTCACGAGGCTGTGGGCTTCTGCCAATCATCGGCTTGTTGGTCTCGGAAAAGCCGTTCTCACTCAGGCGATCAGCCTGCCCCCATCGCTGTGTGGTGACGGCGCGCTGGAAGGCAAGGCCTCAGAGCCCGCGTTGAACCTATGAGGAATCAAGTGGCCAAGAGAGCTCTGATCACCGGAATCACTGGTCAAGATGGGTCATATCTGGCCGAGTTGCTTCCCTCTAAGGGATACGAAGTCCATGGGCTCGTCCGCCGCGTTGCGCTTGAAGATCCGTATCATCGCTTCTGGCGGATCCACAAGATTCTCGACGACTTGGTCCTTCACGCAGCATCTCTGGAAAGCTACGCCAGCGTCTACCGCGTGATCGATCGCGTGAGGCCGGACGAGTGCTACCACTTAGCCTCACAAAGCTTTGTTAGCTACTCATTCGATGACGCGTTTTCTACGTTCAACACGAATGTCAACGGAACGCACTACGTGCTAGACGCCGTGAGAAACCTGGCACCGAATTGTCGCCTTTACTTTGCCGGCTCCAGTGAGCAGTTCGGCAACGCAGAAGACGTGCCCCAGTCCGAGAAGACGCGGTTTCATCCGAGGTCAGCATACGGAATCAGCAAGGGCACGGGCTACGAGTTGACTCGCAACTATCGAGAGGCCTATGGGCTGCACGCGAGCAGTGGGATTCTTTTCAACCACGAATCCCCACGTCGCGGCTTCGAGTTTGTCACTCGCAAGATTACGTCCGGTGTGGCTCGCATTCTGGCGGGTGACGCCGAGACTCTTTCGCTTGGCAATCTCAGTGCGAAACGGGACTGGGGACATGCGAAAGAATACGTGGAAGCCATGTGGCTGATGCTCCAGCAGCCCGTCCCTGATGACTATGTCCTCGCGACTGGAGAAAGTCATTCGGTGCAGGAGTTTGTAGATGTTGCTTTCTCATTCGTGGGATTGGACTATCGTGACTATGTCGTCATTGACAAGAAGTTGCTTCGGCCAGCGGAAGTAAACATTCTCGTGGGCGACGCAACCAAGGCACGTGAGCGGCTGGGCTGGCAAGCTCATGTTTCGCTCAGGGACCTTGTCAACGAAATGATCAAGAGTGACTGTGAAAGCACCGGCGTTAGGAAAGACCTGGCACAAACTACCGCCCAGCAGGCGCCACGCTCGAGGTGATCGATTTTCTCAAGCCGCTGGTGCGCCACATCTACCAGCCGTTGCTGATCCTCCGGGACCGGCTGCCGGCACACCGCAGCCATTGGGCGCGCGAGTCCATCGAACTCTCCACGGGCCGGATCGAGGACGAGTACTTGCCGCCCTACGCACCCGAGCTCGACCCGGTTGGGTACATCTGGGCCTACTGGAAGCAGCACGGGCTGCCCAACGTCTGTCCGAAGGACCACGGGGCACTCAACGAACGGGCCCGCAAAGCCTGCGCCCACGGCTGACTCACCTCTGTCTGGAAGCAGTCTTCTCGGAATAGCTCCATACCATGCGGGACTCAGTAAGCCCTAGGGAAGGTGACGCTGGTTGGGCTCTGCGATACAATGGGGTATCCCCCCGCACGAAAGCCAACTGTCAGGTCCGTCCGCCTCTGCCAGCCTCGATGGCAAGACGGGTGAACGATGGGTCCGACGCAGGTACGAGATCTGTAAGCCTGATGTGTCGTGAGATCGCGTCGGGCACCCGAGAAGGTGCCTAAGAGAGGCTATTGAACCTTCTGCATCACCGCAGCCTCCGGAGGCTCGAAGACACGCGGCAGAGAACGGGTCAGTTGCGGGAGAGACCATGCGAGACCGTAGTTCATTAGGTCGTATCCGTCAGGCTTTGCTCGTCACCTTGGCATGCCTGTTGGCCCCGGCGGTCGAAGCCCAGGTGGGTGGCCGCATCAGGACACTTGAAGGCGAGGAGATCACTTCCAGCCCAGATCGGCTCTCTAGGGAAACGCTGTCCCCCGCGCAGCGCAAGATCTCGCGGATGCTTCGTCGAAAGGCGGCGAGGATGCGTGAACTCGGCATCACAGCTGTAAATGCGGATGACCGAGGTGCGTCCAGCGCGTTCTCCACATCCCTCGTGAGGGTGGACAACCGCGCCCGTATCCAGGTTTATGTCCAAGTGACCGCGATCGACGACGCCCTGCTTGCCACGATCGAGAGCGTGGGTAGTGCTCGTATCGAGGTTGTGAACCGCGAGCTGAACCTGATTCAGGCGCGCATTCCTCATGACCGACTCGGCGCTGTTGCGACGCTGGGCTCCGTTGCGAGAATCAAACCGCCCAGCTACGGCTTTACGAGGACAGGCTTGGTGAACTCCGAAGGCGATGCGATTCACAACGCGGATGACGCTAGGCTGTTACCCGGCGGGCCAACAGGGTCGGGCGTCAAAGTAGGGGTGATTTCAGACGGCTGGAATGGCTCGGCGACGGCGATAGGGACAGCCGATCTGCCGCCGACCATTACCACCTTCGGAACTTCCCTATTGAGTCCCGCAAATTATTATGACACTTTTTGACAGTGTGGAGCATCTATATATGTATGGGCAACCCCAAAGGTGTGAAGCGGGATTTCAAGGCGCTGGAGAAGCGCCGTTTCGAAGCGATGCGGCTGCTCCACCAAGGCCACAATCAGTCCGAGACGGCGAGACGGCTGAACGTCGCTCGCCAAACCGTCAGTGAGTGGCGGCGGCAATACCGCGAGCAGGGTGCGGCCGGACTCCGCCAGGCCGGGCGCGCCGGACGCAAGCCGCTCCTCGATGCCGCACAACGCGAACGCCTGACGTCGCTGCTGCTGGAAGGCCCGGAAGCCCACGGCTTCCCAACGCCCCTGTGGAGCTGTCCGCGGGTGGCTCGGCTGACCGGAGACGAGTTCGGGGTCGCATACCACGCAGGCCACGCCTGGAAGATCCTGCGAGCGCTCGACTGGAGCCCGCAACGCCCGGCCGGAAAGGCGCGCGAGCGCAACGAAGAGCGGATCCGCACCTGGAAGCGCAAGACCTGGAAGCGCATTAAAAAAAAGCCCAAAACGAAGGCCGTACGCTCGTCTTCATCGACGAAAGCGGATTGAGTCAGAAGCCGCATCGCTGCCGCACCTGGGCGCCACGTGGCCAAACACCGGTGCTGCAGTTTAACTTCAACTGGGAGAAGCTTTCCGTCTCGGCGGGGCTGACGCTGCGTAACTTCTACTTCCGGCTCTATCCCGGTGCGATCGGCAAAGAGCAAGTGACCGACTTTCTCAAGGCGTTGGTACGTCATATCGATCGCCCGCTGCTGATCGTCTGGGATCGGCTGCCGGCGCACCGTAGCCGCCTGGTGCAAGAGTTCATCGAACTCTCCGAAGGCCACATCGCAACCGAGTACTTGCCACCCTATGCGCCGGAGTTGAATCCGGTGGAATACATCTGGGCTTACTGGAAGCAGCACGAGTTGCCGAACGTCTGTCCGAAAGACTACGGCGAGCTGAACGAGCGGGCCCGCAAGGCACTCCGCCGCATGTACCGCAAACCGCGTTTGATCACGGCCTTCTGGAAACAGTCTTCTCTTTGTTTTGACTGACTCTATATTATGCGGGAGTCAATAGGTGGTGAAGGGACTTCCATTGGGGAGATCATTCATGACCTGGCACCGGGAGCGGAATTGGCCATCGCAGGCGGCTTCGACGCCGGCAATCCCCTATCCACGTTGCAGTTCTTGCTTCGTGTGAGCGATTTGAAGACCTGGGGTGCCGATGTCATCGTTGACGACATCGGCTTCTTCCTAGAACCGTTCTTCTCGGACGGGCCGGTCGCCACGGCGTATGCCGATGCCCTTGCGATGGGAGTCGTCATGGTGTCAGCGGCAGGCGATGATGCCCATCTTCACTACCAAGGCGTCTATAACAACACCGGTGTTGGTGTGTGGCCGAACGAGAGACACCAATTCTCGCCGGGAGACAAGACTCTCGGCGTGCGTCTCCCGGATGAGGAGAGCGGAATTATTGTGCTGCAGTGGTCAAATCCCTTCGGGGCCCCGTTCCCTCCAGGGACCTTGAATGATTACGACGTTTGTATAGGGACTGGCGACTTGCTTCAGTTCTGCGGCGATGTCGAGGATCCGTCGGAGACGAACCAGTGGGAGGGTCTGGCCGATCCCATCGAGGCCTGGGGGTATACCTGCGAAGCAAACCCTGGGTCAACCTTTTGCGAGGTGGATGTCAAGGTGATCCGGTTTTGCGGAGGTGGTCCGGATACCGACGGAGATGGTATCTCGAATTCAGTGCCCTGCCCGGCAGGGACCACGTCAGAAGAGTTGGAGATCTTTTTCGTTGGGAACTTTGAAATTCTCGAGAACGGCGAAGGCGCGGAGCCCGACTACGCCATCGAAGCCGACAGCCTGTTCGGTCACCCAGCAGTACCTGGCGTGATCAGCACGGCAGCCATCAACGCCGACGACCCGGGTAACGACGACATCGCCTTGTATAGCTCGCGAGGCCCGTCGACGATCTGCCCCAGTTTCTTCCCCTGCTCGTCGCCCGTGCTGCGTGCGACCCCCGCGATCACGGGCATTGACAACGTCAGCGTGACCCTGGCGGGGCTCGGCGTCAGTCCCTTCGCAGGAACCTCGGCCTCGGCTCCACACTTGGCCGCCATTGCGGCTCTGCTGCTCGAGGCGGACCCAACGCTGACGCCGGCGGAACTGCTGGCCGCCCTGCAATCCACCGCCACCGACCGCGGCAACGCGGGTTTCGACAATACTTACGGAGCCGGCCTCGCGGATACTCTGGCGGCGATGAATTTCGTGATTCCGCCTCCGGCCCCGCCGACCGCCGACTCGGTGACGCCGTCGAGCGGCAGCGGCCCGGGAGGCGTGTTTAGCTACACAATTTCGGATCCCAACGGCTTCGAGGACATTCGGTGGTACTACGTGAGATTCAACGTGGACTTGGCGCAAGCCAACTCGTGTTACGTTTGGTACTCGCCGTTCGCCGACCAGCTGTATCTCCGAGACGACGCCGGCGGCAGTTGGCTGGGGCCCCTGACTCCCGGCTCGCCGGGCACGTTGGAGAACTTCCGCTGCAGCTTGAACGCCGGGAACTCCTCGACGGTCAAGGCGGGCGCGAGCGTGACGCTCAACCTCGACCTGCAGTTCCACCAAAACGGCCCCAAGGCGACTTGGCTGCGCGGCACCGACACTGCCCTCCAGAGCAGCGGCTGGGTTCCCGTCGGTACTTGGACCGCGACCGGAAACCCCAACCAGCCCCCCACAGCCGACTCGGTGACGCCGTCGAGTGGCAGCGCAGGCCCCGAAACTCTGGAGGGCAGCTTGCTCGAATCTCGAATGGGTCGCGTCCAGCTAAGTCGATATGACTGATTCCCCTTGTCTTAGGCCATCTTCCGAGCCATCCGCGTTGATTGTGAGCTCAGCGTTACCATCTTGCGGGTCCGTTACAATCCCCACGTTGCTACTGGCATCCTCGGTGATGCAACCTTGCGATCCACTGCCAGGACCCTCGGGCCGGCGTAGACGTAAGTTCTTACACAAAGTGTAGACGGGTCGAGGTAGAGCCCGACGATGTCGGCCGCCTTGCGAGCGAACTCTGGTCGGTCGAGATGCACCCAGCTGCGGCGCCGTCGCAGCGACATGCCGCGGCGTTGGAGCACGCGCCAAACCTGTTGCGCGCTGACGTCGCCCAGCGCTTGGGCGACCAGCGTCCCGGTCCCGCTCGCATGTCCGCTGGGCGGCTCCTCGTCGAGTTTTTAGGATGCCCCGGATTTCGCTGAAGTCACTCCCTTCACCCAGCGATCGGCAGGACTGGCACGCGCCGGCGCCTTACAGAAAGCGCGAGGATGTTCTTGGCCACACTCAAAGCAGCTTCGTTCTAGAGTTCTAACCCCAGGAGGCACGTCACCGGAACTGCACGATCGAGTGGCATTAGACATTGGATCGCGAGGCGCAGGGAGCATTGCCGATCATAGATGGACAAAAAAGTTGCCTTGGGACCGTGGCTTCGACTATCATACGGGTTTCGGAATGGCCCAAATGGAAATCCTGGCAATGGGGTATCCACTTCATTCAGGTAGCTCCAATATCTTGTTGTAGGGTTCACAGCGTTTCGGCGTCCCAGCCGGCGACGATCGAGCGGTAGGATGTTGGTTCGACTGCCACGGGCCTGCTGAACGAGGCGATAGAACAGCTTGCAGCGGCTGCGTGAGGTGCGCCGATTGCATCGGAAAACGAATTCGTCGAGGTAGTAGTCCAGATGCTCGTGGCTGATCGCACCCTGATGTGGTGCCCAGCCGCCAGCGTTTCAGCAGCGACATCACCTTGTGCACCCGCGGCAGCAACTCCGACGCCTGCTGGCGCCGGCCCGACAGAAAGACGATGCGCTATTATAAGGGGACCGGAGGTCCAAGTCGGAAATTCCGGGCAACTCGGAACCTCCCTGTGACAGTGAAACTCACAAAGCTGTTTTCCACCCTCAAGACACACAACCCTCCCACGCGGAGTTTCGGGACGGATACCCTCCACGTGTCTGGCCTCTATACCCTTGCTGTTGCCTATCCACTCTGGGAGCTACTTTCACGAAATGCTGAATTCTTTGTAGCCCACAAAGCAAGTGCAACCACATTTATCATCTTTCTTGGGCTCATCAGTTTGGCTGCCCCGTTGGCAGTGGCAATCTTTCAACAATTGCTTCGCGGCCTGAGTACAGCACTTCCGGCGCTCCCTCGGTCTGCCTACCTCCTTTCGCTATGGTTCCTGGCGTCATTAGTGCCTCTTGCCGCCCTGAGCCGGGTTGAGGGACTTTCGGCCGAGGCGGTAATATCTATTGCCGCTGGAAGCGGTTTGATTTTCATCGTCGGCTATTATAGACAAGAAGCCGTCCGTTCCGCTGTGACCGTACTCTCCCTGGGGATGGTTCTCGTTCCTTTGTGGGTTGTTTTTTTTACGCCGCTTCATTCGATCGCATTTCCTAAAACAGTCGAGTCTCACCAACATCAATCCGCAGCTCAGCAACAGGGGCTTAAAACCTCACCGCCTATCGTCTTCGTGATCTTCGACGAACTCGCCACTATCGCTCTCTTGGATCAAGGCCACGGAATTGATGCGGTCAGATTCCCTAACTTCGCGGACCTTGCTCGACAGGCCACATGGTTCCGCCGTACTGTCGCGGCCAGCAATACCACCTACACGGCCGTGCCGGCCATGCTCACCGGTGTTCTTGCTACGGAAACAGTAAAGACTCTCCCTCGCTTTGAGGATCACCCGAAGAATCTGTTCACGATGTTGGCTCCCGACTACTTGTTGAATGTTCATGAGCTACATACGGCACTCTGTCCGGATGACTTGAAGGATGTTCCTGAACCGCAATCGGACGCAGCTCGCTTTCTGTGATCCTCTCTGATTCCGCCTTGGTGTACCTTCATATTGTGCTGCCTGCTCAGTTTCGAGAGGCTCTTCCGGACGTTACGAATACGTGGTGGGATTTTGGCGCTCGAGCGGCGATGTCCTCCGCGGATATCGACGCGGGCCCTTTCGCCGATCGTCGCCTTATTCGGGCACGCCGGTTTATCGAAAGTATTCAAAAGAGCTCTGATCCGACTCTGCACTTCCTGCAGGTGGCGTTGCCTCATGGATATTATGATTACCTCCCGACAGGGCAATTCTACGCCCCTTTTCAGGATCTGGATGGACGCCGCGGACCAAGCAAGCCATTGCAAAGCGACTTTTATTGTGATCTCGCCCAGCAACGGTACCTTTTGCAAGTCGGTCTTGTCGATAGGCTTGTGGGCGAGCTCGTGGAACACTTAAAACAAGTGGGTTTGTACGACGACGCGATGATCGTGATCACCTCCGATCACGGTGTGAGCTTCCGGCACTCCGACCCGCTGCGAATTATGACGGAAAAGAACTATCCCGACCTCGCCGCGATCCCCTTGTTCATAAAGATGCCTCATCAAATAACGGGACAGCTGTCAGACCGGGTGGCCTCAACCGTCGATCTCTTGCCGACGATTGCCGACGCTCTTGGTATCCGGGTTCCTTGGAAGACCGACGGGGTACCGTTGACCTCTTCACCCGACGTCAACGGCGAGACTGTCGAACTGTTCAATCAGACAATGGGGCGAAGGGTCTCTTATTCAGCTGAATCCATCTTTTCATTTCCCGGACTCAACAAACAATTGTGGACGTTCGGGTCAGGCACCCCCCTCGATGAGTTGGTGTTGAGAACCCGGCATAACAAGATCATTGGCAAACGAATTGATCAGTTAGAGGTATCATCAAGCGAGGGGCTGATTTTCACAATAGACCAATCTGAGAGCTGGGAAAAAGAGATCGATCTGGAGGCCAAGACGATCCCTCTCTATCTGTCCGGAAGGGTTGCGCTGCGAGACAACAGAATTACGGGTAAGGAGATTGCCTTTTCGATCAACGGGAAGGTCGTCGCCACTTCGCCGGTAGAATGGTCAGACTTTACCGCAGGCACCAGCACAGGACGAGTCAACTCGCCTGTCACTGGTGGGGAGGGCGAGTTTCGAGTGGTGTTGCCGATGAATGCCTTGACGCCTGGTCGTAATCGGCTGGAACCCTTCCTCATCAGTACGGGAAACGGGGACTCAATTCAGCTCCTGAGAGGCCCACAGGTGCCACGGCTCCAGCCTCTGACGAGGGCGCATGAGCGGCAGTTTATCGAGGGTGACGGTGGCCGGAAGTACCCGGTGACCGACGAAGATCTCTTGGCCTTTGTTCAACCGCTCGCGGTCGAGAGCGATCAGGTGTTGTTGACCGGGTGGGCCGTGAACAAGAAGGGTGGAGTGACGGCGTCGGAAGTCGTTTTTTTCGCAGATGGGCAGTTCCTCACAAGCATCCCGGGCCACCGGCCTCGACCGAGTATTGCAAAGTGGCTGGGCCCGCAGTTCCGCTATTCCGGCTTCCGTGCCTTTGCTCCGGCAGAGCGGCTCGTAGGTCGCTTGATTGAAGCGTACGCCCTGTTTGACAGCGGCCTGGCTGGGCCGATGAGCTTCTATCACTCCCCGAAATCGGAGTCCGACAGTAAAGTGTACTTTAAGGAGTTGTTTTTTCTATCTGCCCAGACGCGACTTCTCCGCGGGAAAGCGCGATGTGGTACTAGCGATCATTGCCTGCAAATACCCTACCGAGGGACCATCCGCTTTGACCCGGTGGGCGGGCATGGTGAGGTGGAACAAGTCGAAGTAGGCGAAGAGTATCTCCGGATCACTGGTTGGGCCATCAGCGAAGCCATGGTGCCAGCGAAAGCCATATTCGTATTTACCGATGACCGTTTGGTCTATACTGCGCATCCAAGACTGGAACGCCCCGACGCACTTGAGCACCTCTCCTCCGGGTCGCGGGGGGCGAAGAGCGGCTTCGATTTCTGGATGCCTATTGACTTCCGCATAATATAGAGTCAGTCAAAACAAAGAGAAGACTGTTTCCAGAAGGCCGTGATCAAACGCGGTTTGCGGTACATGCGGCGGAGTGCCTTGCGGGCCCGCTCGTTCAGCTCGCCGTAGTCTTTCGGACAGACGTTCGGCAACTCGTGCTGCTTCCAGTAAGCCCAGATGTATTCCACCGGATTCAACTCCGGCGCATAGGGTGGCAAGTACTCGGTTGCGATGTGGCCTTCGGAGAGTTCGATGAACTCTTGCACCAGGCGGCTACGGTGCGCCGGCAGCCGATCCCAGACGATCAGCAGCGGGCGATCGATATGACGTACCAACGCCTTGAGAAAGTCGGTCACTTGCTCTTTGCCGATCGCACCGGGATAGAGCCGGAAGTAGAAGTTACGCAGCGTCAGCCCCGCCGAGACGGAAAGCTTCTCCCAGTTGAAGTTAAACTGCAGCACCGGTGTTTGGCCACGTGGCGCCCAGGTGCGGCAGCGATGCGGCTTCTGACTCAATCCGCTTTCGTCGATGAAGACGAGCGTACGGCCTTCGTTTTGGGCTTTTTTTTAATGCGCTTCCAGGTCTTGCGCTTCCAGGTGCGGATCCGCTCTTCGTTGCGCTCGCGCGCCTTTCCGGCCGGGCGTTGCGGGCTCCAGTCGAGCGCTCGCAGGATCTTCCAGGCGTGGCCTGCGTGGTATGCGACCCCGAACTCGTCTCCGATCAGCCGAGCCACCCGCGGACAGCTCCACAGGGGCGCTGGGAAGCCGTGGGCTTCCGGGCCTTCCAGCAGCAGCGACGTCAGGCGTTCGCGTTGTGCGGCATCGAGGAGCGGCTTGCGTCCGGCGCGCCCGGCCTGGCGGAGTCCGGCCGCACCCTGCTCGCGGTATTGCCGCCGCCACTCACTGACGGTTTGGCGAGCGACGTTCAGCCGTCTCGCCGTCTCGGACTGATTGTGGCCTTGGTGGAGCAGCCGCATCGCTTCGAAACGGCGCTTCTCCAGCGCCTTGAAATCCCGCTTCACACCTTTGGGGTTGCCCATACATATATAGATGCTCCACACTGTCAAAAAGTGTCATAATAATTTGCGGGATTCAATAGAAGCTCTGAATTCGGCCCTTCGGGAATGCGCTATCTCGCCGCGACCGGCCCGAACGCGATCTGGGAGCTGCGTCAACACCAATAATGGGCGGTCGATCATCGCAAAGCTTCTCAATTTGGACTTCTTGCTAGAATCCCAAAACGACATGCGAAGAACCACGCATCTTTCTATATGCAAGTGCTCCCCCGTGACTCGACCGAGTAGGATTGGAAGTTCTCCGGGGGGAAGGAGAACAGGGAGATGAAGAGAAGCGCTTTAAGGATGAGAAGATCATTGAGGTGCTGAAGCAGCTGAAACGGGCACAGAACCACTTGGAGCGCTGGATGCACTCGGCGATGCGCTCGACGGCTGAACCCAGTCAAAGAGGTGGTACGGATGCTGCGGTCGTATCTGGACGGGGTGCTGGCCTGGACCAAGCCAACATGGACGCGCCGATCAACGCTCAGGCGTGGTTCTACAACCAGCGCGCCTGTACCGAGAATCTGATCAAGGAGGCCAACAACGACGCCGGCCTGGCGGCACATCCCTCTACAAACCAACGGGCACGGCAGGCCGTGCCCGCCTGCCCGGCCTGCCGCAACATGTAGGGGTGTCGAACGGGCTTGACAAGAATCCATACTTTCACCACGGACTGCTAGCCGATCGCGTCCTCCACCAGATCAAGACGGTGGATTATCCCGATCACGGCGTCGTCGACCGGCGATTGCGGGCGGTTCACCGCGGTCATGGCCGCCCAGCCGTCGGTCGCCAGCAGGACACGGTCCCCGGGGCCGGCAGCCACCGAGTCGACGGCCACGTAGGGTGCGCCGGTAACGTTGTCTTCGAGGTCGAGCGGGACGACGAGTAGCAGTTTCTGATCGGTATGCGAGCGGTGCCTTGCCGTCGCGACGACGTCGGGGAATATGCTATTTCGGCGCTCAGTGAACGCCATTATACATCGACTACCGTTGGAAGACAACGATTGTTTCCACATGAAAAATCCTGTTCTCGCCGCCGGGTGAGGCCGATCCGCCGACTCGCAACACCGCTCTTCTGTATCTAAATACATCAAGAGCTCGTGCGCTGGCAAGCCCTTTAGGAGGGAACGGTACTAAAACTGCACCTAAGTACCGGTACTGGCTAGAAAATCCCGAAGCGCTTTGTCCTCTTGGCCGGCGCCTTGGCTCGGAGGGCCTGGTCGACCGCGGCCTGTGCCAGAGGAGTCATGACACGATAACCCTCGGCGTTGGAGTGCAGCCCGTCGTCGGCCAGGGCGGCTTGCAGGTAGCCATCTGCATCCACCATTTTCGAAAAGTAGTCCAGATGAACAAAAGCGCGGGCCTCGCACATGCGGCGAATCCAGACGTTCATCTCGAGAATGACAGATGGCGGGCGCGCGGGGGTGCGCTTGTAATTCGGGTCGCTTTTTTCGTGGTAGTCACTCACCGGCAGAATCGACGCGAAAACCGGCTGGATATTGTGAGCTACAGCTAGGTCCGCGATCATGGAGAGATTGTTCTTGATGGTCTCGGTCGACACGCCTCGGCCGATGTCGTTGGTACCGGCCAGGACCACCATCACTTTCGGCCTGAGATCGATCACGTCGGCCTTCATGCGCGCCAGCATCTGGGATGTGATCTGTCCGCCAATTCCGCGATTCACAAAAGGTTGCCCGGGGAAGTATTGGTTGAGCGCCCAGCCGTCGGTAATCGAATCCCCTAAGAACACGACACGCTTCTCGTCGGGCTGAGGCGGTCCCAGGTCGCTATTCCGCCCGGAGTAACGCTGGAGGTTGTCACGGTCGGA
Source organism: Bryobacterales bacterium (assembly GCA_965248255.1). Lineage (GTDB taxonomy): Bacteria > Acidobacteriota > Terriglobia > Bryobacterales > UBA6623 > JAKZVK01. The sequence goes on from CBDFIW010000004.1 coordinate 1,067,194, forward strand.
GCCGCGCAGCCGGTCTTCCTTAACGTCGAGTTGAGCTTGGAAATGGATCTCGACGCGTTGCACCGCCTGCCGCATTTCGATGAGTTGCCGTTGCACCTCGTCCGCAAACGGACTGGTCTTCGGAACAGCGTCGGCGATATCGAGATAAATCCTGGCGTTCCGGGTCAGCTTGTGCATTAGCCCGGAATGTTCACGCGTAGTACCGACCTGTAGCGCTTCGGAGGCTTGCCGCACGTTCTCGATTAGGGGAGCGCCGGCGCGCGCCAACTCCGGCACCGCGATCGAGGTCGCCTCCATATGGTCGCCGATCTGGCGGTAGAGTTTGAAAGCTTCGCGCTGTGGAAGAAAACCGCTCGGCTGTTGCCCGAGAGCGAAGGGCCCGGCAAGCGCCACCGAGACGATGACGCGCCAGAGAGCAAGCAAGAGGGCAGCGGAGCGGTTCATCTTGAGCTTGTCCCGCGGACCGAAGTCATAGAGATTCTCACGGCGTGGCCGAGACCCTTTCCGCTGACTCCGCCGGCGAAGCCTTCTCGTTAAGAAGAGGTGCGAGCGCCGCCCAGACCTCCCGCGGCTGAATCGACCGCATCGAGGGATCGATCTCTCTCCGGCGTTTGTACGAGGTTGTCGCATCGGGGGCGCGCAACACGCGGAAGCTCGAGCCGTAGGGGCCGTTGCGGGCCGGGTCGGTGGGACCGAAGATGGCGACGCCAGGCGCTTGCAACGCGGCGGCCAAGTGCAGCGGCCCGCTGTCCACACCGACGACGGCGCGCGCTCTCCGCGTCGCGGCGATCAATCCTTCGATCGAGGAGACGTGCAGGCGGCAACTGCCCGCAGGCGCCAATCTGAGAATCCGCTCAACTCTCGGCCGGTCCGCCGGCGCGCAGTCGATCACCAGCGGCATGCCGGCCTCGCGATGGAGAATCGCCGCCAGTTCCGCAAACGACTCGGGCGGCCACTGCTTCGATTCCCAACCCGCCAGCGGACCGGCCAGCACGAAATCTCCCTCGGGCAAGTCGGAAGCGGGCTTTCCGAGCGGCAAGGGAAACGAGACCGCACCCTCGCCGGCGGCAGCGAAACCGGCAGCCGCCGTGTCCAGTGCCGACGCTGCGGTCGAAGCCAACTCCAGGTTGCGATCGACCACATGCGCAGCCTTCGCGGCGACCGTTCCCGAGTAAAGCGATGCCGCCGACGGTTCCCGCAGTGCCTTCCGATCGAAACCGTAGACGCTGTGGCTACCGCTAAAATAGGTAATCAGAGCCGACTTGAGCAGACCCTGAAAGTCCACGGTCAGGTCGAACCGCTCCCGTCGAAGCTCCTTTCGCAAGGCCCGGAATTCCAGCCATGTGGTGCGGCGAAGCGGCTGCGCACGCCAGCGGCGAAGGGGCGCCTCGATCACGCCATCGACGTGCGGGTTGCCTTCGAGCAAGCAGGCCCATTGAGGCTCGATCACCCAGCTCACCTCGGCGTCGGGAAGCCGGGATTTCAGCCAGGCGACGGCCGGAAGGGCGTGGACGACGTCTCCCATCGACCCGAGGCGCACGACCAGGATGCGGCTCGAGCGGCTACGTCGATCGGTACCGTTGAAGGACATCTTCGACGACATTGCCGGAAACCGACTCCTCCGCGTCTACGATCACCACCGGCTTCCAGCCGGCCGTTAGTTCTTCAGCCAGGGCTTGGTCACAGATTACCACGCAGTCCGCGGCGCCCAGAGCGGCAACGAGTTGCGCCCGCGACTGCTCGTCGAGCACGGTCGGGCGTGTGTCGGTATCGGCATGGACGAGGACGACCACATAGCTACTTTCGATCGAAGCGTGGTCCAGCGCTTCGCAGTGCGTAGAACGGAGGACGTCGAACCAGCCCTTGACGACAGCGATCCGTTCACCGGCGGCGATTCGCGATGAGACGAGCTCCCGCGCCCGCTCCGGGCTGATGATCTTGACACGGGTGTCCATTCAACGCGTCAGCCGGTTCCAACCGCTGTGGGGGGTACTCAAAAAAGCCGTGGATGGGAGGTACGGCGCACCGCTGAAACGACGGCGGCTTCCTTATCGTTGCACAGGCTCGAACACCCACGCTCGCCCGTATGAGCGCGACCGTCCTCTCAGATCATCGAGACCAGAGCCGCGTTTGAAATCCCTGTCGTCTTGCCTCATCACTCGGCGCCGGACCGTGCCCGCAGACGATCCGCCACGCCTTTGAGTCTTTGTGTCACCTGGGGCGCGGACCATTCCTTGATCGCCGCCTGGCGGTTCAGACGAGAGATCTCCGTGCGTACAATGTCGACCTCCCGCGGCGCGATGACGCCGACCTTGACGTGTCCGCGCGCCACCCGCAGGATGCGTACCTCGACATTGCCGCCGACCATGAACGACTCGCCCGCCTGCCGCCGAAAGACCAGCATCCCTACTCACCGCTGAGCCCGAATGCACTCGGGTAGTCACTCTCGTATTGCACGATCTGTTTCGCCAGCCGATTGATGGGATTGACCACGATCGGCGCCATCAGGTTGCAAGTCGGCGCCTGCCCGGCCGCGGCCAGCACTAGCACCGCCAGACACACGACGTTCGTCCCCGGGATGGGGTCCTGGTCGATTTCGAGCAGCCGGCGGTCGCGCTCCTCAAGCGACACGCTGTAATCGCTCTTCACGGCCTCCACAGGGATCACCGGAAGGCTCAACTGCTCGTCCTCCACGCTGTTCAGAAAGAGGATCGGCGCAAGCTCGGCCTGCCCGGTGAGCGTAAAGCGGGTATGCCCTTCGAATCCGGGAATCCCTTCCGGAAACCGGATCTCGCCGTTCCCGAAAGGCGACGAAGTGTCGGACACGATGAGCGGGGAGGCGGCCGAGACGTGCCAACTCCCTCTAACGTCTATCGACCATGCTGAGTAGACGTTTACTGGGGCGCGCGGGGTTGAGCTATCCTGAGTTCACCATGGTCGTGTCAACGAAAGCGGTCAGTTCACAGATCCACCAACGCTATCTAGAGAAGACCCCGACGTCGGCCAAGCATCACCGGCGAGCGGTCTCGACGTTCCCAAGCGGCGTGACCCACCACGGCCGCTTCCTCAAGCCCCACCCCCTCTATGTCGATCGCGCCTCCGGCTCGCGCAAATGGGATGTCGACGGCAACGAGTACGTCGACTACTTCGGCGGCCACGGAGCGTTGATCCTGGGGCATGCGCATCCGGCAGTCGTCGAGGCCGTGACGCGCCAAATCCCACGGGGCACGCACTACGGGGCGCAACACGCGCTCGAGTTGGAATGGGCCGAGCTGATCAAACAGATGGTGCCGAGCGCGGAGAAGGTGCGCCTGGTGTCCTCCGGGACCGAGGCTACGCATCTGGCCTTACGTTTGGCTCGGGCGCATACGAACAAGACGAAGCTCGTGCGGTTTGGGACGCACTTTCACGGCTGGCACGATCATGTCGCTTTCAGCGCGCTCGCGCCGGAGGTCAACGAGCCGGCAGGCATTCCGGGTTCCGTCGTAGACGAGGTCATCCCCGTTGCGCCAAACGACACCGAGGCCGTGCGGACGCTTTTCGAATCCCGGGACGACGTGGCGGCGGTGATTCTGGAACCCACCGGCGCCGGCTTTGGGCACATCCCGACCAGCGGCGAGGTCCTCAAGCAGCTCCGTGAACTGACCCGCAAGCACGGTGTCGTGCTGATCTTCGACGAGGTCGTTACCGGCTTTCGCGTCTCCACCGGCGGGGCGCAGGAGTATTACGGTGTCACGCCCGACTTGACCGCGCTGGCGAAGATCGTCGCCGGCGGCTACCCCGGCGCGGCGGTCGCCGGGCGCGCCGACATCCTCGGCATCATGGACTGGATCGAAGGCGAGGACGGCATCGAACAGCCCCTGCTGCCGCATCAAGGCACGTTCAACGGCTACCCGGTCGCGGCCGTGGCCGGAATCACCACACTCAAGCTGCTCCAGAAGGACGACTATATCGGTCGGGCCAACCGAACCGCCGCGGCCATCCGTGACGGCATGAACGAGATCATCGCCCGGCTCGGCGCCCCCTGGTGTGCGCACGGCGAGTTTTCCGGGTTCCACGTCTTTACGAACCCCGGCCGGGATGAGGTGTCGCCGCAGCGCATCCTCGACGGCACGGTGCATTGGCAGAAGCTTGCCAATTTCACGACGCCGGCCTTGGCTCACAAGGTTCGCCAGGGGATGATCGTGGGTGGCGTGGATGTGACCGGCTGGCCGGGTGGCGTGGTGTCGGGTGTGCATACCGATGAGGATGTCGAGATCACGCTGCAGGCGTTTGAACAGACCCTGAAGATGCTGGCCGAGGACGGGGAACTCGACTGAGCAGACGCGTAACCGTTTCGCCGCCCAGCTCTTGGCCGAGCGAAAACGCCCTGCGGGAGCGTTCCGACCTCTTCTGACGGCCCCAATAGGGCCGGTCGTAAGCCATCCACTCACCGCCGTTTCGTACGCAGCGTGCGGATGCAACAACGCTTCTGTTGATTTAAGCGATTGACGGAACTCGGCTTCGGGTCCACAACTGCACGCCGGAGGTGCCTGCACGCCCTATTGTCAAGCGAACGCGACATCACGACACCTATCCGCAAACGAGCGCTGTGTGGTTTGTTTCGGAGGACCTAGTCCCGCCCGCGGTCGCGGAACTCTTCGTACCAGTTTTGGACTGACGCGGATCGTTGTGCGCGATTTTTGCAACTTTCTGGTCTGTTGTCATATGCTAGGGCGTGTTAACACTAACGTAGGGTATCGAAACGTAGAGCCTCGACGATGAGGGCGAAGTGGAGGAAGGCGGGGAACATGACGTCGAGCTTGTCGAAGCGGGAGAAGATGCGGCGGAATCCCTTGAGCCGTCGGAAGAGTCTCTCGATCTCGTTGCGGCGGCGATAGAGCGCTCGGTCGTATTCCCACGGCTCCAGGCGGGTGCGCCGGGGCGGCACGACGGGAATCCATCCGAAATCCAAAGCCAGTTGGCGTGTCTGATCGTCCTCATAGGCGCCGTCCATCAGCAGCGGCAGCGGCTCGGGCAGTGGCCCCAGACCACCGAGCAGTTCGCGGCCCTGCTGGGCGTCGTGCGCTTGGCCGGGCGAGAGAGCGAAGGTTATCGCCGTTCGAGCATTTGCGGCAACCATATGAATCTTGGTGGTCCATCCGCCGCGGGATTTGCCGATCGCTTGCGGACCGTTTTTTTAACGCGCCCGTGCCGTCGGGATGAACCTTCACGATGGTCGAGTCCATTGACACGGCTTCGATTCGGATGCGGACCAGCTGCTCGCGCTGCAGTTTCTCGAAGACGGCGTCGAGCACGCCGTTCTTCGACCAGCGGTTCATGCGGGTATAAATGGTGTGCCAGTTACCGAAGCGTTTAGGCAAGCCGCGCCATTTGCAGCCCTGCTCGGCGACATACAACATGGCGTTCAAAACCGTGAGGTTCGGCAGGCTCACATTGCCGCGCTGGCGGGGCAGGACCGGCTCGATGCGGCGGTATTGCTGCTCGGTGATCTCCATACCTCCGAGTATAGCAGCTTTTGCGACTTAGTGTTAACACGCCCTAGCCTGCCTACATCGACTGCGCATCGGCGAAACGTGTCGGTGCCATGTGGCTCATCAAGCGCGTCAAGCTGAACGGGCGAGACACGGACAGGGCCATGCGTGAAGCCGAAGCGATTGGCCTTCGTAGCCGCGGGCTCAAGGACTTCGCCGTGAAGTATGCGGCAGCCGACGGCAGTAGTGCAAGAAGTACTCAAGCGTCGTTCTGATAAGCCTGGCGCAAGGCTCACGCTCTCGGGGTTTCCGGAGGCCGCCTATCTCTGACGCCGGCACCGACACCTTCGTGGAAAGGGACCTACCATGACAAGACAGACCACGCGTCGTGACATCCTCAAAGACAGCCTCGCGATGGCGGGGCTGGGCGTCCTTGGTATACCGGGGTGGGCGGTTCCGGCCCTTGCACAGGGCGAAACGCTCGTGGAGTTCACCGACCTGCCGGACGAGATCAGGCTGATTCGCGGCCCCGATCGCCGCATCATCGACGTACGTCACATCGACGGCTTCTTCACGCCGATCGACCAGTTCTTCACGACGCAGCACCACGGCCACCCCGAGATCGACGCCGCCACGTACCGTTTGCGGGTCTCCGGCTTGGTGGACGAGCCGCTTGCGCTCTCGCTCGCCGACCTCCGCGCGATGCCAAGCCGCGAGCTCATCTTCGGATTCGAGTGCTCGGGCAACCGCGGGCCGCTGAACGGGCTGTCGAGCAACGGTCGCTGGACCGGTGTCCCGCTGCGGGCGGTGCTCGATCGCGCCGGGGTAAGAGCCGAAGCACGGGAGTTCGTCTTCTTCGGCGCCGACCATGGCGAAGAGGAAGTGGCGTTCCGGGGGGGGCCTACAAAGTCGACCAGCAGTACGGCCGGAGCGTGCCGCGCGACAAGGCGCTGTCGGACGAGCCGCTGCTCGCCTACGACCTGAACGGCGAGCCGCTCACCCGTCATCAGGGCCGGCCGCTTCGCCTGCTCGTGCCGGGCTGGTACGGCGCGCCCAACGTCAAGTTCCTCGCCGAGATCCACGTCCAGCAAGACCAGTATCTTGGGAAGTACCAGGCGCGTTGGTATCGCACCCTGAAGGGCGAGATGGTCAACGGCGAGATGAAGTGGAAGGAGACGGCGATTACGCGTATGCAGCTCAAGTCGTTCATCGCACGCGTCACCCGTGCCACGAACGGCCACAACGTCTTCGGCGTCGTCTTGCACGACGGCACACCGATCCGCTCGGTCGAGGTGAAGGTCGATGATGGGCCATGGCGGCCAGCGACGCTCGATCCCGAAACGACGCACGAGAAGTACGCCTGGAAGTTCTTCAACTACACGTGGAACGACGCGACGCCGGGCCAGCACACGGTCACCTCGCGCGTGGCCGACGTCAACGGGGTGGTTCAGCCGACGGCGGAAGAGCTGGAGGTCAAGCGGACGTTCCTGGAGCACAACGCGCAGCTGCCGCGGACTGTGATGATCGCCTAGCGGCCCGCTGTCCTTCGCCAAACTCCATAGCCGATCGATACTGAAGACCTGGCTCTTGAGCGATAGACGGGGAGAACAACCGAACCGTCCAACAACCGATTTTTTCGTCCAGGCCGTTGTGTCGGCTCGGGTTCCGGGTCCGCCGAGAGGCCGTCAGCGTTCCGCTGGTCAAACTGGGCTTACCCAGGCGGCTCCGGCTTCAGGAACCTTCGCTGCTCAAGCTCTCGGAACGCCTGCCGGAGCTGCTCCTGCGTGTTCATCACGATCGGGCCGCGCCACGCGACAGGCTCCTCCAGTGGCTTTCCCGAGACCAGCAGGAACCGCATCCCTTCCTCCCCCGCCTGCACCGTGAGTTCGTCACCACGGTCAAAGAGCACGAGCGAGCGGTTGTCCACCTCCACGGGAGGCGCTGTCTTTGCCCTACCGACCCCCTCGGTCCGCACCGCCAACGGACTTGAAGCGTTGCCGAACTTGCCGGCCCCCGTGAAGACGTACGCGAAGGCATGGCGAGTTGTCTCGACCGGCAAGGTCTTCTTCTTGCCCGGCGGAATCGACACATCGAGATAGATGGGGTCAGCCGCGATCCCTTCTACGGGCCCGGACTTCCCCCAGAAACTCCCGCACACTACGCGGGCCTGGGTCCCGTCGTCATCCGTTATCACGGGGATGTCGGCCACCTTCACCTCCTGGTAACGGGGTGCCGTCATCTTGAGTGACGATGGGAGGTTCGCCCAGAGCTGAAAACCATGCATCCGGCCTGCTTCGTCTCCCTTCGGCATCTCCTGGTGAATTATCCCGCTTCCGGCCGTCATCCACTGGACATCGCCGGCGGCGATCGCACCACTATTTCCCAAGCTGTCGCCGTGCTCCACAGTTCCGGCCAGGACGTACGTAATGGTCTCGATTCCGCGGTGGGGGTGCCACGGGAAGCCTGCTAGATAATCCTCCGGAACGTCGTTGCGAAAATCGTCCAGAAGAAGGAAAGGGTCGAAGTCAGACGTGTTGCCGAACCCAAACGCCCGGCGCAAGTGCACACCCGCGCCTTCGAGGGTCGGCTTGGCCCGGACGAGCCGCTTGACGGGTCGAAGTGACATTTTGGCCCCCAGTACCGAGAGTCTACCCTGAAATCGAACTATTGACTCCCGCATAATATAGAGTCAGTCAAAACAAAGAGAAGACTGTTTCCAGAAGGCCGTGATCAAACGCGGTTTGCGGTACATGCGGCGGAGTGCCTTGCGGGCCCGCTCGTTCAGCTCGCCGTAGTCTTTCGGACAGACGTTCGGCAACTCGTGCTGCTTCCAGTAAGCCCAGATGTATTCCACCGGATTCAACTCCGGCGCATAGGGTGGCAAGTACTCGGTTGCGATGTGGCCTTCGGAGAGTTCGATGAACTCTTGCACCAGGCGGCTACGGTGCGCCGGCAGCCGATCCCAGACGATCAGCAGCGGGCGATCGATATGACGTACCAACGCCTTGAGAAAGTCGGTCACTTGCTCTTTGCCGATCGCACCGGGATAGAGCCGGAAGTAGAAGTTACGCAGCGTCAGCCCCGCCGAGACGGAAAGCTTCTCCCAGTTGAAGTTAAACTGCAGCACCGGTGTTTGGCCACGTGGCGCCCAGGTGCGGCAGCGATGCGGCTTCTGACTCAATCCGCTTTCGTCGATGAAGACGAGCGTACGGCCTTCGTTTTGGGCTTTTTTTTAATGCGCTTCCAGGTCTTGCGCTTCCAGGTGCGGATCCGCTCTTCGTTGCGCTCGCGCGCCTTTCCGGCCGGGCGTTGCGGGCTCCAGTCGAGCGCTCGCAGGATCTTCCAGGCGTGGCCTGCGTGGTATGCGACCCCGAACTCGTCTCCGGTCAGCCGAGCCACCCGCGGACAGCTCCACAGGGGCGTTGGGAAGCCGTGGGCTTCCGGGCCTTCCAGCAGCAGCGACGTCAGGCGTTCGCGTTGTGCGGCATCGAGGAGCGGCTTGCGTCCGGCGCGCCCGGCCTGGCGGAGTCCGGCCGCACCCTGCTCGCGGTATTGCCGCCGCCACTCACTGACGGTTTGGCGAGCGACGTTCAGCCGTCTCGCCGTCTCGGACTGATTGTGGCCTTGGTGGAGCAGCCGCATCGCTTCGAAACGGCGCTTCTCCAGCGCCTTGAAATCCCGCTTCACACCTTTGGGGTTGCCCATACATATATAGATGCTCCACACTATCAAAAAGTGTCATAATAATTTGCGGGATTCAATAAAGGCCCGCGGCCTTGACCACTCGATGAGCCTGCGTCCGGCTGATGTTGAACTCCTGGGCTAGTGCACTGAAGGACTTCCCCTGCTTGCGCAGCCTCACGAGCTTGCGGCGGTCGAAGATCTTGCGGGGGCGGCCCAGTCTCTTTCCCTGGGCGCGAGCCCGCTCTAGGCCAGCTATCGTTCGCTCACTGATCTTCACCCGCAGGCTGCTGGATCAACCGATGCCGAGCAAAAGCGGATCCATCTGCCCGTCGGGGTTTTCCGAGGGAGCAGCCCTTGTCCGAGATCGCCGACCACACAGCCAAGTGCGCCACGCCATCGCTATTGGGGCCGCGCGGCGACCGTCGTTCGACCCTGAGGACCTGGCCTTTCGTTAGTCGAGCCTCGTTTCCTGATCTTTGTATTTCTGCTCGTAGACCCGCTCATTCAAATGGATACCGAGACCCGGTTCGTCCGATACCGTGTAAAAGCCCTTCTCGAAACGATATCCCTCGGCAACTATCGCGTCGCACGTTGATCGATCGTCCTCGACGCCTTCGACGCTGCGCGTTGCTTTGGCCAGGTGGAGGCTCATAAACAGCCCCACCTGCGACCCCCAGTTGTGAGGAACTGATTTCGCTCCCGCTCCTTCCGCCAGCGCGGCAACCTCCATGCCCGAAACAAATCCTCCCACCCGGATGTCCATCTGCAAGCGGTCCATCACTCTCTCCGGCTGGAGGTAGGGTTCGAACGCCGCCGGGTCCCGCACGCTTTCGCCGTCCGCGATCAGCGTCGTCATTCCTGCCTTTTTCAACCGCTGACGGAGCCGCGCATATTTTGCCGGCTCCTCCGGAAAGATCTCCTCCATCCAGTAGAGGTCCGCCTCTCGTGTCTCTTCCAGCAGCCGCCAAGCGTCTTCGAAATCAGCCTTGAAGCCGTTGTTAGCGTCCGCCCGCAACGTCGTCGCCTTGCCAACGGCATCTCGAACGGCTTTGACCGCTTCGATGTCACGAGTCAGGCCGTCCTGCCGTGGCATCCATTTCCATCCCCGACCGACTTTCATCTTGATCCCGCGGTAACCCTTTTTTGCGGCCTCTTCGGCTTCCTCGGCCACCGCCTGGAGTCCGCGATCGGAAAACCAAACGTCGCTGAAGTAGATCGTGCCGTCATAGGCCTCCACTTTCTCGCGCACGCTTTCTCCGATTAGCCGCCAGCAGGGAACCCCTTGAATCTTTCCAATCAAGTCGAACAGCGGTCCGTCGAGGTGCTTGTACGACTCAAGCAGAGCGGCGTGCGCGGTCGCGCGTCCCACAATACGAGCATCCTTCATCTCATAGAGCGAAAACGGATCGAGCCCAATGAGTCCCCGGGCCGCCTGCTGAAACGCTTCGTCGGGCCTGCGGTAGGCCATGACGCCGATCCCTACGACGCCTTGGTTGGTCTCGATACGGACGAGCGTATTGGTGTACGTGTGGCCGTTTGGCTGCCCGTGCGAGTTCATGGCTACGAACTTGTGAAAACGTCCCTGAATCGGGGTCAGCGTGACGGCGCGAATGCGAGGCCGGGATGCTGACTGGGACGCAGCACCCATCCCGAGAGCACAGGCCGAGAGGAGAAACGAACGGCGCCGCATTGTGAGAACCTCCGCCTGAACGCTAGCACGGTCGCTTCAGCAAATCAAACGCTGACAGCCTGAGACCCCGATTGGCGGTGGTATGATTTCGTGCCACTTATCGAAGAGAAGCAGAGCGGAGCCCCAGCCTACTTTGTCATCTGCTTCGTCTCCTCCACAGATACAACTCAAGCTACGGGGCTCTGACTTTTACCCCGGTGGGACTGCCTCCCACTGAACATGTCAGCCTTCGGTGGACACACTTCTCGGTACCTATCCGACGGTGACGCTTGCGCCCAACATTCTAGCGTGGGCGGGCCGTACGAGAGCCTTCATCCGATCGTCCACAGACCCCAAATCCACCCTGACGGCGAAGTGCTGATCCAGGTAACTCAGGCGGCTGGGATGCCCTCAAACGGCGGTGGCGCCTCGAAGCCACGCTCAGCTCTCGGGCACAGCTTCCATGAGCAGCGCCAAGGAGCTTTTCAGACCCTCGTTACCCGGGCTCAAGCCCTTGTAGTGTCCGAGCCGTACGACGACTAGGTCGTTAGGTTTTGCGGTCGAGCGTTTCAGGGTTCACGGAACGGAACATTTCTAGGTTGTCAGTTGAAGGCGATTCAACGCTGCTTCAAATCGGAAGCTCAAGGGCCTTCTCCCAGGGTGCAAGCACAGGTTGCCCGCACTCAATCGGGTTGGCCAGGCAGTGACTTGCGGTACTCGTCAACATGAAGGCCGATCTTCTCAAACGGAATGGGCTGGAATCCGAGCTCGTGAGCTTTGGACTCCTCCTTCAGTTCGAAGTTTCCGCCGGCGACGTCAAGAAAGCCCGGGTTCCCTTCCATGACAACGTTGCCGACGCTGGTGAGCGTCTCTCGGGATCGCTTGTCGTCCTGGAGCAGTTTCTCATCCACCAGCAACTTCTTGCCGTGGTAGGTGATCTTCTCGGTTCTCTTGTCGTAGGTGTAGGTGTAATCAGTTTGCTGCCGCCAGGCTAGCTCCGGATCGGCGATGAGGTTGCCCTCCATTTCTAGGTCCGCATAGTCCATTCCGTCCCACAAATCGAGCCACTGGAATGGACCCGAAAAGCGAGACCAGTAGAGAAGGGACAATGAACCAGGGAACGGTAAGGAGGTTCGATTGTCTCGAAGACGATTCACGAAGGAGTTCAAGCTGGCGGCCGTCCGGCGGCTCGAAGCCGGCGAGTCCGGCTCGGCTCTCGCGCGCGAGCTGGAGGTGAAGCGCGAAAAGCTCTACGACTGGCTGGCACAAGTCGAGCGCTACGGCGTCGAGGAAGCCTTTCCCGGCGCGGGGCGCGTCCCGGCGGCAGCGCCCGTGTCGAGCCCGGCCACGAAGCCCAGGCCCGCCTCGCGGAGCTGGAACGCAAAGTCGGCCGCCAGGCCATGGAGATTGATTTTTTGTCCGCAGCCTTGCGGCGTGTCGAGGATCTGCGCCGGCCGAGCATCGTCAGTGGAACCGGCGCGTCGCTGAGGAAGTACGGGCCGCAAGGCGGCAAGGCAACATGAGCACGCTGAGCACGCGCGATTTGTGCCGCTTGAGCGGACTGGCGCGAGCCAGCCTCTACCGCCAGGCCAAACCCGACAGCGAGCAGGTCGGGGAACTGCGGCAGGCCATTGTCCACGCCGCCTTGGACCATCCGGCCTACGGCACCCGGCGGACGACCCAACAGCTGCGCCGTCAAAAGCTGCTGGTCAATCGCAAGCGCGTGCAACGGGTGATGCGCGAAGAGAAGCTCTTGCGGCGACGTCGCCGCACCGTTCCGCGAACGACCGATTCGAAGCACTCGCTGCGGCGTTATGAAAACCTGACGCGCGATTTCCAACCCACGGGTCCCAACAAACTGTGGGGCTCCGATCTCAGCTACGTACGATTGGGAAACCACTTCGTCTATGTGGCGGTGGTGTTGGACGTGTATTCGCGGCGCGTGGTGGGCTGGGCCGTGGGTCCGAACCTGAAAACCGAATTGCCGCTGGCGGCGCTGCAACAAGCGTTGAGCAGCCGGCGTCCGGCGCCGGGCTGGATTCATCATTCCGATCAAGGTTCGCAGTACGCCGCGGAAGCTTATGTAGCCACCCTGCGGCAAGCGGGCGCGAGGATATCGATGAGCCGCAAGGGCTGCCCGCAGGACAACGCGTACGTGGAAAGCTTTTTCAAGACTTTGAAAAGCGAGGAAGTCGACTGCAGCGAGTATGAAAGTTTGGCCCAGGCGCAGGCCGAGATCGGCGCTTATATTGAGCGGGAATACAATCGTACGCGATTGCATTCGGCGCTGGGCTATCGGCCGCCGCAAGAGTATGAGCGGCTGTGGGAAGAGGCGGCTAACGCCGCCTGAGTTTTCTTAAGGCATGAGCAGATCTATCGATCCGATGGCGCAGCACAAGGCGGGATGCGGCCTCAGTAGGCGAGCACCCCGCCCTCATCGTTGCGATGAGTCTGCGGCCGGGTATTCCTTGGTGGGTTGCTCTCCAGCAGAGCCCGCCTCCGCCTCCCCGGATGAGTTGATCATGCCCCCATTGGGCTGGATTCGCTATCCTTTTTCAGTCAACCGCGACCCGTCCCTACTTTCTTGGCCTCGCCACAGGGGTCCACTCCAGAAGCTCTGTGCCCTGACCCCGGGGTTTCACCCACAGCTCGGGCAGTTCGGGGGGGGGCAGTTCCGGGGGGGGGCACCAGGGAGCGGTGTCACTAGCGCTCGGCAGGATGGCGAAGGAGAACAAAGCCGAGAAAGCGGAGGCGGCTACCGTGCGCCTAGGGCGAAGGTTCAGGAGATGTCCAAGGCCATGGGCACGGGAGTCGGCACGGGTGCATGGTCGAGAGGGCAGCGCGGGCTCTTCGCGCTACGTCGGTGCGAGGTTCTCGGCGGTTGGGGATCAGCATTTGCGACAATTCATGCTTGACTCTGGGAACGGCTGACCCCCCCCCGGTCAGCTTCCTTGCCCTTTCGCACCCAGCCTGAGGAGACACTGTTTTGAAGATCACCAATGTGGAAGCTATCTACTTGCGTCTGCCCGAGGTCAAGGCGCTAACCGACAGCGGTCAGGACGCCTTGGTCGTGCGCGTCTCGACCGACGCCGGCATTACCGGGATCGGCGAAGTGGACTCCGCGCCCCTGGCGGTGAAGGGCGCGATCGAGGGGCCGTTCTCCCACAACATCACGTCCGGGCTGCGCGACTTGGTGATCGGCGAGGACCCCTTCGAGACCGAATACCTCTGGTACAAGATGTACCGCCAGAACATCTATGGCGGACGCCGCGGCGTCGGACTTCACGCCATGAGCGGTATCGACATTGCGCTGTGGGACATCAAGGGCAAGGCGCTCGGCTTGCCTGTGTGGAAGCTGCTGGGCGGGGGATTCCACAAGCAGATCCGTCCCTACGCCAGCACGCTGTTCGGAGCGACGCCGGATGAGACGCGCGAGCGGGCGCAACGCTTTCGCGATCGTGGATTCACCGCTGTCAAGTTTGGCTGGGAGCCCATGGGGCAGGACGAGAAGACCGACATCGCGCTGGTACGCGAGGCGCGCAAAGGGCTCGGGGACGACGTCGACCTGCTGATTGACGCCGGCCTGGTCTGGGACGCCAAGACCGCTATTCAGCGGGCGCGCGCGTTTGCCGAGTACAACATCTTCTGGCTCGAAGAACCACTAGCCCCGGACAACTACGACGGCTATCGGAAGCTGTCGGAGGCCACTCATCTCCGCATTGCCGCGGGTGAGGAGGAGAGCAATCGCTTGTCGTTCATCGAGTTGATGGACCGCGGCAAGGTCGACGTTGTGCAGATCGATCTAACGCGCGTGGGAGGCTTCACCGAGGCGATGAAAGTCGCGAGTTTGGCGGTCGACCGGGGGCTGCCGGTGGCGAATCATGGTTTCACGACCTACATCAATGTGGCGGCCGCGCTGCACTTCCTGAACTCGGTGCCGAATTCTTTCATCTGCGAGTTCGTCGCTGAAGAGGAGACGACCCTGCGTGAGCACATCACCAAGCAACGGTTCGTTGCCAAGGACGGGATGGTGGATATGCCGTCCGAACCGGGCCTGGGGGTGGACCTGAATGAAGAGGCAATTGAGAAGTATGGGGTGGTGTGAACGTAGCCGTCTGATGCAGCCGAGCCCCGAAGCGAGTGAGGAGTAAATCCACCACCCTACGGCCCTGAAGCCGCGAACCCGTCACTGGCGTTCCGGGCTCGGTTTCTCCATTGCAGCTGGCCGGTTTGAGGTCTACAGATCAGCGCCGCGGGCCTACAAAGATCGCTTTCGCCACCATGGCGTGGATGCCCTTGTTGCCGTCGACGAGTTGGGTGATGTTGAGGTCGACGGCGTTGCTCGAGAGCATGTAGGCGTCGTCGCGGCTAAGGCCTTTGTCTCTCACGAGGAAGTCGATCATCTCGCGCAGCGCGATCTTGATGGCCGTGTCGAGGTGCTCGTGAAAGCCCATCGTCATGAAGTGGGTGGGGGTCTCGGCTCGAGGCCAGCGGAGGCGGCGCCCCTTGTGGACATGGAAGCGGAACGTTCCGGTGAGGGCAGTTTCGAGCGCCGTGACGTCGACTTCGCCGTCGCCCTGCGCGGCGTGTCCATCACCAACCAGGAATAGAGCGCCGGGTTCGTGAACAGGGATAAAGAGCGTCGTACCGGCTACGAGTTCTTTGTTGTCGAGGTTCCCGGCGTGTACCCAAGGGGGTGCGCTGCTGATGCGTCCGAGCTCCTTAGGCGGCGCCACGCCCATGCTGCCGAAGAACGGCCGTAGCGGAATCTTGATCCCCTCGGCGAAGTCGGCCACCATGCGTTGCTCGTCGAGCGGGATGATCTTGACCCGCTTGTAGGGGTAGTCGTCCGGCAGCACTCCTTTGCCGGGGATGAAGAGGTTCAACGAGTAGGGCAGGGCGAGTTGGATCGACTCGATGCGCAATTCCAGGACGTCACCCGGCTCAGCGGTTTCGATATAGATTGGTCCGGTCAAGATGTGCGGGCCGGGTCCGCGGTCGGTGACCTGGCTGTGGATGTCACGCAAGGACGGTTTGATCTGATCGGGGGGAAGGCCGGCCTCTTCGAGCATCCGGGGACTGGCGATCATCGAAGTGGTGAGCTTGACACGGTCGCCCGGTTGGATTCGGAGGACGGGTGGCGTCGCGGCGTCGTAGTAGCCGAATACGACGGTGCCGGGCGTCGAGGTGAGGCGGTGAAGTGCGGGGGTTTGGGCCGCTAGCTGGACGGCGATCGAGGCGAGAAGAAGGGGCGGAGTTCGTAGCATGCATCAACTATCCCATAGGCGCATTCGGTAGGTGGACGCGCAGCTATCCGTGCGAGTGACTTACGCGGGCAGCTTGAAGATTCCGAAGAAGGTTTCAGGGCGAAGCGTATTCGCGCGCAGGTACTCGCAGTCCAGTTCCCAGATCCAGTGAACAATGGCGCGGTCGAGCGCACGCGAGAGGTCGTAGTTGGGACCGTACATGGTGTCGAAGAATCGCCGGCTGATGCTGAAATAAGGGACGAAGGCCTGCGTTGCGAAGTTCGAGCGCAATAGCGGCAGAATGTCCTCCGAGCGAATGCATTCCATGCCGCACGGGCGCGCGTCGGCCTCGTAAATGCGTTTGTCGGCCGTCTTGCCGAGATAGGCGGTGTGGTTGACGCGATAGCGCTTGGGGAGCGTGCGGAACAAGTCAGCGACGACCTTGCGGGTCTCGGGCCACATGCGGTAGCCGTGGCGCGTGATGACGTCGACGACGAGCAACTCGCCCCCCGGGCGCAGCGTGCGCTTGATTTGTTCGATGATGGACTCGAGCTCGATCAGGTGGTGGAGGGAGGCGTGGCAGAAGACGATGTCGAACTCGTTGGGAGGAAGAATCACGGTGTTGAGGTCGGCCGGCTCGAAGCTGACCCGGATGTGTTCAACTTTGGCGCGCTCTTCGCCCAGGCGCAACAGGTCAGGGTTAAGGTCCATGCAGACGATGTCGGACTCGGGTGCTTGCCGGGCAAAGCCAAGCTCCACGCCGCCCGGGCCGGATCCGAGTGACAGCAACCGAACGTTAGGGCGGCCTTGCAGACGGGAGATGACGTGTCCGTCCAAGTCGTTGCCGGTTTGCTCGCGAATCAGCGCCTTGGCCAGTTCATGGACCTCGTCCCAGGCCGCCGGTGCGGGCTCGAATAGGTTTTCGTGCGCGACGGCAGCACTGTGGTCATCGTCCGAGTGGACTTCCCTGTAGTGCTTGAGTTCCTCGTCGACGTGACGGCGATAGGCGCGCGTGCCCGGCCGGAGGTAGCGCGCATACCCTTGAAACCATGCGCCGGCGGAGCGCAAGTGGATCTTGGCCTGATGCACGCGGTACAGGCAACGCATCAGGGTCGGGTTGGAGAACTTCATGGGCTGATGGGGCAGCTTCGTCTCCGGAGCACCGATTAGGCCCACGGGCTTGGTCGACTGGTGGCGGGCTTCAGGAAGCCGGTCGTGTGGGGGGATCATAGCCCAATACAGCAATGGTCGGAAATCTTGACCGTCTAACGCTATCATGGAAGGCGTGTTGCGGACCCTTGGGGCATTGTTCGGGCTGGTGATCGCCATGCTGGCGGGATCGATCCCCGCCGTTGCGCAAGAGGAGGCGTCGCCCAACGCGAACCAGCTCCTGTACGACGCGCTGCAGGCCTCGCGCTTGGCGCAATGGGACGACGCGCTGGAGTTGGCCGGCAAGGCCATTGCGTTGGATCCCCGCAATCCCAATGCTTACTATATTCGGGGCCAAGCCTACGACTTCAAGCGGGAGTTCGACAAAGCGCTCAAGGACTACAACCTCGTTTTAGCGATGGACCCGGCGCTTCCCGAGGTGCTCAACGTGCGGGGCGCGCTGCAGTTCAGGCGCGGCAACATTGACGCCTCGATCGAAGATTTCACACACGCCATCCAACTCAAACCGGAGGACGGACCTCACCACTGGCAGCGTGGGATCTCGTATTACTACGCCGAGCGATACAAGGACGGTAAGGAACAGTTTGAATTGCATCAAACGGTGAATCCCGCTGATGTGGAAAATGCGGTCTGGCACCTCCTCTGCAACGCGCGTCTGGTGGGAGTCGAGTCGGCTCGCGAGTCGATGCTTGAAGTTACGGGTGACGACCGTGTCCCTATGAAGGAGATCTACCGGCTGTTTCGCGGCGACGGCAGTATTGATGAGGTCTTCGAGGCAGTGCATGTAGGCGATCCCTCCGAGCCGGAATTGATGCAGCGATTGTTCCACGCCCACCTGTATTCAGGCCTGTATCACGAATCCATTGATAGCCGTAAGTGGGCTCAGGAACATCTTACGCGAGCCTCGGAGGATTATCGCGGCGAGCATTACATGTGGGAAGTGGCGCGGATCCACGCGGAGAGGTACCGGCAGGGGAAGCAGCTGGATTAGTGGGCTACGCCGGGCGCGATCTGAACCATAAAGTCAACTTCGTCGGGCGGCCCTCGCGAGTGCGGCAAGCTCGACACACTTGCTGTGCCGCTACGGTGGGGGTTGGAGCAGCATCTGTTCCGCAGCTTCGAGATTGCGGAGTGCAACTGGGTCCTCGGGCGTCATCTGGACCTGGCGGCGAAAGTCGGCCACGGCTTCGCGGTAGCGTCCCTTCTGGAAGTACTCTTGCCCTCGCAGTTGAAAGACCTCCGGGTGATTGCGGGCGCGGGCGGCGGCTCGATCGAAATTCGGCCATGCCTCCTCTTCACGCCCCAGGCGCAGTTGCGCGACGGCCAAGTTAGCCCAGAACAGTGGGACCCCGCGTCGCATGCCGACGGCACGTTCGTAATACTTGACGGCTTGTGCATAATCCTTCCGGTTGGCGGCGGAGAGGCCGAGATTGTTCAGTAGGTGGGCGTGCTCCGCCGAGTTCGGCTCCACCACCTCTTCAGCCTTCTCCCAAGCGCCCCTGGCCTGGGCCTCGAGCAGGGCCATCAGCCGGGTCGGCGGGGCGATGCGCCGCGATGGTGGCCGGCCTTCAACGCTCAACTCGGCACGAAGGGCCGCCAGGCGGTCGTTGTACACCTTGCCGAGCCACACCCAGGGGCGGGCCTTGCCAGGTGACTTCTTGACCGTATCCGTCCACAGAGCCACCGAGTCCGCCCAGATCGTGCTCCGCTGGCAGGTGCCGACGGAGTAAACTGCCACGATCGCGATGAGAACTGCATAAGCGGCATGCAGGTTGGGTTGCCAGTAGCGCGCAATCGCCGCAGTCCCGGCGATCAGCAGCCCCAGCATCGGGAGGTAGAGGTGGCGTTCCGCCGCGTAATCGAGGAACGGGAAGAAGCTGGATGTCGGCGCCAGTGTGCCGAAAAATAGCAAGACGCCGAAAGCGACCAGCGGGAAGCGCTTGTGATGGTAAAGGACAGCGCCCACGCCGGCCAGCAACAGCAGCAACGCGAGCCATGACCAGTGCTCCCAAAGCGACATCGAGGGCGTGATGTCGTAGTCCGCATTGAGTCCAAAGGGAACGAGGATGAGGCGGAAGTAGAGGAAGTACATGCGGAACTGCGTAAAGAGATAGCTGTGCCAGTCCAGTCGGAAGCCTGCCGAGGGCGCCATCAGAAACGGCTTGATGACGATGAAGAAGCCGGCGATTCCCGCTGCGACAAACAGCGCATAGGTGGGCCAGTTGTCCCTGAGTCTTCGCCAGTCGCACCGCGCTAGCAATAAGTAATCCATCACGAGGATCACCGCGGGCAAGACCATACCGTTCTGCTTCGAGCCGACCGAGCAGCCGAACAGGAAACAAACCAGGAAAGCCGTATTCCACGGTGAGTGTTGGCGCATCGGGCTGACGAAGGCCCACAGCGCTAGGAGGACGAACATAGTGGAGAGCACTCCCGAGCGGCTGCTGATGTAGGCGACCGATTCGGTCTGGATCGGCGAGGTCAGGAACAACGCTGGGATCCCATAGACAAGGAAGGCGCGGTAGCGTTCCGGAACAAGATCGTCGAGCGCGCCGGTCTTGAAGAGAGCAAGCAAGAAGCCCCACAGGAACATCGCGTTGAGGCAGTGGAGCAGGACGTTGGTCAGATGGAACGGAAACGGCTGAAAGCCGCCCAGCCGATGACTCAAGACATAGCTGGCCATGAGGACCGGCCGGCCGGACCCGATGATGGCCTGCAAGCGGCCCGTGCGGACCGTGCTGGCGGTCTCCTTCAGGTCGAGGTCGTCGAAAACGAACTGTCCGCCGAGGGCGGGGAGGTAGATCAGCAGTCCCCAGGCGAGAAGGGCTAGCGGGAACCACCAGAGGACCCGAAGGGTGGGATTTGGCTCTGCTTTGGGACGGTGTGAGGGCTTGGGGGTACGTCGTTGACGACGGGAAGCCTGGCCGGCCTTCGGTTTGGCGGGCGAACTCATGTGCCCTAGGTCTGGTATTGCGCGAGAGTCTCGGCCCAGCGGTTCTGTGCTTTGAGCAAAAGCTCGATCACGTCGCGTACGGCTCCGCTGCCGCCGATCGAGGGCGTCACATAGTGGGCGGCCTCGAGAACTTCGGCGCGAGAGTTCGACGGTGCGGCCGCCAAGCCGACGCGGCGCATGATCGGCAGATCGGTCACATCATCGCCGATGTAGCCGACCTGGTCGGGTTTCAAGCCGGAGTCGGCCAGAATCTCCTCGAGCAGGGGGGCTTTGCGTGTATCGCCCTGGTAGAGATAGTGCATCTTGGCCGTGCGAGCGCGTTCCTCGACGGCGCGGGAGGTGCGGCCGCTGATAATGCCGGTCTGGATCTCCGCCCGGTGGGCCCATTGGAGGGCAATGCCGTCCTGAGAGTCGAAGGTCTTGGTCTCGAAAAGGCCGCCGTCCGGCGCCGGCAGGAAGTAGATGTGCCCATTGGTGAGCACGCCGTCGCAGTCCATCAGCAGCAGCTTGACCGGCTCGGCGCGGGCCAACAGATCGGCGGAGAAGGGGGTGCTTTCGCTCATGGGGCTAACCTTGCATTTCTCACCACCTGACGGTCGAAGTGCGTGAAAAGGCCGCCATGACTTCGTTGCGCTTGCTTGCCGTGCTCAATGTACGTCAAGTACACCTCCGCGCGCCAAGCGGCTCACGCCTCGTCCTGACGGCCTTTTCACGCACTTCGACCGTCAGGTGGTGAGAAATGCAGGCTAAGACTGCAATTCTACAACACCGCCCGGCCAGAGCCTTGGGAACCGGGGCTGGATCGGTTTTCCAACCTACGGCATTTCACAAGTTCGTTTACGTATCTGAAAGGGGAATCTTGGGATGCTGGGCAGGCGGGCACGGGGACCCGCCCCTACATGGCAGACCGACTAAGGCTCAGGGCAGATCCGCCGATGGACGGGGTAGGAGAGCTGTGGCGTGTTGCGACTTGCCGGCATCATCATCCTGGCCCTTCTGGCCGACCAAGCGGCGCTTGCATTGCAGAGTGGCGGCGTCTTTGGTTGGTTGCGGCGAGCCGATCCGAAGATCGAAACGTTCGTGTTCACGCAGCACGGCGGCCTCGCGGTCGGTGAGAAGCGGATCGGGTTGCTGCCCTTCCCCGCGGCGAGCGAGGCCGAACCGGTGCCGCCGGACTTTGCCTTGTCTCTGCTGAGGGCGCTTCTCGAGGACCGCCGGGCGGGTGAGGTGCAGAAGTTGGATGAGGCTCCGTGGGAGGCGTTGCCTGAGTGGGGGAAACGAACGCTGAACAAGCAGGAGCAGGTTCGCGCCGCGGTCAGCTGGGGCCGTACGCAGGGTTTGGATCTGATCGTCCTCGGCCGGGTGGAGACGTTTTTTCGGACCGCGCGCCAGGGTCTCACCATGAAGGTGTCGCTGCGCGTGCTCTCGGCGGAGGATGGCCGGGTATTGTGGTATGGGCGCAAACGAGCGGAGTGGATTCGTTCGTTTCCGACGGAGGACTGTTTGTTGCGCTTGGCAAGGTCATTTGTCGAGGGGTGGCCGTCGGGAGAGACAGTGATCGAGGCCACGGAGCCTTGACCTGCCGCTGACCCGGACGAACAGGAACCCAAGGAGGGTCGTTCGGCTTGCATGGAGCGATCGTGGCCTCGAGGAAACCTGACGGCTCGGTTCGTGCGGCGGGATTCCAGCGGAGAGAGGAGAGGCCATCCGACTGAGCGGACAGGAGGTATCTCAGCGGCGCCTTTTGGACTACAATGGTCTGACGCTGCCTTGGCGTCGTTAGCCGATTTGTAGCGTTGTGCATTAACCCCAAGACCCTCCTGTGATGTCGTCTCGTTGGCCCCTCCGGATTGGCACGGTCCTACTGGGAATCGGTGTGGGTGCGGTGGGCCCGATTGGCGATGGGGTCGGCCTGGCGGCTGACGCCGCGAGCGCTCCCGGGCCCAAGGTCGAGCGAGCACAGCGCAGTCAGCGGAGCAGCCGCAAGCCGCGATTGCGAAGTGTCACTGCGGGGGACTACGTTCGCGGAGACGATCCCGTGGTACGGCCTGCAGCGATCGAAGCGCTGGGCGATTACAAGGGCGCGGTCGTCGTTGTGGATACTTCGACAGGCCGGGTGCTGACGGTGGTCAACCAGAAGCTCGCGTTCTCGAGCGGCTACATGCCCTGTTCGACGGTCAAGTTGGTGGCCGGACTGGCGGCGCTGCATGAGGATCTGGTTGAGCCCGAGACGAAGGTCTGGTTCGAAGGCTACTGGTTCATGACCATGACTGAGGGTTTGGCGATCTCGAACAATGTCTACTTCGCCCAGCTAGGCCGGCGGCTGGGGTTCGACCGACTCAAGCGCTACGCTCACTGGCTGGGCTTGGGCGAAAAGGCGGGGCTGGACATACCCGGCGAACAGCTCGGTGCGGTGACGGCCCGTGAGCCGAGGGCCGGTCTCGGGCGAATGGCGACGTACGGCGACGGGATTGCGGCAACGCCCTTGCAGCTTGCTGCGCTGGTCTCCGCGCTGGCAAACGGCGGGACGCTGTATTACCTTCAGTACCCGCGCAGCGCACGGGAAGCGCGGGCATTTTCGCCCGTGGTGAAGCGGCGTCTTCCGATCGCAGAGTCGATCTCCGGACTTGAAGCCGGGATGGCCCGCGCCGTCAAGAGCGGCACCGGGAAGAAGGCCCGTACGCCGGGCCAGACGATTCGTGGCAAGACCGGCACTTGCAGTGAGTGGATTCGCCGCCGCCGGACGCCGCTTGGCTGGTTTGCCTCCTACAACGAAGGGGCCGGCCGGCAACTGGCCGTCGTCGTGTTGCTGCGCGGTGGCGGATATGCGAGCGGTCCACGCGCTGCCGAAGTGGCCGGGCGCGTGTATCGTGGCCTTTCGGAGCGACAGTACTTCTCACGCGGCGGATCCGAAGAGATTCACACGGCTGCGATGCCGCTTGACTGCTGCGTTGACTAAGCACAGCGTTTCACAGGTTCGGTCACATATCTGAGCAAGGCATCCGCCATCCTAGGCGTCTCGGGCACGGCATGCCCCCACATCACAAACCGGACGCCAGCGAGCCCTACCAGATCGAGATGCGGATTTCGTTCTCGGCGTCCAGGGCGTAGACGAGCTCCCCCGGCGATTCGCGCAGGGCGGAAACCGCGTTGGAAAGTCGAAAGCTCACGCCGTCGTAGGAGGCGACGATCTTGCCGACGGCGACCAAGGGTATGCGGACTCGAACGGTTTCGCCGGGGCTTGAGACGCTCACAACGAGGTCTGTGCCCTTCTTGGTGATCAGCACGGTTTCGGTGGCGCTTTCTACGGAAACGAGCATGGCCTCATCTACCTTCCGAAGCTCATCGAGAGCCGTGGCGATGAGGCCGTGATACTCGGCGAGTTCAGAGTGTTCGAAGCGGGTCGCCGACTGGGGCGTGAAGTAGAGTGCCGCTTCGATCAAAGCAAGCGGCACGGGCGCTAGTACGCGTCCGCCGTTGGGGCCGGACTCGCGAAAGTCGACGATGACGTAGGTGGCGGTTGCCAGCAAGGCCGTGGGGATCAGAACGGCAAGTCCAACCGCAAGCATCAGTTTTTGTTTCCGTGTCATCGTCGACCTCTGCGGTTGGGGCTAGACGCAACATCAACTGCTTTCATCGATCCAGATGCGAACTTTGGTGTCGCCGTCATCCACCTTGACGATTTCTCCTCGTTCGGCACCCAGGCGCTGAATGGCGGCCCGTATATTCAGGTCCTCCCCCTCTCCTTCTAAGAGTGCATCCACGACCGCGACCGGTATCTCGATTCGCGCCTTCTCCTTCTTGCCCGTCTGATCGTCCACGTTGATGAAGAGAGTGTTCCCTTGGCGTGCGATTCGGACGTGCTGGTCTTTTTTCTCGACAGAAACGAACTCGGCGTTGCCTGCCTGCCGAAGGTCTTGCCACATGCGGCGCAGATCTTCGACGGTCAGGTCGGCGTTCTGGAGCTTGAGACGCCCTTTTTCGAATACCTTCTCCGGCGCAACGCTCAGGACGATCTCGACGAGCGAAAGAGGCAGGTTAACCTGCACTTTGGTTGCGTCTTCGTCCTGCTCGGTGACGTGAATGTGGATCCAGGGTTTGGCCGTCTCCTGCGCGGGTGCGGCGGGCGCAAAGAAGAGAGTCGCGATGGCGAGCGCGGCGGGCAAATGTCGTTGCATGAAGTGACCTCCTTGTCCAATCGGGGCTGGTAATCAGCCGGCCTTGATCGGGTGTACGCGGTTTTTCGGCAAAAGTTCCCATATGCGGACACACGGCCGGCGTGTGATTGCAAATCGGCGGCACGTGAACTACTCTCATGCGCATGGGTCACCATCATCACCCGACGCGGCGGGAGGTTCTCGAGTCGATTCCGCTGATTGGAGCCGGCTGCCTGCTGTTGCCGCGAAACCCGCTGCGGGCCCAGAAACCCGACACCGAGACACCGGGCGTGATTCGCGGGACCGTACGCGATGCAGGTACGGGTGCACCGGTCGCGGCGAAGGTTCGTGTGACGAACACGGCGTCGGGCGAGTCCTACTTGCCGGCGAGCGCCATCAAGACCATGCCGCAGCGCACGCAGCCCGATGTGCGGCACTACTTCTACGCGCGAGGCGAGTACGAAGCGGCCGTGCCGCCGGGACGCTACCGCATCGAGGTGGTGCGCGGCATCGACCACGAGACGGAGGTGCAGTTCACCGAAGTGGGGGCGGGCATCACGCATGTCCACGACTTCAAGCTGCGGCTGCTGCGGGACATGCGCGGGGCTGGTTGGTATTCGGGCAATACGCACACGCACTATCACCTGGAGATCGACGAGAACCCCGATGACCGCCTGCACATGGTGCCACCGGCCGAGGCGTTGGATGTGAGCTGCATCAGTTACCTGATTCGCAACGACTCGCCCTACATCACGAACCGCTATCCGGTGGGACGGCTGCCCGAGTTTTCGAAGCACGGGACGCTCATGGATATGGGCGAGGAGGCGCGCAATAATTCGGCGTTCGGGAACATCGGTTACGGGCACTGCCTGTTTCTGAACATCCCGCGTCTGGTGGAACCGGTTTCGACCGGGCTGCTTTCGTGGGACGGCAAGGCGCCCGACTTCCCGACGCTGTCGATGCTATCTGAAGAGGCCCGCCGCATCGGGGGAATCACGATCTGGTGCCACAACGGGATGGGGATGGAGCTGCCGGTCACGGTGGCGCTGGGGCATCTGGACGCCTTTAACCTTGCTGACGGTTTGGACGCCGACTACGAGCGCTACTACTCGCTGCTGAACGCGGGCTTCCGGCTGCCGGTCTCTTCCGGGACCGACTGGTGGGTGTATGATCACAACCGCGTGTTCGTGCAGGTTGGTGGTGAGTTGGACTACGACAAATGGATCGCGGGCTTGCGGGCGGGGCGTACGTTTGTCTCCAACGGGCCGCTGCTGGAGTTGACGGTGAATGGGAAGGAGCCGGGCGCGACGTTGGAAAGACTCGATACGCAGAAGCCCCTGCGAGTCGAGGCTCGCGCCGATTCGCGGCTGCCGTTCGATCGGCTGGAGATCGTGCGGAACGGGGAGGTCGTCGCCGAGGTGCTGGCGACGGGGCAGCGCGAGGCGGCTCTGCAACGCGAGGTTTCTGTTTCGAGGGGCGGTTGGATCGCCGCGCGGGTGCGTTCAACAAGCAAGACCCATGCGGGGACCAAGGTGTTCGCCCACACGAGTCCCGTGTACTTGCGCGTGCCGGATACGCCCGACCGCTCGGCCGAAGCCTGCGGGGCCTTTATCGACGAGATTGAAAACTCGATGCGGTTCATTCGTAAGAACTACACGTTCGCCAGCCAGGCGGATGAGGCGATTGCGATCGGGCGGTTTGACCGCGGACGAAACAAGTACATTCAGCTAATTGAAAAATAGTTAGACAATCTTTCTCGGTGATGCGACATGGCAGATAGCACCCGCGATAATCGAGCGTCACGTTTCGCCCAATGGACAGATGGGCTTTTCAATATCGCCAAAATCGTTGCGTTGCTTGGAGCAGCGTTGTGGACACTGTTCGAGTGGAACGTCTCGATCTTTCCCAAGGAGTCTCACGAGGAGCTGCTAAGGAAGGCCCAGAAGAGGACAAGCTTGGCCGTCAAACTGGGAGGCATCCAGACCCATCGGCTTGACGAGCCCACGCAGGCCTCCGGCTCGAAGGATCAGCAAAGACTTCTATTCATCGGTGAATGTTCGTTTACCAATGAACGTGATTTCCCGATAGCCCTCCAGGCTCAGCAGCTGACGGTGAGATTTGCGACCGGCGCAAAGGACCTTCCGACGCCGGGGAATGATACAGGCGGAGTCAGGGCCTTCCAGATTCAATGGTCCGATGACATAGCGATCGATTATGATACGGCCTTCGGGCCCGTCAACGAAGGCCGCAACGCCACGATTCTTGAGCCACGCGGCCAGAATGTAATCCCGCTGTATGTACCGGTCACGATGAACTGGAAACCGTCGGAGCGCCGTGGGAGCGTGGGATTCGGGCTGTCCGAGACTGCGAGAATGTCTCGATTGGGATCGCCGGGTCGGACCCCATCAACGGATTCGTCGAGATGGCGGTGCGTGAGCTGGGACCGGAGCGGGTGATCTATGGTAGTGACGCCGGTGGCAGGAGCTTCGCTTCGCAGCTTGCCAAGGTGCAGGGGGCGAGCATCCCCGCAGAAGCCAAGAAGTCGATCTTGGGCGAAAACTTGAAGCGCATGTTGACGCCGATCCTCAGGCGAAAGGGAATCGCGGTGTGATCGTCGACACCGGCGTCAATGTGTCACACTGGACGAACCGGTCGGCCGGTCGATCCTGAGGAGAAGGCCGAGGGTCTCTTCGACCCCTACGCTGCGGTGTTGGCTAAGCAGGCTGGGCACGCGCCCCTTGCTTCGGCTCCCTGGATTTGTTGGAATGAGGCTTCTATGCCCTCAGCCGCTAAACTCGATCTCGCAACCTTTGTTGGCCGGCCGGTCGATCGCCTGACTCTCGAGGAGCGCGAGGCGCTGATCGGCACGTACATCGCGCGGGAAATGTACACGCCGCAGACGCTCCCCCTGCAGCGCATCGAGGCGATTGGAGAATCGGTGGAGGAGTGCGTCGCGATGCTGCGGCGCCGCGACCTGGATCCGCTGGTCTACGAGTTCGTGCGGTTGAATCCGTCTTACTGACGCACGAGCCGTTCTCGCCCATCCGCCCGCAGCCATGCACCCCCACTTGGCGCGCATCACCGTCTTTCCGGTGAAGTCCCTCGACGGGCAGAGTGTGTCTGAGGCAGCGGTGCTGCGGTCGGGAGCGCTGTCGCATGACCGCGAGTACGCCCTCGCCGACGAACAGGGTGGACTCCTCAATGGGAAGCGCATCGGTGAGAGGTTGGCCCGTATTCGATCGGAAGTCGATTTCGCTTTCGGTGAAGTCACCTTCACCGACGGCGGCGGCTCGGACCGGTACCATCTCCAGCGCGAGCGCAGTGAGATCGAGGGCTGGCTGGCGAAGCGGCTGCGGCAGCCTGTACGGCTCGTCCGCGACACGGAGACGGGCTTTCCGGACGATGAGAAAGCACTGGGGCCGACAGTCGTGAGTACGCAATCTCTCAAAACCGTGGCGTCGTGGTTCGGGCTGCATCTCAACGAAGTACGGCAGCGTTTTCGAGCCAACCTCGAGATCGACGGCGTCGAGGCCTTCTGGGAGGACCGGCTGTACGGGGTTGCCGGGGAGGCGATGCGGTTTCGGATCGGTGAGGTGATACTGGAAGGCCTGAGTCCTTGCGCGCGCTGCACCGTGCCGACACGCGACTCGCAGAGCGGCGAGATTGCGGAGCCGAGCTTCGCGAAGATGTTCGCCGACAAGCGGCAGCAGACCCTGCCGGCCTGGACCGAACCGAGCCGCTTCGATCACTACTATCGCTTTGCCGTTAACACGCGCGTGCCCGAGTCCGAGGCGGGCAAGGTGATGTACACCGGCGACACGGTCTATCTGTGAGCATGATGGGTTGTCGAGTCTTGGTGTGGCGTAAGCCCTCCGGCTTGCCGAGCCTCGATCCTTCCAGACTCAGGACGGCAAACGACCGAGCACCTGCTGTTGACCGCAGACCTGAGAACCGAAGAATCGGTTCTCGGCAAGCCTGGAGGCTTACGCTACGCCGAGCCGGCTGTGTGAACCAGCAGATCCGGCACCTACTGCCGCGCTTCATCGCCGACCGTCAACACTGCCAGGAAGGCCTCCTGCGGGATGTCGACCTTGCCCACGCGCTTCATGCGCCGCTTCCCTTCGCGCTGTTTCTCCAGCAGCTTGCGCTTGCGGGTAATGTCGCCGCCGTAGCACTTGGCCGTGACGTTCTTACGCAGGGCAGCGATGTTGTTGCGCGCGACGATCTTGTTGCCGATGGCCGCCTGTAGGGCGATCTCGAACATCTGGCGGGGGATGAGCTTGCGCATCTTCTCGATCAGAGCCTTGCCGCGATCGTGGGCCTGGTCTCCGTGGACGATCATGCTCAGCGCGTCTACCGCATCGCCGGCGACAACCACGTCGAGCTTGACCATGGGCGAGACCTGGTAGCGCGAGAAGTGATACTCGACCGAGGCGTACCCGCGCGAAACGGTTTTGAGGCGGTCGTAGAAGTCGAGAACGATCTCGTTGAGCGGGACTTCATACGTAAGAAGCACGCGGGTGCCGGCTACGTACTCGAAGCCCTTTTGGGCGCCCCGCTTCTCTTCGAGCAGCTTCAGAATGCCGCCCAGATGGTCGTCCGGGGTGATGACCGTGACGGCGAAGACCGGCTCCTCGACCTGGCCGATATGCTGCGTCTCGGGCCAGCGGCTGGGGTTGTCGACCTCCACGACGGTCCCGTCGGTCTTCGTCACGCGGTAACGCACGCCGGGGGCGGTCGTGATCAGATCGAGGTCGAACTCGCGCTCCAGCCGCTCCTTGACGATTTCAAGGTGCAGCAGCCCGAGAAAACCCAGCCGGAACCCGAAGCCCAGCGCCGCCGAATTCTCCGGCTCGAACTGAAACGAGCGGTCGTTGAGCTGCAGCTTGACAAGCGCCTCGCGCAAGGCCTGGTGGGCGTGGGACTCGACCGGATAGAGCCCGGCGAAGACCATCGGCCTCGACTCCTGAAAACCCGCCAGCGGCTCGGCGGGCAGGCGGTTCTCGTCGCACATAGTGTCGCCGACCTTGGTTTCGGTGGCGTCTTTGATATTGGCTACGACCCAGCCCACCTCACCTGCCTGCAACTCGTCGCAAGAATGGATCTTCGGTGTGCGGTAGCCCAGCTCTTCGACAGCGTACGTCCGACCGGTGGACCAAAGGCGGATCTTCATTCCCTTCGACACCGTGCCGTCCACGACGCGGACCAGCAAGATGACCCCGCGGTAGGAGTCGTACCAGGAGTCGAACAGCAGAGCTCGTAGAGGGGCTTCGAGCGAACCCTTCGGGGGAGGAATGCGCCTGACGACTTCCTCTGGAATCTCCGGCACTCCTCGTCCGGATTTCGCGCTGACGAGCAGAGCGTCGGCCGCGTCGAGGCCAATGGCCGACTCGATCTGCTCGCGAACCCGTTCGGGCTCGGCGGCTGGCAGGTCGATCTTGTTGATTACCGGGATGATTTCGAGATCACCATCGAGCGCCAAATAGGTGTTGGCAAGCGTCTGCGCTTCGACGCCTTGGGAGGCATCGACTACGAGCAGGGCTCCCTCGCACGAGGCGAGGCTGCGGGAGACTTCGTAGGAGAAGTCCACGTGGCCGGGGGTGTCGATCAGGTTGAGCTGGTAGGTCTGGCCGTCGGCCGCTTGATAAGGCAGGCGCACGGCCTGGGCCTTGATCGTAATACCACGCTCGCGCTCCAACTCCATGGTGTCGAGTACCTGCTCGGTCATCTCTCGGGCGGAGAGAGCGCCGGTTAGCTCGAGCAGGCGATCGGCGAGCGTTGATTTGCCGTGATCGATGTGCGCGATGATGCAGAAGTTGCGAATTCGCGAGGGATCCATGAAGGAGCGCCGGCGGGCATGACGGAGGCTTGAGTTTTCACGCTACCAAGCACGTGGGGGGGTGTCAACGGAAGCCGCGAACCGAAAAGTAGGGGCACAGCACGCTGTGCCCGTGTTCGGGTCCAGTCGTAAGCTTCAGCCGCCGGGCACGGCATGCCGTGCCCCTACATTGTCGTTGCACACTCGGCATACCGATCTAACAAACCGCCGGCCCAAACGAGTCGTTGCGATAAACTATGGCCTATGGCGGACTTCCCGATTGCAATCATCACCGACGAATTCACCCAGGACTTCGAGCGCGTTTGCAAGCATGCTGTGGACCTGGGCGTGACGGCGCTGGAGCTTCGCACCATCTGGGACAAGAACATCGTCGACATGAGTGACGACGACATCCAAGAGGTCGGCCAGCTCGCCAAAGACTCGAATCTGCAGATCATCTCGATCGCCTCGCCGGTCTTCAAATGTACGCTCCCCGGCGGCGGCGAGATCGATCACCGTTTCGAGCAGGACGCCTTCCATTCGGCCCACACCTACGAAGATCAGTCGCGCATCCTGGCGCGGTCGTTGGAAGTGGCCCAGAGGCTCGGTGCGCCGATCGTCCGGGTGTTCAGTTTCTGGCGTACCGTCGAGCCTGAGAGAATCACGTCGCGCATCATCGATGCGCTGCGCGATGCGGTCGAGACAGCCGGCGCCAGCGGCATCAAGATCGGGCTCGAGAATGAGCACGCCTGCAACATCGCCACGGCTGCCGAATCGGCTCCGGTTCTAGAAGCGATTCAAGGCCCCAACTTTGGGCTCGTCTGGGACCCGGCGAACTGCTACATCGCCGGCCAGATTCCTTTCCCCGACGGTTACGCCGGGTTGCCCGCGGGTCGAGTCCTGCATGTCCACGCCAAGGACGGCATCTTGCCGCCGAGCAGCGACCGCATGAACTGGGGCGACATCGGCACCGGTGACGTGGATTGGATGGGCCAGTTTTCGGCCATGGTACGGGATGGTTACTCCGGCATGGTGAGCCTCGAGACCCACTGGGGCGGCCCTGGAGGCGACAAGTTCAAGGGCAGCACGATTTGCGCGAATAGTTTGAAGCGGTTGGTGGCCGAGGCGGCGTAGTTCGGGATGCGCGGGGTATATGCCTTGGACTTTCACCTTCATTCGGCCATAATAGCTACGACCTGCCGGTAGCGGTCACCGCCGCCCGCACGGTGTTCTGCTGTGACGTTCAAGCCCCCAGAGTTGGGCCGCTTCTACCTGCCGTTCGTCGCGGTCGTCGTGCTGCTGGCATCTTTTGGCGGGTATTACTTCTTCTACGTTCATCATCAGGAGGAATACTACAGCCGGCGAAACCTGCGAGAACTCGCTGTCATGGCGGGGCAACTGCAAGCCCAGATCGGGACGTATCGAACCGTCCTTAAGAATCGGGCGGATTATATCCAGAAATGGTTCAGCGATAACCCTCAGGCCGCTCGCGAGGGATATTTGAACGTACTGGACTGCTCCCGGGAAGACCTGCGTGAGGGTAGTGACTCCCAGGGGACCACCTCCCTCGCGCGGATCGCGCAGGCGTGCCTGGCGAAACCCTACATTGACGACCGCGTCCCCGACCTCGCCTACGTCGATCCGCGAGATGATCCCCCTAAGGAGGAGGTGAGTCTCGCTCTGCAAAACGGCGTCTTCTGGCTCTATCTCTCGGCGGAGTCCGACCAGAATCTCGGACCCGCGGCGGCCGGGAAGGTGCGAATTCACGCCAAAGCCAAACTGAGCGACCTGGGCCCGAAGTTCGTGCCGGCAGGACAGTTCGACAATGTGCTTTTTGTTGATGCTGAAGGGACCGTGATCTTCCAGTCAGGGCATCCAGAGCTTCGCGCCACGGCTGTTCCGAAGATCGTGGAGCAAGGAAGAGATACAGCGACAGGAGTCATCGAGGAAGACTTCGGCGGTACGGCGTACAAGATCTTCATGCAGCCGGTTCGTTTGCCGCTGGCCATGCGTGCAGACGTAGAACAACCTGAAGAGGACACGGAAGCGAAAGCGATCACAGAGAAAGGGACGAACGAGGAAGGAGACTCCTCTTCGTCAACTCGGACCTCGAACGGCCGCCACTGGGTCGTTTGCGGGCTGATCGAAGCCGAGCGCTTCCGTGCGGAAACCCTAGCCATCTCGTACAGCGTCATCATCTGGTTTGCCTTCCTGCTGCTGATGACGGTGTTGGTGTGGCCTTTCCTCAAGCTGACTGTCCTGGCGCCGGCCGGGCGTTCTCGAGAATCACCTTGTTGACGATGGCGCCGAAACGCTGCCCGGCATCGGAACCGCAGGATATGGGAACGGCGGCGTCAAGCTCAGCGGAGGCGACGTGCGCCTGTGAATCTCGCAGCGCGGCCTCCAACCCGTGAAGCCGAAGCTCGGAGACAATCGCGTCACCCAGCGAGACAGTCCCGCTGCCGCCCGTCACTTTGACTCTGGAATCTCCGGTGCTTCGAATGCTCCGGATGTTGACGGCTTCCGTGTCGCCGTCGGCGCTGATCGCCAGATCCAAACCGCCAGGTCGTAAGCGTGTCCGAGTGGTGTACTCCAAAGTGCATGCCGTGGGATCGACGACGAGCGAGCCATGAGTGACAAACTGAGCGTCGTTCGGGTCGTACGCGGGGACCTCCCCCACCGCAGCCCCTTGTCCTCCTGATCGTGATAGTTGCAAAGCGAGGGCAAAGGTGCTTGTCGACAGCTCGTTTGCCCTTGACTCCAGAAAACGTACCCGCTGAAGGTCCTCGCGCAGGGACTTGCTTTCGAGGTCACCCGAAAGCCGCAGACCGGCTCGAACATCCTCTACCCGAGCTTCCTCGACATCAACAACAACGTGAACGTCGTCTGCGGTGGTGTCGGTGACGGCCAGAAGCGCCAACTCCTCATTGCCCTCCGACCCGGATGCCAGGCTGATGGAAGAAGTCGGAATCTCGATCCGCGCGATGGCGAAGTCGAGCCTCGCGCCCGAGCCGGTAGGCAGAGGAACCTCGACTCCGGAGATCTCGGCCTGGGGAGCCTCGAGCTGCACGTGAATCGGTTCCCCGCAACGATCGATTTGAAGGCGCAGCTCACTGTCAGCGACGGTTAGCCGGTCGACGTACAGGCCGGAGGGCAACGCGGGCAGCGAAACGGCAAAGCCCTGAACCAGTAAGAAGGTCACGAGGACAAAGGCGGCTGCGTCGGCTGCAAACGGATTCCATCTCTGATACCACTCTTCCGCGCCGCTCTTCCGCGTGTAGACCCTCCACCGCAGAACGGCCGCCATGGCAAGCGAGGCCCGGCCGAAAGGAAGAACAACGTGCACAACGAGACCGCCCTGCCTAGGGTCAAGAACAGCAGGACGGGCAGCAGAACCGTTGCGGCAGGCAGCAACAAACAGCAACAGCCGGCTACGGTGTCGGATCCACAAGATAGTCAGCAGCTTCAGCAGGAGGAAAAAGGCGATCGCGGCGGCAAGCGCCCATGTGAAGATGCGGCGAAGTCGTGCGATACCGGCTGCCAGCTCGTCGGGAAGTGTTATCAGACGAGCCCGCACCTCGTTGATCGTGGAGAGTTGCGATTGCGTCCTTTCACAGAGCGTTTCCGGGGACGACTGTGCCGGGAACTTCCTTTCCGGAGGCGGTCACGTACTTGCGATCACCCATCCTCTTCTCCGGCCACAGCAGCTTCTGGATCGCGTCGTTGAACGATTTCATCCGACCCTCGACCGATCCGTAGTAGTTGAAGTACCCGATCGTGTTGCTGAGTAGAAACGGCGCCGTCGACCAGACGCTCACCAGCGATGCTGGGCGCGTGTAACCGCGGCCTCCTCCCGGCATCTTGTACTGGTAGGGCTCGCCCGTAATCGGGTGATGCACGGTGATCTCGCCCACCGACGGGAGTTGCTTGTACGTCTCCGAGGAGAAGTCGCTCCAGATATTGCCCCGGATCGCATTAGTCGCCAGCGGGCTACAGGCGCACGTTTCGAGCAGCGTGACGGGCACGCGCTGGTCGTGGGAGAGGAAGTTGTTGTCGAGGAAGTCGTCGGCAAGGACGATCGGCGCCATGGCATCTTTGAACCCGGACGTCTTGGTCCACTTCCAATACTTGTCCCAGCAGTCGAGGTAGTCTGGCCCCACGCACTCTTTGGGGAAGAACCCAAACGCTTTCTCCGGTAGCTTGCTCGAGTGGCAGCGCGCACAACGCTCGGCAAACACTTCTTTCCCGCGTTTGAGCTTGCCCGCGTCTTTGGTGAGGTAGGCTTCCCCGCCCGGAGCCTTCTCCAGATAGTCGGGCTTCGCGCTGGCGAGGAAGAACAGCGCGGCGTCGGGGGTCTGCATCTCGGTTGCCAACCAATAGTGCGAGTTCTTGCGGGCGACCTCGATCTCGATCGGCGTGACGGTCCGGCCGCCCAACAACGGATCGAAGTGCTCAAGCCACTCTTCGCTAAACAAGCCGATGTTGATGTAGACGCGGTTGAACGCTCCCAGGGTCCCAACCGAATCCGAGCCATCTTTGAGGACCCGCGGCGTCCAGACGGTATCCGGTTTTTCAAAGAACTCGGTGAGAGGTCCTTTGTTGATGAAGTCGTTGAACTGGCGGTTGTTGAGTTCGCCGCCGACCAGCGTCTCCCTGCCCCATTTCTTGGCAATGCCCATGCGCGCGCCGTAGGCTGTAGATCGCGTTCATGGTTCGCGGATTGTTAATGTTGTCGTTGGAGATGAACGACGTATCGATTGTCCCGGGGCGCGAACTGTGGAACATCTGGAGAATGTAGTTCGTCTCATCCGGACGCCACACGAAGATGCGATCGATCCAAAGATACTGTGCGCCGGGATTAGAGTTCAGGTTCTCCCACTTCGGGTTTTCAGCGTATTTCGGTGGGTTCGAAGGGTTCGGACCCACGTGGCAAAAGCCGCACGACATGCCAACGCGGTACGGTCGCACTAGCTCCGTTCGGTCAAAGTATTCGGGGTCGGTGTAGTAGCGCTTGGCATCCCACTTCCGCTCCGCCTTCTCGTCGAAATCCGGATTCGGGAACAGCCGGAGGCCCACGACGCCGCTGGCGTAGCCATAATACGAGCCCACCGGAATGTTCTTCCCACGCGCACCGATTCGCACACCGGGGTACTTGTCTTCGTTCTCGAAAGGGTCGGGGGGGCAGTCCTCACTTCTCACGTCGAGCCAGAGACCGTATCGATCTTCCCTCGGCCGCTCCGGCTTCTCGAAGCAGGGTTCGTTGACGAGGCCGAGGTACTCCCAGCGATTGTCACGACTGCTGGGCAGGTCACGGTGATTCGACAACGTCTTGAGGAAGTCGATTGCACCCACGCTTTGCCTCGCCAGAAGGTCCCAGAGGCGATCGTTGCCGCCGGTCCATACGATCCAGTTATTACGGCCTTTCACCGCGGCCTGAACAGCGGCCTCGGGTGAGATTCCGGGAACGAACGGATCGAGGTCGGCCGCGATCGCCGCTGGATTCTTCGTGACACCGTAGTCCATGTCACGAAAGTAGTCCTCGTCCGCGGCCGGGAAGGACTCGGGGGGACGGTTGGCGAGTTTCGCTTCGTCGTCCACCCTTCCGGTCTTGAGCTTGTTCGCTCCGCACGCCGCAAGAAGAAGTACGAAGACTACCGGCACAAACAGGCACGCCGAAACGAGTCGGGTTGTAGGGGTTGGCAATGGACTCACCGTCGTCAGGATGTTCGGATTGACGGACGTTTCGGTCATCAGGTCTCTCCGCTCACCTGCAGTGTTCCACCTGTTGCCCTAGATCGAGATCTGACGGCCGGCGGATGTTTTTTCAAGAAGTGGACGTCATTTCGATGCCTAATTCAATAGTCCCTAGGAACTAGAGTGCCCGATTGTACACCTTCAGGTAAGGGAATGCAATGTTTAGGGGAACCCGTGTCAAGAGGCAATAGTGGAGTGGACCCCTGTGGTAGCCCAGTAGAAGTGTCCCCTTGGTGATAGGAGAGAATCGTCATCGTCGGGGCTGTGGAACTGTGGGAATCGCGCAGCGATTTCCAAGGGACGGTGGGAAGGGTGGAAAACCATCCACCGCTCCTCGAACCCGGCACGGCTGCCGCCACAAGGTTTTCCACGCTTTCCATCCGACCCGGCATTTCCGCAGCCCTCTTATGAATTCGCAGCTCGTGTTTTCCGCAACACAGCTCGCCGCCAGGGATGGTTCGCCGCCGGCTTGCGTCCGGCCACCACGTTCCCCTGCGGTGCCGGCTTCGTCCGCAGCCGTGGCGTCGGCGTGGCGATCACTTCGTGCTCGATCTCGTGCCCCTCAAACCTCACCTGCAAGCTCTCATCGCGCCCCTGTTGGACCGTCACCCGTGCACCCGCCCCCACGCCCTGATTGCGTTTCGGCTTCAACTGCAAACAACGATTCTCGAAACGCACCACCTGGTCGTTGCTCACCACCCGTTCGTATTCGAAGCAGAACACCCCTCGCAGCTCGGCGCCGCGGGGTAGCGCCTGGTGAAAGTCCGCTCCCGCCGCCGGCTCGCAGCAGAAGCGCTCGTTGTGCTCGGCTAAGTACTCCTCGCCGAGGTAACGGTTCGCCGCCTCGTAATCAACGATGCCCCGCAGCCGCATCTTCTTGATCAGGCGGTCCTGGTGCGTGCCGTGATGGCGTTCGACACGTCCCTTGGCTTGCGGCGACGATGCGGCAATGATGCCAATGCCAAGCTTCGCGCACATGCGCCCGAACTGCGTCTCGGGCTTGATGCCTTCCAGTGCTTCCCGCGACGTCGGCTGGCGCTGGTAGACGTTTTTCCAGTCGCAGTACAACGCCTTGGGAACGCCGTGTTGGCGCACCCAGGCTTGGAGCAGATCGGCCGCGGCCCAGGTCGTTTCCTGGCCCGAGAAGCGGCACAGTGCAAGACCGGTCGCGTCATCGACAAAGTTCATCAGACAGGCTTTCGGGCCGCGTCCTTCCAGCCAGTGGTGGTGCGAACCGTCGAGTTGAATCAGCTCGCCGAAGTGCGCTTTGCGTTGCCGCCGGCTGCGATGCGGTGGGCGCTTGCGACTCCGGCTCCACAGGCCCGCCGCGAGCATCCAGCGCCGCAGCGTGCGCACCGACACCTCCAGGCCGTGATCCTGTTGCAGCTGCTCCGCGGCTAGCGTCGGCCCGCAGCGCTGCTGCGGTCGCCCCCATAGTGTTCCCGCACCAAGGCCAACACACGCCGGCGAAACTCCACCGGCTTAGCGCGGTTCGAGCGGCGCCCGACGTTGCCGTGCACCAGCGCCTTAGTCCCGCCCTTGCGATAACGGCTCCACAGGCGCTTGGCTTGGCGGTAGCTGATCTCAAGCCGCGCCGCCGCTTCGTTCAGCTTCCACTCCCCCCGCCGGACCCGGCTTAGCACCTCACTACGCCTCAGCTCCTTGTCGCTCATCCATGTCCTTCCCAATCTTTCACCTCCTCGTGGAGGTCCAGATTAGGGGACATTTCTATTGCCTGCTCATGGGGACATTATCATTGCCTTTCAACATGTTTAGGGGAACCCGAAGACTCCTGCAAACAGGAGTCCTACGCTTGACGTGCGGCCACGCAACGTGGCGCGAAGCCCACCGCACCCTGGCCTATACATGTTGGGACGGTGCTAGGGTACATGCGCCGCCTCCCAAGCGCAATGATTGCGACACGTGTCATCTCGGGACCACGACCGTGAGAACTCGGCAAGCCTGACGATGACCGGCGGTCGCTGGTCGCCTCGGATCTCCTTGCCGCGAGGGTCGGCGGCTCTGAACGCGCTGGAGGATCCGGACAAGAGATTTCGCTTTACCAAGTCGGCCACATAGTTTAGGATAAAGTCGCCGGTAGGCGTCCTGGGACAACCTGAAAGGAACAACGATGTATACGCTGACACGAATCCTTCCGCCCCAAACCTTGTTGCTGAAGCAGCTTCCCGCGCTGGGTGGCGCTTTCATCATCGCGGAAGTGTTCTACAAGTTTCACAGTTTTACCCTGGAATGCTTGGCCTTCCTAGCCACCTGGTACGTCTTCGACGCCGCAATCAGCGTGCTCGGTCGAACGCGAAGCTGAGTGAGTCGTCAGAACCTGCAAAGCCGTTGTTGGTGAGGAGGCTGTGATGCCGAGGGTAAAATTCCCCTACGAACTCAGGAAGGTGCAAGGCACGGTACTTGCCCAGGGCGGGTACACGGTTGCGCTCCAGTTGCGAGCGTCTGACGGCCGCACCCAGATTCTCGGCGAGGAGCGGGTCGAGAGATTCTTTCATCGAGGCGAGCTTCGGTCGATCCTCAAGACCGAGCACCTGTTCAGCTCTGACGCCGGCTACGAATCACACGTTTCGCCCGACCTGAAAGCCCCGTATTCACCAACTACCTCCGGCTGACGGGGTCGTCATCGACTCGGAAAGTGAGCCTTGGGGTTTTCAAGTTTCTTGACAGCGCTTGGCGCGTGTCGGGGTCGATCGTACCCGCTCCGGGTTTCCGGACGCCGTTGGAGACGCTGCGAGGGGTGTTGAAATCCGGTCCGGGACGAACTATGAACGGTTCGCGGATCTGAGCGTAGCGGCAGGCGGCCAGTTCTTCTTCGCTGGACCACGCATGTTCGTCAACCCGGAGAAGACTTTCGATCTGCGCTTGCGGGTTCTTGACGAGCAGGACGTCGAGGTCGACCGCTACTACACCCTCACTCACCCGGGGGAGGTGAGGAACACTGTGAACGTCCGGGTCGGCCTGCCGTTTCTCAATGTCTGGCGAGAGTTTCAATCGACCCATCCGCGTCTGGCTAGTCGCCTCGAGAACGACATCCGGTTCGATCCGAAGAAGGCCCATCGAACCGGCGATGCATTTCGCAAGCTGCGCCGGTATGACATCAAGCGTACCCACCAGGTTGCCGAGGGCGTTGTGACGAGGTCGAAAAGAGGACCGATTGGAGACCCTGATTGGGTCTGGAACATCAAGATCGACCGATTCTACGACTCTCCCGAGGGTTTCCAGCTTCCCAATGAAAGGAATCGCAGAAGGCATGACGGACTGCATGTCGAGGCCTGCCGCCTACTGAGCCGAGCGGTTCTTCCCGACGGTGTGCACGCGACAGAAGAGGATCATCCGGTGCCGGTAGGCGAGCGAATTTGGATGCTCGGCACACACGTCTTCGATGACACGCGGGACCTGGGCTCACTCGACCATGAACACTTCGAGCTGCATCCCTTGTACGTCATGCAGCCCTGCATGGGCGGTTGGTTCTACTTCGCTGTCTTTGAGTCGATTGCTTTGGCGCCGCTGGCAAACCAGGTGACCGGAGCCCCACCTCGGAGCTGGCCTTGGAGGTCCGCAAAGGCGCAGGATTACCTGAATGCCTACCAGACACCTGAGCCCGTAGCCCGCACGGATCCGAGTAATTGGGTAAGCGAGATATCCAGAAGCTACGAGCTTATCTTCGACCATTTCCGAACCGATGTCAGCAGGCTGAGCTCCTTTTTCGCTCGAACCTCCCTGCGGTACGACTCTCTGGGTGTCGATCTTGGCATGGCCGGCATGCCGACGGAAGCGCGGTATCGCAAGTGGGCTCGCGAGCGGATTCAAGAAGGCCGACCCAAACAGATCTTCGAAGCTCTGGACCGACGCCTGACGGCTTTTTTCAAGTTCCTCTATGGGCCCGCCTCCTTCGGACTTAACCCGGTCAGCGGTCCGGTGCCCCACAGCCTGCTGCGTTGTGTTTATGCCATGGAGGCCGCCTTAGCGGCCGGAGCCACTGGCGGGCAAGTCGGTGAGACGAACGCCCGCGTCTCTCTCAACCGTGCGACGTCCAAACGATCCGAAGACGTTCGCAAGGAGATGAGCGAACTCTACCGGGTGCTGTTTCGAAACATGCCTGACTCTGCGACACGAGGAAGACTGTTTGCGACGGCG
The DNA here is from genome assembly GCA_965248255.1 of Bryobacterales bacterium. Taxonomy (GTDB): domain Bacteria; phylum Acidobacteriota; class Terriglobia; order Bryobacterales; family UBA6623; genus JAKZVK01. The sequence goes on from CBDFIW010000004.1 coordinate 1,107,277, forward strand.
ATCCGGCGCTACCAGAGTTGGGCCGTGCAGACATCGGGGCCCTCCAAGAGGCCTTCAGAGCTTTGGTCGGCGGCAAAGCTGCGAGAGTTTGGTTCCAGTGAAAGTGTCGATTCGCTTGTCGCCGAACTTCGAGCCCGCGTAGACCTTTTCTGGAAGCTGCTGACTCCACATCGCGCCAGGTAGCACCATCCAACTTGGCAAACATTGAGGCCCCGTTCCCTCGGTAGGGGAAACGGGGGAGGCGTGTACGCCTGCAAGTCCGATCTCCAGCAATTCCGAGGAAACTTCTTGAAATCCCGTGCGACAAGTAGTATTCTTACGGGCGGGCAAGAGGGAGGCACGCCGGTGGATTCCCGTTCAGCAGAATTCCAGCGTTTCAAGCGGACAATGAACTTCCTGCTGTTCGCGCTGGTCGTCTACGACATCATCCTTTCGTCGACTTGCTTGATCTGGCCGGACTTGTGGTTCCGCTTCATCCACGGTGCGGAACGTGTCGACCCCCAGGGCCTCATCCTGCGGACGGGAGCGATGTGGGCGGCCTTCTCTCTTTTTCAGTTCATCGCCTGGCGAAAGTGGCAGATCCAGCCTTACTGGCTTGCCGTCGTGGCGGGAATCCGTTTGACCGAAGTGTTCTCTGACTGGACCTACCTCTATGTGGCGACAGACATAACTTGGTTCGGATGGTTCGGCTTGTTCATCAATCCACCTATGAACGTTTTCTTGGGCTGGTATTTCATCAGATCTTACCGGCGCGTTCATGTCGACTTTGCGTGCGATTAGCTTGGGAAACGAGGAGTGTTGCGATGGCAGACGATATCATCTTCCGGCCGCTGAAGTTTCGAAACCTCACGACGAAGAATCGGGTTTTCCGCTCGAACCTGGCGGGCCGATTCGGCAATTACGACGGGTCGGGTGGACAGGCGCGCATCAACTGGGAAGAGAAGTTCGCCCGCGGCGGCGTGGGGGCGATCATCTCCTCGTACGCGCCCGTTACCGTCAAGGGGCGGATTCTTCCCAATTACGCTTGCATCGACCGAGATGAACGAATCGGCTTCTGGCGCAAGGTCGCTGAGACAGTGCATCGATATGAGTGCCACTACATCCTGCAGCTCAGCCACGCCGGGAGGCAGCAGGATATGGGCGGCGTCGAAAACTTGCAGACCAAGGTCCTGAGTTCCACCAACAACAGAGATCCGTTTCACGGCATCCCCTGCCAGGCGATGACGATAAAGCAGATCCGTGAGACGGTGCAGCAGTTCGCGGACGGTGTCAGGCGGGCGAGAGAAGCCGGCATTGACGGCGTCGAACTGCACAGCGCCAACGGCTACTTGATCACCTAGTTCCTCAGCTCGGCGATCAACGACCGCGAGGACGAATATGGGGGATCGCTCGAGAACCGGGCGCGGTTCGTCCTCGACATTATTCGGGCTGTGCGCAGAGAAGTCGGCGACGACTTTCACTTCCAAGCGAAGATCAGCGCCATCGAGCACGACAACGTGCTCAACCCGTTTGCAAAGGCGGGGAACACCTTGGAAGACTCGATTCAAGTCTGCAAGTGGATGGAGGAAGCGGGGATCGACGCCATTCACGTCTCCACGGGGAGCCTGTTCCCTCATCCCCTGAATCCGATCGGGGATTTCCCCTTCGAGCATGCCGTCCGCGGGTACCCCGTCTTGCTTCCCAGCGGCGTCGATACCCACCGCAACTACAGTTTCTTCCGCCGCCGCTGGCTCAGGCCTCTATTCCGTCTGATCTGGAACCGCCTGAAGAGAGGCGTTGCGATCGAAGGTGTCAGCGTCGATGAGGCGAGCGCTATTAAGAAGGCCGTCAAAGTCCCGGTGATCGTCACCGGCGGTTTTCAGCGCGCTTCTTACATTCGACAGGTGCTCGAAAACGAGGACTGTGATGCCGTCTCGATCGCCCGCTCTCTGATTGCCAACAACGACTTGGTCAAGATCTTCGCAGCGGGGCAGGATATGCCGGACCGTCCCTGCACCCACTGCAACAAGTGCCTGGTGTACGCCGGGCCCACCCTCTGGGGTGTTACGAAGAGTCGCGCTTCAGCAGCTATGACGCCATGATTGAAGAGGTGATGACGGTCTACGATCCTCCCGGGGACTGGGCCGTGTCTCCCCCACAGAGTGCTCATGTGTAAGCGCTTCGGCGCGGGAGCGCGCTCGTTCATCAGCGCTCTACGAGGACACAGGAGGCGATGATTTCATGTCACAAGATACTCGCCTGACGCCGGTTGAGATCTTCGGCCGCAGACGAACAAGAAGGCGTTTGCTCATACTCCTTGTGATCGTCGCGGTGGCAGCGGTCTACCTCTACTGGCGATTCAACCCCAATCGCCCCGTCGACTACAGCGAGATTCATGATCACTTCAAGTACGGGTCGATCGGAAGCGAGCGCGCTAACGGGGTCCCGTACTGGATTCTCAAGGTCTTGCCGCGGATCTTTCCGGACAAGCTTCCGGGCGCGGGCTACGCGTCGCTGGGCTTCATTCAGGAAGAAGGTCGTGACCTGCCCATCGGCTTCTCCAAGCGCCGCATCTTCATCGATCGCGCCTGGCTGAACTGCAGTGTGTGCCACACCGGCACCGTGCGCGACACACCGGGCAGCAAGCCCAAGGTCTATCTCGGCATGCCCGCCAACACGATGGACCTCCAGGCACTCGTCTTGTTCCTGGTCGATTGCGCGCGCGACGAACGGTTCTCGACCGAGCGGATCATGGCCGAGATCGAGGCGATCGGCGGCGACCTCGGCTTCGTGGAGCGGTTTCTCTACCGCAACTTCGCTATCCCACAGACCCGCGACGAGCTCCTCGCGACAGCTCGGGTCGTTGAGTTCTTCGGTCGGCAGCCCGGTTTGTGGGGGCCGGGACGTGTCGATACTTTCAATCCCTACAAGGCCGTACAGTTCAACTTTCCAATGGACAAGGTCCCCGAAGAGGAGATCATTGGGATCTCCGATCTGCCCTCGATCTGGCTACAGCGCAAGCGTGTTGGCATGGAGCTGCATTGGGACGGGAACAACAGGCCAGTGGAAGAAAGGAACAAGAGCGCCGCGCTGGGAGCAGGTGTGACGGCGACCACGATCGACATCCCTCGCATCGAGCGCATCGAGGACTGGCTCTGGGATCACGAGCCGCCGGGTTATCCCTATGAGGTCGATGGCCGGCTAGCCGCCCGAGGGCAGCCGCTCTATGAGAGCTACTGCGCCGCTTGCCATGGGAAGGACGGCAGAGATTTCGAGGGCGAGTACGTGGGGACCGTGGTTCCCATTGATGAAATCGGAACGGATCGCCACCGGCTGGACTCCTACACCCGAGCGTTGGTCGCCAACCAAAACACGCTCTACGCCGGTTACCCGTGGCGATTCAGCCACTTCAAGAAAACCAACGGCTACGCCAACTTACCGCTGGATGGAATCTGGCTGCGCGCGCCGTATTTGCACAACGGGTCCGTGCCTACACTTCGAGACCTGCTGGAACCGCCCGAAGACCGTCCGCAGATTTTCTACCGTGGGTACGACGTGTTTGACCGCGAGCGAGTCGGCTTCGTCTCAACGGTCGCCCAAGAGGGGGGGCACCGCTACTTCAAGTACGATACGCGCGTTCCGGGCAACGGCAATCAGGGCCATCTCTACGGGACACAGCTTTCAGCGGAAGAGAAGGATGCGCTGGTGGAGTACATGAAGCAGTTTTGAGGGCGTGGCCGCCGTGGCGCCAAGGCGAACAAGGAACGGACCGCTGCCAACAGTTAGATCGTGAGAGCGTACGATCAGGATCCGCCGCTCTCCGATCCTCCTATCGAGACCCTGAGGTAGAGATAGATGAACAGGTACAAGAGATGGTTTAGTCGCGTCGTTTGGCTGGGCATCGCCTTCAACGTCTACTTCTCCGTGCTGAGTCTGGTCGCTCCGAACCAGCTTCTGGCGTTTCTCGATTTACAACCGGCGGAGCCTACGGTCTGGCTGAGCTTTTCAGGAAATCTGCTCATCCTTCTGAGTTTGTTCTACATCCTCCCGGCGATTGATCCTGACCGGTATCGCCTGAATGCGTGGTTGGCGATTTTCTCCCGGTTCGCGGGCGTCTTGTTCTTCACCTCGTTCGTCCTCTTGGGGGCGCAGCAAGAGCTACTCCTCTTCGCGGGGGCCGACCTGGTCTTCGCTACGCTGCAAACGATCCTCCTGCGGCTCGGGACGCGGGACGAAAGAGACCCTGCGCCGCTGTCTCCTGAACGCAGGACGCGCCGGTGGATCATGGTCGGTGCTGTCGTGCTGCTGCTTCTCGTTGTTGTGACGGTGGGCTGGTTCAATCTGTTCCGAGAGGTACCGCAAACATTCACCTCCATCGAGGAGCGCTTCAAGTACGGCTCGATCGGGGCAGAGAACGAGCAAGGGCTGCCCTACTATCTGTGGCTGGTCTTGCCGCGGATGTTCCCAGACCTGCTGCCGGGCCCGGGAGGCTACGTCTCGCTCGGCCTGCACTGGGAAGAGGGCCGGGAGCTGCCGATCGGATTCTCCAAGAAGGCAGTCGGCTTTCCGCGCGTCGCCATCAACTGCGCCTTTTGCCACAGTGGGACCGTGCGAACCGCGCCCGACGCGGTCCCCTCCATCCACCTGGGCGGCCCCGGCCATCAGTTCGACTCGCAGAGCTACCAACGCTTCCTCTTTGCCTGTGGCAGCGACCCCCGTTTCACCGCCGACAACATCATGGAGGAACTGGAGTCCGTCTACGAGTTCTCTCTGATCGAGTCGTTGCTGTTCCGCTACATCATCATTCCTCAGGTGCAAAACGGCCTGTTGGAGCAGAGGGAAGAGTACGCCTGGACGTATGAGATGCCGGATTGGGGCCACGGCCGCATCGACCCGTTCAATCCTGTGAAGTTGGGGAGGCTCGGTCAGCCGTTCGACGGCACCATCGGGAACTCCGACAAGGTGCCGATCTGGAATTTCCGTCCTCGAGTGGGCATGTCACTGCATTGGGATGGCTTGAGCTCGACCCTGCGTGACGTCATCCTGAGTTCCGCGATCGGCGACGGGGCCACGCACGACTCCCTGCCCGTCGAAGACATGGTGGCGTTGGAAAACTGGCTTATGGACGTCAAACCTCCCCAGTTTCCGTTCCCTATCGACGAGGCGCTGGCCGCCCAGGGACAGCCGATCTATGCCGAGCACTGCGCTTCCTGTCACGAGTTCGGACAGGAGAAGACGGGCACGGTGATTCCCCTCGACGAGGTCGGAACCGACCGCCATCGCTTCGACATGTGGACAAAGGCGTCCGCCGAGGCCTACAACGCGTTCGCCGACGGATACGAGTGGGACATGAACGGCTTCGGCAAGCCCGATGGGTATGTGGCCGTCCCGCTCGACGGCGTGTGGATCCGAGCACCATATCTACACAACGGATCGGTCCCCACCATGAGAGACCTTCTGGAGCCGCCCGAGAATCGGCCCAAGGTGTTCTACCGCGGGTACGACGTCTACGACCCCGGCCCCATGGGCTTTGTCTCCAACGTCACCGAAGAAGCCGGCCACCCCTTTACACGGTACGACACGGTCGAGCGGGGTAACGCAAACGTGGGCCACCTCTACGGGACCGGGCTGAGTCCGCAACAAAAGCAGGCGCTCGTGGAGTACATGAAGACTTTGTGAGTGCCGGCCGATCGGCCGGGGCGTTTGTAACTTGTAACGCTACACGGACGCGATTGATCGGAGGGCTGAATTGACCGAATCCTACGACGTCGTCGTGATCGGCTCTGGTTTCGGCGGTGCGATTACGGCCTGCCGCCTCGCGCAAGCGGGTCGCTCCGTGTGTGTTCTCGAGCGCGGCCAGCAGTGGGACAAGACCGACTTTCCACGGTCCCCCGGCGAAGTCTCCCAGTCGTTCTGGCGCGAGAAAGAGAGCTTCGGCTTTCTGGAGTACAAGGTTTTCAAACGCATCGACGTCGTCCAAGGCTGCGGCGTCGGCGGCGGCTCTCTCCACTACCTTGATGTCCATCTGCGAACGCCCCCGCAGATCTTCGAGCAACAAGCGTGGCCGAAGAGCATCACGCGGACTCTCCTAGACCCCTACTATCAGCTTGCTGAGGGGATGCTCGAGTCGAAGCCTCTCGCCCCCCCCCCCCCCCCGAGGGTCGGCCGATGCCCGCCAGGACCGAGGCGTTTCTCGAAGCGGCCCGGCGCGCCGGACGGCTAGGAGAGTTGGTCCCGATTGGCGTTTACACGGGTCCGGAGCGCGATCACCCTGTGAGCGGCATTGCCCAGGACCCGTGCAATTACTCGGGCAACTGTATGCTGGGGTGCGTTCTTCACTCCAAGAACACTCTTGATCTGAACTACATCCCCCTCGCGCGCAACAACGGTGCGGCAGTGTTTCCACTCCATGAAGTGGACCGCATCGAACCGCTGGAGGAGCAGGGATACCGGGTTCACTTCAAACAGCTTGATCCGACGCGGCCCCTACGCCGGGAGTCGGGCTCTGTACGCGGGGCCACCGTGATCGTGGCGGGCGGCACGTTGGGTTCGGCGGAGTTGTTGCTGCGATGCCGCGACATCTACAAGACACTGCCCAACTTGAGTCCAACCTTGGGCCAGCGGTTCTCGGGCAACGGCGACATGCTTCTTGGCTTCACAGCCGGGGCCGACCGTACGATCGACCCCGGGCGTGGTCCCAGCATCACCGCCGGAGCAGATTTTTCAACGCAGAACAACACCATCTACATCGAAGACCTAGGCTTCCCGGATCCTTTCATGTGGATGTTGGAGGGCGCTATTCCCACGACCCATCGTGTCAGGAATATCCTCAGGGCGCTCAAGAGCTACGTTCTCGACGCGATCGGCGTCGGCAACGGACGCATTGCCTTCGAGGCTGATCGGCTCTTTCGTGGCGGCGCGACGACGAACATGCTTCCCTATCTGGGTATGGGGACAGACGCAGCCAACGGTCGCATCCGGCTCAAGAAGGGTTCCTTGGACATCTCCTGGAACCCCGCCAAGAGCAAGGCGATGTTTCGTGAGATGGAAAAGGGCTTGAAGGAGCTGAGCCGCGGCCTCGACGGCAAGTACCTGCCTAGCCTGCTGTGGAAGTGGCCCTTCAGAAAACTGCTCACCGCCCACCCGTTGGGCGGGTGTTGCATGGGCGACGACCCGGCCGGCAGCGTCGCTAATGAGGATGGCGAGGTCTGGGGCTACCCGGGCCTCTACGTGGCCGACGCCGGCATCATTCCGTCGGCGCTGACCGTGAACCCATCCTTGACCATCAGTGCGCTGGCCGAACGAATCGCCTACAAGATGATTCACCAACAGGAGATCGACCAGGGAGGCACGCCACCGTCAAACAAGTAGGCCGGGCAGTTGCGGGCGCTGGATATTAGTCTGTGCCCGGGCGCAGTGGCAAAGGGAGGTTCGGATGGAGGAGAAGACCCTACAGGCCGTCGTGATCGGGAGCGGCTTCGGCGGCTCGATCAACGCCTGCCGGCTCAGCCGGGCGTGGCCCGGCGAAGTGCTGGTTCTCGAGCGAGGCAAGCGATACCCGCTGGCGTCCTTCCCGCGCTCTCCCAACCGCTTGACGCGGAACCTGTGGAACATCCCCGAACCAGAGCCCCCTTGGTGGTCCTGGAAACGGTGGTTTCGCAAACGGACAACCTTCAGTGCAATCGCCGATCAAGAGTTGCACGGTTTGTTCGACGTCCGTTCCTACGACCACATGGACGTCATCATGAGCGCCGGCCTGGGCGGCGGGTCGTTGATCTACAACAACGTCTTCCTATTCCCCCCCCCCAAGAGATATTCGACGACCATCGCTGGCCCGAGACCTGCACCTGGGACACGCTGCACGGCTACTACCAGGTCGCAAAGGAGGTGCTGGCCCCGCGAACTCTACCGGGATACGATCCTGACGATGACAGCGTCGTCCCCGACAACCCCAGACGCCGCGTCATCCGCACCGAGTTGTTCCGTAAGGTCGCCAAGAAGAACGGCCGCACCGCCAGCCTGGCTGAGATCAACGTCTTCTTTGGCAACGACCTGAACGGCGAGCCGCTCGAGATCGGCCATCAAGATGAGAACCGATTCGGGGCCCTTCAGACCTCGTGCGTATATTGCGGCGAATGTATGATCGGATGCAACTACCATGCAAAGAACACCCTCGACCTCAACTATCTGCACGTCGCCGAGCATGAACATCGCGCGACCATCCGAACCGAGCATCTGGCCGAGGCCATCGTTCCGGTAAACCAGAATGGCAAAGACGACCCTGGCGGGGACGGGGCCAACGGATACCGTGTCTACTACTGGGATCTGCGCGAGGAGGACTTGAAAGACCAACGAGCCCGCATCAACGACTATCGCGACCTTCCTTCGGTCCACACCAAGCGGGTCATCGTATCGGCGGGTAGCTTGGGATCGACCGAGTTGCTGCTTCGCAACAAGCAAGTCCACGGAACGTTGGGACGCATCAGCGACCGGCTCGGCCAAGGCTTTTCCGGTAACGGCGATTTCCTCTCATTCGCCCTTCGCAGTGAGTCGGCGGTCGAGGCGCATTACGGCCCGGTGATCACGCAGTACACCGATTACAACCTGTACAAAGACTTTGATCGGGACCGCGCCTTTCTTATTGAGGACTCCGCCTACCCGGCGGAGATTGCTTGGTTCCTTGAGGGGTTCAGGCCCGGCCTCTCCCGCATTCCTTCCGCGTTTCATGCCGTGCTCGACTTCATCCGGCGTTGGACTACGGGCAGAAACAGCGGCCGGGTCGGCGGGACCGTCCGCGGCGCGCTGGGAGGAACGGTGACCGACAAGACGGTCATCCACCTTGACATGGGCGTAGACAAAGCCGACGGCACGATGTCGCTGGGCAAGGACCAGCGCCTTCGGATTGGATGGCCGTACCGCAACAGCATGTTGCTGTATCGCGCCATGCTGGAGGCTGGGAAGAGTTTCAGCCGCGTCGTCTGGGCACGCTTGTACCTCCCCTTGCTCACTTGGAGCTGGCCGCTGCGCCGGAACGGCACCGTTCACCCGCTGGGTGGCTGCAGCCTGGGGGCCGACAAGAGGAGAGGTGTCGCGAGCGCCGACCCTCACAACTTCGGCGAGGTCTTCGAGTACCGCAACCTCTACGTAGCGGACGGCTCCCTTTTGCCGACCGCCGCCGGATCGAATCCGACCGCGACCATCTCCGCCCTCTCCGAGATGGTCGCCGAGGGCATCACCGGGGAATCGCCGACCCCGGATCTGTAGCCCAATGAACGGGGACGGCACGCCTTGGGGCGTCGCGTGCTGGACTCGCGTGATTGTCGCCGAAACGTGAAAAACACGGACTTTGGCTCGGCTTGTAGCACGGATCTTGCCTTGAGATCTGCGACTTTTTCCTTTGAGCACGGTACCTCTGCTGCTGAGCTGGTGGCGGCTTTCCTGTCGCTACGGCTGGGCTCCACCCTCCCTTGATTGGACGTGTGGGCCCTGCGTGCTTGATAATGCTCGGCAAGCAGATAGGGAGCGGCGACATGATGGTGACACTTCTTTCGAACCGCCTGAAGGGCGCTGGGCTGTGCACTTTCGCTTGGGTGCTTTGGGGTGCTCCGCTGGCCGCGCAGCCGCTTGCCGGCACGCAGGCTTTGACCGAACAAAGTGACCTCGCAAAGAAGATGGTTGCCGGCATCGACCGTTACCTGCTGCGTGCCACGGATGCCTCCGTCGCCGACCGGAAGAGGCACTGGCAGCGGGACTACTCCTCGCCGGAAGCTTACGAGAAGTCGGTGGCTCCGAACCGCGAGCGCCTTCGTAAGATCATCGGAGCTGTCGATGCGCGGGTGCCATTCGACGGGTTCTCTTTGGCCGGCACTACGACTCAAACGTCGTTGATCGCTTCCACGGAGCGGTACGACGTGCACGCTCTGCGATGGCCGGTCTTCCCTGGCGTTAATGGCGAGGGCCTGCTGCTCGAGCCGAACTCGGCTGCCCATGGGAACGTGATCGCATTGCCCGACGCCGACCGATCGCCCGAGGCGGCAGTGGGGCTCGCGCCGGGTTTGCCCCGAGAAGCCCAGTTTGCACGCCGTTTGGCTGAGTCCGGCTACCGGGTGATCGTCCCGGTGCTGATCGACCGCGCGGACCACTGGTCCGGTCACCCCCGCATTCGATACACCAACCAGCCGCACCGTGAATTCATCTATCGCATGGCCTACGAGATGGGCCGCCACATCATTGGCTACGAAGTGCAGAACGTGCTTGCGGCGGTGGACGGCTTCAGGCGTGAGTGGCCCGACCTGCCGGTGGGCGTAGCCGGTTACGGTGAGGGTGGCCTGCTGGCCCTTTACAGCGCCGCGGCCGACGCTCGAATCGATGCGGCTTTGGTAAGCGGTTATTTCGGTCCCCGCGAGCAGCTCTGGCGGGAGCCGATCTATCGCAACGTTTGGAGTCTGCTCAGCGAGTTCGGCGATGCGGAGTTGGCCGGCTTGGTCACGCCCAGGCATTTGATCATCGAGGCCTCACGCGCTCCCGAGGTTGATGGTCCGCCGCCCGCGACCCCGCAGCGTCGAGGGGCGGCGCCAGGACGTCTCGTGACCCATTCCTTCAACGACGTCTCCGCCGAAGTAGGACGAGCGGCGGACGTGTTTGACCGACTTGGAGTCAGCGACCGACTCCGTCTGGTCAGCAGAGAGCAGGGCCGCGGTCAACCCGGAAGCGAGGCAGCAATCTCCGCCTTCACTCGATCTCTGACCGGGGACCGGCTTTCGCCGGCGGGCGAGCCGCCGCAAGACAGACGCAAGGCCTTCGATCCTTCCGTACGGCTCCGCCGCCAGTTCGACGAGCTGGTCGAGTTCACTCAGGGGCTCGTTCGCAAGTCGGAGTTCACCCGCCGAGAGTTTTGGGCTGGCGCGGACCGCTCCTCCGTCGATGCCTGGACCGGAAGTCTCGATCACTACCGTGACTACTTCTGGAGTGAGGTCATGGGGCGCCTGCCCGATCCCAGCGAGCCTCTCTCGGCCCGTTCGCGCAAGAGCTACGAGACGAGTAAGTGGATTGGCTACGAGGTCGCGCTGCCTGTCTGGCCCGATGTCTTCGCGTACGGCATTTTGCTCGTTCCCAAAGACCTACGGGCTGGTGAGAAGCGGCCGGTTATCGTCACGCAGCATGGACTCGAAGGCCGCCCGCAGATGCTGGTGGACGCGGACATCGAGGGACCCTATCACCACTACGGGGCGCGACTGGCGGATCGCGGCTTCATCGTCTTTGCGCCGCAGAACCCCTACATCGGACGCGACGACTTCAGAGTGCTGCAGCGAAAGGCGAACCCGCTCAAGAAGTCGCTCTTCTCGTTCATCCTCGGGCAGCACCAGAGAATTCTCGATTGGCTGTCGGGCTTGCCGTTTGTAGACGCCGAACGGATTGGCTTCTACGGTCTCTCCTATGGCGGTAAGACCGCCGTCCGTGTGCCACCCCTGCTGAAACAGTATGCCCTCTCGATCTGCTCGGCCGACTTCAACGAGTGGATCTGGAAGAACACGAGCGCGACCCACCGCTACAGCTACATGTACACAATCGAATACGAGATGTTCGAGTTCGATTTGGGCCATACGTTCAACTACAGCGAACTGGCGAACATGATGGCTCCGCGGCCCTTTATGGTCGAGCGCGGCCATCACGACGGCGTGGCGCCTGACGAGTGGGTGGCCTATGAGTACGCCAAGGTACGACGCCACTATGTCGGGCTAGGCCTTGGGGGGCGGACCCAAATCGAGTTCTTTGACGGTCCTCACGAGATTCACGGTTCCGGGACCTTTGACTTCCTCCACCGGCACCTCAACTGGCCTGCTCCTTGACCCGGATTTGCGCATGCATGATAAACACAGTGTTGGTCCCGGAGCTTTGGCCGGAAAGGGAGCGCGGAGATGATTTTTTCGAGGCCGGTTGCCTACGCCGTCCGAGCCCTCATCTGCCTGGCCAAGACACCCGAAGGCACGCGCCTGCTGTCCTACGAAATCGCAGTCAAAGAACGAATCCCCCGCTCTTCGTTGGCGAAAACACTGCAGCAGTTAGCCCGCAAGGGACTGCTGCAGTCGGAGAAAGGCCGCAATGGAGGCTTCAGTCTCGCCCGTCCCGCCAAGCGCATCAGCTTGATGGATGTGATAGAGGCAGTAGAGGGACTGCGGCCTTTCGAACAGAGCGCTCTCGGCTATCGCAACCAGCGGCAATGTCCATTGGAGAGGTCGTTCAAGGCAGTCCGCCGAACCTTGCTCCGGTATTTGCGGGAAACGACTCTGGCCGAGCTGGCAAAGGTTCCTCGAGCGAAGAGAATACGGCGTGCAGCCGCCAAGAACCGCCGGCCGAGAACCCGAAGGTAATTGGACGCTGCCGTGCCTGCTAGGCATAGAGCTTTTCGATCTCGACGGAGTACCGTTTCTCCACTTCCCGACGGCGTACCTTCATGGTCGGAGTGATCTCCCCTCTCTCAATCGAGAACTCCCGCTGAAGCAGAACGACCTTTTTCACCTGCTCGTAGCGCGCCAGCGTTGCACAGGCTGTTTCTACTTCCTGCTCGATTAGCTGTTGAATCTCGGGGTTGGCGGACAGCGCGGCGGGCGTCGCAGCGGCAATTCCGTGCTCGGCGGCGAACTGCTTGAGCCTCTCGAAATTCGGCACGATGAGAGCGCTGGGAAACTTTCTTCCGTGAGCGATGACCACGGCCGCGGCCACGTAGCGGCTCGTCTTGAGCTGGTTCTCGATGGGCTGCGGGGCGATGTACTTACCTCCCGAGGTCTTGCAGAGGTCCTTCTTGCGGTCGGTGATGATCAGGTAGCCGTCGGCATCGAGCCGGCCGATGTCGCCGGTGCGGAGCCAGCCGTCGACGATCGTCTCTTGGGTCAGGTCGTCGCTCTTGTAATAGCCCAGCATCACGTTCGGTCCTCGCACCAGGATTTCGCCATCGTCGGCGATGCGGACCTGGACGTTTTTGATGATGCGGCCAACGGTGCCGGGGCGCAGAGTATGGGGATAATTGAGGGCCACGAGAGGCGAGGTCTCGGTTAAGCCATAGCCCTCGCAAATCTTGATGCCCGCGGCCAGAAAGAACTCGGTCACGTGCTGGGGCAAGGGAGCGGCGCCCGAGACGAAGAACCGCAGGCGTCCGCCCAAGCGGGCCCGCAGTTTCGAGAAGACCAGCTTGTCCGCCAACCGGCGCTTCCAACGCAGCGAGCCGGGCAGGGGGCGATGATCGAGTTCGAGTCCGACGGCCGCTTGCCCCGTGGCCAGCGCCCAGTGGAACAGCTTGCGCCGAATGGCCGGGGCCGCGGCGACCGACGCCAACACCTTGTCTTGGATCTTCTCGAAGAACCGAGGCACACCCACCGCGACCGTGGGGCGGACCTCCCTGAGATTCTCCGGTACCGCCTCGATCGATTCGGCGTAGGCGACCGTCGCGCCTTCGTTAAAGAATGTATAGTCCGCCATTCGTTCCGCCACGTGAGAGAGGGGCAAGAACGACAAAGCTACGTCGGTTTCGAACAGTTCCAGACCGTTGTCGCGGACGTTGCCGGCGAAGTTTGCGTGGGTGAGCATGACCCCTTTCGGCGTCCCGGTGGTCCCCGACGTGTAGATGATGCTCGCCAGGTCGTCGGGCTCGACCGAGCTGATGGCGCTCTCGAACTCCGTCCGCTCGGAATCACTGAGGGGCGTGTCACCAATCAGCGAATCAAGAGCGGTGATGCGAGGGTCTCCCAGAGACTCGTCTGATGGAGCTGGATCAAAGACCACCACCCCTTCCAAGTGCGGCAGCCGATCCCAGACTTCGAGAATCTTGTCGAGCTGCTCTTGGTCGGATATGAACGCCACGCGGGCTTCGGAATGCTCAAGGACGTAATGAGCTTGTTCGGCCGGCAGGGTCGGGTAGATTGGGACACTGACGATGCCCGACGTCATCATGGCGAAATCGGCGACCACCCATTCCCACCGGTTTTCTGCCATCAGAGCGCAGCGATCGCCTGACTCGATGCCAACGGCTTTCAGCTCGAAGTGAAGTCGGGCAACGCGACGATAGACCTCGGCGGAAGAGATCGGTTGATACCGCCCTGCCGACTTCGCCAGCACCATGTCGGGCTTGTCGTAGGAGACGGCGTGACGGAACAAACGGGCGAGGGTTGTAGGCATGAGTATCACCAACACTGTAAACGGTAGGCCGGCCGCAGGGGTAGAGTCTCTCGCGAAGACGCTAAGGGCGCCAAGGCGGCAGGGGCGTTTGAGCCGTGCTCTTCCCGAGACCCGGCAGGCAGCCGGCCTACGGACACAGTACGGCCCGTGTAACCGGTGGCTCCTCCCTGCTATCATTCCCTGTCATGCTGAAACCGATAGCCGAAACTCTCAACATCAACATCCCCGACGAACAACTCGATGAGATCGAGCCCGTGTTGGATGAGCTGATGCGGGACATCCGCCGCGCGCTCGACCGCGACCTCGCCACCATCGACCCAGTCACGCGCTTTCAACCGGGCAGCGAGTGATTTCGCACAGCTGGCATGAATCTGTTGATAACGATCTCCGAGCTCGCACCAAAGATCCAGCGCGGTGAGCTGTCGCCGGTCGAGCTTGCGCGGGAGGCGTTGGCCTCGATCGCGAAGCGCCAACCTGCGCTGAACGCTTTCATTACTGTCACCGAGGAGCATGCTCTGCAGCAGGCTCGGCGCGCTGAAACCGAGATCGCCGCCGGCCGGTATCGTGGCCCCTTGCACGGTGTCCCTTATGCCGCCAAGGACCTTTTCTACACCCAGGGCATAAAGACCACCGTCGGTTCGAAGCTGATGACCGATTTCGTGCCTGACTTCGACGCGGCGGTCATCGAGAAGCTCAACGCGGCCGGTGCCGTGATGATCGGCAAAGCAGGCATGCACGAGTGGGCCTATGGCATCACCAGTAACAATCCTCACTTTGGCACGATCCGCAATCCGTGGGACACCGATCGCATACCGGGCGGTTCGAGCGGCGGATCCACGTCCGCTTTGGCGGCGGGCATGTGCAGCTTCTCGCTGGGATCCGATACCGGCGGCTCGATCCGCATCCCCGCCTCGCTGTGCGGCCTCGTCGGACTTAAACCCACCTTTGGACGAGTGAGCCGCCACGGGGTCTTCCCCCTAGGCCATACGCTCGACCACGCCGGGCCGTTTGGGTTGACCGTTCGCGACACGGCAATGGTCTATGAGGCGATCGCGGGCTACGATGTGCGCGATGACAGCTGTGCCAATCAGCCGATGACAGCGCCTGCGCTGGTCGAGGAACCGAACCTGACCCGAATGAGGATTGGCGTGCCCGGCAACTTCTACTTCGAGAAGCTCGATCCGGAAGTTGAGGCCGCGGTTGGCGAAGCGTTGAAGGTTCTCGAGAGCTTGGGGGCCGAGTTGGTTGAGATCACCGTCCCTGACATCGAGGAGTTCAACCGGGTCGCGCAGTTGATCTTGCTGGTCGAGGCCAGCTCCGTCCACGCCCGGCGACTTGATCAGCATCGGGAAGACTTCGGTGACGATGTCCGGCGCCTCTTCGACCAGGGCCGATTCATCGCGGCCATCGACTATCTCAATGCGCAACGCCGAAGGCGAGCCCTGCTGGAGGGCTTCAACGAGCTCCTGAAGCAGGTCGATGTGATCGCGACCCCGACGATCCCCATACCCGCCGCCAAGATCGGGCAAGATACGGTCGAGATTGGCGGCGAGCCGTACAACGTCCGCCTGGCAACGACCCGCAACATGCGGGCGCTGAACATGACCGGTTTGCCGCTGCTGCAGGTCCCCTGCGGCTTTAGCGGTGGAGGGTTGCCGATTGGCCTACAGATCATCGGACGGTTGTGGGACGAGGCAGGCATTATGCAAGTCGGGCACGCCTACGAGAGAGCGACTGAATGGCACAAGCGCCGGCCTCCGATCGTGAAGGATTGAGCGCGCCCTTGAGGAAACCGCCCGGTCGAAGACCCACCGGTTTTCATCTCCTTGGGTGGGCCGCAGGCCCAGGGGCCCTCCCTGACGGTCACGGCTCGGTTTGGCGCTTCGTGCTCGCGTTACTCTTCTTCTGCGCCCCATCCTTCGCCCAGCAGTCTGCTCTCCAATGGACCAACCTGCCCGACTTGCCCGAACCCTTGGGTCTCGGCGGTGCATTCGCCGGCAGCGCCGATGATGCGCTGATCGTCGCCGGCGGTTCACACTTCCCCGTCTCGCCGTTTGCAGGCGGCGCAAAGGTTTGGCGAAAAGAGATCATTGTTCTCGAATCCGATGTGTCGCGTTGGAAGAGCGGCTTCGCTCTAGATCGTCCGCTTGCCTACGGCGCCAGCGTCTCCACCGACAGCGGGCTGATACTGATCGGTGGCGCGGACGCCGAGCAACACTACCGAGAGGTCCGCCGTCTTCGGTATCGAGAGGGCGCCGTCGAGCAGAGCCGCCTCCCCGATCTACCTTCCGCTTGCGCGATGACGAGTGCCGCGCTGCTCGAATCGACGATCTTCGTAGTTGGTGGACAGCAGTCGCCGGCAGCGACGGAGGCGATGAAAAACTTCTGGGCGCTCGACCTGGAAGCGGCGAGCCTGCAATGGCACACCCTGGAACCCTGGCCTGGACCGGCCCGCATCCTTCCCGTAGCCGTCGCGCAGGACGGTGCGGTCTACGTGTTCAGTGGAGCTGAACTCATCCCCGGCGATGACGGCCGGGCCACGCGCCGATTCTTGAACGACGGCTACCGCTACCGGCCTGGCCAGGGCTGGGAGCGAGCAGCCGCACCGCCAAGGCCGATCGTCGCCGCCCCTGCATCCGCCTTGGGCCCGTCACACATCCTCGTCTTCAGCGGAGACGACGGAGAGCTATTCCAACAGCAACTCGGAGACGGCCATCCGGGTTTTACGCGCGACGTTCTGGCGTATCACACGATCACTGACACCTGGACGCCCGCCGGCGCCATCCCGGAAGGCCTGGTTACGACCAACGCCGTTCGCTGGAACGATCGCATCGTGATCCCCGGCGGCGAGGACCGCCCCGGCCATCGGTCACCCACGGTTCTCGCGGCCACCAGCCAAGCACCCTCGTCGAGCTTCACCACTCTCGACTACAGCTTCCTGGGTCTCTACCTCGGAGCGCTGGTGGTGATGGGAGTCTACTTTTCCCGCCGTGAGAAATCAACGGAAGACTATTTTCTGGCAGGCCGCCGCATCCCGTGGTGGGCCGCCGGTGTGAGCCTGTTCGGCACACAGTTGAGCGCCATTACGTTCATGGCCGCCCCGGCTAAGGTCTACGCCACCGACTGGGTCTATTTCGTCAACGTGCTGGCCATTCCGCTCGTCGCCCCGCTGGTGGTCTACTTCTACCTGCCTTTCTACCGTCGACTGAATCTGACCACCGCGTACGAGTACCTGGAACGCCGTTTCAACGCCCTGACCCGGCTGCTGGCTAGCGCGGCGTTCATCCTGTTCCAGCTAGGACGCATGGCGATCGTGCTCTACTTGCCGGCGATGGCGCTCTCGACGGTGACCGGCCTCAACGTCTATGTTTGCATCCTAGTCATGGGGGTGTTGAGCACGGTTTACACGGTTATGGGAGGCATTGAAGCGGTTGTCTGGACCGACGTTCTGCAGGTGATCGTCTTGTTGGGCGGCGCCATCCTCAGCCTCGCGATTATGATCTTCCACGTGGAAGGCGGCGTCGAGACCATCTGGGCCGTCGGAATCGCGGACGACAAGTTTCGCCTCGCCAACCTCACCTGGGACTATACGACCACAGCCTTGTGGGTCATGATCGTGGGCAATCTGTTCATCAACCTGGTTACCTATACCTCCGACCAGGTTGTCGTCCAGCGCTATCTTACGACGAAGGACGAGAAGCAAGCCGCCCGTTCTATCTGGACCAACGCGGCCATTACGGCGCCGGAGGCGCTCATCTGGTTTGCCCTGGGAACCACGCTCTACGTTTTCTATAAGACCCAGCCCTATCTGCTGAACCCCGCGACACCGAACGACTCGATCTTCCCTTACTTCATCGCGCAACAGTTGCCGAGCGGGGTGACCGGCCTGGTCATTGCCGCCCTGTTCGCCGCCTCGATGTCTACACTCGACAGCAGCCTTAACAGTGTTTCCACAGCCGTTGTCACTGACTTCTACCGGCGCTTCCGTCCCCGTGCTACCGACCAGCGCTGCTTGAATCTGGCCCGTTGGGTCACAACAATTCTCGGCACGCTGGCAACCGGTGCCGCAGTGCTGATGGCAAGCTACGAGATCTTGTCGCTGTGGGACCTCTTCAACGTGCTGGTGGGTTTGCTGAGCAGCAGCATGGCGGGGCTCTTCGTGCTGGGGATGTTCACGCGGCGGGCCAACTCGACCGGCGCAATCGCCGGCCTCGTGGCAGGCGCGGCGGCCGTCTACTTCACCCAGGCCTACACCGCGGTCAGTTTCTTTCTCTACGCCATGATCGGCCTTCTCACTTGCGTTGGCACGGGATACGCTGTCAGTCTTGTTGCGCCGTCCAAGGCAAACGATCTGAAAGAGCTTACCGTTTATACACGCGAGTAAGTACCGTACGCACCCCAAATCTGTACGTAAGCCTTGATGACCGCTTGGCGTCTCGGCTTGACGGGACCGGCTTGGCGTGACAGTCACACTCACCGCGGACGGGAGTCTACGGTTGGCGCAGCTGGACGCCCCGCCCTTGCCCAAGGCGCAACTCAGTGCATCCGTGCACGGTTCGCAGCCCCAGCAGGGGCGTCTGAAAGTAGCCCACCGCGCAAGCGGTGGGTTAGCCGTCCCAAACGATCCCCAGCCCCGGCAGGGGCGTTTGAGATTTTCTTTTGCTGACACCCAGTGGGTGGGACTCGAAGAGAGCGGCTGTCTTTCGTCGACACCCCCGTGGGTATGGGATAGATCCCGCGTGCCCGGTGGGGGTTCGCGCAGTGCGACGATCGGATGGCTTGATCGAAGGCTCGTCACCACTATCTATCGGGCGGCGGTAGAATCGTGTTGTCCTGATCGACCGGACCATCAAGAATTGCAAGAGCCCGATGCGGATCGACTCCACTGGTCTTGTGCTGCTGTTGGCAGCAATGTTGTCGCTACTGACCACCTGTCAAGACGGCCCCACCCCACTCACGGCCGACGTACCGCTTCACCTCGAAGATCACCTTGACGCCGCCGTCATCACCGGCTCGGAGCTACCCAGCGACGTCCCCAAGCCGGTCGAATGGCGCTTCGACGAACCCCAGCCCGATTGGAAGCCGGTCGTGCCGCTCCTGCCGTCCGTGGAACCGGCGAAGATCAGTCGGACCGACGACCGCATACGAATCACTCTGAACCAGGCCAACGACTACAAGCGCCGCAACCGGACCTTCCTGAATGGTGCCATCTACACTAACGTGCCCAACTGGCGACGAGAAGAGTGGAGCGACATCCTGGTGCGGGCTCGTTCATCGTCGAAAGTGACTGGGATATCAATCTGGTTCAACCTACGGGATGAGATTGCCCCTCACACTTGGGGAGAATTCCCATTTCGATCTTCGAGCCTTTTGGTTCCGGTGATCCGTGACGGCACGGAACAAACATACGTTATGCGCGCCGACGAGTACGTCGACGCTTCAGAGCAGTGGGAAGATCCTTGGCGCCAACTAGTGTAGTGCACCATAAATAATGTAACTTATATTGACTTCCCATCGTCTCTATTAACAGGAGGCATGGGATGCGAAGAGCACAACCAGTAACTTTGAACACAGCGCAATGCAAGCAGTTGGACCGCTACGCGCGCGGCCGCCAAGTCGCCGTTCGTCTCGCCCTGCGAGCCAGGATTGTCCTGCTGGCCGCCGACGGTCTCGAGAATAAGCAGATCGCCGCACAGCTCGGTGTCTCGCGGCAGTTGGTGGCCCGCTGGCGCACGCGCTTTCTCGAAAGCAGCATCGCCGGCATTGCAAAAGACGCCCCACGGCCCGGTCGTAAACCTGCCGTCTCGAAGCAGAAAGTACAGCAGATCATCCACAAGACCACCCGCGAGAAACCGTCCGACGCCACCCACTGGAGCCGCCGCACCATGGCCGCCGCGGCCGGCGTCAGCGCTTCCACCGTGGGACGGATTTGGCGCGCCCATGGCCTCAAGCCCCACCGCGTCAAGACCTTCAAGCTCAGCAATGACCCGCGTTTCGCCGAGAAACTCGACGACATCGTCGGACTCTATCTCAATCCGCCTGAGCATGCTCTGGTTCTCTCGCTCGATGAGAAGTCCCAAATCCAAGCCCTCGATCGCACCCAGCCCGGCCTGCCGCTCAAAAAGGGACGCGGCCAAACGATGACCCACGATTACAAGCGCAACGGCACGACCACCCTGTTTGCGGCGCTCAACAGCCTTGACGGCAGCGTGATCGCCGAGTGCATGCCCCGACACAGCCACCAGGAATGGCTGCGCTTCCTGCGCTTAATTGACCGCCGCACTCCCAAGGACAAACAGCTTCATCTCATCGTGGACAACTATGCCACCCACAAGCATGCCGCTGTGAAGCGTTGGCTCGATCGTCACCCGCGCTTCCACATTCATTTCACCCCGACCTCGGCGTCGTGGCTGAACATGGTCGAGCGATTCTTTCGCGATCTCACCGTCAAGCGCCTGCGCCGCGGCGTGTTTCGCAGCGTGGACGAGCTCGTCGCCGCCATTGACGACTACATCGCCCAGCACAACGGGCATCCCACGCCCTTCATCTGGACCGCGACCGCCTCCGACATCCTCGAGAAAGTCAAGCGCGGACGTGCCGCCCTGCATAAGGTGCAATCTGCTTGACGCACTACACTAGGAGTGGCAGTTTTCTCCCGTGAGTCCGCTAGCATTGATATTCTTTCCGTCACCGTGGTTCCCAAAGAGGCCCGCTTCGCCGGTGCGCCGCTGGGTGTGAAGACCGAGAGCCGCGACCAGGCCTACCGACGCGCGCTTTACACACATGCCCCGTCGAAGCTGGAATACCGCGTGCGAGTGCCCGAGGCGGGACGGTTAGATGTCGGCCTCGGCGTGCTCCGCGACGAAGTTGCTACCACGTTTCGTGTCACTGCCCGGCCTGACGGACAAGCACTGGAGCATCTTCTCGACGAAAGCTATTCCGACAAGGAACACTGGGGGCAGCGTAGCGTGGACCTGGCGCACCTAGCCGGCAAGGACGTCACCCTCGCGCTCGAAGCCGAGGCCGAGCGTGCGGGAACGATTGCCCTGTGGGCGGCCCCGACGCTGAGCGGCGCTCGCATCTCGAAGAAGCCCAACGTCATTTTCTACATCATCGACAGCGCGGCCTCCGACTACATGAGTGCCTACGGCTACAACCGCCGCACGACTCCCAACATCGAGCGCCTGGCCGCCGGGGGCGCCCTGTTCGAGCACGCCTACAGCAACTCATCTTGGACCCGACCATCGACGCTTTCGTTTCTGACGGGGCTGCAGCACAGCGCCATGGGCGGCATGAAAAACAACCGCAACACTCCGCCCGAGGAAGTTCTGACGATTCAAGAGCATCTCCACAATGTGGGTTATCAGACCGCTTTGTTTACTTCCAACGCCAACGCCGCGACGATGAGCAACCTCGACCGCGGGATAGATGTCTTGCGCGAGAAACGTGCAAGACCCAACTCGGGATCGAGCAAGGAACTCCACGGTGACTTTTGGAAGTGGCGAAGCGAGTACCCCGGTGAGCCGTACTGGGCGCATTTCCAGACAACAGATGTTCACGCGCCGCACAACCCGCCGGAGCCGTTTGCGGGCCTTTACGTCAGCCCCGAACGCCGCAAGATGCTCGACCAATGGACGCTCAAGCTCGGGCTGACCAACTACTGGCCCAGCTTCCCTGACCTTCGGGACGGCATCTTCGAAAAAGCGGGTCTAGACCGGGTCGCCTTCTACAACGCCCGGCGTGATCTCTACGCGGAGTGTATGGCCCATCAGGACGATCAGATCGGCCGCCTCGTGGACCGCCTGAAGGCTAGGGGCGAGTCGGGGAACACGCTCTTGATCATCGCCTCCGATCACGGGACCGACGCGGGGTCGATCGACTTTGGCTGGTTCACCCGCGAAACCTTGCCGCCCAGATGGCAGTTCTCTTCAATGTTTCGCCCCGGCATGAATCGCATCCCGATGATCTTTGTCTGGCCGGGACGCATCGCTCCGGGACAGCGCTTCCGCGATCCCGTTTCGATGATCGACATGCTGCCGACGATTCTCGACCTGGTCGATTTGCCTCAGCCCGAGGTGAAACAGGGGCAGTCACTTGCTCCGTTGCTGTTGGGCAAAGCTGGCTGGGAGTCCCGGCCCGTGATCTTGGACGAGTTCGAAGAAGACGCCAACACGGGCAAGCTACGAGGGTCCATTGAAGTGGTTGATGGGCGCTGGGGGGCGTCGCTCGAAGTCAACCCCGACCCGGATCGACCCGCAGAAAGGAAGCGCCCGGTGCCTTTGCTGCTCTACGACCTTTGGAACGACCCCTACTGTCTCAAGAGCCTGCACGAGGAGCGGCCGGATCTGGTGCAGAAGTACACCGAGTTCCTCGAAACCCAGTTCGAGTCGCATCAAGCACTCGCCCAGCGATTCACCCGCGGCGAAGACTCGCCGCTCACACCGGAGCAGTTAGGGACCCTGCACTCGCTCGGGTATATCCAGTGAATCCGACCCTCAGCCCCGGCAGGGGCGGCGGAGAATAGCCCACGGTGAAGCCCGTCAGGGCGAAACCGTGGGCTATTGTCCACCGTCCTCTTTGCGGACTGGGCGCTAAAGTATTTCTTGGCCCTCAATCCTTCAACACGCGTTACGGTGTCCAAGTCTTAGCGAGCTCCGCGTACTCCGCTGCCTGCCCCGCGATATCCACCCCAACCTCTTCGGACCAGGCTTTCAGGACTCGCCTATAGGCCGGCCCGGGCTTGCCGTCCCCGACCGTCTGGAAATTAAACCGCGTGCACGGCACCATGCAAATGGTCGTGCTTGTAAACCAGGCCTCGTCGGCGGCACGGACATCGTACGGCTCGATATCGGTTTCATGCACGGCAATGCCGAGCCTTCGCGCAATCTCGATGCACGCCTGGCGGGAGACGCCGCGCAAGATGTCGTGGCCCTTGGGAGTGTAGATCTCACCGTCGCGGGCAATGAAAAAGTTGTTGCCCGTACCTTCGGTGATGAAGCCGCGCTCGTCGGTCAGAAGAGCCATGGCACCCTCTTCCATCCTCGCCGCCTGCAGTTCGGCGACCCTGTAGTAGACGCGGCTGCGGTTCTTGGCCTTGGGGTCGATGTACCGCGCGGGTACGGACTGCTGGGGGGTGACGACGTAATGCACGCCGGTTTTGTACTTCTTCGCCGCGCCGCCGATGTGACGAACCAGCGGAATGACGTTGATCGACACGATGGGCGCCGTGCCTTCCTTGATCAGCGTGTCGTAGATCGGCATCCCGCCTCGCGTCACGTCGTGCATGATCTGAAAATCGTACGCTTCGAGCGCTGGAAGGTTGCGCTCGATGGCTTGAAGCGTGGCCGCCTCCATTTCATCGAGGGTCAGGCCGCAGTCGATCTCGACGTAGCCAAGTGAGGCGTAGAGCCGTTCTAAGTGGTCGCGCAGCCGGTACGGTTTCTGGTTGAACGAGCGCGTCATCTCAAACACCATGTCGCCGTACATCAAGGCGCAGTCGAAGATCGAGATGCGCGCTTCTCGCTCGGGGATGAAGTCGCCGTTGAAGTAGACCAGTCGTTGTGGCATCGGAACTCCCTATCGCTGTTCGTCACAGTGGGCCAGCCGCGACCCCAAACCGACAAGTCGGAGTTCAAGTGTTGTAAGGCTCCAGGCTTGCCGAGAACCGATTCCTCGGTTCTCAGGTCCGCGGCTAACAGCGGGTGCTCGGTCGTTCGCCGGCCTGAGTCTCGAAGAATCGAGACTCGGCAAGGCTGGAGCCTTCCGCCACATCAGGCGGCTGGTCACTCTATACCATCAACATGCCGCCGTTGACCTCGATCACCTGGCCTGTGATGTAGCTGCCGTCATCGCCGGCCAGCAGTAGTGCCGTCCCCACACAATCCTCCGGCAGGCCGTCGCGCTGCAGCGGGACGCGTTCTCGGATCATCTGTTCGTAGGCATCGGGGGGCGTCCAAATCTCATGGATTCTCGTGCGGATAATCCCGGGAGCGATGGCATTCACGGTGACTCCGCGCGGCGCTTGCTCTTTGGCCCAGTGGCGCACCATGTTCTCAACCGCCGCCTTCGCTGCGGCGTAGGTGATCTGCTGTGCGCCACCGCCGGTTCGGGCGCTCACAGACGAGGTGACGATCAGTCGTCCGGTTCCGTCGGGCAGCTCGGGGATGGCGTGCTTGGCGCAGAAAAACGCCGACTTGCAGTTGACGGCTAGGCCGTGGTCCCACTGCTCGCCCGATAACTCGGTGGTGGGCGTGCGCTCGGTCGGCGTGCCGGCATTCGCCACCAGGATGTCGATGCGTCCGAAGCGCTCTTTGGTGTGTGAGATTAGACCTTGGACGTCACTCTCCCGGGTGAGGTCGGCTTGATGCGCAACGGCCGTTCCGCCGAGCTGTTCGATCTCAGCAACGGTCTCGCCGGCCGCCTTCTCACTGCTGTTGTAGCCGACGACGACCGAGGCCCCGCAGCGGCCCAAGCCCACCGAGATGGCCCGCCCGATGCCGGTGGCGCCTCCGGTGACGATGGCCGTGCGGCCGGCGAGGTCAACTTGCATAGGTTTGGTGGACATGGTTGGTGGCGCGAATAGAACAGTGTATTACGTTGTGCGCAGGTCACAGCGGTACTGACAAGCGAGATTCGTCAAACCAAACTCAGAGCCGCGAGCGTGAGCTCGCGTTGAGGCGCTGCAATGCAAGCAGTTCGTCCGGCAGTCGGTGGTGGTGGCCAACGAAAGCCGCTCGGCGCAGGGCAGTCACCCCACGATGTCGCTGATGTCGATCAGGTGCAGTTGCCGCCCCTGGTCCTTATGCGGCGAATCAATTACGATGCTCCGGCCGTCGGGGCTGACACGTGGGTGCGTGTCCACGCGCCATTCGCCCGTGTATTCCGACGGCGAATAGAATGCACCCAGCTCGACTTTGTGGTTGCTCGGCACATGGTAGAGGTAGACGCGCTGCATGCGGTTCCGGTCCGGGTACGTGTCGTTAACGATCCATTCACCGCCGGGGAGGTAGGAGCAGTGACCGTCCTGGGTCATGGCATCCCTGCCAACCACATCAACCTTGTCGCCGCCCTCCTCGAAGAGGTAGAACCGCCGGCCGTAGCTCGGCTGCTCCGACCAGGCCAGAATATGTTTCGGATCACGCCAAATGAAATGCGACGTGAGGCCGTTGTCATCCACCACACGAACGTCCGAGCCGTCCGAGTTAGCTGTGATCATGCGCGTTAGCCGGTTGCCCTTGGGGTAGCGCCAGCGGTGCAGAGAGATAAACCTCGATGCATCTGTATTGAACAGAAGATGATTGAAGTAATGCTTGATGTCTGTCTCGGCTCCCGAGATCGTCCCTAGGGAAGCGATTTCGGCCAGCGGCAAGATCAGATCTTGCTTACCGCTCTCGATGTCGACTCGGAACACGCCGGAGTTCTCCGGCGCCAGTTCGCCCGTGTTGGGGTCCGAAAGGCCCACATAACCGTAGCCGGGCCTCACGTCGTTCAGCCGCCGGAAGTCCGTGCTGACGGCGGTCTTGCCGTCAGGGCTCAGCGCGTAGATGGCGTGCGGAATCGTTCGCCTCTTGCCGGTTTCAACATCTAGAATGCGGCAGACGTAGCGGCCCCGTTCACGGTCGTTCCACAGGATCTTGTTCGCCGACCCGGGAATCCATTGCAGCATGCAGCCTTGTTGCCAGCACCAGGCACGGCTCTCGCCCAGTTCGATCCAGCGATCCCCGTCCTCCAGGTCGACCATCCCGATCTTGATCGCGTCATCGGGCTGCGGCGAGCGATGCTCGAATTCGACCTCCATCCCGAGCACATATCGTCCGCTCGGGTCGAACTCCAGCTTGTCGTAGTAGCCGAACCAGTGGTGCTTGGGCCCTCGCGTGATCACGCGCACAGGGGCCCCGGTTGCGCCCAACGGCGAAGCGGCACAAAGCCCTGCCCCCGCGATCGCTTTTCCAAACTGACGCCGCGAAAATTTCATCACAGGATGTAGCGTAAGGCTCCAGCCTTGCCGAGTCTCGATTCTTGGAGACTCAAGACAGCAAACGACCGGGCACCCGCTATTGACCGCAAACCTGAGGACCGAGGAATCGGTTCTCGGCAAGCCGGAGGCTTACGCCACATGGATTCCGACTTGTCGGTCTGAGGTAGGGCACGTCACGAGCCGGTGCCGCGACTCGAAGTCCTTCACCCGGATCGAATCTTCCGCGCCCGTTCGTCGTAGACGACAGTCCGGCCCCGCACCAAGCTCTCGTCCGCCATGATCACCGCAACCGAGTGCGCGTACCCGGCCTCAATCGGCGCATGGGGCTCTTGTCGCGACCGTAAACACTCGAGCCAATTCAGCATGTGCGGAGTAGATTCCACCTCCGCAATGGCCGCACCCTCCGCAATCCGGTCTTCCTCCTGCGACTTCTCCCCGCTGATCAGAAACGGCTTGCCCCAACGCGTCGCATCCATCACGCCCCGCGTCCCGAAAAACTTCAGGTAGTTGTTGTCCGCGATCCCGTACATGGTGCAGTAGCGGACCAGGAAGCCGTCGGGGTATTCGAGTACGGTCTCGACCGAGTCGGGCGCCGTTCTCCGGTCTTTCCATCGATACGTACCGCCCATGGTCATCACACGCTTGGGCGTTGCCGCACCGGTGATGTAGTGCACCAGGTCGATGAAGTGAACCATCAAATTGCTGTGCGGCCCGCGCGAGAACTCGCGATAGCCGAACCACGCCGCGTATTGGTCGGCATCCCAAGGCCGGTATTTGCGGTGCATCAGAAACGCCCGCCAGTTCGTATCGGATTCGGCGATGGTCCGCTCCCCGTAGCGGTGCCAATACGGACGGTAGCCGTTGCGGGATTGCTCGATCTTGAAGATCTTCCCCAGGCCCCCCGACTGCACGAACTCGCGCCCCGCTTTCGAGGAGGCAAAGCTGCGTACTTGCGTTCCCATCTGGACAACCCGGTCGGAACGCTTCACGGTATCCACGGCCCGGCGCAACTCCTTCATGCTCATCGCGAGCGGCTTTTCGACGTAGGCGTCCTTGCCGGCATGAATGGCGTCGATCAGTTGGGTGCAGTGTTGGTGGTCCGGGGTCCCGATAACGACCGCATCGATCTCGGGCAGCCGAAGCAGCTCTTCATACATCTCGATTTGCTGGGGTTCGGCGGACGACTCTTGCCTCACGTCGGAGGCGGCTTTCTCACGCTGTCGCCGCCAGATGTCACAGACCACGCGTACCTCGACGTTGGTCTGCTCCTGGTATTTGAGAACCTCCCGCAGCAGGTTGCGCCTGCCGCAACCAATAATGCCAATGCCGATCCGGTCGTTCGCGCCGACGACACGTCCCGCGCGGGCGGCACTCACGCTGGACGCCACAACCGATGCCGCCATGAATTCCCGTCGAGTCATCTTTTCACCTCCGAGGGCTTGCTCAGGTATTGCCATCCTATCACCCCGTGCCGCTTCGACCACTCCCGGCGAAGACAGACGAATCGAGCTCCCCGCCACGGGTCCTCGGCGGCATGTTTCACTCTAGTGTCGTGTTCCTCCGACTGACCGCCGAAGAGGATGAGCGGACCGCCGCGAAGCAAGGTGGATCGCCACTCCGTCCATTGACCTGACACCCAGGTCACTCAAGCCCCACGATCGCGGCAAGCCGGCCCTGGCCACATCGCTCAGGACCGCAAGGCGTCCTGGATGGCGGCTTGGGGAACGGCGCCGTGGCGGATGAGCTTCCAGTCCGGGTCGGTGATGTCGACGGTAGTGGCGCCGGAGCCCGCGACGGCGCCGGCGTCAAGGATGAGGTCGACGCGACCATCCATCTGGCCCAGTACTTCGAAGCCGCTGCGGCAAGTCGGCTCGCCCGAGCGGTTGGCGCTCGTAGCGATGATAGGCATCTCGAGCATCTCGATCAGCCGGTTGGGCACGACGGCCGGGCTTTGCCGCACGGCGAGCCTGCCGGTGTGCCCTGTGACTTTGAGCGGCAACAGAGGCGAGGCGGGCACGATGATCGTGAGCGGACCGGGCCAGAAACGCCGGGCCAGTAAATAGAAACGTGCGCTCAAGTGGGCCGCGTAGTCTTCCGCCATCGGCAGCGAGTCCACGAGAATGGGCAACGACCGGTGAAGTTCACGTCCTTTCGCGGCGTATACGGACGCCACCGCCCGCAAGCTGAAGGGATCGGCGACCATCACATAGAGCGTGTCCGTGGGTACGGCCACCACCTTGCCCGCGCGGATGGCTTCGGCCGCCTGTTGGATCGCCAAGTCGTCGGGTGTGTCCGCGGAGATCTCTGTCAGGTGGGTGTGCAAAGTCCCTCGATGGTCCGTCGCTTCGCGTGTGTAGGGCAGGGCTGCTGCGGCCCTGCCCGAGCGCGAGGAACATTTCACCGCCGCGCCCCTAGCGACGCTGGGGCGAACGTCGGGTAGGAACAGCTACGGAGTCGACCTTAATCCGGATTCTACCGCAGCAGATCAGCCAACCTTCAACGGCAAGGTACGCGAATCGTGATTGTATCGCCGGGAGCCGCGCGGGCAGGACAAGCGTGACAGCGGTCGTTGTGTTCAGTGGGACCGGCGAGGGGAGTCGTATCCGACCGGGCTACCCGCCGTGATGTGGTAGGGTGACTTCGTTCACCTCGTGAGAATGAACGCGCCGGCCGACTCTGAAGTGTTTCTGGAAGTCGCGGAGCTGTTTCGGACGGCGGCAGTCGATCTCGAAACCCTCCCTTTGCTATTCCACCTTCAGAGAATCTTCAGAGTGGTCTGCTGAGGTTGGAACTAGTCAACGTGACCCGATTCTTCCTGGAGTCCGCCGTGGCGTTCCGCTGCGGACTTGGTACGCTCGCGCTGCTCACGGGTCTTCTGATCCATGGACTGCAGCCGCTTTACGCACAGCCTGCAAGCGTACCCGAAGGCGCCCCTCCGGTCAAAGAATTCCCGAAGGATGTGGCGCGTGGTTTCCTCGACCTGTGGTCTGGAGACAACCTACCTGTGCTCCTCGTCGGGAGCGGCGTCGCGGCGGCAGCCATTCCCGCCGACGACCCGGTCACGGATTACTTCCAAGACACGTCGCGATGGCGGGGCTTTGACGGTGTGGGAACACAGATCGGTAAATCACAGTTTCTTGGCCCCGCGATCGGCCTTTCCTTCCTTGCGAGCAGAATGACGGACAACTCCGATTATCAAAGGTTTACATATTCGCTGGCGCAAGGGTTTGTTATCACGAACACCCTGACGGGCGGGATCAAGGTTGTCAGTGGAAGGGAGCGGCCGGACGGGACAAGCAATCTATCATTCCCCTCAGGACACACCTCCAATTCGTTCGTGTGGGCGACGGTCGTCTCGCGGCACTACGGCTGGAAGGCAGGCGTGCCTGCCTATCTGCTGGCCGGCTATGTCGGGGCGAGCCGCCTGAAGAGTCGGAAGCACCATCTTACAGACGTGATTGCTGGAGCCACGCTCGGATACATCGTCGGCCGAACCGTCACTAGAGACAGCAACCGCGACAGAAGCCGAGTTCGATTGGGCGTGTCAGTACCACCCGGCGGAGGGGCCGCCCTGAACCTTGGCATTCGCGTGTGGTGAAAACCGTGCGCCGGCCGTCTCGGCAACCCGCCCCAGGCCCCGTTTTTCTGGCCGGCTCCAATTGCAACCAAGACGACGGCGGGACTCCCGAAGACGTGTAGTGGATTGATTCGAACCAGTGTTGCAGACCCGAAGCGTGGCTAACCCTAGAACGGGGGCGACTCGCCCTCGTCGGGCAGGTCTTCGCCGATGTCTTGGGCGAGGTTTTCGAACTTGACGTATTGACCGATGAACGCGAGCTTGATGCGGCCGGTCGGGCCGTTGCGCTGCTTGGCGAGGAGCAGCTCGGCGACGCCTTGCAGGTCCTCGCGGTCCGGCTTGTAGACCTCTTCGCGGAAGATGAATCCAACGAGATCAGCGTCCTGCTCGATCGAGCCGCTCTCGCGCAGGTCGCTCAACTGCGGACGGTGGTCGCCGGGCCGTGTCTCGGGCGCGCGGCTGAGCTGCGACAGGGCGATGACAGGGATGTTCAGGTCCTTCGCCAGCAGCTTGAGCCCGCGCGTCATCGCCGAGATCTCCTGCGTGCGGTTGTCGAAGCGGCCCTTTGAGGCCAGCAACTGGAGATAGTCGACGATGACAAGCCCGAGGCCGTGTTCGGATTGCAGGCGCCGGCACTTGGCGCTGATGTCCAGGATGTTGGTGTCGGCCGAGTCGTCGATGTGAATCTTGCTCTCGACCAGTTGATTGAGGGCCTGGTGGAGACGACGTCGCTCCTCCTGGTTCAGATAGCCGCCGCGGAAGCGATGGCTGTCCACTCGGGCCGTCGAACAGAGCAGACGCGTTAACAGCGATTCGTTCGACATCTCAAGCGAGAAGACCGCCACCGGTAGGGCCGGCTTGTCGGGCATGGCGGTGCCGACGTGTTGCGCGATGTTGAGGGCCAAGGCGGTCTTACCCATCGAGGGACGCGCCGCGATCACGATCAACTCGCCGGCGTGGAGCCCCGTGGTCATCTCGTCGAACTTCAAGAACGGCGTCGAGAGACCCCGAACCCTTTTGCTCGGATCGAGGAACGCCCCGATCCCGCCCGTGAAGCCCTCGACGATCTGGCGCGGGTTCGAGAAGCCGGAGCGCAACTGGGCGTCGCCGACCTTCATGATCGACGACTCCGCCTCGGCCAACAGGTCGTCGATCTCTTCGCCGCCCTCGATGCACTGCGAGATGATGTCGTTCGCCGTGTGCACGAGCTGCCGCATCAGCGACTTGTCTTTGACGATCTTGATGTAGCTGTCGATGCTCGACAGCCGCGGCATGCCGCCGCTCAAAGACGCGATGTAGGCGACGCCGTCGCAGGATTGGAGTTGATCGTTCTTCGACAGCTCTTCGACGAGAGTGAGATCTTCGATGGTCACGCCGCGCGCATGCAGCTCTTCCATGCGCAGAAGGATGCGGCGGTGCTTTTCGATCGCGAAGTCAGACGGGTCGAGCCGGCCGGCCACTTGGGGGAAAAGGCTGTCGTCGAGCAGAATCGAGCCGAGCACGAATCGCTCGGCTTCAACGTTGGTGGGCAGCCCTTTTTCCAGGGCCAGTGCGGTTGCGCTAGCAGCCATCGACGGCGAGGTTAAGGTTTGATGGTACGCGATGGTGACCTCCGCTCAACCAGAAAAAGTTTCCCGTTTGGTTACAAGACGTTAGCCTGTGGACGCAAACCTCCGAACCCGCTCGCGCGCTTGTTCTTTCCGTGCAAGGCGTTACCCTGTGAATACACGTGTGGATCGGTCTGTTGACGAAAACCCGAGTGGCCAAAGCTATTGTCTACAAGAGCTTAGACACGTACGAAACATTCAGGTCGGAAAATGTTTGCATGTATGCTATCACTTGGGCGAGCAAATGGCAAATGTGTGTAGTGGAGGTGGTCGAGAGGTGCACGACACGCGTGTCCGGGCGCGGCATGCTACGCCCGGCTAGAATAAGAGTCGATGCCCGAAGTGGAGATCTCCAGTCCGACCCGTGTGCTCATCGCGGACGACGAAGAGGACCAGCGTAACGGCTTGGCCAGCTTGGTTTCTTCGTGGGGATTCACTGTTGAAACCGCCGCGGATGGCCAGGAGGCGATCGAGAAGCTCACAGCCTTCCCGGCTCACGTGCTTGTCACTGACCTCAACATGCCCCGCATGGACGGATTCCAACTGCTCGAAAAACTCGCAGTGGACGGGCCGGGACCCCCCGCCATCGTCCTCACTGCTTTCGGCAGCATCGAAAACGCGCTCAAGACGGTGCATGACTTGGGCGCTTTTTGGTTCCTCGAAAAACCCATTCAAGCCAGCGCGCTCAAAGAACTCTTGGCGCGGGCCGCGGCACAGGGAAAACTCGCCGAAGAAACTGACCGGCTGCAGCGCGAATTGAGTTTCAAAGGCGTTCTGGAGGACCTGGTCGGCCCGTCCGCCGCGATGCAGCAGGTCTTCTCGCTGATCCGCCAAGTAGCCGGCAGTAAAGCCGCCGTATTGCTCACCGGCGAAAGCGGTACCGGCAAGGAACTCGCCGCGCGTGCGATACACAATCTGAGCCCGCGCAAAGAGGGCCCGTTCGTCGCTGTCAATTGCGCCGCACTGCCCGAAACGCTCATGGAAAGTGAGTTGTTCGGACACGAGAAGGGCGCCTTCACCGGGGCGCTCCAGCGGCGCTCGGGGTGCTTCGAGCTGGCGCACGGCGGTACGCTGCTGCTCGACGAGATCGGTGACATGCCCATCGGTACCCAGGCCAAACTGCTGAGGGTGCTCGAAG
Organism: Bryobacterales bacterium; assembly: GCA_965248255.1. Lineage (GTDB taxonomy): Bacteria > Acidobacteriota > Terriglobia > Bryobacterales > UBA6623 > JAKZVK01. The sequence goes on from CBDFIW010000004.1 coordinate 1,139,727, forward strand.
ACTCGCGCGTGCGGCGTCTAGGCGGCAGCAGCGAGCTGGCGGTTGAAGTCCGCGTGATCGCCTCCACCAACAAGAACCTCGAAGAGGCTTTGCAGCAGAAACAGATGCGCCAGGACCTCTACTACCGTCTCAACGTATTCCACATTCATCTGCCTCCGCTGCGGGAACGGCCCGACGACCTGCTGCCGACGGCCGAGGCCCTGCTACGCGATCTCAACAAGAAACATGACTGCCGGGTCGTCGATCTGCAGCCGGAAGTGATCGACAGCTTTCGCCGGCATCCGTGGCCCGGCAACGTGCGGGAACTGCGCAATGTGCTGGAGCGCGCGGTCATCCTGGCAGGGCAGGGCAGCATCCGGCCCGGCCATCTTGTCGGCGGCCTCGACGGAGGCGCCGAAACCGGAGTCGTTGAGCAGTCGTCCGATCCCAATGTCGTCTCAGTGCGTGTCGGGACGACCGTACGCGAGAGTGAGAAGGCGCTGATCCTCAAGACGCTCGAGCACACTTCGAACAACAAGACCCGCGCGGCGCGCATCCTCGACATCAGCCTGAAGACGCTGCATAACAAGCTCAAAGACTACAGCTCGCAGTGAGCCAAGATGGCGGCCGGTCAGGATTTCGGGCACGGCGTGCCGGTGCTCCGACGTTGCGGACGAAGGTGGCCGGCTGGATGTGGGGGCGCAGCGCGCTGCGCCCGTGTTCGCGTGCTCAACGCAAACCTTGGTGCGGAAAGCTTGGCGACGCGGTTTCGCTGACAACTCTCCACTATGTCCCTGAGGGTTAGGCTCCAATTCTTCATCCTCGCGCTAGTCGTGGTCGTGGTGCTGGCGCTGTCCGCGCTCAACGTGCGCGACCTGCTCGACACACGCTTCCAGGACGCTTTGCGAGAAGCCCGCACCAGCGCCGAAGTCATCGAAAGCGTGCTGCTCTCGATCGTGAATGAAGAGACGGCGCGCCGTGCGCCCGGCCCCACGAACCTCGACGAGCTGACAACCCTCTGGACTCGCATCGTCGAGCAGGACCAGGACCTCGCGGCCCTGCTCCAGAAAATGACGGGCACATCGCAACTTATCATCGAGATCGTCATTACCGGCCCAGATGACCGCGTTCTCTCTGCGTCGTTGCCGTCGCAGAAAGGGCAGAAGATCGAGCCGCCGCCGGACTTCGAGGAGTTCGATGACAAGAGCGTGTGGGCGCGGCTCAACGCGCTGCTCTCTCCCAACCAGGACTACCAGGTCTCGCGGCCCCTCGGCGTATCCGGACGGCAGGTGTTGAGCGTCCGTGTGATTCTATCGACGGTCCTGCTTCGGAGCGCCGTCATGCCGCAGATCAGCCAACTCGCCGCCGTCTCGGCCGTCTCGTTACTGGTGTCGCTACTTGTTGCGATCCTGGCGTCGAACCTGGCGTTCCGGCCGCTCGAGCGCATCGGGGCCATCATCGACCGTATTGCTCGTGGGGAATCGGCGGTCGAAACCGGCGGAGAGGAGACCGCCTCGAAGGAGGAAGCTGCCGTCAAGTCCAAACTGACCTTGCTCGGCGAGCGCTTTCGCGGCGCGCAGGCCGATGTCAACAAGATGCGCTCCAACCTCGATCAGCTCCTCGACCGCATGGAAGAGGCCGTGCTCTTCTTCGGGCGCGACGATCGCCTGGTGATGGCCGGGCGCGGTGCGGAGCGGTTGCTGGGCTGGGGCCGCTGGGAGGTGATGGGCAAGACCCTATACGAAGTCTTCCCCGCCTCCACTGATCTCGGGGCGCTCGTCCAAGGAGCCGTCCACGTACGTCGGGAGGTCATCGAACACCCGGTCGAGTTGCGGCGGACCGGCTCGGACCCGGTCCATCTGCTGGTGACCGTCGAGGTCGTCGAAGACTTCCCGAGTCACGAGCGGACCGGTACTCTGGTGACGCTGCGCGACGCCGACCCCCGCCGCGAAATCGAGTCGCAGCTCGACGTCTCGGCGCGCCTCGCTGCCATTAGCCGTTTGACCAGCGGTGCGGCGCACGAAATCAAGAACCCTCTAAATTCGATTGCTCTGCATCTCGAGATCCTCAAATCGAAGCTCGAAAGCGTGGCCCCGGAAGCCGAGTCCGAGATCGAGGTGATCGGCCGGGAGATCACACGCTTGGATCGTGTTGTAAAGAGCTTTCTTGATTTTACCCGGCCGGTGGACCTAGAGCTGCAGCGTGTTGATCTGGCGGCGCTCGCGCGAGAGGTCGCATCGCTTGTGCAGCCCGACGCAGCCGGTCAGGGTGTCAAGGTCATCACTGAGGGGTTGCCGGCCGAGGCGCCAATACGAGGCGACCGTGATCTACTGATGCAGGCCGTCCTCAACGTCGTTGTCAACGGCGTCGAGTCGATGAAAGACGGCGGACGGATACACTTGGCGGCCGAGCAGGCAGGCGGCGGGTGGATGCTGACGATTCAGGATGAAGGAGTAGGGGTTCCCGCCGAGCTAAGGGAGAAAATCTACAACTTATACTTCACAACCAAGGGGAAAGGCTCGGGCATCGGGCTGGCGATGACGTTCCGAGTAGTGCAGTTGCACGGTGGTACAATTGACTTCACCAGCAAACAAAACGAGGGCACAATGTTTCGGCTGAGATTCCCGCCGGCCAAGGACGAGCCGCGGAACCCCTCAGCGTTAACCGGCCAGGCTGTGGCCCGGGAAAGCGGTGTGTGAACTCGGGCATGAGACTTCCACGGCCAAAGACGAGCGCAACCGCGCGCGCGACTGGGCTCGTGATCATCCTGGCAGCTTGTGCAGCGGTGGTCGCTTGTGGAAAGAGGGACACAGCGCCGCCCCCGCTCACCCCGGCTGTCGCGGCGCCCGTACCGGAGCCCCCGAGGATTCCGTCGGCGCCGGTTTCCGAGCCGCAAACCGTCGCCACCCTGCCGCCTCCGCAGCCGATACCTCCCGAGGCGATTCCCGACGTACCGCCCCCGTTGGCGGTCGACCCGCCACGGCAGACAACGGAGCTGGAAGCCGAGAGCGCGGAAGTCAGCGAGGCGTCGAGCGAATCCGTCACGCCGTCCGAGTCCGTAGCTCCGGCACCTGCGTCCGGCCTGCGACTAGGACGCATTCTCAGCCCCGAGGAACGTAATGAATACAACAGGTCGATCGACGGGAGCCTGGCGGCAACCCATCGCAGCCTGGCCCGTGTACTGCAGCGCGGTCCGAATCCGGAGCAGGCCGAGGAGGTCAAGCGTGTCCGCGCCTTCATCCGGCAAGCGGAGACCGCACGCAAGCAAGACTTGCCGCTCGCGGAGAACCTGGCGGAGCGAGCGAAACTACTCGCCGAGGATTTGGCCAGGAGCGTACAGTAAAAAGACGGGCGGCTTGATATCCGCGATCGCATCAGCCACTGCGCCAACGGACCATGTTCTCACTGAAGGCAGACGAAGAAGCGGTCGAAGTCGAAGACGATACTCCCGAGGCGCCGGCCGATACGGCTCGCCGCAAGCGCTTTCGCTGGTGGCCGCCGCGTCGAAGCCGCTCCGTGGTCGGATTGGACATCGGCTCGAGCCGGCTCAAGGCGGTCGTGCTCCGACGGCGCAAAGGTACGATCGTCCTCGATCGGGCGGCCCTCGTCGAAGTCCCACAAGCTGCGGTCAAGCACGGTGCTTTGACCGACGGAGTCCTCGTGTCCGGCGAGATCCGCGCCCTTGCCCGCGACTATCACATCAGAACACGCCGTGTCGCCGTCGCGGTTGGAGGCAGCCAGGTTTACTGTCAGGCGGACCCCCTGCCCGACGACGGTGGGGACTGGCGGGCGCAAATCGAATCGATCGCAGAGCCCATCGTGCCCTACTCGATCGAGCGCGCCGCCCTGGACTGGTGGCGCCTGGAGGCCGATTCAGACAATAGCAGCCTGGTTCTGTGGGTCAGCGCGCCGATGGAAAGAGTCGATTGGCTACGCGAGACCCTCGCTTTGGCCGGAAAGGGTCCGACGTTGGTGGATGTGGAGCCGTGCGCGCTGGCCAACGCATGGATTTACAACTATCAGCCCCAGCGGAACGACGTGTCGGTCCTACTGCACATCGGAGCACGTCGTTTGACCTTGGCGCTGGTCCGGGGTGAGACGATGCTATACGCCCGTGGCGCGAATTTACCGAGAGAGTGGCCCTCCGCCGAGTCCGGCGGGTTGCCCGAACAAGTCCTGACGGTCGTGAATCGCCAATGGGAGAGCCTCACCGAGAGGGCTCATCCACTCACGCTCGACACGCTCTACCTGTCTGGTGGTGCGGCGCGCACCGAACGGCTTGCGGAGACCTTGCAGACTCGTGCCGGATTGCGTCTCGTAGAGATGGACGCGTTTCGCAGGATCTCCTACGTGCCTAACAGCAAAGCCGGCCAGGTGGTCGTCCAGCACGGCCCATCGCTGGCGGTAGCGGTGGGTTTGGCGTTGCGGAGCTTCGACGACTTATGATCCGGGTCAACCTGCTCAAAGCCAAACCGTCGTCGGCCGGACGGCTGGAGTCTCTTGTGACTCCCCGCAACGGCACGTTTGTCGACCGGCGCGAAGTTGTCTTGGGTGGACTGTTCTTGTTGACGGGAGCGCTCATTCTGTTCTTCCAGTTCGGCGAAGTGCAACCGTCCGCACAGGCCCTGGCCGGGGCCGACTCGCGGGCGTCGGAGGGGGAGTTCATCGACGCTGTCATCGGCGACGAAACCTCGGACGCATCCGCGGAACCGGCCGCCGTGGCGGGGGAATCCGGCTCGGAAACCCCGAGTCCACCACAGATTGCCGGCACAGTACTCCATCCATCAGAGGTGGCGGTCCCCAGCCCTGCAAGTTCGCCCGCGCAAAGAATAAGTGTCGCGCCCGACAAACCGTCCCTCGCAGCGGCGACTCCTCCTGTGGCGGAGGGCGGCAAGCTGACGCAGCTTGTTGTGTTGGGTGGAGCCGAGGCGCTGCGAATCTTCGCTTTGACGGGCAAGCAACCCGAGTATTCGAGCTTCCGCTTGGATCGCCCCAAGCGTGTCGTGGTTGATTTGAAAGGGGTGCAGGTCTCGCTGCCGCGCAGCCAGATTCAGCAGACGGTCTCGCACGCCCAAGTCAAGAGGGTACGTGCGGGCCAGTTTCGAGAACAGCCCACAACGGCGCGATTGGTATTGGATGTCGAGTCCTATCCGGAGATCGAATTCCTGCCGCAGTTCAACGGGCTCTACTTGATCGTTTCCGGAAAAGCGCAGTGAATCCGCCGGCCGAGACCGCTGCGGGCAAGACCTCCGTCGCCCGCCTACGCAAGCTACGAAGAGCGGCCGCCAAGCACGGTGTCGTGCTCGACGAATCTGCGGCTCTGCTGGTTACCGAACTTAGCAATATTCGCTATCTCACTGGCTTCGCCGGCTCGAACGGATACCTGCTGATCGGGAACTCCTTCGTGGTTCTCTACACTGATGGCCGCTATACAGCTCAGGCCCGCCAACAAGCCGCCGCGGTCGATGTCGTCATCACCGAGCGGGACTCCCTGCCTACGATCGCCAACGATCTCAAGAAGCGACGGGTCTGGCGCCTCGGATTCGAAGCGAACCGCGCTCCATTCGCCTTGTATAACTGGCTCCGCCAAGCACTACGGGGGCGTCGGCTCATTGGGTTGAACGGTCTGGTTGAGGGGCTGCGGCTCATCAAGAGTCCGGACGAAATCGCGAAGATGCGCCGTGCGGCTCGGCTGAACTCGAACGCCTTCCGACGCGCTTGCCGCGAGGTGCGGCCCACCTGGACCGAAGCCCGTTTCGCCGCAGAGATCGAGTACCAAATGCGGGGCCTCGGAGCGGAGAAGGCCGCGTTTGACACGATCGTCGCCGGCGGCCTCCACTCCACCCTTCCCCACGCCGAACCGCGCCGCGTGCCGCTTGAGCCGCATACGCTCATCGTCGTCGATCAGGGTGCTATACTCGATGGCTATACGAGCGACATGACCCGCATGGTCTGCCTGGGCCGGGTTAATCAGGACCGGCGGCGGCTTTACCGGGCGGTGCTCGAAGCGCAGCTCGCCGCACTCGACGCGGTGCGGGCCGGCGTTCAAGCAGCGACCGTCGACCGCCGTGCCCGGCAGGTCTTGCGCCGATTCAAACTCGACAAGGCATTCACGCACTCGGCGGGGCACGGGCTGGGCCTGGAAATCCACGAATCGCCCCGCATTGGACCTGGCGAAAAAGCCCGTTTGGCGGCCGGCATGGTGATCACGATCGAACCCGGGGCGTATTTGGACGAACTCGGCGGCGTCAGGATCGAGGACACCGTGGTCGTGACGCCGCACGGCTGCGAAATACTCACCCCCACGCCCAAGCGGTTGCTGCGTCTCTGAGCTTCGCAACCGCGGCCCCTGGAACGGCGGCTCCCGTCGAACCCTATTGCCATCATGAATATCGAGGAAATCAAGGAACTCATGGACGCGCTCGCCGAGCGTGACATCGAAGAGCTCGAACTCGAGCGCGGCGACGAAAGGATACACATCCGGCGAAGGTCTTCTTCCGACGGGCCGAATCAGCCGCCTTATATCGTTGTGTCGACCGGCGCGCCCGGCGCCGAGGGGACGGCCGCGCCGGCCGTGGCACCCGCCTCGAGCTCACCGGGCCCTGCGGTACAGGAATCAGCGGGTTCCAGCACAGTTGAACCGGCCCAGTCAAAGGAGGAGGACGAAGGCCATACCGTCGTTACCGCGCCGATCGTCGGGACCTTCTTCGAAGCCCCTTCACCGGAGTCGCAACCGTTTGTTCAGGTGGGCGACCGTGTCGAGTCGGGCCAAGTGCTCTGCATCATTGAAGCGATGAAGCTGATGAACGAGATCGAAGCCGAGACGAGTGGCGTGGTCGTGAAACGCTTCGTCTCGAACGGACAGCCGGTCGAGTACGGCGAGTCGTTGTTTGCCATCAAGCCTGATTCCTAAGGGCTATGAAAGAATGGGGACGGGTATCAAGCGCCACCACGCAGCTTCGTTGTTGATCGTTCCCGAGAATCACGAAGTGGGACAATCACGAAGTGGGACAGTCTCCATTGTCGCCCTGGCTCTGATTAGCGCTTTTTGACGGTATGTTCCAGAAACTTCTTATCGCGAACCGTGGCGAAATAGCCCTGCGTGTAATCGCCGCCTGCAAGGACCTCGGCATCCGCACCGTCGCCGTGTACTCGGAAGCCGACCGCAACTCGCTCCACGTGCGGTTCGCCGACGAAGCCCTGTGCATCGGCCCGCCACGCACGGCCGACAGCTATCTCAACGTTCCAGCCGTCATCAGCGCCGCCGAGATCACCGACGTCGATGCGATTCACCCGGGCTACGGTTTCTTGGCCGAGAACGCGGGCTTTGCCGAGGTGTGCCAAGTCTCGGGCATCACCTTCATCGGGCCGCAGCCGGAGACCATGCGACTGATGGGCGACAAGGCGCAAGCGCGAAAGCGCGTTCGAGAAGCCGGACTGCCGATCCTTCCCGGTACGGAAGAGCCGTTACATTCCGCCGAAGAAGCCAAGCGGTGGGCCGACGAGATCGGCTATCCGGTGATCCTCAAGGCCGCCGGAGGCGGCGGCGGGCGCGGCATGCGCATCGTTACGAAACCCGAGGAGCTGTCCGACAAGTTTCATCAGGCGCAACACGAAGCGGCGGTTAGCTTCCAGTCCTCGGACATTTATCTCGAGAAGTACATGACCGCGCCGCGTCACATCGAGTTCCAAATCCTCGCCGATAACGACAACAACGTCATTACCCTGGGTGAGCGCGAGTGCTCGATTCAGCGGCGCCATCAGAAGCTGCTGGAGGAGGCGCCGTCACCCACCCTCGACACAGCCACCCGAGAAGCCATGGGCGCCCGCATCGCCAAGGCCTTCGGCGAAATCGGCTACTCGAACGCGGGCACCGCCGAGTTCCTGATGGACGACCAGGGCCGCCTCCACTTCATCGAGTTGAACGCCCGCATTCAGGTCGAGCATCCCGTCACGGAAGCCATCACCGGCCTGGACCTGGTCAAGAGTCAGATCCTGCTGGCTGCCGGTGAGCCGCTCTCCTCCGTCGTGCCTGACAAGATCGACTTCCGCGGACACGCGATCGAATGCCGCATCAACGCCGAGCATCCGGGCAGCTTTGTTCCCTCGGCCGGCCGCATCGAGACTTGGCGGCCGCCGGGTGCCATCGGCATCCGCGTCGATACGGCAGCCTACTCGGGATGGTTCGTCCCGCCGCACTATGATTCGCTGGTCGCCAAGCTGATCGCCCACGGACGCGACCGCGCCGAAGCCATTAGCCGCATGCAGCGCGCTCTCGACATGTTCGTGGTCGAGGGCGTTCACACTTCGATCCCGCTGCACCAACGCATCCTGGCCGACCCGGACTTCCTCGCCGGCCACTTCGACACCCGCTTCGTCGAACGCTTCAATCCGCAGCGCGAAGACCAAGTCGGCAAAGCGATCGCCTGATTCCCAGACCGGCCCCCTGTAGCTTGCGCTAGGGCGTGTTAACACTAACGTAGGGTATCGAAACGTAGAGCCTCGACGATGAGGGCGAAGTGGGGGAAGGCGAGGAACATGACGTCGAGCTTGTCGAAGCGGGAGAAGATGCGGCGGAATCCCTTGAGCCGTCGGAAGAGTCTCTCGATCTCGTTGCGGCGGCGATAGAGCGCTCGGTCGTATTCCCACGGCTCCAGGCGGGTGCGCCGAGGCGGCACGACGGGAATCCATCCGAAATCCAAAGCCAGTTGGCGTGTCTGATCGTCCTCATAGGCGCCGTCCATCAGCAGCGGCAGCGGCTCGGGCAGTGGCCCCAGACCACCGAGCAGTTCGCGGCCCTGCTGGGCGTCGTGCGCTTGGCCGGGCGAGAGAGCGAAGGTTATCGCCGTTCGAGCATTTGCGGCAACCATATGAATCTTGGTGGTCCATCCGCCGCGGGATTTGCCGATCGCTTGCGGACCGTTTTTTTAACGCGCCCGTGCCGTCGGGATGAACCTTCACGATGGTCGAGTCCATTGACACGGCTTCGATTCGGATGCGGACCAGCTGCTCGCGCTGCAGTTTCTCGAAGACGGCGTCGAGCACGCCGTTCTTCGACCAGCGGTTCATGCGGGTATAAATGGTGTGCCAGTTACCGAAGCGTTTAGGCAAGCCGCGCCATTTGCAGCCCTGCTCGGCGACATACAACATGGCGTTCAAAACCGTGAGGTTCGGCAGGCTCACATTGCCGCGCTGGCGGGGCAGGACCGGCTCGATGCGGCGGTATTGCTGCTCGGTGATCTCCATACCTCCGAGTATAGCAGCTTTTGCGACTTAGTGTTAACACGACCTAGTGTAGTGCACCATAAATAATGTAACTTATATTGGCTTCCCATCGTCTCTATTAACAGGAGGCATGGGATGCGAAGAGCACAACCAGTAACTTTGAACACAGCGCAATGCAAGCAGTTGGACCGCTACGCGCGCGGCCGCCAAGTCGCCGTTCGTCTCGCCCTGCGAGCCAGGATTGTCCTGCTGGCCGCCGACGGTCTCGAGAATAAGCAGATCGCCGCACAGCTCGGTGTCTCGCGGCAGCTGGTGGCCCGCTGGCGCACGCGCTTTCTCGAAAGCAGCATCGCCGGCATTGCAAAAGACGCCCCACGGCCCGGTCGTAAACCTGCCGTCTCGAAGCAGAAAGTACAGCAGATCATCCACAAGACCACCCGCGAGAAACCGTCCAACGCCACCCACTGGAGCCGCCGCACCATGGCCGCCGCGGGCCGGCGTCAGCGCTTCCACCGTGGGACGGATTTGGCGCGCCCATGGCCTCAAGCCCCACCGCATCAAGACCTTCAAGCTCAGCAATGACCCGCGTTTCGCCGAGAAACTCGACGACATCGTCGGACTCTATCTCAATCCGCCTGAGCATGCTCTGGTTCTCTCGCTCGATGAGAAGTCCCAAATCCAAGCCCTCGATCGCACCCAGCCCGGCCTGCCGCTCAAAAAGGGACGCGGCCAAACGATGACCCACGATTACAAGCGCAACGGCACGACCACCCTGTTTGCGGCGCTCAACAGCCTTGACGGCAGCGTGATCGCCGAGTGCATGCCCCGACACAGCCACCAGGAATGGCTGCGCTTCCTGCGCTTAATTGACCGCCGCACTCCCAAGGACAAACAGCTTCATCTCATCGTGGACAACTATGCCACCCACAAGCATGCCGCTGTGAAGCGTTGGCTCGATCGTCACCCGCGCTTCCACATTCATTTCACCCCGACCTCGGCGTCGTGGCTGAACATGGTCGAGCGATTCTTTCGCGATCTCACCGTCAAGCGCCTGCGCCGCGGCGTGTTTCGCAGCGTGGACGAGCTCGTCGCCGCCATTGACGACTACATCGCCCAGCACAACGGGCATCCCACGCCCTTCATCTGGACCGCGACCGCCTCCGACATCCTCGAGAAAGTCAAGCGCGGACGTGCCGCCCTGCATAAGGTGCAATCTGCTTGACGCACTACACTAGGCAGTGGCGCAGGTCCCCACCCGCCGTGTCGGTACTCTCACCGACACTGGGGTTCAGCGCGGATCGCCCGCCAACCAGCAGCCCAAGCATCGACAAGAGTGTCGATGCGGCAGACGTAGGCGTCCGCGCCACTACCGGCAGCACGGGAACCCGTCTGTGCACTTGAGCACCCCTCTACGCTAGGCCGCAGGCCCCGCGGAACGCCGCGAACCCCGAGCCTCGTCTAAAATGCAGGCTCCTCAATCCGTATGACTGAACTCACTTGGCGCGCCGTCATCCTCGGCCTCGCGATCGGCGTCGTCATGACCGCCGCCAACACCTACCTGGGCCTCTACGCCGGCATGACCGTATCGGCCAGCATTCCCGCGGCGATCGTGTCGATGGGCATCCTCCGCGGGCTGCTGCGTCGCGGGACGATTCTCGAGAACAACATCGTGCAAACCATGGCCTCGGCCGGTGAGTCGGTGGCTGCCGGCATTATCTTCACCGTCCCGGCCTTGGTCATCGCCGGCGTGTGGACCGACTTTCCATTCTGGAAGGTTACGATGATCGGCCTGCTGGGCGGTGTACTGGAGGTTCTCTTCATGATCCCCCTGCGGCGCACGCTGATCGTCGAAGGCGACGACGAGCTGATCTACCCCGAAGGCGTCGCCCGTGCCCAGGTACTCGAAGCAGGCCAGGAGGGCGGCGGCGAACTGAAGCGGATCTTCGCCTCGGTGGTGGGCGGCGTCGTCTTCAAGTCGCTGATCGGCCTCGTCGGGGTCATCCGCCCCATCGTCGAAGGGGCCGCGCGCGCCGGGCGGACGCTCGTCTATTTCGGCAGCGACATGTCGGTAGCGCTGCTCGGCGTCGGGGTCATCGTCGGGTTCGAGATCGCCCTGCTGGTGTTTGCCGGCGGGGCCATCGGCTGGGTCGTCTCGATCCCGCTGTTCTATCTGGCACATCCGTTGCCCGCAGGCGACATCGTCGACGCCGCCTGGGATGCCTGGAGCGGTCAGATCCGCTACATGGGCGTCGGCGCCATGATCATCGGCGGGTTGTGGTCGATGTTCAGCATTCGCAAGGGCATTGCGAAAGGCGTTCGCGAGGCGATGAGCGGCTTCCGCGCCAAGCAGCAGGCCTCACGCGAGCGCACTGACCAGGACCTGCCCACCTCGCAAGGCGTGGTGATCTTGCTCCTGGCCGGGGTCACGACGATCGTCCTCTATGATGCGCTGACCGGGTCAACGAGCATCGCCATCGTGGCGGGTGTGGTGATGGTGATTGCCTCGTTCTTCTTCGTCGCGGTGTCGAGCTACATCGTTGGACTGGTCGGCGCCTCGAACAACCCCGTGTCCGGCATGACGATCTGTGCGCTGATTTTCTCGTCGATCGTGCTGCTGCTGCGCGGCATGAGCGGGACGGCGGGCATCCTGGGAGCGCTGGGCGTGGCCGGGGTCGTCTGCTGCGCCGCTGCCACCGCAGGCGATACCTCCCAGGACCTCAAGACCGGCTTCCTGGTGAAGGCTACTTCCTGGCGCCAACAGGTGTCGCAGTTCATCGGCATTCTCTTGCCGGCGTTCATCATCGCGCCGATCCTAACGCTGCTGCATCGCGGCTACGGCATCGGTACCGGCGGCGAGCAAGCCCTGCGGGCCCCCCAGGCCAGCCTGTTCGCCAGCATCGCCAAAGCGCTGTTCGAAGTCACGGGCCTGCCGTGGACGATGACCGCCATGGGAGTGGGCATCGCGGTCGGGTTGATCATCCTGGACCGTTTTCTGCAACGCTCGGGCAGCCGCTTCCGTGCGCACGTGATGCCCGTGTCGACGGGATCAAGCGAATCATTGGGCAACTACAACAGGAATCAAGCCGACAGCCGATATCGAACGTCCTCTCACCCTTGTCGGTGTTCCTATGCCACGACTCGGGCGATAAACCAGCGGTTCGTGGCTTGTACCGGAAACTCACGAAGGATGGATTTCAAGCATGGTTAGACGAGGAGAACCTTGTAGCGGGACAGGATTGGGAGGCAGAGATCCGGAGGGTGGTGCGGAGTAGCCATGTGGTGGCCGTGTGTCTGTCTCGACAATCGATAACACGGAGTGGGTATGTTCAAAAGGAGATCAAACTGGCATTGGATGCCGCGGAAGAGCAGCCCGACGGCACCATATTCCTAATCCCAGTGCGGCTCGAGGATTGCGTCGTGCCCGAACGCTTTCGACGTTGGCACTGGGTTGATCTCTTTCGGGAAGGAGGCTACGAAATGCTTGTCAGAGCGCTGAAAGTTCGCGAAAGTACGGTGGAGGCCGCGTCGAACTACTGGCAAGCCCCTGAGACAATAAAGTCGTACCGGCAGGCATCGCATGAAAGAGGAGAGTTCTTGCGCGCCATGATTCCGGAGATTTATGAATGCGAAGCTACTGTCGCCCTTATTGAATCCCGCAAATTATTATGACACTTTTTGATAGTGTGGAGCATCTATATATGTATGGGCAACCCCAAAGGTGTGAAGCGGGATTTCAAGGCGCTGGAGAAGCGCCGTTTCGAAGCGATGCGGCTGCTCCACCAAGGCCACAATCAGTCCGAGACGGCGAGACGGCTGAACGTCGCTCGCCAAACCGTCAGTGAGTGGCGGCGGCAATACCGCGAGCAGGGTGCGGCCGGACTCCGCCAGGCCGGGCGCGCCGGACGCAAGCCGCTCCTCGATGCCGCACAACGCGAACGCCTGACGTCGCTGCTGCTGGAAGGCCCGGAAGCCCACGGCTTCCCAACGCCCCTGTGGAGCTGTCCGCGGGTGGCTCGGCTGATCGGAGACGAGTTCGGGGTCGCATACCACGCAGGCCACGCCTGGAAGATCCTGCGAGCGCTCGACTGGAGCCCGCAACGCCCGGCCGGAAAGGCGCGCGAGCGCAACGAAGAGCGGATCCGCACCTGGAAGCGCAAGACCTGGAAGCGCATTAAAAAAGCCCAAAACGAAGGCCGTACGCTCGTCTTCATCGACGAAAGCGGATTGAGTCAGAAGCCGCATCGCTGCCGCACCTGGGCGCCACGTGGCCAAACACCGGTGCTGCAGTTTAACTTCAACTGGGAGAAGCTTTCCGTCTCGGCGGGGCTGACGCTGCGTAACTTCTACTTCCGGCTCTATCCCGGTGCGATCGGCAAAGAGCAAGTGACCGACTTTCTCAAGGCGTTGGTACGTCATATCGATCGCCCGCTGCTGATCGTCTGGGATCGGCTGCCGGCGCACCGTAGCCGCCTGGTGCAAGAGTTCATCGAACTCTCCGAAGGCCACATCGCAACCGAGTACTTGCCACCCTATGCGCCGGAGTTGAATCCGGTGGAATACATCTGGGCTTACTGGAAGCAGCACGAGTTGCCGAACGTCTGTCCGAAAGACTACGGCGAGCTGAACGAGCGGGCCCGCAAGGCACTCCGCCGCATGTACCGCAAACCGCGTTTGATCACGGCCTTCTGGAAACAGTCTTCTCTTTGTTTTGACTGACTCTATATTATGCGGCAGTCAATAAGGTCGAGCGATTCGTTTTTTATAGAGTTCGTGGGAAAGAGCTAAGTCCTCGCGAAAAGAGTTTCTTTCACCATTGTCTACTTGAGTGTCTCACGAATGAGCCGGTTGAGATAGCGAACGCCCTGTTTATCTTTTTCTCCAGTCTAGAAAACTACCTTCGCCAAAATGTAGCCGAGTATGTAGCACAGCGAACAAAGTCATCATTCAAGGAGATCTCTACCGGGATCGGTCGTACTGATGGACGTGTATTCCTCTCGCTGGGCGACCTATTGCGAGTCTACGATCTCGCGATGAAGGAATCAGGGCGCCAGCGCCATACCAACTCGGGATGGATGCCACTAGGGGGACTGCGAAACCAAATTGCGCACGGACGGGTGGACCTCGCAGTTGAATGGGGATCGGTGTTGACAGTCGTACTCGACTACCTGCAACCCATAAGGCGGCTTGTCACTGATGTTGGTGAAACCACCGGCCAGAACTTCGAAGGTCCATAAAGAAGTATGGTCGGTTGCCAGCATCTGCTCACCGAAGCCGCCAGCGCCCTTGAGGCGGACAGTTGCAGGCTGAGCCGAGTACATCACCTAACCCCGAAGGCTTTACGGAACCGAGCATGAGGGTCGTTGACGTAGTGTACGCCGGTGATCCAGAGATCCGCTAGCGTTCGGATCGCGTTGAATGAGAGGCTGGAAGGAAACATGTGTGGCCGTGCAAGACACGGCTTGGATGGCCGTGCGGGACGTTGGCGTCGGATCCGAGTACAGGGCTTCCATTGTGACGAAAGCTCAACGTCGCTGGGGCGAAAAGCCGTTCAGGGCAGACCGTGAAATCGACCCCGATGCTAGAATCATCATGGGCTTGCCGGACGGGCAGTCGCCGCGTCCTTCGGGGCGGGGAGGAAAGTCCGGTCTCCGCAGGGTGGCGTGCCGGCTAACGGCCGGGGGGCCGTTCTCAAAGGGCGGTTCACGGACAGTGCCACAGAAAAGATACCGCCCCGCCGGTTCGCCGACGGGGTAAGGGTGAAATGGTGCGGTAAGAGCGCACCGCGCCTCGCGCAATCGAGGTGGCAGGGCAAACCCCACGCGGAGCAAGACCAAATAGGGGACGAGCGGTGACCCGCCGCGTCCACGGCCGTCTTCGGGCGGCCGAGTCCCGGGTAGGTTGCTTGAGGCCGGTAGTAATGCCGGTCCTAGTCGAATGGCTGCCGCTCCGGCTTCGGCCGGAGTACAGAAACCGGCTTATAGTCCGGCAAGCCTGATGAAGGATCGTGATTCGTGTTTCGTGATCCGTGATACGTAACTCGTGTCGGTTGTACGCTTCCCTGCCTGCGCGCGCCCGATGTGGCGTAAGCGTCCAGGCTTGCCGAGTCTCGATTCTTCGAGACTCAGGATGGCAAACGACCGAGCTGTTGCTGTTGTCCGGAACCTATTGACTCCCGCATAATATAGAGTCAGTCAAAACAAAGAGAAGACTGTTTCCAGAAGGCCGTGATCAAACGCGGTTTGCGGTACATGCGGCGGAGTGCCTTGCGGGCCCGCTCGTTCAGCTCGCCGTAGTCTTTCGGACAGACGTTCGGCAACTCGTGCTGCTTCCAGTAAGCCCAGATGTATTCCACCGGATTCAACTCCGGCGCATAGGGTGGCAAGTACTCGGTTGCGATGTGGCCTTCGGAGAGTTCGATGAACTCTTGCACCAGGCGGCTACGGTGCGCCGGCAGCCGATCCCAGACGATCAGCAGCGGGCGATCGATATGACGTACCAACGCCTTGAGAAAGTCGATCACTTGCTCTTTGCCGATCGCACCGGGATAGAGCCGGAAGTAGAAGTTACGCAGCGTCAGCCCCGCCGAGACGGAAAGCTTCTCCCAGTTGAAGTTAAACTGCAGCACCGGTGTTTGGCCACGTGGCGCCCAGGTGCGGCAGCGATGCGGCTTCTGACTCAATCCGCTTTCGTCGATGAAGACGAGCGTACGGCCTTCGTTTTGGGCTTTTTTTAATGCGCTTCCAGGTCTTGCGCTTCCAGGTGCGGATCCGCTCTTCGTTGCGCTCGCGCGCCTTTCCGGCCGGGCGTTGCGGGCTCCAGTCGAGCGCTCGCAGGATCTTCCAGGCGTGGCCTGCGTGGTATGCGACCCCGAACTCGTCTCCGATCAGCCGAGCCACCCGCGGACAGCTCCACAGGGGCGTTGGGAAGCCGTGGGCTTCCGGGCCTTCCAGCAGCAGCGACGTCAGGCGTTCGCGTTGTGCGGCATCGAGGAGCGGCTTGCGTCCGGCGCGCCCGGCCTGGCGGAGTCCGGCCGCACCCTGCTCGCGGTATTGCCGCCGCCACTCACTGACGGTTTGGCGAGCGACGTTCAGCCGTCTCGCCGTCTCGGACTGATTGTGGCCTTGGTGGAGCAGCCGCATCGCTTCGAAACGGCGCTTCTCCAGCGCCTTGAAATCCCGCTTCACACCTTTGGGGTTGCCCATACATATATAGATGCTCCACACTGTCAAAAAGTGTCATAATAATTTGCGGGATTCAATAGGAACCGAGGAATCGGTCAGTCGCTATCTCACTGCGCAAAGCCTGGCGGCATACGCCACGTCAGGCAGCCGACCTCGGCTCGCGATCAAGCGGCGTTACCGGGTCGATGAACATCCAACACCCTAGAGCAACCCAGCAAATCGCTGCCGAAACATAGAACGTCAGCGGCCAATTCCCGCCGGTCGCGCTCAAGATGTACGCTACGGCCGGCGCGCCGATGAACGCCCCTAAGTTCCCCGCCGTGTTCATGGTTCCCGACAAGCTTCCGGCATACTGCCCGCCCACGTCCATGCAAGCCCCCCATGACGGCGGCATCGTCAGGTCCGTCGAAAACGCCGCCATACCCATCACGACGATCGCCCACAGCGGCTCCTCGATCTCGAGCGACGCGACCAACATGGCGCCCGACCCGAAGCAACCCAGCCCCGCCATGAATCGTCTCGCGCGGCGCGCGCTTCCCAGCCACCCTTCCACCTTGCCCAGCAAGAAGCCGCAAAGCAGCGAACCAATGCCGGCCATGAAAAGCGGGATCCCGGCCAGCCACGCCGACTGCTCCATGCTTTGTCCGCGTGCTTCTTGAAGGTAGATGGGCAGCCAAGTGAAGTAGAAGTAGTAGCCGTACGACAAACAGAAGTACTGCACACACAACAGCCACACCGTTCTCGAGCGAAAGAACCGTCCCCACGGGACGTTCCCGTGCCCGGCCGCCTCTTCGACCGCTTCTCCTAGCAACTCGAACTCCGCTTCGTTGACGCTCTTGTGTCCGCGCGGACTGTCGCGGTACCAACGCCAGAAGAACACCGTCCACACGATGCCCAGCACCGAGAAGACCTCGAACGCCCGTCGCCACGAGATGAACTGAAGCAGAAAGACCACCAGCAAGGGCGCGGTCGCACCGCCCCAGCGCGCGCTAAACCACATCAGGCCCTGCGCCCGCACCCGCTCGGCCGGCAGTAGCCAGGTCGTGAACGTCTTGGTCATGACCGGGAACGCGCCGCCCTGTCCCAGGCCAAAGAACAGCCGCACGGCCACGAGAGTCGCGATGTTCCCCACCCATCCGGTGGCGGCCGTGAACAACGACCACGTGATCACGATCGCCGCCAGCACGCGCCGCGGGCCGATCCAATCGCTCAGCCAGCCGCCGGGCACTTGGAATAGAAAGTAGCCAAGCGCGAAGGCGGAGAACGCCCAGCCCATCTGCACCTTGGTGAGACCGAGGTCTTCGATGATCAGCGGCGCGGCTTGCGAGATCGAGACGCGATGAATGTAGGTAATGACTGACAGAGTGACGGCGAACACCACGACCCAATACCGCCCGCATGTGGGCTGCTGATAATCGACGTTTGTCTGCGTATTCATCGCTCAATACGGACCCGCCGGAGCGTAGTGCTCCCGGCCGAAGACCATGTCCGAATAGTTCCCCGTCGGAACAGCGCTTCCCGCCGGCAGCGTATACCGCTCGACAACCTCATCGTTCAACTCGATGCCGAGGCCCGGGCTTTGGGGCATGGCGAGTTCGCCCTCCTCAACGCGTAGCTTCTCGACCAGCAGATCGTCGATAAACGGGTTGCCGGTCTGGTCCATTTCGACCGTGATGCTATTCGAGAGCGATGCCACGACATGCATGTTGCCCACCATGGCCACGGCGTCGCTCCAGGTATGCGGGGCGACTCGCAAACCAGCATTTTCGGCCGACGCTCCTACGCACCGGCACTCGGTGATGCCTCCCGCACGGCAGCAATCCGGCTGCACGATGTCGACCATCCTTCGGTCGATCAGTTCTCGAAACCCCTGCAGGCCGAAGTCATTCTCCCCGGCCGCTAGGGGGATGCCGTTGAGATCGGGCCGCAGCGCCAGGTAGTTGTCGACGTCCTCGGGGGCGAAGGGCTCCTCCAGCCAGAAGATCCCGGCCTCACGAAATTTGGGCAACACGCGCCGGGCCTGGTCGAGCGAGTATCGGGCGTTGCCGTCCACCTGGATACGCACGTCCGGGCCCACTGCCTCGCGTAAGATCCTCACGCCTGCCGAGTCGTACTCGTAGTTACGGCCCAGCCGGGTCTTCACCGCGCGGTAACCGTTGGCCACATGGCGCTTGGCTTCTTCGTCCAACTCGGCGGGATCGTCTTTCCACAGCAGCGCGCTGGCGTAGGCCTTGACGCGATTGCGCTTCGCGCCGAGCAACTGATACACCGGCTTGCCCGCGGCCTTGCCGCGCAGGTCCCACAGCGCCATGTCGACGCCGCCGAGCGCCGACATCGCCGCCCCCTTACGCCCGTACCAGCGCGTAACGGAGTACATGCGGTCCCAAAGCCGCTCGACATTAGTGGGGTCTTCACCGACCAAGAAGTCCCGCAACTGGCCTTCGATGACGGTCCGCACCAGCTCAGGATGCGAATAGACCGACCCCAGGCCGACGCTCCCATCGTCGGTATGGATCTTGATGAGACAACTCAACCGGCCGGTACACAGCCCGCCGGCAAGCTGAAACGCTTGGTCGGGCGGGTAGGTGAAGCACAGCGTAACGACTTCGACGTCTCGAATCCTCATCAACCTCCCACCCACGACCCCACCTGCAACACCACCGAAAACCCCATAATCACCACAATCACCAACGACGTCACCCACAAGGCCAGCGTAATCCACCCCTTGGGGAGAATCGCCTTGGGAACGTGGACATACCGCAAGTAAATCGTCGCCAACGCCACCACCGGCAACAACAACGCCTGTGAAACCCCGACAATCTTCACCATCACGACCGGCTCTCGCAACAACACAAAGAACAGAATCGGAATCAGCAAGAACAGCAAGACGAAGATACGCGTCCACTTCAACCGGCGCTCGTAGTCTTCGCGGCGGTAGAGGCCGAGCATGACGAGGAAGTCCGCCGCCATGCGGCTGTTGCTCGCCGTCACGGTGAACACGGTCGAATAGAAAACCACCACGGCGCCCACGAGAAACAGATAGCGCGACCAGCCGCCGAGCGTCTCCGTATACATGTTGGCAAGCACACTCACCATTTCAGTCCCCTGCGGAATCACGCCCAGGCCGTGCAGCACGCCCGCGCCCAACAGGTAGAAAGCAATCGTCGCGAAGGTGTAGATGACCATCGAATTGAGGATGTCCACCCCCATGACCTTGATCCAACCGTGCGCACGGATCCGCCACGCCGCAGTATCATCCCGCGGGCCGGTAAACCGCGCGTACCCCTTCTCGAGACACCAGTAGGGGTAAACGGTGATCTCGTTCGCCCCAATGCCGGTGATCCCGAACGCGGCGACCGCCGTGACCAGCCCTTCCGCCGGCATGTGGAACGACAAGCCCTCGACGACCCGGCCCCAGGTGAAATAGTCGGGGCGTGTGAGCAGCAGCAAGGCCGAGCCGACCGTCGTGATCGTGAACGCGGCCACCAGCCCCATCGAAACCCTCTCCACCAAATCGTACCGTCCGGTCAGCAGCAGAACCAACGTTAGTACAGCCACCACGCACACCCATGCAGCAATCGACAGGACGGGGAACGTAATGTTCAGCACCTCGCCGATCGCCCCCATCATGGCCCCGACGCCGAACATCGTCGTAATCATCGCCACGAACCAGAACCAGACCAGCCACGACACGCGCGCACGTGGTCCGGGTATGCGGTTCAACGCTTCGAGGCTCGTCTCGCCCGTCCCGATCGTGTAGCGCCCGAACTCGTTCTGCACCACCACCTTAATGACGCAGCTAATCAACATCAGCCAGAGCAGCGTATAGCCGTTCTCGGCCCCGAGCACGGTGGTCGCGATCAGCTCGCCCGAGCCAACGATCATGCTGGCTAGGATCAGTCCGGGCCCGATGCGCCGGAAGATCGGGATCAAGCCGGCGGGAGGCTCTTCGATCAGGTCCGGCCGAAGGCGGTAGGGGTCTTGCAATGGGGTAGTCACGACGAGCGAATCCGCATCCTACGCGATGAGGAGAGGATGGTCAACTGAGGCGCCCGAGCCAACCTGCTGCTGCGAGGGCGCGATACCGTGACTCGATGGCCAGCGTTAGCGACGTAGCTCGCAACGCGAATCCGAAGCTGGGACGCGGGTGACGGACCGCTGACTTACGAACCGGGCTCGCGTGCGTGATCTCGCAGCACCCAGCCGTTTCGGAAGAGGCACAGAGGTGCGAGCCCCGCTACCGAGGCGTGGACGGGAGTCCACGCTCAGCGCTGTCCGAAGGTCTTGGCGGGTGGACTCCCGTCCACCTCTCGGTAGCGGGAATGGCAACGTTTCAGGGTGACGGGCTGGTCCTTATGGACGGATTGGGGACCTCCTGAACCTCCGCAGCACCCGTTTGGTCTCGCCGCACTCGGTAAGATAGTAGGCCCGCTGTTTGTGCGGTGGCGCGAGTCGCAAGGTCCCCGGGATCAACTCGAGAGGTGAAGATGAGCCGACCGCGCCGCGCCGAGCGGGTAGACCCACTCATTCCGGCATTCTGGAGGAGAGTATGAAACGGATCCTAATTGCGCTGTTGCTGTTCGCCGCGCCGGCAAGCGCCGCGGACAAGAAGATCGTCATCCGAGCACTCGACAGCGGAGGTTGGGCGTCCACGGATATGGCGCTGGCTGAGTATCGCAAAGCCGCAGGGGACCAAGCCGACATTGTCGTGGCGACGACGCAGGACGACCTCACCAGACAGATCGCCGACGCCGATGCGGTGATCGGCGGGGTCAACAAGGAACAGTTCGCCCAGGCAAAGAAGCTCAAGTGGCTGCAGTCGACCAGTGCGGGCGTAGAGGCCTACTCGTTTTGGCCCGAGTTTAGAGATAGCGAGGTGAAGTTGACGAACTGCAAGGTCGTGCAGGGGCCGACCATCGGCGATCATGCCTTCGCCCTGTTGCTGGCTTTGACGCGGGGCCTCCATGAGTACATCCCGAACCGCACCGGCGAGCGGGCCTGGAAGCGCCGGGCGGGCGCACCGAAAGGGATGACCGAACTGGCCGGCATGACGGCCGTGATTGTCGGCGTGGGTGGGATCGGAACGCAGATCGCCCAGCGGGCGCATGGGTTTGGGATGAATGTGATCGGGGTCGATCCCAAGGACCTTCCGGTCTCGGTGTTCGTACCTACGCTCGTGCCGCCGGACCGGCTCGACGAGGTGCTGCCGAAGGCTGATGTGGTATTCATCTCCGCACCGTTGACGCCGAAGAGTGAGAAGATGATCGGCGCGAAACAGTTCGATCTGATGAAACGCGGGGCGTACTTCGTCGCCGTGTCGCGCGGCCGGCTGTACGACAAAGCGGCGCTGGTCAGAGCGCTCGACAGCCAGAAGCTCGCGGGTGCGGGCCTCGACGTGACGGACCCGGAACCCCTACCGAAGGACGACGCCCTTTGGCAGTTCGACAACGTTGTGATCACGCCGCATGTCGCTTCGGCGTCTCATGGCTCGAACATGAGGCGGCTCGGAGTCATTGCCGGCAACATCGGGCGGTTTGCGCGCGGCGAGGCGCTGACGCATGTGGTGGACAAGTCGAAGGGGTACTAGCCCGCTTTTCTCACCACCCGGGGCTGTGTGCGCAATGAAACCCCTTTGCCAGTAGGGGCCGGCCCCCGTGCCGGCCCGCTTTGCGGGTGACCAGCCTGTCATCGAACCTGCCGTGGCCGTGGCGGTCAAAATGGGCAACGGGCGGGCGCAGGGGCCCGCCCCTACGACCTTGCGGTGAGGAAAGCAGGCTAGTCTTCAGTCCCCACACGGGGTTTCCACACAGGCTTTTCCTGAGCTGGGTACGCGGAGTCGTTTCGGGACCTTCCACGATCAACGAACGGTCATCTGTGCTGGAATCGATCTCCGTCTAAGAGACGATCTTGTAAGCGACGTTGCCGTGCACGTCGGTCAGCCGGAAGTCTCGTCCGCCGAAGGGGTAAGTGAGCCGGGTGTGATCGAGTCCGAGAAGGTGGAGGATCGTCGCGTGGAGGTCGTGGATGTGCATGCGATCTTCGACGGCGTGGTAGCCGTACTCGTCGGTGGCGCCGTAGATCGTGCCGGGATTGACACCGCCGCCCGCCATCCAGATCGTGAAGCCCCAGGGGTTGTGATCGCGCCCGTCGCGCTCCATGAACGGGGTGCGGCCGAACTCGCCGCCCCACATGACGAGCGTCTCGTCGAGCAGACCGCGGGCCTTGAGGTCCGTCAGTAAGCCGGCAATTGGTTGGTCGACCTCTTTAGCGTTGCGCAAGTGGATGCGCTGGAGCTGCGTGTGCTGGTCCCAAGTCGGTAAGGGGCTGTGCGAGAGCTGCACGTAGCGGACACCGCGTTCGACCAGCCGCCGCGCCAGGATGCACTGCCACGCGAAGCCGCGAGTCGGGCCCTCGTCGTACCCGTAGAGCTTCTTCGTCGCGGGTGACTCGCGTTCGACATCGAAGGCCTCGGGGGCTTCGAGCTGCATGCGCGAAGCCAGCTCGAATGCCTGGATGCGCGCTTCGAGCTGCGGGTCGTAATGCCGGTCGGCCTGATGCGCGCGGTTCGCCTGCCGCAGCATGTCTAGCTCGTATCGCTGCTGCTCGGCGGAAAGCTCCGGGTTCACAACGTGTTCGACGGGATTCTTGATCAGCTCGTCGAGCTTGGATTTGCCGTCGCCGATCGAGGTGGATTGGTATTGTCCCGGCAGGAAGGCCGAGCCATAGAGCTTCGCGTCGGAGGCCTTGATGACGACGAACCCGGGTAAGTTCTCGTTCTCCGTCCCGAGTCCATAGAACACCCACGAGCCGAGGCTGGGGCGCGTGAAGTTGATGGTGCCGGTGTTGAGCTGCAGGAGTGCGCCGCCGTGGTCGACTCCCTCTCCGACGACCGAGCGGATGACACACAGGTCGTCCGCGCACGTGGCTACCTGAGGGAAGAGCTCGCTAATCGGGATGCCGCTTTCGCCGTACTGCTTGAAATCCCAGGGCGACTTCATCAATCCGCCGATGTACTCGTCGTTGGCAAACGTGAAGCCGAGCTTGAACGGGATGGGCTTGCCGTGCTCTTTGTCGAGGCGGGGTTTGGGGTCGAAGGTGTCGATGTGCGAAGGGCCGCCGCTCATGAAGAGGAAGATGATCTTCGTAGCACGGGCCTTGAAGTGCGGCGGCTTCGATGAGATAGGAGTCCCTTTTGCGCCGGCGCTCTCACTGCCGAGTAGGGCGCTGAGACCGAGGGACCCGAAGCCGAGGGCGGTGCGCCGCAGCAGAGCGCGGCGAGAGAGCAGCCCGGCGCGGTCTCTGTACGCGGCCAGATCAATCGACATAGTGGAATTCGTTTGACGACATCAACAATCGGCAGAAGCCGGCCCAGGCGTCCAGGCGGGGGTTGCTCGCGTCAGGGCGAACCGGGTACTCGGCCATGTACCGAAGGGCGCTGACGATCTTGGCCGCCTCAGGTGGGCGGCCCCAGGCTAGGCGGTAGGTGCGGTCGATACGGGCCGGGTCGTCGCGGCTCCCGTCCGTTAACAGGTAGCGGGCGAAGGCCCGGGAGCGCTCAAGCACAAACGGGCTGTTCATCATGTAGAGCGCCTGAGGAGCTACGTTAGTGCGATCTCGTTTGCCGGTGCTGGTGCTGGCGTCGACGAAGTCAAAGCTTCGCAACATCGGGGGAATGCCGCCCCGTGTGATCGGCAGATAGACGGTGCGGCGTCGGGAATTGGCGAGCGTGACGGGGACTTTTTCCTCGCCCTCTTTCACAGGTTTGGGTTCGAGCTTGCCGCCGACGGTGAGGTCCAATGCCCCGTCGAGTGCCAGCAGCGAATCGCGGAGTTTCTCTACCGTCAGCCGGCGGCGGCCGAAGCGCGACCAAAGACGGTTGTCGGGGTCAGCATCCCAAACGTCCTTGTCCACACTGCTACTCATTCGGTAG
This sequence comes from Bryobacterales bacterium, assembly GCA_965248255.1. Classification (GTDB taxonomy): domain Bacteria; phylum Acidobacteriota; class Terriglobia; order Bryobacterales; family UBA6623; genus JAKZVK01. The sequence continues at coordinate 1,164,042 of CBDFIW010000004.1, forward strand.
GCGCTCGAGTTCATGACTAACCGGTGCATGGTCTTGATCGACCAGCCGCTCTCGACAAACCGCTTGGCCAGATAGTCGAGCAGCGCCGGGTGCGTCGGTTCCTCTCCGGTCAGGCCGAAGTTGTTGGGCGTACGGACCAGCCCCTCGCCGAAGTGCCATTGCCAGATGCGGTTGATCATGGCGCGGGCGGTTAGCAGGTGGTCGGGTTGGGTTATCCATTTGGCGAGCTCGAGGCGACCGCTGCCTTCGACGGCGGGAGTGGGATCGCCGTTCGAAAGCACAACGGGGAAGCGCTTTGCAACCAGATCGCCCTGACGTTCGGGGTTGCCGCGTAGAAAGACCCTTTGTTCGACCGCCTCTCCCTCGGCGACAGAGCAAGCCATGGGCGGAGCCTTCGGCGCCCGCGTCTGGAGTTCGTCGAGTTCCCGGCGCAGGCGGGCAAGGTGCTGACGAGCCTGCTCGGAGAGTACGTTCTCGCGCTCTTCGCCCTCAATCAAGAACGGCGCCGGGCCGCATAGGTCCTTGTTGAAGAAACGGCAGGCGTTGGACGCCAAGGCGGACAAGGAGACTTCCACAAAGAAACGGTCGTTGACGCTCTCGAAGCTCTTGCCTTCGATTCGCGCCGCCCCGGGCAACTTTTCGCCTTTGCTGACAGCTTCGGCGAGCTTCGACTTCCAGTCACGTACCTCCGTGACCCAGCGTTTCGCCGGCACGTCGAAGATTGCCTGGTACTGGCGAGCGGCTTGCTCGACGTCTTCGGCGCGTGCACTCTTCGTCGCGGTACTGTGCCAGTTCTCGAGGAATACCTTGTAATCGGAGTGGCTGTCGGAGGGACGTAGGTACTCGATCCAGTCGTGCAGGACGCTTTCCTCGAGCTTGGCTTGCGCAGCGGCCTGAGCCGGGGCAAGACCCTCGCTGCGGACCCCCCATTCGGCCAGCAAGTAGTCCGTTACACGCGGATAGTAGTTCGACAGCGTGTGGTCGAGGACTTCGTTCTCGAGGAAGGCGTCGATCTCCTGCTGCTTGGCGTCGACCTGGTACTTCGAGTCCTTGTAGTGCTTGTACTCGGACTCCGGCACGAGCGCGGCGTTGTATCGTGTCGAGTCGCGAATGTGCAGGACGTCCCAGCTTTGCGTACCCGCGAAGATCGCAGCGAGCGAGTAGTAGTCCGTGGTCAGGATGGGGTCGAACTTGTGGTCGTGACAGCGGCTGCAAGAAATGGTAAGCCCAAGGAAGGTTTTCGAGGTGGTGTCGATTTGCTCATCGATTACGTCGTAGCGCAGTCTGGTCTTGTCCTGCTCGTTGACCTGGCGCGGGCCGAGGGCCAGAAACCCGGTGGCGGCGATGCCCCGGGTATTGGGGTGGCCTGGGATGTCGGACGGCAACAGGTCGCCGGCGATTTGCTCCTTGACGAACTGGTCGTAGGGCAGGTCGCGATTGAAGGCGTCGATGACGTAGTCGCGATAGCGCCAGGCGTGTGCGGAGGCGTCTGCGTAACGGGCGACATCGAGCCAGTGGCGTCCCCATTTCTCGCCGTAGCGGGCCGACGCGAGCAGGCGGTCGATCAAGCGCTCGAAGGCCTCGGGGGCGATGTCGGCGAGGTATTCCTTGATCTCTTCCTCGGTGGGCGGCAGGCCGTGCAGATCGAACTTGGCACGGCGCAACAGTGTCAGCTTGTCGGCCGGCGCGGCGGGTGTCAGGCCTTCTTTTTCCAACCGGGCGAGGATGAAGCGGTCCGCATCGGTCCGGACCCAGTCTTCATGACTAACTTGCGGCGGCCGGGGATCCTCGACCGGCTGGAAGGCCCAATGGCGTAGCTGCTTCTCGGTGAAGCCGCCCTGCTTGGCCGGAGAAGATGTTGACACTTCCACCGCAGCATCCGGCCAGGGTGCGCCCATCGCGACCCAGGCTTCGAGGGCTTCGATCTGGCTACCATTGAGCTTGCCGGTGGGCGGCATCTTGATCTTGCCGTCGTAGCGGACAGCTTGCATGAGACGGCTTTTCGCCGGGTCACCCGCGACGACGATCGGATCGCCATTCGCGCCGTTGCGAAAGCCCGCGGCCGTGGTGAGTTTGAGTCCGGCCATTTGTACTTTCTCGCCGTGGCAAGTGCCACATTGCTCGACGAAGATCGGCCGGATGGTGCGTTCGAAGAATTCTGCGGAGTCTTGGCCCTGAGCGTGGGTGGGATATACAAAGACGAAGGCGCAGAGAGGCGCCATCCCCCGGAGAAAGAATAAGTTGGGAAATAGGCTTCGCACTCGTGGCTCCGCCAACATTATGGCAGACTACCTATTGAATCCCGCAAATTATTATGACACTTTTTGACAGTGTGGAGCATCTATATATGTATGGGCAACCCCAAAGGTGCGAAGCGGGATTTCAAGGCGCTGGAGAAGCGCCGTTTCGAAGCGATGCGGCTGCTCCACCAAGGCCACAATCAGTCCGAGACGGCGAGACGGCTGAACGTCGCTCGCCAAACCGTCAGTGAGTGGCGGCGGCAATACCGCGAGCAGGGTGCGGCCGGACTCCGCCAGGCCGGGCGCGCCGGACGCAAGCCGCTCCTCGATGCCGCACAACGCGAACGCCTGACGTCGCTGCTGCTGGAAGGCCCGGAAGCCCACGGCTTCCCAACGCCCCTGTGGAGCTGTCCGCGGGTGGCTCGGCTGACCGGAGACGAGTTCGGGGTCGCATACCACGCAGGCCACGTCTGGAAGATCCTGCGAGCGCTCGACTGGAGCCCGCAACGCCCGGCCGGAAAGGCGCGCGAGCGCAACGAAGAGCGGATCCGCACCTGGAAGCGCAAGACCTGGAAGCGCATTAAAAAAAGCCCAAAACGAAGGCCGTACGCTCGTCTTCATCGACGAAAGCGGATTGAGTCAGAAGCCGCATCGCTGCCGCACCTGGGCGCCACGTGGCCAAACACCGGTGCTGCAGTTTAACTTCAACTGGGAGAAGCTTTCCGTCTCGGCGGGGCTGACGCTGCGTAACTTCTACTTCCGGCTCTATCCCGGTGCGATCGGCAAAGAGCAAGTGACCGACTTTCTCAAGGCGTTGGTACGTCATATCGATCGCCCGCTGCTGATCGTCTGGGATCGGCTGCCGGCGCACCGTAGCCGCCTGGTGCAAGAGTTCATCGAACTCTCCGAAGGCCACATCGCAACCGAGTACTTGCCACCCTATGCGCCGGAGTTGAATCCGGTGGAATACATCTGGGCTTACTGGAAGCAGCACGAGTTGCCGAACGTCTGTCCGAAAGACTACGGCGAGCTGAACGAGCGGGCCCGCAAGGCACTCCGCCGCATGTACCGCAAACCGCGTTTGATCACGGCCTTCTGGAAACAGTCTTCTCTTTGTTTTGACTGACTCTATATTATGCGGGAGTCAATAAAAAGCCTTCTTCGCGTGGACCAGTGCATGAGTCGGTCGTGTTTCCTGTCCACGGTGCTCTCCCTTTTCCTATTAGCGGTGCTGGTGAGCCCGGCGCTACGAGCCGCGGACAGCGCTTCGTCTCCTTTGGTGGAATAGGCGCGGTTCGAGCAGGATGTGCGGCCCTTGTTTGAGGCGTATTGCTACGCCTGTCACCGTAGTGGCGCCAAGGTTGCGGGCTTCGACCTCGAGGCTTTGGTTGGAGACTATCGGAATCCGGTGATTACGGACTTCCGCCGTTGGTAAACCATTGCCAAGTGGGTCATCAGCCACAGTGTGCCGCCGCCGGAAGGGGTCAGAGGGTACGGCTTTGCCGGAAATCGGCCGAGGATCGCTTCTCAGACAAACTATGGAAGATCAACCGTCGACGTTTCGGACGTCCCTTCGGCGTTCTCCAAGTTGACCGAGATGGATTGAACGGCCTCGACATCGCCGTCGACATCGAGGTTCACCGTTGCGGTGAACTGGCTACCGAAGGTTGTCGACGCGCCGCCCTGGTAGTAGGTGTTGAAGGTGTTCTCTACGTCGGCTTGGAGGACGGTTGTTTGCAGGTCGGCTCCGGCGGTCGGGGTGAGGCGGATCTCGAGATCTGTTACCGACCGCGACGTCGCGAACCCCGTGATTTCGAGGTTGATACGGGTGAGGGTCTCGGCAGTGACGATCAGCGTTCGGACTTCGGGACGGGCACGAAGAATTGTCAGCGTAGTTATTGGTGGACTCGTCGGCGTTAGGTCGATGGCTGTAAGCGTTGTTTCGAACGAAGCGCTCAAGGCGATAACACCGGCCAGAGTCCCCGTCTGAACACGCAACTCCTGAGCGCCCCCGCCGAATAGGGCCTGGGTTGCATCCGCGGGGATCGTGAAGTCAGCTCGGCGGCCGCCGGTCGAAAGCTGGATCGACGGGTCGTTGCTGAAGACATCCGATAGGAAGTCGATCCCCAGAGTGCCGCTCAATTCGACCGGATAGGGCTCGCTCAGCGTGACACTGACCGTAGGTTGCTCAGCCGGGCCTACGATCTGGTCACCCGACCCGATCTCCACGGAGGGGATACCGTTTACCGTACCGCTCAGGAGGAAGACAGCGTCGTTGATTCGCAACTCACCAGAGGAGACGCCCACCTCTATGGGTTCGAAGATCACGAGGAACTCCGTTGTTTGACCGGCATCGAGAGTCAGGGGTAGCGAGGGGGTCCCTTGTAGTCGGAAATCGCCGCCCGTGGTCGCGATCGTTGTGATGTCTACCTCGACATTACCGCCGTTCGTGATCCGGACGGTTGTAGCGCCTTCATCACCGGACCGAGTAACGTCCTCCCACGCGAGGGTGTCTCCCGCTTGGATGTTCGTCACATTCGACCCAACGATGGATTGGTAGCTCAGCACAAATCCCAGCGCACGCCCGTCGAGAACCACATTGCGGCTTCCCGCGCTGAAAGTGATCGTCATCGAGCCGCCAAAACTGGCCTGTTCATTGGGGGTGAAGACCACTTCGAATCTCAGAGCCCCTCCCGCCGGCACAACGGAGGGCAGCAGCGCCAAGCCCGTAACCTCAAAGACGCCCCCGCCCTCGATCACGACCGCTTCGACGCTGCCCGGCGCGGTGCCGCGGTTTGTGACGGTCATGGTGGCAGTCGTCAAGCTGTCCAATTCCGTATCGGGGAAGGGCAAGACTGCGCCATCTGGCAAGAGCGTTTCGTTGCCACCGGGGAATTCATAGCTCAGTGTGTAGTCGGCGGCCTGTCCGGTGAGGATAACGAGAACATCCATCATGCGGTCGGGCATGCCCGAATCGGTCTGGACGAGGTTGAGAGTCAACCGCGCCGTGAAAGGACCGACCCCTGTAGGTGTAAAGCGGACCCGGAAGTCCATGATGTCGCCGGGCTGCAATACGAGAGGCAATTCCGCGACGGTCGTGACCTCGAACGTGAGAGAGCCCGTGAGGTCAGGTTCCTCGACCCGGCCCGTCGACGTATCGCGGCCGTCGAATTGGATCCGGATCGTGGTATCGGCCCGTTCGCCGATGCCGTCGGAATTGATCGTCAGCAGGCTGCCGTTTGTGAGCTCCGTCACCGTGTCGTCGTCCTGCGCAAGGATAAGGAACTCGGCCTGTGCGGGGAGGCCGGAGCACAGGAAGGCGGCCAAGATGAGCGACAGAGCGAGTCGTTTGCGACTGAACATATGATGTTGTGGACGCTATCTCGGCGTTCCGACGTTGATCGAGCCGAAAGTGACTGAGGTAGGTGTTGCGGCTGTGGCGTCGTCGCTACGGCGTACTCCGCTGATAACGCCGATTGCGACACCCGCGCCGATGGCCGTCATCAGGCGCCAGCCGAAGGGGCCCTTCCTGGTGGACTTTTCGGGGGCCAGAGCATTCGTCTGCGTGATGGCAGCGTCGGCCTGGAGTGAACCGTAGGTGGCGGTCACCTGAATTTCGAATACGCCGAGGTCGGTGTTCGGAGTCATGCCCATCGCGCGAGCCCGGCCGTTGTCGGTGGTGACCGTGGTTGTGCGGGTCGCACCGTAGAAAGTGACGCTGGGGCCTGTGGCGGGTGTGCGGAACTTAACTTCAGCGCCCACGACCGGCACTCCGGATTCGTCTTGGACTTCCACGACCGGTTCGGTCACGACTCGCTTCTCCACATTGTTGATCGCATCCTGACCCGCGAGGACCAAAATCCGGATCGATTGCGGCTGGCGCTCCTGACTCCAAGCTACGGGCTGCACGGCTAGGAACGTACTCAGGCAGAGACACAGCAGCTGACATCCTGTCCGCATGTTTTGTTTCTCCCCCACGGCGGGATAGCCCTTCCGGCTTGATTCGAAACCCTAGTTCTGAGCAGGCGACTCGGCCGCGAGCGTGGTTACATTCTCGCGTCTATTCCCAGCACTGACACACTAACTTGCGGGGGTCCAAGGCACGGTTGTTCGCGTTGAGCCACGATCTGACAATTCTAGCGGAGAACGAGCCGGTGTGGGCGATTTTGCTTTGTGACCCATGGAGCGGCACGATAGGGTTTGCAGGGACGGTCGCCATCGAAGGGGAGGAAGGCGGGACCCGGTAGTTGCTGGAGCAACCGGCTCGCGTCTCGGTCGGCCTGTCCCTTTAGCAACGAATTGTCCGAGACGATCACGCCCACCGCGATCAGCAATGCCGGCGACGCTCGGAAGACGGGGTGTTGCAGAGTCACACGGACGGGGCGTCTCACCAGCGGTGGGCGGCCGGGAGCCTTCCGTCGGCACGCGAACATCATCCCTATCGCGCAGCCTGTTTGCCGCGTGGTCCGTGCGGTACTTGATCTGTCGGTTCCTACCGGCTTAGCTCGTCATAGACCTTCATCAGCTCGCCTTTGGTCTCGATCCCGATCCCCGGTGCGTCCGGAATGCGCACCTTGCCGTCCTCGACGGGCACCCCGTCGGCAAAGCCGCCGAACGGTTCGAAAATGCCGGGGTAGGATTCGTTGCCGCCAAGCCCCAAGCCCGCCGACATGTGCAGCGCGAACTGGTGGCCGCCGTGGGGGACACAGCGCCGCAACGACCAGCCGCTATCCGTCAGCATCTCAAGCGTGCGCAGATACTCGACCAGGCCATAGCTCAAGGCCGGGTCGAACTGCAGGTAGTCTCGTGCGGGGATCATGCCGCCGTAGCGGATCAGGTTGCGCGCGTCTTGCATCGAGAAGAGGTTCTCACCGGTGGCGATCGGAGTGGCCGAAACGTGGGCGACCTCCGTGTTCAGCTCAAAATCGAGCGGGTCCCCGGGCTCTTCATACCACTTGAGGTGGTAGGGTTCGAGAGCTTCCGCGTACGCCACGGCCGTTTTCAGATCGAAGCGCCCATTGGCGTCGACGGCCAACTCCCCGCCCGAGGGCGCGAGCCTAAGAACCGCCTCGATGCGCTTGAGGTCGGCAGCCAAGGGAGCCCCGCCGATTTTGATCTTAAGCGTCGTGTAGCCCATGTCGAGATAGCGGCGCATCTCTTCCTCGAGCCCGCTGATCTCCTTGCCGGGATAGTAGTAGCCGCCGGCGGCGTAGACCGAGACCTTGCTGTCGGCCTTGCCGTCCCGGTAGCGGTCGGCCAGCAGGCGGTAGAGCGGCTTGTTCTCGATCTTGGCGGCGAGATCCCACAACGCCATGTCGAGCACGGCGACGGCGACCGAGCGCTCGCCATGCCCGCCGGGCTTCTCGTTTGACATCATGACCCGCTGAGCTTTGAACGGATCGAGATTGTCCCCCGCGTCGTTCACAAGGTCCTTCGGATCGGCCTTCATGAGCCGCGGGATGCAGCGGTCCCGGAGGATGCCGCCGGCGGCGTAGCGACCGTTGGAGTTGAACCCGTAGCCGATCATCTTCTTGCCGCGAAGCAGCACGTCGGTGTGAATGGTCACCGCCGAGACGGTCATTTCGGCAAAAGAGATATAGGCGTTACGGATCTTTGACCGGATCGGAACGACGGATTCTCGAATGTCGGTGATTCTCAACGTACAGACCTTTCTATTCAGAACCAGTGTCGCAGCTCAGCAAGGCCCACATCGACATAGGGGCCGGTGGCCCAGGGCACGACACGCCGTGCCCTCACGTCGTTAGCCGTTGAAGGAGCGGAGCGAATCAATGTGGCACGGGTCCCCAGACCTCCCGTGTCGGTACTCTTACCGACACCTTCTTCAGCCCCTTGCGGCCAGGGCAAACCCAGCGCGTAGCTCGGGTGTACACCCCTGGGAAAACGGCCCACGAATCCGAACAGAGCCCCGGCAGGAGCGTTTGAGCCGTGCTCACGAATCACGCCTCACAAATCACGAAACACGATCCCAAGCCGCGCCGCGCCGCTTCAACGAGTGTAGGGGCGGGCCGCTGCGCTCGCCCCAGCCGCGTAGCGGCGCCTTAATGCTAGCCCGGGGTGCCAACCCCGGGAACCTGTCACCCACCCCCATAAAGATTAGGGGCCTGGGACCGGCGTCCGTGGAAACCGGTCCCAGGCCCCAATGATCCAGCCCCGGCAGGGGCGTATGAGAGTAGCCCACTGCGCAAGCGGTGGGTACGCTGTCCCCCAGAACGATCCAGCCCCGGTAGGGGCGTTTGAGCCGTGCTCCCGCCTCACGAATCACGGTTCACGAATAACGAATCACGACTCCCGCTTCACGATCGACCGATCTCCAGGCCGTGAGGGAGGCTCCCTACCCTCGCGCAGCCAACGCGGCGGACGCCCCCGCCGCTTCCCCTTGCCGCGCGCCAGAATCTCCAGCGTGACGATCGCCTGGTTCAGCAACTCGCGCTCCTGGTGGAGCGCCTTCAACACCGCATGCACGTCCATGATGACCTTCCCCTCGAACGAGAAGACCACCACGGACACAGGCCCGCTAAAATGGTACTGTCGCTTTCACGGGCTTGGTCCGTGGTGGCGAAAGGCCTCGGCGGAAGGTGTCACTTCCGTCGGGGCCGCTACCATTCTACCGCTTTCTCGTCCCTCCTGTGCATATTTTTCTCGAATCCAACAGAATTTTCTTATGGCCAAGGGCGGATCTATCGGCTCTGTGGTCGAACGCATGCTCTTGCGAGTGGCCGGTCGCCCCTCGTGCCGCTTGCCCAAGCTAGAATGGTTGACCAGAGGGCGTCACCCTCGGATAGCTACCGAGAAACAATTTCCTACTGAGCGATCCAGGCGTCGGAGCTTCCTCAGCCGGTCGCCGAGCGGACCCAAATCGAGTCCCTTCAGGCGACTAGCGAGAATCTGAGCCGAGAGCGAGTGCGATCGGTTGTTCCCAACAGCAATCGTTGAAACGCTACAATCGTGGCGTTGTGGTCCGCTCCACAGTTAGCCGGTGCGTTGCGATAGCGATCTCGGCCTGTGTCTTGGCTAGCAGTCTGCTTGGCCAATCCGACAACGACCTCGACGCGAAAGTCGACGGACTGTTCGCCCAATGGGACAGGATCGACTCCCCCGGCTGCGCCGTCGCCATCATCCAAGATGGCGAGACCATCTACACACGCGGCTATGGAGCCGCTCACCTAGAGCAGGGAGTCGCCATCGGACCGCAGTCCGTCTTTGATGTAGCTTCGGTCTCAAAGCAATTCACGACCGCCGCCATCGTGCTGTTGGCCCAAGACGGAAAGCTGTCGCTTGACGACCCAATTCGCAGACACCTACCTCAGCTCCCCGATTACGCGAACCCTGTCACGATCCGACATCTCATTCACCACCAGAGCGGAATGCCCGAAGTCGTCGATCTATTCGACCTCGCCGGGCGCTGGGACTCCGTGACCGCCGCCAACGTGATGTCTCTGCTCGTCCGCCAGAAGACCCTCAGCTTCGCACCTGGCGAACGATTCCTTTACTCCAACATCAACTACATGACACTCGGCTGGATCGTCGAGAGAGTGAGCGGGCAATCACTGCGCGAGTTCACGACAAAGCGCATCTTCGAACCTCTTGGGATGAAGAACACGCATTTCTCCGACGACCACGCCGAGATCATTCGGAACCGGGTCGGCGTTTACCGGAAGAACGAAACGTCTGGGGGATTTCGGCGAAACCCTGAAGAATACAATTACGGTGTTTTCGGTGGCTCTTCAAACTTGCGGACGACCGTCGAGGACCTAGCCCTGTGGTTGAACAACTTTGAAGAGCCACACTTGGGAGGAGTGGCGTTTATTGAACAGATGCTCGAGATGTCGCCACCGGTTACCCAGGGAAAGGGCTTGCCCTACGCCTTTGGGCTCAACGTGGACGAATACCGGGGGCTTCGCAGAGTTTGGCGCGGAGGAAGGATCGGAGGACTTCGCTCCATGGCTGCACTTTTTCCGGATCAAAGTTTCGCTGTGGCGTGTCTGTGTAACTCTCGGGAAATCGATCCCGGACCGCTTGCCTTGCAGGTAGCGGACTCGTACTTGGCGGATCACATGGAGGCACAGATTGATCCCGCCTCACAGGGGCAAACTGTGGCTCTAGGCGAAGACCAACTCGCCCGCTACGAGGGGAGCTACTGGTCGTGCGAGCGTTCGTCGGGTCCGATCTCGATTCGTACCCTTAGCGGCAAGTTGAAGCTAGCACATTCTAACGGGTATGAGTACGAACTCCGCCCGCTCGGAGGGGGTCGCTTCAGCAGGAGCGACGGGAAGCCCGTCTTGTTCGAACCACGTAACGGCGAACCCTTGTTTGATCTCGTCATCACGACGGACAGCGGACTGGTCTACCGCTTCGAACCACTCAGCCCCTACAACCCTGCCCAGAAAGAGATCCGGGCCTATGTCGGAGCTTATTACGGCGATGAGCTAGACGTCGTCTTTCGAATCGCAGTCAAAGACGGCGGCCTGCTGGTGAATAGGCGCTGGCAATCGCAGCCCAGCCGGTTAGAGCCGATCTTGCCTGACGTGTTCCATGGCCGGTTGGGGTGTTTGACTTTCGAGCGGGACTCCACGGGTGCCGTTACAGGTTTCTCCCGCAGCCATAATGATCTCAAAGTGCATTTCGAGCGGGTAGACCTAGACTGAACCGCTGAGAAGCGGCGTCCAAGGGCCCGCCGTCCACATCACTCAAAACTGGCACGAAGAGTTCCGCAACCGCGAGCAGGGCTAAGCCTACAGAAACAAGAGAGTTAGTGCTCGTTCACAGAAAAGATGGTGTGAAATCTCGTACGCACTCCGTTTCCGCAACCTGGAGCCCCGGACCGTCGTCGTCAGGGTCGGAAGCCGAGCTGAATCAACGGCCCATGGGTGGTACGATCGGATCGTTCAACGGATCGGTTGTTCACGCCAGCAATTGTAGGAACGCGGGGCGAGCGCCAACGTCGCGCGAAACACTCTTGCAGCGCAACCGTACCTCGGCTATGCTGTCTTTGCCGAGAGGGCCAAACGTAAGTCCTCGTTCAAATGTTGGCGTGGTAGTGCTCATCGAATCCACAAACTGGAGCTTGGCGGCCTTCGGTGAGAGGGGGGAACTGCGAGAATGCTGGTTAGGGTGAGACGCCTGAGGAAACCTGAGCAGGAGGCGGTCCCGCTATCGCCCACGGAGGACAGGGAGAATGCCGTCGCTCTGAGTGGTGTCGACCGAGGAGCACCCCTCCACAGGGCTTTGGCTCCTCAACTGGTTGAAGATCTGCTTGAGTTGCCCGCCGAGGGAACCCCAACGGCTATGGGGTCGCCGGGCCCGGGTACACAGCACTATGCCGCCGCCGTCCGGCGCTATCTCAACAGGCGTCTGGATAGAGCACTCCAGGAACTGCTCAGGGCGCGTGAGGCAGGTGAAGACCAGGTGGAAGTCACCGGTGGGATCGCTCGGATCTATCTGGAACAACAGAAGTTTCCCAAAGCGGTCGAGACGTTCCGCGAACTAGTTGCATTGGACGAAACCAACGCAACCGTGCAATTCAATCTCGGTGTCGCGCTCGAAGGGCTCGAACAGTACGAAGAAGCCCGCGGTGCATTTCGGGCGGTCATCAAGCACTCGCCCGAGCTGATCGATGCCCACCTAGAGTTGGGCAACTGTTGTCTCAATCTGAACGACCCTGAAGGCGCTCACGAAAGCTACTCCGCTTATGTCCAGCGCCAGCCGGGTTCCTCGGCCGCGCTTTTGGGCCTCGGTGTGGCCTCTCAAATGTCGGGCAGGCTCGACGAGGCGGTGGAGCTCTTAGCCCGTGCCGTCGAGAAGCAGCCGGAATCGGAAGAGGCTCTCACACGCCTCGGTGATGTCTACCTGGAAACACAACAGTACACCGAAGCGGCCAGCTGCTTCCGTCAGATTCTCAATGCCAATCCGGATTCAATCACGGGTGTCGAGGGCCTGGCGCTTTCGTGCCATCGAGCGGGGGACCATGCAGGCGCTCGTACCCACTATCAGGCGCTACTCCAGCTATCACCCAGCTCCTTCGAGGGCTGGTACTACCTGGGACGGGCCAATCAGAATCTCGGAGAGTACGAAGAGGCGATTGAGGCTCTCAAAACGGCTACCGGGATCCGCAGCGATGTAGTCGAAGTATTTCAGAGCCTTGCGGTTTGCCTGCACGAACTCGGTCGTATTGATGAAGCACAAACCGCTTACCAGTAGATGCTGCGTGTCGATGAGGACTCACTTCCGGCGCTGCAAGGACTCGTGGCTCTCCTCGAGCGACAAAACGATTTGGCCGCCGCTGTTCCGCACTATCTCCGGATCGCCAAGGTGACCGACACGCCGGGGCCAATCTTCCGGGCCGCTGTGGCCCTTGAGAAGACCGAGAGCTGGCGAGAGGCGGCGGAGGCCTATGAGCAGTGCACAAATCGGAAGCCGGATTGGGTCGACGCTTGGCTAAATCGAGGCACGGTTCTCTTGAAGTTGGAACAGCTCGACCCGGCCGAGAGGGCGTTCCAAAAAGTCGTTGATCTCGAACCCGATCATGCAGAAGGCCTTTTGAGGCTGGCGTCCTTGCACGTTGGTCAGGGGAAGCTCGACAGTGCCCTCACACTGTACGCGAAGTTGGTCACGATCAAGATGGACTCTCCAGAGGTTCTATTCAACGCCGCGCTTCTGGAGCAGAAACAAGGGGACAACGAGAAAGCGGCGGAGTATTACAGCAAGGCCATCTCGGTCAGACCTGAGTTCGCAGAGGCGCATCTGAATCTGGGAGCTGCTTTGCGGGCATTGGACAGGGAAGATGATGCCATTCAGTGCTTCGTCAAGGCGCTCGAACTGAAGCCACAATTGGCCAAGGGATATTTCACTCTGAAACCCTATCGGGACTATCAGGCCGGATCACTCCACTCGGAGCCTCCAGAGCCTAGCATCTCCGTTCGTAAGTTGCCCTTCCAGCTATGATCCCCTGCCCACATTTCTCACCGCGTGGCCAGGCGAAGTGTATCACAGAGCCTTGAGCTTGGACCCGTTCTTGACAGTCCATCGGGCACAGAGAGTAGACCACGAGAAGAAATAAGCCCTGCGAAACAAACTAATAGGTAGTCCCCGTCCTCGGATAGGTAGTTATAAATCTGAGTGCTGTATCGCAGGCACCCACGAAAAGAGGGACGAGTCTGACGCCGGCCTACGCTCTGCTGACAGGTCTTCGCGAGAACATTCCGGAGCCAACCGAGACTAAAGTCAGAAACGCCACGATGAGGTAAGGGTGGGAGCGAAGGGGTCTTTCGGATCCGAAGCTAACCACCAGGATCGGGATCCGGGTGTCGCAGGGAATTTGGCGGTCTTGTGCGGTCGTGCTCTTGTAGCTGAAAAACCCAACGCAACGGCACCGTCGTGGGCGGGTAGCAGACCTTGTCGTCGCACGCTTGGTATCGAAAGGTCCCTTCGACAGCAACTTCTCCGCGGGGATTGACAAACGGCCGAACCTCATCGCCCAGGCCCATGGAGATGTCGCACAAGATATGAAAACGGCCTTGATAAACCGGCACAGTCTCCCCAATCGCGGGCAAATGGAGCCACTCCGAGGCGGGGAATGAGGCAGGATGCACAAGCCAGCCCCCGGAGGAAGCAAGTTCCCATCGGAGCGGGATGTAGCCGCCTTCGACGCCGGGAGCGTAAACATGCATGCCGTCCGCCAGTTCGGCTTCTACGATCAAAGTAACCCGCTGGCCGGTGCGCGCGGCTGTGTTACTCGCTCGCCAGCGAAGCTTGAGGTGGGCGGTCTGCGCCTCTCCTTGAGTATTGGCCGCCGATCCACCGAACTCGCGTATTATTGACTCCCGCATAATATAGAGTCAGTCAAAACAAAGAGAAGACTGTTTCCAGAAGGCCGTGATCAAACGCGGTTTGCGGTACATGCGGCGGAGTGCCTTGCGGGCCCGCTCGTTCAGCTCGCCGTAGTCTTTCGGACAGACGTTCGGCAACTCGTGCTGCTTCCAGTAAGCCCAGATGTATTCCACCGGATTCAACTCCGGCGCATAGGGTGGCAAGTACTCGGTTGCGATGTGGCCTTCGGAGAGTTCGATGAACTCTTGCACCAGGCGGCTACGGTGCGCCGGCAGCCGATCCCAGACGATCAGCAGCGGGCGATCGATATGACGTACCAACGCCTTGAGAAAGTCGGTCACTTGCTCTTTGCCGATCGCACCGGGATAGAGCCGGAAGTAGAAGTTACGCAGCGTCAGCCCCGCCGAGACGGAAAGCTTCTCCCAGTTGAAGTTAAACTGCAGCACCGGTGTTTGGCCACGTGGCGCCCAGGTGCGGCAGCGATGCGGCTTCTGACTCAATCCGCTTTCGTCGATGAAGACGAGCGTACGGCCTTCGTTTTGGGCTTTTTTTTAATGCGCTTCCAGGTCTTGCGCTTCCAGGTGCGGATCCGCTCTTCGTTGCGCTCGCGCGCCTTTCCGGCCGGGCGTTGCGGGCTCCAGTCGAGCGCTCGCAGGATCTTCCAGGCGTGGCCTGCGTGGTATGCGACCCCGAACTCGTCTCCGATCAGCCGAGCCACCCGCGGACAGCTCCACAGGGGCGTTGGGAAGCCGTGGGCTTCCGGGCCTTCCAGCAGCAGCGACGTCAGGCGTTCGCGTTGTGCGGCATCGAGGAGCGGCTTGCGTCCGGCGCGCCCGGCCTGGCGGAGTCCGGCCGCACCCTGCTCGCGGTATTGCCGCCGCCACTCACTGACGGTTTGGCGAGCGACGTTCAGCCGTCTCGCCGTCTCGGACTGATTGTGGCCTTGGTGGAGCAGCCGCATCGCTTCGAAACGGCGCTTCTCCAGCGCCTTGAAATCCCGCTTCACACCTTTGGGGTTGCCCATACATATATAGATGCTCCACACTATCAAAAAGTGTCATAATAATTTGCGGGATTCAATAGGATACTCGCGGAGGTGTAGCGGTCGCGGTGGTCTTCCTCGAAGTACTTCGCTTGGACGATCCTCTGTTCGTCGATCACGTAATAGCCGGGAAAGGGAACGCCGCGCCATGGATGGCTGGGAGGGAAGTTCTTGTTGAGCAGGCGAAAGGCCCGAATCGACTAGGATTTCCCATCCGACAGAAGCGGATAGCTGATGTTTTGCCGATCGGCAAAGTGGCGCAGAATCTCGATGCTGTCGTAGCTGATCGCTGCGACGTTGAGGCCCTGCCGAGAGAATTGCTCTTGCTGCCCTTCCAGTTCGACCAACTGGCTCTTACAGAACGGTCACCAATCGGCCGAACGGTGGAAGAGAAGGACAGCCCTTTCGGCCCACGAAGGGTCTCAAAGGTCTGCTGCCGACCACGGTGGTCGAGAAGCCGAAACTCGGGGATCTTCGAGCCGACCTCGGGACCCGTACGCACATTCTTGTCAAGAGGGGGCAGTCGACGCAGCCGCGTGCGATGATCAGCCCCAGACGCGCACACCGCGACCGCTAGCAATACTATGGTCGTTTGAAGTGTGGACACCGTCTATTAGATTCTAGCCCACCGACTTGGCCGGAGCGTAGCTGAACAAACTGTAGGAAACCGGCCACAGAGCCGTCTGTGGAGCAACAAGAACATTACCGCCACCCGGATGCCCTTGGGGGTGAGGCGATAGCGGTCAACTGCGGCCCGAGGCGTTCGACCAGCCGCCACAAGAACTGTCATCCGGCACGAGCATTTGCGTGACCGCGAGCAGGACTATTGACTCCCGCATAATATAGAGTCAGTCAAAACAAAGAGAAGACTGTTTCCAGAAGGCCGTGATCAAACGCGGTTTGCGGTACATGCGGCGGAGTGCCTTGCGGGCCCGCTCGTTCAGCTCGCCGTAGTCTTTCGGACAGACGTTCGGCAACTCGTGCTGCTTCCAGTAAGCCCAGATGTATTCCACCGGATTCAACTCCGGCGCATAGGGTGGCAAGTACTCGGTTGCGATGTGGCCTTCGGAGAGTTCGATGAACTCTTGCACCAGGCGGCTACGGTGCGCCGGCAGCCGATCCCAGACGATCAGCAGCGGGCGATCGATATGACGTACCAACGCCTTGAGAAAGTCGGTCACTTGCTCTTTGCCGATCGCACCGGGATAGAGCCGGAAGTAGAAGTTACGCAGCGTCAGCCCCGCCGAGACGGAAAGCTTCTCCCAGTTGAAGTTAAACTGCAGCACCGGTGTTTGGCCACGTGGCGCCCAGGTGCGGCAGCGATGCGGCTTCTGACTCAATCCGCTTTCGTCGATGAAGACGAGCGTACGGCCTTCGTTTTGGGCTTTTTTTTAATGCGCTTCCAGGTCTTGCGCTTCCAGGTGCGGATCCGCTCTTCGTTGCGCTCGCGCGCCTTTCCGGCCGGGCGTTGCGGGCTCCAGTCGAGCGCTCGCAGGATCTTCCAGGCGTGGCCTGCGTGGTATGCGACCCCGAACTCGTCTCCGGTCAGCCGAGCCACCCGCGGACAGCTCCACAGGGGCGTTGGGAAGCCGTGGGCTTCCGGGCCTTCCAGCAGCAGCGACGTCAGGCGTTCGCGTTGTGCGGCATCGAGGAGCGGCTTGCGTCCGGCGCGCCCGGCCTGGCGGAGTCCGGCCGCACCCTGCTCGCGGTATTGCCGCCGCCACTCACTGACGGTTTGGCGAGCGACGTTCAGCCGTCTCGCCGTCTCGGACTGATTGTGGCCTTGGTGGAGCAGCCGCATCGCTTCGAAACGGCGCTTCTCCAGCGCCTTGAAATCCCGCTTCACACCTTTGGGGTTGCCCATACATATATAGATGCTCCACACTGTCAAAAAGTGTCATAATAATTTGCGGGATTCAATAAGTCCCAGGGAACTAATGACATAAAGGCTCGTTCGTGGAAAGATGTTGGTATATCGGGATCGCACTTGTTTCCGCACGCTGGAGCACCCTAAAGAGGGGCCGCGACTGAATCGTGCAACAACGCCGCACAGGAGACTCGAACGGAGTTTAAGCCAGGACGGCTTCGACAACTTTGGACGGCTTTACGTCGGTGAGTTTTTCGTCACGCGTGCCATGGCGGAAGGTGAGGCGGTTGTAGTCGAGCCCTAACAGATGAAGCATGGTGGCGTGAAAATCCGGTACCGTGACGATGCTCTCCACGGCGTGGTACGCGAAATCGTCGGTCGCACCGTGGGCGACGCCTCCTTGTACTCCGCCTCCCGCGATCCAAAGGCTGAAGGCGTGTTTGTGGTGATCGCGGCCGTCGGCGCGGTCATTCACAGCCTCGGCCATGGGCGTGCGGCCGAACTCACCCGCCCAGATCACCAGAGTGTCCTCGAGCAGGCCTAGGCGCTTCAAATCCGTCAAGAGCGCAGCGGTCGGCTGATCGGTGGCCTGGGCGATCCTTTTGGTGCCGCCGTTGTTATCGCGGTGCGTGTCCCAGGGTTGGCCTTTGTGCAGCACCTGCACGAAGCGCACGCCGTGCTCGACGAGGCGGCGGGCCAGCAGGCACTGGCGTGCATGGATGGCCGTCTCATCGCGTCCAGTTCCATACATCTCGTGCATTTCCGGCGACTCTTGGGAAAGGTCGAAGATCGGGCTGGCCTCGATCTGCATCTTGGCGGCGAGCTCGAAGCTCGCGATGCGCGCCTCGAGTTCGAGTTGGTCCTGACGGGTGCTCAGATGCTTGCGGTTGAGCTGTTGCACCAGTTCGAGACGGCCCGCAGCAGCTTCGCGGCTCCCTTGCGAGTCCAAGTTGACCACCGGCGTGCCTTCTGCGCGGACGGGCATGCCCTGATAAACCGGCGGCAACCAGCCACTCGAATAGTTGCGTGCGCCATCCACGGGCAAGCCCTTCGGGTTGAGAATGGCGACGAATGACGGCAGGCTCTGGTTCTCGGTGCCGAGGGCGTAGGTGACCCACGAACCAAGCGAAGGCCGGCCAGGCTGGATCAGGCCGGTGTTGAAATTCCAAATGGCCTGCTCGTGGTTCTGGTGCTCGGTGACCATGGATCGTATCACCGCGATGTCGTCGGCGTGGCGTGCGAGCCCGGGGAGAAGTTCCGACAGTTCAAGGCCGGAACGCCCGTGGCGGGAGAATTTGAAAGGGCTGCCCATCCAGCTACCGGTCTTTTTTGCGTCGACATCATTGACGTAATCCTCGCCGGGCTTTTGGCCGTCACGCTTGTTCAATTCCGGCTTGGGGTCGAAGAGATCCATCTGGCTCGGGCCGCCGTTCTGGAAGAGCAGAATGACGCGCTTGGCCTTCGGGGCAAAGTGAGGCACTTTCGGCAGTACGTCGTACGTAGCGTTTGGGGAGGCGGAGAGGCTCTCTCCGAGCAGCGCACCGAGGGCGATTCCGCCCAACCCGAGGCTCATGTCGCCCAAGAAACCACGGCGCGAAATCATCTCGCGCACGGGTGTGCGGGGTACGTGCCTGTTTTCGCAATTGCACTTCATAGCAAGAACCTCGTCACGCGGTCTCAATCGACATAGATAAACTCGTTCGCGCTCAGTATCGCCTGGCAGAGGTCGGCGTAAGTGCGCTCACGACGCTGAGCGGGGTCGAGATCCGGATAGTGTTTCTCCTGCTTCCTCAGAAAGCCGAGCAAGAGATCTTTCTCATTGGCCGTCGGATGACGAGCAAAGGCCAAGCGGAACGCGTGCTCGACGGTATGGGCATCACGGCCATCCGCCGTCGCGGGCGGCGTCTCGGCCAAGACGCGCTTTGCGAAATGGCTGGCCTGTGCCGTCACGAAGTCGCCGTTCAACTGCGCCAGGGCTTGCGTCACGGTGACGGACTGATTGCGGCGCGGGCAGTTGACCTCCATGATCGGGGCGTCGAAGGCGTTGAGCAGGCTTTCGGGAGCGGAACGGCGGACCAAGTGATACACGGCGCGGCGGTCGCCGGGTTCCGTCTCGTTCTTCGATGCGCCCTCGCCTCTCTTCTTGGTCTCGTTTGTTACCGGTTTGCCGTACATGGAAACGTCGAGTTTTCCGGCGGTGGCAAGCATCGCGTCGTGGACGGCCTCGGCTTCGAGGCGGCGCGGGCTCATGCGCCAGACCATTACATTCTCCGGGTCCCTCCTCAACCCCTCGCGTCGCGCTTGCGAGCTTTGGCGGTAGGCCGTCGCGGTAACGATGACGCGATGGAGCTCCTTGGCGCTCCAGCCGCGCTGAACGAACTCGGTTGCGAGCCAGTCTAGCAGTGCCTGGTTCGACGGTTTCTCACCGGACACGCCGAAGTTGTCGAGGGTGGAAAGGATTCCCCGGCCGAAGTGCCGCGCCCAAACGTGATTGACGAAGACGCGCGCCGTCAACGGATTGTCGGCACGGGTCAGCCAAGCCGCAAACGTCGTGCGTAGGCCGGAAGTTTTCGCGTTGGGTTCCGGCGTGGGAAGCGTAACGGGGTGATTGGGATCTTCGAGCACGCGTGGGACACCCGGTTGCACTTCCTCGCCCGGCTGCAAGAAGTTGCCGCGCCGCAGGACGCGGAACGCCGGTGGAGTTCCGTCGACGTCGGTGATCGCGCGAATCGACGGCAGTTGGATGCGCTTGGCTTCCTCCGCTTTCAGTTCGGCCGCGACCGCTTCCGCTTTGGCCTTGTAGTCGGGAAACATGGCCTTGAGGTCGTCGTCGGTGGCCTGGTCGCCCTTCGGATGCATCGAGCGGTATTGCGACAAACGGGCTGATTGCAGGCTCTGCAGCGCCTTGATGACCGCGTCTAGAGGCTTGTTGACCTTCTCGGCCGCGGCCTTCTCGGCGGCCGTGGCTTCGACGATACTGCGCGTACTGCTCGCCAGGACGGGGCCGCCCGGGCGGATCGCGCTTCCTAGAAACGCCTGCATACGGTAATAGTCCCGCTGGCTGATGGGCTCGTACTTGTGATCGTGGCAACGGGCGCAATGCATGGGGAGGCCGAGCAATCCAGAGGTCACGATCTGATACGTGTCGACGAACGTGCGCCAGTTGTATTCGGTGAAGTCGCGAAGCTGGAATTCCTGGCGTGTACCGTCAACCGCTGTACGCAGATAGCCGGTGGCTTCCAGACCCTCGACCACCTGGGGTGGTAGGCGATCGTACTTCCAGTATTCGTAGAGCTCATCGCCCGCCAGTTGCTCGCGTACGAAGAGGTCGTAGGGCTTATCGGCGTTGAAGGAGCGGATGACGTAGTCGCGGTAGCGCCAGGCGTTGTCGCGGATGACGTCGGCGGCCAGGACGCCTTCGGAATCGGCGTAACCGGCGAGGTCCAGCCAGTGCCGCGCCCAGCGCTCGCCGTAGCGTGGGCTGGAAAGCAGACGCTCGACGACTTTCTCATACGCGCGGGCGGAGCGGTCGGCCACAAAGGCATCGGCCTCTTGCGGCGTGGGCGGTAGGCCCGTCAAATCGTAGGTGACCCGGCGAAGAAGCGTTATCTTGTCCGCGTCCGGCGAGAACGAGAGTTTCTTCCTTTCAAGTTGCGCCAAAAGAAATTGATCGACAGGGGTACGCACCCGTTCCGGGTGTTTGACCGAAGGCAGAGCCGGACGCTTCGGCGACTGAAAGGCCCAGTGCGCCCGATCGGCGGGCCGTGTCCCGATTTCGGCGACGGGGTGGGGATCGGCGCTCTCGGCCGGGGCGCCCTGTTCAATCCAGCGCTTCAAAAGATCCTGCTCTTCGGCGGGAAGGGGCGGGCCGCCCATGGGCATCTGTCCGGCTTTTACGCGGATGTAGAGGGGGCTACTCTGCGGGCTACCTTTGTGGATCGCCGGGCCGCTCGCGCCGCCCTTGAGCAGCGCCGCGAGGGAGCGGATGTCCAGTCCGGCCTGCGGTTTGCTACCCGCATGGCACTTCGCGCAGCGAGCTTCGAGTACCGGCAGGATTTCCTTTTCGAACGAAAGCGGAGCGCTGAAAGACAGTCCCGCAAAGATGCAGAGAAGCCCTACCAGAGCCGGAGTGTGCGACAAGGATATGAGCTTTCTCAATAGTGCCTCACATGCAACGTCGAGAGGGCCCAAGCGTGTATTTCAGCCCAAGCTGAATAATGCGGCTCGGTAAGGCAGAGGATACGACACCGATGTTGCCCTGCATAGCTTCGACCCTGGGTTGTTAGCCAGGGATTTCCATGTGCGCCCCAACGGCGCGGATCACCAGTGGGGGAGACCCACCCATGTACGTGTCGGTAAACATGGTAGCTGACGAGCAGCCCGTTCGGGTAACTGGGCTGGTCGAAGTCTCGTGACAAAGTCCACCCGGAGTGGGTGTCCGACAGGCTGGGAATCAAGCGGACACAGCGCCCCGAACGAGAAAGAATCTGTTTGTTCATGACATCGGTTGTTCCCGACAGTAAAGTGTCGGTCGCGCGGCCACGGGTTTTAGCCTCCTTGACAACTTAGGAGAGCCTGTTCTAGGATTCTCCTAACTGACTAAGGAGGGAACGGATGCCGAAGCAGGCGGAACTTCTTCCCGGAACACTGGACTTGCTGATCCTCAAGGCCGTCTCGTTGGGCCCGCATCACGGCTACGGCGTGCTGCTTCGCATCGGGCAGATCAGCGGCCGTGCCCTTCAGATCGAGCAGGGAGCGCTGTATCCCGCGCTGCACCGGCTGGAGCACCAGGGGCTTCTCGAGACGGAGTGGGGCGTTTCTGAGAACAACCGGCGAGCGAAATTCTACTCCCTCACGCCGGCGGGGCAGGAACGGCTCGGCGAAGAGACCGAAAGCTGGAAGCGGCTGGTCTCGGCGATGAGTGCGGTTCTTCGGGCGCGTCCGAAAGAGGCATAGCTATGTGGCGCAGGTTGGCTTCGCTTGGAAGGACGATGTTTCGGCGCTCGCGGCTGGAAGGCGAGATGGCCGAGGAACTCAGGTGCCACATCGAGGAGCGAGCCGACCATCTCGTCCTCGAAGGCATGGAGCGGCGCGAAGCGTTGCGGCAAGCACGGCTGGAGTTCGGCGCCGTGGAAGCCTACAAGGAAGAGTGCCGCGCCGCCCGTGGGGCTCGGTGGATGGATGAGCTTTGGCGCAGCCTCCGTTATGCCGGTCGATCGCTCTACAAAAGGCCGGGATTCGCCGCTATCGCCATTCTGTCTCTAGCCCTCGGAATCGGCGGCAACGTCGCTGTCTTTAACTTGTTCAATCGCCTTGTTCTCGCGCCGCTTCCGGTACGAGATCCGGAATCGCTGTATCAGGTCATGAGATCCAGGGGCATCGTCAACCGGCTTTCGTACCCCGGGTTTGAAAGGCTGCGAGACAACTTCGACGTCTTCGAGTCGTTGTTTGGCTGGACCTGGGGAAACTACGAACTGAAGTTCGCAAATCGTACACGGCTCGTGGATGTCGATCTTGTCACGGGAAACTACTTCGATGCGCTCGGTATCCGCCCCACTCATGGGCGCCTGTTGCGCCCAGAAGACGATCGGTTAGGCGCCGCCCAGAGCATTGTACTCAGTCATCGACTCTGGCGTGATTTCTTTGGAGCCGACGAAAGCGTGCTGGGGCGCAGTGTGAAGCTTCTCGACACGCCATTCGAGATTGTCGGCGTTGCACCGCCGGATTTCCTCGGACTCGAACTTGGGTCGCCCCCGGACGCTTACCTTCCGCACCACGCACAATGGCGCTTCGACTCTGACTACAAGCCCAGTGAAGGTGCGTCTGTTTTCTTCACGATGGGACGTCTGAAGCCGGACGTACCCTTCGGAGCTGCACAGACCTTGCTGCGCGAACGGTGGCCAGGGCTCCGGCCTCCGGAACTCGCACCGTCGCGCTACAACTCTCGACCTCGCCATCTACGGCTGAAGGATGGCAGCCGCGGCTACTCGCCCTTGAGAACGGAGTTCTCCCAGGCCCTCTATGCGCTCATGGGACTGGCCCTAGCGGTGTTCCTCATCGCGTGTGCGAATCTTGCGTCCCTACTGGTGGTGAGGGGCATCGAGCGGACCGGTGAGACCAGCATGAGGCTTGCCTTGGGGGCCAACCGAGGACAACTCGTCGGACAGTGGATGACCGAATGTTTGTTGATGGCCGGCATCGGCGGAGTCACGGGCTTGATACTCGCCTACTGGATGACGGAGCTGCTCCTGTTATTCGTCAACGAGTCAGACCGAGCCTGGTTGCGGTTTCAGGCTGACTCCAGCACTGTCGCGCTAGGGCTTGGACTCACGATTGCGGCAGGCTTGCTGTTCGGACTCCTCCCCGCCTTTCGGGCTTCCCGGCTCGGGATCCAAGAGTTGATCAAGGAACACTCCGCGGCGGTGATTGGTCGCCGAGGACATGTGGCGCATGCTGTCTTGACGGGGCAGGTAGCGGTTGCCCTGGTGCTTGTCGTTTCAGCCACGCTGTTCGCGAGGACGCTGTGGAACTTGAACCGGGCCCCTGCCGGACTCGAAACCGATGCAGTCGCTTACGCCCGGCCCCTTTTCTCGAAGACCGAATTCCCGTGGGATAAGAGGCCCTTAGTGATGAAGGAAGTCATGGAGCGACTGCGGAACTCGGAAAACATTGCCTCCGTGGGCGGGGCTGGCGGCTTACCGTTTGTGAGTGGCAGCCATGGATGGGGCCCAATCACGGTGCCGGGCTACACGTTCGCTCCTGACGAGCCGAATCTCGCCTACTGGGGTATTTACTTGACTCAGGTGACCCCTACATCTTGTGGTCGACAGAAGCAGCATTTTCAGTGCCGCCGATGATGGACTTGTATGGCACGGGGTCGATGGCGACCGCCTGTTGCACAAGTCGATAGAAGAGCTTCCCTCGGCTGCGAGAGTTGCGTCGATTAAAGCGGAAGGTAAACTCGTCCAGGTAGTAGTCCAGATGCTCGGGGTTGACGGCCCCCTGATGCGTCCCCAGCAGCCAACGCTTCAAAAGCGACGCCACGCGGTGCACTCGGGGCAGCAGCTTCGAGGCCGACTCCGGCCCCTCATCGAGGAACGTTACTTCGTGCCGGTAGCCGCGCTTCTGTAGCGGCTCATAGCCCAGCCAGCCGTCGGTATGAACCGTGCTGCCCCGTTCAATCGCTTCTTCGACAAAGGGCATCAAGCTTTCTGCGCTCGCATCCCGGACTCTGCGCATCCGAAGCCGTCCCGTTCCCCTGCCGTCCTCCTGGGCGGCGATGGCAATCAACGATTTGGTATAGGTCTGGCGACCGCGCACGCCCTCTTCTGGGCTGCCCCAGTACGTCTCGTCCACCTCCACACGGCCGCTGAGGCGGTCGCGACCGGGGCGCACCATGGCGCGGCGCAACTTGTGCAGCCAGCTCCAGGCCGTCTTGTAGCTGCCCAGCCCCAAGACTCGCTGCAGCCCCAGGGCACTCACTCCGTTTTTCTGACTGGTCACCCACCAGATGGCTCGCAACCACAGCCGCAGGGGCTGACGAGTGTCCTGGAACACCGTGCCAGCGGTGACCGAGGTCTGCCGACCGCAGCCCGAGCACTCCCACAGCCCTTGCCGGACCGGCCAAGCCGCGCCGTGTCCGCAGCGCGGACAGCGGAATCCTTCCGGCCAGCGCAGCTGGAACAGATAATCCCGACAAGCCTCCTCCGTCGCAAAGCGGGCCTCGAACTCAGCCAAGTTCCGCGGATAGTCCTCCATCGCACCGCATACTACATCTTGGGGCTACCTGAGTCAAGTAAATACCCCATTCTCGCCTATAACAAGAGGGTCACTCCAGGGTACCTTCAGACGCTGGGTATTCCTCTCCTAGCAGGTCGTGACTTCCAGGATCAGGATCGATTAGAAGACGCTCCCGCGGTCGCAATCGTGAACGAGCGCTTTGCTCGCCACTACTTTGCAGACCGCGATCCCGTCGGTCAAGAATTTCAAGCGGGGGTGCGGACAATAACGTCCCCTCGAATCATCGGGGTTGTGGGGGATACGGTCGACCGCGGTTTCCGAGAGGAGCCGAGGGAACTGATCTACTGGCCAGCGCCGCTCTGGGGATCCGGGCCTATTGTGGTGCGGGCCAAGCCGGGAGTCGATGCCTCGGTCTGCGAAGCGGAGATTCGCGCGGCGCTGGCTTCACTCGCGCCGAAAGTCCCCATCGAGAGCGGCACGATCAAGGGGGCTGTACAGGAGTCATTGCGGAGGGACCGGCTTGTGGCGCAATTGTCCGCGGTGTTCGGTGTTCTGGGGGCGCTGTTGGCAGCGGTAGGGCTGTACGGCGCGACAGCTCACATGGCGAGAAGCCGCCGCCGCGAGATCGGCTTAAGAATCGCTCTGGGCGCCCAACGCTCCGATATTGTTCGTCTGATGCTCCGTGAGAACGTGTGGGTCATCCTAGCGGGCACCGCCATCGGCCTTGCTTTAGCGGTTGGAGTCGGCCGCGTAATCGAATCGCTCCTCTTTGGGGTATCCGCGACAGACCCTCTCGCCCTCGGGATAGCCGCCGTCCTGCTCACCGTAGTCACCCTGGCTGCGAGCCTCTGGCCGGCTCTGCGGGCCGCCAGACTCGACCCCTCAAACACCTTGCGTTGCGAATAGGGACTTTGTGCTAGCGGGGGGTGGAAGGGGGAAGCATTTCGCCCGGCGGCGAGACGTTCCTGATGTGACGGCGTTCGGTAATTCCCGCCAGAACACGTCGTTCGCGTCGTTCAAAGTAATACCAAGAGTTCCGCGACCGCGAACATGGCTAAGTATTGCTAAACAAGAGTGTTAACTCTTGTTCGCAGGAAAGATAGTGAGAAATCGCGTTCGCATGAGAAATCCGCCACCTCTCCTTCTAACTTGTTCCAACATAGGGGCTTAGCTCGAATCGCTGGCGCACTTGGCTGTGTGGTCGGCAATCCGGGACAAGTGTCGCCCTCTTCTTTCAACAGCCTCGAAAACCAGGAAGTGCAGTTAGATCCCCCCTGGTCGGCCAGTGTATAGCGATGACGCCACGCCGCTCACTTCGGTCCGTCGGCTCACCCCCCCCCGACGATACGCCGAGCCTGCTTTTCATACCCCGTTGTGGCCCAAGGCTTGGCCGTTCACAGATTTTCAAAAACAATTTCCCCCATCCTTTCAATCACTTACCTCTCCAGCCACCCCGCCACTCCCACAACCGGCTCCTATACTAGGGGCGAAGAAACCTGGCGGCGATTCGTCAACAATCAGGGCAGCAGGTGGAACACCACAACTACAAATCCTGGTCACCGATGCGCGCCGGTGCCGTACGAGGTGACCCATGACTGAAGAACATAAAGAATCCTTAGAATTGCCGCGAAAACCGCGTCAAATCCTGACAGATCCTGCCAGCTCCAGCCGGCCAGCGAGCTTTCCGTGGCGTCCGCCGACCAGGAACCAGCCCTCACCCAGCCGAAGCAACTGGCCTTGCTTGCCCTGCTCTCGGCCCACTCCGTCGCGGCCGCCGCCCGCCGGTCCGGCGTCAGCGAGCGCTCGATCCACCGCTGGCTGCGCGACGGATTCTCGAATGTCGGTGATTCTCAACGTGCGGACCTTTCTAGTCAGAACCAGTGTCGCAGCTCAGCAAGGCCCACATCGAGATAGGGGCCGGTGGCACGGGGCACGACATGTCGTGCCCTCACGTCGTTAGCCGTTGCAGGAGCGGAGCGAATCAATGTGGAACGGGTCCCCAGACCTCCCGTGTCGGTACTCTTACCGACACCTCTTCAGCCCCTTGCGGCCAGGGCAAACCCAGCGCGTAGCCCGGGTGTACACCCCTGGGAAAACGGCCCACGAATCCGAACAGACCCCAGGCAGGGGCGTATGAGAGTAGCCCAGTTGAGTTGTTTCCGCCAGCTATGTTTTCAGGTAGAATCGGACCGGCATGGTCGGCCAAACCGAGGCCAAAGGCCGCACGTCCATCGCCATGCCCTTCATCGAGGGTGACACCCTCGAAACGAATGATCTAGTACAGCCCTCTCAGGACAGCTTCGAACATGTCCTGGGACAGCCGAAGGGACAATACATGAAGCATGGGATTCTCGCGACCCTGCTATTCATGCTGCCTGTGGTCACGCTTGCTGATGAGCCCATCCACATCGGCTCACGCCGCGAGTTGTTTGTGGACGACCATCTCGTCGATCGCCTCGTGGGCAGGGCGGAACTGCGGTTGCATCATCCCACGCCACGGGAAGTCGTGCTCGTCCACGATGCTCCCTGGGAAGGAAACGCAACCGCATACCACAGCATCTTCAAGGATGGCGATCGCTACCGCATGTACTATCGTGCGTGGCGGCTGACGGTCGACTCGGACCAACTCAAGCAGGGTATCGTGAGCCTTTGTTACGCCGAAAGCCGCGACGGCATTCGTTGGAAAAAGCCCCAACTGGGGCTGCACGAGTTTGAGGGCGGCAAGGCTAACAACATCGTCATCTCCAGCGAAATGGCCGCAGGTGATCAGGTGACGGTAGGAGGTCCGGCAGTCTTTCGGGATCGGAATCCGGACACACCGCCGGATGCGCAATACAAAACCTTCCTGATCTCCAAGAGCCCACTCGGCATGCGGCCATACAAGTCAGCCGACGGCATCCGCTGGTCGCCGATGACCGAGGGGCCGACGATTACCAATGGAGCGTTCGACTCGCAGAACCTCGCGTTCTGGGAATCCGTGCGTGGCGAGTATCGTGCATTCTGGCGTTACTTCACGAAAGGGACCACCAACCACAAGACGTGGAAGCCGGGCGGTGTGCACGCCATCCGCACAGCCACATCAAACGACTTGCTGACTTGGAGGAACGAGGCGGATCTCGCGTATGTAGACTCACCCGCGGAAGAGTTGTATGAAAACGGAGTTGCACCTTATCATCGCGCACCACACCTGTTAATTGGGTTTCCGGTTCGATACATCGATCGGGCCGGTGCGCCATCCACTTCGGGTCGTGATGGCCGCGACACGCCCGGGCTGGAGAGCACCCGTGCGTGGCCGGTGTCGCTGCGCGTGCTGCCAGACCTTCAACAGCGCGAAGCGCGGGCGGCGGCGAGTGAACGCTACGGCAGCGCTGTAACTGAAGGCTTGCTGATGGCCAGCCGCAATGGCGTCACATTCAAACGCTGGAACGAGGGGTTTCTTCGGCCTGGAATCGAACGTCCTGGTACATGGAACTACGGACACCAGTTCATCGGCTGGCATTTGGTCGAGACCGCCTCGCAACTTGCGGGAGCGCCCAAGGAGCTCTCGCTGTACGCGACCGAGGGCTACTGGACTGCGCCAAAGGGAACCTCGTTGCGGCGCTACACATTGCGGCTGGATGGCTTCGTCTCGGTGCAGGCTCCAATGAGTGGCGGCGAACTCGTCACGAAGCCGCTGACGTTCACCGGCAAGACGCTTTCGCTCAACTTCGCCACCTCGGCGGCCGGCAGCCTGCGCGTTGAACTGCAAGACGCGCAAGGACAGGCTTTGGCAGGCTACACGCTCAGCGAATGCGACGAGTTGTTTGGTGACACGGTGGACCGGACCGTCACCTGGCAAAGCAAGCGCGACCTGTCGGAGTTGATTGGTGACGTTGTGCGTATGCGATTTGCGCTGCGCGACGCCGATCTGTTCGCGTTTCAATTCGGCGAGTGACGAGTATACCCGTGAACAGGACTAAGTCCTACGAAACGAACAACATGGCGACTGTCCGCGGATTACTGTTGACACAATCGGGAGCCCACCAGCCACCGACGGGTCGTTGGCCCGCGAGATCCTGCAGAGTTCTCACTTATTGAATCCCGCAAATTATTATGACACTTTTTGACAGTGTGGAGCATCTATATATGTATGGGCAACCCCAAAGGTGCGAAGCGGGATTTCAAGGCGCTGGAGAAGCGCCGTTTCGAAGCGATGCGGCTGCTCCACCAAGGCCACAATCAGTCCGAGACGGCGAGACGGCTGAACGTCGCTCGCCAAACCGTCAGTGAGTGGCGGCGGCAATACCGCGAGCAGGGTGCGGCCGGACTCCGCCAGGCCGGGCGCGCCGGACGCAAGCCGCTCCTCGATGCCGCACAACGCGAACGCCTGACGTCGCTGCTGCTGGAAGGCCCGGAAGCCCACGGCTTCCCAACGCCCCTGTGGAGCTGTCCGCGGGTGGCTCGGCTGACCGGAGACGAGTTCGGGGTCGCATACCACGCAGGCCACGCCTGGAAGATCCTGCGAGCGCTCGACTGGAGCCCGCAACGCCCGGCCGGAAAGGCGCGCGAGCGCAACGAAGAGCGGATCCGCACCTGGAAGCGCAAGACCTGGAAGCGCATTAAAAAAAAGCCCAAAACGAAGGCCGTACGCTCGTCTTCATCGACGAAAGCGGATTGAGTCAGAAGCCGCATCGCTGCCGCACCTGGGCGCCACGTGGCCAAACACCGGTGCTGCAGTTTAACTTCAACTGGGAGAAGCTTTCCGTCTCGGCGGGGCTGACGCTGCGTAACTTCTACTTCCGGCTCTATCCCGGTGCGATCGGCAAAGAGCAAGTGACCGACTTTCTCAAGGCGTTGGTACGTCATATCGATCGCCCGCTGCTGATCGTCTGGGATCGGCTGCCGGCGCACCGTAGCCGCCTGGTGCAAGAGTTCATCGAACTCTCCGAAGGCCACATCGCAACCGAGTACTTGCCACCCTATGCGCCGGAGTTGAATCCGGTGGAATACATCTGGGCTTACTGGAAGCAGCACGAGTTGCCGAACGTCTGTCCGAAAGACTACGGCGAGCTGAACGAGCGGGCCCGCAAGGCACTCCGCCGCATGTACCGCAAACCGCGTTTGATCACGGCCTTCTGGAAACAGTCTTCTCTTTGTTTTGACTGACTCTATATTATGCGGGAGTCAATAGAAACCGAGCCCGGAACGCAAGGGACGGGTCAATCCGCCCGGTTCGGCGGGCGAGCCCGGCCCCTTGCCCGAAGCACCAAGAATCTCAAACGCCCCGTACCGGGGCTTGGTGGCGTGGTCGGATGCATCCGCGTTGCGCCCAGGAGGAGCCGCGGGTTCCCACCCGCGGCTCGGTTGTGTAGTTGGATGCCTCAACTTGCACTATGAGTTGCCGCGGGCTCCCAGCAGTGTCAACCGTGGACTCCCCGATTCTTTCACAGCCCTGACGGTCATGGCTCGGTTTGCGGGCGGCGCTTGTGGCTGGGCCGCGAATCACGAATCACGGTTCACGAATCACGATTCACTGACCGCTTGACTTCGCCGCCCCGTACGCGATACAAACCAGCGCATGGAACGCAGACGTTTCTTGCAGACCCTTGGTCTCGCGACGGCGGCCGGGTTGTCGGCGCCTCGTACCTCCTGGGCCGCGCCGCCCGCTCCCGACACCGACCTCGAGATCACTAGCGTGCGCATCGTGAAGACGCGGCCGAAACGCCCGGTACCGCGGTACGAGCCCACGGCCGGCTCGTGGTCGACCGGTAGGGTCGAAGTTGCCAACCCGGTCTCGATCTATCCCAAGTACAAGCCGATGCGGAGCCTCTTTATGCCGGATGCCGACGGTGTGTCGAGCTTCTGGGTCGAGATCGGCACCGACAAAGGCATCAAGGGCTACGGCCGCGGCGGCCCCGGCGGGGGGCCGATCATCGAGGGTCACCTCACCAAGCTCCTGCTGGGCAAGAATGCGCTCGACATCGAAAAGCTGTGGGACCTGCTGTGGCGCGCCACGATGTTCTACGGCCGCAAGGGGGTCGTCGTCAACGCCATCAGCGGCGTCGACTTGGCGCTGTGGGATATCGCGGGCAAGGCGTGGGGATTGCCGGTCTACCGCCTGCTGGGCGGCGAGACGAAAGCTCGCATCCCGAGCTACTGCACCGGCAACGATATCGAGCAGCACGTCGAGTTCGGCTATACGAAGCTCAAGCTGGCGCTGCCCTACGGGCCGGCCGACGGGCGAGAGGGCATCCGCAAGAACGTCGAACTCGTCAAGCGGGCGCGGCAAGCGGTCGGGCGCGACGGCGAAGTCATGATGGACTGCTGGATGGCCCTGACC
Source organism: Bryobacterales bacterium (assembly GCA_965248255.1). GTDB lineage: Bacteria > Acidobacteriota > Terriglobia > Bryobacterales > UBA6623 > JAKZVK01. The sequence continues at coordinate 1,195,097 of CBDFIW010000004.1, forward strand.
GAGCGCTACACGCTCGAGCTCTGCGAGGCGTTTGAGCCCTATCGTGTCTACTGGATGGAGGAATGCTTGCCGCCGGACGACTACCTAGGGTTCGGGCGGCTGCGCGAACAGATCAAGTCCACGCGCATCGTTACCGGTGAGCACGTGTACACGCGCTACGGCTTCCGACAGCTTCTCAAACATAACGGCGCCGAGATCTGGCAGCCGGACATCCACTGGTGTGGCGGGTTGACGGAGATGCGGCGGATCGGGGCGCTGGCGGCGGCCTATGACATCCCGGTGATCCCCCACGGCGGCGGCCAGCGCGACGCGGTGCACTTCATCATGGCCACGCCGAACAGCCCGTGGGCCGAGATGTTCATGCCCGCGCCCGGTGGGCCGGAGGTCGTCTACGAACGCTACGAGCAGGACAACCATCTCACGCGGGGCCCCGAGGGGATCTATACGCGGCCGTCGGACCGCCCCGGGTTTGGTTGGGAGATTGAAGTGGTGTGAGCGGGACTCGGGCAACTAGCCTGCGACGCCCAACTGTGCCGCTCTATCGGCGTCGCGGCTCGGCCGGCAGGGGCATGTTCCCCCGCGGACTAAGGTGTTCCCGCTCCGGCGATTCACCCAAGGACGTTGGTGCAACTCAGTATCTCGCCGAAACAAACTATTGACTCCCGCATAATATAGAGTCAGTCAAAACAAAGAGAAGACTGTTTCCAGAAGGCCGTGATCAAACGCGGTTTGCGGTACATGCGGCGGAGTGCCTTGCGGGCCCGCTCGTTCAGCTCGCCGTAGTCTTTCGGACAGACGTTCGGCAACTCGTGCTGCTTCCAGTAAGCCCAGATGTATTCCACCGGATTCAACTCCGGCGCATAGGGTGGCAAGTACTCGGTTGCGATGTGGCCTTCGGAGAGTTCGATGAACTCTTGCACCAGGCGGCTACGGTGCGCCGGCAGCCGATCCCAGACGATCAGCAGCGGGCGATCGATATGACGTACCAACGCCTTGAGAAAGTCGGTCACTTGCTCTTTGCCGATCGCACCGGGATAGAGCCGGAAGTAGAAGTTACGCAGCGTCAGCCCCGCCGAGACGGAAAGCTTCTCCCAGTTGAAGTTAAACTGCAGCACCGGTGTTTGGCCACGTGGCGCCCAGGTGCGGCAGCGATGCGGCTTCTGACTCAATCCGCTTTCGTCGATGAAGACGAGCGTACGGCCTTCGTTTTGGGCTTTTTTTTAATGCGCTTCCAGGTCTTGCGCTTCCAGGTGCGGATCCGCTCTTCGTTGCGCTCGCGCGCCTTTCCGGCCGGGCGTTGCGGGCTCCAGTCGAGCGCTCGCAGGATCTTCCAGGCGTGGCCTGCGTGGTATGCGACCCCGAACTCGTCTCCGGTCAGCCGAGCCACCCGCGGACAGCTCCACAGGGGCGTTGGGAAGCCGTGGGCTTCCGGGCCTTCCAGCAGCAGCGACGTCAGGCGTTCGCGTTGTGCGGCATCGAGGAGCGGCTTGCGTCCGGCGCGCCCGGCCTGGCGGAGTCCGGCCGCACCCTGCTCGCGGTATTGCCGCCGCCACTCACTGACGGTTTGGCGAGCGACGTTCAGCCGTCTCGCCGTCTCGGACTGATTGTGGCCTTGGTGGAGCAGCCGCATCGCTTCGAAACGGCGCTTCTCCAGCGCCTTGAAATCCCGCTTCGCACCTTTGGGGTTGCCCATACATATATAGATGCTCCACACTGTCAAAAAGTGTCATAATAATTTGCGGGATTCAATAGTCACGGTAGGTTTGTTCTCTATCGTATTGTTGCTGGGGACAACTTGGGCGTATTCATCATTGTCGAAGCTCAGCGAACTAGCGAAAACTCTCGAACAGTTTACCGTCACAACTCTCAGGCCGCCGAGAGATGTGCGACATGTGGACAGGCTCCCGGAGGACTTCAATCGGAAGGGATTTCGCTTCATGAAGAACGTCTCCATCCTAGACCTGAGGACAAGACTTCCAATCCCTCCAGACAAACTAGCTGAACCGTATAGTCCCGCATTTCCAATTTGATTCAAACCTCTCGACCTTCCGGCGGCCTTGAGCGTCTTTATTCATAGGGGCTAGAGCCCGATGAGGACGCCATGGAGGCCAACACCCAATGGGTGAAAAACAAAACAAGCCGTTCCAGCTAAGCTTCAACGGTTTGTTGAAAGTCGATTTCCAAGGATCGCGTGTCACTTCCGACGGCGGGCTGATCCTGGTTCGGGAGTTGGACGAACGGCTCGGGCTCGGGAAGCTGATCGAGGAGCATCTCAGCGACTCGCGACAAGGCTTGAACAAGAAGTTCCCGCTGGCCGATCTGCTGCGGCAGTCGGTTTACAGCCGACTCGCCGGCTACGAGGACCTCAATGACGCCGTTCGAGTATCCGCCGATCCGACCTTTCGCTTGATCGGCTCGCAGAAGAACTGGGATCGCGGCGGGGCGCTCACCTCGCGGCTACAGAGCTTCGAGACAGGGCTGCTCGCGAGTGAGGAGAATCTGCTGGGATTGATGGCGGTGAACCGCGAGTTGGTCGCGCAAGCCGAGACGACGGACGACTGCGAGCGCGTCGTTCTCGACATGGACTCCACCGAGAGCCCCGTCCATGGCCAACAAGAAGGCAGCGCCTATAACGGCCATTTCGAATAGTCCGACCACTTGGACTCGTTATTTCGTTGCTAACTGGGGTATTTACTTGACTCAGGTGACCCCTACATCTTGTGGTCGACAGAAGCAGCATTTTCAGTGCCGCCGATGATGGACTTGTATGGCACGGGGTCGATGGCGACCGCCTGTTGCACAAGTCGATAGAAGAGCTTCCCTCGGCTGCGAGAGTTGCGTCGATTAAAGCGGAAGGTAAACTCGTCCAGGTAGTAGTCCAGATGCTCGGGGTTGACGGCCCCCTGATGCGTCCCCAGCAGCCAACGCTTCAAAAGCGACGCCACGTGGTGCACTCGGGGCAGCAGCTTCGAGGCCGACTCCGGCCCCTCATCGAGGAACGTTACTTCGTGCCGGTAGCCGCGCTTCTGTAGCGGCTCATAGCCCAGCCAGCCGTCGGTATGAACCGTGCTGCCCCGTTCAATCGCTTCTTCGGCAAAGGGCATCAAGCTTTCTGCGCTCGCATCCCGGACTCTGCGCATCCGAAGCCGTCCCGTTCCCCTGCCGTCCTCCTGGGCGGCGATGGCAATCAACGATTTGGTATAGGTCTGGCGACCGCGCACGCCCTCTTCTGGGCTGCCCCAGTACGTCTCGTCCACCTCCACACGGCCGCTGAGGCGGTCGCGACCGGGGCGCACCATGGCGCGGCGCAACTTGTGCAGCCAGCTCCAGGCCGTCTTGTAGCTGCCCAGCCCCAAGACCCGCTGCAGCCCCAGGGCACTCACTCCGTTTTTCTGACTGGTCACCCACCAGATGGCTCGCAACCACAGCCGCAGGGGCTGACGAGTGTCCTGGAACACCGTGCCAGCGGTGACCGAGGTCTGCCGACCGCAGCCCGAGCACTCCCACAGCCCTTGCCGGACCGGCCAAGCCGCGCCGTGTCCGCAGCGCGGACAGCGGAATCCTTCCGGCCAGCGCAGCTGGAACAGATAATCCCGACAAGCCTCCTCCGTCGCAAAGCGGGCCTCGAACTCAGCCAAGTTCCGCGGATAGTCCTCCATCGCACCGCATACTACATCTTGGGGCTACCTGAGTCAAGTAAATACCCCATTCGTTGCTAAAAAGAACTCAGAGGCTGCCGAGTTAGACTATCTCTATTTTGCATACCAGTCTGCGCTCGATATTAGCCCTTCATGCTTGACACATGATTATGAACTCACCAGAAGTGTGACATCTGGAAAAGACGGGAGCCCCGCTACGCAGAATTGGCAGCTTAAGATCGACGTGTCCGACGTCCCCGTCGACACTATGTTCACGGTCGTAGTTACAGCTACGCTTTGGAACACTTTTCCAGACGACGAATCTGAGTGGTGTCAACTAACCTCGTATTACGATGCTGATCAGGTGGAGATGATCGTCCTATTCCCGTCGACTAAAAAGGTCAGAAGCGCTAAAGCGAAGATCATTTCGGGTAAAGAAATAACGGAGATTGGCGATGATCCTATTGCTTTCAATCGACCAAGAACGCGCTTGCACTGGATAATCGATGACCCTCAAGAGGTCACGTACAGGATCGACTGGTGGTGGTGAGGTCAGCAGTAGCTTGGCGAGCTCGGCGCCGATCTCCCCGAGCGTCAACCCGATCCGCTGGGCGTAGACGATGAACGCGATGCGCCGCAGCACGGCGCGTGGAAAGCGGCGATGACCGTCCGAGCGTCACCGACCCGGACCCCTACAACACCCCCGACGGACCGCTACCGACGCGTTACGAGCCACCCGCGGCGGTAGCACACGAGTCCAGCCGTCCCATCGGCTTCCGCGCGCCAACACTCCATCCGCAGCCCGTCGGCCCGCGGCCCGTAGCGCGGATCTCGGTTCTGAGATCCGCGGCCTTTCCTCCTCGCCCACGACCAGCGCCCAACCGAGGTAGGCGCGGCGCTTCACGTCAGCGGTGCGCCGACAGTGCTCTCGAAGCCGCGGACAGCGGTCACAGGTCACGACCCGCTCCTGCAGGATGCTCAGTTGTCGTCTAGAGGGCATAAGTGAAGTCCCAGCGCGCAAGTCAAACACGGTAAATCCCCCATTAGGGCACGGAACATGGCAGGCCGGCAACCTTGCAGGGAGGTTCGCAATTGGCCGCCATCCGGGCGGCGATCGACGCGCCAATTGACCTCTACGTCGAAGCGCCGGACAATCTGGGAGGGTTCATCCGGCACTACGAAGTGCCGGAGTTCATCCGCGTCGCCGCCCCTCTTTACGTCAAGCTGGGCCTGCGCAATGCGCCCGACATCTATCCGAGCGGCACGCACATCGAAGACATGGTCGAACGGTTGTCGCGCGAGCGGGTGCGCCGCGCCCAGATGGTCTGTGGGATGGTGAAGCGCTACTATCCCGAGGCCGTCATGTCCGCCACGCCGGCCGCGGTGGCGGGGTAGGGATGCCGGCCCAAAGGCCCAAAGGAGGCCCAAAGGGGACGAGGCCCAAAGGGGCCCAAAGGGGACGGAGCCCTTTTCAAGACCAGAAGGACGCGGGACGGCGACCGAACCCCGTGCCCAGTCGTCACCGATTCTCCGAGTCACAGATTTTCTGAAAAATTTCCCCCATCCTTTCAGCTACTTAGCTCTTAGCTGCTCCGCTGGCCTCGCAACCGGTTCGTATACTGTGGGTGAGGAAACGCCGGCTGTGCTTGACAACCCCGGGCAGTTCGGGGGGACTGGATCATCCGCAGATTACACAGATTCACACAGATTCTTTTCAGGGTCTTTGTTTTGGCTTTTCATCTGTGAGAATCTGCGTAATCTGCGGATCATGAGTTTGGTGTGGCAGGCTCCTCTTGCTTGGCGGCGTTGACGGCGCGCTGCACGTCGGGACGCAGTTGAATGCCGAGTTCGTCCAAACTGCGGACGCGGACGGTCGAGGGGGCTTGGCACATCAGGTCGGTGCCTTTCGCGGTCTTGGGGAAGGGGATGACGTCGCGGATGGTCGACTCGCCCGCCAGGAGCATGATCAGACGGTCGAGACCCAAAGCGATGCCGCCATGGGGACCCAAAGGGACCCAAAGGGCAATGGAGTGGACCCCTGTGGCGAGGCCAAGAAAGTAGGGACGGGTCGCGGTTGACTGAAAAAGGATAGCCAATCCAGCCCAATGGGGGCATGATCAACTCATCCGGGGAAGCGGAGGCGGGCTCTGCTGGAGAGCAACCCACCAAGGAATACCCGGCCGCAGACTCATCGCAACGATGAGGGCGGGGTGCTCGCCTACTGAGGCCGCATCCCGCCTTGTGCTGCGCCATCGGATCGATAGATCTGCTCATGCCTTAAGAAAACTCAGGCGGCGTTAGCCGCCTCTTCCCACAGCCGCTCATACTCTTGCGGCGGCCGATAGCCCAGCGCCGAATGCAATCGCGTACGATTGTATTCCCGCTCAATATAAGCGCCGATCTCGGCCTGCGCCTGGGCCAAACTTTCATACTCGCTGCAGTCGACTTCCTCGCTTTTCAAAGTCTTGAAAAAGCTTTCCACGTACGCGTTGTCCTGCGGGCAGCCCTTGCGGCTCATCGATATCCTCGCGCCCGCTTGCCGCAGGGTGGCTACATAAGCTTCCGCGGCGTACTGCGAACCTTGATCGGAATGATGAATCCAGCCCGGCGCCGGACGCCGGCTGCTCAACGCTTGTTGCAGCGCCGCCAGCGGCAATTCGGTTTTCAGGTTCGGACCCACGGCCCAGCCCACCACGCGCCGCGAATACACGTCCAACACCACCGCCACATAGACGAAGTGGTTTCCCAATCGTACGTAGCTGAGATCGGAGCCCCACAGTTTGTTGGGACCCGTGGGTTGGAAATCGCGCGTCAGGTTTTCATAACGCCGCAGCGAGTGCTTCGAATCGGTCGTTCGCGGAACGGTGCGGCGACGTCGCCGCAAGAGCTTCTCTTCGCGCATCACCCGTTGCACGCGCTTGCGATTGACCAGCAGCTTTTGACGGCGCAGCTGTTGGGTCGTCCGCCGGGTGCCGTAGGCCGGATGGTCCAAGGCGGCGTGGACAATGGCCTGCCGCAGTTCCCCGACCTGCTCGCTGTCGGGTTTGGCCTGGCGGTAGAGGCTGGCTCGCGCCAGTCCGCTCAAGCGGCACAAATCGCGCGTGCTCAGCGTGCTCATGTTGCCTTGCCGCCTTGCGGCCCGTACTTCCTCAGCGACGCGCCGGTTCCACTGACGATGCTCGGCCGGCGCAGATCCTCGACACGCCGCAAGGCTGCGGACAAAAAATCAATCTCCATGGCCTGGCGGCCGACTTTGCGTTCCAGCTCCGCGAGGCGGGCCTGGGCTTCGTGGCCGGGCTCGACACGGGCGCTGCCGCCGGGACGCGCCCCGCGCCGGGAAAGGCTTCCTCGACGCCGTAGCGCTCGACTTGTGCCAGCCAGTCGTAGAGCTTTTCGCGCTTCACCTCCAGCTCGCGCGCGAGAGCCGAGCCGGACTCGCCGGCTTCGAGCCGCCGGACGGCCGCCAGCTTGAACTCCTTCGTGAATCGTCTTCGAGACAATCGAACCTCCTTACCGTTCCCTGGTTCATTGTCCCTTCTCTACTGGTCTCGCTTTTCGGGTCCATTCCACCGGCCGCTGTAGGACCCTTCGAAGGAAACGACGCCCAGTTTCCCGGGACTTCGTTAAGCCATGCTTGCGCATCAGGCTGAAGCAGCTCGGGCTTCTCCCGAGGAGAACAGCAGCGCCTTCGCCAGCCCCGGCCCGAGCTCGACAAGGCGCTCCAGCACGACGGCGCGTCGGGAATAGCTGAAGATCCGAGCGAGCTCTCACGGATGGCCTCGAGAATCCGCGGATGCGAGTGGCCGGCGTTGGCAACGATGATGCCACTGGTGAGATCGATCCATTGGTTGCCATAAGGATCCCGGACGAGGAAGCCCTCGGCCTGATCCCATACGACGGGCGGCATCCCGAGCATCGAGCGCGGTTCGACGCGGCGGAGGCGCTCGAGGAGATCGATCGATTCGGGCGCCGGGATGGGTGTGCGGATGCGCCGGTAGCGGGTCTGCACCGGCGCTGTCGGAGCGGGGCTCAGGCTGCTGACTCGCATGAGTCTAGTGTCTCGCGTTTGGCGCCTTAGTTGATCGGCTAATCCGGAACACGGTCTCAAACAGAAAGCCCTAGCAGGGCCGAGAAATTGTAGCCCACGGCGCAGGCCGTTGGGGGAATCCAGTACGCAACGATCCCGGCAGATGCGGTGGGGCCGGGCAGCGTGCCGAGGGTGGGCTGATGGGTGGACGCAGCGGTCCACCCCTACGATCCGGGTGGCATCCGGTCGCCGCTTCGCGGCTAGGGAATTGAGCGGAGAGGCGGGAAGTGCCGTAAGATAGCGCTTGACCGGAGAAGGACGGGTGTTCCTCGAGGGTCGCTGCGCCGAGAGGGGGCGGCACGATGATGACGCGAAGGACTTGTTTGTCAACGCTAGGGGGAGCCGCAGCACTCGGGGCGGCGCGTTCGGTCTCCGCACAACGGATCAAGCGCTCTCCGTACGCGATCGTGAATGGCGGCGAGCATGCCTGGGTTCTCGACGATCCCAGGTTTCCCATTCGGGCGGAATCGTCGGTTTGCGCGACGCTCCCGAAGCATGAGTACTCGGCCGAGGGCATCTTGGAGTTGATGAACCGCAACGGCGTCGACAAGACCGTCATCATTCACGTTTGCTACTACGGGCGGGATAATTCATACGCGACGCATTGCGTCAAGACGTATCCGGACAAGTTCGCCGCTATCGGGCTGCTCGTGGGTCACCGGCTGTATTCGCCTGACGATCCGGAAAACCCGTCACGGCTGGAGCGCGCGATCAAAGAAGAGCATTTGGTGGGAATGCGGCTCAGCCCGATCTACAACCGCGACGTGGTGTGGCTGAATGATCCAGTTTGCTATCCGCTGTGGAAGAAGGCAGAAGAGCTGGAGGCGGTTTTCAACATCTTTCTCGCGCCGCATCAACTGTCACAGCTGGCCGACATGGCGGAACGATTTCCGGGCGTCAACGTCGTCGTCGATCACTTCGCCATGATGGACATCCGGCAGCCCGATAGTGAGGGGATTGACCGCATCCTTGCGCTGGAGCGGTTGCCGAACGTCTACATCCGCACCTACCTGGGCAACACGTCGAAACAGCGCGTCCCCTGCCAGGACATGTGGCCGTACCTGCGCAAAGTGTACGACCGCTTCGGGCCACGGCGGATGGTGTTCACGAACTTCCATGAGTTGCTGGTGATGAAAGAGATCATCCCGTTCTTCACGACGGAAGACAAGGAGTGGATTCTGGGTAGGACGGCGTTGAAGTTGTATTTTGGGCAGAGTGGTTAGTCGCTCATGCGTCGACAGCAAGCCTTGCGCTCAGGTCGATTCACTCCCGCCTGTGGACCCGGTCAGCGGTAGGAAAGTCGTTCGGGACCTTCAGGGCGACCTTTCCGCCAGCGGCCCATGCGCTGCCACGCTGGAGGGAGGTAATGAAGCCGACGCAGCTCATTGCTACGGCGTCATGCCCGAGGGTGGTGTGGAAGACCCGTCCTTCGCCGTAGCGGATGACCATCAACATCGGCTCGTGTTCGCCGGTGCCGCGGGTGGCGGGATCGGAGTAGGCCGTCGCCAGAACTGTCATGTTCTCAGCCGGCCCGCGCAGACGGTCGTAGAGTTCGTCCTCGGCGTGCATCCACTTGTGGGGAAGGCCGGCCGTAATGGGATGGCCCCGGCCGCGAAGCACGATCTGGAAGGCGTGGCGCGTGCCGTGGCCGCCGCCGCGGCCGGCCGCATGGTCGAGAACGAGCCGGCCGCCCCGGAAGCGCGCGTAAGGCCCCCAGCGCTCATCGCGGCCGCCCCAACCGCCCAGCGCGATCATGCGGTTGTAGGCTTTCCATTCGGGGAAGGCGTTGTTCGCCGCGTGGACCGAGACGTAACCTCCGCCGCCGCTGACGTATTTCTCAAAAGCCGCCTTCGTGGCCTCAGCCCAAGGCCCGCCATTGTAGTTCGAGACCACCACGTCGTAGGCGGCGAAGTCGGGCTTGAAGCCGCTCAGGTCGGAATCCGCTGCCGGCGATGTTGCCACGTCCACCGTGAAGAGTCCGCTGGACTCGAGGGCGCTCCTCAACAGCGGCGTGGTTTCCCGCCAGGCGTGGTTGTTTTGACCATCGATGATAAGGGCCTTGTATTTCGGCGCGGCTGCGAGCGACAACGGAAAACACAGACCGAGGGAGAGGATTGTGAGGTAGCGTTTCAGGCTCATCGCACTGGCTGCGATGCGCATCAAACACCTGACGACGTGCTCAAAATCGTCCCCTTGTCGGACCCGGGAATTAGCCTCACCAGGTTGTTGCTGTCGATCGTCGAGCACCAGTAGCGCTCGATGTGCTCGACCACCATCTCGGTGCCGCGCTCGTGGCTGACGTAGGGGAAGTCGCGGGGGTCATACATCGCGTCGGTGAGATCGCGGGCCAGGACGACGTTCTTGCTGAGCTTCGTCAACTGCCGGATACCGAAGGGCCGGCCCAGCACGCACATGTTGGCGTGGACGCCCATCATCACAACGTTCTTGATCCCCAGCTCCTCGAACAGGTTGTAGATCTCTTGGCCGTTGTCGCTGACACCGTCGTATTCGGCGATCTCGATCGCCGCGTGCTGGCGCTTCCACGCCCGGTAGGACTTGGGGTCGTCGGAGTCGTCGCAGCCGCCGTCGGAGTCGTCGATCGGCAAGCGCACTTCTCTTTTGGGTTCGAGGTAACACCAACGCTGAATCTTCACCGGCGGCTCGCTGTAAGGAGTTTCGATCATGCGGCGGCGCTGGGGTGTGCCGTCGTAGAAGTCCATGGTGTTGCTGGGCGCATGGATGATCTGCACGCCGAGCGCGCGGGCCGCCTTGACAACCTTGTTCAAGCGCGGCGCAAACTCGTTCACGCGGCGTCCGGCCGAGAGGCACCAGGTGTCGTCCCACATGTCGCAGATGATAATGGCGGTTTCGGAGACCTTCCACGGAGCTTCCGTCTGCTCGATGCGCAACTCAGCGCCGGTTTCAATGCGGCGGCGCGTGTGGAGAGGGAGTTGGCCCTTGCGCGTAGGCCGGTACGGTAGCCGCGCCCGGTCTTGTCCTCGGAGGAGGGGACTGAAGGCAAGGCCTGAAAGTGTCAATAGCGCGCGGCGTCGATTGAGCATGGAATAGCGTCCCTGGTCGTCCGTATTGTATCGGATGCCAAGTCGTGACCGGGGCGCGGCGCACGCCCGTGGCGTGCCGAGCCGTGCTCGGCTCCTGTGCCGCACCCACCGAGCCCATCTCCAGATCCGCACACGGCCGCCTCCGCGGCCGCCGCGAAGCAGCCTTAGGATGATCAGCCGTCTCCCCGCATCTGTCCACCAACCGAACGTGTGAAATAATCACGGGACCACGTTTGTAGGTCCGACGCAAATGAAAATCCAAAGTTACACAACGCATGTCGTTACCCTGCCACCCGACGTCGGCGCGCTCGACCAGGCGCCGCCGGCCATCCGAGGCGACTTCGTCACGTTGCAACTCCAAACCGACGACGGCGTCGAGGGCATCGGGTACTCGGGCTTCGCCAGCCCTTTGATGACGAAGGCCCTGAAAGAAGCCGTCGACGCTCTCGCCGAACAGACCCTCGGCGACGACCCCATGCGCGTGGAAGCGATCGCATCGAAGCTGCTTGAACTCGGTGGACGCGGCGCGCCGTCCGGATTGGTGACGCGCGCCATCGCCGCGATTGACATTGCGCTGTGGGATCTCAAAGGCAAGGTGCTCGGCCAACCTGTTTACAAGCTCCTTGGCGGGTTTCGCGACCGCGTCCCTACCTACGCCAGCGGCTACCTTTGGCGGCACTTCGACGCCGCGGCCCTCGCGAAGAAAGGCGCCGAGCTGGTCGTCGAGGGCTTTCGCGCCATGAAGTTCCGCATGGGCGCCGAGCCGGCCAACGCAAGAGAGATCGAGCGCATGGAAGCGCTGCGTGAGGCCGTGGGCGACGACATCGACGTGATGGTTGACATCAACCAGGGCTGGGACGTCAACCGCTCGATCGCCATGGGACGCGCAATGGAGAAGTGCGCCCTGTTCTGGCTCGAGGATCCCACCAACTACGAGGACTTCGACGGGTTGGCCCGCATCGCCGATGCGCTCGATACACCGATCGCGGCCGGCGAGTACCTGTGGGGCGTCGCGCCGTTCCGCTCGTTCCTCGAACGGCGGTCGGTCGACATCGTCATGGTCGACATCATGCGTGTCGGCGGCCTGACGCAATGGATGAAGGTCGCGCACATGGCCGAGGCTTGGAACTTGCCGGTGGTCAGCCACCTGGCGCCGGAGATTCTGGTGCACGCGGTCGCTGCCGTTCCCAACGGCCTGACCGTTGAGCACATGCCGTGGTCCCTGCACCTGTCCAAGGAAGAGCTGACGATGGAGGACGGGCAGTTGGTCCTGCCGGAGAAGCCGGGCCTGGGCCTCACGTTGGATGAGGGCCGGTTCTCGGACTAGGGCGCATGGGGGGGGTGTATCGTCGCATGGTGACATCTGTTGGCCATCGGTGTTGGCGCCGTGATGTGCATGGGTTGGTGTAGGCACAGTTCTCCCCTCTTGAAAGGTTGTTAGATCGCCATCTACAAGTTCAGCGCCCCGCTCCAGGGCCGTTCCATCAATAGCCCGGCGCGTGAGTCTCTTATTGACTCCCGCATAATATAGAGTCAGTCAAAACAAAGAGAAGACTGTTTCCAGAAGGCCGTGATCAAACGCGGTTTGCGGTACATGCGGCGGAGTGCCTTGCGGGCCCGCTCGTTCAGCTCGCCGTAGTCTTTCGGACAGACGTTCGGCAACTCGTGCTGCTTCCAGTAAGCCCAGATGTATTCCACCGGATTCAACTCCGGCGCATAGGGTGGCAAGTACTCGGTTGCGATGTGGCCTTCGGAGAGTTCGATGAACTCTTGCACCAGGCGGCTACGGTGCGCCGGCAGCCGATCCCAGACGATCAGCAGCGGGCGATCGATATGACGTACCAACGCCTTGAGAAAGTCGGTCACTTGCTCTTTGCCGATCGCACCGGGATAGAGCCGGAAGTAGAAGTTACGCAGCGTCAGCCCCGCCGAGACGGAAAGCTTCTCCCAGTTGAAGTTAAACTGCAGCACCGGTGTTTGGCCACGTGGCGCCCAGGTGCGGCAGCGATGCGGCTTCTGACTCAATCCGCTTTCGTCGATGAAGACGAGCGTACGGCCTTCGTTTTGGGCTTTTTTTTAATGCGCTTCCAGGTCTTGCGCTTCCAGGTGCGGATCCGCTCTTCGTTGCGCTCGCGCGCCTTTCCGGCCGGGCGTTGCGGGCTCCAGTCGAGCGCTCGCAGGATCTTCCAGGCGTGGCCTGCGTGGTATGCGACCCCGAACTCGTCTCCGGTCAGCCGAGCCACCCGCGGACAGCTCCACAGGGGCGTTGGGAAGCCGTGGGCTTCCGGGCCTTCCAGCAGCAGCGACGTCAGGCGTTCGCGTTGTGCGGCATCGAGGAGCGGCTTGCGTCCGGCGCGCCCGGCCTGGCGGAGTCCGGCCGCACCCTGCTCGCGGTATTGCCGCCGCCACTCACTGACGGTTTGGCGAGCGACGTTCAGCCGTCTCGCCGTCTCGGACTGATTGTGGCCTTGGTGGAGCAGCCGCATCGCTTCGAAACGGCGCTTCTCCAGCGCCTTGAAATCCCGCTTCACACCTTTGGGGTTGCCCATACATATATAGATGCTCCACACTGTCAAAAAGTGTCATAATAATTTGCGGGATTCAATAATAGGGTCATCCCTCCTACGTGTTTGAGCCCGACAAGGGCGGCGCTGCGGCTCGACGGCGAACCTAGAACCACAGGAATGGGTCCGGCCGAAGCCTTGGCGTTTTCGAACGAATCCATTGCCTCATCGAACTGGGACTTCTGCTCGTAGGCCCACCCCTTCACGGGGTCCGCCAAATAGAAATCGGAATCTAGTTCCAGCGCCTCGCTAGCCTGATCGATGGCCTCATCAAAGCGACGCCCCATATGCAAGGCCCAGCCGAGACATGTCGTGTGGAACGCCGACAGAGGATCCAGATCCCGCGCCTGTCGTAATTGATCGATGGACTCTTCCGCTCGTCCCAAGGGAAACAGAAGCACGATGCCGTACGATGCATGGGTAATCGCGTCGGCCGGGTTGAGTTCGATAGCCCGTCGGAATCCCTGCTCCGCCCCAGGCCAATCTTCCCATGTGTGCCCCAGGACGCCTGCCAGCACGCGATGCGCCGCGCCAAACGTGGCATCGATCTCAACCGCCTTGGTCGCAGCGACCTTTGCTTTCTGCATGGCCTCTCCAGGCGGCAAGGCGCCCCACCAGCCCAGCAAGCGGTAGCAATCAGAAGTTCCGACGTAGGCGGGAGCAAAATTCGGGTCTTTGGTCACCGCTTGTTCGAAGTTTTGAATGGCCCTACTCATGTCCTCCTTGGTCTGCTTATGCCACCGGTGGAGACCCTTGAGGTACAAGTCATAGGCTTCGAGATTATCCGTATGCTTGCTCACCAACGACCGCTCCGCCCGGCCGATCAAGCGGATGCTCAAAGCCCTAGCGATCGATTGAGCGATCTCCTCTTGGATCGCGAAGACGTCCTGTAGCTTTCGGTCGTAGCGTTGGGACCAGACATGGTATCCGCTGGGCGTGTTAATGAGTTGAGCCGTGATCCCTATTGACTCCCGCATAATATAGAGTCAGTCAAAACAAAGAGAAGACTGTTTCCAGAAGGCCGTGATCAAACGCGGTTTGCGGTACATGCGGCGGAGTGCCTTGCGGGCCCGCTCGTTCAGCTCGCCGTAGTCTTTCGGACAGACGTTCGGCAACTCGTGCTGCTTCCAGTAAGCCCAGATGTATTCCACCGGATTCAACTCCGGCGCATAGGGTGGCAAGTACTCGGTTGCGATGTGGCCTTCGGAGAGTTCGATGAACTCTTGCACCAGGCGGCTACGGTGCGCCGGCAGCCGATCCCAGACGATCAGCAGCGGGCGATCGATATGACGTACCAACGCCTTGAGAAAGTCGGTCACTTGCTCTTTGCCGATCGCACCGGGATAGAGCCGGAAGTAGAAGTTACGCAGCGTCAGCCCCGCCGAGACGGAAAGCTTCTCCCAGTTGAAGTTAAACTGCAGCACCGGTGTTTGGCCACGTGGCGCCCAGGTGCGGCAGCGATGCGGCTTCTGACTCAATCCGCTTTCGTCGATGAAGACGAGCGTACGGCCTTCGTTTTGGGCTTTTTTTTAATGCGCTTCCAGGTCTTGCGCTTCCAGGTGCGGATCCGCTCTTCGTTGCGCTCGCGCGCCTTTCCGGCCGGGCGTTGCGGGCTCCAGTCGAGCGCTCGCAGGATCTTCCAGGCGTGGCCTGCGTGGTATGCGACCCCGAACTCGTCTCCGGTCAGCCGAGCCACCCGCGGACAGCTCCACAGGGGCGTTGGGAAGCCGTGGGCTTCCGGGCCTTCCAGCAGCAGCGACGTCAGGCGTTCGCGTTGTGCGGCATCGAGGAGCGGCTTGCGTCCGGCGCGCCCGGCCTGGCGGAGTCCGGCCGCACCCTGCTCGCGGTATTGCCGCCGCCACTCACTGACGGTTTGGCGAGCGACGTTCAGCCGTCTCGCCGTCTCGGACTGATTGTGGCCTTGGTGGAGCAGCCGCATCGCTTCGAAACGGCGCTTCTCCAGCGCCTTGAAATCCCGCTTCACACCTTTGGGGTTGCCCATACATATATAGATGCTCCACACTGTCAAAAAGTGTCATAATAATTTGCGGGATTCAATAGTTGGTCGCCGGCTTTGCGAACCGACCCTTCGACGACGGTCCTCACGTTGAGCTCTTCACCAATCTTGCGGATGTCGCGATGCTGCCCCTTGAACGCGAATGCCGAGGTTCGCGCGACGACGCGCAATCCATCCACCTGCGTCAATGCGTTGATCAATTCCTCCGTGATTCCGTCGCAGAAGTATTCCTGCTCGTCCTCCGAACTGAAGTTCTCGAACGGCAGCACCGCGATGGCCTTCTCCTCAGGCCCGGAGGCCCGCCACGCCCGAGCGACCTTGACGGCAGCTTCGGTCGGTAGCGGCCCCTGCGGTTGGGCAGCCGACAAGACAGAGGAGCCCGAAGCTGTCGCGGCCGGCAACGAACTCGACTGCTTCTCTACCGGCTTCTCTACCGGCGCGATGAAGCGATAGCCCCGTCGCGGTACTGTCTCCACGAAGCGAGGGTTTTCCGCCGAGTCGCCCAGCGCTTCCCGCAACTTGCCCACCGCGGTATTCAGGCTTCCGTCGAAGTCGACGAACGTGTCCGACGACCAAAGCCGCTGGCGCAACGCCTCCCTGATAATCAACTCCCCTGGATGCTCCAGCAGGGCGGAGAGCATCTGGAACGGCTTTTCCTGCAGCCTGATCCTGACGCCCTTCTTGCGCAGTTCACCGGCGTGCAAGTCAACCTCGAACGACCCGAACCGGGCGACCCGCGTTGCCGGATGAGTGTCACTCATGGAGAAGCTCAGCCTTGAATTCTAGCACCGAGCGGGCGTTTGCCACCTAGGGCCACTCCATCGCTTGAGATGTTCGCGTAAGTCTTTCTATTTCTGCCGAGTAACCCGTGAGACACGGGTGACTCGCAGATAGGCTGCTGTCTATGGACCGTGCGGCGTTTCGATGCGATTCTCTCCATGACCGGTAACGATGAAGCCCATTAAAAACATCGAGTCAGTCACTTCATCCGAACCGCCAATCCAAATCTCAGACAACAAGGAAAAGACAATGACCCATTACAGAACGAACACACGCAAGTCCACCATCGCCCATTGGGGGCTGACCGCCGCTCTCGCTTTGACGCTCGCAGGCTCTCTGCCGCTGGGCGCCGTCCACGTAAACGCCAGTACTGGCATGACGCTCGCCGGAGCGCCGCTCGCCATCCACGGCTACGACGCCGTGGCCTACTTCGACGACGGGGCAGCTCGCATTGGCAAGGCAGCTCATACCGCAACCCACGGCAACGCGGCATACCGTTTCGTCAGCGAAGCCAACAAGAAGAAGTTTGAAAGCAATCCAGCACGGTACGCCCCACAGTACGGCGGGTACTGCGCGTTTGGCGTCGCTGTCGGCGCGAAGTTCGATGGTGACCCTACCCTGTTCCGGATTGTGGACGACAAGCTGTACCTCAACCTGAATCCGGACATTCAAGCCACTTGGCAGAAAGACATCGCGGGTAACATCGTCAAGGCCGATGGGAACTGGACGCAGATCCGAGACAAAGCGCCCTCGGAGCTGAAGTAAGAGGGTCGCACATGATAGCGTTGCCCCCTAACGCAAAACCATAGCAACTCGAAGGGAGAACAAAATGACGCATTCGAAAACAGCAAGCCAGATCTTCGGGGCGGCCTTTATCGCGGCCGGAATCCTAGGATTCATCCCCAACCCGATCGTGTCTCCCGATGGCATCTTCGCGGTGGGCACGATGCACAATCTTCTCCACATCCTGGTCGGGGTCGGCTTCTTGGCCGGCGCGGCTATGGGAGCGCCGCTTCGCACGATCCAGGTGCTCGCGGCGGTGGGCGTGGTGCTAGCGATTCTCGGCTTCTTGACCACTGGAGACATGTTGCTCGGCATCGTCCACATTAATCACGCCGACCGTTGGCTGCACGCGGGACTGGCAGCGGCGATTGTCGCCTTGTGGGCTGGGTTGTCCCGGTTGGAGCGCCAGGCGGCCTGACCATCGGCGCTCCCGCTTCGATCACTACCGAATTGTTCGGTATACCAGCAGCCAGCTCTTAAAGAGAAACAGTCATGAGTCTGCCAAAACAAGATGGCAAATGGCTGATCGTCAACAAAATGAATACGACACTAAGAAAGGAGTGAGACCCATGAGTAATACACCTACAAACGTAAGCGAGTACGACCTGATCGCTAAGACCGTCCAGCACTACATCGATGGCGGCAGATCCGGCAAAGGCGACGACATGAAGCCCGCCTTCCACGAGGACGCGACGATCTTCGGTTATGCCGGTGCCGACTTGTTCGCCGGCCCTATCCAGCGGCTTTTTGACTGGGTTGACGAGAACGATCCAGCGACGGGGCTCCAAGCACGGATCGCCAGCATCGACCTCATTAACACGGTCGCCACCGTGCGGCTTGAACTCGACAACTGGACCGGCAGCCGGTACACCGACTTGTTCACGTTGCTCAAAGTCGACGGGGAGTGGAAGATCATGAACAAGGTCTTCCATCTGCACGCCTAACGGAGCAGCATGCACCTCTGGCGCCTCAGGCCGGGACAACAACTCGCGGCCGAGCGCCAGGGTGAACCCAGCACTACGACAACTGATCCTAAGGAGACTACCCATGACCAAGACTATTCTCATCACCGGCGCATCGACAGGCTTTGGCCGCGATACCGCCGAAACGCTTGCCCGCGCGGGCCACACGGTGTTTGCCTCCATGCGCGATCCGGAAGCCAAGAACCGTGCCCATGCGGATGCACTCCGAGGCCAGAACATCGAAGTCCTCGAGTTAGATGTCACCGACTCCCAGTCCGTTGATCGCGCTGTCGCCGCCGTGGTGGCGAAAGCAGGCCGCATCGACGTTCTGATCAACAACGCCGGCGTTCTAACAGCCGGCGTGTCCGAAGCGTTCACTCCCGAGCAAGCGACCGCACTGTTCGACGTCAACGTCATCGGCGTACATCGAGTGACCAGGGCGGTACTGCCACACCTCCGCCGCCAACATGACGGCCTGATCATCAACCTCAGCTCAGTCCTCGGTCGCGTGACCTTCCCGTTCGTAGGGCTTTATGGTGCCAGCAAGTTCGCGGTCGAGGCTCTCACCGATACCTATCGCTACGAGGTATCGCAGCTTGGAATCGACGTGGTTCTTGTGCAACCCAGCGCCTATCCCACACAACTCTATGCCAACACGACGCAGCCGGCTGACACGGGCCGGGTCGAAGAATACGGTGCCGTGGGAGAGATACCTGGCGCCATATTTCAGAACCTCGCCAGCATGCTGTCGGGGCCTGACGCACCGGACAATCACGACATCGCCGAAGCGATCGCCAAGCTGATCGTCACGCCGAAGGGCGCTCGAGCGGCGCGGACGGTCGTGGGCGCTAGCTATGGTGCGGATGCTGTGAACGATGCGACGGAACCAGTGCAAGCGGGCACGGTCGAGGCACTCGGCCTGAGCCATCTTGCAGCGATACCGACGGGGCTCGCGAAGAGCGCGTGAGTACCTACGGCTCGCCCCTAGGAGATACCGTGCCGGCGACACGCGCCGGTCCGGTGACTCATCACAGCCGGGGGCAGCTCGGCCCTTGGCCAAAAACGGGGAGACGGCCAGGGCTGTGATCGCGATTGCGGATAACCTAGCCCGGTGTTGAGACGAATCATCCATTAAAGACCCGACACACGAACGTGGGAGAACGAAACGATGGCGACAACCATGGTCATTGATACGATCCGCAACCCTGTGGACTCCAGCTACGCGATCGCGTGCCTGGAGGTTTGGGGTGGGAACAAGGCGACACGGACCAGTGTGTCGCTACCGGGACTAGCGGGTTGGGTCTGCTCCGATCCGTTTGAGGGCTCGTCGGGTGGTGATGTCTACTACTTATCGGACTGTAATGTGGGCGCCTTGTCGCGTGTCGTGCTGGCCGACGTGAGCGGGCACGGTCCGGCGGTGAGTGACGTGGCGGCTCGGCTCAAATCGCAGATGTATCGTCATATCAACACGTGGGACCAGTCGGAGTTCGTTCGCGACCTCGGCGACACGCTTCGTCAGGATGAGCGCAGCACGAACTACGCGACGGCGGTCATCCTGAGCTACCTCCCTGCGAAACATCAGTTGACGCTGACCAACGCCGGACACCCCGAGCCGCTTTGGTATCACGCGGCCGACGACCGTTGGGAGCTGCTCAGCGATGAGGTCGCGGCCACGGCGGGCGAGCTGTCGGGCCTGCCCCTGGGCCTGATTGCCGGCACCAGCTATCGGCAGAACACCTTCTCGCTCGGCTCCAAGGACATCGTCATTCTCTACACGGACTCGCTCATCGAAAGGCCGACTCCCAGCGCGGAGCCAGTGGGCCGCAAGAGGCTGTTGGAGGTAGCACGACAAGTTCCGACCGACTTCCCGGCGGGCATCGGGGAATCCCTGCTTCGGCACCTGCGAGGCACCGCGGCGACCTCCACCAGGGCGGATGACGAGACGATCATTGTGCTGCAGCGTTCGGATGCGGCGGAGTCTTGCGCTGGCACTCGTGGGCCAGATCGTCTCGACCACACCGGCGGAGGGGCGCATCCTGGGGCCTAGAGATGCCCCCCGACGGTTCGAAGAACGCGACGATCCAGCCTCCGGCGGCCGAAGCGGGACGCGAGATTGTGACGGCGCCATTCGGGCGACGATACAGAAGCCTTTGCAAGGGTAGCTAAGATACGTGGCGAGAAGTGTGTCCAGTGAAGGCTGGCATGTTCAGTGGGAGATAGACCCACCGGGGTAAGAGTCAGAGCCCCGTAGCTTGGGTTGCATCCGCGTGGAGGAAACGAAGCCGATGAAGGCAATGACAAAGCCATCCTTGGGATGGTGAGCGAGTCACCGGGCCGTAACGAAAGTGAACCCAGAGGTGGCCTCGAAAACTGGGCCCTAAAGGGGGCCCTAAAGGGGGCCCTAAAGGGGACGGAGCCCTTTTCTGCTTCTCCACTCTCAGAGCCGGGCGTCATGCGACAAGGTTTCTGTCTTTCCTATGATCCCATGCGGGTTCAACCTTGGGCTCAGGAGGCGCGGAGTGGGGCCGGTGTCACCACTTTGGTTGATCGTCCCGTTGCTTACGTCGTAGACGAAGCCGGAGACGACCAGTTGGTCTGGCATTCCGGGGGTTTGACGGAGTCGTTCGACGTCGTCTTGCACAGACGTGGTAGGGTCGCTGATCGCCATGGCCGATACTTCGTCGACACTGAGGCCGAGCCGTTTTGCCACCTGTCCCTGGATGGCCGGGTCGGCAAGACGAGACATTCCGCAATCGGTGTGGTGGATCACGACAAGTTCCGGCTGCATAGGGCGGGTTCCTGGCTGGTTGGCGGAGGCGGCCAGAACGCTGAGAATGCCGAGATCTCTCATCACTGCGGGAGTGATCCTGCCGCCTGCGTTACGTATGACGATTGCGTCGCCGAGTCCCAGCCCGAACAGGTGTGCAGGATCGACGCGGGAGTCGATGCAGGTCAAGAGGATCGTTGACATACGGGGCAGAATCTTGAGGTCTCCTGCCGCGAACTGCTCAGCAAAGCTCCG
Source organism: Bryobacterales bacterium (assembly GCA_965248255.1). Classification (GTDB taxonomy): domain Bacteria; phylum Acidobacteriota; class Terriglobia; order Bryobacterales; family UBA6623; genus JAKZVK01. The sequence continues at coordinate 1,216,012 of CBDFIW010000004.1, forward strand.
GTTCCGATCGAGTAGCGTGGTCAGGTCAGCCGCCTCTGCCCCTGTTAGCCGTTCCTTAGTCATTTTGTCTTTCTCCTTTCTCAATCTATGATCCCTGCCCAAGACAACCGGCGGGCCATCGCTTGCTCTGTCGTCGACATAGTGCATCCGGCCCTGCTCTCGGCAGCAGCCTTGTCATCCATGGCGTCCCCTGGGAAGTTCGCGGCCATACCACCAATGCCTCCCAACGGAGGTCTTGCCCCACAGGGTACAACGCCGGGGAGAGCTCAGAAGTTCCCCCCCTTCTAAAAGCCTCTGAGTGGCGTCAGGGTCCTTGTCGGACCGCTCCCTCATGGGGCTGTGAAAGAATAGCAGCGGCGCGAAACTATTGAATCCCGCAAATTATTATGACACTTTTTGACAGTGTGGAGCATCTATATATGTATGGGCAACCCCAAAGGTGTGAAGCGGGATTTCAAGGCGCTGGAGAAGCGCCGTTTCGAAGCGATGCGGCTGCTCCACCAAGGCCACAATCAGTCCGAGACGGCGAGACGGCTGAACGTCGCTCGCCAAACCGTCAGTGAGTGGCGGCGGCAATACCGCGAGCAGGGTGCGGCCGGACTCCGCCAGGCCGGGCGCGCCGGACGCAAGCCGCTCCTCGATGCCGCACAACGCGAACGCCTGACGTCGCTGCTGCTGGAAGGCCCGGAAGCCCACGGCTTCCCAACGCCCCTGTGGAGCTGTCCGCGGGTGGCTCGGCTGACCGGAGACGAGTTCGGGGTCGCATACCACGCAGGCCACGCCTGGAAGATCCTGCGAGCGCTCGACTGGAGCCCGCAACGCCCGGCCGGAAAGGCGCGCGAGCGCAACGAAGAGCGGATCCGCACCTGGAAGCGCAAGACCTGGAAGCGCATTAAAAAAAGCCCAAAACGAAGGCCGTACGCTCGTCTTCATCGACGAAAGCGGATTGAGTCAGAAGCCGCATCGCTGCCGCACCTGGGCGCCACGTGGCCAAACACCGGTGCTGCAGTTTAACTTCAACTGGGAGAAGCTTTCCGTCTCGGCGGGGCTGACGCTGCGTAACTTCTACTTCCGGCTCTATCCCGGTGCGATCGGCAAAGAGCAAGTGACCGACTTTCTCAAGGCGTTGGTACGTCATATCGATCGCCCGCTGCTGATCGTCTGGGATCGGCTGCCGGCGCACCGTAGCCGCCTGGTGCAAGAGTTCATCGAACTCTCCGAAGGCCACATCGCAACCGAGTACTTGCCACCCTATGCGCCGGAGTTGAATCCGGTGGAATACATCTGGGCTTACTGGAAGCAGCACGAGTTGCCGAACGTCTGTCCGAAAGACTACGGCGAGCTGAACGAGCGGGCCCGCAAGGCACTCCGCCGCATGTACCGCAAACCGCGTTTGATCACGGCCTTCTGGAAACAGTCTTCTCTTTGTTTTGACTGACTCTATATTATGCGGGAGTCAATAGATACGCTCAGATGGGCCCATCACCACAGCCATGTTCTCGAAACAGCATATTTGTGTCGCCCACCCAATAGGAAAGGGCCTGGACCGGCGTGCAACTATAATAGGGAGCTTGTGACGCCGGCCCTGCCAATAATGGATTCCGCTTCGGCCCCGCTGCTGAACGTCGTGCATCGCGCGCGCCGCAGGAGCCTCGTCCATCTGGGATTCCAAGATGTGTTGGAAGCTTGCACCGCCGCGTTGCTGGGTCCGGCGTGTCTGCTGGTTCTCGGGACGGACCTACTTCATGAAACGCTGCTGCTGGTTTTCCTGGCCGCGGGGCTGGTTTTCGGGACCTATCGGTGGCTTCGGGCGCGTCCTTGCGCCTATGGTGTCGCCCAGAAGCTCGATTCGCGGTGGGGCACCGACGACCAGATCTCGACGGCTTACTACTTCACCGAATACCCGGAGAGCAGGGGCCCGCTGGCCAAACAACAACAGGACCTCGCCGTTCCACTGGCTACGAGCGGCGACATCGCCTCCGCCTTACCTCTCCAGATGCCGAAGGCCGCCTACGCATGTGCCGGGATGGTGGTTCTGATCGCCGGGCTCTTCGCCCTGCGTTACAGCGTGCAATCCTCGCTATCGCTCAAGCCGCCCCTGCCTCCGATAGTGATGCAGGCGCTGTTGGGTGAACGTGCGGAGGAGCTTTGGGAACAGGAGCCGTCCGAGGAGCTCGCCGAGGCGTCCCAGCAGACCGCCGCCTCAAACCGTGAGGAGCGCGAACTGGACCGCGACACGCGCGGGGACCAACCCGAGCCGGTGCCTCAGATCGCCGGCGGCGGGCAGCCCCCGGAAGCTTTGGCCGAAGATCTGATGGCAGTGCCCGAAGTCGAAGGATTGTCGTTCGACGAACCGTACGGAGATGAACTGGCCGCGGCGGAGGGAGAGGGTCAGGAAAGCGGCGACGAGCAGGCCGGCCTCGAAGCCGATGCCGATGAGCGCCGTCCCGGCGATGCGTCCCCGCTGCGGGACCGGTCGCGGCCCGACGCCGGTTCGATGAGCGAGGAGTCCAATGACCTTTTGTCGCGTTTGCAGGACGCCTTCGAGAAGATGTTGTCGAGCATGAACCTCCAAGAGAAGAGGACGGGCGAGAGCGGCGATCCCACCGGCGGAGAGGAGTCGCAACAACCCGGCGAGACCGGCGCGGAAGCACAGGCCCAGGCCGGAGAAGGCCAGGAGGGCGGCGAGAGCGACAGCCAAGGGCAGGATGGCGGCGGCACGCCGGAAAACCCTCAGGAGCTGGCGCAAGGTGAAGGCGGCAGCGAAGCCTCGAACTTGACGCCCGAGGGCCAGGCAACGTCATCAGCGGGCAGCAATGACGGCTCGAAGGAGCTGGCCGAGGCGGCGTTGTCCCAAGCCATGGGCGAGTTGAGCGAACTCTACAGCCGCCGCGCGGAAGAGATGAGCGGCGAAGTACTGATCGAAACCGAGGCCGGTCCGCAGGAGCTGCAAATCCCCTACTCGCCGAGCGAGGCGGGCCATCGCGACCCAGGCGGCGTCATTCGCCGGGACCGCATACCGCACGCCTACCGCCACTTCATCCAGAAGTATTTCGAGGCGCTACAGGAAAAGAATTGATGGTCGAGACGGAACAGTTTCTGCAAGTAGTCACCGGGCAGATCCGGCAGATCCGCGACGAGATCGGCAAAGTCATTGTCGGCCATGACGACGTCGTCGAAGGGGTGCTGATCGCGCTGGTCGCGGGCGGCCACGTCTTACTGGAAGGCGTGCCCGGCCTCGGCAAGACGACATTGCTCCGAACCCTCGGTGACGCGATGCATTTGGACTATTCGCGGATCCAGTTTACTCCCGACCTGATGCCGGCCGACATCGTCGGCAGCATGGTGCTGGAGTCAAATTCCCTGGGCGCCAAGAACCTGAGTTTCCAGCCCGGGCCGATCTTCGCCCACCTCGTCCTGGCCGACGAAATCAACCGCGCCACGCCGCGTACGCAGTCAGCGCTGCTGGAGGCGATGCAGGAGCGAACGGTCACGACCGGGACGGTCACGTATCCGCTCGAAGATCCCTTCCTGGTCATGGCGACGCAGAACCCGCTGGAGATGGAAGGGACGTATCCGCTGCCGGAGGCGCAGCTCGATCGCTTCCTGCTGAAGCTTCTGGTAGGGTATCCCAGCAAGTCGGAGATGGAAGAGATCGTCGACCGCACGATGGCGGCCGACCAGCCGCAGGTGCATCAAGTGGTCGATCGGGCGCAGATTCTCGACATCCGGCGTGGCGCGCACGACGTTCTCGTGGCGCCGCACGTTCGCGACTTCGCGATCAGGCTCATTCTTGCGACCCAGCCTCAGCAGGCGGAATCGCACGAGATGGCCAAGAAGTATATCCGCTACGGAAGCTCACCGCGGGGCGCACAGTCGCTCATCAATGGGGGCCGCGTCAGGGCCCTGGTGCGCGGCCGGCTAAATGTGAGCGTCGATGACGTGCGCGCGCTGGCGTTGCCGGCGCTGCGGCATCGAATCATCTTGAACTTCGATGCGCACGCCGAAGGCAAGACAGCCGACGAAGTGGTGTCCGAGATTCTCGAGTCACTGCGGGTTTGAAATTAGTAAGCTCAACAGTTTAGTTTCTGCCTTTACCCCATGACCTGCGGCCAGTGTTGCGGCATAGAGCAAGTGTTCGACCAGAAGGGAGCGCGCAAGATGGTGAAGCGCTACCGGAAGAAAGGGGCGGACAAGGCCACCAAACTGCTCATCGAGGCCATCTCATCGCACAAGAACGGTGATACCAGCTTGCTGGATGTCGGAGGTGGCGTAGGCGCCATTCAAATCGCCATGCTAAACCACGGTGTTGCCCAGGCAACCAACGTGGACGCATCACCTGCCTATCACGTGGTAGCGAAAGAGGAAGCAGCGCAGCAGGCCATAAAGGAACGGATCACCTACCAGCAGGGCGATTTTGTGGATATTGCCCCACAACTTGCAGCTCACGACATCGTAAGCATGGACAAGGTGATCTGCTGCTACCCTGATGCCAAGGAATTGATCAACCAGGCTGCCCAGCATAGCAACCACCTGGTGGCGCTCGTGTATCCGCACGATACCTGGCTGGCCCGGGTGATCAGTGCGGTAGCCAATTTGTTCATCAAGCTGCGCTACCGCAACTTTCGTATTTACATTCATTCAAACACGCTGGTAGGTGGCATCTTGAAACAGCATGATTTCCGGCAGGTGCACCGTGCATCCACCTTCATCTTGCAGGTGATGGTGTGGGAAAAGACCTCTGCAAACTTGTCAGTCTGCTAATAAAGAGGTATCGACATGCGAAAGTCTCAAGCCATTGGCGTCTGGCTTCTGCCCCTCTGGTTTTGGGCGTAAACTTCGACCTTGGCGCAAACTTCGACCTCCGCCCCCGTCTCGGAGTGGATTCGCGGCAACGCGATCCGCATATCAACTCCTGTCGCTGGGAATGGCTTTGAGGACATGCAACCGCTCGCGAAGGTGGTGGGCAACGCGCGTATAGTGGCGCTCGGCGAGGCCACGCATGGCACGCGGGAGTTCTTCCAGCTCAAGCACCGCATACTGGAGTTCCTCGTTACGCAGATGGGCTTTTCGATCTTATCCATCGAAGCGAATATGCCGGAGGCATACCGCCTGAACGATTTCGTCCTGAAGGGCGAGGGCGAGCCGGCGAAGCTCATCAAAGGCATGTACGTCTGGCTGTGGGACACGCAGGAAGTACTCGATATGGTGCTGTGGATGCGGGAATACAACAAGTCAGCCAAGGGGCGCGTGCAGTTTACGGGCTTCGATATGCAGACTCCTACTGTGGCCAGCGAGATCGTTCGCGACTTCGTGGTGAAGACAGATGCGGAGTATGTGCCCGCGCTGGCGCGGGCCGCGGAGATGGTGCTGGCGTCACGGAGTATGGAAGCAGTCGATCGCGAAAATGTCGCGGCTGAGTGGGAGAAGGTCGTGGCACACTTGGAGTCGCTGCGGCCGCGCCCGGGCGTCGAGTGGGCGATCCAGAACGCGCGTATCGTGCTCCAGTGCATGCAGATGGCCGCCAAGCTGCCGACGCCCGAGGCAGCCATGGCTGCGCGCGACGCAAGCATGGCCGCAAACGTGAAGTGGATTCTCGATCAATCGCCGGACGCAAAAATCGTTCTGTGGGCGCACAACTTCCACGTGATGAGCGGCCCGGGCAACAGCATGGGTACGGCGCTGCGGAAGATATACGGCGACAAGATGGTGGTGTTCGGTTTCGCGTTCAACCAGGGCTCGTTCCAGGCCCTGTCGAGCAATGGGCGTCTGGAGAATTTCACGGTTCGGCCGGCACCAGCGGGGAGTCTGGATGCCACGCTGGCCGCGAGCGGAATTCCGCTCTTCGCGCTCGATCTGCGCGCACCGGCGAGTCGGTCGGTGGCTGAATGGCTCGGCGCGAAGCACCCAACTCGCAATATCTTCGCAGGATTCTCCGAGAATGTGCCCGGCTCAAACATGTTTGACCGGTGACCGAGAGGTACGACGGCCTGCTGTTCGTGGAGAAGACCACAGCGGCGCGCCCAAACAAGCCAGTAAGCCCTGCGGGCACCAAATGATGTTCGCCTTCGTGGCGCCGCGGGGCGTTTTCAGAAACCCGTCTCCGGATCCTGTTCCACCCCCGAATCGCAACCCACGTTGACGGTTAGTCGCCTTGTCGGACAAACGGCCTACACAGCCCCGAAACAGATCTTCAGGCCTCTAGCGTACCAGCATGACCCGCTCGGCATAGCGCCTCGGTTCGGTATCCACCCTCAGGATGAACACCCCTTCAGGGAGTTGCGAAAGATCGATGTCAGGCCGCAGGGGCATGCCGTGCGGGTGGACGTCGCACCGTGCGCTCAGACCAGCGAGAGCCGGGCTTTGGCCAAGGCCACGATTCGGTCGGGGGTAAAGCCGAACTTCTCGAGCAGGGCTTTGAGGGGGGCCGAGGCGCCGAACGTTTCCATGCCGACCGTGCAGCCTTCCGAACCCACATAGCGATCCCAACCTAAGGTCGAACCTTGCTCCACCGCTACGCGCGCGTGCACATCCGGCGGGAACACGCCGTCGCGGTAGGTGGGGTCCTGTTGGTCGAAAAGCTCCCAAGAGGGCATGCTCACCACACGTGCCTTGATGCCCTCCGACGACAATTGCTCATAGGCTTCCACACACAGGCTGACTTCGCTGCCGGTTCCCATCAGGATCACCTCCGGCTTTCCGTCTGCGGCATCGGCCAGCACGTACGCACCGCGCGCCACGCCTTCGGCCGAGGCGTACTTCGAACGGTCGAGGGTCGGCAGGTTCTGGCGAGAAAGAATCAGCGCGACCGGCTGGCGCTGGATCTGCATGATGACGCGCCAAGCTTCTACCACTTCGTTCGGGTCGGCGGGGCGCAAAGTAATCAATCCTGGAACCGCTCGCAGTGAGGCCAACTGCTCGACCGGCTGATGTGTCGGACCGTCTTCGCCGACGCCGATCGAGTCGTGCGTGAAGATGTGGATGACCGGCAACTCCATGAGGGCGCTCAGGCGAATGGCCGTGGGCCGCAATGTGCCTTGGCTCGTGGGCGGTTCCGCCGACTTAACGCCCTCCACCAAGACCCGCCTTGGTTTCGAGGATGCCGGGGACTACACACCGCAGCACCCTGGCAGAAACCTGCACTTCGGCGTACGCGAGCACGCCATGGGCGCGATCTTGAACGGCCTGTCGCTGTCGAAGGTGCGGCCCTACGGCTCGGGTTTCCTGATTTTCAGCGACTACGCCCCCGAAGGCCACATCGCAACCGAGTACTTGCCACCCTATGCGCCGGAGTTGAATCCGGTGGAATACATCTGGGCTTACTGGAAGCAGCACGAGTTGCCGAACGTCTGTCCGAAAGACTACGGCGAGCTGAACGAGCGGGCCCGCAAGGCACTCCGCCGCATGTACCGCAAACCGCGTTTGATCACGGCCTTCTGGAAACAGTCTTCTCTTTGTTTTGACTGACTCTATATTATGCGGGAGTCAATAAGTACAGCGTTTCATAAATACAGTCACGTATCTGAGCGGGCATCCGCCGCCATCTTAGGCGGGCGGGCACGGGGGCCCGCCCCTACATGGCAAACCGAAACGTAACCGTATTTGCCAAAACACAGTACTAAGGAAAGCTGTGTCGCCCCTTTCAGGGCTCCTGGCGATGATCGCCCTACACCCACGGCTGGAAGTCGTGGCTATGATCTCCCGGCCCCTTCGGGGCGCAACCCCCGCCGAACCGCGCCACCGGGTCGCTGCTTTCTGGTAGCTGCTCTGTGCCTCGATCCCAACTCTCAGTAGCCGAACGCCTCCGCGGCCTGAGCAGATGTAGAAACTTGCAGCCGCAGGTCTCTGCGAGAGCTGCGCTACGTGTGCGGTGTGAACCGGACCTGACCTTCGCGGACCTGAGAACCGAGGAATCGGTTCTCGGCAAGCCTGGAGGCTTACGCCACATCAAGACACGCCGTGCACGGGGTGAACTAAAATGGTTCGTACGGCTTCCCGAGTTGGCGCCGGGAATGCCGGGCCCTCGCTTAGGACGCACCATGGCGGACGTCCTGCTCACCCACTGCAACCACCTGTACTTCGACCCGAAACAGGTGTGCAAGATGCAGCCCTATCCGCCGTTACAGACGTTGCTGGCGGCGGCCTGTCTGCGCCGGGAAGGCTATGACGTTGCGTTCTTCGACTCGACCTTCGAAGCGCCCGAAGAGGGGTTTCACCGGGCTCTCGCGGAACACCGACCGCGGCTGGTCGCCCTCTGCGAAGACAACTTCAACTTCTTGACCAAGATGTGTCTCACTCGAAACCGAGAGTTGGCGTTTTCGATGATAGGCGCCGCGAAGCAGCAGTACTTGCCCGTGATCGTGAACGGTTCCGACGCGACAGATGCGAGTGAGGCGTACCTGGGCGCCGGGGCCGACTTCGCCATGGTGGGTGAGTTGGAACGGACGCTGAGCGAGACCGTAAGACACGTCCTCGAGGACCGCGCCGCGACACCGAGCAATGGCACGCCGAAGGGGCCCGAGCCCGCCCCCTCTACGATTTCGGGGCTGGTCTTTCGCGATCCTGACTCCGGCAAGGTCGAAACCACACCTCGCCGCGATCTGATGACCGACCTCGACTCGCTTCCGCAGCCGGCTTGGGACCTCATCGACGTGGCCGCCTACCGGGACCGCTGGCGCGAGGCCCACGATTACTTCTCGCTCAACATGGTCGCGAGCCGCGGCTGTCCCTATCGCTGCAACTGGCGCGCCAAGCCGATCTACGGCGATAGCTACCACCATCGCTCACCCCGGGCGGTCGCGGAAGAGCTGCGCGATCTTAAAGAGACCGTGCGGCCCGACCAGATCTGGTTCGCCGACGACATCTTCGCGCTGTCGGGCGAGTGGACGCGCGCGTTCGCCGACGCCGTGGAAGAGCTGAACGCCCGCATCCCTCTTAAGATGCAGTCCCGCTGCGACCTGATGACGCGTGACACGGTCGAGGCGCTGCGGCGCGCCGGCTGCTGCGAGGTTTGGATGGGCGCGGAGTCCGGCTCGCAGAAGATCCTCGACGCCATGGACAAAGGTCTCGCCGTCGAGCAGGTGCGGCGCGCCCGAGAGAACCTGCGGCTCCACGGCATCCGTGCTTGCTACTTCCTGCAATTCGGCTATCCGGGCGAGACCTGGGCAGACATCCAGAGCACGGTCCGCATGGTGCGAGAGACCGAGCCCGACGACGTGGGGGTGTCGGTCTCGTACCCGCTGCCCGGAACCGTTTTCTATGATCGCGTGGCGGCGCAACTGGGCCCGAAGCGCAACTGGTCCGACAGCGACGAGCTGGCCATGATGTTCCAGGGCGCCTACACCACCGAGTTCTACCGCACGCTGCGGGACGCCGTGCACCTCGAAGTCGAGGTCCGCAACGGACGCCTCACCAACGGCGGCAGCCGCCGCGTGGCCCAGCTGTGGACCCAAGTCGAGGCCATGGAGAAGACCTGCGCCAATTCCCGTCCGACGCCGCTATGGACCTCCTGCTGACCCACGGGTACTTCCTCTCCGAAGACTCCAAGGAAGCGGAGATCATGAAGCCGTACGCTCCGCTGGGGATTCTCTACCTCTCATCGCATCTGCGCCGCCGCGGCTTCGACGTCGAGATCTACGACAGCACGTTCGGCTCGCGTGAAGAGCTGCTGCGCATCCTTGAAACCGAACCGCCGGCCGTGATCGGGATCTACGGGACGTTGATGACGCGGGCGAGCGTGTTGGAGATCGCGGGCGCGGCCAGTCTCCTCGGTTGGACCGTCGTGATGGGCGGCCCCGAGCCTGCGAGTTACGCGGATGAATACCTAGCGTTCGGCGCCGACTTCGTCGTTGATGGCGAAGGCGAGAGAACGATGGAGGAGTTGCTCCAAGCCCAACGTGCGTACCGCTATCGCCCCCTGACTCTGCTGTCGGTCGAGGAGGCAGCCAAGATTCAGGGCCTGCACTTTTTGGGCGAGGACAGCGCTGTCTTCAGCGGGCCGCGCGTGCTGATGCCCGACCTTGACGCTCAGCCCCTGCCCGACCGCGAGCGCATCGATATCGGCCAGTATTTGAAGGTCTGGCGCGAGCACCATGGCCAAGGTTCGGTCTCGGTCATCACGGCGCGGGGATGTCCCTACCATTGCCGCTGGTGCAGCCACTCTACGTACGGGAAGACACACCGCCGCAGATCCGCCGGCAACGTGGCCGACGAGGTCGAGTGGATTCTCGATCGCTACCACCCCGACATGTTGTGGATAGCCGACGACGTGTTTACGATCCATCATGGCTGGATCTTCGAGTACGGTGCGGAGTTGAAGCGCCGTGGGGTTCGCGTACCCTTCGAGTGCATCACGCGCGCCGACCGCCTCGACGCCAAGGTCGCCGACGCTCTAGCGGAGCTGGGCTGCTTCCGTCTGTGGATCGGTTCGGAGAGCGGCTCGCAACGCATCTTGGATGCGATGGAACGGGGCGTGAAGGTCGAGCAGGTGCAAGAGTCGGTCCGTCTGTGCCGCGACCGTGGCATCGAGACCGGCATGTTCCTGATGTGGGGCTACGAGAGCGAGAAGCTGCCGGACATTGAAGCTACGATCGGCCATGTCAAGACCTGCAATCCCGACGTGTTCCTCACGACCGTCTCCTACCCCATCAAGGGAACTCCGTACCACGAGGAGGTATCGGATCGGCTGGTCACACTGGGCGAGTGGGAACAGACGAACGACCGCGAGTCGAAGATCATGGGCCGCCACTCACGGCGCTATTACGATTTCGCTGACCGCTGGCTGAAGAGCGAGATGAAGTTGCAGCGGCTTTCGCGAAACGGCGGCGCCCCCGCGGACGCGGCGCGGGCTGCCGCATTGAAGAGTCAGATCCTCGGGGCGAGACAAGGGTTGGCGGCAACGGCCGGCGAGGTCGAGGCATGAGCGCCGGCGGTGCGCTGAGTTCGCCGGCTCCCTCGGCAGTCCGCGACGCCTTCGACCATGTCGCGCCGACCTACGACGCCGACTGGAGTGACTCCGTGATCGGCAGGCTCCAGAGAGCGGCCGTGTGGCGAACTGTCGATGGTCTGTTTCGGCCCGGTGAACGGGTTCTTGACCTGGGTTGCGGCACGGGCGTCGATGCGATCCACCTCGCGGCCAGGGGAGTACGCGTGCACGGCATCGACCTGGCGCCCGCGATGGTCGAGACCGCCCGGCAGCGTGCGAGGGATATGCGGCTCGAGGACAGAGCTTCGTTTGAGGCGCTGGGCATCGAGGACCTGGATTCGCTCGAGGCCCCGGGCCCGTTTGACGGCGTGGTTTCGAACTTTTCCCCGCTCAACTGCGTGCGCGACCTGGCGCCCGTGGCCGAGCAACTGGCTCGAATTGTGAAGCCCGGCGGGCGAATGGCGCTGTGCGTCATGAGCCGCTTCTGTTTGTGGGAGACGCTTTGGTATCCGCTGACCGCCCAGTTGTACAAGGCGGCGCGGCGCTGGCGGGCGAGTAACCCCACGGCTTCGATCGGGTTGGAGGATGAGTTCCCCATCTACTATCCGACGGCAAGGGAGATTCGCGGGGTCTTTGGGCCGTGGTTTCGGCTTGTGTCGCTGGAGGGCGTTGGGATTTTCGTGCCGCCCTCGTACCTGGAGCCGTGGGCCCGGCGAGTGCCCAGGGCGGTGCATGTGTTGGGCGGGCTCGATCGAGTGGTGCGCCGTTGGCCCGGGTTTCGTGCCATGGGTGACCACCGGTTGTTGGTTTTCGAGCGAAGAGCGTGACCTCTCGTGTCTACGGGCAGATCAACGCTCCCTCACGGTCGCGGCTCGGCAGGGAGGGGAGAGTTTCAACTTCGTTGTCCCGGCTGCCATGGGGATCAAGTTGATCCGTCCTGCCCGTCATGCGGGTTTGCTCTCGAGCACGACGGTGGTGTATTTCGCGCCCTGCCGGACGACCGCAGACGGTCCTACCAGCGCTTTTTCGACGAATACTTGACGGTCCGTAAAGTCGAAGGACGCGGCAGCGCAGACCCAGCCTACTACCTGGCGCTGCCCTTCGAAGACCTCTCGGGTAACCTGGCCGCGCAGTGGCAGATGCGCGGCAAGAGTTACCGCTACCTCGAACGGCACATCCTTCCCACGATAGAACGACAGTCGAAGGAAGGTCTCGACGTCCTTGATCTCGGCGCGGGAACCGGGTGGCTTTCCTATCGGCTGGCCCTCCGAGGTCACCGGCCGGCCGCCGTGGACCTGCTCGATGATCCGCTCGACGGGCTGGCCGCCGCGCGCCATTACTTCCCTGCTCTCGGCCGCGAGTTCCCACTCTTCCAAGCAGAATTCGACAACCTGCCGTTCGCCGATGCCCAGTTCGATTTTGCGGTCTTCAACTCGTCGTTCCATTACGCGACGGACTACCGGCGCACGCTGCAGGAAGTGCGCCGCTGCCTGCGCTGGCCCGGCCGCGTCATCATCATGGACTCGCCCGTCTACCGGAGATCCAAGGACGGTGAGACGATGCGCGAAGAGCGTCACCGGCAGTTTGAGCAGCGGTTTGGATTTCGGTCGGATTCGGTGCCGAGCATTGAGTATCTTGATGAGGGAATGTTGGCAAGGCTGTCCAGTGAACTGAACGTGCGCTGGACGATTCACCGGCCTTGGTATGGTTGGCGTTGGCACGTGCGGCCGTTGAAGGCGAAGCTCGCGCGTCGTCGTGCGCCATCGCGATTCTGGATCTTGGTGGGAGAGTGGGGTTTGGGCGATTGAAACTCTCGGCGCGAGAGGCCCACGGCCCTTGGGCCGCGACGTGGGGGAGGAGCCCGAACCCTTTTCTCTGTCTGGAAGCCCGCCACCTCCATGCGCGCCTTCCCGATGCTTGGCCGAAGCGGTGGCCGAGATACCGGACTTCGACGGCTACGTGGCTTGCGGGAACGCCAGCTGTTCGTCGGCATGCGCGAGGAGAAGAGCTTCGAGAAAGCGCGCTCCGTCCCCGCGGTCTTGATCATGGAGTGGGTGCGCCCCTAGTAGCTCCCATCCCATTGACTCGCAAAGAAACCGAACCGCACGAAAGTAGTACCCTGGACCGCAGTCCCTCGGGAGAGAGTCATGCCATTCGCCAAGCACGCCATTGTCCTTGTTCTTTCTTCGTTGGTCCTGTCGCTGCCCGTTTCCGCGGAGCCGGCGGCTCATGCAGCCAAAAACCAGCCGGTCGAGATCGGATCGCGTCTCGAGCTGTTCGTCGACGACTTTCTGATCGGCTCGATGCAGGGCGTCGAGCTGCGCTTGCACTCGCCGCGCCCGGCCGGCAAGGTGTTCGCCTTCGACCAGCCGTGGGAAGGCAACACGAGTCTCTATGTGACCGTGCTCCAAGACGGAGACCGCTACCGGCTTTACTATCGCGGCAGCGTTCACCCGGACTACGTGATTCGATCGAGAGTGGGACCCAACGAGACGGTTCCGCCGGCCCACGACCAACTCACCTCCTACGCCGAAAGCGCTGACGGGATCCACTGGACCCGCCCTTCGCTCGGCATCCATGAGTTCAACGGTTCCAAGGACAACAGCATTATCTGGATGGGCGAAGGGGCGCACAACTTCACTCCTTTCATCGACGGCAACCCCGCGGCCCCCGCGGCCGAGCGCTATAAAGCGGTGGCCGGCGGCCCGCTGCTGGCGCTCAAGTCGGCCGACGGCATCCACTGGGAAAAGATCCAGGAGGACCCCATCATCTCCGACGGCAAGTTCGACTCACAGAACCGGGCCTTCTGGGACGCCGAGCGCGGCCTTTACGTGTGCATCTACCGCGACTTTATCCAAGGGGTGCGCACGATCAAGACAGCCACGTCGAAAGACTTCCTGCACTGGACGCCGGGCGAGTGGGCTGACTTCGGCGACGCGCCGCCGGAGCATCTCTACACCAACGCCACCGTCCCCTACTTCCGGGCGCCGCACATCTATGTCGCCTTCCCGAAACGCTTCCAGCCCTGGCGGGCTGTGGTCGACGAACCTCCGCACGCGGGCCTGTCCGATGGCGTTTTCATGAGCAGCCGCGACGGTGTCCACTGGAACCGGTTCATCGAAGCGTTTATTCGCCCGGGACGCGATCCGCGCAACTGGGTCCACCGCACCAACGCGGTGTCGACCGGGCTCTTGCAGACGGCGCCCGACGAGATCTCACTTTATGTCTCACGGCACTACACGTACCCAACGGCCCATCTCGAACGCATGGTCGTTCGCACGGATGGGTTCGTCTCCGTGCACGCCGGGTATCCCGGCGGCGAGCTGGTCACCAAGCCCATGGTCTTCGAGGGAGGACGGCTGGTTCTGAACTACGCAACTTCGGCGGCGGGCAGTGTGCGAGTCGAGGTTCAAGACGTGGATGGCGACCCGCTGCCGGGCTTTTCCCTCGAGAATTCGCCCGTGATGTATGGGGATGAGATTGAGGCGGAGGTGTTGTGGAAACGGCCGCAGGGGCGGACCGACAGCAAGCCCCTGGCCCGCCTCGCCGGGCATCCCGTGCGGCTACGTTTCGTCCTCCGCGACGCGGATTTGTATTCGCTGCAGTTCAGGGAGTAGGTTCGGAGGTGCGTGGGTAAGTGCAAGACTGACTTGTTTCGAGGCTGAGAGCGCTCCCTTGCGGTCGCGGCTCGGCAAGGAGGGGCGGCTTTGGGTCGGGGATTACTTGGCCACCGCGCGCTCGCGGAGGTGGTCAGGTAATGACGGTCCGCGGCCGCCGACGTAGTTGAACTCTTCGCCGTATTCGAAGCCGTGCTTGGCGCCGATGGTGGTTGCCAGCTCTTCCACGTAGGCTCGAACCAGCTTTCGGATCGCGAGATCATTGAGCGGCGTGAGCCGTTGCGTGGGGCCGCCCGCGGCTGCGAGGCGGTCTCTTACGCTCTCCGCGTAGACGCGGTTGCGCGTTCTCAGCAGCTCGATGACGTTGACCTTCTGCTCGATCGTCGAGGTGATGTCGACCGTCATCATCTTGGCGCGGTCTTCGCCTCCCTCGCCGGGGCGGTACGGCCGCGACATGGCGTAGAAGTAGATCTCTGGGGCGCCGTAACCGCTAAGGCCGATCCGCTCGAGCTCGGGCGCGAAAGTGCTGCCGCCGCTGTAGCCCCAGGCTTCTTCGGCGAGGCGTCCGAGGAAGAACTGATCGGTGTCTTCCTCGTAATGAACGTAGGGGTCGGGGATGAAGAGTTTTTGCGGGCGGAAGTGGCGGATGAGCCCGAAGAGTTGCTTGCGCATTTCGCTGCTGGAGACGTAGCCGAATTCGCCGCTCTTATGTCCCATGTAGACGGTGTCTTTGACGCCCAGCAGCTTAGCGGCGTCCTTGCCTTCTTCGACGTTGGCCAAGCGGGCCTGGGCGGGGCTGAGGCCATGGGTGATCTTCTCGTCGTTGCCGAACTGCGCGACGTTAACGGTGTAGCCCTCCTGGACGAGTTTCGCAAGCGTACCACCGGCCCCGAACATGTAGTCGCCCGAGGAGGCGGTGACGACCAGGGCGTTCTTGGCCTCGGCGGCGGGGGACGCGCTTGGGAACAGCAAGAGGCCGGCTAGGAGGACCAGAAAGGCTAGTCTTCGTTTTTTGTTTGCCATCAGGAATGCCGGTAACCGTCGGGGGAATTGATAGTTAAGCAGGAATTGGGTTCGTTTCCCATCTTGAGCTTGACCAAGGGCCTGCACGGCAGAGCCACATCCGAGCCCCAACAAACGCGAGTGAGGGGTCTGAAGAAACCGTCCGCTGCTCGATCGTCGGAACCCGTCAGGGCGTTCCGGGCACGGTTGTATTCCAACATGATCTGACCCGTCTCCATTCTACCCGCCGTGTCCAGGCCCGCCTGCCCTCGGCCATGCGAACGAAGATGCCACAGACAGTTTTTCCCACGGCTGGCGCCGTGGGCTACTTTCTGTCGCCTGCGTCGCGGGCTGGATTCGTGCTACGAAAATGGCAAGGCAGGCCCTTGGAGCCGCGTTTCGGGCGGTATGATATCACTGATCGGCCGGCTGCGGATGGCGGGCCGATCGAGGAGGAGTGTTGTGACGCGTTCTCTGGGAACAACCTTGGGACAGCCAACGGCGGTGTGGGCCAGCGTGCAAAGGACGAGACTTGGACTTGGCCGCGTGCGGCGATCCCTGATCTCTATGCAGCTCCTCTTGGCGGCGGCGCTCGTTACCGCGCTTCTGCCGGGGCAGGTTGCCGAGAAGGCCAACCAGGGCTACCAAACCGAGGAGCAGCGCGCCCGCGTCGCCCGCAAGCTTGACAATCCCGACCGGGTCGAGCGGCAAAAGCCGGCCGAGCTGCTGGAGGCTCTCAAAATCACCGAAGGTGACATAGTGGCCGACATCGGCACCGGCGTCGGGTTCATGCTGCCGTACTTGGTGGACGCTGTCGGTCCCGGGGGAACGGTGTGGGCCGAAGACATTCAGGACGACTTTCTCTCGCAGGTCAACCAGAAGATCAAGTCCAACGGCTGGTCGAACGTCAAAACCGTGAAGGGCGGGCAAAAGGACGTGAAGCTGCCGGCAAGCTCGCTCGACCTCGCCTTCATCCTCGACGTCTACCACCACCTCAACTATCCGGAAGCGACGATGGCCACGGTCCACAAGGCGGTCAAGCCTGGCGGCCGGCTGGTCGTGATTGACTTCTACCGCAGCCGCGAGCACCCGCGCATGTCAAAGGAGCGGCGGCTCGGCCACATCCGTCTCGACCGCGACGGATTCGCTTCGGAGATCGAGGCGGTGGGCTTTCGCCTCGAGCGCCACTTCGACCACCTGCCCCATCAGTACGCCTTAGTATTCCGCAAGGACGGCTAGCCGTGCTCAGGATGCGGTCGTGTTGGCCGGCGCGCTATCCTGGACGATTGCCGTTGGGGCCTTGGTGGGGACGACTCCGGTTTTCAATCTTTCTGGCCAGCTGCACATGAGGTACAGCCCATCCGCTTAGCAACAGACACAGCTTTTGTGACCCGTCGAATCTTGCTTGCGATGCTGTGGTTCGCGCCGGCTCTCCCGTTGGCGGCGCAGCAGCAGCCCATCGACTTCCCGCACGACAAGCACATCGAGCAGGGGCTCGATTGCATTGACTGTCACAGCCACGCCGACACCGGGGCCGCGGCGACCCTCCCGTCGGTCAACAAGTGCATGTTGTGTCACGAGAAGGTGGCCGTCGAGGGTGCAGGCGTGAAAGCCCTGCGAGAGTACGCGGAGAGGGGGCGCGAGGTGCCGTGGGTGCGCGTCTATGGCTTCGCAAGGACGGCGCACGTCAAGTTCCGGCACGCACCCCATGCCAGGGCCAAGATCGAGTGCAGCAGGTGCCACGGCCAGGTGGCGACGATGACCGTGGCCACCAGTGCGGTCAACCACAACATGGGTACCTGCGTCACCTGTCACCGCGAGAACAACGCCGACGATGATTGTGCGGTGTGTCACTACTGACCGACGACGAGAACGAGTCCATGGATCGACGCAACTTCTTCAAGCTTGTAGGAACGGCCTCCGGCGGCGCCATCACCGGGGCGTGCGGCAAAACGGGGGAGCAGATCATCCCGCTGCTGGTCCCCGAGCAAGCGATCGTTCCCGGCGTCGAGGAGTGGCATCCTAGCGTGTGCCGCGAGTGCAGCGCCGGCTGCGGCACGATCGTGCGCGTGATGGAAGCCGAGAGGAAGATCGAGGTGGAGGGCGAAACCGTTCGCCAGGCCATCGCCGCCATCAAGAAGATCGAGGGCAATCCCCTCGACCCGGTCTCGGGAGGCCGGCTGTGTGCCCGCGGACAGGCCGCCGTGCAGTCGCTCTACCATCCCGACCGGCTCGCCGGCCCTCGCAAGCGTAGCGGCGAGCGCGGCGCGGGCGAGTTCGAAGTGGCGACCTGGGACCAGGCTGCCGCCGCCGCCAAGGACGTCTTGGCAGGGGCCGTCGCCAAAGACCCTTCGCGCATCGTTTACCTCAGCCGGCCCGGCGCCGGCACACGGGCGGTGACGGTGGCCCGCTTCCTCGATGCCATCGGCGCGCCGCCGGCGTCGACTCTTGGCATCGCCGATCTGACAGTGGAGCGCAAGGCCGCGGAGATCGCCTTTCGTTGGCAAGGGGTGCCAGTTTACGAGATCCAGGACGCGACCTTCGTCCTGAGCATCGGCGCGGACTTCCTCGGCGGATGGGCGTCGCCGGTATTCTATAGCCGGCGTTTCGGCCATATGCGCCGGGGCCGGCCCGGGCTGCGGGGACGTCTGGTTCACGCCGAGTCGCGCTTTTCGCAAACCGCCTGGAGTGCGGACCAGTGGTTGCCGGTGCGACCCGGCGGAGAGTTGGCGCTTGCGCTGGGGATCGGGCACGTTCTATTGAACGAGGGGCTTGCCGCGGCCGCCGATTCGGTCCCGCGGGCGGTGCGTGATAGCTTCGCATCCGTCGACCTCGAAGGCGCGGTCTCGTTGTGCGGACTTGAGTCCAAGCAGATCCTCGAATTGGCGCGGGCGCTGGCTGAAGCATCGGCGCCGCTGGTCGTGGCCGGTGCGTCGATCGTGCAGAGTAATTCTCTCGACGCGGTGGTCGCCGGCTTGTTGCTGAACGTCCTGCTCGGCAACGTCGGGAAAGAAGGCGGAGTGGAAGCGCCGTCCCAAGAAAGCTTGCCGGACCTTGCGGCGGCTTCGCCCTTGCACGCCAACCTGGTCGAGCGGTTGAAGAGCGCCGAGGTCGTACTGCTTGATGGCGCCGACCCCGTTTACCAGTGGCCCGCCGCGCGCGATTCTTTAGCGGCCGTACCGGCAGTGATCAGCTTTTCGTCGTTCCTTGATGACAGTTCGGCCTACGCCGACTGGATTCTGCCCGACCACGACGCGCTGGAGTCGAACGCCGCCGTAGCGCCTACGGTCGCACCGGGAGCGTCGCTGACGGGGGCCCGCGCGTTCGTCCAGCCCCTGCATGACACCAGGGCGACCGAGGACGTGCTGGCCGATCTGGCCCAACAGCTCGAGAGGCCGATCGAAATCGAAACGCCGGCAAGCGCCTTCCGGAGAGTCTTCGAAGCTCGCAAGCCCGACGATTTCAATTCGGCCGAAGAATTCGCCGACTACGCCGAGCGCCAGGGCGGCTGGTGGACCGGTCCGCATGCCGCCGAACCAGCCGCCGCGACACCCGCACCCGCCGCAAGTGAGGCCGACTTCGCCGGTGACAGCTCGGAGTTCCCGCTGCACTTCCAACCTTACTTCTCGCCACAGTTTGGCGATGGCGCGGGGGCGCGGCTGCCGTGGTTGCAGGAGTTGCCCGATCCGGCCTCGAGCGCCATGTGGGGCCTGCCCGTGGAGATCGATCCGGGAACGGCGGTGCGGCTCGGCGTTGCGAATGGAGATGCGGTGCGGGTGATCTCGCCCCGGGGTGAGTTCGAGGCGCCGGCGTACGTCCATCCGGCGGCGATCCCGGGCGTGGTCAGCATGGCGATCGGGCAAGGCCACGAGAACTTCGGGCGTTACGCGGCAAAGCGCGGCGCTAATCCGCTGTCGATCGTCGCTGAGGTGTACGAGGCGGGGACGGGAGTGCCGGCGTTAGGTGCGACACGGGTGCGTCTCGAGAAGGGACAGAGTCAACAGCGTTTGGTGCAATACGCGTATATGGATCGCGAGCCGCACCCGCATCGGCACTGAGGGTGTTGATCAAGAGTATCCGGCGCTAGGTGACCGACCTCTCTAGGAGAAAAAGTTGGCGGAACAACTAATTGCGGAAGGTGATATCAAGGGCCCGGCGGAACCCGCCGTTCCTCGCTGGGGCATGGCGATCGACCTCGACCGCTGTACCGGCTGCGAGGCCTGTGTGGTCGCGTGCCACGTCGAGAACAATCTACCGCTTTCCGACGAGGCCTCCGCCGCGCAAGGGCGCACGCACCATTGGATCCGCATCGACCGCTACTACGAGGGCGAGTTTCCGAACATCAAGGTCAAGTACCGTCCCGTGTTTTGCCAGCACTGTGACGATGCGCCCTGCGAGCCGGTCTGTCCTGTGTACGCCACCTATCAAAACGCCGAGGGCCTCAACGTCCAGGTGTATAACCGCTGCGTGGGCACACGCTACTGTGCCAACAACTGTCCGTATCAAGTGCGGGTCTTCAACTGGTTTGATCCCGTATGGCCCGAGCCGCTCGACCTGCAGTTGAACCCCGATGTGTCGGTCCGCCCCGGCGGCGTGATGGAGAAGTGCACCTTCTGTGTGCAGCGTATACAGCGCGGCAAGCTCGACGCGGACGCCGAAGGCCGCGAGGTCGGCGGCGACGACGTGCAGCCGGCATGCGTGCAGGGCTGTCCGGCGGAAGCGATGGTCTTCGGGGACCTGAAGGACCCGGAGAGTAGCGTGTCAAAGTGGGCAGGCAGTGGCCGCTCGGAACAGCTATTGGGTGAGTTGGGCACGAAGCCCAAGGTTTTCTATCTGGAGCGGACGGGGTGAGGAGAGGTCAGCATGACCCCATATCCGGACGCTGTCGGGCAGCGCGGGCACGTCATGGCGTGCCCTTGGAGCCTCTACATCTGCTCAGGCCGCAGCGGCGACTTTCGGCCTCTGAGAGTCGGGATCGAGGCCCCAAGCAGCGACCAAACGTGGCGTGTTCGGCGGGGGTTCCGCCCCGAAGGGGCCGGGAGATCATAGCCCACGGCTTCCAGCCGTGGGTGTAGGGCGATGACCGCCTGGAGCCCTGGAAGGGGCGATACAGCTATTCGTTCGAGACTTCTGACCACCCACATGAAATCCGCAACTCATCGGGCGCCGATAAGGGAAGAGCAGGAATCGCTTGTATCGCCCTTCCGGGGCTCCTCGTGTTCGGTCAACTCCTTTCCCACGGCTGAAGCCGTGGGCTATGATCTCCGGCCCCTCCGGGGCCATCACGAGCGCAGGCCCAGGCACCTTCATTGGCAGGGTTTTCATTTGGCAAATGGAGAAGCTCCAGGGAGCCCGCCATGGGCAGCCCCTAGATTGACTGACTAGCAATATGGCCACACTTGTCAGCCCTCTGGGCGCCGTTCACCAACAGGTGAGAGAGGACGTGCTGCGCCCGCTCAAGACCTTCAGCTTGGGCTACTTTGCCACCGTCGCCTTCTTCGGAGCGATCGTCGCGTGGGCGTTGTTTAGTTGGGCGTATCAGATCGTCAACGGCATCGGGGTAGCGGGTATTCGCCGACCGGTTTCTTGGGGCTTCTACATTGTCAACTTTGTCTTTTGGATCGGCATCTCGCACGCAGGTACGTTGATCTCAGCGATTCTCCGGCTCACCAACGCGGGCTGGCGCAAGCCCGTAACGCGCGCCGCCGAGGCGATCACGGTCTTTGCACTGATGATCGGCGGCATGTTCCCGCTGATCCATCTCGGGCGCGTGTGGCTGTTCTATTGGCTGATCCCGTATCCCAATGAGCGCTTGCTGTGGCCCAACTTCCGCTCGCCGCTGCTGTGGGACATGACGGCGATTCTCACCTACGTGACGGGAAGCGTCTTATATCTTTACCTTCCGCTCATCCCGGACCTGGGTGAGATGGCGGATCACAGCACCGGCTGGAGGCGACGGATCTACCGCTTGCTCTCTCTCGGCTGGAGCGGCAGCGACCGCCAATGGCAAGCCCTCGAGCGGGCGATGAAGCTGATGGCCGGCATGATTCTGGCGGTGGCGGTGTCAGTGCACTCGGTCGTGGCGTTCGACTTTGGGATGTCGATCGCTCCGATGTGGCACAGCACGATCTTCGCGCCCTACTTCGTCGCCGGGGCTATCTTCAGCGGTATCGCGGCACTGATTCTCGTGATGGCCGCTTTGCGCAAGTTCCTTCGGCTTGAAACTTACCTCCGGCCGCTGCACTTCCACAACCTGTCGAAGCTGCTGTTGTTGATGAGTCTCGTGTGGCTGTACTTCACGGTCTCGGAGCATCTGACCGTCTGGTACGGCAACGAGCACATCGAGCTGGCGGTGTTCAACGCGCGCCTGTACGGTGACTACGCTCCCTACTTCTGGGGCATGGTGGCCTGCAATTTCTTGATCCCGTTCGTGCTGTTGGGAGTGCGCCGACTTCGCAACATGGGGACCATCGCGATCGCCTCGGTGACCATACTCATCGGTATGTGGCTCGAACGCTTTTTGATCGTGGTCCCGACGCTGAGTTATTCCGCTCTGCCGGCATCCTGGGGCTTCTACCAGCCAAGCTGGGTCGAGGTGTCAATCACGGCGGGCACGTTCGCGGCGATGGCGCTGCTGTATCTGCTCTTCGTCAAGCTGTTTCCGATCATCGCTATCTGGGAGTATGACGATGTACGTGCGAGCTGAGTTTCGCGATCACGACAGCGTGGCGGCGGGGATCGAATCGCTCAAGCGGGGCGGTGTCGGGACGAATGTGATCGAGGTCTTCTCGGCCCGTCCCGTCGAGTTCGAGCCCGGCGTGCTCGACCGTCCCAGCCACATGTCACTGTTTGCCGTGTTGGGCGCGCTACTGTTCGGCGTCGGCTCGACGGCCTTCATGTTCTGGACACAGCTCGACTACCCGCTCATCACCGGCGGGATGCCGTTGAACTCCGGCTGGGCGACCGGCGTGATCACCTTCGAGTTCACGATGATGGGCGCGATCCTCGGAACCGTCGGCGTGTTTCTCTGGGAGAGCCGCCTACTTCGCTCCGGCGGACGGCCCGCGCCAGCGATCCGTGACGACGTTCTCACGCTGCAAGTGGCGTGTGAAGAACGCGAGGAGGGGCGAATCATCACTGTCTTGCGAGGCGCCGGTGCGATCCACGTCGAGTACATGGAAGGACCGTCGTGAGAGCCACCGCGATTACACTTCTGCTGCTGGGGGCGACGGCGAGTCTCCTCGTGGCCTCATCAAAGGTTCCTCCCTGGGAGAAACCGCTTCAGGTCGGACGCAATCTTTACCGCGAAAACTGCATCGTCTGCCACGATATCGACAAGGCCGAGACGAAGAAGCTAGGGCCCAGTCTGTTCCGTCTCTTCCAGAACGAGAAGCTGCCCTTCTCGGGCGGCACCCCGAGCGAAGCCTACGTCGACATCAAGATCCAGTTTGGCGGCGATGTCATGCCGGCCTTTGTGAATAAGCTTACGCCCGGCCGGATCAAGCGAATCATCGAATACATCCGGGCGCAGCAGTGATGCCGCGGGGCGCGAGCTTGACCCCCGGCACGCCGCTCTGCCCTGGACCCATTCCCTCAATCCTGGCCCGGGATGCCACCCGGGAGAACGCCACGATGCTCGTAGGGGCGGGCCCCCGCGCCCGCCCGTGCCCGCGCCTCAACGATTCACCATGTCGACGCCCACGACCCACACTCTTCCCATCTTCTCCAGCCGCGCAGCGGCGCTTCAGTGCTGGCCCGGGGTGCCACCGGGAAAACGCCACGATGCTCGTAGGGGCGGGCCACTGCGCCCGCCCGTGCCCGCGCCCAACCCACTTTATTGACTAGGGATTGATGAGGAACCTGGGAACAGAGCCCCGGCAGGGGCGCATGAGAGTAGCCCACTGCGCAAGCGGTGGGTACGCGGTCCTCAAAACGATCCAGCCCCGGGCAGAGGGCGTTTGAACCGTGCCCGCGAATCACGATTCACGAATCACGTTTGACGATTGAACGATGTTCAGGCCGTGAGGGAGGCTCCCGCCCACCCTCGCGCAGCCAACGCGGCGGACG
This sequence comes from Bryobacterales bacterium, assembly GCA_965248255.1. GTDB lineage: Bacteria > Acidobacteriota > Terriglobia > Bryobacterales > UBA6623 > JAKZVK01. Next base: position 1,239,622 of record CBDFIW010000004.1, read on the forward strand.
CCCCCGCCGCTTGCCCTTGCCGCGCGCCAGAATCTCCAGCGTGACGATCGCCTGGTTCAGCAACTCGCGCTCCTGGTGGAGCTCCTTCAACACCGCATGCACGTCCATGATGACCTTCCCCTCCGACGAGAAGACCACCACGGACACAGGCCCGTTAGAATGGTACTGTCGCTTTCACGGACCTGTGCCGTGGTGGCGAAAGGCCTCGGCGGAAGGTGTCACTTCCGTCGGGGCCGCTACTATTCTAGCGCTTTCCCGTCCTCCTGCACACATTTCTAGCGAATCCAATGAATTTTCTGACCGCCACGCAGGCCCCAAAGGAGGCGATCCAACTATGAGCCCGGAGAACCCCGATCAACTCTCGTCCGCAAAGCGGACCCAGGACCTTAGGCCCCGGCTCTAGTGTAGTGCACCATAAATAATGTAACTTATATTGGCTTCCCGTCGTCTCTATTAACAGGAGGCATGGGATGCGAAGAGCACAACCAGTAACTTTGAACACAGCGCAATGCAAGCAGTTGGACCGCTACGCGCGCGGCCGCCAAGTCGCCGTTCGTCTCGCCCTGCGAGCCAGGATTGTCCTGCTGGCCGCCGACGGTCTCGAGAATAAGCAGATCGCCGCACAGCTCGGTGTCTCGCGGCAGCTGGTGGCCCGCTGGCGCACGCGCTTTCTCGAAAGCAGCATCGCCGGCATTGCAAAAGACGCCCCACGGCCCGGTCGTAAACCTGCCGTCTCGAAGCAGAAAGTACAGCAGATCATCCACAAGACCACCCGCGAGAAACCGTCCAACGCCACCCACTGGAGCCGCCGCACCATGGCCGCCGCGGCCGGCGTCAGTGCTTCCACCGTGGGACGGATTTGGCGCGCCCATGGCCTCAAGCCCCACCGCGTCAAGACCTTCAAGCTCAGCAATGACCCGCGTTTCGCCGAGAAACTCGACGACATCGTCGGACTCTATCTCAATCCGCCTGAGCATGCTCTGGTTCTCTCGCTCGATGAGAAGTCCCAAATCCAAGCCCTCGATCGCACCCAGCCCGGCCTGCCGCTCAAAAAGGGACGCGGCCAAACGATGACCCACGATTACAAGCGCAACGGCACGACCACCCTGTTTGCGGCGCTCAACAGCCTTGACGGCAGCGTGATCGCCGAGTGCATGCCCCGACACAGCCACCAGGAATGGCTGCGCTTCCTGCGCTTAATTGACCGCCGCACTCCCAAGGACAAACAGCTTCATCTCATCGTGGACAACTATGCCACCCACAAGCATGCCGCTGTGAAGCGTTGGCTCGATCGTCACCCGCGCTTCCACATTCATTTCACCCCGACCTCGGCGTCGTGGCTGAACATGGTCGAGCGATTCTTTCGCGATCTCACCGTCAAGCGCCTGCGCCGCGGCGTGTTTCGCAGCGTGGACGAGCTCGTCGCCGCCATTGACGACTACATCGCCCAGCACAACGGGCATCCCACGCCCTTCATCTGGACCGCGACCGCCTCCGACATCCTCGAGAAAGTCAAGCGCGGACGTGCCGCCCTGCATAAGGTGCAATCTGCTTGACGCACTACACTAGCCGGGGGTAGGCAACCACAAGGTCAGGAGCCCTGAAAGGGGCGCCACGAACCATGTACGCGTGTCAGCCTGGGTCGGTAAACCCTTCGACGTTAGGTAGGATCTATCCGGGATTGCCCGTGACAAGGTGGTATCTCGCTACTGCCGAGGGAGCAAAGTAGCGCCGTTCTGCAACAAGCGCGGGACGGCCGAGCAGTGGATTAAAGAAGGCAGGCAGGCGACGAGTTGGACAAGGCTGTCGTGCCATCGCTTCCGGGCGAACGAAGTGCGCCTGCAACTCGCGGTGCTGGCCGATAACCTGGGCAACCTGTGGCGGCAGGGACTGCCGAACAGGATCAAGAGCTGGTCGCTGACGAGCTTACAGCAGCGGTTCGTGAAGACCGGCGGACGGCTCGTGTGCTGTTGGTACACAATGGGGATGTCATGTCACGCAGAGTTTTCGTTCCAAAGCTGATCATCCTTATCTGCGTCATTGCCACGATGGCGGGTTGCACCGCTGAACAAGCACCGGTCCCTGAAGGAACCTTGAGTGCCGAGGAGCGGCTTGCTTGGTTCAAGGACGACAAGTTCGGGATGTTTATCCATTGGGGACCGTATTCGGTCCTGGCGGGCGAGTGGCACGGCCGACGGGTCGAAGTCGGCGACATCGCCGAGTGGATCATGCAGCGCCTCGAGATTCCCGTCGCCGAGTATCGCAAGGTGGCACGGAGCTTCAACCCCATGGAGTTCGACGCTCGCAGCATGGTCAAGCTTGCCAAGGATGCCGGGACGAAGTATCTGGTCTTCACTTCGAAGCACCACGACGGCTTCGCGATGTATCACTCCAAGGTCAGCGACTACAACATCGTCGACTGGACGGGGTTTGATCGCGATCCGCTGCGCGAGTTGGCCGAAGAGTGCAGACGGCAGGGGATCCGCTTTGGGATCTACTATTCCCATCGCGAAGACTGGAACGAGCCCTACGCCTACGGCAATACCTGGGACTTCGATTTCGATCCGGAAAAGGGTCTCGCGACCTTCGAGAAAGAATACCTCGACGTCAAGGCTAAGCCGCAACTCCGAGAGATTCTGAGTAACTACGGCGAAATCGCTCTCGTTTGGTTTGACCGTGGTATCTATACGCCGGAGCAAGCGAAGCAGTTCGCGGACATCGTACACGAGCTACAGCCGAAAGCAATCATCAACGGTCGGATTGGTAGCTACGGTCAAGAGTTGTTGGGCGACTACCAGAACACAAGTGACAACCTGATGCCGCCGGGAGGGATCGAGGAGTATTGGGAGACGCCGCAGACACTCAATCACACTTGGGGCTTCAGCAAGTTCGACACAGAATGGAAAACCCCGGCGGAAGTCGTGCGCCGGCTGGTGGATATCGTCAGCAAGGGCGGGAATTACCTGCTCAACATCGGTCCGGATGGATCAGGCCGCGTTCCGCAGGCCTCGGTCAACACCCTCACGAGAGTAGGGGAATGGGTACGGGCCAACGGCGAGAGCATCTACGGAACGACGGCAAGCCCCCTTGCCGAGATCCCCTGGGGCGCCTGTACGGTGAAGGGGGAGACGCTGTACTTGCATGTATTCGACTGGCCCGAGGACGGCAAGCTAGCCCTCGAAGGGCTTCGCAACCAGGTGCGGGCGGTGCGGCTGTTGGCGGAACCGGAGGGATCGCTGACCTTCGAGCGGAACGGCAACGCCGTTGTCGTGGCAGTTCCAGCCGACGTGCCCGACCCGTTGGACAGTGTGCTGGTGATGGAAATCGCCGGTTCGCCGGAAGTCGATCCGGTTACGGTGGGGCAGAACGATGATGGTTCATTCCGCCTGGACTACTTGACGGCAGTCACCAGCGGACGTGTCGCGAAACGCTTCAACCGCAAAGGTGAGTTTCACATCTCAAAATGGAGAAGCCCTGAGGACAAGATCACTTGGCATTTGGACATCGCCAAGCCGGGGACGTTCGAAGTAGGGATCACCTACGCCGCCCTGGAGGATCGGGCGGGAGCACCCTACACCGTCAGCTCGGGGGAGGCGGAGGTGAGTGGCGAGGTCGAGCCGACGGGCGACTGGTACGAGTACAGAACTTTCTCGTTGGGAAGTCTTGTATTACCGCAGCCAGGCGTTCAAACGGTGGAGATCCGCCCCCAGCGAGACATCTCCGATGACCTGATGTACTTCAAAGCGATTGAGCTGCGGCGGCACTAGCTCGTAGGGGTGGTAGGAGTGTTTCCGACCCCTGGAATTGGATTCTGCGGGCAGGATACGGGGCCTGGCGTGTTCAGAATTGGCGGCTCGTGAAGGTTGGATATGGGCGGCAGCTGGTGAGTCCACTGACTAACAAACACCTGCAGCTACTTGTCTGATAAAGCGGGAATTCCTCAGCTTCCGCAGGTAGGTCCTTGCTGGTCGGCCGGCGTTTGAGAACCGCTGGATCAACCCTGCGCCGTTACTCGGGATCTAGCCGCTCGAGTCGCAATTCGTTTCATTCAGCGCTGTGATGTAATTATAAGACGGGCGCCGTAATCGTATCGCCTCCGTAGGGGTGCTCCGGACGGGCGCCTCAGTAATGGGCATCCTAGTGAATACACCCCACACGGTTTTGTCTCTAACCGGATCGCAACGTGGCCGAATCAAAGGCAGGGGCCTCGCCTCCTGTGACCAGACATCCACTGTGGCGGCCGCGACGTTGCTCATCGCGACGCCGCTGGTTAGCCCGGCGTTACGCGCGCAAGACGCCGGGCCGGCCGCAACAGATGTCAAGCAAACGTACGACAAACTCTGCGCCGGTTGCCATGGAGTAGACGCCCGCGGCACGTCGCAAGGCCCGGGGCTGATGGGCCCGAAAGTGCGCCGAAGGTCCGCGCAGAACCTGAAAAACATCGTTCTCAAAGGCCATCCCCGCTGCGGGCATGCCGGCGTTCGATCTGCCGGCCCCTACCGTCGAAGCACTGGCAGCTCTGGTGACGTCACTCAACGCATGGGCGGCTGAAGCGAATGTGCCCGGTGACCGCGCCAGGGACAAAGAGTTTTTCTTCGGCGCGGGGCAATGCACTTCTTGCCACTTGGTCTTCGGCGGCGGCGCGCCGATCGGACCCGACTTGTCGGAAATAGCACTTCACAGGACCGTCGATGAGCTTGGCGAGGCGCTGCAGAACCCCGGTGAGCAGATCGTTCCCGGCTATGACTTGGTAACACTCAAACTGCGTGATGGCGGCACGCTGCGCGGATTCGCACGCAGCAGGACCCAATTCGACATTGTCGTCCAGGACCTGGATGGCGAGCTTCATCCTCTCTCCTTCGATCAGGTTGCGCGCATCACCGAGGACAAATCCTCATTCATGCCTGCCGTGAAGGCCTCCGAGGACGAACTCCAGAATCTCATCGCCTTTCTCAGTGGGTTAGCCGGTGTGAAGCCTGACCTGCCGATCGCACCGCGTTCGGGCGCGTCCGAATCAGGCGGCAGCATTGATTTCTCGGTGGTCGTGAACCCGAAACCCGGCGACTGGCCGACCTACAACGGAAACCTCAGCGGCAATCGCTACAGCCGGTTGGATCAGGTCAACCGGTCCAACGTCAACCAACTCAGGCTCAAATGGACTCTTGCTATTCCGCTGTGGAGGCAGTTCCTGCCGGACACCCCCTATTACCACCGGAACATGCGGTACTTCGGACTGGAAACGGTACCCATCGTTGTTGACGGCATCATGTACGTCACCGGTCCGAATCAAGTCTTCGCGCTCGATGCCCGCAGCGGGCACCAAATCTGGCACTATTCGCGCCCGCGCACTCCCGGGCTGGTGTCGGACGCCTCCCTCGGGACGAATCGAGGGGTGGCCGTCCTCGGTGACAACGTCTTCATGGTCACCGACAACGCACATCTGATCGCCCTTAACCGGATCACGGGAAGCCTGGTCTGGGAGGCTGTCCTGTTTGACGAGCCGCAGAAGTACGGGGGGACGGTCGCCCCCCTCGCCGTCAAGGATATGGTGGTCGCCGGCGTGGCCGGAGGAGACTGGGGAATTCGCGGATTCCTCTCCGCCTACAAAGCCGCCACCGGCGAGCGTGTCTGGCGTCATTGGACGATACCCGCTCCCGGCGAGCCCGGATCGGAAACCTGGGAAGGAACGGCGATCAGCCTGGGAGGTGGTGCCACCTGGCTGACGGGTTCCTATGACGCGGCGACGGACACCCTTTTCTGGGCCACGGGCAATCCTTGGCCGGTTTCCGACGATAGCGAGCGCGGCGGCTACAACCTGTTCACGAATTCGGTGCTGGCGCTCGATCCCGACAGTGGGGAACGGAAGTGGTACTTCCAGTTCACTCCCCATGACATCTACGACTGGGACGCCACCGTGCCGAACGTGCTCGTCGATGCGGAGTACCGAGGAGTACCGCGAAAGCTCCTGCTGCACGCCGACCGGAATGGCTTCTTCTACGTCCTCGACCGCACGGAAGGCGAGCTTCTGCTCGCCAAGTCGTTCATGCACCGCATTACCTGGGCGAGCGGAATCGACCCTGACAGCCGCCCGATGCGCCTGCCGCCAAGCGATGTGAGATGCCCTGGTCACGCCACCAACTGGCAGGGCACTACATTCAGTCCGACTACGGGCCTCTACTACGTGATCGCTGCGGAGAACTGCCGGGTGAGCCTTTCACCGGGAAGCTGGAAAATAGGGTCTCCCCCGGTGGAGCCACACAGGAAGTACCTGCGTGCACTCAATCTTGAGACCGGAGAGATCGCTTGGGAGATCCCGCAGGTTGGCCCTATCGACGGCAAGAGAGGAGCGGGCCTGCTGGGCACAGCCGGAGGACTGATCTTCTACGGCGATCCGAGCGGCTACTTCGTCGCAGTGGACGAGCGCGACGGAAAAACGTTGTGGCGCGTCCCGCTGAACACGACGATCAAGGCCTCCCCGATTAGCTATTCCGTCGACGGAGAGCAGTTCATCACCCTTGCCGTGGGATCGAGGATCATGTCGTTCGGTTTGCCACAGTAACGTCTTTCACTCGAAGCACCGGCGAGGGGCTTGTTCACGGCCCGTGGTTTCGACGAGGCCATGCGCAGGGGAGTGCGCTAACGCCTTCCTCGACTAGTTCGGACGAGGAGCGCTCTCAAACCAACACTCCGCGGCGACTACGTCGGTCGGGCGGCGGTAGATTAACCCTTCGCCGTCACACACGATCTAGTGTAGTGCGTCAAGCAGATTGCACCTTATGCAGGGCGGCACGTCCGCGCTTGACTTTCTCGAGGATGTCGGAGGCGGTCGCGGTCCAGATGAAGGGCGTGGGATGCCCGTTGTGCTGGGCGATGTAGTCGTCAATGGCGGCGACGAGCTCGTCCACGCTGCGAAACACGCCGCGGCGCAGGCGCTTGACGGTGAGATCGCGAAAGAATCGCTCGACCATGTTCAGCCACGACGCCGAGGTCGGGGTGAAATGAATGTGGAAGCGCGGGTGACGATCGAGCCAACGCTTCACAGCGGCATGCTTGTGGGTGGCATAGTTGTCCACGATGAGATGAAGCTGTTTGTCCTTGGGAGTGCGGCGGTCAATTAAGCGCAGGAAGCGCAGCCATTCCTGGTGGCTGTGTCGGGGCATGCACTCGGCGATCACGCTGCCGTCAAGGCTGTTGAGCGCCGCAAACAGGGTGGTCGTGCCGTTGCGCTTGTAATCGTGGGTCATCGTTTGGCCGCGTCCCTTTTTGAGCGGCAGGCCGGGCTGGGTGCGATCGAGGGCTTGGATTTGGGACTTCTCATCGAGCGAGAGAACCAGAGCATGCTCAGGCGGATTGAGATAGAGTCCGACGATGTCGTCGAGTTTCTCGGCGAAACGCGGGTCATTGCTGAGCTTGAAGGTCTTGACGCGGTGGGGCTTGAGGCCATGGGCGCGCCAAATCCGTCCCACGGTGGAAGCGCTGACGCCGGCCGCGGCGGCCATGGTGCGGCGGCTCCAGTGGGTGGCGTTGGACGGTTTCTCGCGGGTGGTCTTGTGGATGATCTGCTGTACTTTCTGCTTCGAGACGGCAGGTTTACGACCGGGCCGTGGGGCGTCTTTTGCAATGCCGGCGATGCTGCTTTCGAGAAAGCGCGTGCGCCAGCGGGCCACCAACTGCCGCGAGACACCGAGCTGTGCGGCGATCTGCTTATTCTCGAGACCGTCGGCGGCCAGCAGGACAATCCTGGCTCGCAGGGCGAGACGAACGGCGACTTGGCGGCCGCGCGCGTAGCGGTCCAACTGCTTGCATTGCGCTGTGTTCAAAGTTACTGGTTGTGCTCTTCGCATCCCATGCCTCCTGTTAATAGAGACGACGGGAAGCCAATATAAGTTACATTATTTATGGTGCACTACACTAGCGGTCTCGCGGCACCGGCTCTCATTCCGACAGTCCTCCTTGCTCGGAGGTGTGATCACTACGCCCGCCAAGTTCAGAGCCAGCGCGCCGCTCATCACGTCGAAGAACTTCAGAGCCGCACTGCGAACCCGAAATGTGGTCCAGCCGAGCTTCCTGTGTTCGATCAGATGGAGCTGATGCTTGCGGATCTGCTCGGGACCTATTGACTCCCGCATAATATAGAGTCAGTCAAAACAAAGAGAAGACTGTTTCCAGAAGGCCGTGATCAAACGCGGTTTGCGGTATGCTCTTCGCATCCCATGCCTCCTGTTAATAGAGACGATGGGAAGCCAATATAAGTTACATTATTTATGGTGCACTACACTATTGAATCCCGCAAATTATTATGACACTTTTTGATAGTGTGGAGCATCTATATATGTATGGGCAACCCCAAAGGTGTGAAGCGGGATTTCAAGGCGCTGGAGAAGCGCCGTTTCGAAGCGATGCGGCTGCTCCACCAAGGCCACAATCAGTCCGAGACGGCGAGACGGCTGAACGTCGCTCGCCAAACCGTCAGTGAGTGGCGGCGGCAATACCGCGAGCAGGGTGCGGCCGGACTCCGCCAGGCCGGGCGCGCCGGACGCAAGCCGCTCCTCGATGCCGCACAACGCGAACGCCTGACGTCGCTGCTGCTGGAAGGCCCGGAAGCCCACGGCTTCCCAACGCCCCTGTGGAGCTGTCCGCGGGTGGCTCGGCTGACCGGAGACGAGTTCGGGGTCGCATACCACGCAGGCCACGCCTGGAAGATCCTGCGAGCGCTCGACTGGAGCCCGCAACGCCCGGCCGGAAAGGCGCGCGAGCGCAACGAAGAGCGGATCCGCACCTGGAAGCGCAAGACCTGGAAGCGCATTAAAAAAAAGCCCAAAACGAAGGCCGTACGCTCGTCTTCATCGACGAAAGCGGATTGAGTCAGAAGCCGCATCGCTGCCGCACCTGGGCGCCACGTGGCCAAACACCGGTGCTGCAGTTTAACTTCAACTGGGAGAAGCTTTCCGTCTCGGCGGGGCTGACGCTGCGTAACTTCTACTTCCGGCTCTATCCCGGTGCGATCGGCAAAGAGCAAGTGACCGACTTTCTCAAGGCGTTGGTACGTCATATCGATCGCCCGCTGCTGATCGTCTGGGATCGGCTGCCGGCGCACCGTAGCCGCCTGGTGCAAGAGTTCATCGAACTCTCCGAAGGCCACATCGCAACCGAGTACTTGCCACCCTATGCGCCGGAGTTGAATCCGGTGGAATACATCTGGGCTTACTGGAAGCAGCACGAGTTGCCGAACGTCTGTCCGAAAGACTACGGCGAGCTGAACGAGCGGGCCCGCAAGGCACTCCGCCGCATGTACCGCAAACCGCGTTTGATCACGGCCTTCTGGAAACAGTCTTCTCTTTGTTTTGACTGACTCTATATTATGCGGGAGTCAATAGGACTGCTTGCCTGTCTCGTCACACTGGTGATTGTGACTCTGCTAACCCAGCAGATGGATCCGTCGCGACCCGCACGAAGCAGCCTTGGCGAAGAGGTGGAGCTGGCAGACCGTCTTGGAGTGCTTCCCCTATTCCGTCGGGTCGACTAGCTTCCGACGCTGTTCAGGAGTCACGGAGAAGTAACTTCCGACAAGTCCGGTGATCTCAATGGGTCGATGCAACACCCTTCCTGGAAGGAAAGGTGAAATGTAAGCCTAAGAAACTAAAAGGGTAACGATGAGGATACAGCGCTTCCCTCTGGATCCTGTTGAAGTACAAGAAGTTACGTGGTTGCGGTTGGGGGCTTCGGATGATGGGTAAGCCACTTGTCCCTCTCGGCGTTCGGATACTCCAGCTAAAGGACTTAACGCGGGTGTTGCGTTGACCGGTTGAGCCGGCACCGGTTCGCGGAAGTGGGCAGTTACCTGTCGCGAACAACCGATCCGTTGAACGATCCGAGCGTACCACGCACGGGCCTCGACTTCAGCTTGGTTTTCGACTCCGTGGTGACGGTCTGGGCGCTCGAACGAGTGGAACCTCATGCGATCCCGATTTCGCGACAGTAATCGGCCGATTGTCGCGATGTTGTTGCTTTCGTGGGGCTTAGTCTATCTCGCGGCAACGGACTACGCTCACCGAGAGTGGTGGGCGGTGCGGACGGGATTGGGGTCGGGTTGCGATCCCTGAAGCCTAAGGGGCTGTCCCGATGGTTGAACCCGTGTTACCATCGCCTCGGCGGATGGTGGCCTGCCTCGGATGCCGACCGTCGCGGCGAGCCCAATGAAGAGAACGGTGCCAGCGAGGACCACCAAAGCTTCACGCCCAAGACGGCGAAGCCATGTGTCCGACAAAAGACGCTTGCGCTTGGGCAACCGGAGTCTTGGTTGAAACGTTGATAGAGCGTCGCTCATCATGGATACCCGCTGGCGAAGGCAAGCTAGTCGGTGGTCAGCTCCGGAAGGAGATTCTCCAGCTTCCAGACTTCGTCACGAGACGCGTTGACCGCAATGGCAACATGCCTGCCATCCGGGTGGACGCTGTGGATGCCCGGCCGACCCGGCACGTCGAGCGGCAACCTGTGGGTCTCTCCACTCTCCACGCTGACCGACCATAGTTCCCTTTCCGTGTGAGGTTCTTTCCCGACGACGCGGTCATAAAGAACGAACTGCCCATTGGGCGTCCAGCGTGGATAACTACGTGACTCAACGCTCTTCACGTGGAGTAGCGCGCGCTCGTTTCGACCGTCAGGGTCGGCGATAACGAGTCGCATGCCTTCGTCCGGTCCTCGAACGATGAGTGCCAGCCTGCCATCGACGGGTGAGATCGCGACTGACTCGGCGTCAGGGTATATCTCGCGTTCGGCACCGGACTGCAGATCCAGAAACCAAACCGCTGTTCCCACGTTGGGGGGTGGCGTCCATCGTCGGAAGTACAAACCCTTGCCGTCACGCGACCACCGCGGATATTCCAGCTCGAATCCCTCTCCGCCTCGTTTGACCAGCTTTGTGTCACCGGTCTCGGCGTCGATCCTGTAGATTCCCTTTTGCCCGCTCTCGTCCCCGTAGCTTGTGCAGACGAGGAACCGGCCATCCAATGACCAGTCCGTCAGTCGGGTATATCCTTGAAAATCTGTCAGAACGCGTCCCTGACCACTTTTGGGGTCTTCGATGTGAATCTGCCTGCGGCGCTTGTAAGCCAACTGCTTGCCGTCGGACGACCATATCGGATCACGGTTGCCACCGACCTGACTTTGTATCAGGATCGAGGGGGCTTCTAGCAACCGGCCGGACTGAAAGTCGAAAGCTGTACTGTGAATGTTGTTGCCCCCTGATGTAATTGCGTAGTACAGCGAACCGTCTGAGGCGATGCCGACAGCGTTTCTAGCTCCATAGTCCGCCTTTAGCATCGTTGGCTTGGACTGCGGGAAACCATCCTGGAATGCAATCGACCAAATTGCCTTCTGGCCCGTTCGCTCGCTGCTGAATAGAAGGCTCCCACCGTCGGGGGCCCAATCGATCACTTCGGATTCCTCCGACGTGTCCGCGACGGAATGCTCGGCGCTACCATCCGCGGCTAGTATCTTGATGCCATTGCGTGATTGATAGGCGATCCAACGACCGTCTGGCGAGAGGCGGAACGGCCCTTCTCGGTTCCTAGCCAAGTGATTTGATTGACCGTAACCTTCCGTCTCCAACTGATACCGTGGCGATCTGGGCGGTCCGGTCCTTTCGTTCGATCCATGCGAGGACATGGCGACCATCGGGAAACCAACCCTTGAGGATCATGTACTGGACCTCATCGTTCGTGTAGATGAGTCGGTCATTGGCACCATCTCGGCCCACGACACGCAATTCATAGCCAGCACTACCCTTCTCCTCGTAGCGGTACCACGTGTATGCGACTTCTGTTCCGTCCGCAGAGAACATGGGGAACGAGGCGTAATCGGTCCAGTCCCAGCCCTCTTTCTTCGTGAGGACGCGGTTTTCACCTGTGTGCAGGTCGCGGATAGCGATGTTGCCTGTGGACCAGTGGTTGTAAGCCAGAAAGCGGCCGTCGCGTGAGACAGACCCGGTTCCGTCGGTGTCAGATTCAGCCCAAACCTGACGTGCCATCGCGCCGGAGGGATTCGCCGCTTCCGCATAGGGTTGCTCCGGGTTGAGTATCGGGCCATTCACCAGCAGCCACCCGGCTACCATCAGAGCAACGACACCGGCTGCGGGTGCGAGCCTGGTCCAGAAACGCGAGAAATGGGGTATTTACTTGACTCAGGTAGCCCCAAGATGTAGTATGCGGTGCGATGGAGGACTATCCGCGGAACTTGGCTGAGTTCGAGGCCCGCTTTGCGACGGAGGAGGCTTGTCGGGATTATCTGTTCCAGCTGCGCTGGCCGGAAGGATTCCGCTGTCCGCGCTGCGGACACGGCGCGGCTTGGCCGGTCCGGCAAGGGCTGTGGGAGTGCTCGGGCTGCGGTCGGCAGACCTCGGTCACCGCTGGCACGGTGTTCCAGGACACTCGTCAGCCCCTGCGGCTGTGGTTGCGAGCCATCTGGTGGGTGACCAGTCAGAAAAACGGAGTGAGTGCCCTGGGGCTGCAGCGAGTCTTGGGGCTGGGCAGCTACAAGACGGCCTGGAGCTGGCTGCACAAGTTGCGCCGCGCCATGGTGCGCCCCGGTCGCGACCGCCTCAGCGGCCGTGTGGAGGTGGACGAGACGTACTGGGGCAGCCCAGAAGAGGGCGTGCGCGGTCGCCAGACCTATACCAAATCGTTGATTGCCATCGCCGCCCAGGAGGACGGCAGGGGAACGGGACGGCTTCGGATGCGCAGAGTCCGGGATGCGAGCGCAGAAAGCTTGATGCCCTTTGCCGAAGAAGCGATTGAACGGGGCAGCACGGTTCATACCGACGGCTGGCTGGGCTATGAGCCGCTACAGAAGCGCGGCTACCGGCACGAAGTAACGTTCCTCGATGAGGGGCCGGAGTCGGCCTCGAAGCTGCTGCCCCGAGTGCACCGCGTGGCGTCGCTTTTGAAGCGTTGGCTGCTGGGGACGCATCAGGGGGCCGTCAACCCCGAGCATCTGGACTACTACCTGGACGAGTTTACCTTCCGCTTTAATCGACGCAACTCTCGCAGCCGAGGGAAGCTCTTCTATCGACTTGTGCAACAGGCGGTCGCCATCGACCCCGTGCCATACAAGTCCATCATCGGCGGCACTGAAAATGCTGCTTCTGTCGACCACAAGATGTAGGGGTCACCTGAGTCAAGTAAATACCCCAGTACGCGAGAAAGGCATTCGGTCGCCTTCGTCGGCTCCTCTCGATCGTTGCCACGCTTCAATCTCACTGGGAAACGAGTAGACGGAACTGCGTCGGTCTTCGCGATAACGACGGACCGGGAGGCCTGTGGTCTTTTCCCATCGCCGCGCTCCGCACATCACGTTCGAGATAGGCCGCGATTTCTTTCCAGCCTTGCAGGGGTTTCTCTGCGTCGTGGTCCGATGAAGGCGCTGTTGTCTCTTCAGGGTTTGTCGTCATTCTGCTCACCGGAGATCGCGAGTTGCGAGTTCACGGCTGAGCGTATCGGAAACGTTAGGACCTTATCTGGAGGAACCCGGCGGGATGAGCCCAGAGGGAGGGTGAGGAGCCCGATCGCCGGGTTGCTTTGGATAAGGGCGTTTGAAGGAAGCCGCTCGCGCTTGCGGCGGACGCGGTCAAGTTGGCACGGCTATGGGGATTGAATCAAGTTTCGTGGCTTGGGACGCTCTGTTTTCGGGTCGGTGAGTGACTCGATGGAAGAGAAACGTTGCTTGCATGCACTGCTGGGAGGTGTCGAGAAGCGACTCTGGAGGACCCTAGAGCAGGTTCGGCGCGCGGATTGGTGTGAGGAACGCACGTCGAGGGAGCGCGTCAGGTGACACGCTGGCGTGGCGGGGAGCAGAGCGTCTTTAAGACGTGTCAAAGTAATTCGCTTCCTCCTGCTGCAGCTGCCAGGTGTCGAGCCTCTCGAACAGCATCATGGGGCCGCCGCAGAGCGGACAGGTCCAAGTGACGGGTTCACGCTTCTCACTCGGCACTGCAGGAACCGAGGAGTTGGTGTCGGTCTCAAGCCGTTGCCGACACAGCGGCAACAACTCTCCCCGCTTGCGAGGAGCGAGGAAGCCAAAGAAGCGGATGCGAACGAAGCGGGGCGGCAGCACGTGCTGTAGGAACCGCCGCAAGAACTCTTCAGCCGTCAGCGTCATCAGCCGTTGTTTGCTGGAGTTCGCGTAATCCTTCCAGCGGAAGGTGACCTTGCCGTCGGCGAAAGCGACCAGGCGGTGGTTCGAGATCGCGACGCGGTGAGTGTAGCGGGCCAGGTAGTTGAGAACGTACTGCGGCCCACCGAATGGAGGTTTAGCATAAACGACCCAGTCTTGTTGGTGTAGCGAGCGTACGAACGCGCGGAAGGCCTTGTCTTGCTCCAAAGTTCGCAGCGCGCCTGGCAGACAAAGCTCGTTGTTACGATAAGCGCGCTCGAGAGCATCAACGAACTTGCCGCGGAAGACGATGCCGAGCGCCTTCACCGGCAGAAAGAAGCGATACCGCGGACGGATCCAAGCTCCGTGATCGGGCGAGAGACCGCCGGCCGGGATCACGCAATGAACGTGTGGATGGTGGACGAGGTTTTGGCCCCAGGTGTGAAGCACGCTGAGGAAACCGATCTCAGCGCCCAGGTGTTTCGGATCGGCGGCGAACTCCAGCAGCGTCGCTGCACTGGTGCGGAACAACAACCCGTAAAGCAGTCGCTTGTTGTGGAACGCTACGTCCGCCAGCCGCCGAGGGATCGTGAAGACCACGTGAACGTAGGCCACGGGTAGCAGCTCACCCTCGCGTGCAGCGAGCCACTTGTCCCTCGCGCCAGCCTGACACTTGCGGCAATGGCGATTGCGGCAGGAGTTGCAGGAGATGGCCGCGTCGTAGCCACAGCGAGTACAGCGGTCGCGGTGTCCGCCCAACGCCGCCGTACGACAGCGTTCGATGGCGCTAAGAATCTTGCGATGGAGCCCGTTGAGTCGAAACCGCTGTTGGAATCGATTGCCTACCGCGCGAATGATGTCGGCCACCTCGAGGGGTGGCCGTTTCACCTCTGCTTCTTATGCAGCCTCTTGGATCTCTTGACCTGGTCCGGGCTGGAAAACTCCGCTTGGTCGATCGGAGTGCCAGCCGCCCTGAGATGACGCTCAGATAGATGCAGATAGATCGACGTTGCCTTCAGATCGGCATGGCCAAGCAACGCCTGCAGCGTTGGCAGATCCGCGCCCTGTTCGAGTAGATGTGTGGCGAAGCTGTGCCGCAGCAAGTGCGGGCGAACCGGTTTGTCGATCCCCGCTCGTTGGGCCGCTTCCCGGCAGGCCAGCCACAGCACCTTCGGAGTGATCGGCTTGTCGACTCGCCAGTTTCTGTTCGTACCGGGAAACAGATAGGTCTTGGGCTTCATCCAGCGGTAATACTCGCGCAGGGTCTCCAGCAGCTTCGGACTCAGCGGCACGGACCGATCGCGGCCTCCCTTGCCGCGACGGATGTGGACGAGCATCCTCTCGCTGTCGATGTTTTCCACCCTGAGGTTGCAGAGCTCAGCACGGCGCATGCCGGTGGAGTAGAGCGTCATCAGCATGGCGCGATGAAACAGGTTGCTGAGGACTCGATCAGCCGCACCGCCTCTTGTTGGGTCAGGATGATCGGCAGCTCTCGCGGTTTCTTCGGGTAGGGAAACTCCTCGACTGGATAGTTCCGCCTCAACGTTTTGCAGAAGAAGAACCGCAGGCCTGCTGTGTGCAGGCCGACGGTGCGGACGCCCATCTTCCTCTCTTTCAACAAGTACACCTGATACGAGCGAATCTCATCCAGGCCCAGCTGATCCGGCGGCCGGCCGAAGTGCTTGGTAAAGTCTTCGACCGTGCCGAGATAGTTCTTGATCGTGGTGGGAGCGTAGTTGCGTCGCCGGAGCTCTTCCAGCATCTTCTTGCGTAATCGGGTCATGGGGACACCTCCTTTGTTGGTGTCCCGACCTTACTCTCCACCAGGCGCCACTGCTGATGGACCGCTCACGCGCAGCGTCCGCCGCGCATAGCGGCTTGGTTGTGTGCCGGGCATGTCTGACAGCTTGGAGGTGAAAGTCCTCTGCACAGCCTGATGGAGGTGAAGTGCTAGGGAAGCGCAAGGGCGTCGTCGCGAGGCGGGGTCCAGAGGAAGCGTGGAACAAAACCGCGACCTGACGAACAGAAACCGGATAAGAGGCATCTTTGGTCGGACGAGCGGACAACTGATCGCGAAGTCCAGTTCCATCAAGGGCCAAGGCTGTAGATTCGGCAGGTGTGCGGCGAAGGCGGTCAGACTTACCCCGGGAGGTCTGCGTTCCGTCCCGCTGCTTGGGACTGGGGGAGCCGCGAGGCGACCTGATCGGGGCGCAGAAGTCAGCAGAGGGCATAGTAGGCCATGCAGTCGGCAAGGCTAGTAAGGCACTCCACAAGTCGAAAAACGGAGCCAACAGATAGGCCGAACCGAGAACGATGGCCGAAGGCCCGAACGGAAGAGAGCGGCAAGTAAGACTCGCAACTCATGGACGGCAAGCGGCAGAAAACCCAGCAACGACTGGCCTTCATGGACGAGCCAAAGGGTGAAGCCCCGAGGCGCGCTCGGCAAGGGACCGAACCGTCCGCGGTGAAGCGGGAATCTGAAAGCGCGGCGCGAGAAGAACGACTGATGGAGGAGGTGTGCGAGCGAAGCAATCCCGTAAAGGCTTGGAAACAAGTTCGGGGTAACAAAGGGAGTCCGGGTGTTGATGGCAAGACCATCGACGAAACGCTGGACGACCTTCGCAAGCACTGGCCAGCCATCCGGGAACAGTTGCTTCAAGGAACGTACAAACCGCAACCGGTGCGCAGGGTGGAAATCCCGAAGCCCGGCGGCGGGGTCAGGAAGTTGGGCATCCCTACGGTGCTCGACCGACTGATCCAGCAAGCGGTCTTGCAGGTTCTGCAGAAGCGCTGGGACCCGACGTTTTCCAACAACAGCTATGGCTTCCGACCGGGACGTTCGGCGCATCAGGCGGTGACTCAGGCGCAAGCCTACGTCGCCGCAGGCTATCAGTGGGTCGTAGACATCGATCTGGAGAAGTTCTTCGATCGAGTCAACCATGACCTGCTGATGGCTCGTGTCGCCAAACGTGTCCCCGACAAGCGATTGCTGAAACTCATCCGGGCGTTTCTAACCGTCGGGGTGATGGACGACGGGCTGGTGAGTCCTGCCGACGAAGGCACGCCACAAGGCGGACCGTTGTCGCCGTTGTTGTCGAACCTCGTGCTCGGCGATTTGGATCGCGAGTTGGAACGGCGCGGCCATCGCTTCTGCCGCTACGCCGGCGACTGTAACATCTACGTTCGCAGTCGCAGGGCGGGGGAACGGGTGATGGCCGGCGTCTGTAAGTTTCTTACAAAGAAACTCCGACTCAAGGTCAACAAATCGAAGAGTGCGGTGGCTCGACCCAACGATCGGAAGTTCTTATTGAATCCCGCAAATTATTATGACACTTTTTGACAGTGTGGAGCATCTATATATGTATGGGCAACCCCAAAGGTGTGAAGCGGGATTTCAAGGCGCTGGAGAAGCGCCGTTTCGAAGCGATGCGGCTGCTCCACCAAGGCCACAATCAGTCCGAGACGGCGAGACGGCTGAACGTCGCTCGCCAAACCGTCAGTGAGTGGCGGCGGCAATACCGCGAGCAGGGTGCGGCCGGACTCCGCCAGGCCGGGCGCGCCGGACGCAAGCCGCTCCTCGATGCCGCACAACGCGAACGCCTGACGTCGCTGCTGCTGGAAGGCCCGGAAGCCCACGGCTTCCCAACGCCCCTGTGGAGCTGTCCGCGGGTGGCTCGGCTGACCGGAGACGAGTTCGGGGTCGCATACCACGCAGGCCACGCCTGGAAGATCCTGCGAGCGCTCGACTGGAGCCCGCAACGCCCGGCCGGAAAGGCGCGCGAGCGCAACGAAGAGCGGATCCGCACCTGGAAGCGCAAGACCTGGAAGCGCATTAAAAAAAAGCCCAAAACGAAGGCCGTACGCTCGTCTTCATCGACGAAAGCGGATTGAGTCAGAAGCCGCATCGCTGCCGCACCTGGGCGCCACGTGGCCAAACACCGGTGCTGCAGTTTAACTTCAACTGGGAGAAGCTTTCCGTCTCGGCGGGGCTGACGCTGCGTAACTTCTACTTCCGGCTCTATCCCGGTGCGATCGGCAAAGAGCAAGTGACCGACTTTCTCAAGGCGTTGGTACGTCATATCGATCGCCCGCTGCTGATCGTCTGGGATCGGCTGCCGGCGCACCGTAGCCGCCTGGTGCAAGAGTTCATCGAACTCTCCGAAGGCCACATCGCAACCGAGTACTTGCCACCCTATGCGCCGGAGTTGAATCCGGTGGAATACATCTGGGCTTACTGGAAGCAGCACGAGTTGCCGAACGTCTGTCCGAAAGACTACGGCGAGCTGAACGAGCGGGCCCGCAAGGCACTCCGCCGCATGTACCGCAAACCGCGTTTGATCACGGCCTTCTGGAAACAGTCTTCTCTTTGTTTTGACTGACTCTATATTATGCGGGAGTCAATAGATGTCGCTTGACGACCGGAGCGGGGCCTCAGCGATTGATATCGCCCGAGGCGTTGCAAAGGTTCCAAGCGCGAGTGCGAGAGCTGACGAGCAGGACGCGCGGGATCAGCATTGAGCGGATGATCGGCTCATTGAGGCCGTATCTGCTCGGCTGGCGGAGCTACTTTGGCTTCAGCCAAGACCCGCTGGTGTTTCGCAACCTGGATGCGCGGATCCGCCGGAGACTCCGCATGATGACCTGGCGGCAGTGGGGGAATGGGCCGACCCGATTCGCCAACCTACGGCGATTGGGCGTGCCGCATTATCGTGCGGCCATTGCCGCCGGTTCCGCCACTGGTTTGTGGGCCATGTCGCGGCACGCGGCTGTCCAGCAAGCGCTGCCCAATGTCTATTTCGATTCGCTCGGCCTTCCCAGATTGTCGGCATCTTCGAACGCTTAACTCCTCCGAACCGCCGTGGTACGGGACCCGTATGCCCGGTGGTGTGACAGGGAAAGCTTGCGAGGGCCTACCTATGTCGATGTGTGCCGGGCATGTCTGACAGCTTGGAGGTGAAAGTCCTCTGCACAGCCCGATGGAGGTGAAGTGCTAGGGAAGCGCAAGGGCGTCGTCGCGAGGCGGGGTCTGAAGGAAGCTATGGATCAAATGTGCAAGTCGATGAACAAAAACCGGATACGAGGCGCCAGCGCCGGACGAGCGGGCAACTTACCGCGAAGTCCATATCCATCAAGGGTGCGAAGCGTAGATTCGGCGACTGTGCACAGAAGGCGGCTGAGCTTACCCCAGGAGATCTGCTCCGTGTCGCTGCGGCGACTGAGGCTGTCGAAAGGCGGCCTGACCGCGGAGCAGAAGTCAGCAGAGGGCATAGTAGGTCATGACGTCGGCAAGGCTCGTGAGGCACTCCGAAAACCGAAACGCGGAGCAACGGATAGGCCAAGCCGGAAACGATGGCCGAAGGCCTGAACGGAAAGGAGAGGCCAGTAGGCCATGAGTCTCAAGGACGACAAGCAGCAGAATATCCAGACACAACTGGACTTCTCTTCTGCGCTGACGGGTGAAGCCCGAGAGGCGGGAAGGGAAGAGACTGAATCGTTCGGGACGACGAGTGAACCCGACAGCCCCGCTAGAACCGACCGACTGATGGAGGAAGTATGTGAGCGAGAGAATCTGAAGGCAGCATTGCGGCAGGTGAAGGACAACAAGGGGAGCGCGGGAGTCGACGGGATAACCGTCGGCAAACTCACCGACTACCTGAAACAGCACTGGCCAGCTATCCGGAAACAACTGCTGAACGGGACCTACGAGCCGAAACCGGTGAGGCGGGTGGAAATCCCCAAGCCGGACGGAGGGGTGCGCCAGCTGGGCATCCCGACAGTGCTGGATCGATTCATCCAGCAAGCGGTGATGCAGGTTCTGCGGAGGCGATGGGACCGGACGTTTTCCGATCGCAGCTACGGGTTCCGGCCAGGACGGTCGGCTCATCAAGCGGTGGCACAGGCGCAGCAGTATATCGCCCAAGGCCACGGCTGGTGCGTGGATCTTGATTTGGAGAAATTCTTCGATCGAGTCCATCACGACAAACTGATGGGCCAGATCGCCAAACGGGTCGAGGACAAGCGGCTGCTGAAGCTCATCCGAGCGTTCTTGAACGCTGGGGTGATGGAGAACGGGTTGGTCAGTCCGAGCGTGAAAGGAACTCCGCAAGGGGGACCCCTTTCGCCCCTGCTTAGTAACCTCGTGCTTGACGAACTCGACCGGGACTTGGAGCACCGGGGCCATCGCTTCGTTCGATATGCGGATGACTGTAATATCTATGTTCGCAGCGAACGGGCGGGTCAACGGGTGATGGAGAGTGTTACGCGATTCATCACGCAAAAGCTCAAGCTCAAGGTGAATGAGGCGAAGAGTGCGGTGGCGCGACCGCAGGATCGAAAGTTTCTCGGGTTCAGTTTCACGGCGGGTCCGGAAGTCAAGCGCACGATTGCGCCGAAGGCTCTGGATCGGTTTAAGCGACGAATCCGGGAGATCACGCGGCGGGCCAAGAGCGTCAGCGTGGAGACGACGATAGAGGAACTAGCTCCGTATATGCGGGGTTGGCGCAGCTATTTCGGCTTCTGCGAAACGCCTGAGGTGCTGATCTACCTCACCCGCTGGGTCCGGTTGCGACTCAGGGCTGCTTTGTGGCGACAGTGGAAAACACCACGTCGGCGCCGGGCAGCTCTGTTAGCCCTCGGGATTCGCCCGCGGCTGGCCCGCAATACGGCTGGCAGCGGTCGGGGCCCTTGGTACCTCGCGAAGGCCAAAGCCCTCTCTGTGGGGCTTTCCAATGCGTACTTCCGATCGCTCGGGCTTCCGAGTTTGGTCGATGGGTGTTAGCGTAACCGACTCGAACCGCCGTGTACGGACCCGTACGCACGGTGGTGTGGCAGGGGTCGGCGGGTGACCGCCGCCCCTATGCCGATCTAACCTCGAAGGCCAGATGGATCGATCCTGCCTGGTCGTTAGTGTTTATCGATCGATTGGTAATCCTGGGCCGCTAGCGAGAACCCAGTCAACGACTGCGCCAGCTTGGACGGTGCCGACTGCCGTCGATTCGGTGTTTGAGATCCGCGCCGACAAACCCTGCTAGAGTGTGCACAGCCCGGCGGCTGGAGTGGATCGAATGAGCGCCTGTCCTGAGTGTGGAAAGCGGCTGCCATGGGGAACCGCGTTCACTGGCGGGAAGGGATTCGGTCTGCCGGATAGAAGAACCTTGGACTGCCCATACTGTGGGGCTCCGCTCGAGCCTGTCCGCTGGACGACACTGGCGGCGCTTTTCCTCATACTTGCCATCGCCATTGCGGCTCGGAAGCTGGTCGAACCCCTCCTTGAACCGCTGCTCGACTGGAGAACGGTGGCGATTCTGGTCGGCTTGGTTGCGGCGCATCACCATTGGGCGATCCGGCGGTGGAGGAAGGCGCGGCGGGAACAGGACGCGGCGGACCGATTCGCGGGACGCGATAACTAATTCGTCGCTCGCCGTTCGCCAATCAAAACGGTTGTGTTTCGACGGGGGTGAGGTGCAGACTGGCGCTGGCAGAGTAGCCAAATCGGAAATCCTCGCTTACACGAGCAGGTTTCTTTGCCCATCAGACGACCGGAGGCCATCACCTCCTCAAGCACCCCGTCCCGAAGCCTGATGGATCAGCCGATCGAACTGGAGTTCTCCTACACCGATGAGGACCTGCGGCATATCTGGACGGTCATGCCACGGCCCGACCGCCGGCCGATTACTAGAAAAGTGATTCTAGTCGTGGTGCCAATTCTGATCTACCAGATCACCTCGGCCGGTTGGACCTGGGTCACGGCGGTGTTGACTGCCATCGTGGCCGTTTGGACGTTGGACTTGGTGTTCGGCGGGCGCAGGCCGCCGCTCACCCCCAAGCGAGCCGCGGACACGCCCGTCCGCCTCCGGGCCGATCGGGAAGGGTTCCAATTTGCCAAAGGCAAGTCGGACTGGTCGGTACGATGGGAGCAGTGCGGTGAAGTTCACGAGGGTCGGGACGGGTTTCTGATCAGCGGCAAACGGCCCCTCTACGTTCCGAAGCGGGTCTTGGACGAACGGGGAGTCACTGATTCGTTCCGGGAGTTATTGAAGTCGAAATGTGCGCAGTTTCAGGAACATCGGGAGGAGCCCCCACAATGAGCGCAGGCCCGAAGTCTCCCCCAGGCCGACGCGACTTTCTGAAAGGAACGGTCGCCGCAACCGCCCTCACGGTTTTCCCTTCCTGCTCTACGCCCGAGCCCACCCGCGGCCATCTCGTCGAGCAAGAGAATCGCAGGCCGGGTGCCGGCGACTGGCAGCTCACCCGCGTGCGCCTCGACCGCCGCGACGGCTACCGCTCTCCGTGGATCGAGGGCTACTGCTCACACCAAAGCATCGGAGCCGGCGAAACGCTCGGCATCATGGTCAGCACGAATCCGCCCGCGCGGTTTCAGATCGAGATCTTCCGCACGGGCTACTACGGCGGCCGGGGCGCGCGGCTGATGACTACCCTCGGGCCTTTCGAGGGGAAGACACAGCCTGCCCCGACGTGAGTGAGCTGCGCCTTAGAGAATGCCGCTGGCAGCCGAGTGCCGAAATCAAGATTCCCGAGGACTGGCTCAGCGGAGTCTACCTGGGGCGGCTCACTTTGCTCACCGAGTCCGCTGAGAACGCGCCCTGCAGAGCTATGTCATCTTCATCGTGCGCGACCGCCGTCGGGCCGACGTGCTGTTCCAGTGCAGCGACAATACCTGGCAGGCCTACAACCGCTGGCCCGACGAATACTCGCTCTACTCGCATCCCAACGGCTCGCTTGTCTCGACGGTCGAGGTCAGCTTCGATCGCCCCTACGGCCTGTATCCTCAGATCTTCCGCAACCCGCAGTCGGTCGGCTCGGGCGAATACCTGCTTTGGGAATACCCGCTCGCATACTGGCTCGAACAGCACGGTTACGACGTTACGTACTGCTCGAACAGCGACATGATCGACCCGGCTCAGCCCCTGCGCGCTAAGGTGCTGATCAGTGTCGGCCACGATGAATATTGGGACCTGCGGCAGTACCAAAGCTCGCTCGCCGCGGTGCAAGCGGGCGTCAGCGAGCTTTACCTGTCGGGGAACTCGGTGTGCTTCGTCAGCCCCTTCCGCAAAAGTCGTGACGGACGCGCCAACCGCATCATCACCCGCGCGGGCCGCTACGGCGGCTTGACCGACGCCGAGAAGCCTCAGATGGGTCCGTTTCCCATGAAGGGCCCCAACGAGAATCTGCTGATGGGCGCGCGCACGATCACGCCTTTCAACGGCGGCGGCGACTGGATCGTGACCAAGCCCGATCACTGGATCTTCGAAGGTGCCGGCGTCAACAAAGGCGACCGTGTGCCGGGTCTGGTCGGGTGGGAGTTCCACGGTGACCCGGCCGACATCCCCGGCCTTGAGATCGTCGCCGAAGGCATCGCACTCAGCGGCGGCACCCGCCCCGCGCATTGGACGGCCACCGTCTATCCTGGGCCCAAGGGTAACTTCGTTTTCAACGCGGCAACGATCTTTTGGGCGCAGGGGCTGTCGTCGCCGCCGGGACACACGCTGCCATGGTCGCACTGGTCTCGCCCGCATGGGCCGGACGAGCGGGTGCAGCGCATCACCGACAACGTCCTGCGCCGTGCGATTGGGGGCCCTCCAAATGAGTAGTCCCATTACGACCTTCCGGAGGCTGGTCGTAACTCCGCAAACGAACCCGCATGGGCTCGACGACCGCGGGCATACACACCTGTCTCGGTCTTGAGTAGGGTGTTGACCTCAACCGCGTGACACGGGCGGAACCCCTACCTCAACACCCTCTACACCCGCCAACCCGTCTCCAACGAAACCTTCGGCTCTTCCGGGCACGTTGTATCAATTATTGAATCCCGCAAATTATTATGACACTTTTTGATAGTGTGGAGCATCTATATATGTATGGGCAACCCCAAAGGTGTGAAGCGGGATTTCAAGGCGCTGGAGAAGCGCCGTTTCGAAGCGATGCGGCTGCTCCACCAAGGCCACAATCAGTCCGAGACGGCGAGACGGCTGAACGTCGCTCGCCAAACCGTCAGTGAGTGGCGGCGGCAATACCGCGAGCAGGGTGCGGCCGGACTCCGCCAGGCCGGGCGCGCCGGACGCAAGCCGCTCCTCGATGCCGCACAACGCGAACGCCTGACGTCGCTGCTGCTGGAAGGCCCGGAAGCCCACGGCTTCCCAACGCCCCTGTGGAGCTGTCCGCGGGTGGCTCGGCTGACCGGAGACGAGTTCGGGGTCGCATACCACGCAGGCCACGCCTGGAAGATCCTGCGAGCGCTCGACTGGAGCCCGCAACGCCCGGCCGGAAAGGCGCGCGAGCGCAACGAAGAGCGGATCCGCACCTGGAAGCGCAAGACCTGGAAGCGCATTAAAAAAAAGCCCAAAACGAAGGCCGTACGCTCGTCTTCATCGACGAAAGCGGATTGAGTCAGAAGCCGCATCGCTGCCGCACCTGGGCGCCACGTGGCCAAACACCGGTGCTGCAGTTTAACTTCAACTGGGAGAAGCTTTCCGTCTCGGCGGGGCTGACGCTGCGTAACTTCTACTTCCGGCTCTATCCCGGTGCGATCGGCAAAGAGCAAGTGACCGACTTTCTCAAGGCGTTGGTACGTCATATCGATCGCCCGCTGCTGATCGTCTGGGATCGGCTGCCGGCGCACCGTAGCCGCCTGGTGCAAGAGTTCATCGAACTCTCCGAAGGCCACATCGCAACCGAGTACTTGCCACCCTATGCGCCGGAGTTGAATCCGGTGGAATACATCTGGGCTTACTGGAAGCAGCACGAGTTGCCGAACGTCTGTCCGAAAGACTACGGCGAGCTGAACGAGCGGGCCCGCAAGGCACTCCGCCGCATGTACCGCAAACCGCGTTTGATCACGGCCTTCTGGAAACAGTCTTCTCTTTGTTTTGACTGACTCTATATTATGCGGGAGTCAATAGGCGGCGCCGGCGAACCGCGAGCCTCGAACCCCCCGTTTTTTCAGCCATCTAGGGCGTTTTGCTGGCTTTGCCGCCCACGGGAACTTTGATATGATGATGGGTACTCCCACCTTTGAGGTCGGTTCGTCCACGGGTTCTCGCTAGAGGAAAGGCATGTCCACTGTTGAAGCTGCTCCGGTGGCGCTAGGCCCACCTGCATCGCCCGACCGCGTCGTCAACGATTTCAGCATTCAGGTCGCCACGGTCAACGGTTCCGGAAGTCAGAGCGCCAACCTGGTTCTGCTCCGGTCGTTGTTCCAAATGGGGATCCCGGTTTCGGGCAAGAACCTGTTCCCCTCGAATATCGCCGGCCTGCCCACCTGGTACACGATCCGTACCAACAAGCACGGGTTCGTCAGCCGCAAGCGAGAGATCGATTTCCTCGTCGCCATGAATCCTGAAACGGCCCGCGAGGACGTGCTCGACCTTCCGGCCGGCGCCGCCGTCGCGTATGACGAACCGCTGCAGTTGGATGCGACCCGCACCGACTTGCATTTCTATCCGGTTCCGTTCACCAAGATCGTCACGCCGGTTTGCCCCAACGCCAAGCTGCGCAGGTTGGTACGCAACATCATCTACGACGGTGTGTTGGCTTTTCTACTCGGTATTGATCTCGAAGAGATCGAGAAGGCGCTGCGGAAACAGTTCAAGAGGAAACCCAAGGCGGCGGACCTGAACTGGAATGCGGTCATGGCAGGGTACGACTACGCCAAGCAAGAGCTCGGCAAGGTCGACCCGTTCTATGTCGAGCGGATGAGCGCCACCGACGGGAAGGTCATCATCGAGGGCAACGCAGCCGCCGCGCTGGGCGCGGTGTTCGCCGGCGTGAGCGTCGTCACTTGGTACCCAATCACCCCCTCCTCTTCGGTCGCCGAATCGCTCACCGACTACGCGCGCCAGTACCGCCTCGATCCCGAGACGGGAAAGGCGACCTTCGCCATTGTGCAAGCCGAAGACGAGCTGGCCTCGATCGGGATGGCCATCGGCGCCGGCTGGGCGGGGGCCCGCTCGATGACCACCACCGCCGGCCCCGGCATCTCGTTGATGTCGGAGTTCATCGGCCTGGGCTACTTCGCCGAGATCCCCGTGGTCATCGTCAACGTACAGCGCATGGGTCCCTCGACCGGACTGCCGACGCGCACTGCGCAAGGGGACCTGCTGGCCTGCGCCATGCTGTCCCACGGCGATACCAAGCACCCCATGCTCATCCCCTCGACCCCCGAAGAGTGCTTCACCATGACCGGACAGGCCTTCGACCTGGCCGAGGAGCTGCAGACCCCCGTCTTCGTGATGATGGACCTCGACCTCGGCATGAACTACTGGATGGCCGGCGAGTTCGACTATCCCAGCAAGCCCTTCAAACGCGGCAAGGTGCTCGACGCCGCGGACCTCGAGCGCCTGGGCGAATTCTCGCGCTATCGCGATGTCGACGGCGACGGCATCTGCTATCGCACCCTGCCCGGCGCCGATCATCCGCTGGCCGCCTACTTCACCCGCGGCACCGGACACAACGAGCACGCCCAATACAGCGAGCGCCCCGCCGACTGGGCCCGCAACATGGAACGGCTCAATAAGAAGTTCGAGACCGCCCGCTCGATGATGCCGCGCCCCAAGATCGACGTCAACGAAGACGCCTCCGCCGGCTTCATCGGCTGCGGCACTAGTCACTGGGCGATCGTCGAGAGCCGCGAACAGTTGAAGAACGAATTCGACACCAACACCTCGTACTTGCGCCTGCTGGCCTACCCCTTCAACGACGATTTGACCGACTTCATCCGCCGCCACCACCACGTCTACATCGTCGACCAGAACCGCGACGGCCAGCTCTTCGAGCTGATCCGCTCCGGCACGCCGCCCGAACTCGTCGAGCGCCTGCGGGGTGTTCGCTACTTCGGCGGGCTGCCCCTCGATGCCCGAACCGTCACCGATGCCGTCGTCGAGCAGGAGGGCCTGTGAGCACCGCCGCCGCCCCGCCGCCCAAGAAGGTCAACCGCATCGGCCGCGAGGTGAAGGAGTACCGCGGCCTCAAGACGACGCTGTGCGCCGGCTGCGGCCACAACTCGATCTCCGAGCGCATCATCGAATGTTTCTACCAGATGGGCGTCGAGCCCACCCGGGTCGCCAAATTCTCCGGCATCGGCTGCGCCTCGAAATCACCCGCCTACTTTCTCAACCTGTCGCACGGGTTCAACGCCGTCCACGGCCGCATGCCGTCGGTGGCTACCGGAGCGATGCTCGCCAACAAGAACCTGATGGCGCTCGGCGTCACCGGCGACGGCGACACGGCCTCGATCGGCATTGGACAGTTCGTGCACCTGATGCGGCGCAACCTGCCCATCATCTATGTCATCGAAGACAACGGCTGCTACGGCCTCACCAAGGGACAGTTCTCCGCCACCGCCGACGTCGGCTCCACGCTCAAGACCGGCGTGAGCAACGACCTGCCCCCCATCGACACCTGCGCCCTGGCCATCGAGCTGGGCGCCACCTACGTGGCGCGGTCGTTCTCCGGCGACAAGAAGCAGTTGCAGACCATCATCAAGGGCGCAATCGGCCACGGCGGCACGGCCATGATCGACGTCATCTCCCCGTGCGTCACCTTCAACGACCACGAGGGCTCGACCAAGAGCTACACCTACGTCCAGGACCACCGGCACGACCTCAACGCCGTCGACTTCGTCCCGTTCTTCAACGAGATCGAAGTGCGGGAGGAATTCCCGCCCGGCTCCCGGCGCGAGGTGACACTGCACGACGGCTCCACCCTGGTCCTCAAGAAGCTCGAGCAGGACCATGACCCCACCAGCGAAGTGCAGGCGATCCAAACCTTGCACGAACACGCCAAGCGGGGCCAGGTCCTGACCGGCGTCTTCTACGTCAACCCCGACAAACCCAACTTCCTCGATCTGCTCGACCTCGGCGCAACCCCACTCGCCCAGGTCTCGCAAACCAACGGCGGCCGCCCCCCCGAATCCGCCCTCCAAGAAATCATGGAAGACCTGCGGTAACGGGGGTCTGTCGCCCCCGGTAATGTAGGGGCATGGCATGGCATGCCGTGCCCGCGCCGCGCATTGCATCCACATCCGCAATGTAGGGGCGGGCCCCTGCGCCCGCCCAACAACCTCGGAGCACACCGTACGGATCACAATCCCGCCGGCCGCGCAGCGGCGTCTTAATACTGGCCCGAGGCGAAAGCTCCGCCGACGCTCAAATCCTTTTCATACCCCGTTGTGGCCACAGGCTCGAACCGTTCACACATTTTTCAAAACTTTATTCCCCTTCCTTTCAACCACTTGCCATTCCGCCCGCCCCGAAACCTTGCCGGCCCCATGCTAGCCTGATACCGGAAACGACCGGTGCGGATCGATCGCCGGAACAATACGACCGTTTCCTGCGCAGGACAGTTTCGAGTTGCTCTCCGAGAAAACGGATCATCCCCCGCGGACGACAGCCCTGGATGTTCAGGGGCCGTACGTCCGCTCATGCTCGCCCTTTCGTTCCTGTTGTGGGTGGGCCGCTGAGGTTAAGACCGACAGGAGCCAGAGGCGCCTCTGCAACAACACCGTCTGTCAGAAACGAACCGCGACACGAAAGGATGTGGATCGAAAAACGTAGCGGCACGGCATGCCGTGCCCGGTTGTGTGCCGGGCATGTCTGACAGCTTGGAGGTGAAAGTCCTCTGCACAGCCTGATGGAGGTGAAGTGCTAGGGAAGCGCAAGGGCGTCGTCGCGAGGCGGGGTCCAGAGGAAGCGTGGAACAAAACCGCGACCTGACGAACAGAAACCGGATAAGAGGCATCTTTGGTCGGACGAGCGGACAACTGATCGCGAAGTCCAGTTCCATCAAGGGCCAAGGCTGTAGATTCGGCAGGTGTGCGGCGAAGGCGGTCAGACTTACCCCGGGAGGTCTGCGTTCCGTCCCGCTGTTTGGGACTGGGGGGAGCCGCGAGGCGACCTGATCGGGGCGCAGAAGTCAGCAGAGGGCATAGTAGGCCATGCAGTCGGCAAGGCTAGTAAGGCACTCCACAAGTCGAAAGACGGAGCCAACAGATAGGCCGAACCGAGAACGATGGCCGAAGGCCCGAACGGAAGAGAGCGGCAAGTAAGACTCGCAACTCATGGACGGCAAGCGGCAGAAAACCCAGCAACGACTGGCCTTCATGGACGAGCCAAAGGGTGAAGCCCCGAGGCGCGCTCGGCAAGGGACCGAACCGTCCGCGGTGAAGCGGGAATCTGAAAGCCCGGCGCGAGAAGAACGACTGATGGAGGAGGTGTGCGAGCGAAGCAATCCCGTAAAGGCTTGGAAACAAGTTCGGGGTAACAAAGGGAGTCCGGGTGTTGATGGCAAGACCATCGACGAAACGCTGGACGACCTTCGCAAGCACTGGCCAGCCATCCGGGAACAGTTGCTTCAAGGAACGTACAAACCGCAACCGGTGCGCAGGGTGGAAATCCCGAAGCCCGGCGGCGGGGTCAGGAAGTTGGGCATCCCTACGGTGCTCGACCGACTGATCCAGCAAGCGGTCTTGCAGGTTCTGCAGAAGCGCTGGGACCCGACGTTTTCCAACAACAGCTATGGCTTCCGACC
Source organism: Bryobacterales bacterium (assembly GCA_965248255.1). Classification (GTDB taxonomy): domain Bacteria; phylum Acidobacteriota; class Terriglobia; order Bryobacterales; family UBA6623; genus JAKZVK01. The sequence continues at coordinate 1,269,313 of CBDFIW010000004.1, forward strand.
GGGACGTTCGGCGCATCAGGCGGTGACTCAGGCGCAAGCCTACGTCGCCGCAGGCTATCAGTGGGTCGTAGACATCGATCTGGAGAAGTTCTTCGATCGAGTCAACCATGACCTGCTGATGGCTCGTGTCGCCAAACGTGTCCCCGACAAGCGATTGCTGAAACTCATCCGGGCGTTTCTAACCGTCGGGGTGATGGACGACGGGCTGGTGAGTCCTGCCGACGAAGGCACGCCACAAGGCGGACCGTTGTCGCCGTTGTTGTCGAACCTCGTGCTCGGCGATTTGGATCGCGAGTTGGAACGGCGCGGCCATCGCTTCTGCCGCTACGCCGGCGACTGTAACATCTACGTTCGCAGTCGCAGGGCGGGGGAACGGGTGATGGCCGGCGTCTGTAAGTTCCTTACAAAGAAACTCCGACTCAAGGTCAACAAATCGAAGAGTGCGGTGGCTCGACCCAACGATCGGAAGTTCTTAGGCTTTCGCTTGACGACCGGAGCGGAGCCTCAGCGATTGATATCGCCCGAGGCGTTGCAAAGGTTCCAAGCGCGAGTGCGAGAGCTGACGAGCAGGACGCGCGGGATCAGCATTGAGCGGATGATCGGCTCATTGAGGCCGTATCTGCTCGGCTGGCGGAGCTACTTTGGCTTCAGCCAAGACCCGCTGGTGTTTCGCAACCTGGATGCGCGGATCCGCCGGAGACTCCGCATGATGACCTGGCGGCAGTGGGGGAATGGGCCGACCCGATTCGCCAACCTACGGCGATTGGGCGTGCCGCATTATCGTGCGGCCATTGCCGCCGGTTCCGCCACTGGTTTGTGGGCCATGTCGCGGCACGCGGCTGTCCAGCAAGCGCTGCCCAATGTCTATTTCGATTCGCTCGGCCTTCCCAGATTGTCGGCATCTTCGAACGCTTAACTCCTCCGAACCGCCGTGGTACGGGACCCGTATGCCCGGTGGTGTGACAGGGAAAGCTTGCGAGGGCCTACCTATGTCGATCTTGTCGGCTAGTCTTCACCTATCTCGTCTGGAAGTTCCATACGCCCTCGCTGGCACGTCCTGATGCAGCTACCCCAGAGCCCGGCGCCCCACTGGCCTGACCACGCCTCGTCGGTACGATTCATGAGATGGGTTCTGTTCTAGAGGCCCAGGGGAGCGCGAGGACACGGCACGTCTGGCCCGCCGCCGCAAGGTTCGTGCATAATGGAGCGACATGTTTGCCGGCTTGTCGCGTGCCGCTCGACTCTTTACACCACGCTGTTGTCACCGTGGTTTTCTTGACACTTCCCACGCAAGCCCAACAGCACGAGACCAACCCCTTCACCTCCTTTGAAGACATCGCCGAGGGCCGCCGCCTCTACCGCCTCGACTGCGTGAACTGCCACGGGATGGACGGTGCTTCCGGACGCGGTGCTCGCCTGGCCTCCGCATACCGCCGCTACGGAAGCTCCGACCGCGAGATGTTCCGCACCATCTCGAACGGCGTTCCGGGCACCGAGATGCCCGGCCTGTGGCGGGACGAGGATGCGGTGTGGAAGGTCCTCGCCTTCGTGCGAACCCTGGAAGCGCAAGCTCCCGAGCCCTGTGTGACCGAGGCGGGCGATGCCGCAAGAGGCCGCCAAGTCTTTGTCCGGAAAGGCGCCTGCCAGGCCTGCCATACCGTCGGCATGGGCGGTGGAAGATTGGGGCCGGATCTGACGGCGGCGGGCGCTCGACTCAGCAGTGAGCACTTGCGCGAGTCACTGGTCGAACCCAACAAAGAGATTCCTTATTCCTACCGCACTGTGCGGGCCGTCGATCGCAACGGTAAGAGGTTCGAAGGGGTGCTGCTGAACGAGGATGGCTACACCCTGCACCTCATCGATCGGCAGGAGACGATCCATTCCCTGTCGAAAGCCGACTTGCAGAAGGTCGAGCGCCCCTCCGAGTCGCTCATGCCCTCATACCGCGGCTCGCTGAGCGCGGCCGAAACGGATGATCTGCTGGCCTACCTTTGCAGCCTGGGCAGCGCCGATGGAGACAACACGCGATGACTCGCGGAATGTCGCGGAGATTCCTTAGGCGGTATTGACCGGGGACATGGGTAACACCTAATGCCAAGCACATAGGTAACACTTTGAGGCATAAAACATTTCTGAGAGGGAATGATCTATGCCTTGGCAGGAGACCTGTGTGCGAAACGAGAGAACTCGCTTTGTGGTGGACTGGGAAAGGAAACTCGAGTCGATGGCCGAGCTGTGCCGGCGCTACGGCGTGAGTCGCAAGACCGGCTACAAGTGGCTGCAGCGCTACGGGCAGCAGGGCTGGGAAGGATTGCAGGACCGCTCCCGAGCAGCGCGACGCCATCCGCAGCAGACCGCGGCCGCGATCGAGCAAGAGATTCTCGCTCTGCGGGCACAGCACACGCGCTGGGGCGCGGTCACCTTGAAAGCGCGGCTGCAGCGGGCGCAGCCCGAGGTGGCTTGGCCGGCGGTGAGCACGATCGGGAATCTGCTGCGGCGACACGGTCTGACGGTGCCGCGGCGGCGCCGGGCGCGCGCCGCACCGACCGCACCGCCGCTGACGCCGGGGAGCGAGCCCAACCGGGTTTGGTGCGCCGACTTCAAAGGTTGGTTCCGCACCCAAGACGGCCAGCGCTGCGATCCGTTGACGATCTCGGATGCGGCTAGCCGTTACTTATTGCGTTGCCAGGCGGTGGCGACACCGGATCGAGAACACGTCCAGCCGTTGTTTGAAGCCACATTTCGGGAGTTTGGCTTGCCGCGGGTGCTGCGCACCGACAACGGGCCGCCGTTTGCGACGCTGGCGGTGCACGGGCTGTCACGGCTGGCGGTATGGTGGATCAAGTTGGGGATTTATCCGCAGCGGATCGAGCCGGGACATCCCGAACAGAACGGGCGGCATGAGAGGATGCACCGCACGCTGAAGCAAGAGACGGCCTCGCCGCCGGCGGCGAACCTGCGGGCGCAGCAGCGGGCGTTGGATTGCTTTCGCCAAGATTGCAACGAAGAGCGACCGCACCAGGGGCTGGAGCTGCGGACGCCCAGCGAGTGTTATCAGGGCTCGGGGCGGGAGTATCCCTCGCGGCTGAAGGAGCCGGAGTATCCGGCGGCGATGGCGGTGCGGCGCGTGGTGGATGGGCAGCTTCGCTGGCGGCGTCAACGAGTGTTTGTCGGCAAGGGACTCAACGGCGAGCGGGTGGGGCTGGAGGCGATCGAGGAGGGGGTGTGGCGGGTATGGTTTTCCTTTTACGAGCTGGGCCTGTTCGACGAACGGGGGTGGCGGTTGCGGCCTTGCCCGGACCCGGCGGCGGGCCACTCGTCCGGCTTCTTTGGGCTCCTGCTGTGGCTGGCTCTTACCGCATCAGCCTGGTCGCAAGTCGCCAATAGTGACCTGCTGGAAGCCGCCAAAACCCCCGGCGACTGGCTGACCTATTCCGGGGATTACGCGGGACACCGGCACAGCGGACTGAACGAGATCACTGCCGCCAATGTCGGCAAGCTACGAGTCAAATGGGTGTTTCAACAACCGATCCGAGAGAAGTTCGAGACCACGCCGCTCGTCGTCGACGGCGTCATGTACCTGACGGTTCCGCCGAACGAGGCCTATGCGCTGGATGCGGAAACCGGCGTCGTGTTGTGGGAGTACAAGCGTGCACTGCCGCCCAAGATCATCGCGTGTTGCGGCCAGGTCAATCGCGGACTCGCCGTGCTGGGCGACCGCTTGTTCATGGCGACGCTCGACGCCAAGGTGATCGCTCTCGACCGCAAAACCGGCCGCCTGCTGTGGGAATCGGAGATGATCGACTACCGCCTCGGCTATGCAGCCACGCACGCTCCGCTGGTCATCAAAGACAAGGTGCTGGTGGGGGTCGCCGGCGGCGAATACGGCATTCGCGGCTTCATCGACGCCTACAGCGTAGAGGACGGCAAGCGCTTGTGGCGGTTCTACACCGTGCCCGGGCCCGGCGAGTTCGGGCGCGACACCTGGGAGGGCGACTCGTGGAAGACCGGCGGCGCGTCGGTCTGGATCACCGGTTCTTACGATCCTGACCTGAACCTGACTTACTGGGGCACCGGCAACCCGGGCCCGGATTGGAACGGCGACGTGCGCAAGGGAGACAACCTGTTTTCTGACGCCGTCGTCGCCCTGGATCCCGACACGGGCAAGCGTAAGTGGCATTTCCAGTTCACGCCACACGACATCCACGACTGGGACGCGACGCAAGTCATGGTCCTAGTGGACCGTGAGTTCGAAGGCCGGGCGCGGGAGCTGCTGATCACCGCGAACCGCAACGGGTTCTATTACGTACTGGATCGCAAGAACGGCGAGTTTCTTCACGCTAGCCCTTTCGTGAAACAGACGTGGGCCGAGCGCATTGATGAGAACGGGCGTCCGATTCGTGCACCAGGCAAAGAGCCCACCGAAGAAGGCAACCTCGTCTGCCCCATGTTCTCAGGCGGGACGAACTGGATGTCGCCGGCCTACAGCCCTCTGACCGGCCTCTACTACGTGACCGCGCGCGAGGGCAGCAGCATGTACTTCAAAGGGGAAGCCGAATACCAGCCCGGAACGCGCTTTTGGGGAGGGCACTTCCGCGATCAGGATCGTGCGCACGACTGGACCGGCGCCGTGCGGGCGCTCGACCCGCTGACCGGCCGGCAGGTCTGGGAGCACAAGATGTTTCGTCCAGCCTGGGCGGGCCTGGTGTCCACGGCGGGCGGCCTGGTTTTCGCCGGCAGCGAAGAAGGCTACTTCAAGGGCCTAGACGCCAAAACCGGCGAACAGCTCTGGTACCTCAACCTCGGCGGGCGCATCGCCGCCAGCCCCATGACCTACCTCAGCAAGGGCCGCCAACACGTGGCCATCGCCGCCGGCAGCGGCTTGTTCGTACTCGCCCTTCCCACCGAACCTTAGCCCTCTCGATCACCACAGCGGAGCGTGGCATGGGCAACACCGCTCGTAGGGGCGGACCGCTGCGTCCGCCCAAATGCCGCCAGGGTCGATCCGCCATTCTGCGACAGCGAAATCCTGAACTCGACCAAGACCGTCCGCCTGCTGACGCTTGCCTGTCAAAACTTCCTCGTCCACTCCCTCGGCCACCGCTCGATCACAACCTTCTTCTCGGTATAGAACTCGATCGCATCCCGTCCCTGCCCATGGAGCACCCCGAGAAAACTGTCCTTCCAACCACTGAACGGGAAATAGGCCATCGGCGCCGCCACCCCGATATTGATACCGACGTTACCGGTAGGCACCTCATACCGAAACTTGCGAGCGGCCGATCCGCTCGCCGTAAAGATCGAAGAGGCGTTGCCGTAGGGGTTGCGCGCAATGATGTCGATCGCCTCGTCCACATCATTGGCATGGATCAAGCTCAGCACAGGCCCGAAGATTTCAGTGCTCGAGAGCTTGCTTTCAGGGGAAACATTGTCGAGGATCGTCGGCCGGATGAAGTTTCCGTTGCCGCAGCCGGGAATGTCGGCATCACGCCCATCGAGCACGGCTGTCGCTCCTTCGTCCACGCCTTGGCCGATCGCCGTTTCGATCCGAGCTTGGCTCCCTTTCGTGATCACGGGTCCCATCTGTGTCCCGTCGTCGAGCCCGTTGCCCACTCTGAGCGAGCCGGCGACCTCGGCGATGCTGTCGCGGAACGTGACTTGCGCCCCGCCGACGGTCACCGCCGCCGCCACCGCGAGACAACGCTGACCGGCACAGCCAAAGGCACTGTCGCTGATGATCTTCGTGGCCGTCTCTAGATCCGCGTCCGGCATCACGACGACGTGATTCTTCGCTCCGCCTTGACACTGCACCCGTTTGCCGTTCTGTGCCGCACGTGCGTAGACGTGCTTCGCGACGGGCGTCGACCCCACGAAGCTGATTGCTCGCACCGTCGGGTGGTCGAGCAACGCGTCGACCGCCGCCTTGCCGCCGTTGACCAGGTTGATCACGCCGGAGGGCAGGCCCAACTGCTCGATCAGCTCGAACATCTTCTTCATCGTGAGCGGCACTCTCTCCGACGGCTTGAGGATCATCGTGTTGCCGCACGCGACGGCATACGGCAGGAACCACAACGGGATCATGGCCGGGAAGTTAAAAGGGGTGATCGCTGCGACGACCCCGATCGGCTGGCGGATCATCATTTCGTCGATGCCGCTCGCAATGTCTTCGAGGTTGTAGCCCTGCATCAAGGTAGGGATTCCGCAGGCCACCTCGACGTTCTCGATACCCCGGCGCAGCTCACCGCGCGACTCGCCCAAGGTCTTGCCGTTCTCCATCGTTGTGACGCGGGCGATGTCGTCGAAGTGCTTCTCGAGGAGCTGCTTGAACTTGAACAGGTACTGGATGCGCTCGCCGGCGGGTGTCCGCCGCCATCCGGGGAAGGCCGCCGCGGCAGCTTCCGCGGCGCGATCCACATCGGCTTGGCCGCCAAGCGGCGTCTGGGCCAGAACCTCGGCGGTCGCGGGGTTGATGACGTCCAAAGTCTCAGCACCCACGGAGCCGTGCCAGCCGCCACCGATGTAATTCGCTACCTGTTCCATCCGTTCCTTGTAGCACAACCCGCCGGCTTCGCCACCGCTTTCCCCAGTACGCACCGACACCCGACCCGCCACAACAGAGCCGCGGGCGGGAACCCGCGGTCCCCTCCAAACCGCGCAGCAGCCCGTAGCGCGGATCTCGGTTTTGAGATTCGCGGCCTTCACTAGCCCTCGGCTTGCACCTCGCTTCGCGCGTGGTGCATAGTGAAGGAGTCCGCGAGCGCCTCTTACGGGCCCGTCTCGCGGCGTTCTCTATGCTCGACGAACCTGGAAGTAGCAGCTTTACGAGCAAATACGCTTCGCGCGCAGCGGCCCGTTGGCATGCGTTCGAAGCCGTAAGGATCGACGATGGCCACCGCCTCCATCGACGTGGACCGGATGCTCTATTTGACCGAGCTGACGGGCATGCGTGTCGTCGCGCCCAACGGCCAGGTGGTCGGGCGGGTGCGCGACGTGGCCATTACCCCGAGCGAGCATCCGCGCAGGGTTTCACGATTCCTGGTGGGCCGGCGGATACGGTTCTTGGCGCGCTACGACCAGGTCGCCTCGATCTCCCTCGACGGCATCCGTCTCTCGGATGACCGCTTCGTTCCTTTCTATCCCGACGATTCGCATCTACTGCTGTGCGAGGACCTTCTCGATCAGCAGATCGTCGATGTGAACGGCCGCAAGGTCGTCCGTGTCAACGACCTCGCGCTTCGTGTCGAGCATACGCCCGACCGCGACGAGTTGTGGGTGCACAACGTCGGCGTGGGCCTGCAGGGCGCGTTCCGGCGCTTGACGGAGGGTCTGCTGCCCCGTAGCGTCATCCGGCGCGTGCAACAACGCATCCGGCCCAACGTAATCCCCTGGGAGTACTGCAATATCGTCGAACCCGACGCGCGGCGCCGCCTCAAGCTCCGTATCTCTCACCATCGTCTGGGACAGCTTCACCCGGCCGACCTGGCCGACATCGCCGAGGAGCTGGCGCCCGCCGAACGCGAGGCCCTGTTCGAAACGCTCGATGACAAAATTGCGGCCGACGCCTTGACCGAGGTCAACCCGAAGATTCAGGTCACCATCCTCAAGTCCCTCGACAAAGAGCGCGCCGCCGACATCGTCGAGGAGATGGACCCTGATTCCGCGGCGGATTTGCTCAATGCGCTCGAGGAGGAAGAGAGCCAGGAGATCCTCAAGGACATGGAGCAGGTCCCCGCCGCCGAGGTCGAAGAATTGCTCGAACATGATCCGGAGACGGCCGGCGGGATGATGAACAACCGCTACATCGCCGTTCACGAAGAAGCGCGGGTCCGCGATGCCATTGAAGCGATGCGCGGCAACCCGGACCTGCTTAACACCCTGACCCACGTCTTCTTGATCGACAAGGAGAAAAAGCTCGTCGCCGCCGCTGCCGTGGCTCGGTTGTTCACGGCGGCGGATGACCTGCCCTTGCGCGAACTCGCCTTTCGTGAAACCTTGAGCGTCCAGCTCGACGACGATCGCGAGCATGTTGTCGAGCTATTCGACAAGTACAATCTGTTCGCTCTTCCCGTGGTGGACGAAGAGCATGAGCTGTGCGGCGTGATTACGGCCGACGATGTGATCAGCGTCCTTCACCCCGAAAACTGACCCGGCCGCAACCCGGCGAAGCTCATGCTGAAGAACCTGCGCACGCACGCCATGGTCTTCTTGGCCGTCTTGGGGCCGGGCTTCATTACCGCCGTGGTGGACAACGACGCCGGCGGCATCTTCACCTACTCCGAGGCGGGCGCGCGGTTCGGCTACGTTCCACTTTGGACGATGATTCCGGTGACGCTGATTCTTGTTGTCACCCAAGTCATGTGCTCGCGCATGGGCGCGGTGACGGGCAAGGGTCTCTCGGATCTGATACGCGAACAATTCGGTCTGCGCACAACGTTTGTGGTGATGGCCGCGCTGCTGGTGGTCAACTTCACCAACGTCACCGCCAACTTCGCCGGCATTGCCGGCTCGCTCGAGATCTTCGGGGTCAGCCGGTACATCTCGATTCCGGCGGGCGCGGCGTTGGTGTGGGTGTTGGTAGTGAAAGGCACCTACCGCAGCGTCGAAAAGATCTTCCTACTGGCGAGTGTGTTCTACATCGCGTACGTGATCTCCGCGTTCTTGATCCAGCCCGACTGGCCCGAGGCGCTACACAGCACCATCACGCCGGTGGTCTTGTTCGACGGTCCGTATCTGGCGATTCTGGTCGGGCTGGTAGGGACTTCGGTCGCCCCCTGGATGCAGTTCTACCTCCAGGCGGCGATTGTCGAGAAGGGCGTCGACGTCAAGCAGTACGCCGAGTCACGCGCGGAAGTGATCGTCGGTTGCGTGGCGATGGCCTTCATCAAGTTTTTCATCATCGTGTGCGCGGCCGGGGCGATCTGGTCGGCGGGCCCGCGCGAGATCCGCGACGCGGCGGAAGCGGCGTTGGCGCTGCGGCCGCTAGGGCCCTACGCCTACGCCCTGTTCGCCGCCGGTCTCTTCAACGCTTCACTGCTGGCGGCGAGCATCCTACCGTTGTCGACCGCATACTCGGTGTGCGAGGGGCTGGGGTTCGAGTCGGGTGTCAGCCACCGTTTTCAAGAAGCCCCCTTCTTCTACTGGCTCTACACGCTGCTGGTAGTGGTAGGGGCCGGCGTCGTTCTCTGGCCGGACTTCCCGCTGGTCCGCATGATCCTCCTCTCACAGGTGCTCAACGGCGTTCTGTTGCCGGTCATCTTGATTCTGATTCTGGTACTCGTCAACCGCCGGGACCTGATGGGAGAATGGGTCAACACTGCTTTTTCCAACCTGGTTTCTTATGCGACGGTGGCGATGATGATCGCGCTTTCGCTCTTCGCGGCGGTTCTGTCCTTCTAGTCTTAGATGACATGCGGCCCGCCACTTCAGAGCCGCGGGCGGGAGCCCGCGCTGAGCCATCGCTCCAGACCGCACAGGCTTCCATACCCCGATCCGCACCTAGCCTTCACGGTTGTAAGCCCCGGCAGGGGCGATTGAATGTACGTCCGCGGCGCAAGCCGTGGGAAGACATTCCCGAACGATCCTCAGCCCCGGCAGGGGCGTTTGAGCCGTTCTGTCCCCGACACTCTGGGCACGACGACAAGCCGCCGGTGTCTTTCGAGCCCCACCCAACGGGTCTTGGGCTACGACGCAACCTACCGCCGGCGTACGGACCGATTACGGCCTAGGCCCCCATTCTGGACGCCGGGCTGAGGCACGTTGTAGGATAGTCAAGAAACAGAACCATATGCAGGATTTCCTCGACTGGGCGAAACCGGGAAGCGAGGAGGCTCGACTGGCCTCTTCGCTCGACCCCGGCGCCTTCCCTCGGCACATCGCCGTCATCATGGATGGCAACGGCCGCTGGGCGCGGCGACGACGCCTGCCGCGCGTGGCCGGACATCGCGCGGGCGTGAAGTCCGTCCGCGAGATCATCGAAGCGTGCTGCCGGTTGAACATTGGTGCGCTCACGCTCTTTGCCTTCTCGGTGGAGAACTGGAAGCGGCCGCGCTCGGAAGTCGAGACCCTGTGGGACCTGCTCCGCCACTACTTGCGCCGCGAGCTTACCGAGCTCAAGCGAAACAACGTTCGCTTTCAGGTGATTGGACGGGTCGACCAACTGCCCGCCAACGTGCAGGCTGATGTCGACTACGCAATCCTCGAAACCTCGGCAAACTCGGGCCTGTGCCTCAACGTTGCGCTGAACTACTCAGGCCGCGCCGAATTGGTCGACGCCGTCAATTCACTGCTCGCCCAAGCACGCCAGCTCGACGCTCCCTTGCAAGTTGACGAACAGACCATCAGCAGCCATCTGTATACCGCCGGGCAGCCCGATCCGGATCTGTTGATCCGAACCTCCGGGGAGATGAGGATCAGCAACTTCCTGCTGTGGCAGATCGCTTATGCCGAGATCTGGGTCACCGAGAGGCTTTGGCCTGACTTCCGCACCGTCGATCTACTACATGCACTTCTGGACTATCAGAAACGGGAGCGGCGCTACGGTGGCCTCGGGCATGCCACGGAGCAGGCGGAGCCCGCGGCCGAGTTGGTGGGTGTGGCGACTCGAGAGATCGGCGAGACCGCGGCCGATGATCCCGACGGCTCTCCCTTGAGCGGCTACGCCGAATGAAGCGGGTCCTCACGGCCCTGCTGCTGATTCCCTTCGTCACCGCTGTCACTATCTACGCTCCGCCGGCTGCGGTCCGGTCGGTGCTTGCTTTTGTGGGGTTGCTTTGCCTGCGGGAGTTCTTCCACCTGGCACGGAGGCTCGGCTTTCGCCCGTTCTCCATCGCCGGCTACGGCGCGGGCGTCATGTTGATCGTCGCTCGAGGGCTTCCCGAGGGAACGTTTCTGGTTGCGCTTGCGAGCCTGCTGCTGATCGCTTCGCTGACGCGGCCAATGCAGGAGGTGCTAGGAGCGGTGGCCTCGACGCTCTTCGGCGTTATCTATATTGGCGGCGCCTTGGGCCTGGGACGCGAGCTGCACCTGGCGAGCCCGCACTGGCTGTTCTACGTGCTGTTGCTCAACTGGGCCGGCGATTCAGCCGCGTACTACGTGGGACGCCGGTGGGGACGCCACCCGCTGACCCCCGTGGTCAGCCCAAAAAAGACGTGGGAAGGTTCGCTTGCCTCCACCGTGGCAGCGGTCGGAGTGGGTGTCGCCTACCTGATGTACTTTCAACCTGCCGTCCTCCCTCCCGTAGCCGCCGGGCTGATCTCGTTGTGGGTCAACGCAGCTTCGCAGTTGGGCGACCTTGCCGAGTCGGCCCTCAAGAGGGGCGCGGACGTCAAAGACAGCGGTGAGTTGTTGCCGGGCCACGGCGGCATGCTCGACCGCGTGGATGGTGTCCTGTTCGCCCTGCCTGCTTGCCATCTCGTCGTGGCGTGGCTCGTTTGACCGGTTTGCCGTCAACCGTCGCGTATGTAAGGTTTGGGGACCGCTTTGCGCCCGGCAGGCGCAAAAGAAAATAGCCCGCGGCGCAAGCTAATGGAGTGTCGCGGAGATTCGTTAGGCGTCGGAATATCCAGCGAGACTCTGTAGGGGCGGGCCGCTGTGCCCGCCCGGCTGCTCGTTTACGATGAAGTTTTCTCTGCGACAGGCCCACTGGTACATCCGCATGCGGGTTGTAGCCCCGGCAGGGGCGTCTGAAAATAGCCCACGGCGCAAGCCGTGGGTAAACGTCCACAAATGATTCAGAGCCCCGGTAGGGGCGTTTGAGCCTCACTCTTCCGAACACCCGATGGGTGGGGAAGACGAAAGACAGCCGCTCTCTTCGAGCCCTACCCGTCGCGTCATGGGGGCGGTACGACCCAAACTCCTGGCGGCCGGCCGGACCGATTACAGACACTACCATCGCGTAGCCGGAAAACCTCTGGGCTACAATGACAGCCTCAGTGGCCGCGTCTACTCATCGCTTAAAGATCGCCAAGGGACTTCGCGACGTCTCCGGCCCGACGCTCCGCTTCTTTCGGCAGATGGGCGTCGAGCACGTGGTCATGCCGACGCGCTACCGCACCGCCGTCCGCAAGCGCGGCCTCGTCCCCCCGAAAGACCCCGGCCCGCAGCCAGGCCAGATGCTCGAGCCCTGGGACGCGGCCGAGCTCATCAAGATCAAGTGGCGCATCGAGTCGTTCGGCCTGAAACCGGAAATGGTCCACCTCGGACGCTTCTACCGCATTCTGCACGCAACGCCCGGCGCGGACGAAGAACTCGAGAACGTGAAGAAGTGCCTGCGCGCGGCGGGGCAGGCCGGCATCCCGGTGGTCGAGTACAACTTCACACCCCTGCGCGGCTCGGAGGGTTACGCGCGCACGACGGGCCGCGGCGAGGTGGCCCTGCGAGACTTCGACTACGAGCGCATCAAAGACTTGCCACCCCTGCCCAACGTCGGCCGGCACACACGCAGGCAGATGTGGGAGCGCTTTGCGGCCTTTCTCGAAGAGGTCATTCCTGCCGCCGAGGAGGCGGGCGTCCGCCTGGCTTGCCATCCCAACGACCCGCCGCTGGAAGCCTACCGCGGCGCGGCGCAGCCGGTCCGCTCGCTGGCCGATTTGAAGCGCCTGATCGAAACGGTCGACAGCCCGTCGAACGGCATCACGCTCGACACCGGCGTAACGACCGAGATGGGCGAGGACGCGGCCGAGGCGATACGGTACTTCGGCTCGCGTGACCGCATCAATCATTGCCACTTCCGCAACGTGCGCGTCGACGTACCTTACTACAAGTACCTCGAGGTGATGCACGACGAAGGCGACTGTGACATGCTCGCCTGCATGAAGGCGTTCCAACAGGTGAGCTACTCGCGGCTGATCATTCCCGATCACACGCCGGAATCCAGCGACGACACGGTCGCCTCGCAACGCGGCTGGGCCTTCGCGCTCGGCTACATGCACGCCCTGCGCCACGCCGCCGAAACATAGCAAAACAGAGGTGGCATGCCGCGCGACACCACGCACCCACTTTGTAGGGGCGGACCGCTGTGTCCGCCCAAAAGCCGCAACGGGCACTGCTGCCTGTTTGGCCGTTCAAAAAGCCGGCTCCAAGCGCATTCCAAGCCGCGAAGCGGCGTTGGATGTTAAGCCCTGGGTCCATTCCACGAAGCCGAAACCCAGGGTAGCATCCCGCTACACCTTTCCAGCCCTGAAGGGGCGTTGGAGAAGTCACGCGCCACGCGGAGCAGCATGTGACCCGTTCGGCACCCGCGCTCTTCGACATGTGCGGGCAAGGCGCATCTTATCACCGAGTCACGTCCACCGCGCCCCGCCCAACATCCTCCCGCAAGTTCAACGAACACGTACAACGCCTACAGACCGGGTTCTCCGCGATGTTCAAGCCCGCCCGAAAGGCAACGGCCTCGGGGCTGTTGAGCGCCCCATCAACCCTTGCCTTCTCACGTTACCGATTGACTGGTGAAAGAAACACGGCCGCAAAGTACCATCCGTCTCAACAACCGCCGATACCCAAGGAGCATTACAACTCGGCGCAGTCGGCTCCGCCGATCCTATCTGCGCTTGGAAGTGCCGCACGATCCGCCGCAGCTTCTCGGGCGACTCGCGAACGTACCCGCACTCGATGTCATCGCCTCGGTCGCGAATGAGGGCTTCCACTTCCGCCGCTAGGGCCTGCGTCTCCCCGGCGGTCAGACCGATCTCGGCCTGGCGCGCATCCGGCCACCCTTCGCCCCGGTTGAACGCTCCCGATGTCAGATCAGCCGCCAGGAAAGAGATCGATGCAAGGCCCAACTCACGCGCCGTCCTGACCGTGTCCCGAAGGTAGCGGTGATTAGCCTGCTGAACGGTGCAACGTCCAGCGACGGGGAAGTCTTCGCGAAGACCGCGCACGGCCCTCACACCGTCAGCCAGTCGCCCATAAGCTCCCGAGACTCGCCGGATCAAGTCGTGTACGCCAGGTGGGCCATCGAGGGAAACGATCACGTCGCTAATGCCCTCGACCACCCGAGCCGCGTTGCTTTCGAGCAGCAGGCCGGTTGTCAGCAGGCTGGTGCGGATCTGACGCGTCCTCAGGATCCCGGCCAGGCGAAAAAGATCGCTGTGCATGAGCGGCTCGCCGCCCGAGAAAACGACCCACGCGACTCCGAGCGATGCGATGTCGCCGGCGTAGCCGGCCAGCTCATCGACGCTGATCTCCGCCTGCGTCGTGATCTTCCAGATGTCGCACATCACACAGCGGCAGTTGCAGCGGCTGTGCGGAAATAGAATCAAGATCGGGAGGGACCGAACGATGTGATCGGGAGTATGCATGCCGCTCGTGCCAACACTGAAGATCGCTGTAGTGGGTGCGTTTGGCGTTTGCTAAGCTTCAAGGCCGCAACGGCTGCCCATCATCGTCGAAGACGGGCGAACGTCTTCCCCGAAGTCGCCTTCGGGCGGCTTTCGCGTGAAGCGCTTGATCGGATTCTGAAACTGGCCCAACCACCGAGGTCGCCTGTTCCGCGATTGCCTCAAGTCAGGACACGTTTCCCGCTTCGGCGCCAAGCATCGGGCAACGGCGTGCTTTCGAGCGCCGTCCCAAGCTCAAAGTATCACGAGGCTGTCGCGTAGGATTGGGCCGGGGCGCCACCGCGAATGAAAGAGACCCGATCCACGTGCCGATCGATCCATTGCGATGCCCTGACACCCTGTGCTGAAATTAGGTGGGCCGCGATGCGTGTACACTCCGTCAACGCGGCTAGCTTGCCTTTCTCACCACGTGGAGAGGCGAAGTGCGTGAGAAGGCCGTCAGGACGAGGCGCGAGCCGCTTGGGCGCGCGGAGGTGTACTTGACCGTACATTGCGCATGGCAAGCAAGCGCAACGAAGTCATGGCGGTCTTATCGCGTGCTTCGTCCGCCAGGTGGTGAGAAATGCAGGCTACAGCCGACCCGAGGGTACCCAACATGAGATGCTCGATTCGAACTGCCTTCATCGCCTTGATGTTGTTACCGGTTGTCAACGCCCAGAATCAGGCAGCCGTCAGCGAGATCAAAGTGCGCCTCGATCCTGCCGACGGTCGAGTGCGCCCCCACCAGAGCCTAGTGGTTCAGGTGTTGGCCTATGGCGAGGTCGCCGGCGAGGATGGCAAGACACAGAAGGTGCGCCTGCGGGAAGGCGGCGCGAAGGTCGTCCTCAAGAATTCGAATGCCGGTTGGCTCTCGAAGGCATTCCGCTACCAAGGCAGCGAGAGTGAGGCATTCTACAGCCCCGCGGGGTCCGGCTTGGGGTCGATCATCTTCGGGCGCGCGCAGGCGAGCTATCTGCTGCAGGACGCCGTCCTGTTTACCGCCGCCGACCGCCCTGGCAAATACACGATCGAGGCGACCCTCAAAGGCAAAACCGCCTCGGCGACTGTTCATGTCGATCGCAACGCACGGTCCCGGAAGCCAAAGGAAAAAGTCAACTTCCCGGGGGAACGCCGCTCGAGCGATCGCTACCGCTCACTCGCCGAACACTACGCGCCGTTCGTGGCGCAGGAAACATGGTTCCAGCCGAAGTCCGACTACCTCGCGCGGTTCGATCTCGACGGCGACTGGCGGGGTGACAACAACTGGTCTTCCGCCTTCGAAGGCAGCTCGCAGGCCTATGTCCACTACGCGGTGATGGAGACCGAAACGCATTGGTTCCTCATCTACAACTTCTTTCACCCACGCGATTACTCCGACAAATGCGTGGTGGGCACCTGCCACGAAAACGACAATGAAGGGATGATTCTGACCATCGCCAAAGACGGTGGACCCCACGGACGCCTGCAGGTGATGGAAACCCTCGCGCACAACAACATCTACTCCTACCGAGCCGACCGTAAGGTGCGCAAGAACGTTCATGGCCTTGACGGCGACGTGGAGTTGTACCAGGACTCGCACCCCGTGATCTTCATCGAGGCCGGCGGCCACGGTGTCTACGGCTCCAAGGACGGCCATGCGCACTTCTCCCTTCGCCGCAACGATTTCACCGCCGGCACCGGAGTCACTTATCTGTATAAGGGCAAAGCGGAGCGCCCGCGGCACACCAACGACCGTAACGTCGGTTACGAACTCTTGCCGATCTATGAACACTGGTGGCAGCGGGCGCACAACTCGAACGCTATCCGTGACAAGACTTTCGATGCCTTCTATGCCTATCAGCCCTACGGCGGGCGTCCCCGGCCCCGTCACGGCCAGATTGCCGGCTCCTTCTTCGGCCGCAAGCACGGAAAGAACAAAGCCAAGCCCTTCTGGGGCTGGCACGATTCGCGAACCCGCAAGAAGAAAGTGCTGGCCACCGGGCAGTGGGGCCTCGACCCGGCCTACGGCGTCTCGCAGAACCTGCGGATGCCGGCTCCGTTTTCGCTGACCTACATTCATAACCCGTATTTAGGCATTGGCGCCACCGGCGCCGCCGCGCCGCCCTCGACGACTTCCGCGCCCGTGCCGCCGCCGGTGTCAAGCCCGCGGGCGCGAGTCACTGCACGGTCCGCCCCACCGGCCGCTCCGTTGCCGCCCCCCCCGGCCCCCGTCATGCCCGCAACGCCTGAATTCCGTGCGCGGCCGAGCAAACAGCTTGACTCGGCCTCAAAGAAGGGCCGCTTCGATCTGCGGCTGCTGGTAGACGGCGAGATCGATGTCTTCTTGCAGGGGAGCTCCATTCGCTACGACGTCCACAACGGACGCGCTCCACGAGACGAGGGCTCGGAATACAGCCAGCCGGTCCCCCGCGCCACATTCAGAAAGTTCCTCCTCAACAAGAAGGATGGCCGCGGCAAGGTCGTCTTGCTCGAGGAACCAGCCGGGGACAATCAATACACCGCGAAGCTGAGAATCTCTGATCGCAAGGGCGGCGACGACCGCTACCACGTGCAACTCGAGTGGGAGTGGGACCAACTGGCTCCAAAGCCGATAGTGCAGCCGGCGTCGATTCCCCCGGCATCGATTCCCCCAACATCGATTCCTACCGACACGGCCGGGATCTTCTCCCGCCACCCGCGCCCGACCCAGCCCGGCTCACCGCCACCGCCGGCGTCTCCCATGCCACCCCAGGACCAGGTGGCCGGCGTGGAGTTGTTCTCCGACGAGAACAACCCCCGCAAGTATGACCGCGATGACGAAGGCGACTTCGAGTGGAAGGGGCGCGTGGACGGTACCGTGATCCTGCGTCTGCAAGGCAACCGCCTCTTCGCGGAAACCCTCAGCGGCAAGCCGCTGAAGCTCGACTGGTTCGAGTACTCGCAGCCGCTTCCCACGGGCACACTCAAGAAGATCGAGCTTGACAAGAAAGACGGGCGCGGAGATGTCCTTCTGGTCGAGAGGCCCTGGCTGCAAAACCGGTTCACGGCGGTCATCCAGATCTCCGACCCCAAGGGCGGCGACGCAAACTACCGTTTCAAGCTCAAGTGGAAAAAGTGAGCGATTCGGTTTGCCATGTAGGCGCGGGCCCCCGTGCCCGCCGGCCCGAGATGGCGGATGCCCCTCTCGGACACGTGACCGAACCTGTGAAACGCTGTACTAGCCTGCCTTTCTCACCACGTGGCGAGGCGAAGTGCGTGAGAAGGCCGTCAGGACGAGGCGCGAGCCGCTTGGCGAGCGGAGGCGTACTCGACAGTACGTTGAGCACGGCAAGCAAGCGCAACGAAGTCATGGCGGTCTTATCGCGTGCTTCGTCCGTCAGGTGGTGGGAAAGGCAGGCTCGGGCTCTGATCTCCGGGCACGAACGCACTCCACCGCACTACGAGGCCCCAACATGACCGCGGAAGAGAACCTCCAACGACTCGGCATTACCCTCCCCGAACCTCCCGCCGCCCGAGGCAACTACGTCCCCTGGATTCGCACCGGGAACCTGATCTTGACCTCAGGCCAACTCCCACTAGAGGGCGACGCCATGCAATACGCCGGACGCCTCGGCGAAGACCTCACGACCGAGCAGGGCTATCAGGCCGCCCGGCTGGCGGCCATCAACGCCATCGCCCAACTCAAGCAAGCCGCGGGCGAGCTGGAGAGTATCAGGACCCTAGGGCGTGTTAACACTAACGTAGGGTATCGAAACGTAGAGCCTCGACGATGAGGGCGAAGTGGAGGAAGGCGAGGAACATGACGTCGAGCTTGTCGAAGCGGGAGAAGATGCGGCGGAATCCCTTGAGCCGTCGGAAGAGTCTCTCGATCTCGTTGCGGCGGCGATAGAGCGCTCGGTCGTATTCCCACGGCTCCAGGCGGGTGCGCCGGGGCGGCACGACGGGAATCCATCCGAAATCCAAAGCCAGTTGGCGTGTCTGATCGTCCTCATAGGCGCCGTCCATCAGCAGCGGCAGCGGCTCGGGCAGTGGCCCCAGACCACCGAGCAGTTCGCGGCCCTGCTGGGCGTCGTGCGCTTGGCCGGGCGAGAGAGCGAAGGTTATCGCCGTTCGAGCATTTGCGGCAACCATATGAATCTTGGTGGTCCATCCGCCGCGGGATTTGCCGATCGCTTGCGGACCGTTTTTTTAACGCGCCCGTGCCGTCGGGATGAACCTTCACGATGGTCGAGTCCATTGACACGGCTTCGATTCGGATGCGGACCAGCTGCTCGCGCTGCAGTTTCTCGAAGACGGCGTCGAGCACGCCGTTCTTCGACCAGCGGTTCATGCGGGTATAAATGGTGTGCCAGTTACCGAAGCGTTTAGGCAAGCCGCGCCATTTGCAGCCCTGCTCGGCGACATACAACATGGCGTTCAAAACCGTGAGGTTCGGCAGGCTCACATTGCCGCGCTGGCGGGGCAGGACCGGCTCGATGCGGCGGTATTGCTGCTCGGTGATCTCCATACCTCCAAGTATAGCAGCTTTTGCGCCTTAGTGTTAACACGCCCTAGTCCGCCTGGAAGGGAACGTCTTTTGTGGCGAAGGTTTCGAGGAACACCCGCAAGTACTCAACGGCGCTTCAGACCTCTTCGTTGAGGTGTTTGAGGAACGCGGCAAGCACACTCGCACCGCGCTCGGCATTCGTGACATGCCTCTCAACGCGGCGGTTCAGGTCAGCGTTTTCACTGAGGTTCGCGCCTGAACGAAGCTTGACGCGGTGCGGACGCCCATGTTTGCCGCGTCTCGGTTGCCGCAGTGCAAGCGATACGCTCGCCGGCCGTTTGGAAATGCGGTCCGGGCCCTACACGCCGAAGAGCGCGTTCGCGAGGGCTCTCCCCAGTTCAAGCAACGGATCGATCACCCCTTGAATCGCGTTACCGAGGTATCCGCCGCTGTGATAACCGTAGTAACCAACGCCGCAGAGGGCGCATGGCAGGACGATTGTCCAGTATTTGCTCATCGCGCAGTCTGGGGGGAGCTGACGCCTTCTAGTGTAGTGCACCATAAATAATGTAACTTATATTGACTTCCCATCGTCTCTATTAACAGGAGGCATGGGATGCGAAGAGCACAACCAGTAACTTTGAACACAGCGCAATGCAAGCAGTTGGACCGCTACGCGCGCGGCCGCCAAGTCGCCGTTCGTCTCGCCCTGCGAGCCAGGATTGTCCTGCTGGCCGCCGACGGTCTCGAGAATAAGCAGATCGCCGCACAGCTCGGTGTCTCGCGGCAGTTGGTGGCCCGCTGGCGCACGCGCTTTCTCGAAAGCAGCATCGCCGGCATTGCAAAAGACGCCCCACGGCCCGGTCGTAAACCTGCCGTCTCGAAGCAGAAAGTACAGCAGATCATCCACAAGACCACCCGCGAGAAACCGTCCAACGCCACCCACTGGAGCCGCCGCACCATGGCCGCCGCGGCCGGCGTCAGCGCTTCCACCGTGGGACGGATTTGGCGCGCCCATGGCCTCAAGCCCCACCGCATCAAGACCTTCAAGCTCAGCAATGACCCGCGTTTCGCCGAGAAACTCGACGACATCGTCGGACTCTATCTCAATCCGCCTGAGCATGCTCTGGTTCTCTCGCTCGATGAGAAGTCCCAAATCCAAGCCCTCGATCGCACCCAGCCCGGCCTGCCGCTCAAAAAGGGACGCGGCCAAACGATGACCCACGATTACAAGCGCAACGGCACGACCACCCTGTTTGCGGCGCTCAACAGCCTTGACGGCAGCGTGATCGCCGAGTGCATGCCCCGACACAGCCACCAGGAATGGCTGCGCTTCCTGCGCTTAATTGACCGCCGCACTCCCAAGGACAAACAGCTTCATCTCATCGTGGACAACTATGCCACCCACAAGCATGCCGCTGTGAAGCGTTGGCTCGATCGTCACCCGCGCTTCCACATTCATTTCACCCCGACCTCGGCGTCGTGGCTGAACATGGTCGAGCGATTCTTTCGCGATCTCACCGTCAAGCGCCTGCGCCGCGGCGTGTTTCGCAGCGTGGACGAGCTCGTCGCCGCCATTGACGACTACATCGCCCAGCACAACGGGCATCCCACGCCCTTCATCTGGACCGCGACCGCCTCCGACATCCTCGAGAAAGTCAAGCGCGGACGTGCCGCCCTGCATAAGGTGCAATCTGCTTGACGCACTACACTAGTATAAAGCCATGTTTCTCTTATTGAATCCCGCAAATTATTATGACACTTTTTGACAGTGTGGAGCATCTATATATGTATGGGCAACCCCAAAGGTGTGAAGCGGGATTTCAAGGCGCTGGAGAAGCGCCGTTTCGAAGCGATGCGGCTGCTCCACCAAGGCCACAATCAGTCCGAGACGGCGAGACGGCTGAACGTCGCTCGCCAAACCGTCAGTGAGTGGCGGCGGCAATACCGCGAGCAGGGTGCGGCCGGACTCCGCCAGGCCGGACGCGCCGGACGCAAGCCGCTCCTCGATGCCGCACAACGCGAACGCCTGACGTCGCTGCTGCTGGAAGGCCCGGAAGCCCACGGCTTCCCAACGCCCCTGTGGAGCTGTCCGCGGGTGGCTCGGCTGATCGGAGACGAGTTCGGGGTCGCATACCACGCAGGCCACGCCTGGAAGATCCTGCGAGCGCTCGACTGGAGCCCGCAACGCCCGGCCGGAAAGGCGCGCGAGCGCAACGAAGAGCGGATCCGCACCTGGAAGCGCAAGACCTGGAAGCGCATTAAAAAAAAGCCCAAAACGAAGGCCGTACGCTCGTCTTCATCGACGAAAGCGGATTGAGTCAGAAGCCGCATCGCTGCCGCACCTGGGCGCCACGTGGCCAAACACCGGTGCTGCAGTTTAACTTCAACTGGGAGAAGCTTTCCGTCTCGGCGGGGCTGACGCTGCGTAACTTCTACTTCCGGCTCTATCCCGGTGCGATCGGCAAAGAGCAAGTGACCGACTTTCTCAAGGCGTTGGTACGTCATATCGATCGCCCGCTGCTGATCGTCTGGGATCGGCTGCCGGCGCACCGTAGCCGCCTGGTGCAAGAGTTCATCGAACTCTCCGAAGGCCACATCGCAACCGAGTACTTGCCACCCTATGCGCCGGAGTTGAATCCGGTGGAATACATCTGGGCTTACTGGAAGCAGCACGAGTTGCCGAACGTCTGTCCGAAAGACTACGGCGAGCTGAACGAGCGGGCCCGCAAGGCACTCCGCCGCATGTACCGCAAACCGCGTTTGATCACGGCCTTCTGGAAACAGTCTTCTCTTTGTTTTGACTGACTCTATATTATGCGGGAGTCAATAGGCGGCCACTTCGTTCTCTTCGCTCTAACGTCTTGATCCGGTCCCTAAACTCTGCCTCGGGTTGGTTTTCACTTTGCTCGCCCATGTCTAATCGCTTCCCACAAGCTTCTTCAAGAGATTCGTAAGTGTCTTATTCACTTCGATCGGCCGAAGTCTCTTTGTCAGTATCTCGTTAATAAACTCTTCTATGAAACGTACCTTTTCTTTGCTCGGATTCTTCATGGCGTAGAATTGCAAGTCCTTCAGTCCCACGAACTGGTAGAACAACGGCACAGAGCGTACAAAAAGCCAACTGCCGAAAATGATGAACATATAAGAGGTTTGGCGCACAACGTCCTGACTATCGTGATCCAGATCCACGTACGGAAGTCCTAACAAGAGGAGCAGGGCTACGATTAGCAACAGGATAAAAAAAGACAGTTTGCTAAATTTAGGTGTATCGTACTGATTCTGAATTGCTATGACGGCTACTAGTTCGCGCTTCGACATCGAGATGCATTCCCGTCTGCTGAGGGTGGACGAACGAATCGCCCATAGAGGCTTTTTAACCGGGGCAACAAAAAGGGGGCCAACCCGCATGGAGAACTTGAGCTAAGACGCTCCACCCCAAGGCGGCCCCGCCGTGGAACAAACAGGGATTAAGGTGTTGTTTGCAATTTGTCGCTGAAAACAAGGTTATCGGTCGACTCGGCCTCCAACGCCAGCACCGCCGCGCTTGACCTTGTCACCACCAACACCTGCACCGTCGCGCTTGACCTTGCCGCCACCAACACCCGCACCTTCAGGCTTGGCGCTGTCGCCGCAACCCTTACCCTCACAAGTTCCGCCGCCAGCGTCGGCGTCCGCATCCCCGCAACCCAGACCTTCGGAGGTGCTACCACCTTCCAACGCGAGGACCTTAGAATGCTTGCCACCGCCAACACCTGCGCCTGTCTTCGCTAGCCGTCGATCCACTGAACCCTTTCGTCCTGGTGCCTCCGCCTTGGATGAGGTAGATGGCTGGGTAGCCGCAGCCGACTTTGCGGCGTCTCGTGGCGTCTTACTCTCGGCAAGCATGGGGATCAGAGTCAAACCTACAGATAGTGCTAGTACTTACTATCATAAATAGACGCACTTGTGATAGAATAAGGGCATGGCTAAAAGAGCCACGCCCATCCTTTTGAGTCCTGCTGAGGAACGGACGCTACAGCGCTGGCGACGGGCCCACAAGACCGAACGGCGTACCGCCGAAAGGGCTCGCATCGTCCTGCTGGCGGCCCAAGGAAAGTCGAACCTGGAGATCGCGGCGCAGTTGGGAACGCGGCCGGCACGGGTGTCGAAGTGGCGCACCCGCTTTGCCCGCCAACGGCTGGCCGGCTTGGCCGACGAAGCGCGACCCGGCAAGCCGCGGCAATACGACGCCGCGAGCGAGAAACGCATTCTCAAGAAACTCGATGAATCGCCGCCCAGCGGACAGGCCACTTGGACCGGCCAACTCCTGGCCCAAGCGCTCGGCGAGGTGAGTGACCAACAAGTCTGGCGCGTGCTGCGCCGCCGGGGCATCTCGCTGCGGCGTCGTCGCAGCTGGTGCCTCTCGACCGATCCCGAGTTTGCCCGTAAAGCCGCCGACATCGTGGGACTTTACCTGGACCCGCCCGAGAACGCTGTCGTGCTAGCCGTCGACGAAAAGCCCCACATCCAAGCCCTCGAACGCGCTCAGGGCTGGCTGCGGCTGCCCGACGGCAAGGCCTTGACGGGCTTCAGCCACGGCTACAAACGCCATGGCACAACGACCTTGTTCGCCGCCCTGGAGGTGGCCACCGGTCACGTCACGGCTGGTCACTACCAGCGTCGCCGGCGGCGAGAGTTTCTAGACTTCATGAACCAACTGGTGGATCTCTACGAAGGCTTCGAGTTGCACGTCGTGCTGGACAATCTCAACACCCACAAGCCGAAACGGGATCGTTGGCTCCAGCGCCACCCCAACGTGCACTTGCACTACACTCCGACCTACGCCTCGTGGCTGAATCAGATTGAGATCTGGTTCAGTATCCTCAGTCGGCGGGCGTTGCAGGGAGCCAGCTTCACCTCGCCCTACGAAGTACGCGCAGCCATCGACCGCTTCCTCGAGGCACACAACGAAAACGCCGCCCCTTTCGAATGGACCAAGGCCAGCGTGAGGCAGCGGCCTCTTTCTTACTCATACGCTAACTTATGATCTTAAGTACTAGGATCACATTGAGTTTCATCTCTCATCACCTCCCCAACAGTATACACCCCAAGGAAGTAAAGGGAAAGTAAAGGGGACGGAGCGTGCGCCGGGATAAACCGACGGAAAGGAGCGGATGAAAGAGCCGCACAGGAAAGGACTAGCGATCCATCCTGACCCCGAGTCATGCGTCGGCGGCCGCGAGGCCGCGGGGTCCCAAAGGGGACAGTCACCCTAACTCCCATCGGGATCAGGTCCAAAACGGCCAGGGGGAAGTCAGCCGAGCGATTCGTCGTTTTCCGCTCGAAGGCCCCGAGCAAGATAGTGAAGCAACGAGACCGCACCATCGCCTCGGTCATGCACCATGTCGTGCGCCGTCGTAGCCCGAAAATAATGCTTGTTCATGCAGTTGAGCACCACTCTAAGCCGCGCTAGTGCCTCTTCCACGTGCTGGCCGCTTGCCTCGGCAAGCGGCTTAGCAGACTGATCTTGCGAGATCAACGCAAGATCAGTGTGGGCGATCCTCCGGTTGCGCCAATCCCTGGCGAACTCGCAACTGTCTTTCGCTTTGGCGACCGCTTCTTCGACTTCGGTTCTCAAGCCTTGATCTTGGATTAGGCTCGCCAGTCGATGTACGGTCAGGTTGTCTTTACCCATTGACTTGGATGGATCTGTCAATCGCGCCAGGCCCAACAAAACGTCGAGGTAAAGCGTCGTCTGCACAATCCCAAACAACAGCGGAGCAGCCCTATTAAGGAGATCAATTCGCTCGGGCTTTGTGCCGTACAACTCGCGGTATTCACGCCACCTGACGTGGAGCCACAAGAGGTCGTTCTCTAGGTCCGCGTACAGTGGGCCAAGCTCCGTTCCTAGAGTGAGAACACACTCCTGGCGGACCTCATCGGCTGTCTTGAAGTTAGCCACGGCGACAATAGTATCAAGAAGTCGGGTTGCGGTAAGGGATGCCGGTCACCCGGCCCAATGGCCCAGTGGGAGCCCAGAGGGGGACAGAGCGAAAGCGCCGGGATAAACCGGGCAGGAAGTCGGGGATGAAAGAGCCCCACAGGAAAGGAATAGCGAACCATCCTAACCTCGAGTCATGCGCCGGCGGTGGTGACATCGCGGGCGAAGCGTTG
This sequence comes from Bryobacterales bacterium, assembly GCA_965248255.1. Lineage (GTDB taxonomy): Bacteria > Acidobacteriota > Terriglobia > Bryobacterales > UBA6623 > JAKZVK01. Next base: position 1,294,249 of record CBDFIW010000004.1, read on the forward strand.
ACAGAGGCACGGCGGGCTGGGTATGGAGCCGTGAAAGAACTCGTTTCGGGCGCCGACGCAATGCTCTGATGCGGAAGGCCCCACCGACGCAGACGCCATCGCAAGTCTGCGCCGGGCGCGGCGCGGTCGGTAGACGCTGGGTTCGTCTCTCGGGCACGCCCGGAACCGTGCTCTGTTCCAAGGCCTCCACGAAACCCTCACTCCCGGACCCACACGAAAACCGGAAACCGAACCGGAAACCGGGACAGCCTCAACTATGATGCTCGCGCGCCAGCCGTAGCCGCTGTGGCTAGGTGTTTCGGGCTCGGCCGGCCGACGGGTCGTAGCTGAAGATCCTTGCCGGTCTGCAATCCCAGCTCGTGCAGCGAGTCCAACCGTCCAGGGACCGCCACCCGATGCTAGGCGACAGCAGTGAGGCCGTGCTTCTCAACCAGCAACAACAGCTTCAGTGAGGCCCCGGACGGCCGTTTTTCTCCCCGCTCCCATTTGCTCACTAGGCTCGTTGTCACGTTCAGGTAGTGCGCAAAGACCGTCTGGCTCACGTGCTCCCGCTCCCGGATGGCCTTGATCTCCTTGGGGCTCAGCGGCCGAACGGGAGTCAGGCAAGCCTGGTCGAAACCGCGCATCGTCTGTTTGTTGATCGCTCCGACATCGTGCAAGGCCTCCATCGTTTCATGGATGGCGGCCATCGCATCACTTCGATACTTCTTGCCCATGACCTTTCACCTCCACAAATTCGCCTCTTTTGATCAGTGCCGCAAGCTGCCTCTCCGTCAACGACTGGACATGCTTTGCGGCTTCCTTGAACTGCTCCTCTTCATCGCGACGGATGTTTCCCCGCCGGCTTTTCGCGAACCCGTACATGAAAACGGCGCGTTCACCCCGCCGAAAGATAATGATCGTCCGATACCCTTTCGACTTCCCCTGCCCCGGCCTTGCAATCCGCTGCTTGATGACTTCGCCGCCAAGGTCGGCATCGATCTGTCCTCTCGCCGCCGCTCCACAGCCTCCAACAACGCCGCATCGTCGATTCCTTCTTTTCGGGCGAACCGTTGAAACCACTTGGATTTGAGGATTCTCACGTTTCGCCCTTCGCGAATCCATCCCCTCTATTCTATGGCACTCAGTGCTATAGTTCAAGCGTCTACTGCCCGGGATCGCACCCCTAGCAGCCCGTGGCAAAAGTCGAGAGCGGTGGACTTTGGCAAGTGGCCCCTCGGGGCCGAACAATCATAGCCCACGGATTCATCCGTGGGTCTCGAAGATGCCTACCCCTAACTCGTTTCCCTTGTTGCGGTGCATTCGACCGACACCCATGGATGAATCCATGGGCTATGATTGTGGCACCCGATTCACGGGCGCTAACAGTCCGTGGCAAAGTACAATGCCTCCCTTCGGTGACTGTCACCAGAGCACATCCAGAGCACACTTCTACCACGGGCTGCTAGGGCTAGGAAACCGCTCCCTTACGGTCACGGCTCGGTTTCCTTCGGTTGAAGCCATTGCCTACTTCGAGTACCATCTTCCAGTACCTCCCTCCGATACCCGCGCTGATCACGAATGGCTCCCAGCCCAATCGACGACCCGTATTTCCTGTCTGCCGAGAGCATCGAAGCGCCGCCGACCAACCTGGCCGGCGCCCTGAAGCGCATCGGTCCCGGCCTCGTCACCGCCAGCGCCGTCGTCGGTACCGGCGAGCTGATCGCTACGCCGGTGCTTGGCGCTGAAAACGGCTACGCCTTGCTGTGGCTCGTCATCTTGAGCTGCGCCATCAAGGTCGTCGTCCAGAATGAACTGGGCCGTTACGCCATCGGCGCCGGCGAGACGGCCCTGGAAGCATTCAACCGCATGCCCGGGCCCCGCCTGCGGGTGTCGTGGGTGGTTTGGCTGTGGCTGTTGATGCACACCACGACTTTGATGACCCAGAGCGGGATGCTGGCCGGGATCGCGGAGGTCGCCGGCCGGGCGCTGCCGTCGGTGCCCCATCTCGTTTGGGTTTGGGCGGTCGCTATTGGGACGATCGTCCTGCTCGTTGTCGGCCGCTACGGACTCGTCGAAAAGGTTTCCGTCAGCCTGGTTGTGTGCTTTACCCTCGTGACCGTGGGAGCGGCCTACATCCTGTTGCTCAGCCCCAGCTTCTCCTGGAGCGACGTGCTGGACGGACTCGCCTTCCATTTGCCGCGAGGGGGCCTGGTCACCGCGGTGGCGGTGTTCGGCATCACCGGGGTCGGCTCGGCCGACCTGACAACCTACCCCTACTGGTGCATCGAAAAAGGGTACGCCCGCTACGCCGGCCCGCGGGACGAGACTCCCGCGTGGCTCGCTCGCGCCCAGGGCTGGATCCGCGTGCTGGGCGTCGACGTGGTTGCCGCCGCGATGGTCTACACCTTTGCCACCGTCGCCTTCTACCTGCTCGGCGCGGGCGCCCTGCACGGGCTCGGCGTGGTCCCCCAGGGAACCGAGACCGTGCGCATGCTTTCGAACATCTATACTGAGACGCTCGGCGGCTGGTCGAGCTATCTCTTCCTGGCCGGCGCGGTGGCCGTGTTCTATTCATCGCTCTTCGCGGGGACGGCCGCGGCGGCGCGCGTGTTCGCCGACTTCGTGCGGCTCATGGGAGGGTTTGGCCGGCACGACCACGCGGCTCGTTTCCGATGGATTCAGATCTTTTCGGCCTTGCTGCTGCTCGTGCCGGTGCTCTATTACGTGATCCTCCGGGAGCCGGTGTTGATGGTGAAGATCGGCGGCGTAGCGCAGGCTTTGATGCTCCCGATCGTGGGCGCGACGGTGCTGCACCTGCGATACGTCCACCTGCCGAAGAGCATCATTCCCAGGGGCTGGATCACGCTCACTCTTTGGATCGCGACGGTGATCATGGCCGTCATGATGGGATACTCGGTTCTGCGCCAGTTGGGCTTCTAGCCTGCGCCCGGTCTGAGTGAAAACCCCGCTGGGCCTGTGTAGGGGCACGGCATGCCGTGCCCGTGCCGCCAACCGTGTCTGGGTGTGGGGCAAGGCGTCCGCTCGATACTCGAAGGGCGTAGGAGAATCGTCAGTGATGAGACGGACAAACCCTGGTCGTCTGACCCGAGCGACATCTGAACAAACGTGTCAGGTTTTTGGAGGGCGGGCTGCTGTGGAACCTCGTCGAACAGACCTTCGACGTTGCGGCGGCGAGTGCCATCTCCTTCGCCCCTGCCGGGGCTGTCTGGCCTTCTCGGCGATCGCTTCCCACGGCTTGCGCCGTGGGCTATTTTCCAGCGCCCCTGCCGGGGCTGCGTGTGCGGAATCGTTTCAGGAGCTACCGCGATCAAGAACTTGTCGGTTTGAGGTCGAAGACCTCGCTAGTGGACTGTCGCAGAGAAAACTTCATCGTAAACGAGCTGCCGGGCGGGAACTGGGGCCCGCCCCTACAGTCGGGTGGACGCAGCGGTCCACCCCTACTACGAAGAAGGAATCGCCGCGACACTCCACTAGTAGGACACCGTGGGCCACTACCTTCCTCGTGGTTCTGGCCGCGATGGTACTGACTACTTGGGGCTTCCGTAACGCCCAAGCCCAGCAAACCCCCATCGGCCCGAAGTGGTGGCCGTCGGAATGGGGTCCTGAGGACCAACGGGGGGCAGCCAATCGCCTCACGCCCGCCAAGGTCCTCGAGGCACGCGACCTGATCAAGACCGGCCGTACCTACCAACTCGGTCAAGTGTACGAGCACGGCATGCCGATCCCCGGCAAACGCCACTTCAGCCTCACCATACCCGGCCTGCCGACGGGAACGGTGAGCGGCAAGAACCGGGCTGTGTCGAACGACGAGATGTTCAGCGGCGAGATCGGCCAAGTGGGAACACAATTTGACGGCCTAGGGCACGTCGGCGCCCGAGTGGATGAGGAAGACGTCTTCTACAACGGCTTCAAGCTCTCCGAGTTCGGCGACCCCTACGGCCTGAAGAAACTCGGCGTCGAGAACGTCGGCGTTTTCTTTACGCGCGGGGTGCTGCTCGACCTGGCCTCGTTGAAAGGGGTGGGCCGTCTGCCGGTCGGCTACGTCGTCCAACCCGCGGAGCTACAGGCTGCCCTCGATGCACAGGGCCTGACAATCCGGCCGGGTGACGTCGTACTCATCCGCACCGGCCACGCCAAACTATGGATGAAGGACAACGCCACCTACGGCGAAGGCGAACCCGGCCTGGGACTCGCCGCAGCCAAGTTTTTGACCGATCGCAAAGTGGCGCTGATCGGCGCCGACACGTGGGCGATCGAAGCGGTTCCTCACGAGGACCCCGAGCTTTCCTTCCCCGTCCACCAATGGACCCTGACTCGCCACGGCGTCTACCACTTGGAGAATCTCGATCTCGAGGCTCTAGCGGCGGACAAGGCTTACGAGTTCGCGTTCCTGTTCTCACCGCTGCGGCTCAAGGGAGCGACAGGCTCGCCAGGCAACCCGATCGCGGTCCGGTAGCCTGTGGCGCAAGATGCCCGCCTTGCCGAGACCCGGTTCCTTGAAAACGTCGGGCAGACAATGTAGGGGCACAGCATGCTGTGCCCGCTTGGACGGCCCACGAAGGCGCCTCGGGGGTTTCACCGGCCAGCACCAGTCGAATGCAATCAACAAAAAAGGGCATCCTCTACGCGATCTTGACCATGTGGCTGTTCGCCTCCATGGACGCCGGCTCGAAGTACCTGACCCTTCACTACTCGGTGATTCAGATCGTCTGGGTGAGGTACTTGTTCTTCGCGGCGTTCGCGATTCTGGTGATTGGCCCCTCTCGGCTCGCTTCGACCCTGCGGTCTCGGCGCCCGCGCCTTCAAGTCATCCGCTCGCTCGTTCTGGTCGGGGAAGTCACCAGCTTCGTGGTCGCCTTCCGCTACCTGCCGCTTGCCGATGTTCACGGCATCGCCGCGCTGACGCCACTGGTGGCGGTGGCTCTCGCCGCCATCTTTCTAAGGGAAAAAGTTGCCTCGCATCGCTGGGTGGCGGTCGCTGTCGGGTTTGTCGGTGTGTTGATCATTATCCGGCCGGGTTTAGGAGTGATGGACCGTACGGCAGTGTTCCCGTTGTTGGCTGCCTTGTTTTGGGGCGTCTACCAAATTCTGGTTCGTCTGGCCAGCCGGTTCGACAGCGCGAAAACGACCTGGCTTTACACGGGGTTGGTGGGCGCCGTTGTGGTGACCCTCGTCGCGCCGTTTCAATGGCGCACACCCGATAGGCAAGGGTGGCTCCTGCTTCTCTTGGTCGGACTACTGGGAACTTGCGCCCACTTCTGTCTCATCAAGGCTCTCGAGGCCGCCCCGGCTTCCACTTTGCAGCCCTTCAACTACACACTCACGGTGTGGGCGGCGGTGATGGGCTTCGTTGTCTTTGGGGACTTACCCGATATTTGGACGGTGGCTGGCACGGGCATCGTGGTGGGCGGCGGCATCTACTCGCTGCGAGGCGAAAGCAGAACCGCGGGACAAGAGGATTCCGCATCGGCCCCGTAGCCCTCCTCATCGTTCTGTCCCATGGGCGTGGAGCCACACGATCTCGGTCATCGGGTAACCCGCCGTTGTGTCCGGCGGTAGGATAGTTGAGCGCATAAGCTAGTGGACTGTTGCAAAGAAAACTCAATCGTAGAACGAGCAGCCGGGCGGGCACTGGGGCCCGCCCCTGCAGTCGGGTGGACGCAGCGGTCCACCCCTACTACGCCTAAGGAATCTCGCGATATTCTACTAGCTCTCTGAAACTCTTCACTAAGAAGGAAGATTCATGTCACAACCATCCGCGCTGAAGTACGGCATGTTCGTCATGCCCGTCCACGACCCCACCAAGCCCTTGGCCCAGTGCTTTGACGAAGACCTCGAGTTGGCCCTCCAGTGCGAGGAACTGGGCTTCAGTGATTTCTGGGTCGGCGAGCACCACTCCTCGGCCTACGAAAACATCGTCATGCCCGAGATCTTTCTCGGCAAGGTGCTGGGCATGACGAAGTCGATGCGCGTCGGCGCCGCGCCGGTTTGCTTGCAGTATCACCACCCGGTGCACGTAGCCGGGCGGCTCGCCTTTCTCGACCATCTTTCACACGGGCGGTTGAACGTCTGCTTCGGCCCCGGCGCCGTGCCGACCGACATGGAGGTCTATGGGATCAGGCCGGAAGAAACCGGCGCCCGCGTGAGCGAAGCGATCGACATGATCCTCGAGATCTGGCGGAGCGATCCGCCGTACAAGATCGAAGGCAAGTTCTGGAATGTAAGCCTCGAAGAAGCGGTGGATGCCAAGATGGGCATCGGCAGCCTCCACAAACCGTTGCAGCAACCCACCCCGCCGATCTTCGTCCCCAGCATCAGCCGGGCCTCCGGCGGACTCAAGGCCGCCGCGGCCCGCGGCTTCCGGCCGATCAGCCACCACATGGTTCACACCGACGTACTGATCGATCAGTGGAAGACGTACGCCGCGGGCGCGGCGTCGGCAGGAAGGCAAGCCGACCCGGCGGCTTGGTGCGTCTCCCGCAACGTTCTCGTCGCCGACTCGACGGCCGAAGCCCGCCGGCTGGCTCGCGGCAACTCGCTCGGGTCCTGCATTCGGTACATTCTCGACCTGACCAACCGCCACTCCGGGTCCGGCCTCGCGATGTGGAAACCGCAGCCCGAGATGACCGACGACGAGTGCAACCTGGATTACTTCATGGATGAGGTGATCATCGCGGGCGACCCCGATGAGGTGACCCGTCAGTTGCTCGAACTCCGCGAGCAGGTCGGTCCCTTCGGCACGCTGGTGCTCGTCGCTCATGACTGGGACGATCGTGACCGCTGGATCCGCAGCCTGGAGTTGTTCGCCCGGGAAGTCGTGCCCGCGTTCAACCGCGCGATCGGCGCGGTGGGGTAGAACCGTCGGTTTTGCACGGTGTTGCCCGGAAATTCCCGCTTTGCCCGGGTTTGCCGGTTCTTTGGCGTGGAGCGTCCAGCCCGGACCTCGTCGGGAGCTTGGCCGGCGGGATTTGTCAGGATTTGTCAGGATTTGGCACGGTTTTGCGATCGGTCGAGTTGGGGCCGAGCCGGCGGTCGGGTGTCGGTAAGAGTCAAACCCGCGGATCTCAAAACCGAGATCCGCGCTACGGGAGAGAGCAACATCGGAATCTGTCCTGGCCAGGAAACGGTCGTGTGGGTCCGGCGATCCGTCCGCACCGGTCGTTTCCGGTATCAGGTGGGAATAAAGTTTTCGAAAATCTGTGATCCCTATGAGGCGGGAAGGGCCAAGGAGTCGCGTGTTTCATGTGGCGGGTTTGGCGAGGGCGCTTGTTCGTTGATCCGTTAGGATGGGCCCGGCACCAATGATTGGGACAGGGACAGGGTTGGATCTGGTGGCTGCCATCATGAGGAACAGATCTAAGACCTTCATTCTAAATAAGTTCATACAGGTTGGGCTCGTTTGGTCGTCTTCTCATAGGGCGGCAGTTTCCCTCTAGCCAACAAATTTGTTGACAACAGATCTGTTGGATGAGACAATAGGCCTATGAGCGCCCCGACTCTCAAACGAGCAACCGGGAACTGGGCAGTTGGAGACCAATTCTGGGACCGCGAAGCGGAAGTTTCCCTGTTCATCGAACGCCTCGACGAAGGTGCTCACCTACTTCTCACGGCTCCTCGCCGGATAGGCAAGACCAGCCTGATGAAAGAGGTTGCCCGACGGAGCCAACGAAGTTTCATTTGCCTCTACGTTGATCTTCAGAAGGCTGAATCGCCGTCCGACGCAGTCGTGGAACTGAGCTTGGCCACCCGCGAATACGAGCCGGCATGGAAGCGCTTCAGCTCTGTCTTCCAGAACGTTCTAAAGGACACGGTAGACACTATCAAGGTCAACGACCTGAGCGTCGTTCTTCGCAGCGGACTCACCTCCGCCAACTGGAGATCGAAGGGAGACGAACTCTTTCAGATTCTCGCGGAGCAGGATCAACCGGTCGCGGTGTTTCTTGACGAGGTGGCGATTCTCGTCAACAGACTTCTCCGAGGCAGCGACTACGTGATCACGGGCGAACGTCGGGAGGAAGTCGATGCCTTCCTGTCTTGGCTCCGTGCGATCACAATTCGTCACCAGGGCAAGGTCCGGCTGGTTGTGACAGGCTCGATTGGCTTGGAGCCACTCGTTCGGCAAGCCGGGCTGAGCGCCACGCTGAACACCTTCACACCTTTCCATTTGGCGCCCTGGCCACGCGAGGTGGCCGCCGGTTGCCTCAGAGCGCTTTCCAACCATTACAAGTTGGCCCTGCCAGACGACGCTGTCGAGGCGATGCTCGATCGGTTGGGAGTATGCATACCGCATCATGTGCAGATGTTCTTCGACCACATTCTCCAGGAAGCCCGCCTGGCAGAAGTGCAGGAGGTCTCGCCGGCGCTAGTTGCCGAGGTCTATCAGCAATCGATGTTGGGTATTCGTGGACATGTCGAGCTGAGCCATTTTGAGGAGCGCCTCAAGATGGTGCTAGGGCCAGACCTCGATTCGCTAGCCCTCGATTTGCTGACTGAAGCGGCCGTAACAGGCGCATTGACTTCCGACGCGGCTCGAATACTAGCGCAGCGTCACTGCGGCCAGGAGTGGGCGGCACCACTTCGGGACGTCCTAGACATCCTTGAACACGACGGCTACCTGGAGAACCGAGACGGCACGTATGCGTTTGTTTCGACGCTCCTCAAGGACTGGTGGAAGGGGCGCTTCCAGTTTGCCTTCATCCCTGCCACAGAAAGGTCACAGTAGCGTGCAGATTGACACCCCTTTCAAATACAACCCCGGTGTTCTCGGAGACGACGAACTAGTACGGTCTTTTGTCGTTCGCCATCGATGCCTCGACCTGATTCTCGAAACTCTGAGGGAGAACGGCGGCTCCAATAGCTCGAATCGGCACTTACTCGTCGTCGGGCCACGCGGCATAGGCAAGACTATGCTTGTCAGGCGTGTAGCGGCCGAGGTGCGATCCAATCCGGAGTACGTGGAGGCCTGGTTCCCCGTCGTGTTTGGCGAGGAGAGCTACCAAGTCAGTTCCTCGGGAGAGTTCTGGTTGGAAGCGCTGATCCATTTGATAGATGACGAGGGCGGTCCTGAATGGGTGCGGACGCTAGACGAACTTCGAGGTGAACACAACGACGCCCGGCTGCGTGAACGTGCGCTCGCCCAACTCCTGGATTTCTCCGACGCCAAAGGTAAGTACCTTTTACTGATAGTCGAAAACCTGAATATGCTGTGCGACCAGATGAGCGCCGAGGCCGCGTGGGAACTGCGTCACACATTGCTGAACGAGCCTCGGATCATGCTGCTCGGTACAGCGACGAGCCGCTTTGACGCCATCGCCGATTCTGACCAGGCATGGTTTGAACTATTTGGCATACACGAGCTGAAACCATTGGGACGAGCTGAAAGCCGCAGTCTGTGGCGTGCAGTGGCAGATCAGGATCTGAAGCCTGGGCAGGTCCGGGCGATGAGGATTCTCACCGGCGGGAACCCTCGCCTATTGACAGTGCTGGCGGGGTTTGCGGCCAACCGGTCGTTTCACGAGCTGATGGAACAGCTTGTTCACCTAATTGATGACCATACGGAGTACTTCAAGGGACACCTCGACGCCCTACCGCCGAAGGAGCGCAAGGTGTTCGTGGCTCTACTGGAGCACTGGAATCCGGTCTCAGCCGCTGACCTCGCTCACGCGACGCGCATGGGAGTGAACGAGGTGAGCGCACTCCTCAACCGCCTCGGTTCGCGCGGCGCTGTGGAAGTTGTCGAGAAGCGGCCTAGACGCAAGCTGTATCAGGCAGCCGAGCGGCTGTACAACATCTATTACTTGATGCGGCGCCGTGGACAGCCCGCAGACAGGGTTCGGGCCGCGGTGAGTTTCATGGTCACTTTTTATGGAAGCAGGCAACTTGCCGCCACGATTGCCGATCTTGCACGAGAGGCCTGTACGCTGCCGACTGGGAAGATCGAGGATCACTACCTGGCCTACCGGGAGCTGAGCCGGCGGGTGTCGCCAGCGGTCCTTCACCGGGCTCTGGATCGGACGCCAGAGGAGTTTTTTGGCCGGGATGATGCACCGGAATCCATTCGCCAATTACCACTAAGCGCCAAGTTAACCGCCATCCGTGAGCGCGTAGAGATTCTTCTTGACAGCAAAGAGTGGTCCGCGGCGGAGCGAGCTTTAGGTGAAGCGATAAGGATCGACCCTGGTGCTAAGGGGGCGTTTCGAATCCTCGGCTTCGTCCTCGAGAAGCTAGGTCGAAATGAAGAAGCCGAACAAGCTTACCGGAAGGCAATCGAACTGGACTCAGACCTCGCCTCAACCTGGAGCGGACTTGGGTCCGTACTCGAAACACTCGACCGGGATGAGGAAGCCGAAGAAGTATATCGCAAGGCGACCGAACTCGAACCGAAGAACGATTGGCCGTGGCTCCGACTTGCACTCGTTCTCGCGCGCTTACGCCGATTGAAGGAAGCAGAGGAAGCTCACCGAAGAGCGATCCATCTCGATCCGAAGGACCCTTGTAATTGGCATTACTTCGGAACGCTGCTATCAAGGACTCATCGGCAAAAGGAAGCCGAGGAAGCGTGCAAGAAATCGATCGACGTTGATCCTGAGCACGCACCGGCTTGGAGAGCTCTGGGCATCGTGCTTGCGATATCTGGCAGAATCGACGAATCCGAGGGGGCCCTTCGTCGAGCTACCGAACTCGATCCAGAAGATACGAAGGCGTGGAACAACCTCGGAAAAGTCCTTTGGAGGTTGAAGAGAACTGACGAAGCGAAGGCGGCCTTCCGAAAGACAACCGCACTGGACCCACACAATGCGAATGCCTGGGATAGCCTCGGCCATCTTGTTTCTAGTATTGGACCCGCAGCAGAAGCTGAAGGGATCTGGGCGGAAGCTCTGGAGTTGCACCCTAGCCTTACTCCGTGTGCCGTCCATTTAGTTGAGGCGCACTTGGAGCAAGGGTGGCCAGCTGATGCGTTATTGCGGGAGGCTGAGGAGTGGATTGGCCGGTCTGAGCGCACCGTCGGCAGTCTTGAGTCGATGGCTCGCTTTGTTCTGCGATCGAATCTTGAAGACGGCCTTCCTCAGGCGGAGAGTTGGGCGCGTGAAGCCTGGTCAAAGGAGCAAACCGCCGAAACCTCTGGGACGCTTGCGCTAGTGAGAGCCGCGCAAGGGGAATGGGCGGAAGCCTTAGAAGCAAGCCGTCTGATGCTCGACAGCGCCGTCGATTCACCGGAGAGACAGGAAGCCGTGACCGGGTTGACGATTCGCCTGGCCGCAGCGGGCCAGGCGCAAGAATCCCATGCGGCGGTCGCTTCCTCCAAGGGCGCACCAGCGTTGGAGCCACTGCTCGCCGGGCTGAGGATCTACCTGGGGGAAACGCCTCAGGTGGCGAAGGAGATCCTGGAGATCGGGAGAGATGTAGCCGAGCGAATTCGTGAGATCGAAGAAAAGCAAAAGGATCACGACCGAGCACGAACTAAGGCTAGTCCCAACGGAAAGCCACGGAAGGCAGCAAAAGGACGCACAGGGCAGAGGGCCAAGAAGAGCAAATCCAAAGCGAACAAAGGTAGCGGACGCACCCGTGGAAACAAAGCCCGAACTTGAACCTTCGATTTCACAGTCTGGCCCGGGCACAAAATCCGTCTGGATTCGTGAGAAATGTGCGCGGGAGAGATGGGAATGCGCTAGAATGGGAGCGTAGTAGCGGCCCCGACGGAAGAGTGACCTTCCGCCGAGGCCTTTCGCCACCACGGAACAAGCCCGTGAGAGCGACAGTACCATTCTAGCGGGCTTGTGTCCGTGGTGGCTTTTCCGCCCAACGGGAAGGTCATCATGGACGTCGATGCGGTGTTGAAGACGCTCCACCAGGAGCGCGAATTGCTGAGCCAGGCGATCGTCACGCTGGAGATTCTGGCGCGCGGCAAGGGGAAGCGGCGGGGCCGTCCGCCGCGTTGGTTGCGCGAGGGTAGACCGGAGCGTCTGTCACGGCCCGGGAGCCAGGGCCGGAAATCGTTTGAATCGTGAAGCATGAGTGGCGCGGCGGGTGGGTGGAGTTGCGCGGGACCGTCCCCAACGACACGATGGATGGGGCTGGAAGAAACTGCGGGGCCTGGCGACTGCGGCCAGGGCCGCAATCTCCAGGCCCCTAATCAATTGGGGTCGTTTGGGTGAGGGGTTCCCGGGGTTGACACCCCGGGCCAGCATTAAGGTGCCGCTACGCGGCTGGACCGCCGCCGGGGTCCGAAATCGTTGAATCGTGAAGCGTGAGTGGGGCGGGCGCGTGGGGTTGAGTCGCCCCTTACAGGGCTCGTGTCGCGTGGGGGACGTTTTCCCAGGGCTTACGGCCTGGGCTGTTAGTTGGGCCGCCCCCTTCGGGGCCCGCGTTGTGAGGCCGTTCTCCCGGGGTTGACACCCCGGGCCAGGATTAACGGAATGCATCCAGGAGGGGGCTTGACCCGCGGCGCACGTCGGCGTCTGATTGTGCGGGCGGACGCGGGGGTCCGCCCCTATAGCGTGGACCCCAAGGCTGAGACAAGCAGTTAACCCCGCTTTTGCCATTCGCTGAAAAATCGTTGTCTTGCCAGCCGGCTGGGTGCACAATGGCCCTAGCTGGTGAAGCGGAGGCCGGCTCTGCTGGAGAGCAACCGGCCAAGGAATAGCCAGCCGGAGACTCATCGAAACGATGAGACAGGGGGCGGCCACCTCGCCGCTCCCTGCTTCTGTCCCCCCATCGGATCGATAGATCTCCCGATGCCTCAAAAAACTCATGCCCCCACCTCCACCGCACCCGCCCCGCGGCGCAGCTGCCGCTCGAATTCCGCCGGCGGCCGATACCCCAACGCCGAGTGCAGCCGTCGCTGATTGTAGGTCCGCTCCAGGAAGTCACCGATCCGTGCCTGCGCGTCGGCCAGGTCGCGATACTCGCTGCGATCCACTTCCTCGCCCTTGAGCGTTCGGAAAAAGCTCTCACGGCGCGCGTTGTCGTAGGGGTTCCCCTTCCGACTCATGCTGATCCGAATCTGATGCTGGGTGAGCAACTGCGTATAGGCCTGGCTAGCATACTGCACGCCGCGGTCGGAATGATGCACCAGCCCTGGCCGCACCCGCCGCTTCGCCAGCGCCATCTGCAGCGCCGCCAGCGGCAGCGTGTGATCCAGGCCCGTTCCCAGCTGCCAACCGATCACCCGCCGCGAATAAGCGTCCAGCAACACCGCCAGATAGAGGAACTCCTCGTTGAACCGGATGTAGGTGAGGTCTCCCACCCACAGCTGATTCACCCCGTCCAGAGCCAGCGTCGGCGCCAGGTTCGGGTACACCGCCAGCCCGTGTTGCGCATCGCTCGTCACCACAAACTTGCGTTTGAGCCGGCACAACAAGTTCTGTTCCCGCATCTGGCGCTGGACCCGCTTGCGGCTCACTCGCCAACCTTGTCGCCCGAGCTCTTGGCGGATGCGCCGGCTGCCATAGCTGGGCCATTGCAGCGCCAGCTTGCGGATCTGGCGACGCAGTGGGGGCTCTGGCTCGGCGGGCTGCGACGCACTCGGTCGGCGGTAAAAACCGGCCCGGCTCAGCCGCGCTAGTTCGCACATCCTCTGCACCGTCAGCTTCGTCGCCCCGCTCACTTCCTTCTCGATCTGTTCGTAGACGTTGCGCCGCCAGGCAGAGCCCGCAGCAGGCGCTGTTCCTCGACACGCTGCCAGGCTCGCTTTAAAAAATCGATCTCCATGGCCTGCTGGCCGATCTTGCGTTCCAACTCGGCCTCGCGGCCGGGCGGGGGACGCTTTTGGCCCTGGCCGGAGAAGGCGCGCTCACCCTGCGTGCTCAACTCCCGCCGCCAACGGCGCACATCACTGGGATCCATCTCCAGTGCCCGGGCCACTTCGTTGACCGACTCCCCCGCCTCGATGCGCCGCAGCGCCGTCAACTTGAACTCCCTGCTGAACTTCCTACGAGACTTCTTCATGACTCCAGTTTCTCCTTTCGCTGTACGAAAGGGGTTAACTGGCTGTCTCAAATCCTGGGTCCATTCCACTACGTTTTTCGAGGGGTGCGGCGCGGGTTCGAACAGGCGGGTTCGCAACGGGGCGGATTGGAATAGAATAGGGGCAGTGCGCCAGGGAGGTGTGCGAGTAATGGGATCTGTTCGTGTCCTGCGCTTGATTAGCTTAATCGTTCATGGGGGCGCGGCGGTGCTCGCGGGTGGCGCGCTCTTGTTGGGACCCACCGCCGTGGCGGCGGCTCCGAATGCCGCCGTGGATTTTCAACGGCAGGTACGTCCGGTGCTCTCCGACGCCTGCCTTCAGTGCCACGGCCCGGATTCGGCAACTCGCCTCGCCGGCCTGCGGCTCGATGTTCGCGACGGAGCGTTCGAAGAGCGCGCTAACGGAACTCCGATCGTGGCGGGGGCTCCCGAAAAGAGTTTGCTCTATCGGCGAATCACCCACCAGGATCCGGCGCAGCGGATGCCCCCTGAGTATTCGAACAAAGAGGTCAGCGCCGAGCAGACCGAGTTGATCCGACAGTGGATCGAGCAGGGTGCTGTGTGGGAAGAACATTGGGCGTTTACGCCGCCGGTCCGTTCCGAACCGCCGGCCGTCCGCTCAACGGAGTGGCCCCGCAACCCAATCGATCGTTTCCTCTTGGCGCGTTTGGAGGCCGCGGGGCTTGAGCCCGCCCCGGAGGCGGGGCGGCGAACGCTGATTCGCCGCGCCTCGCTCGACATCACCGGCTTGCCGCCCTCTCCCGAGCAGGTCGAAGCCTTCGTCAACGACCCGTCGCCGGACGCCTACGAGCGCCTCGTCAACCGGCTGCTCAACTCCGAAGCGTATGGCGAGCACCGCGCACGCTACTGGCTCGACGCGGCCCGTTACGCCGACACCCACGGCCTCCACATCGACAACTACCGCGAGATGTGGCCCTATCGCGATTGGGTGATCGGCGCCTTCAACCGTAATCTTCCTTTCGATCAGTTCACGGTCGAGCAGATTGCTGGTGATCTTCTGCCGAACCCCACCACCGAGCAACTGGTTGCCACCGGCTTCCATCGCTGTAACATCACGACCAACGAAGGCGGGGTCATCGACGACGAGGTCGCGGTCATGTACGCCAAGGATCGGGTGGATACAACTGGCACTGTCTGGCTCGGTCTCACGGTCGGCTGCGCCACCTGCCACGACCACAAGTTCGACCCGATCACGCAGCGAGATTTCTACTCCCTGGCCGCCTTCTTCCGAAACACGACACAGAAGCCGCGAGACGGCAACTACTTCGACACGCCGCCGGTCATCATCCTGCCGGCACGGGCCGACCGTCCGCGGTGGGAAGAGTTACGCGAGGAGGAACCCGCGGCGCGTGGCAGACTGGGAGAGATACGCCTTGGGACCAAGGATGGCTTCGAGGCGTGGTTGCGGTCGCGAAAGCAGCGCTCGATCGACGTCGGGCGCTTTGACGCCTCCGAGGTCCTCTCGCTTGATCTAGGCCGTCGTCCGAAAGTGCGGCTAGGGGCGCGGCACCGGTCTCTGAACCTGTCCAAGGGCGCCTCGATCCAAAAAGGGCCGGGCCTGCCCAGCCTGGGTCTTCCGGACGAAGCGTTCGCCGAGATTCCGAAGTTCCCGTCGCTATCCGCCGACGAGCCCTTTACGGTCTCCATCGTGTTTTCGCTCAAGGAGGGAGCCAAGAGCCGCGTGCTGCTGAGTCAGGCCGACCCCGACGACGATAGTCGCGGTTGGCGGTTGGAAGTGGCGAAGGGCCTGCCCAGCGTCCTGTTGACCGTGCGGGACGGACGAGCGATCGGCGTCAAAGCAGTCGGCGAGCAGAAGGTGAAGACAGGCGAATGGCACCGCGTTACAGTCACCTACGACGGATTCCGCAAACGCTCGGGCTTCAGCCTCTACCTGGACGGAGAGCTTCTTCCGACCGAGAACATCGGCCGCGCCGTCCCATTCCTTCGAGGGTCCATTGAAACCAGTGAACCCTTGCTACTGGGTGCCCAGGACACTGAGGACGGCGAGAAGGCGGGTTTCCTTCAGGGCGCGATTACTGACCTTCGCATCTTGCATCGGGCGGTGACCGAACCGGAGGCCCGATTGCTGGCCTCGTGGGATTCGCTTTCCACTGCCAGACGCAAGCGGCGCGGTGCGCTCGCTCCCGCCGAACGGGAAGCCCTCGAGCATTACTACCTCGTCCGCGACAACCGGGACTATCGGAGCGCGATGAACGATCTGCAAGCGTTGGAAGACGAGCGTCGCGCGATTCTCCGCCGCAGTTCCGTCACACACGTGATGCAGGAAAAAGAGGACTCCGAACCGGTAGCGCACATTCTCTATCGCGGGATGTACGATCAACCCGGCGAAGAGGTTGGTCCGGCCACCCCCGGCGTTCTGCCGCCCATGCCGGCCTCCTTCCCGAGGAACCGGCTTGGCCTGGCGAAATGGTTGGTGGACGACTCTCATCCGCTCACGAGCCGTGTCACCGTCAATCGCTTCTGGCAGGAAGTGTTTGGGAAGGGCCTGGTGACGACGGCCGAAGACTTCGGCTCGCAAGGCGAAGCCCCTTCTCATCCGAAACTGCTGGATTGGCTGGCCGTCGAGTTCCGCGAGTCCGGTTGGGACGTGAAGCATCTGTTCCACTTGATGCTCACCTCGGCGGCGTATCGCCAGTCGGCCACCACCACCGAGGCCAAGCTCAACAAGGACGCCGGCAACCGGTTGCTGTCACGCGGTCCGCGGGCCCGAATGGACGGGGAGATGGTGCGCGACTACGCCCTCGCCGCCAGCGGCCTGCTGGCGTCGCGGATCGGCGGCCCCAGCGTGCGCCCTTACCAGCCCGAGGCCGTCTGGGAAACCGTTGCGATGAAGGGCAGCAACACCCGCTTCTACGAACAAGATGCCGGCGAGAATCTCTACCGCAGGAGCCTCTACACCTTCTGGAAGCGGGCTGCGCCACCGCCTTCGATGACGGTCTTCAACGCCCCGACCCGCGAATTCTGCAGCGTGCGCCGCGAACGCACCAATACGCCCCTCCAGGCGCTGCTCACCTTGAACGGCCCCGACTACTTCGAGGCCGCGCGGCACTTAGCCCAGCGAGCCAGCCACGCGGAAGAAAACCTGCAAGGCCGGCTTGACTTCATGAGTGCTCGGCTGTTGGCGCGGCCCCTCGCGCAAAACGAGCGCGACGTCGTTGGGCGAGCCTATCAAGACTACCTGCAGTTCTACAACTCCCACCCCGGTAAGGCCCGCGAGGCGCTTTCGGTGGGCGACTCCGAGCCCGATGCGAGTCTCGCCGCGCCGGAGTTCGCCGCCCTCACCATGGTGGCCAATCAGCTTATGAATCTCGACGAGGTGCTTAACAAATGAGCCCTGTGAATCCGTCCACAACAAGCCTTCACGACGAAGCCGTCCGAATTGAGACACGACGCCAGTTTTTCGCTCGGGGCGCCCGCGGCCTGGGCGTCGCGGCGTTGGCCGGCCTGATGCGCGACGACTTACGCGCAGCGGCAGTCCCCAAGCTCGAAGCCGCCGGTGGCCTGCCGGAGCTTCCTCATTTCGCGCCCAAGGCCAAGCGCGCCATCTACCTGCACATGGTCGGCGCCCCGCCGCAGATGGAAACCTTCGACTACAAGCCGGTCATGAAGGATTGGCTCGACAAAGATCTGCCCGACTCGGTGCGCAGGGGCCAGCGTCTCACGACCATGACCTCCGAGCAGGATCGGTTTCCCATTGTCCCCTCGCGCTTCGAGTTCAAGCAGCATGGGCAGAACGGAACCTGGGTCTCAGAGCTGCTGCCCTATACCGCCCGCATGGCCGACGACCTTGCCGTCATCCGGTCGATGTGCACCGAGGCCATCAACCACGAGCCCGCCATCACCTTCATCCAAACCGGACGACAGGTCCCGGCCCGTCCCTGCATCGGGTCGTGGATCGCCTACGGCCTCGGCAGCATGAACCGCGACTTGCCGACGTTCGTGGTGCTCAATGCCAGCCATTCGCATCCCAAGGCGGGCGTGCAGGCCATCTCGGCCAAGCTATGGACTTCCGGTTTCCTCTCGTCCGAGCACGCCGGCGTGGCGTTGCGATCCGGGGCCGACCCGGTTCTTTACATCAACAACCCAGAGGGGGTGCCGACCGGGATACGCCGCCGGATGCTCGACGCGCTCAGCGAGATGAACCGCATGCAGCACGAGAAGATCGGCGACCCGGAGACGCTGGCGCGTATCGAGCAGTATGAGATGGCCTTCCGGATGCAGGCGTCCGTGCCGGAGCTGACCGACGTGACGAAAGAGCCCGAGAGTACGTACAAGCTCTACGGCGACGATGCCAGGAATCCCGGCACGTTCGCGCACACTTGTCTAATGGCACGGCGGCTGGTGGAGCGTGACGTGCGTTTCGTCCAGATCTACCATCGCGGTTGGGACGTGCACGGCCTATTGCCGCAAGTGCTGCCCAGCCAGTGCAAGGATGTGGACCAGGGCGCCTGGGGACTCGTTCAAGACCTCAAGAACAGGGGCATGCTCGACGACACTCTCGTGATCTGGGGCGGTGAGTTCGGCCGCACGATCTACTGTCAGGGCAAGCTTACCGCCAAGACCTACGGCCGCGACCACCACCCGCGCTGCTTCAGCCTTTGGATGGCGGGCGGCGGCGTCAAAGGCGGCGTGGTCCACGGCGAAACGGACGACTTCGCCTACAACATCGCCCGTGACCCGGTGCATGTGCGAGATTTCCAGGCGACGCTCCTGCACCTGTTCGGGATTAACCACGAGCGGTTCACTTTCCGGCACCAGGGTCTCGACAAGCGTCTGACGGGCGTGGAGCCCGCCAAGGTCATCGAGCCCTTGCTAAGCTAGGTTGCGCCCCGCGGCCGGCAGCTTGGGCCGAGCGGTTCGACACACCCCGCAACGGAAAGTGTGCCGTGTACACGAAGTCCACCCGCCTCACGCAAAAATCGACTCTGATCCTCACGTTGGTTCTCTTAGGCCTGACCGCCACCACGGGCGGTTGTTCCAAGGGCCCGGTCTCGTTCTATGTATCGCCCTCCGGCAACGACGAGTGGTCCGGCGAGGAACCGGTTGCAACCACCGATAGCGACCAAGGGCCGTTTGCGACGCTCGAACGCGCGCGCGACGCCGTTCGAGATGTGAAGAGCCGGGGTAGACTCCCCCCTGGCGGCGTCACGGTATACGTTCGAGGCGGCACGTACCTGCGTGATCAGACCTTCCGCCTGTCCTCGGAAGACGGGGGCACGGAGGGGTCGCCCGTCATCTACCAGGCCTTCGAAAACGAGCGACCGCGCCTGCAAGGTGGCGCGAAGCTTCGCGACTGGAATGCGGTTGAGGCCCCCGACATCCTGGCGAGACTTGCTGCCGACGCTCGGGATCATGTCGTCCAAAGCGATCTCGCCGCCGCGGGTGTGGGCGAGGTCGCGCCGCTGGTCTCGCGCGGTTTTCGCCGCGAGATCAGTCCGTCTCACACGGAGCTGTACTTTCAAGGCCGCCGCATGACGCTGGCGCGGTGGCCGAACGAAGAATTCACCGAGATCACAGGATTCGGCGATCGCTCACCTCAAGACGACGGCCACGGCACCTTGATGGCGAGTATCGAGCATGGTTTTCATTACACAGGCGATCGGCCGAAGGGTTGGGGGAGCCAGAACGACATTTGGGTGCACGGCTACTGGGCCTACGATTGGGCGAACACCTATGAGGCCGTCGACGTTCTCGACACGCGTCGCCGTTTCGTCAGGACCCACCCGCCCTATGGAATCTACGGATACATGAAAGGTCAGCACTTCTTCTGGCTCAATGTTCTGGAGGAACTCGACCAGCCCGGCGAGTACTACGTGGATCGCGACACGAAGACCGTCTACTTCTGGCCGCCCGCACTTCTAGAGGAAGAGGAGACGCTGGTCTCGATGTTGAGCGAACCTTTTGTCGCGATCGAAAACGCCGAACACATCACGATCCAAGGCTTCACGTTCGAATACTCTCGGGGCGACGGGATCGCGGTGAATGACTCGTCTCACATCAAGATCCTAGTGTAGTGCGTCAAGCAGATTGCACCTTAGGCAGGGCGGCACGTCCGCGCTTGACTTTCTCGAGGATGTCGGAGGCGGTCGCGGTCCAGATGAAGGGCGTGGGATGCCCGTTGTGCTGGGCGATGTAGTCGTCAATGGCGGCGACGAGCTCGTCCACGCTGCGAAACACGCCGTGGCGCAGGCGCTTGACGGTGAGATCGCGAAAGAATCGCTCGACCATGTTCAGCCACGACGCCGAGGTCGGGGTGAAATGAATGTGGAAGCGCGGGTGACGATCGAGCCAACGCTTCACAGCGGCATGCTTGTGGGTGGCATAGTTGTCCACGATGAGATGAAGCTGTTTGTCCTTGGGAGTGCGGCGGTCAATTAAGCGCAGGAAGCGCAGCCATTCCTGGTGGCTGTGTCGGGGCATGCACTCGGCGATCACGCTGCCGTCAAGGCTGTTGAGCGCCGCAAACAGGGTGGTCGTGCCGTTGCGCTTGTAATCGTGGGTCATCGTTTGGCCGCGTCCCTTTTTGAGCGGCAGGCCGGGCTGGGTGCGATCGAGGGCTTGGATTTGGGACTTCTCATCGAGCGAGAGAACCAGAGCATGCTCAGGCGGATTGAGATAGAGTCCGACGATGTCGTCGAGTTTCTCGGCGAAACGCGGGTCATTGCTGAGCTTGAAGGTCTTGACGCGGTGGGGCTTGAGGCCATGGGCGCGCCAAATCCGTCCCACGGTGGAAGCGCTGACGCCGGCCCGCGGCGGCCATGGTGCGGCGGCTCCAGTGGGTGGCGTTGGACGGTTTCTCGCGGGTGGTCTTGTGGATGATCTGCTGTACTTTCTGCTTCGAGACGGCAGGTTTACGACCGGGCCGTGGGGCGTCTTTTGCAATGCCGGCGATGCTGCTTTCGAGAAAGCGCGTGCGCCAGCGGGCCACCAACTGCCGCGAGACACCGAGCTGTGCGGCGATCTGCTTATTCTCGAGACCGTCGGCGGCCAGCAGGACAATCCTGGCTCGCAGGGCGAGACGAACGGCGACTTGGCGGCCGCGCGCGTAGCGGTCCAACTGCTTGCATTGCGCTGTGTTCAAAGTTACTGGTTGTGCTCTTCGCATCCCATGCCTCCTGTTAATAGAGACGATGGGAAGCCAATATAAGTTACATTATTTATGGTGCACTACACTAGGTTCGACCATTCGCAACATCGGGAATCGCGGGATTCTCGTTATGGGCGGCCGAGAGAACGAGGTCCGAGGCTCCGACATTTACCAAACCGGCGACGGGGCGGTGTTTCTCGATGGCGGCGACCGCAAGTCGCTGACACCGGGCTCACACGCCGCCGTGAATAATCACATCCATCACATCGGCGAGTGGACCCGGACCTACCAGCCCGGTGTTGCGGTGCGAGGCGTCGGCCATCAGGTAGCCCACAATCTGATTCACGACGGCCCGCACAACGCCGTTCAGCTCCAGGGCAACGACCACGTCATCGAGTTCAACGAGATTCACCATGTGTGCGTCGAGACCGGTGACGTCGGAGGATTCTACATGGGCCGGGATTGGACCGAGCAGGGCAACGTCATCCGGCACAACTTCTTCCACCATCTGGGTGGTATCGGGCTTGGTTCGATGGCCGTCTACCTGGACGATTGCGCCAGCGGGACACAGGTCGTGGGCAACGTTTTTTATAAGACGCAACGAGCGGTGCTCATCGGGGGCGGCCGAAACACGCTCGTGGAGAACAACGTCTTCGTGGATACCGAACCGGCTATCTACATCGACGGGCGATGTTCGAGTCCCAGAGAGGTTGGGCGCAGCATGACGTACAAGACGATGAGAGAACGGCTCGACGCCATGAATCACCACGACGCGCCCTGCAGCGAAAGGTATCCCCGGCTCAAGGAACTCGACGCCTACTACGCTGCCGAGCAAGGTGTGCCGCCCGAGAGCAATCAGCTTCGTCGTAACATCATCGTTGGCAAGGGCGTTGATGATGGGAGTTGGCTCTTGCTGCGGCGGCATGCCGAGCGATCGATGATCGAGCTGAAGGACAATCTCGTCGGGACGGATCCGCTCTTCGTCGATGCCGATAACATGAACTTTCAACTTCGCGAGGAATCACCAGCGTTCGGACTGGGGTTCGAGAAGATTCCGTTTGAGAAGATCGGTCTGCAGATTGACGACGTACGAACCGAGCTGCCTGCCCAGTAGTGTGGGGTGCCCTAGCCGGCCCTAGCTAGCCGGGCTGAGACAACGCCCCAGATTGCTTGCCGGCGGAACCGCTTGCACCCGGACACCCCCCGATCCACACTCCCCGCCCGGATACAATTGAACATCAGAATTGAACCGCGGCGATCTCCATCGCCGTGATCTTAGAGAGCCGTCCGTGGGGCGGCCTACAGGCCGGAGTGCCTGTCTCGACTTGGAGGAATTCATGCAAAGACGAAGTTTTCTTGGCGCTGGTGTTGCCGGAGGCACCCTAGCCGCCGGCGGAGCCATGGCCGCACCGCAGGGTCCGCGGCGATGGGGCACGCACCAGGGCGACCCTTTCCTCGAGGGGCCGCGGTCGGGGCAACCCCACAAGGGCAAGATGCTGGCGGCCATCCAGCCGCACTCCGATGACGTGCCGCTGTTCGCGGCGGGCACCGTGCTTAAACTTATCAAGGAAGGCTATGAGGGCATCCTGATCCGCGTCACCAACGACGAGATGGCCGGCCGTGGCGCGACGCCCGCCGAGGTGATTGCCAACAACGAAGACGACAACTTCGACATCGCCCGACTGATGGGCCTCAAGAAGGTTTTCGACCTCAACTATCGCAACCACCGCCTCGACGATGCGCACCCGATCGAGCTGCGCGCGCGCCTCATCTTCATCTTCCGGGTGATGAAGGTCGACACCGTGATCTGCTACGACCCGTGGGGCCACTACGAAGAAAACCCGGACCACTACGCCACGGCCGGCGCCGTCGAGGCGGCCTGTTGGATGTCGGGCGGACGCTGGGACTTCCCCGAGCATCGCGAAGCGGGCATCCAACCGCACTCGGTGCGGGAGAAGTATTACTTCGCGCGAGGCCCGCAGCTCGTCAACCGCGTCGTCGACATCAGTTCGGTGATCGACGGCAAGGTGAGCGTCAACGTCGCCAACGACACGCAGGGCCCGGCCGGTGACAACGGCGCCCGGCTGCGCAGGCGTCTGGCCGCGCAGGGTAAGAAGCTCCCCATCCTCGGTGACGATGACGACACGGCGAACCGCGAATACACCAAGCAGTTCGTGCTCAGCAACGACCGCCAATTAGGACAGCGGTACGGGCTCGAGTACGCCGAGGCTTTCCATCACATCGGACCGCAGCCGGCTCCGATCACCGAATACGTCCAGCAGAATGCGGTACCAATCTGACATTCAGCGCAGCTCCTAGCGGACGAAGATGAATTCGGCGCTATTGAAGAGTAGGTGTGCGAGGTCGGTCCAGACGCGAAGGTCGTCAGGGTTATTCGAGGCTGCGTAGCGGCTACTCTGCCGGTCGAGGAATCGTGCCACGTCGTCGAGCTCGCTTGGTTCAACCGGCCGGCCATAGGCCGCGAGAAACATACTCCCAATACGGGTGCGGCGGTCGGCTTCGCCGCGGATCTCGCGGCGGGCCCAAGCTTGGGCCTGTTGACCGACGAACTGGTTGTTCATCATCATCAGCGCTTGTGAAGGCACGGTCGAGACGGTGCGGTGCCCGCGGGTCGAGATCGGCAACGGGTAATCGAATGCCAGCAAGAGCGGTGCCAGAAAGTTGCGGCGCACTTGCACGTACACGCTGCGGCGACCGCGGCCGTTGAGGGGACCGGGGCGGGGCGGCTTGCCGCGTCCGTCTTGATAGGGGCTGATGTGGGGAACCACGCTGGGGCCGTAGGACGAACGATCCAGAGTCCCCGAGACCGCGAGCATAGCGTCGCGAATCGCTTCGGCCTCGAGCCGCCGGGCCGGCACGTGGTACACCAGGGTGTTGCGCGGATCGGCCTGCGGCGCCCTCGGTGTTGCACGGTTTGACATGCAGTAAGTGCTGCTCAACGGCACGGCGCGGTGCATCGTCTTGATGGACCATCCACTACGGAACTCGGCAGCGAGATAATCCAGAAGCTCAGGATGGCTGGGCCGATCGCCTGTCTCGCCGAAGTTGTCGGTGGATCGCACCAGTCCCTCACCGAAATGATGTTTCCAGATGCGGTTCACCATTACGCGGGCCAGGAGCGGAGCGGCATCGGTTGTCATCTGCGCCGCCAGCTGCAAACGTCCGCTGCCGCCGTTGAGCGAAGACGGGCCTCCGTTCGAGAGAACCCGCAGAAAACCTCGCGGTACCGGGTTGCCGAGGTTCTTGTGACTGCCCCGCAGATGAACAGCCACATCGCGAGGGTTCTCATCACGGCTTGCCATCGCGAAAGTGGATCGAGGTAACGCCGATTCGAGACGAGCCCGGGAATCTACGAGCCCGGTCCAGAGGTGCCGAGCCTTGCTGTCAAGGAGGATCGCGACACCTTCTGCGGTAGCCGTCGGAAGCAGCGACCTCAGCAGGGCTTTCGTTTCGCGGTCCGGTCGTGGCTCATCGATCGCTTGCTGGAAAAGCCGCTGGTACGCGCCGGCCAGCTCGGCAAGCGAGGTCACGCTCGCGTCATCGAGTAGCGCGGCCACCCGCGGGTTACTTGGCGCCGAGACAACCGGGGGTTCGCTCGAATCCGAGAAAACGATCTTGTCGACGACGATGTGCCCGTCGCGATCGCGGTCCACCAGTTCGAAGTACGCCATGCGGTTGTGCTGCGTCACCAGGCGGGTCGTCTTCCAGTAGAAGTGGCCGGTCCCCTCAGGGACAAAGTGCGAACTCTTATACCCGTCGACTACCAGCGTCAAACGCGTCTTGGAAAGCCGCGTCCGGACAAGGTTGCCGCGGCTGCCCGCCAAGCGAACATGGATGTACCGTTTGCTGGTACGAAACTTCCTCGAAGTCAGGCTGCCGACAAACTTATCCGAGCCCGAGCCAAACGAGTTGGCCATGTCTTCGGAGCGATAGCCCCGCAGCGGTTGGTCGGGGGCGATCGCCGTCCGCGAGTGTTCGGTGAATGCCTGGCCGGAGTTGATCCATCCGCCGAAGTTCAGCTTGTTGAAGTCGTGGTACACGATGTCGCCGCGTTCCTCAGCCGCCCGCGGGAGTTGCTCTTCCGTCCCGCGCGCGAGGCTTCGACGGACCCTGGCAAGCGAAGTCCCGAAGGATCTCGACCGGCCCGTTGCGAGGCGGGTGGCCGCCGCCGCGAACGGATAGAAGACGTTCTCAGGCCCCTCTCTCGCCCGGTCCAGACCGTCGGCCCACGCCCTGAGCATGGCCGCATCCAGTCCGTTGGCGGCAGCCCGCTCTGCGTTGAGCCCGGCTACGTCGGCGTCTTCCCGTGTCATCAACTCGGCGGCGGCTAAGAGGTAATCGTCGAGCTGTTCGACAAGCCGGCGGCGCCCAACGGCCAGCAGACTCCGGACCTCGCCGTTCGTCGCCTCGATCTTCTCGCCAACGGCCCTGATTTCGCCGACACGCTCTGTTGAGTCGACCACGGTCTCCATGATCGCGGTGCTGTGCATGATGCCGGCAAGTGCATAGTAGTCGGCAGTGGGAATCGGATCGAACTTGTGGTCATGGCAACGGGCGCAGGCTACGGTGAGGCCCAGGAATGCTTTCCCCATCACGTCGATCTGATTGTCGACCTCGTCGGCGCGTGATTTCTTCGAGTCCGTGGCGCCGTTCAGCACCTCGCCGAACCAGTAGACGCTGGTCCCGATGGGCGACTCTTGGTAAGCACCGTCGGGGCTGAGGCGGGGTTCGGGCAACAAGTCGCCCGCGATGTGCTCACGGACAAACCGGTCATAGGGCACATCGTTGTTGAACGCGCGGATGACGTAATCGCGATAGCGCCAGGCGTCGAGCTTGTTGTTGTCGAACTCATGGCCGTTGGTCTCGGCAAAGCGAACCAGGTCCAACCAGTGCCGTCCCCAGCGTTCGCCGTAGTGCGGCGAGTCGAGCAGCCGCTCGACGACCGTCTCGAAGGCGTCTGGCGAATCGTCATCGAGGAACGCCGCGATCTCCCCCGGGGCCGGGGGCAGGCCCGTCAGGCCGAACGTCACACGGCGCAGCAGCGTTCGTTTGTCAGCGGGCGGCGCGGGTGCCAGGCCTTCTTTCTCAAGACGACTCAGGATGAAGCGGTCGATCGGCGCCGACGGCCAACTCGTGTCTTTGACGTCGGGCAGCGGCGTCACCCGCAATGGCTGGAACGACCAGAAACGGCGCGCTTCGTCGAAGTCGACGCTCTCCCCCGGGGCCGGGGCGGG
Source organism: Bryobacterales bacterium (assembly GCA_965248255.1). Lineage (GTDB taxonomy): Bacteria > Acidobacteriota > Terriglobia > Bryobacterales > UBA6623 > JAKZVK01. The sequence continues at coordinate 1,320,601 of CBDFIW010000004.1, forward strand.
TGCGGGTTCCGCGGTGCGGGGGTCGGGCGCACCCATTTCGATCCACGAGGCGATGTCGGCGACCTGCCCGTCGCTAAGCCTGCCGCTAGGAGGCATCCGGAGATCAACATCCGTGTAGGAGACCGCCTTGAAGAGCAGGCTGCGGCTCGGCTCGCCCGGCACGATGGCGGAACCGCGAGCCCCCCCTTGCGGATTCCCTCGTGCGAGTCGAGACGCAGCTCGCCCATCGCGGCAGTGCCGTCGCCGTGGCAGGCGTAGCAATGCTCAGCCAGCAGCGGCCGGATCTTCTTTTCGAAGAACTCGATGTCCGGGGAGGGGTCCGGGGAGGGGGTCTGGGCGGCCCCTTGCGGGTGTGGAACGAGGAAGCAAAGTAGGCCCAGGAAGGTAGACCGCAGGACCGAGGAACTCCTGTGAGAGAAGCAACTGTACGATGCCATGACTTGCTGGCCCATCGCTTGCTCCCAACGCGTCAGGCCAGGATTTCAGAAACCACCCGCGCCGGGAATTGGTCGGTCAGCCGTTCCTGCAACCTGTGGCGCTCGAAGACGAGGTCGCGGAAGTTCATCCCGAGCGAGTGCAGAATCGTGGCGTGGAAGTCGTGAACGCTCGTGCGATTCTGCTGCGCGTTGTGGCCGAACTCGTCGGTCGCGCCGTAGATCGTGCCGCCCTTGATGCCGCCGCCGGCCAGCCACACGCTGAACCCAGGGGGCCCGTGATCGCGACCGGAAGCCGCTGCGTTCACGTTGTTCTGCGACAGCGGCAGGCGCCCAAACTCGCCGCCCCAAATGATCAGCGTTGAATCGAGAAGGCCGCGTTGCTTGAGGTCGGTAAGCAAAGCGGCGACGGGCTTGTCAGTTTTGCCGCAGGCATACCGATGCCCCTTCTCGAGATTCGAGTGCGAGTCCCAGATCTGGGACTCGATGTAAAGCTGCACAAAGCGAACACCGCGCTCGACCAGACGACGGGCCATCAGGCAGCGCTTGCCGTACGACGCCGTCAACGTGTCGTTGAGACCGTACGCCTCGCGCGTCCTCTCGCTCTCTTTCGAAACGTCGAGCGCGTCACCGGCTTCGAGTTGCATGCGCGCAGCCAATTCGTAGCTCGAGATCCGTCCATCGAGGCTGGGTTGGAAGGGGCGCTTCTCGCGATGAGCCTGATCGAGCCGGCGAAGCAACCGTCGCTCGGCATCGGCGAGGCTCTCGGGCCAGTCGGGCCGCGGGTCGAGATTCAACACCGGCGGACCCTCCGAGCGGAAGCGCGTGCCCTGGTAGATCGGCGGCAGCCAGGCTGACTGCCAGTTCGAGATGCCGTTGATCGGCAGACCCTTGGGGTCGTCGAGCACCACATAAGCCGGCAGGTTCCGGTTCTCGGTTCCGAGCCCGTAGGCCACCCACGCGCCGATCGACGGGCGAGTGGCCACGGTGCGACCGGTGTGCATCAAGAACAGGGCCGGTTCGTGGTTGAAATGCTCGCCGTACATCGACCGGATCAGCGCCACGTCATCGACGTGCTTGGTGAAATGCGGCATCAGCTCCGAGACATCCATGCCGCATTGGCCGTGCTTCTGAAACTTAAATGGCGAGGGGAGCAGCCCGCCCGACTCGTGCGGCGAAGTGATGTCAGCCGCCATGTCGCGCAGCGGGATCTCACCGGCGTACTTCTCGAGGGCGGGCTTGGGGTCGAACAGATCGACCTGGCTCGGCCCGCCGTTCATGAAAAGGTGAATGACCGCCTTGGCCTTGGGCTCGAAGTGCGTTGGACGCGGCGACAGGTCAAACACCCGGCGCGTTTCTCCGGCCATCGCCGGGTTCGACCCAAACAGGTCCGAGCCGAGGATGGAAGCCAGCGCCGCGCCGTGAATGCCGTCGCCGATGCGGGAAAAGAAGTCGCGGCGAGTCAAGCGCGGCTTGGTCATGGAGGTCGGGCTGCGGTATGCCGCTTGCGTCATGGGTCCAAAAGCCTATCCCTAGTCAACAAAGCTGAACTCCGCGGAGTTGAGCACGCTATGGCAGAAGCTAGCCAACGCCAGCCAACGGGACTTCCATTGCAGCGGAGCCGGATCGCGATCTTTGTTGAGCCTCTTCGGCCAGATTTCAGTGAACTCATCCAGCGCGGCCAAGCTGTCTTTCATCTCATCGGCGGCAGGCCTCCGCGAAAGCGCTCGCAGGAACACCGCCTCGACTTGCTCCCGGGGGTCCGGGCCGATTTGGTCGATCAGCCGCCCGGCCATGTAGCGCGAGTGCTCCCAGACATCCGAGCCGTTCATCATCTGTAGCGCCTGGGTAGCGACCTGTGATTGCCGCCGCTCGATGCAGTTGGGCGTCATGCGCGGCAGATCAAAAGCGTCAAGCAAGGTGAGCGGCTTCTGCATGCGCTGCGCGACATAGAGGCTCCGGCGATAGCCCTCGCCGGTAGGCTCGGCGACGACTTCCTTGTTGTCCTTGACCTCGACGTCCGACGGCGGGCCGAACAGTTTCGGATCCAGGCGGCCGGTCACCTTCAGCAACGAGTCATAAAGAACCTCCGCATCCATGCGGCGCAACGGCATGCGGCTCAGCAGCACATTCTCCGGATCCGCAGCCAGCAGTGCTTCGTTGACCTGGGAGGCCTGCCGATAGGCAGTCGAGGTCATCATCAGCCGGTGCAAGTGCTTGATGCTCCAGCCGCTGCGCACAAACTCCGTCGCGAGCCAATCGAGCAGCTCTGGGTGCGAGGGGGGCGTGCCCGACCTGCCGAAGTTCGCCGGACTGGCCACGATGCCACGGCCGAAATGCCGCAGCCAGATGTGGTTCACCATCACTCGTGCCGTCAGCGGATGGTTCGGTTGGGTCAGCCACCGCGCCAGCGCCAGGCGCCGCCCGCTGGAGTCCGCGCCTGGGTAAGGCGGCTTGATCTCATAGGGCTTGAGCCCGGCCTTGAAGACCGACGGCACCCCCGGCTCGACCACCTGCACCGGCACGATGGGATCGCCGCGTCGCAGCAGGTAGGAACCCGAAGCCACCCCTCCGGTATCCACCAAGACCCGAATGTGCGGCTTCGGATGGAGCTTGCCTTTGGTTGCCGCTAGATCCTCCTGTATCGGATCGACGCGCCCCGCCAACTCGGGAAACCTCCTTTTCAGTTGCGGGCCCGTGATCTCGAGCGTTTTGGCGAACTTCCTGGCGAGGTAGGTCTGGATCTCGGTTCGATCATTCTCGGGGACGTCGGCCACTGTCCTCAGGTCGTCTTGCACGGATTCGGGCAGGTCCTGCAAGCGCTCCTGCAGTAACCGCTCCCGGTAGGGCTTCTCCTCGCGCGCGAGGGCCGCCTCGAGTTGCGCGATCTTCTTCTCGAACGGCGCGTTATGCTCAGCGACTTCGTGCTTCTCGCTTTCGAGCGCGATGTCAAGCTGCCGCTTCTTGGGGGGCAGCCAGTCGTAGGGGTCGTAAGAGGTCTGGAGAATGGCGCTGAAGCGGTAATAATCGCGCTGCGGAATCGGGTCGTACTTATGGTCGTGGCAGCGCGCGCAGCCGACAGTGAGGCCCATCACCGAGGAGGTCAGCACCTGGATCTCGTCGGCGATGATGTTCATGCGCTCGGCAATGAAGCCGCGCTCAGGCGCATCGGTCGGGTCGGCCGCGGTACGCAGGAAGCCAGTAGCGGCGAGCCGGTCGACCAACTCCTGGGTGACTTCTTGATCGCGGTAGTTGCCCAACTCATCACCGGCGATTTGCTCCATCAAGAACTGCGAGTAGGGCTTGTCACTGTTGAGCGACCGGATCACGTAGTCGCGATAGCGCCAGGCGAACTCGCGCGGGTTGTCGTGGTTACCGAAGCCTTCCGAGTCGGTATGACCGGCTAGGTCGAGCCAGTGGCGGGACCAGCGCTCGCCGTAGGCCGGCGAGTTGAGCAGGCGATCGATCATCTTCTCGTAGGCGTCGGGGCTTGCGTCTCTTAGGTAGCTCGCCACTTCCTCCGGCGTGGGCGGCATACCGGTTAGATCCAAGTAGGCGCGGCGGAGCAACTTGACGCGTTCCGCTTCGGGAGAGTACGTCAGCCCCTGGCCCTCGAGCTTTCGCAGCAGGAAGGCGTCGATGGGATTCCGCACGTGCTCGACGGCCTTCGGCTCGGGGACCGCCGGGCGCGCCGGCGGCTGGAACGACCAGAACCCGCGATCTTCGTCCGAAACCAGGGGGTCGTTGTCGAGATCGACCACGAGCTTTTCGCGGGGCGGGCCTTCGGGCGCGCCGGCGGCGATCCAGCTCCGCACCTTGGCCAACTCGCCGTCGGTCATCGAACGCACCGAGAACTTGAGCTGCAGCTCAGCCGGGGGCATATCGCCCGACTGGATCCGCTGAATCAGCAGGCTGCCGTCCGGGTCCCCGGGCACCAGCGCCGGGCCGGACTTGCCGCCTTTGATGCGGCTCGCGACCGTTCGCAGATCCAGACCCGCTTCCTGCTTTCGCTTGCCGTGACAGGCGATGCAGCGGAGTTGGAAGATCGGCAGGATGTCGTGCTCGGTGAGGGGTCCGCTATCGGCGCTGGCGGCTGTGGCCAGCTCAGCGGCGTTGGCGGGCGCGCCTTTATCGATCCACAGACGCAGGGTGTCGATCTCCTCCCCGCTGAGCTTCGCGTCGCCGGGAGGCATGGTTTTCGAGACCACCTTGTCCAGCAACAGGCTCCCCGCGGATGCTCCCACGACCAACGCGGGCCCGGATTTACCGCCGTGGAGGATCGACGCCTTGGTCCGCAGGTCAAGCCCGGCCTGCGGCGTGTCGCTCCCGTGACAGGCCAGACACTTGGTCTCGAGAAGAGGCCGAATGTCGGAGTCGAAGGTGGGGGTCGCGGCCGGAGGCGCGGCGGCCGACGGCAGCGTGAACGCGGCCCAAAGAACTGCGAAGTAAAGCAGGCTCGTTCGACGAGGATCTCTCATCACCTAGTCGCACCTATCGTAACAACTTTCTGAACCGCAGAGAGCCTGAAGCCGGCAGTTGGAAGGACGGTGAAAGCGCCCTGGGGTGCCGCCGGGGACTCGTAACCGGCTGTAACGACCGGCCTACACGCGCTTCGCGCGGAAGCCGCCCTAGGGGGACTCATGCGATAATCACTCGCTGGTTCCTGTGTCAGAAACGCCCATGTCGGAACTCGTTCACCTGACCCGGCAAGGCCACATCGCGGTTGTCACGGTCAACAACCCGCCCGTGAATGCACTGAGCCCGAGTGTGCCCGAAGGCATCACCGCTTGTGTCGACGAGGCCGAGAAGGACGATTCAATCCAGGCCATCGTCCTGATCGGCGCGGGACGCACCTTTATCGCCGGCGCTGACATTCGTGAATTCGCCAAGGTCCGTGCCGGGAAGACGGAGCGAGGCGACGGCCTTCACCCGCTCCTGTTCAGGCTCGAGGACTGTCCCAAGCCGATCGTCGCCGCGATCCACGGCACCGCTTTCGGCGGCGGACTCGAAGTGGCCATGGCCTGCCACTACCGCGTGGCCATCGCGTCGGCGCAAGTTGGGCAGCCCGAGATCAAGCTCGGCATCCTGCCCGGTGCCGGAGGCACGCTGCGGCTCCCTCGGCTTGCCGGGGTCGCCAAAGCCGCTGAGATGTGCGCCCTCGGAGAACCCATCCGTGCCCAAGATGCCTTCGACCACCACGTAGTCGACCGCATAGTGGACGGCGACAGCCACGAGGATCTGTTGCGGGGCGCTGTGGCCTTTGCAGGTGAGGTGGCCTCTGTGGAGGGCCCTCCGCCCAAGGTGCGTGAGCGCGACGGCAACCTGGGCGACGACGAGACGAACGCGCCTATCTTCGCCGCCATTCGCGAAAGGGCCCGTAAGAAGCGCCGGGGCGAAATGGCGCCGCAGAAGGCCATCGACTCGGTCGAGGCCGCCACCCGGATGCAGTTCGAAGATGCCCGCGCTCTCACGGCCAAGCTCTTCATGGAGTGCCTGCAATCGCCACAGTCGGAAGCGCTGATTCACGTCTTCTTCGGGGAGCGGACCGTCCGCAAGATCCCGGGGATTGCGAAAGACACCCCCACGCGCAAGATCAGCCGGGCCGCCATCGTCGGAGCGGGCACGATGGGCTGTGGGATCGCCATGGTCTACGCCAACGCCGGCATCCCGGTGCTGCTCAAAGAGGCGTCTGAAGAGGCGCTTGAGAAAGGCCTGGAACGGATTCGCACCACCTATGACCGCTCGGCCGCTCGAGGTCGGTTTACTCCCGAGTTTGTCAACGAGCGGATCGACCTGATCGAGCCGACCATGACGTACGATGCTTTCGAGCAGGCCGACATTGTTATCGAAGCGGTGTTCGAGAACATGGAACTGAAGAAGGAGGTCTTTCGCGAGATCGGCCACGTGGCGCACCCGGACGCCGTCCTCGCGTCAAACACTTCCACGCTCGACATCGACGAAATCGCCGCGGTGACCAACGACCCTACACGCGTTGTGGGCCATCACTTCTTCAGTCCGGCCAACGTGATGCGCCTGCTGGAGATTGTGCGCGGCCAGGTGACCAGTCCGGAGATTCTCGCCACCTCGATGGCGCTGGCCCGGCGGCTCAGCAAGGTCGGCGTGCTCGCTGGCAACTGCCACGGCTTTATCGGCAATCGCATGTTCGAGCCCTACGTCCGCGAGGCGCAGTTCCTGGTGGAGGAGGGCGCCGCCATCACGGCGGTCGACGGGGCCTTGGAGGAGTTCGGCATGGCCATGGGGCCGCTCGCCGTCGGCGACCTGGCTGGCCTCGACATCGGCTGGCGCATCCGCCAAGAGGCCAAACACTCCGACCCCGAGGGTGTCCGCCGCGCGTTTGCCGAGGACCATCTTTACGAGATGGGACGGTACGGCCAGAAGACCCGGGCCGGCTGGTATCGGTACGGAGACGGCCGCCGGCGCACCGACGACCCCGACATCCAGCAGACGATGACCGCGCTCGCTAAGGAGGCTGGCATCGAACAGCGGATCATCACGGACGACGAGATCCGCGACCGTACAATCTGCGCCCTGATCAACGAGGGCGCCCGCATCCTCGAAGAAGGCATCGCCCTGCGGCCGGTGGACATCGACATCGTCTACATCAACGGTTACGGTTTCCCGGCGCACCGTGGGGGACCGATGTGGCACGCCGACGCGGTTGGACTTGAGCAGGTCTACCGTCGTGTTCTCGAGTTCGAACAGCGGCACGGCCACTGGTGGCGTCCCGCACCTCTACTGGAGCAACTGGCCAAGCAAGGCAAGACCTTCACCCAGTGGGACCGGGAGCGCTAGAGCAGTCTTCAACTTCAAACCGACAAGTTCTTGAATCGCGTTTGCTCCCGAAACGATTTCGCACACTCAGCCCCGACAGGGGAGAAAGAGATGGCACTCTAAGTGCTCAGAAGGCGTTCAACACAAGAGCTGCCCAGTCCGCGAAGCGGACGGTGGACAATAGCCCACGGTGGAGCCCCAGGCGGAACCGTGGGTCAAAGAACCATGAGAGAGCAGCAGCCCCGGCAGGGGCGTAGGAGGGTTGCCGGAGAACCGTTGGCATCGGTTTTCCCTACGCCCCTTTCAGGGCTTTGTCGTGATTCTTGCGTGGGGGACCCACGGTTCCGCCTGACGGCTCCACCGTGGGCTAAGATCCTTCCGTCCGCTTCGCGGACTCGGTTCTTGCTGGGTTGATAGACCGAGCTCAGAGTGAGGTTTTCGTCAAGCGCGAAAATGGTGACAGTCCTGACAGTCCCCGAAGGGAAGCGCAACGCTTTTGCACCGGAAAGTAGCTAGGGCGTGTTAACACTAACGTAGGGTATCGAAACGTAGAGCCTCGACGATGAGGGCGAAGTGGAGGAAGGCGAGGAACATGACGTCGAGCTTGTCGAAGCGGGAGAAGATGCGGCGGAATCCCTTGAGCCGTCGGAAGAGTCTCTCGATCTCGTTGCGGCGGCGATAGAGCGCTCGGTCGTATTCCCACGGCTCCAGGCGGGTGCGCCGAGGCGGCACGACGGGAATCCATCCGAAATCCAAAGCCAGTTGGCGTGTCTGATCGTCCTCATAGGCGCCGTCCATCAGCAGCGGCAGCGGCTCGGGCAGTGGCCCCAGACCACCGAGCAGTTCGCGGCCCTGCTGGGCGTCGTGCGCTTGGCCGGGCGAGAGAGCGAAGGTTATCGCCGTTCGAGCATTTGCGGCAACCATATGAATCTTGGTGGTCCATCCGCCGCGGGATTTGCCGATCGCTTGCGGACCGTTTTTTTAACGCGCCCGTGCCGTCGGGATGAACCTTCACGATGGTCGAGTCCATTGACACGGCTTCGATTCGGATGCGGGCCAGCTGCTCGCGCTGCAGTTTCTCGAAGACGGCGTCGAGCACGCCGTTCTTCGACCAGCGGTTCATGCGGGTATAAATGGTGTGCCAGTTACCGAAGCGTTTAGGCAAGCCGCGCCATTTGCAGCCCTGCTCGGCGACATACAACATGGCGTTCAAAACCGTGAGGTTCGGCAGGCTCACATTGCCGCGCTGGCGGGGCAGGACCGGCTCGATGCGGCGGTATTGCTGCTCGGTGATCTCCATACCTCCGAGTATAGCAGCTTTTGCGACTTAGTGTTAACACGCCCTAGGTTCGTTCGGGGACCTCGCCCCGAGCGAGTGACCCCTCGGGCCCGGCAACAAGGGGAAGACGGGCAGACCAGAGTGCCATCCTGCTGTTGACTCGACAAATCGAACACGGCGGCAGGAGGAGCTTCTTAGCAACCCTTGCAGCAGGTGCGTTCGGCGGGCTGTCCGCCGGCTGCGGGTCCAAGCGCGCGGAAGTCCAAGCCACCCCTTCGTTCTTGAAAGACTACGAAGTCCGCTATCGCGAATCACCGCGCACGGCGGCGCTCGAATGGTTTCAGAGCGCCAAGTTCGGTCTATCTTTTCGGTACGGCGTCTACCGACAGCTTGGCGCTAATGAAGGGGTCCAATTCGACAGGCGAGTGCCCGCCGAAAAGTACGAAAGCCTGCAGCAGAGTTTTGACCCTTCCAGCTTCGACGCCGAACAGCTCGCTGATTTCGCGATCGAGGCCGGCGCCCGGTACATACGCTTCCCCGCCCGTCTCGCCGACGGCTTTTGCCTGTTCCGAACCAACAAAAGCGCGTTCACCAGCCTCGACTCGCCGCCGCGCCGCGATCTGGTGAAGGAGATGTGTGACGCCTGCGAGTCCAAAGGCCTCGGACTCTTTTTGGAATACGCCTACGCGCTCGACTGGCGGCACCCTTACTTCTATCCTCGTGACAGCGTGCAACTCGATTGGCCCTATGCCGGGCTCGACGAAGGCCTGGCATACCCTAAGCGATTCCAGAACGACGAAGACTTTCTGCACTACATCCGCTACGTCCACGTGCAGCTCAAGGAGATTCTTTACCGCTATGTCCCGTTGGCCGGAATAGCTCTGACGCCGGTCATGGGCTATTACGCCCGCCGAGACCTTTTCCCTCTCGCCACAACCTACGAGGTCATCCGTGAAGCCCAGCCACAGATTCTGCTCTCGTTCGAGCACGGAGCGAACGGGGAGGAGGACTTTACGTCAGTAACAGGCGAGCCCGGGCCGCATCCAAAAGGAGGCGAACCGGCCAGAGCGGCTTGGGAGGCGAACCGTTCCAAGCCTGTGGAGTGGCTCGTCGATACAACAGGGGCCAAGGCGGCGGCAGTGGGCAACAACTCAGGGTGGTCCGACAGCATCTTGCTGCAAGCGCACTTGCGGGAAACGGGCGCGCTCGGGCTAGGAGAGAGATCGCCTGCTTCAAGCGATGCGGGTCGGGTGACGCCACAGCCGTTGGTGCCCGGGCGACCCTTGTGCGCCACGGCTGCTTTGCGGTACAAGGAGTTCATTCTTCTCCTGGAAAGTCGAGCCGCACCATGATCAGAGTTAGCGATTACTCCCTCAACTACTCCCGGCAGATCTCGGAAGGCAAGCTTAGCATCTTCGGCTTCCTCAAACAGTGCCGCAAGTACGACCTTGAGGCGGCCAGCTTGCACATCCGCAACCTGCCGTCGGTCTCGACCAGTTTCCTCAAGACGCTGCGCCGGGCCTATCTCGACAACAGCTTGTCCATGTCGATGTTCACCGTCAGCACAAACTTCGGCAACCCGCGTGACGGGCAGAAGGCCGAGTTGGAGAAGGCCTACGAAGCCACCCGGGTCGGTATGTTCCTCGGTGCGCCGATCTTGCGCGTCTTCGCCGGCTCGCCGAAGAACGAGGCTGACCGCAAAGACGCCTTTCAACGCGCCGTCGAGGGCTTGCGCAAGGTCTGCGAGGAGGCCGCCGAGCAGGGCATGACCGTGGGTCTCCAGAACCACAATCACGGCGCACTGGCGCGCACCGGTGAAGAAATGTTGCGCTTCATCAAGCAAGTGAACCACCCGAGCTTCACGGTGCTGCTCGACACCGGCCAATTCGCCGGCTCCGGTGGTGCCAGTGGTGACGCTCCCGAAGACCTCAAAGGCGCCGACCCCATGGAGAGCATCCGCATGACGGCCCCACTGGCGCGGCACGTCCGGGTGAAGTTCTACAATCCGCGGGCCAATGGATCTGAACCCTACATCGACTACCCGAAGGTGTTCGACATCCTGCGCGGCGTCCACTACGGCGGGATCATCGACATCGTCTATGAGCCGAACCGCCACGGTGGTGACCCGATCGGCCAGGCGATGCCGCGTGTCATTAAGTACCTCAAGAACCAAGTGCAGGGCTGTTAGTGTCCGCAGCAGCCCTCAAGGATGCATCTCATGGGGCTTCGTCGCGTAGTACTGCTTGCCATACTGTTCAGCGCGTTTCTTCCGGCGCTCGCCGCCGAGACGCTCCGGTTCGCCGTGATCGGCGATAGCGGGACCGGAGAATCGCCTCAGCACGCCGTCGCCCGCCGGATGGAGCAGGTCCACGAGGACCGCGGCTTCGACTTCGTCCTGATGCTGGGCGACAACATCTACGAAGACGGCGAGAGCGAGGACTTCGATTCCAAGTTCAAGGATGTCTACAAGAAACTCATGGATCGCGGCGTTCGGTTCCACGCCTCGCTCGGCAACCACGACCGCCGAACGAACAACGGCAGGGACCAGGTCCTCGACGACGCTTTCGGCTACGTCGGCAGAAAAGACGAATATCAGCTCGTAAAAGGCCACCGCGGCGACGGCGGCTCACTCGTTCGGTTCATAGCCTTGAACTCAGCGGCCTGGATCGACGGGTTGAAGAGCGAGTCTCAAGGGCAAGACCTCCAAACGAGAAGGGGCCGATTCGATGGTTGGCTCGAAACCTCGGGACTCTACGATTGGAACATCCTCTACATGCACCATCCGCCCTACTCGTATGTGAGGCAATTCCTGTTCATCAAGCTCGGCCACGGTTCGGCGACGCGTCTGCGGCGAGAGCTGGAGCCGAAGATCAAGGGTAGGGTCGATGTAGTCTTCACGGGCCACGACCATTTCTATCAGAAGATCCGTCCGCAGGAAGGCGTCCACTACTTCGTGTCGGGGGCGGCGGCCAAGCTGCGCCCCGGTGTCAACAAGAATCACCGGAATGTGGAATTCGCTGTCAAGCGCCGCCACTTCATGTATGTCGAGCTGACAGCCTCTGAGTTTCGCTATGAAGCCATCGACCCCTCGGGGGAGGTCCTTCATTCCGGGGTGATTCGCAAGCAGCAGAGTCGATGAGCCGTCTGACGATCCGCCTCGCGATACGCCCAACCCGCCTGTCCTTGCCGTAGAATAAAGCCCCGAACCCTCGGCCGTCCCAGGATCTCGGCGCCGTGCACCCAAGAGACGAGACCACAACCTCCCCGCGCCCCGATGAGGAGCCGCCCCCGCTGCTCGGCTCTTGGCGGCGTCTCTATGTCGCTATTCTCTTGCACCTGGCTTTCTGGATCGTGGTCTTCTATCTCTTCACCCTGCGCTTCGGCTCGCCCTCATGAGGACACTCGACTGGATCGTCCTGGCGGCTTCGCTCGTCGGCATCATTGGCTACGGCCTTTACCGCGCTCGCGGCAGCCGCACGGTCGAGTCGTACCTCTTGGCGGGGCGCACAATGCACTGGTGGGTCATCGGCCTCTCGATCATGGCCACGCAGGCCAGCGCCATCACGTTCATCGGCACCACGGGACAGGGCTACATCGACGGCCTGCGTTTCGTGCAGTTCTACTTCGGGCTGCCGATCGCGATGGTCGTCATCGCCGCCGTGGCCGTGCCGTTCTTTTATCGGTCAGGCGTCTACACGGCTTACGAGTACCTCGAGCAACGCTTCGACTCGAAAACGCGGACGCTGGCGAGCGGGATCTTCCTCGTCCAGCGCGGACTCGGCGTGGGACTGGCGCTCTATGCGCCGGCGGTGGTGCTCTCGGTCATCATGGGCTGGCCTGAGTGGCTCACCATCCTCACCATGGGCGCGCTGGTGATCGCCTACACCGTCGCGGGCGGCATCAAGGCGGTGATGTGGACCGACGCGCAGCAGATGATCGTGATGTTCGCAGGGATCGTGGCGGCGTTTCTCGCGGCAGTGTGGGGGTTGCCGTCGGAGGTCTCGTTCGGCGACGCGATCTACCTGGCAGGGATTTCGGGCAAGCTGCGAGCCGTCGATCTCGACTTCGACTGGCAGAACCGCTACACGCTTTGGTCGGGCCTGATCGGCGGAACGTTTCTCGCGCTCTCCTACTTCGGCTGCGATCAATCGCAAGTGCAACGCTACCTGACCGGCCGGTCGATGGCTCACATGCGAATTAGCCTGCTGTTCAACGCCGTCGTCAAGGTGCCGCTGCAGTTCGTGATCTTGCTGACCGGAGCGCTGGTGTTTTCCTTCTTCGTGTTCACCCAGCCCCCGTTGCTGTTCAACCCGGTGGAGCGCGCGCGGATGGGCCAGGCGGGCGGCACGCCATACGAAGACGTCGAATCCCGCTACCGCCAGACGTTCTCCGAGCGTGAGCAGGCCGCCCGGACGCTGCTCGTTTCGCGGAACCGCTCCGCCGAGAGCCGCTATCTGTCGGCCGAAGCGCGTGTGCAGGGGGTTCGCACCGAAGCCATCGCCCTGGTGGAGAAGTCGAACGACGGCACAACCTACAACGACACCAACTACATCTTTCTCAGCTTCGTGACGGGCTACCTGCCGGTGGGACTGGTCGGGCTGATCATCGCCGCCGTGTTCGCAGCCGCCATGTCGACGATCTCGGCGGAGTTGAACTCGCTGGCCACGTCCACGGTGATCGACCACTATCGCCGCTACATCCGGCGGGGGGCGTCGGACTCACACTACACTTTGGCGTCCCGCTTCGCGACAGCGTTCTGGGGGGTGTATGCCACCGTCTTCGCCAGCTTCGGCGGTCAACTCGGCTCGCTGATTGAAGCGGTCAATCGGGTCGGCTCGTTCTTCTACGGATCGTTGCTGGGAGCGTTTGTTCTGGCGTTTGCGCCCTGGAAGACGACGGGCCACGGCGCGTTCGTGGGCATGCTGGCTGGGCTGGCAGCGGTGGCTTGGACCAGCACGCAGACCGAGATTTCTTATCTCTGGTACAACGTCGTGGGTTGTGTCGTGGCGGTCGGGGTGGGGTCGCTCGTCGGTCGCCCGGCCCGGCGCGAAACTGCGTGAGCGCGATCGAGACTCACGCCCTCCGCAGCGGCTTCTCGGCGTCGATCGCCAGCCACATCAAGGCACTAACAACGTAGTAGGCGGCCGAGATCAGCAGCGGCACTTCCCACGAATCGTACGACTCACGCAGCCAGGCCACCGCGATCGGAGCGAAGGCGCCGCCGACCTGTCCCAGTGAATTCATCGTGCCCGAGACCGTGCCGCCGTGCTCGCGGCCGATGTCGAGACAGGTGGCCCAGCAGATGGCCAGGATCAAGTCGGCCGAGCCGAAGCTCAGCGCCAGGGCCGTGATGTTGACGGTATTGCTCTCCGCCACGGCGGCGATGGCGAGAAAGACCGCCGCGCCGAGCAGTCCTCCCATGGCCGGGAGGCGGCGGGCCCAGCGCAGGCTGATGCGGCGGCTCAGCCAATCGGTGAGCGCGCCCCCGAGGGCGTTGCACGCGGCGCCGGCAAGCATGGGCAGCGCCGCGTACAAGCCGACTTGCGGCAGCGAGAGCCCGCGTGCCTCCTCGAGATAGGTGGGCAGCCAAGTGAGATAGAAATACAGTCCCCACGTGTAGCCGGAATACATCGCGCACAGCGCCCAGACGTTGCGGTTGCGTACGAGCAGTCCCCACGGAACGGCATGGGAGCCTGCGCCGGCGGCTCGCCCTGCCTGGATGTAGGCGAGCTCGTGGGGGCCGACCGCGGGGTGCTCCTCGGGCGAGTTGCGATACCAAGCGGTCCAACCCGCCGCCCAGACAAGGCCCAGCACGGCAAAGATCCAGTAGACGGCGCGCCAGCCGGTAGCGGCCATCAACGCGATCACCAGGGCCGGCGCGAAAGCGCCACCGAGGCGGCTCCCGACCATGATGACGGCCTGCGCCCGTCCGCGCTCGGTGGCGGGAAACCAGCGCGAGACCGCCGAAGCGCACCCGGGAAACGCACCCGCCTCGCCGCATCCAAACAGGAAGCGGATCACCAGCAGGCTCCAGTAGTTCCACGCTGTGCCGGTCACCGCGGTGAACACCGACCACCAGATGACGATTCGCGTCAGCAGCCCACGCGCGCCGAAGCGGTCGGCGAGCCATCCGCCGGGAATCTCGAATAGCACGTATCCCCAGATGAAGGCGCTGAGGATCTGGCCCATCTCGATGCGGCTGAGTCCCAACTCGGCTCTCATGGCCGTGGCGGTCGCGGCGATGCAGACGCGGTCGAGGTAGGTGACCAGCGTCAGGGCGAACATCATCGCCAGTACTTTGTGGCGGACCGGCATGGGCGAAAAGGATACCTAGCTTACTACGGAGGAATGGGATCCGGGGACTGCCCTTCATCTCTGTGCTGGCGTTGTCGACCAGAGACTTTCGGCTGAGGCTTTCGCTTCCACGTTGCCTCCCCGGCCACGGCTTGCCAAACTGCGACAAGCTGCGAGATCGCCGTGCCGTATCGTATTCAAGCTATCGAGCTGTACCTGCGCGAGACGCCGCCGAACCGCGTCCCGATGTCGATCGGACGCATGGGAGCGCAGGGCACGCGGGACATAAGCCCGCTGGCCCATGTGCGGATGGTCGTCCGCGACGGCGAGGGGCAGGAAACGTTCGGGTGCGCTGCCGACCGCCTCTCAGTGCGCTGGCTCGACAAGCGTCCGAAACGCACCAAGGCGCGCAAGCTTCGTGAACTGGTGCGTCTAGTCTACGGTGCCCGGCAGGTCTATTTGGACAAGCCTTCATTCGACGACCCGTTCGCGAAGTGGCGATCGTGCTACCGGCGGATCAAGCAGGCCGGCGACGAGCAGGGGCAGGAAGCACTGACTTCGTCGTTCGCCTCGGCGCTGTTCGAGCGTGCGATGCTCGACGCGGTCAGCCGTCTCGCTGGCAAATCGATCTACGAGATGGTTCGCGAGGGCCGCCTCGGCTTCCGGCCCGGGGCGATCCATACCGAACTCGACGGTCTGACCCCGACCGACTACACGGCGCCGGAACCGCTGACGGCCTTCCACATCCGCCACACCGTCGGCATTCGGACCCCATCACCGCCACCGACCTCCCGCCAGAGGCCCGAGTCAACGACGGACTGCCGGAAACGCTCAAGGAGTACGTCCGCGAAGACGGGCTGCATTACTTCAAGCTCAAGCTCTCGGGCGAGCGCCGGCACGACCTGCGGCGAATGGCGCGCATCTGGGAAGTACTGCCCATGGACGGCGGTACGCAGCTCACCATGGACGCCAATGAAGCCTACCTCGACCTCGACGAGTTCGAAGCCCTCGTGCGCGATCTCGAGCAACAGCAGCTCGGCCTGTTCCAGCACCTGCTTTGGATCGAGCAGCCGCTGCCGCGCGGCCTGACGTTCGACCCGAACGCCGAGCCCGCCATCCGCCACATCGCCGCGCGCAAGCCGCTGCTCATCGACGAAGCCGACGGCAGCCTGACCAGCTACCGGCAGGCGTACGGCATCGGCTACGCCGGCGTATCCCACAAGAACTGCAAGGGCTTTTTCAAGTCGCTGCTCAACCGCTCCCTCGTGAACCACTACAACCGCAAGGGCCAAAGGGCGTTCATGAGCGGCGAGGACCTTCAGAACCTGCCCATCGTGCCGCTCCATCAGGACTTCGCGTCGCTGGCGATCCTCGGCATCGATCACTGCGAGCGCAATGGGCATCACTACAACTACGGGCTCTCGATGCTTTCTGCGAAGGACAAGGCTTCGATCGCCCGAAACCACCCTGACCTCTACGTCAAGCGGGGCGATGAGTGGTTCCTGAGGATCCGCGACGGGATGGTGGACTGCGCGAGCCTTCAATGTCCCGGCTACGGCGTCGCCGACGAGCCCGACTGGGCTTCGATGGAAGACCTGCAAACCTGGCTCGATCGACGTTACCCCGGCGCTACACGAGGGGCCGTTACCACTCGGGGCGCTGACGAGCCCTAACGAAAACGCTTGCCGGAGTCAATTCTACACTGGGGCCGGATGAGAAACCACCGCTACTTCAGCACACATCCGGGTCAATCCCCGTAGGATAAAGCCGCGGGTCTCCGGGACATCCGCGCTACGGTGTTCAATACGGTGTCTGCCGCCGCAGGGTTAGGCCGCTTGTTGCTCAGCGGCTCCAGGGGAACTTAAACGTCGGTTGGTTGGCGAAACGCTTCATGCGGATCGAGAGGCGCTCTCCCGACCCGGGGGCCAGGCGGACGGCGAACTGTGAGTCGCCGATTTTGACCCGCCGGTCGCCGGCCGTCACCGCCACACAGTCGTGCTCGGCGTAGGCGCCGGTCTGGACGACCAACTCGCGGGGGCTGACGGGGTTGGTGTTCACCAGCGTAAGATCGATTCCCTGCGGGCTGATCCGGTGGACGAGCGCCGCGACGTTGGGCGGCAAACCCGGGCGCCGCCGCCGGGGGTCGAAGTAACGCACCTGCGCATGCAGGACGTTCCCTCCTCCACCGGGGTAGTTCGCGCCCAGCATGAGGTTTAACAAGCTGGTCACCGCCGTGGGGTCGGGCATCCCGCCGGACGAGCGAGTGTCCTCGGTCAAGGCATCCCCCCGTATGCGATCGACGCCCTTGCGGACCGCCTCATGATCCTGCCGCAAAGCCCGCAGCGGATAGCCCGGGTCTCCCCCTTGCAGGTATTGGATCCACGACTCGTCGGCAATGCGCGGCAAGTCCTCGTCCTTCACTGACCAGAGAAAGATGTCGGTCGATTCCGGCAAGAACCAGAAGTTGACGTTGCCATCGGGCCGTTCCCGCTTCGCGAGGAAGGCGTACCAGCCGTTGTCCCCGTATTTGTGCGGCATCTTGAGCTTGCCGTCGACGACTTCCTTCTGGGCGTGAAGGTTGTCGATCTGCTTACGCATCGTGTCGGGGTACTTGTAGTCGCCGGTCAGCATCAGAGCGATGCCGAAGCCGATCTGCAGGCCGCGCATGACCATGTTCTGCGAAGGGTTGTCGGAGCCGTCCTCAGACTTGGGCCGGAAGTTCCACCCGTAGACGCCGCCCCACCACTTGCCGTCCCACTCACCGCCGATGGTGCCGTCGAGGCCGATGTTGGTGGGGACGTTGCCGCCGTTGCGCTCGGCGCGCTCGACCCAGGCGTCGGCGTATTCGAGAATCCAATCGCGATACTTGGCCTCGCCGGTCAGGAGGTAAGCCGTCATGGCGAGGTTGGTGGCCATCAGGTTTTGCGGATGGTCGCCGCTGAGGTTGACCGTGTAGCCCATACGTGTCCACCGCTCGGTGCGCGGCGGCTGGCCCGAACGGGGCTCGTGACGCGGACGCGGGTTGCCGCCCCAGTGGTACTCGGTGGCCGGCGTCAGCAACGGTCCGCGGCTGCCATTGAAGAGGCTGCGGATGATCTTGTGTTGCGGGTCATAGTTGGGGGCCTCAGGGTCCTCGTTCATGTAGAAGCCGGCAAAGCGGCGCGCACGCACGAGGTACTGCGGATCGTCCGGACGGGCGAGCCCGTACCAATACCAGGGGGCCATTCCCTCTCCGGTGTGCTCCCAGTCGAGCGACGGGCAGAACTCCTTGTAGTACATGCCGTCCTTGGCCACCTCGGCCAACGGCTCCCTGGCGTCGGTGAACTGCTGCAGGTGGCCTGCCCAGATCTTCTTGTAGAGGTCTAGGATCTCCGGCGGGCCGCCCAGGATGTAGAGCAGGGGCAGATGACGGTAGCTCTCCATCACATCGTCGGGGCCGTCGGCGGCGCCCCAGTTGGGAGTGATGCGCATCCAGCCGCGCTCATCCATGTACTTGCCGGCCTGGACGAAGGCGGCTTCGGTGTTGGACTTCAACAGCGCCTGCTGGGCGAGCGCCCACGCCGGAGGGGCCATGGGATTGTCGATTTCGATGGCAGGCTGGGCCGCGCCAGCGGACAGGGAGGCGAGAACAAAGCAGACCTGGAGGGCGCAAACCGCGATGGCTCGGGCAAGTCTCATGGGATTACAACTCATGGAGTATCGCATTGGACTCCCCGTTCATGATTCCTCCGGCGCCTGTCCCCGGTCAATTCTACATCGGGACCAGGCGAGAGACCGCCAGCGTTTACTTAAGCACATGCCCGGGTAAGCGCCGTGGGTTCTTTGGCCTACACTGAGATCGATGCGGCGATCGGGGCTGCTGGCAGGGGCTTTCTTGATCGGGGCTCTCACGATCCCCGCACAATCGCAGCCCGTCTACCGCTTTCAACCGATTCTGTTCGAGCCGCCCGCGCCATCGCCGCGGATTGATGCACCGCTTGTGTATGATCCCGTGGCCCGCCGCCTCTACATTTTCGGCGGACGCGGATCCGGGCTCCGAAACGATCTGTGGGCCTATTCTCTGAATCAAGCAGGCTGGGTCGAGCTGTCCCCGGCGGGCGGGCCTCCCGACGCGCGTCTTGGCCACACCATGGTGTTCGACCCCGTGCGCCGGAGGCTGGTGGTCTTCGGCGGGCAGGCGGCGGGGTTCTTCAACGACGTCTGGGTCTACGACATCGCAGCGAACTCCTGGACACTGCTGGAACCCAACGGGGCGGCTCCGAACCGGCGCTATGGGCATTCGGTGATTTTCGACGCCCCGCGGGACCGCATGGTCATTTCCCATGGGTTCACAAGCGCGGGCCGGTTCGATGACACCTGGGCGTTCAATTTTGCGACCAACACCTGGACGGAGATTTCCCCGAACGAGCGTCCGCTGCGGCGATGTTTGCACCATGCCGTTCACGACGCGGCCAATGATCAGATGTTGCTCTACGGCGGTTGCGCCAGCGGCGTCGGGCCCTGTCCTCTCGGGGATCTGTGGGCATTCGACCTCGACACCTACCAATGGCGGCAGCTCGAAACGGACCCCGCTCCGCCCGCTCGGCAGTGGTACGGAACGGCCTTCGACCCCGAGCACGGTCGCATGATTGTCTTCGGCGGCAGCGGAGCCGGAGGTCTTCTCGGCGACACCTGGGCGTACGATCCCGCGGCCAATCAATGGACTTCGCTCAACGGGAAGGGTCTGCCGCCCTCGGGGAGGAGCCGACACGAGGGTACGTTCGTGCCTGAGCTGGGCGTAGTCTTCTTCGGCGGCCAGGATGAGTCGGGGGTCACGAATCAGCTTTGGCTTTTGGCGGCGGTTGCGGTGCCGGAAATCGGGGCTGTCGTCAACGCCTTCAACTTCGAGGCCGGTGGCGTGGCTCCCGGAGAGGCCATTGTGATCTTTCTGAATAACGGAGGGCCCGCGCAAGGGGTGGGTACCGCCTTCGATCCCGACACAGGCCTGCTGCCCGTCAGCCTACTCGGGGTGAGCGTCACCTGGAACGGTTTACCGTCGCCGTTGTACTACTTGCAGCGAGACCAGACCAACGTTCAAGCACCCTACGAATTGGCGGGGCAAGACGAAGCTGAGCTGGTCGTTACGTATGACGGCGTGGCGAGCGAACCGTTGCGCGTCCCGGTCGTGGCGACCAAGGCCGGACTGTACCCGGTCGTGTTTAATCAGGACTTCTCAATCAACTCGGCCGAGAACCCCGCCCCACCGGGCAGCGTGGTCGTCCTGTTTCTCACCGGCCAAGGGGTGACCTCGCCGCCGAGCATCACCGGAGCATTCCCGACAAACGGCCTTCCGGAGCCGGCGGCGGACGTGGCTGTCGAGTTTGGAGGTAGCGGCGTGCAGCTACTGTTCCAGGGACAGACGCCGGGGACCGCAGGTGTCACTCAACTCAACGCGCTGATCGACGCGGCGCTGCAACAAGGCGTCCCCCTAACGGTTGTCGTTCGGGTGGGAGAGGCAGTCAGTCAGGAGGGCGTGGTCGTGTGGGTGGGCGCCCAGGGATCTTGACTCGGGACCTTAAGTCGGGGTGCCATGCCATACTCGCTTCCGGCGTCGCAGAATGGTCACGCTGGCCTTCTCATGGTCTGTCAAAGGAAAGGCCTCACTCACGTATTTCTCCGGTGACGGGATCAAAGGACAGATCTCTGCCATCCGTCGTTCGAACCTCGAAGACATACTCGTTGGCACGCAGCCACCGGAATCCGATCACCTCGTCGATCACCGTGTAGTGAGAGACCGAGGGGCTCACGTTGTCCGGCGTTCCCGCGATTTGGAGGGTCGAGTATTCCTTCACTTTCTCACTCTTGAAATAGAACCCCACGGCCAAGTGCTCTTCCCTTGCTTGGTGCCCCCGTGCCCAGGGTCCGAATCGCGCGACCGAGACGCCCACGGGCGTCTTGGAATCTGAAACGTTACAGGCGAGATGGATCGATTGGCTGAACCACGGGTAGACGTGCAATAGGACGTCCTTCTGCTTACCGACACGAAAGACCTTCGTCACGCCTTTGCTTCCGTAGCTTTCGTGCGGTACCGATCGGGCATAGCACCGCCCATACTCGCTTGCCCGGACGTGTGGTGTGTTGCTCGCCTCTTGGTCGCCATAGAGCGGACTCCAGGCGATCGCGATGATTGATGACAAAACCGCCCGTCTGCCGAACCCGTTCATATCCATTCGGAGGCTGTTCGCGGCGCGATCCGCTACCTGATCTCGGGATCGTTCTCGCTAGCGGGCTCGTTACCGTGGTGGTTGCGGATGGTGATGGTGTGGTCGGTGTAGAACGAGCGAGCCCCGGTGACGTTGTAGGTCTGCGGGTCGGCGTTCACAGTATAGCCGCCGGGCGTGCCCACCATGGTGAACACGTAGCCCGACTTGATGCCCATCGCAAGGTCCATCGGAATCAGATCGGCGGACGAGGCGACCGGGCCGGCGTTGCCCGGCCCTGGGCCCAGTTCGTTCAGGCTGGTCGCATAGCGGCCGTAGGTGGAGAAGTACTGCACTTGGGCGGTGTTGATCGTGCCCATGGTCCGAATGGCGGCCATCTCGTAGGCTGCCATGCGAGCGCTGGTCAGTTTGGGGATCGCGATCGCGGCGATGATCAGGATGATCGCGATGACGATGAGCAGCTCAATCAGCGAGAAACCACGGCGGCGTCCGGACATAGATCTACCTCTCGACTGCCTCTATTGTAAACAGACGCCTGGGGGCCGGGGAGAGTGCAGATGTTTTTTCGGTGGCATGCTTGCTACGGCAGGGTCGCGGCCTCCCGGAGGCAGCACATGGCGCGCTCGCAGCACTTCGACATCGCTGTTTGACGCCTTTTCCCCACCCTTCTACAATAGAGTCTAGGGCCGCGAGAGACGGGCACTCTCGACTCTCGACGGTGTTTTCTCGTTTGGTCCCATGTTCGAGAACCTCCAGGACAAGCTTCAGCGTGTCTTCAAGAACTTGCGAGGCGAGGGCAAGCTCAGCGAGAAGAACATCCAGGACGCGCTGCGCGAGATCCGCTTGGCGCTGCTCGAAGCCGACGTCAACTTCAAGGTTGTCAAGCAGTTGATTGAAGCCATCCGCGAAAAAGCGCTGGGGCAAGAAGTCCTGACGTCGTTCTCACCCACCGAGCAGGTGGTCCAGATCGTTCGCGACGAACTGGTTGCGATTCTGGGCACGGTCGAATCGAGGCTGCGTTTCTCAAGCAGCCCGCCCAGTGTGTTTCTGATGGTGGGCTTGCAGGGCTCGGGCAAGACGACCAGCACCGGGAAACTCGCGCGCTGGCTTTCGAAAAACGGGCATCGGCCGCTGGTCGTTTCGGTCGACGTCTACCGTCCGGCGGCGCGCGAGCAGTTGCGCGTGCTCGCCAAACAGATCAACTTGCCGATCTACGCCGGCGTGCCGGGTGAAGACAAACCCCTCGATTTGGCCGTATCGGCACGTCGGGAAGCGGTGCAGGCCGGCTGCGACGTCGTGCTGGTGGATACGGCCGGCCGGCTGCACATCGACGACGAGCTGATGGCCGAGCTGGAACAGTTGCGAAGCGAGCTGACGCCCAGCGAAATACTCTTCGTCGCCGACGCCATGACGGGCCAGGACGCGGTCAAATCGGCCTCTGAGTTTCACGACCGCCTGGGTCTCAGCGGCGTGCTGCTCACCAAGATGGACGGGGACGCCCGCGGCGGCGCGGCGCTCTCGATCCGCCACGTCACCGGATGCCCTCTCAAGTTCGTCGGGACGGGCGAGAAGCCCGATGCCATCGAGCCTTTCTTCCCTGATCGCATTGCGTCGCGCATCTTGGGCATGGGTGACATGCTGTCGTTCATCGAGAAGGTCGAGGACAACATCGATGAGAAGCAGGCGCGCGAACTGCAGCAGAAAATGTTCGACAACGAGTTCACGCTGGAAGACTTCCGCGGCCAGCTTCGGCAGTTGAAGAAGCTGGGGCCGCTGGAATCAATCCTAGACATGCTGCCGCAGATCGGCGGTTTCCAAAAGCTCAAAGACGTCCAGGTGGACCCCAAAGACCTCACCCGCATCGAGGCCATCATCAGCTCGATGACGCCCAAAGAGCGCCGCAAGCACGAGATCATCAACGGCAGCCGCCGGCGCCGTATCGCCCGTGGCAGCGGAACGACGGTGCAGGACGTGAATCAGCTTCTGCGACAATACCGTCAGATGCGCCGCATGATGCGCTCGACCACCGGCGGGGGCAAGAAAGGAAAGCGCCGGGGCGGCCGCGGAGGAATGAACCTGGGGGCCATGCTGCGACCGTGACGAGGGAGCCGCCTTGGCCCGCACACACGCCGCTAGGAACACAGCCACTGGGAACACGGCCACTGGGAACACAGCCACTGGGAACACAGATTGTTGACAGTTTTTTGACGGAGGAATTATGTTGGCCATCCGCTTGGCCCGTGTAGGAGCCAAGAAGAAACCCGCCTATCGCGTCGTTGTCATCGACAAACGCCGCGCGCGGGACAGCAAGAACATCGAGATCGTCGGACATTACAACCCGACTACCGAGCCGATCACCCTGTCGTTGAAGGAAGAGCGAATCGCACACTGGCGCAGCAAAGGCGCCCAGCCTTCCAGCACGGTGCAAAGGTTGCTGACCTATCAAGAGAAAGGAGGCGCGACCTACCCGCCAACCCCGCCTTCAGCGAGCGAGACGACGGAGGCGGAGACCGCCCCGCCGGTGTCTCCGGCCGAGGAGAGCCCGTCCGCCGCGGCCGAGTCGGGCAGCTAAGTTCCTGATATAATTTCGTTAATAGGCTCCTGGTGGCGCTTCGACGGTGCGACCGGTCGCCTGGTATTGGCGCCCATCGCAACCGCACAGCGTCAAGTAAGGGTCTCGGGTCCTAGGTTGCTGTCGACGGGAGGTTGGCCGTGGAAGACGCTGAGGATCCCATCGTTCAATTGGTGGAGCTGATTGCGAAGGCCCTCGTGGATAAGCCCGAAGAGGTTTCGGTTCGGGCGGTCGAAGGCGAGCAGGTACGGGTGCTGGAGTTGCAGGTCGACCCGACCGACTTGGGGAAGGTGATTGGCAAGAAGGGACGTACGGCCAAGTCCATTCGCTCGCTGCTGGGCGCGGCAGGGATGAAGCTCAAGAAGCGTTACACGCTGGAAATCCTCGAACCGTAATCAGCCAGTCTTACCGGGGGTGGTGATCCGTAACGGTTTTGTCACGATCGCCCGCATCTTTCGTCCGCGGGGCAATCGGGGTGAAGTGATTGCTGAGGACCTGAGCGATTCGCCCGAGCGCTTTGAGAATACGCGGGACGTCTCGCTGCTGGGTCCGAACGACAGGCGCCGGGAGGCGGCGATTGAGAAGGCGTGGCGTCACAAAGGCCGCCTGATCCTGAAGCTGGCCGGGGTTGACTCGATCACCGATGCGGAGGTCCTGCGCGGCTGCCAGGTGCAGATTCCCGAAGGCGAGCTAGCGGCTCTGCCTGAGGGTGAGTATTTCCTCGGCGACTTGGTCGGCTGTGAGGTCGTTGAGGCCGAGGATGGACGAACGGTCGGCGAGGTGACTGACGTACTCGAGCCGGGTGGGCCCTTGCTGTTGGAAGTAAGGGCCGGGGACCGCGAAGTGCTGATCCCGTTTGTGGACCGGATTTGCCGTGCCGTCGATGTGGAAGGAAGGAAGATTCAAGTGCGGCTGCCCGAAGGGCTGGAGGACCTGAATCCGTGAAATGGTGTTCCACGTCCTCACGTTGTTCGAGCAGTTTTTCGAAGGCCCCTTCGGCTGCGGCATTGTCAAGCGGGCCCTCGACGCCGGGCGAATCGACATCCGCTACCACGATCTGCGGGCGTTTACATTCGACCGGCATCGCACGGTGGACGACCGGCCCTTCGGTGGCGAGGAAGGGATGGTCATCAAGATTGAGCCTGTGTTTCGGGCGCTGGAGGGGATTCGCGACAACTGGACGGGCCAGCGGCCGCCCATCCGGACCCGCACCGTGCTGCTTTCGGCGCAGGGCCGTCTCTTCACCCAGGCCGACGCGGCGCGGTTGGCGGCATACGATGAGATCGTGCTCATCTGCGGACGTTACGAAGGCGTGGATGAGCGAGTGGCGGAGCACTTGGCCGATGAGGAGTTGTCGGTCGGCGACTTTGTGCTGAGCGGCGGCGAGTGGGCCTGCGGTATGGTGGTGGATTGTGTCGCGCGGCTGGTTCCGGGCGCGTTGGGCAACGAAGCGTCGGCCCGGCGCGAGTCGTTTCAGCCGGACGCGGCGGGTCGCCTGGGCATTCTCGACTGCCCGCAGTACACGCGGCCGGCGGACTTCCACGAGTGGAAGGCGCCGAAGATTCTGTTGAGCGGGGACCATGAAGAGATTCGCCGCTGGAGGCGGCGGGCCGCTCTGGAGAAAACAGCACGCAACCGGCCCGAATTGCTGGAGCAAGGTTCGTTGAACGACGAAGATCGACAGTTGCTGGGCGAGATCGCCTCGGGTGTTGCGTCATGACGGAGCAAGGAAAATGATTACTAAGGCTTTGCAACAGGTGTTTGAGGCCCATAAACGGGATGACATCTCCATGCCCGAGCCCGGCGACACGATTCGGGTCAACGTCCGTATCCGAGAAGGAGACAAAGAGCGTCTGCAGGTGTTCGAGGGAGTGATGATCGCGCGTAACAACTCGGGACTGAGTGAGACGATCACCGTCCGCAAGATCAGCTTCGGCGTCGGCGTCGAGCGGATCTTCCCGATCCACTCCCCGGTCATCAGCAGCATCGAGACCGTGCGCAGGGCGCGCGTCCGCCGCGCCAAGCTGTACTATCTGCGTGCCCGCCGCGGCCGTGCCGCCCGTCTGCGCGAGCGCCCCCGAACGGATCAGAAGAAAAAAGGCTGAACACCCCACCGCGGTGGAGGGGTCAACCGGACAAGCATTCCGGATGGCCCTCTGACGACACGCCGATCATCGCTTGAACCGCAACCGTGCCTGGTCCCGCGAAACGCTCCGAGGCTTCCTCACCCCGCCGTCCCCACCGGCGGCTCGAGAACGCGTTGCGAGCGGACGGCCGGCAACGTATCGCCGGCGTCGACGAGGTTGGCCGGGGCTGCCTTTTCGGTCCGGTGGTTGCGGCGGCGGTGATCCTCGACGCCAACCGGCCCATACGGGGGCTGAACGACAGCAAGCAGCTCGACGCCGCGACGCGCGAGCGATTGAGCCGCCGTATCCATGAACGCGCGATAGCGGTCTCGGTGGCCGCGGTTGACAGCGCGGGCATCGATCGTCTCAATATTTATCAAGCGGCGCGGCGGGCCATGCGGCAGGCCGTGTTGGGTCTCAATCCCTCCGCGGATGCTGTGCTTGTGGACGCCATGCGCCTCGACCTCGACGTTCCCCAGCGATCCGTCATTGGCGGCGATGCGATCAGCCGTTCGATTGCCGCGGCGTCGATCGTCGCCAAGGTGGCGCGCGATGGCTGGATCTGCCAATGGAACGAGGTCTACCCGGACTACCAACTCGGCTCGAACAAGGGTTACGCCTCGCCCGCCCACCTGCGGGCGCTGGAGCGCTTGGGCCCGACGCCTCTTCATCGCCTGAGCTTCGCGCCGGTGGCGGCCAGCGCCCGGTTCGCGGTGCGCGTAGTGGAGTTCGACCCGCAAATGACACTGCCGCTGTCCCCGGCACCCCGGTCCCGGGCAATCCGGTCCAGCGGCGAGCGGACGGCCTCGGACGCAGGCTAGACAACGATGAGAGGCGTTCTGTTCCAGCCCGAGAGTGAGGGAACGAGGTTCGAGCGCCCTGAGCGTCAGCGAGGCAGCATGCTGATGCACATTCTTTTCATCCTGTTCTGCCTCGAGGTCGGCTTGGTCCTGGTGGTGCTGCCCTGGACGCAGTTCTGGGACAACAACTACTTCTTTAGCCTGACACCCGAATGGGGTGCGCTGTGGTTGAGTACGTACTTGCGGGGTGGCATCTCCGGTATGGGCTTCGTCAACCTTTGGATTGGGCTTGCCGAAGTGTGGCGCTTGTGGGGCTAGGTGGCGACAGGTACGCTTGTCGTCGGGCATGCTGCCGGGGCACCTCGGTGGCAACAGAGACCAAAGACTGCGGGCCTCTGCGAGCCCCTACTGACCTCTAAGTGAACGTCCGCGCGCCGGGCTGTTTTTCCTTGTATAGTGGCATTGGCCGATCTTGAGCGGCGTGGACCGTCTCGAGTGCATCGCCTAGGCCCGCAGTCAACCATGTCGCGTTCTCGTCGACAGATTTCCGAGGAACAAAGGAGATGTTCATGACTTTCAGAAGTGTCATCTTGTCCACCGTGGCTTGCACGATGCTGAGCTTGCTGTTGCCCTCGGCGCTTCAGGCGCAGGGCGTGCGGATGTACAACACGGCGAAGAAGAAACTGATGGAAGGGAAGCAAGTCGTTGGCGGAACCATCAACACGTCGGACCCGGAGATCTACTGCGCCATGGCCAACGCCGGATTCGACTATCTGTGGATCGAGATGCAGCACAGCCCGCTGATGTACAACGACGTGGCGAAGATGATCTGGGCCTGCCGGGGCGCGTCGGCGGTTCCCTTCATTCGCGTGCCGGACGCGACGGAAGGCGATCTCCAGAAGGCGACCGACATCGGCGCCCTCGGCGTCATCGTTCCCATGGTTGACACCGTCGAAGAAGCCGAACGGGCCGTCCTTTATTCGAAATACCCGCCGATGGGACGGCGCAGCCGGGGCGGCGGCCAGTACGGCAAGCTGTGGGGGAGCGATTACCGCGAGACCGCCAACGACAACATCATGCTGATCATCATGATCGAGACGCCCGCCGGTGTCGCCAACGCCGACAAGATCGCCGCCGTCCCCGGGGTCGACGTGGTATTCGCCGCCAGCGGCGACCTAGGGAGCTTCACGAGATGGGAACGAAGCGACCCGCGGTACAAAAAGCTGATCACCAAGATCCACGACGACACCTTGGGGGCCGGCAAGACGTTGGGGGGCCCCTGGGCTTGGAGCGACCGGCCGGGATTCACCTTCTTCCAGGGTCCCAGCGAAGGCGGGCTGATCAAAGCGGGCGCCAACGTCGAGCTGGGGTTGGCGCAAAGCGGCCGGCGCGCCGATGTGGCGACCGGGGATGAACCACGGTAGGATCTGGGGTTGGGCGTGCCCAGAACTCTCGGCTTGAGAAACCCCAGGTCAGCGCTGCCGGCGCAGGAAAAGCATCTCCGGGAGGCAGCGGAGGACTTCTTCTCGAAGCGCCAGGCCGAAGAGGAACACGAGCGCCAAGATTGGCTGCGGCTGAGCCTGGAGTCTTGGAACATGACCGCTGAGCGAGGAGGCGGTACGGCCGGCCCTGGAATCCTAAATGGTATCCTGTGGGCGTAGTATGGCGGGAGGTTGGCGATGAAACGTCGTGATTTCTTGAGGAGCACGGTGGCGGGCGGCGTCGGTTTGACGGCCGCGTTGCCGCTGGCAGGCGAAGGCGAGATGCCCATGCGGACGTTGGGCAAGTCGGGTCTGCGGGTGTCGCTGTTCTGCCTGGGCGGGTTCCACATGGCCAAGAAAGGCCCTGACAACGCCACGAAGATCATTCACCGCGCCATCGACCTCGGCGTGAACTTCTTCGACAGCGCGCACAAGTATCACAGCGGGCTGAGCGATTCGTTCTACGGGCACGCGCTCGCGGGTGGGAAACGAGAGAAGGTCCTACTGATGAGCAAGGCGGAGTTGCGCGACGAGCACAGCGCGATGAAGCAGCTCGAAGACACGCTCAAGCGCATGCGCACCGACCATCTCGACCTGTGGCAATGCCACGAGGTGGCGCGCATGGACGAGGTCGAGAAGATCTTCGGCCCGAAAGGCTCGCTCGAAGCGTTCGTCAAGGCCAAGAAGCAAGGCAAGGTGCGGCACATCGGATTCACCGGCCACCATGACCCGGAAGTCCACTTGGCGCTGCTCAACGGCTACGATGGCTGGGAGACGGTACAGCACCCGGTCAACTTGGTCGATCCGCATTACCTGAGCTTCGTCGAGAACGTCCTGCCGAAGGTGACGAAAGCAGGGCTCGGCAAGATCGCCATGAAGACCAACGCCATGGGGCCGATTCTCGACAACAAGATTGCGACTATCCCCGAATGCCTGCGCTTCGCGATGGCGCAGGGGCCGGACACGATTTGTTCCGGCGTCGAGACCGTCGAGCAGCTCGATCACAACGTCTCCGTCATCAAACACCAGCGGCCTTTTGACGATAAGGAACTGACACAGCTTCTCACGCGCACGAGCAAGGGCAAGATCGGTCCCGAAGTCGAGTGGTACAAGAGAAAGATGGCAAGTGTCGTGACACGGGCGGCGTGAGTCTAGCCTCACGATCCGAACTGCTCAAGGTCGCTGAGGCAGCTGCCGCACCCATCAAGTCCGGCCTATGGTTGCCCTCCGAACCGGAACGGCTCGCTTGCGGGTTCTCTCGTTCGTAGCTCTGCTGGTCTATCCCTTTCTTGAGTTTCTGGCTTCTCACCGATACAACCCGGTTGCGCCAGAGTCGCTTGTCGTGATTGGTGTACTGGTGCTTGTTTCTTTCGCGATGGGATCATGGCACCGCAGCGATGCTTCCTTCTACGTCCTGCTCGTGAGCATGTTGAGTCTGTTATCAGTGCCCTATTTAAAACACGTCGTGCCGGTTCTGGCTGCGACAAACCCTTACTACATCCTCGTTGGATCCGTCACCCTTCTCGCGCTCGCTGCGTACTATCTGCAAGAGCGTTTCCTGGTCGTACTGGTTGTTTCTCTCAGTGCGTCCTTTCTGTACGGTTCAGTCGAAGGAGCGATGCGTCCGTCGTTGGCCGTCCAGCAGCCCGAGCTGGAACGCTCTCTTCCTCAGGCAGCACCCACGGCCGCCCAGGCCGAGCCTTCGCTCGTCATCTACCTCATTCTGGATGAGTATATGGGGCCGGCGGGATTTCCCCTGGACGAACGAGCGTCGAGAGCAGCGGTGCGCTCGATATATCAAACGTTCCTCCGCTATGGCTTCACGGTCTACAGCCATGCCTTCAGCAACTACGACAACACCTTCGATTCCATGATCAGCCTGTTGAACCTCAGAGTGTTGGAACCAGGAAAAGAAGGTGAGTCGTCGGAATCGGAGCAGCACTCTCGTCAGGACTACCGACTGCTTGCATATTTTCGAGATAAAGGTTACTTGCTCAATATCTATCAATCCAGTGTTTTCGACATCTTCTATCCCGTCCCTCCCGCCAACAGCAACGTCTTGTACGACTACAGCAGATTGAATGTAATGCACGACCTTGCCATGCCCTGGACCGATCGGCTTCTTCTGCTCGCCGGTCGATTCAGCGTGGAGAATCTCGCGTTACGATTAGTGGATAAGAACTTCTGTGCTGCCTGCGGCCGCTATGGGGGGGTGTACTTTACGACACAGTGGGCGTTCGAGGTCTTGGATCTCCTCGATCGTGACGTGAAAGCAGCACGGCAAGACTCGCTGTTTTTGCGCATTTGTTGACTCCACACTTTTCCTATGTCCATCGGCCGGATGGCAGTGCCTGGCCAGCCTCGACACTGGCCCACTCGACACCGCCCGGCTCCTTGCGGGTGGGTGAGCCGCGATACCGAGAGCTTCATCGTGTCTATGCCGGTCAAGTGCAGTACCTGAACCGGCGGCTTCAAGCCTTCTTCGAGCAGTTGGACCGTCGCAAGCTGCTGGATCGCGCGACGGTGATCGTACACGGCGACCACGGAGCGCGGCTTCTTGGCAAGGGCCGACGCACTGCGCCTTTCCGGCGCCTGCTCGAAGCGTACTCGACTCTGTTGGCGGTAAGGATGACCCCGACGCGGCAGGGGAGAGTGGACTCCCGAAAGGGGAGTGTGCTGCGGTTTCTGGCCGAAGAGCTTTATGGTACGGCGCCCGATCTAGCGGCGGCGTCCGAATCCGTCTATGTGACGAATAGTGACGGAGCCTTCTCCGCTCTCCCATTCTTGGACCTCTGGCGCGATTGGGCCGAGAACTCATCCCCAGGTGCTGCAGAGACGCAAACGCAACCATTGAGACGTCAACACTAGGACTAGGTATCGCTGGCTCAAGATCAGACGTAGATCGGTTATAATGACGTCGAACGCACCGAAGAGCCCGACCCATGGCCTGCCGAAACCCCATTTGGAAGCGCTGTAGTTTGCTCCTTTCAGCGCTGATCTTTCTCGCTGTCGGAGTGCCCGAGCATGCCTACGGTTACATCGACCCGGGCACCGGCAGCATGCTGGTGCAGGTGACGATCGGCGCCATCGCGGCGGGCCTGACACTGTGCAAGCTTTACTGGAAGAAGATCGCGGGCCTCTTCCGTTCGCGGCCTGAGGACTAGGCCGAGTCCATAGCAGACACACGTGTTCTCCCCCGCTGTGGCCACCTGAGACTTTGTCGGATCGCCGGCAGCGTCGGTCTCACTGCAGATAGAATTGCCCGAGCAGGATTTCAAGCGAATCGTACGTGCGCTATGGAACACCGAAGGATATGGACGCCCTGCGCGTTCTGGTTTCGGTTCACAGTGTTTTCGGCGCTGTGCGTTCTTCCCTTCGTCGAGCAGCTGATCGGCTGGAGGTATCCGTTCTTATGCAGTGAGGTAGTGATCAGCCTGCTGCTGCTAGCGGCTGCCTGCTCGCTGCTGGCGTGGGTTACCCGCCCAACCTATCTGTTCTACACCGTGCTGGTTGCGATATTGGGCTTCATGCTGGTGCCGTACGCACAGCTCTTGCACCCGCGTTTACTCACTCTGAAGCCGATCTGGGTTTTGGCTGCCGGCCTGCTGCTGTTCGGCGCTCTGAACTATTGGATGCGCGAGAAGTTCGGCATCGCCCTGCTGGTATTCCTCTCTGTTTCCTGCGTAGCAGGCTGTGTCGAGTCGCTGCTCGGTCCGCCGCTCATCGAGGTTCGAGGCCCCGAGCCAGGTGGTGCGCCGAACCGCTCCCCGGGCAGTCACGGGCACGTGATCTATCTGATCTTGGACGAGTACGCAGGACCCGCAGGCTTTCCAGAGGACCTAGCGACTTCCAGACAGGCCGTCACCTCGATCCGGGAAACCTTCCTTCCCCGTGGCTTCACCGTGTATGAGAACGCTTTCAGCCATTACGCCGCGACGGCTAACGCGATGCCGAGTCTGTTGGATCTCAAGCTGCTCGACGAGGACCTGGAAGAAAACCCCGCCGGCAGAGCAGAGCAAGCGGTATTCAAGGTCTTCACGCACTTCAAGTCACAAGGATACGCAGTCCGCCTCTATGAGGCTCGCCGAATGAGCCATTTCGGCCCCGACACCGGGGCCGAAACAAGGGTCGTTTACGATGTGCTCAACCTTGCTGCGGCGACAACGGCGCCCATTTCGTTGGGGGGGACCGCTTGTGGCTGATCACAGGGACCCACGCGGCCAGGAACCGGCCGTTACACCTAGCGATAAAGAACGTCTACCGGCGATACATGGAGGTTCAAGACCTATGGTGGTCACAGCCCATTTCCTTGAGTATTCTCGACATGCTGCAGGACGATGTCCTGGTGGCACAGCAAAACACTCTCTTTCTTGCCCATCTCATGGCGCCCCACTTCAGCTGGGTCTACCGGGCTGACGGGACGGTTCGGCCTCTTTCGGAGATGGTGGGCATCCCAGAGGCCGAACCAACACTGCGGGAGAATCCTCTGTATCAGGTCCGTCATGCCCGCTACGCGGCGCAGGTACAGTATCTGACGGCGCCTGGGGGAGTTTCTTGATGAGCTTGCGGCACATCAGTTGCTTGATTCATCCACGGTTGTGCTGCACGGGGACCACGGATCCCGAATGATGGGGCGCGGGGGAAAAGATAGTTCGTCTCGAGCGCTGTTGGAAAGTTTCTCGACGTTCGCCGCCGTGCGAAAGCCCGGATCGCGCGAAGGGCGATGGGTCCGCCAAAAAGGCAGTCTCATCACTTTTCTTAAGCAGGAACTGTATCCTGAGGCGCAATGGGACCTCCCAGATGGACTGGATGCGGTCTACTACCTACGGGAGGAAGGCGGCTTTGACGGGATCCAGCTTCTACGGCTCTGGTCGGAGGATGAGAAGCCCGGCCAGCACGCCGGGGTTGAGAAGCCTTCCTAAGGGACTTGGCGTGTTGTCGAGCTGCGCGTCCTACCGTGGAAGCTTGACAAGCTTCCCGAGCGGGTCTGACCTATCGAGCCCCTACATTTTCCATCGAAGTTCTCCCACAGGCTCATAACCGATGCCTTCGCCGACAACGCAACACGCAGCCTCTTTTCGGGATCCTGCGGGGTACATCTTCGTTGAAGACGGAGTGTATAAGAGAGCGATCACCGCATATGGGAAACCGGACTACGATCTTCTAATGGGATCAGGGGTCTACGATCTCCTGGTTTCAAGAAGGCAGTTGCTGCCGCACCAAGAGCAGGTCTTCGCCGGCCGGGCCCGCGGTCACGACGTGGCGAAGGTGCTTATCCCCGAGCAACTGCCCTTTATCTCCTATCCTTACGAATGGTGCTTCGGCCAGCTCAAGGATGCGGCGCTGCTCACTCTGGATGTCCAACGGGACGCTCTTCCGTCGGGCCTTTCCCTGAAAGACGCTTCCTTCTTCAACGTCCAGTTTCATCAGGGCAGGCCGGTCTTCATCGACATCTCGTCGTTCGAGAAAGACACCGGTGGTCCCTGGGTGGCGTATCGTCAGTTCTGCGAGCATTTCTTGGCGCCGCTGTTGCTGTCGGCTTGCGTTGACCCGGGGCTCCAGCGCCATCTGACAACCTCGCTCGATGGGTTGGATCTCGCTCTCACGAACCGCCTTTTACCGCTGAGGGCGAAGCTGCGTCCGGGTGTCTTTCTTCACATCGGCCTTCACGCCCGGAGTCAAGAAAAGCACCGTGGAGTCGAGAGCAGAACCGCCGCTGGCGACATCCGCATGAGCACGTCAAGGAAGATCGCCCTTGTCGAGTCCCTCACTTCGACGGTGGAAAAGATCCATCTGGGTAAGAGGCAATCATCCTGGTCCACCTACTACGCCGACGCGAGTCACTATTCAGAGGAGAGTGAGGCGTTCAAGAAGCAGGCCGTGGAAAAAGCAGTCCAAGCCTGTGGACCGAAGCTGGTGTTCGACCTTGGAGGCAATGTCGGCAACTACAGCCGTCTAGTGACAGGCCTCGGGATTGACTGCGTCTGTTACGACCAGGACCCCTTGTCGGTGAATGAAAACTACATCCGTTCGCGAGGCAACGGGGATTCTCACATGCTTCCCCTTGTGATGGATCTCACGAACCCAACACCACCGCTGGGTTTCGGAGGAAGCGAGAGGATGGGGTTCTTCGACAGACCTCGGCCCGACCTGGTTTTGGCCTTGGCCCTTGTCCACCACCTCCGCATCGGCGGAAACATCCCTCTCGGCCGGCTAGCCGGTTTTCTGGCTCGCCTCAGCCGGCGGGTCTTGATCGAGTTTGTGCCCAAGGAAGACCCGCTGGTCCAAGGGCTGCTGGCAGGTCGAGAAGACATCTTTGACGACTATGAGGAAGCGTCCTTCGAAGAATGCTTCCGTGTGCATTTTCGGCTGACCTGGCGCTCGCCGGTTCCCGGCACGGTGCGGACGCTGTACCTGTTTGAGCGAGAGTGAAGCAGCGGCCTTGGAGCGGGTTGCCAGCGAGCGATCCAGCCGATCCAGATCGGCTCGCGACTGTTGAAGCCCAATGATAATGTCCCCTTGAGCGCCCAATAGAAATGTCCCCTAATCTGGACCTCTGCGAGGAGGTGAAAGATTGGGAAGGACATGGATGAGTGCCAAGGAGTTGAGGCGCGGCGAAGTGCTGAGCCGAGTGAAACGAGGGGAACTGAAGTTGACCGAAGCCACCGCACTGCTGGAGGTCAGCTACCGCCAAGCGAAGCGGCTCAACAAGCGTTACCGAGCAGGCGGGGTCAAGGCTTTGGTGCACGGTAACGTCGGCCGCGCTTCGAACCGAGCCGATGACAAGCGCCGCGAGCAGGTTCTCGAGTTGGTGCACGCAAACTATGCGGGCGAGGGGCACGAGCGCTTCGGGCCGACGCTGGCGTCGGAACATCTGGCAGCCGATCAGGGCCTGGAAGTGCCGCGCGAAACGCTGCGGCGCTGGATGCTCGCGGCGGGCCTGTGGAGCCGGAGTCGCAAGCGCCCACCGCATCGCAGCCGGCGGCAACGCAAAGCGCACTTCGGCGAGCTGATTCAACTCGACGGTTCGCACCACCACTGGCTGGAAGGACGCGGCCCGAAAGCCTGTTTGATGAACTTTGTCGATGACGCGACCGGTCTTGCACTGTGCCGCTTCTCGGGCCAGGAAACGACCTGGGCCGCGGCCGATCTGCTCCAAGCCTGGGTGCGCCAACACGGCGTTCCCAAGGCGTTGTACTGCGACTGGAAAAACGTCTACCAGCGCCAGCCGACGTCGCGGGAAGCACTGGAAGGCATCAAGCCCGAGACGCAGTTCGGGCGCATGTGCGCGAAGCTTGGCATTGGCATCATTGCCGCATCGTCGCCGCAAGCCAAGGGACGTGTCGAACGCCATCACGGCACGCACCAGGACCGCCTGATCAAGAAGATGCGGCTGCGGGGCATCGTTGATTACGAGGCGGCGAACCGTTACCTCGGCGAGGAGTACTTAGCCGAGCACAACGAGCGCTTCTGCTGCGAGCCGGCGGCGGGAGCGGACTTTCACCAGGCGCTACCCCGCGGCACCGAGCTGCGAGGGGTGTTCTGCTTCGAATACGAACGGGTGGTGAGCAACGACCAGGTGGTGCGTTTCGAGAATCGTTGCTTGCAGTTGAAGCCGAAACGCAATCAGGGCGTGGGGGCGGGTGCACGGGTGACGGTCCAACAGGGGCGCGATGAGAGCTTGCAGGTGAGGTTTGAGGGGCACGAGATCGAGCACGAAGTGATCGCCACGCCGACGCCACGGCTGCGGACGAAGCCGGCACCGCAGGGGAACGTGGTGGCCAGACGCAAGCCGGCGGCGAACCACCCCTGGCGGCGACCTGTGTTGCGGAAAACACGATCTGCGAATTCATAAGAGGGCTGTGGAAATGCCGGGTCGGATGGAAAGCGTGGAAAACCTTGTGGCGGCAGCCGTGCCGGGCTCGAGGAACCGTGGATGGTTTTCCACCCTTCCCACCGTCCCTTGGAAATCGCTACGCGATTCCCACAGTTCCACAGCCCCGACGATGACGATTCTCTCCTATCACCAAGGGGACACTTCTACTGGGCTACCGAAGGGGACATTTCTATTGGGCCTTGACACAGATCGGCTCGCGACCGGACGTTCGGTGGCCTATAATGTTAAGCGTGTACACTTGGTCGCTGAGGAGGCGAACATGTTAACGATTCCCGGACGCATAGCAGTTCGGAACTGTGACGGTGCAAGTCGCCGCGATTTCATGCAGGTCGGATCGTTGGGCCTGCTGGGGATGACGCTGTCGCAGGTCCTGTCGCTGCAAGAGCGTGCCCGAGCGGCCGCCGCACCGCCGCGCTTTGACGGCGCGATGGGGTTCGGTCGCGCGAAGTCGGTCATCATGCTTTTCCTGCAAGGCGGGCCGAGCCATATCGATATTTGGGACCCCAAGCCCGACGCGCCGTCGAACATCCGCGGCGAGTTCAGCCGGATCAAGACCAAGGTGCCGGGCATCTGGCTCAGCGAGACGATGCCGAAGCTCGCCGAGTCGATGGACAAATGCACACTGATCCGGTCGATGAGCTACACGCCCAAGGGGCTGTTCAATCACACGGCGGCGATTTATCAGATGCTGACCGGCTATCCCCCCGACAAGGTGTCGCCTTCGGGGCAGCTCGAGCCGCCTTCGCCGATCGACTTTCCCACGGTTGGCTCGTGGATTAGCCAGAAGAAACCACCCACCGAAGCGGTGCTGCCGTTCGTCGAGATGCCACGGCCGCTGCAGGAATCGAGCATCATCGGCAAGGGCGGTGCGGCCGGTTTCATCGGCAAGGCCTTTGACCCCTACCGGCTGTATCAGGACCCCAACAAGCCGATCAAGCTCGAAGACCTGGCGCTGCGCAAGGAGACGCCGCCCGAGCGTTTGCAGGAGCGCTTCGAGTTGTTGAAGGGCATCAACAAGTCGATGCCCGATCTCGAGAAGGCGGTCGAGAACTCGGCGCTCGACAAGTACTACGAGAAGGCCTACGATCTGGTGCTCTCCGGGAAAGCGCGCGATGCTTTCGATCTCGAGAAGGAGCCGGCCAAGATGCGCGAGCGCTACGGGCGCACGACGTTCGGCCAGGGCGCGCTGATGGCCCGGCGGCTGATCGAGGCCGGTACGCGCTTTGTTCAACTGAACTGGCCCTCGGTGTCCAACGGCAATCCCGAAACGACCGCCTGGGACACCCACGCTTCGAACTTCGGCCCGCTCAAGAATCTGCACTGCCCCGTGCTCGACCAGACGCTCTCCGCGCTGCTCGGAGACATGACCGAGCGCGGTTTGCTCGACGAGACGCTGGTCGTGGCGGTAGGTGAGTTCGGGCGCTCGCCGCGCCTGGGCGTGAGCACCTCGGGCAACTCGAACTCTCCCGACGGCCGCGACCACTGGCCCTATTGCTACACGGCGCTCGTGGCAGGCGCGGGCATTCCCGGCGGGCGGCTCTACGGTGAATCGGACGAGACGGCCTCTTCGCCCAAGGACAAGCCGGTGCATCCGAACGATCTACTGGCAACCGTCTACTACGCGCTCGGCATCGATCCTAACCAAGAGATTCACAACCATCTCAATCAGCCCAGGGAGTTGGTGAAGGGCAAAGCGGTGACGGCTCTGTTCGTGGGCTAGGCCTCACGCAAGATGGTTCTCTGACGGGGGTGGTGTAGGCGCGCCACCCCCGTTTTCGTGTAGGTGGTCCGGGATTTTGGGTTCGACGTCATTCCTCGACGCCGCCCGCGACGCCGAAAAGCCGTTCGGCGTCGTTCTAGCATCTACAGCATTGCGTAGCCAGGAGCGGGAGCAAAGGCCGCGGGTCTCTCCGAGCCCCGCGCTACGGCTGCTAGAGCGGCTGGACACAGTGTACGACTG
Source organism: Bryobacterales bacterium (assembly GCA_965248255.1). Taxonomy (GTDB): domain Bacteria; phylum Acidobacteriota; class Terriglobia; order Bryobacterales; family UBA6623; genus JAKZVK01. Next base: position 1,358,436 of record CBDFIW010000004.1, read on the forward strand.
CCGCGGCCACGTCTGATGCAAGCCATCCGCCTCACCTGTGTCGTTGGAGCCCGGCCAAATTCCATCAAGATGGCCGCGATCCTCAAAGCGGCTGCCTCCCGGGCGGTTTGAGACACGGCTGATTCATACGGGACAGCACTTCTCCTCGGAGATGTCCCATACCTTTTTCGAGGAGTTGAAGCTGCGCGAGCCCGACGCCCACTTGGGCGCAGGCGGAGGCTCGCAGGTGCAACAGACGGCGGAAATCCTGCAGCGCCTCGAGCCGGAGTTGACGTCGCAGCGCCCTGACGTATTGGTCGTCGTCGGCGACGTGAACTCGACCCTGGCAGGAGCGCTGGCGGCGGCGAAACTCGGAATCCCGGTAGCCCACGTCGAGGCGGGTCTACGTAGCTTCGACCGCTCGATGCCCGAAGAGGTCAACCGTGTCGTCACCGACGCTCTCTCGGACTATCTCTTCGCAAGCGAGCCCTCGGGAGTCGAGAACCTGCGTGCGGAAGGTGTGTCGGATGAGCGGATCTTCCTGGTGGGCAATGTGATGATCGACACCTTGTTGCGGTTTCGGCAACAAGCGGCGAGGTCGGATGTACAAAAACGGCTCGGCGTGGAGCCGAAGGGCTACGTTGTCGTCACCCTGCATCGACCCTCGAACGTGGATGAAGCGTCAAGGTTGAGCAGGCTGATCGATGCCTTGCGCGACGTTTCCGAACGTTGGCCCGTGGTTTTCCCCGTGCACCCCCGCACTCGCAAGGTGATAGAAAGTGCGGCGATCGAAACGGCGGGGATGATCCTATGTGAGCCTCTGGGGTATCTCGACTTCCTGCACCTGCAGAGCGAGGCGCGGTTCGTGCTGACCGACTCCGGAGGCATCCAGGAGGAAACGACGGTACTGGGAGTTCCCTGCTTGACGGTGCGCCGGAACACCGAGCGGCCCATTACGATCGCGGAGGGAACAAATCGCCTGATTGGGACGGATCCTGAGACAATCGTGCCGGCTGTGGACGAGCTGCTTGCCGGCCCCCCTGCCGCGAAGCCGGCGCCGGCCCTTTGGGACGGCGATGCGGCGGGAAGGGTTCTGGATGTGTTGGAACACGTCCGGGCCGGGTCTTCAAAGGCCTAGAATGTCGCGACCCCTACGCGGCGACCCCGACTTCACCAACTTCACGCGGCACCAACTTCAAGCGGCTGTTGAAAAGACGGTCGCATAGTCTATAGACTGAATTCTTGACTCCCAGGCCGAAGCCGCAGCCCACCATCACGGTTATCGTCCCGGTGCACAATTCCGCGGAGCACCTCGACCGCTGTCTGGCGGGCCTGCGAAACTCGACCTTCAAGAACTTCGAATGCATTGTCGTCGACGACGCCTCGACGGACGACTCCGCCGAGGTTGCCGAGCAGCACGGTTGCAAGGTCATTCGCGGGCGAATCAATCGCGGACCGGCGGCAGCGCGCAACCGGGCCATCGGGGAGGCCAGCGGGGAGATCCTTTATTTCGTTGACGCCGATGTGTGTGTGAGCCCTGACTCGCTGGCGCGCGTCGCGGAGTGCTTCGAGCAGGAAGCCGACCTGGACGCCGTGATCGGTTCCTACGACGATGAGCCCGACGAGCCCGACTTTCTCTCGCAGTACCGCAATCTGTTCCACCACTTCGTGCATCAGGAAGCCAACGAGGAGGCCTTTACCTTCTGGAGCGGCTGTGGCGCTATTCGGCGCTCGGTGCTGGTTGACTACGCCGGTTTCAGCGAGGCGTACAAGCGTCCGTCGGTGGAAGATATCGAGTTAGGCTACCGCATGCACGCCGACGCGCGCAGGATGCGTCTCGACAAACAGCTCCGTGTCAAGCATCTGAAGAAGTGGAGTTTTTGGAGCATCCTCAAGACGGACGTGCTGGACCGGGGCATCCCTTGGACCGAGCTGATCCTCAGCCGCCGCCGCATGCACTCGGACTTGAACTTGCGGGTGATGCAGCGGGTCAACGTGGCACTGGTCCATCTGCTGGTTCTTGCGGTGCTGGCGATCGTGATTCAATTCGGCGGCCTGGTCGTCGCCCCCCTGGCCGCCGGGCTATACCTAGTCGCAGCCAACTACTGGCTATTTAACTGGACGTCGACGAGCCTGCGGCCGCGGCGCGCGATTGAATTGATCGGCGGCCTGGCCGCGGCGGTGCTGGTCGCGGTCGGCTACGGGCTGCCGTCTCTTTTGCCGCCTCTGCTGCTGGGAACTGCAATCCTCATCCTTCAACACCGATTCCTGCGGCCGCGCGAGGAAAGCGGGTTGGCGAAGGTGCTTTCGGCGGTGACGGGTGTGGCCAGCCTGTGTTGCGGCGTCTACTTGCTGGGTCATTGGCCGCGCGACCTCATGATTCTGCCTCCGATCCTTCTCCTGGCGGTCGTGATGACCCTCAACGTGCGGTTCTACGCCTTCCTCGCTCACACTCACGACGCGCTCTTCGCTTGCACCGCCATACCGTTCCACTTGTTGTACTACTTCTACTGTGGTGTTTCGTTCGTGGCGGGGACAGTGCTGCATTGGAGCAAGAAGGGTGCGCTAAAGCGCAAGAGCGTGCGGCATCCCGCAGCGACCATCGAGTAGAGTTGCGCCCGCGTCGTCGCTGCCGCTTGACTACCGGTCCCGAACATCCACCATGCACAGCGGTGCCCGTAGGGTTGCGGGCCTGCGGGTTGACCCGGCCCCCGTGGTGGTCGAGGGGTCACCGTCTCGCTCCATTACTGTTGCGACTGCCTCGAGCCTAAACTCTGGACCTAAGTCGAGGGTCAGGCGCTTATTCCTCGCCGGTGGAAACGCTAGACCGTAGCACAGTCACTCCCGGCGGTTCGTCTCCATACGGGTGCATCAAGCCCGTCACCTGCATAATTCCGCCCGCCGTAGCTTTGCCCTGCAGGTTCCCAAGTTCCTCTCCTTCGGCCTGTCTCGCTGTGCGGCCGAGCGAGAATTGATCAGCCCCGGTTGGAGTTCGCTCGCTTGTGAGTACACGCTGTACCAAATCGACCGGTAGTCCTCCGGTGACAAGCGCTCCTTCAGATCAAAGTTGTAGGTTTCGGCATAGGTCGTTAATCGGAAATGGAACGGGTCCATTGTTCCGATCGTTTCGATGTCCGCGTGGACCCAGGTTCTTGAGTGCTTCCGGTTCATGCTGTCGAACCGGATAGCGTCCCTGTCAAAACGAAGGGTCCCATCGCACCCGCCCAACACGTGACGGTGATAGGCCGGAATCCCGCCGGCGCCCTCTTGGATTCCATAAGCGCCGACCACAGGCCGCTCCACTCGTTCTGCAAGGAACTCCGCGAGCGCCTCGCCTGTGGTTCCCTCAAGGATCTTGAACTGATACAGTCTAGGCCGCGCGAGGCGCTTCTTCGATCGTTGGTATGTAAAAAGCCGTACCTCCTGAGAATCAGACACGTCCGCTTTACGGATGTCCACAAATGCAAAGTCAAGAAGAGTTTTCTCGTTTTGACTTCGGTAATGAACACCGCTGGCGTCGATCGTCAGCACCCCCGCTTCACTTCCCCGGAACTTGTCCCGCCTCACCTGATAGCGGAACTCGCCGCGAGCCAGGGGTCCGGAGACAACCGCTACCAACACAAGCACAACAACTCTACACATGAGAAGCCTCCCGTTGAGCCCGTCGAACCTCGAACCCCCGCCAGATCTGGTAGATCGGCGGGTACACCACCAACTCCATGAGGAACGACGTCAGGATTCCGCCGACCATCGGTGCGGCGATCCGTCGCATAACGTCTGACCCCGTTCCCTGCGACCACATGATCGGTGCGAGCGCAATGAACGTCGTTGCAACCGTCATCACTTTGGGGCGCACACGTTTTACAGCGCCTTCGATGATTGCCTCCTTGAGGTCTCCCATCGACCGCATCAGGCCTTTCCTTTTTCGGTCGTCGTAAGCCAAGTCGAGATAGAGCAGCATGAAAACCCCGGTTTCGGCGTCAACGCCGAGGAGGGCGATCAGTCCGACCCACACCGCGACGCTGACGTTGTAGCCGAGCCAGTACAGCAACCAGATGGCTCCAATGGCGGAGAAAGGCACTGCCAACAGGACGATGGCCGTCTTAACGTAGGACCCCGTGTTCAGGTACAGCAGCACGATGACGATAAATAGCGTCAGCGGGAGAATCACCTTCAGGTGTTCGCGCGTCCGCAGCAGGTATTTGTACTGGCCCGCCCATTCAATCCGATACCCGGGAGGCAACGTCACGTTTTCGCGGACGATCCGCTGAGCTTGGTGGATGTAGCCTTCATAGTCCTTGTGCTCCACGTCGACAAACACGTAACCAACAACCTGCCCGTTCTCGTCGCGAATCTGCGGCGCACCCTTGCTGTAGCGGATGTCCGCGACGAGGGACATCGGTACATGGGCCCCAGTCGGCGTGGCGATCAACACGTCGCGCAGCTTCTCAGCGTCGTCCCGGAACTCGCGCAGGTAACGGACGTTGATGGGGTACCGTTCACGGCCCTCCACCGTCTGAGCGATGTTCTTCCCGCCGATCGCCGTCTCGATTACGTCTTCCACATCGCCGACGGTCAGTCCATATCGTGCCGCTGCTTCGCGGCGAATCTCGAAGTCGACGTAGTACCCGCCGGTTACCCGCTCCGCAAACACGCTGCGGGTTCCGGCAACGTTCTGCAACGCCTCTTCAATCTCTACAGCGATCCCTTCGATCGTCGCCAACTCGGGCCCGAAGACCTTGATGCCGAGGTTGCTGCGCATTCCCATGGCTAACATTTCCGTGCGGGTCTGTACGGGCATCCACCACATGTTCGCCATACCTGGGAACTGAACCTGCGGACCTATGTCCGCGACCAACTCGTCCCAAGTCATCGGGCGAGCCTCGGGCCAGAGTTCGCGGAGCCAGTCCTTGGCAAAGTTGGGAGCCCAACTTGAGTACCATCTTTGCTGCTCAACCTGCCGCCATTCGTCTTGCGGCTTGAGCAGGATCGTCGTTTCCACCATGCTCAGCGGCGCCGGGTCCGTGGGAGTACGCGCTCGGCCGATCTTGCCGAACACACTCTCGACCTCGGGAAACTGCGCCAAGATCTTGTCCTGGGTTTGGAGAATCCGAGTGGCCTCGGTGATCGACATCCCCGGAACAGCCGTGGGCATGAACAGGATGGACCCTTCGTTCAGGGGCGGCATGAACTCGGAACCGAGTCTCTGATAGATCGGAACCGTTAGCGTCACAGCGATTACGGCAAGCGCAATGACGGCCCAACGGAATCGCAGGGCAACCTCTACGACCGGCCGATACACGGCGATCAGGGGCCGACTGAGAGCATGCCTCTCCTCTCGATAGATCTTGCCTACCCAGAGGACACTGACAATTCGGGCCAGCCACCTGGGGCGAAACGAAAAAGGTTCTGCTCGTGTGACCAAGGTGATCAGCGCCGGCATGAGAGTAATCGCCAGCACGGCCGCAAACGCCATCGAGAAGTTCTTCGTGAACGCCAGCGGCTTGAACAGTCTCCCCTCTTGAGCCGCGAGGGTGAAGATCGGTAGAAACGAGACGGCGATTACCAGCAGCGAGAAGAAGCTCGGTCCGGCCACCTCCTTCACTGCCTGGATGACCAGCGGCTTGTACGGTTCCTTCCGGCCCCCGGCGTCCCAGTGCTCCAGTTTCTTACGAACCTGTTCGACGGTCACGATGGCGGCATCCACGAGCGCGCCGATGGCGATGGCGATTCCGCCCAACGACATGATGTTCGCCGTCAGGTTCATGTAGTACATCGGGATGAACGAGAGGACGACGGCGATCGGGATCACAATGATCGGCAGCAGCGCACTTGGGATGTGCAACAGAAAGAGAACGATGATGATGCTGACAATGGCGATTTCTTCCTTGAGCGTGTCCTCGAGCGTCGCGATCGAGCGTTTGATCAGTTCCGAGCGGTCATAAGTCGACACGACCTTCACCCCTGGAGGAAGAGACGCTTCGACTTCCTGAAGCCGTTGTTTGACTCGATCGATCACCTCCAAGGCGTTTTCGCCATACCTCATGACGACGATTCCGCCTACCACTTCGCCTTTCCCGTTCCACTCGGCCAAGCCTCGCCGAATGTCCGGCCCGATCGTGACGTGTCCCAGATCCCGGATGTGGATCGGGGTGCCTTGCCCGTCGGTGCCCACGGGAATGTTTTCGATATCCCGAGGGGACTGGATGTAGCCTCGTCCCCGCACGAAGTACTCCGTCGCGGCGATTTCCAGGACCCGCCCGCCGACATCGTTGTTGCTGCGCCGGACGGCGTCGATGACACGGCGAATCGGTACGTTGTAACCACGAAGCTTGCCTGGGTCGAGGTTGACTTGATACTGCTTCACATAGCCGCCAACGCTGGCCACCTCCGCGACGCCGGGCACCGCCTGCAGCCAGTAGCGCAGATACCAGTCCTGAAAGCTGCGTAGCTCTTGCAGGTTGTGTTGCCCGGTCTCGTCCACGAGGGCGTACTGGTAGACCCAACCGACACCGGTAGCGTCGGGCCCCAACGTTGGCGTGACCCCCTCGGGGAGGTTTCCCAGGATGCTCTGCATGTATTCGAGGACGCGGCTCCGGGCCCAGTACATGTCCGTGCCGTCCTCGAAGATCACGTAAACGAACGACAGGCCAAAAAACGATTGCCCTCGAACAAACTGCACCTTGGGCGCGCCCAGCAGTGATGTAACGATGGGATAGGTGATCTGGTCCTCGACCAAGTCCGGGCTGCGCCCCTGCCATTCCGTAAAGACGATCACTTGCACATCCGAAAGATCGGGGATCGCGTCCAGCGAGATGTTGTAGATGGCCCACCCGCCCCAAGCCGTCAGGAAGCCGGCCAACAGGAGGACAAAAAAGCGGTTGCGGGCGCAGTAGTCGATAACGGCGTTGATCACGGCTTCGGATCTCCTTCCCAGTTCGCGATCACGCCTTGGACCTTGCTTTCGGCGTCAATCAGAAAGTTCCCGGCAACAACGATCTTCTCGCCGACCTTCAGACCCTTCAGAACCGCGTAGTAGTCGCCGCCGTGTCCGCCTAGTTGGACTTGACGCAATTCCATGCGCCCTTCCCCGTGATCGATGAAGATGATATCCCGCTCGCCCGTCCGCAGAACGGCGCTTTTGGGGACCGCGACGACCGTGCGGCTCGGCACATTCAGCTTCACTTCCACGTACATGCCGGGCTTGAGCGTAAGATCCGCGTTCGGGAACTCCAAACGCACTCTCAGGGTGCGCGTCTGCTCCATCACATGAGGCTCGATGTAGGTCACCTTCCCAAAGAACTGCCGCCCCGGATAGCTTTCGACCGTCATCGAGGCGTGCTGTCCGAGGCGCACGAGCGGAATGTCGTTTTCGTAGATTTCAACGTGAACCCACACAGAGGAATGGTCGGCGATTGTGTAGATCTCCGTCCCCGGTTCGACCCGCATGTTCTCGAAAGCGTTCCGGTGGGTTACGTGGCCTTCTGTCGGCGAGTGGACCACGAGGTCTTTCTGCACCTCACCGGTTCGAGCGAGTTTCTCGATCTGATCTTCGGAAATGTCCCACAGCAGCAGACGTCGCCGAGCGGCTTTCAAGAGCGAGCGGGCCCCGCCGGAGACTTCTTGGATGGCGTGATCGCCAAGCGTTGATTGGGCCTTGACCGCGAGCAGATACTCCTCTTGCGTCGAAACCAACTCCGGACTGTAGATCGTGAACAGAGGCTCGCCTTTGCGCACATGCTGCCAGGTGTAATCGACGAAAACCTTGCTGATCCATCCGCTGAACTTCGTGTGGACGTGTGTGATGCGCCGCTCATCCAAGCTGACCCGCCCGATCGTCGAGATCGTGCGGTCGAGCCTGCGCGTCGCCACAGCGTCGGTGCGAACTCCGATCATCTGCTGCCGCCGCGGATCGACGGTGAACAGCGACTTCTCAGGAACCACCGGTGCGGACTCTGTCGTGCGCCCCTCTCCCGCGCCTCCAGATTCCTTGCGGACAGGGACCAGATCCATCGCGCAAATAGGACACTTCCCGGGCTCCTTCATCTTCACGGAAGGATGCATCGTGCAGGTCCAGTACTTGATCTCGCCCTCTTCGTTCGTAACCGGTTGCAGGTCGTGCTCATGGAGAGGGGCGTCCACCGAGTGGCCACCTCTGCCCAAACGCCACCCTAAGCCGAAGGCGGCGGCGATACAAACCGCCGCCAACGCTATGATCAGAACTGTTCGTTTGCGGGTCATCGTCGTCTCCCTTCAAGGAATGAGCTTCTTGCCAATCACGGGTTCCATCCGAGCCAGCGCTTGCTGGTACGAGGCGAGCTGCCTGTAGTACTCCAGCTCGTAGTCGAGGAGCACGGTGGCGGCGGTGATTAGCGTCAGAAAATCCGCCGAGCCGACCTCGTACGCCGATATGGCAGATTCCAGCGAGAGGGTGGCCTGCGGGATGATCGCCGTCTTGTAGAGCGATGCGAGCCGGTCAGCGGCGCGAGCCATGAGATAGTGATCTTTGATGTCGAAGAGCAAGCCTTGGGTTTTGGCCCGGTACGTATGGCGAGCCTCTGCCAACTTGGAAGCGGCCTCTTCGACTCCAAACCGCTGCTTCCGCCAGAAATAGAGCGGAATCTTTGCCTCGAACGCCGCTACGTAATAGTCAGGAAACATCGATCCGGTGTGCTGCCACTCAAAGCCCACCCGGAAGTCGGGCCGATATCCCTTTCGTGAGAGGTTGAGCGCCGCAGCGTTGCGGCTCACCTCGTGTTCCTGCGCACGAAGGACAGGCGAGTGGCGTTGAGCGTCCTGATACAAATCCGCTAGCTCCGTTGGAAACGGCGCCGGCTCCACGTTCTCTGGCGGTCCCAAGGGCTCATCGGGCGACCGGTCTAGCAGGGTGTTGATCGCAGCGGCGGCGCTGTCACGTCTCTGACGAAAGATCTCTTCCCTGTCGCGCAACAGCGTCTGCTCAAGCTGAGCTTGTAGAACGTCCTGCTGGATGCCCTTGCCGACCGCGTAGCGAGCCTCGGCAATCTTGACGAATTCTTCGAGAAGATCTCGGTCCTTTGCGACGGTCTCGAGCCCCTTGGCAAAGTAGTAGTAGTCGTAGTAGTGTTGCTTGACCTCGGACAGGAGATCGAACTCAAGCTGCCGGTAGCGCTGTTCCTCAGCCCGCGCTTCCTCCAACGCTACGTTCTCTTTCAACTTGAGCTTGCCGGGAAAAGGCAACTCCTGCGATACGCCAAGGCTGACGAAGACGAAGTCGCTCACATTGAGCGTCGAGACCGGCCGACCGACGCCGAAGTTCCGCACCGACACCCGAGGATCGGGCAGCGTCCGCTCTTGCGAGGGGCGTTTTGTCGCCGCCTCCCATCGGGCTCTCGCGGCCTTGAGTTGCGGATTGCTGAAACGAGCCTCTTCCAGTAGGCGGTCAAGCCGCAGAGGCTCCCCTTCGAACTGCCCGAAGACTGGGGCTTCGAGCAGGACAAGCGTCAATAGGACGCCACAAAGACGCGCTCTGATCATTTGCTCCCTCCATGGACCATGTCGCCGGCCGCAGGCAAAGGCCTCAGGCGGCCTACTCTGTGGGCCTTGCCCGAGCGACTTTTCTCAGAATCCGGCAAGAACAGATATGAAAGCGCCACGTCAAACGGCGCGCCGAGCGCAAGAGCGACGACTGCGACATGGCGCGCTAGATGAAAACACGGTGATACTGACATTCCAATCCTCCAAGCCAAGTCCGAGTAGACAGACGGAGGAGAGTCACGCTCGCAATCGGGCGCACTTCTCCCCTTGACTTGGCGCTAGACCAGGAGGATGGAGTGTTTCAGGTAGAGCCGCGGGTGAGCAACTGCGGGTGTCGACGCTGAATCAGAGTCCAGATACGCCAGGGCATCCCAAACGGAGAGGCTCGGTTGCACTGCTTGCACTACACCAAACGCCGGCACCAACCATTTCTTCGCCCGAGCAGGCTCGGGCGTTGGTTCGGTGGGGTCTTCCCCGCAGCGCAGCGAGCAACAGGATGTTGCGTAGGGCGAGCCAGCCTTCGCCAGATGACAACAGGCCCGCACGCACCTGCTTCCCGGCGCTCCAGCCAGCTCTTGGAAGCCGAGGAGGAAGCCGCCGCCGTAGAGCACGCAGACCTGACTCAGAGTGATAACGGCAACGAGTCTGAGCAGCGCTTGGCGCATCTTTCATGAGCATACACCCTGGAGTTGGCTCCAGGGTCAAGCACTATCTGCTTTTGGGGTTTTCGTTCATCCGGTAATCCCAGTGGCGGGCCGCATTCTTGAGGACCTCGGGCAGGTCGCCGCCTAGGAGATAGCCGCCTTCGATCAACTCGATGGCGGCGTCGGCCACCAGGCCGAGATAATGCTCCCGGCTTTGGTACCGTTCCTCGATCGATGGCCGCGGATCGCCGGCGGCTTCCCGTTCAGCCTTGGTACGGGCGAAGGGGATGTAGGAGCCGGCCATGCTCGAGATCTCGTGCGTCGGGCCGGACTTCTTGTTGAACAGGTTCCAGCCGGTGTAGGTGGCGAGCGGGACCTTTTGTTCGGGCATCTGAATGCCGGAGATTTCGTTGCCGTCGCGGTCGACGGCGGAGACCAGGATCGGGAAGGCGCTGCCGACCTTAGGCGGCTCTTGCGTTACGATTCCGGCACTGTAGAACCGCGGACCGTAGTCGGCACGGTAGGCCTTGTGAGCGCGGGAGGAGAACCCAACGCCGGGCAACTTCGGGAACATCAGGTCTTCGGGACGCACCAGCGTTTTGTCTTCGCGGCGGGGATACCGGCTCGGCGGAGCAGGTGGGCCGCCTCCGGCCCAGCGGTCCATGGCTTGTAGCAGGGCGCGCATGGACCATTTGAAGTTCATCGGGTTGCTCTTCTGTTGGCCAATGCTGACCGTGGGAGGGAAGCCCGTGGGGCCGTGCTGGGTGCCGCTGAACATGAAGACCCGAACGTTGTCGAACAACGTGACGTCCGCCTTGCCGTCCAAGGTGGTGTGAATCAACGAGGCGGCGCGGCCCCAGTATTCGTACGACGAGTTCGTGTAGAAGATCTTGGGCCAGAACTTGCGGTCGAGGTGATGGCTCAGAATGCCGTCGCTCAGACCGGTTTCGGGATCGGTTTGCTCGAGGTCGGTAAACGGGAAGATGTCGGTCGGGTATAGAAAGTTCATGAAGGGATGGGCGTCGCGCGAGGGCTGTGCGAAGCGGTGATTGAAGCTGCCGCGCCCGCCGCCCGCTACATGAGAGATCAGCCCGTCGAACACCTGGCGGTGCTTCTCGTCTTCGTTGAAGCCGTAGTAAAGAAAAGTGCGCAGGAAACGACCGCTTTGCGAGATGCCGAACCCAAGACCGCGGTCAATGGCGCCGGCGGAAACGGCGAGATCTTTGGAGCCCTCGTACTTGAGGAGTGAGACCATGTCGCGAATGGCCGTTGGTCCGAGCCCGACGAGCGGCGGGTTCTCAGAGACGTAGACAACCTCGTAAATCTTGCCCGGCTCGAAGCCGCCTTCCAGATAGACACGTCCCTTGTCAGGGGTAACCTTGCCGTTTTCCATCCGTGCGAACTCCCACTTCGAGCGGGGGATCGTCTCGCGCGCCGATTCGACGGCGTCGCGAACGGTCATCACCGTTTCCGGAGCGCCGGGATCGGCGACTTCGTAGGGGATGTGGTTGCGGTCGGAGAGTAGGTGGGTGTAGAGGCGGTCTTTGACCACGAAGTCGCTACGCACGACGCCGCGGATCGGCTTGCCGCCCTTCGTCGCGATGGGCGGGTAGAGCCGCATGCGGCCCTCTTGTTGCGGGGGGTCGAACTGCCATCCAAGCCATAGCAGCGTGTATCCCTCGCGCAGCAGGAAGCCGTCGCCGAAGTGTTCCTCGTTCTCTGGCTCGTAGCCACCCCGCGCGAAGTTGAAGAAGCTAAGCATGCCTTTACCGCCGCGGTTCGAGACCTCATAGAGGACCGCGCCGTTGCCGCGTTCGGCGTCCTTGGGCTTGAGCAAGTAGAGGTCGGAGGAGAACTCTACTTCGCCAGCTTCGTTGCGGGGCGCCAGGTCGATGTCGGTGATGATGCGATTGGCCGAGTTGTCGGGATCGACGGCGAAGAACACTTTGCCGCTGATCTTCTCGTAGGGGCCCACGAGGCCGAAGGCCTTGCCGTCAAGTACGTCGAGGCGACGTTCAACTTCGACCCGCACCACACGGGCGGATGCCAAAGGGAGCAACAAGGGACAGAGCAGGCCGAGGAGAAGGATAGTCCGAAGCATGCGCCCATTAAAGACTGCTTGGAAGCGTCAGTCAAGCGAGGATATAGAGAACGAGGGGCCTTGTCGGCTCGGGACGCGGGTTCGGGGTCAGGCAGAGATCTGTAGGCGGGTGCGGCGCGCGGCGCGACCGGCCGCTCGCGTGGCGAGTAGATCGGTCACTTGGGTCAGGAAGGCAGGGATGTTGACCGTTTCGATGAGTACCTTCTCGGAACCATCACAAGCCCCGGAGTACTCCTGGAAGGCAGTCAGATAGGCGGTCGCGGGCCGGTAGCTCTGAGTACGAGCGAGGTGAATCACGTTGCGGGACGCCTGCTGGGACTCGCCGCCCAGATTGCACAAGACCATCGCGTATTGCCGATCCTCGACCTTCGCCATCGCTTCGGCCGAAGATGCCGCGGAATCAACAAGATAGCCGCTCTTTGCGAGCACGGCCTCTAGGGTCAGCCGAGCGGCGGTGTCATCGATCGCCAACAGGATCTCGACACCTCCGTCGAAGAGTGCGTCACTAAATCGGTCTGAACCGGCTGCTTGCGCGTAGGCACCCACACCAGGATTGTATCCTGAGATCGCGAATTCCCAGCAAGTAAATTTCCAGCTCTAGGGACCACGAGTCAAGCAGCTTAAATATAAAGAGTTACAAGGGTATTCCGAAGCCTTGAAGGGTACTACAGGTACCAGGGATAGGGGCTAATGCGCGGGGAAAACCCGCCGAAAGATGTGGTCCACATGGCGCAACTGGTGCTCGAGGGTAAAGGCGGACTCGATCTGCTCCGGGCTGAGCACGGAGGAGATGTCGGGGTCTTGCTCGATCAGTTCGCGGAAGCTCACGTCCTCTTCCCAGGCCTGCATGGCGTTGCGCTGCACCCAGCGGTAGGCCGTCTCGCGCAGCACACCCTTGGTGGCCAGCTCGAGCAGGACCTGGCCTGAGTAGACCAGTCCGCCACCCATGTCGAGGTTTTGCCTCATACGCTCGGGGTAGACCAGCAGCCGCCGGACCAGATCGGTGGTCTTGGCCAGCAGGTAATCGACGAGGATGGTCGAGTCGGGCAGGATGACGCGCTCGACCGAAGAATGCGAGATGTCGCGTTCCTGCCACAGAGCGATGTTCTCGAACGCCGCCATGGCATTCGAACGCACGACGCGCGCCAGGCCACAGATCTGCTCGGAGGTGATTGGGTTCTTCTTGTGCGGCATGGCCGAGCTGCCCTTCTGCGATTTCGAGAAGTACTCCTGGGCCTCGCGCACTTCGGTCCGTTGCAGGTGACGCACTTCGAGCGCGATTTTTTCGCAGCTGGCAGCGATCAACGCCAGTGTGGAGATGTAATGCGCGTGGCGATCGCGTTGGATCACCTGTGAGGAGATGGGACAGGGACCGAGGCCGAGCTTTTCACAGATCAGGTCCTCGGCGCCCGGGCTGATGTGAGCGAACGTGCCGACCGCGCCCGAAATCTTGCCGACCCGCATCTGCTCGGCGGCGGTGCGGAAGCGCTCAACCTGGCGGCCGACCTCGGTGTACCAGTTGGCGACCTTGAGACCGAAGGTGGTCGGTTCGGCGTGCACGCCGTGGGTGCGTCCGACCATAACGGCGTCCTTGAATTCGAGGGCGCGCTTGCCGAGAACTTCGTGCAGCTCCTCGACGCCGGTTTGGATTTGCCGCGACGCTTCTTTGATCTGCAGCGCCTGTGCCGTATCGACCACGTCGTTCGAGGTGAGTCCGAAGTGCAGCCAGCGGGAGGCGTCGGCCGCACCGGCCGCAGCGAGCTTTTCGGCCACGGCGGTGGTAAAGGCGATCACGTCATGGCGGACTTCGGCTTCGACCTCTTGAATCCGTTGCACGTCGAAGTCGGCGTGCTTTCGCAGAGCTTCAGCGGCTTCTTCGGGCACCTCCCCGATTTCAGCTAGCGCGTCGGACGACGCCAACTCGACTTCCAGCCACTGGCGGTACTTGTTCTCATCGGACCAGACGCGGCCCATCGCTTCACGCGTATAGCGGGGAATCAAAGCTCGAACACCTCGGTGGGTCGGCGCTGCTCGGCGATGACGAGACGCGTCTGAGCCGAGCCGATTTGCTCGAGCGCCATGCCGGCAAACATGCGGGCGACTTCGGGGTGGTTGTTGTTCTCGCTCAGGTGCCCCAGCACAAGCCAGCGCGAGGAGCGGTCGAAGTCGCCGGCGAGGAAGTCGGAAACGGCGTGGTTGGAGAGGTGTCCGACGCGGCTCATTACGCGCTGCTTGACAAACCACGGGTAGGGACCGACCTTGAGCATCTCGAGGTCGTGGTTCGACTCGAGCAGAAGGAAGTCGCAGCCGCGGATCTGGTATTTCACCGAGTCGGGCACGTAGCCCAGGTCGGTGACGAGCCCTGCCTTCGATCCGTTGTGGCGAACGCAGAACGCGACGGGGTCGACCGCGTCATGCGGGGTGGTGAAGCTGTCGATCTCGAGGTCGCCGATGACGAGCCCATGACCGGCCTCGAAGGGCTCGACCTGGAGAGGAACATCGTCCCAGCCGAGGGCGTCTTCGGTCAGCCGGGTCATGTAGACCGGGCACTTCAGCTTCTTCGATAACTGCGGCAGGCCTTTGACGTGGTCGGAGTGCTCGTGGGAGATGAGCACGGCGTCCAAGTCCTGAGGATCTTCGCCGATCGCCTGCAGGCGCTTGCTGATCTCACGAAAGCTGAAGCCCGCATCGACGAGAAGGCGCACTTTGCCGGTGGCGAGGAAGGCCGCGTTACCGCTGCTGCCGCTACCGAGTACGCAGATTCGCAGGCTCGTGGTGGACTCCTGGAGCGAGCGGGGGACAATGTCGATCGCTCGGTGGGTTCGGTCCCGGTATGAACTCCTGTTGTATCAGGAATGCGCAGTGGGGACAAGCTGGAGTGGACCCCTGTGGCGAGGCCAAGAAAGTAGGGACGGGTCGCGGTTGACTGAAAAAGGATAGCCAATCCAGCCCAATGGGGGCATGATCAACTCATCCGGGGAAGCGGAGGCGGGCTCTGCTGGAGAGCAACCCACCAAGGAATACCCGGCCGCAGACTCATCGCAACGATGAGGGCGGGGTGCTCGCCTACTGAGGCCGCATCCCGCCTTGTGCTGCGCCATCGGATCGATAGATCTGCTCATGCCTTAAGAAAACTCAGGCGGCGTTAGCCGCCTCTTCCCACAGCCGCTCATACTCTTGCGGCGGCCGATAGCCCAGCGCCGAATGCAATCGCGTACGATTGTATTCCCGCTCAATATAAGCGCCGATCTCGGCCTGCGCCTGGGCCAAACTTTCATACTCGCTGCAGTCGACTTCCTCGCTTTTCAAAGTCTTGAAAAAGCTTTCCACGTACGCGTTGTCCTGCGGGCAGCCCTTGCGGCTCATCGATATCCTCGCGCCCGCTTGCCGCAGGGTGGCTACATAAGCTTCCGCGGCGTACTGCGAACCTTGATCGGAATGATGAATCCAGCCCGGCGCCGGACGCCGGCTGCTCAACGCTTGTTGCAGCGCCGCCAGCGGCAATTCGGTTTTCAGGTTCGGACCCACGGCCCAGCCCACCACGCGCCGCGAATACACGTCCAACACCACCGCCACATAGACGAAGTGGTTTCCCAATCGTACGTAGCTGAGATCGGAGCCCCACAGTTTGTTGGGACCCGTGGGTTGGAAATCGCGCGTCAGGTTTTCATAACGCCGCAGCGAGTGCTTCGAATCGGTCGTTCGCGGAACGGTGCGGCGACGTCGCCGCAAGAGCTTCTCTTCGCGCATCACCCGTTGCACGCGCTTGCGATTGACCAGCAGCTTTTGACGGCGCAGCTGTTGGGTCGTCCGCCGGGTGCCGTAGGCCGGATGGTCCAAGGCGGCGTGGACAATGGCCTGCCGCAGTTCCCCGACCTGCTCGCTGTCGGGTTTGGCCTGGCGGTAGAGGCTGGCTCGCGCCAGTCCGCTCAAGCGGCACAAATCGCGCGTGCTCAGCGTGCTCATGTTGCCTTGCCGCCTTGCGGCCCGTACTTCCTCAGCGACGCGCCGGTTCCACTGACGATGCTCGGCCGGCGCAGATCCTCGACACGCCGCAAGGCTGCGGACAAAAAATCAATCTCCATGGCCTGGCGGCCGATTTTGCGTTCCAGCTCCGCGAGGCGGGCCTGGGCTTCGTGGCCGGGCTCGACACGGGCGCTGCCGCCGGGACGCGCCCCGCGCCGGGAAAGGCTTCCTCGACGCCGTAGCGCTCAACTTGTGCCAGCCAGTCGTAGAGCTTTTCGCGCTTCACCTCCAGCTCGCGCGCGAGGGCCGAGCCGGACTCGCCGGCTTCGAGCCGCCGGACGGCCGCCAGCTTGAACTCCTTCGTGAATCGTCTTCGAGACAATCGAACCTCCTTACCGTTCCCTGGTTCATTGTCCCTTCTCTACTGGTCTCGCTTTTCGGGTCCATTCCAAGCCAAGCCGCTCCGCGGTCTTCAGCATTGGCGCGGCTGCACTCGGCCAACGTGGGCGTGGGCCTTCAAGTAGCGACAAGCGATCAGCACGTTCCGGCTGGAGGCCCGTGCTAACCTGAACCTTTAACCATTCCTTCACCGCCTGAATGTCATTCATTCAAAGCCGCTATAACCTGACGGAGTCCGACTTGGAGCGCTATCTGGGCGAGGCGCTTTCCCAAGGCGGCGACTATGCCGACGTCTACTTTGAGTACACCGCCACCAGTTCGGTGAGCCTAGATGAGTCGATCGTCAAGAGCGCTACTCAAGGTGTCTCGGTGGGTTGCGGGGTGAGGGTCATCAGCGGGGAAAAGACCGGCTACGCCTACACCGACGACCTGGCGCCGGAGAAGATCGTGCACGCGGCGCGCGTGGCGGCGCATATCGCTTCGAGTCCGTCCGACGTCAAGGTGGCGGGGCTGAGCGAGCAGCAGCGGGAGAACGACCTCTATCCCGTGGTAGAAGCCCCCAGTGATGTGGGACTCGCGGCCAAGGTGGAGCTTCTGCGGCGGGCGGACCGCGGCGCCCGCGCCGAGGACTCGCGCGTCTTTCAAGTGCAGGTCAGCTGTCGTGACTCGATCAAGCATGTCCTGGTGGCCACTTGCGACGGGCTGATCACGAACGACTCCCAACCGATGACCCGGCTCGATGTCTCGGTCATTGCGCGGGACGGCGAACGGCTCGAGCGCGGCTATGACGGCGGAGGCGGCCGGGTGGGCCTCGATTTCTTCGAGACCGAAAGCACGCCCGAAGATTACGCCAAAGAGGCCGTGCGGCAAGCGTTGCTGCAACTCGGGGCGGCCGACGCGCCGGCAGGCGAGATGCCCGTGGTGCTCGGTCCCGGCTGGCCGGGCATTCTGCTGCACGAGGCCGTCGGGCACGGTCTCGAAGCCGACTTCAACCGCAAGCAGCTCTCGGCCTTTAGCGGTCTGCTCGGGCGCAAGGTGGCCTCGTCCTTGTGCACGGTTGTCGATGACGGCACTCTGCCCAGCCGCCGCGGCTCGCTCAACGTCGACGACGAGGGAACACCGACGGGCCGGGCGGTATTGATCGAGAACGGCATCCTCAAGGGCTACATGCAAGACCGGCTCTCGAGCCGCATCCTCGGCACGCCCAGCACGGGCAACGGCCGCCGCCAGAGCTATAAGCACATCCCCATGCCGCGCATGACCAACACCTTCATGCTGCCGGGCGAGGACGACCCTGAAGACATCGTCCGCTCCGTCAACAGGGGTCTTTATTGCGCCAACTTCAGCGGCGGGCAGGTGGACATTACCAGCGGCAAGTTTGTGTTCTCAGCCTCGGAAAGCTACTTGATCGAGGATGGCAAGATCACGCGTCCGGTGCGCGGCGCGACGCTGGTCGGGAATGGCCCCGACGTGTTGACCAAGGTCAGCCGGGTGGGCCACGATCTCAAGCTTGACCACGGCGTCGGCATTTGCGGCAAGGAAGGGCAAAGCGTGCCGGTCGGCGTGGGCATCCCCACCATCAAAGTTGACCAGCTCACCGTTGGGGGAACGGCGCTCACGAGCGGCTCGAGCTTCCAGGGCTGACGAGCCCGGCTGGTGCTTTGTTTCGGAAGCTCGCCCACGAATGAAACTAGGCGGGCCTTGTGGCGCGCGCCACACCCCAGCCAGCGCTCCTCACAAGCACTCGAACTTCTGGAAGCTAGTACTAGATCGCCGGCAGCGGACGCTGCTCCGGCCCGTAGCGGAAGGTCAACGTGGGTGAGATCTCGCCCGGCGGCAACCGCAGGATCCTAGGCCGAATGGCCAGGATGAGGTGATTCTGTCGCGTTTGCACGAAGTTCCTCTGGAGCAGACGTCCCAGCCACGGGATCTCTGAAAGAAACGTCACGCCCGAACCCGTATCGCGTTCTTCCACGAGGGCCAAGCCGGACACCAGCGCCATCTCGCCTGCTTGTAGACGAACGTAGGATTGCAGACTGCGGTTGGATAGGACCGGGAGATCGTTCACCGCGCGGCCGGTGAGTTGCTTCACCTCGACTTCGAGTTCAAGCGAAATCTCGTTGGCGCTGTGGACGTAGGGCGTTACGTTGAAGACCAGGCCCAGGTCCTCGAACGTGAAGGACGGAAAGTTGCCCCGAAACCCCGGCGTCGACGGGTCCGTTCCATCGGCCGTCCGCGGTGCCCCGAACTGCGCAGTGATAATCGGGAACCGCTCGCCGATCAGGAAATCCGCCGGCAATCCGGACGTGGCGCGCAACGAGAAACTGTTCATGAGGCGCGCCGTCGAAGAGAGTTTCTTCGCGATCAGTTGCGTCGTTCCGATTGCCACGCCAAAGACCGTCCCGCCGCCGCCGATTCCCAGCAGCGGCATGGACGCGGTCGGCGGCACATTCTGTAGGACGGTGCTGAAGTTCGTGATCGGAAAGCTCGCGGGTAGCGAGATCCCGGCGGTGATTTCTTTCGAATCGACCACCGTGATGAGATCGACTTCGATCAGCACTTCGGCCACTGGGTTCGAAAGATGCCGGACTAGGGCCTCGGCCATCCTCACACGGGCGACCGTGTCGCGGAGTACGATCTGCTGCCGTGCGCTGTCGAGGTGAACGCGGCGGATGTCGAGGATTTGCTGGATCGCCTGCTGGATCTGCTGTGCCTGCTCGGCGTTCAGTGCGTTGTCGATTGGCAGAACGACCATGGCGGTCGGCTCGAGATCCTTGCGGTTGGCCTGCGTGTCTTCGGCAATGAGAAAAATCTTTGAAGAAACGGGGACGAGCAGCGTTTTAGTCACGTCGATCAACGCGAAGAGTGTCTCGTCGAAGTCCGCGTTGTCCAACTCGAAGCGGATTTCCTTTTCGCCGTCGTAGTCACTGTCAAAGATGACTTCCAGCTCGAAGACCTCCGCTACGTTCTCATACACGGACTTGATGGAGCCGCGCAGCTTGAAACTGGCCGTCTTGTCTCGTGGCTCCAACATAAGGGGAGCTCGCAGGGGGCGAGGCTCGGGCAGGTCGGTCAGCGAGCCAACGAGCATCTTGCCGGCGGCGATACTCTGCTCGTAATTACGAAGGTAAACATTGGCTGGATCCAAGGCCAGCGCCGCATCAAACTGACCCACACCGGCGAGCGTCTGGGCGGCGCGTTGCTTGACGCCCTGTGCGGCGAAGACGAGTTTGCGATTGGTGGGGTCTTGGGCCCGGGCGGCCATGTAGAGCAGGTACGCCTCGACGTCGTTCCCCTCGCTCTCGGCCTCGCGGGCCTGCTTGAATAGGTCACCGGCGCGGTCGGCCCAGGCCGGCGGCGGCAAAAGGAGCGCCAGCAGACACACCACCCCCAGCAGAGTTCGCCTCACAAAGGGTTGACGAGGCGGCCCCTCGTCCCGTGCAACCGGATTCCGTTGCCGGAAGAAATCGAGCCGTGCCCGTCAGGGGCTGTGAAAAAATGCTGGGGACATCAGCCACGGCCTGACGCAGGTTGAAAACCCCGCGTCCACCCACAGCACGATTCGGTGCATCCGCGCACGGTTCGTAGCCCCGTGTAGGGGCGTTTGAATGTAGCCCACCGCGCAAGCGGCGGGTCAGCAGGGCGAACGATCCCAGCTCCGGCAGGGGCGTTTGAGACTTTTGCCCATGGCGCAGGGTGGACGCGGCCGGATGAGAGCCGCTGTCTTCTGCGTCCCGCGGCGATCGGGTGTTAGGAAGAGGTAAGGCTCAAACGCCCCTGCCGGGGCTCCGGATTCGTTGGTGGCGTTTTCCCACGGCTTGCGCCGTGGGCTACCTTCAAACGCCCCTACCGGGGCTCGGTTCGCGTAGTTGGACGCATCAGGTTGCGCCGAGAAGCAAACTGCGAACTCCGGGGCTGTGGGTAGATGCTCGGGAGGGTCCGCCGCGACCTACGGGCGTTGAAGATAGAGGACTCCTGCCGCTTGTGATAGTCCCCGGCATTTTTTCACAGTCCGTCAGGGAGCGGTTTCCTCAAGGCCGCGATCTCTTCATGGCAGGACCGAGCAACTCCGTTGGGTTCCGGCTCGTCCGGGTCAGGGAGACTTCACGAGTCCTCGCTGGGCGTCTCTCGCCGCCCCTGTTTGACCTGGGCCCGCTCCTTCTTGCGCCGCAAACGGCTCTCGACGGACTGCCGGGTCGCCCGTGTCTTGCGGCGCCGCTTTGGGCGTTGGAGGCCATCCCGAATCAGCGCGGCCAGTTTTTGCCGGGCATCCTCGCGGTTGCGGACCTGATCGCGTGTGCGGCTCGAAGTAACGACCAACTCCCCGCCAGCAGTGAGCCGGCCGGCCAGCCGGGAAAGCAGATGGGCCAAGTCTTCGAAGTTGAGAGCCGCACTGTCAGCCGGCCTCCAACGGATCTCGACCTTGCTCTCGACTTTGTTGACGTGCTGGCCCCCGGGCCCGCCCGAGCGCGCGAACGCGATCCCCAACTCCGCTGCCGGAATCGTGATTCTTTCGTTGACGACCAGTTCTTCCATGACTTGGGAGAGAGTTGGGGCCCCCCACGGGCTCCCGCTGATCAGATCCGAAGACTCTCCTCATTTTCCCAGAAGCAACCCAAGGACCCCCCGTACCGCCCCGGGCCGGCGATTGGGAATGGTGCTCTGATACCATGTTCCCGAGGCCGGTCCAAGATGCGGCGAGCCAGGTTTCTCCCAAGGATCCTGTCCTTCTCCGTTCTAACCCTGCTGCTCGTCGGCCTCGATGCCGCCGCGGCGGAACTCAACCGAGTGGAAAAGGAGCAGTTCCTGCGTCAGGCGAAGATCATCCGCCTATGGGGTCTTGCCGAAGGCATCACCAACTCACAGCGCGCCACGCTCAGCGACGGACGCCTTACGCACGACGCGCACGTCCAAACCGTCGATATCAGAAAAACGCAATTCACTGGCGTCCAAAGCACCGAGCTCAACTTCCGCGACACCTACCAATACAATCTCGCAGCGAGCAAGCTCGACGAGCTCCTGGGACTTGACATGGTGCCGGTCACGGTAGAACGGAAGGTGCAGGGCAAAACAGCGTCGCTCACGTGGTGGGTCGATGACACGCTGATGACCGAGAAGCAACGCACGCTCATGAACCTCGACACAGCAGTTGACTTATTACTAGTTAATTAGTACGATGGAAATCGTATGAGACCGAGACGTGCGGTTCTCACCGAGCAAGAACTCGAGATCATGAAGGTCGTTTGGGAACACGAGTCCCCGACCGTCCGCGACGTCTACGAGGCTCTTCTCAAACGCCGCAAAATCGCCTACACCACTGTGATGACGATGATGAACATCCTCGTCGAGAAGAAGTACCTCAAGAAGCGTTCCGGGGACCGGGCCTACACCTACCAACCGACCCAGCCCAAACAACAGGTCATCAAGGCCATGGTCAGCGACTTCCTCGGACGGGTCTTCGACGGATCGGCCCAGCCGCTGCTGGTGCATCTCGTCGACGACCGGCGGCTCACCGAAAAAGACCTCCAAGAGTTGCAACGCATGATTGAGGAGGAGCGATGAACGCGGCTTGGTGGCTGGCCAACTTGTGGGATTACAGCCTGCAGGCTGCGCTGCTGGTACTGGCGGGCGGTTTGCTGTTGGACGTGTTTCGCATTCGGGATCCGCGCGTCCGCCTGGCGTACTGGCAGGCTTTACTGGCGGCCTGTTTCTTGCTGCCCTTCGTTCAACCTTGGGAGACCGTAGCGTCGATTCCGTACTCGATAGGCTTGGCTGGAGCCGCCGTTGCCGGTGGCGATCGGGCATCGTGGCGTTTCGATGAACTATTGGTCCTCGTGCTCCTGGCCGGTTTCGTGTTTCGACTGCTCTCGATGTCGATCGGGCTGGTCCGGCTGCGGCGGCATCGCTCCGAAGCCCGGCTGTGGGGGGAAGCTCCCTCTTGGGTCGCCGCCATGGAATCTCATATCGGCGTCAGGTCGCAGATCCGGATTTCGCCTAGTCTCGATGGCCCGGTGACTTTTGGCTTGCGGCGGCCGGTGATTCTTCTCCCCGCGCGATTCGAGCGGATGTCGAGGCAAATCCAAGAGGCGATTGTTTGTCATGAGCTTCTGCACGTTCGCCGAAAGGACTGGGTGTGGAGCTGCTTGGAGGAGTTGGTCCGTAGTATGTTCTGGTTCCATCCAGCGATGGCCTGGCTGGTGGGACGCATTCAACTGGCGAGAGAGCAAGTCGTGGACCGATCGGCCGTTCAATCGACGGGATCTCGGGATGCGTATCTCGAGGCCCTGCTGGAAATCACCAAGGGCCGCCTACGACCCGTCGCCGCGCCGGCTTTTCTGCGGCGCCGGCAACTTGCTCAGCGCGTAGAACTGCTACCTATTGAATCCCGCAAATTATTATGACACTTTTTGACAGTGTGGAGCATCTATATATGTATGGGCAACCCCAAAGGTGTGAAGCGGGATTTCAAGGCGCTGGAGAAGCGCCGTTTCGAAGCGATGCGGCTGCTCCACCAAGGCCACAATCAGTCCGAGACGGCGAGACGGCTGAACGTCGCTCGCCAAACCGTCAGTGAGTGGCGGCGGCAATACCGCGAGCAGGGTGCGGCCGGACTCCGCCAGGCCGGGCGCGCCGGACGCAAGCCGCTCCTCGATGCCGCACAACGCGAACGCCTGACGTCGCTGCTGCTGGAAGGCCCGGAAGCCCACGGCTTCCCAACGCCCCTGTGGAGCTGTCCGCGGGTGGCTCGGCTGACCGGAGACGAGTTCGGGGTCGCATACCACGCAGGCCACGCCTGGAAGATCCTGCGAGCGCTCGACTGGAGCCCGCAACGCCCGGCCGGAAAGGCGCGCGAGCGCAACGAAGAGCGGATCCGCACCTGGAAGCGCAAGACCTGGAAGCGCATTAAAAAAAAGCCCAAAACGAAGGCCGTACGCTCGTCTTCATCGACGAAAGCGGATTGAGTCAGAAGCCGCATCGCTGCCGCACCTGGGCGCCACGTGGCCAAACACCGGTGCTGCAGTTTAACTTCAACTGGGAGAAGCTTTCCGTCTCGGCGGGGCTGACGCTGCGTAACTTCTACTTCCGGCTCTATCCCGGTGCGATCGGCAAAGAGCAAGTGACCGACTTTCTCAAGGCGTTGGTACGTCATATCGATCGCCCGCTGCTGATCGTCTGGGATCGGCTGCCGGCGCACCGTAGCCGCCTGGTGCAAGAGTTCATCGAACTCTCCGAAGGCCACATCGCAACCGAGTACTTGCCACCCTATGCGCCGGAGTTGAATCCGGTGGAATACATCTGGGCTTACTGGAAGCAGCACGAGTTGCCGAACGTCTGTCCGAAAGACTACGGCGAGCTGAACGAGCGGGCCCGCAAGGCACTCCGCCGCATGTACCGCAAACCGCGTTTGATCACGGCCTTCTGGAAACAGTCTTCTCTTTGTTTTGACTGACTCTATATTATGCGGGAGTCAATAGGGAGGATTCGATGTCGCATTTACGATTCACATGTTCTCTGAGCGCTATTCTGGCGCTGCTACTGGCGGCAGGCTATTTCGCCGCGACCACGTTCCCGCTCCGCGCCAGCGCGCAGAAGGATCAAGCGGGTTCCGACGAAGGGGTTTACCGGGTTGGGGAAGACGGCACCAAGCCTCCGAAACTCATCAAGAAGGTCGAACCCGACTACACCGAAGAAGCGCGCGATGCCGGACTCGAAGGCACCGTGATACTATCCGTGATCGTCGGACCGGATGATTGGGCCCACGCTATCCAAGTCGAGCGGAGCCTCGGGATGGGGCTCGACGAACAAGCCATCGACGCCGTCGAGCAGTGGCGTTTCGAGCCCGGCATGAAGAAGGGCGAGGCCGTCGCGGTCAGGGCTACGATCGAAGTCAATTTCCGCTTGTACTGAGAACCCTCTTGCCGAGCCGCGACCGTAAGGGAGCGTTGATCAGCGTCGGAGTCGGATAAGCGGTCGAACTGCCATACCGCGATCGTCAACGCTCCCTTACGGTCGCGGCTCGGCAAAGAGCGAATCAGTCGCTTAAAAACTCCACCGCAAGCTCGAATAGCTCACATGGGCGTGGTAGTTCTGGTCGCCGATGAAGCGCTCGCTGTAGCCGTAGTACTGCCAACCAAGGTTCCACGACAAATGCTCGTGCAGCGTGACCGAGACGCGCGCCGAGGGCGACTGATAGGTGAGCGGGAAGCTATTGAAGAAGTTCGTTCCGTCGAAACTGAAATTCGGGTAGGTCGGCTCCACATCGGATGCGAAGCTCGGTCGGCCGCGGCCGTCCCCCGTGTCCTTCGAGGGGTTGTAGGCGAGGTACACGCTGAGCCTCTTGCGCGGCTGCAGGCGGGTGCTGAAGTACACCGTGTGTAGGTTCATGGTGTAGAAGCTGCGGCTCTCGGCCGGGGTCTCGCCCTCGGGGAAGAAGTTGAAAATGCCCGAGGCGGTGTCGAGTTCGAGCTTGGCATAGCCGCCGTCGAGGGTGAGCTTGCCGCCGGGGTGCGCCCAGGAGCCGTTGAACCCGTAGTGGCGGCTGGTCGTGCTGTGGTTGATCAACATTGCTGAGTTGTCGTTCTCGCGGCTCTTGAAGCTGCCGCCCAGCAGGAAGTCGTTCTTGCGCCACTGCACGCGGACGGTCTCGGAATGGAACTCCCGGTCGCTGCGGGGCGTGAACGGCAGATCCGCCTCGCCGAACTCGGCATCGAACGACACTCGCAGCTCCGGCCGCGGCCGCCAGCGAAAACCGCCCACCCCGGAGTTGATGTCGCTGCTCTGCTCGAACAGCTCACCCACGAAGTCAAAGCCCGTCGTGAAGAAGTTCTCTCGTGATTGAATCCGCCGCCGTGAGAAGCGATACGCACCATAAAGCCCGAACTTGCGGTGCGCTCGGAAGTTGACTTCGCTTGCGTTTGAGATATGCCGAATCCCTAGATGCTCGAAGTCCTGAAACTGGTTGGTGAAGGCGGTGACTTCGACGAAAGCCGAGTCGCCGCTGATGCGTGTGTTGTTGACCGAGGTGGTATTGCTGACGGTCCAGTGGTCCGTAGGCATGAAAGTGACGGTGAAGTCGCCCTTACCCTGCTTGCGCTGCGCACCGCCCACGATGAAGGTTTGGCGAAAACTTGACAGGCTCAGGTCTGAGTTCACCGCCGCAATGTCCTCCGATAGGATGAATTACGATTGCCGCTGGCATACACATAGCGGCCCTGAAAACCGATCTTGTGCTCATTCTCGGTCCGAATCGCGACGGAGGTGACGGGGGTGTTGCCGTGGATCGGCTCGTTTCTTTGCAAGCTTTCGGCCGGCTGCACATTCGGGGAGAGGGACCCGAATAGCGAGCCGTCGCCGTAAACCGTATCCTCCTTGTAGTTGTCGAGCGCCTGCATGAACGTGATGGCGAGCCCGGCCACGCGCGTATCGAAGCTGGCGCGGTACTGGTTGTTCTGGCGGCGCAGATCGCGGGTCAGGCGCAGAAAGTTCTCGTTGCGGAAAGCCCCGAAGTCCCGGTTGATTCCCTCCGACCCGAACCCGGGGCCGGTTTGCGAGTTCCGGTCATAGCCCAATAGGACTTCGAATCGCGAGTCGGGGAACAGCCTGAGGTCGTGGTTCTGAAAGGTGCGCTCGGACCACTGGCCGCGTTCGCCGCTCCACAACGCCGGGAGCCGGTTGAAGAATCGGTTGACGCGAAGCTGCATGCCGTAACGGAACCAGCGGTTCTTCTCGATCTCAAGCCGAGTGAACTGGTAGGGATCTTCTCCCTGCCCCATCGTGTGGAAGGACAGGTTGTCGATCAGCGTCGCTTTGCCCTCCTTCGCGTTGATGCGCAACTGCCCCTCGAACAGCCGCACTCCGCTTCCGAAGTTGACACTGCTGCGGTAGACGTCGTGGTTGCCGCTGACGTCGCTCATACGGTACCCGACCTCGAACGAATTCGAGATGGTGTAGTCGCCCGTCTCCTCGATCTCGTCCGGCAGGTCGGGCGTAGGCGTGACGAGAGGCTGCGCCCGCGCCAGCGTCACGACCAGGATGGAAACCAATCCAAAA
Source organism: Bryobacterales bacterium (assembly GCA_965248255.1). Taxonomy (GTDB): domain Bacteria; phylum Acidobacteriota; class Terriglobia; order Bryobacterales; family UBA6623; genus JAKZVK01. The sequence goes on from CBDFIW010000004.1 coordinate 1,385,091, forward strand.
GTGAGGAAGCGGGTCTTCATCGTCGGAAGAGGAAGTCGGCGTTGGAGCCGTGAATCCTCGAATGGCAGGTCACGCAGTTCTGAAATTGTGGCTGCGAGAGGTCATGGAAGCGCCGGCCCGGGCTGGGAATGCGGCCCAATCGAGGCCCAAACCCGACCACGCTGTTGTGACACTCGAGACAGAGCGTGAAGACCGCGGGCCGCTGGAGGAGCCTCGGATTCGTGCTGCCGTGCGGGTTGTGGCACATCGGGCAGCCCTCGACCCGAACCGGCGGGTGCTCGTGCACGAACGGACCGCGCTTGTCGGTGTGGCATTTGAGACAAGGCAGGTCGTTGCCGAAGCCGTGCGACACCATGCGCGGAGATTGCGCGATGCCCCAGGTCGCCATTGGCGAGCCGTGTGGGTTATGGCAGTCGGTGCAGTCGATGGCGCCTTCATTCACGCGGTGCTTGAACGGCAGGTCGAAGCGCGCGCGGATCTCAATGTGGCAGGCGTAGCAGACATTCCCCTGCTTGTCGGCCAACAGGAAGCGTCCCTCTTGCGAGCCGTGAATGGAGTGGCAGTTGATGCAGCTCACCTCGGCGGTCGAGTGCGACGAGCGGCGGATATTCATCTTGCCGAAGTCCTTGGCGTGACACGCAAGGCATTCGGTGAGCACTTCGTTCGGCTGCAGCAGGGGAAATCGTCGGATCTTCGACTTGTCGCCCATGCCCTTGACGTGCAGCCCGCCGGGACCGTGGCAGCCCTCACACCCGGTGCGCTCCGGGGGCTCTTTGCCCGCGGCGATCGACTTGAAGTGCGGATTACGGTGGAAGCTTTGCCAGAGATCCTGATGACACGCCTTACAGACCGTGCTGCTGATGTAGTTGTTCGGCTCGGCGGGCTCCTGGGCGGCGGCCAAGCCTGGACAGAGCAGGAGCAAAGACAGCAGTAGCAGCGGCCTGAGCTTCCTATGTAATGAACGAGCTAGCGGCAACCCCGACACCCCCCCGCGGCAGCGGCTCTCTCACAGTCATGCGGCCGTGAGCCGACCCCCCGATAACACCACTACGATCGGCCCCAGTTCGGAACTGCCAGCTCACCCCTCACGGAAAGCTGTTGCCGACCCCACTCAACCGGAATGGAGAAGCAATGATAACGCACAAAGCTGTCCGACACAAACAATTCATCCTTGAAAGTCCTTATACAGTCTTGCTGCACTCGCTCACTTAGCGTTAAGCACCTTCCCCAGGCACCGCGACGCGGAGCGAAATCCCGTCTTGGGTTTGCGCGCCGCCGATCTTGGCAAGTACAAGGACATCGCCTGAGGGCACGTCGGGCACGGTTACCACGATTTGGTACAGTCCCACGAAGCCTGAGAGACCCGCAAAGGCCGGCACTACCTCGACGTCACCAAAACAGATTCTAACGTCCTCCACCGTGGTAGACGTGACTCCCGGTTCTAAGACCTGGCCGGGCAACATACCCACCGGGACAGCGGGAGCCGTTTCCCCGAAGCCGGTACCGAACAGCGAGACGACATCCCCGGACCTCGCCTCGCGGAACGCCACGCCGGGTATCAGGTCAGGCGCTCCGACTAGCGTGCCGTCCAAGTGAACCGCCGCCAGTGGCTGGGGATCCAGCGTGCGAACCAGCGGGAAGAAGGTAGGCGAAAACGCCTGGTGCATAACCATCACCGGAGCACTCTGGCCCTCCGCCGTTTCCACCTCGACCGTCACCATCCCGGCTACACCCTTGGCATTCGTTTCAGGCACCACGAAATTGACCTGATCGAAAGGTTGGCCGATATCCGCCGAATCGCCAACGAACGAAATAGAGGCCGGTTGACCGTCGTACAAGACTCGTGTGCCGCCGAGTGTGGTCGGCGCGACCCCGTCGACGAAGGCGTCGTTCCAGTCAAGAGTCACGTCGGTCAAATCGACGCCGACAACTGTGGCAAAAGTGTTGGACGAGAACCCCTGGTCAGCAGAGAAGGTATTGCTCTGAATCGCTCCGCCCTCGCTGATCGTGGGTACGACCGGCGGCGCGGCGGGGTTGATCTCAAACCGCTTCAGGTGGATGCGGTCGCCGGTGGAACGTCCGTCTCCGTTGGCGGCATTGGCAGCCACGTACATCGTGATCGTGCCGACGTCGGCGGGCGGCGGGGTCCATTCGAAGTCGAAGACTCCCGGTGCCTTGGCGAAGTTGTGAGTCAGGTATTGGACGCCGTTCGTGGTATTCACGAAGGCCGAGGCATCGGCCGGGGCGAGGTTGCCCGCCTGTTCGTTGCCCGGGTCACGAGCGCTGAGCTGGAAGCCATAGAACACACCTGCCGCGTCGGTGATCTGGAGCCGAAGCGCCTGCGGTACGCCCGGACTGTACGTCGGTCCGTCAGGGAAATTGATCGAAAGCTGGTTTGAGTTTCCAAACAAGCTTCCCGTATCCCTCATGTGACATCCCGAGTCCCAACAGGTTGACTCACCCGGTGCTCCTGTTCTTGCCGGGGGAGGCGCCGAAAAGTAACCGACGATAGCGACCGGGAGGACGCTGGAGGCAATCAGAAATCTGCTGAAAAGTGAAAGGGCCCTGCGGTTTCGCATGAACTACTCCTCGGGCCGAATGGCATGAACTGCCACTCACCGATCGGGTGTTACCGCGTTCCCTTTCCCCGGTGCCGACCCCTTGGGATGCAGACGCCACAGTCATCGGCAGGGTTACGGGTTACTCGTTTTTTTTCGCTCTTGAGCGTGCTCATTCATGTATGTTCCAACCCTATCGCGATAGTCCGCCTTGGAGACTATCCCACCGGGACCGATCTTTTCCGAAACCGCTAGGCACTGCCGGTCGTATGATTAGTTCGAAGGTCCGGGAAGCCCGGCCATCACCCGATCATGGGCTCGCGGGCCTCCCGGGCTGCCAAGCCGATGCCAACGCCTCCTGCGAGCGTCTTGCTGCCGATTCTCGTTCTCACGGCCGGCGGCATTCTCGCCGCTGAAACCTCGGTCAGTGGCAGTGTTGTGACGCGCAACGGCCAACGCACGGTCGCAATGGCCCGTGTGCGCGTCATCGCCCGAGCTGGCAATTTTGTTACCAGCATCGTCGCCGTCACTAAGACAAACGAGCAGGGCCGCTACTGGCTCACCGGCCTCCCTTCGGCGCGCGTCGCGCTTGGAGTCGAGCGCAACGGCTACTTCACGAAGAAAGCCGGCGGCCACGACGGCGACCGCGTAGTGCTCGACTGCACACAGCGGGAAGACTGCTCCGAGGTCGATTTCGAGATGGGCCGCGCGGCCGCGATCACCGGCCGCATCATCGACGAACTCGGCGAGCCCATTGGCGAGGCGAGAGTGACAGCGAGAACCTCCGCGGCCGAGAACCGCGATTCCCGACGCCGTGCGTCCTCGGACGACCGTGGCGTCTTCCGCCTCGCGAATCTCCGGCCCGGCAAGTACGAATTGCGTGTGCGGGGAAGCCGGTCGCGGCGCTTTCGGGACGCGCTCGAAGCCGAGCGCACCGAGATCGAAGTCGGGGAGGGCGATGAGATCCGCGGTGTGCAAATTATTCTCCGCGCCCGCGTGGAAGAGCAGAGCCGGTTCCAGCTTTCCGGGCGTGTTACGGGCGTCGACCTCTCCGGCAGCGGCAGACACCTGATCTCGCTGCGCAGGGGTGGAGGCCGAGCGATGGTCCCGCTCCAAGACGACGGCGCCTTTACCCTCGGGAGCGTGCGGCCAGGCAAGTACGCGCTGAGCTACATTCACCGCTCCGACTCAATCGAACCCGACGGCCGGCTCCGACTTCCGCTGGGCTCGGTCGAGATCAACGGCGATATCTCCGGCCTTGTACTGTCGCCGCGGCCGCAGACGGGCCTCGAAGGCCGCGTGGTCTTCGATGGAGGCCTCCCTGAGGGGGGTCTCCCTAAGGCGGAGGTCGACCTGGTCTTTCGCGCCTACGATGGGGAGCACCTCGCCTCCGCTGACGCTGAGCCGCCCGACTTCGAGTTCGAAACGATGGGCCTCTCGCCCGGGACCTACCAAGTTGATGTCTCCCGCTGGTGGGTGGCGCCCTCGTCCTATTTCGTCAAGGAAGTCCGCCTCGGCGGCAAGTCCGCGCCCGATCGCACGATCGACCTGGCCGAAGGGCACGTCGAGCAGATCGAGGTCGTCCTCTCCACGGAGTTCGCCAAGGTGCACGGACGCGTCAAGAAGCCGAGCGAGGAGGGCGAGGTCCGCAAGGCGGCTCAGTACCGGGTCGGGCTCAACGGCGCTCACGTGATCCGCTCGGTGCAAGCCGACCAGAACGGCCGCTTCGTGTTCGACAAGGTTCCGCCCGGCGACTACCGCATCTGTGCCTGGCAGGACCTCAACGCCCGAGCTATCCGCGGCGAGGACGCGTGGGAAGAGGCCGGCTCGGCGGCTCGCGCCTTTCCGGTCGAAGCCGGCAGCGACATCGAGATTGATCTGACAGCCGTGCCATGAACGCGCCATGAAACGGACGGTGCTGATTCTCACAACCATCCTGCTGGCCACGGCCGGCATCGCCAACGGCCAACCCGCTGACACCGCAGGGTCGGAAGAGCCGACCGGCGAAATTGGCGGCATCGTGGTCTCGTCAACAACCGGCGAACCCCTCGCCGGCGCGGCTGTCGGGGTCAGTTCCCGCTCGTCGCGAGGCCAACGCCGACGCCGCACCACAACCGGGCCAGACGGCCGGTTCCACCTCTCAGGCCTCGTGGCCGGCGAATACGCCGTTTTGGTCGACAAGACTGGCTTTGAGCAGCGCGGCATCCTGCGTACAACCGCGAAGCTCCGCCTCGCTGAAGGCGAGGCCCGAAAGAGCGTGCGAATCGCGTTGCGTCCGGCCGCCGTCATCACCGGACGCGTCCTCGATGCTCACGGCGACCCGCTGCGAGGCGCGCACGTCAGGGTTTTCCGCCGCTCTTACCACCCCGGCCGCAACCGCTGGCGCGCCGCCGGATCGGTATCGTCGAACGACCTCGGCGAGTACCGCATCTACGGGCTCGCCCCGGGCAAGTACGCCGTCCGCGCACGGCCGCCCCGAGAAACCGCCCCGCCCGGCATCCTCTACTATGAGAGCGCCCGCGAGTTCTACCCCGGCGTACCCGAAGCCGACCAAGCGGCCCTCATCCGTGTGAGCTGGGGAAGCGAGGTCAGCGCGGTGGATTTCGAGCTGGGCGCCGCCCCGGACACCAGCCTCGGCGGAGTCGCGCTTGATGGCGACACCGGCAAGCCCTGCCCCTGTTTCCTGCGCGTCTCCGGGGATGACGGGCAAGGCCACGGCCAGATCATGGCCGGTCCAGAAGGGTTGTTTGCCTTCCGCGGACTCGCGCCGGGATCCTACTACATCTCCGCTTCGCCTGGCGGACACCGCTCGGCGCGTCTGCCTGTGCAGGTAACCGAGTCCCCCACCGACGACATCGCCTTGGTCACGACGGACGGACTAACGGTGAGCGGTGAGGTTGCCTTCGAAGACCGGGAAGACACGTTGGAAGACCAGCCCCCGGGGGCCGAGGAACGACCCAGGCCGCTACAGGTCGTCCTGACCGACAAGATCGAGGTCAACCGGACCCGCAGGACGTCTATTCCCGCCCCTCAAACCAGCGGCCTGTTCGAAATCAGCAGGTTGCTATCCGGCCCGTATCGCATCAGCCTTCGGAACCTACCCACGGGAGGCTACTTGCGGGCCGTCACGCTGGCGGGCCGGCGGCTCGACAAACCGGAAATCACCGTACCGCCCGACACCTCGGTCTCCAGCCTCAAGCTCGAGGTCGCCTTCGACGGCGCCGTCGTCAGCGGAACTGTCAAGCCGCCGGAGGGAGTTGGGGCCGACGAAATCTCCACGGGGTGGGTCGTCGTGATTCCCGACAAGACGAACGGCTATCAGTACCGCGGCCGCTTGCGCCTCGACACCAACGCAAGCTTCACGCTTCCTGGGATGCCGCCCGGCGGCTACACCCTTTATTCCGTCCCTGCGCCCGACACGTTCGATCTGTGGGACCCGCAAGTGCGGCGGGCTCTGAAGGCGTCAGGGAAGCGTGTTCGATTATCCGCCGAAGACCAAGTCTCGGTGGAGTTGCCCTTCATTCCCGAGCCGGCCGAGCCGTTGTGAAGTGCTACGGGATGCGAACGGTCCACCGGTCGTCGAGGCCGAATCTTTGTCTCGTTTGACTCCGCGGCTCTCCCGTCCTACAATCTAAATTTAGGGATACCTAAATTTTGGCTTCACTATGCCTTCGCAAGCCGTTGACGACTATCTGAAGGCGATCTTCGAGATCGCGGGGGAACGCAGCCGAGCTTCGACGGCGGCACTAGCCAGGAAGCTGAGTGTTGCCCCGGCTTCGGTGACCGGCATGCTCCAGAAACTGGCCGAACAGGACCCGCCGCCAGTCGAGTACGAAAAGCATCACGGTGCGCGGCTCAGCGCGCCGGGGCGCCAGCGGGCGCTGGAGGTGATTCGTCACCACCGGCTGATCGAGCTGTTCTTGCACCGGACGCTGGACTACACTTGGGACGAGGTTCACGACGAGGCGGAGAAGCTCGAGCACGCCATCTCGGAGACGCTCGAGGACCGCATCGCCGAGGTCCTCGGCGACCCGGAGATTGACCCCCACGGCCACCCCATCCCGCGCAAGGACGGGAGCATCCCAAAGCGGCGGGATTTACCCCTGCTCGATATGGCGGTGGGAACGGCGGCGACGGTGTCGAGGGTGTCGGATCGCGACCCGGCCGTCTTGCGCTATCTCTCGGGTATGGGCATCGTTCCGGGCGTGCGTTTGAGGCTGACGGAGAGGGGACCCTTCGACGGGCCTCTGCTACTCCAGGTGGACGGCATCAGCGAGACGCGTGCCTTGGGGCCGCGCGTCGCCTCAGAGATCCATGTGAGACCTGTGCCCCGCGCCGCGTCGGAACGGACGGAAGGCTAGGGACCATCATGCAAGACGCGTCGTCATGGCCCGGTGTTTTACTCCTCATCATGCTGCTTGCAATCGCAACCTTCCTACCCGGCTTGGGGTTGTGGCCTCAGTGGCGCAAACAGCGGATTCAGCGGCGTCGCCGCCGGTTTGAAGACGCGTTGAAGCACATCATGACCTGGGAGCACCGCGGCCAGATGGCCACCCCTGAATCACTGTCCGGTGCGCTGAGCCTTTCGCAGCCTCGGGTTTTGAGACTCGTCACTAACATGGAGGCGCGAGGCTTGCTGGGGGGCGGCTCAGAGGGTCTCCGTCTGACGTCGGAGGGCGCGCGTTGGGCGTTGCACGTGATGCGTGCGCACCGGCTGTGGGAGCGCTATCTGGCCGACGACGCGGGCATGCCGATGTCGCGGCTTCACCAAGCGGCGGAAAAGGCCGAACACGAGCTGACGCCGGAAAATCTCGACGTGCTCGACGCCCATCTCGGCCATCCGCAGCGCGACCCGCACGGCGACCCGATCCCGACGCCGGACGGGGCCGTGGCAGACCTGAAAGCGGTCGCTCTGACCGAGTGGCCGTCGGAAAAGCCCGCCCGCGTCGTTCACCTCGAAGACGAGCCCGATGTCATCTTTCGGCAGATCCTGGCTGCCGGCCTCCGTCCAGGCGACACGATCCGTGTACTGGAGAATACACCCGAGCGGTTGGTCATCAGCGACGGCGAAAACGAGCACCGGCTGGCGCACGTCGTTGCGGCGAACATTCAGGTGGCGGAAGCGGTCGCCGCCGGCAGACCGAAGGGCGCCCGCCGACTCTCGGCTTTGCGTGAAGGCGAAACGGCACGCGTCGTCGAGCTCGACGCCGAGTGCCGCGGCTTCAGCCGCCGCCGTCTGCTGGACCTGGGCATGACCCGCGACGCACGCATCGAAGCGGCCCTCGACAACACCTTCGGCGACCCGCGAGCCTTTCGCGTGCGCGGGACCTTGATTGCCTTGCGTACGCAGCAGGCCAACCAGATTTGGGTGCGGCCGATCGAGCAGTCTTCAACGGACACCGAACCGGCAGGAGTGGCGCGAGCATGAGCACGAATCCCGAATCGCAGGCATGCGAAAGCTGCCCAGCCTACGGCCAGCTCGCCCAAATGGGAGTGTCGTTGGGTACGTATGACCACTTGGTCGCCCTGGCCGGGAATCCCAATACGGGCAAGTCCTCGGTGTTCAACGCGCTCACCGGGCTCCGCCAACACGTGGGCAACTGGACCGGCAAGACCGTCAAGCGCGCCGAGGGCGGCTACACCTTCCAGGACAAGCGCTACAAGCTGGTTGACCTGCCCGGAACCTACTCGCTGCTCTCCGCTTCGGAAGACGAAGAGATCAGCCGCAACTTTATTCTCTTTGGACGGCCCGACTGCACTGTTGTCGTCGTCGATGCTACGGCGCTCGAGAGAAACCTGAACCTCGCCTTGCAAGTGCTCGAGATCACGGATCGGGTCGTCATCTGCGTGAACCTGATGGACGAGGCCAAGCGCAAGGGGATCGACGTCGATGTACGCAGCTTGGCTCGTGACTTGGGCGTCCCCGCCGTGCCTACCGTCGCCCGCACCAAGGAGGGCCTGCACGATCTGGTCAGAACCGTCGCCGAAGTCATCACGGGTGACATCCGCACCAAGCCGCTGCGTCCCCCGCCGCCGCCGGAGCTGCAGCAAGCCGTCGACGAGTTGGTTCCCATGATCGAGCAGCTAGCGCCGGGCGTGCCCAACGCGCGCTGGCTGGCCTTTCGCCTGCTCGATGGCGACCACAAGGTTCGACAGGCGATTCTCTCGGGCGAGCTGACGGATCTGGAAGCGGCGCAGGCAGGGCCGGTCGAGACCAGCAGCCGGGTGATCGCAATTCAAGGGGCGCAATGAGTCCGGCAACAGCGGATCCAAGAACGGTGTTGCTGCGCGCGGACGAACTGCGCCGGCAACTGGGTGACGACTTCCGCGACCGCATCGTCACGTCGCTTTACGCCGACGCCCAGCGGATCGCCGACCGCTCCGTGCAAGTGGACACACGGCGCACGTGGGACCTCGATCAGCGCATCGATCGCATCGTCACCTCGCCCCTGCTTGGCCTGCCGATCATGCTGTTCATCCTGGCCGCCGTCTTCTGGCTTACGATCATCGGCGCCAACTATCCGTCGCAGATGCTGGCCGAGATGTTCTTCTGGTTCGAGGCCGAGGCCGTCGTCGCGTTCAACGGCTGGGGTGTGCCGTGGTGGATCACGGGATTCATCTGGCACGGCGTCTATCGCGGACTGGCCTGGGTGGTGAGCGTCATGCTGCCGCCGATGGCCATCTTCTTCCCGATGTTCACGATCTTGGAGGATCTCGGTTATCTTCCGCGCGTGGCCTTCAACATGGACTGGCTGTTCCGTAAAGCCGGCGCGCACGGCAAGCAGGCGTTGACGATGGCAATGGGCTTCGGCTGCAACGCCGCCGGGATCATCGCGACGCGCGTGATTGATTCGCCGCGCGAGCGCCTGATCGCCATCCTCACCAACAATTTCGTGCCCTGCAACGGACGTTTCCCGACGCTGATCATGCTGTCGATCATCTTTGTCGCAGCGACCTTTCCCCCGGCGTTTGCGTCGTTCGCCGCGGCCGGCGCGGTCGTGGGGGTGGTGCTGATTGGCGTGGGCTTCACGCTGCTGGCATCATGGCTGCTCACCCGCACCGTGTTGCAAGGCGAGGCGTCCGCCTTTACGCTCGAGCTGCCGCCTTACCGCCGGCCCAGCATTCTGCGGATTCTCTACACCTCGCTGATTGACCGCACGATCTTTGTCCTCGGCCGCGCCATCCTGACGGCTGCACCCGCCGGCGCGGTGATCTGGGTGCTGGCCAATATCGAATGGAACGGCACGAACCTGGCGCATCACTTCGCGGAGTTCATGCAGCCGCTCGGCTTTGCGATCGGACTCGACGGCGTTGTGCTGCTGGCCTACGTGATCGCCATCCCAGCCAATGAGATCGTCGTCCCGACGATGCTGATGGTCTACATGGGGGCCGGCATGATGAGCGACGTCACGTCGTTCGACGACATCCGCACCCTATTGGTCGATCAAAACGGTTGGACGATGCTCACGGCCGTCAACTTGATGCTCTTCTCCCTGCTGCACAACCCCTGCGCGACAACGATCCTCACGATCTGGAAAGAAACACGCAGTGCCCGCTGGACAGTCATCGGCTCCCTGATGCCGTTGACGTTCGCGTTTCTCGTGACCTTCGCCGTAGCGACGCTGTGGCGGATGTTTGCGTAGCTGGCTCAGAGGTCTTCGTCACTACGGGCGGAGGTCGGAAGCAGCGTCGGCCTGGGCCAGGGGAGTCTTGGATGCGTACTTCTCGACGATAAGAAACAGGTCCTCGCCCTCGAAGATGCCGCGATTCAACATGTTGTAGCCGTAGTCCTCTTGGATCCAACCCTTCTGGTCAATGATGAAAACGTGGGGCACTTCGAAGCTCGGCCGTGACGGAGTGAGCTTGAAATAGGAGATGGCCGCTTGCCGGCAGTCGAACAAAATGACGCTATCCTTCAAGCTGTTCCGCGCCCGGTATTGATCCACGGTCGTCTGGTTTTCGGGCGGCGAGTTGACGATAGACAGCACCTGTAGGCGGCCCCGATGCTTCTTCTGCAACTGTGCCAGCACCTTCGAGAAAGCACTGCATTGGGGGCAGTCGGTCTTCATGATGTTGACCAGCACGACTTTGCCGCGATAGTCGTATAGGTCGTGTTGTTTCAAGTCCACGTCGGGCAGGGAGAACCCCGGAGCCCGGCGATTGGAAAACTCGCCCGCCGCCCAAGCCGTCGTCGCCAGCACAAGAGTCCATCCACACAGAAGAACACTTCTTCGCATACCTAGCACCTTAGCATAGGGGTTGAGTTTTCCACCTCGCGCGGGGTGGTGGGGCCGTCCAGACGGCTATTTCGAGCGTAGAAAACGCATTGATCTCGATGATCATCGCCAGCTAGACTGTCCCAAGCCATTCACCGAAGAGGGCAACCCAACCCCATGCACGTCACAAGAATAGCCGTCGCCTTGCTGCTAGCGCCCCCTCCGCTATCCCAGCCCGACAAATTCGACCTCTTGTTGAAAGGCAGATACGTCCTCGACCCGAAGAACGGCGTCAATGCGGTTCGTGACATGGCGATCCGCTGCGCGCTCAAAAGCTGTATTTCACCGGACCATTCGAAACCCGGCACGGATATCGTCTCGCCAAAACTCTAACCGAGGGAAAGATTCCGCTCCAGTCCTCGCGAAAATACGTGCCCGCCAGCCGGTTCGCCGCGCTGAAATGATGATCGATCTTGAACAGGACGTGATCGCGATTGGAGTCGCTTCGCAAGTTGCTGAAGAGCGTGTTGCCCTCGCCGGCATGCGGCAGAAGCCCGATCAGCGCCCGGGCTTGCGGCGTGCCGAACTCCTCGATCGCTTGACGTTCGCCGGTGTTGGGGACGGTCGCCGAGCGGGATACGTCCGTGCGCCGCCGAAACCCCAGATAGGACGCGAAGAAAAACATCTTGTTAGGCTGGATCGGCCCGCCAAGATTGGCGTCAAAGTCGTGGCTGTTGTAGCGAGGCTTGCGGGGCAGTCCGCTCGCGAAGTTCTTGGATGTTCCCCCTGGAACGGACTTTTGGAAGAGAGGAACGGCGTTCAGTTGCTGGTTGCGGAAGACTTCGGTCGCCATGCCGTGGAACTGGTTGCCACCTGACTTCGTCCAGAGGGATCAAGGTTCCCCCGGAGCTTCTTCCGTATTCGGCCTTGGCGGGACCCGTGACGATGCGGAACTCCTCCACGGCATTGGGCGAAATACTCACGGCTGTCTGCGAATGCAAACTGAAGGCCGACCAATTCGTGCTCGCCCCATCGACCACGTAGTGACTCTGCCGACCCCGCTGGCCGTTGACAGTGATACCTATTGACTCCCGCATAATATAGAGTCAGTCAAAACAAAGAGAAGACTGTTTCCAGAAGGCCGTGATCAAACGCGGTTTGCGGTACATGCGGCGGAGTGCCTTGCGGGCCCGCTCGTTCAGCTCGCCGTAGTCTTTCGGACAGACGTTCGGCAACTCGTGCTGCTTCCAGTAAGCCCAGATGTATTCCACCGGATTCAACTCCGGCGCATAGGGTGGCAAGTACTCGGTTGCGATGTGGCCTTCGGAGAGTTCGATGAACTCTTGCACCAGGCGGCTACGGTGCGCCGGCAGCCGATCCCAGACGATCAGCAGCGGGCGATCGATATGACGTACCAACGCCTTGAGAAAGTCGGTCACTTGCTCTTTGCCGATCGCACCGGGATAGAGCCGGAAGTAGAAGTTACGCAGCGTCAGCCCCGCCGAGACGGAAAGCTTCTCCCAGTTGAAGTTAAACTGCAGCACCGGTGTTTGGCCACGTGGCGCCCAGGTGCGGCAGCGATGCGGCTTCTGACTCAATCCGCTTTCGTCGATGAAGACGAGCGTACGGCCTTCGTTTTGGGCTTTTTTTTAATGCGCTTCCAGGTCTTGCGCTTCCAGGTGCGGATCCGCTCTTCGTTGCGCTCGCGCGCCTTTCCGGCCGGGCGTTGCGGGCTCCAGTCGAGCGCTCGCAGGATCTTCCAGGCGTGGCCTGCGTGGTATGCGACCCCGAACTCGTCTCCGGTCAGCCGAGCCACCCGCGGACAGCTCCACAGGGGCGTTGGGAAGCCGTGGGCTTCCGGGCCTTCCAGCAGCAGCGACGTCAGGCGTTCGCGTTGTGCGGCATCGAGGAGCGGCTTGCGTCCGGCGCGCCCGGCCTGGCGGAGTCCGGCCGCACCCTGCTCGCGGTATTGCCGCCGCCACTCACTGACGGTTTGGCGAGCGACGTTCAGCCGTCTCGCCGTCTCGGACTGATTGTGGCCTTGGTGGAGCAGCCGCATCGCTTCGAAACGGCGCTTCTCCAGCGCCTTGAAATCCCGCTTCACACCTTTGGGGTTGCCCATACATATATAGATGCTCCACACTGTCAAAAAGTGTCATAATAATTTGCGGGATTCAATAAGTTGTTGCTGGCGGGCACGGTGCCGGGTTGGGTGTAGGCCAGTTGAAGCACACTGCGGTCTTCAGGGGTCGAAAGCACCGGGAGCGCCCCGATGTCGCGCATTACCTTGCCCAGTTGGGCGTCCTCGGTGTTGACCTCGCTGGCTAGGACCTCGACAGTGACCGAGAACTCGCCTTCGCCGAGTTCGAGCTTGACGTCGAGCCGCAGGTTGTCGGCCAGGCTAAGACGCTGCGCGGAGACTCTCGCCGTCTGAAAACCGGAGGCCTCGACTTCGACGAAATACTCCCCCGGCAGCAGATTCGGTATGCGGTAGAAGCCGGTGTCGTCGGTAGCGGCGGCGTCAACGGCAAGTGTCGCCGCATTGATCGCCCGCACGCTTGCGCCCACGATAACGGTGTCACTCGGATCAGCGACGCGCCCAATGATGGCGCCGGTGATGCTCTGCGCTACCGCCGGGACGGGCGCGAAGCATAGTGCGCACGCTAGGATCAGTCTCGCCGGCGAAATACGCATCTTGTGATCTTGGCGCCCCGAAGGGGCACTGGCTAGTAGCTAGGCGATCAGCCCTGAGTTCGGGAACCAACGACGAAACAAGCCCCGCAGGGGCGTCGGATAGTAGCCCAGGGCGATCAGCCCTGGGTCAGGGGGCACCACAAGCACCGTAAGCCCCGTTCATCCTCACGCCCCGAAGGGGCGCTGGAAAGTAGCCCAGGGCGGCCAGCCCTGGGTCAGGGGGCACCACAACGCCGTAAGCCCCGTTCATCCTCACGCCCCGAAGGGGCGCTGGAAAGTAGCCCAGGGCGCCCAGCCCTGGGTAGGTTGGGCCAACGACGGGACAAGCCCCGCAGGGGCGCAGGAAAACAGATCCGCTATTTCCAAACATGCCGTCCATCGTATTCAATACCCTGCTTCCCCAGAAACGGTACCAGCTATCCCCGCCCCTGCGGGGACCCCTCCTTTGCGAATCTCCCTCTGTAGCCAGCCGCGCGCCAGCCGCCATTTCCGGTTCACGGTCCGTGCAGAGACGTCCAGCGCTTTGGCCTCCTCCTCCTGGGTCATCCCGGTGAAATAGAGCAGCTCGACGATCTCAGCCTGGCGCGGATCGAGTCCCGCGAGCCGGGTGAGCGCTTCGTCGAGAGCCAGTAGCATCCCGGGCTGCTCGTCGGAGGCGAACGCCGCGCTCGAATCGAGCGGGACCCGCTTCAGGTCGCCGCCGCGTCTAGCCCGCTTTCGCCGGCGGGCGTGATCGACGAGAACCTGACGCATTGCTCGGGCCGCACAACGCAGAAGGGTCCCTGTGGTCCTTCCAATTGACCCGCCGGTCGGGGAAGAGCCGCAGGTAGGCCTTGTGGACGAGGGCTGTGGGCTGAAGCGTGTGGTCGAGGCGCTCTTGGCGCAGGTAGCGCCGGGCCAGGCGGCGCAACTCGCCATACACTGCTTCTATCAACTGGGCGCGGGCGCCTTGTTCACCAAGCCGCGCGAATCGACCACGGTCAGAACGGGATGCCGGGTTGCTGAAGGGCGCTGGAAGCGCCCGGAGCGGACCACATCACCTACATGCTTCACCGCAGGATGTCGCGCTCGGTGAGGCCGATGTTCACTTTCATATCGAGGGTGACGCTCTCGGTCGCGGTCTTGCCGTTGCGGACGACCTTCTTGTAGAAGGGCCAGCGGTAACCGCCGATGTCCTGGAAGTTGGCGTAGAACTCTTCGACTTGCGCCATGCCTCCACCGGGGACGTCGCCTACGAACATCTTCTTCACCACGTCGCGCGACTCGAGGTCCACGAAGAGCCGCAGCGGCGGGCCGCCGACGTCGCGCAGCTCGATCACGTCGGCCATGCGGCCGGCGACTTCCTCCTGGCGCAGAAACCAGATCGTGTCTTGCGGGGGCGGGGCCAGCAGGAGAATGTGAGACCGGTCCAGCTCGGTGTGGTATTGGTCGACCAGGTCAGCCGGCATATAGCGGATGTCGCCCGGTACCACCTGCCAGAGTTTCTTGCCATCAAAGATGACGACGACCACGCCGGCGAGCGGGTCTTGGATTTCCTGCCGTACGAAGTTCGGATGCAGGTAGTAGCCCTTGCTGCGCCGCTCGGCCTTGCCGGCGGGGGTGATGGCGGTCGAACGCAACTCGAACGTGTAGTCGCGTAGGGGCTTTCCGTCGGGACCGGCTCCCGCCGCTTTGCGCGCTTCGGCGAAGATTCGCCACCCCCTTTCCTTCGGATCGCCTGACTCGGCGCCGCTGGGTTGTGCGAAGCCGGCAGCTACGAACAGCAACGATGTCGCCATCCCCGCTGCGATCAAAGTGACTGGCCGACTCGATGCCGCCATGCAACTATTATGGGCCGCACCCGCCGCTGTTCGCTACGTGGGTGTGTAACTGCCGAAGGCCTCGACAGCTGGCGGGGGCCGTTGGCAAGCGCTGTCGCGGATCGCAGAGACCCGCGGACTACGGTCTGCGGTGTGAGGCTTGTGGGCGTTACAATCCCGTCATGAAACGCAGAGCCCTCCTGCAATCCTCGATCCTCGGCGCCGGCGCACTTCTCGGCGGCCCCTCACCGGCACGGGCCGCCGTGCCCAAAATGAAAATCACCCGCATCCGGTACTATCACTTACCCGAAGGCCGGCCCATCTTCAATCAAAGCGCCAACATCGTCACGGTTGAAACCAACCAGGGCATCACCGGCATCGGCGAAGGCGGGTCGAAGGACACCATCGAGCAACTGGCCGCCATGCTGATCGGCGAAGACCCCTCGCGCATCGAGCACCTCTGGCAGATCATGTATCGCGGCTACTTCTACCCGCCGGGGCGCGAGAAGGTCCATGCGCTTGGCGCGCTCGATCTGGCCCTGTGGGACATCAAGGGCAAAGCGCTCGGCGTGCCCGTCTACGAGCTGCTCGGTGGGCTGACGCGTGACCACATCGAGTGCTACTCCACCGGCTTCCCCCACCCGGGCGGACTCAAAGAAACGGCCCGTGCCTGCGTCGAAGCCGGTTTCCGCGCCTTCCGCACAAGCGTCTCCGGCCCCGGCCGCAACTCGACGAAGCCTTTCGTCTCGCAGCGAATGGTGGACGAAACCTACCGCCGCTGCCAGGAGATCCGCGAAGGCGTCGGCGACAACGGCGACTGGGCCATCGACTACCACACCCGGCTTGACCTCTCCGACGCCGTGCGGCTGAGCGGACTGATCGAAGACTTGCGGCCCTACTTTGTGGAGGACCTCATCCGCTCGGAGAACCCCGGCGTGTACCGCGACCTACGCCCGCAGGTCAAGGTCCCGATCGCCGTCGGCGAGCACTTCGGCGACCGCTGGGACGTGAACGAGTTGATCGAAAACCGTCTGATTGACTACTCGCGCGTGTCGATACCGAAGTCCGGCGGCATCACCGAGTTCATGAAGTTGGCCGCGATCTGCGAGACGCACTACGTTGGGCTCGTTCCCCACTTCACCGGACCGATCTCGGAAGCTGCCCTGGTGCACTGCTGCGGTTGCTTCTCCGGGCCGGTGTTGATGGAGATGACCGGCGACGGCCAGCGAAGGTATGCCCATCTGCCCGAGGTCTACGACTTCCGCGACGGCAAGATGTGGCCCAACAACCGGCCCGGCCTGGGCGTTGAGTTCGACGCCTCCCAGGTCGAACAGATCGCCGAGATCACTGAGCACGGCCGCCCGATCCCGTTGTACCGCCGCTCTGACGGCTCGGTCACCAACTGGTAGCTCGTATCGACGCATGGCCAGTCGGCCGGGGTGATGGGCGGCGAGGAGACAGGGGCTCCGGTAGGAATGGAGGCTAGCTGCGAGTAGTCTCCCGCCGGCGCCGGCTCACCAGGCCCACCACGAGACAACTCAGCAGGCCAATCGCCGTCAGCGCACCGCCGAGGTAGACAGACGCCGGGCGATAAACAAACTCCACCTCGTGCTCACCCCCGCCGACAAAAACCGCCCGCAGTGCCGTGTGGGCGCGAAACAGGGTTGTGGGTTGGCCGTCAAGTCGAGACTGCCACCCAGGGAAGTACGGGTCCGCGAAGACCAAGAAACCTGTGCAAGGCATCTGTACGCGGGCGCTTACCCGATGCAAGCTCTGCTCCTCGAAAGCAACGGCGGCGTCACCCTGACAGGTCTCGGGCCGGGGTAGGGGCTCGTCGCCGTTGCCCGAAATGACCGCCGCATCATGAACCATCCAGGCGCGCGGATAGGCATCCGGGTTGCGGAATACCTTCCAGCCGCTTGGGTCGCTGAACACTTCGACCTCGGCGTCGCGGACCTTGTCCTTGGCAACGGTGTACACCATGTTGAGCATCAAACGGCGGTTGGCCCAGTCCTTGGACACAAAGTCAAATAGGTTACGGCTGATCGAGGCCAGGTAGCCGTCGACCATCTCCAGCCCTTCCCACCCGCCGATGTTGGGCTTGACGGCGTCGCTGCGGATCTCGAATCGAAAGGGCTTCGGCTGCATATTGAGGAACCCGGCGATTCCGCTGAACTCTTCGAGCTGGTCGAGAAAACCCGGTCGGTCGGGTGCGGTCCGATGCGTAAGCACAGATGAATGCGCTACGCCCAGCTCGAAGACCATCAGCGCGACCAGCGCCACGCGAAGGCCAGGTCGTGAGAGGCTACCCCGGCGCGCCGCAGCCAGCAGCGCAGCCAGCACGAACGCCGTCACGGAGGCAATCATCATTGTGTCTCCGGAGTTCTTGTTCATGGACTCCTCGATGTGGCGGCCGAGGATCAATAGCCAACAGACCACACCGAAGCCCGCCAGCGTTCTTTGGATGTAGGCGAGCCATGGCCCCGCGGGCCGATCGTCAGTACCGCCTGCCAGCAAACGGTCCACGCCGTACGCCGCCAGAACGAACAGCGCGAACTGGAAAACAAACACCGCGTGCGCCGGAGCGCGGACTTTATCGACGAACGGAACTGCGGCGTACACCCAGCCGTGCAAGAGCGAAAACGGTCCCACGCTATAAGCCAACGCCCCCAGCGCGAGGCAGGAATATACGCGCACCCAACGCTCAGCCCAGCAGACACAAACCGCGTAGATCGCTAGTGAGAGACAAACCAAGCCGACAAACGTGCTGACCTGAAAGTGCGCCTGCGGCACGATCGTCCCCAGCAGCGTCACCGCAAACAATCGCAAGTTCGGCTGGAGGTAGTAGGGAACGTCCTGGCCCATCGTCACGGGCTCGTCCATGCCCACCCAGCGATAAGCTTCGGCCCCGTATTCGAGCGCGGGCAGCAGCTGCAGCGCGGCGGCGACGAAAGCAGCGCCGGCCGTCAAGGCATAGAGCCCCGCGAACTTCGCGCCCTCGCGGTAAGACGTGCGAATCCGTTCAAGGAGGAAGTACAGAAACAGGCCCGTGAGCGCCAGCAGGATGTACATCGGGCTCTGGTGGTGCCCGCTCAGCAGAGACATGCCGATCGCCCCGCCGCAGAACAGGGCGTTGGTCCACCGTCGGAAACCGTCCTGCGCTCCTGCCATTCGGTGAAACAGCAAGAAAATCAGCGGAATCCAGATCGCGCCGTTGACCTTCTGCGGCCAACCGGTGGCGGCCAAGTAGCCGGCACATCCGAACGCGACCCCGGCCAGCACCGAGGCGTATCGGCTGCGCCCCAACTCGCGCACCAAGGCGTACATAAAGAGCGCTGCCAGTACATGCATCAAGACAAAGTGCCAGTGGATCCACAGCAGGTCTATGTGGCCATTCTCAAGCGGCGCCAGGAACAGCGGCCAGTTCAGCGGGAACGCACCACCGGGCTGCATCTGGCCCAGCAAAGACTGTCCCGCCCAGTTGTAGGGGTCCCACATTGGGAAGACGCCGTCGTGCCAGGCTTGCGCCTGCGCCTCATACCAGGGCAGAACTTGGTAGGCGAGGTCGGGGTTGTCCACGAACGTGTACTGCGGGCTGAGACTGAGTCTCCAGAAGAACAGAACCACCAGAACGAGGATGACGACGAGCGGGCGCCGATCAAATAAATCGGGCTTCATGGGCGGGGCGACAGCGGGACGACCATTGTAACCCAGCCCCTCCCGGTGTCAGTGAACCTTTGCGGTCACACCGGCTTCCGGAACTTCGTCGACGTCGGCGGCCACGACCTTTTCGAGTGACGTGATCTTGGCCCGCACTCCCTTACTTTTCTGTTCGCCAGGATTGAGCTTGAGGTACTTACGGTAGGCGTCGAGCGCTTCTTGATGCTGAGCCAGCTTTTCCCTCGAGCGGCCTAGACGCCAATACGCCTCGACGAAGCTCGGGTTCCAGCGTGTCGCTTCCAGGTAGCGAGCGGCCGCCGCACGGTCGTTGCCCTTTTTCTCGTAGAACTTGCCCACCTTCACTTCGCGCTTGGCCTGGATCGGGTTGAAGACGTAGGTCGTCTCCTGGGCCACGTCCTCGTCCTCATCCTTCATGTTGGCGGGCAGCTCGATTGCTTTCTCGGTACGGTCTTTGAGCTGCGCGGGCGCGAAACGCGCCACGGACGCCAATAGCGGCACCATCAGCACGGTGACGAGCGAAACCCTCACAGTCAGGATTATATCGCCTCCGCCTTGCAGCCGCCGAAATGTAGGGGCCTGCCGCGCCGGCCAGCGATGTGGCGCAAACTCCCAGTTTGCCGAGTCGAGACGTTCTCGACTCGTGTCCACGAGCCGGTTGAAAACCCGCCCCGGAGACCCACGCCCGTCGAGAACCTGTGTGCGGCCCCGGCCTTGA
This sequence comes from Bryobacterales bacterium, assembly GCA_965248255.1. Taxonomy (GTDB): domain Bacteria; phylum Acidobacteriota; class Terriglobia; order Bryobacterales; family UBA6623; genus JAKZVK01. Next base: position 1,404,754 of record CBDFIW010000004.1, read on the forward strand.
ATATTGGGCACGCGTCCGTGCCCACGGCGGACTCCCGTCCGCGGCTCTCAGTGGCGGTTCGGACGACGAGCGCCCACAATAAGGGCTTTCCTTTGCCGAAACAGCGAATCCCTAACCCCGCGCGGAGGACCTCCATGTCTGAAGAAGCCCAGCCCCAATACAAACATCTGCTAGCCGCCGTAGACAAGCCGCTCGACATAGCCGTGATCGTCGCCGCGCTGGCGACGATCCCCTTGACCATCGTGCAGGAAAGCGGCGTCGACGAGCCGTGGGTGACGGTGCTCGACTGGCTGGTGTGGGCCGTTTTCCTCGTCGAGTATGTCTTCATGGTCTCGGTAGTGCAGAACCGCTGGGCCTACACGCGGCGCGCATGGCTGAGCATCGCTGTGATCGTTCTCTCGTTTCCGCTGCTGCCCGACCTGCTCGCGCTGGCGCGGCTGGTGCGGCTCAGCCGGCTCTTCCGTCTATTGCGGTTGGTGCGGCTGGTCGCCGCCACCGCCCGCGGACTCGACGCCATCAAGCACTGCCTGGGACGCGGCAGCCTCGTCTACGTCGCGGGGCTCACGATTCTCCTCACCGTGGCCGGCGGCGCGTTCCTGACCGCTCTCGAGCCCGACACCGTGGACCAGAGCATCATGGGCGGCATCTGGTGGGCCGTGGTGACGGTGACGACCGTGGGTTACGGCGATATCGCCCCGGCCACCGGCGGCGGCCGGCTGGTGGCCGTGGTCTTGATGCTATGCGGCTTGGGGTTGCTGTCGACGCTCGCCGCTTCCATCAGCGCCTACTTCGTCAGCGTTGACGGCGAGGTCGAGATCAAGCAGCTCAACGAACGGCTCGATCGCATCGAGTGGCTGCTCGAGCAGAACCTCGAACAAGCAACCGGCGAAAGCCCCCGAGGCTAGCGAGGTCTTCGACCTCAAACAGACACGTCGGCATGCCTTGTGGCGCGGGCCTCCTGGCCGGCAGCGTCGACCTCCGGGTCGACGTTTCTCCAGGCGCAGACGCGTCCCTGTGCACAGAAGAAGGCCGGCGGGGACGCCGGTCCTGCCCGCTGGAGGCGCGCGCCACGTCCGATCGAGCGCTCTTCATGAGCACTCGAACTCCTGCGAGCCAGCGCCAGGGTGGCCGGTCACTCCGTTCGCCTAAGCGGCTTCAACACGCGGCCCGGGGCGGCGTCGGTCGATTCGCCGCCGTCGATCACCAGTTTGCCGTTCACCATCACATAATCCAGGCCGGTGGCGTAGGCGACGGGCTTCTGAAAGCTGGCCTGGTCCTGGATCGTCTCCGGGTCGAACACCAGCAAGTCCGCTTGCATGCCGGGAGCGATGCGCCCGCGATCATGCAGGCGCAGGCGGTTAGCGGCCAGCGACGTCATGCGCCGCACAGCATTCTCGAGCGTGATCACCTTCTCCTCCCGCACATACTTCGCCAGCACCCGCGCGAAGGCCCCGAACGCGCGTGGATGGGCGCTGGTCGCGGTCGCGGCGTTCATCGGCCAAGAGTCGGTACAGATACTCATGAACTCGGCACGCAGCGCCTGGTGCTTCTGTTCTTCGTTCATGGTCTTGGGGTTGACGCTTACGATTCCGGCCTCGACCAGATCGAAGAAAGTCGTCCACGGATCGCTGTTGCGCGTCCGGGCGATCTCAACTAGCGACTTGCCTTCGTAGCTCTTGTCCAAGTCGTCCGGCACGCGGGCGATGAGAACGTTGTTCCAGTCTTGCCCGACGTGGCGATACCAGTTCTCCCAGTCCGACGTCGTCTCGACCTCGCGGCGCAGCCCCTTGCGCACCTTGGGGTCGGAGAGCGTCGCGAGAAACTTCTCCGAGCCCTCGGCGTAGTGCCTCGGATGCAGGAACGACCCGAGCCCGATGCCGTTGCGGATGTAAGGGTAGATGTCGGCCGTCACGTCGAGACCGCGTGAACGCGCCGACTCGATCAGCGCGAGGGCCTCCGCCATCAACGGCCAATTCTCCTCGCCGGCCGCCTTCAAGTGATAAATGTGGACCGGGATGCCGGCCTTCTCGCCCACCTCGATCGCCTCGCGGATGGCGTCGAGCACCTTACCGCTTTCGTTGCGCATGTGGGTGAAATAGGCTCCGCCATGCTCCGCAGCCTCCTTGGCCAGTTCGACGATCTCGCTGGTTTCGGCGTACGTGCCCGGTGGATAGATGAGAGCGGTCGACAGGCCCACGGCCCCGTTTTGCATCGCTTGACCGACCAAGCCCTTCATCCGGTCGAGTTGCTCCGCGCTGGGCTGGACGTCCTCGTCGCCGAGCACGATGCGACGCACCTGGGCCGCGCCCACGTTGTGGGCCACGTTGACGCGCAGCCCCTTCTCCTCAAGCAGGTGATGGTATTCCGCGTACGTGGTCCAACTCAGCCCGAGGCGGGTGGCCTGATCGATGTCTTTGATGGTGTGCTCGTCCTGGGGCGCGGCCGACGATCCCTCGCCCGCCAGCATGGTCGTGACGCCTTGGCGCAGCTTACTCTTGGCGGCGTCGCGGTCTTCGAGCATGGGGAACGTGCGGCCGCCCATCATGTCGATGAACCCCGGCGCGACGACGCGGCCCCCGGCGTCCACGGTGCGCACCGCCGCACGGCCGGACAGATCGCCGATCTCGGCGATCGCCCCGTCGCGCACGCCCACATCCCCGTGATACCAAGGGTTCCCGCTGCCGTCGACGACCCGGCCGTTGGTGATGAGCACGTCCAAGGGCCCCTCAGCGGTCGTCGGCGGTGCGCACGCAGAGAAGAGAATCGCGCCGGCCGTGAGCAGGGCGCGTGCAAGCCGGGCGCTAGCAGGTGTTCGGTCGGTCATAAGCATCGTAGTCTGCCGTGTCCCAAGTTTTGTCGCATCATGATAACCCGCCGCGCGGTGCTGGAATGTACACCGGGTTGGAATGTAGGCCGTGTTGGAATGTAGGCAGTTGATAGCGCCGATCCTCAAAACCGAGCCGTGAGCGTGGGCAACTACCGACTGAAATCGTTGCCAAACCGGGTGCGCTGCGCGCTGTTGCACTACCGCCTGGCGACGTAGAAACGATAGACGAGCGCGCCCGCGGCGATGGTAGCCAAGCCCCACCCGGCTTCCCAATTCCGCAGGTACGCGAAGTAGCCGAAGATCACCACGTTGACGCCGACGTAGAGGGCCGGCAGAAGGGGAAAAGCGAAACTGACGGCGCGAATCGGATTCCAGCCGGCGCGCCTGCGAAACTTGATCAGGGCCAGGACCGACAAGCCCGAGAAGAGGTTGAGCAGGAACCCGATGTAGTACATCAGGCTCTCGAACGTCCCGGTAACGATCAGCGCGCAGCAGCAGGCTCCCTGTGCGAGCACCGCGATCCAGGGGCTGTGCCAAACCGGGTGAACCTTGGCGGCGGCCGGCAGGAAGGCCCGGTTTCGCGCCATGGCGTAGTAGACGCGTGGGCCGATCAGAGACATCGCATTGACGGTCGCGAGCAGCGAAGCGGCCATGGCCGCTGCAAAGAAACCCGCCGCCCCCGGCCCGAACAACGCCGCCGAGGCCGTGGCGCCAACCGCCAGCTTGCCGGCCATCTCGGCAAGGGGGTTGGCGTAAATATAGAGGCAATTGAGAGCAATGAAGAATCCGGTTACCAGCACGGTCCCGAACAACAGCGCCTTGGGCAGTGTGCGTTGGGGGTCGCGAATCTCTTCGGCTACGTAGACCGCCGCGTTCCAGCCGCTGTAGCCGACGTAGATAAAAACCAGGCTGATCACGAACTGCGCGGGGAGTGGCGTTGAGGAGGTCCGCGCGGCCGCTTGCGCGAAATGCTCCCAACTCCCCTCGCCGAAGGCGAATCCGAGTACGAGAAAGGCCAACAACACCAGCAGCTTTCCCCCCGTCAGGACATTCTGCAACCCAGCAACACGAGAGACGTTGAACACGTTGAGCGCAGTAAACACAATGACCACCGCGCACGCGAGGAGTTGGGCGCCTCCCAGCTGAAGCGAAACAAAACCCAGGGAGAGTAAGGGCTCGATCGGCTGCTCTGGACTCAGCGCGGGCCAAAAATACCCGGCGTAGGCGGCGATCGCCAGTGTGGCGGCAGCGATGGGGGCGGAGAATCCGGCAAAGAAGGTCACCCACCCGTCGATGAAACCCCAGGCCGGTCCCCAGGCTTCCGAGAGGTAGACGTACTCGCCCCCTGAGCGGGGAAAGTTGACGCCCAGCTCGGAGTAGCAGAGCGCGCCAATGAGCGCCAAGACCGCGCCCACGAGCCAGATGCCGATCACCAGCGAAGGCGAACCGAGGTCGCCGGCCAGATAGGCCGGAATCGTGAAGATTCCGGTACCGATCATGTTGGAGACGACGATCGAGGTCGCGCTGACGACCCCGAGGCGTCGCTCTAGCCCTGGCTCAGACATGGCAGGCGTGTGATGGTGCGGCGAGGCGGAGCAAGAAAGACGCCCGCCCGCGGGACGAAGTTACCACCTTTCGATTTGTCGCCGGCGGAGCGAGCGTGTTCGGCGGTGGGAGCTACCAGCGTAGCAGGTCATCAGCCGACGAAAGCTGCGGGCTTCTGCGAGACCCGCGCGGAAAGGTCTGAGAATGTATTACTCAGGTGGGATCTGCAGTGTTGCTTTTGGGCCCTTGTCGTACCGGTGCTGGGTTTCCAGGCGGTTACAAGCTGGTGGCGATGGTTAAGGAAGCGCGCTCTTCCGGCTCAGCACATAGTTGATGATGAAGCCGTTGATCGAGATGAATATCGGCACGACCACCGTGGGTGCCAGAGCCATCGGGTATTCGAACATGGAAACCATGTCCGGCGTCGAATGGATGATGTGCCAAGGGCCCGGTATACCAAGGTTCATCAGGACTACGCCGACGGGCACGATGATCACGAAACCGTAGACGTTGAGCGCGAGGACCCATTTCAGGTCCAGCGATTTCTGATAGAGCAGATATCCCGCCAACAGCGACAGCGCTCCGAAGACAAAATCGGGAATCCCAAGATAAAAGGCGATCTCAGGCGAGAACTCTCCCTTCAGACCCTTGATGATCCCGCCGATGGCCAATACCCGAAGACCTTCGAGCAGCATGATCTTATGCACTCCGACGGCGTCTACCACACTATTGATGGAATCCCTAAAATCGGCCGAAAGGCCCCAGGGGACCATCAGGACAAGCACAGGCACCATTGTGACCCAAAGGCCGGGAAGGCTCTCCAAAACCGCGGGCTGTGTATAGACCCCCTTGAGGGCAAGACAGGCGCTGATCGGCGCCCACAAGACCAGCAAAGCGATCACGAGATAAAGCGGCCGCGCCCGGTCGGGGGACAGTCTAGCTGTGCGCTGCGCGCTGCGCACTGCAAGGGCCATGAGGACGACCTGCGTCACGAATAAAAAAGGAAGGGTCGAGTCCCCCATAAAACCCCCTAGCCGATCGTCTTGACCGTCTCTTCCCGCCCGCCCCTATGACTGAGACCTGCCCTTACGCCAGGATGTCTTTGACGACGTGGCCCTCGACATCGGTCAGGCGGAAGTCGCGTCCCTGGAAGCGGTAGGTCAGTTTGGTGTGATCGATGCCCAGGAGGTGCAACATGGTTGCGTGCAGATCATGGACGTGGACGATGTTCTCCACCGAGGCGTAGCCCAGCTCGTCGGTCCCGCCGTAGCTGAGGCCGCCCTTGACGCCGCCTCCGGCGATCCAACTCGAGAAGCCCTTGATGTGATGGTCGCGGCCGCTGCCCTGAGCCATCGGCGTGCGGCCGAACTCGCCGCACCAGATCAGCAGCGTGCTGTCGAACAGCCCGCGCTCCTTGAGGTCCTTGACCAGCGCGGCCGAAGCCTGGTCAACCAGCCCGCAGGTCTCTTGAATACCTTCTTTGATCTTGCCGTGGTGGTCCCAGCCGCGGTGGTACAGGTGGATGAAGCGCACGCCGCGCTCCGCCAGTCGCCGCGCCAACAGGCAGTTGGCGGCGAAGGTGCCGTCACCGCCTTCGGTGCCGTACATGTCGAGAATGTGCCGCGGCTCTTTGCTGAAGTCGACCAGCTCGGGGACACTCATCTGCATGCGAAACGCCAGCTCGTATTGAGAGATGCGCGTCTCGATGTCGGGGTCGTCGATTGAGTCGGCTTGGATGCGGTTGAGGTCGCGCACCGCACCGATCAACTCCAACTGTGACTCGTCGCTGACGCCCTTCGGGGAGCGCACATAGGAAACTGGGTCGCCCGCGGAGCTGAATTTGACGCCCTGGTAACGTCCCGGCAGGAAACCGCTGTGCCACTGGCGCGCGGCGATCGGCTGAGACTGTGCCCCGCCCTCCGAGGTGAGCACCACAAACCCGGGCAGGTCGTCCGAGTCGCTGCCCAAGCCGTAGGTGATCCAGGAGCCCATACTGGGCAGGCCCGGCAGGCGGCTACCGCTGTTCATGAAGGTGTGGGCCGTATCGTGGTTGATCTGTTCGGTCTGCATCGAGCGCACGATGCAGATGTCGTCCGCGATCTCGCCGATGTGCGGCAACAAGCTCGACATGTGCTGACCCGAGCGGCCGTAGCGCTCGAAGGGATGCTGTGGCGCCAGGATTTTCAGCTCTCTGCCTTGAAGCTGCGCGATCTGCTGGCCCTTGGTGAACGACTTCGGCATGGCCGCGCCGTCGCGTTTCTCGAGAGCCGGCTTGTGATCGAACAGCTCGAGGTGCGAGGGTCCGCCGGCTTGGCACAGGAATATTACGCGCTTGACCTTGGGCTCGAATTGCGGGAAGCCGGCGACGGCGGGGCGGGCGGCCGAAAGCTTCCCGTTGTGCAGGAGGGAGCTAAGGGCGAGGCCGCCGAGGCCCATCGATGTGCGACCGAGAAAGGCCCGGCGGGTGGCGAGGTGGTTCTGCGTGCTATGGATCATGACGTGTCCTTCTCGGATGTAAGGGCTCGGCGTCCCGAGCCTGCGGGCACGCCATGGCGTGCCCCTACGTTCCCTAGTACCTCATGATGAACTCGTGCTTGTTGAGAATCGCCCGGCTAACGCCCATCCAGACGGCCCACTCGGCTGTATCCAGGTCGGGTGGGGCGGGCGCGAGGCCCACCAAGAGCATTTCGCTTGCCTTGTCCGGGTTCTCTTCCAGGTGCTTTCGCTGTGACACAAGCAGGCGCGTCAACACCTGGTGCTCCTTGGCGTTGGCCTCCCGCGAAAATGCCTCGTGAAAGGCAAAGTCGATGCGGCCTTTCTCATCCGCTGCGCCGGAGCGCAAAATGCGCTCGGCGAAAGCCTTCGCCGCTTCTACATAGGTCGGGTCGTTCAACAAGATGAGCGACTGTAGCGGCGTGTTCGACACCGGCCGCTCGGCGGTACACTCCTCACGCGACGGGGCGTCGAAGGCCACCAGCGACGGATGCGTAAACGTGCGCTGCCAGTGCGTGTAGAGCCCGCGGCGATACTGATTCTCGTCGAGGTCTGGTTTGTAGACGCGCTTCGGAAAATTCAAGTCCCGGTAATAGCCGGCGGGCTGATACGGCTTGGCGCTCGGCCCAAACATCTTCCGGTTCAGCAGCCCGCTCACGGCGAGCACGTGGTCGCGGACGAACTCCGCGTCCAGCCGCCTCATCGTCTGCCGGCCGTGGAGGCGATTGTCGGGGTCGGCCTGCGCCAGAGCATCGCTCGGCTCGCTCGACCGGCGGTAGGCTTCTGAAAGCACCATCGTGCGAACGATGTGCTTGACGTCCCAGCCGCTCTCCATGAACTCGACCGCCAGCGAGTCGAGCAGTTCCTGGTGAATAGGCGTTTCGCCCTGCGCCCCAAGGTCGTCGAGGACTTTCGAGAGGCCCGTCCCGAAGTATGTCTTCCACAAGCGGTTGACGAAGACGCGGGCTGTGAGCGGATTCTCCCGATCGACAAGCCAGTTCGCTAAATCGAGCCGCGTCAGCCGCTGCTTGGTAGTCGGAATCTGCTTGAGAAAGTGCGGCGACTGCGACTCGACGATCTCGCCCGAGTCGTTCATCCAGTCTCCCCGCGGAAGGATGCGCACCTCGCGCAACTCGTCGCTGACTTCGGCCACAAGACATTCGTCGGCTTGATCGAACAGCGTCGCCCGCCGGCGCTCGAGTTTGCGGCGCTCCCGCCACTCAGCGTTGCTTCTCGTCCATCGGAGGAACGTCTTTTTCAGCGCTCCCCGCTGCTTGCGGGTCAGTTCTCCGTCGGCGAGAACCGCCTCCCGCAGGCGATCGTCGGGCAGCAGCTCGGGGAAATCTGAGTTCGCCAGCCAGAGGCGCGACCGCCCAGCAATCTTGCCCGACCCACGGCCGTTGTATTCCATCGTGAACCGCAGTTTCCAGCCGGCCTGGGTCTCGAGAGGCTCTTCGAAAACCCACATGGCCCGGCGCGGACCCTCCTCGGCAAGATTCCCCTGCCAGCCCAAGCGTGGATTGCCGTCGATCGTACCGCGCAGGAGCGAGTCCGGCCCCTGCCGATCCGCCACGAGCGCGCCCATTCGGATGGTCCGCGGCCGGCGGCCCCCTTCGTACAATTCAGCCGCGAATTCACCCAGGTAGAACTCCTCGAAGCCCTCCGCCGGGAAGATCTCCAAAGCCACAGCGGTGATACGTCCGCCGTCGAGCGCCGCCTCCACCCTCTGCACGGCTTCGTCAGGTTTCTCTTCGCCGGTGACGACTTGGCTGAAGTATCCGTCCCGCTCGAGACGCAACTCGATGTCTTCACAGCCGTCGATCTCGGGATGCTCGCAATCGTTCCAAACCCGTTCGGGCTCGATCACCCGCCACTCTTCCAGCCGCTCGCGAAGATACGTTCGAAACTCCTCGAGCGCCTCGCGCTTGGCTTTCAGCTTGCCCCCTTCTCTTCGCAGGTCCCCGACGCGATCCTGGATCGAGGCCAGTTCTTGCTTCGCCTCGTCGGAGAGCACACGGATCAGCGGATGGAAACGCCCTCCGTAGACACCCTGTTCCTGGATGTCGGCGAAGAAGGCGGCCATCTGATAGAAATCCTTCGTGGCAAACGGATCGAACTTGTGGTCGTGGCACTCCGCGCAGCCCAGGGTCGAGCCCAGCCACACGGTGGAGACGTTCCGCACCCGGTCGGTGGCGTACTTGGCCAGGTACTCTTTCGGCTGTGCGCCGCCCTCGTTCGTCATGCGGTTCAAGCGGTTGTAGGCGCTCGCGACACGCTGCGCATCGGTGGGGTTCGGCATTAGATCGCCGGCGAGCTGCTCTCTCGTGAATCGATCGAACGGTTTGTTTTCGTTGAACGCGCGAATCACGTAATCGCGGTAGAGGTAGACGTTGATTGGGAGGTCGTTGTGGAACCCGACCGAGTCGGCATAACGGACCAGGTCCAGCCACGAGACGGCCATTCGTTCGCCGAAGTGGGGAGAGGCGAGGAGACGCTCGACGAGGCTTTCGTAGGCCTGGGGACTCTCGTCTGAGAGAAACGCCCCAGTCTCTCTTGCTGATGGAGGCAGACCCGTCAGGTCGAAACTGAGTCGGCGAAGCAGAGTGCGCCGGTCGGTCGCGGCCACGGGCTGTAGGTCCTTTTCGGCGAGCTTGGCATTCACAAGATGGTCGATCCCAGCCGCACCCTGGGGAGCTCGCGGCCGCTCGGGAGGGATGTAGGCCCAATGGCCCTCGTACTCGGCGCCCTCTTTGACCCAGCGGACCAGCAGGTCTTTCTGCTCGTCGGTGAGTTTCTTGTCCGAATACACCGGCGGCATGACCTTGACCTGGTCGGTGGAGCGGACCCGCTGCACCAGCTTGCTGTTCTCCACCTCGCCGGGCTGAATCGCGCCGGCCGCCAGGGCTTCCTCCCGCCGGTCGAGACGCAGGCCCGCTTGCCGCGCGTTGCTGTCCGGTCCGTGGCAGGCGTAGCAGTTTTCCGAGAGGATGGGGCGAATGTCGCGGTTGAAGCGGACAGTGGTTTCAGCGAAAACCGCCCCGCACGTGATCAGAAGTACGAAGGTCGAAAGGAACGCTTGTTTCATGGCCAGGTTGGATAGGTTCGAAAAGGGAAGCTACCGATAGAATAGCAGCGAGGAATCAGTATTCGGAAACGCCCACGAACGCCGGACCCTCTAGCTCAATCTGTGGTTGGTTTGCCGGCATCAGCCGGAACTGCTAAAATCTCAATTCTTACGCTCGGGGGCTCGCGCTCCTGCGATCCAGGGCGCAGGAGTGAGGCGATGGGTTTCTAGTCGGCCCTGTTACGCTCTTCGTCAACGTGGTTGCCCGCGATAGGGTGGGGGCCTGCAAGGACACGAGTCGAGGCCTCTGAGCCTCTAGCGATCGAGAGAGAGTATGAAGTCCTTTAACGGGCTAGCCGTCCCGAGTGACGGCGAAGCCATCCAGGTTGAAGACGGGAAGTTCAGCATTCCCGACCATCCAATTGTGCCTTTCATCGAGGGCGACGGAACAGGGCGGGACATTTGGAAAGCGTCGCGGCACGTCTTCGACGGCGCGGTCGAGAAGGCCTACGGCGGCAAGCGCCGCGTGGCGTGGTATGAGATTTTCGCGGGCGAGAAGGCGCACAATCAATTCAACTCGTGGCTCCCCGGCGACACGGTCGATGCTATCCGGGCCTTCCACATCGCGATCAAGGGGCCTTTGACAACGCCGGTCGGGGGCGGCATTCGCAGCCTCAACGTGGCACTACGGCAGATCCTGACGCTGTATGTTTGCATGCGGCCGGTCCGCTATTTCCCCGGCGTCCCCTCTCCGATGAAGAACCCGGAGAAGCTCGATGTGGTGATCTTTCGCGAGAACACCGAAGACGTGTATGCGGGAATCGAGTGGCAGCAGGGCACGACCGGGGCGAAGAAGGTCATCGACTTCCTCAACGGCGAGATGGGTAAGAGGATTCGGGAGGATTCGGGCGTCGGCATCAAGCCGGTGAGCGTGACCGGGTCGAAGCGGCTCGTTCGGCGGGCGATGGAATACGCGATCGAGAACCGCCGCAAGAGTGTCACTCTCGTGCACAAAGGCAACATCCAGAAGTTCACCGAAGGCGCCTTCCGCGACTGGGGCTACGGGCTGGCGAAAGAAGAGTTTGCGGATCAGTGCGTAATCGAGGACGAGCTGGAAGGGGACGTCCCCGAGGGTAAGATCCTGGTGAAAGACCGCATCGCCGACTCGATGTTCCAGCAGGTGCTGCTGCGACCGGCCGAGTACGACGTGATCGCAACCACCAACCTGAACGGCGACTACATCTCGGATGCCTGCGCCGCCCAAGTCGGCGGTTTGGGCATGGCGCCTGGGGCGAACATCGGCGATGAGCACGCTGTATTCGAGGCCACGCATGGAACCGCGCCTAAATATGCCGACCAGGATGTGATCAATCCTTCGAGCGTGATCCTCTCGGGCGCGATGATGTTTCGCTTCATGGGCTGGACGGAAGCGGCCGACCTGATCGAAGCCGGTATCACCGAAACGATCCGGCAGAAGAAGGTCACCTACGACCTGCACCGGTTGATGGAAGGCGCGACCAAGGTCAAGACCAGCGAATTCGCTTCGGCGATGGTCGAGAATATGACGGCGTGAATGCTTTGGCTGTGAAAAAATGGGGACTGTACCAAGCGCCGCCGCCGTAACTTCGTTGTTTTCAAATCCCACAAGCGGCGTGAAGCGGACTGTCCCCATTTTTTCACAGCCCCTGACGGTCACGGCTCCGTTTGAGCGGTTCGCCACGCCGTTGAATCTTTTCGTTAGAGGGAATTGTTAGAGGAACTGATGAGAAACAAGGTCACGGTTGTTGGGGCCGGTAACGTCGGGGCCAGCTGCGCGTTGCGCCTTGCGGACAAAGAGCTGGCGGATGTCGTTCTGGTCGATATCGTTGAAGGCGTCCCGCAGGGCAAGGCGCTGGACATACTCGAAGCCTGTCCGATCGAGGGATCGGACGTTACAGTCACGGGCTCCAATGACTATGCCGCGACCGCGAACTCGGATATCGTGGTCGTGACGGCGGGTTTCCCCCGCAAGCCCGGCATGAGCCGCGACGACCTGCTGCTCAAGAACGCCGCGATCGTCACAGCCTGTGTCGCGCCGGCGGTGAAGTACTCGCCCGAGAGCATTCTGATCATCGTCTCGAACCCGCTCGATGCGATGTGTCATGTGGCCCACAAGGTCAGTGGTTTCTCGAAGAACCGGGTCATCGGTATGGCGGGGGTGCTTGACACCGCCCGTTTCCGCGCCTTCCTTGCCGAAGCGGCGGAGGTTTCGGTGGAGCAGGTTGCGGCGTTTGTTCTAGGGGGCCATGGCGACACGATGGTGCCGCTAGTGCGGTTCACCAATGTAGCCGGCATTCCGATCAGCGAGTTGCTCGACGCCGAGACGCTGGACAGAATCGTGGACCGAACCCGCAAGGGTGGAGCGGAGATCGTCAAATACCTCAAGACCGGGAGCGCCTACTACGCACCGTCGTCCGCCGTGGTCGAAATGGTGGAGTCGATCCTGAAGGACAAAAAGAAGGTCTTGCCGTGCGCGGCGTACCTGGAGGGTGAATACGGCGCTCAGGGGCTGTTTGTGGGCGTGCCGGTCAAGCTGGGGTCCCGCGGCATTGAGAAGATCTACGAACTGCCTCTGACCGCGGACGAGGAATCGGCTTTCCAGAAGAGCACCGACGCCGTGGCCGAGCTGGTCAAGGTGCTCGACTCACAAGGCGACGGCTAAACTCCCCCCAACCTCTAGCCCATCGTCGAGTCGAGGCCCTCGGTGGGTTACCTGGGTTACCGGCACTCCTTGACACCCTAAGTAGGCTTGGTTAGCATGATCGCAAGGGTTCGGGACCAAGTCAGCAGTCGGCGCATCCCTGGAAGAAAAGGAAACGGGAAAATAATGAAAAGGCTCCTGGTTGTGATGGCGGCTCTCATGATGATGGCCGGGCTATGCATGGCCGAGGAGTGGGTTGGTTACCTCACCGACAAGAAGTGTGCAAAGCCGGCTGAGAGCCACGCGGAATGCGCCCGGAACTGTGTGAAAGACGGCCAACCGATCGTGTTCGTAAACGATCTCGATAAGAAGGTCTACGACATCCACAATCCGGATGCCGTCAAGGATCACGTCGGCCACAAGGTCACGCTCACCGGCAAAGCCGATGGTGATAGCATCCACGTCGGCTCGGTGAAGATGTAAGACCGGAGATGTAAGGCTACGGTGGGACTGCTCTGAAGAGCCGGAGCGGGGTTCCTAGCCCGGTAGAAACGTGTGTGGATCTGAGGCCCGCAGCCGCGGCGGTTGCTGGGGTAACATCATAAGAAGGAGTTTCACGATGAAGAGATTCGGAAAGCTGATGATGGCGCTTGGTGTGGCCGTCCTTTGCTCCATGCCAGTGGCCGCCGCCGACATTGACGGTACGTGGATTCTGGAGAGAGACGCAGGCCGGCAACATACAGAAGTGGATTGTGGACTTTCAATCCCAAGGAGAGACGCTCACCGGAAATCTCCGTGTGGACGGCACTGAAAACCAATGGGATATTCTCGATGGCAAGGTCACCGGGAACGATTTCTCGTTCGCGATCCTGTTCAAGCGTCGCGACGGCGCTGAAGCGAAAGTTTCTCTGATCGGCACCGTGACGGGTCAAGAACTGAGCGGCACGATCAAACTTCCCAACGGCAACGAACGGGGCGACTTCAAGGCCACGAAGCAGTAGCGCGGCCCGATCCGAGGGCCGCTGATCCCACCGGCCCGTTTGCGATTCCACCTGCCAGTCAAGCCGCCGGGACAGGGTTCGTCACGGTCCCGGTGTCCAGCCAACCTGGCCCAGCTAAGTGACCTTTTGGGTGCGCCCGGTTTCGGCTGCCTTGTAGCCCGCAAAGATGACCTTGAGAACGTAGAGGCTGTCGTCGGCGGTCAGGGGCGGCGGTTCGAGCCCGGCTGAGGCGCGGACGCAGGCTCGTACGAAGGGCAAATAGCCCGTGGGCACGTCGGGCGGCTCGAAGCGGCGCACGGCAGGCTCGGCGTCCTTGCGGCTGTACCACTCGAGCGGCACGCCTCCGTGTTTGTCGATCTGAAGCCAGCCGTGCGAGCCCCAGATCTTGATGTGGGAGTGGTAGCCCTTGTCGAGATAGTAGCCGGAGGTGACGGTGCCGAAGGTGCCGTTGTCGAACTTGAGGGCCAACGCAGCCGAGTCTTCGGTATCGAGCGGCTGTCCGCCGACGACGCCGGCGAAGCCCGCCACCTCGGTAATCCGCGAGCCGGTCATGAACATGGCCAGATCGAGCCAGTGGATGCCGAGCCAGATGAGGTGGCCGCCGCCAGCCCGAGCTTTCTGCGCCGTCCAGGTCTTGTGATAGGCCGGCCGGGTCAGGCGGGTCTGGTCGGCGATGAGGTGGATTTCGGTTCCGTAGATCTTGCCGAGCTTCCCGTCCCGGATGAGCCGCCGCGCCTCGCGAACCTCGGGGTTGAGGCGGTTGGCGAGGGCGAGCATCAAGTGGAGATTGTTGCGGTTGGCCTTGCGAACCAGTGGCTCGAAATCCTCCGCACGGACGCAGGACGGCTTTTCCGCCATCACGTGACAGCCGGCGTCAAGCGCAGCGTCGATGGCGGGGGGAGCGAGCTTGGCCTCCATCGAGACTAACGCCATAGCAGGTCTTTCTTTGGCGAGCATTGCGGCGGGGTCGGTGTACGTAGCTTTGAGCTTCGAGCCGATCACCTTCCGGGTTGCTTGGACGGTATCGCCGCTGGAATCAGACAGGACGACGGAACCGACTTCTTCTGCCTCAGCCAACGCGGCATAGTAGGCGCTCAGATGGGGGCCGTCAGCGTGGGTGATGAGGCCGACCTTAACCTTGCCGGAGGCAGCGGCACCGGCGGCCGCGCCGATCGCCGCAGCACCGACGGCCTTTGTGAAAGTTCTTCTGTGCATGGTTCACCTCGGCGGCCGACGGGAAGACACTCGCGTCACCCGTCTTTGATCTCCCGCCGGTCGGGATCGAACACCATGCGGCGTCCGCTCCACTGCGCATCGGTCGTCATGATGCACGCCACCGAGTGCCCATAACCCGCCAAGGCCGGCGCGTAGGCATCTTGCGGGGCGCGGCGCCGAATGCAGTCGAGCCAGTTCGCCATGTGGTGCTTGACGCCCGGCTTCTCGGGGATTTCGATGGTCTCCTGGAGAGTGTCCGGGTTCTTCGAGCCGTCGCCCATGATCTTCCACTCGTTCTCGACGATCATCGTTCCCTTCGTGCCTTGCACGCGCGTGACGCTGCCCGAGTTGTTGATCAAGCAGGTCGAATAGGTGGCGAGGAATTCCCGGCCGTTGTGCCCATACTTGAGTACGGCCTGCATGGTGTCAGGGTTTTCCCGGTAGTCCCGCCATTTGAGAATAGCGCCATCCGCCACGACGCTTACGGGATAGGGCTCATCAGTCAGCATATGGACGACATCGATGCCGTGGGTCATCCACTGGTCGATGATGGCACTCGAGAAGTCGCGGAACAGGCGGAACGAGCGATAGATCTTGGGGTCGAAGGGCCGATAGGGCTTGCCCATCAAGAATCGCTCCCAGTCGACGTCGCTCTCCTTGAGCGAGTTGAGATCCTCGGGCTTGCGGGCCCAGCGATACTTGCTATAGGCGTTCCAGATGACATCCACTTTGACGATGTCTCCGATTCGCCCGTGGCGGAGCCAATGAACAGCCGTTTGGTAGCGAGGATAGGCGCGGCGCTGCGTACCGATCTGTACGACGCGGTCGGAATTCTCGATCGCTTCGTAAGCCCCGTTCAGTTCCGACAGCACGTTGCCCATCGGCTTTTCGCAGTAGACGTCCTTTCCGGCTTCGATCGCCGCCTTTAGCATCTTCGCGTGCTGAAAATCGGGCGTGGCGATGATAACGGCGTCGATGTCCTTGTCTTCCAGGAGTTCTTCGTAGCGCGGGGTCGCCTTCGGCTCAATACTGTACGACTCGCGAACGAGCTTGGCCGCCGCTTCGAGACGCTTGTTCCAGATGTCGCACACGGCGGTGAGGCGAGCGTTGTATTGGCTGCCGAACTCGATGCAGTCCTTCATCAGGCTGGTGCCGCGTCCGCCCGGACCGATGATTCCTATTCGGATTCGATCGTTGGCGCCGCCTTGAGCGGGGCTGGGTTTCGGCATCGCGGCGAATGCCAAGCCGGCAGCCGACTTGCCAAGGAAACTGCGTCGGCCAACCTTGTCGTCCGTCATGTGGGAACCTCCTGTGGGCACGGTCAAAGTATACACGGCACAAGCCCTTGAAGAAAACCAAGACATGCTCAGCCCGCCCTCAAAACCGGGCCGTGACCTCGAGGCCGCGATCAATTCTAAACGGGACGAAGCAGCCCTACTTGGTTACGGCTCGCCCGGGTCAAGTACCTAGCAATCGAAGTCGAGAGAAAACGGAAGGCGTATACTTGACCTCTTGGGCCCGGGCTGTGCCGGGGGGCGGCTCACCTGGTATGCGACAGGCGCTCGAGAGAACAATGATCTGTCGGGTCATACCCGCTATCGGTGTCCTCCTGACGTGCTTTGCTCTCGAGTTAGAAGCAGGTCCACCACAAGACTTGAGCCCGGGCCTGGCGGCAACCTACCGGGACTATCGGCACAGCGTCCGCCTCTCTGTATCCTCCCCCAACTTCTTTCTCACGGCCGGCGATTCGGTTCATCCGTCGCTCGACGCCTCCTTCCAGGCCCGATGGGACGGCTGGATTTCGATCCTACGGTCGGGAACCTATTCATTCCGCGGCGCTCAGGTGGCCATCGGTCGGCAAGAGGTGACAGACAAAGGCATTCCGTTGGACGCGGGCCGCCACCCAATCCGGATCACCTACGAACGGAGGCCGGGCCAGGCCGCGTTGCGGCTCAAATGGAAAGCGGAGCACTTCGACTGGGAACCGGTCCCGGAGTCGAGGTTTTCCCACGATTCGAACTCGGGCGACTTGGCCCAAGATCGGCTTGTCGAGCGCGGCAGGGCCCTGGCCCGCAAGCTGCGTTGTCTCAACTGCCACTCGGCGGACTCCGATTCAATCAAGCCACGCATGGGCCCTCGGCTCACCGGTATCGGTTCCCGCACAAAGAGGCCATGGCTCTACCATTGGCTTGCGCACCCTGCGGCGTTTCGCTCGGACGCAACCATGCCGTCGATGCTCGACGACCAGCGGCGACGGGACGTGGCGGCCTACCTGGCTTCCCTTGAGGCAAGGGGACCAACGCCTGAGATCAAACAGGTCCGCCGTCAAGAGCAACGCCGCGGATCGTCAATCCTCTCGACTCTCGGATGTGGCGCTTGCCACCGGCAGAGGTCGCTCGCACTCGAGGGTCTGGGCTCGAAGACAAACCTGGGGTCGCTGGTGGAGTACCTCATCGATCCGGGGAAGTTCGACCCCGGCGGTGCAATGCCGTCGATGATGCTGACGCGAGAGGAAGCAACACAGGTGGCCGGCTTCCTGCTCCAGTCAAGGAATCCGGTCTTCGAGCAGAATTTCGACGGTGGCGACCCCGAACAGGGAAGGGAGCTCGTGCGGACGTCAGGCTGCTTGTCTTGCCATGAGCTGGCCGACCCCCAACCTCCGACCAGCGAGTATCGGGCACCCGACCTGAAACGGCTCAATCCCGAGCGGGGCTGCTTGGCCCAGAGGCCCACCCCGGAAGTCCCGAACTATCGCCTAACACGGGCCGAACGCGAGGCCCTGCAGTCATTCGTTCGAAAGTACTCCGACCACCCGGACGTGAGCAGAGCGCCGGTCTACGAGTTCTACCAGGCTCTGGAAGGTCTACGCTGCCTGAGTTGTCACGCCATGGGCCCGACCGGGGCGACCGGACCGATCCCTGAAAGCGCACCCCCTTTGACCACCATAGGTGAGAAGGTGAGCGCGGATTGGATCAAGGACGTCCTGATCAACGAGCGGCGCATCCACAAGGGCTTGGAACTGCGCATGCCGCACTACGGCCCCGCTCAAGTCGAGCCGCTAATTGCGGGTTTCGCCCAAGCAGCGGGGATGAAACCCGGCGGCGGTCCGAACGCCCCGAGTCCCAGCGAGATCGTGCAAACAAGAGGGGTCGGCATCCTCGGAGTCAACGGCGACAAGGGTGGTATGGGTTGCATCGGCTGTCATGGCTGGCGCGAGCGGCGGTCTCTCGGCGAGAACGGCCCGTATCTGACCCACGCAGCAGAGCGGCTGCGGTACGACTGGTTCCACCGCTGGATGCGCGACCCGGCCCGCATCGTCTCGGGCACATCCATGCCGAACTACTTCGGCTCGATGAGCCCCGGCGAGGCACGAGAGAAGATCGATGCACTCTGGGCGGCGCTGTCGATGGGCGAGAGCATGCCGCTGCCCGCGGGCTTCGCCGCCGTCCGCACTGAACCGGGAAGCGAAGCACAGCCGGTACCGACCACTCGCCCGATCGTGATCCGCTGGGACATGCCCGAGGCCACGCCCTCCGCCTTTGCCGTGGGCCTTCCCGGCGGCGTCTCCTACTGCTTCGACGCTGGCGAGGTGCGGCTGCGCTACGCCTGGCTGGGCGGCTACGTCGACATGACCGGAACGCTGTACGAAAAACGGGACAGCGCGACGCGTCTCACGCGAACGGCCGACCTCGTGGGAGAGGTCTTCTATCGCCCCGAAGGCTTCCCCCTCCGCGTAGGAGACCCGAATAGAATCCCGCAACGCCGATTTCGCGGCTATCGGCTCGTTGGGGGGTATCCGGAGTTCCACTACCAGGTCGACGGAATCGATGTCTATGAGAAGGTGCGACCCACCACCGCCAAGGATGGCGTGATCCGTGACTTCCGAGTGAGAACCGTTCAGCAACCGATGTGGTTTCTCGCTGATGGGCGCGCGGGTGCCACAATGAAGTCTTCGCTCGGCACTGCCATCGAGGGCCGGTTCCTGATTCCGCCAGGAACGGATGTCGCGTTCCAGGTGGTCGTCAGGCGGGAGGACCGTTGACCATGCGGCACCGCCAAGGTCCACCCCTCCTGCCCCGGACCCTCTGGCCCGTATTCCTGCTGACCTCCCTAAGCGCCCATGCCCAAGTCCCCGCCGATGCTTATCGCGTCGAATCCGTGCCGACGCCTCAGGGCATCGCACCTGAGGTCAGCGCCATCGCATTCGCTCCCGACAGAAAGCTCTACGCCTGTTTCCGGCGCGGCTACGTCTACTCTTTGGACCCACGAACGTCGCGGTGGCGCAAGTTCGCAGATGGAATGCATACTCCCCTCGGAATCCTGGCGGGCCGTATCGGGGAGTTCTTCATAGCCCAGGTTCCGGAGTTGACTCGCGTGACCGACACCGACGGTGACGGAACGGCCGACGCCTTCGAGACGGTTTCCGACGCCTGGGGTCTGTCAGGCAACTATCACGAGCTGATCGCCGGCCCCGAACGCGATGCCGAGGGCAACTTCTATCTTTCGCTTTCGCTGGCGTCGAGCGGGGCCAACCCACGGCCCCCGTTCCGTGGTGAGTTCACTAGACGCGGCCGGCAGTCGGAGAATCCCGAAGAAGGCAAAGTGAACCAGGTCGGACATTACTCGCCCGTACCCTATCGCGGCTGCGCCGTCAAGATAAGCCCCGACGGCAAGCTGTCGCTGATTTCGTGCGGGTTCCGTCAGCCCAACGGCATCGTCCGAAGCCCGCAAGGCGAGATCTTCGCCGTGGACAACCAGGGCGACTGGGTCGGCACGTCACCGCTCCATCACGTGACCCAGGGCGCGTTTCACGGCCACCCGGCATCGCTCAACTGGCACCCTGTGTTTCGCGGGCGCGACCCGGTCGAAGCCCGCGTCGAGGAACTCGTAAAGCTGCGCAAGCTGCCCGCGATCCAGTTTCCACAAAACGATATGGGTGGTTCGGTCGCGCAGCCGGTGTTCGACCTGAGCGACGGGAAGTTCGGCCCGTATGCCGGGCAGATGTTCGTCGCCGAATGGACCTACCCGCGCATCCATCGCGTCTACCTCGAGAAGGTCGACGGCGAATACCAGGGCTCGTGCTTCCCCTTCGTCTACGGCAACGGCTTGCGAACGAGCAACAACCGCTTGGCGCTCTCGCCCGAGGGCAACGGCCTCTACACCGCGCAAACCTCACGCGTCTGGGGCGGCGCCGGCGAAGGCTTGCAACGCATCGTTTGGACCGGCAAGGTCCCGATGGACATCCTCGAGATGCGGCTGACGAAGACGGGCTTCGAGCTGGTCTTTACGAAGCCGGTGGACCGCGAGTCAGCTGGCGGCCCGTCGGCCTACTCGCTGACCCACTACTACTACCGGTACCACCGCACGTACGGTTCCCCGAAGACCGACGTGACTGCCGTGAGGATCGATAATGTTTCGATCTCGGACGACGGTCTCCGCGTCGAGTTGGAGATCGAGAGCCTCGTCCCGCGGCGTGTCTACGAACTGCGGCCGTCGGGCATATTGGCAGCCGATGGCGAGCCCCTGGCAACAACCATCGCGGCGTACACCTTGAATCGACTGAGGCCTTGAGGGCCTCTGTAGCACAAGCCCCGAGGCTTGCCGAGTCGGCAAGCCGGGGGGCACTACAAACGCCACGGACACACACCACCAGACGGGAATACTGTGCGAAGCTAGCGTAGTGCGTCAAGCAGATTGCACCTTAGGCAGGGCGGCACGTCCGCGCTTGACTTTCTCGAGGATGTCGGAGGCGGTCGCGGTCCAGATGAAGGGCGTGGGATGCCCGTTGTGCTGGGCGATGTAGTCGTCAATGGCGGCGACGAGCTCGTCCACGCTGCGAAACACGCCGCGGCGCAGGCGCTTGACGGTGAGATCGCGAAAGAATCGCTCGACCATGTTCAGCCACGACGCCGAGGTCGGGGTGAAATGAATGTGGAAGCGCGGGTGACGATCGAGCCAACGCTTCACAGCGGCATGCTTGTGGGTGGCATAGTTGTCCACGATGAGATGAAGCTGTTTGTCCTTGGGAGTGCGGCGGTCAATTAAGCGCAGGAAGCGCAGCCATTCCTGGTGGCTGTGTCGGGGGGCATGCACTCGGCGATCACGCTGCCGTCAAGGCTGTTGAGCGCCGCAAACAGGGTGGTCGTGCCGTTGCGCTTGTAATCGTGGGTCATCGTTTGGCCGCGTCCCTTTTTGAGCGGCAGGCCGGGCTGGGTGCGATCGAGGGCTTGGATTTGGGACTTCTCATCGAGCGAGAGAACCAGAGCATGCTCAGGCGGATTGAGATAGAGTCCGACGATGTCGTCGAGTTTCTCGGCGAAACGCGGGTCATTGCTGAGCTTGAAGGTCTTGACGCGGTGGGGCTTGAGGCCATGGGCGCGCCAAATCCGTCCCACGGTGGAAGCGCTGACGCCGGCCGCGGCGGCCATGGTGCGGCGGCTCCAGTGGGTGGCGTTGGACGGTTTCTCGCGGGTGGTCTTGTGGATGATCTGCTGTACTTTCTGCTTCGAGACGGCAGGTTTACGACCGGGCCGTGGGGCGTCTTTTGCAATGCCGGCGATGCTGCTTTCGAGAAAGCGCGTGCGCCAGCGGGCCACCAACTGCCGCGAGACACCGAGCTGTGCGGCGATCTGCTTATTCTCGAGACCGTCGGCGGCCAGCAGGACAATCCTGGCTCGCAGGGCGAGACGAACGGCGACTTGGCGGCCGCGCGCGTAGCGGTCCAACTGCTTGCATTGCGCTGTGTTCAAAGTTACTGGTTGTGCTCTTCGCATCCCATGCCTCCTGTTAATAGAGACGATGGGAAGCCAATATAAGTTACATTATTTATGGTGCACTACACTAGGTGGTTTCACGGTCAGTATGAGTATTCCGGCCTACCTCCGGGTGCCTCGGGGTCATTCCTCCCCGAAACGGGACCTCGTTTCGCTGGCCGTTCTTTGCGCGGCGCTGAGCGGAGTACACCCTTTAGGCGCGCAACCAACCTCCCGTGCCGGGGAGATCCAGCAGGCGCGGCGTGAGAAGGCCGCGCAGACCCAACCCGAGGAATTGTCCAAGGCCGAGGAGCGGCTGAACTACATCGTTGACAGCCATATCATCGAGCGGCTGGCCACCGGATTTCACGGGCTGACTTTGCGGATGGGCGGGCTTCCGACCGGACAGGGCTTTGCACTTGGGCCGCAGTACTTGCGCCAGGACCTCGCCGACGGTAACCTGACCTTCCGGACGTCGGCCGCGGGCACGTCCGGGGGCGGCCTGGTGATCGACCTGCAGGCCACGGCGCCCAAGCTGTTCGACGAGAGGGTCTATATCGACTTCTATGCCGCCCAGCGCAATCTGCCGCGGATCGACTACTTTGGCCAAGGGCCCGACTCGGCCGAGGAGAGCCGTACGAACTTCCGCCTGGAGGAGTTGAGCTCGGACGTCACAGTCGGCTACAAGCCCTTTCGGCACGGGCTCAGGCGCCCACTGACCATCGGCGTTACGGGTGGGTTTCTCGAGGTGAACACCGGGCCAGGCAGCCGCGACGACATTGAGCAAACAGCCGACATCTTCACACCCCAGAACACTCCCGGTCTCGACGACCAGACCGACTACCTGCGCGGCAGCCTCTTCGCCCAGTTCGACTATCGCGACAACCCGCTCGGCGCTCGCAAAGGCGGCAATTACCTTGCGCGGTTCTCGTACTACGACGACCGCGAGCTGGAGCTGCACGATTTCCAGTTGCTGCACCTCGAGGCGCAGCAGTTCATTTCGTTCTTCAATAACCGGAGGGTCGTCGCACTGCGCGCACGAACGATGATGACCTTCACGAACGGCGCGCAGACCGTACCGTTTTACCTGCAGCCGGTGGTGGGCGGTTCGGAAGACCTGCGGGGTTTTCGGTCGTATCGTTTCTACGACAACCACTCGATCGTGGCCAACGCCGAATACCGCTGGGAAGCGTTCACGGGCCTTGACGCCGCCATCTTTTTCGACGCGGCCAAGGCTGTACCGAAAAGATCGCAGCTTAACTTCCATGACTTGGAGGCCACGGCGGGCTTCGGGTTTCGGTTCAACGTCAAGAACGCCACGTTTTTGCGCATCGACATCGGTTTCAGCCACGAGCGGACGATGATCTGGCTGAAGTTTGGGAACATTTTCTGAGGCGATCGAAGAGGTCGAGATGATGAACAAGACGATCGCGCTAACGTTGCTCACGCCGCTGCTGTTGGGGGCCCAGAAGTTCTATGACGATGACCCTCTCGAGAAACAGCCGGCGCCGCTTCAGGTGGAGGACGCCCAGGCGCGCAAGCTGAACGACTTCTACGACCTCTACGAAAACACGTTCGGCAAGCCGGGGGAACGGCACGGCAAACGCAAGAAGGGGTTGCCCGAGATCATCCCGTCGCAGGCCGTCAACACGTTGGGTGAAG
Source organism: Bryobacterales bacterium (assembly GCA_965248255.1). GTDB lineage: Bacteria > Acidobacteriota > Terriglobia > Bryobacterales > UBA6623 > JAKZVK01. The sequence goes on from CBDFIW010000004.1 coordinate 1,427,993, forward strand.
TGCTCGACGATCCCGCGTGGTTTATCAACCGCATCGGCACCCGCAAGATGAGCGTCGAAGAGCTGATTCGCGGGCCGGGGAACGACAAGCCACCGTCGCCGGATGGGTCGTGGGAGATCGTGGGCGCGAAGACCAGCGGGGTGACGCCAGGCTTTCGGATCAAAGACGCGGACGGACGGATGTATCTGCTGAAGTTTGATCCTCCGAGCAACCGGAGATGGCCACGGCGTCGGACGTGATCGGAGCCAAGTTCTTCCATGCTCTCGGGTACAACACCCCCGAGAACTACATTGTCACTTTCGATGAGGACCGTCTGGTTCTCGGTGACTTGGTTCGAGTGTTCGACGTGGCCGCTGGGCGGGACCGCGCCATGCGACCACGCGACATCACGCTGATGCTGGCCAAGGTACCGCGTGATCGGCAGGGACGGATCCGAGGTATCGCCAGCCGCTTTCTGCCGGGCAAGTTCCTGGGAGAGTTTCGTTACCACGGGACGCGCTCGGACGACTTCAACGACATCGTGCCGCACGAACACCGGCGCGACTTGCGGGGGCTGTTCGTGTTCGCCTCGTGGCTCAACCACAACGACTCACGGGCCATCAACAACATGGACTTGCTCGTCGATGAAGGCGGGGCGAAGTTCATCAAACACTACCTGATCGATTTCGGAGCGATGTTCGGCAGCGCCAGCGTGGTCTCGAACACCGCGCGCGACGGCAACGCCTACTTCTGGGAGTTCAAGCCGGCCCTCGCCCAACTGGCGACGCTGGGCATCTATACACAGCGCTGGATGCGGGACAGGTACATCAAGCACCGCGCGCTGGGGATGATCGAGCATGGCAGCTTCGAGCCCGAGGAGTGGAAGCCGAATTATCCCAATCCCGCTTTTCAGAACCGGCTGCCGGATGATGAGTTCTGGGCCGCCAAGAGAGTGATGGCTTTCACCGACGAGGCCATCCGCGCGCTGGTGGGCGAGGCGAAGTTCAGCGACCCGGAAGCGACGCGTCTTCTGACGGAGTACCTCATCACGCGGCGCGACGCGATCGGCGAAACCTACTTCGCCAAGGTGCTGCCGCTCGACGACTTCCGCGTTGAGAACGGGCGTATCGCGTTCGAAGATCTGCAGATCGAGTACGGACTGGTCGACAAGCGGGACTACAGCGTGCAGTGGTCGCGCTTCGACAACAACTCTGAAAAGCACACCCCCCTCGATGGGGCCTCGGGTTTGCAGTTACCCTCGCAGGCGAGCGGTGCTTCCGCTGGAGCCTATTTCGCGGCGAAGATCCAAGCCGAGGACGCCGCCAAAACGGTGACCGTCTACGTACGCAAGCGGGACGGGGAGTTTCAACTAGTGGGCGTCGACCGGGGTTGGTAGGTCCCGCTGGCGCCGCTTGTCCTTGTGCCGCAGCGACTCAACTTGTTTGGGCCACCCGTCCGTAGGCTTGCCCGGTCTCCCACGGCGGTTGCTCGCGGCGGCCGCGAGGGACCGGGGTTGTTCTGCGGCATCTCGTCGAATGCCGCCAGCCACGCCGGCGGACGCGCGCCGGGTGGTCGGCCTTTTGGCACAGTTTGGCAAGGTTTTCGGGAATCTCGGCAAAGTTGTCATTGAAGCGTGGTCACTCTAGCCCTCCCCGGTCTCAGGGTAGCGCACCAGGCAGGTGTCATTGGTCTTTTCTGCCGTAAGTTATTGATTATATGAGATGAAGATTCCGTGACTGAGATTCTGAGGACGGGAGTTTGTACAACGGAATCGATGTGTAACGCTGGTCCACAGAGAACCGCGATGTGCGGTCACCTTGCCAATCCGAGTTTGGGCCTTGCCAATCTGAGTTCGGGCTCTGTCCCCGAACTGCCGCGAAAACGTGGTGGCGCAGCTTTGCACATGTATTGAGAAGTAGGCAGGACACTTCGGAGAATCCCCCATCTCGGAAAAGGGTAGATCATTGAACGTTACTGTTGGCTAATTTAGTAGTCTCCGCCAGGATCATGCTACCGCTGTCGGAAGCGGTCTAAAGCCGCGAGGTCGCTCCAGTGTCTGGCGGTCCCAGGACGCCAAGTCGGCCGCGGCTTCGTACGCGGTCTGAAAGAAAGCATGCAGGGACTCATCCGGCGCATCGGAGTTCCGGACCGCCTCGTAAGGTAGGACAAACTCTCCCAGGTCTTTGTGCCAGAACGCCCCATCGGGTTCGACCGTCGCTTCGGCGTACCCCTCAGGCGCCGGGTAGGCATAGGCATAGAAGATCGGATCGGGAGCGTCGTTGTTCCCAGGCCAGAATCCACAGCTAGAGACTTCGTGAGAATAGGCCTCTCGGGTAATCTCATCCGGCAGGTGGGGAATACCACCTGGGTGTTTCGGTGCCACGCGTCCGGAGAACCTCGTTAAAGCGAGATCCGGCCCGCCCCAAAAGAAATGGACCGGACTCACCTTGCCGATGAAGCGGGCGCGAAACTCACGCATCACGCGGGCCGTGTGGCGCAACGCTCCCCACAGTGCGGCTGCATGCGCAGGCTCATATGCTGAGTGCGACTTGTCATCGGCGAATGGGATGGGGTCAGGTACCTCGTTAGGGGCCGCCCGGATTGCGACATCGCATCCGACCTGTCGAAGCTCACCTACAACTGCTGTGTAGAAGTCGGCGACGGTTTGGGGTCGGAGCTCAAGCCGCCGCGTTTTCCCGTCGCTCGCGGCGATCGATAGCACATGGTCTATGAAGTCGAAATCGATCTGGAAATCGAAAGGGCCGTAGGGGATAGGAGAGGTCGTGAGCCCGCGCGAAGTGACGTAGAGCGGCGCGCTCCACGAGTGGTTGACCCATGGCGTCAGCTCCATGCGAACCTTCCCAACGATCTGAAACCACATGTGGAGCGTGGCGATCGTGTCGCCCCAAGCATGGTATGGAAGCTCGGGCCACTCCGAGTCGGTAACGGGCTGGGGGGGGGGGCTGCGTCGGCTTCATATCAGTATTCTCAGGTAGACTCAGCGTCCGATCAAGTATCTGCCAAACTGGGGTATTTACTTGACTCAGGTGACCCCTACATCTTGTGGTCGACAGAAGCAGCATTTTCAGTGCCGCCGATGATGGACTTGTATGGCACGGGGTCGATGGCGACCGCCTGTTGCACAAGTCGATAGAAGAGCTTCCCTCGGCTGCGAGAGTTGCGTCGATTAAAGCGGAAGGTAAACTCGTCCAGGTAGTAGTCCAGATGCTCGGGGTTGACGGCCCCCTGATGCGTCCCCAGCAGCCAACGCTTCAAAAGCGACGCCACGCGGTGCACTCGGGGCAGCAGCTTCGAGGCCGACTCCGGCCCCTCATCGAGGAACGTTACTTCGTGCCGGTAGCCGCGCTTCTGTAGCGGCTCATAGCCCAGCCAGCCGTCGGTATGAACCGTGCTGCCCCGTTCAATCGCTTCTTCGACAAAGGGCATCAAGCTTTCTGCGCTCGCATCCCGGACTCTGCGCATCCGAAGCCGTCCCGTTCCCCTGCCGTCCTCCTGGGCGGCGATGGCAATCAACGATTTGGTATAGGTCTGGCGACCGCGCACGCCCTCTTCTGGGCTGCCCCAGTACGTCTCGTCCACCTCCACACGGCCGCTGAGGCGGTCGCGACCGGGGCGCACCATGGCGCGGCGCAACTTGTGCAGCCAGCTCCAGGCCGTCTTGTAGCTGCCCAGCCCCAAGACTCGCTGCAGCCCCAGGGCACTCACTCCGTTTTTCTGACTGGTCACCCACCAGATGGCTCGCAACCACAGCCGCAGGGGCTGACGAGTGTCCTGGAACACCGTGCCAGCGGTGACCGAGGTCTGCCGACCGCAGCCCGAGCACTCCCACAGCCCTTGCCGGACCGGCCAAGCCGCGCCGTGTCCGCAGCGCGGACAGCGGAATCCTTCCGGCCAGCGCAGCTGGAACAGATAATCCCGACAAGCCTCCTCCGTCGCAAAGCGGGCCTCGAACTCAGCCAAGTTCCGCGGATAGTCCTCCATCGCACCGCATACTACATCTTGGGGCTACCTGAGTCAAGTAAATACCCCATTTCTGCCAATAGGGGAACCTCACTGCCGGCGGATGGCCTGCCCGCAGTGCTCTCGATGTTCCCATCCGGCAAGGAGCGCGACTCCGAGGAAACCGATCGTGAGACTGATCGCCGGGAGCATGCCGGATGCCAAGGCCACGGCGCAGCCAGTAGCGGCAGCGAGCAAGACGCGGGCTAATGGCAGTCGACCGGTTCCGCGCCACAACGCACCTGCCATACCGCCCGTGAAGAGAGTTAGCCCGACGGCCAGTGCCAAACGACTCTCAAGGCCTAGCGGAGCCGCTGGATGAGCCACGATCTCTTCGACGGCAGAGGCGAATCCAATCACGCCTAAGATCATAGGGAAATGTAGCAGACTGAAAGCGTCTCGCCCCAGCCTAGGCCGCTCCGTCTCGACCGCCCCCTGAAGGGCCCGGTCGAGCGCTGGCTTACCACACGCGAAATAGCTCCACCACAGTGCGCACGTGGTCGCCACCGCAAGCACTCCGACAGCGATCAGATTGGACGTCTTCTCGGCTCCCGCAAGACCGCTGCCGGCAACTATGAGGGACTCGCCCAGCGCGATGATCACAAACAGCCCGTGGCGCTCGCTGAAGTGTTCCGGGTGGAGATCCCAACCTTCGAGCTCGCCCGCTATCAGGGCAGCGATGACATCGAGTAATATAGCTATGCCCCAAAGCCAATACTGGGTACAGCCTCCCACCAACCCGCCCACTAACACGGCTACGAGCCCCCCTGTTGACATGAACGAGAAGGTGCGCACCGCTGCGTGCTTGGAGGGGTCGGTCACCCAAGCTACTCGCATGTAGAGTCCAAGCCCGATAAGACGAACAAGCACGTAAGGAACCGCAAACCAGGCTGCCCCACCTGAAAAAGCATTCGGCACAGCCACCGCCATGAAGAAAGACACAGCGGTCGCAATGAGCGTCCCTAGCTCAACGACAGGATGGGTTGTGTCGGCGGCGTTGAGCGCCCAAGTGAACTGTGTCCAAGCCCACCACACGAGCCAAAATGCGAGGACCGACTGCCCCACACCGATCCAATCAAGATGATGGTGGAGGTGTCCAACGATCTGAGTGACTGAGAACACGAAAACCAAGTCAAAAAACAACTCGACAAACGTGACGCCCTGGTCATCAGGAGAAACGATTGATGGATGTGAGGCTGAACCATTCATGATCCTCCTTGCGAACTCTGGGTGCTCAACCTTCAAACCATCCGTGCGCCGTGAGTTCGACGCAAGACTCGAGTTGGAATACACTCCAGCAGACTCCTGGTATACCCTCTCCCCATCAAAGGATTACCTCTGAAGCCCGGCAAGCGCTGACGCAATGATTCTTTTCGGAGGCCGCTCTGGTAGGGTCGCCAGGCCGCCCCCGACTGTCTCCACGGGAATTGTACCGCCGCAGGATAACTGTCGTGAAGTGTGTCCAGTGAAGGCTGGCATGTTCAGTGGGAGACAGACCTACCGGGGTAAAAGTCAGAGCCCCGTAGCTTGGGTTGCATCGTTGGAGGAAACGAATGCGATGAAGCTAACCGACAAAGCCATAGTTTCGGGTTTCTCGGTTTTGAGTTCCGTCGGATCCGCAGTAGATGGGGACGATGGATGCCGCTGTATGTGCCGCAAGGCAAGAAACGGACGGCCTTGCTTCGCAAACTCAAAGCGATTTTCCGAAGCTTTCGATCTCAGCCTGTGGGCGAGTTGATCGCAACGATCAATCCGATTCTACGGGGCTGGGTGAAGTACTTTGCGGTAGGCCATGCGAGTCGCTGTTTCTCGTATATCCAAGACTGGGTGGAGAAGAGATCCGGCGCCATCTGGGCAGAGCCCGACAGCGCCAAGGCTTTGGATGGCAACGATGGAGCCGAGCTTGGCTGTACCAGACGTTGGGACTCTTCAAGGAGTACCGCGTGAGCTACTGGCGGCAGAAGACGGCAGTCGCGCCATGCGAATAGGTCCCATAAGCCTTGAGGCGAAGTGTGCAGGAGCGCCTAGTACGGGAAATCCGCACGCTGGGTGCGAGGTGGCGGGAGCTGGAAACGGAGCCACGGACACGGCTAAACGGGCACGAAGGGGGAAACCCCGGATACGGCCAAGCCAATGTCCTAACGGGCCACCGCGCCAGTTCCCGACCCTACCAACCGATGTCATGAACTATCACATTCTTTCGTCCCTGAGCGCTTGAGACGGCTCCGATTCCGTCCGCTGCGACCGCCGTCGACTGGGGCAGCTCTGAATTCAAGCGGGACTCGGTTTGGGTCCGCTCTACGCCGGGCTACCGGACTTGCTCGAACACTTCCTGGTGAGGCCAGCTCTCGGCCAGCGACAAGCACACCCGGCGCGCGGAGACCTTCACCCGCACCCCGATCTTCCACAAGCGGCGCCGTATCGTCTCGGTCTGCGGCCGCGCCCACGCCGTGCCCCGGAATCCGCAGTCCAGGCCTCCAAATCGGTTGAAGACCAACTAGTCCACAACTGTAAGGGCTCGGTTAGCCGCTACGCTACAAACCGAAACGCATACAGATGGGCGTCGCGGAGCCGCACGCGGATTCTTACCGGCTTCCGTGCCGTTCGCGCTAGATCGTTGCCTTGCTTCCAGCTCACGACGCCTTCAATCTTGCTTCCGAAGATTTCGGGGCAATCACCCAGCGTGTAGCCATGCAGAGGATTTCCGGTGCGATCCTGTAATTCGACCAAGATCCCTCCTCCTCCGCTGGTGCTGTAATTCAACTCGAGCCTCCGCCCACTGTGGACGATCGGGGGTGTCGTAAACTCACCCCAACCTTCGTATGGCCCTTCGACCGACACCAATCCATCGGCCCGCAAGACCGCCCGGCGCACGCGGCTCTGCGGGGAACGCCAATACTCGGAATAGTACATCGAGAGTTCGCCGGGGCCGGTTTGGATGATGCCGGGGCTCAGGATCGGATTCCGATCCACCCAGTTCAGCTCGTCCAGGCCGGGTTTGAGAAACGGATGGCGGAATCGCCGCTCCCAGCGGATCCCGTCGCGGCTTGTCGCGAAGATCACTTCGGACAGGCCCGGGTTCGGTGCTCCCGGCCACTGCCGCTTCAAGTGTAAGACCATCGGAAACGCGAAGTACGCGCGCTCGGCCCGCTCGTATTTGACGGCCGCATTGGTGTAGAGATGGAAGTCCACCGGATCGCGGTCGTCGGCTGTCAGGATCAGCTCAGGCTTGGACCAATTCCGAAAGTCTTGCGACTCACTGCGGCGGATCGATCGGCGGCCGCCTCTGAACGGCCCCGGGACGGAAGGGTCCACGCCTCTCATATAGATCACGTAGCGCTGCCGCTCGTCATCCCAAAGGAGCACATTGTGGCTGTCGGCTGGAGGATCGTGGATCAGCGGGTTTGCGGGCACGGGCTTCCATCGCAGGCCGTCGGGTGAAACGTACCCCCAGACCTGACGTGTCCGGGTAATCATCTTGTAGCGCTCCTGGCCGCCTGCGTTGGGGTCGATGATGACGCAGGCGTTGGTGCCTTGGATGTCACCGGGCGGAAACAGGATGTTGTTTCGACGAGAACCCTGCCATTCCACAATGCCGAGGTCGGGCTTCTCCCAACGGATCCCGTCGTTGCTCTCGGCGTAGCAGGTCAGCCTCGGCCCACCCCGCTCCTGGGTGTAGCGCCCTGTGGGCGTCACCGGGTAGAGGCGATACCACATGCGGAAACGGTCCCCGTCTTTGAGCACGCAGGTGTAGGCTCGAATCGCGTTTTTCTCCCAGGGCCGATCTCCTACGAGGACAGGCTCTCGGGCCTCGGGGGTGTGGCGGGTCAGCCTGATGTTTTCCTGCTTGTCGAACCACAGCTCATCGATGAAAAGTTGCCGCTTGATTCCGACCGGGATGGGCGTCGTATCGGATGCTTGTGCTGTGGAGGTCGTGGAAGCAACCATAGAGGCCGCCGTCAATCCGTGGAGCAGATCTCGTCGTGTCATGTTGGTCGGCACCGGAAATCCTGACACATCGGTCAGGAGGCAAAGCGGAAGGCGAACAGATGCGCGTCTCGAAGCCTCACCCGCAGCCGCACTGGGCGGCTCCCCAGTGAGCCGAGGTCGGAGCGTTCCTTCCAGTGAACGGTGGCGTCAATCTTATCACTGAAGATCGGTGGGCGGGGACTGATGCTCAAACAGAACCGGCGCGGGGGCGGCCTTCGGAGGAGCACCCGAAGATTGCAGTTTTTCGACTGGGATTAACCCAAAGTCCATGATCGTGACGTGCCCGTCCTCGCCGACCATCAAGTTGGCGGGCTTGATGTCGTGGTGGACGACGTTCTTTGCGTGGGCCGCCTGTAGTCCTTTGGCGGTCTGTATGGCGATGTCGAGCAGGTCTTTCAGCTTCAGCGGACCGGCTTCGATTTTCTTGTCAAGCCCCTCACCTTCCAGGAAGGCCATAGCGATGAAGGTTTTGCCCTCGGTTTCGGCGATCTCATGGACGGTGCAGATGTTGGGGTGATTCAAGGCCGGAGCGGCAGCGAAAGGAGCACCGAACGTGGCAGCAGTGGAAAACCGTTGCATGGCGACCGTGGATCGGCTACCCTACCGGCGCCAGGGTGGCCCAAAAGGAAATCCCGGTTCGCACGATCGCGCCGGTTCAGTCCGGAGTCAATGTGAGAAATGCGGCAGAAAAGCCGCTTGGACACGTCGCTATGACGAAACTTCTTGCTCGACGCTACTTCTTAGGACTTGTTGCGGCGGCGGCGTGGACGCGCCGCTTGGCGGGCGCTGGGTTTGACGAGCCGGGGATCAAGCTAACCTTCCCGGCATTCGGCTTCCGAGACGACCGACTGCGATTCGTGCAGCAGATCGGTGTGCGTTGGATCACGGACAGCGGACCGAATGCTCCGGTCTACTCGCCGGAAGGCCGTGTTATCTTGCGCGATGGTTCTACGGACACCGTGCGGGGCCCATGGAAAGAGGCGGAAATCCGTGGGTTGAAGGAGAAAGCCGAGTCGTATGGCCTGAAGATCGAGAACCTCATGCTGCACGACTTTCGAGATGTGATTCTCGGCCGGTCACGGCGTGACGAGCAGATTGAGCATGTCATTGAGTCGCTTCACGTGGCCGGCCGGGTAGGCATTCCCGTTATCGAATACAACTGGTATGCACTCCGTGCCATGGGCGGTTACTACGAGAAGGAAGGCCGCGGCGGAACACTTCTTAAGGCGCACGACTACGACCTCTCGAAGGACTTGCCCGTTTTGCCGGACGTCGGTGAACACTCTGCCGAAGAGCTGTGGGAGCGCTACGAGTATTTTCTCAAGGCTGTCATTCCTGAGGCCAAGCGAGCCGGTGTTGTGATGGCTGTCCACCCCAACGACCCGCCGCCACCGGTGTTCCGGGGCTGCGTTCAGATCCTCGGTAGTGTTGACGGCCTGAAGCGCGTTGCCAATTCGGTTCGGAGTCCTGCCAACGGTATTACCTTTGACACGGGCGTGACGACCGAGATGGGTGAAGACCCGGTCGAGGTCATTCGTTGGTTTGGATCGCGGAACCAAATCAACCACGTCCACTTCCGCAACGTGCTGAGAGATGTGCCGCGCCTCAAATACACTGAGACATTCATCGATGTTGGCCAGGCGGACATGCGAGCCGCTTTGGCGACGCTCAAGGAAGTCGGCTACGACAAGCTGCTGCACCCTGACCACGTGCCCCAGTTTCCCGAAGAGACCGGCAGTTTGGCGGGCTGGAGTTATGCGATCGGGTACATGAGGGCGCTGCTGAAGACGCTATAGCTACCTATCCCTCCCTTCGCGACCTTCCCGGTCACCAACGGTCCGGAATGAAGCGGCGTCCTTCGAGAGCCTTCACGTCGTCATATCGGAACCTCAGGGTTGTTTGCTGTCAAGACCTTGGGACCGCCCTCTTCTGTTGTGAGATCTTTCCAAGTACGTCGCCGTGCAGTGCCGAATACCTGCCACCGACCTCTCTACCGGGTCCGGGACCACTTTGTCTCGAAGAATAACTCCTGTAGAGCACCGTCCGAACGGCGGATCGGGGCAGCCCGTTGTCCACCGTAGGGAGCTGCGCGAATGTATCCAGCATGCATCTAGAACGCGTGTGATGCGCCCATTCAGCACATTCAATAGATCTTAGAATCAATAAGTTACAGATTCTACAGTAGCGTGAAAAGAGCGAATCCCTCCAGGTCCACCAATCCTTTCAATAACTTAGCGTCATCGACCCTGCCCCGCTGCGGGCTGTGTCCACACAGATGTCCACATAGGCACGCCTAGTATCTCTTCTTGACTTAGGTGTGTTCTCTGAGAAAAGCTGTATGAGAATCTTGGTGACCACGGCGCAGGCCGCGACGGGCAGTGTCATGACATGACCCGCTTTCACCAAAGCGCTCTCAGCTTCTTGCCGGGGAACCCTTTCCTGCTCCGCCCGGCCAAGATTTGACGAGCCATCGAGCAATGGTTGACCCTGTTGAGACGATGCGATTCCCCTGAGTGGTGCCAAATGGCCATCGCGAAACGACAGACCATCAGCAGCGTTATCTGCCTCACTCTGCTTTTGTGTTTCAGCCCGGCCGACGCCCTCGCGCAATCCGCACCTGGCGGGGAATGGACCAAACCCTTCACGCCCGACAGACACACCGTGGTCCTCTATCACTTTGACGAGGGCGAGGGCAACGAGACTCACGATGCCGGCGGCGACCGCGAGCTGACTTTGCGCGCCAACAAGCAGGCCTTGTGGGAAAGGCATGAAGGCTTCGGGACATCGGCCCGCTTTCTGCGGCACGACGACGACCCCAACGTCCTGGTCGGCCCGATCAACAACGACAAGCTGCAACTGCGCGGCTGCAAAAAAGAGTGGACGATCGAAGCCTGGGTGCGGCATACCGGGGGAATGGAGCAGAAAGGATACCGCAATATCTGTGGCACGGATGATGAGGGTGTGGGGATGACTCCCGGGGTGCGCGCAGGATGGAATTTCTGCCTCATCGCCCCAAGAGTGAATCGCGTCTTCGTGACCGATCGTGGGGTCGTCCCTCATGCGCGGTTCATGGGGTCGTATGCACGGGCGCCCGGCCATGACGTGAATCAAATCGGGCTGTCCAACACGACGGCCGCGATCAACGACGATCGGTGGCATCACTTGGCGTGGCAGTTTCGGTTCGAAGACCAGATGCACTTCATGTTTCTTGACGGGAAGCTGATCTATCAGGAAAAGCGGCCTGAGGGACGAATCGTCATCAACGACGCTCCACGGTGTGATCTTCCCTTCACCCTGGGAGGCTTCCTGCACTCCCAGGAAGCACCCAGCCACTTCGATATCGCCCGCCTACGGCTGACCAATTACGGGAACTTTGAAGGGGAGATCGACGAACTGCGCATATCCAGCATCATGCGCTATCCGGTGGCCGAGCGCCTCGCGATCGTCCGCCGCGAGTTGCCTGAGGCCGGCCTCAATCTGCCTTACAGGATTGGCCTGTCAACCGATGCAGCCCGCGGCAAGGTGACGTGGAGGCTGGCGGGAGGCGAGTTGCCGCCCGGTCTCGTGTTCGATCGAGACCGTGGCGTCTTGCACGGAACTCCGACGGAGGTCGTCAGCGACGCCAAGCTCACGATTCAGGCGACCGACGCCGGCAGCGGCCAGACCGACAAACATGCATTCACCCTTTCGGTTCGGCCGGGAAGCATCGCCGAAGATTCAATCCCCTTGGCCTTCGCGGGATCCATGTATCGGCAGAGTCTGTCTACCAGGCGCATGAGTGACCCGGTGCGGTGGAAGATCCGCAACGGCGCCTTGCCGGAAGGGATGCGCTTCAATGAAACGGCCGGCGAGATCTCCGGCGTCCCCGCGGCCGTCACCAACACCCGTTTGCAGTTCGAAGCCAGCGACAAAGGCGGAACGGCATACCGGGACCTCACGCTGAAGGCAGTCCCCAAAGCACTGCGACATCTTGGGCCCGACGAGCACACCGTCGCCCTATGGAACTGGCAGGCGCCTGGCAGCAGATTGATCCCGGATCTGAAGGGCGATGAAGAACTGACCTTGACTTGGGCCAACCTCAAGAGCGACACGCGCCTGCCCCGCGCCGGTTGGGGACGCTATCCCTACTTCATCGGCGGTGGTGAAGGGGGCTATGTCGGACCGCAGCACAACGACAAGCTTGACCTGCGAACGTCGAAGACCGGTTGGACGGTCGAGGCTTGGGTGCGCCCGGGAGGGCCGGTCGATGGCTACGGACGCAAGTTCGACTTTGGTCATGTCTGCGGAACCTATGACAACAGCCAACGCGGCGTGTGGGAACTCTACCTGTCAAGCCAAAACTCCCCCGATGGCAGCTTGGCGCCGGGCGTACACTTCTTTGGCGCCGAGCCGGACCAGGCGCTCGAGAACCTGCATCCGTGGTCAAAGCCGCAGGGCATCGTGGCCGACCGCAACAACGTGGGAATTCACGATACCCGCTGGCACCACATCGCCTGGCAGTATAGCTACGCGGACGACCTCCATCAACTATTCCTGGACGGCCGGCTCATCTGGCAAATCAACAGTCCGAACGGCCGCAAGCTGATCAACAATCGACGCCATGATGCGCAATTCAGTGTCGGCGCTCGCCTCTCCGGCTATGCCCGCTACGGCGGCGAGTTCAATTGGCTGGGTGCGGGCAACTTCTTCGGTCAAATTGGGGAGATTCGAATCTCTAACATCCGCCGCTATGAAGAGTAAGATGGCGCACGTGGTCACGCGTCCGAGAAGTCCGCGAGGAGCGAAGACTATTCCTTCTGCCTGGTAATACGTGGCGCATCAGCGAGACCCTCAGCGAATTGCGTAGCAAGATCGAGTGCTCGCTTTTCCGTCAGCGGCCCCTCAGCGATCTCTTCAGCTAGCGCGCGCGCGAGGTAGGCCACCGCGATGAAGGTTTGTCCATTCGCTTCCGCAGTCTCGTAAACAGTGCAGATGTTGGGTCAATCGACCACCGGGTGTGATCCCTGTCTAACTCAGACATCGGATGGCTCCCTCTAGGAATTCAATCGGCTCTGACTAGTTCCGCAGAAGTCACGTTCTCCCCAAATGCGTATTTGCTGACCGGCCGGAATCAGCTTCTCCTCTCTCCGATGCTTGGAGCCGTAGCTGAGGAACATGTCGCTCATCGGGACACTGCGCCGTGTACCGTCGTCTTGGAGATCTTCACTTGAACGAGTCACACGTGACTATTCTGCGTCCTGGGGCTAGGCCGTCGTGGCTCCTAACGGTCGCCGTTGGCCATCCTAGAGTGTCCAGTCCCCACCGACCAAAAAGCGAAGGGGGTGGGGGAGGTCAATCGAAAGCACCGTCCCGCTACGCGGGAGGGGCGTATACACACGTGCTTCCTGAATCGTGGGTCCCAAAAAAGATTCCAAAAAAAATCAGTGCTGGGGGGACTGTGTGCCTAAGGAGGTGATTCGGGCGAACTGCTGACCCCAGGTCCAGACGGCTGGATCGACACGGATTATGAAAGGGCGTCGCCCCCTCGCTGAGGTAGGTTTGGAGCGTTGACTCCCGTTCTCACAGAAAGGGCACCTTCAATGCGTGACAAGTGCGGATCTAGCTGCACTTCGTGGTCTTCGAGGCGGTTGAGGGAAGAGAGCGGGTGCTTGTTCCGAATCGCCTACCACACATCCAAGTGAGCTAGCGATTCTAGCTAAGTCCTTACGTTGAAACGAGATAGACGGACAGGTGGCATATTTCTCATGCGATCCCGATTTCTCGCCACCTAACGGTAGATCGGCGCTATGTGGTTCGTGGCGTGTGACTTAGTTCTACTGCCGCAGCAGGGCGCACGAGGACAGGGAGTTGAGGTTAGGGCACGCGAAGTGCTCCAATAGAGGAGCAGCGCGCCCAACCACTTCATGTTTCCGAACGCGGATTCGGGGACGGCGTGGTTATTTTTGGCCTTCAAGGCCCCCGCCCCGGGGCCGGCACGCCGCCTCAACAGAAGGTGAATGGAGGACTTTTGGCCCCTAGCCAGACGGACAGAATCACATCGACACACCAAGACTTCGGACAACAACCACTCGAGATCAGAGAGACCGGCCACTACAAGGAGGAATACATTCGCGGGTTCGTCGAGAAGTGGGACGAACTAATCGATTGGAGCGCGCGGGCCCAGACAGAAGGGCATTTCTTCATCGATCATCTCAAGCAACGAGGAGCACGCAGGGTGCTCGATGTCGCCGCCGGGACGGGTTTTCACTCCGTTCGCCTCATCGAAGCGGGATTCGACGTTGTTAGCGCGGACGGCAGCGCGCAGATGCTCTACAAGGCGTTCGAGAACGGAAAGAGGCGGGGCCACGTCTTGCGCACCGTTCGAGCTGATTGGCGTTGGCTGAATCGCGATATCCACGGCCGTTTCGATGCCGTGGTCTGCTTGGGGAATTCATTCACGCACCTGTTCGTAGAAAACGACCGCCGCAAAGCGCTCGCCGAGTTCTATTCAGCGCTATGTCACGACGGCGTACTGATCCTCGATCAGCGCAACTACGACGCGATCATGGACCACGGCTACGACAGCAAGCACATCTACTACTACTGTGGCGAAGACGTGTCGGTTCAGCCGGCCCATGTGGATGAAGGGCTGGCGCGGTTTGAGTACCGATTCCCGGACGGCTCTCAATACCACCTCAACATGTACCCACTCCGCAAGAACTACACGCAGAGGCTCATGCGCGAGGTGGGCTTCCAGCGGGTCGAGACCTACGGCGATTTCCAGGAAACCTATCGCGACAAGGACCCTGACTTCTTCGTCCACATCGCCGAGAAAGCCTATCTCGCGGAAGGGAAGCCGTAGCTCATGACAACCGAGATCTCAGGGGCCACGGATACGGCCCGGCAATACTACAACAGCGATGACGCCGACGCTTTCTATTCAACGATCTGGGGCGGCGAGGACATCCACATCGGTCTGTATGAGTCTGGGAACGATTCGATCTTTGACGCCAGCCGTCGGACGGTGCGGCGCATCGCATCGCGACTGGAGCATCCCGGGGAGGCAACGCGCGTCTTGGACATCGGATCCGGCTATGGAGGCGCGGCCCGCTACCTTGCGGGGTCGTTCGGCTGTCGCGTCTCGGCGCTGAATCTGAGTGATGTCGAGAATGAAACGGCCCGCCGCTTGAACAAAGAGCAGGGTCTCGATCAGCGCGTGGAGGTCGTTGACGGCAGCTTCCAGGAGATTCAGTATCCCGACAACACCTTCGACGCCGTATGGTCACAGGACGCCTTGCTACACAGTGGCGACCGCACACAGGTAGTCGAGGAGGTCGCACGGGTACTCAAGCCGCAGGGCCAGTTCTTGTTCACCGACCCGATGCAGGCGGACGACTGTCCGGAGGGCGTACTGCAGCCGATCCTCGACCGGATTCATCTCGAGAGCCTGGGTTCGCCCGTGTTCTATCGGGAAGCGGCTGCGGAGGCGGGATTACAGCAAGTCGGCTTCGACGACCTCACCCCTCATCTGGTCATACACTACGCACGCGTCCTCGAAGAGACCGAGAAGCGCGGCGATAAGCTGGAAGGCGCGGTCAGCCCCGAGTACGTCGAGCGGATGAAGAAGGGGCTACGACATTGGGTCGAGGGAGGCGAGAAGGGCTATTTGGCCTGGGGGGTTTTCGAGTTCAAGGCCCCTGAGTCCAGTCTGACCTGCCATCCATCGCGTCCTTGCTGAGCTTCTAGTGTAGTGCACCATAAATAATGTAACTTATATTGACTTCCCATCGTCTCTATTAACAGGAGGCATGGGATGCGAAGAGCACAACCAGTAACTTTGAACACAGCGCAATGCAAGCAGTTGGACCGCTACGCGCGCGGCCGGCGTCAGCGCTTCCACCGTGGGACGGATTTGGCGCGCCCATGGCCTCAAGCCCCACCGCATCAAGACCTTCAAGCTCAGCAATGACCCGCGTTTCGCCGAGAAACTCGACGACATCGTCGGACTCTATCTCAATCCGCCTGAGCATGCTCTGGTTCTCTCGCTCGATGAGAAGTCCCAAATCCAAGCCCTCGATCGCACCCAGCCCGGCCTGCCGCTCAAAAAGGGACGCGGCCAAACGATGACCCACGATTACAAGCGCAACGGCACGACCACCCTGTTTGCGGCGCTCAACAGCCTTGACGGCAGCGTGATCGCCGAGTGCATGCCCCGACACAGCCACCAGGAATGGCTGCGCTTCCTGCGCTTAATTGACCGCCGCACCCCCAAGGACAAACAGCTTCATCTCATCGTGGACAACTATGCCACCCACAAGCATGCCGCTGTGAAGCGTTGGCTCGATCGTCACCCGCGCTTCCACATTCATTTCACCCCGACCTCGGCGTCGTGGCTGAACATGGTCGAGCGATTCTTTCGCGATCTCACCGTCAAGCGCCTGCGCCGCGGCGTGTTTCGCAGCGTGGACGAGCTCGTCGCCGCCATTGACGACTACATCGCCCAGCACAACGGGCATCCCACGCCCTTCATCTGGACCGCGACCGCCTCCGACATCCTCGAGAAAGTCAAGCGCGGACGTGCCGCCCTGCATAAGGTGCAATCTGCTTGACGCACTACACTAGGTGACCTTACAGTGGCTGATGAGTGCTTGATGGTGGAGCCGATCACGACGGCCCAATTCTGTCGCTCCTGAGGATTGCTGTTGGTAACAACCGATCGCACTCGGTATCGGCCCGGGAGTCTCGGTAGCCCTCTTTGGGGACTCGATTTGGGCCCGCTCGGCGACCGGTCGAGCAAGCTCTGCCGTCTGCTCGCTCGATGGGAAATTATTTCTCGACAGCTATGCGGCGGCCGACCTTCCTTCCTAGCACGTTTCATCTCTGCTTTGATCTGGGGCTGGATCGTGTCCCCCTCCTGGTGAGCCAGCGCCGCCAGCAAGGCCACCAGGGCGTCGCCAAGGGCCCGGTCCATCCAGGTCTCCTGAGTCGCATGAGGGGTTCGGATTCGCAATTCGACGACTACCTGACGCACCCCATGGCCGAGGGCACTGCCAAGAAGCAGCCCTCTTGGTTCCCGAGTCGGACACACACCCACCTATTGACTCCCGCATAATATAGAGTCAGTCAAAACAAAGAGAAGACTGTTTCCAGAAGGCCGTGATCAAACGCGGTTTGCGGTACATGCGGCGGAGTGCCTTGCGGGCCCGCTCGTTCAGCTCGCCGTAGTCTTTCGGACAGACGTTCGGCAACTCGTGCTGCTTCCAGTAAGCCCAGATGTATTCCACCGGATTCAACTCCGGCGCATAGGGTGGCAAGTACTCGGTTGCGATGTGGCCTTCGGAGAGTTCGATGAACTCTTGCACCAGGCGGCTACGGTGCGCCGGCAGCCGATCCCAGACGATCAGCAGCGGGCGATCGATATGACGTACCAACGCCTTGAGAAAGTCGATCACTTGCTCTTTGCCGATCGCACCGGGATAGAGCCGGAAGTAGAAGTTACGCAGCGTCAGCCCCGCCGAGACGGAAAGCTTCTCCCAGTTGAAGTTAAACTGCAGCACCGGTGTTTGGCCACGTGGCGCCCAGGTGCGGCAGCGATGCGGCTTCTGACTCAATCCGCTTTCGTCGATGAAGACGAGCGTACGGCCTTCGTTTTGGGCTTTTTTTTAATGCGCTTCCAGGTCTTGCGCTTCCAGGTGCGGATCCGCTCTTCGTTGCGCTCGCGCGCCTTTCCGGCCGGGCGTTGCGGGCTCCAGTCGAGCGCTCGCAGGATCTTCCAGGCGTGGCCTGCGTGGTATGCGACCCCGAACTCGTCTCCGGTCAGCCGAGCCACCCGCGGACAGCTCCACAGGGGCGTTGGGAAGCCGTGGGCTTCCGGGCCTTCCAGCAGCAGCGACGTCAGGCGTTCGCGTTGTGCGGCATCGAGGAGCGGCTTGCGTCCGGCGCGCCCGGCCTGGCGGAGTCCGGCCGCACCCTGCTCGCGGTATTGCCGCCGCCACTCACTGACGGTTTGGCGAGCGACGTTCAGCCGTCTCGCCGTCTCGGACTGATTGTGGCCTTGGTGGAGCAGCCGCATCGCTTCGAAACGGCGCTTCTCCAGCGCCTTGAAATCCCGCTTCACACCTTTGGGGTTGCCCATACATATATAGATGCTCCACACTGTCAAAAGGTGTCATAATAATTTGCGGGATTCAATAAGACCTTGCGGCACCTCCACGGCCGGCAGCGCATTCAGCACACTGGCCCAGCCTACTTCGGCTACGCCATGACCGCCGACGCGCTCTACTTCCCGGCCTACGAATCCCGCGGCAACATCTGGTTAGCAGAGCCCCAAACCGAGCCGTGACCGTGAGGGAGCGGTCCGGCACGAACCCTGACGCGCCTCGGAGGCCGCTGGATCCCTCATTCGTTCCGCACCGTTGTCCGGAAACACTGGTAAAGAGTGAGTGGCGATCATTTACGTGGGTCCTGAAAGAGCGACGTAGCCTTCGCTGAGAACTTCTGATCACCCGATAGCGGCGCTGTGGTCTGTCCGGTGTGGGCGTGGAAGGGGCAGGAGTTTTGTGTATCGCCGTTCAAGGGCGGGGAACGGCCCAGGGTTCCGCGGGGCAGTAGCGGTCTAGTGGTGTTCGAATCTAGAGCCGGGGGTCGTGCCGGACCGCTCCCTGACGGTCACGGCTCGGTTTTGGGTCACGGTGTTTGTGCAGTGGCGACCTTGCGGCGGTATAGCTCGTACTTGCGGTCGCCGGGTCCGCGGGCGCGGTCCCACCAGGGAACTTGCGTCTCGTAGGGGTATTCCCACACCTTCTCGTAGCGGTCGTCGAGACCCGGGGCTTGCTGACGCTTGGGATCCCAGATGACGTACCAATCGGCGTCGGCGGTGTCGTCGAACTGGTCGTCGGGGATGCGGCCGCGAAACTGCCGGTTGTGGGAGGCGTCGCCGTCCAGCAGCCCCACCCAGCGCATCTCGGGAAAGTAGAAGTAGAACGCCATCCCCTTGACGTTGCGATGGAAGGCGACGCGCGCACCGGGTTCGAGATGCTCTTCCAGATAGCGCCATACGGGGCCGCTAAAGGAATCGTCGGTCAGGTACTGGCGTTCGAGCACCTGCTCGGCCCCGGACCGCCGCCAGTTGAGGTTCGGAAAGATTAGCAGGCCCGCGAAAAAGACGGTCGCGGCCTTGCGACCGGCAGTCCGCTCGAGGGCCGCGGTGGCGATCGCCCCGAGGATGAAGGCTGCGGGCAGCACCTGCAAGAAATGCCGCGTGTTCGCATGATTCTTGGCGGCGGCGATTCCCAGCAAGGGTGAGATGAAGAGAATCAGCGCTGCCATCAAAGCGGCACGCACCCAGACATCGGTGGAGTCCAATCGACTCCAGCGCCAGAGCAAGAACCCGCCAACGCCGACGCACAGGACAGCGAAGGACCAAAAGCCGACGCTGCCGAGCGACCTCAGGGTACCTGCCAAATTCGGCAGCAGCGGTGAAACGGTAATCAATCCGAGAAGCAACAAAGCCCCTGTCGTGGCAGGCGACGCGACCTTGGCACGGCGAAAGAAGAGATAGCAGCCAGCGGGCACGAGCAGGACGACGGGAATCATCCGCCAGTAATCTCGGATGCGTGACGACAGAGCCGAGCGGTAAAGGTCCCAAGTCGACCGCGACCCGGGGGGTGGCCAGCTCGCGACGAACTCCGAATGCAATAGCCAAAACTCGATGCCCAGAACGACGGCTAGCACGGCCGACAGAGTCATGAAGCCCCGCAACAGTTGCCGGTCGCGTAAGAACAAAACGAAAATACCCAGCGAGGCCCACATGCCACCGAAACTCACGTAGTTGGAAGCATAAAGCAGCGCTCCATAGATTCCCAGGCGCACATAGAATGACGGCTGTCCGGCTCGCGACGGGTCGCGCAGGTAGCGGCAGAATTCCAGCAAGATCAGCGACGCAAACAGCACCACCAGGATGTAGTAGCGGCACTGTCGAGCCGGGCTGAGGAAATGAATCGACAGCAGCGCGAGGAAGGGCGGCAGGAAGGCCCGCGACCCGCCGTCAAACAGAGTTTCACCGATGCGGTAGAGGACAAAGAGGCAGACGGCGCCGATCAGCACAAAAGGAAGCCGCGCGGTCGTGGTCGTCGCGCCGAACAGCTTGAACCCTGCGCCTGCCACGTAAAACTGAAGCCAAGTGTGCATGGCGGGCAACAGCTTGGAGTTGAAGTCATGACCGTCAGGGGCCTGTGCGATCAGTTGTTCTCCATCAAAGACTCGGGGAACCCACACGCCGCTCTCGGCCATGAGGCGTCCCCAATTGGCGGTGGTAGCTTCGTCACGCCACAGGGAAATCCCGTCGAGGCGCCAAAGAAGGAGGAAGGCCGCCAGGGCGATGAGCAATCCCGAGAGGCCCTTGCGCATGGGAGCTAGCTAGTCGAGGTCTGTGACCTCAAAACGGACCAGCGGCAATGGAGCAACCGAGCCCGAACGCCAGTGACGGGTACCCAGCTCCCGATGGTTAGCCGCGTTCCTGACCCCTCACTGACGTTCGGGGCTCGGTTGTTTCCCTGGCACGCTGCTCCTTGAAAACTTGGCACGTTTGCTCAGATGTCGCTGGGATCAGACGGCTAGTATAGCCGACCACCGGCCGCAACTTTTCCTCCGCGGTCGAGTTTATAGCTGATGTAAGGCAAGCCGGCCGGCACCGAACTACCATATCCGACAAGGGTGAGGAGGAGAAGGCAATGAGGTCACGAGTGTTCGTTTGGATCGCAACTGGAATCTGCGCTTTGACGTTGAGCGCCGGAGCCGGGCTGGCCAAGAAGCCCACGGTGAAGAACCGCCAAGGGAGGCAAGTCGCCCGTATCCATCAAGGTGCGGCGAGCGGCTCGCTAACCCGGCGCGAGGCTCATCGTCTGGGACACAACCAAGCGCGAATTCATCGCTCGATCCGCCGCGACAGGCGCGACGGCGGCGTGTTCACGCCCCGCGAACGGGTCAAGGCGCAGAGCAAGCTCAACAAGCAGAGCGGCGCCATCTACAAGCAAAAGCACGACGGTCAGACGCGTCCCTGAAGTGATATAAGGGGTGCATGCAAAGACGTACCTTCCTGGGGGCTTCGGCGGCGGGCTTGGCAACGAGTTCCGCCGCCGACGCACGTCAGGACTCCAATCAGTACTTCGAACTTCGCTTTCACCGGCTCCGCGTCAACAGGTCCGGCCAGCGGAAACGCCTGGAAGAGTTTCTCGAAAGCCGGCACCTGCCGATGGCCAAACGGACCGGGATCGGTGCTGTAGGGTACTTCCAAGTGCACTTGGGTCCCGACATGCCGACGATCGTCACGGTGACAGCTTTCCGCTCCTGGGCTGAGGTCGCCGAGAAGCGCATGAAGCAGCAATCCGATGAGAAATGGACGAAGGCGCTCGACGCATTCGGCGCGAGCGAGGCGGCCTACCTGAGGACCGAAACCTGGCTACTGAGGGCGTTCGACGGCACGCCGCGCCTCGAGACACCGGCGCTCGAACCGGGCAAAAAACCGCGTCTGTTCGACCTGCGTACCTATGAAGCGGAAACCTGGCGTGACGTGGCCGCAAAGATCGACATGTTCAACCAGGAAGAGATCAAGATCTTCCGCCGCTGCGGTATCTATCCTGTGTTGTTTGGCCAGTCCGTCTATGGCGGCAAGCAGCCGAACTTGACCTACATGGTTTGGTACGACGACATGAGGGCGCGCGAGGCAGCTTGGGCGAAGTTCCTCAAAGATCCTGATTGGGTGCGCATTCGTGAGAAGCCGGGCTGGACAAACGAGGAAGTAGTGTCGAACATCACGAATACGTTCTTGCAGCCGCTGCCGTTTTCGCCGATACGGTAGGCCCTTGTGGGGCGGGCCTCCTGGCCGGCGGCGACGCTGGTCCTGCCCGCCAGAGGCGTGTGCCACGTCCGATCTGGCGCTTCTCATAAGCACTGGAACTTTCTAGTACCAGAGGCTTACGCTTCGATGCCGCTCAGCGCCTCTTCCGCTGCGCTGATGGTGGCGTCGATGGCGTCGTTACCGTGAGCGGCCGAGAGGAAGGCGGCTTCGAACTGCGAACAAGGCAAGTAGACGCCCAACTCGAGCATACGCCGGAAGAAGAGCGCGAAGCGGTCCGTGTCGCTCTTGGAGGCCCCGTCGAAGTCGGTGACCGGGCCCTCGGTGAAGAAGAACGTGAACATCGAGCCGACGCGGTTCACCGTCATCGGGATGCCGGCCTTCCTTGCCGCCGCGGCAACACCCTCCACCAGGCGGGAGGCGTTTTGCTCGAGCGTCTCGTAGATGTCGGGTGAATCTCTCAGTACACGCAGGGTTGCGAGGCCGCCCGCGACCGCCAGCGGGTTGCCCGAAAGCGTGCCGGCCTGGTAGACCGGCCCGAGCGGAGCGACCTTGCTCATCACGTCCTTGCGGCCGCCGTACGCGCCCACCGGCAGACCGCCGCCGATGACCTTGCCGAGCGTGGTCAGGTCGGGCTCGACGCCGTAAAGCTGCTGCGCTCCGCCTAATGCGACGCGGAAGCCGGTCATCACTTCGTCAAAGATTAGTAACGCGCCATGGCGCTCGGTGATCTCGCGCAGCGCCTGCAGATATCCAGGCGCGGGCGGGACGCATCCCATGTTGCCTGCCACCGGCTCGACAATCGCGCAGGCGATCTTGTCCCCATGTTGCTTGAAGCAGTCGTCGACGGCCTCGATGGAGTTGAAGGGCAGCGGGATCGTGGTCTCGCAAAATGACTTCGGTACACCGCCCGAGTCTGACATGCCGAGAGTAGCCAAACCCGAGCCGGCCTTGACCAACAGCGAATCCACATGGCCGTGGTAGCAACCGATGAACTTGACGGCCAGATCGCGGCCGGTGTAACCGCGGGCGACTCGCAGCGCGCTCATCGTCGCCTCCGTGCCTGAATTGACCAGCCGCACCATCTCGAGCGAACCGACCAACTCGCAGATCAGCTCGGCCATTTCGACCTCGCGCTCGGTCGGAGCGCCAAAGCTGGTACCTATCTTGATGACTTGATAGAGTGCGTCCGTAACACTGGTATGTCGGTGGCCGAGAATCAACGGTCCCCACGAGCCAACATAGTCCAGATAGACGTTACCGTCGGCGTCATGCATCAACGCGCCTTGTCCGCGATCGATGAAGATGGGATCGCCGCCCACGGCGCGAAAGGCACGCGCCGGCGAGTTCACTCCGCCGGGGATGTGCCCCTCTGCTTTCTTGAAAAGCTCCCGCGAGCGGCCGTGACCGCGGCCGGCCTTGGTCAGATCTTGTATTGACCCGTTCTTTTCCTGGTCCATGGGCTCTGGGTCCTTTCTTGCGAGGGGCGGAGTGGAGTCCGGCGATGGCCGTTGGGCCCGCTAGTGGGCGGCAACGGGGGGATGGCCCTCCGGCAACTCCGGAGAAGCCGAGCCTCCCTGAACCGGAGGATGGCCGGGAGGTAACTCGCCCCCACCTGTTTTCGGCTGTTCCCCGGTGGGCGGATGTCCCGGTGGCAAGGCGCCTCCGCTCCCGCCCGCGCCGCTGTGGGCGCCAGGGGACGAACCCGACGCCGGGGCTTCGACCATCCAGTTTGAGCCGGACCGCCGCAACCGATAGACCATCTTCATACTGGCCTGCGGATCGTCCCGCGCAGCGATCGTCACATCGGCTGTAGCGTTGCTGCCATCATACTCGACGCTGTCGAGTGCGACCGTCATCTTGCCTAAGGCCAGGTCGGTGCGGCTCGCGAGGTGCTCACGAACCGCCTCGCGAACGGCAATGTCGGACTTCGTTTCCGAGCCGCAACCCCCGAGCGCCAGCGCCAGCAGCAGAGCGGTAAACGTGAACAACGTCAGGCCCCGCGCTGGAAGGGAACCGGTAGATCGTCGCGGCAAGAGCACACCCAATTATAAGTGATCAATGTTGATCGTCAGCGGCCCTGATCCGCGTCGCAGAGCTCTCCCGGGAGTTCACGGCGGGGCCTTGTGATTGAGCGTAGAAGGCCGCAGGTCTCGTCGAGCTTGAGCGGTGAGCACACCGCGGTTTCGTTCAAGGCTTACCGCCGGATCAGGGTCGGCCGCACCTCTCAGCCATGCAGGTAGAGCGGCGACGAGGTGTGAGAACACCGTCCAAAGGAGGCTTCGGACCCTTTGATACAATGATTCTCGCGACGCACACTTCGACATCGTATGGCCACCGTCCCCAAGGTCCCAGTAGACTCGTTCGTTGCGCAGTGCAACGGCCAGATGGTCCCCATCAACAACTCGTTCAGCTATTTTGCCGCGATGCCCGTGGAAGAAGCCGACCTGCGCCAATGGCTTTACGAGCCTGTCGCGGCAGTCCCCCCCAACGTTGGCGACGTGCTGCCGAACCTTCGCATCATTCTGGTTCCTTATCTGGAGGCAGACCCGGCGGAGTCGCCGAATGGGAAGGGTCCGAGAGCCTCGCGCGGTTCCACAAAGAGCAGCAAGAAGACTGAATCACCCAAGCTGGTCTCGTTTCGCCGCCCGGCGGGGCCGCGTCGACTGGTCTCGTACCATACCGACTACGACGGGCAGGTCTTTCTCTTCCTGGCCGTCAAAGACCAAGACATCGCCGATTACCACTATGTTTTCTTCAACAGCCTAGCGGCCCTCATCAGCCGGCGGATGACTGCTGAGTCGCGGGAGCGATTCAACAAACTCCTGCGGCAGGAGCTTCTCAACCAGAGCCACGGCGAGGTGGATGAGTCAAGCTGGAGCTTGAAGGAAGAAGTGCTCAAGCGGCAAGCCGACCCAAAGCGCAACTCTAAGGTGGTGACGGGCTACTTCCAGCAGGCATTCGAGGACACCCTGACGCTCTACTTGCACGGCCTGTGCTGTGACATCGACATCGATGCCGGCCCGCGCCAGCTTTCGAGTCGCAACCTCCGTCACCGACTGCTGCTGCTTCGCGAGTTGCTGCCGCCCCCTAGGGGGTTCGCACTCTTCCCGGAAGAGCTTTGAAGCCGGGTGCCTCGAAATCTCCATCGCCGTGCAAGCTGCCTCTGAGACCGACCTCCAGCCGATCGAAACTGAAGAAGAACTCGAGGAGAGGCTGTCGCGGCCGACCGATGCCGATGCCGCCGCCATGGCCGCGCTCGACGGCGATTTGCTCATCGTCGGGGTCTCCGGCAAGATGGGGCCGAGCATGGCGCGGCTGGCGCGCAGGGCCTGCGAGCAGTCCGCCCTGCACAAGAACATTCTCGGCGTCGCCCGCTTCTCCCAACCCGGCTCGCGCCAGTTCTTCGAGAAGCACCGTATCGAGACGCGGGTTTGTGATCTGCTCGACCGGGCCGATGTAGAGAACCTTCCTGATTGCCCGAACGTGATGTTCATGGCGGGGCAGAAGTTCGGGACGAGCGGGAATCAGCCGCTGACCTGGGCCGGCAACGCCTACCTGCCCGCGCTTGTCGCCGAACGCTTCCGCGGCTCGCGGATTGTCGCGTTCTCAACCGGCAACGTCTACCCGCTGACGCCTGTAGCGGCTGGCGGGGCACGCGAGGGCGACGCGACGGGGCCGGTTGGCGAGTATGCGCAGTCGGCGCTGGGGCGCGAGCGGCTGTTCGAGTACTTCTCGGCGAAGAACAACACACCCGTCACCGTTCTGCGGCTGAACTACTCCATCGAGCTGCGCTACGGAGTGCTGCGCGACGTGGCCGAAAGAGTCTTCGAGCGCAAACCGATCGATCTCACAACGGGGCACGCCAATGTGATCTGGCAGCGCGATGCCAACTCCGTGGCACTGCGCTCGTTCGCACATTGCTCCTCCCCTCCGTTTGTACTGAATCTGACAGGTGCGGAAACGGTGTCGGTACGTTCTCTTGCCAAGAAGTTCGGGCGGCTTTGGGGCGTAGAGCCGGTTTTCGAGGGCACGGAAAGTGATACCGCCTTGCTGAGCAACGCTGCGCTCTGCCAAGAGGTGTTCGGTCCGCCCGAGGTTTCGGTTGACGAGATGGTCGCGTGGGTCGCCCACTGGATTGGACGCGGGGGGCGGGGCCTGGGCAAGCCCACGCACTTTGAAGTCCGCAGCGGGGAGTTCTGATCCGCACGGAGCCCCGACGAAAGATGAGTGTGACGCTAGCCCCCTTGCCTCCCCGCGGTATTCTCCGGCGATTACGCGACGGAGTGGTCATTCCCGCCCATCCGCTCGCGCTCAACCGTAGCAGGAAGCTCGACGAAAGACGGCAGCGCGCCCTGACCCGCTACTACCGGGCCGCCGGTGCGGGCGGGGTGGCGGTGGGAGTCCACACCACACAGTTCGAGATCCGCGATCCAAAGATCGGCCTGTTTCGGCCGGTGCTCGAATTGGCGGCGGAAACGCTCGACGCCGAAGAGCCCAAACGAGGTCCGCGAATGATTCGCGTCGCGGGGATCTGCGGGCCGACGCGGCAAGCCGTAAAAGAGACCGAGACTGCGGCGGAACTTGGCTACCACGCCGGGTTGCTCAGCCTGGGCGCACTCGCGGATGCTTCGGTCGCCAAGTTGCTGGCGCATGCCGAAGCTGTGGCGGAGGTGATTCCGATCTTTGGCTTCTACCTGCAGCCGTCGGTCGGTGGACGGATACTGCCGTTTGAGTTCTGGCGGCAGTTCGTCGAGATCGACAACGTCGTCGCGATCAAGATTGCCCCGTTTAACCGCTATCAGACGCTCGACGTCGTTCGAGCCGTCATGGAAGCGGGCCGGACGCGGGAGATTGCTCTCTACACCGGGAACGACGATACGATCATCAACGATCTGTTGACGACGTTCCGCTTCTCGCAGCTCAGGAACGCCCCGGGAGCACGCATCGTCGGCGGCCTGCTGGGCCACTGGGCATTTTGGACTCGCCGCGCGGTGACGCACCTTGTCGAGTGCCGGCGGATCGTGGTTGAGCAGAAACTGCCGGTTCCTCCGAGAATGCTGACCCTGGCCAGTCAGGTGACCGACTCCAACGCGGCAGCCTTCGACCCGCAGCACTCGTTCGCGGGTTGCATCTCGGGCATCCACGAGATCCTCCGCCGCCAAGGTCTGCTCGAGGGCCGCTGGTGCCTGAATCCGAAGGAGTCGCTGTCGCCGGGACAGATGGCAGAGATCGACCGGGTGTACGCAGCCTACCCCCATCTCAATGACGATGAGTTCGTGGCGTACCATCTGGACAAGTGGCTCGCCTAGCGGCGCCTAAACGCCGGGCGAGGAAACCTGTATCTCGGGGTGCTGAAGACAATCGCGGCGGTGAAACCGGGAAGTCGCTGCTGAACTCCCACGGCTGAACCCTCTGATCTCTCCGCGTCGCTCGTTGCACCGCTCCATTGCTGTCACGGTTCGGCTGGCAGCATTTCCAACCCGCTACACTGATTTCTTTACCAGCAACGAGATGAGTGAAGCTAAGTTCGAGCAGGCCCAGGCCATTGTGAACTTTCCCGAGGTTGAGGCCTCGATCCAGGAGTTCTGGCAGAAGAATCGCATCTTCGAGAAGAGCCTCGAGAACCGCCGGGAGAGACCCACGTTCACCTTCTACGAGGGCCCGCCCACGGCCAACGGGCTGCCGCACAACGGGCACGTCCTGACGCGCGTGTTCAAGGACGTCTTCCTGCGCTACCGCACCATGCGGGGGCGCTACGTCCCACGTAAGGCAGGCTGGGACACTCACGGGCTGCCGGTCGAGGTCGAGGTCGAAAAAGAGCTTGGGATCCACGGCAAGGAGGCCATCGAGAAGTACGGCGTCAAGGGCTTCATTCTGCACTGCATGCAGTCGGTCTTCCGCTATACGGCCGAGTGGGAGCGGATGACGAAACGGGTTGGGTTTTGGGTTGACCTGCCCGATGCTTACGTTACCTACCAGAAGAGCTACGTCGAAAGCGTTTGGTGGGCGTTGTCGGAGCTGTTCCGGCAAGGCCTGCTCTACCAGGGGCACAAGATTGTCTGGTGGTGGCCGCAGGGCGGCACTGCGCTGTCGTCGGGCGAGGTCGGCCTGGGTTACAAGACGGTCGACGACCCAGCGGTCTATGTAGTGCTAGAGCTAGCTGACGAACCGGGTACGTTCCTGGTGATCTGGACCACCACGCCGTGGACGCTACCCTCTAACCAGTACGCCGCGGTCAAGCCCGAGTACGACTACGTTGCCGTCCGCGACGGGGACCATAGGCTGATCGTCGCGGCGGCTCTGCGCGAGACGCTGGCGCAGAAGCTCGACCGCGAGTTACCCATCGAGCACGAGTTCAAGGGCGCCGAACTTCTAGGCAAACGCTACAAACCGCCGTTGGACTACTACTACCCGCAGTACGGCGACAGACAGGCCGAGCTGAAGGACGGTGGGAGCGAGCACATCCTGTGGCGCGTGTTGGCGGCGGATTTCGTCGAGTTGGACACCGGTACAGGGCTCGTCCATGAATCGCCCGCTTTCGGTGAAGTCGACTACGATCTATTCCGCAGCCACGCGGCGCGCTTCAAAAACCCCGCCGAGATTCCCCTGCTCTGCCCGGTCAAGCCTGACGGTACGTTCAACGATGAGACCCCCGACCTCGCCGGTCAGTGGGTCAAAGACGCCGACCGGCAGGTGCTTCGCACCCTCAGGGACAAAGGCATCCTGCTGCACCGCGAGACCTACCGCCACGACTATCCGTTCTGCTGGCGGGCCACCGACGACCCGTTGATTCAGTACGCCAGGCCCGCGTGGTTCATCCGCACCACGGTGAAAAAGGACGAGGCGATCCGCAACAACGAGCAGATCAACTGGCTGCCGCCGCACATCGGTACTGGCCGTTTCGGCGACTTCCTGGCGAATAATGTCGACTGGGCGCTGTCGCGCGAGCGCTACTGGGGCACGCCGCTCAACATCTGGGTCAACGACGAGACCGGCCAGGTGCAAGCGCCGGCGTCGGCCGCCGACATCGTCGCAAAGAACCCGCAGGCGTTTGACCACTTCCACCGCGACCGCGAGAAGGAGCCGGAGCTGTCCGAGCACCTGATGGTCCACAAGCCTTGGATCGATGAGGTCACCTGGACCGAGCCGGGCGAGCCGGGCGTCTACCGCCGCGTGCCGGAGGTGATCGACTGCTGGTTCGATTCCGGCTGCATGCCGTTTGCGCAGTGGGGCTACCCGCACCAAAACGTGGAGAAGTTCGGCGAGCAGTTCCCGGCCGACTACATCACCGAGGGGATTGATCAGACGCGCGGGTGGTTCTACTCGCAGTTAATGATCTCGACGCTGCTCTTTAGCGAGGAGGCGCAGCAGCGGCTCGGGCTCGAGCCCCGTGGCTATCCACATCCCTTCAAAACCTGCATCGTGTTGGGATTCGTCACCGACCCCGAGGGCAAGAAAGAGTCGAAGTCTGTCGGTAACTACACGCCGCCCGAGGTCATCTTCGACCGCATCGCCCAAGAGCTCGCTGTAATCGACGGGGAGGGGGCGGGCCTGGAGGTCAAGCCGGGAATGGCACTCGTCGGGCGGGCTGAGTTAGAAGCGCTCGAACTACGTCCGGGCGCTGAGGTGAAGGTGTATCGCCCCGACCATCCCGACAAGGTTGCAGTCGTCAAGCTCGACCAGAGGAAGAAGCTGCCTCGCCGGCTCATCGCGCTGTCGAAAGCGGATTCAGAGGCGCTCGTTGTGCGGCAGGGTGAGAAGGGGCTGAAGACCTTGCCGAACGAGATTCAGTTTCTTTCGGTGCGAGAGAGGGTGACGGTCGAGAGTCCCACCGCTTCGGCGCCCGGGGCCGACGCGTTTCGCTGGTTCTTCCTGGCCGGGAACCCACCCTGGTCGTCGAAGCGCCACTCGTTGGGCAACGTACGCACGATCCAGAGGGAGTTCCCGCTCAAGCTGCGCAACGTCTATTCGTTCTTCACGATCTACGCCAACATCGACAGCTTTGACCCGGTGTCGATGACGGGCCGTCCGGTGGGGGAGCGCGCGCTGCTCGATCGCTGGGTCCTCTCCGAGCTGGCGATTCTTACCGAGCGCGTGCCCAAGTTCATGGACGAGTTCCGCGCCTACGAAGCGGCGAGTGAGTTGTCGGCGTTCGTCGACGGCCTGTCGAACTGGTACCTGCGACGCAGCCGGCAGCGTTACTGGAAGAGCGGATTCGACGCCGACAAACAGGACGCCTACGCCACGCTCTACGAGTGCTTGACGACGGTGATCGCGCTCGCCGCTCCCTTCGTCCCCTTCATGTCGGAGGAGATCTATCAGAACATCGTGCGGCGGGCGCAGGGAGATGCCGCGCCGGAAAGCGTCCACCTGTGCGATTGCCCCGAGGCGCGGCCCGAGAACATCGACCGGGCGCTGTCAAAGGAGATGGCGGTGATCCGCGACGTCGTTTCGCTAGGCCTCCGCGTGCGGACCGACCACCGGCTCAAGGTACGCCAGCCGCTCGCGCGCGCCGAGGTGGTCTTGCCCGGCGAAGAGTTGCGTGCCAGGCTCGAGAGTTACAAACACCTGATCGAAGAAGAGCTGAACGTCCACGAGGTGGCATTCGTACACGCTGGCGAAGAGCACGTTCGCTATTCGTTACGGCCCAACTTCCGCCGTCTGGGGCCCCGCCTCGGCAAGAAGATGCCGCTGGCGAAGAAGGCGTTCGCGGAAGCCGACGGTGCCGCGCTTCGCAGCCGATTGCTGACCACCGGGTCGGCCGAGATCGATGTGGATGGCGAAAAGCTCCACCTCGAACCCGACGACGTCGAGATCGTGGTCGAAGCAGCTGAGCACTTCGCGGCGGCGGGCGACCGCACGGCGGTCGTCGTGCTCAACACCGACCTCGACGACCAACTTCGTGAAGAGGGCCTCTACCGAGAGCTGCTCCACCGCGTCCAGAACCTGCGGAAAGAACTCGACGTCGAGTACACCCAACGCATTCGCCTCTCCGTTCAGGGCTCCGATCGCCTTCAGCGCATCATCACCGAGAATCAGGCCCACTTCATGGGCGAAGTTCTTTGCACTGAGCTGCGCCACGATGAACCGTCGTGGAACGGCGCCGAGCGCCGCACCATCAACGTCGAGGATGAAGAGATAACGGTGATGCTCTCCGAGGCTTAAGTGGAGTGGTTTTCGGCTCGACGGAAAGGCCCCGGTGTGTCACTCGCGAATGGGCTTCACGCCCAGTTGCTTACAGATTCGGATCGCCAAACGGTTGTCAATCTCTGTGTGCCTGGGCACCATCGCCTTCCGACGTGTCGAGGGATTCAGATACTTGGAGTGCTTCGCGCCCTCGCTGTCTAACTCACAACCTTGACCCACGAGGTGCCGGACGAACTCCCGGCGTTTCAACTACGGTCCGCGCTAGCCGCCACCCTCAGCGGGAGCAATTCGATCAAGTCCGCCTCGGAGTCCGACGCTTCTGAGTCAGGCGTAGGCAGTGAGCGTCCGGACTCCAGGTAATCTTCGGCCATCTCTTCCAAGGCGCTGGCGATCATCACGCGAGCATCCGCAAGGTCGAAGCCCTGGCTCACGACGCCCGGGAAGTCGAGTACGTCGACGACAACCATGTCACCCGGCTTCTTGGGCATGTAGAACGCAGCGTGATACTGAAGCATGCCTTCAGTGTAGCGAGCCGCTACGAGACACAGCTGTCTCGGCGCCGCAAGATAGGCCACGGGATTCGCGGCGCGAGTCGAGACCCCTCGAAAAACCGGCGCGGCATCAACAGTCCCATCCCCTCCCCAGGGTGGTTGCCTCCGCTAGGATTCATCGGTCCGTCCGGATTCAGAAGCCCTCCGGTCCGTAACCGAGGATTTGTTCTCTTTCCTGTTTGGAGATCGCCTTGCCCTGCACGTCTTTTGGCAGTTGCGGCCAGATCCGCTGGCGCAGCAGCCGCTTCAACCGGGCTCCCCGGCTCGTATCTCCGCGCCGGACTTCGAGCCGCTGCTTGCGCTCCAACAGGGCCCGGCGGATCGCTTCGGTCTTGCTTTCTTTGGCCATTCCCGCCAACTCGGCTGCGAGGCGCTCGACTTCGCTGTTCTTGATGTTGAGGGCCATGGTAGGCCCACACCTATATACATATATACACGCACCTGTAACATTCTATCGACCGTACGACGCGGTTCAAGGTCGCAGTCGGGTATGCTGCTGTCGGGAGAACGAAATGAGAGTTACCTCCGCGGTCCTAGCCTCATTCCTGATCTGTTTGCCGCTGTCCGCGCAACAGCCCTACGACCTGCTTCTCAAAGGCGGGCATCTGATCGACCCAAAGAACGAGATCAATCAGCCCAAGGATGTGGCCATCACGGGCGGCAAAGTGGCGCGGGTGGCCGACGACATCCCCTCCGGCGAAGCGAAGAAGGTGATTGACGTCTCGGGCCTCTACGTCACGCCGGGGCTCGTCGATCTCCACACGCACATCGTGATCGGCAGCGGCCTCAAAGGGACCCTGCCGGTCGAGCAGAACGTCTACGTTGACAGCCACACGCTGCGTAGCGGGGTCACCACGGCGGTAGATGCGGGCACCACGGGCTGGCGCAACTTCCCTGACTTCAAGAAGAAGATCATCGACTTCGTGAGCACCAAGCGAGGCCACGTGCAAACGCGCGTCCTGGCCCTATTGAACATCGTCGGCCACGGTGAGGCCGGCGAGCCCTACGAGCAGGACGTCAACGACATGGACCCTGAGGCGACCGCCGCGGCGGCAAAGAAATACAAGGAGTACGTCGTCGGCATCAAGACGGCGCACTACCGGGGTCCGGAGTGGATGGCGGTTGAGCGAGCCGTCGAGGCCGGCAAGCTGGCTGATATCCCTGTGATGGTCGACTTTGGCACGTTTCGTCCCGAGCGGCCCTTTGAAGAGATGGTGCTCGACAAACTGCGTCCGGGCGACATGTACACGCACACCTACCACGGCTCGGTGCCGATGCTCGACGACAGCGGCCAAGTTCGTGAGTACCTGTTCCAAGCTCGCAAGCGCGGCGTGAAGTTTGACGTGGGCCACGGCGCGGGAAGCTTCTGGTGGCGGCAGGCGGTGCCGGCGGTGCGTCAAGGTTTCCTGCCCGACTCCATCTCAACCGACCTGCACGTCATCAGCATGAACGCCGGGATGAAAGACATGACCAATGTGATGTCGAAGTTCTTGAACCTCGGCGTCTCGCTCTACGAGGTTGTGAAGAGGTCGACTGTCAATCCGGCAATGCAGATCCAGCGGCCCGAGCTGGGCCATCTCGGCGTCGGGGCCACGGCCGACATTGCTGTTCTGCGCCTCGAAGAGGGACGCTTCGGTTTCCTCGACGTGCGCAACGCACGGCTGGACGGGACGAAGCGGCTTCGCTGCGAGCTTACCTTGCGAGAGGGACATGCGGTTTGGGACCTCAACGGCCTTGCCGGCGAGGACTGGAAGAGTTACTACGGCGCAGAATGAGCGTTGTGAGCGCTGCCGTCGAGCCACCCGTTTTCCACCGGCCCTGCCATCCTGCTAAGTTATCTTGCAATGGTTGACGGCTATCAGGATGTACGTTTTCTGTCCGCCTCGTCGTTCTCCCTCGCTTTTCTCGCCGACCTCTACACGCAGACTTTCGCCGATTACTTCTTCCCGTGCGAGGTGACCACCGAGGACCTTGCCGGCTACGTTCGGATCGAGCAACTCGACCTCGACCGCTGTCCGGTGATGCTGGTAGGGGAGACGCCGGTAGGTTTCGCAACGATCGGGATCCGTGCCGCGGAATCCTACTGCAAGGGTTTCGGCGTGATTGTGCCGTTCCGCGGCAAAGGACTTTCGCACCCCCTGTGTATGGAGATGATGCAGTGGGCTCGGGAGGCCGGCGCGCGGCGGATGGGCCTCGGGGTCATCAAAGACAATACGCGGGCAGTCAGCACCTATCAGCAGGCGGGCTTTCAGGTTCTGCGCGAGTTGGTGTCGCTCGAATGGCGGGCGGACGATCCGGAGTCCCGTTCCTCCGAGAGAATGGTGGATGCAGTCGTCACAACTGATCCGCGGAAGCTGTTAGAGCACTTTGACGACTTGCACCCTGTGAGGCCGACTTGGGATCGCGACCTGCCGTCGCTGCGGGAAATGGAAGGTGCACAGGGGGCGGCGGTCTTCTCTGGAGAAGCTCCGGCAGCGTATGTTCTTTTTCAATCGACCGGCCACGGGGCGGAGATTGTTGATCTAGGAGCGCATGGCGGGGACGAGGCATCCCAACGGTCTCTGCGCCGAGTCCTCTGGAAGATGCAACAGGAGCATCCAAACTTGGTCTGCCACAACGAGCCGGCGGACAATCCCTGGTTGGCTGCGCTGCTCGAGGCGGGCTTTACGGAGACCGTACGGCGTTACGAGTTGGAGTGCGCGCTCTGACAGCCTTCATCACCGAATGCCGATAGGTTTCTGTTAGATGCTTATTGCGATGCGAAACCGTTTGCTTAGCTACGGTGTTCTGACGGCCGTCCTGTGGCTGATGACAACGACCGAGCCGTCCCTGCGCGCCCAAGATACTCCGGTCGCCGACTCCGGCAATTCAAGAAAGAGCCTGGCCGTGACGTATCCGGAGCGCACCACGGTGGAAGTGCAATTCCGAGGCACGCGCCGCCTGCCGTCAGCGAGAGGCAAGGCGACCGTGCGGCGGCGGCGGGGGGCGACCGAGATCGACATCCGCATCGAACGCATGAAGCCGGCCCTCTTCGGCGGCGATTACAACACCTATGTTCTGTGGACGGCGTCGCCCGAGGGTGTGGTGGTGAACACCGGTGAGTTTATCCTGCGGGGCCGCAAGAGCCGGCTCAACACATCGACACCGCTGTCGACCTTCGGGATGTTCGTGACTGCGGAGCCGCACTTCTTGGTGCGACAGCCGAGCACGTTCGTGGTTCTACAGAATGTCAGCGCTTCGCTGGTGGCGGGTAAAAGCCTCAACACCTCGATAGTGAGCTACCGGGGCTTTGAAGGCAAGTACGAGTCCGAGCGAGAGACTTTGGCCGATGTCCCCGAGAGCGAGGGCGAGTACCGCGTCGAACGCCAGGAGGCTATGACGGCGATGAGTCTGGCCGAGAAGGCGCAGGCGCTTCGGTACGCACCCCAGGAGCTGGCCAAGGCACAGGAAGGGATCGACCGGATGTTGGAAGCCTTCGGCCGCGGAGTAAAAGAGCGCGACCTGGCACTGCTGGCGCGAGCTGCCATCCGCGCCGCGGTGGAGGCGCAGACGCGTGCGGAAGAGCGTGCGGAGCAGGCGTCACGGGATGCCCAGACCCGCGAGATGGCTGATTTGCGAGTCGCCAAGGCGGAAGCCGAAGCCGCGCAAGCCAAGGCCCAACAGGAGGCCGCGGCGGCACAGCGGGAACGCACGCAGGCCCTCGAAGCCAAGGCCGAAGCTCAGGAAGCGGCGCGGCTGGCACAGATCGAACAGCAGCAGGCGCAGCAGATGATGCGGCGCGCTGAGGTGGAGACCGAGCGCCTCGCCCGCCTTAAGGAAGAGGCCGAGCGATACTCGGCTGCGGCCCGCTCCCGTCTGCGGAACGCGTTGAACCAAGTGGTTGAAACGCGCGAGTCGGCGCGGGGAGTCGTCGTCAACCTGCCCGACATCCTGTTCTCCACGGGGAGGGCGTCACTTCGTCCCAAGGCCAGAGAAGTACTCAGCCGTCTCACCGGCATTCTCCTGGTCATGCCCGATTTCGAGCTCAGCATCGAAGGCCACACCGACAGCACCGGCGGTACGGCAGTCAACCAACGGCTCTCCGAACGACGTGCCAATACCGTTAGAGACTACCTCGAGCGAGCCGGCATCGTGCCGGAGAAAATGATCACTATGGGCCTCGGCGAGTCGCAGCCGATGGCCGACAATCGCACCCCAGCCGGACGCAGCAAGAATCGCCGTGTCGAAATCGTTATCGCCGAAACCGGCAACTCGTTCCTCTAGCTGATCTAGAGGCAGCGTGAGTGGCTGAAAAAGACTGGCGGGCGTGGAGGGACTCGAACCCCCGACCTACTGGTTCGAAGCCAGGCGCTCTATCCAACTGAGCTACACGCCCGCGGCGAGTGTCTTCATGGTAGCAGACACCGGCAGTTCCACGGGTCAATCTGCCGCGCGATTACCGTTGGCACTCCGCGCTCCCAGGTAACCCCAGCAGGCCCCGAGAAATGCGCCCACCAACATGCCGGCTAGCAGCATTTCGCATGGAGTGATCGCGGCGGGCGCGCCGCCCATGAGTACGCCCGTCCCACCGGCGAGCACCCCGGCCAGCAACCCGATGGCGCCACCGAACAGAAGTCCCACTTTCGGCCTCAGCACCTCCCCCAGGTTCGGGTTGACCTGATGAGCGAGGCGAGAGTAAACCCTCGAACCGCGCAAGAAGAGCTTGTAGAGCCACAATCGCACTCTGCGAGTCCCTGTTTGCCGGCCGTGAGCTTGCCAGTGCGTCGTTTCGTCTCCGCTGAAGTCCGCCGGTTCCTCGCTGGTGTAGTAATAGAGCGCGATGGACCGCCTCCATTTACCCTCGACGATTGGCTTAGAGAACCCGTGAACCGAGCGGTCATCGGTTCGAAAAACAACACAAGTGCCCCATGTCGGGACGATCGAGCGGATGGGAGTTGCGCTTCCCTTCTCGTAGAGTTCGAGACACCCCCCCAAACTCCCGACGCCACTCCGGAGTGAGATACACCAGCACGTTGACGCGCCGGTAGAGTTTGAGTTTCAGGTAGGAGTGAAAGTCGGTGTGAGGCGTCAGGACCCCTCCCGGGCCGCTCATGTGCAGACCCCCCCTTCGAGGTAAGGGTCCGGCATCAAACGAGGAATTCCCGTCACTGCGCCAAGGAATTCCAGGAACGCCGGTGATGATAGATCGTGGACCATTGCCGCCGGGAGTGGAGGAATGCAGTCGATATCATGGCAGAATCTCTTGGAGGTCTGATAGGCGTCTTGGAACCCTTGCCAGCCCTCCCAATCGGGCTCAGGAAAGGCGGCGAGGAGGGAGTCCTGGGGAATCTTGATGAAATCGGGAATGGCCAGATGAGGAAACGGCTTGGCCTCGCTGAACTCAATGCGCAGCGCCCGCACCTTGTCCTCTGTGAAATCCCGGTACCGAAACCAGGGGCTACGGCGCTGCGTTTCCGGATTTTCCATACGGGTCGGCCGGGCAAGGGCCGCCTGCCGCGCGGGGGCCGACGGGCTTCGGTTCAAAGGCCCAATTACAATACCATTGTGGCCTTTCTTTCGGTCGTGATCCCCACCCGGAATCGCCCCGAACTCCTTCGGCAGTGCCTCTCCCATCTCGAGGACCAAACCCTCAAGCCGGAAGCCTACGAGATTGTCGTCGTGGATGATGGATCCGATTCTTTTCCGACAGACCTCCCCGGCTCCGATTCCCGGGCGCGAATCCGGTACGTTCCTCAGCGTCCGAGAGGCCCTGCCGCCGCCCGAAACCGCGGAGTGAGCGCTGCGGTGGGCGACGTCGTCGTGCTCTTGGGAGACGACATCCTAGCTCCACCGGGCTTCCTGCGGTTCCACGCGGACTGGCACCGTGAGCATACGTCGTGCTGGGACGGCCTACTCGGACGCGTCGATTGGCCCGCCTGTTACTTGCGGGACGACCACATGCGATGGCTTGACTCCTCCGGGCTCCAGTTCGGCCACGCTGGGCTGCGCGCCGGGCAGCAGGTGCACTACCACTACTTCTATACATCGAACCTGTCGCTGAAACGGCCCATCCTGCTGGAACATCCCTTCGACGAGGAGTTCACCGACGCCACACACGAAGACACCGAACTAGGCCTGCGATTGGAACAGGCTGGCTTTCGCCTGTACTTCGAACCGGACTGCCACGCGGACCACCACCATTTCTACACGCTGGAGGAGTCCTGCCGCCACCGGCGCCGAGTCGGGCAGGCAGGCTTTCTGTTCCGGCAGAAGCATCCCGACATCGCCCGTTTCAAATGGATCCGCCGGCTGCCCTGGCCGCTTCGGGTCGTGGTCGCGAGCCGTCTGTTTCTACAGATTGCCGAATTCGCACAGAGCGCCGGCGATCCGCAGCCGATGGGCTTCTACTACTACCTGCGCAACAGCGAGGCTTTCTGGGAGGGCTTTCGGGAGGCAGCCAGGGAGGCAGAGATCTCGTCGAACGGTCCGTATACGACGCCGAATCCGGCTACCGAGAAAACGACAACGACCGTCACCTGCACGGAGCACGCGACCGTCGAGCCGGACAACGGCGCCGGTCGGCCGCTCATCTCCGTGGTGATCCTCAGCTACAACGGTGGGGCTCGGCTCCGCGGTTGTCTAGAGCAGATATTCTCCCAACAAATCGACGCTGAGCTGGACGTGATTCTAATCGACTCGGGCTCCACCGACGGAACCGAGGCTCTGGGCCGGGATTACCCGGTGAGAATGATCCCGATCTCGCCGGATCAGTTTCGTTACGGGTATGCGCGCAACCTCGGCTTTCGAGCCGCTCGAGGGGACTACATCGCTACGGTCTCGCAGGACTTCGTGCCTGCGGATCGACACTGGCTCGACCGCTTGACCCGGCCGTTGCGATCCGGCGCCGACGTGGTGCAAGGTCATGCCCAGCCTCCTCCGGGAGCGCGTCCGTTCTACTGGGAAACTCGGCGTTTCTGGTTTACCAGCGAGAGTCGGCGCTTCAAGAAGCGGTACGGATTTTGCCTGTCCTGCGTCAATCTAGCGACGCGCCGGAAGGTTTGGGAGGACGTGGGGTTCGGAGATGACACTCCCATGTCCGAGGATCTTTACTTCCAGAAGCATGCTTTTGAGAAGGGATACCGCCGCTTCGCGCAGGCGCCGGAGGCAAGCGGCTTTCATGGGCACGACTATTCGCTGCGAAGCCTCTTTCGGCGCTGCCAGAACGAAGGGCTGGGATGGCGTTGGGTGGGCGAGCGTTACTCGTTCCGGGCGATGATCGGCGACCTTCTGCAACCCAAGTGGTATGCGAAATGGCTGCTGGGCTTGCTGACCGGACGAATAAGGACGCCCGCGGAGCTGCTGTTCATCTGGATCCGCCCCCTGGCAGTGTTCAAGGGAAACCGTGCGGCGCGACGGTGGACTCGCTGAACGGCCTGGTCCGGCTCGATGGCCGAGGCATATTACCGATGGGAGAACCGTTCGGAGAGAAGGCTGGGACGATGAGCCCGCACTCGAGGCCGCCCGCGGCGGGCCGGGACTCTCCCCGAGTCAACGTCGTCATCGTGACGTTCGAGCGGGAGAAGTGCGTGCTCGAGCTGATCGAAGACCTGCTCAAGCAGGACTATCCCAACTACGACATCACGATCGTCGATCAGAATCCGGAACCGCTACCATCCTTTCAAGCGGCGGCGGCGGCCGCGCAAGAGAAGGTTCGCATCATCCATCTGCGGCCGCCTCACGTGTGCGTCGCCCGCAACGTGAGCATCCGAGCGTCCGGCGGCGAGATCATGTTGTTCGTGGATGACGATGTTCGTTGCGGCGCGAACTTTGTGTCGGCGCACGCCGCCCGGTACGCCGACCGGACCATTGGCGGCATCGGCGGTTGGATCGACGCTCCAGTACCGCGGCGGGTTTGGAAGCCACAAGCGGCGGCGGTTCCAGCGGCCATCGGCTGCAACATGTCGTACCGGCGGACAGCCCTCCTGAAGGCCGGCGGTTTTGACCCGCAGTTCAAACCGTTTCCCGCCCATGGTGAAGAGCACGAACTGGCGCACCGTGTCCGGGGACTCGGATTGCGGATCGCCGTAGCGCCCGAGGCGCTGGTGTACCATCAGATCGATCCCGCGGGCGGCCAGCGGCCCCGAGACGCGGTTCAATACTGGAAGGACACCACGGCGAGCCATGTCTTGCTCTTTCTCAAGACGCGTCCCTGGCATCACCGTATGCTGATCCCTCTTTGGCTGACGAAGCTTTGGCTGACGCTGTACCGGCTCTCGGAGGGGATTCTCGGCCCGATCAGGTTCTGCGCCGGAGTCCGTGAAGGCTTGACTATCACGAGGGAAAGTCGAAAACAGTCGGACCACTTAACGCTGGCGCCTGAACCAAAGTGGGTGAGCCCTTGAGCGAAGCGCACCGCTCCAACGGTATCTTGCGGCGCCCTCTTGCCCGCTGCTGTCTGTCAGCGATTCACCTCTTCCCTCTGACGCGATGCCATGCGACGAAGAGGCAGCTTCTACGTCTGGCAGGGGCAACGGTCGGAGAGAATGTCGAGATCGTAAGCTCGGCGCGGATCATCACCCCTTATTTGGAGATCGGCGACAACAGCTTCATTGGGCATGACTGTCTTCTGATCGCCGCCCACGGCTCGCGCATTTGCATTGGTAACCAAGTCGATCTAGGGCCCCGCTGTACCGTCGTGACCGGTACTCACGCCATCGGCGGCACCGAGCATCGCGCTGGGCTCGGCGATGTGAGAGACATTACTATCGAGGACGGTGTCTGGGCGGGCACCGGCGTGACGATTCTGGCCGGTGTCCGCGTCGGCCGCGGATCGATTCTTGCCGCGGGGGCGGTCGTGTCGAAAGACGTCGAACCGGATGTTCTGTGCGGTGGAAACCCCGCCCGCGTCATGAGACCGCTTGCTTGAACTGCTGTGATCTCCTAGTGTAGTGCACCATAAATAATGTAACTTATATTGGCTTCCCATCGTCTCTATTAACAGGAGGCATGGGATGCGAAGAGCACAACCAGTAACTTTGAACACAGCGCAATGCAAGCAGTTGGACCGCTACGCGCGCGGCCGCCAAGTCGCCGTTCGTCTCGCCCTGCGAGCCAGGATTGTCCTGCTGGCCGCCGACGGTCTCGAGAATAAGCAGATCGCCGCACAGCTCGGTGTCTCGCGGCAGTTGGTGGCCCGCTGGCGCACGCGCTTTCTCGAAAGCAGCATCGCCGGCATTGCAAAAGACGCCCCACGGCCCGGTCGTAAACCTGCCGTCTCGAAGCAGAAAGTACAGCAGATCATCCACAAGACCACCCGCGAGAAACCGTCCAACGCCACCCACTGGAGCCGCCGCACCATGGCCGCCGCGGCCGGCGTCAGCGCTTCCACCGTGGGACGGATTTGGCGCGCCCATGGCCTCAAGCCCCACCGCGTCAAGACCTTCAAGCTCAGCAATGACCCGCGTTTCGCCGAGAAACTCGACGACATCGTCGGACTCTATCTCAATCCGCCTGAGCATGCTCTGGTTCTCTCGCTCGATGAGAAGTCCCAAATCCAAGCCCTCGATCGCACCCAGCCCGGCCTGCCGCTCAAAAAGGGACGCGGCCAAACGATGACCCACGATTACAAGCGCAACGGCACGACCACCCTGTTTGCGGCGCTCAACAGCCTTGACGGCAGCGTGATCGCCGAGTGCATGCCCCGACACAGCCACCAGGAATGGCTGCGCTTCCTGCGCTTAATTGACCGCCGCACTCCCAAGGACAAACAGCTTCATCTCATCGTGGACAACTATGCCACCCACAAGCATGCCGCTGTGAAGCGTTGGCTCGATCGTCACCCGCGCTTCCACATTCATTTCACCCCGACCTCGGCGTCGTGGCTGAACATGGTCGAGCGATTCTTTCGCGATCTCACCGTCAAGCGCCTGCGCCGCGGCGTGTTTCGCAGCGTGGACGAGCTCGTCGCCGCCATTGACGACTACATCGCCCAGCACAACGGGCATCCCACGCCCTTCATCTGGACCGCGACCGCCTCCGACATCCTCGAGAAAGTCAAGCGCGGACGTGCCGCCCTGCATAAGGTGCAATCTGCTTGACGCACTACACTAGTAGGAGGGCGCGGATTTACGGCTCCCAGTAGTAGAGGCCGTTGAAGACCATCTTGAAGGTGGCGTTGGATTGCGCCCGGTACTGCGGCCGGATCCCGAACAGGACCAAGTGTCCGCGGCCCATCGAAACGTCAAGCACGGCCGCGCGGTTGGAGAGGTGCCGGTCGCCCAGCAGCCAGCCCGAGGCCAGCGGGTTCTCACGGGGGTAGCGCAGCACTTCCGTCGCCGACGTCTCGGCGCCACCGAGTGAGGCCTCGAACGCCGGCCCGGACTCGAACCAGACGGTTTCGCGCAGCCTCAATCCGAAACACAGCGGGTGCGACGTGTCGGCGTGCACGGTGAGCAGCGACCCGGGAGAGTAGAACTGGCTGTTCGTGAGGCCCATCAGTACATTCCGCGCCGGCGCCTTGAGCCGCTCCAGGGCGTACTGCGATGCCTTGTTGAAGGCCAAGACCGTCCCACCCGCGAGGATGAACTCGCGCAGCGCTTCGGCGCCTTCGTCCTCGATGCCGCCGGTGAATTCCGGGGGCGCCTGCACGCCTTGATAGAGCGCGCCCGCCAGATACCCCGCGTGCAGCACACGCGGCGTGGCGTCTGGAAGCACAATGACATCAAAATCGCGCCGCAGCCCGCCCCTTTGCAAGCGTTCGTTGCCGACGGACTCGTAGGGGAACTCGTACTGCTCGAGCACCCAGCGCGTCCAACCCTCATCTATGATCGGCACGTGACCGCGGTAGACGCCGACCTGGGCCCTGCGCATCCGCTTGCGTTGCGCCAGGCCGTTGTCCGAGCTCGCCTCAGTGAACACCAGCCCCAGGTCATGGGCGAGGTCCACCAATAGCGAGCGCGACGGGCCGTCCTGCTGGACGTCCACATAGAACACACCCTCGGAGCCTCGGAAGACCGGTACGCCGGCCTTGAGCAGACGATTGACTGCCGTCCAGGCACGGCTGGCGTTGGGCGAGAGCCGCAGCAACGGCGTGCCGGCCACCGAGCCCGCCTCGGGATCGATGGCCGGGAGCGTTTCAAGATCCGCCTCAAACGCCTCCTGAATGGGGACGACCTCGACGCCCATCAGCAGGGGCAAACT
The DNA here is from genome assembly GCA_965248255.1 of Bryobacterales bacterium. GTDB lineage: Bacteria > Acidobacteriota > Terriglobia > Bryobacterales > UBA6623 > JAKZVK01. The sequence goes on from CBDFIW010000004.1 coordinate 1,470,695, forward strand.
GTGGGCGGTGACGTCGTACGGGCGCTGGGGCGGCCCGCCGGGATACTGGCGCTGGTCCGGGTAGTGCTGCCGCTCGAGCAGCGTCTTGGCGAAGCCGCCATAGGGCTGCGCCAGGCGGATGACGTAGTCACCTGACTGAAACACACGTCCACCGGCGCGGAAATCGTCCCGAGCGCGCTCGATCTCGACCGCCCCGAACGCCAGCGTTCGAAGCAGCCGGGTCATGGCGCTGGGGTCGTGCTGTTGACGCGGAATGACGTATGCCAGGTTCTCGTGGCGTTCGACCACGCGCCGGCCGATGCGATAGAAGTTGCGCAGCAGCTCTTCGCGTTGCCGAGCGGCGTAGTAAAGACAGGACTCGAAGGTGATGAGCTGGTAGTCGATAATGTCTCGCAGCGTCCACAGGCCGCCCGGCCAGGGCTCGAGAAAATTCCAGCTCGAGCGCTGCGCGTCGTAGCCCCGCCCGTTGGATTTGAGCGATGAAAACGGCACGTTGACGGGCGAGGCGTACCGGACGCCGGCGGCCTCGCTGAGCACACGCAGGCCGCCGTGATAGCTCTGGTAATGGCGCGCGGGTGTGAAGTAGTCATAGATGCCGTTGATCAGTACACCCTTCTTGCCGGCCGCGGTCAGGTCCACGGCCATAGCGGCGCCCATCTTGTTGACCTGTTGCACGATCAAGGGGTCGATGTTAGGGTCGACCGGGTCGGTCCACGGCGGCACGAACATGCGCGCGCCGGTACCACCCATCTGGTGCACGTCGTAGGTCACCTGCGGCCGCCAGATGTTGTGCACCTTTTCCACTGTGAGGCGGGTCTCGGCTTGCGAGAAGATGTACCAGTCGCGGTTGTTATCGTGGCCGACGTATTTGTGATACAGCTCGGTCATCGGCGCGCCTTCGTACGGCGTGTCGAGGTAACGGTGGTACCACTGGGCCACTTTGTCGACTCCGTCGGGGTTGAGCGAAGGAATCAGCAGGAGGATCGTGTCGCGCAGGATCGCACGGTGTCGCGGCGTATCTTCGGTGAGCAGCTTGTGGACGAACTCGATGGCGGTCAGCGTGGATGCCGCCTCGGTGGAATGAATGGAGCACGTGATCAAGACGACCGTCTTGCCTTCGGAGATCAGGGCTTGCGCCTCGTCAGGCGCGGTTTGGCGGGGGTCGGCCAAGCGGGACTGAATCCGGCGGTATCGCCCCAGCTTTTTCAGTGTTCCAGGAGCGGCGATAGTCGCCATCACGAACGGGCGGCCTTCGGTGGATTTGCCTAGCTCGCTAAGCTCGACGTGGTCGGAGGCGTCCGCAATACGGCGGAAATAGCGGACCACGTCGTCCCACTGAACGAGCCGCTTCTCGGCGCCCATCGCGTGGCCGAAGTGGGATTCGGGTGACGGGATGGCGCCGGGCGCAACGCCGCCGCCGGCCAGAAAGAGCAGCAAGCCTATCAACCGTAGCAGCCGAGCCGGCATCACTCCCTACTATAGCCAAGCAGATGTCGGGCCCCGGAACGGGCCGCGAACACCTAATCGATCGGTCGCTAAGGCGCAAGCTTGATGCGTAGGATGCTCCTGACACGCGTGGAGTCGGCGGCGAAGCCGCAAGCTCCGACAGCAGCGGCAGGTTCCGCCGGCAAACTGAGTATCGGGGTGGATCTCTACAAGTCCATCGCCGTTCGGCCGGTCATCAACGCCACCGGCCCGATCACGATGTTTGGGGGGTCCATCATCCTGCCGGAAGTGCGAGAGGCCATGGCGCAGGCTTCCAAGCGATACGTGCAGATTGACGAGCTGATGGAGGCCGTGGGGCATCGCCTAGCTGAAATCACGGGGGCCGAATTCGCGATCGTTACGTCCGGTTGCGCGGCCGCCCTGGCGCACGCCACCTCCGCCCGTATCGCCGGCGGCAATCCGGAGCGCATTCGGCGGCTCCCGGCGCTGGAGGGTTTGAAGGACGAAGTTGTAGCCCCGGTGGATCCCGGAACGGCTACGATCATGCGATTCGCATGCTGGGCGTCACGATGATCGAGGTCGCGAACGAGAAGGAGTTGCGGACCGCCATGGGACCACGCACGGCCATGGTGTCTGTCCTAGTGTAGTGCGTCAAGCAGATTGCACCTTATGCAGGGCGGCACGTCCGCGCTTGACTTTCTCGAGGATGTCGGAGGCGGTCGCGGTCCAGATGAAGGGCGTGGGATGCCCGTTGTGCTGGGCGATGTAGTCGTCAATGGCGGCGACGAGCTCGTCCACGCTGCGAAACACGCCGCGGCGCAGGCGCTTGACGGTGAGATCGCGAAAGAATCGCTCGACCATGTTCAGCCACGACGCCGAGGTCGGGGTGAAATGAATGTGGAAGCGCGGGTGACGATCGAGCCAACGCTTCACAGCGGCATGCTTGTGGGTGGCATAGTTGTCCACGATGAGATGAAGCTGTTTGTCCTTGGGAGTGCGGCGGTCAATTAAGCGCAGGAAGCGCAGCCATTCCTGGTGGCTGTGTCGGGGCATGCACTCGGCGATCACGCTGCCGTCAAGGCTGTTGAGCGCCGCAAACAGGGTGGTCGTGCCGTTGCGCTTGTAATCGTGGGTCATCGTTTGGCCGCGTCCCTTTTTGAGCGGCAGGCCGGGCTGGGTGCGATCGAGGGCTTGGATTTGGGACTTCTCATCGAGCGAGAGAACCAGAGCATGCTCAGGCGGATTGAGATAGAGTCCGACGATGTCGTCGAGTTTCTCGGCGAAACGCGGGTCATTGCTGAGCTTGAGGGTCTTGACGCGGTGGGGCTTGAGGCCATGGGCGCGCCAAATCCGTCCCACGGTGGAAGCGCTGACGCCGGCCGCGGCGGCCATGGTGCGGCGGCTCCAGTGGGTGGCGTTGGACGGTTTCTCGCGGGTGGTCTTGTGGATGATCTGCTGTACTTTCTGCTTCGAGACGGCAGGTTTACGACCGGGCCGTGGGGCGTCTTTTGCAATGCCGGCGATGCTGCTTTCGAGAAAGCGCGTGCGCCAGCGGGCCACCAACTGCCGCGAGACACCGAGCTGTGCGGCGATCTGCTTATTCTCGAGACCGTCGGCGGCCAGCAGGACAATCCTGGCTCGCAGGGCGAGACGAACGGCGACTTGGCGGCCGCGCGCGTAGCGGTCCAACTGCTTGCATTGCGCTGTGTTCAAAGTTACTGGTTGTGCTCTTCGCATCCCATGCCTCCTGTTAATAGAGACGATGGGAAGCCAATATAAGTTACATTATTTATGGTGCACTACACTAGCGGCCCCGAGCAGCCTCCCGCTCATTGGACCGAGCCGGACAAGCCGATGGAGATACCGGTGCCCTCGCTGCTGCACTATCAGGTCCCTCGGGGCAGCACGCATTTTCTCGCGCAGGTATCATTTCACGTCGAAGGTGCTGATGTAAGGGGCGGGAAGCGGCAGGGTCGGGTACACGTGTTCTTCGCCCCCCCCCGGCGAAGCGTTACTCCCACGCGCCTGAGGGAGCCTTCTAGGGAAGAGCCACCGCGGCAAGGATCCCTCCGACGGCAACTCAAGCGGCGCGGCCGCGATCGCTCACGATGACCCCGAACTCGACGCCCTCGAGTTGTTGCAGCGTCTCGATCATCCCGAACAGGTTGCGGGCTTGACGATGGGCCGAGGCCGAGAAAACGCTTTGGGAAGGTCAGCCAAGGCCGCTGTTATACTGGGCGTTTGGCGGTTGTTTGGATGAGATCCGAGGCTTGTAGGCCGAGGCCCCAGAGTGTTCCGGACGGCGGCAGCCGTCGTTGCTGATTCCTCTCTCAATGCCGGTGGAACCGGCTTGCTTTTCTTTAGCTTCTGATGGTTCGAGTTCGTTTTGCACTGTCCCCGACGGGCTTCCTGCACATCGGCGGCGCGCGGGCGGCACTGAGCGGCCAATCGGTGGGACCGAGCGCGTTCGCTGTCTTTGAGATCCTCGGGCGCGAGCGGGTTGTGAAGCGATTGAAGGACGTCTGATGCTGATTCTGGGAATTGGAGGCTGGCTGCACGACGGCGCGGCCGCGCTGTTGAAGGACGGCGAGCTGGTCGCAGCGATCGAGGAAGACAAGCTCCTGCGGCACGCGCATCCCGGTGGGCTGCCGGAGCGCTCGATCGACGCCTGTCTGGCGCTGGTGTCGGCCACCCGCGAGGAGGTCGATTGCGTCGCATTAGCCCGGCCCATCGGGGCGGGGCAAGACTCCTCCCTGCACCTGCATCTCAAGTCGCTTTTCCCCAACAGCCGCCTCGTCGTCGTCGACCACCATCTCGCGCACGCCGCCAGCGCCTTCTATCCCTCGCCGTTTGAGAAAGCGCGGGTCCTCACACTCGATCGCATGGGCGACATGCGCTGCGGTGCGGTGTGGGAGGCGGAGGGCACGAGGATCGAGCCGGTCGAGGAACTCTACGCACCGAATTCCCCCGCCGCGTTCTTCAGCCGCGTTACCGAGTTGCTGGGTTTCCGGCCCGGCGCAGAGGAACACAAGGTGCAATGGATGTCGGCGCGCGGCAAGTCACGCTGGCGGGACGCCTTTCTCGGTATGCTCGGCGACCGCGGCGACGGGCTGCCGCAGCTCGATTACAGCTACTTCGACACCTCGCGTCTGACGGCAGGAGGCTTCGGCGAGAAGTTCTACGGCGCGATTGGGACCGAGTACGGGTCCCCCTTATCGGAAGACACGCGTGCCGACTTTGCGGCGAGTGTGCAGAGCGCTACCGAGGAAGTGGTGGTCCGTATGGCCGGCGAGGGCGAGAACTTGTGTCTCGGCGGCGGCCTGATGCTCAACGCCCTGCTCGTGGCGGCGATTGAGAACTCCGGACGCTTCAAGAACGTCTGGGTGCAGCCCGCCTCCGGCAACGCCGGCACCAGCGTCGGATGCGCCTTCCACGCCTGGCACCAGGTCTTCCGTCAAGACGGCCGCAAGCCGCTCGACAACCTCTTCCTGGGGCCGGAATACGACCGCGACCAGATCAAGCAAGTGCTCGAGAACTGCAAGCTGCGCTTCCGGTATTTGATGACCGACGACGAAGTCATTCAAACGGCGGTTGAACGGCTCGGGGATCACCAGATCGTCGCCTGGTTCCAAGGACGCATGGAGTTCGGGTCCCTCGCTCTCGGCAACCGCAGCATCTTCGCCTCGCCCCTGAATCCGTATTCGACCGAGAATCTCAACGTCTACATCAAGCGCCGCGAGCCGGACCGCAAGTTCGCCGCTTCGGTACCCGAAGAGCTTGCATCGGAGTACTTCGAGTGCGGGGACACCGCACGCTTCCTGGCGACGGTCAGCCGTGTGAAGGACGCGCACCGCAAGACCTTCGAAGCCGCCCTGATCGGCAGCGACGGCATCCGCGTCCACACGGTACGGCGGGAAGACAACGCGCTCTGCTGGCAATTGCTGCACGCCGCCGGCAAAGCTACCGGTCTGCCAGTGCTCTACAACACCTCGTTCAACCTATTCGGCGAGCGTCTGGTCTGCGACCCCCGCGCCGCCGTCCGTAGCTTCTACTCCTCCGGCATCGATGCCATGTTCGTGGGGAATTTCCTGTTGGAGAAGTAAGAGGTGCGGGACATTGTTGTGCCGGTACTGTCGAGCGCCCCCAGCGCGTCCCAGACATTAGCCCTAGGCGCGAGCCCAGTGAAATCGAGCTGAGTGGTCTCCTCTACAGCAGAACCCGCCGGAGTGTGAGGTCAGCGCACGAGATTGAACGCTCTCCGGTGTCCTGGGAGATAAGTCATCGATTCTGTAGGACGAACGTTCCATGACTGGCATCGACGCGTCAGTCGGAGTTACGCGGCTGTCCCTCCCTGATCGGACGGCCAATCATCGTTGTTGTCGACTGTCACGAGGTTCGGCGAGCCAGATGTTACCAGTAGGCTCCCGTACGCCAAGGTACAGTTTGTTCCGGGTCATCCCGTAGCCAATAAGCTCCGTGTCAAGCGAGAAGTGCCGGCTGTGAAAAGGCACGATCTCCATCGGCGGCCCCAAAGGTTTCCTTGTATCTGGGTCGAGCCGCTGGGCCCAGAGGCAACCGAAACCGTCCCGATATGACAGGAAATAAAGCAGATTTCCGTTTGGGGACCACCAGTGGCGGCTATTGTGGCCCGAAGTAATCTGAATCCATTCGCTCTGCTTGGCAGCAATCCCGTTTCGGACGGGTGCCAGATACAGGGGAGCGACGGTCCGCTCGATCACTAACTTAAAGGAGATCCAACGGTCGTCCGGAGAGAACTTCGCGGCGTGCACGCTGTGGTCTGGATGACCTATTGACTCCCGCATAATATAGAGTCAGTCAAAACAAAGAGAAGACTGTTTCCAGAAGGCCGTGATCAAACGCGGTTTGCGGTACATGCGGCGGAGTGCCTTGCGGGCCCGCTCGTTCAGCTCGCCGTAGTCTTTCGGACAGACGTTCGGCAACTCGTGCTGCTTCCAGTAAGCCCAGATGTATTCCACCGGATTCAACTCCGGCGCATAGGGTGGCAAGTACTCGGTTGCGATGTGGCCTTCGGAGAGTTCGATGAACTCTTGCACCAGGCGGCTACGGTGCGCCGGCAGCCGATCCCAGACGATCAGCAGCGGGCGATCGATATGACGTACCAACGCCTTGAGAAAGTCGATCACTTGCTCTTTGCCGATCGCACCGGGATAGAGCCGGAAGTAGAAGTTACGCAGCGTCAGCCCCGCCGAGACGGAAAGCTTCTCCCAGTTGAAGTTAAACTGCAGCACCGGTGTTTGGCCACGTGGCGCCCAGGTGCGGCAGCGATGCGGCTTCTGACTCAATCCGCTTTCGTCGATGAAGACGAGCGTACGGCCTTCGTTTTGGGCTTTTTTTTAATGCGCTTCCAGGTCTTGCGCTTCCAGGTGCGGATCCGCTCTTCGTTGCGCTCGCGCGCCTTTCCGGCCGGGCGTTGCGGGCTCCAGTCGAGCGCTCGCAGGATCTTCCAGGCGTGGCCTGCGTGGTATGCGACCCCGAACTCGTCTCCGGTCAGCCGAGCCACCCGCGGACAGCTCCACAGGGGCGTTGGGAAGCCGTGGGCTTCCGGGCCTTCCAGCAGCAGCGACGTCAGGCGTTCGCGTTGTGCGGCATCGAGGAGCGGCTTGCGTCCGGCGCGCCCGGCCTGGCGGAGTCCGGCCGCACCCTGCTCGCGGTATTGCCGCCGCCACTCACTGACGGTTTGGCGAGCGACGTTCAGCCGTCTCGCCGTCTCGGACTGATTGTGGCCTTGGTGGAGCAGCCGCATCGCTTCGAAACGGCGCTTCTCCAGCGCCTTGAAATCCCGCTTCACACCTTTGGGGTTGCCCATACATATATAGATGCTCCACACTGTCAAAAAGTGTCATAATACTTTGCGGGATTCAATAAGAAGGCCACAACCCTCGCATACCTTTTCTTCGACGCCCTCATTGAGCCTCACGAAATAGATTGTTCTCTTATCATCCTCAAACCGCTTAACTGCGAGCTTGAACCCATTAGGAGAGATTACGGCTCGGTCCTCCGGCAAAGGCGATGCAACCAAGGGGGCTTCGGCACCGCTTGCCAGGTTCTTCATCCAAACATCCTGGTTTCCCGATCGGTCTGAAATGAATACCAAAGTCTTTCCATCCGCAGTGACCGTCGGGAACGAATCGGAAGCTAAGTCCTGAGCTACGCGTTCCAACAACCCGACGACTTTGCCCTCATCGGCGTCGATCGGAAGGCTCCAAAGATCTGCGATAGAAGTCAGGTTTGAAAAAACTAGACGACCATCAGAGGCAACGGATGGCCCGGTTTCACCTGTACCCACTGTAAGCTGCTGCAGCGTGTCAGCGATTTGCCAGCCTCCTTGCGAAAACGGAATCCGCCACAGGTTCGTGGCATCCCCCGAGAAGGCAGAAAAGATGATTTGGTTTCGTCGAGCCTCCCAAACCACTGGAGTGCAGCACCCTAATACCGATACGCCAAGATCGAGACCCGCACGGCGAAACACCTCGAATGCCCTTGTCTGGACAGCTTCGCCTCCAGCTGCCGACACGACCCACAGATCGAAGGTGCCCAAAGCAGCACCCCTAGCAGCCCGTGGCAGAAGTACGATCCGCCACGTCGGGGACTGTCACCCTTTTTCGCACCCTCGTAGAATCAACAGTTTACACCGGCATCCGATTGCGAAAAAGGGCTGACTGTCCCCAGGGCAGAGATTTACCACGGGCTGCTAGAGTCCGAGTTTCCCAAGAACAGCAGTTGTTGCCCGTCGGGCGACCAAACTGGTGCGTTGGCCCAGGCAACATTGGTCTCAACTTGACGGACTTCTCCCCCACTCGCGGGCACTACGTAAATCTCGCTTGGGCTGAGTGCCACGCCTTCTGAATAGGCTACCCACTGACCGTCTGGTGAAAAGCGAGGCGACTGACCGCTACCACCTTTGACCAGCAGTCGTTCATGGCCCCAAACATGGGGACAATGTAGAGCCCTCCTCCGTCGCGACTGGAACGGAAGACGACCTCTCCAGAATCTGGCGAGAAAGATGGTTGATCATCATTGGCTGAATGTTGGGTCAAACGAACAGGCTGTCCGCCAGCAACGTGTTGGACCCAGACATCTATTGAATCCCGCAAATTATTATGACACTTTTTGACAGTGTGGAGCATCTATATATGTATGGGCAACCCCAAAGGTGTGAAGCGGGATTTCAAGGCGCTGGAGAAGCGCCGTTTCGAAGCGATGCGGCTGCTCCACCAAGGCCACAATCAGTCCGAGACGGCGAGACGGCTGAACGTCGCTCGCCAAACCGTCAGTGAGTGGCGGCGGCAATACCGCGAGCAGGGTGCGGCCGGACTCCGCCAGGCCGGGCGCGCCGGACGCAAGCCGCTCCTCGATGCCGCACAACGCGAACGCCTGACGTCGCTGCTGCTGGAAGGCCCGGAAGCCCACGGCTTCCCAACGCCCCTGTGGAGCTGTCCGCGGGTGGCTCGGCTGACCGGAGACGAGTTCGGGGTCGCATACCACGCAGGCCACGCCTGGAAGATCCTGCGAGCGCTCGACTGGAGCCCGCAACGCCCGGCCGGAAAGGCGCGCGAGCGCAACGAAGAGCGGATCCGCACCTGGAAGCGCAAGACCTGGAAGCGCATTAAAAAAAAGCCCAAAACGAAGGCCGTACGCTCGTCTTCATCGACGAAAGCGGATTGAGTCAGAAGCCGCATCGCTGCCGCACCTGGGCGCCACGTGGCCAAACACCGGTGCTGCAGTTTAACTTCAACTGGGAGAAGCTTTCCGTCTCGGCGGGGCTGACGCTGCGTAACTTCTACTTCCGGCTCTATCCCGGTGCGATCGGCAAAGAGCAAGTGATCGACTTTCTCAAGGCGTTGGTACGTCATATCGATCGCCCGCTGCTGATCGTCTGGGATCGGCTGCCGGCGCACCGTAGCCGCCTGGTGCAAGAGTTCATCGAACTCTCCGAAGGCCACATCGCAACCGAGTACTTGCCACCCTATGCGCCGGAGTTGAATCCGGTGGAATACATCTGGGCTTACTGGAAGCAGCACGAGTTGCCGAACGTCTGTCCGAAAGACTACGGCGAGCTGAACGAGCGGGCCCGCAAGGCACTCCGCCGCATGTACCGCAAACCGCGTTTGATCACGGCCTTCTGGAAACAGTCTTCTCTTTGTTTTGACTGACTCTATATTATGCGGCAGTCAATAGATTATTGGCATCACCGCGGTTAGAGGCGTAGGCGAGCAATTTGCCGTCCGGGGAAATCGCTGGCTCTGCCGTGTAGCCCGAGCCTCGCGTGAGCTGCGTCAGTTTGTATTGCGGCGGCGGTTCCACAGCCGGTTTGGACCCGCATTTCCAATTTGATTCAAACCTCTCGACCTTCCGGCGGCCTGGAGCGTCTTTATTCATAGGGGCTAGAGCCCGATGAGGACGCCATGGAGGCCAACACCCAATGGGTGAAAAACAAAACAAGCCGTTCCAGCTAAGCTTCAACGGTTTGTTGAAAGTCGATTTCCAAGGATCGCGTGTCACTTCCGACGGCGGGCTGATCCTGGTTCGGGAGTTGGACGAACGGCTCGGGCTCGGGAAGCTGATCGAGGAGCATCTCAGCGACTCGCGACAAGGCTTGAACAAGAAGTTCCCGCTGGCCGATCTGCTGCGGCAGTCGGTTTACAGCCGACTCGCCGGCTACGAGGACCTCAATGACGCCGTTCGAGTATCCGCCGATCCGACCTTTCGCTTGATCGGCTCGCAGAAGAACTGGGATCGCGGCGGGGCGCTCACCTCGCGGCTACAGAGCTTCGAGACAGGGCTGCTCGCGAGTGAGGAGAATCTGCTGGGATTGATGGCGGTGAACCGCGAGTTGGTCGCGCAAGCCGAGACGACGGACGACTGCGAGCGCGTCGTTCTCGACATGGACTCCACCGAGAGCCCCGTCCATGGCCAACAAGAAGGCAGCGCCTATAACGGCCATTTCGAGTCCATCTGCTACCACCCACTGTTGCTGTTCAACCAGCACGGCGATTGTCTGGCCGCCAAGCTGCGTCCCGGCAATGTGCACAGCGCTGACGACTGGGACGAGTTGCTGCTGCCGGAGATCGAGCGCCAACAGGCTGCGGGCAAACAGGTCACCTTCCGCGGCGATGCGGCCTTTGCTAAGCCGGAGATTTATGAGTCTTCGGAGAAACGCGGAGTGCAGTACGCCATTCGCATTCCGGCCAACAAGAGCCTGGAATTGGAGATCGAAGACATCTTGTTTCGCCCGCCGGGAAGGCCCTCCCGGAAGCCCTTGGTGCGCTACAAGAGTTTTCGCTATCAGGCGGAGAGTTGGTCGCAGGCGAGGCGGATCGTCGCCCAGGTCGAACATCACCAGGGCGAGCTGTTCCCGCGGGTCGGATTCATCGTGACGAGCCTGCGCTTGCCAAGCCGCTCGGTGGTGCGCTTCTACAACAAGCGCGGCACGGCCGAGCAGTGGATCAAGGAAGGCAAACAGGCCACGCACTGGACGCGGCTGTCGTGCCATCGCTTCCGGGCCAACGAAGTGCGACTGCAACTCAGCGTGCTGGCCTATAACCTGGGCAACTTGTGGCGGCGGCTGGGGCTGCCGCACAGGATCAAGAGCTGGTCGCTGACGAGCTTGCAGCAGCGGCTAATGAAGACCGGCGGCCGTCTGGTCAAACATGCCCGCTACTACTGGTTGCTGTTGGCCCAGGGACATCTGAACCGGCGGCTGTTCGGTGACATGCTGAGCAGGATCTGGGCGCTGCCTGTGCCCGGAGGGTAACGCGGCGAGCGCGGGGCAGCCGGAGCGGGGAGTTGCCGAGAGGCAAGGTCGGAGCGGTGTCGGCAGAGTGGCCGCTGGCGTTGCCGGAACGCCTTGACCGGACCCGATCTGAAGGCGGACCGGCGAAGAAAGCAGGATCGAACGTGAAAGCAGTGCGAAAACGTTGCACCGCAGCCGTGGCTCGCCTATGCTGTCAGTACCGGGATGGCCAAAACGGTAATCCTGGTCAAAGGGCAAGTCTTTTCTCCTCGCCTCGGTTACGGTCCATTCCTCCGCGTCATCGCGTCCCGGAGGCTTTCGCCTCCACCGCGCATCGGTAACGCTTGACGACCCCGACCCTGCGGCTCAGAGGCAATCGGCCCATGCTCCCACGTCCCCCAGACAAGAACCACAAGAGAACCCGCCAACCCTTCAAGGCTCACAGGCCGCTATGGAATCGTGCGGGGTATGGCCAGAGAAGTGCTGTGGCGACAGTTGTTTTGCCGAGGTTGCGGGGTGATGTTTTACATCTGCCGTTCCTGTTATCGGGGGGCAGGTCTACTGCGGGGATGAGTGCCGCCGCCGGATGCGGCGCAAACAGAGGCGGCGGGCCAACCGCCGCTACCAGCAGGACCCGGAGATTCGGGCCGATCATTGCCAACGCCAGCGGGAATACCGGGAACGGTGCCACTGGCGAAGCTGGGATCTTTGCCAGCCTACCTTTTCACCCCATGTTTTCGGGGGTCCCCAATGTGGACTATGTTCTCTCCGGCGCTAACACTTGCAGGTCGATTTGCCCCAGATCGGTGGCGAGGCAGGTACAATTGGTGGGTTCGTAGGACCCACCCCAAAGGAGGCCAATACCAGTGGAAAACGTTAAATTCGAAGTGGTGGATGATAACCGTTTGGTGATTCATGTTGACCTGAACCACCGCGGCGACATCAGCGCCTCTGGAAAAACCAGAAGGGTGGCGTCGACTCAGGGTAATATCGGCGTTAAAGATTGGATCCCCAAATCGAAAACGCGACGGCCACAACCAGAGCTAGTGTAGTGCGTCAAGCAGATTGCACCTTATGCAGGGCGGCACGTCCGCGCTTGACTTTCTCGAGGATGTCGGAGGCGGTCGCGGTCCAGATGAAGGGCGTGGGATGCCCGTTGTGCTGGGCGATGTAGTCGTCAATGGCGGCGACGAGCTCGTCCACGCTGCGAAACACGCCGCGGCGCAGGCGCTTGACGGTGAGATCGCGAAAGAATCGCTCGACCATGTTCAGCCACGACGCCGAGGTCGGGGTGAAATGAATGTGGAAGCGCGGGTGACGATCGAGCCAACGCTTCACAGCGGCATGCTTGTGGGTGGCATAGTTGTCCACGATGAGATGAAGCTGTTTGTCCTTGGGAGTGCGCGGTCAATTAAGCGCAGGAAGCGCAGCCATTCCTGGTGGCTGTGTCGGGGCATGCACTCGGCGATCACGCTGCCGTCAAGGCTGTTGAGCGCCGCAAACAGGGTGGTCGTGCCGTTGCGCTTGTAATCGTGGGTCATCGTTTGGCCGCGTCCCTTTTTGAGCGGCAGGCCGGGCTGGGTGCGATCGAGGGCTTGGATTTGGGACTTCTCATCGAGCGAGAGAACCAGAGCATGCTCAGGCGGATTGAGATAGAGTCCGACGATGTCGTCGAGTTTCTCGGCGAAACGCGGGTCATTGCTGAGCTTGAAGGTCTTGACGCGGTGGGGCTTGAGGCCATGGGCGCGCCAAATCCGTCCCACGGTGGAAGCGCTGACGCCGGCCGCGGCGGCCATGGTGCGGCGGCTCCAGTGGGTGGCGTTGGACGGTTTCTCGCGGGTGGTCTTGTGGATGATCTGCTGTACTTTCTGCTTCGAGACGGCAGGTTTACGACCGGGCCGTGGGGCGTCTTTTGCAATGCCGGCGATGCTGCTTTCGAGAAAGCGCGTGCGCCAGCGGGCCACCAACTGCCGCGAGACACCGAGCTGTGCGGCGATCTGCTTATTCTCGAGACCGTCGGCGGCCAGCAGGACAATCCTGGCTCGCAGGGCGAGACGAACGGCGACTTGGCGGCCGCGCGCGTAGCGGTCCAACTGCTTGCATTGCGCTGTGTTCAAAGTTACTGGTTGTGCTCTTCGCATCCCATGCCTCCTGTTAATAGAGACGACGGGAAGTCAATATAAGTTACATTATTTATGGTGCACTACACTAGCGAGACCCAGGCCCATCTAGCCTTCCACGAGGCTCGCGAGTGTGCTCCGGAACTAGGCGACGGGAGCTCCTGACTCCTTTCCTGTGGAGAGGCGAGCGCTTCGATTGGGAACACAAACCGATATCCGCGCCGGGGGATGGTTTCTACGAAGCGCGGGTGGCTGGCTGAGTCGCCTAACGCCTCGCGGATCTTGTTAATGGCGGTGTTGAGGCTGTGGTCGAAATCGACGAAGGTGTCGTCGGGCCAGATTTCCTGCCGCAGGTCCTCGCGGCTGACAACTTGACCGGAGCGCTCAAGTAGTAGAGCCAGGACCCGAAACGGCTGATCCTGCAGCCGCACTCGGATGCCGCTCTTGCGCAGCTCCCCGGCCTGTAAGTCCGCCTCAAACGCCCCAAAGCACACTCGCTGGCCGTTCGTCACGCCCGATACCATCTTGCAACTCCTCAGGTGCAGTCAACTACGACAACGGTCCTCTCGCAGCCCAGTTGCGTGGAGAGATGGTTTGGCCGACCACGACACGCCGATTCTACCGCGACTCACAGAGCTAACTCGGAATCTCCATTTTGGCCATCCGACCACGCACAGTGTAGCCGAGCTGCGGCTAGGATGCGACGTTGCTGGCACTTCATTCACGTTCGATCCTCCTATCTTCGCCGGTCCGGCGTTCGGATCAGTCTGGTCAAGGCGTTCCGGCCACGCTAGCGCCCACTCTGCCGACACTGCTCCGAGCTTGCCTCTCGGCAACTCTCGCTCGGCTGCTCCGATGCTCACCCGCGTCACCTTCCTGGCACAGGCAGTACCGCGAGGCGGTTGAGCATCTCCCCGAACAGTTTGCGGTTCAGATGCCCTTCGGCCAACAACAACCAGTAGTACCGGGCGTGCTTGACCAGCCGTCCGCCTGTCTTCATCAGCCGGTGCTGCAAGCTTGTTAGCGACCAGCTCTTGATTCGCTGCGACAGCCCCAGCCGCCGCCACATGTTATCGAGGTTGTAAACCAGCACACTGAGTTGCAGCCGCACTTCGTTGGCCCGGAAACGATGACAGGACAGCCGGGTCCAGTGTGTCGCTTGCTTACCTTCCTTGATCCACTGCTCTGCTGTGCCGCGCTTGTTGTAGAACCGCACCAGCGAACGACTCGGCAAGCTCATGTTCGTCACGATGAACCCCATGCGGGGAAACAGCTCACCGGGGTGATGCTCGACCTTGGCGACGACCCGTCGAGGCCTCGACCAACTCTCCGGCTGATAGCGAAAGCTCTTGTAGCGCACCAAGGGTTTGCGGCTGGGCCTCCCCGGCGGACGAAACAAGATGTCTTCGATCTTCAATTCCAGGTTCCTGTTGGCTGGGATGCGGATCACGTATTCCGCGTCTCGCTTTTCAAGGGCCTCGTAAATCTCCGGCTTGGTGAAGGCGGCGTGGGCGCGGAACGTTACTCGCTTCCCTTCGGCCTGTTGCCGCTCGATCTCGGTTAGCAACAGTTCGTCCCAGTCCTCGGCGCCGGACACGTTGCCCGCTCGCAGCTTCGCCGCCAAGTTGGAGTGGACCCCTGTGGCGAGGCCAAGAAAGTAGGGACGGGTCGCGGTTGACTGAAAAAGGATAGCGAATCCAGCCCAATGGGGGCATGATCAACTCATCCGGGGAAGCGGAGGCGGGCTCTGCTGGAGAGCAACCCACCAAGGAATACCCGGCCGCAGACTCATCGCAACGATGAGGGCGGGGTGCTCGCCTACTGAGGCCGCATCCCGCCTTGTGCTGCGCCATCGGATCGATAGATCTGCTCATGCCTTAAGAAAACTCAGGCGGCGTTAGCCGCCTCTTCCCACAGCCGCTCATACTCTTGCGGCGGCCGATAGCCCAGCGCCGAATGCAATCGCGTACGATTGTATTCCCGCTCAATATAAGCGCCGATCTCGGCCTGCGCCTGGGCCAAACTTTCATACTCGCTGCAGTCGACTTCCTCGCTTTTCAAAGTCTTGAAAAAGCTTTCCACGTACGCGTTGTCCTGCGGGCAGCCCTTGCGGCTCATCGATATCCTCGCGCCCGCTTGCCGCAGGGTGGCTACATAAGCTTCCGCGGCGTACTGCGAACCTTGATCGGAATGATGAATCCAGCCCGGCGCCGGACGCCGGCTGCTCAACGCTTGTTGCAGCGCCGCCAGCGGCAATTCGGTTTTCAGGTTCGGACCCACGGCCCAGCCCACCACGCGCCGCGAATACACGTCCAACACCACCGCCACATAGACGAAGTGGTTTCCCAATCGTACGTAGCTGAGATCGGAGCCCCACAGTTTGTTGGGACCCGTGGGTTGGAAATCGCGCGTCAGGTTTTCATAACGCCGCAGCGAGTGCTTCGAATCGGTCGTTCGCGGAACGGTGCGGCGACGTCGCCGCAAGAGCTTCTCTTCGCGCATCACCCGTTGCACGCGCTTGCGATTGACCAGCAGCTTTTGACGGCGCAGCTGTTGGGTCGTCCGCCGGGTGCCGTAGGCCGGATGGTCCAAGGCGGCGTGGACAATGGCCTGCCGCAGTTCCCCGACCTGCTCGCTGTCGGGTTTGGCCTGGCGGTAGAGGCTGGCTCGCGCCAGTCCGCTCAAGCGGCACAAATCGCGCGTGCTCAGCGTGCTCATGTTGCCTTGCCGCCTTGCGGCCCGTACTTCCTCAGCGACGCGCCGGTTCCACTGACGATGCTCGGCCGGCGCAGATCCTCGACACGCCGCAAGGCTGCGGACAAAAAATCAATCTCCATGGCCTGGCGGCCGACTTTGCGTTCCAGCTCCGCGAGGCGGGCCTGGGCTTCGTGGCCGGGCTCGACACGGGCGCTGCCGCCGGGACGCGCCCCGCGCCGGGAAAGGCTTCCTCGACGCCGTAGCGCTCAACTTGTGCCAGCCAGTCGTAGAGCTTTTCGCGCTTCACCTCCAGCTCGCGCGCGAGGGCCGAGCCGGACTCGCCGGCTTCGAGCCGCCGGACGGCCGCCAGCTTGAACTCCTTCGTGAATCGTCTTCGAGACAATCGAACCTCCTTACCGTTCCCTGGTTCATTGTCCCTTCTCTACTGGTCTCGCTTTTCGGGTCCATTCCAGTCTCGCTCGGCCTCGCGGCGACAGAGCCGAACACTGGTGCCAGGAGTTCTCCGAGTTCTCTTGGGGGAACAGGGAACGGCGGAGCCCTACCAAACCAGGAACACCAGCGACGGTTTCGATCGTCCTGGTGCGAATGCAGCATTTGACTCCTAACTGGCGTCGGGGCGCGGTTCAGTTGGCCGCAACCGCTTTTCGGTAGCAGTGGTCGAAGAGGATTTGCCACTCGAGGCGCTGGGCTTCCATCAGGGGCGCTTCGAGTCCGGAAGCACCGCCGCGGTAGGCCGACTCGCATTGGTCGATGAACCAGAAAGGGTCCCACTGGTGGCGGCTCCTTGCTGCTGCTTGCAGGCGCTCAGCCTCTGGATCGCCGGCGGCTGACCATCGCTCTAGGGACGCTGCGCGGACCGCCGGGAAGACCTCGTGATTCGAAACTTTGCGGAACCAGTACTTCGAGTTGCTGAAGTCGGGTTCCTGGCGGTGCATGATGCCGTGCAGGTAGCTGCCTGTCGCCGAGTGAATGCTTTGGGAGATCTTGTGTGAGCGGTCGAGGTCAGAAAAGTAGAGGTAGAGAGCGCTGCGGACGCATTGGGCGAAGTCGGGCGCAACGATAGGCGCCCCGTCGAAAAGGTCCTCGACTGGGGTGCCCTTGACTAGGTCGAGCCCTTCGCCATGTAGTGCGCTGCGCGGTGCTAGCGGCATGAGGCGTTGGCCCGCTTCGTGCGGCTGTAGGATGGATTGGACTTTCGAGCTGTAGCTGTCGAGGCGAAACATGATGGCTCCGGTATCTGGTGAATCAGGATACTTCAAGTCACCGCTGCCGGTGGTGTGTCTCCCGAGAAGAGCGAGAAGGGGTTCGCGACACAAGCGTCCCGTTTCGAGAATATGGCTGCGCTGATGGGTTCATCTGAGCGATCTGCACACTCGGAGGAGCGGGAAACCAGGAGCGCCGCAGGCGCGGTCCAATTAACAGCCTGGGGTGAAACCCTTTGGGTGAAACCCCACGATCAGGGAACAAGGCGTTCATCAAACCCACCTCGGTGGGTTGTGGGGCCGCTCGCGCACCTCGCTTTCCTGGGCTCACGCCCAGGGCTATTATTTGGGACGCGCCTGCAGCGCTCGGCAGAGCCGACAAAAGCAACCCCGGAGAGGGCCTGAGAAAGGCCGCTACGGCGGGCGGCCCAACAGTGGCACCAAGCGGATGGGCAAGCCAGAAGGCACGTTGACTCCGGTCGTGGCTAACTCAACAGTTCCGAGACCCCTGCGTCGAGATGAGTCTCGACGCGGCAAGCTGAGAGCTTGCGCCACAGCCCCCCTGACCATCCTAGCCGTGTCCCGCACCGGTGGGTACCAGGCAGATGATCACTACGTATACCCCATAGGACAACAGCAGGACGTACCCGAAGGGCCGCTTCATCATGGAGCCCGAGAAGATGATCCCCACTCGGAACACGAGCAGGATGAACAGCATGATCGGATACAGCACCAGGAAGAAATGCCCGCCGGCCATCAAGCCGCTCGGGGTCACGGCCGCGGCAGCCCCGGCGACGAACAGCACGTTGAGAATATCCGCGCCGACGACGTTGCCCACGGCCAGCTCCCCGTGGCCCTTGCGGGCCGCCGTCACCGCCGTCACCAACTCGGGCAGGGACGTGCCGAACGCCACAAGCGTAGCCGCGATGATGCTCTGGGGAACGTCGAACCGGATGGCCACCTCGGTGACGGTCGGAATCAGAACTCGCGCCGCACCGACGACGAGGGCGACCGCTCCCACGAGCTTCGCCAAGCCGAACAGCAGCGTGTGGTGTCCGACATCGTTGGCCCCATCTGTGCTATCCGGCGCTTGCCGGGCCCAGCGTACCGACTGCCACATATAGACCGCCAGGCACACGAGAAATACGAATCCGATGGACTGGGGCAGATTCCCCCCCACGGAGAAAGTTTGGCCCGGCGTGCTCCAAGGGAAGCAAGCGCCCACCAGCGCCAAGGCAGCCCCGAGCTGAATCCAACCCTGGCGATTCACGATCTTGCGATCGAGTTTCAGGGGGGCGATGACACTCGCCAGTCCCAGGATAAGCCCGGTGTCGCAGATGATCGATCCCACCGCGTTGCCGAGCGCCAGGCCCGGCTGGCCTTGGATAGCGGCAAAAACTGAAACCGCCGCTTCAGGCGCGGTGGTGCCGAGGCTGACAATCGTGGCGCCAATCACGACCTTCGGAATGCCCGACCGCGACGAGAGCTCGACCGCTTCGTCAACCAGCCAGTCGGCCGCCTTGCCGAGAACCCCAAGGCTGACGGCGATCACCAACCCTAGCAGGCCGAAGTGAAGGTCTTGAAAAAAGTGTACGAGCGCTTCTTCCACGGGATTGCCCAGTGTAACAGGGGGCCCGCTTGTCGCCGGTGAACCGTCTACTCATCGCGCGTGCGGCCGACCAACGATACAGCCTGCGTAATCATCAAACCCACTCCTGCGAGCAAGACGGAGGAACCAATCTGCACCTCCTCGGGGGCGAACCTCTCGATCGGGTAGTCCTTCGGGTCGAGAGCGGCGACTAGCTCCTCGGTCATGACGCGGCCCTTGACCGTCGCTCCCGGCTCCGGCCGAACCCCTTGCTGAAAGGGCCACAACCCCAGCACCGCCCCCAGCAGCAGGCCCAGCAGAACACCGAGTGCCGCCTTCTCAAAACGCGCCATCAGCCAGCGCATCAGGTTGCTGATGCCCGCCACGCCCGCAACTATCCCGATCGCCAGCGGAACCAAGATCGACACCGGCCCTTCCAAGCGCTCCCACTCGAAGCCTCCGGCGTCGAGCAGCGCGGTCTTGAGTCCTTCGATCGCCGCCAAGATCGTGAGGTACTGCCCCATGATCAGCCAGAGATAGCTGCCCGAGATGCCGGGCAGAATCATCGCCGACGCCCCCGCCACGCCGGCCAGCACGACCATCAACGAGCCGGCTCCTCCCGGCCCCGCGTCGCCGCCGCCGGGTTGTAGCCAGGCCATTGCGGTCATCAAAGCGACTCCACTCGCCGCGCCAACGACGGCGCTCACCGTCATCGGCCGCAGCAGCCGCCAAACCACCGGCACGCCGCCAAGCGTGAGCCCGATAAACAGGCTGTACATCGCCCAGCGATGATCGATCACCAGTCCCTTGACCAGGCCGGCCAGCGTGATGATCGCCAGCAAGGCCGAGCCGCCAATCGCAGCCAACAACGCCAGCGTCAAAGGACGGAACCGAAGCGTCGTCATCTCTGCGATGCCGCCGATGAACTGTGGGTAGACGCCGGCGGCCAACAGCATCGTGCCGCCCGAGATCCCCGGCACTAGGTTGGCCAGCCCCATCAAGACACCTCCGATCACTCCGCGCACGAGCTGTGGCACCGATGCGCGAAGCACGCTTCTTAGATGGGCAATCGACATAACCAGGAGGTAAAGCAAGGGCCCGAGCCTCGAAAGAACCGCTCGGCTGGAGGCCTGTCAGGAAAGCAGACTTCCATGGTAGCGTGAAAGCAGCAGACGGCCGGCGTGAGGTCCCGCCGTAAAGCCTCACCGCGCCCCGGGCTTCGGCAAACCTGAAGGATGCGCCTTAGGGAACGCAAGACGCTCCTCCAAAGCGACAGAGTATTTCGCCTTAGTTGCCTTCGCGTCACAAGAAGCTAAGAGATAATCGGCCCAGAACGATGGATGCTCCCCAAGCTCAAGCTCTGCCTTCGGAATCAGGCGCTGCGACCGAGCCCAGCCCGCCGCCAGCCGCTCTCTCGCAACAGGACGGCCTAGCCGCCGAAGATCAAAAGGGCGCCCAAGAGCAAGAAGGGGCGAGACCGTCCGCAGGTGAGATGTCGACGCTGGTGCTGGTGCAGGCGGGCCTCACCGTCTTGGACGCCATCCTGCTCGTGATGCTGCTTGTGATGTGGCAGATCAACGCCGATGCCATCGCCTCGGTACTGCGATCTGCGTCCGGCTGGGCTTTCTTGCTGGCGCTGGCTCCGGTGGCCGGGGGCGTGTTCCTTCTTCACCGCAACAAGAAGGCCGAGGCGCAGGAGAGCGGCCTCGGATGGGCCCGGGCCGGCATCTACGCAGGCACACTCCTGGCAATGGCCGTCCTGCTGATTCCGGCCATCGTAACCCTCCGCTCGATCGTCAGCATCGGCACGCCCTGATCCGTGGGTCCGAACCGCTCTCAGATACTGTCGAGAGGCACCTGCGGGGACCCTTCCGGCGTGGCTCCTCCCGGGGTGGCGCTCGCGCCCTGCGCGGTCTGTGGTTTCACCGCTGCCGGGGGCGGTTTGTAGAGCGTCACCAGACAACCTCCGATCGCCGCCAGCAGAATCCCCGCGACGAACTGCCACCGCAAGCTCGCCCATCCGCCCGCGGGAGGATGCAGCGCCATTGACACGAAGGCATTCACAACCGGCGCTCCCGCGAAGACAATCGACATCACCACTGCCGGCGTTCCCCGCGCCCCGAAGGCCAGCAGAATTCCGAACGCCCCGAGCGCTCCCGCCGTGCCCGCCAATAGCGACCAGCCCGCCCCTTTGACCGGCAGGTTCCAGTCCGCACCGCTGACCAGCAGGATTATCAGTGGCCCGAGGATGGCGACCAAGAAGTACGCGACTCCGACGAACAGAAACGCCTTGTAGCGTCCGCTGACGGGGTCGGCCATCTGAATCTGGCCCGTATGCAGCAAGTTCCCATAGACGCCCCAGGCGCAGACCGTCATGAAGGCGTACACCAGCCACGACAGACCGGCCTGACTCACGTTCCCACTATCCATTGAGGTTCCCCCTCCGTTGCATCGCGCGCGGTGTGATCGCAGAGACAGCGCTGCCGCGGCTTCGATCCGACCGTACCGAATCCCGAAGCATAGCGGCTGCGACCCTAGGCCGCAAGGCATTACCGGCGCGCATGTCAAGGCCCAATAGAAATGTCCCCTTCGGTAGCCCAGTAGAAGTGTCCCCTTGGTGATAGGAGAGAATCGTCATCGTCGGGGCTGTGGAACTGTGGGAATCGCGCAGCGATTTCCAAGGGGCGGTGGGAAGGGTGGAAAACCATCCACGGTTCCTCGAGCCCGGCACGGCTGCCGCCACAAGGTTTTCCACGCTTTCCATCCGACCCGGCATTTCCACAGCCCTCTTATGAATTCGCAGCTCGTGTTTTCCGCAACACAGCTCGCCGCCAGGGGTGGTTCGCCGCCGGCTTGCGTCTGGCCACCACGTTCCCCTGCGGTGCCGGCTTCGTCCGCAGCCGTGGCGTCGGCGTGGCGATCACTTCGTGCTCGATCTCGTGCCCCTCAAACCTCACCTGCAAGCTCTCATCGCGCCCCTGTTGGACCGTCACCCGTGCACCCGCCCCCACGCCCTGATTGCGTTTCGGCTTCAACTGCAAACAACGATTCTCGAAACGCACCACCTGGTCGTTGCTCACCACCCGTTCGTACTCCAAGCAGAACACGCCTCGCAGCTCGGTGCCGCGGGGTAGCGCCTGGTGAAAGTCCGCTCCCGCCGCCGGCTCGCAGCAGAAGCGCTCGTTGTGCTCGGCTAAGTACTCCTCGCCGAGGTAACGGTTCGCCGCCTCGTAATCAACGATGCCCCGCAGCCGCATCTTCTTGATCAGGCGGTCCTGGTGCGTGCCGTGATGGCGTTCGACACGTCCCTTGGCTTGCGGCGACGATGCGGCAATGATGCCAATGCCAAGCTTCGCGCACATGCGCCCGAACTGCGTCTCGGGCTTGATGCCTTCCAGTGCTTCCCGCGACGTCGGCTGGCGCTGGTAGACGTTTTTCCAGTCGCAGTACAACGCCTTGGGAACGCCGTGTTGGCGCACCCAGGCTTGGAGCAGATCGGCCGCGGCCCAGGTCGTTTCCTGGCCCGAGAAGCGGCACAGTGCAAGACCGGTCGCGTCATCGACAAAGTTCATCAAACAGGCTTTCGGGCCGCGTCCTTCCAGCCAGTGGTGGTGCGAACCGTCGAGTTGAATCAGCTCGCCGAAGTGCGCTTTGCGTTGCCGCCGGCTGCGATGCGGTGGGCGCTTGCGACTCCGGCTCCACAGGCCCGCCGCGAGCATCCAGCGCCGCAGCGTTTCGCGCGGCACTTCCAGGCCCTGATCGGCTGCCAGATGTTCCGACGCCAGCGTCGGCCCGAAGCGCTCGTGCCCCTCGCCCGCATAGTTTGCGTGCACCAACTCGAGAACCTGCTCGCGGCGCTTGTCATCGGCTCGGTTCGAAGCGCGGCCGACGTTACCGTGCACCAAAGCCTTGACCCCGCCTGCTCGGTAACGCTTGTTGAGCCGCTTCGCTTGGCGGTAGCTGACCTCCAGCAGTGCGGTGGCTTCGGTCAACTTCAGTTCCCCTCGTTTCACTCGGCTCAGCACTTCGCCGCGCCTCAACTCCTTGGCACTCATCCATGTCCTTCCCAATCTTTCACCTCCTCGCAGAGGTCCAGATTATTGACTCCCGCATAATATAGAGTCAGTCAAAACAAAGAGAAGACTGTTTCCAGAAGGCCGTGATCAAACGCGGTTTGCGGTACATGCGGCGGAGTGCCTTGCGGGCCCGCTCGTTCAGCTCGCCGTAGTCTTTCGGACAGACGTTCGGCAACTCGTGCTGCTTCCAGTAAGCCCAGATGTATTCCACCGGATTCAACTCCGGCGCATAGGGTGGCAAGTACTCGGTTGCGATGTGGCCTTCGGAGAGTTCGATGAACTCTTGCACCAGGCGGCTACGGTGCGCCGGCAGCCGATCCCAGACGATCAGCAGCGGGCGATCGATATGACGTACCAACGCCTTGAGAAAGTCGGTCACTTGCTCTTTGCCGATCGCACCGGGATAGAGCCGGAAGTAGAAGTTACGCAGCGTCAGCCCCGCCGAGACGGAAAGCTTCTCCCAGTTGAAGTTAAACTGCAGCACCGGTGTTTGGCCACGTGGCGCCCAGGTGCGGCAGCGATGCGGCTTCTGACTCAATCCGCTTTCGTCGATGAAGACGAGCGTACGGCCTTCGTTTTGGGCTTTTTTTTAATGCGCTTCCAGGTCTTGCGCTTCCAGGTGCGGATCCGCTCTTCGTTGCGCTCGCGCGCCTTTCCGGCCGGGCGTTGCGGGCTCCAGTCGAGCGCTCGCAGGATCTTCCAGGCGTGGCCTGCGTGGTATGCGACCCCGAACTCGTCTCCGATCAGCCGAGCCACCCGCGGACAGCTCCACAGGGGCGTTGGGAAGCCGTGGGCTTCCGGGCCTTCCAGCAGCAGCGACGTCAGGCGTTCGCGTTGTGCGGCATCGAGGAGCGGCTTGCGTCCGGCGCGCCCGGCCTGGCGGAGTCCGGCCGCACCCTGCTCGCGGTATTGCCGCCGCCACTCACTGACGGTTTGGCGAGCGACGTTCAGCCGTCTCGCCGTCTCGGACTGATTGTGGCCTTGGTGGAGCAGCCGCATCGCTTCGAAACGGCGCTTCTCCAGCGCCTTGAAATCCCGCTTCACACCTTTGGGGTTGCCCATACATATATAGATGCTCCACACTGTCAAAAAGTGTCATAATAATTTGCGGGATTCAATAGGGGACATTTCTATTGGGCGCTCAGGGGGACATTATCATTGGGCTTCAACAGGCATTACCGGCGCGCAGCACAAGAGCTACCCGCCCAACACATGAAGCAAGACGCTACGACGGTGTGGCTGGCGGCGATGTTCGAACACGTAGATCCCCTGCCAGGTGCCGAGCGCCGGACGTCCGCCGCGAATCGGGATCGAAAGCTGCGATTGCGTTAGCGCCGCCCGGATGTGCGCGGGCATGTCGTCCGGACCCTCCAGCGTGTGCGTGTACAAGCGGCTGTCCTCGGGAACCAGGCGGCTGAAGAACGCTGCGAGGTCACGCACCACGTCTGGGTCGGCGTTCTCCTGAATCACCAGCGACGCCGAGGTGTGCCGCAGAAAGACCGTTAACAGCCCCTCGTCGATCCCAAGCCCGGCGACCCACGCCGCCACCTCGGACGTGATCTCGTAGAAGCCTTTCCGCTTCGTCGAAACCGACACTTGGTGTGAGAACTGCTGCATGGCCGTCAACAGGCGAGTGTACTACGGACGCAGCGGCTTCCTCCAAAGCGTCAAGCGTTGGTCAACCGGAAGGAAAGCGTTCCATCTTGGAACGCCACCCAGGTGTGAAACGCATGCGACTGGTCCGGCACTCGTGTTGGCGGCCGCAGGGCGCTAAATCGTGTGGCCGCTCTGGCCGATAAGACCGTGGAGGCTGCAAGACGTTACCCGGTGGAGGGGACACATCCCAACACGGTCCTGGTCGTGGACGATGAACAATCGATCCGCGAGTACCTAGCGGAGGTCCTTCGTTTCGAAGGCTACGACTGCCACTGCTTCAGCGGAAGTCTGGCCGCGTTGTCGTATCTCAGCGCGCAGGAAGGGCCCGCCGATTTAGTGCTGGCTGACATCAGCATGCCCGACATGGGGGGCATCGACCTGTTGCGCTCGGTCAAAGAGTCGCATCCCAAACTCCCCGTCATCCTGGTCTCGGGTCTCTACGAGCTGGCCCTCGCCATCGACGCCCTCGAGGCCGGCGCGGATGACTATCTCAAGAATCCGGTCAAGCCGACCGACCTCGTCACACTGGTCGCCAAGTACTTGGACTCCGGCACGGCGGAGCAAGAGAAGCAAGTCCAGCACGCCCTGCGCGACTTCCTTGCGACGAGCAACTCCGACCCGACATCCTCGCGATTGCTTGAGCAGCTCTTCCAGAAGCTCGGTTTCAAGCGCTACGAAACCTTCCAGCACTCGGCGCGCGTGGCCGCGGCTTCGCGTCTGGTCGGCGAGCACTGTGGCATTGCCAACGACGAGCTGCAACACCTCGAACTCGGGGCCCTGCTGCACGACATCGGCAAGATCGCAATCCCGCGGAACGTCCTCATGAAGCCGGGCAAACTGACGGACGAGGAGTGGCGCGTCATGAAAGAGCATCCGGTGATCGGCTACCGGGTGCTGATGGGGTTTCCGGAACTCAGGGAGGAGTCCAAAGTCGTGTATAGCCACCACGAAAGCTACGACGGCCGCGGCTATCCCCAGGGTCTAACCGGGGATGACATCCCGTTGGGCGCCCGAATCTTCGCCATAGTCGACACCTTCGACGCCATGACCTCCGACCGTTCCTATCGTGCCGCGCAATCCGTCGACGACGCCCGCGCCGAGATCGAACGGGTATCCGGCAAGCAGTTCGATCCTGAACTCGTGGAGGTCTTCCTCCGCATCCCGGCCGAGGAGTTGCGGGCCTTCCGCGACAAGTATCCCGACCAAGCCGCATAGCGGCTGTTTTCTGTGTTGACACGGGCCGCGGTTCGTTCTTTCTCCGGGCCTCCACGCAAGTCCGTCGGAGCGGACTGCGCGCCCTCCTGAGCTTCAACTCCCGCTGCCAATCCGCTCGAAGAAACGCCAAGTCTGCTTCGCCGACTCTTGCCAATCAAACCGGTTTGCCCGCCGCCGCCCCTTGTCGATCAACTCTTCCCGCAGCGACGGAGACAGCAGCAGCCGCTCCAACCCGGCGACGATCTCGTCGGTCGAACGCGGATCGACCAAGACCGCGGCGTCGCCGGCGATCTCGGGCAAGCTCGAAACGTTCGACGTCAGCACCGGCGTACCCGCGGCCATCGCCTGCGGCACGGGCAAGCCAAACCCCTCATAGAGCGACGGGTACACACACTGTCGCCCCGGCGGTGAGGTTCGGCAGATCCTCTTCGGGGACGTAGCCGAGGTAGCGCACGTTCTCGGGCGGCGACTCGATGCGTGCCACCGTCGCCTTGTCAGCCCAGCCAACCGGGCCGATCAGTACCAGTGGGAATTCTTTGCGCAGCGACGGTTTCAATCGCCCATAGGCGTCGAGCAGCGCATCGATGTTCTTGCGCGGCTCGATCGTCCCAACGTGGAGGATGTAGGGCTCATCGAGGCCGTACTTCGACCGTGTGGCGGCCACGGTTTGCGGGTCGGTGCGGAAGAAGCCATCGGGTAAGCCGGGGTAGATCACTTCGACCTTCTCGGGCGGGAAGTCGAACAGCCGGATCAAGTCGTTGCGGGTGCTTTCGGTGATCGCAATGACACCGTCGGCGGGCCGGACGACCCGCTCGAAGTAGGTCTCCTCCATCGCGCGGTGCGAGGCCGGGTGGCTCTCGGGAATCGTCCATGTCGTCAGGTCGTGCAGCGTCGTGACGAGCTTCTTGTTGGTGGGCGGGTTGCGCACGTGGTTGGTGGCGTAGAAGAGGTCGGCGCCGGGCGTGAACCAGTTCAAGGAGGAGTGGCGGCCCTTGTTCATCAGATTGACAAAGAGCAGACGCGTGGTGGTCGAGTAGCGCCCGGCCATCGAGCCTTGGTGATAAAGAGGTCGTTTGGGGTCGAGCAAGTCGATTCCCCCGAACCAGTCAAGAAAGGGGTAGACGTGAACTCTGTGTCCGCCGGCCGGCCGCACGAGGTTGCGGGCGAAGTGGTAGAGGTAGGTCTTCATGCCCGCGCAAGCGATCAGCAGGGGGGGCACAGTCGATACAAACGCGCACGTGAAGGGCTGATTCTAACAGCTAGGGACAGGCGTGCCTGCCTGTCCGCCGGCGCAGAACGCGTATTCCTGCAGTGGCGCGGAGCGGCTTGCAGCCGGCTGGAGGCTTGTGGCCAAGCCTAACGACTTCGTTAGGTCCTTAGCCCAGGCTCAACTCGTGTTCGCGGAGTCTGGCTTCCGAAACAGTGATACCCAAGCCGGGCGTGTCGGGCACTGTGACGGTGACGCCTTTCTGCTCGATGCCGTCGGCCATCATGCTCACCAGAAACTGCGGGCCGTTGAGTTCAGGAGGAAGTAGCAGGTCGAGCGTCGAGTAGAGATGAATCGCCGCCATGAAGCTGACTCCGGCGTCGGTGAGCCCGCTGCCCAGCAGGCCGAGGCCGTGGGCTTCGGAGACGACGGCGCTCTTGTAGCAATTCGTAACCCCGCCGCTCTTGGGAACCTTGAGAACGACCAGGTCCGCCGCATCCAAGCTGGCCATGCGGGCTACGTCGAACGAGGAGAAGCAGCCTTCGTCGATGGCCACCGGGTAGGGGCTCTTCTCGCGCGCGCGCCGCAAACCGAGCCAGTCCTCGCTGCGCACAGGCTGCTCGAAACAGCGAATATTCTTGAACTGCGGCAGGGCCGCCAAGAAGCGCTCGAGAGCGATGGGTTGATACGACTGGTTGGCGTCGAGCCAAATGATGGCGTCTGGACGGGCGTCACTGATGGCGCGCAGACGCAACAGGTCTTTGTCGGCGTCGCCGGAAACCTTCACCTTGAAACACCAACAGGCGGGCCATCGGCTGACCTCGTCGGCCATCGCTTCGGGCTCGTCGATGCTGACGGCGTAGCAGAGGTCGATCGTGTCGTGCAACTTGCCTCCCAGCAGGCGGTGAAGCGGCTGGCCGGTCACTTGGCCGGCCAGGTCAAGGAAGGCAATTTCAAGAGCGCTCTTGGCAAACGGAGCGCCGTTGCTCACCGCGGGACGGATCTTCGCGTCCATCTCCTTCTTGAGCGAGTTCCACTCGAAAGGCGTGCGGTTGATGGCCAGGGGGGCGAGGTAGTAGCGCAGCGTGCCGACCACGGCTTCGGCGGTCTCGTAGCTCCAGTTGGGAACCGTCGTCGTCGCGCCCCAACCGACATGGCCATCGTCGGTCGTGACCTTCACAAACACGTACTTGGCGGGCGTGCCCTTACCCCCGACTTTCCCTACGCCGATATTAAAGGTAGTGCGGAACTCGATTCCGACAGGGATCACATCGACTTTCTTGATGCGGGAGCCCTTGGAGCCGGGGGCCTGTGCCGAATCCGCCGGGAGAGCGGCGAGGGCGAGCGGTGCGGCAGCCAGGGCTTGGGCGAACGTTCGCCGATGGGTTTTCATTTTCACCATGTCCTCGTCCGGGATACTACGGCTAGTTGGAGGGATGGACACCGGCCAGCACGGGCTCGGCGGTGTCGCTTGCCGCCGGCGTCTCCGAGTCGGCGCGAACTGGAGTCGAGTCGCCGGTCGGCCTGGGCTTCTCAGGCGGCCGAATGATCTCCATACCCGTGGGTGTCAGCAAGACGCGCCGAACCTGCCCGCGCCCCCCGAAGGGGGAGAGGGGTTGGCCATTCAGTTTTGCCGCCACGGCGCTGGCGTTGCCAACCAGCAAGCGAACAGATGCGTCGGCCTCGATCACTCTCGAGTCTCCCGCCTGGAATGTTCTTTGAAACACCCGTTGTCCATCCGCCGACGCGCGTATCCAGACCGTGTCAGTCATCTCGAGCAACACCCGCACGGCTTTCGGCGGCGGAGGAGCGGTCGGGACGTTCGCCATTGTGGAGGCCGCTTCCAGCGGCAGAGGAGGCGCGCCGCCACTCGAGGCGAGCGTACCGCCCCGTCGGGGCAGCAAATCGGCCACCGACGAGAATCCACTCTCCCAATCCCACTTACTGAACATGACGCCGGCGGCGATCAATACCAGGACGAGCGTAAGAGCGACGGGCGGAGTGAACTGATAGCGTTGCGCATGCTCAACCATCCGCTCGGCGAAGCTTGCTCCCGCACCGTGGGCCGCGCCGACTCCGCCCTGCTCCAGGTCGATCAACTTGAGCTCGCCAGGCCGCGCAATCTTGTTGAACTCGGCGACAACCTGATCTTCATCGAGTCCGACGTAGCGCGCGTATTGCCGGACAAACGCCACGTTGAAGACACCACCCGGCAGCTTGTCGAACTCTTCGTTCTCGATCGCGGAGAGCAGACGCACGTTGACACAGGTTCGCGCGGCGATGTCCTCAAGCTTGATGCCCCGCGCCTCGCGTTCCGACTGTAGCCGTTCACCCAATCGACTCATAAGGCCAAGCCACTGCATTATAAGGATATAATAATCTCGTAGATCCCGCAAGGCAGCCCGGTAACGGGTCAGTTTCAGGATCTCGGCATCCTTGATATGCGGATCTGAGAATGGCTGAAGCCGAGCAGGAAGGCCGCTGCAAGCGGCCTGAAGCGGAGGGAGCGGCACGCGTAATCGGCAGCCCACCAGGCCAAACGAATGAGAATCTCCAGCCGTATGGAAGGTGTCCGAGGGGAGGGCGCCTTCGACGTCCTTGTCAAAGCCCGGGCCCTCGAAGCCCAAGGCCGCTCGATCATCCATATGGAGATCGGCGAGCCCGACTTCCCCACCGCTCGCCACATCGTCGAAGCCGGCAAACGCGCGCTCAACGAGGGTTGGACCAAGTACGGCCCAACGCAGGGCGACCCTGAGCTGCGGGAAGTCATCGCCAAGGGCATGTCTGCCACGCGCGGCATTCCGGTCGACCCCGCCCGGGTCGTCGTCACGCCCGGCGCCAAGCCGATCCTGTTCTTTCCACTGCTGGCGCTGCTCGAGCCCGGCGACGAAGTGCTCTATCAGAATCCGTCGTTCCCGATCTACGAATCGGTCATCCGCTACTGCGGTGCGACGCCGGTTCCGTTGCCCCTGGTCGAGAGCCGTGGGTTTTCGCTCGACCTCGACACACTTCAGGACAAGCTTTCGCCAAAGACCAAACTGCTGCTGCTGAACTCGCCCCAGAACCCGACAGGGGGCTTAATCCCCGAAGAGGACATTCGTGCTATCGCCGACATGGTTCGCGACCGCGACATGCTCGTCCTCTCCGATGAGGTCTACAGCAGGATCTATTTTGACGAAAAGCCGTTCTCGATCGCCTCGGTCGAGGGCATGGCTGAGAAGACGATCATCCTTGACGGGTTTTCCAAGACCTATTCCATGACCGGCTGGCGCATGGGCTACGGCGTCATGCCCGGCAAGGAGCTTGTCGATGCCGTGTGCCTGCTGATGGTCAACTGCGTCTCGCACACGGCGAGTTTTTCACAACGGGCGGGCATCGAAGCCCTGACCGGCCCGCAGGACAGCGTCACCGCCATGGTGGCCGAGTTCAAACGCCGGCGCGACGTAATCGTCGAGGGGTTCAACCGCATCCCCGGCATGAGCTGCGTCACTCCCGGCGGCGCCTTCTACGCCTTTCCGAACGTGACCAAGACCGGCGTCCCCTCCGACGAACTCGCCGACCGCATTCTCAACGAAGCCGGCGTTGCCTGCCTGACCGGTACCAGCTTCGGCGCGTACGGCGAGGGTTACCTGCGCTTCAGCTACGCCACTGCCCTCGATGAGATCAAAGAAGCCCTCCACCGCGTCGAAGATCTCCTGAAGAAAATCCCCGGCTAGCCCTCTGCGGCGGCACCCCAGTTTTGGCAAGGGTTTTACGACGCAGGTACTGACGGTCGCGGTCCCGCAGGTAGACGCGACAGCTAAAGTAACAGGAGAACTCATGACGCCTGGATGGAAACTGTTCTGTGCGAAGGTCACGACGGCCCTGTTGTTTCTCCGATTGGCACTCGCCCTGGCGGCCGCTGAAGTTGAACCGAAGGCCTACGAACACGTCTTCGTTCCGATGGGTGAGCGGCAGCTGTTCCTCGACGACTTCCTGTTGGGCGCCGTCTATCGCGTCGAACGGCGCATCCACCAACCGGTCAAGTACGAGGGGAACTTGGTCCTGCGTGGCGACCGCCGGTGGGAGGGCTCATCGATTCAGACGCGCAGCGCTCCTTGCTGGGACCCCGAAGAGCAAGTCTGGAAGCTGTGGTACTTCGGGGCCGGACACCGCACCGGCTTCGCGCGTTCGAGGGACGGCGTCCATTGGGAGAAGCCTGTTCTCGGTAAGCGGGAGTTCGAGGGTTCGCGCGAGAACAACATGGTTGTCATCCGGGGCGACCCCGGGGGCTTCATCGAGCACGTCGTGATCGATCCCGATGCGCCGCCGCCGCGCCGATACAAGGGTCTGCAGGGTTATAGCGGCCGCAAGCCGCTGGTCTCAGCCGACGGCTACGAGTTCGAGCTTCTCGACGTACCCACGATCCCCAGCCAGGACGAATCGCACCTGAACTACGACGAGGTGAAAAAGCGATTCATCCTGACGGTGAAGCAACGCGGCCCATTCGGAAGGTCGGTCTATCTCTCGCTGAGCCGGGACTTCGAGCAGTGGACTCGGCCTGAGCTGATCTTCCACGCCGACGCGCTCGACCAGGAACTGGGCCGCCTGCGGATTCGCGAACACCTCGCCAATCCACGGCTTTACACGCCGCACTTCAACGCACCGGAGGAGTACAACACTGAGGTCTACAACATGCCGGTCTTTCCCTACGAGGGGATCTACATCGGCATGCCGAATTTCTTCGCGTCCAGCGGCCGCACCCCCCCGCCACACAACAACCAAGACGGGGTGAACTCGGTCAAGCTTTCCACGAGCCGCGACCTACGCCGGTGGACGAAGGTCGGCACCCGGGAGTCGTTCATTCCCGTGTCGGAGGTCGGTGAGGGGCGGATCGACACGGTGCAGATTCTCGCCGCTTCGCGCCCCATCGTTCGCGGCGATGAGTTGTGGTTTTACTACACGGGCATCAACCGGCGCTATAGTCCCGATGGGAGGTCGGAAGGCGGCATCCACTTGGCAAAGCTGCGGCGGGACGGCTTTGCGTCCTTTTATGCCGGGGAGCAGGGCGGGTTCGTCGAGACTCGGGCGATTCGGTTCGATGGCACGCGGCTGTTTGTCAACGCCGATGCCACAGGCGGTGAGCTCAGGGCTGAGGTCGTTAACGCCCGCGGCCGCGAGGTCCTGGCAACGTGGGGTCGCGATGACACGGCAACCATGGAAGGCGACCACTTACGGGCAGAGTTGACCTGGCAGGGCCACCAGGGTGTTGAGGCTCTACGCGGCAAGACAGTGCGTTTTCGATTTCACCTCAGCAACGCCCACCTGTATTCCTTCTGGTTGGAGCCGTAGGCCGGGTGGTCCGAGGTCGACTGGGTTGTCGGCGGTGCTCGGCGGGCCACGGCCCGATTCACAGCCGTACCACGGCGTGGCGCCTCGCCAGATACCAAACCGCCACCAGAACAAGCAGGCCCCCATTGACCGCGACCACAAGGGGTGCGCCCGTGCGGCTCGCGATGCTGCCCGCCAGGAGATTGCCGAGCGGCATCGCGCCGCGAAACGCCGTGTTGTAGACACTCATGATGCGGCCGCGCATCTCCTCTTTGGCCTGCAGTTGGACAAGCGAGTTGACCAAGGCGAACACGCCAAGAATGGCCCAGCCCGAGAGCAGCAGAAAAACGCAGGCTAGCCACAGTTTTTGGCTCAGTGCGAATCCGACCAACGTTCCGCCAAGCAGGATCTGCATGAAGAGCGAGCGGCGTCCTTTGTTCGGCGTATTGCCCTGCCAGGCAATGTAGAGGGCCCCGACCACAGCGCCCGTTCCCCAGAACGCCATCATCATCGAGTAGCCCTGCGGGTCCAGGTGGAAGACGTCACGCGCGAAGGCGGGTAGCTGCGTCACCAGCGGTGTTCCGAGAAAGGCGGTGATGGGCGCCAGAACGACGAGCGTCAGAATCACCGGGTGGCGGTGGACGTGTCGCAGGCCCTCGGCAAGGCTATGGAGAACGTGTACGTCGGTCTTCTGCGGAACGAAGCTGACGTGGATGATGTAGAGCGAGGTGATCACCGCGAGGAATGACGCGCCGTTGATCGCAAAGCAGGCCGTCGCCCCCAGCGCTGTGAAGGCGACACCGCCGATCATGGCGCCGACGACACGCGCCAAGGTGAACTGAATCGACAACAGCGCGATGGCGTTCGGCAGGTCCTTCTTCTCGACCAGAGACGGGATCAGCGCCTGGTAAGCGGGTCCCCCGAACGCCTGTCCCAGGCCGTTCACGCAGGCTGCCGCCAGGATGTGCCAAACCTCGATCAGGTCAAGGCCCACCAGCAGCGCCAGCGCAAAGGCGCTGGACATCTGCACGTACTGTGACCCGAGCAGCAGCTTGCGGCGGTCCATGCGGTCGGCCAGGACGCCACCGAACAGCGAGAGCAGCAGGATCGGCGCCCCGTTCAAAAAGGCCGTGAGTCCCAGGTAAAACTCGCTTCGTGTGATGTCGTAGACCAGCCAGCTCTGCGCGACCTCTTGGACGAAGAACCCGGTCGTCGAGGTAAACGCTCCGAACCACATCCATCGGAAGTTGGGGTAGTGGAAAGCCTGGAACGTGGTTTTGAGGACGCCGGCCTTCTCTGCGGACGCCTGGTGAACCTCGGCGGCGTCTTTCGGAGAGAGGGTCGTCATCCCGAGGGATCGTTCACGAGGGGAGGGAAGGCGGCCTGCCGGAACCGCGGACCCTAATCATCCCATAGAGACGGAGAGGCGGGGAAGAGAAAGCGCGCACGACCGAGCTCTATCAGCATCGGGCGCGTCCGATCCCCGGACACGTGAGTCCCGTTCGACCTCAGCTTGCAGGGATATAATCGGTAACTCGGAGTCTCTTAGAAAGGGTACTCATGTCACAACCCTTAGCCGCCGACCACACCGGCTTCGCCGGCCACCCGCGCGGGCTGACAACGCTCTTTTTCACCGAGATGTGGGAGCGGTTCAGCTACTACGGCATGCGGGCGCTGCTGGTGCTCTTCATGACGGCCCCGATCGCCGGCATCAACCCCGGACTCGGCTTTGACGTGGGTCAATCGACAGCGATCTATGGCCTCTATACATCGATGGTCTATCTCTTATCGCTGCCCGGCGGCTGGGTTGCCGACCGGATCTGGGGACAGAGGCGCGCGGTCTTTGTGGGCGGCTGCATCATCGCCGCCGGCCATTTCTCGATGGCGGTTCCGACTCTCGCCACCTTCTATATGGGGCTGACCCTGATTGCCCTCGGCACCGGGCTTCTGAAGCCCAACGTGAGCACCATGGTGGCGGACCTCTACCCCGAGGGCGGTGCGCGGCGTGACGCCGGATTCTCCATTTTCTACATGGGCATCAATCTGGGGGCGTTCCTCGGGACGATCCTGTGCGGATTCATCGGCGAAGGCTACAACTTCCATTGGGGTTTCTCGTTGGCCGGCATCGGGATGGTGCTGGGACTTGTCCAGTACAAGCTGGGCGCGGCTCGACTCGGCGAAGCCGGTGGGCTCAGGACCAACGATCCGCCGGGGGTCCTGAGGGGGAGGAGCCGAAAATTCTTCGCCGGAGCGGCCGGCGCCGCGGCAGCGGTGACCGTGTTCGCGTTCCTAGCCGCCTCAGGAGCGATCGCGGTCACCATGCAGCAAGTCGCGGCCTGGCTGGGCTCGGGAATCTTGGTTCTCAGTGCCCTGTTCTTCTTGTATCTGTTTGTGGCGGGCGGCTTGTCGGCAAACGAAAAGAAGCGTCTTTGGGTGATCGTCTGGCTCTATCTGTTGGCGGCCATGTTTTGGTCGGGGTTCGAGCAAGCCGGGTCTTCGATGAACCTGTTCGCACGCGACCTGACCGACCGAGTCGTGTTCGACTGGGAGATGCCGGCCAGTTGGCTGCAAAACGTCAACCCTATTCTCATCGTGATCTTCGCGCCTGTGTTTGGATGGCTATGGACTTGGCTCTCTAGACGCAGCGCGAACCCTTCGACGCCCGTCAAGTTCGCGCTCGGTTTATTCGGGTTGGCAGCCGGCTTCTTCGTACTGTCGTGGGGGGCGGCGAACGCCGGTGAAGACAGCCGCGTCTCGATGTCCTGGCTAGTCGTTACCTATTTCTTGCACACGGCGGGCGAGCTTTGCCTTTCACCCGTGGGGTTGTCTTCGATGACCAAGCTGGCGCCCAAGGGCAGGGTCGGGCAGATGATGGGGGTGTGGTTCATTGCGGCGGCTTTGGGGAATCTCATCGCGGGCCTCGTCGCGGGCCGGCTTGAGGAACTCGTGCCCAGCGCCCTGTTCTGGAATGTCGCGTGGATTGTTGCCGTCGCCGGACTGGTGGCCTTGCTCGTGAGTCCTGGCATCCGTCGGCTGATAGGCGACCAAGATGCCTGACCATCTCAAAGCCGCCGACGGCACGATCGTGCTCGATGCTGCGGTGTCGGAACCTAAGCCGCCTGCCGGGGTTGGACGTTCCTTTCGATCTCAGTCCGGGATTCCCGGGCCGCTGACTCGAGATCGTACCGACTCTGTCAGCTCATCCAGAACTGCGCTGTGCTTCGGAAATAGCGGGCCAGTCGCAAGGCGGTATCCGCGGTGATGGCACGCCGGCAATGGACAATCTCGCTGATCCGTGTGACGGGAACATGCAGGTCGCGAGCCAGGCGATTCATGCTGAGCCCGAGGGGTTTCATCAGATCTTCTTCGAGAATCTCGCCCGGATGAACCGGCGGCAGTCGCTTGGCTTGTTTCGTCTTTCTCGGCATGGGACTCCCTTCACTTCCGGTCAGTGATAGTCCACAATATCAACCTGGTGTGCGTGGCCGTCCTCCCAAATAAAGCAGACCAGGAACTGGCAGTCTATAACGTCTCGCGTTAAGCGCAAGGGCCGAACCGCATCCAGTTTAGAAGGAGCATTCACATGCCGACGCGTTCCTACAACCGGCGCTTGTTCTTGAAGACCGGCGCGATAGCCGCGTCGACCTGGCCGGCCACCGCGCTCTCGGCCGAGACGGTCCGTCCAGAACCTCTCCAACTGCCCGAAGACCACACCGGCGCTGTCAACCGACGGCGCCGCGTCGTCGTCCAGTTCGACGCCTTCAGCCAACTCGGCGTGGACTTCCGGCAGTGGATCGACTACCGTTTCCAGTACGCCGACGAGTCGGGCAGCCAGATCGACAGCCTGTGGTTTGACATCGGCGGCGACCCGGGTACGGCCGTCTACCCCAGCAAGGTCCTGCCGCCGTTCAATTACAAAGCGCTCGATCCCTGGCGCGAGCAGGGCATCGACTGGGCCGGCGAGCTGGTCAGAGAAACCCGCCGGCGCAGGCTCGAAGTCTTCTGGAACCACCGCATCAGCGAAGTCGAGATCGCGCCCGAGGGCGGCCTCGAGATGAAGCGGATGAATCCGCTCAAAGAGGCCAACCCCGACTGGATCATCAAAACCTGGTGGTGGCAGGGCATGTGGAACCTCGCCGCGCCGGGCGTACGGGAGTTCAAGATCAAGGTCCTGCGCGAGCTAGCTGAGAACTACGAGCTCGACGGCTTCCAGCTCGACTTCGCCCGCCACATGCCTTGCCTCGAGCCGGGCCGGCAATGGGAGTTACGCGGTCACGTCACCACCTTCGTCCGCATGGTGCGCGAGGTGTTGCTCGACGTCGCCCGCAAGAAAGGCCGCCCCATCCTGCTCGCGGCCCGCGTGCCCCGCAACCTGAAGGGCTGCCGCGTCGACGGCCTCGATATCGCCGAGTGGGCGCGGCAGCACCTGGTCGACATCTTGACGCTCGGCTCACGCTCGGTGGATGTGGATGTCGAGGGCTACCGCCGGGCGATCGACGGCCGCAATATCAAGCTGCAACCCTGCTTTGACGATCACCACACGACCGACGGCTATCGCAATCCGCCCATCGAGGTGTTTCGCGGCGCCTTCGCCAACTGGTGGCAGCAAGGCGCCGACAGCGTCGTGACGTTCAATTGGTCGAACGCGCCGCTGGAGGCCTGCAAGAAGATCGGCGCCCAGCCCGGCCCGCTCTCGCAGCGGCGGGCCTACCACGAAATCGGCAGCCCCGAGACGCTCCGCCTTAAGGACAAGGTTTTCTTCGTCGAACGCCGCGGCGGATACCCTTGGTCCACGGGCTACTTCAACCACAACGGCGACGCTCCGCTGCCGGCGACGCTCGCCAATCGCGGCAAGTCCACGGCCCTCACCGTCCGCATCGCCGATCCCGTCCGCGCACTCGCCGATCGCGTTCAGTCGATGCGCCTCCGTGCGGTGCTCTTCCGGCGGCCCGACCGCTGGGACGCCGACTTCAGGGAAGGGGACAAGTTTGAAGCACGTCTGAACGGCGTCCCACTGACGCCGGCCTTGCGCGACCCCGACTGGAAGGACCCGCAGATCTTCTCCCCCAAGCCGCAGCGCACGTCGGGCGGCAGCGGCATTTTCGAAGTCGATCCCGAGCAAAAGCTATTGCGCCTGGAGTTCGAGGTCGATCCGCGCCTTTGCAAAGTGGGCGAAAACCGAGCCGAGATTCGCATCGTCCAACGCGCCCCGTATCGCCCCGGTGCGGACATCGTGCTCGAAAAGCTGGAAGTACACCTGCGCTACGCGGCGTAAGCCTCCACGCTTGCCGGCTCTTCCCCTCAGGAGCATGAGTTCACCATGTGTCGACGGGGATTCTGAAGGGCCAAGCCGGCCTCCGATGGCGTCCGGACAAAGTTTGCTCCCGCGGCGCTTCACCCTAAAGTTGACGGCCTTTTTTGGCGTGTGATAACTTGATGATTACGTTAGCCCTTCCGTCGCCGGCAAGGGATCATTTCCGGGTCCCCACGCCCGTCAAACCAAAACGAAAACCACCGCGGTGTGCAGGCTGAAACAGCCGGAGAAGGTCTTCTCTGACTCCCAATCATGGCGCTTGCAGTAGCGAATCGATATACCCAGGCTCTCTTGGACGTTGTCAGCCGTTCGGAGTCGCCTGTCAGCGCTCAAGAGACCGCCCGGCAGCTTGAGACTTTTCGCGACGTCCTTCGCGAGTCCGCCGAATTGCTGGGCGTCTTGACGTCGCCGAGCGTCGAGCCTGCCAAGAAACGCCGTCTCATCACGAGCCTGAGCGAACGGTTGGGTCTCGGGCGGCCGGTCCGGAACTTCCTCTGCGTCGTGATTGACCATCGCCGTGTGCGGCTGCTGGACGAGATGGTGCGGGCGTACCGCGTCTTGCTCGACGATCAGGCCGGCATCGCACGCGTGGGCGTCAGCCTGGCGCGCCCGATGGACGAAGATCTCCGCAGGGCCCTCGTTGACCGATTCAGCCGGGTGACGGGCAAGCGCGTGATCGCGACCTTCGACGTCGACGCGGACCTGCTGGGCGGCGCCGTCGTGCGGCACGAGTCGACGGTCTACGACGGCTCGCTGCGCGCCCAACTCAAGTCCCTCCACCGCGCCCTCACGGGAGACCACTAGACTAATGGCCCAAATCAGCGCACAAGAGATTTCCCAAATCATTCGCGATCAGATCGAGAACTACGAAGGCGCCGTTGATGTCGCCGAAGTCGGTTCGATCATCTCCCTCGGTGACGGCATCGCCCGTCTGCACGGCCTGGAAAAGGTCATGGCCGGTGAGATGCTCGAATTTCCACACAACGTCTCCGGCATTGCCATGAATCTGGAAGAAGGCCAGGTGGGCGCCGTGTTGCTCGGGGAATATGCCGAGCTGAAGGAAGGCGACGAGGTCCGCCGCACCAAGCGAATCGTTTCGGTGCCGGTCGGTCAGGCTTTGGTGGGCCGCGTGGTGGATTCTCTCGGAAAACCGATCGATGGCAAAGGGCCGATCGAGACCGACACTTACTTTCCCGTCGAGCGCATCGCCCCCGGCGTCATCGACCGCCAGCCGGTGAAAGAGCCGATGCAGACCGGCATCAAGGCGATCGACAGCATGATCCCCGTCGGCCGGGGCCAGCGCGAGCTGATCATCGGCGACCGCCAGACGGGCAAGACGGCCATCGCCGTCGACACGATCATCAACCAGAAGGGCAGCGGCGTGATCTGCATCTACGTAGCGGTCGGGCAAAAGCGCTCGACGGTGGCGCACGTCGTCAAGACGCTCGAAGACCACGGCGCCATGGACTACTCGATCGTTGTCGTGGCGTCGGCGTCTGACCCCGCGCCGATGCAGTTCCTGGCGCCCTACTCCGGCTGCGCCATCGGCGAGTATTTCCGCGACAGGGGCGGACACGCGCTGTGCGTCTACGACGACCTCTCGAAGCACGCCGCATCCTACCGCGAGATCTCGCTCCTGCTGCGGCGTCCGCCCGGCCGCGAAGCGTTCCCCGGCGACGTCTTCTACCTGCACAGCCGCCTGCTCGAACGCGCGGCCAAGCTGAGTGATGAGAAGGGGGGCGGGTCACTCACGGCGCTGCCCTTTATCGAGACCCAAGCCGGCGATGTCTCGGCGTACATTCCGACCAACGTCATCTCGATCACCGACGGCCAGATCTATCTCGAAGCCGACCTGTTCAACGCCAATGTCCGTCCGGCGGTGAACGTTGGCCTGTCGGTCAGCCGCGTGGGCGGCAACGCGCAGACCAAAGCAATGAAGAAGATCGCCGGCACGTTGCGGTTGGAGTTGGCGCAATACCGCGCTCTGGCCGCCTTTGCGCAGTTCGGTTCCGATCTCGACAAGGCCTCGCAGCAGCAGTTGCACCGCGGCGAGAGACTCACCGAAATCCTCAAGCAGGGCCAGTACGGTCCGCTGCCCGTCGAGAAGCAGATCGCGATCGTCTTTGCGGGCACGAACGGCATTTTGGACGACCTGGCGGTGTCGGACTGCCGCGCGTTCGAGGCTGAGTTATACGACTATCTCGAGCGTCAGGAGGGCGGCGTCCTGGACAAGATCCGCGAGAAGGGCGCATTCGATGACGCCTTGACCGAGGAACTCAAGACCGCGCTGACGGAGTTCAAGAAGCGCTTCCAGTCGCAGCGCTCCACGAAGGCGGCGGGCTAACTAGTGGAATGTCGGGCAGGAATCTTGGCGGAAGGCAGACGGAGGGGCGCGCCGCCCCGTGCCTGCGGACTTGGCATACCGGGCCCTGGAGTTTCTACATTTGCCCAGGTGTTGGCGGCGACGTCTGGCCTATGAGAGTTGCGATCAAGGTGGAAAGCAGAGACGAAGTGGGGCTGTTCGTCGGGGGTTCCGCCCCGGAGGGGCCGGAAGATCATAGCCCACGGCTTCAGCCGTGGGTAGACGGTAACAATCTCCCTGAAGCCCTGAAAGGGGCGACACAGCTTTTGCGAGAGACTTGTGACCATCCGATGAGGCCCGCAACTCACCCGGCGCCCATACGGGGCGGGCAGGAGTTGGTTGTATCGCCCTTCCAGGGCTTGCCGTGTATCGTCACTTTTCCCACGGCTGAAGCCGTGGGCTGTAATCTCTGGCCCCTCCGGGGCCCCAGCGAGCTCGGCGGCACGCCCCTTCATTCGCAAGGTTGCTATTTGGCAAATGTACAGACTCCGGGACTCGGCATGCCGAGCCCCCACATCGCCGGGCCGGACGGTCAACTCATCTCCGGGAGAGGTATCGAATCAGCATGCCGAACCTGATCGACTTACGCCGGCGCATCCGGTCGGTCAAGAACACGCAGCAGATCACCAGCGCCATGAAGATGGTCTCGGCGGCGAAGCTGCGCCGGGCCCAAGGCAAGGTGATCGCCGCGCGGCCGTACTCCTCGTTGCTCGTGGAGATGCTCTCGAGCGTGCTGCGCCACCTGCCCGAGGGCTCGCCGGTGCTGGAGCACTCTTTGCTCGCGCGGCGCGAGCCGAATCGCATCGCCGTCGTGCTGCTCAGCGGCGACAAGGGGCTCTGCGGGGCGTTCAACAGCAACGTGATCCGGGCCGCCGAGCGGTTTGTCGGCGAGCACGCCGAGTCGAAGGTCGAGTTGCAATTGGTCGGGCGCAAGGGACGGGATTACTACCGCCGCCGCGAGACCACCATCACCGGCGAATGGGTGAATCTGTTCAATCGTCCGATCGAGTTCACTGCGGCCGGCGAGATCGCCGATGGGCTGATCGAGCGCTACACGAAGGCCGAGGTGGACGCCGTCTACTTGATCTACAACGAGTTCAAGAGCGCGATGTCACAGAAGGTGTTGCTGCAGCCGCTGCTGCCGGTTCGCGCGCCGCAGGCCGCCGAGGGCGGCTCGGCCGAGTACCTCTACCAGCAGCCGCCCGAGGAGATCTTTCGAAGCCTGCTGCCGAAGTATGTGCGCGTGAGCTTGTACCGCGCCATGCTGGAGTCGGCCGCCGCCGAGCACGCCGCGCGCATGACGGCGATGGACTCGGCCACGCGCAACGCCGGGGAAATGATCGACAAGCTGACACTGTTCCTCAACCGTGTGCGGCAGGCCAGCATCACCACGGAGTTGATCGAGGTCGTCAGCGGCGCCCAGGCGCTGGAGTAGGGGCGGAGCGCTGTCTCCGCCCGAACGGCCGCTGCGAACCCGAACGCAAAGGGCCGACACAGCGGTCGACCCCTA
Source organism: Bryobacterales bacterium (assembly GCA_965248255.1). Classification (GTDB taxonomy): domain Bacteria; phylum Acidobacteriota; class Terriglobia; order Bryobacterales; family UBA6623; genus JAKZVK01. The sequence goes on from CBDFIW010000004.1 coordinate 1,512,194, forward strand.
TGGGCGCGGCGGTCAACAGGCAACACGATTCACGGATCAGGAGTCATATGGCAAACGTAGGCAAAGTCATTCAGGTCGCCGGACCGGCGGTGGACGTCCAGTTCAGCGAGGGTCATCTCCCGAAGATCTACAACGCGGTGCGCATCACGAGCGAAGGTTTCGACGTCGAGTCGCCCATGAGCATCATCTGCGAGGTGCAGCAACATCTCGGCGAGGGCCGGGTGCGCACGGTGTCGATGCAGCCCACCGAGGGCCTCGTCCGCGGCATGCCCGTCGAGGACCTGGGTGAGCCGATCAGCGTCCCGGTCGGGCCCCAAACTCTTGGCCGCGTGATGAATGTGCTTGGCGAGCCTGTGGATGAAAGGGGGCCCGTCGAGACCGAGCAGCGCTTCCCAATCCACCGCCAGGCGCCGTCGCTCGAAGACCAGTCTACCGAGTTGCAGATGTTCGAGACCGGCATCAAGGTCGTCGACCTGCTCGAGCCCTATCTGCGCGGCGGCAAGATCGGACTGTTCGGCGGAGCGGGCGTTGGCAAGACCGTCATCATCATGGAGCTGATCAACAACATCGCCCTCAAGCACGGCGGTGTGTCGGTCTTCTCCGGCGTGGGCGAGCGCACGCGCGAGGGCAATGACCTCTGGCTCGAGATGCAGGAGTCGGGTGTCGTCGATCCCGACAACTGGCAGAAGTCGAAGGCGGCGCTGATCTACGGCCAGATGACCGAGCCGCCCGGCGCGCGCCTGAGAGTGGGCCTCACCGGCCTGACCGTCGCTGAGTACTTCCGCGACGTCGAGGGCCAGGACGTGCTGCTGTTCATCGACAACATTTTCCGCTTCACGCAGGCCGGTTCCGAGGTTTCGGCGCTCTTGGGACGCATGCCCTCGGCCGTCGGCTACCAGCCCAACCTGGCAACCGAGATGGGCGAGCTGGAAGAGCGCATCACCTCGACCAAGAAGGGTTCGATCACCTCGGTGCAGGCCATCTACGTACCCGCTGACGACTACACCGATCCGGCCCCGGCTACGACCTTTGCGCACCTCGACGCCACCACCAACCTGTCGCGTGAGATCGCCGCGCTGGGCATCTACCCGGCAGTCGACCCGCTGGCTTCGACCTCTCGAATTCTGGACCCCAACGTGGTCGGCGCCGAGCACTACGACACGGCCCAGGACGTCAAGCAGATCCTGCAACGCTACAAAGAGCTGCAGGACATCATCGCCATTCTCGGCGTGGAAGAGCTCTCCGAAGAGGACAAGCTGGTCGTCGCCCGGGCCCGCAAGATCCAGCGCTTCCTCTCGCAGCCCTTCTTCGTCGCCGAGCAGTTCACCGGACTGGAAGGCAAGTACGTAAGCCTGTCCGACAGCATTCGCGGCTTCAAGGAGATCGTCGAGGGCAAGCACGACGATCTCCCCGAGCAGGCCTTCTACCTGGTCGGCACGATCGAAGAGGCCGTTGAGAAAGCCAGGCAACTCGAGAAGGCGGCGTAGTCATGGCCGGCAAGCTAACGCTCGAAGTCGCCGTCCCCGAGCGGCTGCTCGTGGAAGAGGAAGTCGACGAGGTCCAACTCCCGGCCGCCGACGGCTACCTCGGCGTCCTGCCCCAGCACGCCCCCCTGATGGCCCAACTCGGCTTTGGGGTGATGAGCTTCCGCACGGACCATCAAACCAGATACATCGCCCTGCACGGCGGGCTGGTCGAAGTGCTGCCCGACCACGTCCGGGTCCTGGCCGACGCGGCCGAGTGGGCCGACGAGGTCGATGTGGTGCGGGCCCGTGAGTCCCGGCAGCGTGCGGTGGGACGCTTTGACAACGACGAGCTGGAGGTAGATGTCGAAAGGGCCCGTGCCGCCGTCGCCCGCGCGCAAGCCCGTCTTGATGCCTCCGATCGCGACGGTTAGCTGCTGGCGAGCCCGCACGGGAAGAAACCGTGCCCGAGCGCCAGTGAAGGACTCACGACCGTTGGGTTCCTCGGAGGACCCACTTGGTACCGGCGTTTCGGGGGCCGCCGTTCCCGGGTACACTGATGGATTGGTCCGGCCGGCCCGAGATACGTAAACCGCGCCGGATTCGTGAAATAGGCAAGGGAATCACTGATGAAGGCTTACGAAGGCAGTGACATTCGAAACATCGGCATCGTCGGCCACGGCGATACCGGCAAGACCACGGTCTTGGCGGGGTACCTCTATGCCGCGGGCGACACGAGCCGCCTGACCCGGGTCGACGAGGGCAACACCATCACCGACTACGATGAAGAAGAGATCAACCGCAAAGTCACCGTTACGTCTTCGCTGGCCTTCATCGAGTGGAACAAGACCAAGCTCAACTTCATCGACACGCCGGGCTACAACATTTTCATCAACGATGCCAAAGCCTCTCTGTTGGCCGCCGACGCCGCCTTGGTCGTCGTGGACGGCGTCTCCGGCGTCGAGGTGCAAACCGAGAGGGTTTGGGAGTTCGCCGAAGACTACGGCCTGGCGCGCGTGATTCTCGTCAATAAGCTCGACCGCGAGCGGGCCGAGTTTGCGCGCATCGTCTCGAACATCCAAGAGACGTTGAGCAAAAAAGCTGTTCCAGTGCAGATTCCGATCGGGTCTGAGAAGAACTTCAAGGGCGTGGTGGACCTGGTCACCAACAAGGCCTACACCTATGAGCCGGACGGCAACGGCAAGGGCCGCGAGGAGGAGATTCCCGCTGACTTGGCGCCGCGGGTGGAGTCGGCCGCCGAGGCGCTCATGGAAGTCGTCGCCGAGTGCGATGACGACCTGCTGAACGAGTACCTTGAGAATTTCACGCTGCCGCCGGAGAAGGTGCTCGCCGGCCTGCGGAAGGGTGTTGCCGAGGGACGGATCTACCCGATCCTGTGCGCCTCGGCGCTGCACAACATCGGAAGCGATGCCGCGCTTGATTTCCTGCAGGCCTACGCCCCGCCGCCGACGGCCCGGGGTGAGACCGCCGCCCGTGAGGGTGCCGAGGGCGACGCCTCCCGCAAGATTTCCGACAGCGAGCCGCTGTCGCTGTTCGTCTACAAGACCGCCGCCGACGCCTTCGCCGGCCGGGTGAGCTATTTCAAGGTCGTGTCGGGTGTTCTCAACAACGACGACCACGTCTACAACTACGACCGGGGGGCCGACGAGCGTTTTGCCCGTATCAGCTTGATCTTCGGCAAGGAGCTGAAGCCGGTCAGCGCCGTCCACGCGGGCGACTTGGCCGCCGTAGCCAAACTCAAGGACACTTTCACAGGCGATAGCCTGGGCGAAAAGGGGAAGACCATCCATTACCCGGCTGTTTCCATGCCGGCGCCCGCCATCGCTTACGCCATCCAGCCCAAGACCCGCAACGACGAAGACCGGCTCGGCACCGCCATTCAGCGCGTTCTCGAGGAAGATCTTTCACTGCGGTTCTATCGTGACGCGCAGACCAAGGAGTTTCTGCTAGCCGGCAACGGCCAGCAACACCTCGAGATCATCGTCAGCAAGCTCAAGAAGCGCTATCAGGTCGACGTCGAGCTGCATTCACCCAAGATCCCCTACCGCGAGACGATTCGCGGCCGCGCCAACGTGCAGGGACGCCACAAGAAACAGACCGGCGGCCACGGACAGTTCGGCGATTGCAAAATCCGTATGGAGCCGCTCGAGCGCGGCAAGGAGTTCGAGTTCGCCAACGAGATTTTTGGCGGATCGATCCCGAAGACCTACATCCCCGCGGTCGAGAAGGGCATCGTCGAGGCGGCCGAGCACGGCTTTCTGGCGGGCTATCCGGTGACGGATTTCAAGGTCGTGCTCTACGACGGCTCTTATCACGACGTGGATTCCTCCGAGTTGGCTTTCAAGCTGGCCGGCCGCAAGGCGTTCCGCAAGGCCATGGAGGAAGCCAAGCCGACCCTGCTCGAGCCGATCATGAAGGTCGAAGTGGTCGCTCCGATGGACTTCGCCGGCGACCTGATGGGCGACCTCAACGGCCGCCGGGGCCGAATTCAGGGCATGGAGACGCGCGGCAGCCATCAGATCGTACGCGCCGAGGTGCCCATGGCCGAGATGCTCACCTACGCCAACGAACTGACCTCCATGACGCAAGGCCGCGGCTCGTTCACCATGGAGATGGACCACTACGACTTCGTGCCACAGCAGATCGCCGAGAAGGTGATCGCCCACGCGAAGGCCGAGCGCGAAGGCGTTGCAGAGGAAGAGGACTGACCTGTCGCCCCGAACGGCCCCGTGTCGTAGCACGCCGTAGCACGCCATGCCCCTCGTTGCTCGTAGTAGGCCGCCCACCTTACTTTTCCACGCTGCTCTGGACCGAAACCCCTAAACCTGGCGGAACTGTGGTCGTATGGCGCTCGTTGACCCGCCTCCGATGGGTCTGATAGGATCGAGCTTTCAGCCTCGGGACGCTGAGATCTTGCCCCGAATCCCCCCTGGGGATGTGCGATCCTACCCTTGTGATCATGGGTTTTACGAAGCTTTCACCAGTACTTGCTGGCCTCGTTTTGCTGTCCCTTCTGTGGGTTAGTTGCGGCCGTGACAGCCGCGGCGTCGCAACCGCCCCGACACCGCTGCCCCCGGTGACCGCCCAGACCGTGCCGGAACCCCCCTCGGTGGAGCCTGCCTCGTCCCAGCGGGCGGAAACGGCTGGGGCCGTTCAACCGGAGCCCTTTTCACCCTCACAGATCACCCTTGACCGGCATGACGAGATCCCTGCACCCGATTTTGGGGATTTCGAAACCGTGGCGCGCGAGGCCCTCGAGGATGGCACGAGCACCGAGGGTGACGGAGAAGCGGCCTCCGAAGACGAACTAGCCCTGATCGATGAGTTGAACGACAGCGACATCCCCGACGATTTCGATCTGGAAGGCTCCGGTAAACAGCGCCTCAGCAAGACCCGCTCGACACTGCCCCTGGTCCTCAACTCCCAAGTGGCCAAGTTCATCAACTATTTCAAGAGCCCCCGGGGAAAGAAAACCTATGTCCGCACGATGGAGCGCTCGGGCGCCTACCGCGGCATGATCGAGCGTATTCTCGAGGAAGAGGGGGTCCCTCTCGAACTGTTCCATCTCGCGCAGGCTGAGTCCGGGTTTCGGCCCAAGGCGCGCTCCCGCGCGTACGCCACTGGTATGTGGCAGTTCGTGAAGTTCCGTGGCAAGCAATACGGCTTGCGACAGAATCGCTACATTGACGAGCGCTACGACCCTGAAAAAGCCACGCGAGCCGCCGCCCAGCACCTCCACGACCTTTATATCGAATTCGGCGACTGGTACCTCGCCATGGCCGCTTATAACGGCGGACCGAACCGCGTCAAGACGGCGGTAAAGCGCACCGGCTCGAAGGACTTCTGGACCCATAGCCGGCGGCGCTTCGTTCGTCGGGAAACTCGCAACTATGTCCCTATCATCCTCGCAATGACCTATGTGGGGAAGAATCTCGAAATGTATGGGATCGAGATCAAGGATCCGGCGCCTCCGCTCGAGTACGACACTGTCGAAACCGAAACCGAGATCCACTTCGACCTGATCGCTGATATCACCGGCACCAGCGCACAGACGATCAAGCAACTGAACCCGGCGCTGCTGCGCTCGGCCACGCCCCCCTTCGACTACAGCCTGCGGCTCCCCAAGGGAACAGGTGAGACGTTTGTGAGTGAGCTGCGGCAGGTTCCGGCCGAGCAGCGCCTCGCCTGGAGGAGGCACGAGGTGCGGGAAGGGGATTCGCTCGTCCGCATTGCCCAACGGTATAAAGTCAAGCCATCGGAGATCACGGCCCACAACTGGCTCGATAACGGCGTACTCTCGTCGGGAATGCGTCTGACGATTCCTGCCCCTAAACGGCGGCTCCGCTACTACGGCGGCTCGTCGGGAGGAGCGGGCGGCTTTCTCGAACCGGGCACGGGGCGCTACCGCATCGTTCGCGGCGACAACCTGGGTTCCATCTCGCGCCGTTTCAGCGTCTCGATCGCCGACTTGCGCAAGTGGAACGGGCTGACCGGCACCCGCATCATCGCCGGCCGTTACTTGATCGTGCGGCGGGAAGGCGTTGGCCGGAAGGGGCGCCAAGTTCGTGCCTCGGCCCCGGCGGGATCAGGGACCTATCGCATCCGCAGGGGCGACACGCTCGGCATCATCGCGCGCCGCTTCGGTGTCACCGTGGCACAGCTCAAGGCCTGGAACGGGCTGAAGAGCAACCGTATCGGCGCCGGGGACACGCTGACAGTGGGAACCCGCGAGGCGTTCCCTGCGCCGCGTGACGCGGCCGCGGCGAGTGCAGCGTCGCGTTCCGCAACAAGCCGGACTCCGTCGGCGGACGGATCGGGACAGTACAGGATCCGCCGCGGAGACAACCTGGCGATCATCGCCCGGCGTTTCGGCGTCACTGTAGCGGACCTGAAGTCGTGGAATCGGCTTCGCAGCAGCCGCATCCGCGCCGGGAAGTACTTGATCGTGCGGCCGCCTTCCGAAGTTCCCGCCGCGTTGAGCGGAGCTCTTGCGGCCGTGGCGTCGTCCAGCGCCAGTGCGCCTCGTAAGACGGCCGCGGGTGGTGAACGCTACAAGATCCGCCGCGGAGACAACCTGGCTCTGATCGCCCGCCGCTTCAACGTTGACGTGGCTGATTTGAAGCGTTGGAACGGCCTTCGCAGCAACCGCATCGCGGCCGGTGAATACCTAGTCGTCCATCCGGGCTCCGGCGGCGCCGCAAGCACTCTCATGGCTAAGGCATCGGCCAAAAAGTCTCCCCCGAAACGTCACTCCACTTCCCCGATTCCAGCCGACGGCCGCTATCGCATTCGCCGGGGCGACAATCTCGGTGCGATCGCCGAGCGGTTTGGCGTTTCCGTCACCGACCTCAGACACTGGAACGGCCTGCGCGGCAACCGCATCACCGCGGGCGACTACCTAAACGTGACTTCGCGGGCTTCTGGCTCCGCAGCCGTGGGCGACTCTGGAACACGCTACCGTATCCGCCAAGGCGACACGCTGGGAATAATCGCCAAGCGCTTCGGCGTCAGCGTCACTGATCTCAAGTCCTGGAACGGCCTGCGCAACAGCCGCATCCGCGCCGGCCGCTACCTGACCGTTGAGCCGGCTTCCGGCGGCAGTTAGCCCGTAGCCGCATCTTCTCGCGCACCAGCCTTGCCAGGGTGATTCGCGTCCACAATCGAAACCCCATCGGATTTCAAAAAAAGTCCCTATAATATCTTGAAACCCCTGCCGGCTTCTCGGAAGAGAAGTGTGGGCGGCGCAGTCGTGTCCGCCATGCTTCCGGCCGGCGGTCGGTTTTCTGTAGCGATGTCCGTCGTCGCACGCCAGCACATCCGGCGCATGAGGGGGGGCCAACGCCCACCTCATGCTGGCGGACGACGATCTCTATTACATCGTCAAGTTCCGTAACAACCCCCAGCACCCAAGGATTCTAGTCAACGAGCTGGTGTCCTACGTTCTACTGGAGCAACTGCACCTGCCGGTGCCCCCGTGGGACGTTGTCGAAGTGCCGGGGGGATTGATTGAGGCAACGCCGGAACTGACCATGAACGTCGGTGGGCGCGTTCGGCGCTGCGAGCCCGGGCTGCATTTTGGCTCGAGCTTTCCCGGTGGCCCAACGCGCCGTGCTGTCTATGATTACTTGCCATTGTCGCTCCTGCGGCTCGTCTACAACGTGGATAGCTTCCTGGGCATGCTTGCCTTCGACAAGTGGGCCAGCACGCCAACGGGCGCCAGGCTATCTTCTTTCGAGACCGTGCAAAGCGATGGATGCAAGGCGATGAAGAGCCCCGTCCGACCGGCCCCTCGCCCCGCTCGCTGGTCTACGTGGCCAATATGATCGACCATGGTTTTGTGTTCAACGCCCAGAATTGGGAGTTCCCTGACTCTCCCGAGCGCGGACTCTACAGCCGGCGGGAGGTCTACGCCGCCGTCAAAGGGTACGAGGACTTTGAGCCCTGGCTGAGCCGCATCCGGGAGTGCTCGCCCGAGGTGCTGGACGGTGCCTCGAAGAGGGTGCCCCCCGAGTGGTACGACCACGATTGGGATGCCCTTGAGTTGTTGCTCGAGAAGCTGTATAGCAGGCGAGGCCGTGTGCCGGAGTTGCTTCGCGAGGCGAAGAATGGTGCCCGCGACCCGTTCCCCGCTTGGTCGCTGAGGGCCTCCACGGCCTCGGGGTAAGCCCTGGGATTATAGAGAAGAAAGGCCGATCTCTTGGCAAAGGACGAAATGAGCCGCTACAGCTTTCAACTCCTGCGCTATGTGCCGAACCTCGTCTCGGACGAGCACTTCAACATCGGCGTGTTTCTCTCGAACGACGAGGGTCAGGTCTTGGACGCCCGTTTCGCTTCCGATTTCCAGCGGCTTCGCTGCCACCCACAAGCAGACATGGCGTACCTCGAAGCCCTCCGTAACGAGTTCGCGGACCGGCACCTGCTCGGCGAAGGCTTTTCGCACTACGCGGACGACCTGCGGAAGAACCTCTCGACGACCTTGCAGGTCTCCGACCCAAAGACCTTCTGGGGACGCGACGCGGCTTATGAGATTGAGCGGCTGTATCACGCCTACGTAGAGACCCCGCGGCCCGAACCTCCCGCCGAAGAGCAAGGCCCGGCGCCCGGCACGCGCGCTCATCTTTTGGGCCGCATGGAGGGGGCATTCCGTCGATACGGCCTTGTCGGGAATGGGCGCGGTCTCCATCGTAAGGCCCGCGTCACCTACGGTGCGCCCGGCTATCAGTTTACTTTCGACTACACCTATCCTCCGAACGGCGCCAACAAGTACGTCCACGGGCTGGCCCTGCTGCACGCCGAAGGTGATGCGCAGAAGCTACGTGGCGTCTATCAGGATCTGACCCGCCTGCAGGACACCGACGTCAAGCTGGCGGTCATTGTCGACGACGGCGTGGCCGCCCAGGTCGTCCAATACTTGAAAGGCGAACATCAGGAGATCACCACCCACCCCGCAGCCGAGCTGGACACACTCGCTCAGCAGATCCGCGCCGACCTGGGCCTCTGAGGCCGCATGTTTGCGATGTAGGGGCGGGCCCCCGTGCCCGGCCGCCCAGGATGACGGATGCCCCCGATCAGATACGGACCTTTGTCATGAAACGGCGTACTAAGCCTGAACCCTCCTGCTGCAAATCGGCTAGGCTGTGAGTCCATGAGCCGTTTGAGTCGTCTCAAGGCCGCGACGGTGCTGGTGTTCATTAGCTTCGCTCCTGTCCTACCCGCGCAAAACATCACAACTCGTTCCAAGTCCGATCCCTCCGCTCTCGAATTCTTCGAAACGAAAGTCCAGCCCGTGTTTGCGAACCGCTGCTACCCTTGCCATGGTCCAGGCACCGGGGAAGGACAGGCCGGATTAAGGCTCGACTCCTTGTCTGCCATCCTCGGCGGTGGACGGTCCGGCCCAGCCATGGTCCCCGGTGAGCCGCGACGGAGCCTGCTTATCCTCGCTGTCAACCATGACACCTTCGTTCAGATGCCGCCCAAGACGAAGCTACCGAGACAAGAAATCCAAATCTTGACGGACTGGATCAGAATGGGAGCGCCGTGGCCGGACGCGCAACCACCGCCACGAGCAAAACGCCGGCGGAAACTGGATTCCGGCGCAGATTTCGGCGCAGACTTGACCGAGGAAGAGAAGTCGTTCTGGGCATTTCAGGCGGTGGTTGAACCCGAGGTCCCACAAGTTGGAGACCAGTCTTGGGCCCAGGCTCCCATCGACCACTTCGTCTTGGCACAACGGGAAGCGAAGGGACTGACACCGGCTCGGCCCGCCGACAAGAGAACCCTCATCCGCCGTGCGACCATCGACTTGCACGGGTTACCACCCACGCCGGAAGAAGTGGCGGCTTTTCTCGATGACGATTCCCTTGAGGCGTTCGCACGAGTCGTGGGCCGCCTGCTCACCTCACCGCGATACGGAGAGCGCTGGGGACGCTACTGGCTCGACGTGGTGCGTTACGCCGACAGCAACGGCATGGACGATAACCTCGTTTACGGCGATGCCTGGCGCTACCGCGACTACGTGATCCGGGCCTTCAACAGCAACAAGCCCTACGACCGCTTCATCCACGAGCAACTGGCGGGCGACCTGTTGGCGGAGCGGGGCGCCGCGCGCCGCGCCGAGGGCCTGGTCGCCACCGGTTTCCTCATGATCGGCCCGAAGATGCTCGCCGAGGACGATCCGGTCAAGCAGCAAATGGATATCGTCGACGAGCAACTTGACACCGCCTCGCGCGCCTTGATGGGGCTGACCCTTGGCTGTGCCCGCTGCCACGATCACAAGTTCGATCCCATCCCTACCGCCGACTACTACTCACTGGCGGCGATCTTCAAGAGCAGCCAGACCATGTTGTCGTACCGCGTCGATTCCAAATGGAACGCCACGGCGCTCGAGGGTCCCGAGCAGAACCGGCGGCTGACGGAGTTGGAAAAGCAAATCGACCTGCACGACGACATTCTCGTCAACGGTAACCGGGAGAAGATGTCGGCGGAGGAACGAGAGGGGTATGAAGAGAATCTGAAGGCCGCGAAGCAGGAATACGCCTCGATTCCCAAAGCCATGGCGGTGCAGGAAGGCGAGGTGGAGGACCTTCCGGTTTTCATCCGCGGGAACCACTTGACACCCGGTCAGCTTGTCCGGCGCCGCTTCCCCCGCATCCTTGCCGATGATCGGCAAACTCCGATTGGCGCCGACCGAAGCGGCCGTCTGGAGTTAGCCCATTGGTTGACCAGGCCGGACCATCCACTCACGGCACGCGTGATGGTCAACCGTATCTGGAAAGGTCATTTCGGCCAGGGCATTGTACGGTCGCCTGACAACTTCGGCCGCTTGGGTGAGCGGCCCGACAATCAGCCTCTACTCGATTGGCTGGCCGTTCGGTTGGTCGAGAGCGGCTGGTCGGTCAAAGAGATGCATCGGCGGATCATGCTATCGAGCACCTATCAAATGAGTTCGACATTCAACGCTCGCGCCGCCGAGATCGACCCTGAGAATCGTTTGTTGTGGCGAGTCGGCCGCCGCCGTATGGAAGCGGAGGTTATTCGTGACTCGTTGCTTTATGTGAGCGGCCGTCTCGACTTCACGATGGGCGGAACCCTACTGAACGAACCGCCCTTCGTGAACCTCTCCGGGAAAGGGAAGTCACGCGACCCGGCGTTGTATGATTCTCCGCGGCGTAGCGTCTATCTCCCGGTTCTGCGGAGTGCCGTGTACGAAGTATTAGAAGCTTTCGACTTCGCCGATCCCTCGAGAATGAGTGGCCGGCGGTCGTCGACCACCGTTGCTCCCCAGGCCTTGTTCATGCTCAACAGCAAGCTGATGGAGGAATCTGCCGGCCAGTTGGCGGGAAGACTGCTCGACTCCCCGATTCAGACTGAGGGTGAGCGCATCAGGCAGGCCTACGAGCGAATCCTGTCCCGTCCTCCGACTCCCGAAGAAATACCGGAATGGATGCACTTCCTCGCTCGCTATGAGGCCGAACTCGAGGATCGTTTGGACACACGACAGCGCCGAGCATCCGCATGGCTGGCGCTGTGCCGAGTCTTGCTGTCATCGAATGAGTTTGTATACGTGAACTAGGGCGTGTTAACACTAAGGCGCAAAAGCTGCTATACTCGGAGGTATGGAGATCACCGAGCAGCAATACCGCCGCATCGAGCCGGTCCTGCCCCGCCAGCGCGGCAATGTGAGCCTGCCGAACCTCACGGTTTTGAACGCCATGTTGTATGTCGCCGAGCAGGGCTGCAAATGGCGCGGCTTGCCTAAACGCTTCGGTAACTGGCACACCATTTATACCCGCATGAACCGCTGGTCGAAGAACGGCGTGCTCGACGCCGTCTTCGAGAAACTGCAGCGCGAGCAGCTGGTCCGCATCCGAATCGAAGCCGTGTCAATGGACTCGACCATCGTGAAGGTTCATCCCGACGGCACGGGCGCGTTAAAAAAACGGTCCGCAAGCGATCGGCAAATCCCGCGGCGGATGGACCACCAAGATTCATATGGTTGCCGCAAATGCTCGAACGGCGATAACCTTCGCTCTCTCGCCCGGCCAAGCGCACGACGCCCAGCAGGGCCGCGAACTTGCTCGGCGGTCTGGGGCCACTGCCCGAGCCGCTGCCGCTGCTGATGGACGGCGCCTATGAGGACGATCAGACACGCCAACTGGCTTTGGATTTCGGATGGATTCCCGTCGTGCCGCCCCGGCGCACCCGCCTGGAGCCGTGGGAATACGACCGAGCGCTCTATCGCCGCCGCAACGAGATCGAGAGACTCTTCCGACGGCTCAAGGGATTCCGCCGCATCTTCTCCCGCTTCGACAAGCTCGACGTCATGTTCCTCGCCTTCCTCCACTTCGCCCTCATCGTCGAGGCTCTACGTTTCGATACCCTACGTTAGCGTTAACACGCCCTAGTGGAATGCCGCGGAAATTCCTTAGGCGTAGGGGCGGGTCCCCCGACCCGGCTGCTCTGCTCTGTAGGGGCGGGCCCCCGTGCCCGCCCAGGATGGCGGCGGCTGCACCGCTCAGATACGTCACCGTATTCCATCGCTGGGGCTACGGGCTCGGTTACGTCAACAACGAGGTACAATTCCAACGAAGACCGTCATGAACCAACCGTTCTACCATCCTCGGCCGCCACTCCCCTCACGCCGTGAGATGCTTCGGCAAATGGGTGCCGGCTTCGGAAGCTTAGCCCTTAGCGCGCTGCTAGCCCAAGAGACCGCTGCCGCAGCCGTCGACCCCCTGCTGCCGCGGCCGCCGCACTTCACCCCCAAGGCCAAGCGGGTCATCATGCTGTTCATGTTCGGGGGGCCGTCTCATATCGACACGTTTGACCCTAAAGACATCCTGAAGCGTGACCACGGCAAGCCGCTTCCGTTCGACGCGCCCCGCGTCGTCTCCTTCCCGCAGCGCATGGGGAATCTGGTAGGCTCCCCTTTCGAGTTCAAGCAGCATGGTCAGAGCGGCGCCTGGGTGAGCGAGGGATTCCCGCACGTTGCCGGCCAGGTGGACGAGCTTTGCATCATCCGTTCGATGCACTGCACGAATCCTCGCCATGGGGGTGCCGTCCTCGAATGGCACACCGGCAGCGACACCTTCATTCGGCCGGCCATGGGCTCGTGGATCACGTATGGCCTGGGTAGCGAGAACCAAAACCTGCCCGGCTACCTCACGATTTGCCAGGCGCTCTCTCAAGGCGGATCGAACAACTACAGCGCGGCATTCTTGCCCGCCGCCTATCAAGGAACCCCTCTGGGCCACGGAGAGATCAAATCAAAGGACGCCCGCATTCCGTTCATCGACAACCCGAACAACGAGGCCCGTCGCCAGAGGCTCGAACTCGAGATGCTCGACCGCATGGCGCGGCGGCAGCTTGAACAGACCGGCCCCGACAGCGAGTTGGAAGGCCGCATCGCCAGCTTCGAGCTTGCCTTCCGCATGCAGACCGAGGCGCCCGAGGTGCAGGATATCTCCGGCGAGTCGCAAGCGACGCGTCGCCTCTACGGGCTCGACGACCCCGCGACCGAGGACTTCGGCCTGCAGTGTCTGCTTGCACGGCGCTTCTCCGAGCGCGGAGTTCGCTTCGTGCAGTGCAACAGCAATGGATGGGATCACCACCGCAAACTCGAAGAGAATATGGTCAAGATGTCCCGCGGCGTCGACAAGCCGATTGCCGGCCTCCTCCAGGACCTCAAAGGGCGAGGCCTGCTGGATGAAACGCTCGTAATCTGGGGCGGCGAGTTCGGACGTACACCCACGGTCGAGGGCGCAGACGGCCGCGACCATAACCCCCACGGCTTCACCATGTGGCTAGCCGGCGGCGGTATCAAATCCGGCATCATCTACGGTAAGACGGACGAGTACGGCTACTACGCGGTAGAAAACAAGGTCCACTTCCACGATCTGCACGCTACGATCCTGCACCTATTGGGGCTGGATCACACCAAGGTTACCTACCGCTATGCCGGGCGGGACTTCCGCCTCACTGACATTCACGGCGAAGTGGTTCATTCGATCATCTCGTAGGCAGGGTGATAGTGCGGTGGAACGCCAGTGACGGTTCAGCATCGTGCGGATAAGCAACCGATGGCGCCGAGCCACCTTCTTCGGGGACCGCGCACGCCGCGCCAAACATGACACAAACGGCCATGTTGAAAGGCAATGATAATGTCCCCCTGAGCAGGCAATAGAAATGTCCCCTAATCTGAAGCTCCACGAGGAGGTGAAAGATTGGGAAGGACATGGATGAGCGACAAGGAGCTGAGACGTAGTGAGGTGTTAGGCCGGGTGCGGCGTGGGGAGTGGAAGTTGAGCGAGGCGGCCATGCGGCTGGAGATCAGCTATCGCCAAGCCAAACGCCTGTGGAGCCGCTATCGCAAGGGCGGTGCCAAAGCGCTGGTGCACGGCAACGTCGGCCGCCGCTCGAACCGGGCCAAGCCGGCGGAGTTTGCCTTGGTGCGGGACACTATGGGGGCGAGCCGCAGCAGCGCTTCGGGCCGACACTGGCCGCGGAGCAGTTGCGAGAGGATCACGGCCTGGAGGTATCGGTGCGCACGCTGCGACGCTGGATGCTCGCTGCCGGGCTGTGGAGCCGCCGCCGCAAGCGCCGGCCCCATCGCACCAGGCGGCAGCGCAAAGCGCACTTCGGCGAGCTGCTGCAACTCGACGGCAGCTTCCACGATTGGCTCGAGCAGCGCGCTCCGCGGGGCTGTTTGATGAACCTGGTCGACGACGCCACCGGGACAGCACTGTGCCGCTTCAGCAAAGAAGAAACCACCTGGGCGGCGGCGGACTTGCTGGCCGCTTGGGTGCGGGCCTACGGTGTACCGCAGGCGCTCTACCTGGACCGCAAGAGTGTCTACCAGCGACGCGCGACGACCAGCGAGCTGATCGAAGGCATCGAGCCCGAGACGCAGTTCGGGCGCATGTGTGCGAAGCTCGGCATCACGATCCTGGCGGCGGGCTCGCCGCAAGCCAAGGGACGTGTCGAACGCCATCACGGCACGCACCAAGACCGCCTGATCAAGAAGATGCGGCTGCGCGGGATCGTCGATTATGAGGCGGCGAACCGTTATCTCGACCAGGAGTACTTGGGCGAGCACAACGAGCGCTTCGCCTGCGAGCCGACGGTGGGAGCGGACTTTCACCAGGCGCTACCCCGTGGCACCGAGCTGCGACGAGTGTTCTGTTTCGAGTACGACCGGGTGGTAAGCAACGAGCGGGTGGTGCGTTTCGAGAATCGCTGCTTGCAGTTGAAGCCGAAACGCAACCAGGGGGTGGGGGCGGGTGCACGGGTGACGGTCCAACAGTGGCGCGATCAGAGCTTGCAGGTGAGGTTTGAGGAGCACGAGATCGAGCACGAAGTGATCGCCACGCCGGTGCCGCAGCCGCGGGTGAAGCCGGCAGCGCAGCGGCGTCCGGGGGGCGGGCGCAAGCCGGCGGCGAACCACCCCTGGCGGCGAGCTGTATTGGGGAAAACACGATCTGCGAATTCATAAGAGGGCTGTGGAAATGCCGGATCGGACGGAAAGCGTGGAAAACCTTCTCGAGGCCGCCGTGCCGGGTTCGAGGAGCGGTGGATGGTTTTCCACCCTTCCCACCGCCCCTTGGAAATCGCTCACGCGATTCCCACAGTTCCACAGCCCCGACGACGACGATTCTCCCCTACCACCCAGGGGACACTTCTACTGCCTTGCCGCAGGGGACATTTCTATTGCCTCTTGACATCGAAACCTATGCTGGCTTGCGGATGACAGCCAGGCTTATCTAAACTTGCCCGTAAGGTTCGGCTTTTCTACACTCGCCAACGCCACTTCCAACGGCCAATTCGGCCAGCTTAGCCTGGATCTGCGACTCGGACATCCACCTGCCTCCGACCATCACCCCGGCCCGACGGGCCATGTGTGGTAAAACAGTTCACGCTCGAACGTAAACTCTTGAGCCGCCGCCCGGCCCGACCTGGGCGGCTGACGCCGGATGGTTTCGCGGGGATTCTTCTGTTGATGTGATCGCGTCATCGTTTGATTCCTCCGGTCCACTCCGAATCTGTGATCCGGGATACCAACATGTCTAAACCTCTCCGTGTCGGCATGATCGGCTATGGCTTTATGGGCCGTGCCCATTCCAACGCGTATGAGCATTTGAACGATTTCTTCGAGGTCGAGCACCGCCCTGTGCTGAAAGCCGCCTGCGACCGCAAGAAAGAGAAAGCGCAGGCCTTCGCCGACAACTGGGGCTACGAACGGGTCGAGACCGACTGGCGCAGACAAGTCATGGCAACGACCCCGTGGCATACTACCACAGCACGGCTTCTAAAGGCCAAGAAAACGCCTCGTTGTGTCAAGGCCTCGTTGGGGCGCGAACAGGGGCGCCGCCGTGCCTTGGGCGACATTCGTCGACGGCTAGGTGCACTGCACCGTCAACAGGAATGAGGGCACGTCGATGATCAGCACCCCTTGCTCTACTCTCGACGTGCGGAAAGGAGTTGGGGCAGCTCCCTCCAGCGGAACATGGATATCATAATGCTCGTGGCGCAATAGAGCCTAGGAGGAGATTTTATCATCGAAATCACGTTAGAGAAGACGTTATTCCCTCTCAAAGAAGACGGCCGTCGCGGAATGGGCGCGACGCCGCGAGGGCAGGTCTGCCTCCAGCGTCGCGCGAGACCATCGAGTGGGCACGTTTGGCATAATCGAGCGACGACACGCGACGGGCCCGCTATGAAGTTTTCCGAACTGCTACTGGACGCCATTCGACAATCCGAAATCCCGCTGCGCTTCGAGCCGGGGGCTGAGGAAGCTGTCGCCCACCCGGTGACCGAGATGCTCAAGGCTTGGGTTGCGGCTCATGACCCTGACAAGGCCGGCAGTGATTTCGAGTATGGGCAGAAGGCGCTGGTCGTTCGGCTGCTCGACGAGTTGGAGGATCGGGTTGAGTTGGATGTGGCGGAGTGAGACGGCCCCCGGTGACCGGACGGTGGGGCGGGTGGCCGCGGTCTCGGAATCGGTCAAACGCCTCGGCAGTTTGTCTGGATTGGTTTGCCGCCGCGTCGCGGCGGCCGACAGGCAGCAGTGCCCGTGGCTACCGGTTCGTGTACGCTAGGCTTTTACTTGAATTCGGTGCTCAGCGGAGGGAGGGATCATGGCCGGACCTGACCTGAAGCGACGAACCTTTTTGAAGACGGCTGTGACGGCGGGCGCGGCTCCGGCTGTGGCCGCGTCGGCATCCTCACAGGCCCCGCAAGCGGGCGGGAAGCGCTATCGCCTCGCGTTCATCGGCCTGGGCCGGCGGGGCCGAAGCAACATGAGGTCCGCCCTTCGCGTCCGCGAGTTGGAAGTCGTCGCCATCTGCGATGTCTATAAGCCCAACATCGACTTGACGCTGAAGATGGTTCCCGAGGCGCGTGTCCACGAGGATTTTCGGGACGTGCTTGCCGCCGACGATATCGACGCCGTCTGCCTCTCCACGCCCGACCACTGGCACGCCTACATGACGGTCGAGGCGTGCAAGGCGGGTAAGGACGTCTACGTCGAGAAACCCATCTCGGTCACCGTTCACGAGGGCCGCATGATGGTCGAGGCGGCGCGCAAGTATGAACGCATCGTGCAGGTCGGCACACAGCAGCGATCGGCCAAGCACTTCCAGAAGGCGGTCGAGATCGTCCGCAGCGGGCGGTTGGGCAAGATCAGCTTCGTCCGCACGTGGAACTACGGCAATGAGTATCCCGAGGGGATCGGCTCGCCGCCCGACGCCGAACCGCCCGCTGATCTAAATTGGGATATGTGGCTGGGGCCCGCACCCGAACGTCCGTTCAACGCCAACCGCTTCGGCGTCCATCCGAACCACTACTCCTTCTTCCGGTGGTTCTGGGACTATGCCGGCGGCATGATGACCGATTGGGGCGTGCACCTGCTCGACATCGTGTTGTGGGCGATGGACGAGAAGGGGCCGCGGGTGGTCACGACCGTGGGCGGCAAGTACGTGATCGGCGACAATCGCGAGACCCCCGACACGCTGCAGGCCACCTACGAATTTCCGGGCTTCGTGTGCGTCTACGAAAACCGCGCGGCCAACGCGCAGTCAATGTGGGACCAAGGTTACGGCATTGTGTTTCACGGCACCCAAGGGACGCTGTTCGTCGACCGCAGCCGCTGGGAGATCCTGCCCGAGACGAGGCCGCGCGACGACGAAACACCCGACCGCATCGCGCGAATTCTGCCTGAGCAGGGGTCCCGCAGCAATGACTCGACGCTGAGCCATTGGCACGATTTCGTCGACAGCATCAGGAGCCGCAAGCCGCCCATCAGCGACATCGAGCTCGGCCACCGCTCCACAGTGACGTGCCTGCTGGCGAACGTGTCATTGAGGAGCCGCCAGCGGGTCGAGTGGGACCCGGAGAGCGAAACCACGCCGAACAAAGAAGCGGTGACCTACTTGCGGAGGGAGTACCGGGCCCCGTGGAAGCTGGAGCTCTGAATTTGCGGATCCGCGGCGCCTGCAAGAAACCCAGTACGTTCGAAAAAGGGAACCATTACGGTAAGTGGTTCGTAATCAGGGCATTAGCAGCGGCCGAAGGCGGCGGAGAACGTGGCGAGGCTGCTTGAGCGGCTGTCCTGCGGAAACAGGGCCGGCCGCGACAAAAAACTCTGTTGACATTTTGAAACCGGCTCCCCCCAGGGCGCGTCGATAGAGCGTATGAGCGCTACGACTGCTACCCTACCGATCGGCGTCGTCGCAGGGGGCCGGGCTGCCGAGACCAAGGTGGTTTACAGAAAGAGCCCCGAAGCGGACCTCGTCCGCAGTTGCCAAAATGGCGACGAGTCCGCCTTCCGCCAGATCGTTGAGCGGCACCAGTCGAAAGTCTTCTCGATCATCTACGGTATCGTCCGCAACCGCAACGACGCCGAGGATATCGCGCAGCAGGTCTTCACTAAGATCTACTTCTCGATCAAGGGCTTCGACTTTCGCTCCTCGCTGATCACCTGGATCTACAAGATCACGGTCAATGAGTGTTACGACTACCTGCGAAAGCAGAAGGTCCGCAAGCTGGTCTACGAAGCTGATCTGGCCGCAGACGATGCCCGCACGATCGAGAACTCGCATCTTGCGGTCGAAAAGAGGCCTGCGATCGATTCGCGCATCGAGAAGCGCGACTATCTGATGAAGCTGCTCTCGAAAGTGTCCGAAGAAGAGAGGCTGCTGCTGATTCAGAAAGAGGTCGAGGGCAAGACGGTTGAGGAGCTGGCCGAGATGACCGGCCTCAACCAGAACACGATTAAGGTAAAATTGTTCCGAGCCCGGCAGAAGCTGGTCAAGGCGGCCGGGAAGTTCGGTAGGGTGATTACGTAGGAAGGCGAATCGTAGGGACTGCTCAGCGGAGTTTGGCGGGGGAAAACGGAAGCGATGGATAACTTCATAAAGGAGAACCTGGAGGACTACCTTTCCGGCGGTCTCTTGGGCCAGTGCAAGGAAGAGTTCGAAAGCTATCTGAGTGCGAATCCGAAGGCGGCCGAAGAGTTGGCGCGGCACCGAGAGACCGCCTCGCTGTTGCACGAACTCAGGGCGCCGGAAGAAGACGGCATGCCGGTGCAGCCCGCGCCGGGTTTCTATGCCCGTGTGATGAGTCAGGTGGAAGAAGAACGCGGCGTGCCTTTTTGGGCGACCTTCCTCGAACCCGTTTTGGTCAAGCGGCTGGCTTTCGTGTCTCTGATGTGGTTCTTTCTGCTGGGCGCTTATGCCACCGTGTTCGACGGCTCGGCCGAGAGCACGGTTCACGTCGCTGAGCGGATGCTGACGCGGCCCCCGCCCCCGGAGTACGAAGTCCGCCTGGGTTCCGACCTGGAACAGAATCGCGACTCGATGCTAAGCGTCCTGATGGTGTCGAAAAGCGTCCGGTAAGCCGATGTCGAGCGCGCACGTCGAGTTTTACAAGGGAAAAATCTTCACCGTTTTGTTTGCCGTCTTCCTCGGCGGCGCGGCCGCCGGCGCCATCGGGATAAAGGCCTATCAGGACCACTTTCGGCCCGGCGCCACGGGCACGACCCCCTCGGGTTCCTACGAATCGGTCGAGCACCTGGCCGACGAGTTGAATCTCAACGAGAAGCAGTACTCCGCGATTCGCAGCGTCTTGGATGAGTGCATCATGCACGAAGCGGACATGATGAATCGAATCCAGAACCTCCGCACGGAGACCCGCGAACGAATCTCCAAGATCCTCGACTCGGAGCAGCGCGAGAAGTTCGAGTTGCTGCTCTATCAAGTGTCCACAACCCCGACGCCTTCTCACTAGCGAGGTCTTCGACCTCGAACCGACGAGTCGGAGCCTCCAGGCGCAAGCCTCCGGCTTGTCGAGCCGAGATACCTCGGGCTTGGGCCCGTCCGTTCAACTTGGGGATACCGCGAGATCCGTTCGGCGGGAGGCGGCGTCGTGAAGAATATACGAGACGCGGCAAGGGATGCCGAGCTGCCCCACCACGGCGGGATCGCCAGCGATTACCGGAAGGCTCACGGCGTCCTCGACCATATCGCAGAGCGTGAACTCGCTGATCGTGCCGTCAGCAATCGCGGGGGTGAAGGTGATGCCGGCGGAATGGACCGCCGGTATCTGGAAGTGGAAATCGACGGTGACGACCTCTCCGGGGGCCATGGGAGGCAGCAGGGCGCCTTCGCGTTCGGAGCTGGTTCCGGCGAAGTCCGCGCCCTCGTCGGTACGAAGCTGGATGCCGATGATGGGCGTCGCGATCTGCTGTTCGGCTTGGGCGCTGACTCGCACAACGAACTCGGCGAGAGGTTCGAGGCGATCGAGGCTTTCGGCGTGGGCGTCGAGGATCTCGATGCCGAGGACACGGGCGCGGCCATCGCCGCGGCGGACGGGGTTCCCGGCAAAGCCTCCCACCGCGACCTGCGGCGGAGGCTCGCGAGGGGCGGTGAGTTTCTGAGTTGGCGCCGGCTCGCGGCGCTGGTATCCGGCGTCCTTTTCAACGAGCGCGGCCAGGTAGTTCTGGGCGACGTGGCGGGTGTCGCCGAGTTCTCGGATACGGCCGCTCTCGAGCCACAGCGTTCGTTCGCCTAGTGTCTTCACATCGGCGATGCTGTGACTCACGAAAACGATGGTCACGCCTTGCTCCCGCAACTCGTGAATCATGCGCATGCAGCGCTGCGAGAAATAGGCGTCGCCAACCGACAGCGCTTCGTCGACGATCAGGATCTCGGGATCGAGTTGAACCGCCACGGCGAACGCGAGCCGCACGACCATGCCACTCGAGTAGGTCTTCAGCGGCTGATCGATGAATTCGCCGATCTCGGCGAACGAAAGGATCTCGTCGAGCTTGCGTTCCACCTCACGGGTAGAGAGGCCCAGGATCGCGCCGTTGAGGAAGACGTTCTCGCGTCCGCTGAACTCAGCGTTGAATCCCGAGCCGAGTTCCAACAAGGCGTTGACCCGGCCGTGGACCCGGATGGAACCGCTGGTTGGGCGGACGATGCCGCCGATAATCTTGAGCAGGGTGGTTTTACCGGAGCCGTTCTCCCCGATGACGCAGAACGTTTCGCCCTTGCGGATGTTGAGTGAGACGTCCCGCAGCGCCCAGTGTTTGGCATGGCGCCGGTAGTGGCCGAACGACAGCAGTTCTTTGACCCGGTCGCTCTCGCGAGCGTAGGTCTTGAAGACCTTGCTGACGCCGGAGAGTTCGATGAGGTTCATGGAGGGGCGAATCCGTGCCGGCAATGCGGCGGTCCGAGTGGCGCCCGTCAGGTGGTGAGAAATGCAGGCCCGTGCCGCTAGTAGCCCTTGTGCTTGTCGACCACGTTGAGCAGCGGCAGGCCCTCGGCGAAACGCCGGATGTTCTCCTTGACAATGCCGAGCATGCGGCCGCGGTCTTGGTCCGAGCGGCCGGCGACGTGCGGCGTAATGATCACGTTGTCGAACTTCCACAGTGCGTGGCCCTCGGGAAGAGGCTCGGGGTCGGTGACATCGACGCCGGCGCCGGTCAGCCGGCGGCTGTCGAGGGCCTTGACCAGGGCTCCCAGGTCGTAAACACCACCGCGGCTGACGGCGATGAAGTACGACTTCTGTTTCATCCGCTCGAACTGGCTCGGGCCCATCATCTTATGGCTCTCGGGCGTGTGCGGGGCCGCGACGAAGACCACGTCGGCCTCGGGGATCACTTCGTCAAGCTGATCGGGCTTCACGACTCGGTCGATGAACGGCGAGAAAGGAATGTCGTCCGGATCGACACCGATCACGCGCATGCCGTGCGCCCAAGCGCGAACGGCGATCTGTTGGCCGATGCCCCCGACCCCGAGGATGACGGCGGTCTTGCCGCGCAGCTCGATCCCGAGATACGGTCGCCGCCGCCAGGTTTCGGTCTGGCGGTCGGCGATGTAGAGGGGAAGGTCGCGGCTGAGCGTCAGCAGCATGGCCATGGCATGGTCGGCGATTTCGGGTCCCTGGACGATCTGGTTATTGGTCAGAATAATGTTGCTGTCGCGGAGATCGGTGCTGCCGGTGCGGTGGAGCACGTGCTCGACACCGGCACTGAGTGTCTGTACCCAACTGAGGTTCTTGCCGGCGCGGACCTGTTCGGGCGTGATGTTGCCGACGAAAGCATCGGCGTCGGCGATTTCGCTCATGACCGTCTCTTTGGTCACGGGTACGAGCTTGACCTTCGAGGACACGGACTGCCAGTCCTGAATGGTCTTGGCGTCCCGGCTGCTGACGAGGATCTTCTTCGTCTGGGCGCCCAGTAGGAGCGTGGCGGCTAGTAGAGCGAGAACGATGCGATGCATGAGGGACCTCCGGCGTGAGCTGCGCTTCTAGATTCTAGCGCACGCGTCTGCTCACCAACCGCTTGTTGGTTGGTCCGGGTCTTGCCGTCGGCAGTGCTGACGGGAACGAGTCGTGATCGTGAGGACGACCGGCGGCGGAACACAAGATCGGTTTTCGATCGGTACAATACCGTTAGTGAACGTGACCGGCACGATGCCGCTGCCAAGCTGGACCAAGCTGGAAACGTGCCGTGCCGAGGTTAGAACACCACGAAACAAGGCAACCGCAAGGCAACTTTCCGAGTCGGGCGGCAGCACCGCCTGTAGGTGGTTGAATCAAAACGTGCGCAAGTGGCGGAATTGGCAGACGCGCTAGGTTCAGGTCCTAGTCCGGTTTACGCCGGGTGGAGGTTCAAGTCCTCTCTTGCGCACCAGATCAGTTCTCCCGTGCGGTTAGGCGCTGTGGCGAGCAGGGAATCCCTGCCTATCTGTTGATGGTTCCGAACTTGGGAGTTCTGCGTGGCTCACGGCGCGACGCGCGTAGGGTCATGGAGATCGGTCGCGATGCGGGCTTCACGGTGGTGGATCTCCACGGCGTGTATCGCGGAGGTCCGCGCGAGACCGCCCTGTGGCTGGCCCCCTGGGACGACCATCCGCAATGCCCGGGCACAGCGTATGATTGCCGCCGAGATGTATTCTCGCATGCTCCGGTAGGTAGCGGGCCTTGGATAGTCGCGCGGAGGAGGGCTGTAACCGCCATGGCCGGGATTCCACAGGGTGAGCGTGGCGGCCTGTTTGACACGTCGAAAACGCGGCCGATACGATGGAGATGAGTTCTCTATCCAGTGCCGGAGTAGCTCAGGTGGTCAGAGCGAGGGCCTCATAATCCCTAGGTCAGCGGTTCGAGTCCGCTCTCCGGCACCAGTTTCGCTGCCCTCGCTGATTCGCAAGAATCAGTGGCGCAGGCTTCCCACCGCACTCAATCCCATAGCCGCAATCCATCGGGCGAACCCGGCATGGGTCGATACCCCCGCATCGGCTTCCGCCCCAGAAGTGGCGCCTGCCTCCCGGCCGACGTTCCTTCTGTGCCGCATGCTTCAGCCTGCGGTATAGGCGCTCACAGGCCAGGTACGGTGCGCGATCCAGTTGGGCCAGGATTGCCTCAACCTCGTCACGGGACAGCATCTCCCGCGGGCTTCGGCCTGCGGCAGACGGACGTATAATCGGGGCATGCAGAATGCCACGCACTGGACTACGGTTGCGGTTCTCGTGGTGGTCACGAGCGCTTTGGTGGTTCGGGATCGCACCCAGGTGATCTCCGCCTCCGACGGGGAATCGATTACGTGGGGCGCGATCGATCCCACTTGGTCGCCCGATGGCACGCGCCTCGCGTTCTCGCTGTTCGGCAGCATCTGGGAGGTCGGGTCCGCGGGCGGCGAAGCCAAGCAGATCACCAATTCGGGCGGCTATCATGCGCACCCGGCGTGGTCACCCAAGGGTGACGAAATCGCCTTCGTCAACGGCTTGCCGCCGCGAGGACGGATCCCGACGATCTCCGGCCAGCTTGCGATCCTCCACCTGAAAACGGGGCTCGAACGCTCGCTATCGACATCCCATCCGACTGCGGGCACGCCCGCTTGGTCGCCCGATGGGACGTCGATTGCCTGCGCGCTCAACGTGCCGAATGCCGGGTCGCTGCTTCACCGAATCAACCTCAGCGACGGCGGAATGACGCCTCTCCATCCTCAGTCTCGGCGCGGGGCCGCCGCGCGCTGGGTCGATGCGTCGTGGAACCCCAAGCGGGACGAGATTTTCTTCGCCGCGCAACGCATCGGCGCGCCGCAGATCTGGTCGATGCCGGGCAGTTCCCCGAAATCGGTGATTCAGATGCCACTCACAAGATACAAGCCCGAGCACATCGTGATCCTCGGCAGTGTGTCGGCTCTCCCGGACGGGTCAGGCGCCGTTTACTCGGCGGTCGAGGTGAACGGTAAGGGCGATTACGAACTCTATCGCATCTCCCGCGAAGGCGGCGAGCACGCGCCGATCACTAACACGACACGCGACGAATTCAATCCGGCCGTGTCCCCTGACGGACGCACGATCGTCCATGTGTCGAACCACATGGGCAACCTCGACTTGTTCACGATGCCGGTGGAAGGCGGCGAGAAGAAGCACGTCCGCATCAGCGGGCTGAAGTTCCGCAAGCCTTCTGGGCAGGTGCGTGTCAAGGTGGTCGATGAGTTGGGCAACCCGACCCCGGTGCGCTTATATGTCGAGGCGTCCGACGGCAAGGCGTACTGCCCGCCGGGCGAGCAGATTTTCTACTACTACCTGGAAGCAGACGGGCCGCGGGAAGGATTTTTCGTCGGCAGCGGGGACGACACGTTCCCGGCGCCGGTGGGCCGTCTACGGCTTGTCGCACTCAAGGGGATCGAGTACCGCATTGCCGAGCGCAGCGTCGAAGTCGCCGCGGACGAGACGACCGAAATCACCCTCACCATGGAGCGCTGGACCAACTGGGCGGAGCGGGGCTGGTACACCGGCGAAAACCACTTCCACGCTAACTACAACGGCAGTTACTATCAGCGTCCCAACCAGTCGCTCGCATGGCTGCAGGCCGAGGACCTCAACAGCGCAAACATGATCGTGGCGAATGCCGCCGGCGCCTTCGTTCACGACAAGGAGTTCTTCACCGGCGACGTCGATCCGCTGTCGACCAACCGCTACAAGCTTTATTGGGGCGAAGAGTACCGTAACAGCAACCCGCTGGGGCACATGGGCTTCCTCAATCTCAAGAAGCTGGTGCCGCCTTTCTACACCAGCGTGATCGGGAGTGATTCGTCCTACGACTTCCCGCTCAACACGATGGCCGCGATGGACGCGCGGCGGCAAGGGGGGCTGGTGACCTACATGCACCCGATCAGCCGCTCCATGAGGGACGTGTTCGATACCAGCTTGGGTGCGAAGGAGAGCCCGGTGACGGCTGCACTGGGTGCGCTCGATGCGCTGGACATTCTGCCCTACGGTGACTCGGCCTACGGCATGTGGTACACGCTGCTCAACGGCGGGCTGAGGATCTCTCCCGGCGCGGGAACCGATTGCTTCACGAACTGGCGCGGCATCAACCGCATCCCCGGCGGCGCGCGGCAATATGTCGAAGTTGGGCCGGTAATGGATTGGAAGCGTTGGATCGACCGCTATCGCGAAGGACGGGCGTTCGTCACCAACGGCCCACTCATCGAGTTCGCCGTCAACGGGCAGGGCATGGGCTCGGAGATCTCGACTACTTCCGACCGTCCGTATCGGGCGCGGCTTGCCGCTGAGATCACGTCACGCGTTCCGGTCACCCGCATCGAGCTGATCCAGAACGGGTCGGTGATCGAGACGAAGGCCGTCGACCTCTCGCTGCGTACGGTGCGAATGGAGAAAGAGATCGAGGTGTCGCAAAGCAGTTGGTTCGCAGTGCGGGTGACGGGCCTGCCGGCGCGCGGCATCCGTGACGATCGCATCCCCCGGGCGCATTCCGGAGCTATCTACGTGAATGTGGACGGCAAACCGACCCTCATCAAAGAAGATCTCGAGACGCTGATCCGCTGGATCGACCGGCTGTGGGCGTACCTGGAGGAGCGCGACAACTTAGGCTCTGGCGACAATCGCGCCCGCGCCAAAGAGATGCTTGACCAGGCGCGGAGACACTATCGTGACAAGCTGGCGGCAGCGGGTTAGTCTCAGAGCACACGTATGGACCTCGCCTTGGGGGTCCGATGGGACAGGAACGACGGACCTGGTGGGTTCTTTACAGGACCTCTGCATCGGGTACGGCGAGCCGCTCGATCGACGCCGCTCGCCCGCTGGACTCGTCCACGTCGATGATGACGGCCGAGAGTCGCACGTCGGCGCGCGCCGGCTCGAAGCGAATCGGCACGGCCTCGAGGAAGCGTCGGATCGACGCCTCCTTGTCCATACCGATGACCGAGTCGTAGGGACCGGTCATGCCCACATCGGTCAAGTAGGCTGTTCCGCCCGGCAGGACGCGCTCGTCGGCCGTTGGAACGTGCGTGTGCGTTCCGATCACCGCCGACACACGGCCGTCCAAGTACCATCCGTACGCCATCTTCTCGCTGGTGACTTCGGCGTGAAAGTCGACGATACGAACTTTGACTTCAACATTGAGGGAGTCCAGCAGTTCATCCACTTTGTGGAAGGGGCTGTCGATGGCGGGTAGGTAGGTGCGCCCCTGCAGGTTGAGGACCGCGTAACGGATGCCCTGAGCCGTGGTCCCGACGAACAGGCCGCTGCCGGGTAGGGAGTCGGGGTAGTTCGCCGGGCGCAGCAACCTAGGGTTGGTGGGCAGATAGTCGAGGATCTCCTTCTTGTCCCAGACGTGATTGCCCGAGGTGAGGATGTCCGCGCCGGCGGCGAACAACTCCTCAGCCAGCTTGGCCGTGACGCCATAGCCGGCGGCGGCATTCTCACAGTTGACGATGCTGAGATTGATGTCGTGCTGATCGACGATGTCTTGCAGGTGCTCCCGCACGATACGGCGCCCCGGCTTTCCGACAACATCGCCGACGAAGAGGATTCTCATGGGGAAGAACTTGCGGTCCTGAGAACCGAGATCGGTTCTCGGCAAGCCTGGAGGCTTACGTTACCACTTAGCTTGCAGCCGGATACGCTGAGTCCGATTCGATCTCGTCAAGAAGCTCGGCGATGTGGCGGCTTTTGGATTCTACTTGTGACTCGAGAGTTTCCAGTTTTCGGCGTAGGCTGATGTACTCGTCCGCAAGATGTAGCGCCGCCAGCACGGCGATGCGGTATCCATCGGGTGCTCGCAACTTCGAAGCGATCACACCCATCTTCTGATCCACCACTTCGGCGGCCTCGCGCGTTTGGGCAGGATCGCTTCCGCCCTGGATGTGGTAGGTCTGTCCGAAGATTTGGATCTGGGTTCCGACGCTCATGGCCCCTCTTCCGTGTAGGGTTTCACGCCCCGCCGGCGGCATCGATCTGTTCGAGCAGCGACTCGATCCGGCCGCTAACGTCGCGGCGCTCGGCGCGAGCCTGTTCGAGTTCACCCGTGAGGCGCTCGATCTCCTGGTCCTTGTCGTCAAGCAGGCCCTTGTAGTGAGATGCGTCCTCTTCGGCCTGCGTCTGGCTTCGGCGGGCTTCGCGGAGCTGCTCGATCGTGCCGAGAATGCGACTTTCCAGCCGCTCGAGCGAAGCTAAGCCTTCCGAAGTCCGCTCTTGCACAATCTCTTGCTGGTCCTCTGCGTGGTCCATAGGAACTCCGAACCAGCCTGCCTTTCTCACCACCTGACAGACGAAGCACGCGATAAGACCGCCATGACTTCGTTGCGCTTGCTTGCCGTGCTCAACGTACCGTCAAGTACGCCTCCGCGCGCCAAGAGGCTCGCGCCTCGTCCTGACGGCCTTCTCACGCACTTCGCTCGCCACGTCGTGTGAAAGGCAGGCTAGGCTGCTCCATATCGTATCGTATAGGGTCACAGGGTGCCGACCGTCTCACCGTTCGAGCGCGGAACCACCCAGGGGATTGCAAAACCATGGCTTTTGAGTTCCACCATCGCCGCCGGATCTACTGGCAGGAAACCGACATGGCCGGCATCATTCACTTCACGAACTACTTCCGCTACATGGAGGAGACGGAGGCGGAGTTCTTGCGTTCTTTGGGGCTTGGGCACCCGGAGGCCCGCCGCCGTCACGGGATCATGACCCCGCGGGTCCATGCCGAATGCGACTTCATCAAGACGGTCACGTTTAGCGACGAGTTGGACATTCACCTTTGGGTTGTCAAGAAAGGGCGTTCGTCGATCGGCTATGAGTTCTCGTTCAAGCATGACGGCGAAGAGGTGGCGCACGGCCGCCTGATTGTGGCCTGTGTGACGAAAGATGAGAATGACAACATGAAGTCGACGCCGATCCCCGAGGCGCTGGACGAGCTGTTGGAAGTAGCGCCGTTTGTAGAAGAGGGGCGACAATGAAATGCTCCATCGGCCCTGTCGCTACCCCTCGATGACTTCGCAACCTGCCGAACTCGCCGTCGTCGATCTCCATAAGGAGTACCCCACGCCCAGCGAGCCGCTGGTGGTGATTCGAGACGTCTCTTTCGAGATGCGGCGCGGCGAGGCGCTAGCGATCATGGGCCCGTCCGGTTCGGGCAAGAGCACGTTGCTCTACATCATCGGGGCGCTCGAGAGCCCGACGCGCGGCACGGTGACGGTCGGGGCTCGCAATCCCTTCGAGTTGGCGGAAGCGGAGTTGGCCGCGTTTCGTAATCAGCAGGTCGGATTTGTTTTCCAGGAACATCATCTGCTGCCCCAGTGTTCGGCTCTCGAGAATGTGCTGATCCCCACGATCGCGCCCGGGGCCGTTGAGACAGGCTCGGCGGCAGAGCAGCGGGCTCGGCGGTTGCTCGATCGTGTGGGTCTCACCGACCGTGCGGATCATCGTCCCGCTGAGCTGTCAGGCGGAGAGCGCCAGCGTGTTGCCATCGCTCGGGCGCTAATCAATCGTGCGCCGCTCATCCTGGCCGACGAGCCGACAGGCAACCTCGACCGTCACACGGCTGCTTCCGTCGCCGACCTGCTGCTCGACCTTCACCACGAAGAAAACACCATCCTGATTACAGTGACCCACAGTGGGGAACTGGCTCAACGCTTCCCCCGCCGCGCCGAGCTGCTCGACGGGCGGTTGAAGCTCGGTGACACGGCTGAATGAGTTAGCATCGGGATGGGTCTGGGGCCATCGGAGACCCGTCCACAACGCTTGGGGTGCCATTTGGTACGCGCCGGTCCCTATTCGCCGGGGAGCACGCTAGCCACCAGGCTGAGGGCTGCCCTGTTGGTTCCAGGACTGCTGATCCTGACTACGATCGGCTCTGCGGCCGAGTGGTTGAAGCTTGAGTCCGACCACTTCGATCTCTTCAGCAACGCCGGCAAGCGGGCGGCCCAGAGGACAGCACAGGATCTCGAACGGTTCCACCAGGTCGTGGAGGCTCTCCAGAGCGGCTTTGAGGGCGCCATGCCGGTGAGGGTCGTGTTGTTCGGTTCAGCCTCTGATTACAACCGGTTTCGCTGGGCCAAATCGCGTGGCAAGATGGCTTACTACCTGTCCGGCCGCAAGCACGATTACATCGTTTTGCACAACAGCCGCTTCGTCCAGCCCATTCTGCCTGCGCTGGGCAGATCGGTCGGCAGCGCCGTGGCGCACGTAGTGCTTCGCGGTCGCAAACAGGCCCTCTTCCACGAATACGTCCATCTGGTTCAACACCAGACCGCCGCCGGCCTGCCGCTCTGGCTCGAGGAAGGAATAGCCGAAGTCTACTCAAGCATTCGAACCGGAGGCGACAAGGTGCGCATCGGGAGGCGCATCACGGGACACACTTTGACGTTGCAGACTCAGCCCTTGCTTGACATGCCGACGCTGTTGTCGGTGGACGAGAATTCGCCCGACTACCGAGACACCGCAAAAGCAAAGGTCTTTTACGCCCAAAGCTGGGCCCTTGCTCATATGCTGACCTTATCGGAGTCCTACGCCGGCGGATTGGACGACTTCATCACCGCCCTCAACCGAGGCCAACCCCAGCAGGAGGCCTTTCAGGGCGCGTTCGGGAGACCGATCGAAGCAAGCGAGAAGGAGCTGGATACGTACTCCCGCCGGTTCGGCTTCCGGGAAACACAGATTAGTATCGCCAAGACCGATCCGCCGGAGAAGGCCGAGCCCGTTCCCTTGTCTCCCCAGGAAGCAGAGTTGCTCCAGATCGATCTACTGCTCGAGCTGGGCTACGTGGTCGACGCCGAACCGAAGCTCCGAGCACTCGTTGAAGGCGCCCATCAGGCTGCTGTGGAGGTTCGCTTGGGAGAGTTAGCGTTGCGCCTGCTTGACTACGAGCAAGCACAGCAATGGTTCGCACGAGCGCTCGAGCAGGGCGCCGATGGTGTTCGAGTTCACTTCGGGCAGGCGCAAGCCCTGGATGAAACCGGCGGCGAACGCCAAGATGTCTGGCGTCATCTCAACAAGGCTCTCGATGTGGAGGCCGGCTTTCCCGAAGCCCTGCTGTTCGCCGGCATGCTCTATAACCGCGACCTGCGCCACGCGGAAGCCGTGGCGCCGCTGGAGAAGGCCTCCGAAGCCCGGCCCCGCTGGTCGCCCGTTTGGAGGGCGCTCGGAATGGCTTACCTCCATAGCCGGCAGCCCGAGAAGGCCGTTCACGCCGCCGGGCTCGCCTTGAGGACCGCCCAGACGCCTCACCAGCAACAGGAAGCGCAGCGGGCCTTCAAGATCATTCAGTCGCGAACTCCAGCCGAAAGCCGGTAGCGCGAAGCCGCGGTGGCTGCGTGCTACGGCCCCGCAAGTGCTACGGTGTTCTAACAGCATGGCGAAGATCGCGTTCCTGTTCCCCGGCCAGGGTTCACAAGCAGCGGGGATGGGAAGAGAGTTGGCCGACCAATTCCCCGCCGCGCGGCGGCTGTTCGACCAAGCCGACGAAGCCCTCGGCTTCTCGCTGTCGGCGCTCTGCTTTGAGGGACCTGAAGATCAGCTCCGCCTGACTGAAAACACTCAGCCGGCGATTCTGACGTGCTCCGTCGCGACGGCGGCGGTCCTGCGGGAGCGGGGCGTTGAGGCGGACTATGTCGCGGGTCACAGCCTTGGCGAGTACTCGGCACTGGTCGGGGCCGGAGCGCTCAACTTCGTCGACGCGGTTCGACTGGTTCGCAAGCGGGGCCACTATATGCAGGAGGCTGTCCCCGCCGGTGTAGGTGCAATGGCTGCCCTGGTGATGTTACCGCCCGACAAGCTGGAAATTATCTGCGAGGAGGCTGCGCAAGGAGAGGTGGTCAGCCCCGCCAACCTCAATTCGCCGGCCCAGGTGGTCATCGCCGGCCACGCGGACGCCGTCGAGAGGGCGATGGAGTTGGCCAAGGCAGCCGGAGCCCGCAAGGTGGTGAAGCTCGAGGTCAGTGCACCGTTCCACTGCGCTCTCATGAAACCCGTCCAGGAACGTCTGACGCGCGACCTC
Source organism: Bryobacterales bacterium (assembly GCA_965248255.1). Lineage (GTDB taxonomy): Bacteria > Acidobacteriota > Terriglobia > Bryobacterales > UBA6623 > JAKZVK01. The sequence goes on from CBDFIW010000004.1 coordinate 1,543,975, forward strand.
GATGCCATCACGTTTCACGATCTAGAGGTTCCGTTAGTCAACAACTTCGCGGCCCGTGAGGTGCGCACCGGCGAAGAGGCGAAACAGGGCCTGAAGGACCAGGTTCCCAACCCGGTCCGCTGGGAGCAGTCGGTTCGCTCTCTTGCCGCGGTGGGAGTGGAGCATTTCATCGAGGTGGGCCCCGGCAAGGTGCTCACGGGGCTGCTTCGCAGCATCGACCGTTCGCTGCGGGGTTCGAGCGTTCGGGACCGGGACTCTTTGGAGGCGCTAGAGCTATGAAAGACCGAGTCGCATTCGTCACCGGCGCCAGCCAAGGCATCGGCCGAACGTGCGCGGTCGAGTTGGCCCGCGCCGGCGCCCAAGTAGTTGTCGGGGCCCGTCAGCAAGACAAGCTCTCGCAACTCGTCGAGGAGATCCGGGCCCAAGGCGGGCGGGCCGAGGCGGTGTCACTCGACGTGTCGTCCCCGGATTCGATCAAAAACGCTTTCTCCCAAGCGGTGGAAACCTTCGGTCCCATCGCGATCCTGGTGAACAATGCCGGGATTACTCGTGACGGGTTAGCCGTACGTCTGTCTCGAGAGAATTGGCATCAGGTGCTCGAAACGAACCTCACGGGCAGCTTCCTGTGTGCCCAGGCCGTGTTGCAAGGAATGATGCGCCAGCGCTGGGGCCGCATCATCAACGTCACCTCGGTCGTGGCGCTCTCGGGCAATCCCGGCCAGGCGAACTATGTGTCGGCGAAAGCCGGTTTGATCGGCCTGACGAAGTCTCTGGCGCTCGAGGTCGCCTCCCGCAAGATCACCGTCAACGCGGTTGCGCCCGGATTCATTGCGACATCGATGACCGAGGGCCTCGATGAGAAGGTCCGCGAGAAGATCCTCTCTTCGGTACCCCTCAAGCGGATGGGTGAGCCGGAGGAGATCGCCAAGGCCGTTGCTTTTCTAGCCGGCGAGGATGCCTCGTACATCACGGGGCAGGTCGTGAGCGTGAACGGCGGATTGTATCTGTAGTACCAGCCGGCCGCGCACCATGCAGTAGCCCGCCCGTGCTGGAAAACCCTTGATACAATAGGATTTCGCCGCACCAAAGCTAAGGTTGCCCCCGACCTGCAGACCGTGAAAAGGCATGGCCGGGGACGCTCCGCCTGCCGACCCTTCGCGGATCCAGCTCCTTCCGCGCGACGAAGCAGAGCCCCGATAGGCTAAACGATGCCCAAGTTCTTCACCCTGCAGGAAGCGGAAGATGCGATCCCCCGGATCGAAGGCTGGCTACGCACGGCGATCGAAGCAAGAAAAGACGCGGTCGGAGCCGAGCAAGAGCTGCAGGACGTGAGTCAACGTATCCAGATGTCAGGGGGAATGGAAATCGAGCCTGCCAAGGTCGCCGAACATCGCGCTCGCAAAGAAGTTTCGATGCGGCGGTTCAAGGAATCGATGGAGAGCATCGAGAACTCGGGCTGCGTCGTCAAGGACCTTGATATCGGCTTGATTGACTTTCCCGCGAAGCGTGGCGCCGATGAAGTCTATCTCTGCTGGAAGCTGGGTGAGGCGCGCATCGAATTCTGGCACGGCATGGACGAAGGCTTTACCGGCCGCAAGCGGATTGCCGGGGAGTTCGGAGAGTCCACCGGACCGGGCCGTCCGAACTGATTTCGGCGCAGTCCAGCTGCAACCGCGGCGGCTCAGCTCGCCGGCTTCTCGATGATCAGCTCCATGAGCTGTCCCAAGCCGGGGTAGTATTGCAAGCGCACCTTCGAGCCCGGCTGCAGTTCTTCGAGTTCGAGACCCTTCTTGCCGAGAATCTTCGCGGCCTTGTTGGACAGCTTGATTTGTTCGCGCCCGCGCGGTTGGGAGAAGCTCAACTCGAGCTCCCCTTGCTTCTTCTTGTTCGGAACGATCGTGACGGTGCGTTGGTCGAGGTCGACCTTGCCGATCGTGCCCTTGAGTTTGCGGACATCAAGAACCCCGGCCTCTTGGTTCAGCGGGGCGGCCGGCCCCCGACTCACGGAATCGGTCTCCAGGTTCCTTTCGCTCGACGGCCTCTGGGCGAAGAGCGAAGACGCACTCAGGGCCAGAGCGCAACCGCAAGCGCCAACTAGCAATGCAAACCAACCCAATCTCATCTCGACTCCGTCGTTGGACCCACTCACTTGTATTGTCGGGTGACGAGGCCGAGTGCGTCAAGAATGGCTCGGTACCGCACAGCACAGCCCGGCCGTGTTCCACACTGTGCCGGTGCCCATGCTTTAGGGTCTTTGCGACTGGCTGATCTCCGACTCCGCCGTCAACCGCTTGGCCGTCTTGATGAGATAGAGAAACTCGCTGCGGCGGCCGTCGTCGTCGTTGCCCAGTGACCGCCGGGCGCTTTCGAAGGCACGGTCATAGTCGGCCTCTCCTTTGTGAGGTGAGTCGCGGAGCAACAGCCCAAACTCGGCTACAGCGGCAGCAAAGCCGAAGGCTTCAGTGGGGCGGGTATCGCCGGCCGTGGGTCTCGCGAGAACTCTCGTTAGCAGGCGGCTCGCCGACTCCTTCGGTGGCTTGTAGCGCAGCTTGACCGTGAGCACTTCGCCGCTGTTTGAGGCTTCGCCCCGCGCGGCGGTCTGTTGGTACTTCAGCGGATCAACACCGGGCAACAGCTCATCCGACCCCGCCGGGACCACCTCGTAGAGGGCCGTCACGCTGTGTCCGGCGCCCAGGTCACCGGCATCCCTTTTGTCGTCGTTGAACTCCTCGTCGCGAAGCCGCCGGTTTTCGTAGCCGATCAGCCGGTACGCCTTGACCTGCGCGGGATTGAACTCCACTTGCAGCTTCACGTCTTTTGCCACGGTCAGCAGCGTGGCGCCCATCTGCTCGACGAACACCCGGCGCGCCTCCAGCAGATTGTCGATGTAGGCGAAGTTGCCATTGCCGTGGTCGGCGAGCTTTTCCATCTTCGAGTCTTTGAGGTTGCCCTGCCCGAAGCCAAGGACAGTGAGATAAACTCCCGCCTCACGCTCCTCCTCGATCATCTTGACCAGTTCGCCCTCGCTTGAAACACCGACGTTGAAGTCCCCATCGGTGGCCAGGATGACACGATTGTTGCCCGCCTCGATAAAGTTCTCTCGTGCCAGCTTGTAGGCCAGGCGGATGCCCGCGCCGCCCGCCGTCGATCCTCCGGCATGGAGCCGCGATAATGTATCGAGGATCTTTGCCCTCTGCGAACCGGAGGTCGGCGGTAACACCATGCCCGCGGCTCCGGCGTAGACGACGATTGCGACCTGATCTTGCGGCCGCATTTGCTCGGCCAACAAAGAAAAGGCCTTTCTGAGCAGCGGCAACTTGTTGGCAGGCTGCATCGACCCGGAAACATCGAGCAGGAAGACAAGGTTGTTCGGCGGCAGGTCCGCTGTCGCCACCGGCTTCGACCGCAGGCCAATGTGGACAAGCTGGTGCGACGGCGCCCAAGGGCAGTCGGCCATTTCGGTAACGATGCTGAACGGCTCACCTTGCACGGGCTCCGGGTAGTCGTACTCGAAGTAGTTGATCAGCTCTTCGATGCGCACCGCATCGGCCGGCGGCATCTCGCCGTCGTGAAAGAATCGTCGTACGTTCGAGTACGAAGCGGTGTCGACATCGATCGAGAAAGTAGAGAGCGGCTTGTTCACGACGGCGGCAAAGCCGGGCTCGTCGATCAACCCGTACTCCTCGGTGTGGAAGCCTACACGCGCCGTATGGAGCAGGCTGGATGGAACGCGGAAGACGCCTCCTACAGCTCCTCCAACCAACTCGTGAAGCGAGAAAGCCTGTGCCGGAGGCGGTGGTGGCGGGGCTCTTAATGCGTTTGTGGTTGAAAGCGTTGAAAGTGTGGTTGGACTTGCATGAACCGTGACCGTTTCGGTCACAACCCCGACTTCGAGAATCAAATTCTGCCGAAACTTCACTGCTGCTGAGATTCGAGCGACAAACCGTACGCTCTTGAACCCGTCCAACTGGAGAGTTAGCTCGTACTCGCCGGCTTGTTGAGTGCGAAAGGAATAGAAGCCTTGGGCGTCGGTCGTGAGTTTGACTGTGGCCCCGGTGGCCACGTTTGTGATCGTGACGGCAACGCCCGGAACGGCTGCCCCAGTCGCATCTGTCACAACGCCCTCAATCGATCCCGCCTCGGACTGGGCCACTGCGAATGCGGTCAGCAGTACAGTAATCGTTATGAAACAAGCCCGGATCCTCATATGGTCCTCCCTTTCGACCGGCGCACCGATCCCTTTGGAGAAGTGGTTTTGGGATGGTGCAGGTCTCGCTTTGTTCCGAAAGGCTACCGACGCCCGAAAGCCAAGTTTTGTTCCCGCGCTTGGTGATCTAGCACACAAGTGTCCGGGCCATGTCTGTCAGGGTAGGGCGCTGAGGAGCAACCAGGTAAAGCGAGCGCCGTCAGGCAGCGAGGGCCGCGTGCCTCTGCTCATGTTCGAGCAGGAAGCGCTTCGTTTCGAGGCCTCCGGCATAGCCGGTCAGCTTGCCTGAAGAACCGACGACGCGGTGGCAGGGAACGAGGATTGAAACGGGGTTGTGACCGACGGCGGCGCCCACGGCGCGCGATGCGCTGGGGTTTGCGATCTGCCGCGCCAGCTCTCCGTAACCCCATGTATCCCCGGGACCGATCGACCGCAGAGCGGCCCACACCGAGAGTTGAAAAGGCGTGCCGGTGAGATCAAGTGGGATGTCGGTGTTGTAGTCGAGGTCGCCCGCGAAGTAGCAGGAAAGCCATCCCTCGGTCCGCAGGAGCCAGGGGTTGCGGCGCGGGCCGGTTCGCCGGGAGCGGGGGAAGCGCCGGTCCATGTCTTTGACTTGGGCGTCGAAATAGAGGGCGGCAAGACCGTGCTCGGAGGCAAGCAAATGGAGCCTGCCGAGCGGTGAGCCGACTCTGGTGTAGTTCATGAGAACCTCGTTCGTATCGCCTTCGAGAGGATGTTGATGGTCATCCTAGCACGCCGGCCGCTGGCGCCTCGTCGGCCATGAGGGTTTCGCACGTGGACGCTACCCACAACTTGCTGGGGCGGGGAACGTTTTGTTATCTTCAGGTCTGTAGCCTCTGTCATTCCCAGGTCGTTCACCCCTCACGAAGAAACCGGATACTCGTGACGCGGGTCGCGCGCCCGAGTGCTTTCCGATGAAAGACGCTGATGGCGACGGCTCCTGGTGGAAGCGTGCCGGACCGGCCGCCGATGCGGGTTGGACACTGAGCGGAAGTATTCTGGGGTGCTTGCTGATTGGGTATCTGGTGGGAAAGTACTTCGAGGCCCCTCAAGCGGGCATCTTGATGGGCCTGTTAGTCGGCATCGTAGTGGGCTTCTACAATCTGGCGAAGATCATGTGGCTCAAGCGATGACCGTCGCGGCGGTTTGCGGCCTGCTGTGCGGCGCGGCGACGATCGGCATCTCGGAGTTGCTGTTGCACTGGTGGGGAGCCCGGCCAACGCCGGCTTTCTGGAAAGTCTCGCTGTTGGGAGTCGTGGTCAGAACCGTCTGGGTACTTGGGGTGTTGATGGCAGGTTTGACGCTCACAGGCCTCGAGCCTCGCGCTTTTACGATCGCTTTGATAGCGAGCTATTTCGCAGCGCAGATCATTGAAGGGATCCGCTATCAGCGGCTGATCGGAACGAAATGACGATGTCTTGGCCGTTGGCCTTGTTGGCTGCCGCGGGTGGCGGCGAACACGGCGGGGAGGAAAGCCTCTCCGACGTGCTGATCCATCACGTCGCCAACCACGACTACCCGTCGCTGGCCCAGTGGGGCATCTCCAAGGGCGTGGTGATGATGCTCGTCGCGGCTGCCTTTCTGGTTGTGGTGCTGGGCGTCTTCCTAAGGAAGTCGCGGTTTTCGCGCGGAGCGCCCAAAGGGGTCAGCAACCTGCTCGAGTTCCTGGTCGTCTTTATCCGCGACGAGATTGCCATCGCGCACATGGGCCGCAGATACGGACGCATATTCGCGCCTTACCTTCTGACGCTCTTCTTCTTTATCCTGACCTGCAATCTGCTGGGACTGTTTCCGGGTGCCTATACGGCAACCAGCAACATCAATGTAACGAGCGCGTTAGCAGTAGTCACTCTGATACTGTTCGTCGGGGCGGGCATCATCGTCCAGGGGCCTATCGGTTACGTCAAGCACATGGTTCCGGCTGGCACGCCAATGGCCCTGGCGCCGATGCTGATCTTTATCGAGACTCTCAGCACGTTGGTCAAGCCCGTCGCGCTGACGATTCGTCTCGGCGCCAACATGATGGCGGGTCACATCGTGATTCTTGTCATGATCTCGTTCGTCTTTATCTTCCAGAGCATTCTCGTCGGCGTGTTCGTCTCAGTGCCCCTGGCGGTGGCCATGTATCTGCTCGAGATCATCGTTGCCCTGATTCAAGCGTACGTATTTACTTTGCTATCGGCACTGTTTATCGGGATGGTGATCCATTCCTCACACTAGATTTCAAAAGCAAACTCCGGAGGAGAATTCTCACATGAAGTTCAACGCAAAACGAGCAGCCGGCCTGATGCTCTTTACCCTGACGCTGTTGTTGATGGCGCCCAGCGCCGCACTCGCCCAAGGAGACGGTGGGGATGCGATGGGCGGCCTGCACTATTTCGGCGCCGCGGTCGGAGGCGGCATTGTGGTCGTCGGCGCCGGCATCGGGATCGGACGCTTGGCCGCGGCGGCGGCGGAAGGCATCGCTCGCCAGCCGCAAGCGGCGAAGGACATTCAGGCCGCGGTCCAGTTGCCTCTCTTTCTGTTGGAAGGCGTGGCGGTCATCTCAGTCGTCGGATGCTTGCTGATCATCCTGATCCGGTAAGGGCGTAATGGCGGGCGAAAGCGCTTTACTTCGTTTCGAACCCGGGTTGATGATCTGGACGATCATCATCTTCTTTACGCTTCTGCTCGTTCTACGCAAGATCGCCTGGAAGCCGATCCTCGAGGCGCTCGACGAACGCGAGAAGAGGATCGAAGACGCGCTCCAGCAGGCCCAGCAGGCGCAAAGGGACACGGAAGGCGTCGTGGCCGAAAACCAGCGTCGCGTGGACGAAGCGATCCAGAAGTCCGAGCAGATCGTCCAGCAGGCCCGCGAGGACGCCGAGCATTCGCGGCAGCGCATCCTCGATGAGGCCAAGGCCGAGTCGCGCCGCATCGTCGATCAGGGGATGCAGCGGCTCGAAGCCGAGCAGCGGGCGGCGCTGGCGGACATCCGGGGCATGGCGACCGACTTGGCCATCCAGGCCGCCGGCCGCCTGATTCAATCTTCACTCACCGAGCAGCAGCAGCGCGAGATTGTAGAGCAGTTCCTGCGACAAGTCCCTGAAAAGAGCGTTAATTGACAGGCCGTTAGCGGGTCTGTGGCTCAGGGGCCACTGCCCGCCGTTTGCCAAAACACTTCGTACTGGTGTAGGGGCGGACCGCTGTATCCGCCCTGCCCTCGGCAATGCCGGTTGTTCCTGCGCTGAAAGTGAGAGCAAATCCGCGGCACCGGGGTGGACGCAGCGGTCCACCCCTACAATCCTGTAGCGAGAATTGGACGAGGCGGTCCGCCCCTATTGTTGCGGCTCGGTCGGGTTGAAGTTGACCGCTGGTGGCGCTTGGCGGGCCTCTTCGGTGGTACGGAAATAGGCTTCTTCGCGCTCGAAGCCCCCCATCGAGGCGATCAGATTGTTCGGGAAGAGCTGGATGTAGGTGTTGTACAACTGGACGGTCTGGTTATACTTACGCCGTTCGATCGCGATTCGGTTCTCCGTCCCCGCCAACTCATCCTGAAGCCGCAGGAAGTTCTGGTTCGACCGCAACTGCGGGTAGCGCTCAACGATCACTAGCAGCCGCGAAAGCGCGCCGCCGAGCTGCTCGTTGGCGGCGATGCGCTGGCCCGGCGTCCGTGCGCCCGCCATGGCCGCCCGTGCGTTGGCGATGTTCGTAAAAACTTCACGCTCCTGCGCGGCGATGCCTTTGACCGTTGCGACCAGGTTCGGGATCAGGTCAGCCCGACGCTGAATGACCGTATCGACCTGGGCCCAAGCGCCTTTGATGCCTTCCTGCTGGGTCACCATCGTGTTGCGGCGCCCGACGAACATACTGCCGAAGGCGATGGCCGTCACGAGAAGCAGAGCCACCAACACACCGAGAACGATCAATACTTTTTTCAATCTTTATCTCCGATCCGTGGAGTCGTTCGATCGAGCGGCCTATCCGGGATTATATCCGGTCGACGTGCGCAGCCATCCGCGTGATCTGCGCCAGATAGTCTTCAAAAAGCGGGCGAATCTCGGCGTCCGGGAGCTTGCGGGCGCCCTCGCGGACGTCGAGCAGCGTCTCGAAGGGCGAAGCGGAGACCGAGAACCGCAAGGCTGCTTCCCGAAAGATCTCGCGTTTCTTGGCCGGTGGCTCCACGCCGCTCAGGATCAAGGCGTGCCGAAACAAGGTGGAGAAGGTCGAGACCGAGTCCACCATCAGGCGGGTCAGCGCCTTGCGGTCTTTCTGCAGGGCCAAGAAACGCTCGCGCAAGCGCAGCAGCATCGACCGCAACTCATGCTCTACCTGGTGGCGATGATGGGCGGGATCGACTTCGATCGACGCTACGAGGCCTTCCCCATGGAGCACGCGGTAGGCGTCGCGGATGTCACGAAGCTCGATGGCGAAAGCATCGCACGCGTTTTGTAGTTCTTCCGTCGACAGAAAAATCGGGGACGGCTGTTTCCGTTTGAGCCAACGATCGACCCCGGGATAGGCCTTCTCGAGCTGAGCCGGTCCAATGGTTTTGAGCACGCACAGCACGTTGAGGTCCGAAACACCCTGTTGGAAATCGCCCGTCACCGCCGAGCCGTAAAGGACCACGCAGACGAGGTCGCCGCCCAGGTCCTCCCTAAGTTTTCCTACGAGTTCGTCGAGCAATTGTTCCTTGGTCATGAGATCACCACGAGCCGGATGCGCCGCCGCCGCCGAAGCCGCCGCCGCCAAAACCGCCAAACCCGCCGCTGCTGAAGCCTCCCATGCCGGACCCGCCACGCGAGCCGAAGCCGCCCCCTAGTCCCCCCAGGCTGCCGAGCATCCAGGCCGTGGTCACGGCACCGCCGTGCCAGCCGCCCATGCGACGGCGCCGAGGCATCAACAGCAACGGAAGGATAAAGAGCAGAGGCCACCAGCTTCCCCGCCGGGAGCGGCGCGCCCTACGCCGTGGCGCGGCTTGGGGGACGCCGGTGAGGGTGACCCGGGACAACGGACCACACACGACCGCCGCCTCACCAATCACGGTCCACGAACCGAGCTGCGCAACCATCCACAGATTACACAGATTCACACAGATTCCTTTCAGGCCCTCATGCCGCAGCCTTTCATCTGCGAAAATCCGCGTAATCCGCGGACACCCGTTCCGCATCCGAATCACGCTTCAAGATGATATACTGGCGATCCTTGGATACGTTGAATCATGAGGCATCCAGACGTGTCTTCAGCATCACTCGATTCATGCTCTGTCAGATCTAGAGGCGGCCACCACGGTGGTGAGTCGGGTTGGGTCTTCATGACCTGCATCGCCTGCTTGGTCGCCCTCTCGCTGGGTTCGTGCGGCGACGATGGCCCCCGAGATTTCGATGTGACCAACTTCGGTGCCGTGGCCGACGGTTCGACCGACAGCACCCAAGCGATTCAGTCCGCGATTGATGCCGCCGCTACAGCGGCGGGACGCGTCGTGGTGCCGCCCGCCGAAGCGCCGTACGTCATCAGCTCAACTCTTCACATCCGTGCGAGTGGCATCGAGCTCGTCGGCGAGGGCGCGACGATTCGATTCGCCGATAACGCCAACGGCGAAGACGAGCCGACGGTGATTCTGGTGAGCGGCAGCGAAGAGAACCCGATTCGCGACGTCGTCCTTAGCGGACTAACCGTCGACGCGAACTTCTACGCCCAAAAAGGCGCCGAGCGTCCAAGAGGAATCGAGTTCCGATTCGTCGAGGGCGCTCGAGTAACCGACGTGACGATTCAGCGGCCCTTTGTCGGCCTCGATTTCGGACGTGGCTGCGTCAACGGCGAGGCGCGCGGCGTAACGATCATCGACTTCGCCGAAGACGGCTTCGACGCCAGCGGCGATGCCAACGAGTTCTCGGGCGCCAAGACCAGGGACATCCGCTTCGTCGATGTCGTCGCCCGCGACGCGCCCCGTTCCGATGGCAACGCCTTCGAAATCGAAGACGGCGTCCAGAACGTCCTCGTGGAGAATTCAACCGTCGAGAACGTCGCCGGCAACGGCTTCGGACTGCGCAACCACTTCGTCAAGGGTAAGCAAGACCACTCCCGCAACGTCGAGTTGCGTAACGTCACCGTCCGCGGCGTCGGCGGACAGTTCGCCATCTACGGCCGCTGCGCGCGCCCGGAAGCCTTCCCCGAAAACAGCTATCACGAGATGAAGCTGACCGACGTCGACGCCGAAGGCCCTGTTGCCTTCATCGGGCCGATCGAAGGCCTCGTGATCACCGGCGGCAGCTTCGCTGCCATCTATCTGGGCCTTGAAGGGCCGGACGACGCTCCCTCAGCTGAGAAAGCGCTGGCTACCGCGAAGCTAACGGGCCTGGAGGCAGAAAAAATCCGTATCAACGGGACAGCCGGGCAGATTGCGCTCGCCAACTTGACACTCCCCAACGGCAAAGACTCCGTCTCGATCGAAGGCAGCGGCGCCGACGTGCACAGCGACTGGTGAGCGGCCTGCCGAGGCAACCCAAACTAGGGCGTGTTAACACTAAGTCGCAAAAGCTGCTATACTCGGAGGTATGGAGATCACCGAGCAGCAATACCGCCGCATCGAGCCGGTCCTGCCCCGCCAGCGCGGCAATGTGAGCCTGCCGAACCTCACGGTTTTGAACGCCATGTTGTATGTCGCCGAGCAGGGCTGCAAATGGCGCGGCTTGCCTAAACGCTTCGGTAACTGGCACACCATTTATACCCGCATGAACCGCTGGTCGAAGAACGGCGTGCTCGACGCCGTCTTCGAGAAACTGCAGCGCGAGCAGCTGGTCCGCATCCGAATCGAAGCCGTGTCAATGGACTCGACCATCGTGAAGGTTCATCCCGACGGCACGGGCGCGTTAAAAAAACGGTCCGCAAGCGATCGGCAAATCCCGCGGCGGATGGACCACCAAGATTCATATGGTTGCCGCAAATGCTCGAACGGCGATAACCTTCGCTCTCTCGCCCGGCCAAGCGCACGACGCCCAGCAGGGCCGCGAACTGCTCGGTGGTCTGGGGCCACTGCCCGAGCCGCTGCCGCTGCTGATGGACGGCGCCTATGAGGACGATCAGACACGCCAACTGGCTTTGGATTTCGGATGGATTCCCGTCGTGCCGCCTCGGCGCACCCGCCTGGAGCCGTGGGAATACGACCGAGCGCTCTATCGCCGCCGCAACGAGATCGAGAGACTCTTCCGACGGCTCAAGGGATTCCGCCGCATCTTCTCCCGCTTCGACAAGCTCGACGTCATGTTCCTCGCCTTCCCCCACTTCGCCCTCATCGTCGAGGCTCTACGTTTCGATACCCTACGTTAGTGTTAACACGCCCTAGACTCCCACCTCGACTGGGCTGACAGGGAAACCCACGGCTTAGCGGCTGCCGATAGACTTGAGAACGATATCTTTGAACTCCACCCACATCGGCTTTCCGGAATGCATTTGCAAACCGATCACACCCCGGTCGATACGCTTCGAGGATTCATTGTCGATGACTTCAGACGCGGTCTTGGCGTTGATCGTGAAGGAAAAGCGCTCACCTTGGACGATGACGTGAACCTGGTTCCACCCGTCGACGCTGACGTCGGCCGGAGTCAGCGCGCCTTCGAGATCTGCATGCGTCCTGTCTCCGGCTTCGCTGATTGTGACGATCTGCCCGCGGTTGACGAGATTCGCCCCGCGCCAGTAGCCGTGAAAGTCCCAGGCGCCCAACACCCTAGGCCCAATCCCAACGTGGCCAAAATCGGCGTGATAGCCCGTGATTCGGTGTGTCTTCGAATGATCGAGCAGGCCGCGGATGTGAATCCCCGAGTTGGCCGGCGCGCTGATGCGGTAGGCGAGCTTGAGCTCAAAATCACTCAATTCCCCGTCGGTCCAGATGAGGTCCGAGCCCTCGCCTTGCGTCCTGCCAACGAGCCGCCCGTCGCGGACCGACCAGTCAGCCCCGCGCTCGGCCGGTAGGACTCGCCAACCGTCAAGGCTCGTGCCGTCGAAGATGGGAACGAAGCCAGGGTCCGAAACGCCGGCAGCGGCAAGAACGATGCCGAAGGCGGCAACGAGTGGGAGAAGCCGGGCCATTTGCAAAGGTTGCAGCCGTTGCGTCAGCGCGGAGCGGAAGGATGATCGCCCGCACGCGCTGTCCGATTCTACCTTGAAAAACACTGCTGGTGAGACCAGATCCAAATCTCAACGCTCCACTCAACAAGATTGCTGACATACCCGATGGCGATGCCCAATCCAAGGTCCTGGGGCGCAGACCCCTAGTTGGATTCATGAAGATGTATGTAGAGACGTAGGTAGGTTCTAGAGGTCAGCGGCGTTCTGGAGCTAGGCCCTACCCACACCGGCTACTCTGCGGTTCGATTCACCGTCGCCAGTTCGTCGACGGTCTCACTGACGACGTGGAGCATAATGGCGAAGCTTTTGGCACTCAGTTTGTCGATGGTGTCGTGCGCGGTGTGCCAGTAGCGGTTGCCGGGGCCGTAGTCGAAGTCAATCAGATCCACAGCGGCCACCCCGGCCCCCACGAAGGGGAAGTGGTCGTCTTCGATGTACTGGCCTAAGCCTCTTGGGAAGGCTTTGCCGTAGCCGAGCCGGCTTGCCGTCGTCCAAGTGAGATCGCGCAACCAAGGGGTGGAGTATTGCTCGTAGACCAAGCCGAGATCGGCGTCGCCGATCATGTCCACGTTGATGAGCGCCGGGATGCGTTTCAAAATTCCCTGGCGCTTCCAGACGGCGAGCTGATGGCGGCTGCCATAGGTGTGGTCGTGTCGGTCCCAATGGACGATCGACTCCTCGCCGTCAAAGAAGACGAGCCAGACTGAATTCGCCAACTTGCGCTCGGCCAGCAATCCGCCGAGAGCCAACAAGAAGCCGGTCGAAGACCCGCCGTCATTAGCGCCGACGAAGTTCAGGCCCGGGCGGTGATAGGTGTCGTAATGGCCGGAGACAACGATGATACGGTCCGACCGGCCGTTGAACCGGGCGATCAGGTTCGCCATCTCGATCGGCCCGCGCGGTGTTTGAGCGGTGAACCGCTCGCGCCGCACGACTGCGCCCAGCCGCGACATCTCTTCGACGATGAGCTGCTGTTGCTTGCGGTGCGCCTCGGAAGCCGGCGGACGCGGACCTAGCTCGACCACACGGCGGGTCCACCGCAGGGCCTCCTGGCCCGCTTTCATCCACTTGGCGTCCGGTGTCTGTGTTCTCGAAGGACACAGAGCGCCCGCCAGCAGCGCGGCGTAAACAATCAGCGCTTGCGGGCGAAGCATACGTAGGCCAGGGTGAAGTCCTTGCTTGTGTCCAGGGAGTCGAACAACGGCAAGATCAGTGCCGAGGTGCCGGCAGCGGCGGCCGCCAACGGAAACAGCAACCAGCGCCAACCGTTCTGAAAAAAGCGAAGACCGTTCAAGGTCCGCCGTCCCAGCAAGGTAAAGTAGCCGCCGATGGGTCGAATGATGGGGTCCGACAGCGCTGCTTCGGCCAGCAGCCGTGCCAAGCCGTGCCGTGTGAAGCGATAGTAGTTGTGACGCGCCTGGTGAACCTCCCACATCTGCGGCGCCACCAGCAGCAGCCTGCCGCCAGGACGGAGGACCCTCGCAATCTCTTTCAGAACGCGAGCCGGTTCCGGCGTGTGCTCGAGGACGACGATGTTCACGGCCGCATCGAAGGCGCCATCCTCGAACGGCAGGGCAACCAGGTTCGCCTTCGCGCTGAGCTCGGAATAGTCCCAGCTCGTGTTGCCGACGCCGAGGTCCACGCTCGTGTAGCGGCAGTGGCGGAAGAAAGACGCATGCGCTCCTTCGCCGGCGCCGGCATCAAGGATGCGTGAGCCAGCCGCGGTTTCTGCCGCGAATTCGGCGAGCGAGTCGTCGATCGCCGTCTCGACGACCATCAGCCGGCGGCGCAAGAAGGCAGGCAGCCGGGCCGCCAAACGCCGTTCGAGGCTCGATCGTTCCAGCATCAAGCATTACTCTTTCCGGACCGCCTCGATCATGACCGTGGATCCGGCCGCGGCCGCGGCTTCCACTAACGCCAGAGGCGTTGCAGCCACGACCAGGCCGAAATACAACATGTCTTTCAGCAGTCGGACGGCAGGCCCTTCGTTCTCGTGCCGCACGCGTCGCGCTACCGGCTCGAGTTGAGGACACAAGCTCGAGGCCAAGCCGGCCGGGTTGTCGCGCAACGAGAAGAACTTACGCCGCTTCACCTCGAAGCCCGTCGCCACGAGCAGTTCCTCCAGATCTTCGGCACGAAAATGGATCAAGTGACGCGGCACGTTCAACCCGCTCCAGCGCTGGCCGAAGAGCAAAAACTGCCAGCAGGCGGCATTGGGCACTTGAACGAAAAGCCTGCCTCCGACCGCGAGCAAATCACCGATCGCTAGGAGGGCCCCCATCGGGTCGGGCAGATGCTCGAGAAGGTGAAACATCGTGACGGTTCGAAAGGCCCCCGGCCAAAACGGGAAGTGGGGCGGCGACCCGCAAACCGCCGGCGCCGAGTAGCCGGTCAACGCCCCGCGAGCGGCGATGAACGAGCTATCGACACCAACGACCGGCACGCCGCGCTTTCGCAGGGCGTGAAGGAACGACCCGCCGCCACAGCCCACGTCGAGAGTTAAGCCGGCCCGGTCCATCGAATGTAAAACGAATCGGATGTGATCGACCAGAACGACCTGCCGATATAGCTCCGCAAGCCGTCCCGCCACCGAGCGCTCCGACTTCCACCAGTACCGCTCGGGATAGAAGGCCTTCAACTGTTCCGCCGACGGCAACGGCTCCAATCGAATCAAGGCACAGCGGGAGCACTCGACGACGTTGAAACGCTGCCTCGTGGCGCCGTAGAGACGGTCGGTGCTCCGGAAGAGCGTGAGGTACGACTCCCCTTCACATCGGGGGCAGATCGGGAACGTTCTCGTGCCGTTGCGGTTGTGTTCAGACACGGCTAGCAGCCCGTGGTAGAAGTGTGCTCTGGTGACAGTCAGCTTTTTTTCGCGCAGGAACGCGTCCGTAAGTTATTGATATCACGGTGACGCGAAAAAAGGTGACAGTCACCGAAGGGGAGCATTGTACTTTTGCCACGGGGCGGCTAGCGGGCAATCGAGACCATGTCGCGCAGGGAGCCGCTGGAGTCACGAATGAGGCGGGCGACCTCAGCGGGGGAGAGCCGCCGTAGGGAGCGCATCCGCCGCCGCTTGCGAAGCATGGCCGGCGCGCCGGCCCAACCCGCGAGATTGGCCTTGACCAGGCATTTTAGCAGCCGATAGGGGCCCAAGGTGGCCATGAGCCGGTCACCCTCCCCTCGGCCCCGCGCGGCCGCGAGTGCCGTCACGGCCACCCGCAAAGCAAAGTAGAAGGGGTTGAGCCAGAGCAGGCGCCACGGGAACAGCTTGACCGCCAGCCAGATCCGGTTGCGCTCGATCAAGAACGCCCGGCGCTCCGAGTATCGTCCGAGCGTCGCGCCCAAGCGGTGGCAGACGCGGGCTGTTGGGACATAGAGGCACCGCCAGCCGGCAATGCGCGCGCGCAGGCCCAGCTCGGCATCATCGCCATAGGCAAAGAAGTCTTCATCGAAACCGCCGATCCGGTCGAGCAGTTCTTTGCGATAAAGAGCGGCGCATCCGTCGGGCCAGGCCACCTCCTCGGGCCGGTCGTACTGGCCCCGATCCCTCTCACCGCTGCCCCGGCCGCAATTCTGGCCGTCGGGATAGATGACATGGCCCACTTTGTCGATGACTTGAGGGTCGCCGTGGGCCAGCACCTTCGAGGCGGCCATCCCGACCGCCTGGTTCTGCTCCAGGGCCCTAACTAGCTCGTCGAGCCACCCCACTTCGGCTTCGGCGTCGTTGTTCAGCAGAGCGACGTACTTGCCCCGGGCCTGCCGGATCGCCTGGTTGTTAGCGGCACAGAAGCCCCGATTCTCGGAGTTGTGGATCCAGTGGTAGCGGTCTTGAAACTCTGCCTCGCCGGCCAGCGCCTGTGAGCCGTCCGTCGAACCGTTGTCGACGATCAGAACCTCGAAATCCTGAAGACTTTGCCGGGCCAACGACCGCAGGCAACCCCGAAGAAGGTCGCGGCGATTCCAGTTTACGACGACGACAGAGACGAGTGGCGGGGAGGGGGCCATCCGGGTTGCAATGAGGGAGGGGCGGAGCACCCCGTTCTGCGCTTTTGTTCCCTACCCACGTGCGTTCCGCCCTTGCGCCGTGCATCCAACAGCGCATGCGCGGAACGGGGCGCAATGTGACTGACACTGTATCATCATTCAGGAGGACGTTGAGGACCCTTCCCTAGTCCGTCTGTAAGGCCGCCGCCGTTTGCCTGGTAACTCCAATGACGCGCCGGGTGAAGATCGCGAAGCGCGGCTGTTTCTTGTCTTCTCCACCCACCGGGTGTCGGGGGAAAAAGTCTCAGACGCCCCTGCTGGGGCTCGGAGCTGTGTCTGGGCGACCGTTTACGTTGTTGGGAAGCGCGGACGTGAGCCGGCGGGGCCCGCGGATTTACATCCGCGGCTCTGTGGCGGCGGGCCGGGGCGTCAAGCGGTTGTCTGAATCCTTACGTGCCAATTTGGGACCCGTCACTGGCGTTCGGGGCGCGGTTGCCCGCTGATATAATCAGTTCCACGTGCAGGCCGATTTCCCCGAAGCACTGACCCGCGGTGGAACGCAAAAGCCAACAAGCCTCCCTGATTGCCTCCAGCGTGCTTCTGCTCGCGCTGGCGGTGCTGACCTTCTGGCAGACATCGCTTGACTTCGGCGACTTCCGCCCGGGGAGTTCCACGGAGACTGTGGTTCTCTGGGGCATCTCCACCCTGGTTGTCATCGGCGTTCTGGCGCTCGGCTTCATCGTCTTTCGAAGCCTGCTGAAGGTCTACGTCGACCGCCAACAGAACCGGCTGGGGTCGAAGATCAAGACGAAACTGGTCGTCGGCGCGCTGGCGTTGTCGATTCTGCCGATCGTTTGCCTGGTCGCGTTCTCGTTCAGCTTCTTGAACCGCACCCTTGACAGATGGTTCACGCAGCCGACGCGAGTGATCGTCGAGCAGGCCAAGGCCCTCTCCGACGGGCTCATCAGCAACAAGTCGGAAGCCGACGCGCGACGCATCGCCTCGTTCCCCGAGGTGGCCGCGGCTCTCAAGACCCGTGAAGTCCCCGAGGCCCTTCGTGCGCGGCTCGAAAGCCTGACGGACGGCGAAACCGCGCACTACGTCGCTCTCGTGCCCGCCGGCGAGCGTGAGCCGCTCGTGCAGGTCCATGTGGGCGATCTGTTTCGCGGGCCGGCCGCTTGGCGACTCGATTCCCAACCGGATGCCATCTACACCGAAGAAGTGTCGTCCCGCTTGCACCCGGACTACGTGCACGCTGTCGCTGCGGTCCGTGAAGAGGGGCAGGCGTTGGGCCACGTCATTCTTGCCTGGCAGTTCCCCCAGCAAGTGCTCGACCGCCTGGCGGTGATCGAGGACCAGAACGCGGCCTACGCGGCGCTGTACAGCGACCGCCGCCATTTCCGCTATTTCTATCTGGGCATGTTGTCGCTCATCGCGATCTTTGTGTTGTTCGTCGCGACCTGGTTGGCGTTGTTCCTGTCGAAGCAGATCGTGGTTCCGATCGAGGCGCTGGTCGAGGCCACGAGCGAGCTGTCGAGCGGCCATCTCGACCACCGTATTCGCGCGCCCGCGAGCGACGAGCTGGGGGCGCTCGTCACCTCGTTCAACCGCATGACGCAGCAACTTGAAACCAAGACACAGGAGCTAAAGCAAACCAACCAGGATCTTGCCCAAGCCAACGTCGAGCTGGAAGCGCGGCGGCAATTCATCGACGCCATTCTGGGCAGCATCACGCCCGGCGTGATTTCGGTTTCCGCCGAAGGCGAGATCCTTAAAGTCAATTCCTCGCTGGCGAAGATCTTTCCCCCGCCGGCGGCCGCAGCGCCGCAGCACCTCAGCGATCTGTTTTCAGAAGATGACCGCTCGGACCTGTTCCGCATGATGCACCGTGCCCGCCGCACCGGCCTTGCCACGCGTGAGTTCGAGATCGAGCTTGAAGGCCAGATCGTGCACCTGGGGGTGACCGTCTCGGCGCTCGAACGCGAGGAGCCCGCGACGGCGGAACCCGCCGGGTTCGTGATCGTCCTCGAAGACACGACCGAGCTGCTGCGGGCGCAGAAATCCGCCGCCTGGAAGGAGGTGGCGCGCCGCGTTGCACACGAGATCAAGAATCCGCTCACACCGATCGCGCTCTCGGCCGAGCGCATGAGCCGGCTGCTCAAGCGATACTCGACCGTCGAGGACTCCCCCGAGCGCCGCAAGCTGCGCGAGCACTTCGAGAGGTGCACCGACACGATCGTTCGCGAGGTCGAGACCCTGCGGGCGCTCGTCGATGAGTTCGCCCGCCTGGCCCGTTTCCCGTCCGCCAAGCCCGAGCGGGCCGATCTCAACGGCGTGATCGAAGCGGCAGTCGATGTCTTCCAAGGGAGGCTTGCCGGCGTCGCCATCCGCACCGATCTCGCTTCGAGCCTGCCGGAGGTTTCGGTCGACCCGGAACTCTTCAAACGCGTCGTCGTCAACCTGATCGACAACGCCGCTGAGGCGCTGGAAGACGCCTGGGTGCGTGAGATCGTCGTTTCCACCGCACCCGGCGCGTTGCCCGACACGGTCGAGTTGACCGTGGCCGACTCGGGTCCGGGCATCTCCGCCGAAGACAAGGAGAAGCTGTTCCTGCCGTACTTCTCGACCAAGAAGCGCGGAACCGGCCTGGGACTCGCCATCGTGAGCCGAATCCTCGGCGAGCACAACGCCACCATCCGCGTTGAAGAGAATCGGCCGTCTGGCACCCGCTTTCTGATTGAGGTTCCGACGGCGGAGAGCCGGGCGCCCGTTGAAATCGGAGTCGGCACGTGAAGCTGAGCCGCATCCTGGTCGTGGATGACGAGCCCGGCATTCGAGATTCCCTGACCGACATCCTGGAAGACGAAGGCCACGGCGTCGACGCCGTTGGGTCGGGAGAGGACTGCCTCTCGCGGCTTGAAGAAAGCACCTACCACGTTGTACTGCTCGATATCTGGCTGCCGGGCATCGACGGGCTCGAGACGCTCGAGCGCATTGAACAGCTCGACCCCTCGCGCCGTCCCGTGGTACTGGTCATCTCCGGACACGGCACCATCGAAACCGCCGTCCGCGCCACCAAGCTCGGGGCGCTCGACTTTCTCGAAAAGCCCCTCTCGATCGAGAAAGTCACGGTCTGCGTCAAGAAGGCGCTCGATCACCGGCGTCTGCTGATCGAGAACGAAACCCTGCGCGAGCAGGTCGGCACGCGATACGACATTATCGGCGACAGCATCCCGATGAAAGCCCTGCGCCAGCAGTTACGCCTGATGGCGCCGACCAACGGCCGGGTGCTGATCTACGGCGAGAGCGGCACGGGCAAGGAACTCATCGCCAACGCCATTCACGCACAAAGCCAGCGCGCGCGGGCGGCGTTTGTGGAAGTCAACTGCGCCGCGATCCCCGAAGAGTTGATCGAGAGTGAGTTGTTCGGTCACGTCAAGGGCTCGTTCACGGGTGCGCACGAAGACAAAGTCGGCAAGTTCCAGAAGGCCGACGGCGGCACCCTGTTTCTCGACGAAGTGGGCGACATGAGCCTCAACACGCAAGCCAAGGTGCTGCGCGTGCTCGAGGAGCAGCGCTTCGAGCCGGTGGGCTCGGGCAAGACCGTCCAGGTCGATGTACGGGTCATCGCCGCCACCAACAAGAGCCTGGAAGACGAGATTGCCGACGGCAACTTTCGTGAGGACCTCTTCTACCGCCTCAATGTCATTCCGTTCCACGTCCCCCCGCTGCGCGACCGCGCCGAAGACGTCGCGACGCTCTCCGAGTACTTCCTGAGGGAGTTCGCCTCGACCTACGGGCGCAGACCGAAAGAGCTGTTGCCGGCCGCCGGCGAGTCCCTCGCGCGCTACCCTTGGCCGGGGAACGTCCGTGAGCTGCGCAACCTGATGGAGCGCATCGTCATCATGCACGCTCGCGAGCAGGTCGACGCGCACGAGCTGCCGCTGCCTACGTTGCGACGCGCGGGCGCCAACCACCGGGTACGGCCGAGTCCCTTCCAAACGCTCGAAGAGGCACGCAAGGCCTACGAGCGTGACTACGTCCTCAAGACGATCGAAGGGATGGACGGTAATATGACGCGAACCGCCGCTGCCCTCGGGCTCGAGCGCAGCCACCTGTATCGCAAGATGAAGGCCCTCGGCATCAGATCAAAAGAGTAAGGATCTACCTGCCGAGCCGCGACCGTAAGGGAGCATTGAGGTGCCGCAACGGCCTCGGGCTTCGCTCAGACGCCGGACCGCCGTTCTCGCGTTGGCTTCGGTGCAGATCAACAATCAGGACGTGCTTAACGCAGGCTCACGCCCGCTGCTCTGACCGCCGAATCGAGGCAGTGAGGCCATACGCCGGCCCCTCCTCCGTGTTACTGTCTTATCTATCGAAGCCCAGGGAGGCCTACCATGAAGCCGGCAACCGCTTACAAGTTTCTACTTTCCGCATCCCTTCTTCTCTTCAGCGGCTGTTCCACCGACTCCGAAACCGCGGAAGCTAAAGTCGGCGGCGAGTCCTGGAAGACCCATTGGCCGCAGCACGTGGTTGCCGAGGGCTTTGCCAACCAAACCGCCGCCGCCGCCGACTTCACAGGCGACGGCCTGCCGGACATCATCGTTCATGCCGAGAACCAAGCTCGCCTCTACGCTGCTCCCGACTGGAAACTCACGGTCATCGGCGAAGAGCCCGCGAAGACCGCCATTCATAGCGAAGTGATGGACGTCGATGGCGACGGCGATCCTGACTACATCGGCGCCGTCTATAGCCCCGGACCGGTGTTTTGGCTCGAGCGGCCCGCCAACCCGCTCACCGATCCCTGGCCCTATCACTTGGTCGATGACGAGATTGACGGCACCCACGGCCTGATCCTGGGTGATGTCGACGGCGATGGCAGCCCCGACCTCATTGCCAACAGCGCGCAACCCAAGGGGCCGCATCCCGAGTCGATCGCCTGGTACAAGGTGCCCGACAACCCGCGCGAGGCTGGGCGCTGGATCCGCCACGTCTTCGCGCAGAACGACGCGCCCGGACTCAGTCACTACATGGGCGTCGGCGACGTCAATGGCGACGGCAAGGCCGACATCTCATGCGCAGCGAAAATCCCCGAGGGGGGCAACTGGTTCGCCTGGTGGGAGCAGCCTGCCGACGGCAGCCTGCCGTGGAAAAAGCACATGCTCGCCACCGAGCAGGAGGGCGCCACGAACATCCTGATCGCCGAACTCAGCGGCGACGGCAGGACCGACTTTCTCGCCAGCCGCGGGCACGGCAAGGGCGTGCTGTGGTTCGAGGCGCCTGAGTTCAAGATGAAGGAAATCAATCCTGACCTTGAAGGTCCACACAGCCTTGCCGTTGGCGACATCGATCAGGACGGTGACCTCGACGCCGCCACGTGTGCCAAAGACAGCTTCATCGCCGCTTGGTTTGAGAACGACGGCCAGGGCGACTTCACGACTCACCACATCCACGAGGGCCAAGCCGCCTACGATATCCGCCTCGTCGACATGGACAACGACAACGACCTCGACGTCCTCATCGCCGGCCAGGAGAGCAAGAACGTGGTTTGGTACGAGAACGGCCTGCGGTAGAAGTCGCAGCGCGCCACGCCCCTACGGTGCCAAGTCCAGAATCATTGAGATCTGCAAATACGAGAGAATAACAAACAGTCCCCGGAGCAACCTGATTGGAACGATGACGCGGGAGGAGATCGTCGGGCTGGCGCGGGATGTTGCCGAGACCGCCTCGGCGCGGCTCGGACGCAATGGGAGCGTGCCCAGCCGGCCCGAGCCCGCCTGTGGTATCTGTATCGACTCAGCAACCGAAGCCGGCGTGCAGAGGCTGACAAGTGAAAGCGCCGTGCCTTGTCCTGACTGGATTTCCCCAAAGGAGGGCATCGCAAGGCTGATTGATCACACGCTATTGGCGCCTGACGCCGCCGAGGGTGACGTCGTGCAGCTGTGCTCGGAGGCGCGCCAGTACCGGTTTTGGTCGGTGTGCGTCCATCCGTGCGGGGTCGCGGCGGCGGTGTGGGAATTGGGCGGCACGGACACAAAAGTCTGTACCGTGATCGGCTTCCCGCATGGGGCCAACACAGCGGCGGTCAAACGCGTCGAGGCAGAGCAGGCTCTCAAGCTTGGTGCGGACGAGCTGGACATGGTCGTCAACGTCGGAGCGCTGCGGTCAGGCCGGTTGGATTCGGTTTACAGCGAAATCCGCTCCCTCGCCGATTTGACACGCCAGGCGGGCGCGAAGTTGAAAGTGATTCTCGAGATGGCTTGCTTGGATGAGTCACAGAAGGTTCAAGGCGCGGTGCTCGCCCGGCTGGCCGGGGCCGATTTCGTGAAGACGTCGACCGGATTCGGACCCGGCGGTGCGAGCCCCGAGGATGTTGCTTTGCTGCACCGGCTGGTGGGTGGGGAGATGGGGATCAAGGCGGCGGGCGGCATCCGGACGTACGCGCGCTTGGAAGAGATGATGCGGGCGGGTGCAACGCGGATTGGGGCGAGCACAGGGGTCCAGATTCTGAAGCAGGCGCCGTAGCTCCAGCTAGCTGAGAGCGGCTGGTTCGAGCGTTGTTTCAGGCGCCTCAACAGTGGCATAGATCGCAACGGCGCCTTGGCGCCACCGCTCCAATACCTGTCGCGGCTCGGCTTGATGGCTGTCGTGGTTTGATTTGAGTTCTCATGCAGGCAGCTTCTCCCAGTCCTTGGCACGAAACAGACGAGTCGCTGGCGATTCTCGTCGAAGCGTCGGAGATCGTCGCGGGCGACTCGCTCGATCTTGACAGCCTGTTGAGCGAGCTCGTCGGCCTGATTCGCAAGGTGGTCGACTACCAGTTGGTCGCTGTTCTGCTGAAGAGTGGCGAGAGTACTCTGCGCATTCGGTTTGCATCGGGCTACAGCGACGACATTGTCCGAAAGACCCGTATCGAGATCGGGCGGGGTATCACCGGTGCGGCGGCCCAGGAGATGCGGACGGTGATCGTCAATGACGTCCGCCACGACCCCCGCTACGTGAAGGCGATCGAAGGAGTGCTCTCGGAGATCGCCGTACCGCTGGTGGCGCGTGGCAAGTTGGTAGGCGTGATCGACGTACAGGCGCTCGAGCCGAACTCGTTCGGCGACAACGAGCGCAAGCTGCTCGAGCTGATCGGGTCGCGCTTCTCGTTGGCCATCGACGCGGCGCAGTTCTATCGCGCCACGCTGCGGCAGAACCGCACGCTACGGACCCTGTCGGAAATCGCACAGCAATTCAACCGGATTCTGAAACTCGACGAGTTGCTCAGCAAGATCTCCGGACTGGTCCGCACGATCATTCCCTACGATGCGTTCAGCATTCTGCTGCTTGAGGAGGGCGGCGACCGTCTCAAGCACTACTTCGGCGTTCGCTATGACGAGCGCATCCAGTGGGAGACGATGAGGCTCGGCCAGGGCATTGTCGGCGCCGCGGCCCTGACGAAGCAGCCGGTCCTCGTGAGGGACACTCGGCGGGATGAGCGCTATGTGGCCGCCATCGAGGGAATATGCTCCGAAGTCGCCGTGCCCCTGATGGTCAAGGACGAGGTGATTGGAGTGATCGACCTCGAAAGCGAAGAGGTCGGGGCCTTCACCGTGGAACACCAGCGCACCCTGACGCTGCTGGCTCCACAGGTGGCCGCCGCGATCGAGAACGCCCGGCTTTACGAGCAGGTCGAGCGGAACAGGGTGCGCCTGGAGCGCGACTTGACTGCGGCGCGGACCCTGCAACAGCACCTGCTCTCGTCGGCGGATCCGGTGTTCGAGGGCGTCGAGATCGCCGTGCGGAACGATCCGGCCACGGAGGTGACGGGCGACCTTTACGACTTCTTCCCGTTTCCGGGAGATCACTTGGGTATGGTGATCGGCGACGTCAGCGGCAAGGGCGCGGCCGCGGCGCTCTACGCCGCGCTCGCCATCGGGTTGTTGCGGAATCTGGTGCGGCCCAATCGGAAGCCCGCGGATCTGTTCAAGAGGCTCAATGAGGCGCTGCTGGCGCGGCGGATCGACGCGCGCTACTTGACTGCTTTGTTCGCCGAGTGGCACCCGGGCGAGCGCCGCCTGGTGATGGCGAACGCGGGCCAACCCCGCCCGATCGTACGTCGCAACGGGCAGGTGGATCGGGTGGCCGCGGAGGGTGTCCCGCTGGGCTTGCTGGAGGGAACGAGCTACGAAGCCGTGCCGATCGAGCTGCAAGCCGGGGATGCGGTGGTTTTCGTCTCCGACGGCGTCACCGAGACGCGCCAGGCCTCGGGCTCGGAGTATGATGAAACGCGGTTGATCGAGGTCGTCCGCAGGCATCCCGACGCCTCGCCGCGGGAGTTGGTGCGGGCGATCTTCGACGACGTGAATGCTTTCTCGCCAGGCGCCCCGCAAGAAGATGACCGCACGGTGATCGCACTGAAGATCATGGCGTGAGGCTTGTGACCATGTCGCAGTCGACCCTTGCCATGCCGGCCCTCGGGTTCGAGTATCGCCAGCACCGCCTCCACTGCGAAGAGACGCCGCTGGAGGACATTGCCGAGCGTTTCGGCACGCCTTGCTACGTCTATTCGGCGCGGTCGATCGTCGGGAACTATCGAGCCTACACGGAGGCGCTGCGGCCCATCGATCACGAGATCCACTACTCGGTGAAAGCCAACTCGTCGCTCGGCGTCCTGGCCCTGCTGGCGCGAGAAGGAGCCGGGTTCGGCATTATCTCGGGAGGCGAGCTGTTTCGCGTAATCGAGGCGGGCGGCGACCCGGTGAAGGTCGTTTTTTCCGGTGTCGGCAAGACGGTCGAGGAGATGGATTATGCCCTGCGATCGAAGGTCGGCTGCTTCAACTGCGAGTCGGAAGATGAGCTGCGGCTACTCAACGAGATGGCCGGCCGGCTGGGGGCGCAGCCCGTTGTGGCTCTGCGAATCAATCCGAACATCAACGCGGATACGCACCCCTACATCGCCACCGGGCTTCGCGACCACAAGTTCGGGATTGCTCTCCGCGACGCGGAGAGGCTCTACCGGGACCACGAATCCCTGCCGCACCTGCGGCTCGAGGGAGTCAGTTGCCACATCGGATCGCAGATCTTTGACACAGGGGTTTTCATCGAGGCGCTCGAAACGTTAGCGGATCTCGCGGCACGGCTGCGCGAAGCGGGACTCTCGATTCGACAGCTCGACTTAGGAGGGGGCTTGGGTGTGGCGTATAGTGAGTCGCACGCTCCGCCGTCGATCGAGGATTACGCGCAGTCGCTCGTCACAGCGCTCCGAGGCCAAGGGCTGCGGCTGATGCTCGAGCCCGGCCGCTCGATCGTCGGGCAGACCGGCGTGCTGCTGTCACGCGTTCTCTACCGCAAACTCGGGGAGGCCAAGGAGTTCGTTGTTGTGGACGCGGCCATGAACGACTTGATCCGCCCGTCGTTGTATGAGTCGTATCACGAGATTCTGCCGGTTACGCAGAGACAGCGCAAGACGATAACGGCCGACATCGTTGGCCCCGTGTGCGAGACCGGCGACTTCCTGGCGCGGGAC
Organism: Bryobacterales bacterium; assembly: GCA_965248255.1. Lineage (GTDB taxonomy): Bacteria > Acidobacteriota > Terriglobia > Bryobacterales > UBA6623 > JAKZVK01. Next base: position 1,569,807 of record CBDFIW010000004.1, read on the forward strand.
CGCGAAATCGTGAACGTCGAGGCGGGCGACTTGCTGGCGGTGTGCACGGCCGGGGCGTACGGGTTTGTGCAGGCGTCGAACTACAACTCGCGGCCGCGCCCGGCTGAGGTTTTGGTGACCGGCGCTCAGGCGGAGGCGATCCGCGAGAGGGAAAGCTACGAGGATTTGATTCGAGGCGAACGGGCCGAGGGATAGACGCTCAGAACATTCCGCGAGGGGCGGCCTAGCGCAAGACGCCCACCTTCGAGATGAAGCAGCCGATCGCTTCGGTGCGAGGTGTTTCCACGCGTTGACCCGCCAGCACCCTATCGAGAGCGTCTCTCAAGTCGTGCTGCGTGGCGACGCGCCGGCGCTTGCCGAATCCGGCGTACAGATTGTTGATCCGCCCCCGATAGGCCAACTCGCCCCGGCGTGAGAAAACAGCGGCCTCGGGCGTGACCGTGGCGCGAGCTGTACCCACCAGTTCGTGCTTGGCGTCCAGAATGGCGAGGCAACAAGTATGGCTGAACGCGATGACGTGTTGCTTCACGTCGGCTGGCGTCAAGTATGGATCGACGTACACCAGGTAGCAGCCGACACCTTGCGGCTTGTACTCATCACAGATGCGGTTCATCTCCGGAGCGAACTGGTTCGAGATCGGGCAATCGTTGGCTACGAAGAACAGCACTCGAGCCGCCTGCGTCCCGTCGTCGAGCGTTCCGTGCCGACCGCCGTCGATCGACTGCAGGACGGGCTCGCCCGGCCCGGCCGCGCCGGCCCACGGGGCCGTCAGCAGCCAAAGGCCCAGCAGCGCTCCCTGATTCAGGCTACGCATCGCGCGCATATTCAGCTCGCCACGGGCCCGGGTCCATTGTGGACGGCGCAGCCGGCATGTTCCACGAAGTGAAACCTATGGATCAGGTTACACCATGCTGTTGGGGTCCGTGTGTGCGGCAAGGTGCTCGACAGCGGCAACGAATTAGGCCCTCAGACCGAGCCGCGACCGTCAGGGAGCGGTTGCCTCGAGCCGGCGATCACTTCCTTCACCGCACGAAGCAACCCTGTTTGTTTCCGGCTCGTCCGGGTCAGGGTGAGTCCAGGAGGTTGGAAGCCATGGGATGCGCGGTAAACGCAACGCCGGAGGGTCTCGAAGCCCTCAAGGGCCGGGAGGTCGGCGTCAGTAGTTGGATCGAGATCTTGCAGGACCGCATCGACCGGTTCGCCGATGTGAGTGACGATCATCAATGGATTCACTTGGACCGCGAGCGCGCCGAGCGCGAGTCGCCGTACGGGGCGACGATCGCCCATGGTTTCTTGACCCTCTCGCTGATATCCACCCTGTTCAGAGATGCGGTGACCATCGAGGGTGACTTTCAACGGATGATCAACTACGGGCTCAACCGCGTGCGCTTCCCGGCGGCGGCGCCCGCAGGGTGCAGAATCAGGGGCAGATTCCGGCTGCAGGCGTTTCGGGAGATCCCAGGCGGCATCGAGATGGTTTGGAAGGGCACGATCGAGCGCGAAGGCGGGAGCAAACCTTGTGCGGTGGTGGAGTGGGTTCTGAGAGGCTATCGTTAGCCCCCGAGGTGCCTCGGCACGCTGGCCCGTGAGGTCCTGCTTGGGCACACCTGAGAGTGGCGCCGACCCCTCTCGCCTGACGCCTGCGAACGTCAACCTACCACTCAGAGCCGCAGGCGTGAGCCTGCGTTGAACTCGCACGAGCCGCCGAGGCCGCTCCTCGGCCTTCGCGAAACAGCCACCCACTTAGATTAGGGTGCGGATGTGGCCGGTGCCGGGGCCGGTGTGGCGGAAGAAGACGGTGCCGCGGCGGTGCCGGCGCCCGGGTTCTGCTGGTCGTAGAGCTGGATGATGTCGTTGGTGATCAGCAGTTCGTTCGACGCGTCCACGACCGGCGTCTGGGGGTTGGAGATGTCGAGGATCAGCGCGTAACCGTTGTCGGTCATGTACTGGCGAATGACCTGGCGGAGCTTGCCGTAGAGATCCTGCTGGACCTTGCGAAATTCTTGCTGGAAGTCGCTCTCGGCATCCTCGGCAAAGCGCTTCAACTCGCGTTCCTTGGTCTGGATCTCTCGCAATAGCTTACGCTTAGCCTCGTCACTCATTGTGTTCTGGCCGCGGTTGAGCTGCTCGCGGAGACTGGCAATCTCGCCCTGCTTGGTTTTGACCCCGGCTTCGCGGGGCTGGTACTTCTCGCGGATCTCCTGCGTACGTTTTTGCCCCTCATTGGTTCGAGTAATGGCGTCCTGGATGCTGATGAGAGCGATTCTGGTGCCCCCGCCCGTCGCCGGTGGGCCCGTCGCCTGAGCGGCTGCCGCCTGCGGGTACGCGGGGATCGCCCCGCCGATCAGACTGCACAACACAAAAGCCCGCACTAACTGTTTTCGAAGCATGAAGATCCCAAGAGGTCCCTTGCGAAACTGCTCCCAGTCTAGCACAGCAACCCCGCGATCCTTGAGCTGAGAAGTTAGAACGTCCGGCTGACGGTGAAGCGGAAGGTTTTCTGCTTCTCGAAGAAAGGCAACGCCCTTCCAAAGGGGGCCACCGCCGAGGTGAACGACGTCTGGTTCGGAAAGAACGAGCGGTCGGCCACAATCGGCGGCCGCAGGAAAGTCTGAACGCGCAACGGGTTGTAGGCCCAATAGAAGCGGAACGGCGCCTGGACCACGGGCATCATGACCTGCAGCTCCACACCGGTTGAGGCGCGCATCTTCTCGGTCGCGGGAATCACCTGGATCCGCCGGTCGAACCCCGCCTGCGGGAACAGGCCGTTTAGCTCGCCGATGCGGTCAATGTTCATACGAACCTGGTTCTTGAGCAGGATCTTGTTGAAGCCAAAGTCGAAGAACGGAGCCAGCGTGACCGGTCCGAACAGCGGGATGCGGTACTCCAAGTTGTACACCATCCGCGTGTCGCCGCCCGGGAACGAGAGCCGGAAAATAGGGACCCTCACGCTCTGGTTCACTTTGCGCTCCACGCCATCGACGATCAGCACCTGCTGACGGGGCGTGCCGTCGTCGTTGAGGACCGGGACCGTGGCTGTATCCGGAATCCAGACCATAGGGCTTACCCCGAAGATCTCGAATCCGCGAATGTCCTGCTCTCCCCCCATGTAGGCGCGCCGGAAAGGAGGAGGAACCTTGCCCCCGAAACCAGAGATCATCGAGAACAGAACGCGCATACCGACCACATGCCCGCGCGCGTTCACCGTCTTGAAGTATTTCGCCTCGACGGTAGGAGCCAGAAAGTTCGTGTTTCCCCCGAGGCCGGCGATGCCGAGATTGGCGAAGATGCTCTTGCCGCTCGAAGGCGTGATGGGATGATTGACGGTGTTGCGGAACAACCCCGGCGTGATCTCACTCGTCGTAATGCCTTGGAGAGAATTCGGGCCCGAGACACCCAAGAAGTTCTGGAATCGGAAGAGATTCTCGGCCGCCTGGCTGAAGGTTGTGAGGTCATCCCGCTGGTAGCGGTACGTCAAGCTGACGCGGTTGAAACTCCGCTTCAACTGATAGCTTGCGAAGGTGGTGAAGCCGGTGGTGTTCTGGCGAAAGTCAAGGAAGTTGTCTCGTCCCAACGAGTTGAACAGCGGGATCAAGTTGGAGCCGGAAAAGATCGACGCCTCGCGCCCTTGGTTGAAGTTGAAACGGCTGGTGAAGACCGTGAAGCCGGTCTGAATCGGCCGGTCGAACAGATACGGCTCTGTGAAGCCGAAGGTCAGAGCGCGTTGGCGGCTGCCTAGCTGGGCGTCGAAGCTGAGCGTCTCTCCCAACCCCAGGAAGTTGTTCGTGGCGTAGCCGAAACCGATGAAGCTGCCCGCGAAGCCCGAGACGCCGCCGTTGAGGCTGACGGTGTTCTTACCGCGCTCCTTGACCTTCAACGTCAGATCGACGACGCCCTGACGCGTGTCGCGGCGGATGTCGGTCGCGTCCTCGTCTTCTTCCCTGATCGGCTCGAAATACCCCAACTGGTTCAGCCGCAGGACGCTCAGGTCCCACAGCCGCGTATTGAACATGTCGCCTTCGTCAAGCAGAAGCTCGCGGCGGATGACTTTGTCTCGCGTCGTCGTGTTGCCTGCGAAGTTGATGCGCCGGACGAAGAACTGTTTACCCTCGTCCACCGAGAGGTTGAGGTCGATTTGGGGCGGATCGTCGGCTTCGCGAAACTCGAAGTTCGGTTCACCCACGAAATCGATGTAGCCGAACTCCCCGTAGAGCTTCTTGAGGTTCTCCATGCCGTCGCGCAGGTTTTTGATGTTAAAGATGTCGCCCTGCCGCATCTGAAAGACACGCTCGAGAACGGTCGCACTGCGAAACAGTTCGACATCCGTAAAGCTCAGCTTGCCTAGCCGGTATTGCTCGCCCTCGTCGAGAAAGATCGTGATGTCGGTTTGCTTGCCTTTCTTCTTCCAGATCAAAGGAACAGGGAAAAGCTTCCGTCCCGTGATATCACGGGGCCCGAGTTCGTGGCGAGTGACGGTCGCCTTGAAGTAGCCTTGCTCCTGGTACTTGTTGCGAACCATCTCCTTGGATGCTTCGAGCTTGTTGATGTCGAAGGTCTTTTTGAACATCTTTTCCAAGAAGAAGGTGCGGGGAAGCCCTATGGGGTGCAGGGGCTTCATGGCTCGGCGGACGCTCCTGTCCGAAAGCACCGTATTGCCTTCCACGTTGAGCTTGCCGACCTTGACCTTGGGGCCCTCTTCGACGTTGAAGACGACCTCGACCGACGAGGGAGGGAGCTGCGAAACCTGCGGCTCGACCTTGGCGTACTGGCGTCCCCGCTCCCCAAGTAGTTCTCGCAGCACCACAGCCGCCCGCTGCACGCGCGTGGGATCGTAGCGGGTCTCGACGCTCAGACCCACCCGGCGCTCTTTGAACCTCTCCAGGACGTCCGAGACGGTGGCGGACTTCATGCCCTCGTACTTGATGCTTCGGACGACGCGCCGCTCGGTGGCGACGAAGCGCACGATCCGACCGGTCTCTCCGTCCTCGAGCTCCAGCCGAAGGTCGTCGAAGTAACCCGTGTTCCACAGCACCATGAAATCACGGCGCAACACGTCTTCGTCCATCGTGTCGCCGGGTTTCGCGAAGATCCGTGCCAGTAGACCGTCACGCGGAATACGGCGGGTGCCGCGAAACTGGATGTCTTCGATGAGATCGTCCCGGCGGGTGCGGGGTGCCGACCGGCCGGCTTCGTCCGGGATGTCCTCGAACGGTGTAGGAACTTTCTTCTGCGCGCCCTGGGCGTCGGGAACGTCCCCGAAGGGTGAGACGGGCTTCTTTTGGTCCTGCTGAGCCTGGGGAACTTCTTCGAACGGAGACGGGGTCTTCTGCCTGCTCTGCTGGGCCAGAATGATCACCCGCGGACGCTCACGAGCAAGCCTCGGCAGCTCGGAATCGCCAGGATCCGGCCGCAGATCGGGGGCCGAGACGCGCGGAGTAGGCGGCTCAGGTCCGTCGGACTGAGCGACAACTGGATCGGTGAGAACCGGCAGGGCCGCCAGACCAACTACCAGTCCAAACAACGGCCGGCGCCAGTGTCGGCAGCCTACCATAAGCAAACGTTTCCTCGACGAACTGGGTCCACGGGTATCCTACGCACCGGCCCCCGTGGCGGTTTCAACCCGCGAACGGCTCCGACACTCGGGCAACTTTCATTGTAGCGAAAAGGCCTTGTTCCTCCCTTGGCGGGCACGTAAACTTACGCACGGCTTGGTTCTGGGATGGCTCGGCGCCCCGCGCCGATCACAAGGCTACTTGAATGGGATCTTGCACTTACCGGCGGACCCATCGTAGTTGAAGACGAGGTGCTTCGGTTTGTTCTTGGGCTCCAGCTGAAAGTAAAGGTAACCTCGCACGGGCACTCGCGTCGGACCCACCGGAAGCTCGCGTTGCTCGAGCCTGTCCATCAAGGTTGTATTGGATTGCGACTCAGCGGATACGCGGGTCTCGGCCTGCGAACCCGCTGATCCACCAATTCCCCCAGGTCTTCTCAACTCTCCCGCGGGAGTCTCCAAGCCCGGCTCCCGCGTGAAAACGCCCCCTTTCGACCGTGCCCGGCCTTCAGAAAGCACCAACACCGCCTCGCCGGCAATCCTGTCGGGCGACTGGGCGAAGGAACGGTCACCGTTGCGGTAGGACCGCAGGACGAAATCGTCGCGCACCAGGTCAACCTTCGAGTTGTAAAGAGGCCGCACGTCCAACTCGATCAGGATGTACTCCCCGTCAAGATCGTTCCCGAGGAGCCGAGTTATCTCCTGGCGGTCTCGCACTAGCCTCACGTTGAACTGGACGTCATCGAGCTCGGCGCTGCGCCAGACAGGCTGCTCGGCCGCCATGAGCGGCAGCACACCCACCACCACCAGCCCCGACAACAGCCACTTTCTCATCGTAGTCTCGCGTCTGAGAACCCTACTACGCTCGTGATTATGACATAACAGCAGGATGGGTAATTGGATGGGCAATATGCCTCTCCGTTTCAAGTTCTGCCAGCCCGGGTGTATCCTTCAACGCCGCGGACAGTCAGCTTCAGGCGGTCTCGGCGCGAGGGGCAGATAGGCCGGTCGGTGGGCGCTTCGATATAATCCTCAGTAATCATCCGCGGGTTCGGTGGGAGGCGGTATGAGCCTTGAGTGCTGTCCCGGACTGCGATTGTTTCTGAGAGCGGCCACGACGGCCTTGTTCCTGACGCTCAAGCACGCCTCGGGACGTGAAGGTACGCTCACTATCGCAGTGCGGGCTGGGGCGGGCGAGTCGCACACATTCCAGGTCGAGAAAGGCCGCACCTATGGGTTGCTCGTCTCAGCGCCCGATCTTGCCGAGTTTGCGCAAGGGGATGCGATCGAGGTCACCTATCGCGGCCCGTCCGAGCAGGCGGTTGCCAAGACGCTTCATGCCGGTGATGCGGATCTCTACCTGACTCTCCAGCCCCGCGAGTCCGGCGAGTCCGCGGTGTCGTTCAGAGGCGAAAGCGTCCGCGGGGCAGTGCGGCTGCAGGTTGAGCTCACCGAGATCGGGGGCGAACCGGCGGCCGGTGTCCACCTGGCCGCTGCGGGGAACACGACTTGGAAGGCGGCCCAAGAGATCGAGCTGGACACGACCGTCTATGCGGCCGCTGATGACCGGCCTTACATCCCGGCGCTGGGCGCTGCGAAGGAGACCTTCTCGCAAATGCTCGACGGCATTCACTAGTATCGCTTCGACTACCAGGGACCCGGCGAGAAGCTCATCCACATCAACCTCGACATTCTCGACCGTGACGTGCCCGTCGACGTGGCTCTCTTCACCCTGCGGGCCGGCGAGCCGGTCGCGTACAAGCGCGGACTCGAGCGCTTCGAGCCCGAGAAGTCAACCGTGCTGCATGGACTGTACAAGTTCATCGCACGCGTGATCGAGCCCGGCACGTACTACCTGCGCGTGATGGGCAACCATCCGGCCTATCAGCTCCAAACCGAGACCTACGCCGTCCCGCCCTACGACGACCCGAAGCAGGCGATCCGCACCGCCATGGACTACATCGTCCGCAAGGGCGATAGCTGGCACGCCAACGTTCCGCGCAACGGCTACGTCGCCCTGCGCACGACGAACCCCGTCCAGGAGACGCGGCTGTGCATCGCGTGCCACCCGACACACTTCTCGACGCGCGCTGAGATGGTCGCTTTCGAGAACGGCTACCCGGTGCGGGCAAGGTCAAGCCTGCAATTCCTGATCGAGAGGCTGTCGAACAACCCGCGGCCGCTCTACGGCAAGACCGGCGCTTCGTGGGCGCGCATGATCCACGCGCCGGGCAACGTGCTCAGCCGGCTAGCCTACATCGTCGACAAGTTCGACCGCTCGCTTTCGGGCGAGCGCCGCGACGAGCTGTACCGCGGCATCGGCGAGTACCTCGAGATGTACTGGGCGGGGATGAACGAGCCCGATCACGAATCGAACGGCAATCTGCCGCGCATCTCGGGCTTCGAGGTCGCCTACCACAGCGGCGTACTGTTCGAAGACTTTCACCGGCGAACCGGCGAGAGCAAGTTCGCCGCGCTGCATCGCCAGACCGAGCAGGCCGTGCTCGAAGGCGAGCCCAATGACATGCTCGACCTCGCCTGGCAGACGATCGCTTTGGCACACTTCGGCGCTATGAAACACCGGGCCAAGATCGACGCTAACGTCGAGACGATCTTCAGCTACCAGAAGAAGGACGGCAGTTGGGCAATGCCATTCGGCATGGAGATCGTCGAATACGATCTCAAGAAGAAGCGCATCAAGCGGAAGAAGATCCCGCATCGTCCCGGGCAGGAAGGCCCGCGCAGCTCCGAATTCCAGACCTATCACACCATCTACGCTTTAGCGCGCGCCGGTGTCACGTTGGATGACCCGCGGCTACGTAAGGCGGTCGAGCTGTGTCTCGGCCGGCAGACCTCGAGCGGCGCGTGGCAGGGTTCGCCTGAGTACAAGAACTTCGACACGCCGTTCCGCGACACGCAGTACGCCATCATGGCCCTGTCGACGCTCTTCCCCGGTCCGAACGCCGCGCACGGAAACCGAGCCGTGACCGTGAGGGAGCGGTTCAGTAAGTCGACGCTCTTGCGCCCCCCCCCCCCCCCCCCCCGAACGCCGCGACAGGCACCAAGGAATTGAACAATAGGAAATTGAACAGCGGGGGCTGGAACGTCGGCTTCCCAGCCCCGCCGTCGCGCTTCGACGAGCGAAATGTGCTCGCCACGCTGAAAGGCCTCGACCGGCATTGGGACCGTCCCTCCAGCGACACTGCCGGCGAGATCCGCGACCTGCTTGATTCCAAACACGTGTTGGTGCGGCGCCAGGCGGCGGTGGCGCTGGGCCGCTTTGCCGACACGGGCGCGATCGACCCGTTGGCACGCCGCCTCGGCGACCCAAGCAAGATAGTCCAACGCGCGGCCGCGTGGGCGCTACGGCAGATCGCCTCCCGCAAGCCGGATGCCCGAAAGCAGTCGGTGGCGGCGATCCGCCGCGCGTTGCGTTCGGAGAACTCCCGTGTGCGCTGGGGGGCGGCGCGCATCTTCAACCAGCATTTCAAGTTCATCTCCGAAGATTGGAAGCTCGGCCGCGAACTCGTGCGCATGGCATGGCACGAGCCCGTCCCGGCGGTACAGATGCAGGCGCTCCAGGGGCTCTACCAGTGGTGGTTCTGGGACCGCGACATCGAGCATAAGAAGGAGATCGAGATTGCGTTGGTCAACGGCCTCGGGCGCGAGGCGCATCCGTGGGTGCGGCGCAACTTCATCGAGGCCTACTACAACGTGATGGACGACAACGTGCGCTACCTCTATTCGTCGTGGATCGTGCGGGTCAAGCGCGAGCAGGACCGCCTGGTGATCAAGCGCGGCCACCGCGAGAACATGCGCGCGCAGGCCGAGCGCTTTCGCAAGGCCGCTTTGGAAGGGGACGAGCTGCGGCGCGACGGGATGCTGCGGTCCGTCTACAGCCACGTGCTGCGGCAGGGCTCGGGTGATCTGAGCCGGCTCGCGTTCGGCGACATCAGTGAGCTGAACGGGGTGCCGGTGCCGGAAACGATCACTGGACCCTGGGTCAACGGGTACAAGTGGTTTGCGGTTTATGACCCTCTGACGTCAGAGCGCATGGGCAGCTCAGTGCGCGCCGGCAACGACAAAGAGCCCCCGCCTTTCTATGAGGATTCGGCCCCGTTGATGAACGAGGCGTTGCTGGCGACGTTGTCAGCCGAATCGGCTGACCTAGCCGTGCGGACGATGCGCGCCCTGCGCTACCTGCGTCCGTTTCGCGTGTCGCCGGCTCTCGCCGACCGGCTGTTGTCTCTGACCCTCGAAGGCCCGCCGGCGATCCGCGAAGAAATCGCTCAAGGAGTCGGAGATCTGTTGCCAGGGGCGTCGATCGACGACCCCAAGGTGGCCTCTCAACTCGGTGCTCTGTTGCAAGGCGACGTGGTTGCCGTACGCGCGGCCGCCGCGGTCCTCACCAGCGGTAAGCAAAGCACGTTGCTGGCCTCGCGGCGCGTCGAGGGTTCGCTGGTGACCAGCCTGAGCACGGCGAGCGCGGATGATCCGGTCTTCCCCTACTTGGTCGACGTACTGGGAGCGTCACCGTCGTTGAGCCAGGACTCCAAGCTGACCACACGGGTTGCGAACGGTTTGCTGAGTGGAAACGAGGAATCGAGACAAGCGATCGTAAAGCTCATCATCCACCGTCCGGCCATGCTGAATTCCGAGGACGTGCGGTCGGTCTACGAACAGTACGTCGAGACCGCCGGCCCGAAGTCGTTCGCAAAGACGCTGGCGCTGCTTGGGGAGCTCGACTACAAAGACGACCGCCAAGCCGCCGCGATGGACGAGATCCGCTCGCTGCTGCTGCGTGGCATGAAGCACCGGGACGCGCAGGTGCGCGTCGCTTCGCTGACGGCCGTTCGCACGATCGAGCCCCTGCAGGACGCCCCCGAAGTCCTCTCGCGTTTGCGGGAACTGCTCGATGACGGCGACCGCGAGGTGCGTAACTCAGCGCTAGCTTTCCAGGCCTCGCTCGACGCGCGCGCCGGACGCGAGGGCTTCGACACGGGCCAACTGCTCGACTACGAGTACTTCAAAGCGCACATCCAGCCGATTCTCACAGCGAAAGGCTCGGACGGACTGGCCTGCGTCAACTGCCACGCCAACCACACGATCTTCAAGCTGGTCGAGCCCGACGAGTACGGCGTGTTGGCCGAAGCCCACGTCCGGCGCAATTACGCCTCAGCGATCGGCGTGGTCAACCTGAACAGCCCCCACACCAGTCTCCTAGTCAACAAACCGACGTCGCGGGACGACAGCGCCGGCATCGGCGACAGCCAACGCTTCTCCCACGGCGGCGACCTGCGCTGGGCCGCGGGCAACAACAGCCCCGAGTACCGCACCATCCTGCGCTGGATTCAGGGCGAGCGCTTGGGCTCCGCCGAAGGCGGTTCGGAGTAGACGTGGGTTCCCAGTCGTAGGGGCGGACCCCTGCGTCCGCCCAAATGCGCCAAACAGGCACTCAGGTCCTTTGGCCCGTACGAATGGTCGGCTTCAAACGCATTCCAGTCCGCGAAGACGTGGTGCATGCCCGTGGCGTGCCGAGCCGAGCCATGCTCGGCTCTTGTCCAGCGCGCAACCACGACGGCTCCTTGACCATCACCGACATCGCCCCCGCCGCGACAGAGCCGCGGATGTAAATCCGCGGGCGACCGCCGCCGGCGCATCTGCCGACGTGCCCACCAGAACACACCACCGGGCAACCCACACCCGTCTCTCAGCTACAACCGTCGTTCCGCCTTTCGCCCCGGAGGGGCCGCCGGACAACAGCCCCCGGCTTCAGCCGGGGGTATACGGCGATAATATCCGGAAGCCCTGTAGCTGTAGGGGCGCAGGAAGAGCCGCGAAGCGGCGTAGGATGTTAGCCCGGAGGTGAAGCCGTCAGGCGGAACCCCGGGTAACGTTCCCAACACGTTTCCTGCCCTGACAGGGCGTTGGAAAATTCTCGGGGCGCACCGGGCGGCTGCATCTTGAACACCGTCCCGTGCCTCACCGAACGACCACCCATGAAACGAGCCCTCATCACCGGCGGAACCGGGTTCGTCGGCGCAAACCTCGCTCGCCGCCTTCTCCGGGACGGCCACGAGGTACATCTACTCGTCCGGCCCGGATTCCGCCCCTGGCGCATTGATTCGATCAAGCCTGACCTACACCTCCACACCGCCTCCATCACGGACGCGGACGCGGTCACCCGCGCCGTTCGCGCCGCGCGGCCCGAGTGGGTGTTCCATCTGGCGGCCTACGGTGCCTATCCCACCCAGCAGGATCAGCAACGCATGTTCGACACCAACGTCCTCGGCACCACCCGGCTACTCGACGCTTGTTTGGGGGCAGGCCCGGACGTCACCGTCGAGGCCTTCATCCATGCGGGCTCGTCATCCGAATACGGCCGCCGCTCCGAGCCCCACCGCGAGGCGGCCGACCCTCACCCGGAAAGCGACTATGCCTCGACCAAACTCACGGCCACGGAAGCGTGTTGCCGGAAAGCCGCGGAGACCGGCGTCGCGATCATGACCCTCCGTCTCTACTCGATCTACGGACCCTACGAAGAGCCCAGCCGACTGATTCCCCGGTTGATCGTCGAGGGCCGCCGCGGCCGCTGGCCGCCGCTGGCGAGTCCCGGCACTGCCCGCGACTTCGTCCATGTCGACGACGCCGTGGACGCCTTCCTGCTGGCGGCCCAGGCCAACCCCGCCCAACCAGGAGCGATGTTGCCGGGAGCAGCCTTGCCTGGAGCAATCCCGCAAGGGGCCATTTTCAACGTCGGCACCGGCGTGCAAACCACCCTGGCCGACGCAGTCTCCACAACCCGCGACTTCTTCGGGATCGAGCCCGAGCCCGCTTGGGCCTCCATGCCCGATCGCTCGTGGGACACCGCCAACTGGGTCGCCGACAACCGCCTCATCCGCGACGCCCTCGGCTGGCACGCCCGCCTCACCTTCCCCGGAGGCCTCCGCCGCACCGCCGCGTGGTACGACGCCCACCCGGAACTACACGAGGCATATGAGGCGGTCGGAGGCTAGGCTGAAACCAGCGACATCGACAACGGAACTTTTCCATCACGCAGGCTAGGAGCACACGCATCGGCGTGGCGGCATTTGTCGGTCGCGCGCCGCCGGAACGCGAGGAACTCTCGCGACTGCTGCTGGTTGACGCGCTCGACCCCATAATATATAGAATGAGGCACCATGCAACCTCGAAACTCCTCACGCAGCTCCCGCACTCGTTACGTGCCCTACTTGGCCATCTGTTTGACCCTGACGATCTTCGGGCCGCGCGCGGGTGCGTCCGTCATCGATTCCGATTGCGGCGGTTTGGGCGGTCTCACGGCGGGCAAGTGTATAAGTGACGGAACCTTGCACTGGGTCGATTGGACCCCCTTTCGAGGCCAGTCTTACAACGACGTCACCGCAAGATTCGCGACGGACCTCGCCGGGTTTCGCTATGCCACGGAGGCCGAGGTGCTGGGCCTTCTCACGAGCAATGGGTTCACAGGAGGCTTCACCCACAATGACTCGATACCTAACCCACTAGCGGACGCACTGCTCACGGCGTTGGCATGCACGCCCCTCGTTAGCGTCTGCAACTCTAGCATTGGCACGGTCCGTTTCTTGTTCGCCGGCCCCTCGTGTGTTGAGGGCGTCTGCACTGCTCTCATAGACCAAATAGATATCACTTCGGTCAATGTTCCCGTTGGGCCCCATGTCATTGGAGTGAATGTGTTCGGCACCCGTGCAACTACGTACAGAACCAACGGAGTCGGCAATATGATCGTTACACCAGTGGTAGTGGCACCACCACCAGAGATCCACACAGCTTTCGTGCCCGACTACTTTCCGATTGATCGAAAAGCGTTCTGCAGGAGAACTTGCGAAGACTCAGGAACCGAGCAGACTACCGTTGAGATCGTAGGTAGCACTACCGCGCCGTATAGCAGTCAACCGCTGACCGGATCAATCTTCTGTGCCGATAACGGTGACGAACCCTCGGTGTGGCACAACGACGGAGTCACCTTCAAGATCCTCCTGGACGACAATTTCTACACGTCCACAGATTGCGCCCTGAGCCAATTCCCGCTGGTGCAAGCCTTTGGGCTAGTGCACGATGGCGAGTTTCTAAACGACGCTGGCGTGATGGAGGTCAGGAAGGACTTCTCCGACTGCGGGGCCGTGGACCCCCATGAAAGATTGCTGTTCCAGATACAGGATCTGACGATCAGAGGAAAACCCTTCAAGAATGCGCTGCTCCTGTGGGGCCTCAAAGACAATCTGCCTTTCGTTCCGCTGGATTTCCAGGGCAAGGATCTCGAATGGGGACTTACTTTGCCTGGGGCAGCCGAGACGGGCGGGCGGGCGGTGGACGACATCTCGATCCTCGGGGTTGGAGAGAGTTTAATCGGGGGGGCGGACATCGATGACGTGACCGGCGTCCTGGAGGGGTTCATAGAACTTGTCTCCGTCGACTGCTCATCCGGGGCCACGTGGGACGTTTTCGACGTTTCGGGAACCGGGAATGCAATTGCCAATGGCATCAACGATGACGGGGATGTCGTCGGGCACTCCGCGAGCCCGCTGGCGGCGCCGGCGTCGGCGCGTGCCCTCCTGCGGCGCGACGGTGTCGTAGAGACGATCCACCCCGCGGGGGCGATAAGGTCGCGCGCCTTCAGCATCAACAACCTGGGAGCCATTGTTGGGGACTTCCGTGACGTCGGTGGCGAACACGGTTTCCTGCTCCAAGACAGCGTTTACACGCCAATCGATTTTCCTGCCGCCGCTGCGAGCACGTTGCCGTTTGGCACCAACGACCAGGGTGACATCGTGGGGCGCGTCGACTACACCGACGGAACGCCGCGTCACGGATTTCTGCTTCAAAACAGCGAATTCACCGTCATCGAAGTGCCGGGCGCGGTTAGGACCCAAGCCCGCGACATCAACAACTTCGGGGACATCGTGGGACACTTCGAGGATGGAATGGACCCGAAAAGCGAGACCAGTAGAGAAGGGACAATGAACCAGGGAACGGTAAGGAGGTTCGATTGTCTCGAAGACGATTCACGAAGGAGTTCAAGCTGGCGGCCGTCCGGCGGCTCGAAGCCGGCGAGTCCGGCTCGGCTCTCGCGCGCGAGCTGGAGGTGAAGCGCGAAAAGCTCTACGACTGGCTGGCACAAGTCGAGCGCTACGGCGTCGAGGAAGCCTTTCCCGGCGCGGGGCGCGTCCCGGCGGCAGCGCCCGTGTCGAGCCCGGCCACGAAGCCCAGGCCCGCCTCGCGGAGCTGGAACGCAAAATCGGCCGCCAGGCCATGGAGATTGATTTTTTGTCCGCAGCCTTGCGGCGTGTCGAGGATCTGCGTCGGCCGAGCATCGTCAGTGGAACCGGCGCGTCGCTGAGGAAGTACGGGCCGCAAGGCGGCAAGGCAACATGAGCACGCTGAGCACGCGCGATTTGTGCCGCTTGAGCGGACTGGCGCGAGCCAGCCTCTACCGCCAGGCCAAACCCGACAGCGAGCAGGTCGGGGAACTGCGGCAGGCCATTGTCCACGCCGCCTTGGACCATCCGGCCTACGGCACCCGGCGGACGACCCAACAGCTGCGCCGTCAAAAGCTGCTGGTCAATCGCAAGCGCGTGCAACGGGTGATGCGCGAAGAGAAGCTCTTGCGGCGACGTCGCCGCACCGTTCCGCGAACGACCGATTCGAAGCACTCGCTGCGGCGTTATGAAAACCTGACGCGCGATTTCCAACCCACGGGTCCCAACAAACTGTGGGGCTCCGATCTCAGCTACGTACGATTGGGAAACCACTTCGTCTATGTGGCGGTGGTGTTGGACGTGTATTCGCGGCGCGTGGTGGGCTGGGCCGTGGGTCCGAACCTGAAAACCGAATTGCCGCTGGCGGCGCTGCAACAAGCGTTGAGCAGCCGGCGTCCGGCGCCGGGCTGGATTCATCATTCCGATCAAGGTTCGCAGTACGCCGCGGAAGCTTATGTAGCCACCCTGCGGCAAGCGGGCGCGAGGATATCGATGAGCCGCAAGGGCTGCCCGCAGGACAACGCGTACGTGGAAAGCTTTTTCAAGACTTTGAAAAGCGAGGAAGTCGACTGCAGCGAGTATGAAAGTTTGGCCCAGGCGCAGGCCGAGATCGGCGCTTATATTGAGTGGGAATACAATCGTACGCGATTGCATTCGGCGCTGGGCTATCGGCCGCCGCAAGAGTATGAGCGGCTGTGGGAAGAGGCGGCTAACGCCGCCTGAGTTTTCTTAAGGCATGAGCAGATCTATCGATCCGATGGCGCAGCACAAGGCGGGATGCGGCCTCAGTAGGCGAGCACCCCGCCCTCATCGTTGCGATGAGTCTGCGGCCGGGTATTCCTTGGTGGGTTGCTCTCCAGCAGAGCCCGCCTCCGCTTCCCCGGATGAGTTGATCATGCCCCCATTGGGCTGGATTGGCTATCCTTTTTCAGTCAACCGCGACCCGTCCCTACTTTCTTGGCCTCGCCACAGGGGTCCACTCCAGCCACCGAACCGACCTCCCGTCCCACAGTCGCTCGAGGAGTTCAGGGACAGCCACCGAACCGACCTCCCGTCCCACAGTCCCTCGAAAGACAGGTGGCATTCCGAGTGGGGCAACAAGTCCGGCCGTGATCATTACCGCGTACAGGCCGGACCCAGCCCGCTGGAATGAGGACTTCTCAAGGAGGATTTCGTGAGCAAGGGACGCTGTAAGAAATTCGTGCACGAGGGACGATATGCAGCTGAGGTCGAGATTGAGGCGATCGAGTCGGATACCGGCTGGGCGCCGTATTTGTCACTGCCCGATGCACGCAAGCTGGATGACGTACGCCAGGCGCTCCGCAAGGGAGACCTCAAGGCCGCGAGCCGGCTCGGCAGGGTTTATCAACTGACGCCTGTCGCGGTCTAGCTGCCAGGGCTCTCTCCCCTCAGGCCGGCCGTGACCGGCACATCCGGGACCGCCGCCCAACCCACCCGGCAACTAACTCAACTCAGTCACAGATTTTCAGAGTTTATTTTGCCCATCCTTTCAACTACTTATTGACTCCCGCATAATATAGAGTCAGTCAAAACAAAGAGAAGACTGTTTCCAGAAGGCCGTGATCAAACGCGGTTTGCGGTACATGCGGCGGAGTGCCTTGCGGGCCCGCTCGTTCAGCTCGCCGTAGTCTTTCGGACAGACGTTCGGCAACTCGTGCTGCTTCCAGTAAGCCCAGATGTATTCCACCGGATTCAACTCCGGCGCATAGGGTGGCAAGTACTCGGTTGCGATGTGGCCTTCGGAGAGTTCGATGAACTCTTGCACCAGGCGGCTACGGTGCGCCGGCAGCCGATCCCAGACGATCAGCAGCGGGCGATCGATATGACGTACCAACGCCTTGAGAAAGTCGGTCACTTGCTCTTTGCCGATCGCACCGGGATAGAGCCGGAAGTAGAAGTTACGCAGCGTCAGCCCCGCCGAGACGGAAAGCTTCTCCCAGTTGAAGTTAAACTGCAGCACCGGTGTTTGGCCACGTGGCGCCCAGGTGCGGCAGCGATGCGGCTTCTGACTCAATCCGCTTTCGTCGATGAAGACGAGCGTACGGCCTTCGTTTTGGGCTTTTTTTTAATGCGCTTCCAGGTCTTGCGCTTCCAGGTGCGGATCCGCTCTTCGTTGCGCTCGCGCGCCTTTCCGGCCGGGCGTTGCGGGCTCCAGTCGAGCGCTCGCAGGATCTTCCAGGCGTGGCCTGCGTGGTATGCGACCCCGAACTCGTCTCCGGTCAGCCGAGCCACCCGCGGACAGCTCCACAGGGGCGTTGGGAAGCCGTGGGCTTCCGGGCCTTCCAGCAGCAGCGACGTCAGGCGTTCGCGTTGTGCGGCATCGAGGAGCGGCTTGCGTCCGGCGCGCCCGGCCTGGCGGAGTCCGGCCGCACCCTGCTCGCGGTATTGCCGCCGCCACTCACTGACGGTTTGGCGAGCGACGTTCAGCCGTCTCGCCGTCTCGGACTGATTGTGGCCTTGGTGGAGCAGCCGCATCGCTTCGAAACGGCGCTTCTCCAGCGCCTTGAAATCCCGCTTCACACCTTTGGGGTTGCCCATACATATATAGATGCTCCACACTATCAAAAAGTGTCATAATAATTTGCGGGATTCAATAGCTAACTGGCCACCCCGTCAAGCCCAGGAACGGTTCGTATACTGGGGGCGAGGGAGCATGGGAACGATGATCAACGGTGACAGGGGAACCGTGGCGAACGCCGCGCACGGTCGCCCCGGTCCGGCCCGCGCCGTCGCGCCAGTCTGGTTGTCTACCCACACAGGCGCCGTGAGGGTTCACCCATGCGTGAAGGATGGGTACGGCACCTCGCAGAAAGCGCCAAATCCTGCCAGATCCTGCCAGATCCTGCCAAATCCAGACATTCTGCCGCCGAGGGCTCCGGTCTCCCTTCGCTCCACGAAGCTCCGCCGAACCTCGCTATGAGCAATGCGCTGCGGGCCGCGACATGAAAACCGGCCCTGTAGACCTACGGCCCGAAAGGCCAATTGGCGGTCGTCGTGTAACCGCCGTCGGAGGCGATCACCTGGCCGGTGATGTAATCGGCCGCGGGGCTCGACAGGAAGACCGAGAGACCGGCGATGTCGTCGGGCGTGCCGAGACGCCGGTTCGGTTGGGCGCCCTTCAGCCACGTCGCCGGCTCGGCCGGGCTTATCAACTGACGCCTGTCGTGCGCTCGCAGCCAGGGCTCTCTCTCCTCAGACCGGCTGGCCGTGACCGGCACATAAGGGATTGCCACCCAACCCACCCGGCACACTGCTCGACATGGCCCCTCAAAAGCAGTAGCCGGTCCACTACTTTCGTCCGTGACAGATTGGAGTGCACCCCTAGTGTGTGACAGCCTGTCCCCTGTCAATCGACGCCGATTTCTTCAAACCGTGGGCGGCACCGCCGCCGCTGCAGTGAGCTGTGGCAACGCAACCGGCCAGCAACGTCCCAACATCATCGTGATGATGGCCGACGACATGGGCATCTCCGACATTGGCTGCTACGGCTCCGAGATCCACACACCGAACATCGATAAGCTGGCCGCCGGAGGGCTGCGTTTTACACAGTTCTACAACACCGCGCGATGCTGTCCGACGCGGGCGTCGCTGCTGACCGGCTTGTACGCCCATCAGGCCGGCGTGGGCCACATGATGAGCGACTACGGCCTGCCGGGATACCGCGGGAACCTCAACCGCAACTGCGTCACCATCGCCGAGGCCCTCAAGCCGTCGGGCTACACGACCTCGATGTCCGGCAAGTGGCACGTCACACCGGGCGACGCTCCGAAAGACAATTGGCCGCGGCAACGCGGCTTCGATCGTTTCTTCGGAACGATTCGCGGGGCCGGCAGTTTCTACGAGCCGGTATCACTGACGCTGGAGAACGAGCCGATCGTTGCCAAAAGCGATGACTTCTATTACACCACCGAGATCGGAGAGTACGCCGCAAGCTTCATCGAAGAACAGGCCGGCGGGAAAGACCCGTTCTTTCTCTACATGCCCTTCACGTCGCCACACTGGCCGCTACACGCATGCGAGGATGATATCGCCAAGTACAAGGGCCGCTACGACGACGGTTGGGACCGGCTCCGCGCGGAGCGCCATCGGCGCATGATCGACATGGGCCTGGTCGCTGAAAGGTGGCCGATCACACCACGCGATCCCGACGTGCCCGCCTGGGAGGACGCCGAGCACAAGGAATGGCAGGTCCGGCGGATGGAGGTTTACGCCGCACAGATTGACGTGATGGATCGTGCCGTCGGGCAAGTCATGAGCAAGCTGGACGCAATGGGGCTCGCCGACAACACGCTGATCCTATTCCTGGCCGACAACGGGGGATGTGCCGAGGAGCTAGGCGCCCCTAGTCAACAGATGCAAACTCGCGACGGTCGGCCTGTCCAACGCGGCAATGACCCTGCCGTAATGCCGGGAGCCGAAGACACCTACCAGAGCTACGGGATCCCGTGGGCCAACGCCAGCAATACGCCTTTTCGGCGCTACAAGCATTGGGTGCACGAGGGCGGCATCGCCACGCCGCTCATCGCCCATTGGCCGGACCACATCAAACAGGCCGGCGAGCTGTCGCATCAGCCTGGCCACCTGATAGACATCATGGCGACATGTGTCGACGTGGCGGGCGCGGACTATCCACTCACCTTCGCTCAAAACGAGATCACACCGCTGGAGGGGAGGAGTCTCGTCCCGGTCTTCGAAGGCCGTCGGCGCGAAGGCCACGAGGCCATCTATTGGGAGCACGAAGGCAGCCGCGCTGTCCGCCAAGGGAACTGGAAACTGGTGTCTCGATATGGGGCCCCTACTGGCGGGACATGGGAACTGTACGATCTCGAAGCCGACCGCACCGAGAATAACGACCTGGCGGCAACGAACCCAGAGAAGGTCACCGAACTCAGCGAGATGTATGAGTCCTGGGCGCGGCGGGCGAACGTCGTGCCCTGGAAGTCGTGGGAGAAGGCAAGTTAGGAAGCCAGGGGATTCTCCCACCTGAGTTCTTCGAATCGAGCAAACACTTGATGCCTTGATGGCAGAACCCCAGCTACCCCCCGTGAATCGTGATCTTCCGCACCATCACCTGCCAAAACCAAGCGCCGAACCCCAGCAACACGAGCACCCAGCCGAACTGAATCAGAATGGTCTGCAAGATCTCCATCCCATTCAGCTTGCCGAGGTAGATCCGCAGCGGGGTGTAGGCGATGTGTTGAAAGGGCAGGTAGGCGACGACCCTCTGCAACGTCTCGGGGAACATCGTCATCGGGATCAACAGCCCTGACAGAAGCTCGAAGATGAAGTACTTCGCTCGGAGCAGTCCCAGGATCGATTTCATGCGAATCGCGAACGTGCCGACGATGAAATTCAGCGTGCCGGTCAGAAATATCGTCGCCGTCAGCGAGACCAGGAACCAGCCAAAGTGTGCCGCGCTCGCCGGTCCATGAACGGGAAAGACCAGCGAGATCACGATCGCCGCCGGCAAGGTCAGCATCACCAGGCGGAAGCACGACTCGCCGAGCGCGCGGCCGATCATCATCGTCTGCACGCTAACCGGCTTCAACAACGTCAGCGCGATCTTGCCCTCGATCACCTCCCAGGAAATGTTCTGATCGATGTTGTTGAAGTAGAGCGAGCGAATGATCCAGCCCACTGAGACGTAGGTGACCATCTCCTCGAACGTGAAGCCGTTGGCGAAGTCGGGATCCGTCGCATAGAGCGCTTTCCAGATGAAGTAGTAGACGGTGACGTTGATCAGATAGGTGACGATGCCGGTGTAGTAACGCAACCGGAACGCCATCACGTTGACGAAACCGATGCGCGAGAACTCGAGGAAATACCCCAACCGGCGAGGCAGAATGGCTGCCGCCGCGCTCATTTGCGTTGCAGCTCCGGGATTTCACGGCCGGTGTAGATACGCTTGACGATGTCTTCGATCGACTCCTCCTCGATGAAGATGTCACGGATTTCGGCGGCGTCAAGCACGCGGCGGATAACGTCGCCCGAGGTGTGCTCCTCGCGGTCGAACGAAAAGCGATACGTGAGCTCATCGATCCGTTCGCTCCCGACTCCCGGCATGTCCAACCGCTCAAGGGCGCCGGCCTGCTGGCGGTCCTTCAATTCGAACTTGATCTGCGTTTGCCGCCAGAGCCTGCGCTTCAGCTCGTCGAGTGGCCCGTCGAAGAGGATGTGGCCCCGGTCGATGATCATCAAGCGGCGGCAGAGCTCTTCGATGTCGGAGAGGTCGTGGGTGGTGAGCAGGACGGTCGTGCCGAAGTTGCGGTTGAGCTGCTTCAAGAACAACCGGATGTTCTCTTTCGCCAGCAGGTCGAGTCCAATCGTGGGCTCATCGAGAAACAGCAGCGGCGGGTTGTGGAGCAGCGCCGCCGCCATGTCACAGCGCATGCGTTCGCCGAGGCTGAGCTTGCGGACCGGCTGGTGGAGGTAGCGGTTGATTTCGAGAATCTCGTCGAAGCGCGCCATGCGGGCGCGGTAGTCCGCGTCGCTGACGTCGTAGATCCGCTTGAGCAGCCGCAGCGATTCGACGACGGCAATGTCCCACCAAAGCTGCGTGCGCTGGCCGAACACCGCGCCGATGGTGCGCGTGTAGGCCATGCGGTCGCGGTAGGGGACGTAGCCGTTGGCCTCGACCGTACCCGCCGTGGGCACGAGGATGCCGGTCAGCATCTTGACCGAGGTGGATTTGCCGGCGCCGTTCGGCCCAATGTAGCCCACCATCTCGCCCGGCTGGAGGGTAAACGACACCTCATCGACCGCGCGAACGCTCGTGTACTCGCGCACGAAAAGATCCTGGATCGCCCCCCAGAGCCCCTCTTTGCGCTTGAATGTTCGGAATTGCTTGACGAGGCCGACCGCCTCGACGCGCCCCAGCATTGGCGAATCATTCTAGCACGCGGATGCCGCCCCGGCCGCCGCGATGAGGCTGTGCCTAATCCGTCCGCAAGCTGCCGGATGCTCGCTGAAACGGCCCAGCCGCGGCTCCGAGAGACCCGCCGCTCTTCGTCTTTCAAGGTAAGGCGACCCGTGTACTGCTAGAATCTTCGTCGCACGTCCGCCTCTACCTGCGCTCCATCAGCTCGGTCTATCCCGGCTTTGAAGCTTCACGGACCGTCGAGAGCGTGCTGATCGGAACCGCCTATGGCCTTTTCGACGGTGCTTCTGCGGGCTTACTCTTCGCGTGGATCTACAACTTCTGCCTGAGGCGGTTCGATGGGCGAAGTACGTGGCGATGAACCGGCGCCGATTGCCCGCCGACCGGCGGAACGGTACAATTGATCTTCGCTTCGGCGGCGCTACGGCAACGTCTCAAGTACGTAAGGGGTTTTCATGCTGGTTGGATATGTCAGTGAGGAGCGTTACCTCGCCCTGCCCGATGTTCTCCTCGAGTTTGAGAACGACTCGACCTCGGCAGAGACGCGCTCCCGCGCCACGGGTGCCGTGCATGCGGACATTGAGCCCGGAGCCTACAAGGTCACATTCTACAAGCCCGGCTATGGCGCCAAGAGCGTCAACGTTGACATCAAACCCGACGAGCCTCACTCGTTCCGGCTGCTGTCGAACAAGATCGTCGGCTACGCCTGGCCCAAGTGGGTACAGTCAGGCGAGAAGTGCGAGTATCGCGTCCACGCTGTCGAGCCCTACCGCCTAGACCTCTACCGCTACGGCTGGACTAAGGAGCACATCAAGACGGTCGGGTGGTTTGATGAGCACGGGCCCAAGGCCACGATGCAGATCACCCCCGACGGCGACTACACGCAAACCGGCGTCGAGTTCAACAAGCGCGGCTACCGCAACAATCCGCACCATACGCAGTTTGTCGAGGGCCCGGAACGGTCGGGGCTTTACTACTTCCACGCTAAGGGCGAGTCAGGCGAGTTCTTCTCGTTCCCGTGGATCGTCGCGCCCGCCAAGCCCCAAGCCGATATTGCGGTGCTGGCTTCGAACATCAACTGGAACTGCTACAACAACTTCGGGGGGCGCAGCAATTACATTCACCCCATCGAGCTGCCACCTACCCCGACCGTCAACGCGCGCCTGGACCTCGAACGCTACACCTCCGACGAGCACATGCAGTTCGGCGCCGACGAGTACGATCCGCTCTCGTTCGACCGTCCCGAGTGGATCAACCACATCGCAGAAGGAACCGAGATCACCGACCCGGTTGTCGGGCGCTCGGGTTGCCACGTGGCTCCGGCCGAATGGCGCCTCTTCGGCTGGCTGGAGCGGGAAGGCTTCGCTTACGATCTCTACGCCGAGACGCAATTCCATTTCGGGGCACTCAAACTGGATGACTACAAGCTGCTGATCATTAGCACCCATCCCGAGTACTGGTCGAAGGAAATGTATTTCGGACTTAAGGAATGGGTCTTCGAGCGTGGCGGCAAGCTGATGTACCTCGGTGGGAATGGCCTAAACGGTCCGGTGGAATTTCTGGACGAATCGACCATTACCGTGCGCAATGGCCACTATGAGGGCATCTCGGCCCATCTCGAAGAGTTCGGCAAAGAAAGCCGTATGCACAGCATGTACGAGTCGGAAGCGAACCTGCTGGGCGTGGTTTGCACCGACTCGGGCATCATGACCGGCGCGCCTTATCGCGCCATCGACACGTCCCATTGGATCTTCGACGGGACGGGTCTGAAGGACGGCGAGATCTTCGGCGAGAAATGCCTTCACATGCGCTGCGCGGGCGGGGCCTCGGGACACGAGACCGACAAGATGTCGCCCAGCTCCCCCAAGGGAACGAAGCTCCTGGCCAAGGGCTTGAACCCTGAAAACGGCGGGGCGGAGATCGTCCATCACGAAACAGCGAGCGGTGGGGCGGTGTACTCGGTGGGTTCGATCAACTATCCCTCGTCGCTGCCGGTGGACGAGAACATCTCGAAGATCACTCGGAATGTTGTCGAGCGGTTTCTGCAGTAGGTTGACCCCCGTCGGCGCGGCCAGAGTTCAAGCGGCATGGCAGACCACCAGCATGTAGGCGCACGGCACGTCGTGCCCGGCACGGAGACGCGCCCCACCTCGATCCGGTATGTCGTTCTGCTCCTCGTTGCCCTGGCGTCTTCGAGCGCCTACCTTACACGCTACTGCATCTCGGTCGCCAACACGACGATTCAGGCTGATCTGTCTCTGACAACCGAGCAGATGGGCTTGATCTTGGCCGTATTCAACGTCGGATACTTCTTCTTCCAGGTGCCCGGGGGCGCGCTGGGCACTCGATTCGGCACCCGGATCTCTTTGCCTTCGCTGAGCACCCTGTGGTCGATCTTCACCATTTGGACATCGATGGTTTCAAGCTACATCCCCCTGGTAGCCTCGCGCGTGGCGTTCGGCGTGGCCCAGGCCGGGCTCGTGCCGAACTCCGCAAAAGTGGTTACCGACTGGTTGCCGATCGAGCGCAAGGGCTTTGGAAGCGCCTGTATCGGCGCGGCGATGTCGGTGGGCGGCGCGGTCACGATGGGGATGACGGGCGTATTGCTCGAGATCGTCGATTGGCGCACTTTGTTTCAGCTCTACTCGCTGGTCGGGATCGCGTGGGCGGGCGGCTACTTCCTCATCGCTCGATCCAAGCCTAACGAGCATCCCTGGGTAAACAGCGCGGAGCGCAATCTGATTGAGGGAAAGGTCGACGATGGCGATGAGACTAGTTCCGGCGGCGAACCCGCCAAGACCCGTGGGCTGACTCGCGCAGTGGTTTCGCGCCTGGCCCGATCGCGCAACATGTGGTTCATCTGCGCACAGGCCGGCTTCCGCGCGGCGGGGTACGGGTTGTTTGTCACTTGGTTCCCCGCCTTCCTCGAGAAAGGGTACGGAGTCACGCGGGAAGACGCCGGCATCAAAACGATGGCACCCTTGTTCGGGGTGATCGTCGGGACGATGCTGGGCGGCTTCATCGTCGACGCTCTGCTGAAGCGGACCCGGAACAAACGCATCAGCCGCAGTGGGGTGGCATTGACGGCGCTTGGGCTGTGCGGTTGCTTTACCCTGTCTGCTTCGCTGACCGGGTCGCCGAATCAGTTGGTAGCGGCGGTCGCGATCGGCGCGATCTTCTCCGGACTGGGCAATCCCGCCGCCTGGGCCGCCACCATGGACATCGCTGGCGACTACACGGCCGAGGTCATGGGCATCATGAACATGGCGGGCACTATCGGCGCGTTCTTTACCCCGACGATTCTCGGTTACATGATCGGCAACATCGAACGCACCGGCGGAGACTGGAACCAGGTGATCTACCTGATCGCGGCCATTTACTTCGCCGGCTCCGCGTGTTGGCTATTCATTAACCCGAGCATCTCAGCCGCCGAAGCGCGGGCCGCGGAAGCAACTGAGATGAAAAGAGGAGGCTCGCCACCTCGGGAGTGAGCTATTGAATCCCGCAAATTATTATGACACTTTTTGACAGTGTGGAGCATCTATATATGTATGGGCAACCCCAAAGGTGTGAAGCGGGATTTCAAGGCGCTGGAGAAGCGCCGTTTCGAAGCGATGCGGCTGCTCCACCAAGGCCACAATCAGTCCGAGACGGCGAGACGGCTGAACGTCGCTCGCCAAACCGTCAGTGAGTGGCGGCGGCAATACCGCGAGCAGGGTGCGGCCGGACTCCGCCAGGCCGGGCGCGCCGGACGCAAGCCGCTCCTCGATGCCGCACAACGCGAACGCCTGACGTCGCTGCTGCTGGAAGGCCCGGAAGCCCACGGCTTCCCAACGCCCCTGTGGAGCTGTCCGCGGGTGGCTCGGCTGACCGGAGACGAGTTCGGGGTCGCATACCACGCAGGCCACGCCTGGAAGATCCTGCGAGCGCTCGACTGGAGCCCGCAACGCCCGGCCGGAAAGGCGCGCGAGCGCAACGAAGAGCGGATCCGCACCTGGAAGCGCAAGACCTGGAAGCGCATTAAAAAAAAGCCCAAAACGAAGGCCGTACGCTCGTCTTCATCGACGAAAGCGGATTGAGTCAGAAGCCGCATCGCTGCCGCACCTGGGCGCCACGTGGCCAAACACCGGTGCTGCAGTTTAACTTCAACTGGGAGAAGCTTTCCGTCTCGGCGGGGCTGACGCTGCGTAACTTCTACTTCCGGCTCTATCCCGGTGCGATCGGCAAAGAGCAAGTGACCGACTTTCTCAAGGCGTTGGTACGTCATATCGATCGCCCGCTGCTGATCGTCTGGGATCGGCTGCCGGCGCACCGTAGCCGCCTGGTGCAAGAGTTCATCGAACTCTCCGAAGGCCACATCGCAACCGAGTACTTGCCACCCTATGCGCCGGAGTTGAATCCGGTGGAATACATCTGGGCTTACTGGAAGCAGCACGAGTTGCCGAACGTCTGTCCGAAAGACTACGGCGAGCTGAACGAGCGGGCCCGCAAGGCACTCCGCCGCATGTACCGCAAACCGCGTTTGATCACGGCCTTCTGGAAGCAGTCTTCTCTTTGTTTTGACTGACTCTATATTATGCGGGAGTCAATAAGCTCCCGAGGAACGGGCTTCGTCCCGGAACCGTGGTCCGGGGACGATCCCAAGCCCTTTCTTTTACGTATAAGGAGATGGCGAGCCATGTAGAACCATAACAAAAGCATCGAAGAATTGTCACAGCCGCAACAGGAGATGATCGAGCAAGGCATCAGTTGGCAAGGCATTGGCAAGGCAGACGAAGGGAAGCAGTAGGGACTGGAGGACGTCGGACCGAGTTCGCGGTCACTGCGCGTTCGGGGCCGGCCCGCAGCCGAGGCCGTCACCGAGAGAGCAGCGCCGCCAGGACCGAACTTCAAAGAGTACCGCGTCGAAATGACGCCGTTGAGAGTGCGGATGGAAGCCTGGTCGGACGTGCCCCGCAACTGAAGGCCCCCGGCTGGCTTCACGTCACAACGCCCGACGAAGCCAAGGGAGAGAAGAGCTGGGAGTATTTTCGTGGCCTTATCAACCTATGCGCCGACCTCGGCGACAACGGCCTGATGATCTTCGGTTCCAGCAAGCAGCGCAATACCGTCAACGGAGCGACCCGCGAGGAGGCGATAGGGCGTCTGGCCGAGGGCTTGGCAGGGGCTCGCACCCCATGCCGAGGCGCGCGGCGTGCAGATCTTGATGGAGCCCCTGGCGCCGCACCTGTGCGAAGTTGTCAACAACCTGAACGAGGCGGTGGCGATCGTCGAGCAAGTGAACAGCCCGGCGGTGAAGTCGATGTTCGATACGCACAACGCGGTGAACGGGAAGCTGCCGCACGGCGAGGTGGTCAAAAAGCACTACCGCTACATCAAGCACGTCCACATCAACGAGATGGACGGCCGGCATCCGGGGACGGGCGACTACGATTTCAAGCAGCCCCTACAAGCTTTGAAAGACATGTCGTACCCGGGATGGGTCTCGCTCGAAGTGTTCAACTTTGACCACGGCCCGGAGAATATCGCCCGCGATTCGGAGAAGTTCATCCGGGATCTGGAGAGGGAGTTGGCCTAGGGCTGTGGTCGATCAGGCATTGCGGTCTTCATAATGAAACTAGGTTTGCAGCGGCCGAAAGAGAGCCCCGAACGCGAGTAAGAGGTCGAGCGACCGCTCGATGTCTGTGAGGCCGCGCACCCGTCACTGGCGTTCCGGGCTCGGTTTCTCAAAGTTGATGATGAAGATTCAGGTAGGTCTAATGCAGACGGCCCGACTGGCCGGTCTGGCGCTGCTGATTGCCCTCGGGGCCGTTTGCGTTGCCCTAGCCCAAGAAGCCTCTCTACCACCCCCTGCGACGAGAACGATCAACTTCGCCGACGACATCAAACCGCTGATCGAAGGCCGTTGCCAGGTCTGCCACGGCGAGCAGTTGCAAAGCAACGGGCTGCGGCTCGACAGCCGTGGTCACGCACTGCAAGGCGGTTACTCCGGGCCTGCGATTGCTCCGGGCAACAGCGCAGAGAGCAAGTTGATTCGCATGGTGACCGGCCTCGAGAAGGGTGTCGTCATGCCCCCCGGAGACGAGAAGCTGACAGCCCAACAGATCGGACTGCTGCGCGCCTGGATCGATCAGGGCGCCGAGTGGCTGGCCACGACCGCCGAAGCCGCACCTGAGTCCCCCACCACGACCTCTGCGGATTTAGGCACTATCCATTGGTCGTTCCAGCCGGTCGAACGGCCCCCACCGCCCGCCATCAAGAATCACCAGTGGGCCAAGAGCCCGATCGACCATTTTGTCCTGGCCCATTTAGAGAAAGAAGGCATCGAGCCCTCTTCTCTCGCCGACCGTCGAACCCTACTGCGCCGCGTCAGCCTCGATCTCACCGGTCTGCCGCCGACACCCGCCGAGGTTGCCACCTTCCTGACGGACGACAGCCCCCAGGCTTACGAAGAGGCGGTCGATCGCCTACTCAAGTCTCCGCACTACGGCGAAAAGTGGGCCATGCACTGGCTCGATCTGGCCCGTTATGCCGACAGCGACGGCTACGAGGCCGACAACAGCCGGCCCCACGCCTGGCGCTATCGTCACTGGGTCATCAACGCCCTGAACGCCGACATGCCGTTTGACCGGTTCAGCATCGAGCAGATTGCCGGCGACCAGCTTCCCAAGGCGACGGTCGAACAAAGGGTCGCCACCGGGTTCCACCGCAATACGCTGAAGAACCGCGAGGGCGGAGCCAAGCTCGAACAGTTCCGCTTCGAGGAGATCGTGGACCGCGCCAATACCGTCGGCGCGGTATGGCTCGGGCTGACGGTCGGATGCGCCCAATGCCACCACCACAAGTACGACCCGGTGTCCCAGAAGGACTACTACAGCTTCTTCGCGTTCTTCAACAACCTCGACGAGGTGAATATCGACGCGCCGTTGGCGGGCGAGATGGGTCCTTATCTCACGAGCTTGCCCGGCTACCGCCGCCAGCGTGACTCGCTCCTGGCCGAGTACGGTGTGCCGGAGCTGCAGCCGCCATGGGAAGAGAAGATGAAGTTGGCGCGGGCCCAGCCGGGTAAATGGACCGACTGGGACCACGTCTACGAGGCCTTCCAAAAATACGTTGACGGCGGGGACAAGATACTCGACAAGCTACCTTCCGCGCGCACACAGAAAGAGATCGACGCACTGGCTGACTATTTCGTTAAAAAGTACGGAAACGCCGTCAGCAAAGAGCGCCGCGAGGAGCTGAACTTCAAGGAGCTGCAAGACAAACTCAGCGAACTCAAAAACAGCTTTCCGGCGATCAGCGAGGCGCAGACGGTCGCTGAAAGCGAAGACAACCGCAAGACCCACATCCACATTCGTGGTGACTGGAAAAGCCCGGGCATCGAGGTCGAGCCGAACTTGCCCTCGGTGCTGCGAACGCTGGACGAGCCCACCGGTACGGACAAACTGACGCGCGTCCATCTGGCGAAATGGATCGTATCGCGGGACAATCCTCTCACCGCCCGCGTCACGGTGAACCGCGTCTGGCAGGAGTACTTCGGGGGCGGGCTGGTGGCAACATCCGAGGACTTCGGTACGCAGGGTGAAAAACCCTCGCATCCTCAGTTGCTCGACTGGTTGGCCAGTGAGTTCATGGATGGCGGCTGGAGCCTGAAGCACCTGCACAAGACGATCGTGATGTCGGCCACCTATCAGCAGTCGTCCGACTTGCGGCCGGCGCTTCAGTCGCGAGACCCCGACAACCGCTTACTGGCACGCCAATCACGGCTGCGCCTGGCAGGCGAGCTGGCGCGCGACGCGGCCTTGTCGGTGAGCGGGCTGCTCTACCCGAAGGTGGGAGGCCGAAGCGTGCGGCCCCCGCTTCCCGAGGGTATGGCCAAGTTGTCGTACGGCAGCTCGATGAAGTGGGAGGAGAGCGAGGGCAAGGATCGCTACCGGCGCGGTCTCTATATTCACTTCCAGCGGTCGGTTCCCTACCCGCAACTGATGAGCTTCGATACGTCGGAGCGGATTGCTACGCAGTGTCGGCGCGAGCGCTCGAACACGCCTCTGCAGTCGCTGAATCTTCTTAACGACCCGGTCTTCGTCGAAGCGGCGCGGGCGCTCGCCGTACGGCTGCTGACCGAAACCGAAGGCGGCTTGGAAGAACGCCTGCGTTACGGGTTCGAGCTTTGTCTGGCACGTTCGCCAAAGCAAGCCGAGCTTCAGGCGATGGCCGAGTACTACCACACGCAGACCGGCATTCTCGAGAACGATCCCGAGTCGGCGGAAAAGCTGTTCGCGCTCAGGCTGCCGGGCGTCAGCCGGGTCGAAGGCGCCACTTGGGTCGGGGTGAGCAGCGTCCTGCTGAATCTCGACGAGTTCATTACGAGGGAGTAGCCGCGATGGATGTCAAGGACTTCGCGCGCATTCAAACTCGCCGGGACTTTTTCCGTTACTTCGGCGCCGGACTGGAGACGATCGCTCTGGCGCACCTGATGTCGCGCGAGGGCCGCGCGGCCACGGGTGAGCTGCCCGCCGCGAAGCTGCTGGCGCCCAAACCCCCGCACTTTGCACCGCGCGCCAAGAACGTCATCTTCCTCTTCATGGCCGGCGCACCCAGCCACATCGACCTCTACGACCCGAAACCGGAACTGGCCAAGTGGCACGGCAAGGCCCTGCCCCCGTCGCTGACGAAAGACCTGCAGCTAGCCTTTATCAAGCCCAACGCGAAGGTGATGGCGAGCCCCCGCAAGTTCAAGAAGTACGGCCAGAGCGGGCTGGAGTTCTCCGATTACATTCCGTACATCGGGCGGCAGGCCGACGAGATCTGCATGATCCGCTCGATGCAGAGCGCGTTCCTGAGTTGTCCGGTCTGTCTGCCGGATCCGAGCCACGTGACGCTGAGCCCGAGCAGTCTCTCCGGCAATATCGGCACGAGCAAACGGATCACTCCCCGGATCCACTGGGACGACGGCACGGCGTCCCTCATTGTCAACCCGTTGGTCATCAGCTGGGATGTCGAAGATACCGGCGTGGCGACGGTGTCGGAGGCTTGGTCGAACTTCCGGGTGAACTTTAAGGAAGTCGGCACGACGGAGATCGACGCCAGCGCGAGCGACTGTCAGTACGAATACGTCTCGGAAGATCCCGACATCCCCGCTGAGTGCGTCTGTCAGAACACCCTGACGGTCACCGCCCAACCGACCGCCTCGGCGACGACGACATGTCCGGTTCCCACCGGAGAGACAACTCGTTCCGCAGGGTGGAATGTGGCCGTGCATAAATTCGTGCAGACACTCAAGCCCACGGGAACATCGTTTGCCGGTCGAAGAATCACCGAGTCCAACACCCAGGCGGCAACCGACACCTGCTGGTTTGCTGGGTCAGACTTCCGCAAAGTCACCGGTGTAACTGGTGGAACATGGGGCATCAGGTCAGACAACCGCTGGGGTCCCGATCATGTCGGCTACACGGACGTAGGGAGGATCGTGTATTACCGAAACCAGATGCGGGCGCCTTGTGGATTTACGATGTATCAGACCCTCACCATCTCTGGTTGCGGCGGCGGGTCGTCGTCATCCGTCTATCGAACGAACGTACGTCTTAAGGCTAACTTCACGGATACGCATCTTACGGTATCGCGGAGCGGTAAATCGGCGACTAAACCGTTTGTGATCGAGTAGATCGCCACTGAACTGCGGACATGACCATGGACCGTTTCTGGACCCGCCGCTGGTTTCTCTGCTCCGTTGCCGGCGGCATGGCGGGCGGGCGTCTCGCATCGGCGCAGCGAGACTCGCCTGCGGGCGATATTCGCGTCCAAGGCCGAAGATCAACATTTTCCGTGGACTATCCTCGGTTGTTCGAATCGGTCGCCTATACATTCATTCATCGGTATGGCTGGCGTGTCACCTTCGAGGAAGCTCCAAATGTGTACTCGGGGGACTTTGTTGATGTGACTTTAACCAGGCCCAAGCGGCCTCCGACGGATGGAAGACGACTGTACAACCCGCTAGGCGGCTACTTGGAGTTCTCCTACGATTTGGGTCCTGACGGGCAAGCGCCGGAAGACCCGGCCGCGGTCTTGCAGACGGCCATCGAAGCCTACCACCGGGGCGGCTTCCCGGGACGCTACGAACTTGTCACTGTCGGGGAGTACTTCCACATCGTACCGACGGCGCGGCGGGATGAAGACGGGGAATGGGAGCCGATTCAGAGTCCCCTCGATACGGTCGTTACCCTGGACGGGCTCGGTCGTTCCCCTGATGAAATCATGAGGGAGCTCGCTCAACTCATGAAACGAAATGTCGTCGGGTATCGATTGTGGACGGTTGGGGGTCCGCTTATCCATAGAGGAAATGCTGTGCCCCCGCCGCGTATTGTGGAACGCTTCGAGAGGGTGAAGGCGAGGGAGGTTTTACGGTCCCTGATCGCCGCCACGGGCAAGTCACTCATTTGGTACTTGATGTGCGGAATGCGGCAGGACAAGTCCGGCACGAAACGCTACAGTTGCGCCCTAAGCCTCTGAGATTTGTGATTGGTCCGAGGGTTGGTTCCCGTTTGCCGAAGCCTGGACTCCCAGAAACCCCCAGAGCCGTCTCGGACGAGAAAGTGGCCCTTGTGGGGCCACTTTAACCCTGGGAACGCGCCCTGCCCCACAATCCTCCGCCGCACGGCGGCATAAGAAGTCACCGGCTCAGCTCCATTCCCTGATTCCGCTCCGGCTTGCGCTGCGGCTCGCGAGCGAGCGCCCGTTCCAGAGACTCCCTCGCTTCGCGCTGTAGTTCGGCGCTGCGCTCCTCGCCCTGCAGGGCCGCATCCGTCCCCAGTACGTGCGACCGCCGCGCTGCCTACTGAATCCGCACCAGATTAGAGCCGCCGCCGGCGCGGAGCTGCTCCGAATTCGCCGCTTGTCGACGATTTCGGGCAGCCTTCCCGCAGGGATCGATGGGAGTGTGTAGCGACCCGTAGCAGTGTCCACCGGACACTGCCCCTGTGTCGATCCGTTGGATCGACACAGGGGGGTCGCTACACACATACCGCTTCTCCGTTCTCCCCGCACGACCGCATCAACAGAACCGCCATAAGTGACTTTGAATCAGTGCTATCCGCCGCCGCGTAGGGAGATGCTAATTATGGCGGGCTTGGAAATTACACTAGGGGGGTTCTCTCCCCGCACGATAGTTGTACACTGTAGGCCGTAAATGGTCGTTCGGAGCGCCGCTGCCAGGCCTCTCGAAGGTTTCTGGCTTCGATCTCCCCCCGCCGAAGTGCTCCGCCCTCGATCTTCCCTAAGCACCGAAGTGGTCCAGGGAACGCGAATCGGGGGGTACTGAGGAGGGTCCACCAATCTTGTTGTTTGCAGCCGGGCCCGGATTGCTAATCCCCGAAGAACTCCCCACCTCGAAGCGGGTCGAGGTTCTCCTTCTCTGGCCGGATGCGGTCCGATCCCCAGACCTCGTAATTGTCGATCCATCGGGTGATCTTGCCGTGCTGCTCAATCAACGCCCGCAAAAATCGCCGGCGCTTAGAGATTATGCCGATACTCTGCAGCACGCTGGCTTCGTGTTCCTTGTGCCTGCGTAAATCCTCGCTCCAGCACGGCCGAGTTTCTTTGAGTCGATCCAGCTGTTTTTGGTGCCTGACTTCCGACCTGGTTAGGTTGTCGTAATGCTTCCGCGCCTCGTCAACGGACAGGTCGGATGATCCCTGGTACTTCGCCAGCCAATTGAAGCTCTGCCGCACCTTCGCTGCGAGGACAGGGTTGCTGCTGACATGGACCACTTTGAGCCAAATACCCTGCCTCCTTCATGCGCCGTCACAGTGCATCGTGCGCCCGTCTCCACGTCCGCAGGCCGGTCGGCGTTACCTCAGCTGCATCCACATAGATGAACACCGCCGATCGCGCGGAGGGATCCACGGCGATTGGATGCCGGTCTGGAAAGTATTGCAGCGCCGCGCCGATCCCTGAATAGGTGCGACTCTGTAGCTCGTCGCGTGGCACGCCCAGGGCATCGAAGCAAGACAGCTTCTCGGCCTCGGTCGGAAGCCAGGGAAGCTCCGGGTGATCGAGGACGTAATCGAGTGAGAGAAACCGCCGATGCATCAGTGTCGGGCCGTGCTCTCGGTAGTAGCGACTGTCGTGTGCATCCAGCGCACGATCGAGGCGTTGCCTCGTGATCCTGCACGCCCTGCCCCACGACGTCTCGTACTCCAGCCCTATCTTGCGCCGAACCAAGCCCTCGACGAACCGCCGCGCCGTCGTCCGGGAGCACTCGTTGTAGGCGCAATACTGCGACCTCAAGAAACCACCGCTGAACACGATCACCGCCGCGAGCCATTCTGCTGCTCGCGGCTTGATCTCGAACTGCCGCGCTAACGTCTCCGCTCGGCCGCTGAGATGTGGGAAGCTCCGCATGGTCGCTCTCGCCCCTCTAGGGTGGCGTGTGGGAATCTCTCCATTTTGACAGGCTCGTGGAAAACCAAATCCGCATAGACGGCTTCTCGATCCCGGCCTGCCTGTTACCCCTCACGCCCGCCGCTGCCCTGGCCCTGAATCCTGACCAATATGACCTCAAAAAACCAAATCTCCCCTTGAGGGGTTGCTTGCCGCCATCAATGGTGATGTGGTCATTTTCCAAGATGAACGTGACAACTGTGGATCGGCCCGCCAATGCGCCCACAGGACCCCGGGTAACCCCGAAAGTGTAGGGGTCTTGTTTCTGTAAGGAAAAACCTGTCGCGCACTCTGAAGGCAGAAGAGAGATCCTCTCTTTGGTGCTCGCTTCAACTCCGCGACGAAGCAGGTTGAACTCAAATGCAAGCGAGCACTCCTGTCTGGCCCGGACCCAGTTAAAATCGGAGTCTTGCGCTTGGCTCTCCACAACTCACCGCCTCTTCAAATCTCGTACACCACCCCAGCCCGCCGCGGATCCAGCAGCCTCTCGAACGCCCGCAACGGCGTCAGCGAGACCCACGCCGGAACGTGTATCCTGATGCCCTTCAGGTCTCCCCAAAGAAGAGCCCCTGCAGCGCTTTCCTGGCGACCTGCCAGCGTAGGAACTCCCCGGCTCCGTCCATCTGGAACACGCAATCCCCCTCGTTGTTCAGCTCCAGCGTCACCTTGAACATGGTGTTTCTGCTGTCTTGTTCAACCTTTACGACGTCGATGCGGTTATCAAACAGATAGAAGGCGACCGTCTTCGGGTAACGCGGGGACGACAACGTGACGGCAAACGCTTTATCAGAGATTGCTTCAAACCTCAACCGGTCAAGCGGCGGTCCCCCGAAGACCTGTTTTCTTACCGCAACGCTTTTCTCGACCGACTGTTGAAGCAGGGTGAACTGGATCGGCAACGAGCAATGATATTGTGCCGTCACCCAATCGAAGTCAGACTCAAGGGTCATTTCACACCTCGTACACCGCCCCGACCAAGCGCGGATCCAGCGGCGCCAGCAGCCTCTCGAACGCCCGCAGCGGCGTCAGCGAGGCCCATGCCGGAACGTGTATCCTGCGGCGGCTTCTAGCGCGCAGATCACGAAGCAGCGCGACCGCGCAGGCCGTTCCCACCAGAAAGATCACTTCGAGGAACACTATCTTGGCGCACAACTCGAACGCCGCAACTTCCTGGGCATAGAGGAACCCGCCGATCCCGCCGTTGTCGTCTTCCGACACCAGACAATAGGCGCTGCCCGGCTTCCCTTTCCGCGACCGCAGCACGCACTGATGAGCGCGGCTGCGGCAGATCTTCTCCTGCGACTTGCCGCCCGCCTTCGCGCACAACAGATCGGCAATAGCCTGCTCGTCGCCGAATGCCGCCGGGCGCACCATGGCCTACCTGCCGCCGAACAGCTCTTGGAAGTTCGACAGCCCCGAAGGCGACCCCAGCGGCACATCCTGCAGCTCCGCGATCCGCGCATTCATGTCGGCCAGGAATAGCCGGAGCGACTCCATGTACCGGCCGCGCGTCGCGGCGTCGATGTTGGGGTTGCTCAACAGCGCCGACCACATCGCCGCGTACGTGTTCCAGGCGGACTGCTGCGCGCCCCTCCCGGCAACACTGGCGTCGATGTCGAGCCGCCGGGTCCCCAGTTCCCTGTCGAGCCCCAGCTGTTCCTGCCGCAACTGACGCTCCTGCGCCAACTGCTGCTCGCGGTACACGGCGTCGCTCTCGAAGCGCTCGCGGTCGAGATTGAGCCGCTGCGTGTTGATGCGGTCGGTCAACTCCATCTGCCGATCGCGGTAGGCGTCGTCGCTTGTCAAGCGGTCGCGGTTGAGGGCGTGGTCGAGCAGGCCACGGCTCCGGGTGTCGTCGGTCTGCTGTTGAGTGATGTTCAGCGAGCGGCCCTGAAGGGCGGCGCTCGTGTCCGCCTGCGCGATCGGCAGGGCGTGCGCCAGCAGCGAATGCTGGCTGGCCTCCGCCGCCAGCGAGCTGTTGAGCAGTCCGCGCCGCTGCGCGTATTGCTTCCCCTGGGTCGCCGCCTGCCGCATCAGCGGACTGTCGGTCTCCATGATCGAGCGCACCCTGTCGCTCGGCAGCGGCAACTGCGGCTGCGGGGTGGTCAGGAGTTGCGGGTTCTGTGGCGAGCCGTAGGAGTCTCCGCTTGCCACCCCGGTCCTTGACCACGCGGCCCGGCTTCGAGCGGCAAGCCGTCCAGGCCCACCCGTCGGCTGCGGGGTTTGGGGCGGCGGCTGGAGCGGTGGCTTGGGAGACGACTTGAACAGATCTTCGAACGCCATGGCTGTCTACATCCCCGCCGCGTACAGTGCGGCTTCCTCTCCGCGCCGGCGTATCAGCCCGCGCAACTTGCGCCCTCCGGCCCACACCCAGCGGCGAAACTGTCGTGGGGCCTCACCGTGCTCCTCGCGGTTAATCACGCGCCGCAGCGTCGAGGCTTGCAGGTTCCCAGCGCCGCAGTTGAACGCGAAGTCGACCAGCGCCGCCTCTTGTTCCTCCGTCAAAGGAACATAAATCAGATTCCCGACCGCTCCAGCGGCTACCGCAAGATCCTTCTCCAGAAGCCGCCTCGCCTCGTCTTCATCCACCAACGGCTCGAACCGTGACAGGTCGGCACCCTTCTCGCGGCTCAGCAGGTGACCGTAGCCGATCGTCGGGAACCCGACCGGGTCGTGGTAGGGGCCAAGCGACAACCCTTCGTGATGCGTTGCCAGCTCGGCTGCGATCTCGATGGCGTCCTCACTAATTCTGGCTTGTTCTTCCTGAGACATATTCGCTACGCCCTCACCGCTGCCCCGCCGCCCGCTGCCTGGTCCTCCAGCCGAACCAGAAACCGATCACCACCGCCAGCACGTCCTGGTCGAAGGTGGTCCACGACCCCTCCGCCGTCAGCGAGCCGACAACCTTGTCGTGCCATTCGCCGCCCGCCGCCGTGTAGAGCGAGTAGAGCAGCGCCATCTTGACCGTGCCCCACAACCCTACGATCCAGTAGGTGATTGCGGGCCGCACCGCAGCCGAGAAAAGATCCGTTAACGTGAACAAAAGAAAGGCCCTGCTGAACGTTTTAGGAGCGATAACCGCGTTCTCGCCCACATGACCCGCAGCGGCATTCAACAGCTGCACGCCGTAGCTCTCTCTCGGCTTGCGGGCGCTGCGCAAATCCGCCGCGTCCGCCGCCGTCTCGATCTCCCGCATGCGCCACTCGTGCTCTTTCGAGGCGTGCGTGAGCCGCAGCTCCAGCATCTCCATTTCCTGCTTGTGGTCGAGGCGCTGCTTGAAAAGTTTGACGACATCCGGCAGGAATGGCGCGACGAATCCCGCAATGGCTCCGAGCATGGCTAACCGCCCCCCCCCGATCCGTGCTTGTCGCCGTTGATGCCCGACCGGGCGAGCGCGATCTGCATCTTGTTGACCAGCCTTTTGATCTCGGTCAGGTCCTTGTGGATCTCGCCCGGCATCTTGTCGAGGCGCATGTTGAGTTCGGACTTGGCACTGTCGATGCGCCTGTGCAGCGTGCCGACATCAGCGCCGAGATTGCTGACTTTCTCGTCGATCGCGCCTTGCCATTTGGCCGCCGCCTGGTCGCGGGCCGATATGCGCAGGTAGAGACCCAAGAAGCTCACCGCCGTGCCGCTGAGCGCGAGCATCAGCGCGACTTGCGGGTCCATTTCTAGTTCCCTCTCTCCGCGTGAATTTCCCTGTGTATCTGGCCGAGCCGAGGGAACAGCCGGTACAGCGCCCAGATGCTCACCCCCATCCCCGCCAGCCAACTCAGCCAGTCGCACACTGATTTGACCGGTGAGCCACCCCTCGCCACGTCGAAGACCTCGCGGAACGAGATGATCACGAACGACACGAGCGCCGGCAGAATCAGGTCCCACCAACCGCGCGTCTGGGGCCACCATGAGACCTTGCGCTCCAAGTACCAGAAGCCATACAGCGCCAGCAGGACCACGCCCGCTGAGCTGAAGAAGTGGATTACAGCGCGTTCGAGAACCAAAACAAAATCAGCCATTTACGTTCTAGTCTCATTGTAGGATCGACCCCCCTCTCGGCGCCAGAAAAACGAGGAAAAAATGAGCCTCGAAACCAGCCCGTCGTGTGATTCAGCGTTCTCTCCTTTGTTGGATTGTTGGGTGATTACCGCCGTAAGCGGCGCCGCCTCCCGCCGTGCTCCGTGCGGTTCCATGTCCCACTGCGGCGCGGCGATCCGCCCCCCCACAGCCCAGACAGCGCACGTAGGCCCCTTCCTCGTCCCGGCGCGGCGTCGTGATATGGCGGTGAGCGCAACACCTGGACAGTCTCAGCAGCGCCCAGGACAGGAACACTACGACACCAACGGCAACGGTGAAATCGCTCATCAAACCTGCTCCTTTCCGTTTCGCGTACATTCGCCGGTGTGCGGGCGGTAGCATATCTCGCCCGAAAGCAGCGACATCGGGGCTGCCGACAACGCGAACCTGCTTCCGACAGGCGTGCGCACCGTGAACACCTGGGCGCCGCACCACGGGCATAGGCCCTTCCCGACCAGTTCATAGCGGGCTCTTTGCAACTCGCCTGCGGTCATCGGCCACTCCTTGTAGGCTTGATTCACGCTTGATGGGTCCCTTCAACGCCGCGCTTTTCCCTCTCCGCGGTCCGAGAGCACAGATGCTCCGCTGCCCTTCGCAGGTGGTCAAGGGCGTCCGCATTCTCTTGGCAATGGAACTTGCTTTGCTGATAGAACTCGATGCGTCCGATGACGGCTGCAACAACGTCTTCCACAAACGCCCCGTTAGGCTCTCGCCTGTCTTCGCCACGTCCCAGCGGCCCGTTTTGCCACGAGATCGTGAACCCCCGGCCTGAAGAAACGCCTCCAGCCGGGTTTCCCGCTTTGTCAAGCCAATGCTCTTCGAAAATTTCAGTCTTCATCTGTTTTCTCCTTTGGTTGATTGTTTCCACCCGTGGCCGCCAGCGCTGCGATGTAGGTGTACGCCTTGCCGCTGCGCATCATGCCGGGGGAGATTCTGAGAACCCGCCAGCCGAGCAGCAGCGCCTCGGCGTCTTTCTCGCGGTCCTTCTCGTAGCCCCCGACACGCTGATGACCGCCGCCCCCTCCCCGGTAGACGAGGCCGTCGAACTCGACGGCGAGCTTTATGTCCGTGCGGGCGAAATCGAACCTCCAGCGGCGCGTCTCGTGGAAGCGCAACTCCCGCTGCCAAAGGCCGGGCTGAAACACCCCCAGCCACAGCCAAAGCGTTTCCTCGTTCGTGCTCTTGGCCTGCCGGGTCACTACTCCGCTTCCTCTCCTGTTGCCTTGGTAATAGCGGCAAAAACCAAATCACAGAGCACTTTTGTTTCCACCTCTTCACTACCCGTCAGCTGCAACCAGCGGAGGTGTTTTGGCTTATCCCATTCGTCGCCATCGTGAAACAAGAGCGTTGCCTCAGCAGCGGCAGCAAGATCCGGCGCGGCAGCAATCAAGAGAGCGTCGGCTTTCCTGCCGTTATCCACATACGCAACGGGCCGAAACTTATCGGCATCTGAATCAATTCGGATCGCACCACCTTCACAGCCAGACCGTTCGGGGTTCCAAGGCCCCGGTGTGTGCTTGCTCATTTTGTATTTCTCCTAGTGGCTCAGCTCTGTACCGCTTACCTTCCCGCCATCCGGCGTGTAGAAGAACCAGCGACGCCTCCGCATCGCGGTCACGAACAGCGTGATCACCGGCTCGCCGTCACGCTGCCACAGCTTGTGCCGGGTGGTGGCGCGCCGGAACACCACGTCGCCCGGCACGCGCAGGCGGCAGTAACCACGCGCCATCACTTCGTAGCGCTCACCCTCGAGATGCAGGCTGACGCTCGCCCAGGGATGGTCATGGACGCCTCTTCCGGGGTCGGAGGCAAGCGTCTTGTGCAGATAGATGTTGAAGAATCGGTTGCGCGGAATGACGTGCCAGCGGCTCAGATAGCGCCCGCCAATAACCCTGTCGGGCGGCCGGGACTCCATGATGCGCCGCGCGAATCGCAACAGCCTATTGAATCCCGCAAATTATTATGACACTTTTTGACAGTGTGGAGCATCTATATATGTATGGGCAACCCCAAAGGTGTGAAGCGGGATTTCAAGGCGCTGGAGAAGCGCCGTTTCGAAGCGATGCGGCTGCTCCACCAAGGCCACAATCAGTCCGAGACGGCGAGACGGCTGAACGTCGCTCGCCAAACCGTCAGTGAGTGGCGGCGGCAATACCGCGAGCAGGGTGCGGCCGGACTCCGCCAGGCCGGGCGCGCCGGACGCAAGCCGCTCCTCGATGCCGCACAACGCGAACGCCTGACGTCGCTGCTGCTGGAAGGCCCGGAAGCCCACGGCTTCCCAACGCCCCTGTGGAGCTGTCCGCGGGTGGCTCGGCTGACCGGAGACGAGTTCGGGGTCGCATACCACGCAGGCCACGCCTGGAAGATCCTGCGAGCGCTCGACTGGAGCCCGCAACGCCCGGCCGGAAAGGCGCGCGAGCGCAACGAAGAGCGGATCCGCACCTGGAAGCGCAAGACCTGGAAGCGCATTAAAAAAAAGCCCAAAACGAAGGCCGTACGCTCGTCTTCATCGACGAAAGCGGATTGAGTCAGAAGCCGCATCGCTGCCGCACCTGGGCGCCACGTGGCCAAACACCGGTGCTGCAGTTTAACTTCAACTGGGAGAAGCTTTCCGTCTCGGCGGGGCTGACGCTGCGTAACTTCTACTTCCGGCTCTATCCCGGTGCGATCGGCAAAGAGCAAGTGACCGACTTTCTCAAGGCGTTGGTACGTCATATCGATCGCCCGCTGCTGATCGTCTGGGATCGGCTGCCGGCGCACCGTAGCCGCCTGGTGCAAGAGTTCATCGAACTCTCCGA
This sequence comes from Bryobacterales bacterium, assembly GCA_965248255.1. Classification (GTDB taxonomy): domain Bacteria; phylum Acidobacteriota; class Terriglobia; order Bryobacterales; family UBA6623; genus JAKZVK01. The sequence goes on from CBDFIW010000004.1 coordinate 1,611,084, forward strand.
AGGCCACATCGCAACCGAGTACTTGCCACCCTATGCGCCGGAGTTGAATCCGGTGGAATACATCTGGGCTTACTGGAAGCAGCACGAGTTGCCGAACGTCTGTCCGAAAGACTACGGCGAGCTGAACGAGCGGGCCCGCAAGGCACTCCGCCGCATGTACCGCAAACCGCGTTTGATCACGGCCTTCTGGAAACAGTCTTCTCTTTGTTTTGACTGACTCTATATTATGCGGGAGTCAATAGTTCGCAAAAAGTTGGGAAGTCTCATACCCTTTGCTTGTCTTTTTTGGATTCTCCCTTTTCCCGGCCTTGTCGGTGAATAGAGCCATGGCCTCCCGGGCCGGTACCCCACCCGTCAGGCGTCTTGCTGTCGTTCGGTTCCCACTTGCTCGGCGTTCGCACCGCATCCGCGTCGTAAAAATAGTGCGCTCTTTTGCTGAGGAGGAAGATTTTCTCGTGGGCGCTGGTAGGCCGGTCGGTGACGCTCTCCGGCATGGAATTCTGCTTGAACCAGATAATTTCGGCGCGCACCCACCAACCATCGGCTTGCAGCGCCAGTGCGATGCGGGTGGGCATCATCAGCAATTGCTTCGCGGCAAGACCCGTTACCGAACAAGAAGAGAATGACCGTAGAGACCCGTCGAGCGATCCGAGGTTTGTATTCTGCATCGGCCCGCCATCCGAGCCTCTCCCGCCGCCTGAGTAAGCGTCGCCATAGTTGAGCCACAAGGTTCCGTCCGGGCGCAGCACGCGCCGCACCTCCCGGAACACGCGCACCAACACGTCGAGATGCGCGTCGAAGGTCGCTTCCAGGCCGATCATCTTCTCTTCGCCGCCGTAAGCCCGCAGGCCCCAGTAGGGCGGCGAAGTCACCACGCAATGCACCGACTCGTCCGGCAGTTGGGCCAGACGCTCGAACACGTCGCCGACCAGGATGCGAATGTCTTTCATGCCGCCTTGAGTTCCACCAGCCATGGCTCCCGAGAGCCGCGCGGCGTCGCCAGTCCCTCCAGCGCGAACTGGCAGCCGTGTTCAATCGGGGCGATGCCCGACGGATCGCTGACGGGCCACACCACGGCGCAGCCCGCGAGCGGCTTCATCCAGACCCAGCTGCGGGGGAAATAGAGCTCGCCGCCCTCGTAATCGTGGTTCAGAAACAGCATCCAACGCCGTGCCGCGGGTGACTTGATATCCGGCCGCAACCGCGGCGGACGGACGCCGCTGTCGCGCTTGACCAGACGTGTCTCCACGGCAACATCGTTGCCGGCGAGGTCCCGCCGCACGCAGTCGATCAGATCGGCGATCAGCGTGTAGCTCGGCCGCCGGAGAACAACCGTCTCGATGTCACGCGGGCCGAGCTCGGGTTTTCCGCAAAGGCCCGCGGCGATCTGTCCCAAGTTGATGAGTTGCAGGCACTCCTGTGGCTGCACAAACCCCTCGATGTAGCGGATGCGGTGTTTTTCCCGGGTGCGTGTCACCGACAACCACTGCGGCGGCAGTTTCTTCGCAAATTCGGCGTATTCCATGTCAGTCTTCCTCCGGCACGGCGCTGCCCAGATCGACCCCGTGCTGCTTGCACACCTCGATCGGGATGCGTACGGCGCGCATCCGCATGCGGTGGAAGCGCAGCGGATACGTCGTCACCGAGGCCCCCTGGAGCTGCCCTAGCAGCCGCCGCAGGTCGACGTTTTCAAACGCCGTGCGTCGTAGTTCGTTGAGAAGTGAGGGGTGCGCGGTGGCGATCACCAAGGCGTCGTCGTCGTCGAGCCGCACGCCGTAGCTCGCCGGCAGCTTGACGTCATGCTTCACCGGATCGCTCAGCAGGTCGAGAAGCGGCGCCCGCTCCACACCCTGCGCCTGCACGCGCAGATTGAGGATTTCCCGTAGCGCGTCGCCGGCGTCGTTGCGCGCCGTTCCGACATGAGCGTCGGAGAGTGGCGGCACTATTCCCCTCTCGCCCGTCCACCAACGCCAACCGGCCGTGAGCGCGCCACCGATCAGGCTGCCGCGCGTTCCGTGGCCGATGCGCATCATCTCGCGCGAGACCGACACGGCCTCCTCGACGATCTCGTGCCCCTCATGAATCAGCGCCGTGCGGATGCGCTCGCTGGCGCCGTTCGCCAACGAGTCGTCGATGCCACGTTCGACCGCCGGCCAGTCCTCGACGCCCTCTTGCGAGAGATGGACCAGCTGGAAGCGGCTGGCGTCGGCCGCCCGCAGGTTCGCCAGCTTGGTCGAACTCATGCAGACCGAGAAGCGCGGGTTCAAGGTCTGCACAGCGTCGCCGTCGGCGCGGATCCTCTCTCCGTCCCCACCCGCGGCGATCCGTATCACGTCCATCAACCCCTCGATCCACCGCCGGTCGGGTTCGGCCTCGTCGAGAATCAGCGGCAGGGAATCCGAGCGCATGCGCCGCGCGATCGCCGCCGGGGTGGCGTCCGCCACGCGCACCACCATGGGACCCAGCAGACGGGCCGCGACGCGCTTCAACAGCCAACTCTTGCCCGTCTCGGCCGCCGCCGCCATCCAGATATGAGGCCGCCACTCCAAGGCGCCGCCGACGACGCTGGACACCAGCCAGCCGAGAAAGCGCCTGCCGTCCAATGGCTGCCGCCAGCGGTAACGCTCGACGGCCTCGGCGACGCGCTTGCGCTCGGCGGGCTTGGCGCTTTGCTCGGCGACATTAATGCGCGCGCCGGTGACGCAGTGCCAGCCGCCCTCCAGGCTGTCGAGTTCCTGTTCTCTGCCGTCGACCAGCAGGCGGTCGCCCAGATTCCACACGTAGCGGCCCTTGTCGGTGCGGAAGTAGCCCCGCCCGACCACCCGCGAGAGGTCGATTTGGCCTTGACGATCCGCCGCGCGGATCAGCGCCGACCCCACCGAATGACAGACCGGCCGCGTCAGCGATGGCTCTCGTAGGGTTTCGAGCCACCAGTTGTAGGCGGCCAGTGAGATCAAGGTCGAGGATTGCGTGAGCGCCGGGCGCGAATAGAGCAGGATGCGGTGCGTGCGCAGCTTCACGGCCACGCTGTCGGCAGCATTGCCGAGGATGCGGAAATACTGGTTCTCAGCGACGATGGCCGGTGGTGGAGGCGGCGGTTCCTTCTTTTTCTTCGGCTGCTTCGGATCGGCCTGCTTTTCCCGTGCCTGCTCGGCCTCGGGCGATTTCCAGGGCGCGGCCAGGCGGCCGAGCCAGTTCTGGGCGGCTTGCCGGCCGCCGCCCTCGGCGATCTCGTCGGCGATGTCACGGTGATCCTCTCCCTCGGGCAGGGCGACCCTAATGTCCGAGCACCCCAGCGCGCCGAGGTGCTCGGCGAGGGCCAGCATGCACCCTCGGCCATCGCTGTCGGCGTCGGAGACCAGCAGCACGCGGCGGCCGCCGAGCGGCGACCAATCGGTGCGTTTCCATGACTTCGCGCCTCCCGCCCAACTCGTCACGACCACCTTGGGGAAAGTCGCGGTCACAGCGTCGGCGCACTTTTCGCCCTCGACGACCATCACTTGCTTGTCACGGGGCGCTTGGGCCATCTCCCACAAGCGGTACAGCGGCCGTCCTTCGCTGAGCGCCAACTGGACGTTCCAGCCGTCTTTGCCGTTGCGCTTTGCCGGTGTGTAGGGCAGGCACTTCGGACCCTTGGCGAAGCGGCAGATCGTGAAGGCGGGTGTCCCGTCAGCCAGCAGGTAGCGATGCCGCGCGACTGCGTCGTCGGGCAGGCGCGGGACCCAATGCGGCGGCTCTTTCTTGCGCGGTTTTGGCTGCGCCGGCTGACGGCCGTTCTGCAACGCGCCCTTGACCGCCCGCAGTGCATTCTTCTGGCTCCAGCCGTGCTTTTTCTGCAAGTAGGTCACGGCGTCCCCTTCCGCGCCGCAGCCGTGGCAGCAGTAGACGTCCTTGTCGACGTTGACGCTCATCGACGGCTTCTTGTCGTCGTGAAAGGGGCATTTCGCCATGCGCTGCTGCCCCTTGCCGCGCAGCGTGACGCCGTCCTCGCGCAGTAGGTCAACTAGCTTTTGAGTCATTCTCGATCGGTACCTTCAGCACGGCCGCGAGAGTTCGCGCCCAGCCCGGCTTGAAGCCGAAGTCCTCGCCGATTCTGACCAGCCCCCGGTATCCCTCCCGTCTGCGCATGACAGCGGCGATGCGCGTTTTCATTGCACGCCGGGAAATCTTTGGACCGCGCTCGGACGGCGCGGCATCGCTCAGTTCGGTCTCAACCTCGACCGGGGCGGGCAAGACATGTTCGGCGCCGCAGGAGGGGCAGGCCGACAGGCGTGAGGGGTAGACCTCGGCGCACTCCGAGCAGCAGCGCTGACGCTGGGCGGCCGGGCGCTTATCGACGGTCGTGCCCTGTCTGGTTCCGTCGAGATCCCAGTGCCGGTTTTCCTCCGGCAGGCCGAGGTCCCAGGAGTTGCCGGCTAAGTCGAGCAACAGGGCGGTTTTTCCTTTTCCGGGCCGCATCGCGCGGCCCGCCTGCTGCAAGTACATCGTGACGCTCTTGGTCGGGCGGGCCGCCATGATCACTTCGCATTCGGGCACGTCGGTGCCCTCGGAGATCAGATCCACGTTCGAGACGACCTGGATCAAGCCCTCGCCGAACTCCTTGAGCACCAGGTCGCGGCGCCGCACGTCCGTCTCGGCGTCGATGTGCTCGGCCCGGAAGCCCTCTTTCTTCAAGCTCTCGACCACCGCCTTGCTGTGGCGCCGGTTCACGGCGAAGAAGATGGCCCGCTTGCCGGCCCCATAGCGGCGGTAAGCCGCTGCTCCGGCCGCGATCACCTGATCGGTCAACCGCTCGTCGAGGTCCTTCTTGTTCCAATCGCCCGCTATCGTGCGGACACCGGCGGTCGACAGACCCTGTACGGGACGCAGGACCCGCATCGGAGCTAGATGGCCCCGCTCGACCAGCTCAACGATCGATGGACCCTGTACCAGAGCGTCGAAGTGATCGCCCAACGGTTTTCCGTCGAGCCGTCCCGGCGTCGCCGTCAGGCCGAGCACCCTGGTCGAGGGGAAGCGGTTCAGCACGTTCTCCCAGGTTTTCGCCTTCACGTGGTGCGCCTCGTCGACGATCACGAGGTTGGGTTTCAGCCAGTGGGTCTCGCGGCGGTTGATGGACTGCACCGAGGCGATCTGGAAACGCGCCCAGCGTGTCTCGGCGTGGCCGGCGGCGATGATGCCGTATTGGTCGCCCAGCCCCGCTTGGGTGAGCGTCTTGGCGAACTGGCGCACCAGCTCGCGGCGATGGACCAGCACCAACGCCTGCTTGCCGTTCTCGGCCAGCCTGGAGGCGATATAGCCGGCCACGATCGTCTTGCCCGCCCCGGTAGGCAGCTGGTAGACGACGGCACGGACGCGCCGCAGCTCTTGCCGCAGTCGGGAGACGTCCTCCAGCTGATAGTCATGCGGGGTGAGCATCGGGGATCCTCCCTTCCTCTACCGTGACCGTGGCCCAACGCTGGGGAAACAGTTCGCGCCCTCCGGTGGCGCAAATGATCACCGACAAGCCGCTCTCGGCGGCAAGGGCGTCGCACAACACGACCAGCTGCGTCAGCCCATCGGCGTCGAGCACATCCGCTCCGTCCAGAACGGCGTAGTTATTGCCCAGCGCCAGCGCGACCCCGGCCTGAAGCGCTGTCTGCGCCCGCCACTGCTCCGAAGTCGAGCACAGCGCCACGGGCCGCTCCCCGGCACTGACGGCGTAGGATTGGTCGAGCTTGACCAGCGGCCAGTTAGTTAACTCATGCACCCGCCGAAGGCCCCTCGCCAACCGCCCCAAGCCCTCCTTCATGGCGCGGCCGCGGATGCCGCGTGGCCCAAGCAAGTCCGCGATCAGCGAGTAGGAGGCGCCCGAGCGGTGGGCTTCGGTGGCTTCGGCGCGCTTTTGGATCAGATTCAGCGCCTCACGCCGCGACTCGACCTCTTGTTCGGCCAGCGCGATCCGCTCCTCGGACTCGTCCGCCTTGACCGGGCTGTCCGCGCCACCGGCTTGCGCTTCCGCCGCCCGTAGATCCGCGGCAACATCGGCCCTGGCTTCCTCGGCCCGCTCGCGCTGCTTGAGAATCGGCAGGCCCTTCTGCTTCGCCGCGGTCAGCTTCTGGCGTAGAAAGTCGAGTCTTTCGCTGAGTTCCTCTCCGCGCTTCTCCCACTCCCCGATACGCTGCTGGAGGGCCGCGTCGTCCTCCGCCGCGTAGAGCGCGTGATCCCGCACCACGATCTTTCCGCCGCACAAAGGACAGGGCCTGCCGTCGCTCGGCTGGGGCTTCGAGCGCTGGTGCTCTTTGTATTTGTCCTTCGCTTCGATACCGTCCGTTCGAATCCCGGCGATCTCTTCCTCGACCGCATCCGCCGCTTTTCTGACCTCGTCGAGCCGCCGGGCCGCATCGTCCCTTCTTTCGCGCAGCCCGGGCAGCCGCGCGGCGGCGTTTTGCGCCTGTTGCGCTTCCGCTGCCGAGACCGCTCCCGAGACATGAAGCGCCTGCAGAACGTCCCGCGCGTCACCGAGCGCGGCTTCGGCCTCGAGCGGCGTTACGCCGTCGTAGTCCGACCTCCAGCCGGCAGGCGTCCAGTTGGGGGCCTTCGCCGTGCCGTATGGTTCGCCCGTGATCGAGGACCAGTCGCGCTTGCTTTCCTTCGCCTTGGCCCGGTAAACTCCCTCGACCGACTCCCACCCCTGCTCCCGCAGGACCTCGATGACATCCGCCACCATGCGCTCGCCGGCGAGAGCGGAGCGCAGTTCCTTCTTCAGCTCGTCCTCGATGTGCTCGGGCAGCGGCAGGAAAGCCGACTCCCAGATCTCCCCGCGGGCGCGGGCAGTGGCGCGGGAGATGAAATCCGTTAGTCCGACAGCTGCACGGTGCAGCGGCGGGGGAGCCTCGGCGAACACCCTCATAGCCTTTTCCGCCAACACCCAACGGAGGTACTCCGCTCCGCCTGGACCCGACAGCAGGACCTCACCGTAGTCGGTCCCCTCGCGGAGGTAGGGTTTCGCGGTCGGCGCCAGCCCTAGAGGATTAGCCTCGCGCGACAGCACCGAGCCGATCGCCGTGGCGAGCGACGTCTTGCCCGCGGCGTTCGGGCCGGCGATGCCCAGCGGCGCGGCTTTCGGCAGGGGGATCGCCGCCTGCTCGATGCCCAGCACGTTGCTGACGGTGACGACAAGCTCCGCCATCACTAGAACTCGTCGCCTCCCCAGCGATCCGTGTCGTTGGGTTCGTTATCTTGTTCTTGCGGCGCAGGTCCTTCGATCTGTTCCGGCTCGGGCTTGCCGTTTTGTTCCTGCCTGGCCTGCCAATCGCCGCCGCCTTGCGATTCCATCTCCACCGCGGACGTGTCCGCTTCCTCTGATGCCGGCCAGAAGTCATCCATCGCTGTGCGGGCTAGACCACGGATCGGCAAGCGCTTCAGCAGCGTCCGCAGCGCCGTTTTTTCGGCCATCTGCGCGTAGTCCGTTACCCAGGGGCCGTCGTTGCGCGCCGGAGAACGCTTCCTGCGAGCATCGATCTCATCGCGGGAGAGGACCGTGAATTCCGGCTCTGGATTGCCCGGTATGTGGGCCACGGCGTAGGCCGCGATGATCTCTTTGTCATCGCGCCCGCCATCCAGCTTCGTGACGTGGCGTAAGACCGGGTGTAGCCCGTCCTCATACTCGAACTCATCGGCAACGTAGACGCAGCGCGCCCGCAGCACAATCCCCTTGATGGACTCACGGCACTTGTCGAGCATGCCGCCGATCATGATGTCGAGACGCGCCCTCCGCTTCCCGCCGCTTTTGGGTTTGACGGGAACGATCACGGCGGAGTGGCCGTCGGGCATCAAGCCGCGTTCCGCGCAGGCGAGCAGCGCCCGCCGCAGCGACTGGGCATCGCACTCGCCGATCCTGGGGTTCGTCAGCAGGGCGTTGAGCGCCACCCGTGAGAAATAGTCGGGACTGACGTTGATTCGCTTAAGGTGCGGCTCGGCGTCGACCGCGGCGCGCTCAACTGTTTGTCTGCATACTTGAAGTTGTTCTTTGGATTGACTTGGCATGTTGTTCCTTCTTTCTGTCGTGGAAGCACCCGCGAGGCACAATCGCTCACCCGGCATTGGGTGCAGTGCACGCCGGGATTGGGCAGCGGCTCGCTGCCGCCGTCGAAGAGTTCAACGACGCGCCGCACCACCGCCATCGCGTCCGCCCTGGCCGGGCCGGAGGGACGGAATTCGATGTGCGCCGCCTCGGGCCTGCCGACGCGCGGGCGCGGGCAGGCGATCAGGCCGACCGAGGCAGGCCCTTCGCCCTCGGCCTCGAGCGCCGCGGCATAGGCTCCCAGTTGCAGCCAGGAGTGGTAGGCGGCATGGCCGGTCTTGACATCGAGCACGGCCTTGCCGAGCCCGGTATCGACCACGAAGTCGCACGTTCCCGTGATCACTGCGCCCTCGATCAGCGCGCGGACCGGCATCTCGCGTGCCAGCACCTTCCAGCCGACTGGATCGACCGTGGCCTCGATCGCTTTGACGACCATGTTGATCTGTGCCTTCGCGTGCCTTGCGGTCGGCGTGCGGTCATCGAAGAGTGCCGGCTCCGGCATGGCGGGAAGCTCTTCCCCCGCCAGCCTGGCGTGTACCGCCGAGCCGATCCAGGACGCAATATGCTCCCCGGCGAAGGGCTTGGCTTCGGGGTGCAGGCAGTCCCACATCGCCCGCCGCTCGCAGCTCCGCCAAGCAGCCAGACGCGAAGGATGAATCTCAACGCACCCGTACACGCCGGCCCCTCTCTAAAAAAACTGGGAATGGAAACGGGGCGCGGACAGAATTGTCCAAATGTTTGTCCAAATACTGAGTGTTGGTGGGTGTGGATAGGATTATTTGAACACTGTATTCAAACCAGTTAGCATCTAGTGACCCCCTGTTTGTTCTTCCCCAAGGAGTTTCCACATGTGCTGGCGGGCACGAATCAGCAGCCCGTCACCCAGGGCAGCGGACGGCGCGAGCTGGCCGAATGGCTCGTCACCGGCAACGCCGCCCTCACCAGCCGCGTTATGGTCAACCGCATTTGGCATTGGCATTTCGGCCAGGGACTCGTGCGCACACCGAACAACTTCGGCAAGGTCGGCGAGCGCCCGACACATCCCCGGTTGCTCGACTACCTCGCCCGGCAGTTCATCGACGGCGGCTGGTCGATCAAGCAGATGCATCGGCTGATCATGCTGTCGAGCACGTACCGCATGAGCAGCCGCGCCTCCAATGACGCCCGGCGGCTCGATCCCGAGAATCGTCTCTGGTCGCGATTTTATCGCCGGCGGCTGTCGATCGAAGAGCTACGTGATTCGATCCTGGCGCTCGCCGGTTCACTCGACTTGACCATGGGCGGCACGTTGCAACCCGAGTTGGGGGACTCGATCAAAGGCTCATCGACCGAGGATCCGCCCTACCTCGCACCCGAAGCGTCGCCGCGCCGCACGGTCTACCTGCCTCTCTACCGCAATCGTTTGCCAAAACTGCTGAGCCTGTTTGACTTCGTCGACTCGACCGCGAGCACCGGACAGCGTTCCCAAACCAACATCGCACCGCAGGGCCTTTTCGTGATGAACAGCGAGTTCTTCGACGGCCGCGCCCGTGGCTTCGCCCAACGTCTGCTCGACAAGCCCTCGCCGCCCGACGCCGGGCGCATCGAGCGCGCCTACTTGATGGCCTTGGGCCGCAAACCGACTTCCGACGAACTCCAGTTCAGCCTCGATTACGTGCGCAACTACCCCTCGGGCCCACCGCGGAACCGCTCCCGCGAAACAAGCGGTCCTCAACTCACGACCTGGCAAGGGCTCTGCCGTATACTGATGGCGTCGAACGAGTTTCACTATGTGGACTGAAGATCCGGCGCGCTTGAAGACACCCGGCCTGATGTCCCGGCGCACCCTGTTGCGCCGCAGCGCACTCGGGTTCGGCGCACTCGGCCTGCACGGCCTATTGGGCGAAGAGGGCCTTCTCTCCGCCCCCAGCGTCGGCAATCCGCTGGTCGTCCGCGAGCCGCATTTCGAGCCCAAAGCCAAGCGCGTCATTTTCCTTTTCATGCACGGCGGGCCGTCTCACGTCGATAGCTTCGATCCCAAGCCACGGCTCGACCGCGACGATGGCAAGCCCCTGCCCTTCAAACCCTCACTGCAGTTCGCGGACAGAAACGTTGGTGGACTGATGAAGTCGCCCTTCGCCTTCAAGCAGTACGGCAAGAGCGGCATCCCCGTCAGCGACCTGTTCCCGCACGTCGGGAGCGTGGTGGACAACCTTTGCATCGTCCGCTCGATGGTCGGCGACGGCGTGGACCATGGCGCGGCCATGCTGCAACTCCACACCGGGACGTTCTCCTTCACCCGTCCCAGCATGGGCTCGTGGGTGCTGCAGGGCCTGGGAACCGAAAACCAGAACCTGCCCGGCTTCATCACCATCAAACCAACGCTCTGGCACGGCGGCGGCAAGAACTGGAGCAGCAGCTTCCTGCCCGGAGCCTATCAGGGCACGCCGATCGGCAACTCGTTCATGAACGTCGAGGGTATTCAGGCCGAGCCGATCGAGTTCCTCTCCAACGGCCGTCTCTCGTCCGAGCAGCAGCGTTATGAACTCGACATGCTGCGCAAGATGAATCGCCTGCACCAGAGCGATCGTGCTTACGATGCCAACCTAGAGGCCCGCATCCAGGCGCTGGAGCTGGCCTTCCGCATGCAGACCGAAGCGCCCGAGGCGCTTGAAGTCGAGAAGGAATCGCAGGCGACCAAGAAGCTCTACGGCCTCGACAATCCGGTGACGCGCGACTTCGGCTGGCAATGTCTGCTGGCGCGCCGGCTGGCCGAGCGCGGTGTACGCTTCATCCAGTGCACGCACAGCGGCCTCGAGGAAAAGTGGGACCAGCACACCGAACTCGCCAAGATCCACTACCGCAGCGCCAAAGAGGTCGACAAGCCGATGGCGGGCCTGATCACCGACCTCAAGTCACGCGGACTGCTCGACGATACGCTGGTGATCTGGGGCGGCGAGTTCGGCCGCACACCCTTCGCTGAGGCCGACGGGCGCGACCACAATCCGTACGGCTACAGCATCTGGATGGCCGGCGGCGGCGTCAAGCCCGGTTTCATCTACGGCGCCACGGACGAGTTCGGCTACCACGCCGTCGAAGACCGCATGCACATCCACGATCTGCACGCCACGATCTTGCACCTGCTGGGCCTGGATCACACCAAGCTTACGTATCACTACGGCGGTCGCGACTTCCGGCTCACCGACGTCGCCGGCCACGTCGCCCACAAGCTCATCGCCTGAGGTGTGCACCCTCGGTGAACCGAGGCCGAAGAAACCGGGCCGTGACCGTGAGGGAGCGGTCCGGCACGGACCCGCACGCCACTCGAAGGCTTCTAGGCGAACCAGGGCTAACTAACCGTGCGGCACCACGCCCAATAACCGGCCAACTCTCGCCTGTGCCTGATGGACCGCGATCCGACGCCTCACCGAGCCCCGGCAGGGACGACAGGTTTCTTCTGTGCTTGATGTACCCGGAGTTGACGCCTCACCGAGCCCCGGCAGGGGCGGTAAGAAGGTAGCCCAGGGCGCGAGCCCTGGGTGGACGACCTCTTTAGAGTCTGAAGCCCTGAAAGGGCGACACACAAACGCCCTCGCAACCACATGAAACCCCATAAAATACACCGCCGCGACGCCGTCAAAACCATAACCGTAGGCTCCACGACCCTCTTCCCGGCCTGGAAACTTGCGGCCGCCCAATCGAGCAACGCCACCGCTTCATCATCCTGGAAACCCAAATTCCTCACCACCGAACAAAACGAACTCGTCACCACCCTGGCCGAGCTGATCATTCCCGAAACCGACACTCCCGGTGCCCGCGCTGCCAAGGTCAACGAACATATCGATCTCGTCTTGAGCGACGAGACCCCGGAGGTCCAGCAGTCGTTTCTCGACGGCCTTCGCTGGATCGACGACCAAAGCCGCCGCCGGTTCGGATCGACATTCCTCGAGGCCACCGAGGACCAACAAACCGAGCTACTCACCCTCGTTTTCAAGACCGAGCCCGTGCCACCCGACCTCCAACCCGGCCGTCACTTCTTCCGCAACATCCGCCGCCGGACCGTCTTCGCCTACTACACCTCTCGCATCGGGATTCACGACGAAATCGAGTACAAGGGCAAAACGCCGCTAGCAGAGTGGGTCGGCTGCACCCATCCCGAGCACCGCGACGATGACGCCGCCCCGGGGGGCGCCGAATGAAGACCTACGACGTCCTCATCGTCGGTAGTGGCGCGAGCGGCGGCATGGCGGCCAAGGTTCTCACCGAGCACGGCCTCGAAGTGTTGCTGATGGAAGCCGGCCCGAAGATCGACCACTCGGACTTTCTCACGCACTCGATGCCCTACGACTTCCCCTTCCGGGGCCGGGGAAAGCCAAGCAAGATCCGTAAAGTCGGCTCCTCCGCGGCCCGCGAGATCACGCCGTTCACCGGTTACTACGCCGAGAAGAATCTCCACCCATTCACCACGCCTCCAGACAACCCCTGGGCCTGGGGCACTCGGTCGCGCATTCTCGGTGGCCGCACTCTACACTGGGGACGCCAGTCATTCCGCCTCGCTGAGTACGACTTCAAGGGCCACTCGATCGACGGGCACGGATCGGATTGGCCTTTCAGCTACGACGAACTCGCACCGCACTACGACAAGGTCGAGGAATACATTGGCGTCCAAGGCATCAAGGAGGGTTTACCGCAAATCCCCGACGGCAACTTCCTGCCTCCCTTCAAGCTGCAGTGCTTTGAACACCTCATGCGCAAGGCCGCGGGCAAGAACGGATGGCGGCAAACGGCCCTGCGCACGGCGCAGTTGAGCGTGCCGCACCGGGGCCGTCCGGCGTGCCACTACTGCGGCAGTTGCGGCGCGGGCTGCGACATCGGTGCGTTCTTTTCCACGGTCGCCGTCACCCTGCCCGACGCCATGGCCACCGGCAAATTGACCCTGATGACCGACTCCGTCGTCCGGCACGTGCTGGTGGACAAAGAAGCCCGGGCGAAGGGCGTCGGCTACTACGACCGCGTGACGAAAGACTATCGCGAGGCGCACGCCAAGGTCGTCGTCCTGGCCGGCTCGACACTCGAATCGACGCAGGTGATGCTCAACTCAACGTCCCGCGACTTCCGCAACGGCCTCGCGAACTCGAGCGGCGTCCTCGGCCATTATCTGACCGATCACTTCACCGCCGGCGAGATTACCGGCTTGTTGCCTGAGCTAGTCGGCAGCGAGATCGTCAATGACGACGGCAAGTCCAACGGGTCCTACATTCCTCGCCACACGAACCTCGATCGTGTCGACCAGGATTTCGTCCGCGGCTACGGCATCATGGTCAAGGGCGGCAGCCGCATCTTCCCGGGACACGCAAACTTGATTCCCGGATTCGGGGAGGAGTACAAGCGGCGCATCAAGAAGTATCACCCGGCCGTCGTACGCGTCTACGCGCGGGGCGAGCCCATCCCCGTCTACGACAGCTACGTCGAAATCAACAAGAACGTCGTCGATGCCTGGGGCATCCCGGTGCTGCGCATCAACTACAAACGCACCGACAACGACCGCAAGATGTTCAAGCACGCCTTTCAGGCCCTGCAAGAGCTGATGCACACTGCCGGCGCGGAGATCCTTCAGGAGAGGGAGTTTCTCAGCACGCCCGGCTCGATCGCCCACGAAATGGGAACTGCTCGGATGGGCGCCGACCCCAAGACGAGCGTCCTCAACAAGTATTGCCAAGCGCACGATGTGCCGAACCTCTTTGTGGTGGACGGCGCTGCTTGGCCCAGCGCCGGCTGCCAGAACCCCACCCAAACCATGCTGGCCGTCTCGTGGCGAGCGAGTGATTACCTTGCCGAGCAAGCGCGCAAAGGTGATCTGTAGGCGGGAACCGAGAGGACCTTGCAAGCCGAGCCGCGACCGTAAGGGAGCGTTGACGCACGGGCGACTTTACCCGGGGTATTCCGACGAGCAATGACGCGCGGCCAAAACGCCCCCAGCACCGATCGATGAACGTCGAAACTCCTCAACGCTCCCTCACGGTCGCGGCTCGGCAAGAAGATCTGTTGGTCACGCCCCTTTCGGCGTACTCCAGTGGGTCCGATAGCGCCGCTTGACGTGCAGGTTGGCACCGGGATCGTCGACGATGGTTTCTGTTTCGGCGTCGAACTGCACGTTGCGGCCCGTGCGCGCCACGATGTTGGCCAAGTGGCAGTGAATTGCTGAGATATGTCCGATCCCGATGTCGGCGTTCGGCAGCTTGCGCGTACGCACGCAATCGACGAAGTTGCGCATATGGTCGTCGCGTTCATCGTCGGCATCGTCGTACTCGATCATCTCGCCGTCGCTGTCGTATGCCTTGAAACCCCACCGGCGGTTCCAGCGGCCAATGTGCACCATGCCTTCGGTGCCGTAGACCGCAGAGCCGTTCGATTGGTCGTCCTGGCCGTACGGCGCCCAGATGCGCATCTCCCAGATGAGCGCCTTGTCGCCGTAGTCAAATGTGACGTTCATGGTGTCGGGCGTTTGTTGGTCGTCATCGAAGAAGACCTTGCGGCCCATCCCGCTGATGGTTCTCGGGAAGTTTTCGCCCAACGCCCAGCGGGCAACGTCGAGCTGATGCGCGCCGTCGTTGCCGGCGTCGCCCGTGCCGAAATGCCAGTGCCAGTGCCATCTGTAGTGAAAGCGATTGGGGTTGAAGGGAATCCACGGGGCCGGCCCGAGCCACGTATCGTAGTCGAGGCCTTCGGGTACCGGTCCGTCCTCGGCGTGGCCGATGTCATCGCGAAGCTGGACGTTCCACGCCTTCGCCATCAGCACCTTGCCGATCTTGCCCGACTTGGCGTACTCGATGCCTCGGATCGTCGATCCGCGGCTGCGCGATTGTGTGCCGACCTGTACGATGCGTTTGTTGTGACGCGCGGCGTCGACGATCAGGCGGCCTTCACGAATGTTGTGCGACGGAGGCTTCTCGACATACACGTCCTTGCCCGCGTTGCAACCGAGAATGGCCGCCGGAGCGTGCCAGTGGTCCGGCGTGGCTACGACGACCGCGTCAACTTCGGGGTCGTCGAACAGCTTCCGCATATCGTTCGTTTCTTTTGGCTTCTTGCCCCCCGCCTTCGAGATCACGCCCTGCGCGCGCTCGAGCGAGGCCTGATCGGCGTCGCAGATGTGCATCACGTTGGCGTCCTCGATGCCCAGAAACGTGCGCGTCAGCCCGCGCCCGCGACCCCCCACGCCGATCATGCCGATGTTGACCTTGTCGTTCGCGGCGACCGCCTTCTTGGCTTTCGCAGCGGCGGCAGCCGCCAGGGCGCCGCCGATGAAGTAACGTCTATTCATGAATCTTTCCCTCCCGTGCTCGCTAATCAAATTGCCTCCGGTTTCGTCTCGCTAACTTCTTCGTAAAACCACGTGAGCGGAATAATATGCAACCGCCGGGGCAAGGAACTCAGCAGGTGCCCTTTCGACGTGCGGCGATTCCGGTCCTTAGTCAAGTGCTTCCATTTGGCGGGCACCCGGTACGCCCCCCAGGGGTCTACCCGGAACCAATAATCGTGCTCGATGAACACGTCGTCGCCGAAGAAATGAAAGTTTGCGTAGGACGCCCGCAGCCGCCCGCCGATCGGGTTGTCTGGGATGGGGTCGAGCGGCCGGACGGACGACCCCGGACGCACGAACTGCGGTGGCTCCGGATCATTGACGCGCGGCGACTCGTCCATGCCGGCACTGACGTGAATGTTGCGGAAGTTTCCCCACGTACGCCCACCGTTGGTCGAGATCGCCGCCGAGAGCCGGCAGCGCCCATACGCCCGCCGATGCTCCTCTGCCGTCACCTGGTTCCACACCACCATCAGGTCGCCGGTCGAGGGGATACGCTTCAGTCGAATCGGCGCGTTGGACGCGTTGAGGCCGCTCAACTCCGGCAACGTCCAGGTCTCACCCTGGTCGCCCGAGAACGCCTGAACGGCTCGCATCTGCACACACCGCGCCAGGCAGAGAACACGGCCCTCCTTGGTCTCAGCCGCCGTCGGCTCATGCATCGAATCGAGGTTGCCCTTTCCGTGATCGATCCACAGCATCAGGTCGTCCCCGCTCGCCCGCCAGCTCTCGCCTTCGTCGTCGGAATAGAAGAACTTCGTCAGGCCCACGTTCTCGGGGTGCCACAGGTGGCCGATCCCCCGTTCCTGACCCTCGACCAGCGGCTTGGGGTTGGGCGTCGCCGCCCGGCTTCCTCCGTAGCAAGGCCATAGCAACCGGCCGCTGCCGAGCTGAATCAGCGTATCGTTTAGCGCATACCAACTCACAATCCCCGGCGGCGAGACCAAAACCTCGGGCCCCCAGGTCTGCCCCTCGTTGATCGACTTGCGAAAGAAGAGCCCCCGCTGTGGCCCTTGCCGTAGCCGATGCGCTGTGGCCGTACCCCGATCAGGCAACTCGTCCGCCCGCAGAGGCCGATAGCTTGTAATGCCAATCGCACCCGACTGCAGCCGCAGCACGCCGACTGGGTCGGCTTCAGCGACAATCGGCTCGCCGTCGGCCAACACCGGCTCCGGCTCAGTCCAAGAGCGCCCACGATCTTCGGAATAGAACCTCAGCATCCCTCGGATGATGCCCATCAACCGGCCGTCCTTGAGCTCGACCAGCCCACCCTTCTGCGCCGGATACTCCAGATACCGTTCCATCACCTCACCAACGCCTCGGGCGCAATCCCTTCGTGCCCTTGAATTCTAACCCGCTTTTGAAGAAACCGGCGCCCCTGCCGCCGCCAGGTGGAATGTCGCGGACACTCCGTAGGTGTCGTAGGGGTGGGCCCCCGGGCGGGCTTCTGTGCCCGCCCGGGGGCCCGCTTACCCTTAGGTTTCTTTGGCGAGAGGCCTTGTGCCTGTAAAAGCCCTCTTGCTCGACGGCTCCGGGGTCGTGCCGAGAGCCGAGCCAAGGGCCGCTGCAAGGCCATCCAGTATAATCAGAGATTCCTCTCATGAGTCGCTTCCCTAAGGTTCGTTCCACGACGGTGTTGTGTGTTCGCCGTAACGGCAAGGTTACGATGGCCGGCGACGGCCAGGTGACTATGGGCGGCGAGGTCATCAAGCACAGCGCCCGCAAGATCCGCCGCCTGCACGACGACAAGATCCTGGCCGGGTTCGCGGGCTCCACCGCCGATGCGCTGTCGCTGTTCTCCCGCTTCGAGGACAAGCTACAGCAATACGGCGGCAACCTCAGCCGCTCCGCCGTCGAGTTGGCGAAGGACTGGCGAACCGACAAGATGCTGCGCCACCTCGAAGCTCTGCTGCTGGTCGCCGACAAGAAGAACACGCTGCTCATCAGTGGCACGGGCGATGTCATCGAGCCCGACGAGACCGTGGCCACCGTCGGGTCGGGCGGGCCCATGGCGCTCGCGGCGGCCACGGCACTGATCAATCACACCAAGATGAGCGCCCGTCAGGTCGCCGAAGAAGCCCTGCTCATCACCGGCAAGATCTGCATCTACACTAACGACAACCTCTCGTTCGAGGAATTGGAGTAATTCCTCCATGGTCATCTACCTCCCCGGCCAGACCGGCAAAGACACCGTTGCGCTCGATGAGCTGACGCCGCGCGAAATCGTGCTCGAACTCGACAAGCACGTCATCGGACAGGGCGAAGCCAAGCGCGCCGTCGCCATCGCTCTGCGCAACCGCATCCGCCGCCGCAAGCTTGAGCCCGAGATGGCCGAAGAGGTCATGCCCAAGAACATCCTCATGATGGGTCCCACCGGCGTCGGCAAAACCGAAGTCGCCCGCCGGCTGGCAAAGCTCTCCAGCTCGCCCTTCCTCAAAGTCGAAGCCACCAAGTTCACTGAAGTCGGCTACGTCGGGCGCGACGTCGACGCCATGATCCGCGACCTCGTCGAGGTCTCCATCGACATGATCCGCGAGGAAAAGCTCGAGCTCGTCGCCGACCGCGCCGAGGCCAATGCCGAAGAGCGCCTGCTCGACCTGCTCATGCCGCCGCCGCCGGAAGAAGGCGAGCAAAACGTCGAGAAGACCCGCGAAAAGCTCCGGCACTCCCTCCGCGAGGGCAAGCTCGACGAGCGCATGGTCGACATCGACGTCCGCGAGCGCAACATGCCCATCGAGATCGTCACCAACACGGGCGTCGAGGAGATGGACATCAACCTCCGCGACATGTTGCCCGGCCTGTTCGGCGGCAAGTCGCGCCGCCGCAAGATGCGTGTCGCCGAAGCGCTCGATTACCTCATCTCCGAAGAAGAGCAGCGCCTGGTCGACATGGACCAGGTCAACCGCCAGGCCATCGAGCGCGTCGAGCAATCCGGCATCATCTTTCTCGACGAGATGGACAAGATCGCCGGCCGCGAAGGCGGACGCGGGCCCGAGGTCAGCCGCGAAGGCGTGCAACGCGATATCCTGCCGATCGTCGAGGGCACCACGGTCAACACGCGCTACGGCATGGTCCGCACCGACCATATCCTTTTCGTCGCCGCGGGCGCCTTCCACGTCTCCAAGCCCAGTGACATGATCCCCGAACTGCAGGGGCGCTTTCCGATTCGCGTCGAGATGAAGCCCCTCACGACCGAGGATTTCTTCCGCATCTTGACCGAGCCCAAGAACGCCCTCATCAAGCAGTACGTGGCGTTGATGGAAACCGAGGGCGTCAAGCTGAAATTCAACGACGACGCCATCGCCGAGATTGCCTCCATGGCGTCGCAAGTCAACGAAGACACCGAGAATATCGGGGCGCGCCGGCTCCACACCATCTTGGAAAAAGTGCTCGAACACATATCCTTTGATGCGCCCGACCTCAAGAAGAAAAACTTCACTATCGACCCGGCCTACGTCAAGAAACAGCTCGCCGACATCGTCAAAGACCAAGACCTCAGCCGGTACATCCTGTAGTTCCGGCGCCTTGCTATGCCGTTCGTCCCTCCGTGCCGCGTGGCCTGCCCGGCCGTGACGGTGCTCTTCCTCTTCTGGGGCCTGTTCGCTGCGGGCTGTGGCTCCGTCGGTGAACCCCTGCCTCCGCTGTTAAATATCCCCGAGCGCAGCCAAGACCTCAGCGCGGTGCAAACCCCCGAGGGCATCGTTCTCGAGTGGACCTGGCCCGAGAAGACCACCGAGGGCATGCCGCTCAAAGACCTGGAGAGCTTCTTCATTCACGCGATGGAGCTGACCGCCTCCGTCGAGCCGCCTCACCACGACATCTTCGAGTTGAACGGCCGCCGTGTCGCCACGATCGACACCGCCGAACTGTCGGACACCGGCGCAGTTCGGGTCCCCGCCCAGGGTCCAACTCAGGCTCCTGGCCAAGGTCAGGGCGGGCGTTCAGGCATAGGTCCGGGTGAGAGGGTCCGCCACGTTCTCGACATCGCCGGTCTCGAGGGCAAGACCTGGGCGCTCGGTGTACGCGGCGAGAGCAGCCGCGGCCGCTCGATCAGCTTCTCGAACCTAACGGCCATCGACCTAGTGTCGCCTCCGGGCGCGCCCGGCACACCGGAAATCGCTGTGGAGACCGACGCAGTCGTCCTCACCTGGGACACGGCGGACGGAGCCGACTTCTACCGCATCCTCCGCGGCGTTCGCGAGCCGCAGGCGTTCGACCCGATCGGCGACACTGACCACCTCTCCTTTCGAGACACAACCTTCGAGTGGAGCCGGCACTATCTCTATCGCGTGCAAAGCCTAGCCCGCAGCAGGACCGGTGAAGCTCTCGGACCCATCTCCGAGCCCACCTCCGTGTTCACGGCCGACACCTTCCCGCCCGTGGCCCCTGTGCGAGTCCAGGCCATCCCCACCCCCACTTCGGTCGAACTCTCCTGGCAACCCAGCCCCGGGCCCGACCTAGCCGGCTACCTCGTGAGCCGCGTGACCGCCGAGTCGCCGCCGGTAACACTGACCGACGATCTCCTCACCACACCCGCCTACAGCGACCCCACGGCCCACCCCGGCCAAACCTACCGCTACACCATCCGCGCCGTCGACCAGGACGGCAACGCAAGCCCCCCCTCCGACGAAGTCTCTGTCACCGTCCCCTGAGAGGGAGTCCGCGTCGGGGCGGCGTTGTTCACGATGTAGGGGCACAGCATGCCGTGCCCGCATGGTTGGCGCGGGGCAACTCGCACCGGTATCGGACGGGCTTCATGAAAACCTCACTCCCACCACGGGCTGCTGGCCGTTCGCGTAGGGGCGCACCGCTGTGTGCGCCCAAGCGTCCCCAACGCGGATGCAGCCCAGCACTTCAGCGCTGGGTATTCCTACGCCGTGTCACCCTGGCGCGCGGACGTCATCTTCACACCCCCGTTGCCCATCTCTTCGATCTCGGCGAACTGCACTTTGCGCTCTTCGTCCATGCAGTAGTTGGCGAGCATCACAGCAATCGAGTCCTGTAGCCCGACTTCGATATCGGCCTTGGGCTTGCCCCCGTCGCGCACATCCAGAAGGAAGCTCTCCAGCTCTTTGTACTCGGGGTCCTTGTCTTCTTTGGGATCCATGATCCCCTTCGTGTAAAGCCAGCGTTTGGCGTACTCCATCTCCTTTTCGATGAAGCCGATGTTGGAGGATTCGAGATCGTGGATGCCGGGGATGATGGGCAGGCCTTCGCCCTGTTCGAGCATGTCGGCAACGGTAGCGCCAGCGGTCCAGGCTTCTTGGGTCTCACTTTGCTCGCCCATCTTCTCTTTCATGGGATCACGGAACCACATGCCCTCGCCGCCGGGGATCAGCGTGATCTCGATGGCGCCGTCGGTCCCCATGATGACCTCGCGGCAGCCGTCGCCCGGCGTCCGCCGGCCCTGGATGTGCCGGTTGGTCATGATCGAGCTGTAGAGCAGCTTCTCGCCCTCCGGATACTCGAAGATGAGCTGAATGTTGTCGTAAATGTCGCGGCCGTCTTTCCAGTAGTCCAGGCCGCCGACACCCATCACCGACTTCGGCGACGCCCCGATCATCCAATCGGCCACGTCGACCTGGTGGGACATCAACTCGGCGCAAAGCCCGCCCGAGTACTTGCGATAAAGGCGCCAGTTGATTTGTTCCTCGCGGCTGGGGTCCTTGACGCCGCGGCGCCAGCTCTTGTTGCGATGCCATTGGGCGTAGACGTGGGTGATCTTGCCGACGACGCCCTTTTCCACCATCTGCTTTGCCGTGCGATAGAAGGAGCTATAGCGCCGCTGCAAGCCCACCTGGATGACCTGGTTGGGGTGCTCTTCATGGAGCGTTCGCAGGCCATGGACCTCCTCGGGGGTGAAGACGAGCGACTTCTCGCAGAAGACGTGCTTGCCGGCCTCGAGCGCGTCTTTCATGACCGGGTAGTGCAAGAAGAGCGGGGTCGTGATAAAGACGGCCTCGACGTCGTCCTGCTCGAGTAGTCTGCGGTAGTCGGTGTAGGGCGTTGGCTTGCCGTCGAAGATCTTGAGTGCCTTGTTGAGGTTGCGTTCGTAGATGTCGCAGATGGCGACGCAGTTGCCGATGTCGATGTGCTGTAAGTGGCGCTTGAGCAACCGGTTGCCGCGGCTGCCGGGCCCGATGAACCCGTAGTTCACCTGCTTGCCCGCGGTCTTGGCCGTGCGTATCAGCGGGGCGGCGTTGGCTCGCGGCAGCAGAGCCGCTGCCGCAGCGGTGGCTGTACCGGCTGACTTAACGAAGGTACGCCTGTTCAGGTCGTCTCTGTTCTTATTCGCCAAACTCTTCTTCGTCTTCATGTAAACCTCACAAGAGCAGTAGAATCAGGGACATCCAAGCTCTGTCGGTATTCTATGGGGTCTGGGAGGGCGAACGCAACAAGGGGCCCAAATCTTGGTAGATCCGCTCGGTGATCAATGCGTTCGTCTCGTCATAAACGTGCACACCATCCCAGAAATGATCCTTGGCCGGCTGCAGGTACTTGCCTAGGTTGAGAATGGCGGCCTCAGGATACTTGCCGCGGAGGGCCTCCATCTGGCGCGACGTCTCGTCGTAGAGAGCCGTAAAGGCGTCGACCCATTGCGCCGGCAGCGCCGTCATCGCGTACTCGCGGTCCAGCTCGCCGGTGGGCTGGAGAACACAGACCGGCTTGAAGCCGTAGGCCTTCGACAGCTCGATGAGCTTGACCCAATTGGAAAGATAGACCGCCACCAGCTTCCGGACGCGCTCCTGGTCCGACAAGAGCTGCTCGGAAGTCAAGGCATTCGGCGCTCTCCGCAAACCCAAGCCGATAGTGCTGGTCGTCTTGAGCTGGTCCGCGCCGCCGAATCTCAGCCGCAGCGCCGAATACAAATAGCTGCGGTCGAGAATCAGTTCCCAAACAGGGGTCGTGGTCTCGGACCGGTAGTGTTCCCAAGCCTCTTCCATCGTCTGGAAGTTGTAAGGATAATTCGGACGCGCCTCGTAGAGGAGGATGTTCCCCAAGTCGTTCGCGCCGTCGTAGAGGATCACGATGTCCGGTTCGTAGTCCGCCACCGTAAACATGAAGTGGATGATCGACTGCCGCGAGACCGATGACTGAATCCCGGCGTTGATGACCTCGATGTCGCGGCCCGGATACGTTCTCTGTAGCAAGGTCTTGAGCGACCCTGGCAACGTCGTCTCGAACGTCGTGGCGATCTCCACCGCCGACCCGCCCAGCACCGCCAGCCGCAACTGCCCGGTCGGCTTCTGTTTCGGCAGTTCGTAGTCCGGGGCACTGACGCGCAGCCCGTCGTCGTTCGTGTAGTGATGTACCTGCTCGGTGTGGTGCGACATCTCGAACGTTTCCGAGCTGACGTACCGCATGTTCGCTTGCGGCCGGAACATCACATACGGATAGAGCTGACCATAGAACGGCAGCGTCGAACGGGGAGCGGCTTGGGACACTAGATACACTTCCGCGAGGACCACGGCGGCGAGGAAAGCGCCGAGGGTGAGCGCGAGATAAAGAAAACCTGTCTTCCAACGGGTCATAGCGCTTGCGTGCAACGAGTGTAGGGCGGCCGGCTGTTGATGTGCAACGTTTGCAGTTCCCGAGCCGACGGGCACGCGGCAGGGCTGGGGTCCCTGCAGAATCGCCAGAGACTACACGGTGAGGAGCTCGGTGATCAGTCCGGCCGGCGTGCAGTCGAAGAGCCTAGTGGAATGTCGCGGAGATCCCTTAAGCTTTGCAGGGGCGGGCCCCTGTGCCCGCCCGGCTCTTCGTTTACCACTGAGTTTTCTGTGCGACAGTCCACTGGTTTGCGCGGGTTCGTGCCGCTCGGGAGCGCCATCGAGCGTTCGTTCGGTGCGTTTCAAACTGTGCCCGGCGGCATAAAACGGCTTACCGAAGTGGCTGCAGCATAAGGCGAGGGGCAGCGTCCCGACTTTGTGGAGGATCGCTCCCATATGGTCATAGGTGTCGATACCGACCAAAGCGCAATCAACCGTCGGAACGAGGTTGCCCATCGCGGCGTCGGGAGCGACATCGATCTCCGCCGAAGCTCCGAGGCCCTTCCGTAAAGCCTCGGCCATCTGCGCCCCTTCCCCGCCGGGCAGCGACTGCAACACATAGACTCCTCCCACCCTCAGGCCCGTCAATGCGTCCCGCACAGTGGAACTGTTGCTCAGAGTGATGACCGTGGAGCCCGCCGCGATCAGCGGGCGCAGTTTCTCGGTGAGGAGCCGGTTCCCTTCGACGATCGATCGGCGAAGCTCGCACAGCCGCACCGGCAAGTCGCCGCTCTCTTCTGCAACGATACGCCCCACGTTCCCCACGGTAGCGATCGCCGGGTGCATCGCTTGAAGCCGCACGGCCAAGTCAGCGCCGTCGCGGCCCGCGGCGATCCACTCCGCGGCCAAGTCGATCGCTTCCAGGGCGAGGTTGGTCGCCCCCAACGTCCGGTTGTCACGGAGCGTGCGAAGGCGATCTTCCCACGGAGCGGCGTCAGGCACGAAGGTGTAGCGAGCGCTCGCAAGCGACGCCTCGGCTGCGCGGCAGGCCTGCCGGTTCCGGCGCCTTTACTCCTGCGCCGTCACGGAAGCGACGCGAATCATGCCGCTCTTCATGCGGCCGCTGACTGTTACGAGCAGTTGATCCTCTTTACCCGAACCCTCGAGCGCCTCAAGCGCCTTGGCATTGCCCGCTTCGTCAAACTTGATGTACTTGCCGTCTTTGGTAACCAACCCGAAGCCGCTGCCCTTGCAGTTCGGCATCTTCATGCATTCGGTGGTGTGAGAAGAGGCCTTGTCCAGCAACTTCGAGGCGCACATCGTGTCCATCAAGTAGCCGGTCCATTCACCCGAGCCGGTCTCGCCGGCGGAGGCCGCGGCGGGCAACGACAGTATCAGAGCAAGCAGGCAAACCGTACGCATGATCGAAGCCGTCCTTTCGAAACTACGCTGCGTTTAGGATAGAACACTTCCGCGTTGGGCGTGCAGCTCCGGGCGCCTATGTACACTGATAGTGCTTCGTCATCTCACCGTGCGCGTGGTGCCCGTGCACGCTTTTTGCAACTTCACTCGATGAGGTCCTTCCGTTCGCTGGTCGTTTTCGTCTTGTGCGCAACTGGGTCGGCTTCCGGACAGGCGCCGAATGTTTACAAAGGCAAACAAGAAAAACTGCCCGTCGAGGTCGCGCCGCAACCGATCCCCTTCAACCACAAAAAGCATACCGCGGCGGGCGTATTCTGCCTCGATTGCCACTCCGGCGCCCCCGACAACGAGCGAGCCGGGCTCCCAAGCGTCGAGCAATGCATGCTTTGCCACGCCGCCATTGCCACCGAGCACCCCGACGTCAAGCAGCTTGCGGGGATGCAGCTTCGGGGCGAGACGCTCGCCTGGGTCCGCGTCTACCGGGTCCCCGACTTCGTCTTCTTCAGCCACGCCAGCCATGTCAAGGCCGGGGAGGCCTGCGCGACATGCCACGGCCCCGTTGAAGAGCGCCAAGTCCTCGCCAAGGAGGTCTCGACGAGCATGATCCAGTGCATGAACTGTCACGCAGCAAAGCAAATGTCGACCGACTGCCACCTCTGCCACGACTTGGGACAGTAGTGAGCTACCAAGAGCGCTTACTCCTGAACTCGCATCACGGCCCGACTCTTCACGGTCTCGGGCGGTGTCGGTACGACAGCGTACTAGCAGGATTGTTTACGACTGTAAGACAGGCACGCGACAGCGCTCTGTGAGTTCCGTCGAGCCTGACTTGCTCCGGGCCAGATAGTCAGAGAGATTGACTGGACACATAAAGTGACCAACTGGTACTATAGAAACGTGCAACAGATCAAAGCGTCCAAGTTCAAAGAGCAATGCCTCTCGATCCTGGACCACCTTGACCCGGATGGGGTGGTGATCACCAAGCGAGGGAAACCGGTTGCCAAGCTCCTACCGATCAGCCACGAATGCGGCGACTTGATCGGAAGCATGAAGGGACAGATCGAGATCCGCGGCGACATTCTTTCGACCGGGCTCAAGTGGGATGCTGAATCTTGATACTCACATCCTCGTGTACGCTCTCTCAGGACAGTTGCGGCCGCGAGAGCGCGCACTGCTCAGCAGCAACCGCTGGGGCATTTCCGCCATCGTCTTGTGGGAACTGACGAAGCTGTTCGAGTTGGGCAGGGTCACCCTGAATATCCAAACACCTGC
Organism: Bryobacterales bacterium; assembly: GCA_965248255.1. GTDB lineage: Bacteria > Acidobacteriota > Terriglobia > Bryobacterales > UBA6623 > JAKZVK01. The sequence goes on from CBDFIW010000004.1 coordinate 1,636,672, forward strand.
CTTCGCCAGGGTACTCTCGAGGACGCAGGTGTGGCCCCTGGATCTGGCAGTCTGCCGCCGCATCGGCACACTCGACTTCCGCGGAGACCCGGCGGACCAAATCATCGCCGCGACGTCACTCGTTCACAACGTCCCGTTGCTGACGCGCGACCGCTTGCTTCGCAGGTCAAAAGTCGTACAGACCTTACCGTAGTCCTCCGGCTCTACTTCACCGCCACGTCCCGCACCTTCGTACGGCGCGCTTTGCCCGCCGGGCCTTCGACATATAACGTGACGAAGTACTCACCGGCTTTCTCGTAGCGGTGGGTGGGGTGGCGCTCGGTCGAGGTCCGGCCATCGCCGAAGTCCCACTTCCAAGAGGTGATGTCGCCGTAGGAGCGGTCTTGGAAGGCGACCAGGCGACGGTCCATGTCGACGACTTGAAACGACCACTGCGCCTCGACCGGCTTGCGGAAGCGCTTCTCGAGGGGCATCAGGCGAAACGCGACCAGCTCGGAGGCGTTACCGTACATCGTGGTCTTGTGTGACAGATTCCAGAAGCCGGCGTAGTCCTCCTTGTTGACGCCGTCGTAGTCGAGGATCGACCACGACACGCCGATGACCGTGCCCTCCTTGAGCTGGGAAACCACGGCCCGCCCCGGGCCTTCGGGCGGCGCGTAGTCAAACGGCGTGATCCAGAACTCGAGGATGAGCTTGCCGCTTTCGCCCGGCTTGAAGTCATACGCGAATGCGGCGTTGGCCCACGGCAGCTCTTTGATCCAGGGCTGGCTGCCCCAGACGAACGCCCAGTCCTGGCCCTCATGCGGCGTCATGATGTGGTAGTTCTGCGCGTGCACGCCGTGATAGAGGAAGTGCGCCTGCATCGGTTCGAGGCCGTCCTTATAAGGGTGCATGGTCTTGACGAACGGGCCGCCGGAGAGGTCGCCGTCCACCACCAGCTCGAAGATGTCGTTATGGCGGCCGGCTTGCGCGAAGTCCCAGTAGTCGTCGTAGGCTTCATAGAGAAAGTAGAGCTGGTTGATCCCTTTGACCCAGCCGACCTTGACCTTGACGTCGAGGTCGTTGCGGTCGAAGTTGGTCCCGTTGCCTTTGACCGTGTCGGAGAGTTGGTCGGTCCCGATGATGTGGTCGCCGGGCACGATCGCCCAATCGTCGGTCTTGGCGTCGATGCGCGGGATTTGGTCGGCGGGAAACTGAAAGATCTTGAACTCGACCCCTGGGCGTTCGAGGGCGGGCGCGGTGGACGCGAAGAGCAAAGCAGAGACGGCGAAAACAAGGATCATGTTCATTCGATAGCTCCCCGAGACGAAGCCGCGACGCCTAGTGGAATGTCGCGGAGATTCCTTAGGTGTAGGAGTATCCAGCGAGACTTGAACTTACCGGGCCATAGGTAACACTTTATGCCAAGCACATAGGTAACACTTCTCGTCCGGGGTGGGGCCGGACGTAGGGAGCCCGGAGGGCGACCGCAGTCCGGTCCCACCTCGGACGAGTGGCCCGCCGCCGGGTCCGGGCAAGGCCGCAACCGCCACCCCCGTTCGTCGAACAGGCCCAGCTCGTAAAAGGAAAACCATACCCGCCACACCCCCTCCTCGATCGCCTCCAGCCCCACCCGCTCGCCGTTGAGTCCCTTGCCGACAAACACTCGTTGACGCCGCCAGCGAAGCTGCCCATCCACCACGCGCCGCACCGCCAGCGCCGCCGGATACTCCGGCTCCTTCAGCCGCGAGGGATACTCCCGCCCCGAGCCCTGATAACACTCGCTGGGCGTCCGCAGCTCCAGCCCCTGGTGCGGTCGCTCTTCGTTGCAATCTTGGCGAAAGCAATCCAACGCCCGCTGCTGCGCCCGCAGGTTCGCCGCCGGCGGCGAGGCCGTCTCTTGCTTCAGCGTGCGGTGCATCCTCTCATGCCGCCCGTTCTGTTCGGGATGTCCCGGCTCGATCCGCTGCGGATAAATCCCCAACTTGATCCACCATACCGCCAGCCGTGACAGCCCGTGCACCGCCAGCGTCGCAAACGGCGGCCCGTTGTCGGTGCGCAGCACCCGCGGCAAGCCAAACTCCCGAAATGTGGCTTCAAACAACGGCTGGACGTGTTCTCGATCCGGTGTCGCCACCGCCTGGCAACGCAATAAGTAACGGCTAGCCGCATCCGAGATCGTCAACGGATCGCAGCGCTGGCCGTCTTGGGTGCGGAACCAACCTTTGAAGTCGGCGCACCAAACCCGGTTGGGCTCGCTCCCCGGCGTCAGCGGCGGTGCGGTCGGCGCGGCGCGCGCCCGGCGCCGCCGCGGCACCGTCAGACCGTGTCGCCGCAGCAGATTTCCGATCGTGCTCACCGCCGGCCAAGCCACCTCGGGCTGCGCCCGCTGCAGCCGCGCTTTCAAGGTGACCGCGCCCCAGCGCGTGTGCTGTGCCCGCAGAGCGAGAATCTCTTGCTCGATCGCGGCCGCGGTCTGCTGCGGATGGCGTCGCGCTGCTCGGGAGCGGTCCTGCAATCCTTCCCAGCCCTGCTGCCCGTAGCGCTGCAGCCACTTGTAGCCGGTCTTGCGACTCACGCCGTAGCGCCGGCACAGCTCGGCCATCGACTCGAGTTTCCTTTCCCAGTCCACCACAAAGCGAGTTCTCTCGTTTCGCACACAGGTCTCCTGCCAAGGCATAGATCATTCCCTCTCAGAAATGTTTTATGCCTCAAAGTGTTACCTATGTGCTTGGCATTAGGTGTTACCCATGTCCCCGGTCAATACCGCCGTAGGGGCGGGCCCCTGTGCCCGCCCGGCTGCTCGTTTACCACCAAGTTTTCTTTGCGACAGTCCATTAGGGCGCACGGCATGGTCGGCAGGCTCGCGCCCGCGGCGCTGTTGCGAGTTACCGGATCTCCCGCATGCGAAGACTGCGATACCAAACGGGGTCGTCATGGTCCTGCAAATGTAGGTCTCGACCGCGCGCCTCGATGTCCCCGCCGCGAATGCGCAGCCGCTCCACCAGGTCCGCCAGAGCGGGGTCGGTGTAGTCGATATCGACCACCTTCTCGCCGTTTAGCCAGTGCTCGATGAGCGTGTCTTGGGCGACGATCCGCCCTTTATTCCACTCACCCGGAGGGCGCGTCGCGTCCCTGGACGGCGCGAAAGCGTAGTACAGCGCCGCGGCGTTGGTGCGCGGGTCCTTCCCGTTCGCGTGCAGCTGCCTATCGAGGATCTGGTATTCGTACTGCCCGGGGCGGTAGTAGACGCCGCTGTTGCCGCCGGGCGAAATCTTCCACTCAAAGCGCAACTCGAAATCGTCCGGCACGTGCTGGGCAACGTAGTCGATGCCGCCGCCGCCGCCGGTGCGGGCAATCGCCCCGTCTTGAACCGCCCAGTTGTTGCCGGGCACCTCCCAGCCGGTGAAGTCCATGCCGTTGAAGATGAGCTTGAACCCGGCTGCTTCCTCTTCGGCGGTGAGTGTGTTGCGCTGGACCGCGTCGGCTGGAGCCGTATCGGCAGCCTCGGGTTCAACTGCGGCCTCGCCGCAACCCCACAGCAGCAGGACGGTTCCTAACAACGTCCCCACGAACATGCGCATCAGTACCTCCCGGTTGACTTGGGAAGGATACGCTAACGTCTGCCTTCGGCACAAGTGAGGCGGTTCACGCAATACTCGCCAAAGCAGACCGCTTTCTGGTGGAGCGTCGCCGAGAGATCCTGCGAGACTGTAGGGGCGGGCCCCTGTGCCCCCTGCACGTTTACCGTTAAGCTTTCTTTGCGGCAGTCCATTAGCGACCGTCCCCGACCGTAAAGCAGAGTGAAAAACTTGACACCTTTGTTCAGATGTCGATGAGATCAGACGGCTAGTTCGCGCCCGGCGTAACAAGATCCTCGCGCATGGCTTACCTTGTAGAAGGATGCACCGCGTTGTTTGCCACCTTCTTCTAGCTGCCGCCGGAGCACTCCATGCTCAAACCGGCGAGCGGGCCGCGAGCGCCGTCGTCGAGGCGCCGGAGCAGCCGATTCCGTTTAGCCACAAAGTCCACGTGGGCATGGGCCTCAAATGTCTCGATTGTCACGCGATCAAGGACCCCGGCTTCGCCGCCGGCTACCCCCAGGAAGCGACCTGTATGGCATGCCATGCCGCGGTCAAGCCCGACAGCCCGCACATTAAGAGGCTGGCCGAGTTTGAAAAGAAGAACGAGCCGGTGCCTTGGGTCAAGGTCTATCGTGTTCCCGACTACGTTTACTTCTCGCACGCCTTTCATCACCGCGACGCGGCTGTTTCTTGCAGCACGTGTCACGGTCCGGTCGCCGAGCGCGACGTCATCGTCCAAGAGAAGCCCGTCACGATGGGGGCCTGCATGGGCTGTCACGACAAGAGCGGCGCCTCGAACGAGTGCGACCTCTGCCACGACACGTTCTAACGAGGTCCGCGGCCTCAACCCGACGAGTCGGAGCTTATGTGGCGTAAGCCTCCAGGCTTGCCGAGAACCGATTCCTCGGTTCTCAGGTTCGCTGTGAACGGCGCTGCTCGGTTGCCTGCCGTCCTGAGTCTCGAAGAATCGAGACTCGGCAAGGCTGGAGCGTTACGCCACATCCCGCCCGCGGCTCAGCAAGTTAGATGGCCGGGCTAGAACGGCACGTCGTCGTCGGTGATGCCCTGGTCGCCGCCGGTGCTGGCACCGGCGTCGGCGCTCGGGGTGGCGGCCGCGGCTTGCGGCGGGCGGCTGCTGGTCTCTTGGGAGAAATCGCCGGATCCCCCCCCGCCCTGCTGGCCGCTCAGGAGAATAACCCCTCCCGGGTCGGTGACCACTTCCGTGCGGTAGCGCTTGTTGCCGCTCTGGTCCTCCCAACTGCGCGTCTGTAGACGGCCCTCGATGTAGACCTGCTTGCCCTTCTGCAGGTAATTGGCAAGCGCTTCGGCCTTCCAGAGCACGATGTCGTGCCAGTTGGTCTCGTCTTGCCATTCCCCGGTCTGTTGGTTCTTGAAGCGGCGGTTGGTTGCCAGTGAGAAGTTGGTGACGGCGGTTCCGCTAGGCGTGTAGCGTGTTTCCGCGTCTTTGCCCAGGTGGCCGATCAACATGACTTTGTTCAAGCTGCGGGATGCCATGGCTTAAAGGTACAACCTGCGCGTTGCCAGATCAAGGAGCGGCGTCGCCTTTGTTGCTATGGTCGGCAGGTTCCCTGACGTGCCCAGGCTTTCATGCTATTTTTGAGAAACCAACCGGCGGGAGGTCCTCAAGCGTGTGCTATTGACTCCCGCATAATATAGAGTCAGTCAAAACAAAGAGAAGACTGTTTCCAGAAGGCCGTGATCAAACGCGGTTTGCGGTACATGCGGCGGAGTGCCTTGCGGGCCCGCTCGTTCAGCTCGCCGTAGTCTTTCGGACAGACGTTCGGCAACTCGTGCTGCTTCCAGTAAGCCCAGATGTATTCCACCGGATTCAACTCCGGCGCATAGGGTGGCAAGTACTCGGTTGCGATGTGGCCTTCGGAGAGTTCGATGAACTCTTGCACCAGGCGGCTACGGTGCGCCGGCAGCCGATCCCAGACGATCAGCAGCGGGCGATCGATATGACGTACCAACGCCTTGAGAAAGTCGGTCACTTGCTCTTTGCCGATCGCACCGGGATAGAGCCGGAAGTAGAAGTTACGCAGCGTCAGCCCCGCCGAGACGGAAAGCTTCTCCCAGTTGAAGTTAAACTGCAGCACCGGTGTTTGGCCACGTGGCGCCCAGGTGCGGCAGCGATGCGGCTTCTGACTCAATCCGCTTTCGTCGATGAAGACGAGCGTACGGCCTTCGTTTTGGGCTTTTTTTTAATGCGCTTCCAGGTCTTGCGCTTCCAGGTGCGGATCCGCTCTTCGTTGCGCTCGCGCGCCTTTCCGGCCGGGCGTTGCGGGCTCCAGTCGAGCGCTCGCAGGATCTTCCAGGCGTGGCCTGCGTGGTATGCGACCCCGAACTCGTCTCCGATCAGCCGAGCCACCCGCGGACAGCTCCACAGGGGCGTTGGGAAGCCGTGGGCTTCCGGGCCTTCCAGCAGCAGCGACGTCAGGCGTTCGCGTTGTGCGGCATCGAGGAGCGGCTTGCGTCCGGCGCGCCCGGCCTGGCGGAGTCCGGCCGCACCCTGCTCGCGGTATTGCCGCCGCCACTCACTGACGGTTTGGCGAGCGACGTTCAGCCGTCTCGCCGTCTCGGACTGATTGTGGCCTTGGTGGAGCAGCCGCATCGCTTCGAAACGGCGCTTCTCCAGCGCCTTGAAATCCCGCTTCACACCTTTGGGGTTGCCCATACATATATAGATGCTCCACACTGTCAAAAAGTGTCATAATAATTTGCGGGATTCAATAAGCTTCGCCGACCGCTTCCACGGAACCGATCAAACCTTATCTGGAGAGAGTGAACAAGATGGCAGGCACCAAGCAAACCGTTACCTTCGAGATCCAGGACGACTTGATGCAAATGCTGAATGCGGCTGCGGAGAAGTACAATCTGCCCGACGCCAGTAAGGCCCTGCGTTGTTTGCTCGACTACGCGGCAACGGACGGCGACTGGAATGCCATCTTCAGCGAGATCCGCTGCAACCGCTGCGGCGGCCGCCCTGGCTGGACGGGCGAGAAGGCGTCGTAGGTTACGCGGCGCCGTCCGTGAAGCCTCTACTGGAACTCGATGGTCCGCACAACACCGGCCACGCCATCGGCCAATCCCTCTTGCTCTTCGTATTCGACAATCAGGGGCTTCGGTTCCTGGGGGCCGCATACAAAGTCTACGGAGCCGCCTTCGAAGCCTTTGATGGTGATGTCGGAGGGATCGAGAATCGCCAGCACGACCGGTCCGCCTTCAGAAATCAGGTGGATGCGGGCCGTTGTCGCAAGACAGTCGAACTGCTGAAACGTCCCCTCCAACTTGAGCCAATGCGGCTTTGAAGGAACCGGGGGCGGTGAGTCGGACGCGGCTTTTTCGGAGAGGACTTGGTCTTTCACCGCTGGTTTTCTGCGCAGATGCGGTACCGCCACCGAATCGTCATCGAGCCAAGCCGACGCGGCGGCGACTTGGACTGGGTCGGGTCTCTGCGGGCGGCTGAGCCCTTCGCGCAGGCGCTCAGCCTGTTGGCGGTCGCTGGGCGCTTCGGCATATTCCAAAGCCCGCTTGACGGCTTTGCGGGCTTCGTCGGGCCGCCCGATCTTGTAGTAGGCAAAGGCTACGGCGTAAAAGAGAGGAAACGCCTCCTCCTTCTCGACCCTCTTGACCGAGTTCAGATGCCGTAGCCCCTGGATGTAGTTCTGTTCCCGCATTTGCAAGTAGCCGAGTCGGAGTCGCACTTCTCTGTAGTCGGGTTGCAGGCGCACCGCCTGCTCCAGCGCGCGGATGATCTCCGCGCTCGGCGCGCCGCCGCTACTCAGCAGATAGCCGTAGTCACGGCAGGTTCTGGGATTGGTGGTACCCAGCTCAACGGCCCAGGTGACGGCGGGCCTCGTCGTCATCGCGGGCCCGGAACGCCAAGTAGCCAAGCCCCTCGGCAACCTCCCAGCTATCGGAGTTCTGTGAGGCGAGGTCGAGATACATCTGCTTGGCTTGCTCCTGCTTGTCGCGCAGCACCGACAGCAAGTCGGCCTGCACGAGCCCCGCTTCGAGTGGCGTCGCCGGCCGCACCTCCGGGTTCTCCGCGGCCTTCTCAAGGCGGATGTCGAAAAGGGCGCCGAAGAACCGGTCCTGCCGCATGTAGAACCGGAGGTCCTTGTACACCTGTTCGAGCGGTTTCCCATACACAGACTGGAAGGCCTGCTCCGGCGGGGTGCCGGTCGAGAGTGCGTGCATGAGATTAGCGAAACCCTCGCGCGGATACTGGTCCCACAAGTTAAGCATGTGCACCAGGGCCCAGCTTTGGGCGTAAAAGACGCCGACACGCTTGCGCTCGTTGTAGTGCGGTGAGTCATGGTCGACCGTGGTCAGCGTTGCCAGATCGAGCCACTTCTGATTCTGGAGAGTCTGAACGTAGCTGGGCTCGAGAGCACCGATTCGTGCTTTCTTGGCGATCGGCTCCAGCGATGAATACAACACCGCGAGACCCTCGTTAAGCCACGGAGGAATCTCGGCGCCGGAATGGCGTACCAACAGGTGAACGTATTCGTGGACCGCGGTGGACTGCTTGCTCGACGAGATGCTGCTCATCACGATGTAGTCGCGCTCGCGCGCGCCGACGTAGTAGGCCGAGGAGAACTCCCGCGTCCGGAAGGGCTCAAACTCCTTCTTCGATCGGAAACCGATAATTCGCACCGCTAGCGTTGAGCCCCGCTTTGCATTGGAGGCTTGGTGGAAAAAGCTGCGGATGGTCTCGAAGTACAGGATCGCGCTGCGGGCCCGCTTTTCACCGGCTGTGGTGTACAGCTCGAAGTTCGGCGTCGCTACGCGAATCCATTCCTGTTTCGCGTAGGTCGGGGCGACCATCGCAATGACGGCGATGACCAACACGAAAAGCCAAGAAGTCGCCGTCTGCCGTTTGGCTTGCAAGAACGAGCCCTCCGAGGAGCTGACGCTTCGTTTCACAACGAATCCGAGTTACACGGATAGAGTAGACGAAAAACATGTGGGAATCCAGGTTTTTGTCGACCGTCGCGCCGGAAGTACGAGCGAGCTTGAATCAAGCGGTGTCGCTTGTGCCCTTTAGGTATTCCGCGAGAGAAACAGCGTTGTTGAAGCGAGCTTCCTTCGTGGCGTAGAGAAGCGTAACCGGCCCTTCGGCGATCCGTTCACGCAGCGCAGCTACTGCTTCCGCGTTGCGGCCCAGCTCTTCGAAGTAGCGGCGCCGGAACTCGTCCCACCGGGCGGGGTCATGGGCGAACCATTGACGAAGCGCGGTGCTGGGAGCGATCTGTTTGAGCCAAAGATCCACTCGGGCCTGGTCTTTGCTGAGGCCGCGAGGCCAGATTCGATCGACCAGGATGCGGAAGCCGTCGGCTGCATCAACCGCTTCGTAGACCCGCTTGACCTTCGGGTTGCTCATCTTTGACACCAGTGGAGATTAGCACGACGAAGGGGCTAGGTTCCGGCCCGATCTCCTACGGCCGTCATATTCCGAGAATTGACAGGCGTCCGAGGCGGCCGAGCGGCCGCCGTGTCATGTTGAAGCCCAATGATAATGTCCCCTTGAGCGCCCAATAGAAATGTCCCCTAATCTGGACCTCTGCGAGGAGGTGAAAGATTGGGAAGGACATGGATGAGTGCCAAGGAGTTGAGGCGCGGCGAAGTGCTGAGCCGAGTGAAACGAGGGGAACTGAAGTTGACCGAAGCGACCGCACTGCTGGAGGTCAGCTACCGCCAAGCGAAGCGGCTCAACAAGCGTTACCGAGCAGGCGGGGTCAAGGCTTTGGTGCACGGTAACGTCGGCCGCGCTTCGAACCGAGCCGATGACAAGCGCCGCGAGCAGGTTCTCGAGTTGGTGCACGCAAACTATGCGGGCGAGGGGCACGAGCGCTGCGGGCCGACGCTGGCGTCGGAACATCTGGCAGCCGATCAGGGCCTGGAAGTGCCGCGCGAAACGCTGCGGCGCTGGATGCTCGCGGCGGGCCTGTGGAGCCGGAGTCGCAAGCGCCCACCGCATCGCAGCCGGCGGCAACGCAAAGCGCACTTCGGCGAGCTGATTCAACTCGACGGTTCGCACCACCACTGGCTGGAAGGACGCGGCCCGAAAGCCTGTTTGATGAACTTTGTCGATGACGCGACCGGTCTTGCACTGTGCCGCTTCTCGGGCCAGGAAACGACCTGGGCCGCGGCCGATCTGCTCCAAGCCTGGGTGCGCCAACACGGCGTTCCCAAGGCGTTGTACTGCGACTGGAAAAACGTCTACCAGCGCCAGCCGACGTCGCGGGAAGCACTGGAAGGCATCAAGCCCGAGACGCAGTTCGGGCGCATGTGCGCGAAGCTTGGCATTGGCATCATTGCCGCATCGTCGCCGCAAGCCAAGGGACGTGTCGAACGCCATCACGGCACGCACCAGGACCGCCTGATCAAGAAGATGCGGCTGCGGGGCATCGTTGATTACGAGGCGGCGAACCGTTACCTCGGCGAGGAGTACTTAGCCGAGCACAACGAGCGCTTCTGCTGCGAGCCGGCGGCGGGAGCGGACTTTCACCAGGCGCTACCCCGCGGCACCGAGCTGCGAGGGGTGTTCTGCTTCGAATACGAACGGGTGGTGAGCAACGACCAGGTGGTGCGTTTCGAGAATCGTTGCTTGCAGTTGAAGCCGAAACGCAATCAGGGCGTGGGGGCGGGTGCACGGGTGACGGTCCAACAGGGGCGCGATGAGAGCTTGCAGGTGAGGTTTGAGGGGCACGAGATCGAGCACGAAGTGATCGCCACGCCGACGCCACGGCTGCGGACGAAGCCGGCACCGCAGGGGAACGTGGTGGCCAGACGCAAGCCGGCGGCGAACCACCCCTGGCGGCGAGCTGTGTTGCGGAAAACACGAGCTGCGAATTCATAAGAGGGCTGCGGAAATGCCGGGTCGGATGGAAAGCGTGGAAAACCTTGTGGCGGCAGCCGTGCCGGGCTCGGGGAACCGTGGATGGTTTTCCACCCTTCCCACCGCCCCTTGGAAATCGCTGCGCGATTCCCACAGTTCCACAGCCCCGACGATGACGATTCTCTCCTATCACCAAGGGGACACTTCTACTGGGCTACCGAAGGGGACATTTCTATTGGGCCTTGACAAGCGGCCGCCGTGTTGTTGACAACCATCCCACGGACCGCTACGCTCAGCACTTCTCCACGCCGGCCCTCGTCGTGCGACGGACTTTTCTAGAAGCACCGAGCACGAGACCCGAAACACGAGATCCATACTGGAGCTTGCCATGGAACCCGACTCCGGCTTCTACGCGCTCGTTGCAATCCTTCCGATCCTCGCCGTGATGTTCTTCCTAGTGGTGCTGCGCTGGCCCGCCACAAGGGCCATGCCGGTGGCCTACGCCATGACGCTGCTGTTCGCGCTGTGGCTGTGGGAAGTGCCGTTCGTCCATGCGATGGCGGCGAGCCTGCGGGGAATGGTGATTGCATCGACGCTGCTGTGGATCATCTTCGGAGCGATCGTGCTGCTGTTCACGCTACGGGAAAGCGGCGCGGCGGCTACCATTCGGCGAGGCTTCACAGATGTCTCCCGCGACCGGCGGGTGCAAGTGATCATCGTCGCCTGGCTGTTCGGGTCGTTCATCGAGGGGGCGTCGGGTTTTGGGACGCCGGCGGCGGTGGCGGCGCCGCTGCTGCTGTCGCTCGGCTTCCCGGCGCTGGCGGCGGTGATGACGACGCTGATCATCCAGAGCACGCCGGTTAGCTTCGGCGCGGTAGGCACGCCAATTCTTGTCGGCATGGCGCAATCGTTGAACGTGCCGCGAGTCGAGGAGGCGGTGGCAGCCGCCGGCATGTCGTACGACGGCTTCATCTACGAAATCGGCGTCTTCACGGCGATTCCGCATGCGATCGTGGGGACGCTGATTCCGCTCATCATCTGTGGCATGATGACGCGCTTCTTTGGGGAGAAACGCTCTTTTCGCGAAGGGCTGGTGGCGTGGAAGTTCGCTCTGTTCGCCGGCTTGAGCTTTACTGTGCCGTACTGCCTCGTTGCCATCTTTCTCGGGCCCGAGTTCCCCTCGCTACTTGGCGGTCTACTAGCGCTGGCAATTGTTGTCACGGCGGCGCGCCGGAAGCTGTTTGTCCCGGAAGGGAAACCGTGGGACTTCCCTCCGCGCGACAAGTGGGAGAAGGAGTGGGTCGGCGTGATTACCGGCGACGTCGGTGAGGAGCGGCATCACATGACGCTCGGCCGCGCTTGGATGCCGTATGTGATCGTCGCGGCCCTGCTCGTTGTGACGCGGCTGCCGTTTCTGCCGTTCAAGAGCTGGCTGGCGTCGGTGCAGTTCACCTGGAGCGAAATTCTCGGGACGGGGCTCTCGCAGGGGGTACAACCGCTCTATCTGCCGGGGACGATCTTCATGGCTGTTTCCCTGCTGACGGTGTTGCTACATCGCATGTCCTCAAAAGAGGTTAAGAAGGCGTGGCACGACTCCTTGCGCATGCTGGCGTGGCCGGCGTTCGCGCTGTTGTTCGCGGTGGCCCTGGTGCGGGTGTTTATTGACTCCGGAGCGAACGCCTCGGGGCTGGAGAGTATGCCGCTGGTGTTGGCCGAATACGTAGCTCATCTAGCGGGAGTGACTTGGCCCTTCTTCGCCCCGATGATCGGGGCTCTCGGGGCGTTCGTGGCCGGCAGCAACACGGTGAGCGATTTGATGTTCAGCCTGTTTCAATACGGCGTGGCCGACCGCATCGGGGCGCCACATTTGGTGGTCTTGGGGTTGCAGGCTCTCGGGGGAGCCGCGGGGAACATGATCACCGTGCATAACGTGGTTGCGGCCAGCGCCACGGTGGGCCTTGTGGGGCGGGAAGGGCTGTTGATTCGCCGCACCATCCTGCCAATGATCTACTACGTGGTCTTCGCGGGTTTGCTGGGGTTGTTGTTCTCCTACGTCCTGTTCGCCACCCGTTTCTAAGAGCCTAGTGTAGTGCACCATAAATAATGTAACTTATATTGGCTTCCCATCGTCTCTATTAACAGGAGGCATGGGATGCGAAGAGCACAACCAGTAACTTTGAACACAGCGCAATGCAAGCAGTTGGACCGCTACGCGCGCGGCCGCCAAGTCGCCGTTCGTCTCGCCCTGCGAGCCAGGATTGTCCTGCTGGCCGCCGACGGTCTCGAGAATAAGCAGATCGCCGCACAGCTCGGTGTCTCGCGGCAGTTGGTGGCCCGCTGGCGCACGCGCTTTCTCGAAAGCAGCATCGCCGGCATTGCAAAAGACGCCCCACGGCCCGGTCGTAAACCTGCCGTCTCGAAGCAGAAAGTACAGCAGATCATCCACAAGACCACCCGCGAGAAACCGTCCAACGCCACCCACTGGAGCCGCCGCACCATGGCCGCCGCGGCCGGCGTCAGCGCTTCCACCGTGGGACGGATTTGGCGCGCCCATGGCCTCAAGCCCCACCGCGTCAAGACCTTCAAGCTCAGCAATGACCCGCGTTTCGCCGAGAAACTCGACGACATCGTCGGACTCTATCTCAATCCGCCTGAGCATGCTCTGGTTCTCTCGCTCGATGAGAAGTCCCAAATCCAAGCCCTCGATCGCACCCAGCCCGGCCTGCCGCTCAAAAAGGGACGCGGCCAAACGATGACCCACGATTACAAGCGCAACGGCACGACCACCCTGTTTGCGGCGCTCAACAGCCTTGACGGCAGCGTGATCGCCGAGTGCATGCCCCGACACAGCCACCAGGAATGGCTGCGCTTCCTGCGCTTAATTGACCGCCGCACTCCCAAGGACAAACAGCTTCATCTCATCGTGGACAACTATGCCACCCACAAGCATGCCGCTGTGAAGCGTTGGCTCGATCGTCACCCGCGCTTCCACATTCATTTCACCCCGACCTCGGCGTCGTGGCTGAACATGGTCGAGCGATTCTTTCGCGATCTCACCGTCAAGCGCCTGCGCCGCGGCGTGTTTCGCAGCGTGGACGAGCTCGTCGCCGCCATTGACGACTACATCGCCCAGCACAACGGGCATCCCACGCCCTTCATCTGGACCGCGACCGCCTCCGACATCCTCGAGAAAGTCAAGCGCGGACGTGCCGCCCTGCCTAAGGTGCAATCTGCTTGACGCACTACACTAGTGGGCGGGGTCTCCGACCTACGTGCCGCTCTCCCACTTCAACCCGACCCGCAGCAGCCGGGGGGCGCCCGTGGTCGGTGTCGGCGTGAATCCCACCACGAACGAGCGATCGAACAGGTTCTCTACCGCCGCCACACCCGACAATCCCTGGATCAGGCGGCGCTTCACCAGCACTTGCACAGTGGCGAAGCCCGGCAGCACGAACCGGTTCAGGTCGTCTTCAAACTGCTTGTCATAAGACCGCACGCCGGCGCTGAATAGCGTGTTGCGCGTGAAGTACAGAAATTGGAAGGACCCCTGGTGCCTGGGGACCTGCGGCATCCACACGTTGGTGCCCAGTTGTGAATCCACATAAAGATACGCTGCCTCGACCCGCACGCGTCCGAAGCTCTTCTGCACCTCCAGCTCCAAGCCGCGGCTGCTGGCGGAGACGAAGTTCCGCCGCTGGCGCAAGATCGATGGTTCGGTCTGAATGGTGGCGTTGCCGATGATGTCGTCGATCGAGTGCCGGAAAAGCGTCGTCCGAAACAGCATGGTGCGGTGATGCCAGTCCATTCCGCCTTCGACGCCCACCAGCGTTTCGGGACGCAGGCCGCGGTTGCCGAACGTCGTGATGTTCCCGACGCGGAACTGCCGAAAGAACTCGTTCAACGTCGGGGAGCGAAAGCTGCGATAGCCCGAAGCCCGCCAGCGCCGGGGCCCGTCAGAGACGGCGATGCCGCCGCGCGGGCTCCAGAAGTCGTTGCCGCGGTCGGCGAAGTCGTGCCGCAGCCCGCCGTAGAGCCGTGTGCGCGAGCCCAGGGCCGCGTCGGACTGGGCGAACAGCCCCTGCTGCCAGAGACGGCCTCCCTGTGGCGCTCGCTGGAAGCCCGCAATCACAACGTTGTCGAGGCTCACGCCGCTCGTGCGGTGCGTATCCGCCCCGAGCATGAGGTTCCAGTCTTGTCGCGAACGGTTCCAAACCACCACCCCGCCGCTGTCGTTGGAGGGCACCTTCTGCAACAAGGTTACGGTCTCGGCGTCGCGGGGCTGGTTGATGGAGGAGACCCTGGAGAACGAGCTGCGTAGCACTCCCCGGGAGTGGTATCCGCGGATCGAAAGACCCGAGCGCTCGTAGTGAGCGCCGACCGTTCCCAACGAACTCGAGTTCTCGCGGAGTGCAGTACCGTTTTGTCGTTGCTCGGCCAGTACGTTGGCTCGAACGGTGAACCGGTCGCGGTCACGAAAGTGGTCGAGACGGAGGTCCGTGACTACGAAGTCTACGTCGGCTTTCGCGTCGACGGGGCCGCGATGCTCCTCAGGGACAATGAAATATCCGTCCGCGCGGAAGCCCCGGACCTGACCCGACAGACCCCATGCGCCAAAGCGGTTGCTGTAGCCGCCCCGGGCGTCGGCGATACCCGCGTCCCCGGCCTCGAAGGCCCCTTGGAAGTGCCGTTGGTCAGGCGTCGGTGTAAATAGAGAGACGGTGCCGCCCATCGCACGATCGCCGTAAGCGCTGGTCGAGGCGCCCCGCGAGACTTCCACCGTGTCAACGGTATCGGGATTGAATCGAGACCAATATACCCAGCCGCCAAAGGGGTCGTTGGCCGGGAAGCCGTCAAACAGCACAATCGTGCGGCCAGCCGCGCTGCTCCCGATGCCTCGCAGAGAAATCCCTTGCGTGGTGGGGTGGGAGGCCAAACTCGACGAGCGCCGGAACAGTGTAAAGCCCGGCACGTCACGCAGCCGGTCGTCGACGTTGACGCCGGGACGGCTCTGAATCGAGTCCTCGCTTAGAGCGGAGATATAAGCCGAAGCCGGAGACTCGATCTTGCCGTGCACCGTGATCGAGGTCTTCACGGGTTCGACTTCGAGGTCGTTAGAAGGCTGTGGGGAGGTAGGAGCCTGTCCCAGGACCAAAGCAGGAAGAGCGAAAAACAGAACGGCAGTGCAACGATTCATAGCTGCCCGAGCAGGACATAGCGCCCCTCGGTCGATTGTAGCGCGGGCAAAGCGCGCTCCTCGCCTGCCGTGAAGATGAGCTGATACCGCCCGCCCGTAGGGCCGGCTTGGTGTTCGAGCAGCCGCTCCGCCCCGGCTGCCGGCGCCACCACGGCTAGGTAGCGCAGGATCTCATAGATCGCAGCCGAGTTCGGGGACGACAAGACCAAACAGTCGTCCGAGCTGAACCGGATTTCCGCTTGCATCGAATGCAATCGCCACACGACAGCTGCACAAAGCTCCACGGCCCTCTCAAAACGTGTCTCCCACTCAGAACCCTCCGGGATTGCACGGTCGAAGACAACATCGAGGCGGCCATGGTCCTCGCGGGTGAACTCGCGCACCATCACGTCTCCCGAGCGGGCCGTGGCTTTCCAGTCGACGAAGCGCGCGCCGTCGTCGGGCACGGCCGGACGGATGCGGTATAGGTCCTGACTATCACCTCGTCCGGGGGCGGTCCATTGTTGTTCGAGCCGCTCAACAATCGACTCGGTCGCGCTTGAAGGTTCGGTGGAAGGGTAGATCAGCACGTCTTGCGTCAGCGGCAGGTGCACACGGCGTTCGACGAAGCTGAACGGGAAGCGGGACCGCAAACGAAAATGCCCCCGGCCGTACCGCCCCCGGCGCCCGAACGTGATCGGTACCGAGACCACCGCCGTACCCCCGCCGCTGATCATGGGGCAGTAGATCTCCTCCATGGCGACGTCCCGGCGGTCGCCAGCCGTCGGCGCGAGGCCGACCCAGATCGAGAACGACGGGAGACCACGCTTCAGGTTCCTGAGAGTGACCCGTGCCAAAGACCGTTGCCGCGCGAATAGACGGTTCGGGAACGAGAGCTGCAGCTGTAAACCGGCAAGCCCCAGCCTCGAGACCAGCCCGGAGAGCACCATGGTGGCCAGCATGCAGCTCAACACGAGGTAGATCAGATTGTTGCCCGACGTCAGGGCGGCGAAGGCCACTACGAGGACTGCGAGAACAAAGAAGAACCCCTCCTTCGTAAGTCCGTAGTTCCAAGGCAGTCGCACGCCCCGCAGACGTCCCCAGCGCGCGACCATCGGCGCGCAGAGGTAGATTGCACCGACGCATAGCACCAGCGCCAACCCCGCGCTCGAGAGACTGGCGATAATCTGTCCGTGATCGAACAGCCACTTGGCGGCGGCAGTCACGACCAGAGCGGATGCCAGAAACAGGAAAGCCCGGACCAAAGAACGGTTGGACGAGAAGGAGGGCACAGCGGAAGTGTGGCGCCTACGAGGTCTCGGTCATTGTAACAGCGCGCAGTGTCGATGGACCCTGGCCCTGGGGCTCCACGGCGCTCCGGGATACCGGAGTCTCACCCCTTTGATGGGTCATACTCTGTGGTGGCCGGGCGATCCGGGAACGTAGATTGCGAGGCGTCCAAGCGAGATCGTCACCGCTGGGGGTTGGAACAAGTCCACCCCCAGCGGGGTGTGCGGACCCGCAGTCCGTGTTACGGGTGGCGGCTGGAGGGGTCCGCCGCCGCGGTCGGATATTAGCTCTCGCCAACACTCAAGAGCTCTCCGAGCCGCAAACGGCGAAACGCCGAAGGCCTTTCCACCAGCACGGTCCCACCTGGTCTCGCGAAGAAGCAATACTCTCTGTCACGCCCCCTCCTTGCCCCGTGAGATGGCTATCCGAGGCCTTTTCGGAGCGCCGAGTTCCGTTTCAGCCGACCGCAGCGGATCGAGACCCAGGTCCGTTCCGGCCGGGTCCCCGGAACGCGAGAACACCGGATTGACGATGACGAAAAAGGTTCGGCCGAACCGTCGTGCTGAGATCGGACCGGGCCCAAAATCGGGCCGCCGCCCGTTTCGTCGCCTCTATCGTAACCCGCAGGTTTGCGACCCGAGGCTGGTCTGAGACCGTAAGTTGTTGCAAAACAAGGGGGAAAAGTTTCTGGAAATCTGTGACTCCGCGAGCGGAAGAAGTCAATGTTTACGGACCAGGTAGAAGGTAATAGCCGTAGCTGTCATGATGCCGGGTGAACAGGTCGATCTCGCATTCGGCCATCTCCAGCACCACAGCAAGGTCGGGATCCCCTGTGCTGCGAGGTCGAAGCAGATTGATGCGTTCCTGGAGCGGCGTGTAGTAGTCCGCCCACCAGTCTTCGTTAGGAACAGTGAAGGTCTCATTTCTATTGGGCCTTGACAACCCGTAGATCACAAACCGAACCGTCATCTCTAGAATGGCAAGCTCAAAACCTTCCACCTGGCGCCAACTGCCCTGAATCGCCGCGGCTGCACTGTTCCACTCGAAGTGTGGAACGCGCCAGTCGATCTGCTGAGCCAGGGCATTCAAGTCGCCGCCGGTCAATGCGTTGATCATCTTTCCGCTGCTGTAGAGTCCGCCTGCCAGGATCGCGATCGACATCACGATCCCGCAGATGGAGTACAGGGTTGCCGTGCGACTGCCGGAGCGAGCTTCGAAGAAGTCGCTCGTCGTCAATGCCCGCATTCGACGCATCACCGGAGCCACAAGCCAGTAGAAAGGCGTGGACCACAACCACAAGAAGGCCCACCAGATGCCCGCCAACCCGGCTCGCCAACTGCCGGCGACAACGGATATCGCGTCGTTGCTCCCGGTGCCCGTGCCGAAAGCAAAGAACATCATGAAGATCTTGCCGAACCGCCGGCCGCGCATAAAAAAGTGGGATCGGTCTCGGACGCGAGCGTACAGACGGGCGCCCAGGAAGGTGATCCCCGCGATAAGCACGAAGACAACGAACCAGTCGACCCAGGTAAGGCTTAGCAGCCCGTGGCAAAAGTACATTTCATGGGACAATTGTTTTATGGCCATGGGACGACGAGGGCGGCGGCAGCGGCAGAAGGATCTTTGGGTGGCTGCGGTCGATATGCCCAAGACCGCGGCGCACCCCTTCTACCGCAAGCTCAACGATCTGCTCGACGAACACGGCTTCGACCGCTTTGTGGAGGGACTTTGCGAGAAGTTCTACGCGCCCACGATGGGGCGGCCCTCGCTGGTGCCGGGCATGTATTTCCGCACTCTGCTGATCGGTTACTTCGAAGGCATCGACTCCGAGCGCGGCATCGGCTGGCGCATTGCCGACTCGCTGTCGCTGCGGCGCTTCCTGAGCATCGAGTTCGACAAGGCGACACCGGACCACTCGACGATCTCACGCACCCGGCGGCTGATCGATGTGGCAACACATCGCCAGGTGTTCACCTGGGTCTTGCAGTTGATCGCGAAAGCCGGGCTGCTCCAGGGCGGCACGATCGGGGTGGACGCCACGACGCTGGAGGCGAACGCGGCGTTGCGTTCGATCGTGCGGCGGTCGAGCGGCGAGAGCTACGAAGAGTTCTTAACCAGACTGGCCACCGAGTCGGGGATCGAGACGCCGACAAGAGAGCAGTTGGCGAAGTTCGACAAAAAGCGCAAAAACAAAGGCTCGAACGAGGATTGGCAACACCCGCACGATCCCGACGCGAAGATCACCAAGATGAAAGACGGCCACACGCACCTGGTCCACAAGGCCGAACAGGCGGTGGACTTGGAGACGGGCGCGGTGCTGGCGGTGACGGTGCAAGGGGCCGATCAAGGCGACACGACGACGCTGGCCGAGACGGTGACCGAAGCCGCCGAACAGGTGGCGGCGGTCGCCACCGACGAGAAGGCGAACGAGAAGATGGCCCCAGTGGGGATCGAGGAAGTAGTGGCCGACAAGGGTTATCACAGCAACGAGGTGCTGACGGATTTGACGGCCTTGCAGATCCGTTCCTACGTCAGCGAACCGGATCGTGGGCGACGACGCTGGCGCGACAAGCCGCGGGCGCGGGAAGCGGTCTATGCCAATCGGCGACGGATACGAGGCGCGCGAGGGCAACGCTTATTGCGATGGCGAGCCGAGCGGGTTGAACGCAGCTTCGCACATCTGTATGAGAACGACGGGATGAGGCGGACGCACCTACGGGGCCGAAAAAATGTTTTGAAGCGACTGCTGATTCACGTCGGCGGCTTCAACTTGTCGCCCGTACTGCGTCAACAACTCGGAGCGGGGCCGCCGCGGGGCCTGCGGGCGGCGAAAAAGGTCCTCCAACGGCTCGAAAAACCTCTCTGGGAGCGTCTCCAGCCTGCTCGGCAGACTTGGCAACGCTACCGCCGCGCCTTGGGCTCGATATTCATCGAAGCGAAGCCGAAGTCCTTCTGCTCAAGCGTCGGCTACGCTACTTGAAAATGGCCACTTCTGCCACGGGCTGCTAGCCACCTGTGCATCGGGAACCTCTGCAAGCCAGAAAATCAGGAGTTGGGCGAATGGCCGACGGAGTTTGCTTCCGCCGGGGCTGGTTAACGGAACGAGAAAGGGGACTTCTACGGCCCACGGTTATTTCGGTACGTCCGCTGGGAAGATGGGACCACAAGGTTCTAGGCTCGTTCGGGGACTTGCATAACATCGACAACATTGTGTCAATCTTGACGCGCTAAGCGCCTAAAAGGCGTTCAACCCAAGAGACGCCCAGTCCGCGAAGCGGACGGAGGACTATAACCCACGGTGGAGCCGCAAGCAGAACCGTGGGGCGAAGAACCATGAGAGAGCAGCAGCCCCGGCAGGGGCGTAGGAGGGTTGCCGGAGAACAGTTGGCATCGGTTTTTTCCTACGCCCCTTGCGGGGCTTGTGCACTTCTTTCCTGCTTACCCACGGTTTCGCCCTGACGGGCTCACCGCGGGCTACGATCCGGCGCCCCTGCCGGGGCTGACGGCCACAAACGGACCATGTTTTGGCTGGGGAGCATTCACCAAGTAGCCTAGCCTCCTTTGAGAATCTCGCACCGAACAAGTGGTCCCTTCGTGGCATTACGTCGAAGTAATTGTCGGCTACTCTAATTCAAAGATCGCTCCCTCGACAATCTGTAGGCCCTCCTCATCAAAGAGGTGATAGGCCGTAAGGATCTCGCCGCTGTCTAACTGTACGGAGCTGGCATAGCCTATGTGGAACGGGAAGCCGGCTCCACGAAGGCGGGGGTTCTGGGGTGTACTCTCGCAGGGTGGCCTCGGTCCCATCCCAGCTCAATCCATCGTCGGAGACAGCCAGGAAGACCCCGTATGGCGGCCGACGCCGGCCATAAGTGCATACCACACGGCCGTCGTTCAATTGGAGCAAGTCGGCGGGATTTCCAAAGGCGAAGATGTTTGTCCGCTTCGGTTCGCTCCAGCTGGCGCCACCATCGTCCGATACGGTCATGAAAAAGTAGCCGCCACTGCGGTATTGACCGGCGAACTGCGGTGCGCGGATCATGCCCAGCAAACGGCCGTCGTGCAGCCGCAGCAGCGCGGGTTCCCAGTAGTTACGAATGTTCAGCGGGTCGTAGGCCATCGTTCCCCAGTAGTGCCATTGCCGGCCGCCGTCGGTCGAACGCACAACGAAAGCCGTCCAGGTCTCCCCGCCGCCCACCTCCGGCATGGGATGCTGGGAGCGTAAACCGGATCTGGCCAGCAGCAATGCTCCGTCGGGCATCTCGACGATGGCATCGCGAACCGCGGCCAGGCGCATGGGCGCGATGCGAACCTTCTGCGGAGGGGTCCAAGTGCGGCCAGGATCTTCGGACCAGGCCACATGGGGGTTCACGAAGTCGGATCCGCCGGAAGTATCGGAAACACCCGCATACCCCTTCCCGAAATCCGGCGCGTCGCTCTCCGTGAGCTCAGCGACAACAAGATATCATTGACTGCCTTCAAAGACGGGAATCGATTCCTACCCGACCAACTCGGTAACAAACGGCTACGGTTGAACGATAAGCCGCGCTGGCTGATGGAGGTAAAGATGACGAAGCTGGGCATCACCCTGCTCGTTGGAGACCAACACTCGTAACGTACATGATGGCGGCAATCAGCGCGGCGACACCGTATGTCACCCCGTCGCGGGCCGCGAACACAAGCGCATCCTCTGTTATCTCCCCTCGATGCGCTAACAACCACAATCGAGTTATCCAGTAGATCAATATTGGGCTGACGAGCCAGAGGCCCATCGGTGTTTCGTAGAGGGCTTGAGCCTGTTCACTGTTAATGTAGAACGCCAGGAAAAGCACTGAGAGATACCCACTCGCCGGACCCACGCACCTTACAATCTCCGCATCCGCGGCAAGGTAGCCACGACCCGGAGAGGATGCTCCATTACACACCGCGGTGAGCCCACGCAACTCGATGTAGCGTTTCAACAACGCTAGGCTGAGGAAAAAGAAGACTGATAACCCTAGCAACCACTGAGAAACATACAAGCCTGTAGCGATGCCGCCCGCGATCATGCGACCGCAGTACAGCCCGGCAAGCAAGACCACATCCAGGAACAGAATCTGTCGAATGTAGAGCGAATAAACGGCCGACGCCGCCACGTAGATCAACAACGTGACCACGAATAGGCGCGGCAAGGTCCACCATGCGATTGCCACGCTCACGAGCAACAGCAGCGGACTGAGGATGTACCCAGTCGAGATTGCTATTTTGCCCGAGGCGAACGGGCGCCAGCGCTTGACTGGATGCTGCCGGTCGGTTTTGAGATCGTGTAGATCGTTGATAATGTAACTCGCAGACGCCGCCAGCGAGAAAACAAGAAAGGCGATCGCGCCCAAGCCGAAGAGGTGGGGATTGTTGATCTCGTGCCCTGTAATCAGCGGCACGAAGACAAGCAGGTTCTTGACCCAATGGTGAACCCGCAACAATGTCACCAACGAGGCGAGCTTGCTTGTTCTTGCCATCAACCTTAGGCGGCCTCGCTCCGCAGCATCAGTGGTTGCCGACCGATGCGATGCCGACTCGTGCGACGGGGCTGGAGCTCCTACGGGACCTGCCAGCTTTCAGACAGCTCAGGAGCGCAAGGCCCCACAGGAGCAGCGCACCATACAGCTTGGGATATGCAAGGAGCGCCCATGCTCCGTCTGCAAGTTCCGCCGAGCGATACGGAAGATCAGCAGCGATGAGGATGGCGCCGGCGGTCAGCGCTAAACCTTCCCAGGACACCATGCGACGCTGCCAATGCGATAGTAGGAGCGCAACCGAAAGCAGCGCCATCACGTAATGGTAGTCCAAGGAAACTGGACTCAGTACAAGGCTCAAAAGCACAAAGGCCGCAAACAACAGATCGGGGTGTTTTCTCGCAAGAGTGACGGCGGCACTAACGCCCAGGAGGACGACCGTACCGATCCAGCTCAAGACCATGCCCACTCGTGGTAGGTCGAACAGCGGCCCCGGATTCCACTGTTCATCGTACACGAACAGATGTCGAAAAAAGCTCAGTTGCGTCTGGTACGCCATCACAGACAGGAACGCTTCCGATGGGAGTCGCACGGCAGCATCCCAATACCTCGTCCAAGCGTTGACTCCGAGCCAAGGTAAGGATAAGCCAGCAACAACGAGGATCGTACTAGCGCCCCACAGGAGCGCTCGCCAACGCTGGTGTAACAATAGCAGGGGCCAAACCATCAGCGCTGCCGTTTTCGTTGCCAGCAATGTCCCGAGCGGTACCCCGACGAGCCCAGCACTGGCATGGCGAAATCCCCACCAAGACGCCGTGAGTAGCGCGAGCGCCAGGATATACATCTGCCCGTGAAAGAGGTGTTCGTAAAGCGGCTGGTAGAGAAGTACATAGCAGGAGAAGGCGGCGATCCAATTGGCCGTAAGATTCAACTGCCACATCAGTACGGCAAGTGTCACAATCAGGAGGACCAAGCTAGCGACCGTCCAAACCACTCGTGCCTGGTGGTAATCGAAGACAGTCAGCGGCAGCATTAACAGACTCATTGTCGGCAGGTTGGTTCCGTAGGGATCGATCACGGTCGGCTCGTGCTCCGAAACCCTCACCTTGAACCAGTCGTCGTCGTAGAACTGGGCGACTTCTGCTCCGTTCAAAACAAGCTGGCTGGCTGTGTAGTGAGAGACAAAGCCGTGAGCTGGACGGTCAAAGCCTTCGTTGACGAATTGGACCAAGTGGGTCGCCAGAACGGCTACCAGCACCCACACGGCGCGCGAGCCCCATTGCGCAAGCAGCTCTGCCTTCCGTGGCTTCCCCTGATCGCGGATTGGGACTTCTGGAGTCACGCCAACCTCGCCGTCCCCTGATCATCTACCCTTGGCACAACTCGATACTGAAGAACCGCGCCGAGTGAAACAGGACCGCCGCAGACATCGAATACGCGATCTCCAAGTTGGAGATGCTTGGTTAAACGACGGACGAGCTCCTGTATGCGGGACGGACAGATCGGCTTGTGCAGACGCTTGAGCATGCGCCCAAACGGGTGCCGCCGTAAGGCTAGACAAAGGTGACCGCAGCAAAGCGGCAATCAATAGAGGCATCTTGGCACTCCGTTGTCCTCAACGCCACGAATCTGGTACTGGAGAGCCAAGCCCCAGCTGGCAGACGCTGCTCCGACCTCCCTACTTCGGCGCCCTGATTTTTCAGCCTTAACCGGATTCGAGTGCTGACCTGAATCCGAGCATCCGAACTCTTCTGGACCCCTGCAAGTCACATAATGCCGTACTTCGCAAAGGCGTCGTTGGCGCTCATCCCGGCGGCGATGGCTTCGCCTACCATCTTCTCGCCACGAGCCTTTTCCAGGGCCTTGACGAAGACCTCCTTCTCGGCTTGGCGGGGCACGACGCACACGCCGTCCCTGTCGCCAAAAACGATATCGCCGGGGTCGACGTGGACGCCGTCGATCTCGCATGGCACACGGTAGTCGATGACCGTCGCCCGGGGAGCGAAGTCCTGCGAGTAGCCTCCCCAGGAAAAAGTAGGGAAATTCAAAGCCAGGATTCCTTGGGTATCGCGCGAGTAGCCGTTCATCACCGCCCCGGCCGCGCCGAGCTTGATGGCGCGAGTGCACATCAGCTCTCCCCACACCGCGTAGCGGGGCGAACCTCCCGTGGCCAGATAGATCTCGTTCGGCTTGAGGTCGTCGAGGGCGTCGAGCATCAGGCCGAACGACTTTTCCAGGCTTGGGTTTCGCCGCTCGGGAGGCGTGGTCGGTTCGATGCAGTCAGCGGCGAGCACGGTCATGGCACGGCCAATGGCGCACATCGAAGGATCCAGCGGCCGAACCTGGGGCGGCAGAAACTGACGGGTCAGCCCCAGCTTGTCCATGATGTCGCCGACCACCGCGGGGTAGAGTTCTTCCCGCGCCATCGCGAACAATTCTTCATCGGATTTCCATTCAACGCTCATCGTTCACCTTGTCTGTTGGGTCAGTTGAGAGAACAACCTCACAATGGGCAGGTCTCGTTCTCCCAGCCCTCGCCATTCAACATAGCTCAAGACCCCGACCGAGAGGAAGCCTCCGGCTGTTAGGGTAGAATCGGACCGGCAGGGTCGGCGCTACCATCAGCCACTACCGCATCGCCGAGAAGCTCGGTGCGGGCAGGGGAGGTTTAGTGTACAAGGCCGAGGACAGGAAAATAAACCGCACCGTCGCTCTCCGAGTCCTCGCAGTTCGCCTGCTCGACTCGTTTGCGATACGTAAGCAGAGGGACTGGCAGAGCTCGGTTGCTCCGCATCGATCCAAGCGCGCGCAGGGGCTGCCTTGGAGCTTGGTTGCCCTCGCTCTCATCGTTCCACTTGTTCCTTCCGCTAATGCCGATTCGGGTCCGGGCCGCTTGGACGAGATTTCCCAGCCGCCATCGCAAACCAAACCTGCAGATCCGGGCGAGCCATCGAGGGGGGTCGCGCGGGAAGGCGCAGCCGCCGACGCAGCTTCCGAAGAAGGTGAGGCGCCAACCGCTGTCCCCGCCGAATCCAATACCACAGAGCGAACAGCGCTGAATCTACTCGGAGAGGTGGATTCCTCAGCTGGTGAAAGCCGCCGCAACGAGAACGTTCAGATCACTCTGATCGACAATAACGTTCTCAACGAACTGAACCGCCGTATGGGGACCACAACGACGGTCGTTCGTGAGTTCCAAGTCGATCGCGGCTACTTCGGAGCGGAATTCGGAGGACCGCCGACGTCCTCTTTGCACTTGGATGATTCGAGGGTTTCACGCGTCCACGGGAGTCTCTACGGGTCGCACAACAACAGCGTTTTCTCGGCTCGTTCGTTCTTCCAAGTCGGCGACGTCCAGCCGGCGCGAAGCAATGACTACGGCTTTCGGTTGGGAGCGCCCCTCTGGCGTGGCAGCGACATATTCTTCGACGGCAGCCAACAGCGGATCCGCGGCAGCGTGAATGGCAATGTGCTGGTGTTGGCGCCCGATGAGAGGACGCCCCTGGCGCAAGATCCGGCGACTCGAGCGTTTGTCCAGCAGATCATCGACGCCTTCCCGGCCGAGCTTCCCAACCGCACGGACATCAATCCGCGAGCACTCAACACCAGTGCGCCGCAAGAAATCGACAACGATGCGATCGCGACGCGCCTCGATCAAGTCTGGAAAGACAACGACCGTCTTTCGTTGGGGTACAGCTTCAAGAAGCAAAAAGTGGATGCGTTTCAATTGGTAAGCGGCCAGAACCCGAATACCACGACCCGATCGCACGATAGCCGCATCACGTGGAACCGAGCTTGGTCGGCGGCCACGACGTCCGATGTCTCGTTGGGTTTCAACCGAGTGACTTCTTTGCTAATTCCCGATGAGACCAACTTCGGCCCGGAGATCTACACGTCGCTGATCTTGGAGGGTCTAAACAATAGTTTGAGTATTCCCATCGATCGGGCTCAGAATCGATTTCGTTATGCCGCACGAGTTCGACACGTGCGCGGGCGGCACCGGCTGACGACAGGTTTCGATGTCTTTCGTAAACAGATGAACGGCGTCGAAAACTCGTCCCATTTGGGCGGGTTCTCCTTTGGCGACGACTTTGAAGACGAGTTGGGCCGGCCCCGCGACGCCATCACTAATCTTCGCTTGGGGACCGCCAGTGAGTTCCTGCTAGGGATTGGCAACGTCCATCGTGGCTTTCGCTACTGGGACCTTCAGGCTTTTGTCGGCGACGATTGGCAGGTGCAATCCAACTTGACCCTGCACTTCGGTCTACGCTACCAACCCCTGACGAGGCCGCTCGAGGTGAACGCCCTGACTGACATTCCCTATAGCTGCGACTGTAACAACGTCGCTCCGCGATTCGGGTTTGCCTATCGCATCAACGAGACATGGGGGGCGATTCGCGGCGCCTACGGAATGCATTTCGGAGAAATTTTTCCGGTGACTTTCGGGCAGGCACGGTTCAATCCACCGGGCAATCTTCGGCTACGACTCCCCGCACCGAGTCTGATCAACCCGTTGGAAGGCGTGATCGTGGACCCCACCGACCCCAACGCGAGAGCCTCCCTGTTCGTCATCTCTCCCGACCTCGTGGCGCCCTACTCCCATCAGTACAACTTCAGTTGGGAACTCAACCCGGCGAGGGACTGGACCCTTCAACTCGGCTACGTGGGAAGTCGCTCGCATCGGCTGATCAGCATGTGGGCTTCCAACCGGGCGCGGCCGGTGGCGGGGATTCCCCTGCTGACGAGCACTGTCAACGACCGGCGACCCGACCCCAATTACTTTGAAAACCGCGACATCCTCAACGGCTCGCGGGCGTACTTTGATGCCGCGCGGGCGACACTCACCGTACCGGGCTGGCAGGGTCTCAGCTCCAGTGTTTCCTACTGGATCAGTAAGGCGATCGACTTGGGGGCGATCTACTCCAGCACGGGAAACCCAGCGGACAGCGCCCGCGGGCGCAGCCAGACCGAGTTCGACGTTCATGGTGACGTGAAGGCCTTGAGCGAGTTTGATCAGTCGCACGCGTTCCTTTGGCGTGTCGTTTATCAAACTCCCGCTTTGGGCGGGAGAAGGACCTGGACTCGAAAGATGTTCGGCCGGTGGGAGCTGTTTTCGGTTGTCCTTCTGAAGTCGGGAACCCCGGTGACGGTGACAAGTGGCTCTGACGGCCCTGGGTTTGGCAATGTTGACGGGGCGTTCGCCGACCGCGTCCATATCCTGGATCCCTCCATTCTGGGCCGCAGCATCGACCATCCGGACACGTCCGCTCAACGGCTCCCGCATTCCGCTTTCGCTTTCATCCAACCCGGGGAGCAGGCCGGCAACATCGGCCGCAACACCTTTCGCAAAGACGGGATTCATAACATTAACTTCGCCGTCTCGCGCAATTGGAAAATCGCCGCGGAGAAGATCCTGGTCTTCCGTGTGGAGTCGATTAATCTCTTCAATGCACCCCAATTTGCTGAGCCGGGTTTGGCACTCTCATCCCCGAGCTTCGGCGAAATCACCAACACACTCAACGATGGCCGGACGTTTCGGTTTCTACTGCAGTTCGCGTTCTGAGTCTCGAGACCGAGGCCAGCGGCCAGACGTCCATCGCCATGGCCTTCCTTGAAAATCTGAGGCCCCCGAGAACGCGACGAGATGCCCACCTGCAAATACGTCGATCGACTGGTGCTTCCGTCATCGAGTGTTGCTAAGCCGCCAGCTGTACTCGCCTATCGTTCACAATCACCAAGATCGTGCAGCGGGCGAACACCGACTTGACCTTTTGCCATGCCAGCAAAGCGATCGTCGACGAGAAGATCTCCCTTAACGTCAGTCGCCGCTTCGTCAGACCGGCCTGGATGGCCGGTGTCCTGACCTCGCCTCCGAATTTCAGCGCCCGGTGAGGCCTCACGAAGTTGTAATAGCAGCGCAGCAGCTCGAGGTGAGCTGTCAGTCGCTCTGTCCGGCGTGCGTAGCAAATCGTTCGACGAGAAAGATACGCCGAGCCCTGTCGGATCGTCAGATTCAGCCGTTCGATGAACGACGTGTTCAGTGTCTCCGAGTCCCCGGAGTCAGCCAACGCCTGCGCCCATCGCCAGGCGGCACCGATCCTTGTTCTTCGCTCCACTCTGACCACACGATCGTTCCTGCGCATCTTGATCACCTGGCCGTACAGGCAGGCCGGGCCAAAGATGCGCCGCACGACTTTCTCGTAGAACTCGAATCCGTCCGTCGCGATCAGTGGGAAGCGGGCAAGATTCATACGGTTCGCTACATCTCGAAAGAGGGTCAGCGTGTTGTTGTAACTCCGTCTCCCGACCACCGTCGAAGGCCAGAGCCGAGACCACACGTCAATCACAGCGAAGATCCAGATGGGCTGTTGCTTGCCTCCGACGATCGTACGAATCTCGTCGGCCTGCAGCTCCTCCACGGCCAGGCCCGTGATCCTTCGCGCGTTGAATCGACAACAAGAGTTGGCGGCCCGTTCGAGCCAGCGATCGACGGTATTCCAGGCGATTTGCTTGACACGAGCGATCGCGGACTTATTCAGGCCTTCGATGCTGAGGGCGGCGACTTCGTCGAACGTCGCGCGACGATGTTGGAGTCGATAATAAGCCGTCCCGGTGTTCGTGCCGAAGGTCTTGCCGCAAGTCCGGCATCGGTATCGACGACGCTTTCCGAACTTGGTCCGGTAGAAGCCGTGGCGGACGATGCTTCCGGCAGTGGCTTTTCCCGCCAGCGGGCAGTCCCTGTTCGCGCAGCTGAGACTCTTCATTCCTCCTGAACCGGTCGACAGCAGGACTGGTCGCCCGGAATTGAGCCTCAAAGCCTAGCAGGTACAGGAGTTACGGTTGGGTCGCCAACAGTTGATGGCGGAAGCACCTCCAGCGGGGCAACGTGGTCCACGCGACGAAGGCGACCGTTAGCAACACCGCCAGCCAAAAAGGACGCCAGGTGATTCGACTTCTCACGCCGCTCCCTGCTTAAACTTCTCGTAGGCGTCTCGTACCTGCCCGGCCGTTTCTTCGTATGTGCCCGACGTATCGATGACGTAGTTGGCGTAGCGCCGTTTCTTCTCGAGCGGCAGCTGGCGGTCGAGCCGCGCGCGGGCCTCCTGCTCCGTGGCTCCGCTGCGCTCGCGGAACCGTTGGATCTGCATCTCTGGCGGACAGACCGCCAAGATCAGCCGATCGTAGCGTTTGTAACTGCCACTCTCAATCATGATGGCCGCTTCGACAACCGCGATACCGTGCGGGTCGTTCCCCGCCGTCTGCTCGAAGAACTCCTCCTGACGCTGGAAGACATAAGGGTGAACGAACGAGTTCAGCACCTTCAGCCGTTCCGGGTTGGGAAAGACCAGCGCCCCTAAAGCTTTGCGGTCAATCTCCCCGTCGTCTTTAACAATCTCGCGGCCGAATTCAGCAACGACTTGGCCGTAGCAATCGCTGTCGGGCAGCAGCGCTTCGTGTCCAAGCCGATCGGCATGAATCACGTGGCATCCGAGATCTTCGAGTTCCCGGGCGACGTGGGTCTTGCCGCTCGCGAGGCCCCCTGTGAGTCCGACTTTAAGCATCACTTCTCATTCTACAGGGGCCGCTACAGAGGCTGAATCGTCCGGGGCGATACTGGCTGCCGTCGAGCCTGCAACTACTGGGTCCGCTGAGGCTTTTCCATCGCTCTGTCAGAGCTCTCGGCGCGTGGGGGTCGATACCTGGGGTTCCGCCTGGGGGCGTCACCCCAGGCTAACATCCAACGCCGCTTCGCGGCTTGCGTCGTGTGTGGGCTGGCGGATCGAGCTGGGCTAACGCCCGACGCCGCTGCGTGGCCGGCAGTTGATCAGCGCGGGCTCACGCCCACGGGCCCGCGGACTTACGTCGGCGGCTCTGTTGTGGCGGGTCGGGGGTCAACGCTGTCCTCGGCGGCGCCGTGCCGCCGCCAGGGTGTTGACCATCAACATGGCAACTGTCAGCGGACCGACGCCGCCGGGGACGGGTGTGTAGGCGCCGGCCACCTCCGCGACGTCTTTGGGGTGAACGTCGCCGACCAGCACCGAGCCCTTTTCGCGAAACTGGTCGAGCTTCTTCGGCAGGCCGGCACAGATTCTCTCGACCTCGGGAGCCTCGGTGAGATGATTGATGCCGACATCAAGCACGGTGGCGCCCGGACGGATATAGTCGCGCGTGACCAGCGCGGGACGCCCGATCGCCGCCACGAGTATGTCCGCTTCCCTCGCGACGGCGGGCAGATCTTGGGTCTTGGAATGGCAGACCGTTACGGTGGCGTTCCCATGCAACAGCAGCAGCGCGGCAGGCTTGCCAACAATGTCGCTGCGGCCAACGATAACGGCCCGCTTACCTGCAATCGGGATCTCGCTGCGCCGCAGGATTTCGATCAAGCCGGCAGGGGTGCAGGGGACCGGTCCGGGGCGCTTCGTCACCAGCGCCCCCATATTGAATGGGTGGAAACCGTCGACGTCTTTCTCCGGTGAGACCTCGAGCAGCACCCGCGCGGAATCGACCTGCGGCGGGAGGGGCAGTTGGACGAGGATGCCGTCGATTTCGTGACGCGCGTTGAGCTGGGCGACGAGGTTAAGTAGTTCCCTGGTTGTTGCGCCCGCGGGCGGTGTGATCGTCTCACTGTGAATGCCGACTTTTTCGCAGGCCTTGATCTTGTTTCGGACGTAGATCTCCGACGCCGGGTTGTCGCCGACGAGGACTGCTGCAAGGCCGGGGCGCACGCCTCGGGCGGTGAGGGAGGCAACTCCCCGTTCGACCTCCGCCAGGATCTCGTCGCGAATACGGTTTCCGCTGAGGATGCGGGCGGGCAAGGGCTCTCTCCGACAGAACCTGCGAGAGGGGCATGATAGCACGAGGGTTAATGGGGCCTCGTGCCAAGCCGCGTCTGCAAAGGAGCGGCGTGATGAGCCCGCAAACGGCCCCTACGACTCGTGGGTGGCGACCAACTCAGCACGGATCAGACCGTTATGCGAGGTGGACCTGCAATAGTCTTACCCATATCCCGGTTCAGTTCATGGTGTAGGGGTGGACCGCTGTGTCCACCCCGGTGCCGCGTTGCTCTCGCCTTCGACGCTGAGAGAACCGGCATTGCCAAGCGACGCGGCCGGGCGGACACGGCGGTCCGCCCCTACGCCTGCTGATCCTCGACACTCGGGATATCAAGGGCCCGGTGGGCGGGCGCAGGGACCCACCCCTACAATCGAAAAAAGGCCCCTTGGTAGAGTGAAGGGCGTGCAAGCGCCCTCACGCTTGTTGGATCGCGAGACTCTGGAGCGTCTCGAGCGGCTTGCGATCCGTTGGCAGCAGTCGTTCCAGGGGCTGCTGGGCGGGCACAATGTCTCGCGCTATGCCGGCGTGGGCCACGAGTTTCTCGACCATCGTCAGTTCCACCAGGGTGACGATCTGCGCTCGGTCAACTGGCGGGCGTATCTGCGGCTGGAGCGGCTGTTCTTAAAGATGTTCCGAACGGAGCCGCGCACGCCGGTGCGGTTGTGGCTCGACACCAGCGAGTCGATGGCATGCGGCGCCTCACCGGGCGGACCTGGTGAGCCGAAGTTCGCGTTCGCCTGCCGATTGGCGGCGGCGCTGTGCTACGTGGGTCTGGTGCGGCTGGAGTCGATTGTGGTCCAACCGTTCTCTGAGCGCTTGGGGGAGAACTTTCGCGCCGGGGGCGGGCGGCACCGCTTCGCTCCGGCGTCGCAGTTTCTCAGCAGTCTGGAGACCGGCGGGGCCTCGAACTTCGAGTCGGCCGTGCGTGAGTTCCTGACGCGCTCCCCCGCCCCCGGGCTGTCGATTGTTCTTTCCGACTTTCTTGATGAAGGGGACGCTCCACGCGCGCTGCAGTATCTGGCCGACCTCGGCCAGGAGTTGCTGCTGATTCATGTGGCCGGACCCGAGGATGACGATCCATCATGGCAGGGCGAGCTGGACATGGTGGACGCGGAATCAGGTGAGACCGTGCGGCTTACCGTCGACGAGCACTTGATTCAAGGCTACACGGACGCTTACCGCGAGCATTGCCACGCCATCGAGTACGCGGCGTTGCGAAACAGCGGCCGCTACATCCATCTGACGACGGCACTCGACCTCGGCGACACACTCTACGGCGCGCTGGCCGGGGCTGGTTCGGTGGGCCTGCACTAGGCTGGGCTCGACGCCATGGGACTGCTTAACCTGACGCTGGTCGAGTTTCTCAGCGTCCTCATCCCACTGAGTACGTTCTTGGTTGCTCTCTATTTCTACGACCGCTCGCGACGAAGGCAAATCGTCTCGGCACTCCGCTTCTGGCCGCGGCGAGCGGCCTACCCGACCGCCACGCGTCGCAAGAAGCTGCAGCAGCCATGGTCGTTGGTGCTGCAATTGTTGGCGATGTTACTGCTTCTGCTTGCGATTGCCGATTGGCGGTTCGATGTCACGGGCCGCCCGCCACGATACCACGTCGTGATTGTCGAGACGTCGGCGTTGATGCGCGCGAATAATTCGGGGCCCGAGGGCGGGACGCTGATAGACGCTGCGCGCCGCCGCGGCCTGGCGTACCTGAGAGCGATTCCGCAAGGCGACCGGGTGATGGTGATCCACGCCGACGCCAACCCGACGCCTGCAACCCGCTTCACGGCCGATCGTGCGGAACTCGAGAAAGCGATTCGGGGAGCCGAGGCGGGATGGACCGCCGTTCACCTGGCGGGAGCGTTCGAGTTGGCGCGGACCAGCTTGCAGTTGGCCGTCAGGGCGGAAGGCGAGAGTGGCGGAGCGGCTGATCTCGCTTCTTCGAAGAGCGTGGGTGAGGTGGCCTACATTGGCAGCGGCAAGTTGACTCGCGCGGAAGTGGGCCGTGTCGATACGACGGCAATCCCGTTTCCTCGATTTATCGAGGCGGGTGAGGTGGCTGAGGATGTGGGTGTTCGCCGGCTGACTGCCCACCGCGACGCGGCCGACCCCGCCCGCTGGCAAGTGGTGGCCGAAGTCCACAACTACGATGCGCAGCCTCGCGCGATTCGGGTCGAGTTCTCGTTTGAGGACCGGTCGCTTGGCCACAAGGACCTCGAACTGCCACCCGACGACAGCAGCGAGATCAACTTCAGTCTGCGGACCCGGCGCGCGGGACGGCTCCGAGCCGAGTTGGCCGCCGACGGTTTTGCGCTCAACAACCAAGCCCGCCTCGATCTGCCGGCCTACCGCACGAGAACCGTTGAGGTCTATTCGGCGAATCCGGACCTGTGGCGTACGCTGGTCGCGGCGGCTCCGGGCGTGCGAGCTGTGTTTCGCCGCCCAGATGAGTACGAAGCAACCGATTCCCCAACCGCCCTTCGGCTTTTTGACCGATTTGCGCCGCCATCGGCGCCTGCCGGCATCTACTTCAGTCCTCCGCCCGACGCCGCACTCGTCAAGGTGACTCGGACTATCGGCGATGCCCGCATCACTCGTTGGACGGAGCACCCTGTCGGGCAAGGGCTCGAAAGCCGCGACGTAGTGCTCGAACGCGCCTTGGTGTTCGAACCCGGGCCGGACGACGCGGTGGTTGCGGAAACTGCCGCCGGGCCGCTGATCGTGGCGCGGTCGGGCCCGAGCTCGAACACGGTGGTGGTCGGTTTCCACCCATTCGATGCAGGAGTCGAGAACCAACTGCTGACACCCCTCTTGTTCGCGAAGATTCTGCATTGGCTTTCGCCTGACGTTTTCCTCAGCACCGAGCTGCGTGCCGCGCCGCCCGGCTTGGTAGAGACGGTTCTCGAATCGGAGCGTGAGGAAGACCTGACGGTGTCCTCAGCCGAGAACCCGGGGCTGCCCTGGTCTCTGACGAACCGTCGTCTTCGCTTCTATGCGGCGCGTCCCGGGATGGTGCAGGTCCGTACGCCCCATCAACGGTTGCAGTTTGCGCTGAATCTCCCCGAGATCGCCGCAGCTCAGTGGGAGCCGCCGGAGCGCGTTCGGAACGGGGTGCCACCCCCTACCCGCACGGCCGGTGGACCGGGAGTCGAGTTGTGGCCGTGGCTTGCTCTTGTGGCGCTCGTCTTGTTGGTTGTCGACTGGCACCTCTTTGGCCGCTTGTCGGCGCCGGCAGCCGGCCCGGCGATTCCACTGAGTCGAGGGAAGGCGGCGCGAACCATCCTCATGGGTTTGGAGGAAACAAAGGAGCAGGTGAGGGAGAGGCAGGCGGTGCATTGACATTCGATCACGAGTGGGCCTTGCTTCTTTTGGCCGCGCCGTTGGTGTGGGCGGCGTGGCAGTGGCGTAGCACGCACCGCCGAATCGCGGTGCTCCTCAAGGCCGCCGTGTTGGCGCTGATCCTGCTGGCGCTGGCTCAGCCTCGGCTTGCTGTCTTCGAGACCAGGACGGTGGTCGCGGTTTTGGCAGACACTTCCGGCAGCGTGCCCGACGAGCAGATCGAGTTGCAGAGAGAGACCGCGGCGGCGCTCGAAGACGCGAGTGGAAGAGACGAGCTGCGCGTGATCTCATTCGATGAAGGGACAAGGGACTTTGCCGCCTCATTGCCGCAACTGGAGGCGCGCTCGGCGGGTACGAATCTCGAAGCGGCCATCCGCAACGCGATGGCTGCGCTGCCCGCGGACCGTGTACCCCGCATCGCGCTCATGTCCGACGGCCGCGAAACCGTGGGCGCCGTGGAGCGGGCGGTGTGGCAAGCGCGGACGCTGGGTGTTCCGATAGACACGATCCCTCTCGAAGGGCGTACCGAGCCCAAGCTGCGTTTCGTCTCGGTGGAGGTGCCCGGCCGTGCGTTCGTCGGCGAGAACGTGCCGATCGAGCTGTCGATCATGAGTCCCAAGGCCGCCACCGCCAACGTACAATTGACCGCCGACGGCAAGACGATTGGCCGCGCCGACGTCTCGCTGCGAGAGGGAGAGAATCGTGTCCATGTGCGTGCCCGAATCGATGTGGAAGGCGCGACGCTGCTGACAGGCCGCGTCCGCTCGCCCGAGCTGGGGGAGCTGCGTTTCGACCGCGCCATCGCTCTGGAGAGGCCGCGGGCTTTATTCATTTCCACCGACCCGCCCGAGAGCGACCGTCACCTGTTGCAGGTGCTCGACGCCGCGGGCTTCGAAGTGGATCGGCGGGAACGGTCGCTCGCCGTGTCCCTAGGCCGGTACCATCTCGTGGCGGCAAACAACCAAGACATCGAGGCGTGGCCCCGGGAGGAAAAAGAACGCCTCGAAACCTTCGTGCAAGAGGGGGGAGGTTTCGTGCTCATCGCCGGCGAGAGAAACCTTTACGTCGAGCGCCCTGAAAACCGCGACGATCCGCTCGCCCGTATGCTGCCCGCCGAACTGGCCCCGCCGCGGACACCCGAGGGCACCTCGGTCGTCCTGGTCCTCGACAAGTCGTCGTCGATGGAGGGCAAGAAGATGCAGCTCGCGCGCCAATCGGCGATCGGCGTGGTAGACAACTTGCGCCCCATCGACCGCGTCGGCGTGCTGGTCTTTGATAACTCGTTCCAGTGGGCCGTCCCGCTACGGCCCAACCGCGACCCGCAAGCCGTCAAGCAACTCATCTCGGGCATCATCGCTGACGGCGGCACGCAGATCGCTCCGGCGCTACACGACGCGTACCGGAGCATCCGCGAAACCGAGTCCGTCTACAAGCACATCTTGTTGCTTACCGACGGAATCTCTGAAGAAGGCGACAGCATCACCCTGGCCCGCGAGGCAGCCAGGCAGAAGATCACCATCTCGACTGTGGGCCTTGGACAGGACGTGAACCGCGCCTACCTTGAGCGCGTTGCGGAAACAGCCGAGGGCCGCTCGTATTTCCTGATCGACGTTTCGAGCCTGGAGCGGATCGTTCTGCGCGACGTGATGGAGCACACCGGCTCGTCGATCATGGAGGCATCGGTCGTGCCGGAGAAGTCGAGCGACGTCGAGATCCTCGAGGGTGTGGCGATCGAGGACGCTGGGCCACTGCTCGGCTGGGTGAAGTTCAAATCCAAACCGCGCGCCGAGACTCTTCTCACCGTCGGCCAGGAGGACGAGAGGGACCCGCTGCTCGTACGCTGGCAGTACGGTGTGGGCCGCTCGGCTGTGTTCGCGTCCGACGCCAAGGCCCGCTGGGCCGCGAACTGGATCGGCCGGGCCGATTTTGACCGCCTTTGGACGAACCTGCTACGCGATCTACTCCCACGCTCGCCGGCGACGGAGGCGACGACGCGCTACGACGGTTCGAAGGGTGAGATCGTAGTGCGCTACCGGGTGTCGGATCGGCCGGGCTTAGAGGTCCCCGACCAGTTACCGGAGCTCTACGTTCTCGGAGCGTCGGATTTCCGGCAAGCCGACTCGCTGGAACGCGTTGCTGAGCGCGAATACGAGGCGCGCGTGGCGATCGGCAATCGCTTCGGGCTGTTTCGCATCCGCGCTTCCTCGAATCTCGAGCAATTCCCGGAGATCGCCCACTACCGCGCGAATGACGAGCTGGAGCACTACGGCTCTAATG
This sequence comes from Bryobacterales bacterium, assembly GCA_965248255.1. GTDB lineage: Bacteria > Acidobacteriota > Terriglobia > Bryobacterales > UBA6623 > JAKZVK01. Next base: position 1,673,506 of record CBDFIW010000004.1, read on the forward strand.
CGTCGCTCCTCCAAAGGATCGCTGCACAAACCGGGGGGCGGTTCAACCCAGAACCAGCACAGGTGTTCGACGCGGGAGGCCGTTCGGTGCCCACGTGGATGGACCTCTGGCCGGGTTTGTTGGTGCTCGCTATCTTGTTCAACCTGGTCGAGCTTCTCGGCCGCAAAGGCTGGCTGCCCTGGCTTCGGCGTTGGGTCTGAGGAACAGTTGGTTCCCTGATTATCTGTTACAGTTGAGGGCTTTCCGACGGGCACAGGGACCCGCTCGTAGCTCAGAAAGTTTCCAGTGGGGCAAACGCAATGCCATTGATTATCGACGCCCATCTCGATATCGCTTGGAATGCGGTTTCGTTTGACCGCGACCAGCTGCTCGAAGTGGAACAGTTGCGGGCGAACGAAGAGGGCATGACCGGCAAGAGCCGCGGCAACTGCACGACGAGCTTGCCCGAGATGCGGCGTGGTGGCGTCGGGATATGTCTGGCAACGATCCTTGCTCGCGCGCTCCCACAAAGCCTGCCCAAACTGGACCCGAACCTCGGCCCGATCGGCGAGCGCGGTCATGGCGAGGTCATCGTCCGCGAGGACCTAGACTTCGCCAACCAGACGATCTGCTGTGCCGCCGGACAGGCGCAGCTCGCCTACTACCAGCTTCTCGAACAGCAAGGCCACATGCGGATGATTCGCGATGCCGGCGTGCTCGATGACCACCGGTCGCAGTGGGAGTCCGATCCCGAGACCACGCCGATTGGGCACATCCTGAGCATGGAGGGCACGGACCCGATCGTCGAGCCTTCACAGGCCGAGTGGTGGTTCGAGCAAGGGTTGCGGACCGCCTGCCTAGCGCACTATGGCCCGAGCGCCTACGCCATGGGGACCGGCGGCGACGGCCCTCTCACCGCACGCGGGCGGGAGTTGGTGAAGGAATTCGATCGGCTGGGTTTGATCCTTGACCTGGTTCACACGGCCGACACGGCACTGGCTCAGGCGCTCGAGATCTATTCAAAGCCGGTCTTCATCAGCCACGGCAATTGCCGTGCGATCACGCCGCATGACCGCCAGATTACCGATGACCAGATCCGCTGGGTCATCGAGCGCGGCGGCGTGATCGGCGTGGTGCTCGATTCGTGGATGATCGCACCGGGTTGGGACCGTGGCGCAAAGGACAACCAGAGGGCGACGTTCGACGATCTTGCCAAGCACGTCGATCACATCTGCGAGCTAGCCGGCAACACGAACCACGTCGGTATCGGCAGCGACCTCGACGGCGGCTTCGGCACCGAGCAATCACCGGCGGAGATCAACACCATCGCTGATCTTCAGAAGATCGGCCCGGTCCTGGCGGACCGCGGCTATTCAGACGGCGACATCGGCAAGATCTACCACGGGAATTGGCTGCGGTTCTTCAGGGAGAACTTGCCGAAGTAGCCAAGGGCTGCGCCGTTGCTATTCCAACGGAACCGACGAATCGAAAAGCAGGGGCACAGCATGCTGTGCCCGTGTTCGGGTCAAGTCGGCCGTTCCAGGCTGCCGGGCACGGCATGCCGTGCCCCTACATTGCCAGGTGTACGACCGTCGCCTAACGAGGACAAAATACTCGTTACGCGGGGCATAACGGTCCACGCTGGTTCGAGGACTTCGTCGGGAGACGGCAAAGCCGGAGCTTCACGCCACGGCTCCTAACGCGGCAGCCCGCTGAGGTGCTGGTTCAGGGCAATCGCGGAGATCCCCAGGAAGAAGACGAAGGCGCCCAAGAGGCCGAGTTGCAGGTACCACGGCGGCCGCAGCTCTTTGGGCATGAGGCGGCGGCTCACGAACAGCGTGTGAAGCGAAGACGAGCCGAGGCCCACGTTGCCCAGCACGCCGCTGACAATGGCCAGGACCAGCGGGTTCGGCGACAGGCCCAGCGCTAGAAAACCCCACAGGCAATAGACCAAGAGCACGGTGTAGTAGATGGTCTTGATGCGTCCTTCTTTCAAAGTGCGCAAGCGCCCCGAGGCGCTCCAGAGCACGTCGGTCCAGCGGCGCACGACGCCATCGATGGTCTGCACGAAGCCGACGCCCAGGACGACGAACCCGCACAGTAGGGTCAGGTGCCAGAACACTTCACCGTGGCGATCGGCGATGCCGCGGGCGGTCATGGCGGCGGCGGCGTGCCCTTCGACCTCCGCGCCGGCAAGAAACTCGAGCGAGAGCATCGAGGGCAACGCCATGCCGAGCACCGAGCCGAGAGCCCAGATCCAGATTTGGTCCCGGCGAATGTGGCGCAGCCAGCCGCGCCAGCGTTCGAGGTTGTCGGGCGTTATGGGGAAGACCTTGCCGACGTGCGACAGGGCGATCTTCTGGCCCCCAACCAGGCTTGGAATGGCACCGACAAGCTTGCCCATCCCCCAGCCCTTGTCGCGGGCGTAGTTCGAAAAGACTGTGTTCGATAAGCCCCCCACGCCCGCGATGGCGGCGAAGGCAGCCAACGTCGCCCAGTCGATCTCCCCTTCGGGCAGCGAGCCGACCCGAAGGAAGCCGCCGAACACGGTCACCCAGGTCTCACGGCTCACGAGGAAGAGGTCGATCACCAGCAGGTATCCGAGCACCGAGATGACCTTGCCCACCATGATGCGCTCGACAGCGTCGTAGATCTTGCCGCCGAAGATCAGCGGGACGAACGCCCCAAGAAAGATGACGTAGCCGAGCGTGCGCACGAGGGCATCGTCCTCGATGCCGGGCAGGCGTCCCAGGATGGCGGCGGCGACCGGTACGGCCGCGTTCGAGGCGACGTAAGGCCAGATGTAGCCTGAGTCCGCGATGATGTAGAAAACGATCCAGAACTTCGGGCCGGGGGCGGTGCGCAGGAAGCCTACGAAGATCGGCTCGCCTGAGTACAATGCGTAACGCATCACCGCCAGGTTGAAGAAGACCTGGAACGCGATGCTGACCGCGGCGATCCACATGACGGTCCCGCCGTAGCGTGCGGTCACGATCGGACCGAACAACCACTCGCCGCCGCCGATCGTCGAGCCCACCATGAGCAGACCCGGCCCGATGAGGGTCGTCCATTGTGTGGCGCTGAAGCGCGGAGCGGTTGGCAGATCGCCCTGGCCCCAGGCGGGCAGGTAGCGGGCCGCCTTGCTTGCTAAACGGCTGTCGTCGGACGGCATGGCAAAGGCAGTCCATCGTAGCAGAGGCGAAGGATGCGAATGAGATGGGACCCGTGCGAACTCTGCTGCGGACGATTGCCCTGCTTGGACGCTCGGAAGAGGGCGGGTTTCGACCGGACACGTTGATACTAAAGGGCCAACCGACGATGGGCGATTCGATCGGATCGGTAGATGTGCGATAACAGGGAAGAAACGCCGATCAAGTGGAAGCGGCTGGAGGGGCGACCGCTTGAAGACCCGATGGGCTCACCGAACGACACCTACATCCTGGGCATTTCTGCCTATTATCACGACTCAGCCGCCTGTCTCGTACGAAACGGCGAGATCGTGGCCGCCGCCCAGGAGGAGCGCTTCACGCGCAAGAAGCACGATCACCGCTATCCGCAGAACGCCGTCTCGTATTGCTTAAGCGAGGCCGGCATCGGCTCGGGTGACCTAACCTACGTCGTCTTCTACGACAAGCCGTTTCAGAAGTTCGAGCGCCTACTCGAGACCTACCTCGACTATGCACCCGGCGGCGTACGGTCGTTCTTGCGGGCGATGCCGCTGTGGCTGCGCGAAAAGCTCTGGATGCGCGAGCAGATCGAGCGGGAGTCGGACTTCGAGGGTGTCATTCTCTTCACCGAGCACCACGAGTCGCACGCGGCCAGCGCTTTCTTTCCGTCGCCTTTCGAGTCGGCCGCGATCCTGACGATCGACGGAGTGGGCGAATGGGCGACCAGCAGTTACGGGCGCGGCGAGGGCAACCGGGTCGAACTGACGGCCGAGACCCACTTCCCGCACTCGCTCGGGCTGCTCTATTCGGCCTTCACCTACTACACGGGTTTCAAGGTCAACTCGGGCGAATACAAGATCATGGGGCTGGCGCCCTACGGGGAGCCGCGCTACACCCAGCGGATCCTCGATGAGCTGATCGACCTGCGCGAAGACGGGTCGTTCCGGCTCAACATGAAGTACTTCAACTACTGCCAAGGCTTGACGATGACCAGCAAGGCGTTCGACCGGCTCTTCGGGGGTGCGCCGCGCAAGCCCGAAAGTGAGGTCACCCAGCGCGAAATGGACCTGGCTCGTTCGGTGCAGGAAGTGACCGAGGAAGCGATGTTGCGTATGGCCCGCCACGTTCACAAAGAAACCGGCGAGCGGAATCTCTGCCTGGCCGGCGGCGTCGCGCTTAACTGCGTGGGCAACGGCCGCCTGCTGCGCGAAGGTCCGTTTGAGAACCTGTGGATCCAGCCCGCCGCGGGTGATGCCGGCGGTGCGCTGGGAGCGGCGTTGTCGGCCTGGTATCAGTACCTCGACAAGCCCCGCGACGTCTCACGCGTGTGCCGTGGCCGCATAGACGGCATGAAAGGCTCCTATCTGGGCCCGGAGTTCAGCTCCACTCAGATTGCCGATTTTCTCGACTCCCAGGCTGCGAAGTATCGGCGCGTCGATGGGGAAGAACTGGTCCGCTGGACGGCGCGGCAACTGGCGTCAGAGAAAGTGGTGGGCTGGTTCCAGGGGCGCATGGAGTTCGGTCCGCGGGCGTTGGGAGCGCGCAGCATCTTGGGAGACCCGCGTTCGCAAAAGATGCAGTCGATGATGAACTTGAAGATCAAGTTCCGTGAGAGCTTTCGCCCGTTCGCTCCCTCGGTGGTGCGCGAGGCGGTGTCGGATTACTTCAAGATGGATGTCGACTCGCCCTACATGCTGCTGGTGGCGCCCGTGCAGGAAGAGATTCGCCGCCGCATGAGCGCTGAGCAGGATGGGCTGTTCGGCATCGACAAGCTGAACGTGCCGCGTTCGACGATCCCGGCGGTCACACACGTGGACTATTCGGCGCGGGTGCAAACCGTGCGGTCGGAAGAGAACGGGCTCTATTACGATCTGATCGCCGAGTTCGGACGGTTGACGGGCTGTCCCGTGCTAGTAAACACCTCGTTCAACGTGCGAGGAGAGCCGATTGCTTGCACCCCCGAGGACGCCTACAAGTGCTTTATGCGAACTGAGATGGACGTGCTCGTCGTCGGCAACTTCGTGCTCGAGAAACAAGACCAGGGCGAATTCGTGGAAGAAGTTGTTTGGCAGGAGGTCTTCCAGCTTGACTAGCCGACCCGATCCCGACGCCGGGCTGACGGCGCAGGCGAGCAAGTCCACTCTAGCGGTGGGTGTGGTCCTGCTTGTGGTCACTGCCTGGAATGCTTGGCAGGATCGGCCCGCGGTCTATCTCCCGTTCGGGTTGGTCGGCGCGACGCTGATCGTCATCAGCCGTGTCTGGGACGCCGGGGCGCGCGGTTTTCATCGCTACTGGATGAAGTTTGCCGGGGTGCTGGGGTCTATCAACGCACGGATCCTGCTTTCGTTGATGTTCTATTTGGTCATCACCCCTTACGGGCTCCTCTCGCGCCTTGTGGGGCGCAATCCGCTTCGCCGCCGCGGACGGGCGCAAGATACCTACTGGATTCCACGTAAGGTCCTCAAGCAAGCACACCAGCAGTTCGAGCGCTTGTTCTGAGCTCTGGGGCTGCATCCATTCTCCTTGGCCCCAACCGCCTCGTGAGCGCGTGGACTCCCGTCCACGCCTCGTGAGCGGGAATAGCAGCGTGTCAGGGTGACGGGCTGGACCTTACAGACGGATTAGGGGGACCTACCACGCTCGCGCACGCCTATGTCACGATGGGCGGATGCGCCTGTTCGCCGGCGGATGTGTTCATATTTAGGAGAGATCGATGGCGAGAATTGTCACCTTCGGGGAGATCATGTTGCGGCTGGCGCCGCCGAATTTCGAGCGGCCCTTGCAGTCGGGGATGTTCGTCGCCACCTTCGGCGGAGGCGAGGCCAATGTGGCGGTCTCGACGGCCAACTACGGCCTACCGACCTCCTACGTGACCGTCCTGCCGTCCAAGCATCCCGTCGCCGATGCCTGTATCGCCGAGCTACGGCGTTTCGGTATCGACACCAGCCACGTCGTTCGCGGGCCGGGCCGCATGGGCATCTATTTCCTCGAGTCCGGGGCCAATCAGCGTCCCTCGAAGGTCACTTACGACCGCGACAACGCGGCCGTCGCCATCGCCAAGCCCGGCGACATCGACTGGGATGCGGTGTTCGCCGATGCTACTTGGTTCCACATCACCGGTATTACGCCGGCTCTGTCGCAGAGCGCGGCCGACCTGTCGATCGAGGCCGTCCAGACCGCGCGGGAGAAGGGTGTGACCATCTCCTGCGACTTCAACTACCGCAAGAACCTGTGGAAATTCGGTAAGACGGCCGAAGAAGTGATGACCGAACTGGTGAAGTACGTCGACGTAGGCATCGCCAACGAGGAAGACTGCCAGATGTCGCTCGGCATCACGATTGATGTCGATGTCGAATCGGGCGAACTGGACGTCGAGAAGTACAAGGCGCTCTCAGACAAGGTACTGGCGGCGTTTCCGCAGATGAAGGTTTTGGCGATTACTCTCCGCGAGTCGGTCAGCGCCTCACACAACGGCTGGTCGGCGGTTCTGAACGATCGTGCGAACTTCTACCGCAGCCGTAAGTACCAAGTCACCCATATCGTTGATCGTGTCGGAGGCGGTGACTCGTTCTCAGGCGGGTTGATCTATGGGATGAATGCCTACGTCGGTAACCACGCCAACGCGCTCGAGTTTGCCGTCGCGGCGTCGTGTTTGAAGCACTCGATCCCGGGTGACTTCAACCGCTTCTCGACGGCCGAGGTTGAGGCGCTGATGAAGGGTGGCGGCTCGGGCCGAGTGCAGCGGTAGGCGAAGCTACCGAGCCCGGAACACAAGTGACGGGCCACGGGCCTTCGACGTAAAGGCCGCCGCACCGCTCACCCGCGCTCCGGGTTCGGATGCGCCTGGATCACGGATGTGCTTGGCACACAGGATGTTGCCACGTCCAACTATTACTTCTTGGGCACCGAGACCCGCCCTCTGATTTCCGAGTAGCTGATGCCGCCGCCGCCGTCACCCTTGACGGTGAAGTCGCCGGTGACACGGGTTGCAGCGATGCTGCCGGAGCCGTCGCGCACGGTCACATTGCCATCAACGTCTTCGACCGAGATGCTTCCCGAGCCGTCGCGAATGTCGACGCTGCCTCGAACACCCTGAACCTCAACACTGCCAGAGCCATCGCGCACCTGCAGATCGCCTGTGACACCTTCGATGCGGATAGAGCCCGAACCGTCCCTGACGTGCAAGTCGCCATTGATTTGCTCCACCTCAAGGCTTCCGGAACCGTCTCGAACCTGCGTCGCCGAGACGTTCCTGACGTCCACTGATCCCGACCCGTCTCGCACGTCGAACGCGAGCTGCAGGGGCGCTTCAACCCTCAGGTCCAATCGGGCCGGCCCATTCCAGCGCGCGATGTCGGGTATCTTGCTTTCGATTAGAATCTCGCCGTCTCTCTGCTCCGCAACGATCTGAATCTGTCCCAGCAACTCGGGACGGGAAGCGCAGGCGTTTCCCGCGATGCGGACCTCGGAGAGGTCGGATCGTCCCTCAATCGTTAGCGAGCCGGCACCGGCGCGGACTTGTACTACCGAAGCATCCGCTGCTTCGAGCGTCGCTGAGCGTGGAGCTTCGTGATCACAGTCTCCCGTGATGCCGACCATTACGTTGCAGCTGATGGTCGTCAGGGCGAGGGCGGTGATCGCCAGAGTGTCAACTTTCAGAGAATCCTCCGTTCGCGGGGAACCGGCGGCTAGCGGAGCCGCACGTTCAGTTGTACGGATTTCACGCCTCGCAAGTTCCCTGAGCGGTCCGCGGGCGTAGCATGCTAGTAGCCGCGTTGCTTGTCTTCTACTAGGTTCTCCAGCGGTTCACCCCTGACGTAGCGCTGCACGTTGTCGCACAGCAGCCGTGCCGACACGCGGTAGTACCTAGGCGTCATGTCGGTGGAGTGCGGTGAGAGGAGCACGTTCGGCAGGTTCCACAGCTCGCTGTCGTCCGCGAGAGGCTCGGTTTCGTAGACATCGAGGCCTGCGCCGGCGATCCACTGCTCCTTGAGAGCCCGGACGAGCACGTCTTGCCGGGTCGTGGCGCCGCGGCCGACGTTGATGTAGATGGCCGTCGCCTTCATGGCGCGGAACTCGGGTTCGCCGAACATGCCGCGGGTGTCGTCGGTTTGAGGCAGGGCGTTCACCACCTGGTCGGATGAGACGAGCAACTCGTGCCAGCGCTCGGGCGGGAGGATCTCATCCACCCACTCGCGGCCTTCCACGTTCGTGACGTTGCGCTTGACAGCCAGCACCCTCATGCCGAAACTCTTCGCCAGCCGTGCCGTATAGCGTCCGGTACCGCCGTATCCGACGATGCCCATCGTCTGTCCGGCCAGGTCGCCGCAAACGAAACGGTCCCAGCGGCGCTTGCGCCGGCTGGCATCGAGGCGCGGGACGTCTTTCGAGAAGTAGAGGGCGCTTAGCATGACAAACTCGGCCAGCGCCGGAGCATAGAGGCCCCGGCCGTTTGTGACGATGACGGAACTCCCGATCAGTTCGGAAGACAAAAGTCGCTCCAACCCCGCGGAGCTGTTTTGGATCCACCGCAACTTCGAGGCCCTTGCCAGCCCATCGCGGATCCAGCGCGACGAACCCTCCCAGGCGAACACGATTTCGGCCTCGGGGATCAGTGGCTGCGCGTCTTCGGAGGTTCGCGCTGTCTTGATCTCGACCAGGTCTTCGATCGAGGCGAGTTGTGCGAACCAATCGTCGGGGAGGTTGCCGAGTGCTAGAAGGATGGGGCGGTCGGTTGGCATAGAGGCATCTGGACGTGACCTCCAATTCTAGCCTCAATACGTTTAGCCGAAGGCGGGGGCCTGAGCGGCTCTTCGGGAGGCCCAGAGTCCCTCGATGCATCACTGACGTCGGCGCTCGCAATCGACGGTCAAGGTTTTGGCTATGATGGGTACTCGCGGGCAGCCTGTGGGGCTGCCTTTTTGCTGTTCGGATCCCCGCGGACCGCGAACGCGGAGGAACACGATCCATGGCCATTGCTCCCCATGACGTTCTCGCCCTGCGGGCCGGTCCTGGGGCGGTCGAGGCGGTTTCGAAGATTTACGGAATCGACGATTGGGGGGCCGGCTACTTCGATGTCAACGGGAAAGGGAATCTGACGGTTGCTCCATGGAAAAATCCCCAGCGCGCGATCGACGTTCACGAAGCGGTCCTCGACCTTGTCAAGCTGAACCACTCCACTCCCTTCCTGTTGCGTTTCCCCCAGATCCTCGACGAGCGGCTCGAGGCACTGCACAAAGCCTTCCGCAACGCGATGGTGGAGTTCGACTACCCCGGCCGCCATCTCGCCGTCTATCCCGTCAAGGTGAACCAGAAATCGGAGGTGGTACAGAGGCTCGTCGAATCGGGCGCCCGTTATTTGTACGGACTGGAAGTGGGCAGCAAGGCGGAGCTGATCGCGGCGCTTGCCATGCCGCTCACCGACGACGCGCTGATTGTCTGCAACGGGCTCAAAGACGACCTGTTCCTGCGCAGCGCCATCCTGTCCGACCACGTGGCCAAGAACACCGTGATCGTCGTGGAAGACCCCACGGACATGGCGGCGAGTCTCGAGCTCGGCGACAAGCTCGGCGTCGAGCCTCAGATGGGGATTCGCGTCAAGCTGTACTCCCGGGGAAGCGGCAAGTGGGAGGACTCGGGCGGCGAGTTCGCCAAGTTCGGCATGACGACGATCGCTCTCGTCAATACGCTCGAGGCGCTGCGCCGGGCCGGCAAAACGTCGCAGCTCAAGATGCTGCACTTCCATATCGGCTCGCAGATTACCGACATCCGGCGCGTAAAGCAGGCGGTCAAGGAGGCGGCGCGGGTCTATGCCAAGGTCCGCAAGATGGGGTTCGCGGTCGAATATCTCAACGTCGGCGGCGGCCTCGGAGTCGACTACGACGGTAGCAAGACCGCCTCCGAGTTCTCAGTGAACTACTCGGTGCAGGAGTTCGCCAACGACGTGGTCTACGCGATCAAGGACGTTTGCGACCACGAGGAGGTGCCCGAACCGGTCATCGTCACCGAATGCGGCCGTGCGATCGTCAGTTATCACTCGATGCTGGTGGCCGATGTCAAGAAGGTCATCGCGCCGGGCACGCTCGGGAACTATTCGATCGAGGAGATGGAATCCACGTCCGCTCCCGTCCTGGAGTTGATTGACGTGGCTCGGGGCATCCACGCCAAGAACTGCCGTGAATACTACCACGACGCCATCCAGCACCGCGAAGAGCTGAATGCGCTGTTCGAGCTGGGCTATCTGGGTCTCGAGGACAAGGCCAAGGGTGAGTGGCTGTTCTGGAAGATCTGCCGCAAGGCGGCCAAGCTGTCGCGGCTTCTCAAGCAGCGTCCCGAGGAGTTCGACGATCTCGACCGGTTGCTCTCAGCCAAATACCTCTGTAACTTTTCCATGTTCCAGTCGCTGCCCGATTTCTGGGCCTTCGACCAGCTCTTCCCGATTTTGCCCATCCACCGCCTGCACGAGGTTCCCTCCGAGCGGGGCATCCTGTGCGACATCACTTGCGATTCCGACGGTGCGGTGGACAAGTTTGTCGATTTGAAGGACGTCAAAGAGGCCTTGGAGCTACATGCGGTTCGCCAGGGTGAGCCGTACTACCTGGGGTTTCTGCTGCTGGGCGCTTACCAAGAGACCCTGGGCGACTTACACAACTTGTTCGGGGTGGTGACCGAGGCCAGCGTTACCGTCGGTGAGCGCGGGCGCGTCGAGATCGACAAGGTGATCCGGGGCGACTCGGTCCGTGAGGTCATCGAGTACACCGGGCACGACACCGACGAACTTCGTGATGCGCTTGCCAAGCGGTTGTCCGACCGCAAAGAGCTTGGGCTGATCTCTGATGACGATGAGCGCGAGGTGTTGGCGACCGTTTCGCTCGTGCTAGATGATTACACGTACCTGGGCTAGGCGGCGTCCAGCGGGGGCCCAACGCCCTGTGGAGGCGACGAGGTCCACCTCAGGAGGCACCCACTTGGGCACCCATCGACTTTCAGGTTCCCCGAAGAATGCAGTAACCTATACGTCTGCCTGAGCGCCCATGCGAGTAGATGCCCCAGCGGTAGCGACGCTCGGACCGTGAGGGAAGAAGGGCGTATGGCGGCATCCGCGCTGAGCGGCGCTTTCTTCCCAAGGGAATAAACGGTCGGGGATGCTCGTCGAGCCGGAGACGATCGAGCGCGCCCAGCGTGGTGACGCCGAGGCGTTCAACCTGATTGTGCAGGCGTACCGCAAGCGGACGCTGGGTACGATCTATCGGTTGATCGGACGTGTCGAAGATGTCGAAGACGTGGGCCAGGATGTTTTCGCGCGGCTCTACTACTCCCTCAACCAGTTACGTAGCCCGGAGGTGTTTGAGCCCTGGCTGTATCGGCTGACTAGGAACGCTACGTACGACTATTTGCGCAAACGGCGACGCTCGGCCGGTGTCCGGATGGCCGATGTCAGCGAACAGCAGGTCAGCGGCGCCGACGCGGCCCGGGGCGCCAAGGAGTACGAAGAGCATAGGCGCAAAGCGGAGATTCGAGAAACCGTCCAGCGGCTTTTCGAAGAAATCTCGGATGAGGACCGCGTGTTGCTGACTCTTAAGGAAGTGGAAGGGCTGTCGCTCAAGGAGCTGATGGAGATCTTCAAGGTCAAGGAAAGCGCCCTCAAGGTACGGCTGTTTCGGGCGCGCAAACGAGCACTCAAGGCCCTGCAAGAATTGAAGGAGCAAGGCAAGGTCTGATAAACTGCGCCACAAGAGAGATGCTATGTCTTTCGACACTGAGCAGCGATTGAAGAGGTTGTGGGGGGCTTATCGGGACGCCTGTCCCGATGTGGAAGGCTCACCCGATTTCACACCCCGCTTGTGGGCTCTTATCGAGGCGGGACGTGCGACGAGCTGGGTCGAGCCGTTGCGCTGGTGGGCCACCCGCATGGCTGCGGCTTCCGCCGTGGCGGCCGCTTTGTTAGTGGGCGCCTTGGGCGATCTATCGCAACGCGCCCCTGAGGCGGCCTCGCCGAGCTATCTCGACGCTGTCCCGGCTGACGCTCTGGCGGAGCATGACGGAGATTTGTGGCTGCTGGCGGAGAACGGCCAATGAACGGACAGTCGAAACGGACGGCCCTGCTCTATCTGACCCTGGTTTTCGTCGCGGGTTCGTTATTCGGTGCTGCGGCCCACCGATTTTACGACGTCCAGGGCGCGAGCGCGGCCCTCGAATCGAGCGCCCCCTCCCCGAAGGGATACCGTGAGCGCCTCATCATGGAGCTGACGCGCGATCTCTCCCTCCGGCCCGGGCAGATCGAGAAAGTCCACGTAATCCTCGATGACATCGGGCACCGCTACCACGAAGTGCGCAAGGTCATCAAACCCGAGATCGAGGTGCTGCGGGCCGAGCGCACCGAGCGAATCACGGCGCTCCTCGACACCCCACAGCGCGCCACGTATCAGCAGATCCTCGACCAGCGGGAGCGTGAGAAAGAACAGCGGAAGAAGGAACGGAAGAGCTGCCACTAACTTCCCGAGGCGCACTTGATCGCGGCTCCTCGCACCGCGCAGTCTCACCCGTTCACTCAGAGCATCCCATCCGGCAGACGGCGTCGACGTCCTCCCCTTTGCCCAGCGAGCCGACTGCCCCTACTTCGCCTGATATGTCTTCGAATACCCATTGCGGCTGTTGACCACGGTGTAGGTGCCGTCTTTGCGGACGGAGGCCTTGATCCAATGGCCTTGGCAGTTCTCGGTTTCGGCTAGGTTGGCGATCATTTCGCGGTCGGTATTCTCGGCGTCGCTTGCCTGGACGTTGCGATGGCCTTGCCAGAGATCCTGGAAACCCGCCGACTTCCTAAGCATCTTCCAGATGGCGGGGCTGCCGCCCTTGCGGGGGCCGTTGTTCATCACGGCGACCGTCGGCTGGAGGGCCAGTACGAGTTGCGGCGGGCCGGAATTCAGCCCGTGGTGCGTGGTCTGGTAAAGGTCGATCTCCCCAAGACGATTGACCGGGCAGGCCAACTCGTGTTCGTAGTTCCAGGTCAAGTCGCCCAAGTCAAGAAACTCGAAATCGCCCATCTTGACGACGAAGCCGACGCTCTTGCCGTTCTCCGTCTTGTCTTCTTCCTGTAATTCGGCATTCCTGCAATGTGGATTGGCTGCGCCGGTCCCGCCCTCGATAAAGCGGCTGCGCGCGGCGACAAAGGTCAGGTCCGCGCCATCGAGCGGCAGCTTGTCACCCGGCTTGATGGCCATGCGCTTCCCATGGGCGACACTGAGATAGCTGTCCCACAGTTTCTTGCCACGCTCGCGGTGTAGCTCGACGCTTTCACCGTGTTCGACGAACTTCTCGACGGGCACGAGGTCGACGAGTTGCGGCAATCCGCCGGCGTGATCGCCGTGAAAGTGCGATGTGATGAAGTAGTCGATCTTCTCCGCCTTGGCCTCGCGGGTCAGCACGTGCTGGATGCGCTTGGCGTCGCGGCTCTCGTAGCCGGGCCAACCGGCATCCATCAGGACGGTGTCGCCCCCCGGCGTCACGATCAGCGTGGCGGCCCCGCCTTCGACGTCGATCCAGTAGATGTCGAGCGTGTCGGCGGCGTGGAGCGCGAGGGGAAGGATCAGTAGAAGAGTGAGCAGGGGTTTCATAGCGCACATCAGTATATCCAAACACTGTGCCCGGAGCGCTGGTGAGGGTCAGGGCACGGTTGTTGGCGAAAGGTCGAGCCTTTGCACTCGGATGGGGGTTTTGCGCAACCAGAACGGATTGACCCCTAGCTGGCGCCCGGGGCTCGGTTGTGGCGGTTCTGGTTTGTCGGTTGTGAACACCGGGCACCGGTTGGGCTATGATTCATTCTGCAACGCTATCAAAGGAGATCCGGCGCGTGCCCCAACCTCGATCCAACTCTGTTTTCGTAGGCGCCCTCGCTTTGCTGACGCTGTCAGGGTTGGCGATTCTTCCTCACCGAAGCCGGAGGCGGCTCCTCCAAGCAAGGCCCGCTTCGTATCGGTGGGCCAAACGCCTCTTCATTTTGAACCCGGTGGACAACCCAGCGGAAAGGAGGGAGCGTCGTTTGTCGCCCGCGGCTTCGGGTATTCGATGCGGGTGGACGCCGCAGGGATTGCCATGCACCTGCGGGCGGGAGTCGACGAGCCCGCCGTGCCACTGCACCTCGAAATCGTCGGCGCGAACGCCGGCGGCTCCGCAACCGGGCTCGAACGCTTACCGGGCAGAAGCAACTACTACATCGGAAACGACCCTGAGAAGTGGCGCCGGGACGTCCCTCACTTCGCGCGGGTCCGCTTCGACGACGTCTACCCGGGAATCGATGTCGTCTACTACGCCGCCGCGCGCGAAGGGCGTTCGCATCTCAGCCGGTTGCTCGAATACGACTTTGTCGTCGAGCCCGGTGCCGACCCTAGGCAGATCCGGCTTGCGTTCGAAGGCGCGGAAGACTTGTCCATCGAGGATGACGGCGGCTTGCGGCTGCGTACCGCCGCTGGAGACGTGCGCCAATACCGCCCGGTCGTCTATCAGGAGATCGCCGCAATGCGCAAACCGGTGGGAGGCCGGTACGTGCCTTGGGGCGACGCGGGTGTCCGCTTCGAACTTGACCCCTACGATCCAGCGCACCCGCTTGTGATCGATCCAAAGGTCGAGTATTCGACCTATTTGGGAGGAAGCGGGGACGACCAGGCTTTCGCGATCGAGGTCGGCCCAGATGGGAGTATCTACGTTGCCGGTTGGACCGAGTCGCCCGATTTCCCCGCCGCGGGCGCCAAGGGTCCGCCCGGCGAGAGGAGGGACGCGTTTCTTACCCGATTTGACGATGAATTGACCACCAGCCTACGCCAGAACTTTTTCGGCGGCAACGGCAACAGCCAAGCCTTCGAGGTCACTGTTGATCGCGACGGCAACGCGTACATCACCGGCTTCACCGATGGTCGAGGTTTCCCGGAGACTGATGGCAGCCGGTGGACCGGAGGCCGCGACGCCTTTACCGCCGCCGTGAGTCCCGACGGTGATCTCCTCCATAGTGGAACGCTCGGCGGTTTCGGAGACGATACCGGCGCCGGAATCGATTTCTTTCCAGGAGAAGATTTCGTGGTGGTGGTAACCGGTGGCACCACAGATGCGCTGAACTTTCCGTTGACACAGGACGCCTTCAACACGCAACGCGCCGGCGATACCGACGGCTGGGTTGACGCTCTTCGGCTCGATACGACGGCGGGCGTCCCTTTCACCGTGGACAGTCGGTCCACTTCTCTTCTGGGTGGGAACGGCACGGACTTTGTCGACTCCCTGAGCTTCTCAAAGTTCAGCATCAACGTAGGTTTCCGCTTTGACGAGGACGACGTCTTCGCCGCGATGACCACGGACTCCGACAACATGGCCGAATTCGGTGTACTCAACCCGACTCGGGCCGGAGGAACCGATGGGCATGTCACCGTCTTACGCCTGGATCCCAGTTTCGCGCCCGCTTGGCCGTCGGCGGAGGATTCGGTAGCCTTCGCTACGTACCTACCTGGTGGGCCGGATGACGAAAGCGAGGTGTTTTTCGAAACTTTCAAAGGCCGCGTAGGAGGGCCCTCCAGCAAGGACAAGGTGTACTTCTTCTACAACGCCGGCAGTAACGTGCCCACATTCGCCGGCGCAGCCGTCGAGAATTATCCAGGAGGGCCGCAGAGCCTGGTGATGTCTGAGCTCGTGTTCGACGAGCAGACCGGCACCGCCGAATTCCGGACCACCTATGCCGGCGGGACTAATTTTGACCAAGCGGCGCGAATGGCCCTCGACCCCAACGGGGCGCCCGCGGGAGTCGGCCTAACTTTCTCGCAGGTCCCCACGACGCCCGACGCGGTCTTTCCCAATCTCAACGGCGTCTTCGGCGGCTATTTCATGCTGTTCTCTGGGGACCTCACCCAGATCGACTACGCGACCTACCTGTGGGGCAACCGGAACTCGAACGTGACCGACGTGGCGTTCGATGACTTCGGGCAGATTCACGCCACGGGCATCAACGGCCCGGGCGCTTTCACGACACCGGGCTCGTTCCAGCCCGATTTCGGAGGTGATCCGTTCGACGCCACAGTGGGGGTCATTACACGTCCCTTCGTCTCCACCAACACTCCCGTTAATGCCGCCGGATTCCAGCCCGGAGCCTCGCCTCAGCAGATCTCGGCCGTAGGCGGAGCCAACATCGGGCCCGATCCACCCGCCCTCCTCGTGTTTGACGAGGACCGAAACCTACTGACCGAGATCGGCGAGACGCGCGTTCTCGTGGATGGCGACGCGACCCCCATTACGTTTGCGTCGCAGTTCCAGGACAACTTTGTTTTTCGGTTTAGCGTCGGTTTCCGTTTTTTACAAGAAAAAGGGGAAGATCCACCTGTCGTAAGCGTTCAGGTTGAGTTTGAAGGGGACCTATCGAACGTCGTCGAGGTGCCTGTGCTGGAAGCGAACCCCGGTCTGTTTGCCTTTGACGGTTCCGGTCAGGGGCAAGGCGCGATCCTGAATCCGGACTTTACGATCAACAGCGTCGACAATCCAGCGCCGTCCGACAGCTTCATCGTGCTGTTCGGTACGGGCGGCGGCACCACCGACCCGATTTGCCCAGATGCCGGCTTGGGGCCGTCCGCGGAACCTCTGCCCAGGCTGCAACTGCCGCAGCGAGTGCTGGTGGACGGTGTGGAGGCCCAGGTGCCTTACGCGGGCTCCGCACCCGGGTTGGTCTGCGGCGTCAACCAGTGGAATGTCGTCCCCACCAACAACCCCTCAGGCCCGGCGGTTCCGATCCAAGCCTGCTCGGGCGACATCTGCAGCAACATCGTCACGGCGGCGTTTGAGTGAACGATTCCCTACCGCTTTTGTCCACCCGAACTGGCCACACGTTCCGATCTAGCCCCACGGCAGTAGAATAAGGTTAGGTCGGGGTTCCGCCACGGGGTCGCTATGAGCGTAGTTGTGCTGTCACCCAGACGGCGTCGAGTTGGCTCAGTGCATCCGCCACACTCAAGGTACCGGCCTCGATTCCTATTTGCCCTCGGAGTTTCGCTCGTCCTGATGGAGGCGTCCTCCGTTCATCTGAGCGGGTCCCCACCCGCCAGGCGAATCACGTCGGCCACGTCGACGCCACTCCGTTTCGAGCCGGCCGTTGCGAAGACCGGCAATACTGCGGGGTTTGTCGCTCGTGGGCCGGGCTACGCCGTTGCTGTAAGCCCTAAGTCGATGCGCTTGGCGCTGGCCGGTCGGCGCGAGAGCCACTCGGTCTCGGTTCGCATGGATGTGGTCGGCGCCAATCCAACGGCTGAGGGAAAGGGCTTGGAAGCGCTGCCCAGCAAGAGCCACTACCTGATCGGGAACGATCCTGACGGGTGGCGCAGAAACGTTCCGCATTACTCACGGGTGAAGTTCAAGCAGGTCTATCCCGGCATCGACATGATCTATCGCGGGCTCGAGAGAGAGGGTTCCGCGGGCCCGGCGCGTTTGGAGTACGACTTTATCGTTGCGCCCGGGGCCGATCCCAGCTTGATCGAGCTGTCGTTCGACGGCTTCGATAAGCTCCGGCTCGACGACGGAGGCGGCCTCGTGCTGTCCACGCCGGCAGGCGAGCTACGCCAGCATCGGCCGGTCGTGTATCAACATGCCGCCGGCGAGCGGCGCAGTGTCGAGGCCCGTTTTGAGCTGTCCGGGAAGGGACGCGTGGGATTCTCGATCGGCGACTACGACGCGAAACTGCCGCTGGTGATCGACCCCGAAGTCGTGTTTGGTTCCTACTTGGGCGGAGACGACTTTGAGGCGCTCACGCGGGTCCTTTTCGACGACGCCACGCAGCAGCTTCTGCTTGCGGGGTGGACGTTTTCTCCCAATTTCCCAGCCAATCCCGAAACCCGCTTCGCCAACTTCCTCGGTGGCCGCGACGGCTTCGTGTCTGCTCTTTCGGCCGATGCCTCAACGTTGCTCTGGACCACGTTCGTGGGGTCGCCCGGCGTTGATGTGGTTACCGATCTGGAAGTCTTCGAAGACATCCTTTGGATGACGGGTCACACGGACGACCCGCGCATGCCGGTGACCGAGCCGAATCGTTTCGTTCAGCGTGTGGATTCGTTCTTGCTCGGCCTAAGCAAAGACGGCCAGCAGATCGAATACGGTCGCTACACGGGCGGTACCGGGGGCGACGAGAGCCTCGCCATGGACATCTGCCGACGGGACAACCAGCTTCTGATCGTCCAGGCCGGACGGACCGACTCGCCGGACTTCCCCGTCGGGCCCGAGTCGGCGCCACACTTGGGCGGGTTCTTCGACGCCTTTGTCGAGGTGCAGGTACTTGAGCGCTTCGGGCCCAGCGAAGATCTGTTCATGGAAGAACGCACCGCTGTCTATTTCGGCGGCATCGCCGAGGACGAAGGCAAAGAGGTGGTGATCACCGCGTGTGAATCGGAAACCGGTCCTGAAATTGTGATGGGTATGGACACAACGTCGAAGGGCCTGTTCATCGGGCCGCTTCCTTTCCAGGTCCTGCACGCCGGGGGCATGGACGCGCACCTGACCGCCTGGCGGCTGCTCGATCCCATCGAGCTTCGGCGAACAGGCGGAACCTATGTCGGGGGGGCCGAGGACGAAACCCTCGAAGGCATGGAACTCACTGACAGCCCGTACCTAGCTGACGAAGTGGCGATGAAGAGGATTGCGCTGCTTCTCACGACCAACTCACGAAAGTTACCCACGCTTACGTCTGCGATACACAAGCTGCCCGGGGGCGAGAAAGAGGCGATGTATGTCATCTCTCTCTCCGGCGACGAGTTGGGATCGATCTTCGACACGCCCGAGGAAGAGGACCCGTTCTGGGCGACCTATTTGGGCAGCGAGGGCATAGACCGCGGGGGGGGGCTTGGCGGTCGATCGCAATGGCTGCATTGTCGTTGCCGGCACGACCAACTCGGCCGACTATCCCGTGACGCCCGGCGCGCCCCAGACCGAGTACGGAGGAGGGAACTGGGACGCTGTCGTCAGCCGCGTTTGCGGATACGGAACGCGCATCGGTTTTCCACCTTCCTCGGCGGACTCGGAGACGAACGGGGCACCGCGCTGGCGGTCGATACGATGCAACAGTACTACGTCGGAGGCGAGACGACAGGCAGCTTCCCGACAACGCCGGGGGTGGCACAGGAGGACTTCGGCGGCGGCTCGCAGGACACATTTGTTGCCAAAGTCAGTAATTCGATCCTCTTCCGAGACGGCCTCGTCAGCGCGGCGAAGTATAGGCAGGCTGACGGAGGTGGCATCTCGCCACAGGAGATCGTGACAGGCTTCGGGATCTTTCCCGGCATCGAGGGTCCGGTCAACGCCTTGCTGAGTAAGCAGGTCGTCCTGCCGGACGAGCTGGGCGGAGTCCGCGTGTTGACGATCGGCAAGCCCAACCCCATGCTCTTTGCATCCTCATCGCAGGTGACCTTCGTCGCACGCTGGAACCTGAAACCTCCCGGCCCGGATCCCCTGCAAGTTGAAGTAGACGGCGATCTCGGCAATACAGTGGTCTTCCCCATCGCAGAGAGCAACCCCGGCATCTTCTCGCTGGACTTCAGCGGTACGGGACAGGGGGCGATCCTCAATCCTGACTTCTCGGTCAACGGTCCCGGCAACCCCTCCGACAGCTTCATCATTGCCTTCGGTACCGGTGGCGGGCGGACGGACCCGATCTGCCCGAATGGTGAACTGGCTCCCTCCGTCGAGCCTCTGCCTCGGCTCAAGCTGACCTCGACGGCGTTTGCGATGGCGTGGCAGCCGAGGTCCTCTATGCCGGCTCGGCGCCCAGGCTGATTTGTGGGGTGAACCAGTGGACCGTCATGCCGACAAACTCGCCCTCCGGCCCTGCTGTCCCGGTGACGGTCTGCGTTGGCGACCAGTGCAGCCAAGGCGGGATCACGGTCGCGTTCGAGTAGATGGACTGCCGCAGGGAAATAGCCCTGTTGACAGCCTCTCGCGGCCTTTGCTGACGGCCTTCACCGCTCGCCCAACCTCGGCCCACTTTCCCGGCGATTCCGAATCGCGGCAAGGATAGCAGCCGCGCGTCTGGGGGCGGGGGGCGGGGCCATCTGCCGGAATACCGATGGAGGTTATGCTCGGCTCGCAGGCTCTGTGCCCAAGCTGGGTTAGAATACGGATCAGGCAGTCCTATGGCAAACAACGACAAACTCTACCAGGCGGAGAACCTGGGCAGCGGCACCTTCGCTATCTCGAAACCCAAACGGAAACCCAAGAAACTGCGGCAGTCGCGAGTCAAGAAGCCTCGGCGGGGCGCGCGGAAGTAAAGCACCGCGGTGAGAGGCTCAGCGGTACGGGACGTCGAATAAAAGGCCCTGCAGGGCTGGAGGCGTTCCCGTGGTCCGTCGGGTACTCCCTGCAGGGCCTGACTCAGTGGAGGAGTCAACGTGGCTTCTCCGGCTTCCCTGAGTCCCGGCGAACGCCTGGCCCCACGGCCCGCACGATCGCTCGCAGTACACCCCACTGCAGGGCCAGCGCGAAGCCGAACGACGCGGCTAGAACCAAGCTTGCCAGAACAAGTTGACCGATTGAATCCACGTGGACTCAGCTAGCAACCGCAATGCCAGAACTGGAACGTCGTTTTCTGGGGCCTTGTGGGTCTGTGATCACCGGTATACGTGGAAAGATTTACTCCTTCCGGCGGCTAGCTGTGTAGGAACTTCCAAATGAGGCGGAAACAGTCAGAGCCGCGCCCGTGAGGGTGGGGTTAACCCTTGCCGAAACACGGAAACCACTATTGCCCGCGGGTTCCCTTTTCGGTTCCGGCCCGTCCGGGTCAGGGTGCAGGGAGATGAGCAACGCACAATCAGCTAGAATGTACGTCGTCCATGGCCGGGTGCAGGGCGTCGGCTTCCGCTATTTCGTCCAGCGGTTGGCACGGGAGCTGGCACTCGCCGGCTACGTGAAGAACCGTGCGGACTCGACCGTCGAGGTCTACGCCGCAGGCGCCCTCGAAGCGCTCGGCCGCTTGGAGCAGAAGCTCCGGGCCGGCCCCTCGTTCTCGCGCGTGGACCACGTCGAGCGGCGCGAGGCTGAACACGAGCCGGTGTCGGGGTTTAGAATCGAGTATTGAGGGGTACACGCGGACCTATGCCGACCGAAGGATCAGCTGTTGCCAGCAACGTCGAGAGGGAGCTCAAGAAGCTCATCCGCGAGGTGCCCGACTTCCCCAAACCGGGGATTCTTTTCTACGACATCACGACGCTTCTCAAAGACACTTCGGGGCTGGAAACCTTGCTCCGAGAGATGACGTTGCCTTTCCACAGCGTCCGCCCGGACCTCGTGGTCGGTATCGAAGCAAGGGGCTTCATCTTCGGGGCGGCCATGGCGGCGCGGCTGGGCGCGGGCTTCGTTCCCGTGCGCAAACCGAACAAGCTGCCGGCCGAGACCGTACAAGTCAGCTATGACCTCGAATACGGTCAGGACACGCTGGAAGTCCACCGCGACGCGATCGAGCCCGGCCAGAAGGTCCTGGTAGTGGACGATCTTCTCGCCACGGGCGGCACGGCGGCCGCCACTTGCCGGCTGGTCGAGCAAGTCGGTGGTCAGGTCGCCGCACTCGCCTTCGCCGTCGAGCTGACCTTCCTGAACGGGCGAAGCAAGCTGGGCGCCTACGAAGTCTCCTCTCTCCTCAAGTACGACGAGTAGCATGCCCACTCTGTTAGGCCGGGCGCCGGCCAAGGTGAACCTTGGCCTCAAAGTGCTCGACCGCCGGCCCGACGGATTCCACCACTTGCGCACCGTCCTTCAGACCATCTCCCTCGCCGACCGGCTTACCGTCAACTACGAGCGCCGCGGCCGTAGCGGTGTCGTGCTCCGTTGCGATCCGGGGACGCCCGTGAACGGCGACAACCTCGCCGCTCGAGCCGCCCGGGAACTGCTGGCAGCCGGATCGTGGAAGGGGGGGGTACGGATCGATCTGGTGAAGCACATCCCCGTTGGTGCGGGACTCGGGGGTGGCTCCAGCGACGCGGCCGCGGTCCTGCTTGCGCTCAGTCGGTTGCTCCATCCCGCCCCGCAGGCACACCTGCTTTTCGAAGTGGCTGCGCACCTGGGAAGCGATGTGCCGTTCTTCCTCGTTGGCGGCACCGCCGTCGGAGTGGGCCGCGGTGAAGAGGTCTATCCTCTGCCCGAGCCGCCACGCCGCTGGATGGTGATCTGGACGCCGCAGGTCAAGATCGCCACCGCCGACGCCTATCGCGCTCTCAGCCGAGCACGCTCGCGTTTGACACCCGACGACAAGCTCAATATCATTAGAGGTTTCGGCTCAAGGATTTGTCTTCCTGAGCCGGGCGAGGCGCAAGATCTCACAGGAGACCTGCCAGGGATCTTCGAAAACGACTTCGAAGAAGTAATCTTCCGACGATTTCCCCAGATTAATGAAGGGAAGAATCGCCTGGTACAGCTCGGGGCTTCTCAAGCGATGCTGTCGGGCAGTGGATCGGCTGTGTTTGGCCTGTTCCCTGATCGGACCCTGGCGGAGAAGGCGCGGCGTCATTTGGCCGCGGCTCCTGGCGAAGCCTTTCTCGCCCGAACATTGAGCCGGCGGACGTACCGTCGCATCTGGGACTGAGCGGGCCCTGAGAAGCGCGCTCGGAAGCGGTGCAGGGGTTGCCCCGAGCAACCCGGTTCCCGCCGCCGACGTCGGATGGCTGTGCTGTCAGGGAGTATCTTGGCTGCGCCGCAGTTGTCAAGAACGATGAATCGCGATCGGTTGAGGGTGTTTACCGGGAGCGCCAATCCTAAGTTGGCCGAGGATATCTGCCGGCAGCTCGGTGTTCCACTGGCCGATTGCATTCTGAAGACGTTTTCCGATGGCGAGATCTGGCTGCAAATCAATGAGAACGTGCGCGGCGCCGATGTCTTTGTCATTCAGTCGACCTGCACGCCCGTGGATCACCACCTCATGGAGTTGCTGCTGATGATGGATGCGCTGCGTCGTGCGTCCGCCAAGCGCATCACGCCGGTGCTGCCCTATTACGGCTACGGCCGGCAGGACCGCAAGGACAAGCCGCGCGTGCCGATCTCGGCCAAGCTGGTCGCGAGCTTGCTCGTCACGGCCGGTGCGGACCGACTCCTGGCGCTCGACCTTCACGCCGCGCAAATCCAGGGCTTCTTTGACGTCCCCGTGGATCATCTCTTCGCCGCGCCGGTGATGGTGGAGCACATCAAAACGCTCGGGTTGGAGAACCTCACGGTGGTTTCACCCGATCCGGGCGGCGTCGAGCGCGCCCGCGCGTTCGCCAAGCGTCTCGATGCGCAACTCGCGATCATCGACAAGCGCCGCGAGCAGGCCAACGTGGCCGAAGTGATGAACGTCATCGGTGATGTGAAGGGCCGCGACTGCCTGATCGTCGACGATATGGTCGACACGGCCGGTACGTTGGTCAAGGCGGTTGATGCGCTGTTGGAGTACGGCGCCACCGCCGTGTACGCCTGCTGTACTCACCCGGTGCTTTCCGGCTCGGCCCTGGAGAAGATCACCAACTCATCGCTCACCGAGCTGGTCGTCGGCGACTCTATTCCATTACGCGAAGAGGCGGGCCAGTGCGGGCGCATTCGGCAGTTGAGCGTGGCCCCGCTGCTGGCGCAGGCCATTGAATCGATTCACGAGGAGACTTCGATTAGCCGGCTGTTTGTGTGAGCCGCTAGGAGTTCGTCATGCAGGAACAAATCGAGATGGCCGCCGCGGTGCGGGATGAGCGCGGCAAAAACGCCGCCGGCCGTCTTCGCAGAGCCGGCAAGCTCCCGGCGGTTGTCTACGGGCTCGGGAAGGACTCGATCGCCGTCACGATCGACGCCGCGCCGATGACCCACATCCTACAGTCACCCTCGGGCCACAACCAGATTCTGACCCTGAAGGTGGGCCGTGAGCAGGCCTCGGTGTTGGCATCGCACTGGCAGCTAGACCCCGTCAAGGGCCACCTGCTGCACGTGGATCTGCTTCGAGTGGACCTTGGGAAGACTGTCGACGTCATGGTGCCGATCGAGACCGTCGGCGTTTCCCTGGGTGTCCGCGAACAGGGTGCTTTGGAGGAGATCGTCTCGCGCGAGGTCGAGGTGAGGGCGCTACCATTGAAGGTGCCCGCGACGATCCCCATCGATGTCACTGCGATGCAAGTCGGGGATGCCGTTCGCGTGAAGGATCTCGATGCGATCGAGGACGTAGCATTCTTAAGCCTGCCCGATCGCGTGTTGATTCATGTCATCGCGCCGAAGGTGATCGAAGAAGAGACCCCCGAAGTCGAGGAAGAGGGCGTGGTCGAGGGCGAGGCCGCCGAGCCTGGAGCGGAAGAGGCCAAGACGGACGAGAAGGAAAAGGAGTCCTAGGCGGCCGGGGCTGGATGAGACATGGCTGCCTGGCGCTGGCTGGAGCGTTGGCGCGCACCGGGCCGGGCGCGTTCGTTGCCGCCGTCGGGCGCCGGCGAGCCTGCGTCGCGGCATCGGGGGCCGCAGCAGCCCCCCGAGCGGCTCATCGTAGGGCTTGGTAATCCCGGCCCTCAGTATGAATTGACGCCGCACAACTTGGGCTTCTTGACGCTCGATCGGCTTGCGGAAGAGGAAGGCATTCGCTTCGGCCGGCGCGAAGGCAATGCGCTGGTCGGGCAAGGTCAGGTCAGCGGCAAGTCGGTATTATTGGCTAAGCCGCTGTCGTACATGAACCGCAGCGGCGGTCCGGTTAAGATGCTGCTCGACAAGTATGAGCTGGGGACCGGGCGGTTGCTGCTGGTGTATGACGAATTGGCGCTCCCCTGGGGCGCGCTTCGCATTCGCGAGCGCGGCTCGGCAGGGGGGCACAACGGGGTGCAGTCGGTGATCGTGTCGGTCCGCTCAAGTGACTTCGCCCGTTTGCGGTTGGGCATCAGTCCGGGCCATCAGGTCGACGATGGGGCGGCTTACGTCCTGCGGCCCTTTCGCCGCGGCGAAATGAACGAACTGGAGGATCTGCTGGGACGGGCGGCCGACGCCGTCCGGTCGATCCTATCCGAAGGCGCCGAGAAGGCCATGTCGGTGTTCAACCGGCGCGCCCAAGGATCAACAGAGGACAAATGAGAGTCTACGAACTGATCTTCATACTCAAGCCGGATCTTCCCGATGAAGAAATCGACGCTGCCGTCGAACAGGTGCAGAGGGCGATCACCGAAGGGGGGGCGACGATCGACAAAACTGACAAGTGGGGCAAGCGCCGCCTCGCTTACATGGTCCAGCACTGCCGCGAGGGCTATTACATCCTTATTCAGTATTCACTGGAGGGCGATCTCTCCCTGTCTAAGGAAATCGAGCGCCGCTTGCGCGTCTCCGACTCGGTGATCAAGTACCTGACGGTCCGCATCGATCTCGATCAGAAGCGCGCCGAAAAGCATCGCTTGAAACGGGAGAAACGGGCAGCGCGGAAGCCGCCGCCGGCTCCGGAACGGCCCGAGTCGAGGGGCAAGCCAAGGTCCGCGCCGGCGGAACCGGGCAAGCCCGCCTCCGAAGAAGCGGCGCCGAAGCCACCCGAAGCAGCGACCTAGAATGGAAATGAGACCTCGAGGGAGACACCATGGGTGAGACTGAAGACAAGACCAGCGCCGAGAAGCCGGCCATCGAAAACAAGCCCGTCGCGCCGGCTGCGGCAACTGAACCCGCCGTGGAGGCCGCCGAAAGCAAACCTGCCCCACCAGGCGGGGAAGGCGCACCGGCCGAGCAGGCACCGCAGGGCGGAGCTGCCGGGCAGGGTCCGCAAGGTAGGCCTGCCGGGCAGAGCCCTCGCGGGCCCAGCGGTGACCGCCGGCCGGGGGGCCGCCGGCCGGGCCAGCGCGACGGCCGTCCACGAGCGGGCGGCGGGGGCCGACGATTCTTCCGCCGGCGCAACGTGGACTATTTCAGCGTCAACAAGATTGACGACATCAACTACAAGGACGTCGATACGCTCCGGCAGTTCATCGGCGACCGGGGCAAGATCCTGCCGCGCCGCCACACCGGCCTGAGTGCACAGCACCAACGGCTCGTCAGGCGCGCCATCAAACGCGCCAGGAACATCGCGTTGCTGCCCTTTGCGGGGGACAGATGAGGCCGGTGCTCGACCCTCGTCTCAAGCCGCGTTGGGAGCCACCTGTCCCCTTCGCGCGGAGAACAAACCATGGTTGAAGTCATACTCAAGCAGGAGATTCGAAAGCTCGGCAACCGCGGCGATGTTGTGCGTGTCGCTAACGGCTATGCCCGTAATTTCCTGTTCCCGAAGCAGATGGCCATGCCGGCCACGGGTGCCAATAAGCGCCAGCTTGAAGAGATGAAGGCGGCCGCCGACCGCGAGGCCGCGCGCCTGAAAGGCGACGCCGAGAAGCTCAGTGAGATCGTCCGGGGGCTGACGGTCGAGATCACCGAACGGGCCGGCGAATCCGACCAGCTCTTCGGATCGGTCACGTCCCGTGATATCGCCGCGCAGGTCGAGAAGCTCGGTTACACCATCGACCGCCACAAGATCGTCATTACCAAACCGATCCGCATGGTTGGCGAACACGAGGTCACCGTCCATCTCCACCGCGACGTGGATGTGCTGTTGAAGGTGAAGGTGTTGGCCGAAGGCCGTGAAGAGGGCGAGGAGCCTGTCGAAGCCGCCGTCGAGGGCGCCGCCGAGGGCAAAGGCGCCGCCGAATCGGACGCCGCCGAAGCGCCCGCCGAGGAAGCCGAGCAAGTAGAGTCCTGATGTTCTTCGATCTCGCCGGGCATACGGCCGTTGTCACCGGCGCCGCCCAAGGCATTGGCGCCGGAATCGCTCACCGCTTGGCCCGGGCCGGCGCGCAGGTGGCAGTCGCCGACCTCAACGCTGAAAACGCCCAGGCAGCGGCCCGCAAGCTCAACTCAGAGGGCCTGAATGCGTTCGCACTGCCCGCCGACGTCAGCCGCCGCGACTCGGTCCACGAGTTGATCCGGACGACGCTCGACCGCACCGGCCAAATCGACATTTTCGTCAACAACGCTGGCATCGCCGGTCGCGCCGCGCCGATCTGGGAGCAGAGCGACGACGATTGGCAAAACGTAATCGACGTCAATCTCAGTGGCGTCTTTCTCTGTTGTCGTGCCGTGATGCCGCACATGCGCGAGCGCGACTACGGCCGCATCGTCAACATCTCGTCTGTCGCGGGTAAGGACGGCAATCCAAACATGGTGGCCTACTCGGCATCCAAGGCGGGCGTTATCGCGATCACGAAGTCGATCGGCAAAGAGGTCGCCACCAACAACATCTGCGTCAACGCCGTCACGCCCGCGGTCATTCGCACCCCGATCCTCGATCAGCTCACCGAGGAGCAAGTCGAATACATGACCGCGCGCATTCCCCGCGGGCGCACGGGCACCGTCGAGGAAGTCGCCGCCGTGGTCCACTTTCTCGCCAGCCCGGACTGCTCGTTCGTCACCGGGCAGACCTATGACGTCAGCGGCGGCCGCTCGACGTTCTAGGCCGCCGACTCAATCTCAGCCCCGAGAGAACCCCGGCAGATCGTAGCGCGGATCTCGCTGGAATGGACCCGAAAAGCGAGACCAGTAGAGAAGGGACAATGAACCAGGGAACGGTAAGGAGGTTCGATTGTCTCGAAGACGATTCACGAAGGAGTTCAAGCTGGCGGCCGTCCGGCGGCTCGAAGCCGGCGAGTCCGGCTCGGCTCTCGCGCGCGAGCTGGAGGTGAAGCGCGAAAAGCTCTACGACTGGCTGGCACAAGTCGAGCGCTACGGCGTCGAGGAAGCCTTTCCCGGCGCGGGGCGCGTCCCGGCGGCAGC
The DNA here is from genome assembly GCA_965248255.1 of Bryobacterales bacterium. Lineage (GTDB taxonomy): Bacteria > Acidobacteriota > Terriglobia > Bryobacterales > UBA6623 > JAKZVK01. The sequence continues at coordinate 1,701,423 of CBDFIW010000004.1, forward strand.
GCCCGTGTCGAGCCCGGCCACGAAGCCCAGGCCCGCCTCGCGGAGCTGGAACGCAAAGTCGGCCGCCAGGCCATGGAGATTGATTTTTTGTCCGCAGCCTTGCGGCGTGTCGAGGATCTGCGCCGGCCGAGCATCGTCAGTGGAACCGGCGCGTCGCTGAGGAAGTACGGGCCGCAAGGCGGCAAGGCAACATGAGCACGCTGAGCACGCGCGATTTGTGCCGCTTGAGCGGACTGGCGCGAGCCAGCCTCTACCGCCAGGCCAAACCCGACAGCGAGCAGGTCGGGGAACTGCGGCAGGCCATTGTCCACGCCGCCTTGGACCATCCGGCCTACGGCACCCGGCGGACGACCCAACAGCTGCGCCGTCAAAAGCTGCTGGTCAATCGCAAGCGCGTGCAACGGGTGATGCGCGAAGAGAAGCTCTTGCGGCGACGTCGCCGCACCGTTCCGCGAACGACCGATTCGAAGCACTCGCTGCGGCGTTATGAAAACCTGACGCGCGATTTCCAACCCACGGGTCCCAACAAACTGTGGGGCTCCGATCTCAGCTACGTACGATTGGGAAACCACTTCGTCTATGTGGCGGTGGTGTTGGACGTGTATTCGCGGCGCGTGGTGGGCTGGGCCGTGGGTCCGAACCTGAAAACCGAATTGCCGCTGGCGGCGCTGCAACAAGCGTTGAGCAGCCGGCGTCCGGCGCCGGGCTGGATTCATCATTCCGATCAAGGTTCGCAGTACGCCGCGGAAGCTTATGTAGCCACCCTGCGGCAAGCGGGCGCGAGGATATCGATGAGCCGCAAGGGCTGCCCGCAGGACAACGCGTACGTGGAAAGCTTTTTCAAGACTTTGAAAAGCGAGGAAGTCGACTGCAGCGAGTATGAAAGTTTGGCCCAGGCGCAGGCCGAGATCGGCGCTTATATTGAGCGGGAATACAATCGTACGCGATTGCATTCGGCGCTGGGCTATCGGCCGCCGCAAGAGTATGAGCGGCTGCGGGAAGAGGCGGCTAACGCCGCCTGAGTTTTCTTAAGGCATGAGCAGATCTATCGATCCGATGGCGCAGCACAAGGCGGGATGCGGCCTCAGTAGGCGAGCACCCCGCCCTCATCGTTGCGATGAGTCTGCGGCCGGGTATTCCTTGGTGGGTTGCTCTCCAGCAGAGCCCGCCTCCGCTTCCCCGGATGAGTTGATCATGCCCCCATTGGGCTGGATTCGCTATCCTTTTTCAGTCAACCGCGACCCGTCCCTACTTTCTTGGCCTCGCCACAGGGGTCCACTCCAACCCGTCCCTACTTTCTTGGCCTCGCCACAGGGGTCCACTCCAGGCACTAATTGTTGAGAAGAGAGACTGGACGGGACTGCCCCCCTCCAGCCGTTAGGCGTACCGACGCTAGTTGAAGGCCTAACCTAAGGCTGCGACCCAGAGCCGCGGCGGCCTTCTGCGTGGTGTGCAGCGTGACGCTGATGTTGCGAGGGTCGAGCGCGTCGGCTCGTCCTCATGCGGGCTGCCATGGCCGTCTTGGTCAGGCCTTCTTTCTCCATGGCGGAGCGGATCTCGTCGGCGAGGATTTCCTTGATGGCTTGGGCCTCGACCTCCCCGCGAATGCCCAACTCGTCGAGGAAGTCGGAGAACTCCTGACCACGGTGTTCGGGATTCATCGTTGTCCTTGATCGATTCAGCTCACTCTCAACAGTGCCTTCGGCAATGGACGAACCCGGCGGGCGGCGCGGTAGACATCGACGGCTTTTTGCGCGTTGAGCCAAAACTCGGGTGTCGTGCGAAATGCGGCTCCCAGCTTCAGAGCCATCTCCGCCGTCACCGACGTACGTCCGTTGACGATCCGGTTGATCACCTTCACGTCACAACCGAGGTGATCCGCAAGCTGCTTCTGGCTCAGATCGAGTGGCACAAGAAACTCCTCGCGAAGAATCTCTCCTGGGCTGGTTGGCTCTCTTCGTCGTTGAGTCATGTTCAACTCCTCTAGTGATAGTCTGTGATGTCGACGTCCTCAGGTCCGGAGTCGCCCCATCGGAAGATCACACGCCACTGATCGTTGATCCGAATACTGTGGAATCCGGCGAGATCTCCCTTCAACGCTTCTAGGCGGTTGCCTGGGGGCGACGCTAGGTCGTTCAGCTCGCTCGCGTACTCGAGCAGGTCCACCTTTCGAGCGGCCACCTTGGCAACACCGGCCCAACCGACACGTTTCCCCAGCCGCCCAGTGATGAAGAACGTCTCGACAGCCCGGCTGGTGAAGGACTGGATCGCCACCGGTTGCAGTATACCTGATCTAGGTATACCGAGCATGCGCTCATCGCAAGACCGTTTGGGCGAAGTGCGTGGTGTTCAGGCGGCCCTGCGCTTCTGCGCTTAGCTATACTTCGAGCAGGTCACGCGACAGCGGAAGCGAAATGGCTAGACCCTTGCCCATGCCTCCGGCCGGTTTTGACGAATTGCCGGTTGAAGAGAAGGTTGACTACGTGGAATCGCTTTGGGACCGCGTGGCTGCGTCGCCTGACGCGCTTCCGGTTCCGGAGTGGCATCGAGACATTCTCGAAGCGCGGGTGAAAGACCACGAAGCCGATCCTGACAGAGGGGAGTCCTGGGAGTCGGTGCGGGACCGTCTCCAAGCCAAGCTGTCCCTAGATTCGTAGCCTCAGTGAATGCCTGAGCTGCTTGTTCGCCCCCAGGCTCTTTCTGACATCGAAGAGGCTGTGCGGTGGTATGAGAAACGCCGACCGGGCCTTGGCGACCGGCTGCTTGGCGATCTGGACAACGTGTTCCAGCGCGTTCGCAGACGGCCGCTGGAATTTCCGGTGGTGGGATCCTATGTTCGCAGAGCGCTACTACGCAAGTTTCCCTACGCGGTCTATTTCCAGTTCGAGGAGAATGCGCCCGTTGAGGTTTTGGCCGTGCTACACCTGAAACGGCGGCCCGGCAGCTGGCAGCGAAGGCAATAGGCTCTGGACGATCACAGGATGCATCGGCAACGCTTCTGTCGTTCGGGAGCACTCGGGCGGTCCCGCTGAACCGAATTCAAGGCACACTTATCCTCTAGGGCCCGAGTCGATTGGGTTGTCGCCCTGGGGGGCTCCGTCTCAATGAGCGGAGCCCCCAAGGGCCGCCCCCCCCCTTTTGGGAGGGGCGTGGTGCGAAGGAGGTTCCGAGTGATTACCGGGACCGCTGCGAAAGAGGTCCCCGGCTTGGCCTACCGGCCCCTTTGTTCAGGGGCTTTTGGCCCACGATGTTTTCGCTTGTCACCGGGGCTTGCCAAAGGCAGCCGTCCACACTCATGAACCTGCAAATCCTCACTTGCCGGAATCGATTCCGGGGCGTCGCGACCCTCTTTCCGTCTTCGGGTCGCCAAGCTCCGACCGTTACCCGCTTCAGTTTGGAGCGGGCTCAGGCCGAAGCCGCCATAAACACCAAGTTGCGTTTGGTCAAGGCCTTGACGTAGATCAACGCAAAGGGGGCCGGCCCTCGTCAGGCCGACCCTCAACTGGAGCATAACATGGCGCGGCAAGCGTAACGGCGTGGTGGCGGAGACAAGTCGTTTAGTGTCAGCTAGTTACTAAATTCAAACTTCTGTGACTGGGTTGGTGGGTGTGGCCGACGAGTGCGTGGACGCGGTTGTGGATTCCTAGAGGAGAGGTCGTTATGCCCCGCTGGTTTTGAGATCGAGGAAGGTGCCGCGACGCGCTTTGAGCCGCGGCCCCATCACGGAAGATGGGTCTCCTACGCCGCTTTCAGGGCTGGAGACGTGTAACGGTTCGGGACCCTGGGTTTCGGCTTCGCCTTCACCCAGGGCTAGCATCCGGCGCCGCTTCGCGGCTCGGGCGTCAGAGCGATTTCGTTACCCTGGCGTTTGCATCCCGGTTTAGCAGCAGCTTGTGCTGCGAGCTACTTCTCCCGTCCGCGGCTCCCGTTCTCGTCGCGGCTCAGCGGAATACACCTTTTCGCTAGGCCACTTTTTCTCTACGCCACTTTGTCCTTCTCGTGCGGCAGATCTCCCACCGGGCATTCGGCCGTGCCAATCGTCGATCGGGTGAGGGATTCGGCGTTCTCGCGAGCGGCGTCGGGCTGGTTCACCCAGGTGCGATAGAACTCGAAGGGGCACTCGGCGACGCCCTTGTCGCCTTGCCCCGAGCGGAGGACGCCGGTGTAGCCACGGTGCAGCAGCTTGAAGAGATGGTTTTGCGACTGGCCGTTGCGGCGGAAATCGCGGAGCAGGGATTTGGAGATCGCCCCGTATTGGACCCCGTTCTCCTCCTCGCCGCACTCACCGAGGGTGCGTCCGTCGAAGCCGACGATCGACGAGTGGCCGAAGTAGGAGTAGACGCCATCGAACCCGGAAGCGTTGGCCACCGCCACGTAGACATTGTTCATCCAGGCCATGGCTTTCGCCACCATGATCTGCTGGTCTTTCGCCGGGTACATGTAGCCCTGGCAGCGGACAATGAGTTCAGCGCCGCGCATGGCGCAGTCACGCCAGATCTCCGGGTAGTTGCCGTCGTCGCAAATGATAAGGCTGGTCTTGAGGCCTTTCGGCCCTTCCGAGACATAGGTGCAGTCGCCCGGATACCAGCCTTCGATGGGGCACCATGGAAGGATCTTGCGGTACCGTTGAACGATTTCACCCTGGTCGTTCATCAGAATCAGAGTGTTGTAGGGCGACTTATGGGGGTGGTCCTCGTGGCGCTCGCCCGTGAGGGAGAACACGCCCCAGGTTCGCGCCTTGCGGCAGGCTGCGGCGAAGATTTCCGTCTCTTCCCCAGGGATCGATGAGACTGTCGCGAACATCTCGGCTTCGTCGTACATGATGCCGTGGGTGCTGTACTCGGGAAAGACGATCATGTCCATCCCCGGCAGCCCGAGCTTGATGCCTTGGATCATGTCGGCGATCTGGCGGCAGTTGCCGAGAACTTCCTCCTTGGTGTGCAATCGCGGCATCTTGTAGTTGACGACCGCGACGCCGACGGTGTCGGCGCTGCTTGAGATGTCTCCGTGGATCATGGCGGGTCTCCTTATGGGTTATCTAGGATGCCTCCGAGCCGCCAACATTGTACTCTCAATCTCCGAAGCGATGTGTCTCCTGCGCCCCCTTCAGGGCTTTTGGTCTGAATGGCCGGGTACCCAGGGTTTTCGCCCTTGCGGGCTTCACCCTGGGCTAATATCCAGCGCCGCTTCGCGGCTCGGGTGTCAGAACACTGGCCAGGCCCCGGCGGTCACGGCCTGACGGTCACGGCCCCAGCCTGATGGACAAGGGCAGGAGCTTGACGAGCAAAGGCCACGGCGTGAGGACAACGTGGTACAACTCTTGGGGGATCGACCAGCGAGGATCACGGAAATGCAAGACATACGAATGGCAGCGGTGAGCATGAACGGCCGGCTGGGCGAGGCGGCCGTCGTATTGGATGAGATCGCTGAGTGGACCAAGAAGGCGGTGGGGGAGGGTGCGGAGCTGATTCTGTTCCCGGAGCTCGTAATCCATGGCCACTGCACGCCGAGTACCTATGATCTAGCGGAGGCCGTCCCCGACGGCCCGAGCACCGACCGACTCTGCCAACTCGCCGTCGAGCACAAGGTCGTGCTGTGCGTCGGCCTCAGCGAGAAAGAAAACGATCTGGTGTTCAACACGCAACTCGTCGCCGGGCCGGACGGCTACATCGGCAAACAGCGCAAGATCCACCTGTCGCGCGACGAGGTTCTGTTCTACAAAGGCGGCCGCGAGATGCCGGTGTTCGATATCGGCAAGTGTAAGATCGGGATCCAGATCTGTTACGACAAGAACTTCCCGGAGATCTCGCGCATCCTCTGCCTGCGGGGCGCCGAGTTGCTGCTCATGCCGCACGCCGCCCGCGAGAAGACGTGGGACGAGAGCGCCGAGTCGCAGCGGGCGGCGCGGCAGCACATGGCGCGCTACTACCGCACGATGATTGCGACCCGGTCGATGGAGAACTCGTGCTTCTGCGCCGTCGCCGACCAGGTGGGCCGCGCCGGTTATGTTGACAACTATCCCAAGGACAACCCCGCTCAGCCGCATCACCCGGGCGCGGCGATCATCACGGGCCCGTCGGGAGAGATTCTCGCCGAGACGCAGGACGAGAAGATCGAGCCGGAGATGGTGGTGGCGACGCTCGAGGCCGCGGTGATCAACGAGCAAAGGGCCCTGCCCAACTTCACCCTCAAGACCCGCCGGCCCGAACTTTTCGGTGAGCTGGTTGCGGAGCAGGTGCGGTGCTGAGGGATGGCGGTTTTGCTTGACCGCAATGAATAGGCCGGGGCCGACAGAACTTTGAAACTCGGACGGCACGTAGTAGAGTTGTAGGGGCTCGGCATGCCGGGCCCGTGGGCACCGGCCAGGCGTTGTTGGACAAAGTAAGCCTCTGCTTGCAATCAGCGGGGATGGCACGCGCAGCCCAGACCCCCTTGTTAGCAGGACGCTGTCCAAGATGCAGCTGCTAGACGCGCCGTTGCTTCTCCTACGCCCCTTGCAGGGTTTCTCGAGGTTTTGTGTCGGTGACCCACGGTTCCGCCTAGACGGCTCCACCATGGGCTACTATCCTTCCGTCCGCTTCGCGGACTCGCCTCCTGTGTGGTCTGGTAGACCGAGCTCAGAGTGAGATTTTTTCGTCAAGCCCGCCCGATTACGCTACGTACGGCTAGCCCAAGAGCCGTCGGTGGTATTTCAGGATGCAGCGGTTCATGACAACGCTGATGCCCGACGCTTCGGCGTTCGCGGCGGCTTCTTCGTCCACGACCCCTTCTTGCATCCAGATGCAGCGCACGCCCAACTTGATCGCCGAGTCCGCGATCGATCCCACGTACTGCGAGCGCCGGAAGATGTTGACGATGTCGATCTTGTCCGGGACGTCTTCCAGCCGCCGGTAGGCGGGTTCGCCGAGGCTCTCTTCGATGTTGGGGTTCACAGGAATGATGCGGTAGCCTTGCGCCTGCATGTAGGAGCTGACGCCGAAGCTGGGCCGCGAGGGTTTGCCGGACTGTCCGACGACGGCGATCGTCTTGGCGTCGCGGAGGAGTTCGGTAATCTGCTCGTCCGTCAAGCTGCTTCTTGCTCCCTGGGTTTGGCGAGCCGCCGCAGCCCTTCGACTTCGCGGTCCGTCAACAGGCGGAGCTTCCCGGCCGGCAGTCTTCCGAGGGCGAGCCGCCCGATCTTGACGCGCTTCAGCTTCTCGACCAAGAAGCCGAGCCGCCGAAACATGCGGCGCACCTGCTGGTTGCGCCCTTCGGTCAGCACGACCTCGAACCAGGGATTCGCACCCGGTCTCACGCACCGCAGCCGCGCCGACGCCGTCAAGCGGCCGTCCAGTTTCACGCCGGCGCGAAGCCGCTCGAGATCCTCGCGACTCGGGTTGGCATTCAACTTCACCTGGTAGACCTTCGGGATGCCGCTCTTGGCGGCAAGGACCAGGTTCGCGAAATCGCCGTCATTGGTAAACAGCAGCAAACCTTCGCTGGCGTAGTCGAGCCGCCCTACCGGATACACTCGCGAGCGGTAGCGCCCTAGTAGCTGCATTACGGTCCGGCGGCCTTCGGGATCGGCGGTCGAACTGATGTAGCTCTTGGGCTTGTTCAGCATCAGGTAGAGCTTCGGTCCGCCAGGCACATGGATGCGCTTGCCGTTGACCTTGATCAAGTCCTGCTCGGCATCGGCCTTCGTGCCCAACTCGGTCACCACCCGCCCGTTGATGCGGACGCGCCCTTCGAGGATCAGCTCTTCCGCCTTCCGGCGAGAGGCTATCCCCGCCCGCGCGATGATTTTCTGGAGACGTTCCATCAGGCAGCGACAGGTACTCCTGCCTGTCGGCCGGCGCGCAACGCCGGCTCGCTGGTTTCCGGCGCAAAAGGGTGAGAGCAGTGCTCCTGGGGACAGTCAGCCAATTTTCGCGCACGAAGGAGGTCGGTAAGAAGTTGATTCCATGGGCACGCGAAAATGGTGACAGTCCCCGAGGTGAAGTGCATCGCTTTTTGCACCGGAAAGTAGCCACACTGTTTTCTAGTTCGTGAGCGGTCGAAAGGCCGGCGGGCACGGGGGCCCGCCCCTACAGCCTCAACTCCGCCAGCGCAAAGTGACCGGCTCCGTGATCGGGTGCGTCATCGCCTTCCCGTTCCGCACCGACTCGATGTAGGCCTTCTTCAACTGAAAGTACCACTTGGCGGGCCGGTCCGCGTCATCAATCAGCATCAGCGAAGGATTGTGTCTAAGCCCCTCGGCCTGTTTCACCATCGTCTGCACATCCTGGTCGATGAACCGGCCGCCGAACCAGTGAAAGATGGTCATGATGAACGGCACGTGGCGAAAGACATTCCAGGCGGCGCAGAAGTCGATGCGGCACCGGTCGTGCGTCTCGGGAGTCACCGTCGCGCGGCTTGAGAACCAGTACCGGCCGCAGCGGACTTCTTCCCTCCGCTGGTTCGGCAATTCGAACTCGATCTTCGTGGTGATGGGCTTGCCGTACACTCCCAGCAATTTGTAAGGGGCACTGTTGGTTGACGGAGCGTGGGCGCGAATGCGAAAGCCGTTCGGAATCGCCTCGAAGATCTTCTCCTTTTCGTGGATGCTTCTTTGCCCCCGCCACCACCATGCCTGATGGACGAACGGCCCGTGGGCGGGGTCCATGAGGCCGATAATGCCGTGGTCGACGCTGCAGGGCAGGTACGCGGTGAGATGTGCTATGCGGTATTTGTCGCCGAAGACCGGCAGGCGCGGCGCCGGCGTCGGCTCTGCGCCTTGGGAGTCCGGGTCGGCCATGTAGACCCATGCGTAGCCGTCCCGCTCCTCGCACGGGAAGTGCTCGGCGAAGATGCGATCCACCTTGAGCTTCGCATCGGCCGTAAGCGAGGGAATCTCGCGGCACTGCCCCGTCTGTCCCTCGAACTTCCAGCCGTGGTAGGCACATTCGAGCAGCTCGCCGTCGTAGCGGCCGTAGGAGAACGGCATGCCACGATGCGGACAACTATCCCGCAGGGCGAATACACGCCCCGAGCGATCCCGCCCCAGAACCAACGGCACGCCGAGCAGCATCGCGGTCCGGAGTTTCGCACCCCGGAGCCGGTCGCTACGTCCAGCGGGATACCAGCAGTTGCGGCACCAGTCGGAGTCCGCGGTTTGTGCGGCAGATGATACGGAACCATTCATCACACGCCAGAAGCGCGACTAACCCGCCCCTGCCTGGCTGTCCCGCGGACTCTCCTCGGCAGCGGTCTCGGGTTCCGCTCGGCCGGCTCCGTTCGATCCCTCAGCGGGCTCCTCCAACTCTCCCAGCGCGGCCCGGCCCAACTCTTCCAGCTCCTTCAGTGTCGGTAACTCAGTCAGGTCTTTCAAGCCAAACTGGACCAAGAAGTCTTTCGTCGTTTTGTACTGCATGGGGCGGCCCATCACGCGTTTCCGGCCGGCCGTCGCAATCAGTTTGCGATTGAGCAGCGTGTGGATGACCGCATTGGAGTTAACGCCGCGCACCGCTTGGATTTCAGGAAGCGTTACCGGCTGTTTGTAGGCGATGACGGCGAGCGTTTCGAGCGCCGGCAGCGACAGCTTCAACTTCGGCTGCAACGTCTTGACGAACTTGCGCACGGAGTCATGGTGCTCGGGCTTGGTGGACATCTTGTAGCCCTTCGCCACCATCCGGATCTCGACGCCGCGCTCAGCCGTGCGGTACTGCTCGACCAGCGCGTCGAGATCCGCCTTCACCTGTTCCAGCTCCACACTGAGACCCTCCGCGATCTGTTGCGCCGTCAGCGGCTCTTCGGCCACATAGATGATGGCCTCGAGCAGAGCGCGCCGTTCGGCGGCGTCCGGCGTGAGGGCAGGCAAGGTCTGCTGTTTACTCAATCCTGGTACTCCTGGTTCACGGCGAAGAAGCTTTCTTCCTGGCTGAAGACTGTGTCGAACATCTTGTGTTTGCGGATGATGATCTCGGCGAACAGTTTCCTTTGACGCAGCACGATCGCCCGCATCCGTACCAGCTCCAGCACGGCGAGAAACGTGGCGATCAGCGCCGGCAAACTCGGTTGCCGCTCGAACACGTCACGCAGCGAGACCGGCGCATCCTCGGCGAGCAGGAGGTTCTTGAGGAATTGTATGCGGCTCGCTACCGACACCTCTTCAGCGGTCACCTCGTAGGCAGGCCGGTTTTTGGCCCGCTCCAGCACTCCGTCGAACGTCTTGACCAGGTCGAACAGGTCGACTGCGAGGTCGGGCTCTTCGCCTTCATCGAGGAACGCCTGGATCGGCGGATTCGACCAAACGTTCTCCTCGACCAGCCGCTTCTCTCGTAACATTTGCGCTGCCTGAGCGAACTTCTCGTGCTCGAGCAGTTGCTCGACAAGGTCCTGGCGCGGGTCGTCTTCCTCGCCCTCGGGGGTGAGCGGGTCCTTGGGCAGCAACAGCCGCGACTTGATGTGGATCAGCGTCGCTGCCATGAAGACGAACTCGCCGCCGAGGTCGATATTCAACTCCTCGGCGTGGCGCAGGTAGTCGAGATACTGTTCGGTGATCTTGGCTATCGGGATGTCGTAGATATCGATCTTCTGATTGCGGATGAGGCTGAGCAGAAGGTCAAGCGGGCCGTCGAACTGGTCGAGATGAACCCTGAGAGGCGACGCTTCGTGGTCCTCCGGCGGCTCCGTCGCCGGCTCCTGCTGGACGGTGGAAGGAGTGGTCTCGTTCACTAAGAAGACGCTGGCTGAGTCAGGGAGGGCATCGGAATCAAAGGCCGCGGGGACGTCGGCCAGGCGCCCGCTCCGCCCGCAGCCACCCGATAATGTAACATGGCGAGGCTGGCGTCGTTCAGCCCGACCTTACAGCGGTCGTCGAACCCGCATTCCGTGCCTGCCACCATTCCCGTCATCGTCTGCATTGATGTTGAGCCGGATCCGCGAGCCGTCAATCCAGAGGACCCCGCTGACTGGATAGGATTCGAGAAGACACTCGAGGACCTCGGCGACTTCAGCGCGCTCCTGGAAGACGCCACCAAGTCGCCCGTGTATTTTGCATGGTTCCTGCGGATGGATCCCCAGATTGAGTACGTCTACTCTTCGCCGGAATGGGTCATGTCCCGCTACGGGCGGCAGATTCGTAGCCTCGAGAAAATAGGCGACGGCGTGGGACTCCATATTCATCCCTGGCGGTGGGATGAGGATGCAGAATGCTGGATAGCGGATTTTACCGGACGGCGATGGGGCGAACACTGTGTACAAACGGGGTTCGCCGCCTTTGAGCGAGCTTTCGGCCGCCCCTGCAGGATTTCCCGGTTTGGTGATCAGTGGCTGACCAACCACATTCTCACGCTGGCCGAGCGGCTCGGCGCCCGCTACGAGCTGTCGGCTGAACCCGGAAGATCACCCACGAAGACGCTTGAACCGTCGATCGGTTTGATGCCGGATTACTCATCGACTCCACGGCATCCATACCAGCCGTCGGTGGAGAACTGTCTCAAACCCGATGGCGCCTCCAAACGCGAGTTGTGGATGATTCCCCTCAGCACGGGCAGAATGAATTGGCCCTCCGAGGTTCTTCGGGAGAGAGCTTGCCGCCTGGATCGAAAAAGCCCTGCAGAGACAGGAGGGAGATACCAGGGTTGGATCGATAGGGTGGACGCCCAGCACGTCGCGGGGTGGGCATGGGATCTCACAAGACCCGAGCGAACCGTGGACGTTGAAGTCTACGACGGGGACCACCGCATTGCGACGGCGCCCGCTGGCTTATACAGGCCCGATTTGGTCGAAGCGGGTATTGGCAACGGAAGACACGGCTTCCTGTATCCTGTCGCAGACGCCCTCCGTGACGGTCGGAAGCACAAGATCACGGTAAGAGCGGCCGGGACGGACTTCCGGTTGAAGGGCGGCCCGGTCAGGCTCCGTTGCCGGTCGGGAGAGCCCCCTTCCGACGACTACCGGACCCTGAACCTCGGCGATGACCCCGCGATCATTTGTAATTTCATCGAAGCCCTCCTCAGTACGGAAGCGAATCTATACCTGGCCATAGTGATGAGATCCAGCTATTCGGCCTGCCGGCGTACGCGGCTTCATATCAAACGCAGCTTGGAATTCCTTGCGACCCATCCAAGGGCCTCCGAGTTCAGATTCGTGCCCCCCGCGGACGCCGTTGATATGATCAGCCGTGCAGGCCTCCGCTGAGTTGGATGAGCGCCAAGCTTGGTAAATGCTGTGTGCGCTTCGGAGGCTCGCCCTTGCCGCTGGAGTCGGTATCGGGCGACGCCGCTCAAAGCTTGCCTGCCCGTCGGACGTTCTTTCCCTTCTGTCCGGTCACCGCGTCGCCGAGATCGTCTCGTGCCTTTTCGGCCAGGCCCAGCAGGCGTTCGACGATCCGCGCGTGGGAGGCAGCCACATCATGCCGCTCGCCGATGTCGTCGTCGAGGTTGAAGAGCATCGGTTGCCTGTTGCTTGCGCCCTCGCCCCACTGTGGCCGGTACACGTGCAGCTTCCAAGGGGCCGCTGCGGACGGCCTGCAGGCGTTCGTCACGATAGAAGGAGAAGGCTTCGTGCGGGGTCTCGGCACCGGCTTGCATCGACATCAGCGGCCAAATGTCTTTGCCGTCGAGGACGCGGTCGGTCGGCATGGCGGCGCCGGCGAGGTTGGCAGCCGTGGGAAGGAAGTCCATCGCCGTGGCCAATTCCGTTTGCACCCGCCCGGCGGGGATCTTGCCCGGCCAGCGCATGATGCAAGGCACACGCATGCCGCCCTCCCAGGTGGTGTTCTTACCTCCCCGCAACGGTCCGTTGGAGCCCGAGCGGTAGCCGCGGCGTGGCCAGGGTTGAATCGTGGCGCCGTTGTCGGTTGTGAAGATGACCAGCGTGTGCTCATCGATACCGGCTTCCCGCAGCGCCTCGAGCACCTCGCCTACCGACCAATCGATCTCCTCGATCACGTCGCCATAGAGACCGAGGGCCGAGCGCCCTTGAAACCGCGCCGAGGCCGCCAGGGGCCGATGGGGCATCGAGTGCGGCAGGTAGAGGAAGAACGGCTCGTCTTTGTGGTCGCGAATGAAACGAACGGCCTCCCGGGTGTAGCGCCGTGTTAGTTGTGCCTGGTCCGGGTGTTGCTCGACGCGTGCCTCGTTCCGCAAGATGGGCAGCGGGGGAGAGATCATCTTCTCCCTGCGGTAGTTATGATTCCCCATGTCGTTGCTGTAGGGGATTCCGAAGTAATGATCGAAGCCTTGACTAGTGGGCAGGAACTTCCGGTGGTGACCTAAATGCCACTTCCCGATGATTCCTGTTGCGTAGCCTCGCTCTTTAAGAATTTCCGCGATCGTGATTTCATCCGAGTGCAGCCCGGTATCGGAGTAAGGGAACAGCACACGATGTCCCAAGCCGACCCGCACCGGGTGACTGCCGGTTAGCAGCGCCGCCCGCGACGGCGTACACACCGGCGCGGCGACATAGAAGTCCGTGAACCGTACCCCTTCGGCGGCCATGCGGTCGAGGTTCGGCGTCCGAAAGCTCGTCGCCCCGTAGACCCCGACGTCCCCATATCCTTGGTCGTCGGTGAAGATGATGACGAAGTTGGGCGGGCGGTCTGTTTGCGCGAGGGCGGGCGGTAGAAGAAAGATCAGGGTAAGAAAGAACCGGACCGCTAGTCTCTGCTTCGGCTTCGCCATTTCGACCAGAATTGTAACCCACGAGGGTGTGCGGAGTTGTTGGAGACTGGGTTTGCGGCCTCGCGGGTCGCGCACCGCCGCGACAGAGGCGCGGGCGTGAGCCCGCGCGCCCGCGGATTTACATCCGCGGCGCTGACCTTGCCGCGCTGCTTCTTTACTTTCGCGCGAGGCCCACGATAGGATACGAGTTCGCATGGTCAAAACCGAGCGCGAGTATCGACAAGACATCGTCGATATCGGCCGTCTGGTCTATCAGAAAGGGTGGGTGGCGGCCAACGATGGGAACATCTCGATCCGGCTCGATCAGGAAACCATCCTCTCAACGCCGACCGGTGTCAGCAAGGGGATGATGCATCCCGACGACCTGATCACCGTCGACTACGAGGGCAACAAGATCCTAGGGCGACTCGAGCGCACGACCGAGATCGCCATGCACTTGACGATCTATAAGATGCGCCCGGACGTTCAGGCGGTCGTTCACGCGCATCCGCCGGTTTCGACTGGGTTCGCGACGGCAGGTTTATCGTTGAATAAAGCGTTGCTGCCCGAGGTCGTGATCGGCCTGGGATGTGTCCCGCTGGCCGAATACGGGTTGCCCGGGACGCCCGAGTTGACCGAGCCGATGCTCCCCCTGATCCCGAAGTACGACGCCATCCTGCTGGCCAACCACGGAGCCGTGTCGTACGGGAAAGACGTCAAGCAGGCGTTCTTTCGGATGGAGACGGTCGAGCACTTCGCGCGCATCAACTTGGTGGCGGAGATTCTCGGCGGACCTCGTGTTCTGCCAGGCAAGGAAGTGCAAAAGCTCATCGAGTCGCGCGGACGTTACGGTGTCAGCTCGAATGCGCCGGTCGAGGCCGGCTGCCCGGTCTCGGCCGAGGAGACGGCCGGCGGGGCGGGTGACGGACCGGAACGTTTCACGGTTACGCGTGAAGAGTTGGTGCAGCTTGTCGAGGAAGCGATGCGGGCCAAAGGCGCGTAAGCTATAAGAGGGGCCGAACCGTCGCCCGCATAACAAGAGGAGAACGAGTCAATGGGCGAAGCCCTGGGAATGATTGAAACGCGTGGTCTGGTCGGGTTGATCGAGGCCGCGGACGCCATGGTGAAAGCGGCCAAGGTGACGCTGGTGGGCTGGGAGAAGATCGGGTCCGGTTACGTTACCGTCTTGTGCCGGGGGGACGTGGCCGCTGTCAAGGCCGCCACCGACGCCGGCGCTTCCGCGGCGCGGAAGATCGGTGAGCTGATCGCGGTGCACGTGATTCCGCGACCGCACGCCAACATCGAGGACATCTTCTCGATTAGCCCCAAGTCGGGTAGCAAGTAGGACGACCGCCCGAGGGACGATCGTATGTTGCTGGCCCGTGTTGTCGGTACGGTGGTCGCTACGCGCAAGGACCCCCGCCTGGAAGGCAAGAAGCTGCTGGTGCTGCGCCACGTCTCGCCCGAGGGCGGCGATCTGCCGGGCTACGTCATCGCGATCGATACGGTCGGCGCGGGCTATCGCGAGAAAGTGATCGCGGTTTCGGGCAGCTCGGCGCGTATGGCCTCGGGCATGAAGGACGCTCCGGTCGATACCGCCATCATCGGGATCGTCGATGAACTTGAACTCGACGACGCCCCTCAGAACAAATCACTGCAGACAGGATAAGCAATGCGACTGGGCCGTGTGGTGGGACGCGTCTGGGCATCAGCCAAGGTGGATCAGTTCGAAGGCGTGAAGCTGTTGCTGGTCCAGCCGATCACCGCCGGCGGTTCTGACACCGGGCTTCCGCTGGTGGCCGCGGATGCGGTGGGAGCCGGTGCCGGCGAGATGATCTACTGGTGCCGCGGGCGTGAGGCGAGCTTCGCCATGCTGCCCGACGAAGTCGGCGCGGACGCCGCTGTAGTGGGCATTGTCGATTCTGTTGACGTTGCCCCAGGGGAGTAGACTGCCTTGCTGATGGGCCGCGTGATTGGTGCTGTTGTTGCGACGGCGAAGCATCCTTCGCACGGCGGACAGAAACTGCTGCTGGTCGCGCGGCTGGATCTTTCGGAGAATGTTACGGGTGAGCCCTTCGTCGCTGTGGATTCAGTGGACGCCGGCGGTGGCGACCGGGTGCTGCTCGCGACCGACGGCTGGGCCGCGATGACGGCGGTGAACCGTCCGCAATCGCCTATCGATGCAGCGGTCATTGGCGTTATCGACAGCGTCGATCTTATTGAGGACGCGGTTTATTGACTCCCGCATAATATAGAGTCAGTCAAAACAAAGAGAAGACTGTTTCCAGAAGGCCGTGATCAAACGCGGTTTGCGGTACATGCGGCGGAGTGCCTTGCGGGCCCGCTCGTTCAGCTCGCCGTAGTCTTTCGGACAGACGTTCGGCAACTCGTGCTGCTTCCAGTAAGCCCAGATGTATTCCACCGGATTCAACTCCGGCGCATAGGGTGGCAAGTACTCGGTTGCGATGTGGCCTTCGGAGAGTTCGATGAACTCTTGCACCAGGCGGCTACGGTGCGCCGGCAGCCGATCCCAGACGATCAGCAGCGGGCGATCGATATGACGTACCAACGCCTTGAGAAAGTCGATCACTTGCTCTTTGCCGATCGCACCGGGATAGAGCCGGAAGTAGAAGTTACGCAGCGTCAGCCCCGCCGAGACGGAAAGCTTCTCCCAGTTGAAGTTAAACTGCAGCACCGGTGTTTGGCCACGTGGCGCCCAGGTGCGGCAGCGATGCGGCTTCTGACTCAATCCGCTTTCGTCGATGAAGACGAGCGTACGGCCTTCGTTTTGGGCTTTTTTTTAATGCGCTTCCAGGTCTTGCGCTTCCAGGTGCGGATCCGCTCTTCGTTGCGCTCGCGCGCCTTTCCGGCCGGGCGTTGCGGGCTCCAGTCGAGCGCTCGCAGGATCTTCCAGGCGTGGCCTGCGTGGTATGCGACCCCGAACTCGTCTCCGGTCAGCCGAGCCACCCGCGGACAGCTCCACAGGGGCGTTGGGAAGCCGTGGGCTTCCGGGCCTTCCAGCAGCAGCGACGTCAGGCGTTCGCGTTGTGCGGCATCGAGGAGCGGCTTGCGTCCGGCGCGCCCGGCCTGGCGGAGTCCGGCCGCACCCTGCTCGCGGTATTGCCGCCGCCACTCACTGACGGTTTGGCGAGCGACGTTCAGCCGTCTCGCCGTCTCGGACTGATTGTGGCCTTGGTGGAGCAGCCGCATCGCTTCGAAACGGCGCTTCTCCAGCGCCTTGAAATCCCGCTTCACACCTTTGGGGTTGCCCATACATATATAGATGCTCCACACTGTCAAAAAGTGTCATAATAATTTGCGGGATTCAATAGGTAAAACTGAGCCCGGAACGCCATTGAGGGGTCAAGAACCCGATTAGCCATCGAAAGCTGGGTACCCGTCACTGGCGTTCCGGGCTCGGTTCCTCAATCGGCGTTCGTCAGTTTGAGGTCGAAGTCTTCACTACCTCCTGCCGAAGGGCCGCTTCAGAAGAAGAACTCCAGCGCCCAATCCCAGCAGGAACTTCAGCATGTCGAGGGCAGTGTACGCGCCGTGCAACCGCCAGAAAGGGGCCGCCTCGGGCGGCGGGGGCTCGCGAGGCACGAAGTCCAATAGCCGGCCCAGGCGAACCGTCTCCGGCACCACGTAGAACTGCAGCACCAATGTAATCAACAGCATCACTCCTAGCCCGCCCAACATCAGCTTGCCGCCGCGCAGCCGTACCGCCAACCCGAACACAACAACCGCCAGCGGCACCTGTACCCAACCCCAGGCGCCGAAGAACCAGCGATTCACCTCGGAGGCCTGATGGCGCAGGACGAGGCGCAGATTCTCGGGCGAGAGCGCCGCGGCCGTCTCGGCCAGGCCCTCGCTCGGCGCGTCCAGCAGCCGGGCGGCAACAGCAAAACTCTGTGTCGCGACCAGCCACATGAACACGCTCGCCCCACACCAAGCACCAAGCAAGAAAAGAAGCACGCCGCGGAGAGTCATCAAGACCCAGGTCATCACATAGCGGCGGCTGTTGGCAAGGGGTCGCTCGTGCTCCCGTCTCGGCAAGACCGCACTCTAAAGGCTCGGTTTGCATCCTCAACGGCTACAATCAAGCCATGCGCGCCGAGAACGCGGTCACGGCTGCGAGCATCGACCGAGTCTTGCAGGTCTCACTGCTGCTGCTCGTGGCGAACGGGTTCCTCGCCATCGCCTCGACCGGCGCCCTCGACTGGTTCTCGATCTCGTTGATGTCGGCCGCGCTCGTCTGGCGGACCGCCACGGTCTTGCGCCGTGCCGGCCGGCCCATCCCCTCGCGCATTCCGTCGATTCTCGCTCTTGTCTACCTCGTCGTCTACGGGATCGAACTCTACCTGAGTGCGCCGCACATTCTCGACGTCTTCGTGCCGGCTACGGTGCGGATGATGTTCTTCTTCACGGCCCTGAAGCTGCTGATCGCGAAGAACGGCCGTGACTATTTCTATCTCGGGCTGTTGGCCTTTTTGCAACTGCTCACGGCCTCGATGTTCTTGCTCAGCGCCGGTTATCTGGTTGTTCTGTTGCTCTTCCTGGCGCTCGCGATCACATGCTACACGAGTTTTGAGATCAAGCGAGGTTGCGAGTCCGACGCGCAACTCGTCGAAGACTATCGACAGGGACGCCGCAAGGGTCTGGGCGTTCGGCTGGCAGCGTTGTCGGTCGTGCTGACGGTCGGTGTGCTGACGCTCAGCGCGGGGCTGTTCCTGCTCTTGCCGCGCACGTTGGGTATTTCGATGGGGGGCATGCGCGCCGGCCGCCCCGTGGGTTTCAGCGACGAGGTCAACCTGGGCC
Source organism: Bryobacterales bacterium (assembly GCA_965248255.1). Lineage (GTDB taxonomy): Bacteria > Acidobacteriota > Terriglobia > Bryobacterales > UBA6623 > JAKZVK01. Next base: position 1,719,866 of record CBDFIW010000004.1, read on the forward strand.
TCGGGGGCTTCCTGCAACCGGTCGACACCCCGGTCATGCGCGTTGAGCTGGTTTCCGGCGGCAGTCTCGAGGGCTTACGATGGCGTGGCGTGGCGCTCGAGCACTTTGACGGGGTGCGATGGTCGAATCCGGAGGATCAGAAAACGGTTGTCGACTCCCAAAGCGGCGCTTATGCCTTGCGAGGCGTGCGCCGGAGCGCGCCGAACGCACGAAAGATCAAGTACGCAGTGACGCTCGAGCCCTTGCGGGTCAGCGTGCTGTTCCTGGCGGGCCTGGCGGAAAAGATCGAGACCGTCAGCGGCTCCTTTTCGCGGTTGCTGGTGAACGAGACCGACTCGCTGTTTGTGGGTCACCGCAGTCCCCAGCCCCTGCGTTATCAGGCGACGGCCTGGCTCTCCGAGCGCCGCGCCTATCGGCCGGCCGACGTCGTGGATCTTTTCACTGACCGTTTCCGCGGAAAGTACCTGCAGCTTCCCGAAGTCGACCCTCGCGTCGAGGAACTGGCGCGCCAGGTCGCCTCGCCCACCCGCTCCCCGCTCGGGAAGGCTGAGTTGCTGGAGCGGTACTTGCTGCATGAGTTCGGGTACTCGCTGGAGTTGCCGAGTACGCGGTCTGATGACCCTTTGGCGCACTTTCTGTTCGAGCGGCGTGAGGGTCATTGCGAGTATTTCGCGTCGGCGATGACGGTGATGCTGCGGACGCTCGGGATTCCCTCGCGATTGGCCGTCGGTTTCGCGGGAGGCATTCGTAATCCGATCTCGGAGCTACAGGTTATTCGCAGCAGCGACGCCCACGCTTGGGTCGAGGCCTACATCCCGCGTTACGGCTGGCTGACCTTCGACCCGACTCCGCCCGCTCCGCAGATGTTCGCGAGCGGCTGGTGGGCCGAGTCGTGGATGCTCTGGGACGCCGTACAGTCTTCCTGGAACGACTGGGTCATCGATTACGACGACAGCCGCCAGCGCGACCTGGCCGGACACGTGCAGCGACGGTCGCGGTGGGTTGCCGTGCACATGATGTCGGCTCTGGATGATGCGCAGTTGTGGGCCCGCATGTGGGGGAGGCGTGCCCAGGCGTCGTTGGCGTGGATCCCGGTGGCGGGCGCCTCTCGCAACTGGTTCGCGTTCGCAGCAGGGTTGGTACTAGTGGGTTTGGTCGCAGCTGGCTGGGTGTGGCTGCGTCCCACGCTGGTCGCTTGGTATCGGAGCCGGCGTCTCCGCGACGGCCCCGGAAGCGCCCACGATTGCAGCTATCTCTACGAGCGTGCCGTCGCGCTTCTCAATCGTCGTGGTTACCGCCGCCAGACTTGGCAGACGGTCGAGGAGTTCGTGGAGTTGTTGGAGGCAAGCGAGCTTCGACGGTCGATGAGCCGCATCAACGCCGCCTACAACGCCGCGCGTTTCGGCGAGGACGAGGGCGCGATGAAGCGACTGCCGGGTCTGGTCGCGGCCCTAGAGCGCGGGCGTTAATCCCTAATCCGTCCGCAAGGTCCAGCCCCTCACCCTGACGCGGCGCCATTACCGCCACAGAGGCGTGGACGGAAGTCCACGCTCAACCGCCTTGGGACACAGCGCAGGAGCGTGGACTCCCCGTCCACGCCTCTGTAGTGAAGTCCCGCACAGAGCGCCAAGCCGGCTGCCTAATCTTATGGATTCCCCGCCGCCCGCCAGGTGAAAAAGCCGTGGATCTCCTCGAATCCCTCTACACGTTGGTCGGGGCTCCATCTACGTCAAGCGCCTCGGCACCTCACCTACGGACGGATCTACGGCTAGCCCGGTGGTCGAGTTCCTTCGCATCCCCTGGTTCTGAAGCTAGAATGAAGTGTCCGCCGCGCGGTCCTCAATGAAAATCGGTTTCGTGAGCCTGGGCTGTCCGAAGAACCTCGTCGACAGCGAAGTGATGATGGGCCTGCTCGAGTCGCGCGGACACGAGCTGACCAGCAACCCCCGCGATGCCGAGGCCATCGTTGTCAATACGTGCAGCTTTATCGACCCGGCCAAGCAGGAATCCATCGACACGATCCTCGAGATGGCCGAGTACAAGAAATTCGGCCGGGCCCGGCGGCTGGTCGTGGCGGGTTGTCTCGTCGAGCGCTACCGCCGGGAGTTACACGAACAGGTGCCCGAGGTGGACGCGGTCCTCGGTACCAACGAACTGGAAGATATTATTCCCCATTGCGAGGGCACGCCCGTCGAACGCTCGACGGCGGCCGAACCCTTCCTCTACCACGATCTCACGCCGCGCCGGCGCGCGACCGCGCCTTATCTGGCGTACGTCAAGATCGCGGAAGGGTGCGATCATCCCTGTACGTTCTGCATCATCCCGAAGTTCCGGGGCGGCTTTCGCAGCCGGCGCTTTGAGTCGGTCGTGCGCGAGGCCGATGCCCTGTTTCGAAGCGGTGTGCGCGAGATCAACTTGATCGGACAAGATACGACCAGCTACGGCGCAGACTTGGGAATCAAGGGCGGTCTGGCGGCCTTGCTTGGGCGGTTGGGTCGGCTGGAAGGCGCCGGTTGGGTTCGTTTTTTGTACGCCTACCCGAACCGGGTCGAGACCCGCTTGCTCGAAACGATCGCCCGGCATCCGGCCCTGTGCAACTACATCGACATCCCGTTGCAGCATGCCAGCGCGCGAGTGTTGAAGCGCATGAAGCGCGGCGCCTCGGGTGACATCTTCTTGCGCCTGCTCGAGCGCATGCGGGCCACGATTCCAGGCGTCGCGATCCGGACGACCTTCATCGTGGGCTTCCCGGGCGAAACGGACGAGGACTTCGAGGAACTGTGCCGGTTCGTCGAAGCCGCCGAGTTCGACCATGCCGGCGTATTCGGCTACTCCGACGACGAGACCAGCGACAGCTACCATCTCGACGGCAAGGTCCCGGCGGGGGTGATCTACCGCCGCAAGAGACGTCTCATGGCGCTGCAGCGCAAGATTTCGCGGCGGCGCAACCGCGCACGGGTCGGCGAGATCTTCCCGATTCTGATCAAGGGACCATCGGCGGAAACAGATCTGCTGTGGGAGGGGCGCTTGCAAACGCAAGCCGAGGAGATCGACGGCAAGACCTACATCACCGAGTTCGGGGATGGCGAACCCAAGCCGGGCGATTTCGGTGAAATCCGAATTACCCGCGCGACAGACTACGACCTGTTTGGGCGGCTCGAGAAGGTGTACCCCTCGCCGGTCACCCTCGAGCCCGAGCCGGCCGTGGTCGCGTTGCCGGTTTTGCAGTGAGGGATTGGTGCGGGCCGAGATGGCGGAACGCAACGTCGACCCGGAGGTCGACGCTGCCCGCCAGGAGGCGCGCGCCACGGCTTCGCTATAGGGCGTAGCACCCGAGGCTCGGCTCTATCCGGGCACGTCTGGGCGGATCAGCACGTTGGCGAAACACCTCAAGAGATGTCCCCTCTGCGGCCGAGCAACAGGGCCTGATCGTAAAGCCTACCCCTTCTGCAGCGACCGCTGCCGCTTGATCGATCTCGGCAACTGGTCCTCGGAGTCGTACGTCTACCACAGCCCACTCACCGAGGCCGACGAGAAGCTGGTGCCGGAGATGCAGGAGAGAGGCCCCGAGCAAGATGACTAGCAAAGTCTGTGACCCCGAACACAGAAAAACTGCTCTCGACCTCCTGGCGAAGGTCCCGGCACTGACGTTGCTGTCGCCGGCCGGCACTCAGAGCCGCAAGCGTCAGCTTGCGTTGACCTGCTTCGGAGCCGCGACCGGCTTCTTCCAGCATCTCTGGTGCTTTCCCACGGGCCGCTCAACGCGGGCTCACGCCCGCGGCTCTCAGTGGCGGGTGAGCGTGCGTAGGTTTCGGGCGGCGATCACATACCAATAGCGGAGTGTCTGGTCGAAAGCTTCCCTATCAACCGCGTTACAACATGAGAAGTAAGTGACCCCAGGCTTCCGCCTGGGGCTCTGCTTTCTCAACTTGAGTTGCATCCGCCAATGCCAGAGATTCCTCCAGGACAGTCCGCCGGCCGGCGGGGGGCGCTCTTGCTGGCCACCTGGGGCGGATGCGGCCTGGCGCCGGGCGCGCCGGGTACCGTGGGGTCTGCTGGCGGCCTGCTGGCGGCCTACGCGCTCGTCGAGGGGCTGGGTCTGCACCCGTGGTGGCTCGGCGCCCTGGCGGCCGCGCTGTTCCTGCCGGCGGTCCGGTCGGCCCGAGCCGCCGAAGAGCATTACGGCCGCCGCGACCCGCCGCAGATTGTCGTGGACGAGGTTCTTGGCCAGTGGATCACTCTGTGCGCGGTTGCACCCGGCGTGTGGCCTTCATGGTTGGCGGGCTTCGCTCTGTTTCGCCTATTCGACGTCGCGAAACCCTATCCCATCCGACGTTTGGAGAAGTTCAAAGACGGCCATGGAGTCGTCGCCGACGACCTCGCGGCGGGCGTCTGCGCTATGATGAGCCTGGTGGGTCTGGAGTGGCTCTCCTTCTGGTAGACCTCTTTTCTTCAACAGCTCTTGCGCCGCGACCGAACGCCGAGAACATAGGATCAAAGTGAAGAAAGGCTCATCGAATTCACAGCCTCGCATCGAATCGGTGTTTCCCCCCGCAGCAATTTCCGGGGGCGAGGTTGAAGTTCGCGGCCGCCACCTCTCCACCTATCAAGAAGGCTTTCCTCACGCGCTCTTCGGCGACGTGCAGGCGCGCTTGGTGGTGGGGGGATCCCGTTACGCCGTTGTTCGCGTCCCCGATGAAGCGACCGAAAGCGAACTCGCTCTCAACAACGGCCAGAAGTTGAGCAAGCCGTTCCCCTGCTCGGTCGGGTTGGCCATCGCGGAGAACCTGCATCCGGTGGCAAGCCCGGCGGTGGATTCGGCGGGCAATATCTATACGACCCGCAGCGGCTCGAGAGGCGAAAAGGTCCCCGTTTCCGTCTTCAAGATCGATCTGAACTTCGACGTCAAGCCCTTCGGCTCCGAGATCGTCAACCCCACGGGCCTGGTCTTCAACAGCCGAGGAGATTTGCTCATCTCCAGCCGCAACAACGGCACCATCTACTCGATTCAACCCGACGGCCAGACCGAGATCTACTCCGAGGGCATGGGCGTGGCCACCGGCATGGCCATCGACGCGGAAGACAACCTTTATGTCGGCGATCGCACCGGGACCGTTTTCAAGATCGGCCCGGAGCGGCAAATCTTCGTGTACGCCACCCTGGAACCGTCCATCGCCGCGTACCACCTGGCGCTCTCGTCTGACGGACAGCTGTTCGTGACGGGCCCGACCACGTCGAGCTTCGACTGCGTTCATCGCATCTCGGACAAGGGCGAGGTGGACGTCTACTATCGCGGTTTCGGCCGGCCGCAAGGGCTGGCGTTCGACGGGGCGGGCCGTCTTTACGTCGCGGCGTCACACACGGGCAAGAAAGGCGTTTTCCGCTTTGTCGGCGACGGAGAGATCGAGCAAGTCGTGTCCGGCCCGAGCATCGTTGGCCTGGCTTTCTTGCCGAGCGGCGAGATGGTGATCGCTACCGGGGACAGCGTCTATCGCCTCGAAACGGCTTCCTGGATACAGTAGTAATCTACCGTGAAAGCCGAAATCATCGCTGTCGGTTCGGAACTGTTGACTCCGAGCCGCCTGGATACCAATTCCCTCTACCTCACCCGTAAGCTCAACGAGCACGGCGTCGACGTCATCCGCAAGACGATCGTTGGGGATGATCGCGAGCGGCTGGCGGGCGAACTGCGCCGTGCACGGGAATCGGCGGACATCGTCATCATGACCGGCGGCCTCGGGCCCACGCTTGACGACGTCAGCCGCGAGGCGGTGACTGACGCTCTAGGGTGCGGCCTGTCGTTTCACGCCGAGGTCATCGAGGCGATGGAGGCCCGCTTCCGCCGCATGAAGCGCAAGATATCCGAGAACAACCGGCGGCAGGCCTATGTCATCGAGGGCGCGGAGGTCCTCGCAAACGCCAACGGCACTGCACCGGGACAATGGTTCGAAGACGAAGCAGGCATCTTGATACTTCTGCCCGGCCCGCCGCGCGAGTTGGAACCGATGTTCGATGAGCAGTGCGTGCCGCGGCTCGCACGCCTCGAGTCGGAGCACCAATTCCATACCGTGTCGTTGCGTGTGGCGGGACTGGGCGAATCGGAAGTCGATCAACGCATCGCACCGATCTACTCGGCCGAACCGCGGGTTGCGACCACGATTCTCGCTTCACCCGGGGAGATCCAAATCCACCTGCGAGGCCAGGGGGCTACGGTCGAAGAGGCCCGCGAGATCGCCGAGAACCTCTCGCGGAAGGTCGAGGCGGAACTTGGTTCGAGTGTCTTCACGCGCCGGAACGAGTCGATCCCCGAGGTGCTCCTCGCGTGCTTCCGCGAGAAGGGCCTGACTCTAGCGATGGCCGAAAGCTGCACTGGCGGCATGGTGGCGGAGAAAATCACCGCTGTCGCCGGCAGCTCGGCCTACTTTCGCGGGGGCTTCGTGACCTATGCGGAAACAGCCAAGACGGAGTGGCTGGGCGTGCAGGAACGCACCCTGAAAGAGCACGGCGCGGTCAGCCGCGAGACGGCTGGAGAGATGGCTGAGGGTGCCAGACGCCGGGCGCGGGCATCGGTGGGCGCCTCTACGACCGGCATCGCGGGGCCGGGCGGCGGCACCGAGAAGACGCCGGCAGGCACAGTTTTTGTCGCGGTAGCAGATGAGAGCGGCGTTGAAGTACAGGAGCTGCGTATCGGCGGCGAGCGCGACCGCATACGCCTATGGGCCACGACTCGGGTGTTGGACTTGCTGCGGCGGAGGGTAGAAGAGTCATAGCCCGTTGCTGACGCTCTTTGGCTGCTGATGATCTCAACCAGGCCTCCCCGAATACCTGAATGGTGATGTATGACTCAAGGAATCTCTCGACGTAGTTTCGTCACTCGCTCAGCGGCCGCAGCCGCCGCTCCCGCTCTGCTTAGTGCGCAAGCCGCCGGCACCAAAGTCACCCTCGGATGGGTGGGCCTCGGCAACCGCGGCGGCAAGCACATCAAGACGATGCTCAAGGTCTCGGGCCAGGACGCCTACATCAAGGCCATCTGCGACACGTTCTCGCCCCGGCTGGCGATGTCGAAGGACGACGTCGCGACGGCCCAAAAGTCGGCACCGGAAACCTACAACGACTACTACAAGATGCTCGAAGACAAGTCGATCGACGCCGTCGGCATCTTCACGCCCGAGCATCTGCACCGCGACATGGCGATCGCCGCCCTGGAGGCCGGCAAGCACGTCTACTGCGAGAAACCCCTGACCCACACGATTGACGAGGGCTTCGAAATTCTCGAGGCGGTCAAGAAAAGCGGCAAGAAGTTCCAGGTCGGCACGCAGCGGCGCAGCTCGATGCTTTACAAGAAGGCGAAGGAAATCTACGATTCGGGCGTTCTGGGCAAGGTCGTCTACGCGCGTGCATTTTGGTATCGCAACAGCCCGCTGACGTTCCCGGCCTGGCGGTACGACATTCCGGCTGACACCAGCCCAGAAAACACCGACTACGCGAAGTTTCTCGGCCCCGCCGCCCAGACCGAGTTCAACAAGGCACGCTACTTCCAGTGGCGCCTCTATTGGGATTATTCCGGCGGTATCTCGACTGACCTACTCGTGCATCAAACCGACGCGATCCACATGATCACGGGCCGGCGCTACTGCGAGTCGGTCACCTGCACCGGTGGAATTCATTGCTGGACCGAGGACGACCGTGAAGTGCCCGACACCGTCACCGCAAGCTTCGAATACCCCGATCACTTCCACATCAACTACAGCGCGATGTTCGCCAATCAGCGCTACAACTACGGCGAGCAGCTCCTGGGGAGCGAAGGCACGATGGAGATCATGGGGCTCAAGGACCTCTATGTCTACCCAGAGAAGTACCGAGGCGCTGCGGAACAGATTACGTCGCGTCCCGAGATCCACATCAATTCGCGCAAAGATCTAGGCCAGGGCAACCCCACCAACGCGCACCTCAAGAACTTCATTGACGCCATCAAGCACGGCGCCCCGCTCAACTGCGATGCGCAGACCGGCCATGAGGCGGCGGTCACGGGCCACCTCGCCACGATGGCCTACCGCAAAGAAAAGAAGGTCTACTGGGACCAGCAGAGCGGCAAGCACCGCTTTGCGTAGACGCCCAGGGCGCACGATGTGGCTGCCGTTGTAGGGGCGGGGCCACCGTGCCCGCCCGGCAGGTCGTGTTGCCGTCGAGCCCGGTCAGTACCGGGGAGCAGGGCGGGCACAGCGGCCCGGCCCTACAATCGCCAACTCGAACACGACAATCTCCGGCCGTACTCGAGGGCGCGTTTGCGCCGCTTCGCTACACTAGTGTCCGACTACAAGACCGCACACTCACGCCCCCGGCGCGATCACACATCCCATGAGCGACGCCTCCTATTCGAAATCCCGTCTCATCCCGGCAATCATCCTGGCGATCTACGTCTACGGCTCGATCGCCGCGCTGCTGGGCACGATCCTCCCCGAGATCGGCCAACTCTACGGACTCGACGAAACCCAACTCGGATACGTGGCAATGGCTCAGGCCATCGGGCTCATCATCGCTTCGGTGTCGGTCGGGCCGATCGTCGACAACCGCGGCAAAAAGGCAGGATTAGTCGGCGGGCTCGCGGGCATCACCGTGGCCCTGGTCGGGCTGACGGTTGCCCAGAGCTACTTAACCCTGCTGGGGACCATGTTCCTGCTTGGGCTGGGAGGCGGGGTTCTCGTCACGGGCTCGAACGCGCTGGTCAGCGACGTCGCGGAAGAGAAACGTGCCTCGGTGCTCAACTTTCTCAATCTATTCTTCGGGCTCGGAGGTATGGCGACACCGCTGCTCGCTGCCAACATCCCGGCGCTCGACACGACTCAGGCGCTATGTCTTTTCCTGGCCGCCATCAGCGGCTGCACCCTGCTCCTGCACATCTTTACGCCCATGCCGCCTCCGACCGGGGAGCGTGGGTTCGTCTTATCCGAGGCGGGGGCCCTTCTGCGCCAGCCGGCCCTTTATCTGCTCAGCCTGACGCTGTTCCTCTACGTCGCTTGCGAAGTGGGAGTGTTCAACTGGCTTGTGACGTATCTGGTCTCGCAGGGAGTCGAGGAGAGCTTCGCGCAGAACACGCTTGCGTTCGGATTTGCACTGGGCTTGCTGTTGGGCCGCTTGGCCGTGTCGCGTATCCTGTTGGGCATCTCCGAATTGAAAGTGATGCTGTGGACCTCCGTCGCCATGGCGGTCACGACATTCGCCATGCTCCACACAGGGGATCCGATGATCGCGGGTGTTGCCGTCTTCTTGGCCGGCCTGGCCATGGCTCCCGTCTTCCCGACGACGCTGGGTGTGGTTGGCAACGTGTTCAGGCGCATGACCGGCACGGCCATGGGCATCGTTATCACCTCCGGGTGGATCGGCCTGGCCGTTAGCTCGCCCATCATCGGCTGGATGGCCGACCGCTCGGACCTGGGCAGCGCCTTGCTGCTGCTGCCCGCGATGTCAGTGGTGCTCGTTGGGACCAACCTGCTCTTGCGCCGCCATATGGGCAAGCCCGCCGTCGAGCGGGCTTAGCGGTTCCGGCCGGATACTGCGGGGACATCAGTTCTTTGGGGACAGCGGAAAGCGGTGCTCTAAGTTCCCATCGCCGGCCGAGATACTGCGTTGCTGGGGTTCAAAGTTCTCTTTCTCTACCCGAACTACGTGCGGACCCGCCGGAAGATCGACCCGTGCAGGGGTTTCTTGTTCTATTCTGCGACCGTCCACGAAGATGTCAGCGCCGTCCGGGGTACTGCTGATGTAGATCGATTCAATCACGGCCTGCAGCCTGACAAACACTTCGCGCGGCTGTGAGTCAACCTCAAACGATCTGCTCGCTTTGATAAAGCCGGGCCGAACGACCGTAACGTAGTGCCTTCCCGGAAGGAGTTCGATCGCGCACGGCGTCACGCAAGAGTGCTGTTGCGACTCGTCGACGATCAACTTGGCGCCTGGGCTCGTCGATGTGAACGTAACGAGAACCGGCGGCAGTGGTGGCGGTGCCGCTTCTAAGGCAGCAAGCGGCAACTCTAACGGCCTCGAACCGACCCCGAACGATTTTCGTGTGGGAATGAATCCCTTCTTTCGACCGACGACCTCATGCTTTCCCGTTGAGAGGACGAGCGAACAGGGAACGACACACGACTGATCGTCCTTGCCATCTACCACAACCTCTATCCCGGTCTGGTCACTGATGATCGCGACCGAAGTGAGGGCCGGACTCAGCTCGAGTGCCAGTTCGATTGCCTCCCCACCCACTTCGAATGGCTTGCGGATATCAGCGAATCCCGCGAGTTGGACGGACAGGTCGTGTTCCCCTGGGGCAAGATCGAGAGAGCAAGGCGATTTGCAAGAGGCCCCGGGGTTGCTGTCCACGACAACGGTTGCCCCAGGCTCGGTCGTGACGAAGCGGACCGGCACTCGCGACGGCCAAAACACCAGTGCCGCGCCCAGAGCGATCACCACGGTGGCAGCGGTCCAGGCAAGAAACTTGCGCACACCCGGCCGCGAGAATTGGACCTTGATCACTTCGGTCCAGCGAGTGGGCGCTGCTGCCACATCCCTGCGGGCACGCTCGCGGCGAGGCTTGCTAGGAAGCTTGGGCAGGGGGACCGTCGGCGGCGGCTTCTCAGGCGTCCATTCCTGGGGCCTCAGGATCTCCTTTGTGATGCGGCGCTTTTGGCAGGCCGCTTCAACCGCTTCCGCAAAGGCTTCACAACACGGGTGGCGCTCATTCGGATCCCGGGCCAGGGCCTTCAGGATCGCTAGATCCAGTTCAGGACTGACCTTAGGGTTGAGCTCCTTGGGTGTTTCCGTTACCCCCGTGACGATCTTGAACATGATCGAGTACGGGCTGCCGCCGATGAAGGGTTTCTTCCCGGTGAACAATTGGTAAGCGATCACACCGAGAGCAAACTGATCGGACCGGCCGTCTAGCGGGTGATCTTGGACCTGTTCGGGAGACATATACCCGGGCGTGCCGACCACAAGCCCTGTCTTGGCGAACGTCGACGTGGTGATCCGGGCGATGCCGAAGTCCGTAATCCGCAACTCCTCCCGCTTGGTCACCATGAGGTTGGCGGGTTTGATGTCTCGGTGGACGACCTCCTGCTTATGCGCGTAATCGAGGGCGGCTCCCGTCTGGCGCAGGATGTCGCAAGCGAAGCCAAAGTCCGCGGTCGGACCATTTCTGATCCGCTCGTCGAGGGTTACGCCGTCGACGAACTCCATTGTAATGTAACCCAAACCCTCGTGAGTGCCGACGTCGTAGATTCTGACGATGCCCGGGTGTTCCAGACGCCCGCTGGCTTTCGCCTCCTGAAAGAGGCGGTCACGCAGATGGCCCGTCTGAGCTGATTGGAACTCCCCCTGCGGGTGAATGACCTTGATGGCTACGTCCCGCTCGATGATGGGGTCGCGCGCCCGGTAGACAACCCCCATCGCGCCCCGGCCGAGCTCGCTGACGACCTGATAGCGCCCGATCTGCCTCATGAGGTGGAAACCCTAGCGCCGAATGCAATCCCCCTGAGGATATCACGCGAAATAAGCCCCCGCGAGGGGCCACAAGTGGGGCCGGTGAGCACGGATTTCCTTTGGGGCCGTCCTGGCGCGGCCCGTTGCATCGAGTCTCCTCAGTTCGGAATGGATCAGCCTATTGAAGCCCGCAAATTATTATGACACTTTTTGACAGTGTGGAGCATCTATATATGTATGGGCAACCCCAAAGGTGTGAAGCGGGATTTCAAGGCGCTGGAGAAGCGCCGTTTCGAAGCGATGCGGCTGCTCCACCAAGGCCACAATCAGTCCGAGACGGCGAGACGGCTGAACGTCGCTCGCCAAACCGTCAGTGAGTGGCGGCGGCAATACCGCGAGCAGGGTGCGGCCGGACTCCGCCAGGCCGGGCGCGCCGGACGCAAGCCGCTCCTCGATGCCGCACAACGCGAACGCCTGACGTCGCTGCTGCTGGAAGGCCCGGAAGCCCACGGCTTCCCAACGCCCCTGTGGAGCTGTCCGCGGGTGGCTCGGCTGACCGGAGACGAGTTCGGGGTCGCATACCACGCAGGCCACGCCTGGAAGATCCTGCGAGCGCTCGACTGGAGCCCGCAACGCCCGGCCGGAAAGGCGCGCGAGCGCAACGAAGAGCGGATCCGCACCTGGAAGCGCAAGACCTGGAAGCGCATTAAAAAAAGCCCAAAACGAAGGCCGTACGCTCGTCTTCATCGACGAAAGCGGATTGAGTCAGAAGCCGCATCGCTGCCGCACCTGGGCGCCACGTGGCCAAACACCGGTGCTGCAGTTTAACTTCAACTGGGAGAAGCTTTCCGTCTCGGCGGGGCTGACGCTGCGTAACTTCTACTTCCGGCTCTATCCCGGTGCGATCGGCAAAGAGCAAGTGACCGACTTTCTCAAGGCGTTGGTAGAAGCCGCATCGCTGCCGCACCTGGGCAAGAGCATCACGTGGCCACATCGCACCGGTGCTGCAGTTTAACTTCAACTGGGAGAAGCTTTCCGTCTCGGCGGGGCTGACGCTGCGTAACTTCTACTTCCGGCTCTATCCCGGTGCGATCGGCAAAGAGCTCAAGTGACCGACTTTCTCAAGGCGTTGGTACGTCATATCGATCGCCCGCTGCTGATCGTCTGGGATCGGCTGCCGGCGCACCGTAGCCGCCTGGTGCAAGAGTTCATCGAACTCTCCGAAGGCCACATCGCAACCGAGTACTTGCCACCCTATGCGCCGGAGTTGAATCCGGTGGAATACATCTGGGCTTACTGGAAGCAGCACGAGTTGCCGAACGTCTGTCCGAAAGACTACGGCGAGCTGAACGAGCGGGCCCGCAAGGCACTCCGCCGCATGTACCGCAAACCGCGTTTGATCACGGCCTTCTGGAAACAGTCTTCTCTTTGTTTTGACTGACTCTATATTATGCGGGAGTCAATAGAACGTGTTCTGCTCAATAAGTGAATCGAACACCGCGAGCCTTACAGGTCTCTGAAGAAAAGGCCTCTAACTCGCTGACGGACACGAACTTCGCTCCGGCATCCGGCATTCGGTTGTATCATCTTGTTGGAATAATCAGGGATTCGCCTCAGACCGCGGTACTTCATGGTCCGAGAGGGATTCACCAGGGCCTTGAGGGCCTAGGATCTGCCCCGCTCCGGGGAACTGGTCCGCGCAGCGGAAGACCGACGCCCTCGCTGGTTGCGGGCCCGAGGAATGCCGAAAATGCTTGCGCGAGGACACCTGCCCCTGACTGGAACCACGGCGGCGGATGCGCCGTCCTCTTCCCCCGATTCCTATTTGATCAGAGAAAGGTTCGCACGCCATGCCACAGCCAAAGGACAGAATTCAGCCAGCCATTCGCGCGATCGGAGAGAACACTCCCGACGACTATAAGATCGCGCCGCTCAAGCACGCCAACCAACTGCGGGCGAAGGCGCCAGCTCTCGCGGACCTACTTGAGTCAGCCAGGATCAAGGCTGTGGCGGAGGCGTACCACGTCGCCGACCAGGAGGCCGTTGACGCCCAGGCACGATTCAAGACGGTTTCGTCGCGAGCACGGTGGGCCGTCTTCGTCGCGGCCTGTTTCACGGGGTCTCTTCTTGCGGTCGGGAGTCTTGGCACGGTACTGGGGGCTTCACAACAATCGGCGGCCACGCTGTTAGCGGTTGCCGGTTTGATCAGCGGCGTAGTTGCCGGCGTCTGGCTGAATCAGATCGGTTCCGGCAAGCTGCTCGAGCAATGGATGACGAAACGTGCCGAAGCCGAGAGCCACCGCCTGCGGTACTTCTCTCGGCTCAGCGAGCAAAGCGGCGACCCGGAAACGCGCCTGCTCCAACTCGAGTATTTCCGGCGCTTCCAACTCGACGTCCAACGGACCTTCTATCGTGCTCGGGGTCGCGACCACCAAGCTGCCGCAGCTCGTGCCGTGACAATGGGCTCCTGGAGCATGGGCGGCGTCGCTCTCGCCAACGGGTTGGTCCTCCAGGGGATCGAATGGGCGGGTATCGCTGCCCTCGGTGTCGCCGCCCAAGCGCTCTCGTCGCTGGCCACCAATGGTGAAGCTGCCAACCAGGACACCCGCAACTCTGAAAGGTATGAACGCACCTGGCAGACCCTACAGAAGTTGACGGAGCGGCTCGATGAAGTACGACACGTGACTGCCCTGGGTAATAAGGATGCACTGCCTCTATTCGTAGAGTCGGTGCACGAGCAACTGTCGCTCGAACACCGCCAGTGGCTCAAGAGCGGCGAACAAATCAGTTCAGCCATCGCCGGCCTTGACAAGACCCTTGAGGAGAGTCGTGCCGGCACAAGGGACTAAACAGAAGGACTCACCTTGACTGTGGCGCACGCCCGTGGCGTGCCGAGCCGTGCTCGGCTCATGTCCGGCCCCACCGACCCGTCTTTGGATCTGAAGCCGGGCCCTCCGCTCACTTCACAATCGGCAACAAGATATGCGAAGGCCGGTCTTTCGTGTGGTAGATCGTGTGGTGCGCAATCTTCACCGATGTGTCGGTTCCGAAGGGTTCGCCCGTGTTCGGGTTGCGGTCGAACTGCGGAAAATGGGAGCTTGCAATCTGCACGCGGATGCGGTGCCCCTCCTGGAACGCTACGCTCGTGCCCACCATGTCGATCTCGAACTTGTAGACCCTTCCCGGCTCGAGTAGCTCTTGCTGGTCGAGCCCCTTCCAATAACGGGCCCGCAAGATGCCCTCGGCCATGTTGTAGGCCTTGCCGTCGGGATAGACATCGATCAGCCTCGCGACGAAGTCCGTGTCGCGAACATCGGTCGAGGCGTACAGCACGAACTTGACCGGCCCCGTCACATCGACTTCTTCCTCGAGGAAGTCGGATGTATAGACCAGCACGTCGTTGCGGCTCTCGACATCGCTCTGCTCGCGAGGACCCGCCAGGGTGGGCGTGCCGCAGCAGTTGTTGCCGCCGGTGCTGGGTACCGGCATGTCGGGATCGTAGGTGTACTTGTCGGCCGCGGAATCCGAAGACGGCTTGTCCCACGAGAGGCGTCCGTCGCCGCGGTAACTGTTGGCGCCGCCGTCGCTGTCGAGATAGTACTCGACGTACTGCGTGCGCGCGAGCGGGTATTCCTTCTCGAACTTCCACTCGTTGGTCCCCATCGTGAAGAGCTTGACGGGCGGCTCGGTGGCTAGGCCGTTGTCAATGCCTTTCAGCCAGTAATCGAACCAGCGCACGCCGACAGCGTTGGAATCGATCATGGCGCAGGGGCCGAAGTCGATATCACCGGTCGTCTGCGACGGACCGTGGCCCCAGGCGCCGATAATGATGTTGCTGCCCTTGCGTGCGGTCTCGGTCTTGCCCTTCTTGCTCATCCCGACGTAGCCGCGCAGCGTGCCCTGGCTGAAGATGTCAAACCAACCGCCCAGGGTGTGGGCCGGGACGTTGATCTTCTCGAAGACCTCCTCGGCGTTGATCTTCTTCCAGTAGTCGTCGTAGTCGGGGTGGGCCATCCAGTCTTTATAGAACTGCGCGTTGCGCCCGACGAGCTTCTGCATGGTGTTCAGCGGCAGGTGCATGAGGACTTTGTCGTAACTGATGCCTTCCGGACCGCCCTCCAGCGTGTGCGGCCCGACGTTCTGCATGATGCGCGATTCCTGCCGCACCGCGCCCCAGCCGAAATTGAACGACAGACGCCAGCCGCCGTTGAGCGTGATCCAGTCGTGATAGAGGCTCGTCGAGGCGACCTTGGGGAAGATCGTCACTAGGCTGGGCGGCGCGGACATGGCGGCGCGCCATTGGACGTGCCCCAGGTAAGAACCGCCGTCCATGCCGACCTTGCCGTTTGACCAGGGCTGTTTGGCCGCCCACTCGATCGTGTCGTAGCCGTCGTTCATATCGTCGCGGAAGGGCTCCCATTTGCCTTCGGATTCGTGGCGTCCCCGGGTGTCTTGATAGACGTAGACGTACCCGCGGCGCGCAAAGTAGACTCCGTTGCGGTATGAGGTCGGATAGCGTTCCGTGCTGTAGGGCGTACGCGAGACCAGGACCGGCCACTTACCCTCGCCCGCGGGTCGATAGACGTCGGCGTAGAGAATCACTCCGTCCCTCATCGGCACGCCCACACGGTTCTGGACTTGGACGTCGTTGCGCGGCGGAATCTCTTCCGGGAACAGCGGCTGCTCGCATTCGTGCGCGTCGGCAAACACTGCCGGCGAGACCACGACGACGGCCGACAAGATGAACAGACAGCTTCTACAAACGATAGGCTTCAGCGCCATGGAAACAATACTCCCTTCACAAACTGCTTCACAGACTGGATGGAACCTCCCCAACCGTCGGCAAGTGTATCAGATGGCGGTCGGTGGTGCCCAGCAACCCCTCGGCGAGCCGCGATGGTAACGGCTGGTGAACAGCGGGACCGTCCGCGTCGCCCCGCTTGGAGTCCCTACGAGGAGCGGCCGTTCAAAGGTACTCTACCCAGGTCGCAACTAGCGCTCCATCGCCGGCCACACCCGCGAGATCATCGAGAAATCCGTTGGGGGATGCGTCGTCTACCTGACGGAGTAGACCCCGACGCACTCTCGATCGCCATCCAGATACCAGAGGTCGTGAAGACACCCAGACTGGTCAGGTGTTCAGGGTGTCGACTTTCGCTCAGCAAAAACCTTAGGCCCGCGTCGGCCAATCGGGACCTGCCGAGTAATCGACAGGGTGAAGCCCACTTGAAAGCCGGCTCCAAATGTTTGAAAATGAACCTGTGGAGAAATGACATGGCATCGCGCAAGAATGACAGCCACGACGAAACCATCCCGTTCCTTGTGGAAGTTCAGACCAAGGGTGGTTCTCACACAGCTTGGAAGAAAATTCCTGTCGGCACAATGACTGAGAGCCTATTGACTCCCGCATAATATAGAGTCAGTCAAAACAAAGAGAAGACTGTTTCCAGAAGGCCGTGATCAAACGCGGTTTGCGGTACATGCGGCGGAGTGCCTTGCGGGCCCGCTCGTTCAGCTCGCCGTAGTCTTTCGGACAGACGTTCGGCAACTCGTGCTGCTTCCAGTAAGCCCAGATGTATTCCACCGGATTCAACTCCGGCGCATAGGGTGGCAAGTACTCGGTTGCGATGTGGCCTTCGGAGAGTTCGATGAACTCTTGCACCAGGCGGCTACGGTGCGCCGGCAGCCGATCCCAGACGATCAGCAGCGGGCGATCGATATGACGTACCAACGCCTTGAGAAAGTCGGTCACTTGCTCTTTGCCGATCGCACCGGGATAGAGCCGGAAGTAGAAGTTACGCAGCGTCAGCCCCGCCGAGACGGAAAGCTTCTCCCAGTTGAAGTTAAACTGCAGCACCGGTGTTTGGCCACGTGGCGCCCAGGTGCGGCAGCGATGCGGCTTCTGACTCAATCCGCTTTCGTCGATGAAGACGAGCGTACGGCCTTCGTTTTGGGCTTTTTTTTAATGCGCTTCCAGGTCTTGCGCTTCCAGGTGCGGATCCGCTCTTCGTTGCGCTCGCGCGCCTTTCCGGCCGGGCGTTGCGGGCTCCAGTCGAGCGCTCGCAGGATCTTCCAGGCGTGGCCTGCGTGGTATGCGACCCCGAACTCGTCTCCGATCAGCCGAGCCACCCGCGGACAGCTCCACAGGGGCGTTGGGAAGCCGTGGGCTTCCGGGCCTTCCAGCAGCAGCGACGTCAGGCGTTCGCGTTGTGCGGCATCGAGGAGCGGCTTGCGTCCGGCGCGCCCGGCCTGGCGGAGTCCGGCCGCACCCTGCTCGCGGTATTGCCGCCGCCACTCACTGACGGTTTGGCGAGCGACGTTCAGCCGTCTCGCCGTCTCGGACTGATTGTGGCCTTGGTGGAGCAGCCGCATCGCTTCGAAACGGCGCTTCTCCAGCGCCTTGAAATCCCGCTTCACACCTTTGGGGTTGCCCATACATATATAGATGCTCCACACTATCAAAAAGTGTCATAATAATTTGCGGGATTCAATAAGGAAGGCGACTGAGGGGATCTCGAAGGCCTTCGTGGGCATTAGAGAGGTTGGGGGCTTCCGGCTATCGGAGGTCACGATTGGGATCGAGGTAAATGGGGAGGGTGGAGTAAGTTTCATCGGAGCCTCCAAGGTCGGGGGCTCCGCGGCAATCCAAATGAAGTTTACGCCGCCGAAGCACTAGACTAGACATCGTGGAACTGCGAGCGCTGCTGATCGGTATCCAAGACTACGGCGATGGCTTCAGCACGCCCTTGTCCGTAGTGGCTGCAGACCTAGAAATAATGGGAACTGTGCTCGATGCTGCGGGCTTCTCCGTAACCACGGTTCGCGACACTGACGTCGAGGATGCGGTCAAGCTCCGCGACAGGATCGTCGGCTTCTGTCGGGACGCGGGGCCCGACTCTCTGGTTCTCCTCTACTACACGGGACATGGCCTACAGGGTGACGATCGTCGCGACTACATAGTGTCACCCGGTACGAGCTACCGTCAAGCATATAGAGACCCGCTCGTTCGCGTACCGACGGATCTTCGCCCGGACCTCGAGGGCATTCAGACTCAGCTTGTGGTCTTCGTAATCGACGCCTGCCGAGACGATCGAGACAAATCAGCGTCTGGCTGGGGTGGGAATCTCGATGCTGGCGACCGTTTTGTCCGCTTCCTGGGGTGTGGTCCAGGCGGGGTCTGCCAAATCATCGAGGACGAAGGCTCACAGGTCAGCGTCTTCACGAAGGCGCTGGCCGAGTCGATTCAGGGGGCTTCCCAGCCGCTCAGCCTCTACGATGTATTCGAAAAAACAAAAAACCTTACACTCGATTTTTCCAACCAAAAGGGACTACGCTATCAAGAACCCAGATACTCCGCTGAGGTAACTTCTGATGTTGAAAAGGTTCTGAATACAGCAGTCGTCGGCATTGCGGACTCTCACCGGTTTAGCGTCAATGACCAGACCTGGCCATTTGAGGCGAGTGTTGATCCAACACGATTCCATGTTGTAGTCGTGAACTCCGAATTTCACGCTAAGAAAGCCAGGTCGAAAGGGGTGGCAGGTAGTCGACTCGAAGATTTGGTTGGGGAAGCGATTGTCGAAGCGCGTGAAGAATTCTGGCTGCCGCTTCGCAACTACTGGTCGAGACGTGCCCTCATAGGCGGGAAGAGCCGGCCATTGGGCGAGGTGCCGAATCAAGATCATATAGTGTCCTTTGCGGTCTCTGCGGACGGGGCGCTCAACTCCGCTGAGATGTTGGAGCCTGTTGTCCGGGCGGTAGTTGAGGCCGATTTGGCCGTATTCGACCTTACTGGATTCGAACCGGTCGTGATGCTGCTGATGGGCATCCGCTCTTCGGCACGGCACGGCGTCACTGTGTGCACACACGGTGGCGGATGGCAGCCTGGCACGCCACTGACGGTGGACGGTAAAGTCCGCACGATTCCTTTCAATCTCCAGGATCTGAGCATCACTTCACACTCATATCCACCTGACTACGAGCCGGGTGAAGACGACCCGGTTGTCAAGCGATTGAGAACTCGCATTATCGAAGGGTTCCGACAAATGGCTGAGCAGCCGGCTTACCTCGATCTCCCTGGATTTGAACTGCTGCGGCGAGTCGGTCCCAGCTTCGAGGCTGGGCGGGAGGTTGGCGTCGATGAGCAACAGCTTCCACTCTGTCCATTCTCACCCAAATACACACAAAACAACCTTCCTCATCTAAAAGGCGGTACTGGGGTATTTACTTGACTCAGGTGACCCCTACATCTTGTGGTCGACAGAAGCAGCATTTTCAGTGCCGCCGATGATGGACTTGTATGGCACGGGGTCGATGGCGACCGCCTGTTGCACAAGTCGATAGAAGAGCTTCCCTCGGCTGCGAGAGTTGCGTCGATTAAAGCGGAAGGTAAACTCGTCCAGGTAGTAGTCCAGATGCTCGGGGTTGACGGCCCCCTGATGCGTCCCCAGCAGCCAACGCTTCAAAAGCGACGCCACGCGGTGCACTCGGGGCAGCAGCTTCGAGGCCGACTCCGGCCCCTCATCGAGGAACGTTACTTCGTGCCGGTAGCCGCGCTTCTGTAGCGGCTCATAGCCCAGCCAGCCGTCGGTATGAACCGTGCTGCCCCGTTCAATCGCTTCTTCGGCAAAGGGCATCAAGCTTTCTGCGCTCGCATCCCGGACTCTGCGCATCCGAAGCCGTCCCGTTCCCCTGCCGTCCTCCTGGGCGGCGATGGCAATCAACGATTTGGTATAGGTCTGGCGACCGCGCACGCCCTCTTCTGGGCTGCCCCAGTACGTCTCGTCCACCTCCACACGGCCGCTGAGGCGGTCGCGACCGGGGCGCACCATGGCGCGGCGCAACTTGTGCAGCCAGCTCCAGGCCGTCTTGTAGCTGCCCAGCCCCAAGACCCGCTGCAGCCCCAGGGCACTCACTCCGTTTTTCTGACTGGTCACCCACCAGATGGCTCGCAACCACAGCCGCAGGGGCTGACGAGTGTCCTGGAACACCGTGCCAGCGGTGACCGAGGTCTGCCGACCGCAGCCCGAGCACTCCCACAGCCCTTGCCGGACCGGCCAAGCCGCGCCGTGTCCGCAGCGCGGACAGCGGAATCCTTCCGGCCAGCGCAGCTGGAACAGATAATCCCGACAAGCCTCCTCCGTCGCAAAGCGGGCCTCGAACTCAGCCAAGTTCCGCGGATAGTCCTCCATCGCACCGCATACTACATCTTGGGGCTACCTGAGTCAAGTAAATACCCCATTAAGGCGGTTTGAGTCGTGCCTTTGAGAAGGTGGGGCTTCGTCAGTCAATTGCGCGAGTGCTCGATCTTGGCTCTCCTCGCCTTGTCTCCCAGTCGATCTATGAGCGTCTCCGCCTTGTGTCGATGTGTGTCGCGGATTGGACTGATTTCGCTCCGTCGGTCTTTCTCGAACTCGGGGCGCGGCTCGCGGTAAGCGAGCTCGGCGCCGTGGAGATCATAGATCGTTCTCGTCATCCGGAGCTCTTCGAGAAGAACGGCGCTCCGCAACTTCAGCAGCACAAAGATCTTTTCAATCGCTTCCAGCCGAAGGGCTACGTCCCGGACAGGGGCAAGGTCGAAGTCTTCGAGCCCATCGTAGAGGACTTCCTCGAACGAAGGCCTGAAACCGACTCGGATGCCGACTACCGACGGATTCACGCGATTGTGCTTAGCTCGGTAGAGCGGATCCATGAATCCGCCTTGCCTGTGCACCTGGAGTTACAGGAGCAGGCGGATTCGTTGGACCACCCGCAGCAGAAAAAGGAAGGTGGACCCCAAATCCTGTTTCGGGGGAGCCGAGCGGTCAAGAGGGACGCCCAAGTGTCCGCCCTTGACCGACGTGTGGCGGCTTGGCTGTATCTATTGAATCCCGCAAATTATTATGACACTTTTTGACAGTGTGGAGCATCTATATATGTATGGGCAACCCCAAAGGTGTGAAGCGGGATTTCAAGGCGCTGGAGAAGCGCCGTTTCGAAGCGATGCGGCTGCTCCACCAAGGCCACAATCAGTCCGAGACGGCGAGACGGCTGAACGTCGCTCGCCAAACCGTCAGTGAGTGGCGGCGGCAATACCGCGAGCAGGGTGCGGCCGGACTCCGCCAGGCCGGGCGCGCCGGACGCAAGCCGCTCCTCGATGCCGCACAACGCGAACGCCTGACGTCGCTGCTGCTGGAAGGCCCGGAAGCCCACGGCTTCCCAACGCCCCTGTGGAGCTGTCCGCGGGTGGCTCGGCTGACCGGAGACGAGTTCGGGGTCGCATACCACGCAGGCCACACCTGGAAGATCCTGCGAGCGCTCGACTGGAGCCCGCAACGCCCGGCCGGAAAGGCGCGCGAGCGCAACGAAGAGCGGATCCGCACCTGGAAGCGCAAGACCTGGAAGCGCATTAAAAAAAAGCCCAAAACGAAGGCCGTACGCTCGTCTTCATCGACGAAAGCGGATTGAGTCAGAAGCCGCATCGCTGCCGCACCTGGGCGCCACGTGGCCAAACACCGGTGCTGCAGTTTAACTTCAACTGGGAGAAGCTTTCCGTCTCGGCGGGGCTGACGCTGCGTAACTTCTACTTCCGGCTCTATCCCGGTGCGATCGGCAAAGAGCAAGTGACCGACTTTCTCAAGGCGTTGGTACGTCATATCGATCGCCCGCTGCTGATCGTCTGGGATCGGCTGCCGGCGCACCGTAGCCGCCTGGTGCAAGAGTTCATCGAACTCTCCGAAGGCCACATCGCAACCGAGTACTTGCCACCCTATGCGCCGGAGTTGAATCCGGTGGAATACATCTGGGCTTACTGGAAGCAGCACGAGTTGCCGAACGTCTGCCCGAAAGACTACGGCGAGCTGAACGAGCGGGCCCGCAAGGCACTCCGCCGCATGTACCGCAAACCGCGTTTGATCACGGCCTTCTGGAAACAGTCTTCTCTTTGTTTTGACTGACTCTATATTATGCGGGAGTCAATAGAGCACAGGTTAAATGCGAGCACCTTATCTACGGATGCTCCGATGCACAAGACTTACCTGGAGCTTGGACGGACAATCGTTAAGGGCTTGAATAAGACCAAGAAGCCAGCCGACCGCAAACTTGCGCAAAAGATCGGACAACGCCTAAAAGAAGCGAGGTAATGAACGATGACCGTGGATGGACTTGACGAGGCCAGGGCCCTTCGCGAAGAAGCAGAGGGGCTTATCGAGGCCGACAACCCCGATGAACTCGAGGAGGCATTGAAACTGCTTGACCGGGCCGTCGAGCTCTCGGAGCCGGCATGGGAAAGCATGAGAGACGTGCCCAACGGATCGCCGACCGAGCAACAGCGAAAGGTCGGCGATGAGCTCATCGAGACCTACGGCGTAACCGGCGGCGCCTATCGTCGCAGGCATGACTTTGAGAAAGCGCTGCGCTACTACGAGCGAGGCGCCATACTCGAAGTGAAACTGCGCCTCGATAACACTTACAACCGTGTTAACAGCATCAAGTGGTCTATTCGATTAGACAAGAAATCTATTGACCAGCTCCAGGCAACGATCAGAGATACACTTGAACTCCTCGAACGGCAGACCGACGAGGTCAGGGGTTCGCGCAAACGTGACGCCTGGGCCTGGGCGGACCTGGGAGACTGCCGTGCGTTGTTAGGCGATGAGCCGGGCGCATTGCTCGCCTACGACAGGTTTTTGGATTTGGCGGGCGTGGATGATGCGACCTCTCCTCTCGGCGTCCTGCGGGAGATCGCGAAGAAACTACCTCAAGGTAAACCGTCTACAGCGGTGCACGCCATAATGAATCGTCTCGAAGGCGCCGAGTGAGTTGATACTCAACGCGACGCCCCACGCCCCAACGCCTGTCGGGCATCTCTCCAGGCGTCTTCACTCCAAATACTTCGACGGGATCTGATACTCCACACCCGCGTATTGGAACTCCTCCGCCTGCCTGTGCTCGGTGTCCTTGGCGGCGATCCCCGCCAGCTTCCGTACGTTGATCTCCACCAGCTTGTTCACCGATTCCTCGTCTACTTCATCGAGCAAGGGCAGCTTGCGGTTCGTCGACTCCAACCGCGTTTTGATGCGCATCGCCGTCGAGTAGTTGATGGTCCCAAGGGCCTGGGCCGCCCGCAGCTTCTTGTCGAAGGTGGTCGCAATATCCACCACTTTCGGCTGTGGCGCAAACGTGGCGGTGGATTCGGCCTCCCTCCGGCGCGGGTCGAACGGCTGGGCGTAGTAGTACAGCTCTGGCGTCAGGTGCGTCTCGAGCCCGACCACGCTGAACGGCGGCTGGAAGTTCGGCAGCGACGCCGCGCGCCGCGCGTCCTCGGCGCCCTGTCCTGTATAGAAGCGGTCGAGCACCTCGACGTATTCAGCGTACGGGTTCGGGATGAACATCACCGCCGGCTTGTATAGACGGACATAGAACAAGATGCGGTCACGCAACTCGGTCGGCGACACCCCTCCCAACTCACCGGCCCGGTAGCCAAGCGACTCGACCTCTTTGAAGCCCAAGATCTTCGCCGCCTTCTCGCTCTCTTCGCGCGTGCGGCGGGCGGTCTCTTCCGGCGTCAGGTCCCAGGAGTCTTTGTCGTCGTTGGTAACGCGCAGCAGGTAGGCTTCCGCGCCGTCTTCGATCATCCCGGCGATCGTGCCGCCCGCGGCGAGGACGTAGTCGCTCGCATCAGCGGTCACAACCAAGACGACTTTCTTGTCGGCCGTTGAAGCCCCCTGGACGAGCCCGCAGCAGACCAGCACGCAGCCGAGCAAGCAACTCAACAACAGCCGACCTAGTTTTTCTAGACGAACTTTCATTTTTTGGTCACATTCTCTGAGAGATAATCCTTCAACCCGGGCCAGGCGTGCCACTCATCGAGGCGCGCGTACACCTCGGCCCACTCGACTCCATGCTGCCGGCCCTTGCGTCGCGCGTCCCATTCCATCCCCCACTCCTGCATGCGGGCATGGGCCTCGATGTCGCTGAGGCCGTCCAGATCCGGAACCGCCAGCCCCTGCTCGGTGAGCCGCGCACGCATCGACCGTCCCGCGCCGGCGCTCAAGCGGACATTGCGATGCAGCCAATACGACCGCGCCTTTCGCGAGACGTTCGACTCGTCCAACTCGACCGCCACGTTCGGCTCGTAACCCTTGCCATAGTCGAAGCGCTGCGAGTAGAACTTGAACGGCACCCGGTGGGGCTCGAGACCTAGCTTCGAATGCTCGGGATGGATGTTCCTCAGCCCCGCCATCCACACCGCCTCGCCTACCGCCCGCGCCACTTTGCGGTGGTCGGGGTTGCGGTCGTAGTGGCCCCACGGATGGTACGACATCACCACATCCGGCTGGAACTTGCGAATCAGCAGAATGAGCTGCGCGCGGATCTCCTTGTTCGGCGTCGGGTCCATGTAATCATTGCGCCAGTTCAGGCTAATGACGTCCTTGATGCCCAGGTTCTCCGTGGCCTCATAGGTCTCCCGCAGGTTGATCATGTCGTTGTGCGGATAGCCGTGGCGGCCGTCCTTCTCGTCGTTCGAGACGCGGACGTAGTAGCCCTCCCAACCGGCGTCGGCCAGCCGTGTGATCAGCCCGGCGTGGCCCCAGTTCCAACTATGGTCGTCGTGGTGCGGGTGGATCACGAGGAAGGTCTTGCCCGGCGGCAGCGGCGGAAGCGGAAGTTTCGCTGCGAACACAAGCCCGGGCGCGAGACCCAAAGCCAACAAGCAGAGAACCAGCAGCCCGTGGCAGACCGGCGAGCGCCGCTGTTCACAATGTAGGGGCACGGCATGCCGTGCCCGCCTGCCGCAACACGTAGGGGTACCGACCGAGCCTGACGAACAAACCTCACTTCCACCACGGGATGTTAGCGCGTTACGCGCGAAAGTTCCCACAGTCATTGCGTCACCGCATTCTGCCCGAGGTACTCCCTCAATCCCGGCAAGTGGTGCCACTCATCCATGAAATAAAACACCTCGGCATACTTCACACCATTCTCTTTTCCCCGCTTGGCCGAGATCCACTCCATCAGGAACTCCTGTGCCCGCTCGTGCGTTTCGAGGTCCGACAGCCCGTCAAACGCCGCGATCTTGAGCCCCTCCGCATCGAGCCGTTCGCGAATGCTCCGGCCCGAGCCCGCGCTGACGCGAATCTTGTGCAGCCGGTAGGCTTTCCCCTTGCGCGCCACATGGCTCTCGTTCAACTCGATGGCGATGTTCGGAACGTAGCCCCGGCCATAGTCACTGCGGTGCGAGTAGTAGCGATAAGGCACGCGATGCGGTGCAAGCTCCATCTTGCGGTGATCGGGCCGCACATTCCCAAGCCCTGCCAGCCACACGGCTTCGCCCACGGCCCAAGCCACCTTGCGATGGTCGGGGTTGCGGTCATAGTTGCCCCACGCGTTGTACGACATCACCACATCGGGGCGGTACTTGCGGATCAGCAAGATGAGTTGGTCACGCAGCTCAATGTGCGGGATCGAGTCCATGTGGTCGTTGCGCCAATTGAGGCTGATCACCTCATCGAGACCCAGGTGCGCGGTGGCCACGAGCGTGTCTTCGTAGTTCCCAATGTCGTTGCCGCCCCAGCCGCGGCCGCCGTCCTTCTCGTCATTCGAGACTCGCACGAAGACGCCCTGGTAGCCCGCGTCAACCATCTTCGCGATCAAGCCGGCAAACCCGTACTGCCAGGAATGGTCATCATGATGCGGCTGAATGACCATCAGCCGCTTGCCCACCGGGATCTCACCCAGCGGCAACCGAGCAGCGGCAGACGCGGCGGAGGCAGTCCCCAGCAAAGCGATCACGAGTGTTGCGGTTCGGCGCATTATTGTTTTACGGCGGATGGCTTGTGGACGATGGCTCTGCGCCTCATGGCTCCACGGCGTTTTCCGAGATGTACTGCTTCAGCCCCGGCAGATGGTCCCACTCGCCGAGGTAGTAGAAAACCTCGGCGTACTCGACGCCGCTTTCGCGTCCGTAACGGGCGGAACTCCAGTACATATACCACTTTTCAATGCGCTCGATCGCTTCGGCGTCGCTCAAGCCCTCGAGACCCGGCACTGTCAACCCGCGCGACTTCAACTCCTCGCGGATGGCCCGGGCCCCCGCGGGACGGAAGTAGATGTTCCGGTGCGCCCACAGCCCCTTGGCCTTGCGCTCCACGTGGTCGCGGCTGTGCTCGATCGCGATGTTCGGCTCGTGCCCCTTGCCGTAGTCGCCGCGGTGGGTGAAGTAGGCGTGCGGCACGCGATGTGGCTCGACGCCGAGCTTGAGGTGTTCGGGACGAATGTTAGCGTATCCGGCCATCCAGACGGCTTCGGCCACCGCGCGGGCCACCTTGCGGTGGTCCGGGTTGCGGTCGTAGTGGCCCCAGGGGTCCCACGACATCACAGCGTCGGGACGCAGCTTGCGAATCAGCAGGATCAATTGCGCCCGCAGTTCCTTTATCGGCGTGGGGTCCATGTAGTCGTTGCGCCAGTTGAGGCTGATGACGTCTTTGATCCCGAGGTGCGCGACCGCGGTCTGGGCCTCGCGCAGATTGACCATGTCGTTGTGCGGGTAGCCGTGAGGCCCGTCCTTCTCATCGTTCGAGACCCTGACGAAGTAGCCTCGGTAGCCCTCGTCGATCATCCGCGAGACCAGCCCCGCGAAGCCCCACTGCCACGAATGATCATCGTGGTGCGGCTCGATGATCATCAGCACCTCGCCCGGCGGGGTGTCACCCATGGGCACGCGGTCTGCCGCTTGCCCAACGCAAAGCCAGGCCAAGCCCGCGATCCGCAGAGCCCAGCTTGTGGCTCCTCGAAGCCGCTTCACGCACGCGATTGTCGCAAATCGAACCCGAGCAAGGAACGCCGTGGGTTCGTCGTTGATTGTAGGGGCGGACCGCTGCGTCCGCCCTTCTGTACTCTCGTCCCGGTGTACAATGGACGCCTCAGGAGAACCGCCATGACCCCACAAAGAACTCGTCGTGAGTTGCTCCGGACCGCCCCGGCCGCCCTAGCCGGCTCGGTCCTCGCTGGAAGCGCCGCCGTCACCACGGCCGAAGGCAAACCCTTCGCCGCAAGCGGTCTCAACGGTTGCCAACTGTTGCCCGGCGCGCAGTTCCATGTGGCTATTGACGATAAGGGGCTCTGGCCCAATCTCACCAAGCTGCCGAATGGCGATCTGGCGGCAGCCGTCTACAACCACCCCAGCCACGGGTACGGAAGCAATAGCGACGTTGAACTATGGGTCAGCCAGGATCGCGGCGTCAACTGGGCGTTGCGGAGCAAGATCACCGATCATCCCGAGGAGCCCAACGCGATTCGTATGAATCACGCCGTGGGTCTGAACGCGGATGGAGACCTCGTGGCCATCGTCAGCGGTTACCACGAGGGGCAGAAGAAACCTTTTCTCCCACTGCAGCGCTGCATATCGAGCGACAACGGCAAAACCTGGCGACGGGACCTGCTCGACATCAAGCTCGTCCCCCATGGTGACATCTTCCCGCTACCCGACGGGCGCCTCGTCTGTCCCATGTACATCGGCACCAACAAAAAACCACCGGGACGCCGCTCCGCCGTCTTCTTCAGCAAAGACGGGGGCCTGACCTGGGGCGGCGAGCGAGCCGTGGCGGAAGTCGGCGAGACGCACATCATCCGCCGCCGCGCGGGCAACTGGCTGGCGGTCGGGCGGACGAGCTGTCTCGACCGCATGGACGATGTGTTGCCGCACGGCAGCGGCGAAGTCCTGTTCGAATCGAGCGACGAGGGCAAAACCTGGTCGCCGCCGAAGCCGTTATCGCCCCAGGGGCAAGAGAATGCGCAGCTGTTGGAATTGGCCGACGGACGGCTGCTGTGCTCCTTCACAAGCCGCATTCCCGGTTTGTTTGGTGTGGTGTTGCGTATGAGCAGCGACGCCGGCAAGTCATGGTCGTATCCGGTCGTATTGCTGTCGGCGCCGCACCGCGATTGGCACAAGACCGACTGTGGCTACCCGTCTAGCGTGCAGCTCGACGACGGCTCGATTGTTACGGCCTACTACTTCGGCCCGAAGGAACCCAAATGGGCCGCCTACGGTCTTCCCTGGCACCAGCGTTATCACATGGGTGTGGCGCGTTGGGACCTGTCTGTTTGGCCCGAAGACGCCTGACCGTCTAACAGCGAGGACTTGCAACCCAATCCATGCTGCCTCCCCACGTTTCAATAACTAGAATACGAATCGAACCCAATGCATCCGTGTTCATCTGCGTTCATCTGTGGTTCCAAGGTCTTGCTTAGCGGCTCTACCTGCGGGCGCTTACGCTAGACTTGGTTCGATGAATCATCACGAGATGGTGGAAGCGCGGGGACATCTGGTCGACTCCAACGTCATGGAGCGGATGTTCGACACGATCGTCTCCCACGGCGGGGCGTTCGAGGTGGAAGAGTTCCACATCGGCCGCACCAATGTCGACGAGTCATTCATGAGGATGCGGGTCGAAGCCCCCTCGGAAGGGGCGATGACCGACCTGCTCGAGGACTTGATCGATCTTGGCTGCGGCACGGAAGGCCGCGAAGACGCCACCATCCGCGGTATCGAAAAGGACCGTTGCGCGCCGCTGGATTTCTATTCGACGACAAACCACCGCACGCAAGTGCGGCTGGCCGGCCATTGGGTCGACGTCGGCAAGCAGCGCATGGACGCCGGCATTGTCGCCACTCCCGACGGCGGCGCGGAATGCCGCAAGCTGCGCGATCTCAAGGCAGGTGACCGTGTTGTCTGCGGACACGCCGGGATCCGCGTGCTGCCGGAGTCGAAGGAACGGGATCGCTTAGCATTCGCTTTCATGTCGCACGGCGTCTCGTCGGAGCGCCAGGTCGAGACCGCGGTGAACCAGACCGCGGGCCTGATCCGCGAAACAAAGGGCGCCGGCAGCCGCGTCGTGATCGTGGCCGGGCCGGTGGTCGTGCACACCGGCGCGCAGTCGGCGCTGGCGTCGCTGATTCGCCGCGGGTATGTCGATTGCCTGTTGGCCGGGAACGCGCTGGGCGTCCACGACGCCGAGGCGGCGCTGCTGGGTACGTCGCTGGGTATCCGCCTGTCGGACGGACGGCAGGCCGAGTACGGCCACCGCAACCACATGAGGGCGATCAACACGGTCTACCACTGTGGCGGCATCCGGCAGGCGGTAGAGGAAGGCAAGATTGCTTCGGGCGTCTTGTATGAATGCGTGAAGAACAACGTGCCCTATGTTCTGGCGGGGAGTCTACGCGACGACGGGCCGTTGCCCGAGACCGTCACCGACATGAATGAGGCCCAGGAGATGTACGCCCAACAACTCGCAGACGCCGGTCTGGTGATTTGCCTGGGCTCGATGCTGCACTCGATTGCGACCGGCAACATG
The DNA here is from genome assembly GCA_965248255.1 of Bryobacterales bacterium. Lineage (GTDB taxonomy): Bacteria > Acidobacteriota > Terriglobia > Bryobacterales > UBA6623 > JAKZVK01. Next base: position 1,749,676 of record CBDFIW010000004.1, read on the forward strand.
CTGCCTTCGTGGGTGAAGTTGATCTGCGTGGACATCAACCCCGCTGTTGTCACCAAGGTGTCCGACCGCGGCACAGGCCAGGCGATCGGCGTCGTAACCGACGTGGGCCTGTTCTTGCATCTGTTAAACCTCACTTTGAGCCCGGTGTGAGCGGCCGCTTGTTCGGCACGGTGTGGACCGGTCCGAAATGGGCGAGCTGAATGGCTCCCCAATGGGTCCTCCCTCCGCTGGTGATCTACGCCGTTGGGGCGCACTCGGAAACTCCGATTACTATCACTAGTTCCAAAGTACTATTACTACCGTAGAACGTTAGGTTCGATTTGGGCTGGGATGACGATTGCTTCTTGACGCCCAGTGGCAGTGGGGCTATTCTTTAAGTGACCTGCTCGAGCTGACGGCCAGGAACCGTCCCGGACTGCCGTCTTATCCCTCGGTGAAGCGAAGCCGGATATCGGCTCCGAGCAGCCCGCGCACTGACGCTTGGAAGCGTGCTATGCAAGTTCCGTCGATCCAAAACTTTGTCGCCTCCGCTCCGATCCGCATCATTGGAGATCCGTCATGAAAACCGCTGAGCTGAATCACGGGTGTATGAGACTTCCATCAGGCGCCCGCCTCCCGTACTCTGGAGGGAGTCTAGCGCTCGTTGTGCTTTCGTTGCTCGCGGCGAGCACCGCGGCGTTGGGGCAGGACCTCTCGGCCGGATCACGGCCACGAGGGTTCGAACGGGTCCCTTTCGACCTCGACCGGTTCGCTGAGCAGTCGGACGTGATCGTTCGAGGCATCGTCTCGAGCAAGCAGTCGAAGTGGGTGGACCGAGTCATCTACACGCACTACGACCTGGTGGTTCAGGAAACAATTCATGGTGAAGCCCAGAGCAGTCTTACGGTCGCGGTGCCGGGGGGGCAATCGGCAACATTGGCCTTGCGGTACCGGGCGCGCCGAACCTGAAAATCGGGGACGAAATCGTCTTCTTTGGTCAATCTTTCGAAGGTCAGCCAAGCTTCAAGCCTGTTGGGCTCGGGGCGGGCGTTGTTCCCGTGATTCAGGGAAGCGGCAGCAGCGGGGCGTCTACGGTGGCACCAAGAGGAAAGCCGGAGGACCTGGATGATTTCTTGAATGAAGTGCGGTCGACAGGGCAGTAGCAAGGAGCGGTCGAGGAGGAGACTATGAGCCGAAAAACGATGCAGAAGGCGAAAGGTTCGTTCCTGCCGTTGCTTTCCTTGTTGCTGTTGGTGCTAGCGTTCACGTGGGTCGGTACATTCACCCCGACCAATCTCAACGCCGGGGACAATCTCGATATGCAGCCTGTTGAGGGCGGCCAGATCTTCGATTTGCGTTGGGACCCGAGGCTGTTTGATGCGGTGCTTAGCCCACCGGGGTTCATTGAGTGGTTTCATAATCCATCCGGGATTCCGGGCGGCCTTAATCAGAGTGCTTTCGAAACAGAAATGGAGACGTCTTTCAACAATTGGGAAGCCATCGGTAGTCTGCCCGGGTCGCCGCTTGTTCCGGTCGTCAACCAAGGACCAATGTCAACCACGGCAAGCCCTATGACGTTGGATGGCATCAACACCGTTGGGTGGATTGCGGTCGACTTCGGCGGCTTCCTTGCACGGGCTCCCTGTTACTTCTTGACGGCGGACACGACGACGATCGATGTCAGTGGAGATACGCACTTGCCCACCGATGACGTGGGAGGAACGATCCCGTTTCCGGGCGCTATCGGCGTGACTTATCCTCCCGGCACCGCGGTTGATTGCTGGATGGAGTTTGATTCCCTCGATACCTGGTCGACCGCGGCGGGGCCCGTCCCGAATCAGTTCGATGTTCAGTCGGTCGCAACACACGAAGATGGTCACTTTCTCGGTGGGTCCCATTCAACGGTGGGTCTCGCCTCGCCCCTGAACGCTGAGACCGCGACGATGGTGCCGATTGGGACCAGCAACAACATCGACCTTCGAAGTTTGGCGGAAGACGACATCGCATCGATGATCAGAACCTATGCCAGAAACTCGACGCCACCAGGCCCACAAACCGTGGGCGGCCGAGGACTCATTGAATTCACACTAGGCAAGGGCGCGGCGTGTGAACCCGCGACGGGTGTTTCGGTCTGGGCGTATGAGACGGCCGGAGGGATCGATGGCGCGAACCGCGTCGAGACGTTCAGCGGATCACAATTCCGAGATCCTCTCGGCGATCCCTTTGACGGGTCGGTCAAGCTAAATGTGCCGCCCGGAGGCCCCTACACAATCTACGCGCGCACGCTGGAAGACAACGGCACGTCGTCCGCGGGAGCTTACTCGGCGTTTCGGTATAGCTTGACAACAATCAACTCCAACTCGATGGAGCCGAACGCTTTAACACAGGAGTTTGACAACCTGGCCACGGTCACCTCCATTGGGGATGGTGATACGGTGGACCTGGGGACCGTTGGCATCCTTGGTTGCTGGGTTCCCGTTCCCGTTTCGGACATCGACTTGGCGGTGACCGCGTCCACGGCGCCGCCGACGGCCACATTGGGTGGCTCGATCTCCGTGACCTCGAGCTTTACCAACCTGGGAACAGCGGCTGCCGGGTCATTCGAGGTAGGCATCTACTTCTCGGCAGACGCCATCATCAATACCGACGATGCCTTCTCGGGCTTCACCTGCTCGATCGGCAGTTTGGCAGATGGCGCCAGCGATTCGTGCGACGGAACCGCTTCTGTGCCGGCGGTGGCTCCCGGCACCTACTTTGTCGGAGCACTGACTGACATCCAGAACGTCATTCCAGAAGTTGACGAGCTGAACAATGCACCGGTGGCGCCACCACAGGTCATCGTTTCCTCCGACCCGCTCAACCCGATTGTCAACGGCAGTTTCGAGACAGGAGATTTCAGCGGCTGGAACATCAAGGAGCTAAGCCGGCAATCGAACCCGCAGTTACCCTTGACGGTCGACACGGCGGGGGTCGACTACCCGGCGCCCGTGTTTTCCTGTGGCTTCGGCTGCGCGCTCGATTATTTCACGAGTGCGCCAACCGACGGGGTTTTCGCCGCTCTGCATGATTTCAACGGCGATGACCTGGGAACGGTTATTGAATCCCGCAAATTATTATGACACTTTTTGACAGTGTGGAGCATCTATATATGTATGGGCAACCCCAAAGGTGTGAAGCGGGATTTCAAGGCGCTGGAGAAGCGCCGTTTCGAAGCGATGCGGCTGCTCCACCAAGGCCACAATCAGTCCGAGACGGCGAGACGGCTGAACGTCGCTCGCCAAACCGTCAGTGAGTGGCGGCGGCAATACCGCGAGCAGGGTACGGCCGGACTCCGCCAGGCCGGGCGCGCCGGACGCAAGCCGCTCCTCGATGCCGCACAACGCGAACGCCTGACGTCGCTGCTGCTGGAAGGCCCGGAAGCCCACGGCTTCCCAACGCCCCTGTGGAGCTGTCCGCGGGTGGCTCGGCTGACCGGAGACGAGTTCGGGGTCGCATACCACGCAGGCCACGCCTGGAAGATCCTGCGAGCGCTCGACTGGAGCCCGCAACGCCCGGCCGGAAAGGCGCGCGAGCGCAACGAAGAGCGGATCCGCACCTGGAAGCGCAAGACCTGGAAGCGCATTAAAAAAAAGCCCAAAACGAAGGCCGTACGCTCGTCTTCATCGACGAAAGCGGATTGAGTCAGAAGCCGCATCGCTGCCGCACCTGGGCGCCACGTGGCCAAACACCGGTGCTGCAGTTTAACTTCAACTGGGAGAAGCTTTCCGTCTCGGCGGGGCTGACGCTGCGTAACTTCTACTTCCGGCTCTATCCCGGTGCGATCGGCAAAGAGCAAGTGACCGACTTTCTCAAGGCGTTGGTACGTCATATCGATCGCCCGCTGCTGATCGTCTGGGATCGGCTGCCGGCGCACCGTAGCCGCCTGGTGCAAGAGTTCATCGAACTCTCCGAAGGCCACATCGCAACCGAGTACTTGCCACCCTATGCGCCGGAGTTGAATCCGGTGGAATATATCTGGGCTTACTGGAAGCAGCACGAGTTGCCGAACGTCTGTCCGAAAGACTACGGCGAGCTGAACGAGCGGGCCCGCAAGGCACTCCGCCGCATGTACCGCAAACCGCGTTTGATCACGGCCTTCTGGAAACAGTCTTCTCTTTGTTTTGACTGACTCTATATTATGCGGGAGTCAATAGTACAAGCTTTATTAACCGCCGGGAGTTGTATCAGGACCTTACGTTGCCATCCGGTACGACCACGCTCGAGTTCGATTATCGGGCAGTGTGGGAGCTTTTCCGCTGCTTCGGTGTTCCACCGAATTGCGCGACGGTGCCGCGAACGTTCGAGGTTCATATCGAACCTGTCGGCGGCGGCATTCCGCTGCAGACATATCTCATCCTCAATGCACTAAACGGAGGATTCGAAGAAGATACCGACAACCCAAGCGGTGGGGGTCCACCGTACCCGGATGGGATTGTCGACCTGAGCGCTTTTGCCGGGCAGGATGTGCGCCTCAAGTTTGTTTGGAACGTTCCAGAGCCGGGAACCGGCTTCGCCTTCTTCCAACTTGATAACGTGAGCCTCAACTTCACCGTAATGCCCGCGACAGACATTGGTATCACGGCTGTCGATGCGCCGGCTTCGGTGACCGAGGGTGACATCACGGTCGTCACGGTGACGGTTCAGAATCTGGGGAACCAGGATGTCGCGAGCAACATCGAGGTCAGCCTGGCAGCGGATGTTGGTGGCGGAACGGTGACGAATACGCCGCAAACGATCGTAGGCGGTTTGACCAATGGAGAGTCGAGGCAACTGCTGTTCAATTGGGACAGCACGGGAGCGACGACGGGCGTTCACGCCCTGACGGCTGGCCATGATTTCGTCGACGACGATGTCGCGAGCGACATACTGGGCGCAAACGTGACAGTCAACGCGGCTCCGTCCGCCTTCGACGTGACTGGAATCAGCCCGACGCAGATGCCGATTGGTGGAATGATCCAGCTCACCGTGAGCGGCACAGGCTTTGTGAACCCTGCTTCGATAACGTTTGCCAGTGGTAGCGGTCCGGCGCCTGTAGCATCCGCGGTCAACGCTATAGATGGAAACACCATCACTGCGATGGTCACTGTCGGTTCAAAGGGTCCGAAGAAGGATCGGGTCTGGGATATGGATGTGGTTAACGGCGACGGCGACAGTGAAACACTCGTCCAGGCATTCACCGTGACGAATGGAGGTGGCACGGGCAACAATGCGCCAAGCGCCATGATCATATCTCCCGCCGATGGAGACCCCTTCGCCTCCGGCGCAGTGGTCAACTTTAGCGGGTCTGCCTCGGACGATGAAGACGGTGATCTTACAGCTAGCCTGTCGTGGACGTCGAATATTGACGGAAACCTGGGGGCCGGCGGCGCGATTTCGTTTGCGCTCAGCGACGGAGTTCATACCATCACGGCCTCAGTCACGGACTCCGGCGGGCTTGCGGGTAGTGACACGATCACCATTACAGTCGGGGATCCTGGCGTGACCGTGACTAGCATCAATCCGAACCAGATCCAGGCTGACCCAAACCAGCAAGTCACAATCAGCGACGTGGTGATTCAGGGCACCGGCTTTGTGGCCGGTGCGATTGTGACCTTCGAGGGTGGGCCCGCTAGTGGTATGCCGACGGCGACGGAGGTGCTGGTGGCTTCAGACAGTGAGATCGTTTTGGACGTCACGGTCCCGCCGATCAGCAAGGGGCCGAAAAAGCGCACCCGTGACGTCCGGGTTACCAATTCGGTTAGTTCGACTGGCGTGCTGGCCGGAGGTTTCACGGTAAATCGCTGACGCAGAGACTTTCGTTACTCGTACTTTACGAAGAACGGTGAAGTCCAGGCGATTTCGGGATGACCTTCCGGGTCTGCTCGCTGGAAGACTCGAACGTGGGAGCAGGTGTCGCTCGGTTCGAGCTCATGTCACAGCGGAGTGATGGGATCCCGCCGTCGGGCCGCTGGGTGAGGTCGTAAGGGTCCCGGTACCCTGTGAAACGTGCTACGGCAGCACGGCGATACACGAAATCTCGATTGGAAGATTGAAGGCGAGGCGGCTCACTTCCACGGTCGCGCGGGCCGGGGGTTTGTCGCCGAAGAGCTCGCGATAAATCCGGTTCATCTCGTCGTAGTCGGCGTCGAGGTCTTTCATGTGGACCTCGACCATCGTGACGTCGGCGACCGTCGCGCCTGCTCCCAGCACGGCGACCAGATTTTCCAAGGTCTTGCGCGTCTGCGCCTAGGCTAGGCGACGACGGCCTGAGAACCGCCCGAATCCGTCCGTAGGCTGCAAGCTTGATGCCGGGGGCGCTCCTGACACCGCGAGTGAGGGCTCATAGAGACCCGCGGCACCAGGGGCGCTTGGTGTTTCCTGGTTCCGGTTACCAACAGCTTGCGCGGTGAGCTGTTTTCTGCCGCCCCTGCCGAGTCTGTGTGAAAACCCCGCGGGTAGCTTGGGGGAGCCCAAGGTGTGGCCTAGTGCCATCAGGGGGGGCACAGCATGCTGTGCCCCCCCTACATTGTCCATCACATGTTTTCACACAGACTCTGCCGGGGCTTGAGATCGCTTGGGGACGGATTAGGGAAGGGCTGGCTGCGCCGCGATTGTGGTATCTTACGAGACGCTGCGAACGCACCGTTCTCATTTCCGACCCGGCCGCAGTCCTCATGACCTGCTGTTTTTGCGGCAAGACCGTGCCGGCCGACAAGCTGCTGGTGCTCTACTACCCGCCGTCGATGGTCCACTACGGCTGGGACCAGTCGGTGTATGCGGCCGCCTGGGCCAAGGAAGCCTTGGGGCAGCTCGTCGCTCGACTGAAGTCCGCCTACTGGAAGCAGGTCGTCGGTACCAAGCCACTCGCCGGGCTGTTGGCGGGAGTGGCGGGCGGGGCGCTTGTGGCGTACTGGATCCACATGCTGGCAGGTGCCTGGGAGCAGGCTGGATTCTTCCAACGCTACTGGCTGCCCGGTCTGGCTCTCGTACTTCTGGCTTTCGTGTTCTTTCGATTAAGGGCGCTGTTTCGGCGGATGCGGTTATGGAAGACCCAGGGGAAGCAAACGATCGCTGCGGAGCTCGAAGTCATTGAGGCTGAAATCGCTGCGATGCCCGAGGACCCCAGCGCCGAGGACGCGGCCGTGGTCTTTCGGCGCAAGTGTCCGGACGTCATCTCCGAGATCGCCTTCTACGGCACGTATTTCCGGGCCTTCACCTACATGGACTTTCTCTTCTTTCCTCAACTGAAGCATCCTGCGGCCAAGGAAGACTTGCCCGGCAAACACAGTCTGAACCGCGACGCCTACTATGTCGGCGATATCGTGTATGACGGCTGGCGGGTATTCCACAAGGACCAACGGGAGGTGATTGACCCGCGCTTTGTAGGGAGCGGAGGGCGGCGCGGGGTCATTTAGGCCACAATGCAACCTACCACGTCGCAGAGGCGGGCCCGGGTGGGCCTCCGTGCCAATGGGCCATCACCGGCGCGTCACGATTCAACGATAGGATAGTAGTGCGCTAAATCTACGTTGATGGACTCCGTCAAGGCAAAAGCCAAGACGGACTGAACTCGATCCAATCCGTTGGGAGTCGGCTTCCCAGCCTTTCAGGAGGCCCTACGCCCTTACGAGTCCAGCTCTGGCGAACAAGGAGAGGAGCACAATGGAAGCGAAGATTGAGGGAAGACCGTCTTTTTGCCATATCCACGTCAGCCTGGCGCCGGGAGAAACCATCATCGCCGAGTCCGACGCCATGGCGAGCATGGCCGCGGATCTGGACGTCAAGGCCAGGCTGAACGGTGGATTGATCTCGGGCCTAGACAAGAAGTTCCTGGGCGGCGAGTCCCTCTTTATCAACGAGTTCACGAACACCACGAGCGAGGTCAAGGGACTCACCCTGGTGCAGGGAGAGCCCGGCCAAGTCAACCAGATGGAGTTGAAGGGCGAGGCCATCTGTCTGCAGCCGGGGGCATACGTTTGTTCCACTCCCGGCCTCAAACTCGGACTCAAGTACGCCGGGCTCGGCTCATTCATAGGGCGCGAAGGCTTGTTCAAGCTCATGGTCAGTGGGACCGGGACCCTGTGGTATGGGGCCTACGGAGGCCTTCTGGAAAAAGAGATCGACGGGCAGTACATCGTCGACACCAGCCACCTGGTGGCCTATGAGCCCGAGATGAAGCTCAAGGTTCAACTCGCGGGCGGCGTATTCTCGAGCTTTTTTGGTGGTGAGGGACTCGTCACTCGCGTAGAGGGCAAGGGAAAGATCGTGATTCAAACCCGCAGCCTCAGTGGGCTCGCGGGCTGGCTCAACCCGAAACTGTAAGACCCGAAACAGTCAGACAGGGAGCAAGCAATGGAAGTGGAAATCGTTCACGGTCCAGGGAACTCCGCGGCGAAGGTCCGTCTGGGCGCCAACGAAACTTGCACGACGGAGGGCGGCGCCATGATCTCGATGAGCGGGGATATGTCCATTGAGACCACAACCCACAAGAAGGGTTCGGGGGGATTGCTCAAGGCCGTAAAGCGTACGCTGGCGGGGGAGTCCTTTTTCGTCAATCACTTCACCGCCGACTCCAAGGGTGGTGAAGTTTGGCTGGCCGCCACCCTAGCCGGCGACATGATGCAGTACGACTTGAAGAACGAGAACCTGATTGTGCAGGGGGGCTCCTTTGTGGCCTGTGAGCACGGGGTCAGCATCGATCTCGGCTGGCGAGGCTTCAAGTCTTTCCTCTCGGGTGAAAGCATCTTTTGGCTGCACCTCAGCGGCGCCGATAAGGTGGTTCTAAACTCCTTCGGTTCCATCTATCCGGTGAAGGTTGACGGGGAGCACATCGTTGACACGGGCCACATTGTTGCCTTCAACGAGGGGCTAGACTTCAAGATCGGTAAGGCCGGCAAGAGCTGGATTGCATCCTTTCTGGGAGGCGAAGGCTTGGTGTGTCGATTTCACGGTCAGGGAACCGTGTGGTGCCAGTCCCATAATCCATCGTCGTTCGGCTCCGCACTAGGTCCAAAGCTCAGACCGCGCACGTAAGCAAGAGGAAACGGCCATGGCCAATAGCGAATCCGATTTTCAATATCAAATCGACTGCAAACCCGATTTTAGTTTGCTGACCGTCAAGATCCCGGCCAGCGAGACCTTGAAGGTGGAAGCCTCCGCCATGGCCACTATGGACGTGAACCTTAAAATGAAGACCAAAGCGAGGGGAGGCCTTTCGCGCTTTGTCACGGGCGAGTCGATCTTCATCAATGAGTTCACGGCGGAGGGTCGTGAGGGCGAAATCACCGTGGCACCTGGAGCCCCCGGTGACATGGACCACGTGTACCTGAACGGCAACACGATCTACCTGCAAAACTCGGCCTTTGTCGCATCGAGCGTGGGGGTCAATCTAGTGTAGGGCACCATAAATAATGTAACTTATATTGGCTTCCCATCGTCTCTATTAACAGGAGGCATGGGATGCGAAGAGCACAACCAGTAACTTTGAACACAGCGCAATGCAAGCAGTTGGACCGCTACGCGCGCGGCCGCCAAGTCGCCGTTCGTCTCGCCCTGCGAGCCAGGATTGTCCTGCTGGCCGCCGACGGTCTCGAGAATAAGCAGATCGCCGCACAGCTCGGTGTCTCGCGGCAGTTGGTGGCCCGCTGGCGCACGCGCTTTCTCGAAAACAGCATCGCCGGCATTGCAAAAGACGCCCCACGGCCCGGTCGTAAACCTGCCGTCTCGAAGCAGAAAGTACAGCAGATCATCCACAAGACCACCCGCGAGAAACCGTCCAACGCCACCCACTGGAGCCGCCGCACCATGGCCGCCGCGGCCGGCGTCAGCGCTTCCACCGTGGGACGGATTTGGCGCGCCCATGGCCTCAAGCCCCACCGCGTCAAGACCTTCAAGCTCAGCAATGACCCGCGTTTCGCCGAGAAACTCGACGACATCGTCGGACTCTATCTCAATCCGCCTGAGCATGCTCTGGTTCTCTCGCTCGATGAGAAGTCCCAAATCCAAGCCCTCGATCGCACCCAGCCCGGCCTGCCGCTCAAAAAGGGACGCGGCCAAACGATGACCCACGATTACAAGCGCAACGGCACGACCACCCTGTTTGCGGCGCTCAACAGCCTTGACGGCAGCGTGATCGCCGAGTGCATGCCCCGACACAGCCACCAGGAATGGCTGCGCTTCCTGCGCTTAATTGACCGCCGCACTCCCAAGGACAAACAGCTTCATCTCATCGTGGACAACTATGCCACCCACAAGCATGCCGCTGTGAAGCGTTGGCTCGATCGTCACCCGCGCTTCCACATTCATTTCACCCCGACCTCGGCGTCGTGGCTGAACATGGTCGAGCGATTCTTTCGCGATCTCACCGTCAAGCGCCTGCGCCGCGGCGTGTTTCGCAGCGTGGACGAGCTCGTCGCCGCCATTGACGACTACATCGCCCAGCACAACGGGCATCCCACGCCCTTCATCTGGACCGCGACCGCCTCCGACATCCTCGAGAAAGTCAAGCGCGGACGTGCCGCCCTGCATAAGGTGCAATCTGCTTGACGCACTACACTAGAAAGCAAGTGGCAAGGCATGGTCAAAGGCTTCTTCTCCGGCGAGAGCCTTTTTTTGATCCGCTGCTCCGGGCGTGGGGACCTCTGGTTCAATACGTACGGAGCTTTGATCGAAATCGACGTGACCGAGCCCTACGTCGTCGACACAGGCCACATCGTCGCCTTTACCGAAGGACTGGATTACCAAGTGAGCAGTGTCGGCGGCTATAAATCCCTCTTCTTTTCCGGGGAAGGGCTGGTCTGCCGCTTCTCCGGGCAGGGCAAGCTCTGGATCCAAACCCGACAGCTTCCGGCTTTCGTCCGTTGGGTGCGTCCGTTCCGCCCCCAGAAGAAGAGCAAGTGAATGCGGTTAACCCCGCCTCGAAGTCCAACCCTTCACGCTGGCTCGGATCCCGCCCCGGCTGGCGGTGTGGCCCGCCGCCTTCCCTCGGAATCAAGAGACTGCTGTTGAGCCCACAGAAGAAGATTCAAGGGCTGAATCCCAGCCTCGACAGCCGCAAGCGGGCCGGCACGGGGGCCGGCCCCTACCGATCGCACGTCATTCAATATCTAGGGAGTGAGCTGGCGGATCTTGGCCCGCGAGCGAGGCCAGAAGGGCGCCGAGTTCGATCCGACCGGCAAGGCGCGATAGAGCCCAAAATCATCGTTCAGCACGCCGAAGCCGGTGAAATAGATCCGTCCGTCATCGCGCAGATCAAGCGCGCCGAATTGGCGCAGCAGCAGTTCCGGTTGCTCGATGGCGCGCGTCGAGTGAACGATCTGAGCTCGGTTGTCAGCGCGAATCGCGAGGAACTCAACACCGCGGGCGCCGACGACGTAGGCAATGTCGCCCTGCTGGTTCACGTCGTAATGGCCGGTGAAGTACCGCTCGATCGACTCCCCTGGTGGGAGCGCGTTGTCACCAGTCACCACGGAATCCCAAGTCCCGTTGCGGAACTCTACGATCGCAAAGTCGGGAGGGATCGACCAAATCGCGTAGAAGCGATCGTCCACCGCGCGGAGAGCCGCACCGAACTGGGGTGTGCGGCCGTTGAGCTGTGATTCCCCGAACACTATTGTCTCTTCCCAACGCCCACCTGCATAAAGGGAGAAGCCGATGCGATCCTCGGCCGTTGCCAGCAGAGCCATCACACGGCTTTGATTGTCAAGCGCCAAGTTGTTGTTGTCCCACCAAGCGACGATCGCCCCGTCGGCGGCAGCCGAAGGTGGAGCGAGCTCGCCACGGTAGGCTAGCAATCGAAAACGGGCGTTCTCGAGCAGGTACATCCGCACGCCTTCGGTCTCAGTATTGGCGGTAAACACGACACCGCCACGGTCGTTCACAGCGAAGCGCCGGGCAGGTGAGAGGGTCGCGCCATCGAACTCCATTGCGTTGGGGACCATGGTTTCCACCCGACCGTTGGCGTAGCGTTGGATACCGCCATTACGGGAATGGAAGTAGACGTCGCCCGCGACGTTCGCTACCGCGCAGCACGCGCCTTGGAACAGCTCGCCGTTGGGCAACGGATCACCGGCGACCAAGCGCGGTATGGGTTCGGCCGTGCTCGCCGAAAACAGGCTGCTCGGCTGAGACAGCAGGAGCTGCGGCGCCCCATCACCGACGTTCGGCACCAGGGAGGCCGGATGGAGATAGAGATTTGATTGCACCGGCAGGGGGTCGCCGGCTTGGATCATGACGCCCGGGGCCGGTCCCGACTCAATCAGCACGAGCCCGTTGCGCTCGGTGTGCAGCTGGGCGAAGATCCGCCCGCCCGGAGTGATGACGGCATCCTCAACACCCGTGATCGCGCCATAGGCGGCAATCAGGTGCTCCAACTGCTCGCCCGGCACAGCGGACTCGACCGTCTCACCGTCCCAGTGGTAGAGCCCTGAACCCGCGCCGGGATCCCCCAAGAAGATCACTCCCCCGCCGCCGGCGGAGAAGACTCGGAACAGCTCGTCCAAAGCCAGGGTCGTGGTGGCCCCTTGGGTGATGCGCACGAGCTGCACCGGCGCGTCCGACAGGTACGCCCCGAAGGCGACGCCACCCTCGGGCGTGACGTTGAGATCCCACATCCAATCGATCAGCGAGCCGGCTAACATGTCGCCCACGCCCAGCACGCGCTCGGGCTCGGCCGTGCCGTCACCTTGATAGAGAGCGAAGCCCTGTTCGGCCCCGGCCAGGAAATGGACCGTGCCGTTGTTGTCGAGGCCAAAGTCCTCGAACCACGAGAACTCACCGAGGCCCGCTAGAGTTTGATTCGTGGTTCGAATAATCCGCTGGGCGTCACCTGACTGCTTGAGCAGCGCCGCTCCCTCGATGTCTGTCCCGGGGACGTAGTAGTACGCGCGGAAGGCCATCTCTCCCGAGTCGTTCAGAGATTCCTTGGTCGTCTCGAAGTCCGAGACCACGCTGAGGGAGCTGAAGCGGGTGTCTTCGAGCACGGTGTACGAGGAGCCCTGCGCGGTCGACAGCATCAACCCTCCCGAACGTTCCCAGCCACCGATGCTGGTGAGAACATCGCCCTGACGGTTCACGGCCGGCGCGCGGAAGAAACCGATGATCCCGCCGGGCAAGGGGGTCGAACGCCCGCCGCTTGTCAATAACTCGAAGACGCCGTTGTCATAGAGCATCGGCCCCGCGGCCATCCCGTCGAGCGAGGCGAGGAACGCGATCTGCCCGGTGTCGTTGGCGCTGAAGCCGGACCCGAAGGTCGGCCGCAGCCGGTGCGCGGAAACGACGTCGCTGCTCGATAGCAGGCGGCTCAGTTGGTACTGCCGCTCCTGCCGGACGTTCGCCGTCGCCCTGCCTTCGACTTGGCTGACGAAGCGGAAGAACGCCTCGTACTCGATGATCGCGTGGACGGTGACGCTGCCCCAGGTGTGCGCGCGGAGCAGTCCGCCTTCGTCGATCGTCGCGACGTCGGTTTCATAGCCGTTGGGACCGGTCACCTGCCAGTAGAAGTGGGTGTTGGGGATGGCGCTCTCCCGGGCGTCGTACGCCACGGCCTGGAAGCGCCGCTGATCGCCGACGCCCATCTCGGCGGTGGCCGGTGTGACTTCGATGCGCTTGGGCAACACTTGCAGATCCGCGTAGCCGAACGCCTCTTGCCCGCTGACGGCAATAATGCCGCCGATCCCCAAGCTCAAACCGGTGACCCGGCCGTCGGCGTCCACACGGAGGATCTCGGGATCGTCGGAGATCCAAGCGATCGACTTGCTGCTGTCGACATTGCCCTCGCCGTCAAGGAAGGTGGCGGTCAGCCGCAGCTGCGCTCCCAACAGCACACTGCTCGAAGTGGAGCTGATCTGAACGGTGGGTTGTTGCGCAAGCGCCTGGGAGGCGTACGCGGCGCACAGGCAAAGCAGCGCGATCCGGGAAGCGCGTCTCATCTCACGCGAACACCTCATCAACCGAGGTGTACTCGCCGGTTTCGGAAAAGGGTACGTATTCGAACTTGCGACCCGAAGGGGTGTCGGTGATGCTCTTGGTCCAATTGATGCCCAGGGCGGAGTAGGTGGTCGCGATGATGTCCTCGGTGTAGATAGGTCTGCCGCGCCACCAGTCAGGCTCGGTGATCTGCGCGCCCTCGGCGTCGGTGGCGCCGATAATGGTGGCGCCGGAAGTACCGCCACCCATCATCAGCACGCTCATGGCGTCTTTGTGATGGTCGCGCCCGCCGACACCGTTGAGATTGCCGGGCGTGCGTCCGAACTCACCCATCATCACGATCAGCGTTTCGTCCAGCTTGCCGGCGGCCTTGAGGTCTGCGACGAGCGCCCCGACCGCGGTGTCGAACTCCTGGCAGAGCATGTACATGTTGGGCATGTAGGAGCGATCCCACATGCTCTGGTGGGTGTCCCAGCCATGGCTCTGAATGGTGACGTAGGCAGCTCCGGAGTCGGACTGGATAGCGTTTCGCGCCACGATGCACGAGCGTCCGAACTCATTCGCGCCGTAGCGAGCGTCCTCCTCGGCATCGGACTTGAATACGTTGCTAATAACAGGGTCGTACATGAGCCCGCGCGCGGCGTCGTAGAACTCGGCGTGCGTCGCCATCGACTGGTCGGGAGGATTCGCCAGGAAGGGCGCCTCGAGCTGTTGCAGCAGGGCGAACTTCTGGCTGAAGCGCTCTTGGCTGGCGTCGCCGAAGTACCCGTGCTCCAGAATGTCAAGGCCATCGGCCTGGGACGGCGGGCCAAAGGGCTCGAACTCGCCGCCGAGGAACGTCGCACCGCGCACCGGACCGTTGAGCGAGAGGAAAGGCGGCATGTTGCCGCGCCCGCCCAATTCGAGGCTGACGACTGCGCCGACGTGCGGCGTCTCGGCCTCAAAAGCCGGATTCGACGGGTGCGACGTCTGCAAGTAGAACTGCCCTCGTTCGTGGGCGGCCTCCCAACTCTTCACCGAGCGCAAGATGCACATATCGCCGGCGAAGACCGAGAGCTTCGGGAACAGTGTCGTATTCAGGACAATGCCGCCGGCGAACTGTTGCAGATTGGCGTCGGCCGGGTTCCACCCGGCGTCCTTGATGTCAAAGATGTCGAGGTGGCTCGGCGCGCCGTTCATGTTGATGAACAGGCATTGCCGGGCCGTGCCGCGCGGCTGGACGTCCAGCATCTTCACCTGGGCGTCGCCTCGGCGCGTGACCGCGTGCAGCGCAGCCCAGGCCCCGAGGCCGGTGAGCCATTGGCGGCGTGTGGGTTTCGTGCATTGATAGCAGCGGTTCATCAGGGGTCTCGTTTAGGTGAATGTAGGGGCATCTCAGTGATTGAACAGAAACTCCGTCTTGTTCAACAGCGCCCATTGCAAGTCGGAGAGCCAGATCTGGCGGTTACTGCGGTTCGCCGCGAGCGCAATTGCCAGCTCGCTATTCGTCGGCTCCCGGCTCAGGGTCGCGAGGAAGAGCCTGCGCACCGCTTCGGCGTCAGTGATGTCGGCCGCACTGAGCCGAGCGACGCGGTTCGCGGCGTTACCGAAGGCGTTGCCAAACAGCCGGAAGTTCATCTGGAAGCTGTTCATCAGGAACAGCGTTTGGATCAAGCTGGTCTGGTCGGTACGGTCCTGCTGCCACCAATTGCCCCGGCCGAACTGATTGACGAAGCTCATGACCGGGTAGTTCGAGCGCGGTTCGCTCGTATCGGGCAGTTGTACGGCGCATTCCAGCGGCTCGTCGAAGCCGTCGAGGAACATCGGCGTCCGCGTCAGAGTCGCCTCAGCTACGGCGTCGTAGATCTCCTCGGCCAACAGGCGCCGCGGAAAGTGTTTGGCGAACAGCTTGGTGTACTCGGGCTTCCACGTCCCCGGATAGGTGCTGGAGAGCTGATACGCGTTCGACTCCGCCAGCAAGCGGATGATCGGCCGCAGCCGATAGCCGCCGTCGATGAAGCGGTCGGTCAACTCCTCGAGCAGCGCCGGATGGCTTGCCTGCAGCGCCCACGGCGCGGGGGGGGCGGATTGTCAGGGTCGATGCGCTCGAGGTCCCAGGCGTCGGGCGGGTCGACGATACCGATGCGGAAGAAGTGAGCCCAGAGGTAGTTCACCGTGGCGCGAGCGAACTGGCGGTCGGCTGTCAGGATCCGCGCCAGCTCCTGCCGCCACTGGCCTGACGTCGGCTCCTCGCCGGTGAGCAGGTAGGCCGGTGTGTACGGGCCCGGCTGCCTAGGAGGCCGGGGGCCGGGGTTGCCGGGGTCGATGATGCCGTGATAGAAACCCTCCGAGCGGTCGTGAACAAACACCTTGACCTGCTGGCCATAGGCGTCTGCCGGCGACCCGATCATCACCAGCCGCGAGAAGAACGCCGACATGCGCCAGAACTCGACTCGCGTGCGGCCGGTCAGATACAGATTGATGTCCTCGAGATGCCGCCTGCCGTTGTGACAGGAAACGCACTGTGTCTGCACGCCGAGAAAGAGCGTCGTCACCCGGTTGGTCAATACATCCCAGGTGTCCTGCACGGGATCGCCGAGCTGCGTGGCACGCACAGGAAAGTTCGGGGGCCCGAGCTGGTGGCTGTTACCGGCCGCGGTGATCAGCTCTCGCACCACTTGGTTGTAGGGCCGGTCGCGTTGGACGAAGTCGCGAAGATACTGGTGAAAGAGATTGCGTCCGGGGTGGCGCGGCGAAGAAACTCGGCGTCGGTGGTCAGCGGCGCAGGCTCGACACCCACCGCGGCCATGGCCGAGAAGATCTCGTCGTCAATGAAGTTGATGCGCTGCGGGGCCTCACGATGGACAGAGGCCTCGACCGCCAGGTTCTGGTAACGCCGCGCACCGCCGCGGCTTCGGAGAGGCAACGACAGGAAGGCCCGCTCGCGCGCCAGTGCGGCCTGCACCTTGGCCCGTTGAGCCGCGGGGTAGGCCGGGCAGGAGCCGTCGGCCCCGCCTTCCGCCGAGAAAGCAGGGCTTGCCAGGAGGGTCAGCGCTAAGGCTGCACGGCCCCATGCGGCGGGGGATCTGGAACCTGCAACCAGGGGGGACCTCTCTCGATCCGTTCGTGTCGCCACGTAATTGGTCGGCTCCGGGGTGTGTCCTATAGGACGTTGATGCTCTGACAGCGCCGCTTTTATTGTTTACGCGTTCTCATCCGTGAAAGTTCGGGGTGTCGGTGTTGCCATCTAAGACGGAGGCAATCTCGCCTGCGTTCACTTTTTTTGCAGGTCGGTTTCCCTTCGAGGCTAGCACCGCGGTTGCCGTCTCTCCTTCGGTGATATGCCCTACGCCTGGCCGCGTTGCTTGGTTTATGCCGGGACCTGGCGTGAAGCTGCTGGTGAGGGTCGGCCATCGTCGGACGGCCGGGTCATCCGCGGAGATCTGAACGAAACTCCTGACGAACCCTGTGCCGCCCGCGTTACGAACCGGGGCACTGCGGCCTTCCATGCCTATTAGGCCTCGAACACCTGTGGGAATCCGAGAGTTCATCCTGTCCCGGGGCTGCCCGCGGGCTTGACATGTCTAGCCCTTCACTAACTAGCCCCTTCGCTAACTAGCGATGATCAATGCTTTCTGCGACACTCAGCTAGATTGTATGGATCTCTCAAGAGCTTCTTCGTCCATCGAGGACTGGCTAGTCTGCTGCTCCTGGGGGCTCTGCTCACAACGCTGTGCAGCAGCCCACCCGATCCGGCTACCGATCCTTCAACGCCAACTCTGGCGATTCGCAACGCGAGCGTTTTCGACACCCGCTCCGGCAGTTTCGTCTCAAGTCAGACAGTTCTCATCCGCGGCCACCGAATAGTCAGTGTGGACGCAGCCGAGAAAGCCGAGCTACTACCTGCGACCCAAGTCCTCGACGGCCAAGGAAAGTTCCTCATCCCGGGCCTCATTGACGCGCACGTTCATCTGACCCATGTTCTCTACCAGGCCGGGATGACCGCCGACCAGGTCCTTCCCTACTTTCTGGCCAACGGGGTTACGAGCGTCCGGAGCACCGGTGACAACGTCGTGGCCGAGAGCCTGCTCCTGCGCTGGGCGGAAGAGAATCCCGACATGTCTCCGCGTCTGTTTCTCGGAAGCTGGCTGATCGGGAACGCCCCGCCCATCCACCAGGACATCG
Source organism: Bryobacterales bacterium (assembly GCA_965248255.1). Taxonomy (GTDB): domain Bacteria; phylum Acidobacteriota; class Terriglobia; order Bryobacterales; family UBA6623; genus JAKZVK01. The sequence continues at coordinate 1,767,763 of CBDFIW010000004.1, forward strand.
GGTGGAGTCTGACCTCGCCCAGCGAAGTGCCGGCGTTCATCCAGCAGATGTCCAAATGGGGTGTGACGACGCTGAAGATCTACGCGAACTGCCGGCCCTCGGTTGCCCGCGAAGTGATCGAAGAAGGCCACAAGCAGGGGTTGGTCGTCACGGGACACCTGAGCAGTTATCCAGTGCAAGACGCCATTCGGGACGGAATCGACAGCCTCGAGCACATCGATTCCGTTTCCGATTTCCTTCGCAAGGATCCGCGAGACCGCCACAGTCTCGACCTGGAAAGCGACGACGCGCGGCAACTCGTCCGGACGATCGCCGACAGCGGCGTCTTCGTTGACCCCACGCTCACCGTGTTTTGGGGCACTCTGTTTTTTGTCGATGTCGACGAAATTGTGAATCATCCCGACAATCTCAAGATGCCTCGCCGCTTGAGGGACTTTTGGGCGGTCGATCGCAAAGGGCGGCTGAACAACTACAGCGCAGGCCCGCTCGAGACGAGGCGGAAAACCTTTCGGAAGTACCAAGACCTGGTCGGCATGCTTCATCAGGCCGGCGCCAAGATCCTGGTCGGGACCGATGCCCCCGAGCCGCAGGTTGCACCAGGCTACTCTTTACACACAGAAATGGAACTCCTGGTGGAGTCCGGCATGTCCCCGGCCTCCGTGCTCCAGGCTGCGACGCGTGTCAATGCGGAAGTGCTCCGCGAAGAAAACCATCTAGGGACCATCGAACCCGGAAAGCTCGCGGATCTGGTGTTGTTGCGAGCGGATCCACTCGAAGACATCCGAAATACGCGGCAGATCGATCACGTTATCAACGGGGGCGAGGTCTTGCGTCCGTCGGAGATCCTTGCGCGAAGAACAGCCCGTGCATCGCCGGACGAGCCGTAAGCCTTGCGCGACTGGCAACCGCTACCCTACACCCTGCCACCGCAGGCCGACACGGTCTGCCCGGTGATGAAGCTGGATTCTTCCGAGAGCAAGAACCTCACAACGTTCGCGATTTCGAGAGGTTCCGCCATCCGCCCCATGGCGGCCAGTCCAATCAGACGGGGCATGTCCGGACGGCTCAAACGCCCCTGCCGGGGCTCCGGATTATTTGTGGACTCCACCCAACGGCTTGCGCCGTGGGCTACTTTCACACGTCCGCTTCACGGACTAGGCTCCCCTGTTGCCGGCAAGCTTACGGACGGACCAGGCTATCTCTTGGAGGGCTGATGTGCGAAACGCCGCACCACCACAGCGGGAGCGGCTTCGGCCGCTTCGGTTGCGGTGCATTGACCCGCCACATCCTGGCTGGTAGCATGGCTGCGGAGCTTGGCGGTGCCGCGATGCGACGTGCCAGGACACCGCAAGTACCGCAGGGTGAGTCGGATGGCCGCAAACCCGCAAACGCAACCCAAGGAGCTAGTGCGCTCGTCCCAGCGTGATCTCGTGACGCTGGAGAGCATTCAAAATCGGGTGTTGTGGCTCAGCACGCAGATCGTCCACTACGCCAACAACGTTCGTGACAACCCCGACGGCCTCAAGGTCGGAGGTCATCAAGCCAGTTCCGCCTCTATGGTCGGCTTGATGACAGCACTCTACTTCCACGAGCTACGGCGCGGCGACCTTGTGGCGGTCAAACCGCATGCATCGCCGGTGTTCCACGCCATTCAGTTTCTGCTCGGCAATCTGCCGCCCGAGAAGCTCACTGAACTCCGTGCTTACCAGGGCCTTCAGGCCTACCCCAGCCGCACCAAGGACGTGGATCCCGTGGACTTCTCAACCGGATCGGTCGGCCTGGGCGCCGTGGCCCCGAACTTCGCGGCCCTGACGGCCCGATACGTCAAGGACCACTTCGGCGCCGGCGGTTCTCACCGCTTCATCGCTTTGATTGGCGACGCGGAGCTGGACGAGGGCAATGTATGGGAAGCCTTGGGCGAGGACAATCTTCGTGCTCTCGATCAAGTCATCTGGATCATCGACCTCAACCGCCAGAGCCTCGACCGAGTCGTCCCGAGCGGAAAAGCTCAGAAGATTGAGGAGATGTTCCGCGTCCACGACTGGCAGGTGATCGAGGTCAAATACGGCCGCCGGCTGCAGGCCTACTTTGAACGTCCCGGTGGGGAGCGCCTGCGAGAGCGCATCGACTTGATGACGAACGACGAGTACCAGAGCCTGCTGCGGATCAGCGACGGCGGTTCGATCCGCAAGCAACTGGCGCAGTCCAATGGTTCGGTGGACCCCGAGTTACTGCGGCTGCTGGAGGATTGCCCTACGGGAGAAATCCGGGACCTGCTGGCCGATCTCGGCGGTCACGACCTCGACATGATCTTGGATGCCTACGAGCGGGCCGATCAGGTCCGGGACCGGCCCGTCGTGATCATTGCCTACACCATCAAGGGTTGGGGCCTGCCGATTGCAGGTGATCCACTCAACCACTCCAAGCTTTTGACCACAGTGCAGATGGGCGAGCTACAAACACAACTGGGAGTGCCGAAAGGCGGGGAGTTCGAGACTTTTGCGCCGAGAAGCGAGGAGGCGAAGTACATCGACTCCTTCAAAGCCGGGCTCTCGAGCGACGAAAAGCGGCCCGCGCCCTCGGGGCCCCGCCCTTCCGAGATTCCCGAGACGCTCGGCTCCAGCTACAAGGGCAACCGCTCGACCCAGCAGGTACTGGGCTCGTTGCTCACTTCGCTTGCACGCCGGCCCGAGATCGCCGCCAGGATCGTGACAACCTCACCCGACGTAGCCAGCTCTACGAACCTGGGTGGGTGGATCAACAAGATGGGGGTGTACAGTTCGCAAGCTCGGATCAACTACTTCAAGGAGGCCCACATCCCCCAGATCCTCAATTGGGAGCAGTCCCCGAAGGGCCACCACATTGAGCTGGGTATTTCCGAGAACGATTTCTTTCTGCTGATGACGGCCCTGGGGTTGTCAGCGGAGTTCTTTGGCGAAACTCTCCTCCCGATCGGGACGATCTACGACACGTTCATCTCGCGCGGCCTCGACGCTTTGAACTACGGCCTCTACAGCAAATCGAAGTTCATCTTTGCGGGTACGCCGTCGGGAATCAGCCTCAGCCGCGAAGGTGGCGCCCACCAATCCGTGATCACGCCTTCAATCGGTGCGGAGCTGCCCCATCTGGTCTACTACGAACCCTGCTTTGGACAAGAGTTGGAGTGGATCTTACTGGCCAGCTTGCGAAACTTGCTGGACCGTGACCACGGAACGTCCGTTTATCTCAGGCTGTCCACGGTTCCGATTGACCAGGGACTGTTTCCGCTGGGATCCGGGGCCGAAGCAGTGAAGCTACGGCGGGGCGTTCTGCGCGGCGGCTACCGGCTTGCCGATTACCGTCAGCACGCGGACTACCAGCCTCGCGAAAACGTCGCCAACATCTTCGCTTGCGGCGTGATGGTGCCGGTAGCTCTGGAAGCAAGCCGCGAACTGGCTCGCCGCGGCATGCTGGCGAACGTGGTGAACATGACCAGTCCGGGCCTCCTCTATCGCGGCTGGAGACACGCCACTCGTCTGCGCGCCAAGAACCCGCGCGTTCGTTCCACCTCCCTACTCGAACAGCTGATTCCCGAGGATGAGCGAAGGTGCCCGATCGTTACTGTCATCGACGGTCATTCTCATACCCTCTCTTTCCTAGGAGCCGTGTTCGGCACAAGGACGGTCTCCCTGGGAGTCGATGAGTTCGGACAGACGGGCAGCCGGCAAGAACTCTACGAGCACTACGGCATCTCCGCAGCGGCCATCGCCGAGGCGGTAGAGTCGGCGCTGACATCGGACTCCGCTTGGGGAAGTGCGTAGCCCCCTTTGCCCAGCTTCCTCCGGGACTCCGATGCTACTCCACGTAGAGGAATTCGTTGCTTGCCAGAAGCATCTGGCAGAGACTTGCTAGGGCCTTGGCGGCTGCTTTGTCGGGCGTGAAGTTGGCCTTGCGATACAGCTCTTGCTGGTTTTCGAGATGGGCCCGCGAGAGTTCTAATTCCTTGGGGGCCGGCTTTCGCGCGAGCGTTGCCCGGTAGGCGGTTTCGATCTTTGCCTCGGGTGACCCGCCGTTGACTGTTTCGTTCACCCAATCCCGCAGGTGGCCGGCATGGTCGAGGACAAACCCGTCATTCATCAGGGTCAGTGACTGCAAGGGTGTGGCCGAGTTGATGCGGCGGTTGCAGTTGGTCTGCATGAGCGGGTAGTCGAACACCTCCAAGAAGTTCAGGGGGTAGTTGCGCCGCGCCAGCACATACAAACTGCGGCGCCATTTCGCAGCGGGGGTGGGGTCGTTGCGGTCGATCGTCTGCAGGCCGGCGGGATCGTGCTCTATGGAGATGGCCTTGCCGCCGAGCGTGCGGTCGAGCTTGCCGCTGGCGGCCATGATGGCGTCCCGGGTGGCTTCGGCTTCGAGGCGGCGCATGTTCATACGCCACAGCAGTTTGTTGAGCGGATCGGTTTTCTTGGCGGCCACGTGCGCGCCAGCACCGGTCTGGCGGGACGACTGCCGATAGACCGTCGACGTCATGATCATCCGGTGCAGCCGTTTCATCTTCCAGCCGTTCTTCATGAAGTCGACCGCCAGCCAGTCCAGCAGCTCCGGGTGAGTCGGCGGGGCACCCAGCTTGCCGAAGTTCTCCGGCGTGGCGACGATACCCACGCCGAAATGGTGCTGCCAGATGCGGTTGACGACGACGCGCGCGGTGAGGGGATTGTCAGGGCTCGTCATCCAATGGGCCAACGCCAGCCGATGGCCACTCGTCTCGCCCCGGGCGGCCGCCGGACGAACGAAGTCGGATCTCCCCGATGGCGCGAGCACTTGCAGGAACCCCGGCTTCACCCGCGGGCCCGGCGACTCGACCGCGCCCCGCTGCAACAGCCGCGTCACCGGCGGCGGACCCACATCCCACAGCGCCTGGATCTTTCCGTAGCTGCGCTTGTACCCTTCGAGCGTCGCTATCCGGCGGTCGAGCTTTTCCTTTTCCGCCGTGTGCTCCGGGTTGGCCGCGAGGGCCTTGTCGACCTCTTCAGGCTTGACCTCCAACTTCATCCCGAACTTCTCGAAGAGATACTTCTGCAGATCGGTGCGCTTGTCCTCTTCGGTTCGCACGGCTTCTTTCGTGTCGCCGCGGATCTCCTTGGGCAGAAACTCGAGCCGCTTGTCGAGCAGCATGTCCTCGTAGGGCTGCCGCAGATTGGCCAACTCCTCCTGGAGCTTCTCGAGAGGCTTGTCTATCTCCGCGTTATGGCGGTCGATCTCTTCCTGGTCCGACTTCGAGACATCGGGCAGGAAGCGGTGCCTCGGCTGCTTCCAGTCCATCGGGTTGTAGGCGGACATGAACAGCGCGAAAAGACGGTAATAGTCCCGCTGCGGAATCGGATCGAACCGGTGGCTGTGGCAGCGCGCGCATCCGACCGTCAGCCCCATCAGACTGGTCGAGACCTTCTCCATCAGGCCGAACAACACGTCATGGCGCTCGTTGAACAGGTTGGTGATGTCGGGGTCGGTACGGTCGAAGCCGGTCCGCAGGTAGCCGGTGGCGATGAGCGATTCGACCATCTCAGGCGTGTATGTCTTGGCGTTACGCCAATCGACTAGCTCGTCGCCGGCAAGTTGCTCCGTCACAAAGCGGTCGTAGGGTTTGTCGTCGCTGAGCGACCGGACGACATAGTCGCGATAGCGCCACATCCCTTCGAAGAGGTTGATGGTCGGGATATCGTTGTCTTGCCCCGCTGTGTCTGTGTACCCGGCCGCATCCAGCCAATAACGCCCCCACCGCTCGCCGTAGTGGGGCGACGCCAGCAGCCGGTCGATCAGCCGCTGGTAGGCGTTGGGCTTTGTATCCGAAAGAAACTCGTCCATCTCCTCGAGCGTTGGGGGCAGGCCGATCAGGTCGAAAAAGGCCCGCCGCAGGAGAGTTTCCTTGGCAGCATCGGGAGAGAGGGTCAAGCCCTTGGCCTCGAGTTTGGCTAGAGCGAAGGCGTCGATCGGCGTCCGCACGCGGTCTTTCAATCGCACGGACGGCGCGGGCTGCGCAACCGGCTTACGAAACGCCCAGTACTGCCGATCTTCGTCGGTGACCGGTGGCGCTTCCTTCTCGGTGAAGGTCACCCGCTCGGCGCCGGCCTTATCCGCACGAACATCGAAGGTGGAGGTGTCCACCCAATGGCGCAGTTGCTCAATCTGTTGCTCGTTCAGGGGCAGCCCGGTACCGGGAGGAGGCATGGCCCTGGCAGCGACTTTGCGGATCAGGATGCTGGTGTCCGCCGAACCCTCGGCAATCACCGGGCCGTTGTCGCTGCCTTCGAGCAGCGACTCCAGCGTGGTCAAGTCGAGCCCGCCCGTCGGCTGCTCGCCGCGGTGACACGCCACGCAACGCTCCTTGAAAACCGGCAGCGCCTCGTTTTCGAACTTTGCGACTTGTTCTTCGGAGAGGGCGATTTCCGCCGCCGCATCCGACAAGGCGCCGCCCTCGATCCACAGCCGGATCGTTTCGATCTGCGCCTCCGTCAGTGGCCGCTTGAACGCCTCGGGCGGCATCATGCGGCTGGAGACCTTCTTGTAAAGAAGACTTTCCTCCGCGGACCCTTTCACCAACACCGGGCCGTTATGGCTGCCTCTGAATATCGAGGCCGCAGCCCTCAAGTCAAGACCGACCATCGAGTTACCGCCGTGGCAGCTCAGGCACTTGGCCGTGACAATCGGCAGGACGTCCCGCTCGAACCGGGGCGCTTGCGCAGCGGCCACGCAACAAGCGGCCACGATCATCAACGCTCTGGCGGTAACGGTCAACAAAGCACGTAGGGGCACGGCATGCTGTGCCCGCCTAGGCGGCTCAACACCGGCGTAGTCTTCACACAGACTCGCCATCTTGTGTAGTCTGAGCATCCGGGGCACTTCAAGCCGTTGCGTCGGTCACGGAAGGGTGAATCGGGTTGTCGACCAAGTCCCCCACAATCTCCCCACCTGTCACCGTGGCATCGGTCGGGGTCTGCTGACGGCCTTCGTGAAGGTAAGTCAGCCTCTTATGATCAATTCCCAACTGGTGGAAGATCGTCGCCTGTAAGCTCGGGACGCTCACTCGATTCGCGGTTGCCTTGTACGCGAAGTCATCCGTTTCGCCGTAGGTAAGACCCTTCTTGAATCCCCCACCCGCCAACCACAGACTAAAGGCGTGGCGGTTGTGGTCCCGGCCGTCTGAGTTTTGGGTCGTCGGCAGGCGGCCGAACTCGCCGGCCCACATGATGATCGTGCTGTCGAGCAGGCCGCGCGACTTGAGGTCTTTCATGAGTGCGACGGTCGGCTGATCGGTCTTCGCGCAAACCTCAGGGAGCCGGGTGGCGAGTTTGCCGTGGTGGTCCCAAATCTGTCCTTTGCCAGGGAAGATCTGTACGAATCGCACGCCGGCTTCCACCAACCGACGCGCCATCAGACACCGGGCGCCGTAGCTCCCCATCAACTCGTCGTCCAGGCCATAGGCCTTGCGAGTCGCCTCGGACTCCTTCGACAGGTCGAGAACCTCCGTTGCGGCCAACTGCATCCCCGCCGCCATTTCGTAGTTCTGTATCCGCGCTTCCAACTCCGACTCGCCTGGATGGTTTCGCAAATGCTCGGCGTTCAGCTTGGCGAGAAAATCCAGACTCTCCCTCTGCGCTCCCGGAGGACGGGGTTCGACGGGACTGAGATGGTGCACCGGCGTTCCCGTCGAGCTGAACTCCACGCCCTGATAGAGGGCCGGCAGCCAGCCGCTCGACCACACGAGCTTGCCGCTCGTGCTGTAGCCTTCCGGATCCCGCAGCACTACATAAGCCGGCAGGTTCTGGTTCTCGCTGCCCAGCGCGTAGGTGATCCAAGCGCCCATGACCGGACGCCCCGGGAAGATGCTGCAGGTCTGGAGCATGTGCAGACCTTCGGGGTGGTTGTTGTGGCCGGTGTACATCGAGCGGATGAGGCACATCTCGTCCACCTGCGTGGCCTGGTGCGGCAAGATGTCAGCCAGCGTCATCCCGCATTCGCCGTGCTGCCCGAACTCGAACGGGCTCGGCAGCAGGATGTTGTCGTTATCCGGCTGGTGGATCTCGACGCCGTCGGGGTGAGGCTGCCCGGCGCGTTTTGTTAGCTCGGGTTTCGGATCGAACAGATCCATCTGGCTGGGGCCGCCGTTTTGGCAGAACTGGATGACGGCCTTCGCGCGAGCCGGAAAGTGGCCATCGCGCAGCTTGAGGTCGCTGAAGATTGGCGTCGCCGCCCGCGCCGAGTCCGTCTCGATCAGCCCGGCGAGCGCCAGGCTGCCGAAGCCGAGACCGGTCATCTCGAGTAGCTTTCGGCGGGGAAGAAGAAGAGGATTGTCTGCCCGGGGTTGGCGGTACGGCATAGTTAACCTCTCGCTGATCAGTTCGGCACGTTCGCTCGAGGCGGTGCATCGGGCAGGAAGCGTAGCGTGCTACGCCGGCTACACTGCGCCGCGAGCCTCATTTACGGCCTGTCCTCAGGGCTGCAAGCAGTCCGTCGGCCACGGCTCGATTATAAAGCATTCCAACCGCCTTTGCGGCGTGTTCGAAACGGACACCCTGCTCGCCGGTCGACCCACGGTCCATCCAGTACAATGGTGTTTCGCTTGACCTATTGAGGCTCGCAAAACACAGTGACCTTGAAAGACGGGCACGGCATGCCGTGCCCCTACATGTGAACATCGGTCCTGTCAGCGTAGTTCGCGAGAGTCAGTAGTCCCGGCGGCCCGCAAGCCCCCAAAGGAGCGCAGATGAAAGGCAATCCGGAAGTCCTCGAGTATCTGAAGGAAGTTCTCAAGGGCGAGTTGACGGCCATCAGTCAGTACTTCCTGCACGCGGAGATCTGTCGGGACTGGGGCTACCTCAAGCTCTACGAATACATCAAGAAAGAGTCCATCGATGAGATGCGCCATGCCGAAGCGCTCATCGAGCGGATTCTGTTCCTTGACTCGATGCCCAACCTCCGTGAGATGTTTCCTCTCAAGATCGGCAAGGACGTCAGAACGCAAATCGAGAACGACCTGTCCGTGGAGCTCGAAGCTCTCCCCCGCCTCAACCAAGCCATCCAGAAGTCCCAGGAGGTCGGTGACAACGGCTCGCGCGATCTATTCCAGAAGATCTTGGTGGATGAAGAACGCCACGTCGATTGGCTGGAAGCGCAGCTCGAGATGATCGACCAAATGGGCATCGGCGTCTACCTCTCGCAGCAGATGGGCGAGGAGGAGGAGGGTGGCGACGGCACCGCCTAAGTACAGCGATTCATAAATCTGGTCAAGTATCTGAGCGGGCATCGGCCGCCCCTACATGGCAAATCGAAACGTAACCCTATTTGCGAAACACAGTACTAAGTGCAGCGATTCAAGTATTCGGTTACGCAATCCTGGGAAGGGCCGTCGCTGTTCGACCCGAGCCGCGGTTGTGGCCCCGAAGCGTAGCGCACGCCAAACTGACCCCGTCGCGAGCCTCCCCGACCACATCGGCTGGTGTGCTACCGTCTCCGCATGATCAAGAATCTTGCGCTTCTCACCTGTCTCTCGGCTGCCTCGCTGTGGGGACAGATGTCCGGGTTCTCGAAAGACGACCTTCTCAAATATACGCGCCTGAATCCGTTTGAACGTTTCGAAGACGGACGCCCCAAGGTGCCCGACAAGCTGCTCGAACGGCTGTCGATCGCGACCTCGACGGCGGCGTGGGGACCGTTGCAGTCGGCGGGTTTCATCAATCAATACTCGTCGGGCTGGAAGGTTTTGCATCCGGAAAAGCGGCTGGTCGGCCGGGCGGTGACGGCACTGTTTCTGCCGCGGCGTCCCGACGTCGAGGAGGTGATCGAAGAAGAGGCCAAGAGGGCGGGGCTGGGACCGGGCACGACGCAGCGCGTGATCGACTTCCTCCGTCCGGGCGACGTGCTGGTGGTGGACGTGATGGGACGCGTCGAGGACGCGACGTTTGGCGGCGACAACTTGGCGACGGCGATCTATGGCATCACCGGCAACGGTTACGTCATCAACGGAGCGATTCGCGATACCGAGGGGATCAACGCGCTGAACATTCCGGTCTTCACCCGCGGCTACCATCCGAGCGGGCGCAACGCCATGGTGGCGGGCATCAACGTGCCGATCGACGTGGGCGGCGTGACCGTCATGCCCGGCGATGCGGTTCTGGGCGACCGCGAGGGGGTTACCTTCATCCCGCCTCACATGGTCGAGACGCTCGTCAAGAGCGCCGAGCGAGCTCAACTCCACGACGAATGGACGAAGAAGATGTTCATCACCGGCAAATACACGGCCACGGAGCTCTACGGAAGCCCCAAAGACCCGGACAAGCTGCAGGAATACAAAGAGTGGTTGGCCAAGCGCAAGGCCGAGTTGGGGATCGAGTAGGGCGGGTCTGGGACTATGTTCCACACTCTTGAGCGAGTGTCGAACACAGCAAAGAAGATAACCGTCCTCATCTGCTGTGCGCTACTGCCCTTCATCGCCCTGTGCGGCTGCGGCGGATCGACCGACACTCAACCATCGTCAGCGGCCGCCTGTCCGCCGACGCATACCGTCGCTGCAGTGATTGGTCTCAACTACCCGCAGCAGGACTGCGCGCAGGCGACCGTCGGGGCTGAGGGGCAGCTCGACGGCCTGCACTACCGTAAGGCCTGCCAGGCGGCAGATCCCGGAGCTGCTTTGCTGCCCAGCGTCGCGACGGCGCGAGTCACCGATTGCCGAACCACCGACGGCCGGGGCGTCTTCGTGGATGTCGAGGTCTGCTGTCCTGAAGCGGTCGAGCAAAAGCTTGAGCCGGAGAGCGTGGTGCGGTTCGAGGGGCCGAGGTGCCCGAGTTGGCGTACCCGCACGCGGGTGAACGAGCTGCACTACCCCGAAGCGGAAAGCTGCAACGCGGTCGTAGTCCGGGCCGAGGCGGAGTCGGGAAGCATGCATTACCGTAAAGCCTGCAAGGCCGCCGCCCCACGGGCGACTAGGCCGACCAGGGTGCTGGCGGCACGCGTGGTCGAGTGCCGCTCCGGCGGCGGCTCCACCGGCGTCAGTATCGACGTCGAACTGTGCTGCGAGGCGAAGGTATTCGAGGAAAGCGATTTTCTCGAGCTGGTCTGGCGGCATCCTCCGGAGAAGATCCGGGCGGCTCTGGGCGAGCCGCAGCAGATCAGCGAGCAGGTGCACGGCGTGCACTGGAGCTACACGGTCGATGTGGCTCGGGGGGATCGGGTCTTTCCAGGGGTCACTCTGGTCTTCGTCGACGGCCGGGTCGATTCGTACTATTTCTGAGCCCCAACTCTACTCGCCGCGTCATCGATGCTGCCGGCGATGATCTTGAGAAGCAGATTGAGAGAGTCTATCTTTCCAAGGTGAACCAGCTGCCATCACTCGCAAAAGCCGAGGACGCGGCTGCGGTTCTCGGCAAGCTTACGAACGAGTGGCATTCATTGTGGCGGGCTTGGCGCGAAACGTTAATAGGTTGTCTTAGTGGTTCGGCTGGCTCTCTTTCCGTCCTTGATCTCTGCCACGGTCGCGGCCAGATCGCCCAAATACTCTGATACGACGCCCAGGGGGTTTGGGGTCAACAGCAGGTGGATTCCAGGAGGTTCTGTACAGCGATTGGTGACCCACCCAAGCTCGTCCAATCCTTCTGCCACTGAGAAGATGTCGAAGCCATGAGACCCGAAGGTAAAAAGCCCCAGCTCGGGTTCGCCGAAAATCTCCAGGCCATCGATAGAGTTGATTCCCTCGATGAGCAGGGCTTGGGCCTGCAGGATGTCGTGGGCCAGACGAAGATAGCCCTCTTCCCCTAGATAGTGCAAGACCGCCCAGGCGCACGCCACCGGTCCACCGGAACGGGTGCCGGTAAACGTCCTCGTCAGATAGCGCCCACGGGGCCAGTCGTCGAAGCCAAAAGCACTGTAACGGAAACGAGCTTCGTCGCGGAACAGCACCATCGAAGCGCCTTTACCGACGTACCCATGTTTGCGGAGGTCCGTGGACAGGGAGCATACGCCTGGAACCGTAAGGTCGAAGTCGGGTAGAGGGTTGCCGAGCCAAACCTGATGGCGGGCCTGCCTGTTGGTTCATTCCACAACACTTACCCCACCCGATCCCTTCAACCCGACCACCTCACCATACCCCAGAACTCGGAGTCGGCCCAGGCCCCTGCCGTGCCGCGCGCGTGAGCAAGCGCTGCCCCGCCTCATCAATCACCAACGACGAAACGAGGCCATTTTCGCCCAAGCGCTCTCGAATCACCGACTTCGGAGTCGGTTCCGGGGCGTTACAGACCCATGCCGAGTTCGCCGATAGAAGATGTGCCGGGCGTAGCCTGAGCACGGCGAGCAAGCGCAACGAAGTCATGGCGGTCTTTATGGCCTGCTTCGTCCGTCAGGTGGGGAGAAATGCAGGCCAACCCTTCGAGCGGCAAAGCATTGTCCGCGAACGCAGGCAGCCGCCCGATCCGCGTCCTGAACGTGTTGGGCTCCATGAACCGCGGCGGCGTCGAGACCTGGCTGATGCAAATCCTGCGCCACGTCGACCGGGAGCGGTTCCGCCTCGATTTCCTGTTGCATACCGAGCACCCTTGCGACTACGACGATGAGATCCGCTCGCTTGGGTCGGAGATCATCCCTTGCCTTTACCCGAAACGCCCTTGGAGCTACGCGCGCAACTTCGGCCGGGCGCTGGCTCGGCACGGGCCCTATGACGTCGTGCACAGCCACGTGGACGCCTTCAACGGCTTCGTCATGCGCCTCGCCCACCGTGCCGGCGGCCCGTGCGCATCGCCCACAGCCACAGCAACACCAGCGCGAAACGGGCTGCGGCGGGCATGCTTCGCCGCGGCTACCTGGCACTCACCGGCCATGCCATGCGCCGCTTTGCCACGCACAGCCTCGCGGCCAGTCGTCAGGCCGCCCGGGCCCTCTTCGGCGCCGACTGGGAAAGCCGGCCCGCGGTCGACCTTCTCTACTACGGCCGTGACCTGGAGCCCTTCCGCGCACCGGTGGATCGGACGGCGATTCGCGAAAGCCTGGGAATTGGGCCGGGTGACACGGTCATAGGCCACGTAGGCCGCTTCCGTGAGCCTAAGAACCACGACTTCTTGGTCGACGTCGCGGCCGAAGTGGTGAAGCAACAGCCGGCGGTCCGTTTTCTGCTCGTGGGCGACGGCCCGCTACGTCCTTCAGTCGAGCAGAAAGTCACGGCCATGGGCCTAGCGGACCGATTTGTCTTTGCGGGACTCCGCTCCGACGTCGCGCAACTCATGCTCGGCGCGATCGACGTTCTTTTGTTCCCGTCCCTGTGGGAGGGCCGGCCGATGACGACGATTGAGTCGCAAGCCGGCGGCTTGCCCTGTGTTGCCTCACGCGCGGTCCCCGAAGAGTCCGTCGTGGCGCCCGGACTCATCCGCCGGCTCGATCTCGAGGAACCCGCGGCCGTGTGGGCTCAGGTGGTTCTCGATGTTGCCCTCCGCCGCCACGCGATCTCGCAACCCGAGGCTCTAGCTCTCGTTGAAAATAGCCGATTCAACGTTGGTAGCAGCGTGACCGCCCTCGAGCGGATCTATCTCGAAACCACGGGATCGGCGCGGCGAAAGGACCTTCAACTTGCTTACCAAGCCGGCTAAACCACAGACCTACCTCGTCACCGGCGGGGCCGGCTTCATCGGTTCCCACCTGATCGAGTCCCTGCTGGCCGAGGGACATCGTGTGCTGGCCATCGACGATCTCTCCACGGGACGCACCGAAAACCTAGCGGCCGTCGAGGCCCACCCCAACTTCCACTTCGCGCGCGCTCCCATCACGGACGCCCTCGTGCTCGACCGCCTGGCCTCGCAAGCCGACGCCATCGTTCACCTGGCCGCGGCGGTCGGCGTGAAGCTCATCGTCGAGCATCCGGTACACACGATCGAGACAAACGTCAACGGTACCGACCACGTCTTGCGCGCCGCCTTGCGCTACAACTGCCGCGTCCTGGTCGCGAGCACGTCAGAGGTTTACGGAAAGGGCAGCAAGATTCCTTTTTCCGAAGACGACGACGTGCTTCTCGGCGCGACTCTCAAGAGCCGCTGGTCCTACGCCGCCAGCAAGATGGTCGACGAGTTCCTGGCCTTGGCCTACCACCGCGAATTCGGGTTGGCGACCACGGTTTTTCGCCTCTTCAACACGGTAGGCGCGCGCCAGAGCGGCCGCTACGGAATGGTGGTGCCGCGTCTTGTCGCTCAAGCCTTGGCCGGCGAGCCGATCACGGTATATGGCGACGGAACCCAAAGCCGCTGCTTCTGCGATGTACGCGACGTCGTCGAAGCCATCATCGGCTTGTCACGGCACGCCGAGGCAACCGGCAAGGTATTCAACATCGGCGGGACCGAGGAAGTCTCGATTCGTCAACTCGCCGAACGAATCCGGCCGAACACCGGCGGCGCCTCGCCTATCGTTTCGGTGCCCTACGAGGAGGCCTACGCTCCCGGCTTCGAGGACATGATGCGCCGCGTGCCCGATACTTCGAGAATCCGGGCTCTTCTCGGTTGGAGGCCTGTACGCACCCTGGATGACATCTTGGCGAGTGTGATCACCCAGCACAAGAGACGTCGGGATACGCACTTGGTGGCGCAGGATACTACGCGCTACAGGCGAACGATATGATTGTCCGGCAGGCCGCGGAGCCGGTTGCGGGTGTCGACGATCAGACTCGCCGCGCGAACCAAGCCCGGGTAGTCCATCTCCGAATGGTCGGTCACGATCACGACACAGTCGGCCCGCGGAGCTCCGCTCTCGATCGCCTCGTGGCAAAGGGTCTTCTCCCCAAGCGGCAACTCAGCGACGAACGGATCGGAGTAGCCAAGCTCCGCACCCCGCTCAGCCAGGAGCCCCATGATGTCGACGGCCGGCGACTCCCGCACGTCCCCCACATCCCCCTTGTACGCAACTCCCACGATGTGGACACGCGAGCCCTTGACCGGCTTGCCGCGCTCGTTGAGGGCCTGCTGCACCTTGTCGACAACGTAAGCCGGCATCAACCCGTTAATCTGTGCCGCCAGCTCAATGAACCGCGAGTCGTGGCCCACCTGCTTCGTCTTCCACGAGAGGTAGAAGGGATCGACCGGGATGCAGTGCCCCCCCAGTCCCGGCCCTGGATAAAACGGCATGAAACCGAACGGCTTCGTCGCTGCCGCCTCGATCACTTCCCACACATCGATCTTCATGCGGTCACACATCAGGGCCATCTCATTAGCGAGCCCGATGTTGATCATCCGAAACGTGTTCTCGAGCAGCTTGACCATCTCCGCCACGCGGCTTGAACTCACCGGCACGGCGCGCTGCATCACTTGCGCGTAGAAGAGCTTGCCCATCTCGGTGCAGCGGCGGGTCACGCCGCCGATCACCTTGGGGATGTTGCTCGTATTGAAGTGCGGATTACCGGGGTCGACGCGCTCGGGCGAGAAGCACAGGAAGAAGTCCTGGCCTGCCTTGAGCCCCGATTCCTGCAGCATCGGCAGAATCAGCTCGTCGGTTGTGCCCGGGTAGGTCGTTGATTCGAGAATGATCAGCATCCCCGGATGCAGGCTTCGTTGCAACGCCTTCGCGGCGGAAATCACGTAGCTCATATCCGGATCTTTGGTCTTGCGCAAAGGGGTGGGCACGCAGACACTGACGCAGTCGCACTCGGCCAGTACCGTATCGTTCACCGAGGCCTTCAGCTTGCCGGCCTCCGCTGCCTCGCGAAGCGCCGCCGACTCGACATCGCCGATGTAGGAGACCCCTCGGGCGATCCGGCTGACCCTCTCCGGATCTCGATCGATGCCGTGCACGCTGAAACCAGCCTGCACCAGCTCCAACGCCAGCGGCAGCCCTACGTAACCCAAGCCGATGATCCCGACACGTGCCTCGCGCGCACGAATCTTGAGCTGCAACTCCTCTTCGAGCGAACGCAGCGTCATCATTCGAGAAGCAGTTTGCATCGGGCGTTCTCTCCCGGACCTCGAGGGCAGGGACAACCGCGCGTCACCCGCCGCAGCAGGTGTGGGCGAGACTCTCGCGGCTATCAGGGATTAGATCGTTCGATGCGGCGACTTACTGTAGTTAAGGGCCGCGTCTGTCCTCTGTTTTTGAGACGGGCGGGCGGTTTGGTGTTCATACGTTTCCGAAAACGCGTATTGACGTTCGCCCTGATAGCAGTGCTCGGCGGTCTTCCCGGAAGTGTACCTTGTACAATTGATTAAGTAGCAAGCCAGGTCATGCTTACAATCGGAGTCATGCGGTGGTTGGCTATTGTCTTTCTTCTCTTCTCGGCGCAGAGCAGTGCGCTAGGAGCCGCCCACGAACGACGGGACCTCAAGTGGGGCGAACTGGAGCGGGTGCTCGGGGGGCGGAGAGTAGCAATGGTTCTTCCCGATGGAACGAATATCGAAGGGCGAGTTCTCGCGTTTAGCTCGGCGGCCCTCGTCATCGATGTTAAGAAAACATCGAACCGCCAGACCTATCCGAAAGGTCAGATTTCGATCCCACGCTCCTCAGTATCGGTACTTCAGTTCACCCAAATACGCGGGCGCTGGAGGGCGATCGGAACAGCCATTGGGGCAGGTGCAAGTGCTGTGGTCGGTACCCTCGTCTATACTCGGTTCAACAACGAAGCCAATCCTGAGTCTGGAGCCGCGCTTGCGGCTGGCATTGTAGCCGGCGGTGCCGCTGCCGGTTACTTCGCAGGGCGAGGAGCCGACCGTAACGTCACCGTCATCACTATCGTCCCTGATTGAGATTCGCTTCACTGAGTCAAGGGTGCTACTACGATCGAGGTGAACTTCCAGCTACGATCGGCGTCGGTACGCCGGCGAGATGCTCGCCCGTTTCGATGATTCGATCTCAAGCTTGCACAATCAAAGTAGGGAGGCTTTAGCATTGCGAACGAGAATACCGAAAGGTGGTCTCACCTGGCATGAGATTCAGGGCGGGCTGACGGATGCGCGACGAGGCGCCGCGGATTGGAGAAGGGGCCGGCTCTCGGGCATGGTGTACCATGCCGGCGACGACGTCCTGCAGGTCGCGATGGACGCTTATGCCATGTTCTTCTCTGAGAACATGGTCGTGCCCGAGGCCTTTCCTGGTTTGGCTCGCCTTGAAACTGAGGTCATTGATATGGCCGCCCAACTGCTTGGAGGCGGGCAGGCGGCCAGGGGGGTCATGACGTCCGGCGGGACGGAAAGCATCTTCTTGGCAGTCAAATCGGCCCGGGAGTGGGCCAAAGAGCACAGGTCAATCGAGGGAACTCCGGAGATCGTGGTTGCGCGCAGCGCCCATCCCACCTTTAACAAGGCAGCTCATTTCTTGGGTCTCAAGGTGAACAGGATCCCCCTGGGCCTGAATTACCGGGCCGACGTGCAAGCCATGGAAGGCGCCCTGACACGCAACACCATCATGCTCGTCGGGTCGGCGCCCGGCTATCCTCACGGCAAGATCGATCCGATCCGTGAGCTGGGGGGACTGGCACAGACCCGAGACCTTTGGCTTCACGTGGATGCTTGTGTCGGGGGATTCCTCGCTCCCTTCGTCAGGAAGCTCGGCAAGCCTTTACCGGACTTCGACCTTACGGTGCCAGGCGTATGCTCCATGTCGGCGGATCTCCATAAGCATGGGTACACCGGCAAAGGCGCTTCGATCGTCCTGTTCCGCGACGAAGCTCGTTTCAAATACAGTGCTTTCGACTTCGACGACTGGCCCCGTGGGCGCTATCTGACAAGGACGTTTACCGGCACCCGTTCCGGTGGACCGGTGGCCTGCGCCTGGGCGGTCTTGCACTATCTTGGGGAAGAGGGCTATCTTCGCCTGGCCCGCGACATCTTGCAGGCCCAAGACCTGCTCATCGAGGGCATCAACTCTATCGATGGCCTGGAGATTTTCGGCGAACCCGAGCTGGGGCTTTTTACCTTCGGATCCCACGGCTTCGACATCTTCGCCGTAGCAGACGCATTGGACGACCTTGGGTGGGTCACCAATCGTTGTACCGAACCTCCTGGTATTCATCTGCTATTGACCCCAAACCACCTGGGTGTCGTGTCAGAGTATTTGAGCGATCTGGCCGCCAGTGTGGCAGAGGTCAAGGACGGGAAGAGAACCGGCGGAACCACCAAGACAACCTACTAGCGCTCGCTCCAATGTTCTCGACTTTCCAGCTTTTCCACCAGGCTGCGGACCGCCGCGCCGGGAGGATCGATTCAATCGGTATTGGACGACTCAGGCCGTTATAGAAGCTCCAAGGTGCTCATCGGCCAGTGCCACCCACCGTCAATCGCCAGGTTGACAGTACCTCAGTAGTTCACCCAGATGGGACTACCCCAGGCTACGTTACCGTCAGATTGCTCGACGCGCACGTAGTAATATTGCATTCCCATTCCGCGACGGGCGCTGTTGTCGACGTACTGGAACTCGACATCTTGCGTGTCGGGTGTATGCACGTAGAGGATCTGATCGCCTCTGATTACGTTGACCCGCTCGATGTCGACTGTGCCGCGGACTTTCACTTGAATCGGCAACGGACCGGTGGCACGGAATTCGTCGCCCATGAAGTGATCACCCATGCGAACGTCGAGCAGGACGTTGTCGGTGGCGCCGTATGAGTGCCGACGACGGATGGAGTCGAGGATGCCCTGGCGCGTCGGACGGTCCGTGTAGACCATCGCATAGGAATAATGCGTCGAGCCGTGGTCAGAGCTTGCGATGACGCCGAGCCGGTAGCCTTTGTTCCACGCGTTGCGAACCATACCGATGGGTTCGTAGCCGCCCGGTGCATCGGCCCGTGCGGCGCTCTCTGCGGATAGCGGCGCGCCAACGTATTCGTAGTTGGTTCGAGCACCCTGCATGATCTCGACGACCGGCTCAATCTCGGGGTCGTTGTCGCGCCAGTCCGTTCCCATGCGCGTTCCTGAAGTATGCGAGATGGCAATTCCACGCATGCGGCGGACCGCCTCGTAGAGATGTTTGGTGTCGTCGCGGACTACGTCCCTGGTTGCGACTCCTGACATGTCGCCCATCGGGTGCTGACCTAGGGCGAAATTGGCAGCGCTGTCCTTCATGAAGAATGGAACGACCTCGCCGCTGCGATCGGCGAAGAAGATGTTGCGATGACCGTTGGGTTGGGTGATGCTGCGTTCGTAGCCAAAGATTGAGGTGTCTACACCGGGCAGGTAGTACATGTCCGTCATTTTTTGCGAGTACCACCACCAGTAGTCGTAGGCACCGCCCTGATGGTCCGTCGAGGCGCCGAAGTCCATGGCGGCGGCGTCGATCATGTAGCGGTAGAAATCCGGCAGCGAACCGTCGAATCCCCCGCCGCCGTCCCAGCTAAGCTCGGTGTGACGGTGGAAGTCGCCGCGGACAATTTGCACTTGGCGTCCGTGGACGGTCGTTCGGTAGCCGCGCAAAGCATCCAGATCCGCCGCCTCGTTGGGATGCCAGGGCTTGACCTCAACCGCCTCGGGCGTCCGTGCGGTGAGGCTCGGTGACGGGGCAGCGCCGAGCGGACCGAGCTTGCCGACCCAGGCCTCACCGCGGACGGGCCGATGAGCCCAGCCGGTGGTCCGATTGTCGGTCGGCCAGGCGAACCAAACGCTGCCGTCTACGGCGTTGGCCGAGCTGATGCGGGTGTTTGACCGTCCCCAACTGTGGGGCAGAGGCTTGGCGGCCGTCCAAGAGTCACCGGTATAGCGCGTGAGCCAATACTCCCAGTAGCCCCGCCTCCCGGAGCCTCTAACCCTGATTCGGATCAGCCGCTTGGCCGCGACGATGACGTTTCCGCTGTTGTCGGTAAAGACGTGAGGTTGATAGGTCCACTTGGGGACGCCTTCGCCCGCGGAAAAGACCTCTTGCAGTGGCTGACCCGGCGCTTTTACCGCACCGTTTTTGTAGGCCGCAACGTGCGCCTCACGTTGAGCGCCAAGCCGGACTTCGGGCTGTCGGTCGCGGATATTGAAGCCGGTGTCCTTGCCCCAATTAGCGCCGCCCGCTTCCCAAGCCACCCAGACGCGGTCCTGCTTGTCGACAGCGATGGTGGCGCGGGCCTCGAATCTCCCGGTCTCCGCCACTGCCAACTCAGAGACGGTGATTTTGCCGTTCTTCACGCCGGTGAGGTAGACGTCGTAGTTGCCGTTCTTGTAGCTGTCGTAGGCGACCCAAATCATACCGCCCGAGTCGAACGCGGCGGCGGGCTCCCATTCGTTGGCTGGTCGCCCTGTGATCTGCACTTCGTCGGACCAACCGTCACTTGCCGAGTAGGTCTTCAGATAGATATTCGAATGCTTCCCGCGAAAGCCCTGCCAGACGAGGGCGAGCCGACCCTTGCGATCCGTAGCCAGTCGTGGATTGACGTCGGGGAGGGAATGGTCGGTCAGCCGGATGAGCGGTCCCCAGGCCTGCTCGCCGGTGTCGTAACTCCGTGCGTGGATGTCCCAGTTCTCGTCCAGCATCTGCGACCAGACGACCCACAGCCGGCCCACGCCGTCGACGCCCGCTTGCGGCAGCCAGACGTCTCCGCTGGTGTTGGGAACGTACTGCAGGTTGCCCCAAGCTCCGTTCACCCAACGGCGGACGGTGATCTCGTCGCGACGGTCAGCATAAGCCATCCAGACGAGCCACAGGGAGCCGTCCGGCGCCGCGGCGATCGAGGGTAGATCGTCTTCGCGCATTTCGGCGCCAGCCATGACGACATCGGAGAGGAGGGCGGGGTCTTGGGCGGTGGCTGGGCTGGTCAGGCAGACGGCTGGGATCAGAAGGGCGCCAAGGAGTCTTAGCATGCCTGAGACCCTGATCGAGTGGGAGAGGTTGTCAACCGGTGTGCTATGCCCTCAATGCCGCTCGACGCGGCCCTTCAAGAGCCAACCGAGCTGGGTCGTGCCCGGAAGCAGAATCCGTCGCCTGAGTTGCTAGTGCATCGATCCGGCGCTGTCGTGTTGAGTTACGAGCGGAGGAGCGCAACACCGAACGTTGCCGCCACTAACCCAGCGCTTGAACGGGTTCACAGGCCCGCCGGAGGCTAACGACGGGTCCAGATCGGGCTGCTGAGCCGGGAGCCGATCCGTAACTGTTCACAGTGTTCGGACGCGGCGGGCCGCACGCCGGTTGAACTATCCGAAGACTCGGTCGTTCAGAAACGGCTGAGTCGCGTCCTTGACGCCCACTGCCAGGGCCTTGAATTGGTCGCTCGTCTCCCGGGAGATGGGCGTCTTTGAAAACAGGATCAGCGCGAACAGATCGCCGGTATTGAACAGGCCTCCGCAGCCCAGTACCGAACGCACGCCGTGCGCAATCACGAAATCGTCCTGCGCTGGAATGTAGGGGCTGCCCACCGCTTCCGGCACATGGAACGCGTTAAAGCTCTTCTCTTCGAGATCGACAATCAGGGAAGGGTCTGGCCGAATCACGGCCTGAACATCCAAGCCGAACTGGCTGACCAGCCGCGAGATCATCGGGATTTGAGAAACAAAGTCGGCACTTGGAAGCGGGATCGCCTTGTGACCCGCCGACTGCTGCCGGGAGTTCCACTCTTCCTTCTCACCGGCTGTCCCAAGCAGCGTCAGGCACTTCATGTCCAGCGACTCCGGGGCTTGCCCCAGCACTCCTTGCGCGAAACCTTGAAGCTCGGGATCGAGGTCGCTGTACGGGTGGGTCTTGTAGAAGCGCACTAGGGCGTGTTAACACTAACGTAGGGTATCGAAACGTAGAGCCTCGACGATGAGGGCGAAGTGGAGGAAGGCGAGGAACATGACGTCGAGCTTGTCGAAGCGGGAGAAGATGCGGCGGAATCCCTTGAGCCGTCGGAAGAGTCTCTCGATCTCGTTGCGGCGGCGATAGAGCGCTCGGTCGTATTCCCACGGCTCCAGGCGGGTGCGCCGGGGCGGCACGACGGGAATCCATCCGAAATCCAAAGCCAGTTGGCGTGTCTGATCGTCCTCATAGGCGCCGTCCATCAGCAGCGGCAGCGGCTCGGGCAGTGGCCCCAGACCGCCGAGCAAGTTCGCGGCCCTGCTGGGCGTCGTGCGCTTGGCCGGGCGAGAGAGCGAAGGTTATCGCCGTTCGAGCATTTGCGGCAACCATATGAATCTTGGTGGTCCATCCGCCGCGGGATTTGCCGATCGCTTGCGGACCGTTTTTTTAACGCGCCCGTGCCGTCGGGATGAACCTTCACGATGGTCGAGTCCATTGACACGGCTTCGATTCGGATGCGGGCCAGCTGCTCGCGCTGCAGTTTCTCGAAGACGGCGTCGAGCACGCCGTTCTTCGACCAGCGGTTCATGCGGGTATAAATGGTGTGCCAGTTACCGAAGCGTTTAGGCAAGCCGCGCCATTTGCAGCCCTGCTCGGCGACATACAACATGGCGTTCAAAACCGTGAGGTTCGGCAGGCTCACATTGCCGCGCTGGCGGGGCAGGACCGGCTCGATGCGGCGGTATTGCTGCTCGGTGATCTCCATACCTCCGAGTATAGCAGCTTTTGCGACTTAGTGTTAACACGCCCTAGCCTGCATTTCTCCCCACTTGGCGAGGCGAAGTGCGTGAGAGGCCGTCAGGGCGAGGCGCGAGCGCTTGGCGCGCGAAGGTGTAATGAACGTACATTGAGCACGGCAAGCAAGCGCAACGAAGTCATGGGGGCCCTATCGCGTGCTTCGTCCGTTAGGTGGCGAGAGATACAGGTTAGGATCAGGCCGCGGGCGCGTCGGCGAGAAACTCACGAATCCGGGCGGTGATCTCGTCCCGGACCCGCCGGAATACAGCCATTCTTTCCTCGTCGGTTCCTTCGGCCCGCGCCGGATCCTCGAAGCTCCAGTGGAGTTGCCTGGTCTCACCCGGAAACACGGGGCAGGAGTCCCGGGCGTTGTCGCAGACCGTGATCACGTCGTCGAAGGATTCCCCGATCAACGAATGAACATGCTTCGATTCTTGCGCAGAGATGTCGATCCCAACTTCGGCCATGGCAGCGACCGCTTGCGCGTTAAGCCCCGCCGGGTTTGTGCCGGCACTGGCGGCCTCGATGGGTTCGCTGGCGCTGTGCCGCAGCAGGCCCTCCGCCATCTGGCTCCGGCAGGAGTTGCCGGTACATAAGAACAGCACCCTCTTCGTCGGCATGGATCTTTTTCCTACCATAGCCGTTCGACCCATAGCCGTTCGACAGGGCGGCGGTCCGTCGCGCTTTCGGATCGTGTTGCCGAGGCTCACACCGATTCGGACGCGGGGACATTCGAACGACGGGAGCAGTGGCGCATGCGCCGCAGCCAGTCTAGACTAGGGCCATGCGGCTCACACGCCGGCGCTGGACGCAGGTCATGACCGCGGCCGCCCTTGCGTCTCAGTCTTCTTCCGCCCAGGAGCCACCCATGGTCATCGACAGCCCGAAAGGCAACTTCCACTTTCTCAAAGGGAGTGGTCCCTACTCGTCGGGGGCGGTGGCATTTGACGGCTACGAAGTTGTTCACGCCATCTTCAATCCGCTGCCGTCTCTATGGAAGGCGTTCGACCTCGTCGAGGCACACCTAAAGTCACTCGATCGCCCGCGCAACGCCCTGTGCGGCATGGAGTTGCGCATTCCCAAGGCGCTTTCGATTGAAGCCTTCAACGAGTTCAACCAACCCTACATCGATCGCCTCAAGTCATGGGACACCCATGTGGACGGCCTCAACCCCGTCGCGCGCACCAACGTGGCGATTGAGGTCAACCCGGTCCGCAAGCCCTGCGTGTACGGCTTCTCCTACACCGTCCCATCCGATTTCAAGGGCAGTACCTTCGTCATTGCCGGGGCGGGCGAGTTGCGGTCGAGCACGCTCGCCGGCAGTGAGATCGTCAGCCGCGGCGACACCTCCCCCGAGGGAGTCCGGGCGAAGGCCAAGCAGGTGCTGAGCATCATGGCGAAGCGGCTCGAAGGGATCAGGCTAAGCTGGTCTGACGTGACGCAGTCGAGCATCTACACCGTGCACGACATCCACGCCATCATGGAATCGACCATCATGCCCTCGCTTCAGGAAGCCGGACGCCACGGCGTCCGTTGGCACTTCGCCCGCCCCCCGGTCCTCGAGATCGAGTACGAGATGGATATGCGGGGCGTCCGGAAAGAAATCACCCTGGCAGGATAAACCTTCCCGCCAGCCGCCCCGTAGCGCTCTGGCACAGTTGCTTAACCCTCGGTACCGCTCGTCATAGCTTGGGGCGGTAACCACTGCGGGTGCGGATGCGGTACTTCCGTGTCTTGTCACTCGCGATCTCGACGCTGATACTGCGCCAGCCACGGTTCGGATTGGGCTGCGGGTAGTACGTGATGGTGTAGGAACTGCCCAGCTCCTCGCGAATCGAGCTGAACGCCTCCGACTGCCTCTGCCAGCTCCTGGCGAAAAAGGCCCGCCCGCCGGTACGGCCTGTCAAGCGCCGGAAGACGTTCCGCGAGATCGGATCTTTGTTCACTTCCTTCGTGCTGATGACGTAGATCGGGATGCCCTCGTCTTCGGCCACCGCGCGAACGTCATCGGGCGCCACGGCGCTGGCGGTGTCAGGACCGTTGGAGAAGACGATGACGACCTTGCGTCCGGGCACGTTGGCGGCGTCACGCAGGGTCAGCAGCAGGCAGTTGTATAAAGCGGTCTCGTCGCCGGCGACAGATAGCCGCAGCCCTCTGATCGCGTCCCAGCGGTTGGACGTTAGGGAGGCGTGGCGCGTTAGATTGCGGCTGTATCCGTAGACAGCCACCGAGTCCGCGCCGTCGAGGCCTCGGATGAAGTCGGCGATGGCGTCCTCGGCGTAGACGAAACTCCGGTACATGAAATTGCTGGTATCGAATAGGACAAAAACGTTGGTGCCGACGAGGGACCCGTCGACGCCGTCGGTCACCGGTGCAGGAGCGGGAGCGACCGCCGGCGCGGGTGCGGGGATGGGTGTCGAGCCGCCGGACGAACGCGCCCCGGCGAGTTGCTGGGGCGCTTGGTTGCCCTCGGCGAAGGTGGCGAGGGTTTGCTGGATGCCGTCCTCGTAGACGCGGAAGTCGCCGGGCTTCAGGTCGCGTATGTAGCGGCCGCGCCGATCCGTAACCGCGACGTTGAGCAGGACCAGATCGACTTCGACCCGGAACAGCGGGCCCCTTTCGTCGAGGCTTTGGCCAATCGCCGGCGGTGAACTGATGACCGCGGCTCCTCCTAGGGCGAGAAGAAGAGCGGCTGAGAGTAGTGTGCGGTGACCGATTCGAGTTCTCACGACTGGTTTCCTCCTCAGGTTCTGTTATCGTAGTTATTCCGAGCCCGTGGCCATCGGCGCGGTCGCTCTCGGTCGGAGTTGTTCCCGATAACGTTCGCCAACGACTCGCATCGAGTGCAACAGGGCCGGCCAATCGTCGAGGTTGGTGGCAAAGATGCGCTCCAGAGACCGCTGGGTCCACTCGGGAATCAGCAGGTTGAGTTGCGACGGGGCCAGGTGCAGCTCGTCGGCCAGCGCCGCCCAATACAAGTTGGTCGACTCCCAGCTTTCAGCCAGAATGCGGCTGGAATACTTCATCATCGTCGGGAACAGAGGCAGGCCCAAGAGTTCCCGGCGATAGGAGTGGGACAACTGTGGGTGCGGCGTCCCGAACAGGGAGGCCACCCGTTCATGGCTGAACGCGTCAGGGTCAGTTTGGCGCAAGCGTTCGATCTCCTGCCGAAACGGGCTTCCCAGCGAGTCGGCCTGCGCGCCGTACTGCTTGCCGAACGACACCGCGAGGTGATAGATCTCCGACGGCGTCAACTCGGCAATCCCCTCGTCGACACGGCCTTGTGCAGACAGGTTGCTGACTCTCCACCGGCGGGCGGGCTCGACGATCCCTCGAAGGACGGCCCGAACCGGCGTCCGCACGGCCTCGTCCACCGCAGCGTAGGCCAGCAACTCTTCGCCCCAGCGCAGGTGCAGACCGACGAAGTGCTGGTCGGCAGGTCTGAGGTTCCACCAGCGGGGGACGGTGGCGCCAATCAGAATCTGTGGAGCCAGATCCTGCCATATGAGCGCCTGCCGCTCAGTCGGCACCATGAAGTTCTGCTCGGCGTGAGCCAAAGCGAAGGCCAGTCCACTGAGCGAACCCACCAGTCTTCCTCCGCCGCTGTTGGGCCAGCCGGTAGCCGCGAGGCGGGGTACTCGCCACGTGCGGCTCTGTCCCGGTCCGAGGAAGTCGTGACTGCGGACGAAGAGCGGATTGGCGCGGATCAGCTCGGCGCCGGGCGGGGAATAGTAGATGTAGCTGAGCCCCACGAGCGAGTCGCGAAGAATCGGCGCCAAACTGCCGCGAATGTCAAGCAGTTTGTCCGGCCGGCCCCGCGCACGATCGACGGCACGGTTCAGGTTCAGCTTACGCTGGCCCGCAATATGTCTCTCGACGACGTTTCCTTGTGCGAAGGCGCTGGACTCTTCCCGCGAGAGGTTGGACCGCGGCAACCGCACTTCCGAGATCCGTGCGGCGAGGCGGTTGGCCATCGCTACGTTGAAGGACTCACCCCGCGAAACCCTCTCCAAATGGTCGGCTAGATCGAAAACGTCTTTAACCGAGACCAGCCGCTGGGACTGGAATCGGGCGTTCAGCGTCTTGACGACCTCGGCGTGAGCAACATCGTCGTCGGGCCCTGGCTTCCCCGCCAACAGCTCGACGAGCCGTTCCTGAGGCGGTGCGTCATCGGGTGAGCCCGTTGCCGACAGCAGCGTTCGCACACCGGCCCTGGCCGCTTCGAAGATGCTTTGGTGGCTCTTGACGTCACGGAACGAATCGATCAGGGCGCGCAGGGATCGGTCGGCGTCCCGGGAGGGAATCTGGCCCTGGCGAAGCAGGATCTGCCAGAGGCCGAAAAGGGCCTGCGCGGAGCCGACTGCATCGGCCCGACGCAGGTTGTTGCCGATCTTGTCAAGTCTTCGTCCGAGGTCGAAGAAGGCCGTCATGGTCTCTTCGGAGAGAGTGGGCGCTTCGCTAAACAAGCTCAATTGGGCGCCGTAGTCGGGAAACGCCAGCAGGATTCCACTGACCGTGGAGGCGCTCAGCGGCTGGTCGCGAGAACGGGCAATGCTCGAGACCGCCATGAACATGCGCAGCGGCTCGTTTTCAACCATCTTGCGGCAGAGGCCGAACATTGACTCCAGTACGTCTTCGGCGGTACTCCAGCTCGCGGCCGATTTCGTGAGACGGCCGTCGTACGCGCCGTGCGGGTGCTCGACGAAGAGCTTTTTCCACGGCTCAATGCCGCCGGGGATGTGCGGGGTGCCGTCGTCGTTGAAGTGCGTGCGGGCCGTGAGCAGCATCAGCTCGGAGTTTGCGCGGAACACGGGGCGAGCCGGACCCGGGCTGGTCACTTTGCCGCGCACCGCTAGGTAGAACCGCTCGAGCCGCCGCGGCTCGTTGAAGTAGTCGGCCGCGACACCGCTGGCTCTTCCCAGGGAGTCGTAGTAGGAGGCCAGCCAGCCGTCATCCAGCTCGACGAGCCGCTGGAAAAACTCGGCTCCCTGGTCGGGCGACACGCCGACGAGCTTTTCCCAGACGTTCTTGGTGCGCGGGCCTCCCGGTAGGACGGCTTGGCCGTTGCGGGTCTCGAACATGCTTCCGAAGAAGTCCAAGACGTGGGCCATGTTGAGCAGCCTGTCTCCGTCAATCTTCTCGCGGAGGGCGAGGCCGGTCGGCTGGTGCATTTTCGACAGCGCCACGTACAGGCGCGCAAGGTCGGGGCTGCGCAATAGGCTTTCGATGAAGCCCCCCTCGACCCTCTTGCGGGTGATGCCGAGCCAGTAGTCCGCGCCAAACGCGACGGGCAGATAGGTCGGCCGGTACGGCATCTCGAAAGCCCGGCCCTCGCGGAAGGCGATCTCCAGGTCGGCCAGCGGGAA
Organism: Bryobacterales bacterium; assembly: GCA_965248255.1. Taxonomy (GTDB): domain Bacteria; phylum Acidobacteriota; class Terriglobia; order Bryobacterales; family UBA6623; genus JAKZVK01. Next base: position 1,795,605 of record CBDFIW010000004.1, read on the forward strand.
GCCAGAGTCAATCGACAGGAAGGCTCGCGACGGATTGACGGTCTCGAGAACCGCCTCGGGGCCGCATTCGTTGCGTAGCCGAAAGCCGAGCATCTTAAGAAGCTGGGCGGTCTCGCGAGATTCACAAGTCGGGACGTTGAGGGTCTGGTTGGCGCCGGCGAACTGTTCCAGCTCGCGCGCCTGCGAAAGGTACTGCAAGATCAGCCTGAGAAACTCGGTTTCCGTGAGCGAGTCGCCGCCGGCCGTGGCGCGGTAGCCGCTGGTGACGATGTTGCGGGAGAGGGCGTGAACCAGATCCTCGGGAGCTTGATCGGAAGAGAGCGCCGCCATGCGGCGGAAGCCCAGCAACGGTCCCGGAATCTTCGCCCAGCCGTCGCGCGGTTGATCGTTTGGTTCGGGGGCGTCAAGAACCGCGGCAGCCTGCTCCATTCCGGTACCACCCGCTTCGCGGTACGCGTCGACATGGCGTTGCGCGGCACTGCGGTCGCCTTCGACCAGGCCGATCAATGCGAGGCGGCGGTTGAAGCGGATGCGCAGCTCGCCCGCGTTCTGTGAGTTGCGCGCGCCGCCCATACCCAGCGATGCCAGGGCTTTCTGATAGGCCTCTTTGCGGCCCGGGTCGCCGTAGCGGTCGAGGAACTCGGCGTAGGCGACGGCGCCATCGAGGTCAGTGGCGGCGGCTTGGGCCAGTACCGAGCGCGCCTGCGAGGGGTCTCCCGCCTCCTCCAGCTGGCGAGCCTGCTCGATGACCTCGCCGGCGGGGGCCGCCGTTAGGAGTGGGACGAAGAGGAGCGCAAGTAAGAATAGACGCGTCATGACATACTCCATTCCAGAGCGGCCGCCGGGCCGGCACGGCGCTACTTGGCCACCAAGCCTGGTTGCTCCACCCGTTTAGGCGCGCCCTGATTCTAGTTCGTTCGGGTCGTCGTTGACAACGATTGCGATGTAAAATTCCGGTAACTGCTTCAACCCCTGATTGTCCGATTATACCTGGCTGGGCGTGGGGGTTGAACGGTGATGTGTGTTCCGCGGCGGGCGGGAACGCAGGCGGGCATTGGCGCAAGCAGCCCGGGTGGCTCGTGCACGTGCCGGCGTGGAGCCAAGCTAGCGGATCTGCGCCGGTGACGCGATTTCACGGCGCGTCGGCCCAGTCACCTCGGCTACCGCTTCTCGCCAGCTTTCCCGATCCACGAGCCCGGGCCCAGCGACGCCCTTTCGACGTGCGGGAGCGAGTCCATCAACGTGGCTCAGGCCGCGTGCCGGCGGGCTTGGAGAAGAATTGGTGGATGCGCTGGGCCTGCGGGCGGTTGACGACACCTCTGAGATCTTCGAGGCTACTCTGGCGAATCCGTTTCAGACTCCCGAAGCTGCGTAGCAGCTTGCGCGCGGTTTGCTCGCCTACGCCTGGGATCTCCAGTAGTTCCGAAGTGAGGCGGCGCGAGTCGCGGCGCTTGCGGTGGAAGCTGATGGCGAAGCGGTGGGCCTCGTCACGGATCATCTGCACCATCCGTAAGACCGGCGAGAAGCGGTCGAGCTGGATCGGCTCGTCCTCCTGCCCTTGGACGAAGATCGTTTCCTCGCGCTTGGCGATCGCAGCCAGGGGCTGGTTGATGACCCCCAGCGACTCGAGTGCATCCGCGGCGGCGTGCAGCTGTCCTATGCCGCCGTCGATCAGGATCAACCCCGGAAAGGGTTTGCCTTCCTGCTCGAGGCGGCGGTAGCGGCGGCCGACGACCTCCCTCATGGACGCGAAATCGTCGACACCCTCTACGGTCTTGATCGCGAACTTACGGTAGTCGGACTTTTTCATGCGTCCTTTCTCCCACACCACCATCGACGCGACCGTATCGCTGCCTTGGATGTGGGAGATGTCGAAGCACTCGATACGCTCAGGTGACGAGGGCAGGTTCAGCGATTCGACGAGGGCGTCCGTGATGGCCTTCGCGCTCGGCTGTGTGATCCGGAAACGCTGCTGGAATCCATGCCGGGCGTTGGTCTGGACCAGATCGAGCATCGCCTTTTTCGAACCGCGCTGCGGTGTCGCGATCTGCACCTTGCGGCCTCGCTTCTCCGACAGCACCTCCTCCAGCACCGCCCGATCCTCGAAGTCGGCGGGCACGTGGACAAGGGACGGCACGTACTCGGTGTCGAGGTAGATTTGCTTGACGAGGCTCGCGAGAAACTCACTTTCGTCGAACTGATGGGCCTCTTCCCAGTAGAGTGCTCGGCGGTCGACGACGCGGCCGTTGCGGACATGAAAGACGTTCACCGCGACGAGGGGAGGTTCGGCGTGGATGCCGAAGATGTCGATGTCATGGCCTTCGGCGGCGGCCATTTGTTGCCGCTCTTTGAGCTCCTCGACGGTGGTGACGAGGTCGCGCAGGCTTGCGGCCTGTTCGAACTCCATCTTTTTGGACGCCGTGGCCATACGCCGGCGAAGGTCCTTGACGAGATCACCGTGGCGGCCCTCGAGGAACGTGCGCACGTCCTTCACAGCCCGACCGTAGGCCTGGTCGGTCGTGAGCCCTTCGACGCACGGGCCCCAGCAACGGTGGATGTAGTACTCCAAACACGCGCGGGGATGGTAACGGGTCAGATCGACCCGGCAAGACGGGATGCGGAAGTAACGGTGGATGAAGTGAACCAGTCGGTGCGCCAGATTGCCTGGGAAATAAGGCCCAAAGTAGGTTCCGCCGTCCTTGCGCAGCCGCCGGGTGACGTACACCCGCGGGAACCGCTCTTTGGTGAGCTTGATGTAAGGATACGTCTTGTCGTCGCGCAGCAGGACGTTGTAGCGGGGCTTGCGCTGCTTGATGAGGTTGTTCTCGAGCGCCAGAGCCTCCTTCTCGTTCTCGACCGTGATGAAGTCAACCGCGCGAGCCTCCGAGAGGAGACTGCCGGTCTTGGCGTCGGAGAGTTTCTCCTCAAGGAAGTAACTGCGAACCCGGTCCCGCAGGCTCTTCGCCTTGCCGACATAGATGACCCGGCCTCGGCCGTCCTTGTACAGGTAGACGCCGGCGCTGGCAGGCAGCGCGCCGGCACGCTTTTTCAGCTCTTCAAGATGGGAGAAAGGGGACATTGGGAGTTCTGGTAGTGATCTTATCAAGGGTCAACGATGCAGCCGTCGGAGCTCGCAGAGGGTCGGAACGCCCTTAATCCGTCCGTCAGCCTTGAGGAACCCGGGAGCGCCCCGGAAGGAGCGGGAGAAAGTAGCCCACAGCCCCGACAGGGGCGTTGGAGCTGTACTCTTCCCGACACCGGGTGGGTGGCGAAGACGAAGGCCGCGGGTCTCTTTGAGCCCCACGCTACGGGCGTCGGAGGAAGTACGACGCAGTATGAAGCCGGCTTGCGTACGGATTTGGGGAATGCGCACAGGCTCCTCGCAGTTGACAGCACACGTAGGCTCCACTATATTAGAGATTCTGTACTACGAATTCTGTATGTCGTATGGCAGAGTCTATAAATTAGGATTGCCTAATGAAAGTGCCGTCGTACCTTCTCTTCTTGGCAGTTCTCTTGGTCGCGGCCTCCGCGCCCGCTCAGACGGAGCCCGCGGATCAACAGCGCCGAATCGAAGAGCTCGAGGAGCGGGTTCGGTATTTGGAGGGTTTGGTCCAGCGACTTTTGGCGGAGCCCCCGGAGGAGGCGGAGAAGACCGATGCGCAGAAGCCTGCGGCGGCGGCCCAAGCCGAGGTCCTGCCGTCGGCCCCTGAACGTCGAGACGAGCCTCAGGCCGATCTGCCCATGGCGGAGGTTCTTCCGGCCCAAGCGCCTAGGGCGGGAGACCTCGGTTCTACTGAGACGAGACTTCCGTTCTCCGGCTACATGGACTACCACTTCAAGAAGCCGGACGATGAGCCCGGGACGCTTGACTTTCACCGTTTCGTGTTGTTGTTCGGGCACAGTTTCTCCGACCGGATTCAGTTTTGGTCGGAGCTAGAGCTTGAGCATGCCTTCGTAGAAGGCGCCGGGGAAAGTGGGGAGCTGGAGCTCGAGCAGGCCTACCTCGATTTCCTGCTGAAACCATGGTTGAACGTTCGAGCGGGCATCATGCTCGCACCTGTGGGGCTGATCAATGAGCGCCACGAACCCCCCACATTCAACGGCGTGGAGCGGCCTTTTGTGGATACCGTCATCCTGCCGTCCACGTGGTTCGACAGCGGCGCGGGCGTTTTCGGCGATCTAGGTAATGGGTTCGTCTACAAGGCCTATGTGATGTCCTCGCTCGACGCCTCCCGGTTCGGTGCCGAAGAAGGCCTGCGAGACGGCCGCCAAAAGGCCTTCCAGTCGGTTGCCCAGAACCCGGCCTACACAGGACGGCTTGAATACCACGGCCTTCCGGGGATGTCACTCGCAGGCAGCTTCTGGACCGGCCGGAGCGGCTTCGCGACGCCGGGAATCAACCCGCGTGTGAATGTTGTTGAGTTTGACGGGCGCGCCGCCGTTTCACGGTTTGACTTTCGCGGTCAGTTCGCGCAGGTGACGATGGATCAGACCGCGCAACTGAACTCGCTGCTGCAGCGCACGGCCGGAGTCAACCCGAACATTGCGGAACGAATGCGCGGCGCGTATTTTGAAGGCGCTGTGCACCTGTTTCCCCGCTGGTACCGGCATGATCTCGTCGCGTTTACCCGATACGAGGACTTCGATACACAGAACAAGATGGCGCCCGGTTTCTTGCCGTTGAACGAGTTCGATCGGACCGCCTGGGTGTTGGGTCTGACCTACTTCCCCGAGCCGGACGTGGCCCTGAAGTTCGATTACACGATCCTGAGCAATCAGAGTTCCTTCATCAAGGCGCGGGATTCACTGAATCTCGGCGTGGGATGGTGGTTCTAGATGGCGCTGAGGAAGCCAGTCTTGTCCCTTTTCGGGCCCGCTTTGCTGCCGGCCCTCGTCGTGACCGCTGCGGCGTTGTTGTCGCTTCCGGCGCCTGCGGGCGAAAGCGAAGAACCCGACCGCGTGATCCGAATCGTCGCCGGGCGATTCTCGTTTGTACCTTCCCAGATCAAGCTGACGCAGGGCGAGGTCGTGGAACTGCGTATTCGCAGCCTCGACACCAACCACGGCTTCCGCATCGCGGAAGCGGGCGTCAACGTGGTGGTCCCCAAGCGGGGTGGAGGCGAAGCGAGGATTCTGTTCCGCGCAAAGAAGAAGGGCCGTTTCGCTTTTGAGTGCTCGAAGGCTTGCGGAGCGGGTCATACGATTATGCGGGGCAGTATTGTGGTCCGCTGAGTGACGGTAATGAGCGTCTTTCGTTTCATTGTGACCGCGGTCCTCCTGGCTGGTTGTCTTTGGGGTCAGCAGTCTTTGCCGCTGTCCCGCGCACGCACGGCCGCGCGAGCAAAGGTCCTGGAGGCCCCTCCCCGTGCGCAGCAGGGACGTCCGTCCCAACCAGGGAACCCGCTGCCGGGGATTACCGCGGACGAGTTTGAGCTATTCCGAATCGGCCTGGATGATTTCGTCGAGGTCGAGGACGCCGGTGAGGGGCTGGGGCCGGCTTTCAACGGACTGGGGTGCTCGCAGTGCCACAGTACGCCGGCGATCGGAGGCATCGGACCGGTGTCGGAGATGAGGGCCGGTCACCTCGACGAGAACGGCAACTTCACGGTCCTGGCGGGCGGAACCCTTTTCCACCTCTTCTCGTTGCCGAATCACGAGTGCCAGCCCAAGATTCCTCCCGAGGCCAACGTCATCGCCCGGCGTGTACCGATCCCGCTGTTCGGAGCCGGCCTTGTCGAGGCCATTGCGGACGAAACGATCCTTGCCTTGGAGGACCCCGATGACCAGGACGGCGATGGAATCAGCGGGCGCGCCGCGATGATCACCGACGTGGCCACAGGAGATCAACGAGTAGGGCGGTTCGGGTGGAAGTCCCAGCACGCGACGCTTCTCGCGTTCTCCGGCGATGCCTACCGCAACGAAATGGGCATCACGAACGACCTGTTCCGCGAAGAGGTAGCCAATGGTGTCGATCCCGAGGCACTGGCACTTTGCGACCTGCTCCCGGATCCCGAGGACGGAGTGGAGCCACTCACCGGGCTGCGCGGCATCGACGCCTTCGAGGCATTCATGAAGTTCCTGGCGCCGCTCGATCGTGGTCCGATCGACGACCAAGTGCGCCAGGGTGAGGCGGTGTTCCATTCCGTCGGTTGCGCCTCGTGCCACATTCCCGTGCTGATGACCGCGCCAGGCCCCAACCCGGTCTTCGACAGCAAGTCTGTGCCGTTGTATTCGGACCTTCTGCTGCACAAGGTCGGTACAGGCGACGGCATCCAGCAGGAGGCGGCGATGCCGCATGAAATCCGCACGCCTGCTTTGTGGGGTTTACGTTTCCGCCGGCCTTTTCTCCACGACGGCAGCGCGTCGACTCCTCGTGAAGCGATTCTGCGTCACGGCGTCGAAGCCGAACGTGCCCGCGACAACTATCTCGCCCTCAGCCGCGAAGACCAGGATGCCCTACTCGCTTTCTTGGGGTCGTTGTAAAACACCTGACCCGGACGGAACCAAGCTGGGTTGCCTCGCGCTGTTTACAGGCTGATTGCGACCCCGAAGCAACCGCTCCCTTACGGTCACGGCTCGGTTTTGAGGGGTTGCCCCGTCCCTTCCCCGTCTGCCTCACCGGGAAGCTATCTTAGCGAGAGACGGAGGAGCCTATGCGTTGTCATTCCTGCAGGCTTGTGTTGTTGCTGCCGGTGCTTTTGTCGAGTTGCTCCGGACTGGGGAAGCTCACTCTCGACGACTATCACGTCATCGACCTCACGCATACGTTCGATGAGACGACGCTCTACTGGCCCACCGATCAGCCGTTCCAACACGAACGCACGGCGTGGGGCCGGACCGAGGGTGGTTACTGGTATAGCTCGTTCACATATGGCGGCAGTGAGCACGGTGGTACACATCTTGATGCCCCGATTCACTTCGGGGAAGGGAAGCGCGCGGTCGCGGATATCCCGATTGAGCAACTCATCGGACCGGCCATCGTGATCGACATTGCTGCCAAGTGCCAGGGCGATGCCGACTATCAACTGTCGGTCGCCGACGTCGAGAGCCACGAACAACGACACGGCAGCATCGAACCCGACGACATCGTGCTCATCCGCACGGGCTGGAGCCGCTTCTGGCCCGATCCGAAGAAGTATCTAGGCAGCGATGTCCCCGGTGACACGAGCGACCTCCACTTTCCCGGCGTCTCGTCCGAGGCTGCCGAGACTCTTCTCGAACGTGGTGTTGCGGTCGTGGGTATCGACACGGCCAGTATCGATCATGGCCCATCCCGCGATTTCAGGGCGCATCAAGTCTTCGCCGGCGCTCAGATGGCATGCCTGGAAAACGTCGCGCGGCTGGAGGATCTGCCGCCGACCGGAGCGCTGGTGATGGCGCTTCCGATGAAGATTGGCGGCGGCTCGGGTGCGCCTTGCCGGATCGTGGCGTTCCTAAGGAAGTAGCCCCAGCCCAGATACCAGACCAATGATTCGCCGACAACTCCTGACGATCGATCCGTGTCAATTCATTCCTCCGTGAAGGTTATAGGAGGTCGCTCAGCGCTTCCTCGTCGAAACCCAGGGCGATCTTGCTGCCCTTGCGTACGATCGGGCGGCGAATGAGGTTGGGATTCTCGGACATCAGCCGCAACGCCTTGGCGCGCGGCGGCGGATTGTCTTTCATCTTCATCTGGCGGTATAGCTCGTTGCGGGTGTTGAGGAACTTGCGGTAGTCGCGCTTGCCGATGATTTTTTCGAGCTGCTCGACGGTGAGTCCCTTGTTCAGATCAATCGTATCGAGATCCGCGCCTTGATCGACGAGGAAGGCCTTCGCCTTGCGGCAGGTGGTACAGGTTCGTTTTTCGTAGAACTTCAGTTTCATGTTGGTGTTTCCTGATGGAAGCCGCAGGAGCGGTCGGGCCACGACGTAAGAATAGCACCGGCTCGCGCTGGTTCAGAACGTGGTTGGAACACTCGTCGCAGGTGTTGTGGCCTCCGTCGCATCGAGAGGCCTAGTACCCCTCACTTGCGTTCTGGGCTCGGCCTCTTTCCTGGCCGACCCGTGCACTGGAGTTACACTGTCTGCCATGCGACCCGAGCTTTGTTCTCGCCTGGCTACAACACTCTTACTGTCGGGCATCGTGATGTCTGCACAGACCTCCAGCGAACCTGATCCCTTGGAGCCGATTCTGCGCCCTGTGTTGCGATCGTCCGTCTCTTCCCTTGTGGAGCATTATCGCCGCGAGCGGATCTACCCGATGGACGTGTTTCCGCTCCCGCCTCCGAAGTTTGAGGCTTTCCGGGAAGACGTCACCGCTCGACTCGTCCGCTCGCTCGACCTCGAGAGGTGGGTGGTTAGCAGGCCGCCAGGTAAAGAGAGCCCGATCCGGAATCTGTTCCGAGACAACGTGATCAGGACGATTCGCCACCACGGTATCGAAATGGAGATCCACCTGATCGAGCTGCTTGAGACAGGCGACCGCATCCCGGCCGTCTTGTGTCTGCCGCAGGACTCCGGTCCGCGTCCGGCGGTGGCGGCCTTTTCCGGCCACAGCAAGAACGGTCTGCGGGACCTGGTGATTGACCTCGAGAGCTATCAACGAGGCGTCGCCACGCGGTTGGCGCAAGCAGGCTTTGTATCGATCGCGGTCGAAAAGCTCGACACGGGGTACCTGTCGCGGACGTTCCCTTCGGGGGTCGACGAGCAAGAGATCGCCGCCTGGCGGCTGGGGATGAGCAAGGTGACGCGGTCCATCCAACTCATGGCGTCCCTCGCCGCCCTCGAGATTCTTGCCACTCACCCGCGAGTGGACGAGACCCGTATTGGCACAACGGGCGTTTCGCTGGGCGGGTGGCTGTCGATACAGGCGGCGATGCTATCAGACCGCGTGGGCGCTGTGGCGGACTTCGGGCGCAAGACGGTGTTCCTACCGGAGGATGTGCCGCCCGGGGAGCTTGCGGTGATCCGCGACAAGTGCCACATCTTGCCCGGAATGTTCGAGGTGGGCGACCGCAATCTGCTGCTGCTGGCCTACGCGCCGCGCCCGTTGTTGGCGGGACACGGGCGCAAGGATCGCAGCTCCCACGAGCAGGCTCCCCGCTACTATCGCGACCTGTTTGCCAATCAGTACCGTGCGTTGGGCAAGGAGGCGGCGTTTGAATACCGCGTCCACGGGGGCGGCGACACGATGCCAGACGAAGTCGTGATTGAATACTTCCGCAGGCGCTTCGAGGAAGGAAGGGAATAGTCAGTGGAGGCCGCGGTGATGCCTGTTCGCTGGGCGACACAGAGAACGCCGAAACGGGCCACAGTAGAAAACACCTACCCGTCGCCCTCAGGCATCCTTAAAGTGTCGTGGGCATGGAACCCTCACTGAAGTTGGGGCTTACTTGCTCCCGTCAGGGCGGTTTGAGCCAGCCCCTGTGACATAATGAGGAGCGATTTCTAGCAGTTGGCAAGACGAGGATTTCTTATGCGTACAGAGTGGGTGGCCAAGCGCCAGGACGATCCCATCCGAACCCAGATCCACTATGCTCGCCGGGGTGTGATCACCGAAGAGATGGAGTACGTCGCGAGGCAAGAGAATCAGCCGCCGGACCTGATTCGCGACGAGGTGGCGCGGGGCCGCATGATCATTCCGGCCAACATCCGGCACACGAACCTCGAGCCGATGTGCATCGGCATCGAGTCGAAGTGCAAGGTCAACTCCAACATCGGCAACTCGGCTGTCACGTCCGAGATCGAGCAGGAGTTGGAGAAGCTCGACTACTCGATCAAGTACGGCGCGGACACGGTGATGGATCTCTCGACCGGTGGCGACATCCCGCGCATCCGCCAAGCGATCATCGACCACTCACCCGTGCCGATCGGCACCGTACCCATCTACGAGGCGCTCACCCGCGTCAACGGCCGTATCGAAGATCTCACTTGGCCGGTCATGCGCGACGTGATCACCGAGCAGGCCCAGCAGGGCGTGGACTACATGACGATCCACGCCGGCGTGCTGATCCAGTATGTGCCTATGGCGACCAAGCGCGTGACCGGCATCGTCAGCCGCGGCGGCTCACTGTTGGCCGAGTGGATGGTGCGGCATCACAAGCAGAACTTGCTATACGAGAACTTCGACGAGATCTGCCGCATCTTCCAGAAGTACGACGTCAGCTTCTCGCTCGGAGACGGGCTGCGGCCCGGTTCGATCGCCGACGCCAGCGATGACGCACAATTCGCCGAGCTCAAGACGCTGGGTGAGCTGACCAAGAAGGCCTGGGAGTACGACGTGCAGGTGATGATCGAGGGCCCCGGGCACATCCCGATGGACGAGATCAAGCTGCAGGTCGACAAAGAGATGGAGATGTGCCACGAGGCACCCTTCTACACGCTAGGGCCGCTGGTGACCGACATCGCGCCGGGGTACGACCACATTACGTCCGCCATCGGCGCGGCGATGATCGGCTGGTATGGGGCGTCGATGCTATGTTACGTCACACCGAAGGAACACCTCGGCCTGCCGAACAAAGAGGACGTCAAGCAGGGCCTGATCGCTTACAAGATCGCCGCTCACGCCGCCGATGTCGCCCGCCATCGTCCCGGTGCGCGTAAGTGGGACGATGAGCTGTCGAAAGCCCGCTACGAGTTCGATTGGAATCGGCAGTTCGAGTTGGCGATCGACACCGAAACCGCCCGCGAGATGCACGACGAGACTCTGCCGGAAGAGGGCTACAAAGAGGCGCGCTTCTGCTCGATGTGCGGGCCGAACTACTGCTCGATGAACATCTCTTCGCGCGTCGCCGAGTTTACAGCCGAGGACGCTGAGGCGGTCGTGAAGCAGCAGGAGTTGGTGGCGATCGGCGGGGACTAACTCCGTCGCTTCTTCCGATCGGTGAACTTCCGAGCCGCTCTCCACCTCATCGATGATCGAGGCAATCCGGAGTGGCTTCGCTGCAATGGTCCCGCCTCATGAGATCGCCCGGCTCGACCACGAGGAACTTCTCCGCGAAGAGTTCAACCGCTGGCCTTGCGAGGGCCGCTCCGACGAGATGGAGCACTGGCACCGCCCGGTCACGGAAAAGGTCGTCGGGCGGATGCAACTCAGTCCCGACGAGCGCATCCTCGACCTTGGCTGCGGCGACGGCTGGACGTGCCGGCTGCTCTCACCACTCGCCCCCGAGGGCGCCGTCGTCGGCATCGACATCGCCGATGAGATGATCGCCATCGCCCGCGGCCGGTCGATCGAACTCGACAACATTCTGTTCGCCCCTGGCTCGGCGGAGGAGATCCCTTGGGCCGAGGACTACTTCACGAGGGTGCTCAGCGTCGAGTCGGCCTACTACTGGCACTCTCCCGAAAAAGCCGCGGGCGAGATCTTCCGCGTCACCGCGTGGGGTGGGCGCATCTTCGTCCTGATGTTCTACCACCGGGAGAACCCGTATACCCACCACTGGCAGGAGCACGTCCCCGCTCGTCTTCAGCTCAAGTCAGCCGTTGAGTGGCGGGAAACCTTCGAGTCGCTTGGGTTCCAGGATGTTGCAACGGAAAAAATTCCGGCTGACACCCCTGTCGCGCCGAACTTCAAGCCCGATGCTCATTGGCGCTCCCGAGAGGAGAAGGAGGCGTTTCAGCAGACAGGCGCCTTGCTCGTCACCGGAACGAAACCGGCGCTTCCCGGGCCGGGGCCGTTGGCCGGGGAGCCGAATCCGTTGAGGATACTGCAGCAGCCGAGGCCTTAGTAGTGTGTTTCCCACATACGGTCACGCCTCGGTTTGCCATGTAGGGGTCGACCACCGTGCCCGCCCAGCATGGCGGATGCCCCGCTCAGATGCTGGACCGAATTTCTGCAACGCTTTATTGAGCCCTAGCGGCCACCGATGCTCAGAAGTTCCACCTGAAAGATCAGTGCGGAGTTGGGCGGGATGGTTCCCATGTCGCGCGCCCCGTAACCGAGTTCCGCCGGGATGTAAAACTTGTACTTCGCCCCGACGCGCATCAACTGCAAGCCCTCCGTCCAGCCCGGGATGACGCCATTGAGGGGAAACGTGGCCGGCTGGCCGCGGTCGTAGCTTGAGTCGAATACCGTGCCGTCGAGCAGCTCCCCTTTGTAGTGGACCGTGACTTGGTCCTGCCGCGTCGGCTGGGGGCCGTCGCCTTCGTCGAGCACCTCGTACTGCAAACCGGATTCCGTCGTCGTCACGTCTTCTCTCTCTCCGTTCTCGGCCAGGAAGCTCTCGGGCGTCGTCTGGCTGTCCCCGCAGGAACCGAACAGTATTGCGGCCAGCAGACTCCATCGAACAAAGTTCATGCGTCAGCCTCCGAACTCCGTAGCCTACAGCAACGCGTGCCCGGAATGCGAATCGCCCCGAGCGGGCCTGCGGGGTGAGAACCTTGGTGCATGCCCGCCAGTCAATCCGCCTGGACCCACGTCCGTAGTAGACTACTTTGCGTGATGAGACTTGCCATCTGGACGGCGGCGCTATCTCTGGCTTTGCTCTGGGGGCCGGTGCTTCGAGCCGAGAAAAAAAGGGACTACCGGGCGCATCAGTACCACTTTGGGGCCATCTCGATCCCGCCTGCGTCCGCCGACGAGCCCACGGTCGAGAAGCTCTCACTGCCGAGAGCCGTGGCGTACTTGGAAGAGGGAGCCAAAGCCTGGGTGCAGGACCGCGGCTGCGTCTCTTGCCACACCACTGGCTGGTACGGAATCGTTCGGCCGCAGCTTGCCGGCCCTCTCGGCCCTCCCGATGAGACCTTCCGCACGTTCCTCGAAACACGCCTCGACGAGATCCTCGCCAAGGACCGTGAGGAGATCCAACGTAACGCCAGGCCCGCCGAGGTCGTTCATGTGGCCGCGGCCCTTGCCTCCTGGGACGCTCATGTCGACCGTCGGCTCTCACCCGACGCCGAGAGCGCCCTTGAATTGATGTTCAGCCTGCAGCGTGAAAACGGCATTTGGCATTCCGTCGACACCTGGCCGCCATTTGAGTCCAGTGCTTATCAGCTTGCGACCGTCGCGGCGATGGCGGTGGGCATGGCGCCCGGTTGGCTGCAGCAGTCCAAGCCCGCGGCAGTCGAACAAGGTGTCTCTCGCCTGCGGGAGTATTTCCGAAGGGTTCAGCCGCCTCATGACTACGCTCGCGTGGCTTTGCTCTGGGCTTCTGAGTACTTGCCGGGTTTAATCGATACCGGCGCCAAAGACGACACCGTCGAAATGATTCTCGGCCACCAACGCTCCGACGGAGGGTGGTCGATTCGGTCCTTCGCTGAGCCGGAACAATGGGGACGAGGCAACCGTGCCGCGCGCCTCAGGGCTGAGACGGATTTCGGTGACCCGCCTAGTGACGGCCACCAGACAGGCTTGTCTCTGGTGGTTCTTTTGGGGGCCGAGGTGCCGGCGTCTCATCCGGCCATCCAGCGGGGCATGAAGTGGCTCAAGGCGAATCAGAGGCAGTCAGGCCGCTGGTGGACGAAGTCACTAAACACTGACAAGTGGCACTTCATTACCTACACCGGGACCCTCTACCCGGTAATGGCATTGACGCGTAAAGAACAAAGCCCGGAACGCCAGTGACGGGTCCACACCTTCGAGCACCTGCTGAGGCTTCTGCCCCCTCATCGGCCCTTGGGGCACGGGTTGTTTTTCGGTGAGGGTGGCAGGCTCCTTCATTTCCCTAGCCCGCGGACTGCTCTGCTTGACGTCCTTCGTCTTGCCTTTCGGTCTTCTGCGTGCTCAGCCACGTCGTGTTCTCGCGCGCAAGCACGCTCTCCACCCGTTCGACGAATGCGGATCTTTTCTGCTCGTCGCTGCCCGCCCGGTAGTCACCCAGGTTCGCATCATGGAGGTGTTTCTCTCTTTGGAGCGTCTCACAGGTCGCGCGGTAGTTGATCCAGTTCTCCTGATACTTGAATGTCTTCACCGCGGCCGTCAGGATCACCACCACAGCAGAAGTGAAGGCCGGCAGGTGCTGCAACCAGCCTGGCAGATCCTTATCGAGCACGAACACGACAAGGATCGGAGTCACGGCCGCCAAGATGATGATGGCCCATTGCATCCGGCAGTAGATCGTCTGGTTCGCTCCCGCCTTGCGGTCATACCAGCCGACCTGATCGTCGTAGCGATTCTTGCGGTACGCGTCGAATTCATCTTCAGTCATCACCAGGCTCCTGTAGGCGTTTTTTTGCTGTCGCCGAAATGAAGCGGCAAGGGCCAATCGTATATTCTCGCAGCGGACTCGATTATACGATTGAGAATCACGAAGCATCGATGCCGAGCCCGGAACGCCAGTGACGGGTCCGCACCCTCGAGCACCTGCTAAGGCTTCTGCTCCCTCGCTGGCGTCACTGGCGTTTGGGCTCGGATTCTTGGGGTCAGTTGCTTTACAATGTTGGGCAGTAGGGGCTGCGCAACCATGAGCCGCCACTGGAAAAACAACCGCTTCTCCCGCCGGGATATGCTGCGCCGGAGCAGCGCCGGATTCGGCGGCTTGGCGCTGGCCGGACTTCTTGGCGAGCAGGCGCGAGCCTCGGCCAGGGTCGCGCCGTCCGAAGCGCAAGACCCGCTCGCGCCGAAACCACCGCACTTCGAACCGCGCGCCAAGCGCGTCATCTTCCTATTCATGCACGGCGGTCCGTCGCAGGTCGACACCTTCGACTACAAACCGCTGCTCCAGCGCGACCACGGCAAGCCATTGCCTTTCGAGCGGCCCAAAGTCGTCTCGAGCGAGACCTTCAACCTCCTCAAGTCACCCTGGGCGTTCAAACAGTACGGTCAAAGCGGCGCCTGGGTCAGCGACCTTTTCCCCGAGTTCGCGCGGCACGTCGACGACGTCTGCTTTATCAACTCGATGTGGGGGTCGAACTCACGCCACGGCGGCGCCCTGCTCGAATTGCACACCGGCAGCGACACGTTCGTCCGTCCGAGCATGGGCTCGTGGATCACCTACGGCCTCGGCACGGAAAACCAGAACATGCCGGGCTTCATCACCATCAGTGCGACGACGAGCCACGGAGGCGCCAACAACTACGGCTCGGCCTTCCTGCCTGCGCCGTACGCAGGGACAGCGGTCGGCGCGGTGGGTGTCCCGGCCAAGGACGCCAAGATCCCCTTCATCACCGCCGCGGCGCCGCGCGAGATCCAGCGCACGAGCCTCGACTTCATCCAAGAGATGAACCGGGCGCAACTCGAGCGCACCGGCCCCGACGCGGCGCTCGAAGGCCGCATCGAATCGTTCGAGTTGGCCTTCCGCATGCAGAGCGAAGCGCCCGAGTTGCAAGACCTTTCCAAAGAGTCACCCGCAACGCAAGAGCTCTATGGCCTCGACGACCCCATCACCGAAGACTTCGGCCGCCAATGCATGATGGCTCGGCGACTGTCGGAAGCGGGCGTGCGGTTCGTCCAGGTGAGCCACAGCTACAAGTGGGACCAGCACTCGCGCCTGCGCCGCGACCACGAGCAGAACGCACGCGAGGTCGACAAGCCGATCTCGGGACTGCTTACTGACCTCAAGGCCCGCGGCCTGCTCAAGGACACGTTGGTCTTGTGGGGCGGCGAATTCGGCCGCACCCCGACGGCGCAAGGTTCAGATGGACGCGACCACAATCCCGAAGCCTTCACCATATGGCTCGCCGGCGGCGGCACCAAGCCCGGCGTACGCTACGGCTCGACTGACGACTACGGCTACTACTCAGTCGTCGACAAGGTCCACTTCCACGACCTCCACGCGACGATCCTGCACCTGCTGGGTCTCGACCACAAGAAGCTCACCTACCGCTACGCCGGACGCGACTTCCGTCTCACCGACGTCCACGGCAACGTAGTGAAGGGCATACTCGCCTAACCAGCAGTGGCAAGAACTCCCCGCCATAAGGCCGCCAACTCAGGGACCTGAGTCCCAGGAATCCGGACTTGGCAAGCCGGAGGCCTACGCCACCTGCAGGCCGCTCACGCACGCGTTATACAATCGAATCTCTTCGCTCTCGGCCCTCGATCCCTCATGGACCTCGACACCCCCCTCGAATCGGTTAAGGGCGTGGGCCGCCAACGCGCCAAAACCTTCGCTTCGAAGGGTCTCCTGACGGCGGAAGACCTGCTCTACTATATGCCCTTCCGCTACGAGGACCGCGGCAACGTCAAGTCGATCGACGCCCTCCAAGCCGGCGAAACCGCAACGGTGGTCGGCGAAATCTTCGGCACGCAACTCTTCCGCCCGCGCCACGGCGCCCTGCGCATGTTCGAGATCCGCGTACGCGGCGACTCTGGGGGTGTCCTCGTCGGCAAGTGGTTCCGCGGCGACTACCTCAAGTCCATCTTCGAGCGCGGGCAGCGCGTGGCTCTCTACGGCAAGGTCGAATGGAACACGTTCGCCTCCGAGATGTCGATGGTGCACCCGGAGTACGAAATCCTCAGCGACGACGACACCGAAGCCCATCTGCACCTGGGCCGCATCGTCCCGGTCTATCAGGCCATGGGGAAGGTGACCACGCGCGTGCTTCGCTCCCTGGTTCACCGTTGCCTAGAAGGCGTCTCAGAGCTCGATGACCCGCTGCCGGTCGACATCCGGCGCCGCCTCGGCCTGCCCGACCGCCGTCAAGCCCTCCGCGAAACCCACTTCCCACCCAAGGGCAGCACCATCCGCTCGCTCAACGGCTTTCGCACGGCGCCGCAGTACCGCCTGATCTTCGAGGAGTTCTTCTACCTGGAGTGCGGATTGGCGCTCAAGCGCCGCAAGGCCCGCGCTGTGGAAGGAATCGCCTTTTCGCTCAACGATCGGGCCCGCGAGAAGATCAAACAGATTCTCCCGTTCAAGCCCACCGCTGCCCAGAAGCGTGTCCTGAAAGAGATCGCCACCGACATGTCGCAGCCGGCGCCGATGAATCGCCTCTTGCAAGGCGACGTCGGGAGCGGCAAGACGATCGTCGCCGTCGAGGCGGCTGTCATCGCCATCGAAAACCGCTATCAGGTAGCGATCATGGCGCCCACCGAGGTCCTCGCCGGGCAGCACTACTTCAACCTGAAACGCCTACTCGAACCCGTTGGATACGTGGTCGTGCTGCTCACCGGCTCGCTGACGGCCCGGGAAAAAACCGCGCTCAAGCGGCTGATCGCCGAAGGCGTGGCGCACGTCGTCGTCGGTACCCACGCCGTCATCTCGCAAGACGTGGAGTTCCAGCAGCTCGGCCTGATCGTCATCGACGAGCAGCATCGCTTCGGCGTGATTCAACGGCTGAGATTACTGCAAAAAGGCAAGCACCCGGATGTGCTGGTGATGACGGCAACCCCCATCCCTCGCACCCTCGCGCTCACGCTCTACGGCGAGCTCGATGTGTCGATGATCGACGAGCTACCACCCGGCCGCAATCCGATCATCACGCGCGAAGCCGGCCAGGATGGCATCGAGAAGGTCTACAGCTTTGTTCGCCGCCAGGTCGAGGCCGGACGTCAGGTGTATGTCGTCTGCCCCGTGATCGAGGAGTCGGAGACGAAGGCCGTCAAGGCCGCCGAGAAGACGTTCGCTCATTTGTCGCGCGTGGTGTTCCCCGACCTCGCTGTGGCTCTGCTGCACGGACGCTTGCCGACCGCGGAAAAAGAAAAGGTCATGGAAGACTTCAACAACGGCGCCGTTTCGATTCTGGTGTCGACGACGGTGATCGAAGTCGGCGTCGACGTTCCCAACGCGACCGTCATGCTGATCGAGCACGCCGAAAGCTTCGGCCTGTCGCAACTGCACCAGCTTCGTGGGCGTGTGGGCCGCGGCGGGGAGCAAAGTTACTGCATCCTGGTTTGCGGCAAGCCGAACGAGACCGCGGCGCAGCGGATCAAGACGATGGTCGAGACCCAGGACGGTTTCCGCATCGCCGACGTCGACCTTCAACTACGTGGGCCCGGTGAGTTCTTTGGCACGAAGCAGTCAGGGCTGCCGGCCTTTCGCGTGGCCAGCGTCGTCCGCGACCGTGAGATGCTCGAGGTGGCGCGCGGCGAGGCCACGTCCTACATTGAGAGCTCGACCGATCGCGAGGCCCTGCGACTCCTAGTGGACTACATTCGAGAGAAGTGGCAACGCCGCTATGGGCTAGTGCAAGTAGGGTAGGCGAATGATCGCGTTGGAATATCAAGCGAGACTGTAGGGGCGGGCCCCTGTGCCCGCCCGGCTACTCATTTGCCATGAGGTTTTCGTTGCGACAGTCCACTAGCGCGCGGAACCTTACACTACGGCGATTCACGAAACACGAGACAGAATCACGAAACACGAACCCTCCCATGCTCCGCGTCATCGCAGGCAAGTACCGCCACCGCCGGATCGAGTCGCTCGAGGGACACGACACCCGTCCCATGCTCGACCGCCTGCGAGAGACGCTGTTCAACGTCATCGCGCCGAGGATCGAGGGCAGGGTGTTCGTGGACCTTTATGCTGGGACAGGTGCGGTGGGCATCGAAGCGTTGAGCCGGGGAGCGTCGTCGGTGGTCTTCGTAGAGACAAATCCTCGAGCGACAGCAGTTATCAAGCGCAACCTCGCCGTGCTCGAGGGCGGCTCGGATGCGAGGATCGTCCAGTCGCCGGTCGCGGAAGCACTGCCTGGCATCGAGGGAGACGTTTACTTCGTGGGCCCGCCTTATGCGCTGGTGCCGGAATACGAAACAACCCTCACGACCCTCGGCGCCTCACCTCCTGAGTTGGTAATCGCCCAGCACGCGCGGGCGCACGAACTGGCCACCCACTACGGCGGATTGGAACGTGTTCGCGTCATCCATCAGGGCAAGAACAGCTTGTCATTCTATGAGCCGCCTCGAACCGAGCCGTGACCGTCACGGAGCGGTCAAGTTGCTGTGCCCTAGGCTGTCGAGCCCCGGCGGGGGCGATGGAGTCTCGTATCATCAAGGGTCGTGCACGCCCCACACCCTGACCGGCGCCGTTCCGCTGGGGGCGCCTCACAGTGAAGAACATGAAGAGCCTCGGCCCGCTGATCGGCCTCGCCGTCGTCTACCTCTTCTTCTGTTTCTGGGCGGGCGAGCCCTTCTACTCGAGCTTCAACCGGGTCACCGTTCTCACCCAGAGCGTCATTGTGACCGCTGGGGCCCTGGGGATGACACTGATCATCATCTCCGGCGGCATCGACTTGAGCGCCGGGTCGGTCATCGCGCTTTCGACGGTCATGATCGCCCGCATGCTCGAGGCCGGGGTGTCGCCTTTGACCGCGGCGCTTGCCGGGATCCTGGTTGGCGGCGCTTGCGGTGCGGTCAACGGACTGCTCATTACTAGGTTGAAGCTCGTCCCCTTCATCATTACCCTCGGTACGCTGCTCATCTTCCGAGGCGCGGCCACGGGCGTCGCTCACGAGCAGAAAATCGACGCTCCCATCACGTGGCTTAATTCCATGTTGGCCAAGTTCCCCGAGCCCGCCTGGCTGATCGTGGCGCCCGGGGTCTGGGCGACCTTGTTGTTGGCGGTTCTCGTTTGGCTGCTGTTGCGCAACACCGTGTTGGGACGCCACATCTTCGCCATCGGCTCGAACGAAAACACCGCGCGCCTCTGCGGCGTGCGTGTCGAGCGCGTCAAGTTTTACATCTACTCGCTCGGTGGCCTGCTCATCGGCTTTGGCGGACTGATGCAGTTCAGCCGGCTCACGGTCGGGGACCCGACCGCCGCCAAGGGCATGGAACTCGACATGATCGCCTCGGTCGTCATCGGAGGCGGCAGCCTGCACGGTGGCGAAGGCAGCGTCGTCGGCTCCGTTGCCGGCGCCATGCTGATGGCCGTCATCCGCAACGGACTGAGCATGAAAGGCGTGCCCAACTGGGTGCAGGACGTGCTCACCGGCTCAATCATCGTCGCAGCCGTCACCATCGACCGCCTGCGCCACCGCGCCCAAGCTGCGGCCTAGTGTAGTGCACCATAAATAATGTAACTTATATTGGCTTCCCATCGTCTCTATTAACAGGAGGCATGGGATGCGAAGAGCACAACCAGTAACTTTGAACACAGCGCAATGCAAGCAGTTGGACCGCTACGCGCGCGGCCGCCAAGTCGCCGTTCGTCTCGCCCTGCGAGCCAGGATTGTCCTGCTGGCCGCCGACGGTCTCGAGAATAAGCAGATCGCCGCACAGCTCGGTGTCTCGCGGCAGTTGGTGGCCCGCTGGCGCACGCGCTTTCTCGAAAGCAGCATCGCCGGCATTGCAAAAGACGCCCCACGGCCCGGTCGTAAACCTGCCGTCTCGAAGCAGAAAGTACAGCAGATCATCCACAAGACCACCCGCGAGAAACCGTCCAACGCCACCCACTGGAGCCGCCGCACCATGGCCGCCGCGGCCGGCGTCAGCGCTTCCACCGTGGGACGGATTTGGCGCGCCCATGGCCTCAAGCCCCACCGCGTCAAGACCCTCAAGCTCAGCAATGACCCGCGTTTCGCCGAGAAACTCGACGACATCGTCGGACTCTATCTCAATCCGCCTGAGCATGCTCTGGTTCTCTCGCTCGATGAGAAGTCCCAAATCCAAGCCCTCGATCGCACCCAGCCCGGCCTGCCGCTCAAAAAGGGACGCGGCCAAACGATGACCCACGATTACAAGCGCAACGGCACGACCACCCTGTTTGCGGCGCTCAACAGCCTTGACGGCAGCGTGATCGCCGAGTGCATGCCCCGACACAGCCACCAGGAATGGCTGCGCTTCCTGCGCTTAATTGACCGCCGCACTCCCAAGGACAAACAGCTTCATCTCATCGTGGACAACTATGCCACCCACAAGCATGCCGCTGTGAAGCGTTGGCTCGATCGTCACCCGCGCTTCCACATTCATTTCACCCCGACCTCGGCGTCGTGGCTGAACATGGTCGAGCGATTCTTTCGCGATCTCACCGTCAAGCGCCTGCGCCGCGGCGTGTTTCGCAGCGTGGACGAGCTCGTCGCCGCCATTGACGACTACATCGCCCAGCACAACGGGCATCCCACGCCCTTCATCTGGACCGCGACCGCCTCCGACATCCTCGAGAAAGTCAAGCGCGGACGTGCCGCCCTGCATAAGGTGCAATCTGCTTGACGCACTACACTAGGGCCGCCTCTAGCAGCCCGTGGCAGAAGTACGATCCGCCACGTCGGGGACTGTCACCCTTTTTCGCACCCTCGTAGAATCAACAGTTTACACCGGCATCCGATTGCGAAAAAGGGCTGACTGTCCCCAGGGCAGAGATTTACCACGGGCTGCTAAGGCCGCCGCGGAGCCACGGGCGTGGGGACGGGCCGGCACGTGACTCACCCTGATCCGTCGTCGTTAACCGCCACTCAGAACCGCAAGCGTGAGCTTGCGTTGAGATCATGTGGTGGAGACGGGTGCTGCTGGAGCTGCACAGGCGCTTGAGATGGGCTCAACGCAGGCTGACGCTCGTGGCTGAGTCGCGGGCTGCCCGTCGACGGCATCTCAGGAGCAATCGGAGAGGGCCCCCCCTGAAGTGGGTGCGTGACATATTTGTGTCGACTCTGTCGAGCGCCGCAGGCGCGTCCCAGATAATAGCCCCGGGCGTCAGCCCGGGGAAATCGAACCCCCGCACCACACGAGCCCTGAAAGGGCGGCACAAGTACTGCGGTTTGATTGCCTCCAGGCATCCGCTAAGCTAGCGGTCTATCGTCGAATGTTCGTAGCTGAACTCGTCGCCGACTGAGATGGACGTCAACAATTGGGCAGAGAAAGTTCGTCAAGGGGAACCTCGGGCGCTGGCGCGGGCGCTCTCTGAGGTAGAGAACCGTGGCCCCGACGGCGAGCGTCTTCTTCGCATCCTGTTTCCTTATTCAGGCAAGGGTCGGCGCATCGGCGTGACCGGTGCACCGGGTGCGGGCAAGAGCACGCTGGTCGATCGCATGACGGGTCATCTGCGCCGCGACGGCCGGCGCGTCGCCATCGTCGCCATCGACCCGACCAGCCCGTTCAGCGGCGGCTCCGTCCTCGGCGACCGCGTGCGAATGCAGGCCCACTACTCTGACCCCGGGGTCTTCATCCGCTCGATGGCCTCGCGGGGGACGCTGGGAGGCTTGGCGCCCGAGACGGCCGACCTGCTGCTGATCCTTGAAGCGGCCGGCTACGACGCCGTGCTCATTGAGACGGTCGGCGTGGGGCAGGCCGAGGTCGACATCGTGCAACTCGCGCCTGTGGTGGCGCTGGTCCTAACCCCTTCGATGGGCGACCACATTCAGACCATGAAGGCCGGCATCATGGAAATCGCCGGCGTCTTCGTGATCAACAAGGCCGATCAGCCCGGCACCGACCGCGTCGAGTCCGAGCTGGAGGGCCTCTTGTCCCTCAGCCCGGCTGACAAGCAGCCGCGGCCCGCCATCGTCCGTACCGTCGCGACCGAAGGCGAAGGCATCCCCGAGCTGCTTTCCGCCTTGCAAGACTGCCCTTCGGGCGAGCAGCATGAAGTGGACTATTGGAGGACCCGGCTGGCAGAGATGATCCGTGAGCGGCTGTCGGCAAGATTGTTTTCAGCACAGCTATCGGAACAACAACTGCGACAAGCAGCCCAGGACATAGCTCGCAAGGACCTCAACCCTTACGAGTTCGTGGCCTCGGCGGTCGAGGAGTTCCTATCGGGTACGCGATGAACGAGCCCCACATCGACCACATCGGAATCGCCGTCCTTTCGTTAGACGAGGCGCTGGCCTTCTATCGGGACAGCTTAGGGCTGCAGCCGTCGGCAGTCGTCGACGTTCCTCACGAGAAAGTTCGCGTGGCGATGCTGCCGTCCGGAGAGGCGCGGATCGAGTTGCTCGAAGCGACGTCGGCGGATTCACCAATTGCCCGCTTCATAGAGAAGCGCGGGGGAGGGATCCACCATATCGCGCTGAAGGTGGCGAACCTGAGCGCAGCTGTTGACAGGATGAAGGCCGAGGGCAGACGCCTGGTGACGGAGGGAATCCAAACAGGCGCTGAAGGCTACCGGTACGTTTTCGTTCACCCGAAGTCCGCCGACGGAGTGCTGATCGAATTGATCGAGCGATAGCCGCCGATCTCAGGGCGCCCGGTCCGTCCGCTCGCGCCAACGCGCGATGCGATGGCATGAGACCCCCAGCAAGTGGGCCAGAATGCAGAGTTGGTTGGTCCAGGTGGCCCGCCAGACGCCCAGCTTCCGCCAACGCCGCGCCGAAGTCGTGACCGCGGCAGGAGTCAGCTCGATACGCCCCAGCCGCCGCAGGCGCCGCATCAGGTCGAAGTCTTCCATCAACGGAATGTCGGCGAAGCCCCCTGAGTCCCGAAACGTCTCGGCCTTCAGAAAGATCGCTTGGTCGCCATAGGGCAACTGAAAGACCCGTGACCGCCAGTTCGCGAGCTGCTCGACAAGCCGAAAAGGCCGGCCGGGTGCGTCGATCCGGAGCCGGAAGGCGCCTGCGCTGACCTCGCTTTTTCGTAGCGCGGTGGCGATCTGCTCAGCGAAGTCGCTCGGCAGGTGGGTGTCGGCGTGAAGGAACAGGAGCACGTCGCCGGTCGCCACCCGCGCGCCGAGGTTTTGCTGCTCGCCGCGGCCGGGAGCGGACGTGAGCACCTTGGCCCCGCTCGCACGCGCCACGTCGCGGGTCCGGTCCGTGCTTTCCCCGTCCACGACGATGACGTCCGCGCCGGCCCGAACCACTTGCTCGATGGTTGCAGCGATCTGCTCTTCCTCATTGCGAGCAGGAATGATGACCGACAGCCGGAGAGGCCCGGGAGACGCGGTCGCGGACGGGACCTTGTCTCGCTTGCCAAGCAGGCAGCCGTTCGACGGAATGGCCGAGGTGGCGGGTTGCGGACGGATTTGCGGTTCGATGGCCGTGGCTCCCTCTCGCCGCTACGAGCATACCAGGACGACCCTGCCCGAATCGAGCGGCCGGCACCGAGTCCCTAATCCGTCCATAAGATCCAGCCCGTCACCCTGATACGTTGCCATTCCCACTACAGAGGCGTGGACGGGAGTCCACGCGCCAAGACCTTTGGACACCGCGCTGAGCGTGGACTCCCGTCCACGCCTCTGTAGTGCGGCTCCGTACAACTATTCTTCTGGGCCACCTTCACCCTCCAGCCGCGCGAGCGACTCGGTGAAGGGCGCACGCGCTACGCCACGCTCGGTGATTATGGCCGTCACGTACTGGTTGGGCGTAACGTCGAAAGCTGGATTGAGAACCGACGTCTCGGGCGGCGCCACCGGGACACCTTGCAGGTGGGTCACCTCAGCCGCGTCCCGCTCCTCGATCGGAATCTGATCGCCCGAAACAAGCGAAAGGTCGAGCGTCGAGATCGGCGCCGCTACGTAGAAGGGTACGCCGTTCTCCTTGGCCAGCACGGCCACCGAGTAGGTGCCGATCTTGTTGGCGACGTCGCCATTGGCGGCGATGCGGTCGGCCCCCACCAGCACTGCACCCACGTCCCCCGTCCGCAAGACATGGCCCGCCATGTTGTCGGTGAGCAGCGTAACTGGGATGTGGTCCTGTTGCAGCTCCCACACCGTCAGCCGCGCGCCCTGGAGGAATGGCCGGGTCTCATTGGCAAACACCGCGACCGGATTGCCGCCCTCGATCGCAGCCCGAATCACCCCGAGCGCTGTACCGTAGCCGCCGGTGGCGAGGGCGCCGGCGTTGCAGTGGGTCATGACCTTGGCACCCTCGGGTAGCAGCGCCGCGCCGTGGCGTCCCATCGCCTGATTGATCGCGATGTCTTCGGCGAGGACCCGCTTCGCTTCCTCCTCGATCGCCTCTTCGAGTGCCTGGGCGCCGGCGCCGTTCGACCGCAATTCGCGGTAGCGCTTCTTCATCCGGTCGATCGCCCAAAAGAGATTGACCGCCGTGGGACGTGTCGCGGCGAGCGTCGAGCAGATCGTTTCCATTTCGCCGTCAAGCGCCCTGCCTTCCGGTTCACTCAACGGGGCCGCCCCGTCCGGCGTCCCCGTAAGAGCTTGCCTGACACCCAACGCGACTCCCATCGCGGCGGCCACCCCGATGGCCGGCGCACCTCGAATCACCATCGAGCGAATCGCTTCGGCCACGTCCTGGTAACCGCGGCACGTGACGTAAACTTCCTCGGCCGGCAACTTGCGCTGGTCGATCATCACGGCGGCGTCGCCGGTCCATTCGATTGTCTTCACCATGAATTCGTTTAGGTTGCTAGTGGAACGTTGTGGAGATTCCTTAGGCGTAAGAGTATCCGGCGAGACTGTAGGGGCGGGCCCCTGTGCCCGCCCGACTGCTGGTTTACCATTAGGTTTTCCTTGCGACAGTCCACTAGAGTTTCTCGGCTTGCTCGCCGACGAAAAGCAGTCCGGCGAATAAGGTCGCATTGTAGGAGGCGTGTAAGAGAGTGGAAGGCCGCACCGACCCGGTCGATGCCCGCACCGTACCGAAAACCACGCCGACGGCAGTTAGAAGAAGGAGGTTCTGCCAACGCCACCCGTACTGCACCCCGTGGGGCAGTGAAAACAGAAGACTTGTCGAAATTACAGCGGCCACGGCTCCCAGCGAGCGGTCGACGACCGAAAAGATGAAGCCTCGAAAGAGCATCTCCTCGACGACAGGAGCCACCAGTACCCCAAAGATCGCCAGCAATGTGATCCCCACCGGGTCCTGGAGCAGCTCCTCGAAAGGCACCGGGCCTTCCGCTTTGGGCAGGAGAGTCGAGATCGACGCCACGGCGATAGCCAACGCCACGCCGCTGTAGAGATAGTAAGCCCGCCGCCCGGCGTAGGCTGTCCAGCCGATCGCCGGACCAAAGGCCAAGCCATACTTCACAGTGATGACGGTGTAAATAAAGGCAAACAGCGCCACCCAGGCCAAAAGCTGGATCGCAACTGCCAGGGGCGCTCTCACATACGGCGCTTCGATGTCCACACCCCACCCGAAGACGAAACTCAAGCCAAACAGGCTTACGGTGCAGATCACGGCGATCAAAGCGAACGCCGGAACGGCGAACAACACCAGGTAGAGCAAGTCCCAATAGGTCCACCAGCGAGGGCCCGGTTCGACGGTCAGCGAGGAAGCGTCGCCTGCGGGAAGGGGCCCTGCCGGGGAGTGCTCGGGCGTCCCTTCGCCGTGCGAATCGTAGGCGTTGGGATCATAGCTGGGTTCCCTATTCATAGGTTGGTGTTCCTATGGTATCAGTCACCTCCCCGGCCGCTTGCACGTCGCCAGGTCAGAGCCGCGGACGGAAGTCCGCGGTTAGTGCAAGGATGGAAGCATCGCGCTGTCCCAAGGCGCAAGGTAATGCCTCCGCGCACGGTTCCTAGCCCCGGCAGGGGCGGTTGAGATTTGTTTTTCCTGGCACCCGGTGGGTGGGGAACACGAGAAACACGTAGCCTCTTCGAGGCCCGGCCTGTTGCTCTTGCGGATCGCACAACGCAACCTGCAAGCCGCCCTACGGACGGGTTACGGGATCAGCGGCCGGCCGCTGACCGCTTCGATTGATATACACTACCGGGTGACGCTCTGCGGATCTGAATGTGAACCCGAGGGGAGGACACCATGGCGAGCGCACCAGGCAAGTTCACAAGACGCGAGTTGGGCAGGAAAGCGGCGGTGGCCGGCGGAGCGTTGGCGGCTGTTTCGTCGGCCGGCGCGGCTGCCGGCGGGATTGGATTGGACCAGCGTCCTCTAGGCAAGACCGGTCTGACCGTCGACATTCTGGGAATCGGTGCCTCCCCTCTGGGAGCGCCCGAGCGTACCCAGCAAGAAGTCGACCGCATTATCGCCATGGCGGCCGACGAGGGAATCAACTACCTCGACGCGGCGCCGATCTATCGCATGGCCGAGCGCCGTCTCGGACCCGCCCTCAAGGGCCGGCGCGACAAGTTCATCCTCGTGTCGAAGGTCGAGGCGACGTCCAAGCAAGACGCCACCTGGCAGCTTGAAGAAAGCCTGCTCAAAATGAAGACCGACTACCTCGACGTCGCACACTTGCATAACGTCGGACGCACCGACCGCTTTCCCGACCTCGACGTGCTCACGGGCGAGGACGGCGCCCTACAGGGCCTGCGCGACGCGAAGAAGAAAGGTTTGATCCGCCACATCGGTCTGACCTGCCACCTGCGCCCCAAGCGGGCGCTGCCCATCATCGAAACCGGGGACATCGAGCTGGTGATGTGCGCGGCGAACTTCGTGGATGTTCACACCTACAACTTTGAGGGCACGGTCTTCGCTGAGGCGGCCAAGCGCGGCCTGGGCGTGGTGGCGATGAAGATCCTGGGCGGAGCCGAAGGCGACGGAGCGAAACTGTCCGCCCCCGAGCATTATGAGAACGCGGTGCGGTACGCCCTGGGGATTCCCGGCCTGTCGGTCGCCATCATGGGGGTGAAGAACACCGCCGAGCTCCAGAAAGCCCTGGCGGCCGTCCGCGCCTACCGGCCCTTCAACGAGCGTGAGCTCAGCGAGCTCAGCACAACAGGAAAACAGATGGCCAAGAGTAAAGATTGGGGCGAGTTGCGCGGCCCGGTCAAGTGGAAAGTCTAACTACCTGAAACTGATGTTATCAAGGAGGCTGTCATGCCCACTTATGTCGCACTATTGAACTGGACTCAACAGGGCATTCAGAACATCAAAGAAAGCCCGTCTAGACTGGACCAAGCAAAAGCGGCCGTGAAGGCCGCGGGCGGCGAGATGAAAACGTTCTACATGACGCTGGGCCAGTACGACATGGTCGCGGTGATTGAAGCTCCCGATGATGCGGTCTTCGCCAAGGTAATGCTGGCGATCGCCTCCCAAGGGACGGTTCGTAGCCAGACGCTAAGGGCCTTCAATGAGGACGAATACCGAGATATTATCGGTGGGCTGGGGTAGCCCGCCGAGAGGAAGGTGTAAAAAATCGGGACTGTCACAAGCGCTGGCGAAAACGCTCCTTGATTCGCAGGGACTTAGTGGAGGCGCGGCTGGCGGTCCCAGCATTTTTTCGCACCTCCCGGGACCCGAACGCTCACCTGGGTTACACGAAAGGCGACAAGACCGATGAGATCCATTCCGTTCCTGGTGGTTACCGTTATCCTTCACGGCTTGCTGGCGGCCAACGCCTGGGGCGAACACGGTGACGTCCGCAAGGACGTCCTTGGGCGCCTGAACACTCTCGAAACCAAGTTCGTCGGCTTGGCGGAAGCCTTGCCGCAGGACAAGTACACCTGGCGCCCCGGGGACGGCGTGCGCTCGGTCAGTGAGGTGTTTCTCCACGTCTCCTCGGCCAACTATCGCCTGCCCGGCATGATCGGCACGCCCACGCCGGACGGCATCGACGCGCGGGGCATGGAGAAGTCCACCTACGACCAGGCGAAGGTCGTCAGTACCATGAAGGCCTCGTTCGCGCACATCCGCCAAGCGGTCGAAAAGCTTTCCGGCGACGACCTCGAAAAGGCGACGAAGCTGTTCGGACGCGACAGCAACTACCGCAGTGTCCTGTTGCTGATGACCGGCCACCTGAGCGAGCATCTCGGCCAGTCGATCGCCTACGCCCGCGTGAACGGCGTCGTCCCGCCCTGGAACCGCTAGGGTCTCTTTCCCCGAGCGAGGTCTTTGACCTCAACCCGGCGCGGCGGAGCGTCCGTGGCGCAACCCTCCGGCTTGCCGAGTCTCGATTCCTCGGGACTCGGGTCCACTCACCCTGCCGGCGCCACTGCAATGGTTACGTCCTCGCGGCTGCGCAGACCGCCGATTTCGATGACGAGTGAAACCGCATCGCCAACGGGCGTGCCTTCGCCGACGATGACGTTCAACTGATACACGCCGGGGAATTGCGGCGAGAGGCCGGCAAAGACTACCTGGGCCTCGACTCCCCCGATGAACACCCGGACGTCGCCTACGACGTTGCGCTGAACGAAATTGCCGTCTTCGTCGAGGCTGTCGTCGCCGGTAACGGCGGGAGGATCGACCGCTCCCAGACCGGTGGCCAGGATCACCAGAAAGTCGCCGATGCGAACCGGCCTGGCGGGCAGTCCGTAATCATCGAGGGCGCCTTCGGCCTGCGCTCCCGTCGCGTCGAGGTTGGTGGCGACAGCCCGGCCGGGTCCGAAATCAAAAGTGAAGATGGCCGGCGCGAACGCAGCCACGGCCACGTGTATGGGAGCGGTTGCCACGCCGTTCGCAATGATGACGGCTTCGAGAACTCCCCCGCTGGTGTCGAGCTCCCACGGAATCTGGAAGTTCATCTGGTTCGATGCAACGAACAACAACGGCGCGGGAATGCCGACCACTTGCTGTTTCTCGTTGCCGAGGGATGCTTTACTGCCCGTTCCGGCAAGCGGCTCTTCACCGGATTCAGGCTCGGACAATCGCAATTCGGCGTCGTTGAGATTCAGTGGCAGCGGCACGCGGTTTGCGCCGACGCTGGGAACGTTGAGATCCGAAAGGAACCAAGTCCCCAGGCCACCGGCAACCGGCGGTGAGTTGGGATCCGCGCCTCCGGTAAAACCCTCGGGAGGTGCATTGGGAACGCTGAAAGCCCGCCTTTGGCATGCATCGGTCCAATCGAATTCCAGAACCCGTCCGGTCATGGAAATGAATCCAGGGATCGGTATCGGGCCGTCGCCAAACGTGGCTGCATCGAAGATCGGCCCGGGCCCGATGTGGATCGAGCCTTGGCCCGCAGCGCCGTCAGCGCAACTGAACGGGAGCGGGATGTCGAACGAGTCGAACACGTCGGTCCCCGTGACCTCCGGGTCGCCGACGACCTCGTAGTTCAACCGGAAACTTTCCAGACCGCCGGGCAGAGGCGCGAAGTCGCAGTTGGGAAACAGCAAACCGCCGGAGAAATCGTCGTTGAAGCCGTCTACCCGGCGCAACTGCATCCGCCCGTCGGGGCCGATCTGTGAAAACGCATCGGAAGAGATGCAACCGGGAAACGGCGCAAAGAGCACTTCGGCCGGGACACCGTTGACCTCAATGTGGAGGCGGTTCCCGTTGGTCGCCGCGCCGACGGCGTTGGGATCAGCAGGGTCGCCAAACACGTCATCAGCCGGGATGAACCCGCTATTCGTACCGGACGGAAACGAAGGACCACTTGTTCGAACAGGAGTTCCTAGCGGCTCGGGGCCAGCGGTGGTTTCAATCCTCTTCTTGAATGAGCCGCGCCAATTCTCTCTGAGGCCGACCCGCCATATTCGCGGGGTCAGCGTCTCCCTGAGAGAGTAGCTGTCCGGACGGATGTCAGCTCGAAAGTTGACCTTGGCCTTGCTGGGCCCTAGTTGGTCCGGCAGGATCGTAAAATCAAACCCAAAGATGTCGTCTAGGTTTAGCCCGGAGGCGTCAACCCGGAGGTTGGTTACCTGGAAGGAAAAGTTGCCGTTGGCGTCCGGGTTGATCGGCAGGTTCTCCCAGAAGAGGGAAGTGGAACCAGCTTGTGTTCCGGGCACGAGCAGGGGGAGAAACATGTTCTCGTTGCCTGAGCATGCTCTGGTTCTCTCGCTCGATGAGAAGTCCCAAATCCAAGCCCTCGATCGCACCCAGCCCGGCCTGCCGCTCAAAAAGGGACGCGGCCAAACGATGACCCACGATTACAAGCGCAACGGCACGACCACCCTGTTTGCGGCGCTCAACAGCCTTGACGGCAGCGTGATCGCCGAGTGCATGCCCCGACACAGCCACCAGGAATGGCTGCGCTTCCTGCGCTTAATTGACCGCCGCACTCCCAAGGACAAACAGCTTCATCTCATCGTGGACAACTATGCCACCCACAAGCATGCCGCTGTGAAGCGTTGGCTCGATCGTCACCCGCGCTTCCACATTCATTTCACCCCGACCTCGGCGTCGTGGCTGAACATGGTCGAGCGATTCTTTCGCGATCTCACCGTCAAGCGCCTGCGCCGCGGCGTGTTTCGCAGCGTGGACGAGCTCGTCGCCGCCATTGACGACTACATCGCCCAGCACAACGGGCATCCCACGCCCTTCATCTGGACCGCGACCGCCTCCGACATCCTCGAGAAAGTCAAGCGCGGACGTGCCGCCCTGCATAAGGTGCAATCTGCTTGACGCACTACACTAGGAAGACATTCACTTCGAAAGAGTAGGTCTCGCCCGGTTCGAGGATCCCGATGTTGCACAAGCCTTCGGACCCACTGACGCGCCGGCACGGAAATATAGCGAAGTTCACGTCCGTGGGTAACGGCTGTTTGCTGGGGCGGAGCGAGGAAAGGTCCATGTTTTCGGTCAGTTCGCGGACCCGTACGTTGTCAGCGAACTCCGACCCGGTGTTCCTGACAATGATGCGGAAAGTTCGGAGGTCACCGACCACCGGAAGCCGGCTCCGAGGGCTCTCCAGGAGCTGCTTCTCGATCTCCACCCGGGCTCGGGTGAGCCGGACGTTGACCGCCCACGCGTCGAAGCCGGCGTTGGGGTCGGGGTCGATCGTCCCTGGCGTTGTCGGAGCATTGCCCAGCGCGAGCCCGATGCCGATCGCACCCCCCTGGCCGTCGGAGCGGAGCTCGAGGGCCTCGGCGCCCTGAGCGGTCAACGGATCGCCGAGCAGGTTGCCGTTGAAATCGAGATTCCAATACGTCCAAAACGGGCCCGAGAAGGTCTGCCCGCCACGGACGACCGGAGTATCCGAAAAGTTCGACAACGAGTAGTCGATGAACGTGCCCAATCCCGGGCCTTTGGCCCGTTTCGCCGTCGGCCCGATCGGTTCGTCCAGAGTCACCACAAGCACGTCCAAGCCGAAGTTACGCAATTCGTCACCCACGTAGGTGATGAACGGCGCGATCGCGGGACGCTCCCCTCCGGCAACCTCCTCTGGCTCCAGCGGCGCCATTGGTCCCTGAGGCAGGGGCAGCCTCGCCAGAAAGCCATCGCTCGGCCCGCCGAGGAAGTTCGGGAATGGTGCATCGGCCGTGGTCGGGAAGTCCTGGGACTGCGCGCCGCCGGAAAGCCATACATTGCCGAAAGAGTCCAGCGAGAGGCCGCTGGCTTGGTCGTTTCCGCTGCCGCCGAGGAAGCTGAAGTACTCGAGCGTTGACCCCGTGGCGTCGAACTTGGCCACAAAGACGTCGAAGCCGCCGGCCACCACTTGCTCTTGGAACGCCCCGGGGGTGCCGGGGAAGTTGTTGCTCGTCGCAAGGCCGGCGATGTGTGCCTCGCCGAACCGGTTGACTTCGATGTCCGCGGGAATCTCGCTGCCGTTGCCTCCGAGATACGTCGCATACAGCAGGTTGGCGCCGGCGGCATCAATCTTGACTACGAAAGCGTCGAGCTGGCCGCCCCACGCGGTCTGAAAAGCCCCCTCCGTGGCCGGAAAGCTGCTGCCGTCAGTGCTGCCGGTCACGTACGCGTTCCCCTCGGCATCCAGACGCATTCGATCGCCGACATCCTGTACCGGGCCGCCGAAATACGTGCCGTAAATCAGGCCCGACCCTTGCGGATTCAGCTTCACCACAAAGGCGTCCGTGTTTCCTCCTAGGGTGGGCTGAAGACTGCCGGGAGTGGTGGGAAAGTCGGTGGAAGTTGTCGCTCCGGACACGTAGATGTTGCCCTCGGGATCGACCGCGATGCCCCCGCCCGCATCCTCGCCCGTACCGCCCAAGTAGGTGGCGAAGATGAGTTGTGTTCCGTCGGGGCTCAACTTGGCAACGAAGGCGTCGACCGGCGCACCCTGATAGTCGTCTTCGAGGCCGCCGGCCGCGGGAAAATCCATCGAGCTGGTCCGTCCCGTAACATACACGTTCCCGTCCGAATCGACCGCAACCGCCTCCCCGGAGTCGTCCGCGCTGTCGCCGAGAAAGGTGGCCCAGTTGATCACCGGGTCGATCACGAGGGGCTTGGTTCGGTCGTAGTCCGCCAGCTCGAAGCGGACCTCATCGCCGTCCTCGGGGACATAGCCGCCGGTGACCTTCACCGTTTCGCCGGCAACCGTCTGGTAGATCGTTGGTCTCGAATGGCGGACCGCGCCCGTGGAGGTGCGAAGGAGCAGGTCTCCGTCGCCGTTGAGGTCCAACCCTTCAGCGCCTTCAAAAACTAGGCGGATTTGCGCGGGGTCGGCGGTCGGTTCGAGAATCAGATCAAACTCGACGCCGTTGGGACTGCCGTAGTAAGCAACGTCGACTCCCGCATAGACCTCTTTGCACAAGACCCGCTCATAGTGCGGGACATCGACTTTCCAGCCGGAGGGATCACGGCCGAGAAGATAGTGGCTGCGAGCTTCGAGCCGCCCGTGGCCGGTGTACGGCGTCGCCTGGTCGGCGCCGACGAACCTTGCTCTGATCGTTGCCGGCCGAGTTTTCCGGGCGGCTTCGAGAGCGCCTACAGCCGGGCCGCTATTTGAAGTCGAGGACAGGGAAGCGCCAGGGAGAACAAGAGAGTAGCCATTTGCTTGCAAGTACGCGGTGTAACCACGCCCGCGAGTCAAGAAGCGAAAGCTTGGATCCACTTGGCCACGATTCTCCTCGAAACTGAGGAGTGGGCGCGAGACCGCCTTCAGGGGCGGCTGTATCGGCGCTTGTGCAAAGCTGAGCCCGCACAAGACAGACCAACAACCGGCAGCGATCAGCGCGTCGGACAGTCGCCTCATACGAGACCTCCCCCCTGCCCGGACAGCAGGCAGCACTAGTCGAACGTCGCGGAGATTCCTTAGGCGTAGGCGTATCCAGCGAGACTTGAACTTACCGGGCCATAGGTAACACTTTATGCCAAGCACATAGGTAACACTTCTCGTCCGGGGTGGGGCCGGACGTAGGGAGCCCGGAGGGCGACCGCAGTCCGGTCCCACCCCGGACGAGTGGCCCGCCGCCGGGTCCGGGCAAGGCCGCAACCGCCACCCCCGTTCGTCGAACAGGCCCAGCTCGTAAAAGGAAAACCATACCCGCCACACCCCCTCCTCGATCGCCTCCAGCCCCACCCGCTCGCCGTTGAGTCCCTTGCCGACAAACACTCGTTGACGCCGCCAGCGAAGCTGCCCATCCACCACGCGCCGCACCGCCATCGCCGCCGGATACTCCGGCTCCTTCAGCCGCGAGGGATACTCCCGCCCCGAGCCCTGATAACACTCGCTGGGCGTCCGCAGCTCCAGCCCCTGGTGCGGTCGCTCTTCGTTGCAATCTTGGCGAAAGCAATCCAACGCCCGCTGCTGCGCCCGCAGGTTCGCCGCCGGCGGCGAGGCCGTCTCTTGCTTCAGCGTGCGGTGCATCCTCTCATGCCGCCCGTTCTGTTCGGGATGTCCCGGCTCGATCCGCTGCGGATAAATCCCCAACTTGATCCACCATACCGCCAGCCGTGACAGCCCGTGCACCGCCAGCGTCGCAAACGGCGGCCCGTTGTCGGTGCGCAGCACCCGCGGCAAGCCAAACTCCCGAAATGTGGCTTCAAACAACGGCTGGACGTGTTCTCGATCCGGTGTCGCCACCGCCTGGCAACGCAATAAGTAACGGCTAGCCGCATCCGAGATCGTCAACGGATCGCAGCGCTGGCCGTCTTGGGTGCGGAACCAACCTTTGAAGTCGGCGCACCAAACCCGGTTGGGCTCGCTCCCCGGCGTCAGCGGCGGTGCGGTCGGCGCGGCGCGCGCCCGGCGCCGCCGCGGCACCGTCAGACCGTGTCGCCGCAGCAGATTTCCGATCGTGCTCACCGCCGGCCAAGCCACCTCGGGCTGCGCCCGCTGCAGCCGCGCTTTCAAGGTGACCGCGCCCCAGCGCGTGTGCTGTGCCCGCAGAGCGAGAATCTCTTGCTCGATCGCGGCCGCGGTCTGCTGCGGATGGCGTCGCGCTGCTCGGGAGCGGTCCTGCAATCCTTCCCAGCCCTGCTGCCCGTAGCGCTGCAGCCACTTGTAGCCGGTCTTGCGACTCACGCCGTAGCGCCGGCACAGCTCGGCCATCGACTCGAGTTTCCTTTCCCAGTCCACCACAAAGCGAGTTCTCTCGTTTCGCACACAGGTCTCCTGCCAAGGCATAGATCATTCCCTCTCAGAAATGTTTTATGCCTCAAAGTGTTACCTATGTGCTTGGCATTAGGTGTTACCCATGTCCCCGGTCAATACCGCCGTAGGGGCGGGCCCCTGTGCCCGCCCGGCTGCTCGTTTACCATTAAGTCTTCTTTGCGACAGTCCACTACTGCCAAGCGGCGTCAATCCGCTCAGGTCGATTTAAGGATTGTTCGGTGCGGTAGGCAGATTAGCACATCAACTGCGAATACGGAGGCCGCACGACTTCGGATGTGATCGGCTGCGCGCGTTCACTGCCCTCACGCCGATCTCCGTGATTCCTCCCGCTATCCCGGGCCACTCCCCAGCAGCCCAGGGCGCAGGCCCCGGACGTACACCCCCTCCGCATCCGAGACGAGCCTCAAAGGGGCGTCCCAACCAACAGCCCTGGGCGTAAGCCCAGGGAACTCGGGCCCCAAAACCAACAGGAGCCCTGCAAGGGCGACGCACCGCCTTAAACAACGCGCCATCCACGCTTTTAGGGCGGTCCTTCGTGGAAAAGATGACGCGGACTAGAATCCCGCGGTCGAAAACACCTTGCATTCAAGAGGCAATGGGAGTAGGGTTGAGACCGCCAGATCCAAATTGGCAACTCCGCCTTACACTTGATCGAGCCGGAGATTCGGAACAAAACAGGGCACGCCCGGCACGGGTCAACACACCCCGACCGCTCGGCCTGTCGAGAGCTTTACAACTAAAAGGGAAGACAACATGCGAAAACGAACTTTCTTCCTCACGCCGCTCGTAGCAGCCGCACTGCTGTTTCCCGGGGCGGCGGCGGCCGCACCGGAACTATTCTGCCAAACCGACGACACCACGGGAATCAGCATGCCCAACGGCCGCACGGGTATCTGCGTCCAACAGACCGCGACTTCAGGCGTACTGACCCTATACACCGAAGACGGCCTGCTCATTGCACAAACGGACGCCTTTGGCCTCTTGGGCCTGGGAGGCGCGGACAGCGCCTCTCTTCTCCAGTTCCTCGGCACACCAGTCGAATTGCTTTTATTGCACGGCCGCTCACCTGAACCCTGAAACCGGAGCGCCCAGCAGCCAGTGCATCGCTTCCGACGGCACGCCGGGGCCGAGCGCGCTCACGGGTGCGGGGAGCCTCCAGGCCAACGCAACGGTTGGTTTGCTCGGGTCACTGCAATGTCCGTCGTCGATTCATACACGGGGCATCGTTCACAGCCCCGCGGGCGAAGCGTTTGAGGTTCAGGGCTCGCTGCTGCGCTTCTCTGACTCCACGGACGGGACGACTTGCGAGACGGTCACAGAAGAACTCTCCACCGACTACCTCGGTCCGGCATCAACCCTCCTGCCGGGTACCTTCTCACGGCTTGGCGTCGCGGGAACCAAAGCGCTGGGAGACGCCCTTCTTCCAGACCTCAATTCCGAGGAGATGCGTCTGCTCGAAGCCGTCGCCAATCTCGACGAGAGCCAGTTTCAAATGCTAAGGGCTCTGACACGCCTCACGCCGGAAGGCTGGGACGCCTTGGCCTCACACCTTGAAACCGAGGGGGGAGCGCAAATAGCAGATGAGGGCAGCGTAGGTCCGCCCGGCAAATCGTCCGACAACACAAAGGCGGAAAAAGCCATCAGCATCGGGGATGTCCATGGGATTCTGGTAGCTCAGGATGTCCAGCTCGATGGTCAAGATAACGGTAATTATAAAACTCCCCTCTCCCTCATTTATAATCTTCTAGTAGGTCGGAATGTCGCCCTCGCAGGTAAAGAACCGCATAACTTTAAGATTGCCCTTAGCGAGATTGACAATGATCTTGAGCTTCTCAGAGGCATTCCTGGGCGCGAAGGCGAAGAAGCCACCAACGTCAAGAACCTCCTTGCACGAATGGACCAAAGCCTAGGACTCCTGCACGATATCCCTGTGCGCCCCGCCGCCGCTAGCCTTGGCCCTACGATCGGAGCGCACGATAACGCCACCGAGAGTTCGGGGCTAGCCGTCGACCCCATTCGGAAGGACATGCACCGGACGAATGTCAGAGAGATGCTTACCAGAATGGATACCGATCTCGGGAACCTCCTCACAAGCAGGCTAGATAGCGAGGTAATCTCTGGCCTTGAAACCTTAGTCTCTGGACTGGAGAGTAACAAGGCCCAGATCACGCAACTCACTAAAATCTTCCCTGATCTAGTCCGTGATACTTTGAAAACAATGGATTTCGACCCCGACAAGGGGAGTTTGGTGTTGGCGTTCTACAGCTCCTTAAGAGCCGGCTTTGGACGTTTCAAGAGCTCTGATTGCTCAGAATCAGAAAAAGACGGACCCTGCTTAGCGAACTTTAAAACCGATCTAAAGATGTTGTTTGGCAACCTCCAAGGCCTTCAGGGGTTGTTTCCCCAATTCCAGGGGTTGTTTCCCCAATTCATAAATGAGGGAGATGACCTTAAGCCGTTCGAAGACATAATCGACATTGCCCCGCCGTTCCCGCTTTTCGTAATGGCGAACGGGCTACATCAGATTGCGCCTCCCTGGCGGGACACAACCTCACACCTTGGCGAAATTCAAAAGGAGTTGGTTCCCATTCTTGATGAAGTTCCAAGGGACTTCCTTTTCGAGGGTTTTCAGGCCAAGGTCGGGATGAAGGCCAATTTCTCGCCCTTGCGGGCTTGCACAATATTTACCTCAGGGGGGCGCACGCTCCGGTCCAGGCGTGCTTCTCTGAGTCGAATCACAACCTTCCTGACAGCGACGAAAATTTTATTTGCAGTCATCAAAGAGTTCAATTGTAAATATGACCAAAACGGCAATGCCACGGTTGTTGCCCATGGACTTGGGGGTACGCTCGGGCCATCACTGTGCCGCATGGTAGCGGGAGGCGGGAAAGTGGTTGTCGAAGGTTTGGGGGAAGCAGTGGGGCGGCTCACCGCAATTTATGACCGCTGCGAAATGTTGGAGTTTGAAGCGCTGGATGAAGAGGGTTTGTTGGCCAGTTGTGCGCCGTTAGTCAGCTTGATGTTGCCGAGACGCGTTGAGGGTGAAGGTGCCCAGATAGCGGTGGGAGGGCACCTTGATTCGCTAATCGAATTGGTGGAACTGCGAAGCTGGCAGGTCACCCGGGCGAGGGGACCGGGCGCCGCTGCGTTTGACCTGAGCCATTTAATTCTGCTTGCCAAAACGACCAGGAAAACGGGGACTATGGCATAGCCTATGAAAAGCTCTGTGATATTTACGCCTTAATGGTGGAGGAGGCCAAGGCACCGCGCAATTTCACTGTGCCGCCGATTGGGACGTCGGGTAATTTGGAAGTCAGTTCCATCGAGGACGGTGAGACTATTGACGACGCGTCGATCCATCCTCGAGGGGATCAAGACGTGTTTTCGTTCGAGGTTAGTGAAGACGATGCAAACCGGCTTGCCACGATAACGGGGAGGATGAACGCGGTGCCAAGGATAGAACCGGACGTGTCGGTTTACGGCCCGCCGGACACTCACAGGCTCACATGCAATAGCGGTTCTGGGAGTGAGCGGAATTGTCATTTCGAGCCAGGAGACGCTAGGGCAGGTGAGTATTTTATCGTGACGGCCGATGAGGGCAACGACTCCACGGGCGCCTACGAGTTGATGTTAGAACTGACGTGCAGGAGCGAGGAGGGGCTTCGCTTGTGTTCTGTTCCTTGATCAGGAAGCCTGCGGCGTGGTCGGCAGATTTGGCAATGACCCAGACCCAAAGGACCCACAAAGGCAGACCAAAGGGGACATCCATGATAGGTATCTGTCAAGGATGGACGCAGTCATCCGGAACCTCCCGTCAGCGGGGGCGCGGTGTTCAGCAGTGACGCTTCGCAGCCCGAGCGTTTTTGCGAATCAAGTCACAAGGTCAACGAGTCACGTGACCAGACATCCATGTGCGCGCATCGGGTCGCCCCACCTCAGCGGCGGGGGACCGTCGCGGAAGATTCAGTTTGGATTTTCAGGCCCGCCGGCCTCGAAACAGACAATACGGACGCATCAGAGGTTTCCCCGTAAACTCTCGAGGAAACCCCTTCGCGTAGTCCCCCACAGGCGAGGACCGGCGGGCAGCTCGTGACACCGCACAGCGTCGGTGAAACTCTTCGTTTCTCCTTGCAACAGAAAAAAAGTAAATTCTCCTCGTTACGCCGCGGCCGCCACCCGCGGCACGAACGCTCGGCCGCTGGTGTCCACAGCCCGCAGATATGCCACCAACTTGCGCGCCACGGCCAACGTCGCGCGATTGCGCGGGCCGCGCTGCAACTCCCGCTCATGGACGTCGTGCAGCTGCGGGTTCCAGCGCGGCGCGAGTTTCGCCGCCTCGATCAGCACCCGCTGCAAATGCTTGTTGCGTTGCTTCGACAGCGGTCCGCGCTGCGTTTTGCCCCCCGACTCGCGCTGCGCCGCACATAGCCCGCAGTAACTCACCAGCCGGCCCACCGAACCGAAGCGCTCGGGCTCAACGGTCTCCAGCGCCCAACTCAGCGCCGTCACCTCCCCCACGCCGCGAATCGACTGCAAGCGCTCGACGCGTTCCCGCAGCAGCGGATGGCGCCGCAAGCCGCGCAGTAACTCGTCTTGCAAACGATCGAACATTTCCAGGCTGCCGCGGGTGATGGCGAGCAGTTCGATGACCGACTCGGGCGTGTCACGCAAGCTGTCGAGATACGAATAGAAATAACGCCGGCCGTGCAGCCGCCGGG
This sequence comes from Bryobacterales bacterium, assembly GCA_965248255.1. GTDB lineage: Bacteria > Acidobacteriota > Terriglobia > Bryobacterales > UBA6623 > JAKZVK01. The sequence goes on from CBDFIW010000004.1 coordinate 1,835,139, forward strand.
CATCGTAGGGTTCGCCGACCTCCATCAGCAGCCCGCTGATCTTGTTCTTCATGCGGACGGCTTCGCCCAGCAGCAGATTGCGATAGCGCAGTACACGCCGCAACTCGCGCAGGGCGGGCGGCGCCAAGTAGCAGCGTGGCAGCAGGTCGCAACGCAACAGGTCACTGATCTTGGTGGCGTCGAGACGGTCGTTCTTCTTCTTGCCACAAGCGATGGCCTTGAGCATGGCCGGGTGCGCGACTTGCAACTCGCGCGCGAAGGGCTGGAGGTGATCGTGAATCCAACCCGTGAACAGCGTGGCTTCGAGCGCGCCCACCCAGGGGCGCTCGAGGGCTGACGCCCAAGTGGTCAGGGCTGCGCGGGTGGCCGCGACCTGACCGCGGGCGACGATGGTTCCGTCTTGCGTTTTGATGCAGAAGCTGATGCTTTTCTTATGGACATCGAGTCCGATGTAGTAGAGTTCATGCATGGAATCCTCCTGGGATTGGCTCTGAGCCGACCGGCTGGTCGTTCTCAGCATTTTGCCCCCGGGAGGATTCCTCTTCGCCACTACCTATGCATTGAAACAGAGCCCGAACTCGGGTTGGCAAGGCGACCTCGCGGGGTTGCTCGATATAGACCAGCGTTCCAACGAGCCTGCTGTGCAATCTGCTCCATCGTCGGAACCCCAGTCACAGAATCTTAACCACACAGAATCAATAAGTTACGGCGAAAACCGCCGAGTACAACAGACCGGTGCGCTACCCTAAGACCGGAGAGTGGGAACGTGACGACCGATGAATGACAACGTTGCCGAAAACCGTGCCAAACCGTGCCAAAAGGCCGGCCCGACCCTCTCTGCTATCGTCGTCCCTGTTGAGGCGACGCCCCGATGATCTCTGAAATACGGAAGGCGGCCGTCTTGGGCGCCGGAACCATGGGCTCGCGCATCGCCGCCCACCTCGCTAACGCCGGCGTGGACTGCCTGCTGCTCGATCTGGCGGTCGACGGGGCAGAGACGCCTGCCGCTCGCAACACTCTGGTCGAAAAAGCCGCGAAAGGACTTCTGAAATCGCGGCCCGCCGCGCTATTCACCGAGGCGGCTCTGCGCCGGATCGACACCGGCAACCTCGAAGACGACCTGCCGCGCATCGCCGAGGCGGACTGGATCATCGAAGCCGTCGTCGAGAACCTCGACGTTAAGCGCGAGCTTCTCGGCAAGGTCAACCGCCTGCGCAAGCCCGGCACGCTGATCAGCTCGAACACGTCCGGCCTGCCCATCGGCCGTCTCGCCGAGGGCCTGTCGGACGATTGCCGCCGCCACTGGCTCGGGACGCACTTCTTCAACCCGCCCCGCCACATGCGGCTGGTCGAGATCATTCCCACTCCCGAGACCGACCCCGGTGTGGTCCGCTTCATCTCCGATTTCTGCGACCGGCGGCTCGGCAAGGTCGTCGTCTACGCCAACGACCGTCCCAACTTCATCGCCAACCGCATCTTTCTCTTCGCGGTGATGCACAGCATCCGGACCATGCAGGCCCACGGTCTCTCGGTCGATCAGGTCGATGCGTTGACGGGACCGCTGATCGGCCGTCCGCGCATGGCGACGTTTCGGCTGGCCGATTTCACGGGCATCGACGTCTGTTTGTCCATCGCAGAGACGCTGCACCGCCTCGTGCCCGACGACGAGAAGCGCGATGTCTACGACCCACCCGAGTTTCTTCGCCAAATGGCGGCCAAAGGACTGCTGGGTGACAAGGCCGGCCAGGGGTTCTACAAGAAAGTTAAGGGTGCCAAGGGAACCGACCGCCTGGTGTTGGATCTCGACACGCTCGACTACCGCCCGTCACAGCGGCCCTCCTGGCCGATCCTCGAGGACGCCAACGCCGTCCACGACACGGCCGGCCGCATCAAGCTGCTCATCGACTCCCCCACCGAGCCTGGCCGCTTCCTCTGGGAGACCCTGAGCGAGCTGTTCCTTTACACGGCCGCGCGAATCCCCGAGATCACCGGCGACATCGTCAGTATCGACACCACGATGAAGTCGGGGTTCAATTGGGAGCTGGGCATCTTCGAAATCTGGCACCGCCTGGGCTTCGAAGAGACCGTTGCGCGCATGAGCAAGGAAGGGAAGGCCCTGCCCCCATTGGTCGAGGACGTGCTCGCCTCGCCCCAGAAGTCCTTCTACCACGAGAAGGACGGGTCGGTCTCCTATTTCGACTCTCCCACGCACAGCCACAAGCCGTTGGCCGACCCGCCGGGTGTAATGCGTCTGGCCTCGCTGCGCCGTTTGGAGCACGTGCTCAAGTCGAACCAAAGCGCCAGCCTGGTGGACCTCGGCGATGGAGTCGTGTGCCTGGAGTTCCATTCGAAGGCCAACAGTCTCGACGAACAGGTCTTTGCCATGCTTCGCGAGGCGCTCGCGGACCTCGAAGCCAAACACCAAGCCTTGGTGATCGGCAACGACGGGCCGCACTTTTGTGTCGGCGCGAACCTGGCCATGTTGCTCGAGTGGTGCCGCGCCGGCCGATGGAAAGAAGTCGAGAATACCGTCACCGAAGTGCAAACCCTGTTCCGTGCCCTGCGCGACAGCCCAAAGCCGACCGTCGCCGCGGTCTTCGGGCAAACACTCGCAGGCGGCTGCGAGTTGGCATTGCACTGCGACCGCGTGCAAGCCGTCGCCGAAACCTACATGGGCTTGGTCGAAGTCGGCGCCGGCCTGATCCCCGCCGCGGGCGGCTGTGTCGAGCTGCTTCGTCGCCACACCGAGGGCCGGACCCTCAGCGACGACCTCACCCCCACCACTCGTGAGGTCTTTCAGGCCATCGGCCTGGCCAAAGTAGCCAACAGCGCCGCCGAGGCGCGGGACCGGCGCTTCCTCCTATCGTCCGATCTAGTCACGATGAACCGCGACCGTCTCCTCGCCGACGCCCGTCAGACGGCCCTCGCCCTCGCAGCGGCGGGATACCAGCCCAAGCCCGCTCGCCAGGTGCTGGTCGGAGGCCAAGGCGTGCGCGCCGCTCTCGACCTCGAGCTCTATCTCATGTACGAGGCGCGCTACCTCAGCGACTACGATCTCCAAATCGGCCGCAAGCTGGCGTACGTGCTGGCCGGAGGTCCGCTGACCCAGGCCGGTATCGTCTCTGAGGACTACTTGCTAGGGTTAGAGAAAGAGGCCTTCCTCAGCCTCTGCGGAGAGCAGAAAACCCTCGACCGCATGGAGCACATCCTGAAGGCCGGCAAGCCACTGCGAAACTGACAGCGCCGCAACTCACCGTCCCACGAACGTTAGCGTCTTGATCTCAAAGCGGGCGGGTTCGCCGTCGGGCACCTTGATGCGCAACACGTTGCGCTCCTGACGCTGCTTGGTGTTCCCAGTGATGCGGCCCTCGTAGAACGAATGCCTCTTCAGCCGTGAGGGTCCCGCACTTACGGACGGATCTGGGATGTGCAGGATGTTCAGCCGGACCCGCCGCCCGCAGTTATAATGGTGGTCTCGGGAGCGAGCATGCCTTTCCTTCAGAACCAGTTCGAACGCAACTTCCTGACCACCTCCGTCGACTACGTCTTCAACTGGGCGCGCAAGTCGGCGATCTGGCCACTGACGTTCGGCCTGGCGTGCTGCGCCATCGAGATGATCGCGTCCTCGACATCGCGCTTCGACATCGCACGCTTCGGCGCCGAGGTCTTCCGCCCCAGTCCGCGGCAGTCCGACCTGATGATCGTCGCCGGCACCGTCACCCTCAAGATGGCGCCCGTGCTCAAGCGCATCTGGGACCAGATGCCCGAACCGAAATGGTGCATCTCGATGGGCGCCTGCTCGAGCGTCGGAGGACCCTTCAACACTTACGGCGTGCTGCAGGGCGTCGACAAGATCGTCCCGGTGGACGTCTACGTGGTGGGTTGCCCACCGCGCCCCGAGAACCTCTTCTACGCACTCCTCAAGCTGCAGGACAAGATCGACAGGATGACAACGCTCACCAAGGCCCCCACGCACATTCGCTTGGACGAGTCAATGCTCGACGACTTCAAGCAGCGCATCATGATCGCCCAGACGCAGAACCCCGCGGCATAGCGGACTTGTCGCGGAGATTCCTTAGGCGTAGGAGTCCCCAGCGAGGCTGTAGGGGCGGGCCCCTGTGCCCGCCCGCTCACTCCAGCCCTAACAACTTCAACGTCGGACTGTGGATCAGTCCCTCGATCTCCTCCTCCGCAAACCGCGGCATCCCTGTGCCTTCGACGATCCGGTTGATGTTCCGCAGCGCATCAATACTCGCTTCCGACGTCGTAAACGGGAAATCCGTGCCGAACAGCAACTTGTCCCACACGCCGTACTCCTTCGCTGACATCAGCCCGTTGTAGAACTGCCAAGGCCGATAATGCAACGCGGAAATGTCGGAATAAAAGTTCGGCTGCTTGCGGATGAGAACAATCGTGTCGTCCCTCCAGGGATGGCCCAGATGCGCAATCACGAGCTTCAAGTCGGGGAACGCTAACGCCACGTCCTCGAGCAAGATCGGCAGCGAATACTTGAGCGGCGCTTTGGTGGGAAACGTCGTCCCCTGGTGGATCATGATCGGCAGGCTGTGCGCCTGGCAGAACTCGTACACCGGCATCATGCGGCTGTCGGTCGGATGGATGTTCTGATAGATCGGCCCGAGCTTGACCCCACGGAGCCCGAGCTTGACTCCCTCCTCGAGAGTGTCGCGAACGTTGTCGCACGTCGGGTCGACGGCCGCAAAGCCGATCACCTTGTCCGGGTGAGCGTCCTGGTAGTCGGCGATATACTGGTTCGGCGTCATGATGCCCGAATGGTTCGCCCGCATGCCGAACACAATCACCTTGTCGACACCCTTCATCGCCGCGAAGTGCCGCTCGTAGGGCACATGCAAGTCCATCTTCTGGCCCCTTGCCCGAGCGTTGGCTTCCGCGACAAAGGCGTCGGTTAAGTGACCGGGATACTCCCAAATATGGCTATGACAATCAACGATCATGAGTCTTTCCTGGGAGGCTTAGGACGGCTGCACCCATTCTTGCCAGATACGCGTCATGGATGTCCCTACCCTAGATAGCGCTTCGAAATCTCCGCGCCCGCCACATAGTTCAGCTTCGCCAGCTTGACCATCTGATAAACGTTGATCCGGAAGTCCGGGCACGTTGCCACCAGGGCGTAAGCGTCATGCGGCGTGTAGTTGTATTCGGTGATCAGCCAATCCATCAGATTGAGTGTTGCGACCTCGACCGCCACTTCCAATGGCCGGTAAGCATAGACCGAGACGATCGAGTCAGGCTTCTCGATGCGCATCCAAGGCAGCCGCTTCTGTTTGATCACTTCGAGCTTGACCCTAACGGTAGCGTTCGTCTCGGCCGCCGTCCCGGTGAACTCGGTGTCGCCTTGGCTGGCGTGAACGTCGCCCAAGTAGAACAACGCGCCCTCGTGGTACACAGGCATATGGATCCTGTTGCCGGCGGCCACGTCGCGGATGTCTAGGTTGCCGCCCCAGGCGTCCTGGCCATCGCCGCTCGTCATCACTTCTCGGTCGGGCGCGACGCCGATCGTCCCGACGAAGGGCGTGATGGGCCACGAGATGCTGTCGTTGAAGTGCAGCGTGCCGTCGCGCGTGGTGCCACTGGGGCCGGCCTCGTGGCGGAAGATGTAGGTTTTGTACTGCGTAGAAACTTCCGGCCAGCGGTTCGACTCGCCCAGCGGGCCACGCTTGGGTCCGCTCGCCGTCCAGGAGAAGTCCGCGACCTCGATATGCTCGAGCGTGGCGACAAGCGTGTCGCCACGCTCGGCACCGTTGAGGTATACCGGTCCGCCGATGGGGTTGGCAAGCGGAGGGACACGGTCGAATCCAGGCCGATTGGCGGGGATGGCTAGGTCCTCGGGAGTCTTAAAGAACCCGGCCGAGGCATCCCAGGTTTCGATCTCGAAACTCTCACCCGGCTCGACCCGCAGCAGGGGCTCATCCTGCCAGTTGAAAGCGTATTTCTTTGACTGGTCACGGGGGATTCGTTGCATACTATCTCCTTCGGTCCAAGGGCCAGCACCTATCATAGCGGTCGCACCGCACACCGAAAAGCGGGGTACTTGCGACAATAGGGAACCGATTCGAGGTCGGTCAGCCACCGACACGGAGCTGCGGGAGTGAGTCCTCGCTGGGCCGTAGCAGGATAGCCATGGAACTGGTGAGGATAAACCCTTGCGGCTTCGGAGCATCTCAGCGCAAGCTGGCGCTAGCGGCTCTGAGTGTTAGTTGGTGACGAGGACTCTTTCACCTTGGGACCTTGGCTGAGGACTGACAACAGACCGCCAGCTTGCGGTGGTAGACCGCGATAGACTCGGCATGGAGAAGCGACGATGGCGATAGCTCAAGCGGAAGTCGATCGTGAAGTGAAGAGGTTCATGGTTGGTCTCAAGAGGCGCAACCCGGGTGAGCCCGAGTTCCAACAGGCTGTCTGCGAAGTGACCGAAAGCCTGATGCCCTTCTTGCTCGAGAACCCCCAGTACCGAAAGGCTCAGATCCTCGAGCGAATGACCGAGCCGGACCGTGTCATCATCTTCCGCGTCACGTGGGAGGACGACCAAGGCAACATCCGCGCCAACCGGGCCTGGCGGGTGCAGTTCAACAACTCCATCGGCCCGTACAAAGGCGGCATGCGCTTTCATCCATCGGTAACGTTGAGCGTGCTGAAGTTCCTGGGTTTCGAGCAGGTGCTCAAGAATAGTTTGACAACGCTTCCGATGGGCGGCGGCAAGGGCGGTTCGAACTTCAATCCGAAGGGCAAGACCGACAACGAAGTGATGCGTTTTTGTCACTCGCTGATGATCGAACTGCATCGCCACATTGGTGAGCACACCGACGTTCCCGCCGGGGACATCGGCGTCGGCGCCCGCGAGATCAGCTACATGTTCGGACAATACAAGCGGCTCGCCAACCGCTTCACGGGAATCCTCACGGGTAAGGGTCTGGCCTTCGGCGGGAGCTTGATCCGCACCGAAGCCACGGGTTACGGCGCCGTTTACTTCATGCAGAACATGCTGGCCGAGCGCGGCGACGGCGTGCAAGGCAAGACCGCCCTCGTCTCGGGCTCAGGCAACGTAGCGCTCTATGCGATCGAGAAGCTCACGCAGCTCGGGGCGAAAGTCGTGACGGCGTCCGATTCGGGAGGTTTCATCCACGATCCCGATGGCATCAACGAGGACAAGCTCGCCTGGCTGAAGGAGTTGAAAGAGGTTCGACGCGGACGGATCTCTGAATATGCCGAGAAGTACGGCTGCGAGTACCGCGCGGGAGAACGTCCGTGGAACGTTCCCTGTGACCTAGCCCTGCCCTGTGCCACCCAAAACGAATTGGATTTGGAAGCCGCTAAGGCGCTGTTGGCCAACGGCCTCGTCGGTTTAGCCGAAGGAGCGAACATGCCTACGGATCTGGAAGGGGTCGGGGCATTCCTCGACGCCAAGATCCTCTTCGGGCCGGCCAAGGCAGCCAACGCGGGCGGTGTTGCCGTCTCCGGCCTCGAGCAGAGCCAGAACGCTCTACGCATTTCCTGGTCCCGCGAAGAGGTCGACAGCCGGCTCAAGGACATCATGCAGAACATCCACTCGCAGTGCCAAGAGCACGGCCGCACGGGTCCCGAGTTCGTCGATTACGTTAAAGGGGCCAACATCGCCGCCTTCATCAAGGTGGCCGACGCCATGCTGGCCTACGGGGCCGTGTAGGAACCTTCGAAGCCATGGGCTCGCAACGGTGGGGTGGCCGTAGCCCGCGGCAGGCCGGCCGGCGTACGAGCCGCTCCGCCCCCAAAAAAGAGGCGGGCCCAGGCAGGACCCGCCGGATGTTCGGTGTCAGAGTAAGGTTGCTGGAAAACTCGAAAACCTAGCGCCGGGACCGGCCTCGGGAAGACCCTCTCGACCGGCTGACGCCGCCCGAAGACCGAGGGGTGGACCCGCGGCTGCTCCCTATCGAGCGGCTTCCGCGGGAAACCGACCCCGAGCTCCGAGGAGCCGACATCCGGCCCCTGGGTGCCGAAGAGCGAGGCATGGAGCCGCGAGATCGCATCGTAGGCGCTCGGGCCGGAGAAACCGGCCGCGATCGCGACGAGGGCATCGACGAGCGTCGTGGAGAGTAACTCCGTGATCGAGTCGCCGGCGAGCTCGACCTTGAGGGCGCCCGGCTCAACTGGGGACTCGACGACCTGCCCGTCCTGCTGCCGGACGTGACGCGCGACCGGCTGCGGGGGGTGAACCCACCCGCTCGAGTCGATGATCTCTGTGACGAGCTGCGGGAGTTGTTTGACTGCACATTGCCGCGGTTGGATGATCGAGGACTCGAAACGCGTGAGCGGCTGCGCGGCGTAAACTGTCGCGATGGGCTCGACGAGGGCGAGGCAGAACGGCCGGACGTGCTCGACGTCCCCCTGCCGCGGGTGGAGGGTGTGGAGCCTGTCACTCGCGAACGGCTGCGTGGCACGAAACCACCTTGGCCCGAAGGCGAACTGCCCCGTGTGGCTGCGCGGGAGCGGGTCGCGGGAGCGCTCGTTGCGCGTCGTCTGGACGTGGTTTGCTCGACCGGATGGCTTAGCTGAAACGTTCTGGACGAAGACCCGCCGCGTTGGCGAACTGGGGGTTGCGGTGACGCCGTACCCGTCGCGGCCCGGCTCGGCGTGGTCCCACTTGCCGACGGGCGGCTGCCGCCGAATGGCCGCCAAGCGGAAGTTCGTGAACTCGTGCCGGCAGCTCGGCTACGCGTGGCCGCGGTGGGAGTCCGCGGGGTAGAAGATCCCGCGCCCGCCGGTGCTGGCGACGAGGCCCCTGGTGGGCTGTCGGTCCCTTGGGACCCGCCCCGTGCCCGCGGAAACCCTTGGAATGTGCGGCGTGTCGAAGACCCCGGCGTCGTGGTGCGCGCGGCGGCGCGGTTGCGGCCCGATCCCGTCTCAGCGGTTGTGGCGCCGGAGAGTCCCGGCGCGGTGCGCTGCTGTCCGCCGGCCGGTTGTCCACCCGGCTGCCGTCTACTTGTAGACCCCGAGACCCTCGCGCGCGCCGCGCCGCGGGATGCGGTCGATGTAGGCGAGGTCCTGAGAGACGACGGGCTTCGCACGACAGGCGACGAGCGCGTCGACGAGCCGGTGCGCGCTCGCGCGGCCGTGCTCGTGGCGGCCAGGCCCGCCCCGCCGGCGGCTCCGCGGGTTGTTGCCGCGGCAGTCGTACCACCGGTGGCGTTGCGGCTTCTGGTGCGCGCGAACTCTTGCACCGAGCCGGCGGCGCGTTCCTGCTGTTTCTGGAACGAGGCTCGCTGCACGGTGGCACGGCCGCGGTTGGTTGTAAAGAAGCGCGTCTGCCGCCCCGAAGCCGAGCTCGTGGAAGCGCGCCGGAAGTCGGTAGGTGAAGCGCTGCGGCCGCGACTTTCCCGCGAAGGCACAATGGGGAGCCGGCCCCGCATCAGTCCCGCCTGGCGCAGCTCGGAGGGACGAAGGGCTTGCGGCGTACCGACCCGGCCTCTGGCGAACGCCTCGCCCTTGATTGCCGACACCGCGTTATGATGCCGCGCGTTGCGGTAGTTGTTGTAGATGTTGACGCTGTTGTCAACGTGGATCGTGTTGTGGCCGCCACGGTGGCGGCCTCCGTACCCGCCGTAGCCGTGTCCGTACCAGGGGTAATAGCGCTCGCCCGGCGCCAACGGAATCCAGCCGAAGTGGCTGTAGCCATAGTGGTGGCCGCCTCCGAATCCGAACCCGAAATTGAACCTGTGATGCCCGCCATAGTGGCCGTAGCCGAAAAAGGCCACCAGCGCTGGCCGCCAATAGTGGTGGCCGTAGTAGGGTCCCGGATACCAACCCCAGCCGTGGTGTGCGTGGTGGAACCAGCGGCCGTAGTGGTACGGCGCCCACCCCCAACGCTCATAGCTCTGCCATGACCAGCCGTAGTAGTCGATCCACGTCCAACGGCCGTGGCGATAGGGCGCCCAGCCGTAGGAGACGCGCGGGAACCAGGAATTGCCGTAGCCTGATACGTACTGCCAACTGCCGGCGTCGTCAAGGTCTTCGGCGCCGTAGATGTTGCGGCTCAGCTTCCGGTAGCTCTCCGATTTCTGAAGGCTCTTGTCGCGCCGCTGGTTGAACTCGTCCCAGTCATCTTTCGGGTCTGCTTTTTCGATAGCGAACTCCGGCCCCTCGGCCCCGCGTCGCACGACCATCATGCGGCCCTGCTTGAGGGTCTCGACGCCTTGGCTGGAGGCGACTTCCGCTTCCCCTTTGCGCACGATCACCCTGACGAAATCCTTGCCGCGCACCTCGATGCGGTAGCGTCCGTTCTTGCCGGGACGCACCGCGACCAGCGGCGTCTCGACATCGACGTCCGCCTCGCCGCCACGAAGCTCGCTATAGGTGACTGTGCCGCGCTCAACCTGGACCCGAAACTGGCGGTTGCTCAAGTTCGCGATGTTTACTTCGCTCGACTCGTAGAGGCGCAGCAGGTTCGAGTAGTCCAGTTGCACCTCGGCGCGAGAGGCTCGCCCGGTGGCAATCCGGTCACCCTCGACCAGCGGGGTGTTGACCGACGCCTGAATCCAGTCCCCGGAATCGCCGCGCCGGATGGTGACATCTCCATTGGTCAGGCTGACCCGAGCGACCCCCAAGGCGGGACGGTCCTCCTCTTGAGCTGACCCCAGCGAGGCCAGCAGCAAGGCAGCCAAGGAGGCTCGAATGATCCTATTGCCCGCTCGTGTCATGGTCCTTGTCCTCTGACACTATAGACGCAATCGGCCATCAAAATGTTAAGTAATTGATATTAAACAACTTAGATCTGTGCGGGGCCCACTGAACAGCGGTGCAGTACCACCACTTCGGCTGAAACGAACCAACCGCTGCGATGCGGCGGATCTCGTGTCGTAACACCCACTTGGGCGTCTTGAGGAGACACTGCCCTCCAGACATTACCTCCGACGTTCGTCGGGCCGCCGCGGGTCCGTCACCCCTAGGTCACCGCTGCGGGTCCGCCCTAAAGAAACGGAAACACCTATGACGATCTCCTATGTGGGGGCAGGCTGTCTAGACGGTAGGAGTCGGGTTGAACTAACCCGTCTCAAGGCCCGCGTTAAGCCTCCGAGACTCGGGAGGAACGGCTGCTGTGCGGATTCTGGCTGACTCGATCATCGTTGTGGCTTCTCTGGCCGCCGGCGTGCTGTTTGGCCTTTTCAGCCGGCTGGGCGTCGGCGAGGCGGGCAGCCCGGGCGAGACCATCCTTGCGCACTTGGAGTTCTTACTCCGAGTGGCACCACCGCTGGGGTTGGTTTCTATTGCTCTACTGTCGCTCGCGGGTGTGTACCGGACGAAGCCAGTGCTGAGCTGGCGGCAGAAAGCGGCCTCGTTGGCACAGTCGGTCACCATCGCCTACGCGTTGCTGCTCATCGCCAGCCCCGCGATCGCACCCGAAACACCCCTGCTGTCACCCTTCGGGATCGTCGTGGCGGCGTACTTGGTCAACGTGGCCGGAAGCATCGGTGCACGGACGGCGAAGTTCTATGTCGGCCAAAAGTTCCATGTCCAGCCCAAGAATCCCCCCGTCGAGAAACCGGTTGAGAAGGTTCTTGTCATCGGAGGCGCCGGTTACATCGGGAGCGTGCTGGTCCGGCGGCTTCTCAAAGCCGGGTATGAGGTGCGTGTCCTCGACCTGCTGATCTTTGGCGACGAAGCGGTCCGCGAGTTGTACCGGCACCCTCGTTTCGAGCTGATCCGCGGCGACTTTCGGCGAGTAGACGCGGTGATTCATGCCGTGCGAGGCACGGACGCAGTCATTCGTCTTGGGGCGATCGTCGGCGACCCGGCCTGCGCCCTAGACGAGGAGACGACGCTGCAAACCAACTACGCCGCGACGGCGCTGGTGGCCGATGTGCGTAAAGGCTACGGGGTGTCGCGGTTGGTGTTTGCCTCGACGTGCAGCGTTTACGGGGAGAGCGATTCGATTGTTGACGAGACGTCGGAGCTGAATCCGGTATCACTATATGCCGCGACGAAGATCGATTCAGAGAGGGTCCTGCTGGCTTCTCGAAGCGAGCGCTTCCACCCGACGATCCTGCGGCTGGGTACGGCGTTTGGCTGGTCGTATCGTCCCCGTTTCGACCTGGTTGTTAACCTGCTGACCGCCAAGGCGCACTTTGAGAAGAAGGTCGTGATCTTCAACGAGGAGCAGTGGAGGCCGTTCGTCCACGTGAACGACATCGGCCGAGCCTTCCAGCGGATGCTCGATGCCTCACTGGCGGAGGTCAGCGGGGAGACCTTCAATGTCGGCTCCGAGCACATGAACCATCGGCTGGGCGACGTCGGCCGAGCCATTCACGGTATCGCCTCCGATGTTGACGTTGTTAAGGAATCCAACGCCGATCGCCGGAACTACCGCGTCTCGTTTGAGAAAGTCCAGACCCGGCTAGGGTTCAGGTGCGAGACATCCCTCGAGGACGGCATCCGTGAGATTTACTCTCAGCTTGAACTCGGCAAGATCCCCGATTACGCCCGCGTGCTCTACCACAATCACAAGTCGGTCGAGCGGAAGGGGAACGGCGCGTTCGAATCGGCCGTGGCGCTCAAGCTCATCTCCGAGCGCTTTGCCGCTCGCAAGGACGAGCCCTCGAGACTGGGCGTCCCGGCGTGAGGCCGGAAGCTTCGACCGACCCCCGCAGCAGAATCAGCACGACATAAGGCGAGTACTCAGGGCGCCTTCGCGGCGTCCAACAGCCGGAGCCAGTTTTCGCCGAGAATCTTCTTGATGCGTTGCTCGCTGTAGCCCTTGTTAACAAGGGATTCGGTAAGACGGGGGTAGCTGGTGGCGTCGAAGTCAAGCAGGTTAGGGCCGCTCATCAGGTCGAGGCCGATGCCGATATGGCTGTCGCCAACCATCTCGACGGCGTAGTCCACTTGGTCCGTCCAGTCGTTGACCGTGGGGAGTGGGGCGCCCGCATCGACGGCCTTCCTGTGCCGTTCGCGCCACGGGATACCATAAGCTGTCCCGCCACGCTGGTCGCGGTCACGGACCCAGCGATCGTGCATTTCGGCGTCGAGTTCCCCGATGTACTTCCCAAAATCTTCGTAGGGCTTGCGGAAGAAGGTATAGTCCTGAATGAGATGCCGTGGCAGTGGGGCTGCATTGCCGCTCGATTGAGACCGCTGCCATTCCGAATACTCTCGCCCTAGCTGCGTGGTGCTCGAGTGCATGCCCATCAGCCCTCCCTTGGCCGCCATGGCTCTGAGCACCTGGTCGGACAGCGTCCGTGGGTGGTCCACGAAATGTTGCAGCCCGTGGTGGCTACCGACGACCGGTGCGCGGCTAGCCTCGATGATTTGCATCTTGGCTTCGTCGGTGGCGTGGGAGAGGTCGATCATGATCCCCAGCCGGTTCATTTCGGCAACGATCTTGCGGCCCTCTTCGGTCAGACCGCCCCATTTCTTCATTCCAAGCTTCGCGTCCATGAAGGCGTTGGTGGTGTTGTGGCTGAGTGGCTGGATCATGCGGACGCCGAGGCGGTAGAAGAGCCGTAAGACGTCGAGGTCGCCTTCGGTGTCGAAGCCGCCCTCGAGCGCGAGAATGGCGGCCATCTTGCCCTTGGCGACGATGCGGCGCACGTCGGCGGAGGTGAGGGCCAGCTCCATCTTGTCGGAGTTGGCATCGAGGACGCGGTAGAACGTCTCGATCAGGCGGCAGGCCTGCTTCACGGCGTAGTTGTAGTTGTTGTAGGGGTCCTCGATGTAGACGGTATGGACGACGACGTCGAGCCCGCCTTGCTTGGCGCGGGCGTAGTCGAACAGGCCCGTCCCCTGTACTTTCCAGGGGTCAATCTTTTGATGGAAGACGGGCGTGATGATGTGGACGTGGCCGTCGACGACGATGGCTTCGTCGTGTAGTTTGGCTGCATCGATCGACTGAGCAAGCGAAGCGGTCGGCACAACGACGCTGCTTAGCAGCACAGAAACGGCGATTCTGACGATTAGTCGAGTGTGTCGCATGGAGACCTCGATATCGACGTGGTAACAGAAACCCTCTGGGAGACTGACCGGTAGCTGGGTCCTACTACGGTCAGTGGTCGATATTGTACTGCGTTGAGATCGAGACGGTGCTACGGCTGACAAGCGAGATTTCCTGTGTACCAGTAAGGGTGGGATGGAGAATCGTCACATCGCTGTCGGCATATCGCTTCGGCACTGAGCCTTCCCACTAAGCTATGGCCCGTCCGGGTCCCTCAAAGCGTCGTCAGAGGAGTCACAAACCACCTCAGATCAAGGCCTTGACGTTTGGGTTCTGGCTGGGGAAAGGAGTTTGCTTGGTCGGCGAGTCTTAGCTAGCATGGTACGCAAGGGAGACTGGCATCATGGCAGATGATCTTGTCGTCCTTGACGACCTGGGGCAGGCATCGACCGACTCCGCTTATGCGCGTCGTGCCCGTTTTTTTGACACGGGCAATGCGTTCAACTTGAAGTCTGCGCCTGTGCCGACCTACAGCTTTGAGGCCGAACGTGACCAGGCGTTTGACGCGGCGACCGAAACGGCCCTGATCCCCTGCGATGCCAGCGAGCAGATGGGAATCGACGTTCCGGCGACCACGCCGCTCGTGTTGGCGCACTATGCGCGCATTGCGGCCGGTGAGAGCCTGGAGATCGTCAGCCGTGCGAGCACGGAACTCTACTATGTCATCGACGGTGCAGGGCGCAGCACCCAGGACGGCGACCAAATCGCGTGGCGGACCGGTGACGTATTTTGTTTTCCCGGTGGCCGCAAAGGCGTGCATGAGAGCCTCGGCGGCGATGCGCTCTTGTGGCTAGTGACCAACGAGCCCCAGCTCGCGTTCGAACGCTTTCGACCGCCATCGACTGAGGAGGCTCTGGTTCAGGCGGTGCACTACCCGGTCGCCGCGATCGAAGAGCAACTTTCGCGTGCCTGCGAGAAGCTGTTGGGGCAACGCACCGCGGGCCTCGCGGTCATCTTCTCGAGCGAAGAACTCGAGCATCGGCGCAGTGTGTCACCGACGCTTACACTCGCCATGAACCAATTGCCGCCGGGCGGCTCACAGATACCGCATCGCCACAATTCAGTCGCGGTGGCTTTGGTGGTCGACGGCCCGGACGCCTACTCCAATGTCGACGCGGTACGCGTGGACTGGGCGCCCTATGCGACGATGATCACACCCCCGGGTGCAGTGCACTCACACCAGAATGAAGGGCACAAAACGGCCATGTGGCTGATCGTGCAGGACGGCGGCTTGTACTACCACTGCCGCACCTTGGACTTTCAATATGCCGACGAGGACTCCTGACGGGGGGACGTGGGGCCACTACCCGACAGACCGGCCTCTCCATGCATGGCGTTGTCAAGTTGGCGGCCGTTGGCGACCTCAACGTCATCGACGTCGCGGAACTGCATCTAAAGCCCATGGTCGTCCATGATTTCCCGGCCGAACCGGCTGGCGCCGGCTGACCTGCCAGTGCAACTGATCGTTCAAGCGGCGGCTGCGTGGGGTCAGCCGTCAAGACTAAGCCCCACAAAACGCAATACACAGCGATCGTTCGCGGATAGGGTGGCGCAGCGGCATACGTCGCGGCGCAGAAGAGATCGCGGCATCCGAGAAAAGGGTGGTGTCTGTGAGCGCAGGTTTCACGGCAGTCTCCTTGAATAGCGCTCTTTTCATCCGTCAACGTCCCGATCGCGGGATGACCCCTTGTAGTTCCCTTTTGGCCTGTCAGCCCTTCCTCGCAGCTGCCCAGTAGTGCCAGACCAGCACACCGAGGACCAGGACTGCGGAACTGAGCGACACGTAATGCAGCACCGTCAACAGCCACGGCGGGATCACGAAGCCTCCTCCTGCGTTCCGGCAGAGGGGTCCTGCGGCCGCAACAGCGGGCCGAGGGCACGGCTACGCGTGACAGGCAACGCCACGAAGAATGCCAGTGTGGCCACCGCTGTTCCGAACAGTGCCGGGCCGATCTCGGAGTGGCCTCCCACTCCCGATCTCCAAACGACGGTGCTCACCATCCCAGCGATCATCGATATGACCACGGCGTGAACGCGGCTTTGGCGGTACCAGAACAGCCCCACCATAAAGGGCAGGACCATCGCGGGAGCCCAGAAGTCGTAGACGAACTCCAGGATGTCGGCGATATTGGTAAACAAGAATGCGCAGATGGCAGCTGCAACGCCTGTGACCAGCGTTGTGAGTTGGGCCACTCGAAGCAGGGCACGAGGACCCGCCTTAGGTCTGAAATAGCGGCGGTAGATGTCTTCCATTACTACGGTAGCGTGACTCGATAGGCTGCTGTCGGCCGACGACATGGCGGCTGCCGCCAACGCCGCCATCATGATGCCGGAGAAGAGCGGATGGAACGTCGCACGCACCAGCGCGGGGTAGGCCTGCTGCACGTCCTGTTGGGCGACCTGACTGACGGCCGGGTCCACCGCGGCCGAAATGCCCACCACAAACGTGACGACCGGCAGAAAGAGCAACAGGAAAAGGCCCGCTCCAGCCACGCCGCGCCGTGCGTGGGCGGCATCCTTCGCGATGAAGCAGCGCACGGCATAGGGCGGCACCAAGGTCTCACCCAAAAGGAAAGCCACGAACAAGCTGATGACGCGCGTCGCCGACCAGTTGGCCGTGAGCGAGAAGTGATCGCTGCCGACTTGGCTGAGCATCGCCGCGAAGCCACCGTTGTTCGCCACCAGAATGGCGGCGGCCGTACCCATTCCTCCGACCAGGATGACGAACTGTAAGACGTCCGTCGTGACGACGGCCCGAATGCCGCCGACGGTCGAGTAGAAGATGGTCACGGCCGCACCGATCAGCAAGGCAACCTCGTAAGGGATGCCGAGCACCGTATTGGTGATGGTTGCCATCGCGGCCAACTGCGCCGTAACAGCTCCCATCAAGAAGATGATGCAGTTGACGACGGCCAGTGCCCGTGCGAGCTTTCCGAACTTCAGCTCGAAGTAGTCGCCGACGGTGACAAGGCTGAGTCCGCGAAGCTTCGGCGCGATATATAGGCCGGTGAAGATGAGCTGCAGGTGCCAGCCGGCAGTCACAAACGCAGCCGCGATGCCCACCTCGTAAACGCGCGACGTCATCCCGACCGACGCGCCGCCCCCTACCATCGTGGCCGCAGTCGTAGCCAGAACGATAGCCCACGGCACGTCGCGACCGGCCAGCGTGTAGTCGACCCACGAGCGAACGCGGCGGGCGCTGCGCACGCCGATCCACATCAGCAGGGCGAGGTAGGCGAACAGAGCGCCCAGTTCGTAGAATCGGCCGTCGTCGAGCAACTATGGCGCCTCGCCCATCGTTCGCACGAGTCACCATCATATACACGCGAAGCGGACTGCGCGAGCACTACTCGTTTGGTTGAATCGGAGTGTGAAGCTTTTTCGCGTGCGGCGCCGAGCGAGGACACGGCGTCCGGCCCATGGTCGTTTGCGGCGGGCTGTGCTGCTAGGGCTCTCGGTTGTGGGCGGGTTCTACGGGCTTTGCACGCTGAACCTGCTCTACCTTCGGTGGGACGACCCCACCTTTACCGCCGTGCAGGCCCAGCGGCGAATCGAGTCCTGGTTTTGCTCCGGCTCCTACGAGAAAAGCAGCGAGTTCCTACCCTTGGAGCGAATCCCTCTGCACGTTCAGCGAGCCTTCATTGCCGCCGAGGACATGGGTTTCTACGACCACGGAGGCGTTGACTGGGCCGAGCTCAAAAAGATCTGGACCGAAGACCGCCGCGGCGGCCCCTTGCGCGGCGGCTCGACCATCTCGCAGCAGCTTGTCAAGAACCTTTTCTTGACCACTCACCGGTCCGTCATTCGGAAGGTAGTGGAGTTCACGCTCGTTCCCCTCGCCGAGGGTGTTCTTTCGAAGGAGCGAATCCTGGAGCTTTATCTCAACGTGATCGAATGGGGCCCGGGCGTCTACGGCGTGGAGGCGGCGGCCCGCTATCACTACAGCGTGTCGGCCTCGGATCTGACTCGTGACCAAGTCACCCGGTTGGCCGCTTGCATCCCCGCACCTCGCACCCGCAAGCCGCATCAGATGAACAGCTACAGTAAGGAAATTCTTCGGCGGATGAAACTTCGCGGGTGGTAGCAAAACGGACGGGAACCGGGCTTCGGGGAAACCGGGCTTTGAACGACAACAGGTTGCGGGATCGTGAGGGTGCTGACCCACGCCTCCGTCCAAGCTTGCTCTGCTGTTGTGAAACGAAACGCAACGACCCGATCAAGCCTTGGTAATCTGGCCCTGTCCGTTGGTAGGATGGGCTGCTTCCGGGTCGGACGATTCTTGAAGACGGGCTATCATGGCCGACGACAAGTCCGTCGAGGGCGCCTGTGACTGTTGCTTGGGAACGCCAGGCAGCCGGCGCTCTGGCTCCGAACGGCCAGGAGGCTTAGTTCGCAGTGCAAACCACAAGGTCCCGATCCCAACTGCGAACAGCAATCCCGGGACCAGGTTGCCAGGCAATACCTGGGCCAGAGTATGCAACGGCCAAAGCGGTACGTCGTGAATGCCGCGCAGATAGGTTACGGTGGCGAAGACGATCGACACCGAGCCGATCAATACACCGACGATGCCAGGTAGTGATCTCATCATCTTCCGAGTCTTTCCCGGAACTCCGAGTACGGGCGGTCAAATAGTCTATGGCTATTTTATCATCGGCGCTGCCACGACGGCTGTAGAGATTGCACTTGACACACGGTAGGGGATGATGACACTAAACCCCCCAAGAAGTATTCCCGAGGGGCCGAGCAAACTCTGGGCGGGTTGGCTAGACCTTAGGTCTTACTGAGACAGTACTTTCGGCCCGCTTCCGGCCGCGCGAGGGCCGGGCTTCGGCCATCGTCGCTCAGTGATTCGACGAGACTGGAGCTGCGAGAGGAGAGTGGAGAACCCATGAGGAAAACAGCAGACGTAGTCGTGATCGGGGGCGGCGTGATGGGGACCGCTGCCGCCTATGAGTTGTCGCGCCGCGGGGCCGGAACCGTCGTCCTGCTCGAGAAGTCGTCGCTGGGCTCCGGGTCGAGCGGCAAGTCGGGTGCCAACGTTCGGCAACACTACTCGCATGCCCTGACGGCTTCGATGGCGCAGTATGGCTTGCGGTTCTTCGAGCGCTTCTCCGACGAGCTGGGCGGGCCGGAAGTCTTCACCCGGGCGGGCTTGGCGATGATCGTTCCGTCCGACCAGCGTGCGCACCTCGAAGCCAATGTCGATCTGCAACAGAAGCTCGGCATCAAAGTAGGCCTCATCTCGCAAGCCGAAATGCAATCGATCGACCCCGGCGTGGTGCTAGGTGAAAACGAGGTCTTCGCCTTTGAATCCGAGGCGGGCTATGTGGATCCGTTGCAGGTAGTGATTTCTTTCGCTGAGAATGCGCGGCGGCGAGGAGTTGAAATCTGTGAGGGTGTCCCCGCCAGCGGCATCGAGGTGGAGGGTGGACGCATTGCTGCCGTTTCAACACCTGGTGGAAGGATTGCGACCCGCGCCGTCGTGCTGGCCGCGGGGCCCTGGGCGTCGCGGCTCGTGAGCCCACTCGGTGTCGACTTGCCAGTCCGCCCCTGCCGCACGCAGATCGCGCTGCTGCGGCGTCCCTGTCGAGGTGAGACGCCGCGGCCGATCTATGGCGACTTCGCCAACCAAATCTACTTTCGCGCCATGCCGGGCGATCAACTCCATCTCGGCAACATCGACCCTCGAGAAGAACGAGCCGAGGTCGATCCCGACAACTACAACGAGGTAGCGGACCGCCAGTTCGTTTCCGAACTCCGAGACAAGCTATACAATCGCTACCCCTCGATGCGAAACGGTGTGGGCCGCGGCGGCTACGGCGCGCTCTACTCGGTCACCCCCGACTGGCACCCGATCATCGACGGGTTGCCGGGCGTCGAGGACGCGGTGTGCGCGGCGGGGTTTAGCGGCCATGGCTTCAAGATGTCGCCCGCCGTCAGCAAGCTGATTGGAGAGATGGTGCTCGACGGAGGCCCGAAAACCTTCGACATCCACCCGCTAAGGGCGTCGCGCTTTGCCGAGGGGGAACGGTTCGGCAGTCAGCGGGCCTACACTGTGATGGGTTGAAAATGACCACTTGACCGGTCGGGGCCGGGGTCAGGTGCCGATGATTCAGCACCCAGTCGCCTCGCACAAGAGGGCCGCACCCCCCGTCCGACTTCCCCGCCCGTCAGTGGCTGGACGGCGCCGGTGGTACGCTATCGGCCGGAGGCACTCATGACACCAGCCCGTAGGTTGCTACCTTCACTCCTCATCTGCTGCGCCCTTGTTCTCTCGGGGCCTGCCCCCCGGTCGGGAGCCGAGCCACAGGGGTCGGAACCATCGTTTGAGGTGACCCACGTGGCCAAGTGGCCAAGACGGCGCTTCGGTTATCGCGGCATGCCCGGTGATATCGAGCTGCTCAAAGACGGTCGTCTGTTGCTGGCCTACACCTCCTCGGATCCGGAGGGCCGGCTGCTCGGCCACTACTCGAACGACCAGGGCAAGACGTGGGGACCGAAGTTCACGCTCCTCGAGAAACCCCCGGAAGGCGAAGGCGCATACTACGGCCACCCCAGCTTCCTCCGGCTCGCCAGCGGGCAACTGCTCATGTCCTACATCTACGTCTCGGGCTCGCTGCCCCGCTACGGGCAGAGTTACTACCGCCGCTCGAACGATGAGGGACGCACCTGGAGCGAGCAGTTTGTGATGACGCCGCGTCCCGGGTACCAACTGGTGCACAACGACAAGCTCGTGCAGCTTTCTTCGGGACGCATCCTCGCGCCCGTCGAATACGAACTCACCGAAGAAGGCGGCGATCATCGGGGCTTCGTCAGCTACGTCTTCTATTCCGACGACAACGCCTTGAGCTGGCGGATGAGTAAGAACATGGTGAACGTGCTCCCAGTCGAGGCCCAAGAGCCGCACGTCATCGAGCTGAAAGACGGACGCCTGATGATGCTCTGCCGCACGTACAGTGGCTATGTCGTGCGGTCGTATTCACGAGACCAAGGGGCAACCTGGTCCGCGGGCGAACACCTCCGCGGGTTGAAGCTGCCTCCCAATTCGTCCGCCCTCAACGTGAAGCGAATTCCGTCCACCGGCGACCTGCTTCTGTTGCGTTGCAGCAGCGGGGTCGAAAGACGCCGCACGCCTTTCGTCTCGGCGATTTCCAAGGACGACGGCGACACATGGACCCACGAGCGCGTGATCCTGGGCGACCCCAACGACGACTACGGCTATCCCAGTCTGCTCTTTCTTGGCGACGACACCGTCATCAGCTTCCACAAACGCGACGGGCTCCACGTCGCCCGCATTGGCATCGACTGGTTCTACGGCGATTGAGCCAATAGCTGTATTCGCCCCGGCCGAGACGTGACAGTTATGGGGCGGTCCGCGGACCTCCGGTTCCACAACTCGGGACACTCGATCCCACCACGCCGCCGACCCCGGGGCCTGGACTGCCGGGCCATGTTGGCAATCCGCGCAGCCGATAGAATAGGACTTAGCAGAGCGTGTCACAAGTTCGGTCACGTATCCCAGAGAGGCATCTGCCATCGTGGGCGTCTCGGGCACGACATGCCGTGCCCCTACATGGCGAACCGAAACGTAACCGTACTTGCGAAATACACTACTTAGCTGTGACTAGATTCATCCTGCTGCTGGTTGCATGCCTAGCCGCTTTCCCGGCGTGGGCCGCGGACCTGCTGCCGCTCGACGAGGTCCGTCCGGGTGCGAAGGGCGTGGGCCGGACGGTCCTGGCCGGCGACGAGGTCCGGGAGTTCGAAGTCGAGATCCTCGGGGTGCTTGAAAACGTGGCGCCGGGCCAGTCTCTGATTCTGGCTCGCCTGTCGGGGGCCGGGTTCGAGAAAACCGGCGTGATCGCGGGCATGAGTGGGAGCCCGGTCTTCCTCAACGGCAAGCTCGCCGGGGCGGTGGCTTATTCGTTCCCGTTCTCGACCGAACCCATCGCGGGGATTCGGCCGATTGGTGAAATGATCGGGGCGCTCGGAGAAGCGGCCGACGTCCCGCAAGCCCAGGCCCGCGGAGGCTTGGCCCAGGTGCTCTTGGCGGATGGCAGCGTGGGCGAACGCTTCGTGCCCCGCGAATTCGCACCCGGGGCGGAGCTGGATCTTCATCCGCCATCCCCTCTGCCCGCTCCCTCCGGCCGGCGAATGCTGCCCATCGCCGCGCCGGTGGCGCTGGCCGGCTTCTCGGAGAGAACGTTCGAGGTCTTTGGACCGCGGCTGCGGAAACTCGGCCTGCGGCCTCTCCAAGGCGTAGGCGGGCGGACGCCCGGGGATGCAGCGGCCTCTGAGGCAGGTCTAAAGCCAGGTTCGATGATCCATGTCGCCCTCATCGAAGGCGACATGGAGTTGAGCGCGTCCGGGACCGTGACGCACATCGACGGCGACCGCATCTATGCTTTCGGGCACCGTTTTCTTTCGAGCGGGCCGACCGAGATGCCGTTCCTGGCGTCGTCGGTGATCGCGGTCGTGCCCAATCTGAACAGCTCCTTCAAGATCTCCGGATCCGGGCCTCGCTTGGGCGCTATTACACAGGACCGCAGCGCCGGGATAGCGGGCCGGTTGGGACGGGCTGCTGCGATGGCTCCACTCGACCTCGATCTGCAGTCCGGCAGCGGCTTTGAACGCCGCTACAGCATACAGTTAGTGCGTGACCGGTTTCTGACGCCCTTCCTGCTCCAGATGGCAGTCTTCTCGGCCGTTGACAGCACCGAGCGGCAACTAGGTTCGTCGAGCTTTCGTTTGCGGGGCCAAGTGGAATTCGAAGGCGACGTTCCGCCGCTGCGGCTAGACAACATGTTCACCGGGCCGACCGGCGTGTCGCTCCAGGTGGCGACGGCGACCGCCGTGCCGTTGGCCTTCGTGTTCGAGAGCGGGTCCGAGAACCTCAAACCTGCGAGGATTCAGCTCAGCATCGAATCGATCGACGAGGAACGGCGGCTGGAAATTGATCGCGGCTGGGCCGGCAAGACGCGCGTGCGACCGGGTGAGGAAGTTGAGCTTGCCGCCGCTCTGCGCGACGTCCGAGGCGGCGAGCAGATCCTAAAGACGACGTTCCGGGTGCCTATCGGGGCCCGGCCCGGCAATCTCCAGGTCTCGTTTTCCGACGCGACGTCGCTCAACCTGCTCGAGTGGAGGAGCTTCGCCACGCCCCGCCGCGCCGGCGAGTTGAACCGGCTGGTCCGAGCCGTCAATCGGCTGCGGCGCAACGACCACCTCTATATCCGCGTATGGCGATCGGCGCAGACCTTCCTGCTCAACAGCGAGCGGCTGCCTTCGCCGCCGGCATCGGTGGCCAATCTGCTGACCAAGCCGGGCGCCGCGGCGGGACGCGTCGAAACCGACTGGCACACGACGCTGGCGGAGTTCGAGCTGGGTAGCCTCGACAACGTCGTCCACGGAAGCGTCACCATCCCTCTTACGGTTTCTGAATGAACCTTCGACTCGGCTTGGCTCACATCGGCGCGTTGTTTTTCTGCGTGTTGGTGATTTCTCTCCTGGCGGGGCGGGCGGGGGCCGCGTCGACGCAAGTGTGGGAAATGAGCGAGTACAAGGATTTCCTTGGCGGCAAGTTCGACAACATCTCGTTGAGCCACGACGGGCGGCTGGCGCCGGCGCCTCGACTCGAGACCGTCTTTTCGTCCGAGCAGCCGATTGTGTGGTGCGCGGCGGAGGCTCCGGATGGGTCGATCTACTTGGGCACCGGCCACCAGGGCCACGTCTATCGCATCGGCTCGAAGGGCAAGAGCAAGCTCTTTTGGAAAGCTCCCGAGGTTGAGGTGTTCGCGATCGCAGTCGCGCCCGACGGCGGCGTCTACGCCGGAACTTCACCCCACGGCAAGGTGTATCGCCTCCTGAAGAACGGCAAGGCCGAGGTGGTGTTCGATCCCACAGAGACCTACATCTGGTCGCTGGTTTTTTCGCAAGGCAACGAAGGGAGGGAAGGTTTCGGGGGCGCCGAGGCACTGTTTGCCGCGACGGGTGATCAAGGCAAGATCTATCGCTTGACTCCGAACGGGAAGGGCGAGGTGTACTACGAAACCGGACAGCGGCACGTCGTAAGCCTGGCTCTCGACCGAGAAGGCCTGCTGCTGGCGGGAACCGACCCCAACGGCATCCTGTACCGAATTGAGGCGAAGGGAAAGGCGTTCACGCTATACGATTCGGATTTGCCGGAGATCCGCGGGCTCGAAGTCGGTCCGGAGGGCGAGATCTACGCCGCGGCGATGGGTGGCGGAGCCTCTCAGATCACGCAGTCGGTCCCGGCGGCTGCTTTCTCGACGACGACCTCGCCGGGCGCCGGTGTGAGCGTGTCGGTTTCGCCGGGCGGGGGGCCGGGCCTGGATAAAGCCCAACCCGCTCAGGCGACGGCGCAGGCGGCGCCCCAGGCATCGGTCGCCATCTCACAGCCTGTAATCTCCTACGCGGGGATGGAGAAGGCGGCGCTGCTGCGGGTGGAGTCGGACCTCAGCGTGCGAAAGCTCTGGAGTTCGAAGCAAGAAAACCTGCTCGCGCTTAGACAGGTCGAGTTCGATGGTTTTCGGTTGCTTTTCGCCACCGACCGCCGCGGTAGGATTTACGGCCTCAACGACGACCGCGAGGTGACGCTCGTCGCGGAGGTCGATCAGGAGCAGGTGACGCAGCTCCTGACAGGCAAACCAGGTCTGACGATTACGACGGCTCACTCCGGCAAGCTCTTTCGACTCGAGCCCAGCCGCGCCGAGCAAGGGGTATACGAGTCACCGGCTCACGACGCCGGGTCGGTCGCCCGCTGGGGGCAGATCTCCTGGCGGGGCACGATGCAGGAGGGCACGCCGATCGAGTTCCGCACGCGTAGCGGCAATTCGGCACGGCCCGACGCGACCTGGAGTGAGTGGTCCGCGCCGGATGAGCCGCGGCCGGGTGCCTGGACCAGCGCGCGGATCCAGTCGCCCCCAGCACGCTACCTGCAGTGGCGAGCGACCTTGCGCGGATCGGACGAGGCGTCGGCGGGCGTCGGCGGCGTCCGCGTGACCTACCTGCCACAGAACCAAGCGCCGGTGATCGACAGCGTCGAGGCGTCAACCGCGGCAGCCGCCGAGACAGCCACCCCAACTACGCCTGCGGCCGCTACCAGCATCGGCGCGGCCTCAGCGGCCGCCTTTAGCATCACCGTGACAGATACGGGCGAAGTCAGCACCTCTGACTCCAAGGGCACGAAGGCCAAGACGGTCCGGGGTGGCGCGCGGCAGCTTCTGAAGGTTGCATGGAAAGCCTATGACCCCGACAGCGACAAGTTGACGGCGACGGTTGGATTTCGCGGCGAGGGTGAGACGAGTTGGAAGACGATAAAGAAGAACGTGAAGGGAAAGGAGCTTTCGATCGATAGCGACGCCTTGGCGGACGGCACGTACCGCTTTCGCGTCGAGGTTTCCGACAGCTCCGCCAATCCGCCCGATCAAGCCCTATCAACACGACGGATCAGTGAGCCGGTTGTGATCGACCACACGCCTCCTGCGGTTCGGTTGGCGAGCACGAACGAACGATCGCCGGTTCGCTTCGAGGCGGAAGACAGGGCATCGATCTTGCAACAGGCCGAGTATTCGATCGATGCCGGTCCGTGGGTGCCGGTTCAGTCCGACGATGGCATCGTTGATTCGCTCGCCGAGACGTTCACGATCCGGCTGGGGGATTTGGAACAGGGCGAGCATTTGATCACCTTACGGGTCCGAGACCGTACGGGGAACGCCGGGCTGGGCAAGGCGGTCGTCCCTTAGCGTTGAAGGCGCGAAGGACTCTCTAGCGGCGCCGCATGCCGTGCCAGCAGCTAGGGGAACAAAAGCTTGTCCGACTACACCGAAGAGCACTCCAAGGCCGGCCTCGACGCCGAGCTTCCCGCGCTCGAAACTTGGCCGAATCAGTTCAAGGGCTACCGCATCAAGGTCGAGATGCCCGAGTTCACCTCGGTGTGTCCCAAGACCGGTTTGCCTGACTTCGGTAAGCTCACCCTCGAATACGAACCCGGCGATCTGTGTATCGAGTTGAGGTCCCTGAAGCACTACGTCCTGGCCTACCGCAACCTGGGCATCTTTTACGAGAACGTCGTGAACCGCTTCCTGCAGGATGTCGTGAAGGCTATTAATCCTGTTTGGGCTCGAGTCGAAGGCGACTTCACGCCTCGCGGTGGACTGCAAACAACGGTGCAAGCCGAGCACCAAGCGGAAATGTAAGAAAGTGGGAGGAAGTGGGGGACATCCATGATAGGTATCTGTCAAGGATGGACGCAGTCATCCGGAACCTCCCGTCAGCGGGGGCGCGGTGTTCAGCAGTGACGCTTCGCAGCCCGAGCGTTTTTGCGAATCAAGTCACAAGGTCAACGAGTCACGTGACCAGACATCCATGTGCGCGCATCGGGTCGCCCCACCTCAGCGGCGGGGGACCGTCGCGGAAGATTCAGTTTGGATTTTCAGGCCCGCCGGCCTCGAAACAGACAATACGGACGCATCAGAGGTTTCCCCGTAAACTCTCGAGGAAACCCCTTCGCGTAGTCCCCCACAGGCGAGGACCGGCGGGCAGCTCGTGACACCGCACAGCGTCGGTGAAACTCTTCGTTTCTCCTTGCAACAGAAAAAAAGTAAATTCTCCTCGTTACGCCGCGGCCGCCACCCGCGGCACGAACGCTCGGCCGCTGGTGTCCACAGCCCGCAGATATGCCACCAACTTGCGCGCCACGGCCAACGTCGCGCGATTGCGCGGGCCGCGCTGCAACTCCCGCTCATGGACGTCGTGCAGCTGCGGGTTCCAGCGCGGCGCGAGTTTCGCCGCCTCGATCAGCACCCGCTGCAAATGCTTGTTGCGTTGCTTCGACAGCGGTCCGCGCTGCGTTTTGCCCCCCGACTCGCGCTGCGCCGCACATAGCCCGCAGTAACTCACCAGCCGGCCCACCGAACCGAAGCGCTCGGGCTCAACGGTCTCCAGCGCCCAACTCAGCGCCGTCATCTCCCCCACGCCGCGAATCGACTGCAAGCGCTCGACGCGTTCCCGCAGCAGCGGATGGCGCCGCAAGCCGCGCAGTAACTCGTCTTGCAAACGATCGAACATTTCCAGGCTGCCGCGGGTGATGGCGAGCAGTTCGATGACCGACTCGGGCGTGTCACGCAAGCTGTCGAGATACGAATAGAAATAACGCCGGCCGTGCAGCCGCCGGGCATCGTAGGGTTCGCCGACCTCCATCAGCAGCCCGCTGATCTTGTTCTTCATGCGGACGGCTTCGCCCAGCAGCAGATTGCGATAGCGCAGTACACGCCGCAACTCGCGCAGGGCGGGCGGCGCCAAGTAGCAGCGTGGCAGCAGGTCGCAACGCAACAGGTCACTGATCTTGGTGGCGTCGAGACGGTCGTTCTTCTTCTTGCCACAAGCGATGGCCTTGAGCATGGCCGGGTGCGCGACTTGCAACTCGCGCGCGAAGGGCTGGAGGTGATCGTGAATCCAACCCGTGAACAGCGTGGCTTCGAGCGCGCCCACCCAGGGGCGCTCGAGGGCTGCGCGGGTGGCCGCGACCTGACCGCGGGCGACGATGGTTCCGTCTTGCGTTTTGATGCAGTAGCTGATGCTTTTCTTATGGACATCGAGTCCGATGTAGTAGAGTTCATGCATGGAATCCTCCTGGGATTGGCTCTGAGCCGACCGGCTGGTCGTTCTCAGCATTTTGCCCCCGGGAGGATTCCTCTTCGCCACTACCTATGCATTGAAACAGGCTCACTACTTTTTGGCGGCCACGGCGGCCTGCACCTTCTTCTCGGGGCGACCGGTCCGTTTCCCGTCCAGCTTGCGCCCGAACACCGCCTACAAACGCTTCACGAACGCCTCGCTGCCCAGCGGCCGTCCCGTTTCGGTCGCCCGACGTAGGGCCGCTATCTCGGCCGCGTCCTCGTCGCGCGTTCGGCCCAACACCTCCCGCCAGCCTGCGCCTCGATTGACCTCCTTCCACAGTGCGAGATCCAACAACCCCAGTCGGTCGCGGCCCTCGACATGCGCTCGTGCACTCGACCATTCGTACTCGAGCGCGTCTTCGGCCATGCCCGCTCGCAGCGGGTTCCGGTCGACGTAGCGCAACGTCGTCCATAGGTGGCCGCCGTCCAGCGGACAAGAGAAAAAACGGTTCTGCCACAGGTGCTGCAACTCTGGGGAGGATTCAATCGAGTCCTCGGCAGCTCGGCCGCATGAGACTGGGTCGCCACAAACCGTCACCCCGTTACGAGACGAATTGACCGTTTCGTATCATAACTCCGGCGCTAAGGTACTTCCGTATCACAGCGGTTTCGCTGTGACTTCCCGCGATTCCAAGCTGGTTTGTCGAGGCTTCCGTCGGTCCGATCACTGGTCGCCCGCGCTACCGGCGCTTCTCGGCGATATACTCTGCCACCGTGCCCACCGGCTGGAACCAGAGCTTGTTGTCCGGATCCTTGGCGTAGGGAATCAGCTCTTCGAGCATCTTGATGCGGGTTGTCTGGTTTCCTGACTCGCCGATCTCATGTCCGGCCAGGACGAGCCACTGTCCCAGCTTCTTGGCCTCTTCGATTAGCGCCTTGATTTCGTCGAACTCCTTGCCGTCCATCTCGACGCCGGTCACCTGGGCTAAGTCGACAAACGCGGGGTCGACCGCGGTCTCGTCAAGCCAGGTCCGGCCCGAGGCAAACAACTCAGCAATCAACGGGACGTAGCTCTTGGTGTCCCGCCCCCGGCCCACGAACGTCTGCCCGCAGGGATAGGCAAAATGGGTGGCGTCGATACCGAGCAAGACCTTCAACCGGCGGTTGGCCTCCACCAAGTCCGCCCGCATTGTCTCAAGGGTGTGTTTCTCGAGCGCACCCTCGCGCGACCACAGGAAGTTGCCCGTGCAGGGATGGGTGAGCGAATGGTTGGCAATCTCGTGGCCGCTCTCGGCGGCGTTGATCCAGCCTGGCAGTCGCACCTCGACCCTGCTCGGCACAACATAGAAAGTCACCTTCGCGTCGAGCCGCTCGAGTAGCTCCGTCCCCGCATCCACCTGGCTCGAGCGTGCGTCGTCGAAGCTCAGGCTCAGGGCGGCCTCGGCGCCGTTCGGCCAGGCGAACTCGAGCCCAGAGTCCTGGGCCGCCACGAATTGGCAAAACAGCGGCGGCAACAGGAGGAACAACGCTGGCTTGGGGAGGGTCACAGGCCACTATCGTAAAGCAGGGACGCCCTCCCGCGCTCACTGCCGCCCCTCTTGTTCGGTAGGCCGGCCGGTCCCGCCAAGCGATCACTCTACTCCCGCGACTGGAAGTCGCACTCTCCCTCGTACCGCTTGATACTAAGGGTCAGGCCCTGAGCTTCTCACGGAACGAAGGCTGATTGGTCGACGCTCCGAAAATACTTTGCGCGGCTCGAAGAACAGGGAATCTCAGTCAATGTCGGCGCGACACTGATCCGGAGTTACGTTCTGGGTGACGAGGAGACTCGCAAGCCGACCACGAACGAAATCGGCGAGATGCACGCGTTGGTCGACGACGCCATGCGGGACGGCGCGTTAGGGTTGTCGAGCGCCCTGACGATTCCCCACCGTCGACTCGACCCACATTGACCCCAGCTGGTTGGACAATCTGATCTGTGTGACGTTGCTACTCGCTCGTCCGCGCTGGCGCGGGCCGTCAAGTCCCCAGGCTCTTCAGATAGGCGATCAGGTCGGCCATGCCTTGCACGTCGATCGTTTGCTCCAGATCCTCGGGCATGGGTGACACGCTGAGCGAATACATGCTCTTGACGTTGCCCCGCAGGATGGTGTCTTCCTCGCCCTTCGCTCGACGGATCGTGACCGTCGTCGGCGTCTCTTTGGCGATGACGCCGGAAATCGATCGTCCGTCTACGGTCTCGACCAGGTACTCCTCAAAGCCGGTTTCGACCGACTGATTGGGCATCAGGATATCGGCCAGGAAGACCTCCTTGTAGCGCGTCGTGAGGGGGAGCAGATCGGGGCCCACCTCGTGGCCCATCTCACCGACCTTGTGGCACTCCGCGCACGACTCGCGAAAGATCTCCCGGCCCCGGCCTATGTTGCTCGCCAGGCGCAAGGCCGGTAGATAGCTTTCATAGACCGCCTGGCGGTCTTCGCCCTGGGCTTGTTCTAGAAGCGCCAGGGCTCGCTCTTTGATCTCGGCCGCGGGGTAACGGCGCAACTGGCGGCTGCGCGCCGGCCCCAAGGCCCACGGCTGGATCTTACCCGCTTCCACGGCATCGAGGAGTGTGTGGAGCCGTGTGCGGTCCCCAAAAAACCATCCCAGCGCGACTGCGCGGACCGGCGCGGAGAAAGTGCGCCAGCGTTCTGTAAAGAGGTTGGCAGCGTCGGCGCCAGGCAGGTAGGTCAGCGCCCGCGCGGCGGACCGCCGCACCTCCGCGGGCTGCTGTGGTGCGATCAGCGAGGCGAGCGGCTCGCCGGTAGCGCCCGAAGGGTCGAGCCCGAGAACGCCGGCGGCATACTCGCGCTCAGCCAGGTCCGCCTGATTGTCTTGCGCTACCTGCGTCTTCTGCTTGATGAGACGCCGAAGTGCGACCGACTCGGTCAACTCGACCCGCGAGGCCAACTCGAGTGCCGCGGTCCCGATCTCGGGACCGCTCTCTGACAACAGACTCACCAGGGCTGATTGGCCCCGCGGCAGCCGAATCCTCCCGCCGGATCCCTGGCTTAAGCCTTTCCCGAGGCCTTCAAGACCGGCGGTTTGCCACCATGCCGAGGAGGTCCCACGCCCACTCCGGACCATCGCCAACACATCGGTGATCTTGGTGTCGCGATGCCTTGCGCCGACGATCGCCGCCGCGCGGCGTAGGAAGTCCTTCTTTCCTTCCGAAGGAGTGCCGCCGAAGCCCGGACTCCGCAACATTGTCCGGAACCAACCGACGGCGTTGTCCGCTGCCGACGTCAGCACGGCTATGCGAAACCATGGGTCTTCGAGATGGCCGAGAGCGATCTGCTGCAACGTACGAAATGTCTGTCTCGCGGGCAGGTCGTCTTGCCGCAGCGACAGCGTCAGGCCCAACTGAAACTGTACGGCCGGGTCGGGATCATCGACCAGGCGATAGAGCTTTTGTTGGAGACCGGCGTCGGGCAAACGGTTCTCCGCTAGCCGGATCGCATGACGCCGTACGGCGGGGTGCGGGTCCGCAAGCGCTTCGATCACGAACTGGTTGTCGAGTGCTTTCAACCCGTCCAACGACCACAGTGCGTGGAGGCGCGCTTTGGGTGTGTTCTCTTGCCGAGCGAGTGTCAGCAAGGGCTCGATAGCGCTTCGGTCCTGCCGGTCCATCAGCAGCCGTTGCGACTCCATCCGCCACCATTGATTCTGATGCCGCAGGTTTTCAACCAGCTCAGCGGTAGAAGCTTTAGCAAGATTCGGCTGCGGCCACAGTTTGGACGACTCGTGGACCACGCGGTAGATCCGTCCGAGCTGATGCCGTGATTCAAACTCGATCTCTTTGGACAACTCCGGCGGCACGAACTCAGGATGCTCAACTGTGAATCGGTGGTAGTCCACGATGTAGAGGGCGCCGTCCGGCCCGGTCGTGGTAAATACCGGCCGGAACCAACTGTCCTTGGACGCGAGGAATTCTCGGCCGTCGTACGCTGGAGTGGCGGCAAACGTTGCACCGTTGGGTTTGACGACGCTCCTGCGAACCAGGTTGTGCACCGGTTCGCAGTTGAAGGTGTTATTGGCGAAGTCCTTCGGAAGAACGCCGCCTGTATATACCGACAGGCCGCTGGCCGAGGTGAAGTGGCCGATCTGAGAATCGTGAATGGGCTGCGGGTTCTCGGTGACAGGATACACCGGCGCTGAATGATCGAGTCCCGACGGCGAGTGGTAAGCCTTTTCGACCGCGAGATATGGGTTTTGCTTCAGGTAGCGGCTCTCGATCACCAGGTGACGGACGTAGTCGTTGTTCCAGGCCGTGAAGCGATTGCCCCAGTCGTCGAAAGAGTTCCCGTACTGTGAGCCGCCGCCAAGTGCTTCGACGCGAGCTTCGGCAGGCCGGAAGCGGACGTCTTCCGCACGGATGTCGAGCGGCGGAGCATCGGGGTAATCAGGGAATCGCAGGGCGTCGCCCGAATGACCGAACTCGTCCACGTACTTCCGCGGCCGGATCACCCGCGGGTAGTTGGCGTAAATCCAGTTGTCGACGCCATAGCGTAGGCCGTTGACGCGCAGTTGCGGATTCGTGGCCGAAAACCCGGTGAGCACGACCCGGCGTACGTCGGCCCGGCCGTCTCCGTCGCTGTCTTCCAAGTAAAGTATGTCGGGCGCCGAGGTAACCAACACGCCGTCGCGCCAGCGCATAACACCGTTGGGAAAGTTGAGTTCGTCGGCGAAAACCGTGCTGTTCTCGTAGTAGCCGTCGCCGTCGAGATCTTCGAGCCGCTTGATTTGTCCCAGCGGGCGCAGATCGAGGGGATAGTCGCGCATCTCGACGACGTAGATCCGCCCCTGTTCGTCGAATGTGATGGCCACCGGGTCGACAACGTCCGGCTCCGCCGCCACTAGCTCGATGCGGAAACCCTCAGGCAGTTCGAACAGCCCGAGTGCCTTGTCAGGCGAATAGGGTGGCCCCTGGAAGGAACAGGCCAGCAGGAACGCCCACAACACTACTAGTGCCGCTTGCTTCGTGACTCTCACAGCCTTCATTTCCGTCGCCCTCTCTTGTCCTCGACACCGATTATAGCGTCAGGGAATGGCGCCAAGGAAATCGGGGAGCTTATGGGCGAGGTACAATGACTGGAGATACGAAAAGAAGGACGCAATCATTTCTGCATTGGAGTCCTGATGATAATCACCGCCGGGGGACAAACGCAGGTGCGGGCGCTCCAGTGGAGTGGCACTTATCTTTCTTAGAGTGACCTTAGAGTCTATGTCGGGCTCGGGCCCTACGAGGGCTGCGTGGATGTCGAGGTGGTTCTACCAGGCGGTGGGCGGTGGGTTTCCCACGGGCTTGAACCTGACCGGCTCACTTCCCTGATGCGTCGCGAACGGGATCAAATCAAAAAGAACTGCACCGGTACGGCACAAAAGACTGTGGGCCGTCCAACCTCGGCGGATCGGTTACAGATAGAGAACAAAGTTAAGTGGCAGTGGTTCTTCCACGCTGATAGGATGAAGGCGATTTTTTCCTGGAGATCCTCTCGAATGCATAAGCACACACACTTTCTCATAGGACTTGGCCTTGCTCTTAAGGCTGTTCTTGCTCCGGCGGCCGATCTGCAGTGGAAGCTACAACATAGGATCGATCTACCGTCCAAAGCCACCTCTATCGCGTACTCGGTGGATGGAACGCAGCTTGCTGTGGGTTACAAGGATGGTCGGCTCACGGTATGGGAGAGCAGTACGGCTCGGTCACGATTCTCTTCCAAACTCCATGCGGACGAGATCAACTCTCTCCAGTACATCGCGGACGACACCCAAATCCTGACCATAGGCGACGACCACGTAGCGCGAGTGTGGTCGACTGCTGACTGGGCACAGCTCCAACAGCTGGAGGGCATTGCGTTCTCTGGTCACCTTGCGCCAGACGGGCGCACGCTCGTCGCCCAAGATCCGATCAAGCTATCTTGATCTGGGACTTCTTCTCGAGGAAAAAGCTAAGAACGATTGGTGAACGCGGTAAGGGTGGCACTCACAGAACGGATTTCACGAAGGATGGAAGGTACGTAGTAACCGCCCGCATGTCACCATTCGTGTACGACTTGTTCGAAGAAGAAGAGGTAGCACTCGATTGGACAAAGGCAAGCCAGAAAACTGATCTCGCAATTACTCTGACTGGAGGGAAGAAGGCGGTGATCTCGGTCGGTGCCTTTAGAGATGATGATGCTCCCGCGCGCCACGTTGTCGCCGCTCGAAGCAAATCGCTCGTCGCCATGGGCCGAAGATGGATCAAAGAAGGCTTTGTCGACGTCTGGGACTTGTCAAAACGGGTCCGACTGGCACGCCTTAAGCCAGAGGCTGGTAAGACCGTATCGAGTTTTCTTACGACGATAGTCTGCTTGCCATCCAAGGGGCGACTGCGACGGTATGGAACGTTGAGAAGAAAGAGCAGATCGCGTCTCTTCAGGGAATCGGATACGTCGAGTTCTCCCCAGTGTCGCTGCAACTCGCCGTCACGGGCGAGTCCACACTCCGCCTCTACCAGACGGAACAATCGGACACTACAAACCGGTGATTCAAGATTCAGATCTACATCGGGAAAGTGCGCACCTTCTTAGCCTCGCTGCTGTAAGCGGACTGTGCCCGGTGCAGCTGACCGGGAAGGACCGAGAGGCCTACGGGATTGTGGTCTCAATCTCGGGCCGGCTTACCAAATCTTGGAGGAAATCTACTACGTTGTAGGCGGACCTAGTGTAGTGCGTCAAGCAGATTGCACCTTAGGCAGGGCGGCACGTCCGCGCTTGACTTTCTCGAGGATGTCGGAGGCGGTCGCGGTCCAGATGAAGGGCGTGGGATGCCCGTTGTGCTGGGCGATGTAGTCGTCAATGGCGGCGACGAGCTCGTCCACGCTGCGAAACACGCCGCGGCGCAGGCGCTTGACGGTGAGATCGCGAAAGAATCGCTCGACCATGTTCAGCCACGACGCCGAGGTCGGGGTGAAATGAATGTGGAAGCGCGGGTGACGATCGAGCCAACGCTTCACAGCGGCATGCTTGTGGGTGGCATAGTTGTCCACGATGAGATGAAGCTGTTTGTCCTTGGGAGTGCGGCGGTCAATTAAGCGCAGGAAGCGCAGCCATTCCTGGTGGCTGTGTCGGGGCATGCACTCGGCGATCACGCTGCCGTCAAGGCTGTTGAGCGCCGCAAACAGGGTGGTCGTGCCGTTGCGCTTGTAATCGTGGGTCATCGTTTGGCCGCGTCCCTTTTTGAGCGGCAGGCCGGGCTGGGTGCGATCGAGGGCTTGGATTTGGGACTTCTCATCGAGCGAGAGAACCAGAGCATGCTCAGGCGGATTGAGATAGAGTCCGACGATGTCGTCGAGTTTCTCGGCGAAACGCGGGTCATTGCTGAGCTTGAGGGTCTTGACGCGGTGGGGCTTGAGGCCATGGGCGCGCCAAATCCGTCCCACGGTGGAAGCGCTGACGCCGGCCGCGGCGGCCATGGTGCGGCGGCTCCAGTGGGTGGCGTTGGACGGTTTCTCGCGGGTGGTCTTGTGGATGATCTGCTGTACTTTCTGCTTCGAGACGGCAGGTTTACGACCGGGCCGTGGGGCGTCTTTTGCAATGCCGGCGATGCTGCTTTCGAGAAAGCGCGTGCGCCAGCGGGCCACCAACTGCCGCGAGACACCGAGCTGTGCGGCGATCTGCTTATTCTCGAGACCGTCGGCGGCCAGCAGGACAATCCTGGCTCGCAGGGCGAGACGAACGGCGACTTGGCGGCCGCGCGCGTAGCGGTCCAACTGCTTGCATTGCGCTGTGTTCAAAGTTACTGGTTGTGCTCTTCGCATCCCATGCCTCCTGTTAATAGAGACGATGGGAAGCCAATATAAGTTACATTATTTATGGTGCACTACACTAGCAGGGTGGGTAGAGCGGCGGGCAGGGGATGCAAACATGGAGTGTTCTGCAAGCCTCGCGGCGCCGACTGAACTGGGGGAAAAGCAGCTTGGGACAGGGTCTTGATACCATTCTGGACAGATTGTTGGCGGCTTCGGTTGTTACCAACACCGAAGCGCGAAACGGTAGAATTGGCCCATCGTCATCAGGCGCAACAGTACCCAGGACGAGATCTCCAAGCAGGTCGGCTAGGGCGGCACGGGCCCGCTTAACGGTGCCACCCATACCACCTGCATGAGCCCGTTCCGCACCATGTCTGACAAAAGCGAGTACATGCCGCATCAGGGCGAAGATGCCATCATTCGGGCGATCCTGGAGGGTACGGCGGCGGAAACCGGTGATCGATTCTTTAGCGCGCTCGTCAGAACGCTTGCGCAAAGCCTCGCTATCACCGGCGCCTGGATCACCGAGTATCTGGAAGCCGAATCTCGTCTGAGATCCGTCGCCTTTTGGTGGGACGGCGACTACGTGAAGGAGTACGAGTACGACATTGCAAACACGCCCTGCGAGGCTGTGATCGAGAAACGCTCGTTCATCCATTTCCCTGAAGACATCATCTCACTGTTCCCGAAAGATCCCGATCTTGAACCCTTTGGCGCCGTCAGCTACATGGGTGTTCCGCTGCAAGATACCGATGGCACAATTCTTGGACACCTTGCGGGCCTACACAGAAAACCACTGCCGCAGGCTCCCCGAGTGGAGGCGCTTTTCCGCATCTTCGCCGCACGCGCGGCAGCCGAGATCCAGCGTTTACGGGCCGAGGAGTACGTGCGCCGTGGCGAAGAGAAGCTGTCCAGTCTTATCGACAGCGCAATGGATGCCATCGTTGAATTGGACTCGGGCCTCATCGTGACCAATGCTAATCAGGCAGCACTCGAAGTATTCGGGGCGACTGCGGAACAGATCGTTGACCGGCCTTTGGCCACTCTTCTTTCGAAAGGAAGCGCAACGAAATTGCGCAGACTAGCCGCCGAGGTGGAGAGCCAGGCCAAAGGCAGGCAGTACTTGTGGATACCGGGCGGTTTGAAGGCGATCTCTCTTCAGCAGGGTACGTTCCCAGCCGAGGCCAGTTTGTCCCGCTGCCAGGCGGGTGGCGAAACCTTCTTCATCTTGATTCTGCGCAACATTCACGACCAGCTGGAAGCTGAGCGGCGTATTGATTTGCTCACGGGAGAAGCAAACTATCTCCGCGAGGAGATCGAGCAGTCCTACGACGCGGCCGGCATGGTTGGCGAGAGCCGCCCCATGCGGGCGGTGATCGAGGCAATCCAGCAGGTCGCCCCCACCGAAGCAACCGTTTTGATCCACGGCGAAAGTGGCACGGGAAAGGAACTGATCGCGCACGCCATTCATGCAGCCGGGCGAAGGTCGGACAAGCCGCTCATCAAGGTCAATTGTGCCGCAATAGCGCCAACTCTCATCGAGAGTGAGTTTTTCGGCCATGAGAAAGGGGCGTTCACAGGGGCAACCCGGAAAAGGCAAGAGCGATTCTCACTGGCGACTCACGGCACGATTTTTCTCGATGAAATCGGCGAGCTGCCTATCGACCTGCAGCCCAAGCTCCTCAGAGTGTTGCAGGAAGGCGAATTCGAACCGGTGGGAAGCTCGGTCACACAGAAAATTGATGTGCGCGTCATCGCTGCCACGAACCGAGATTTGCCGCAGCGCATCCAAGAAGGCTCCTTCCGCGAGGATCTCTTCTACCGGCTGAACGTGTTTCCGGTCGCCGTTCCGGCGCTACGAGAACGGGGGTATGACATCGAAATACTGGCGAACGAGTTCGTTCGAAAGTTCAGCCAACGGATGCAGCGCAAGATCTTGCCGCTGACCCCAGATCAAGTCAAGCGTCTCAAGGCTTACGATTGGCCAGGCAATGTGCGGGAACTGCAGAACGTCATTGAGCGTGCGGTTATCATCTCTCGGTCAAGCCGGCTTAGCCTTGAGCGGGCGCTTCCGCTCGATGCAGCAAGACCAACCCAGCAGCCGGTAGACGATAGCGCTGTCTTGACGGTCACAGAACTGCGTGACTTGGAACGTCAGAATCTCGTTCGGGCGCTTGAACAGTGCGGCTGGCGTGTTTCAGGACTGGACGGTGCTGCACATCTGCTGGGTACGAAACCCTCGACGCTCACATCCAGGATGAAGGCTCTCGCCGTTAGGCGTCGCGCCTAAGCCGAGTCGCGGAATCTGGCCACTTTGAGTCGCGACATCTCGCGAGTCACGAAATATCGTGAGTTCTCACTGGTCCGAGATCTTCTCGTAACAATCTTAGATTCAATCATTTATATTCTCCTCGCGGTTTGGTCAGGTCCATGCGTTCTCTCTGGCCAACAAGGGTCAACCAGACCCAGCAAACGAAAAAAGGAGAGAAACAGTAATGACTACCACGACTCAAGCCAGGGCCGTCAACGGCGTGGACGTTGACGCTCTGTTCGAGACGATTGACGCCGTCAAGGCGACACCAGCCATCGCGAAGTTCAAATTCAGACTGAACAACAAGTGGATGCACGGCGGACACAACCGCTCCACTATCAACACCTACTACGGAGCATGTGAGGAAAGTAGCCGTACAGAGCCTTTCGTGCTTGATGCCGACGAGCCACCCGTCCTGTTGGGCAACGATCAGGGCCCCAACCCGGTCGAGTACTTGCTCAAGGGCCTAGCCGCCTGCGTAGTGACCTCAATGGTTTACCACGCCGCAGCGCGCGGCATCGAGATCGAAGAGGTGGAGTTGTTCGTCGAAGGCAAGATCGACTTGCGCGGCTTCCTCAACATCGACGACCGTGTTCGCAACGGCTACGAGAGCATCCGGATGAGTTTCAAGGTCAAGGCGG
Source organism: Bryobacterales bacterium (assembly GCA_965248255.1). Taxonomy (GTDB): domain Bacteria; phylum Acidobacteriota; class Terriglobia; order Bryobacterales; family UBA6623; genus JAKZVK01. The sequence goes on from CBDFIW010000004.1 coordinate 1,873,555, forward strand.
ATGTATCGGACGAGGAACTGGAGCAGCTCATCGAGATGGGGCCGAGATTCTCTCCCGTCTTCGACTCGGTCACGAAAGGTGTGCCGGTCGAAGTGACGGGCGAGCGCATGTAGCTCTCAGGGTGGGTCCGACCTGTCGGGCCCACCTATCTGGATCAGCGGCAGGCCCCGGGTGACGTGTTGTAATGAATCCTCAGCCGACGCGCCGGCGCTGTTACGCTGGGCAGACCTTGCGCCGACCGTGACGCTCCGGAGACGATCCGTAGCAGCGTTCGGACCGCTACCTGCTCGTGGATCGGCACGTCGGCCTCGCGGTCGATTTGAGCCTCGAGCACCACGACCCGAGCATTGTGACACTTCACAAACTGTCACTCCATAGCTAGACACGAAGTTCCCCCCGCTCTAAACTTCGAGACACGACCGAGGCCAACCGAGAATCGCCGTTGAAGGAGAGTCGGCGCAGCCTGTGGAGGTGGGTCGATACAATGGCAATCGGGAAATTACTTCGTGAGAATGCCGCCCTTGTCATCGGCATCCTGTTGCCGGCCGCGGTGGTCGTCTTCTTCCTGCTGGCGACGTACATTCCACGCCTGCTGGTGGATCCGCCGCAGTACGATTTTCTGTTCGCGCAGGATCACAACTACTCCAATCAGCCGTCTCGTTGGCGCTATGAAATCGACGTCGACTCCGAGCGCAAGCTCCGCGTTCGGGCTTTTCTGACCTCGCCCGACAAGTACGCCCCTCGCGCCCGGCTGTTCTTGTACGAGCATTTGAGCGGCAACGTTCGGGAAATCAGCCTACCGTTGCCCGAGACAGCCGAGGATGCCGAAGCTGGCGTCGTCGTTGAAGTTCCGGAGTTCAGCAACCAAGTCATCGACTCACGCCGCGTCGCGCCCGACGGATACGAACTGGTCGAGTCCCGCCGCGGCAGAGATCTGCTGGGCTTGTTCTATCGACGGAGCCGCCGCGGCCTGGCGATCGGCAAGAACGGTGCCGTCGTTGCGGTGCCGTCCGGCAACGACTTCAACTGGTACCCCGCTCGCTTTCTGGGCTGGATCGTCACTCCGCCCGATTAATAAGCCGCTATGACCACGAAAGAACAAGCGCTGAAGCAAATCGCGGGCATCGTGCGCGAACACGACCTGACCTCGGTCGAAATACTGGCAGAACTGTCTCCGGGGAAGGAAGCTTCCGATTCAAAGTCGTCGATCCTGACGCGCCTCCTCGGTTACTTGGGTGGAATTTTCGTCCTCGCCGGCTTGGGCGTCTTCATCGAGATGCAGTGGGAGTCGATGAACTCGATCGCCAGAATCACCGTCACGCTCGGCTCGGGTATCGCGGCGTTCGTCATGGCTCTCTTCGCCGTCGGTGACGAACGCTGGGAAAAGACGGCGACGCCGCTCTTCTTGTTGGCGGCGCTGCTACAGCCCACGGGCATTCTGGTGGCCATCGACGAGTTCTCGAGGGGCGGCGACGAGCGTCACGCGATCCTGCTGACCGCGGGCGTCCTGTTGATTCAGCAGACTCTGACTTTTCTCAAAACGGGGCGCTCGGTCCTGCTGTTCATGGCTCTCATTTTCGCGGTGTGCTTGTACGGAACCGCCATGGACCTCGTCGATCTGGATGAAGACTTGATCGTCTTCACTCTGGGCCTTTCGGTCTTGTTGGCTACTTACTCGATCGACCGAACGCGTCACGCGGCGATCACACCTTTCTGGTACTTCGTGAGTTCGACCGCGATGTTGACGGGACTGTTTTCGCTGATCGAAGGCAGCGCACTGGAGATTCTGTTTTTGGGCGCCACCTGCGGTGTGGTGTTTCTGAGCACCTGGGTCAAGAGCCGCGGTCTGCTGTTTGTCGGCACGGTGGCGATCTTGGGTTACGTCGGCTATTACACGGCCGAGAATTTTTCCGACGTGGTTGGCTGGCCGATCGCCTTGATCCTTTTCGGCCTGGCGTTGATAGGGCTCAGCGCGGTCGCGTTTCGAATCAACCGCAAGTACATCGCCGCCAAGTAGAGGCTGAATCTCGATGGTGGGATGACAAAGCCCCGTCACGCTGTACTCAAGTCGAGTCGCCAGCTGCTGCAGTTCTCTGATACTGTTCGGTAGGGGCCACAATCCGCTCGGCGGCCCACAGAGCCATTAACAGAATCGCCTGGGCCCAAACATATCATGGCTACCTATGCTCGATAAACTCACGATCGAGATGTTCGAAGAGCAGGTCAGCCGGACCTTTCTCATCAAGGTAGAAGACACCGACGTCGAGGCCGGACTGGTTGACTGCCGTTCCCTGGAAAGCGACGCCGAAGAGGGCCGCCGCAAACCCTTTTCGCTCCTCTTTCGCGGCCCACTCGAGCCCGTCCTCCCGCAGCAGATCTACGAGGTGCGGAGCGAACAAACCGAGCTGATGGAGATCTTCCTCGTTCCCATCGGGCCGGGCAAGGTTGGCATGCGTTACGAGGCCGTCTTCACATAGCGGGACGTAGCCGTTGCCGATGCTAGCCTGAAGGCCGACATCGTAGGGCGTTGCAGGGCCTCGGAAAACGGTCTACGAAATCAAGGACAAACCGAACGCGCTTGTCGAGATCGCCGACGGGTTATTGGAAGACCTCGTCCGCACCACCTGCGTAGCCCTCTCCGCCTCGGTCTATTTGGCAGCGGCTCTTGAGCCGGCGGGCAGCCACTCCATTAACCAGTAGACGCCTTGGTCTTCGACCTTCTGGAAGCCCAAGCGTTCGTAGAGCCGCATGGCGGGGTTGTTTCGTTCGACGTGAATGCGGACGGGCTTGCCGATGAGCGCGGCTTCGCCCAGGATGCGTTGCATGAGCGCGCCGCCGATGCCCGCACCGCGCTTGTCGGTCAGCAGAGCGATGTCGATGATCCGTAGCTCATCGGGCCGCCGGTTGGACGTGGGTGTGTCCCGGCCCCATGGATGAATCCAAGGGCTATGATTGTTCGCCCCCTGCGGGGCCGGTAAATCGGCTGCCCGCTCCTGCCAGTACCTGAATACCGTTCGTCATAAACCTCCGGATGATGTTCCCGGTTACGGCCATCGTCACCGTGCCGCCGCCGGTCGCGTTGATCTCCAAACCGTGCGCCTGAGCGGAGCCGGAACCGACGACGCCGGTTGCCCCGATCGTGTTGCCGGAAAAAGTGCCGATGAGAGATGAACTCGAGGTCGTGGAGCTGCTTTGGAAGAAAGTAAACGCAGTCAGCAAGGAGCCGGTCGAGTTGTTGGTGGTGCCGCCGAAGGTCACCGTGACGTCGCTGCTGTCACTGTTGCTCACGAGGACCGATTGTGAGAGGGCATTCGCGTGTCCGCCGCTCAGTGTATTGCCGCTAAAGATGATGTCCATCGCCGCGCTGCCGTTGGCGTCGGTGTCCAGGTGTTCGCCGCGGTTGGCGGTAAAGAACGAGTTCTCGACCGTGAGGTTCATGATCGTTCCGCCAGCCGAAGGATCCACCGCGGCAAAGCGAAGACCGTCGTTCCCGAACGCCGCGCTGTTGTTGCGAATTATCGTACCGCCGTCGATCGTGAGGCGGTTGAGAACGCCGCTCGAGTTCTCGACAGTGATATTGTTCTCCAGGCCTCCCAGAATCTCGCTGGCGGTGATACTCGCCGATCCGAACAGGCCGTTGAACTCGATGCTGCCCTCGTCGTCTCCGGCGCTATTACCATTGGCTCCATCGACCAGGCAGGTATTCAGGGTGAAGCCCGTAACATTGGAACCAAAGATGGCGAAGTTAGCGTGATCGCCAATCCGCATCCGCGTCAGCGAGACCCCGCCCCCGACATTGTTCATATGCACGCCCTGACCAGCCGTGTTTCCGTTGGCTCCGGCCGTGTTGCGGATATCTCCACCCGTACATGTGGGGGTGCTTGAGTCGCAATCACCTGCGTTTCCGGTCACGGTGAATCCGCCGGTCGAACCTGTGTCGTCGAGGAAAATACCGTTGGCTGCCAGATTAGCGGAGACGCTTTGGAAGATGACGTCGCCGGCGCCAATCGTTGTGTCGGCAATTTTGACCGCGGTACCGGTGCCTGACGAGGTGTTCACGCTATTGCCGGTACCGGTGAGGCTCACCGTGCCGCCGGATGTGGCGTTGAACCCGGTGCCGGTGCCTGATGTGACAATGTCGAGGCCGTCCGTGCCGCTGCCGGTGATGCTGGTGGTACCCGTGCCCACGTTGACTCCCGTACCGCCGGTGGTGGTCACGTTCACACCGTTACCCGACAGCGCGACGGTTACACCGGAGAGGTTCATTCCGGTTCCGCTGGTGGAGTCGATGGTGTTGGTGCTGCCACCGATATTGATCGTGCCGCCGCCGGTAGCGTTGAACGCTGTCACCGTAGTCGTATCGACGTTGAGACCGCCGCCCGAGAACGTGATGGTGGCACCGGTGTTGTTGGTCAGATCGACAGCGGTGTTGGCTCCGGTGTTGACGGTCTTCGTCGTGCCGCCGAAGGTATTTGACCCGCCGCTGTTGCCGCTTACGGTGATTCCTGTGCCGGTGTCGTTGATCGTGCCGCTAAGGTCGACCCCATTGGCAGTCGTGTTCGTGATGCTCACCGAGTCGCCGGAGATGTTTGTGATGCTGCCGTCGTAATCGATCATCGCCGAGCCCTGATTCACATTGAACGTTGCGCCGGCGATGCCCGTAAGGCCGCCAACGCCAAGAATTGCAGAGCCCGTGTTGTTAATGAACGAGGCGCTGGCGCCACTCATGGTTGCCAGGTTGACGCCGAGCACGGTGGCCATGCTGGAGAAGGCGGTGTTGCCTGTGGCTGAGACAAAGCTGCCGCCGGGCGCGCCGCCGCTGTCGACGTTGAACGTCCCGGCGGCGTTGAGGCTGACTCCCACGCCGGTCGTGGTGCACTTCAGGCTCGTGATGTTCTTTGTGCCGGGGCTGTTCGCGATATTGACGCAGGTTGCCGTGCCGGCAGTCTGGGTAACGTTGGCAAACGTAGCATTCACGGTCGTACCCGAAATATTTAGGCCGGTACCCGCGGTCGTATCGATTGTGTTCGTTCCACTGGTTGCAGTGACCGTGCCGCCGCCGGTGGCGGTGAAGGCAGTGTTCGTGGTGGTGTCCAGATCAAGGCCGCCGGTGAAAGTGATGGCCGCGCCGGTGTTGGTAGTCAGGGAGATCCCCGCGGCGTCGTCATCGATGGCGCCGGTGAAGGAGACGGTGTCGCTGGTGCGGCCGGTCACAACGACTGAGTTGCCGCCGGTGTTGGCAATGGTACCGGCATATGAGAGGTCGCCGCTGCCGCCACTCACGCTGAAGGCGGTTGCCGCGGTGGTGCTAGCGAGGGCGCTGGAGGAGCTGAAGAAGAGCATGCCCGCGACATCAGTAAACGAAGCGCTTTGGCCGCTGATGGTCACCTGGCTGCCGCCGGAAGTTCCAAACACGCCGGTCAGCGGGTCGAGGTCGATGGCGACGCCGGTGGAGGAGTCGATGGTCGAGCCGTCCGGCACGGTGAGGCCGAATCCAGTGCCGGCTGTCAGAGCGCCGGAGCCCACCACGGCGAGCCCGGTACCGGTGGCGAGGATGTCGAGGTCAGTGAAGACCAGGTTGCCGCTGACCTCATTCCCGCCAGCGATGCCGAGGACCAATCCATTCACGCCAACCCGGTCGGTAGACTCTCCGATGACGGTGGTTCCGCCGGTCACCTGCTGGAAGTTGGGGAGCGTGCGGTTGGCGTCGAAGGTGACGCTGGTGATATGGATGCCGGTCCCGAGGACGCCGGCGACGGATCCGTCAACAGTGTTGCTGTCGAAGTTGGTGATGAAAGTGGGTTGGCCGGCTCCGGCGACCAAGATGCCGGCCCTGGGGGCGCCGGCAGCGGTGATGTGGTTGTTCGAGATGTCCAGTTCGTAGGTGCAGCCGGCGTTGGAGATTTCGATCCCGTGCCGAACTCCGGCGATGGTGTTGTTGGAGATCTCCACCGTGCGGATAGCCGCCGCGTTGCAGTCCACAAAGACGCCATCGTCGCCGATGCCGCCGCCGGTGCCGGCGGTGATGTCGAGACCGCTGATGACAGCGCTGACGTTGAAGACGGTGACTCCGGGCGAGGCGCCCGAGATCTTCGGCTGGGTGCCCGCGACGAGCAGGGTCTGCGGGCCCGGGACTACCACGCCTTGCTGGGTCACGCTGTCCGGGATGGTCAGGGCGATACCTTGGCCGATGAGGCGCTGGGCGTTGAGCAGGGTGATGCCGGAGCTCTGACCTGTGTCGGTTCCGTCGCCGGTGTAGACAAAGATGGTGTCGTTCGTGCCGGCGGCTGTCGAGGCCTCGGCGAGGGTGTTAAACGGGTCGGTCGAGGTGCCGATGTCGGAGCCGGGGTTGGTGTTGTCGACGTACCAGATCTGGTTGACGAAGCTGATGCTGACGGTGGCGGGGCCCATGCCGTTGAACAGGTCGTAGGTGAAGCTGTCGGTCTCGAAGGTCGCGCTGTTGGCGGCCGCGCCGGAGTCGGTCGGCGGCTTGTAGTTGAACTCGCAGTTGGAGGTGGTTACGGCGACCGTGCCACTGTTTGCGGTGAGGACTTCAATGCTGCCGGCGGCCAGATCGGGGTCCATGCCGTCGCCGTCAGCGATTCCCTGGACCTGGGTAATGAGAGGCCGCCGCCGCCGTCGGTGTCGTTCGAGCAGAGGTTGTCGTTGACCAGCACCTTGGCGGTGCTCGCGAAGGAGGTGGTGCTCGCTACTTCCAGCAGCGTGTTGCCGGCGGTCTGATAACTGTCGTTGGTGGCGGTGTTGGGCGGAACGGCGACGCCGTTGACGGTGACCGTGACCTGGGCCATGACGATGTTACCGGCCTTGTCGGTCAGCTCATACACGAAGGTATCCATGAAGCTGTTGCCGAGGCCAAGGAACGCGCCTGTGTAGTCGTAGAGCACGTTCGTCGGACTGGTGATGGTGGCGGTACCCATGGTGGGCGCGGTCATGATGCCGCGGAGGGAGATGATGTCGCCCGCGTCGGGATCGCTGTCCAGACCCCCGGCGCTGCCGTCGATGACGTTGATGGAAACCGTCATGTCCTCGTCGACCATGGCGGCGTCGTTCTGTGCCGTGGGCGCGTTGTCGAAGGGCCCGCCGCCGGTGAGGCAGCCTGCGCCGTAACCGATGGTGCCGCTTTCTAACACGTTCGCGGGGGGAATGCCGTTGACGGCGGCGAGGATGGCGGCGTCGCCCTGGACGACACTGATTGTGCCAGTCGGGGCCTGGTCGAAGTCGATGGCTCCACTCCCTGCATCGAGCGTGTTGCCGGACATGCTCACACACAAGGGGCCGGTGTCGGACACCACCCGCAATTCGTCGTCCACGCTGCCAGTGAGGGTCGTGTTGTGCAGGATGAACTCCAGGCTGCTGGGAGTATCTTCAACCTTGATGGCGGGTGTGGGGTTGCCGCTCGTCTCCGCAATACTTCCCCCCATGATGTTGATGCGGCCGCTGGCGTTGAGGAAGGTGACGGGTGTAATGAGGGCAATAGAGTTGGCGCTTACCGAATCAAAGTGCAGCGAGCCGGTACCGAAGTCGACATTAAGCGCTTCGATGGCCCGACCGTCGGTGGCGTTGATCGTGCTGCCGGGCAGAGTCTTGGCGGTGCCGCCGTTGCTGAGGCGAAGGGCGACGCCATCGGTCGTGTTGAGGGTGACGACACCGAGGTTGGCCGTGCCGGTGAAGTCGACGATGTTGATGCCAAAGCCGGCGGCGGGATTCGTGTCGTTCACCGTGATGGTGTCGAAGTTGAGCGAGCCCGGACCGAAGTCGATTTCATTGGGGTTGGAATCCCCGTCGATGTTGATGGCCGCGCCGTCGGTGGCGTTGATGCTGCTGCCGGCGACGGTGGCGAGCGTGCCAGAGCCGGTGCCGACGATGCCGTCGGCGCCGCTCGCATCAATGTTGAGCGCGGCGTTGAAGTTGACCGTGAAGGTCGGGTCGTTGGCGGTCATTTCGACGGCGGCGTTGGTGAGAGCGGCGTCCATGCCGAGGTCGACCGTGCCGTTGAAGTTGACGGTGTCGTTGTTAGCTGCCGTGCCATTACCACTGATGGTGATGCCGAAGCCGGTGTCGTCGACGATCGTGCCGTCGTAATCGATGCTCGCATCGCTGTTGGTCAACAAGAAGACGTCACTCAACCCACCGCTCAGGACGCTGGTCGAGTTGAAGAACAGGTCGCCTTGGATCTGAACGAACGAGACGCTTTCGCCGAGGAGAGTGACGCCGGCGCCGCCGGACGTGCCGAACACCGCGGTCAGGGGGTCAAGGTCCATGGCGCCACCGAGCGCGGTCACGAGCTTCGGCTGGGTGGTTGGGGCCTCGGTCAACGGCGCCAGGGCCGCTCCGTTGCCGGCGATGGTGCTGCCGTCGGGTACGCTGATCCGGAAGCCCATCCCGCCCCCGGCGCTCAAAGGCCCAAAACCGTTGGCCTGCAGTCCAGCGTCGGTGGCAAAAACGTCGAGGACACCCGAGGCGAGACCGAAGTCTACATCGCCCTCGACATTGGTCAAGATCACACCGGTTGCGCCGACCGGGCTTCCCGAGGCGCCAACGGACGTGGCGCCGGCGGGCACGGTGTCGCCAGTGAAGTCGGGGTCGGACGGATTGGCGTCGAAGATAACGCCCGTCATGCTTACTCCCGTGCCGCTGACGCCGATCCCGGAGCTGATCCCGTCCAACACGTTGCCGCTGAAGCTCGTGATGAAAGTTCTTCCGGTGAAGGAATTGGCAACGCTGACTCCGAAGTCATCGACTGCATCGCCGACGTTCACGAAGGTGTTGTTGTTGATGGCCAGCGTCAGGTTGCCCTCGTCCGAATTGATCGCCGCTATGCCCCGGTCGGTTGGGCCCTCGGTGGCATTGCCGAAGTCATTGTTCGCGATGAGGACCTCGGCGTTGGTCAGGGAGTTGGCCAGCACCTCGATGCCGATGCTCCCTCCGCCGGTCATGACCAGGCCCTGTACCTCCATGCCGGTGCGTTCCTCGCCCGCGGTCTCGATCACCACATCGCTTGTTCCCGGGCTGCCGATCTGGGGCTTGTTGCCCGCCGGGAAGAGGGACTGGCCGGGCTCGTTGCCCACGGGCATGGTGAATGGATTCCGTGCCGTCAGCTCGACGCCTTCGCCGATCAGCCGCTGTTGGTTGTTGAGCGTGATGCCACTGTCTTGGTTCGTCGTCGTGCCGTCACCGAAGAGGACGAAAATGTCTTCGCCGTCACTCGAGGCGTCTTCGCCGTCGTCGAGGTTCGCGTCACCGGCGCCATCGGAAAGCTTGTTGAACGGATTGACCGAGGTGCCGTCGCCGCCCGACGAGTGGTTGTTCTTGACGTACCAGATGCAGTCGACGAAGTTGATCGTCAGGGTGCCGTCGACCATGTTGAAGCCGTCGCTGACGGTGTAGGTGAGCGTATCGGGCCCGAGGCCGCAGCCGGCGGGCGGGTCGTACGTGAACTCGCCGCCGAGCGCCGTCGTAATGCTGAACGTCCCCGTGCTGGCATTGGCCGCCGAAACGCTGAAGATCAGCGGATCGTTCTCAGGGTCGGTGACGTTGCCCAGTGTCTGGATGTTGCTCGCCACATCGACCGACGGCACGCCGCTGTGGGATTTGGGCGCGGCCGCGGCTTCGGGAATCTCCGCCGCCAGGGCCTCTTCCTCGGCCGTCAACGGCGCTGGCGGGTTGCTGACATCCAGCCGCGTATTGCCGACCGTTTCGAGTCCCGCGCCGGGGTTGCCGACCATCGGCGGCAGGCTCACCAGTTCCACGGTGTGGCCGGCCATGTCGGGGGCCGTCGGGTCGTCCGGGAAGTCAACCGTAGCCGTGTTGGTCACCATCTGCGTCGGTACGCCGCCGCTCACCGTCGCCTCGACGTTCAGCGTCACACCGACTCCCACCGCCAAGTCGATCGGCATGCAGGTGACTGTTTGGCCGGCCGCCGAGCAGGAAGCCGACGAGCCCCCGGCGCTAAACGTCAGCTCAGGTGGCAATTGATCGACGACGGTGATCCCCGTCGCATCCGACGGACCGGCGTTGAACACCATCACGTCGAACGTCACCATCCCGCCGAGCGTCGCCATGGCCGGCCCGGTCTTCGTGATCGTCAGGTCGGATATCCTCTTAACCGTGATGTTGACGACGGCCATGTCGCTCCCGCCTTCACCGTCGTCGACCTGGAACATGAACTCGTCCGGGCCGTCGTAGTCAGTGTTCGGCGTGTAAGGCACCTCGGCCGTCTCCCGACTCTGCGGATTGATTGGGCCCAGCGTGCCGTTGGCCGGCGCCGTCAAGAGCGTGAAGGTCAGGGTGTCGCCGTCCGGGTCGCTGCCGCTCAGCAAGATCGGCAGCGGTACATTCTCGTTCGTCATCACGCTCTGCGGGTTGGCAGTGGGATCGGAGTTCTCCGGCACCGGCGCGCGGGTCACTTGCACCGAGACGGTGGCCGTGTCGAGCGCCTTGCCGTTCTCGTCGCTGATCGTGTATTCGAAACTGTCGAAGCCGATGAAACCGCTCCCGGGCGTGTAGGCCACCGTCGAGCCGTTCGTCGTCGTGCTCCCGTTGCCTGCCGCACCCACCGCGCTGATCGTCAGCGCGTCGCCGTCGGGATCAAAGTCGTTCCGCAACACATCGATCTCGAGGGCGGTGTCTTGGACCGCGTTGGCCGAGTCGTTGTTGTCCACCGGCGCATCCGGCAGCGGCTTCACTTCGATCTCTACCGTCGCCATCGAGCTGCCGCCGTTGGGGTCCGCCACTTGGAAGTCGAAACTGTCCAGGCCGTTGAAGTTCGCCACCGGCGTGTAGGTGACGTCAGCCGAGCCCGGCCTCGTCGACACCGGAGCGCTCACCGCCCCGTTCGCCGGCGCCCGCGTGATCGTGAACGTCAGCGGGTCGCCCTCCGGGTCGCTGCCCGTCAGCGTGATCGCCAACGCCACGTCCTCGTCGGTCATCACCATCTGCCCGTTCGCCACCGGACCCTGATTGTTCGGGTCTTCCACGATCGCAATCGTGACGCCCAGGATGTCGTCGACGACGTCGATATCGAAGAGAGGACCCTTTCCCGGTGCCAGTGCACCGGTGCTGCCCACGCCCCCTATGGTCACTACAATCGGCACTGCCTCGCCCGCCGGCGTCCCCACTACGATCTCGATGTTGAGCTGCAACAGCCCCGCAAATCCCGGCGCCCCGCCGACATATAGGATGTCTTGCTCCACCCCGCCGATCCTCACCACCACGTCGGCGATCGGGATCGGCAGCGGTACGTCCACCGGCACTCCCGTCAAACCCGTCGGCACCGTCTGCCCTTCGCCCGTCCCGTACAGCGTCACGATCTGTCCCGGCGCCACCGGGTTCTCGGCCGTGTTCAGCGTGCCTTCGGGAAACAGCACCGCGATCACCTGGCCGATGCCGTTCTCTAACGTGAACAGCCCCGGCGCCGTCTCGGCCACGTCGATCGTCACGATATTCGATGCCGTGCCGTTGAAAATCACTTGCACCGTGACTTGCTCCGTGCCGTCGACCTCGTACGGCACTTGGCAGTTCACCTGGTTTTCGCCAACAAAATACAGCGGCGCCGGCACGCCGTTGATCAGCACCTGCACCCCCGCCAGCAGCGTCGGCACGTTGCCTTCGTCGTTAAACGTGCTGTTGACGCCGGGGTCCGGTCCGATCTCCACCCCGAAGATCGAGATGATCTCGCCCGGCGCGATCGGTCCGCCGACGAACGTCGCCGCGTTCACGATGCCTTCCACCGTGATGCTGGGGCCGGTGATCTCGATCTTTGCGATGAACGCGTCGCGGCCGCCGTTGTACGTCAGGTCCGGCCCGACCGTCACCGGGAACGTCGCCGCCGTCGAGGTCGTTTGGCCCGCGATGAACACCCCGCCGTCCGAGCCGATCGCGATCCCTTCGCCGCGGTCGTCGGCGTCGCCGCCCAGGTAGCCCGCATACGTCAGCGTCGAGCCCGCCGGGTTGATCTGCGCCACGTAGGCGTCCCGCACTCCGCCGAACACCCCCCGCGCGTCGACCGCGTCCCGCCGGTGAGGTGCGCGTTGCCGTGCTCGTCCAGCGCCACCGCGTTGCCGCTGTCAATCCCCTCGCCCCCCACGTAGCCCGCGTAGATTAGCGTCCCCCGCCCGACGCCACCTTGGCCGCAAAGGCGTCCTGCTGTCCGTTGTGCGTCAGGTCCGGTCCGCGCAAAACCGGGAGCGTCCCTTCCGTCGATCGCGTGTTGCCCGTCACGTGTGCCTGCCCGTCGGCGTCCACCGCGATCCCGTTGCCCGCCTCCGCCAGCTCCCCGCCGATATAGCCCGCGTACTCCAATACCGTGCCGTCGGCCCGCACCTGCGCCACAAACGCATCCGTCAGCCCGCCGTTATAGGTGAGGTCCGGTCCCACCGTCACCGGGAACGTCCCTTCGCTCGAGGACGTCTCGCCCGTGACGAACACCTCGCCCTCGCCCCACACCGCGATGTCGTGGCCGGCGTCGGCCCCATCGCCGCCCAAGTACCCGGCGAACAGCAGCGCCGTCCCCGCCGCGTTCACCTTCGCCACGAAGCCATCCTGGGAGCCGTTCGCCGTCACGTCGGGTCCGATCGCCACCGGGAAGCTGAACTCGTCCGACAGCGTCTCGCCCACCACGTAGGCCTGGCCCGCGGCGTCCACCGCGATGCCGTTGCCGCCGTCCGGCTCCTCGCCGCCGATATACCCCGCATACAGCAACGCCGTGCCCGCCGCGTTGATCTTCGCCACGAATGCATCCAGCGTCCCACCGTTGAACGTCAGGTCCGGTCCCAGCAGCGTCGGAAACGTCGTGGCGTCCGATTCGGTCTCCCCGGTGATATAGGCCGCCCCCGCCCCGTCCACCGCGATCGACGCCCCCCGGTCCGCACCGTTGCCGCCCAGGTAGCCCGCATAGACCAACCCCGTGCCCGCCGCGTCACCTTCGCCACAAAGGCGTCGCTGTTGCCGTTGAACGTCAGGTCCGGCCCCGCCAGCACCGGAAAGCCCGCCGTGCCCGCCGTCTCGCCCGTCACGTAGGCGTTGCCGGCGGAGTCCACCGCCACGTCCGCCCCGCGGTCCAACGCCGTCCCCCCGATGTAGCCGGCGTAGATCAACACCGACGGATCGATGATCAGCACCCGGCTCGCGTCGTACTCGCCCAGCGCGAAGCCATAGCGGACCCGCTCCTCGCTAGCGGTCGGGTCTACGGAATAGGCCGCCGGAATCGCAACACGGCGTCCGCCACGCTCTTGGTAGACGTAGGGCTTGTCGTCGCGGAAGCCGCCCACCGGCGTCGAGACTTCCAACTGTCCCGCGCCGTTCAACCGCACGTCCGCGCCGCGATAGGCCAGCCGAATCACGGCCGGGTCAGCGCCGGGATTAACCACAAATTGATACTTGAGCCGATTGACCGTCCCCGAATAGATCAGGTCTACGCCCGGCCACAGATCGCGATAGGCGCTCGGGAGTAGGTCGGCAACCCCGTCTGCCCCTCAAACGACGCGCCCTTGAAGTAGCTGACCGCCGCCGGCGTCCGCTCGACTCCCTCCAGGCGGACTTCCGCATTCGCCCCCACAAAGTCCAGCTTCACCGCCCAACGCGCCACGGCTTCGGCATGCTCCGCCGGACCGCCATAGGACACGGCATGCGCTCGCGGCTCGACCGACGCCGATCCCTCCGAGCCGCCCGTCACCGCAGCATCGGTCAACGAGCCCGGCTGTGAACCGGTCAGCGAATAAGTAACCCCTTGAGGAGTGAAATAAACCGCGGTCTCGCGCCCCTGCAGATAAAACACGACCCGCTCATCGGCCTGCCCGCGGTTCTCGACAAAATACAGCGGCAACCGCTCGAGCCGCAGATCAACCGGCTCCGCGCGCGCCGCGACCGCCGGGTCCCCGGCAACCCCGGCAGCGGTCCCCACTCCCAACACACCCCACCCCACCAGCGCCAACAGCACCACGGCGGCGGGCCATCTTACCTTCTCAAAGTCTTGTTGAAAATGACAGTGCATCGTCGAGACGCGTTGCGGGTACGACAGTCGGCGTGCGAACGGCCAATCGTAGCAGATTCCGATAAAAAAGGCAGTTTTGCCACAAGAGATCTTCGGGGCGGCGGATCGGTGGGCGGAGGCCCGCTCACTCGCCACCTTTTCGGCTACGTCCACGGACGCACCTCGATACCTTGCACCTGAGCTCTCCTGCGTTGTCGAGGCCTTATGGGTACAGCCGATGGAGCACGCTGAATCAGGCGTGGACGTGCGAGTATAATGTGCGCGGAGGTGACTCCGCATGAGCACGGCGGTAGCTCAGCCAAGAATCGATGACTGTGATTTGTCGAAGCTCGCGTTCTGGAAACAGCTGGAGCAGCTGGAAGTCGAGGGTTATGTCGTTCTGCCGGATCAGTTCTCGCTCGAATAGCTCAAAAAGCTGAGGAAGGAAACAGCCAAGCTGAAGACCGTACCGCGGGACTACAGCGACAAACAACAGGGCTGCAGCGGGACACACAGCAACAAGATAAGGAATGCCTCACCTGGCCTAAAGGTGGGTGTCCCGCGGCAGGGGAGCTTTGATCCCACCCTTGCAGGGCAGGAGATTGAATTCGGGCGGCGAACCTGCGTGCTGGGGTTGGTAGGCAGCTTACTCGGAAGGTACCGTCGGTCGCGGCACGGAACATTGGCTCGGAGGCTGCTATGAAGATTACCGACGTACGGACGGTCTTACTGACGGGGCCTTGCACAAACGATCCCTTTTTGAGCGAAACCCGCAAGCGGCGCAGTGCGGCATTTGTCGAGATTCACACTGATACAGAACTAATCGGAATCGGCGAGACCTATGTGGGCTACTTTTTCCCCGAGGTGGTCCCGGAAATCGTTGAGTTCTTCAAGCCAATCCTTGTAGGACAGAGTGCTGACGATATTGCCGAACTGTGGAACCGGATGTATCATTGCGGCAATTTTTGGTGCAGAGTGGGCCTGGGCTTGGCAGTCATCAACGGCATAGAAGCGGCGCTTTGGGACCTGAAAGGCAAGCTGACACAATTACCTGTGTACGAGTTGCTGGGTGGGCGGAAGCATGACCAGATCCTCTGCTACGCCACCGGCGGACCCAGCAATTACCCGAAAGACCGGTTGGCAGCGAAGATCGACCACTACCTGTCGCTGGGATTTCGGGCTTTCAAGATAGCTACCGGCAAATATTCGCCAGACGGTGGATCCTACACCCCGACGGGCGCTACCGAGGCGGCTGACTTTGAGGGTGACAAACTGAAGTTCATTCGCTCACATGCGGGAGAGGAAGTCAGGGTCATGCTTGACGGGCACATGGGCAACAGCCCGGGCAAGACATGGGATCTTGAAATCGCCCAGGCGGTCGCGCAAGCCGCGGAGCCTTACGACCTGTTCTTCTTCGAAGAGCCATTGCATTACACGGACCCGTGGAGTTACGCGGAGTTGTGCCGTGGCACGCAAGTGCCAATCGCCGGGGGCGAGTGCCTGACCGGGACGCACGAGTGGCGTGTCTTCGTCGAGCAGGATTGCTTTGATATCGGCCAGCCGGACGGGGCGTTCACCGGGGGTCTCGGTGATTTCCTCAAGGTGGCGGCGATGCTTGACAGTCGGGGGCATGGGGTCGCCACCCATAGCTGGGGCGCCGGGGGAGCGTTCATGCAGAACCTTCATTGCGGCTTCGCTGCGCCCAATACCCGCATCCTCGAAATCGCACCCGACTACGCCGGGTTGCATGCCGACATCATCGGCGATTCCTTTCAGATGGAGGACGGCTGTGCGCTGCCGCCCGACAAGCCGGGTCTTGGCATTGTGCTGACCGACGAGATCAAGAATCGGTATCCGTTCGTACGCGGTAGCGGCGAGTTCAACGACGTACCGGGCAAGATCTTGATTGACTGACGAATCTCGATTCTATGTGAGCCAGGTGCCGCACATCAGTTGATCTGTGTTAATGAGCGTTTCTCGTTTGCGCAGAAGCGAGCCGGCAAGGCTGGAACCGTAACGCCGCGGCTTTCCCTTCCATGATCCACATTCTTGTCGATACCCCGGTTGATGAGCACGCGCTAGCCAAGGTGAGGGCGATACCCGAGGTCCACCTTGAACTCGTCGAGCCGGAGGAGCGTGTTCGACCTCTGCCGGTCGAACTGCTTCGTCCGATCGAGGTACTCACCTGTATGTACCCGCCGGAAAACCTTTCCGATATGACGAACCTCCGGTGGATCCAGATCGCGTCGGCGGGATACAACCAGTTGTACGGCCTGGGCCTAGCCGCGCAAGGGATCCGTGCCAGCAACGGCCGGGGCTGCTTCGACATTCCTATCGCTGAGTGGAATATCGCGATGATGGTCAACCTGGCCCGAGATTTGCGACAGATGATTCGGAATCAGGAGAAGGGCGACTGGGACCGGTCGGCGCGGTTCCAGAACGAAATCCGCGGCTTGACGGTGGGCGTTTGGGGCTATGGCGGCATTGGTCGCGAAACGGCACGGTTGGCTAAGGCGATGGGGATGAGGGTTCATGTCCCCTCTCGCCGAGGGATCGGTCCCAGCGGAGACGTTTACTGTGTTCCCGGAACCGGTGACCCGGAAGGGGGGCTGCCCGACCGGGTTTACATACAAGAGGAGCAAACGGAGTTCCTCTCGGGCCTCGATTTTCTGGTGCTAACGCTGCCTCTTACTCAAAGCACAGAAGGCATCGTCGGCGAACGAGAGCTACGCACATTGCCGGGAACGGCCTATGTGCTCAATCCCGCGCGGGGGGCGATCATCGAACAGGCGGCTCTGCTAAGCGCGCTGCGGGAGGGTTGGATCGCGGGTGCGGCGCTCGACGCCCACTACGAATATCCAATGCCGCACGACCATCCCCTCTGGCAAATGCCAAACGTGATTATGACCCCACACATCTCAGGCTCGAGCCTCAGCCCGTTCTTTGTTCGCCGAAACTGGGATATCTTTCTCGGGAACCTGGAGCGTTATTTGTCAGGCAAGACACTCTGGAACGAGTTGACACCCGAGCAGTTGGAAGGTCGATAGGAATCGCTCCGACTACGAGGCGGAGAGCCGCCCTCGTCGCCGAGCCCTCGTCGCCTCCTTAGGCTCATGGTTCAAAACGCCACACCAGCCGGACTTCAAGCCGTCGACTGGATTATTATCGCCCTCTACGCCGCGGGCACCATCGGCCTCGGGTGGTATTACGGCTGTAGGCAAACCAGCACACAGGAATATTTCGTTGGTGACCGGCAGATGAACCCGATTCTGATCGGCGTCTCGCTGTTTGCCACGTTGTTAAGCACCATCACTTACTTGGCTTCACCGGGCGAGATGATCGGCAAGGGCCCGGCGGTCAGCATCGCCTATATGGCGGCGCAGCCGTTGGCGTTTGTGATTGTCGGCTACTTCGTAATCCCGGCCTGCATGCGGCAACGCGTGACGAGCGCCTACGAGTTGCTCGAGGACAAGCTCGGTTTGGGCGTTCGACTGTTGGCCGCTGTGATGTTCCTCGTGTTGCGGCTGATGTGGATGTCGCTGCTGGTCTATACGGCTGCCGCGACCATGACCGTGATGCTGGGCGTGGGGGAAGAATCGATCCTGCTCATCGTGCTTGTCACCGCAATCGTTTCAGTGACTTACACATCGCTCGGCGGCCTTCGGGCTGTGGTGATCACGGACCTGATACAGACGATTCTTCTCTTGGGCGGAGCCCTGCTTGTCATCGCCACGATAACGATGAGGATGGGCGGCTTCGGGTGGTATCCCACGAAGTGGCAACCGCAGTGGGACCACCAGCCGCTGTTCAGTTTCGACCCTAAGACAAGGATCTCGCTAATCGGACAAATCATCCGTGTAGCGGTGTGGTACGTGTGTACCGCCGGTGGCGACCAAACAGCCATCCAGCGCTTCATGGCGACCAGCGACGCCAGAGCGGCCCGCAAATCCTTTCTGATGCAGTTGATCGTTGCTCTCACGGTCGGCGCAACGCTCTGGCATGTCGGCTTTGCGCTGATGGGTTACTTTCAGGCGAATCCCGATGTTCTGCCCGTAGGCATGACGTTGGCCGACAGTGCCGACAGCATCTTTCCGCACTACATCGCCTTCCATTTGCCCGTCGGCGTCTCGGGGCTGGTTGTCGCGGCCATGTTCGCCGCGGCCATGTCGAGCATCGACTCGGGAGTCAACTCGATGACGGCCGTGATTACCACCGATTTCCTCAAGCGCTTCGGCAAGCAGCCGAAGACGTAGAGAGCTGAACTCCTGCTGGCAAAACTCATCGCTCTTGCCATTGGCAGCATCGTTGTCGTCGGCAGTGCGTGGTTCATCGGCGATGTACAGGGCAATATCACGGCCATGACGGGCAAAACATCCGAGCTGATGACCGCGCCGATCTTCGCCTTGTTCTTTTTCGCTCGCTTTGTCCCGTTCGCGACGCCCATCGGCGCGGCGGCGGGAGCCATCTGCGGCGTCGCCACCGCCACCTTGATCGCGTTCTCCGGCCCGACCTTCGGGATGGATTTGAGCACCGGCGAAGCGCTGGACCCGATCAGTTTCATGTGGGTCAGCCCGGCGTCGTTGTCCGTGAGCCTTACCGTCGGTACGTTGGTCAGCCTAATATCCCAGAAGGGCTCGTCAACCTATTGACTCCCGCATAATATAGAGTCAGTCAAAACAAAGAGAAGACTGTTTCCAGAAGGCCGTGATCAAACGCGGTTTGCGGTACATGCGGCGGAGTGCCTTGCGGGCCCGCTCGTTCAGCTCGCCGTAGTCTTTCGGGCAGACGTTCGGCAACTCGTGCTGCTTCCAGTAAGCCCAGATGTATTCCACCGGATTCAACTCCGGCGCATAGGGTGGCAAGTACTCGGTTGCGATGTGGCCTTCGGAGAGTTCGATGAACTCTTGCACCAGGCGGCTACGGTGCGCCGGCAGCCGATCCCAGACGATCAGCAGCGGGCGATCGATATGACGTACCAACGCCTTGAGAAAGTCGGTCACTTGCTCTTTGCCGATCGCACCGGGATAGAGCCGGAAGTAGAAGTTACGCAGCGTCAGCCCCGCCGAGACGGAAAGCTTCTCCCAGTTGAAGTTAAACTGCAGCACCGGTGTTTGGCCACGTGGCGCCCAGGTGCGGCAGCGATGCGGCTTCTGACTCAATCCGCTTTCGTCGATGAAGACGAGCGTACGGCCTTCGTTTTGGGCTTTTTTTTAATGCGCTTCCAGGTCTTGCGCTTCCAGGTGCGGATCCGCTCTTCGTTGCGCTCGCGCGCCTTTCCGGCCGGGCGTTGCGGGCTCCAGTCGAGCGCTCGCAGGATCTTCCAGGCGTGGCCTGCGTGGTATGCGACCCCGAACTCGTCTCCGGTCAGCCGAGCCACCCGCGGACAGCTCCACAGGGGCGTTGGGAAGCCGTGGGCTTCCGGGCCTTCCAGCAGCAGCGACGTCAGGCGTTCGCGTTGTGCGGCATCGAGGAGCGGCTTGCGTCCGGCGCGCCCGGCCTGGCGGAGTCCGGCCGCACCCTGCTCGCGGTATTGCCGCCGCCACTCACTGACGGTTTGGCGAGCGACGTTCAGCCGTCTCGCCGTCTCGGACTGATTGTGGCCTTGGTGGAGCAGCCGCATCGCTTCGAAACGGCGCTTCTCCAGCGCCTTGAAATCCCGCTTCACACCTTTGGGGTTGCCCATACATATATAGATGCTCCACACTGTCAAAAAGTGTCATAATAATTTGCGGGATTCAATAAGACTGTTTTCGAGCAGTTGGGGGAGCGAATTGTCCCCGGCACTATATTGCAGTTCGACGAGTTTTTCAACTACCCAGCCTGGCAGTATGGGGAGTATAGGGCCTTCATGGAGTTCGTCGAGTCCTATCAGGTTGAATTCGAGTACCTCGGATACTGCTCGGGAACCGGTCAGCAAGTCTCGGTCAGGATAGTTCGTATCGGAAAAACGAGACACTGAGGGGTGGAGGACCCGGTCAAGCAGAGGCAGGGATGTGTATCCCACTACAAGGGTGACCCAACGATCCAGTGCTGTGGCCGGAAGAAGTCGCCGGTCTTGTCGAGCCCACCTGCACGCTTCTTTGGGGCAGGACGCAACGTGCCAATGGCTTGCGACCGGTTAGCGATCGAAGTCCCCGCTCGTCAAGCAATCTCCAAGAAGCGTACGATCGTTGATACTAGATTCACGAGGCGATCTATTCATGGCAACACAACGTTCCCTCTGGCTCACAGGCACGGTCCTACTCGGCCTCCTAGGCTATGCCGGCCTCAGCGCCGGACCGCAACAACAGCCTCAGGTCGCGGACTCGGGCGAGCGCCCGGAGCAGGTAGCACCGCCGGCTGCAGCGCAAGCCGACCCGACCACCCCGCAAACCCCCGCGCCGGCAGCCCGCTCCGAGGACCTCCCCACCTTCTTCCAACAACAGAAGCGGGAAATTGACGGGCTTGCTGCCGCGAAAGTCGCCGCGGAGATCGAAGCCCAACGCATCAGCGAGCCTGAGCGAACCTCCGATTGGCCCGCATTCACCGCCGCGCCGGACGGCTCGTTGTGGGCTGTCTACATCGAGTGGGACGGCGAGATGTCCGACGGCGTCGTTGTGCGGCGGCAATCATCATCGGGAGAGTGGGGCAAACCGGTCGCGATCGACGACGGCCACTCGGACCACTACATCCCCGCTATCGCCGCGCGTCCCGAAGGGTCCCTAGCGGTCTGGTCGGCGCGAGTCGACGGCAACTTCGAGCTGTTCGCGGCGGAAGTGTCAATCGATGGCATTGTGGGGCCCGTCGAACGGCTGACCCGCGCGGAGCACAGCGACTTCAACGTCCGCGCGGCTGCCGACGCGGAAGGAAACACCACCATCGTTTGGCAGTCGTTCCGAGCAGGCCAAGCCGATATCTACGCACGGCGCCTGATCGGATCGGAATGGAGTCCCGAGGTCAAGGTCTCGAGAAGCAGGGCGAACGACTGGGAACCGGCCCTCGCCCTCGACAGCACGGGCCGCGCTTGGATCAGTTGGGACAGCTACCATGCCGGCAACTACGACGTCTTCCTGGCGTCGTTTGACGGCAACACGGCTAGCGCCCCTATCGCGATGACCGCGGACGCGAAAGCCTCGTTTCACTCGACCGTGGCAGTGGACTCGAGCGACCGCGTTTGGGTCGCCTGGGACGAGGCCCTCGAAAACTGGGGCAAGGATTACGCCAGCTCGAGCCGCGTCCAGGGCAGCGAGGGCCTACACGCGCGACGGAACCTGGGAGTGCGTGTGTACGCGAACAGCAGGATCTTTGAACCGGTCGAGGATATCAACGCCGCCTTCACCGGCCGCATGGCGCGCTTTGCCGAGCTGCCCACCATTGTCTTCGACGGCAACGACACGCCCTGGGTCGTCTTCCGCCACTGGACGATCACCAGGCCGCATGAAATGTTCCACTTCTACGCGACGCGTCTGACGCCGCGGGGCTGGTCGACTCCCAGCCGCCTGGCCAAGAGCGCCGGCCGCAATACGCAGCGCGCTTCCTCGGCGGTCGGTCGGGATGGCGCGGTCCGGGCGCTGTACGCAAGCGACCTTCGCTCGCGGCAGAATCGTCCTCCGAGTCAACTGCATGCGCTGCATTACAACGTCTATCTAGCTACCCTGCCGCAAAGCGAGCCGGCGGGCGCAGTGGACCTAAAGGAAATCAGCGTCTCAACGCCGGCCGCCGGTTTCACGCGACGCAAGCGTCCCGCGATGACCCTCGGGGGCAAGACCTACACGCTGCTGCTCGGCGACTGTCACCGCCACACCGACGTTCGCGGCCACAGCGGAACGGACGCCTCGCTCGAAGACACCTACCGCTATGCCCTCGACGCAGCGCAGATGGACTTCGTCGGCCCCAGTGACCACAACGAGGTGAACGGCGGTCGGTGGCCCGACGGACTGCGCGACTACCAGTGGTGGACAGCGCAGAAGCTAGTGGACGTGATGACGCACGAGCCGCACTTCTGGGGTGTCTACACCTACGAGCACAGTATGGGGAGCCCAGGGGGGCATCGAAACATCCTGTTCTTGAAGCGGGGAGCCCCGATGCGGCGCATCGACCGGACCCGCGATCCCCCGTACCCTTTTAATCAGCCTCCGCAGATGTGGAAGTGGGTTGAGAGCACGGTCTTGACCCAAAGCGGCCAAAAGACCGTGATCGTGCCGCACACGTTCGCTTCGGGTCCGCTGGCCGACTGGAACTGGCCGAACGCTGCGTTCGATTGCCTGCTCGAGATCTACCAGGGCGCCCGCGGAAGCTATGAACGCTGGCGTCTGCCGAAAGGGGAGAAGCGCGGCGGGACGCAGACGGATCGTCCGGGCCACTTCGCCCAAGACGCCCTCGCCAAGGGCAACATCTACGGTTTCGTGTCGTTCAGCGACCACAACTCTACGCACAACAGTTGGGCCGGCGTTTGGGTGGAGGAGCCGACGCGTGAGTCGCTTTTCGATGCCATGCTCGCCCGCAGGACCTTCGGGGCGAGCGATGAGATCGTATTGCGCGTATCCGCCGACGGCCACATGCCCGGCGAGCAGTTCAGCGCTCCGGTGGGCTCGCCGCCCGAGATCGCCATCGCGATCGAAGCGCCGGATGAGATCATGCGCGTGGATGTCGTCAAGAACGGCGAGTACGTGTTTACGCAACGCCCCAGGGATCAGCAAACCCTGGGCCGTCAGGTGTCACTCCGCTATCGCGACATGGAGCCGACCGCGGGCGACACTTACTACTACGTGAGGGTCTTCCAACGCGACCCGGAGAACCCCAGCGGCGACCCCGAGATCGCCTGGGCCTCACCCTTCTTCGTCAAGTATCAGTAGGCCTCTGCGCAACACTCCGACAGAGTTGTCGGCGAGCGAGCGGATGCGCCTCGCCTCTTACGGCTCAAGCCGCCCATCGCCGTCGCGCCCATCGTGACGGGGCCGAAAGTTCTTCGTAGTGTCGTAACGTGAGTTGAGATTCAATCTGCTTGACCGTGTCCATGGCTACGCCGATCACGATCAGCAACGAGGTCCCACCGAAGTAGAAGTTGACGCTCAGGCCGTCGAGCACGACCCGGGGGAAGTTCGCGTCGAACCACTCGCCCACCCAGGGCAGATGGTGGAGCGGCGCGCCGGAGATCATCACGTCCGGGATGGTGCACAGCGCGGCCAAGTAGACGGCGCCGATCGTCGTCAATCGCGTGAGGATACGCTCGAGGTAATCGGCCGTGGGTTTGCCCGAGCGGACACCGGGAACGAAGCCGCCCTGCCGGCGCAGGTTGTCGGCCACGTCGTTCGGGTGAAAGATCATCGAGACGTACACGAAGCAGAACAGCATGATGCCGACCGCGCTCAACAATAGGTAGAGTGGCCTGCCGGGGGAGAGGTGATCGAGAAAAGAGAGTCCGGACTCGCTCCCGCCGGCAAGCCACGCCAGCGTTGGCGGAATCATCAACATGGACGAAGCAAAGATCACCGGGATCACGCCCGCCGCGTTCACCTTGAGGGGCAGGTCGGTCGCCATGCCTCCCTGCTCGCGCCTGCCGCGAAAGCGCCGGGCGTACTGTACCGGAACGCGCCGCTCGGCGCGCTCGACCAGCACTACCACGGCGACCACTGCGGCCAAGACCGTCAGGATCAAGAACAACAACGGCAGACTCCACTGGCGCGTCACGAAGACGTTCTCATACAGGTTGAAGCCGGCGGCGGGGATGCCGCTGACAATGCTGGTGAAGATCAGCAATGAGATGCCGTTGCCGATGCCGCGGTGGGTGATCTGCTCGCCCAGCCACATGACGAACGCCGTGCCGGCCGTCAACGTGATCACCGTCATCGCAATGAACGCGAAACCGGGTTCGTAAACCAGCCCGCCCTGCTCGATGCCCACCGCGATCACCGCCGACTGGAAGCCGCCGAGCACGATCGTCAGATAGCGAGTCCACTGTGTGATCTTGCGCCGGCCAAGCTCCCCTTCTTCTTGAATCCGCTTCAGCGCCGGGACGGCTGTCGTCACCAACTGCAGAATGATCGACGCGGTGATGTAGGGCATTACCCCCAGCGCGAAGATGCTGAGCCGCTCGAACTGTCCGCCCGAGAAGAGATTGATCAGGTCGAGCGCCGTGCCCGCCGCCTGCGCGAATTGTTGCTGCAGCGCCTGCGTGTCGACGCCAGGGGTCGGAATACGGCTGCCGATCCGGTAAACGGTCAGCAGCGCGAGCGCGAAGGCGCCGCGGCGCCGCAACTCGGGCAGCCGCAGGACGCCGGCCAGGGCTGAAAGCTTCATCGCCGTCCGCAATATCCTCTGCAAGATAGAGGATATATATTTCTACAAAGTAGATCAAATAGACGACGTTGTCAAGCTAGGCATGCTGCGACGGTAGCCGTTCGGATGGTTGCGTGGCGAGGGGCCGGTGAGGGGCCAAGCTGGCCCCGCTACTCAGGCTCTGCAGAAAGGGATGACGCGTGTCAGCCGCGCCCAGCCGAGCGATGCGGCCGAACGCACGATCTGGTCACGGTACCAATGCTCGGCCCGTTCCCGGTCGAGTTGAGGAAGCACGACTGTGGAATACTCTTCAGCCAGATCAGCGAGCACACAGGACGACAGGTCACGTCCGGCCAACACCGACAGCATCGACCGTCCGACCGGGCACGACGGCGCCGTCGTTTCGGTTAGGTGCGGCTGCCCGGTCGCGGCCAACGGGGCGGTCTGTCCGCCTGGGGCTGCGAGGCGGTTGATCAAGCTCGGCGCCCCGCGATGATCGACGCTCCATCGCGCGCCGTCCGGCTTGGCCGGATCGACTTGCGTGGCGGGCGTCGCACTCTTGGCCAAGCCGCCGACGAACAGGCCGAGGTACAAGCTCAACAGTTGGAGCGCAAGCTTTCTCAGTCTCGACATGGCGTTGATCTCCTGGGCAAAGATTCAGTTCGTTCCCACCACGGCCTCGAGCCCTTTGGCCATGCGCGCCACGGTCTGCAGCGAATCACGTAGCACCGTCTCGCCGGCGGGTTTCAGCTTGTAGAATCGCTTGGCGCGGCCGCCGCGCTCCGCCGTCGGCTTGCCGAGCTTCGAGCGAACGTAGCCCTTCGCCTCCAGCCGCTCGAGCGTGGCATACGCCGCTCCGATCGAAACCGGCCGCCCGGCGCGTTGCTCGATCTCGCGGCGAATCGTCATGCCGTACGCATCCGCCCCCAAACGCAGTAGCGCCAGCAAGACCAGTTGCTCGAACTCACCGAGATACGTCCCCTTGGCCATTCGAGGCCAGTATACTACAAAATAGAGCAAATGGCCAAACCCAGTGCAAGTACAATGGCTGTAGCAGGGGTGTTCCCGTGGGCCTGGACATTGTCGAGTTGATCATCGCGGTCGAATATGAATTCAACATTCGCTTCGACAACCGCGAGCTTGAGCATGTCCGAACTGTGGACGACCTGCGCTTGCTGGTTGAGCGTGAGCTGGCCAAGCCACAAGAGCCAATCCGCTGCGTGACCAGCGGTGTCTTCTATCAATCGAGACGGGCACTGATGGAGCTGTTTGGTGTCGCCAGGGGCGAGGTCGCACCGGCGACGGAGCTGCGGACGTTAGTGCCGCGCCGCCGGCGTCGCCCACTCTGGCACCAGTTAAGGTACGAACTCGGGGCTTACCTACCAGAACTCGAGCGTCCGTTGTGGCTGCGTTGCCTGATCCTGGCCTTGGCTCTGGCCGTTCCGTCTGTGCCCTTCGTGAACGGCCTGATTGGTTTCCATCTCACTTCCTTGTTGTTGTTCGCCGTCGTGGCCCTGATTCTCCAGCGCGTGGCACTCGATCACACTCAATGGCTGGCGGTCGAGATGCCTGCCAGTTGCTGCACCGTAGGTGCGCTCGTGAAAACGGTCGAGGCTTTGACAGAGCCCAGACCACTCGAGGCCAGCACAGAGCTCGACCCACAGGTTCGTGAAAAGCTGTACCGTGTCATCGAACGCGAGACCGCTATCCCCCGTAGCCAGATCACGCCCGAGGCCCGCTTCGTTGAAGACCTGAACCTCGACTAGGAGCACACTCGCCGTGCGTCGCGGCCCGGCCAGTGTGCCGTGGTCGCATGATGGATGTCACCACCATAGGTGAAGGCGGGTCAGGCGTCGGCGTCAGGGAAAAGGACTGATCTCATAGATCTGTGCGTTCGTGAGATCCAACGAGCCGGGCCGTTTCGATCGAACCAGAGGCAGCTTGACTTTGTGCTGCGGACCGGCCGGCCCCTCGAGCACCCGTTCCACACCGCGCAGAATCAGTTCCTCGATAGAGCAGCCCTGGTGCGCCGCCAGAGTCTCAATCCGGCGATAGGTCGGTTCGGGAATGTCGACCGTGATTCGCACACCCTCACGCTACCGCATTCATGGCCGGTTACTTCACCGGAAACTCTTGGCGCAGCGGAAGCCGATGTTGGGGCTGCGGCTGGCCGGGCGGGAGAAGGTGCGGTAGGCGCAGGTGAGGTACTTGGCGAGGTCGATCCAGGAGCCGCCGCGGAGGACGCGGTAGAGACCCTCGTCGGGACCTTTCGGATTATCGGTCGGGGCGCGCTCGTAGTAGGTGCGCTCGTAGTGGTCCGAGCACCACTCCCACACGTTGCCGGCCATGTCGCACAGGCCGAAGTAGTTGCGCGGATAGCGGCACACCTCCCGCTCGCCGTCGAGCACGTTGAAGTGGGCGTGCTTCTCCTTGTCCGGGTCCTCCTCGCCCCACGGGTACTTGACACCCTCGGCCATGCCACGGGCGGCGCGCTCCCACTCGGCCTCGGTCGGCAGGCGCTTGCCGGCCCATTCGCAATAGGCCAAGGCTTCGTGCCAGTTGACGTTCACGACCGGGTATTTTTCCTGTCCCTCGGCCATCTCGCCGTCGATCCAGTGGAACGGCGGCTTGCGGCTGCCGGCTTCGAGAAACTCGACGTACTGCGAGTTGGTGACCTCGTGCTCGTCGAGGTAGAAGGGATCGACGGTAGTCGGCTTGACCGGCCGGCTGTCTTTGAGCAGCGTGGGACGCCACTTCAAATCATCGTCGAATAGGACATGCGTGCGGCCACGTAGGAATTCACCGCCGGGGATGAAGACCATGCCCGGCTCGGCGGCGTGACCGGGGCTCACCAGGAGCGTGAGGAGGACGACAGATCCGACGACCGCCAAGGTCGGACTGCCGGAACAGGCAAAAGGGCGGGCACAGGAAGCTATGCCCCTACACGTCGTGTGGAGCTGTTTCAGTGGGCAGGTGCGCCTACCCATAGATGGTCGAAATCTCGTTGTTGGGGATGTAGCCGTTGGCGCCGAGCGGATCGACATAGGTGTAGCCGCGTCCGGAGGGAGTATTGCTGATCTTCTTCGTCCAGTCAATCCCCAGAGCCGAGTACATCGTGGCCAGGATGTTTTCGTTGCGCGGCTGCTCTTTGAAGTCCCAGCCGGTTTCGACGCACTTTGCTCCTTCGCTATCGGAGCGCCCGAGCCGGACGCCGCCCTTGACGCCCGCGCCGGCGAACATGGCCGGATAGCAAGGGTTGTAGTGGTCGCGTCCTTCCATGTTGTTGAGTGCGCCCGTCGTGCGGCCGAACTCGCTCATGCATACGACGAGCGTTTCATCGAGCAGCGTCTGGCCGGGGTTGGTCTTCGAGGGAATCGCTGAGAGGTCTTCGAGCAGCGACGCGAAGGCTTTGTCGAGCTCGGCGCAGAGGACGTAGTGATTGGAGTCCTTGGAGCGGTCCCAGATGTAGACGTGGTGATCCCAGCCCGGATGGCACAGGTGGATGTAGTGCGTCCCGGCGTCTTGCGCCAGCACGTTGCGCGCGAGGATCGCCCCCATGGCGGCGCGCGAGGTCCCGTAGCGCTCCTTATCCTCTTCGGTGATGCGGAAGGCGGCCGGCCAGCGCTCGTCCGACAGTAGCTTGTAGGCGACGCTATAGAAGTCGTCGTAGCTCGACATCTTGCGACCGTAACCGGACAGACGCTTGTGCTCGACTTCGCGCAGCTTGCTGAGCAGGTCCCAACGTTGCTCGAGCAGCTCGACGGCCTTGGCATCGAGCGCCGCTCCCTCCTGGGCCGCGTCGGTATTGATGTCCACCACCGAGAAGCGGGGCGGGAGAAAGCCGGTCGACAGCGCGCCGGCCGCGCCCTTCTCGAGGTTGAACGACATGTAGGTCGGGAACGTGTCGTTGGGCCGGCGGCGCGGCTCGAGTTCCGACGCGATGACCGAGCCGATGGACGGGATTTCCTTGGCGAAGGCCAGGTTCATCTGGCGGCCGGTCTGCACGTAGTACTGTGCGCGAAAGTGCACTTGCTCGTGACCCGTCATCGAGCGCAGCACGGCGAGCTTGTCCATCTGCTTCGACAGCCGCGGGAAGAGCAACTGCGACATCTCGAGATCGGAAGCGAGCGTCTTGACGTCGAGGTCGGCGGGCGAGCCGGCGTTCTCTTTGAAGTCGAACGACTCGACGTGACTGATGGCGCCCGACATTTCGTAATAGAGAACGTTGCGGGCGTTGCCGCGCGGATGGACGCCGCTCGTTTCCTTGGCCGCCACCTGCAGCGGCCATACGCCGTCGATCGAAGCGCCCAGCAAACCGAGTCCGCCGATGCGCAGCAAGTCGCGCCGCGAGCCGAGTAAGTCGCCTACCTGGGTGGGTTTCGCCATGGCCAAGTCCCCCTAGTCAAGTTCCCGGGCGACTCCATTGTAACACCGTCTTCCAAGCCTGCAAGATAGATCGGCGGGCTGAAGGATTGTGTTGCGCGTGGGCGTGGCTGAGGGTGAAGGTTGTTTCTCATCTGGTGTGTTTCATGGCCCGTGACGACCGGCTTGGACCGCCGAACCCGCTCTCCCGCATGCCGACTGTCAGGGTGTGGATCGGTCCATCTCGTTAGCCCCGCGGGCTTCGGACAAATTGGGTTCGTTTTCGCCGCAGCCCATTGAGCTCGGGATTGGGTTCGCTTTAGTCTTCTCGGGTTTGCGAGGGTGGGGACCCAAGCTGAAGCAGGTGGCCGGGAGGGAACGTCGGCCCGGAGACCGACGCTGCCCGCCCGGAGAGGCGCGCCACTTCCGGGGCGGAAGCCGATCCGGGTCCGAAGCAATGACGGCAACGGGCGGCGGCGGAATTGGCTTCGTTCTGTTTTTCGCTCGTCGAGCGGTGATCGCGAAGCGTGGATTCGGCTGCAAGGCGTTGATCCCAAGGGGATTGGGCGAGATTGGGTTCGTTTCGTCATTTTGGTTGAAACGGCGAGCCTTGTCCGGTGAGCTGCCGTGAGCACCCCGAGGCAGTTGGAACTGCAGAGGAACGCAGATGACCGGGGATGAATTTTGGCGGGGACGAATTGGGTTCGCTTCGTTTTTCGGTCGCTGAAGGAATGGGGGGAAGGCCGGATTCGCTTGCAAGCCCATGAGTCCACTGGTCTTCGGAGAAATTGGCTTCGTTTTGCATGGCAGTCTCTCGAGCCTTGACGCGGACAGGCGCGGCGGCGGTCCGCAACGGGGCGGGAACTGTGCGAAGTGCCCAGGACCCGCTGCTGAGATGGGGTGAGCTTGGGTTTCTCATCGGCGGAAGGCCCGGAAATGCCCGGATTTGCCCGAAATGGCCCGCTTTCTACAGGGGCGGATAAGGGTTCTTTGTTCAAGGGTCACCTCGCACGCCACCCTCGCGGATCGGTGACCAGGATTTGGAATTGTGGTGTTCCACTTTCTGTCCTGTTGGGGCGACGGATCGCCCGTTGGCTTTCTTCGCCCCTAGTATACGAGTCATTTGTGTGGGCGGCGGGGTGTCTGGAGAGGCAAGTGTTGAAAGGATGGAGAAAACTATTCTTGAAAATCTGTGAACGCGCCTGGGCTGAGGCCTCAACGGGGCATGAGGATGGGGCAGGTGACATGATCGCTTTACACTACCCGACAAGGGCAGATCCATCTGCGCTTCGAGGCTTTCCGAGGGAGCGGCACTTGTCCCGGATTGCCGACCAGACCGCCAAGTGCGCCAGCGATCGAGTGAAGTCTTCTTATTGCAATAAGTCAGAAGGCAAAGGGGGCGGATTTCTCATCTGAACCCGATTTACCAACACCTTTCCGCGAACGGGCGTTATGTAGTTCGTTTTGGGGGACTTAGTCCTGCTCGCGGTCGCGGAACTCCTCGTACCAGTTTTGCACCACACGGATGGTCAGTTCCGGTGTATCTTCAGGCGGGTAGCTGAACAGGAATCGCTGGCCGTCAGCAGAAACGTCATACCCGAGTTGGTGGCTGTCAACATCGAAGAGCCACGTTGGTTTCCCGCTGGAGAAATCTCCTACCGTGGAGACCGGCACGGAGAATAGCCCTGTGGCTACGCCGCTGGCCCTTCCGCCGCCAATGTAAAAGAGCTCCTTACCATTGGAGCTCCAGCGAGGCGTGCGACCCTCATTCGTCGATACCCTGTCCTGCGGTCCACCCTCCGGAAAGCGCTGGACGTAGATTTCTGCCTGCCCCGTAACGTACGAGAAATAGGCGACGTGCCGTCCATCCGGAGACAATCTGGGGCCCAGCTCCCTGTGATCCGTCGCCAGAAACACCTGGGGCTGCCATTCTTTGGTCTGGCGATCGTGCACGAGAAACCAGAGATCCGCTTGACGCTGGTACGTCACGTACTTCCCGTCCCGCGACCAGGAGCCGGGCAGCTCGAAATCAACCGACGAGGAGATCCGCTGCGGCTTTTCTTCCACTCGGTCAAGTTCAGCCATCCAAATGTCCGCGCCACCCGTCCTGAACGAACCGAAGGTCAAGCGTTTGCCATCCGGAGACCACACGGGGAGGAAATCACCGGCCTGTTCGGCGGTCACCTTCGTCGGTAGGTTCCGGTTCAGGTCGTGGACCCATATGTCGCCGTCTAGACTATATGCGACCTGGGCGCCTTCCGGCGAAAAGCTGGGGGCGTCTCCTGGGCCGATCGACCCCTGCTTTTCTCCGCTGCGATTCCGCCAGACAAGCTGGTTCGGATTCGGCTTCCAATCGAGATAGACCAGGGCCCTTTCCGCGGACACTGTGGGTGCCCATGCGTTCCGCCGCACGAGGAAGGGCTCGCGTTCCGGTTGCAGCGTGCGAAGTGAAAACGGCAGGGCCCAGAGGCTGACTGGATTCTGCCCCTGCGAGTAAATCAGATGGCCTGTTGGAGAATAAACCGGTTCAAGCCCTGGCGGAAGCACTCTCCGCCGGCGTGTATCCATATCGAGAATCATCATCCGCTGGGTGGGAGAATCGCGGAACCCGACCCCGAATATCAGAACTCGCTCGCCTGCCTCTGAGGGCAGGAAGCTGGGAGACGTGCCGAGGGAGGTGCTGGCACCGCCGAAGTATTCGGCAAAGATCTCCTCTTTCTCCGCCAGAGAGAAAACGGGCTTCGGCGTCCCTCCGCCGAAAGGAACCTCCCAGAGCTTGCTTCGGAAGCCGGTGGAGTAGGCGACTGTTCTCCCGTCGTTGCTGACCGCCCCACCCAGCATATTTCTAGCCTCGCAGACCGTGCTTGCCGACCCTCCTTGCACCGGAACCTTTTGGAGCAGATCCGGGATCTTTGCTTTCGACCTGAACAAGATGAATTCGCTGTCGGGTGACCAGAAGGGACTATTTGCTTGCTGAACGCCTTGAATGAGGCGAGGCTCGTCTTGTCGCAGGTCCCGCACCCAAAGCTGACGCTGCTCACCGCCAATGAAGGCGATGTACCTACCATTCGGCGAGATAGCGACATTCCCGAGGAGGAATTCGGGCCGGGAGGCCACACCGCGCTGAACAGGATCATCCGGCCGGATGGTGAAGCGGCGAAGCGGCACTTCGGGAGCCGGTTTGCGGAAATAAGCGAACGTGAGGACCAAACACGCAATCGTCGCAAGGGCCAGCAGCCCCCGATGGAATCGCAGTCTTCGCTTCGGGACCATCGGCTCCGACAAGCCCACTGACACGGCGGACGGCTTTGAACGTGAGACTGTCGATGTGCCGGAGGAGACTCTCTTTTGCAGGCCGCGCAGGTCAACGAGCAAGTCTTCAGCGTGTTGATAGCGCTCGTCGCGGTCCTTCGCCAGGGCTTTGCCGATGATCCATTCCAACTCCATCGGTAGACCCGCCCGCTGAGCGGTCACAGGTTCCGGCTCCTCGTTGGTGATCCCGTAGAGAACCGCCTCCTGGCGCTCTCCTTCAAAGGGCAGACGGCCCGTGACCATCTCGTACAGCACCACCCCCAACGACCAGAGGTCGGTGCGACGGTCGGTCTTTTCACCGACGGCCTGTTCCGGAGACATGTAGGAAGGAGTTCCGAGAATCGTGGTCGTCTCGGTGAGCTTGGAGCGATCGGCGAGCTGCGCCAGGCCAAAGTCCATGACTTTGGACGGCGATGTCGAGGGCCTCGTCGAGCTTCAATGGTCGCTCGGCGATCTTATCCTTCACCGTGTGGCCTTCGAGGTAGGCCATGGCGAGGAACGTCTGTCCCTCGGCCTCGTCGATCTCGTAAACCGCGCAGATGTTCTGGTGATCCAGGCGGGCCGCGGCCTTGGCTTCCCGGACGAAACGAGCCTTGTGTTCGGGGTCCTCGACGGCGTGTGCGGCCAGGAATTTCAGAGCGACGGAACGTTCTAGCTTCGTGTCCTCGGCCTTGTAAACGACACCCATGCCGCCTTCACCCAACTTCTCGGTGATCCTGTAGTGCGAGATGGTGGCGCCGGGCGCGGGCGCTAGCGCCGCTACCTGCGGTGAGCGCTCTTCGGGGGGTCGCCCGATCCGCTCCACCGGGACGAGAAAACGATAACCCCGTCGAGGAAGCGTTTCGACAAAGTCAGGGTTGTCCGCCGAGTCGTCGAGTGCCTGCCAGATCTTGTTAATCGCCGTCCCCAGGCTGTGCTCGTACTCGACGACGGTCCCGTGGGGCCATAGCTCGGCGATCAGCGCCTCTCGAGTGACGACTCTTCCCGAGCGTTCGAGCAGACACACCAGAACCTGAAACGGTTGCCGCGGCAGCCTGACCCTGACGCCGTTCTTGCGCAGTTGTCCTGCCTCCAGGTCGGCCTCAAACTCGCCGAACTGCAGGACATGGCCGGGCTGGGGCCCTTCTTCCATGGCTCTCTCAGGCTAATTCTCGCATCCCTCGCGCCTTCGTCGCACGAGCGGCCTCGGTCTCTCCATCGGACATCTATCTGGCGAAGTTGAACCTTGGTAAGGAAACCAGCCAAGGGGCAAGGACTGGCAGCCGGTGAAGGAATAGCTACCAACAGAGGTTCAGGGGTGAGCAAGGGGTGACTTGCATCGCTGAGCCCGAGTTATACTACGCGGTATTAACAGCCGCGACAGGCAACCACATCTCAGTCGTGGGAATGGACTCCGGAGAAGCTCTCCGCATGGGCTCCTTGTTGCTGGTGGCCGCTGACGGGGTGACGAGTTTCTCTTATCTTGAATTCGGTACTGTTCATCGTGGGCTTTTCGCTTCCAACTGCTGAACCAAGATAGACGGGATGGGGATGGATTTGCGTAGACGCAAGGTTGTCATCGCATTGGCGGCGTGCTGGGGGTTGGTCGCATCGTTTGCGGTGCAGGCGCAGCAAGGGTCGCTTCCGTCTCCGGTGGAACGGCAGGTCAGCTTCGTCGGTGACATCCGACCGCTCCTCGAGAGCCGGTGCCAGATGTGCCACGGTCCTCAACTGCAAAGCAGCGGGCTGCGGCTCGACCGTCGCGAGCATGCGCTCAAGGGCGGCTATTCGGGTGCGGCGATTCGGCCCGGCGATAGCGCGGGGAGCAAGCTGATCCGGATGGTAGCGGGTTTGGAGAAGGACTTGGTGATGCCTCCCGCCGGCGAGAAGCTGACGGCAAAGGAGATTGGGTTGCTGCGCGCTTGGATTGATCAGGGCGCTGAGTGGCCGGTCGCAGAAGCGGAGGTGAACGAGGAAGCTCCTGCTGTGGTCTCGGCCAAGCCGAGGAACACCCACTGGTCATTCCAACCGGTCGCGCGCCCCGCGCCGCCCTCGGTCAAGCACCGGGCGTCGGCGAAGAACCCTATCGACCGTTTCGTTCTGGCTCGTTTGGAGAAAGACGGAATCGAGCCTTCTCGCCAAGCTGACCGGCGGACGCTGCTGCGCCGTGTAAGCCTGGACCTAACCGGCCTGCCGCCTACGCTGGCGGAGGTTGCCGAATTCCTGGCCGGCGATGGCACAGAAGCATACGAAAAGGCAGTCGATCGTTTGCTCGAGTCTCCGCACTACGGCGAAAAGTGGGCCATGCATTGGCTCGACCTGGCGCGTTACGCCGACAGCGACGGGTATGAAAAAGACCTGAGCCGTCCCCATGCCTGGCGGTATCGGCATTGGGTGATCGACGCACTGAACGCCGACATGCCGTTTGACCGGTTCAGCATCGAGCAGATCGCCGGCGACCTGCTTCCCGGCGCGACCGTCGAACAAAAGGTCGCAACCGGCTTCCACCGCAACACCCTGAAGAACCGCGAGGGCGGCGTCAAACCCGAGCAATTCCGCTTTGAGGAGACGGTCGATCGCACCAGCACGGTGGCCACGGTCTGGCTTGGGCTCACGGTCGGCTGCGCCCAGTGCCACGACCACAAATACGACCCCATCTCGCAGAAGGACTACTACAGCTTTTTCGCCTTCTTCAACAACCTCGATGAGGTGAATATCGACGCGCCGCTGGCCGGTGAAATGGGGCCCTACCTCGCGGCGCTGCCCGAGTACCGTCAGAAACGCGAAGCACTTCTACAAGAGAACCGTGTTCCTGAGTTGCAGCCGCCTTGGGAAGAGAAGATGAAGTTGGCGCGGGCGAACCCGGGAAAATGGAACGACTGGGACCACGCCTACGACGCTTTCCAGAAATACCTCGATCGCTCGGACAAGATTGTCGACAAGCCGCCCTCCGAGCGCACTCAGAAGGAGATCGATGCGCTGGCCGACCACTTTGTCAAGAACTACCAACGCGTCATCACGAAAGAGCGGAGCGAGGAGCTGAACTTCAAGGAGCTTCGCGAGAAACTCACCGAGCTCAAGAACGGCTTCGCGGCGATCAGCGAAGCCCAGACGGTCACCGAAAGCGAAGACAACCGCAAAACCCACATCCATATTCGTGGCGATTGGAAGAATCGGGGTTTTCCAGTCGAGCCCAACACGCCCTCGGTGCTGCGAACGCTTCGACGATCCGGCGGCACGGGTGAACTGACGCGCGCCAATCTGGCGAAGTGGACCGTCTCGCGGGATAACCCCCTCCCCGCCCGCGTCACGGTAAACCGCATCTGGCAGGAGTGCTTCGGGCGCGGCCTTGTCGCGACGTCCGAGGACTTCGGCACCCAGGGCGAGAAACCCTCGCATCCGCAGCTACTCGACTGGCTGGCAAGCGAGTTTATGGACAACGGTTGGAGCCTGAAGCACCTGCACAAGACGATCGTCATGTCGGCCACTTATCAGCAGTCGTCCAAAGTGCGGCCGGCGCTGCAGTTGCGAGACCCCGGCAATCGCCTGTTGGCGCGCCAATCACGGCTACGCCTGGCAGGCGAGTTGGTGCGCGACGCGGCGTTGTCGGTGAGCGGCTTGCTCTATCCCAAGGTCGGCGGGCGAAGCGTGCGGCCGCCGCTTCCCGAGGGTGTGGCTAAGCTGGCGTACGGCACCTCGATGAAGTGGGAAGAGAGCCAGGGACAGGAGCGCTACCGGCGCGGTCTCTATATTCACTTCCAGCGGACGATTCCCTACCCGCAGCTGATGAGCTTCGATATGTCGGAGCGGAGTGCCACGCAGTGCCGCCGCGAGCGCTCGAACACACCTCTGCAGTCGCTGAACCTTCTCAATGACCCGGTCTTCGTCGAAGCGGCACAGGCCCTCGCTGTAAGACTATTGACCGAAGGCGAGGCAGGGCTGGAAGATCGGCTGCGTTACGGGTTCGAGCTGTGTTTGGCGCGTCCGCCCAAGGACTCCGAAGTGAGGGCGATGATTGAGTACTACCAGAGGCAGACCGGCATCTTCGACAACGATCCAGAGTCTGCGGAGAAGCTGTTCGCTCTGAACCTGCCCGGGGTGAGCCAAGTCGAAGGCGCCACCTGGGTGGGAGTAAGTAGCGTCCTTCTGAATCTCGACGAGTTCATTACCAGAGAGTAAGCCTTTATGGATTTCAGGGACTTTGCGCGCATACAAAGTCGGCGGGACCTCTTTCGTTACTTCGGCGGCGGTCTGGAGACGATTGCACTGGCTCATCTGATGTCGCGGGAGGGGAGGGCGGCGTCAGGCGACGTGCCCGGGACGAACCCCTTGGCGCCCAAGCCGCCACACTTCGCGCCGCGGGCGAAGAACGTCATCTTCCTGTTCATGGCCGGCGCGCCCAGCCAGATCGATCTCTACGATCCGAAACCGCGGCTCAAGAAGTGGCACGGCAAAGCGCTTCCTCCGTCGCTGACGAAGGACCTGAAGCTGGCCTTCATCAAGCCCAACGCCAAGGTGATGGCAAGCCCTCGCAAGTTTAAGAAGTACGGCCAGAGCGGGTTGCAGTTCTCCGACTACATCCCACACATCGCCCAGCGGGCCGACGAGATCTGCATGATCCGCTCGATGCACACCGAAGCGTTCAATCACCACCCGGGGCAGTCGTTGCTGATGACAGGCTCTCCGGTGCCGGGACGGCCCACGATGGGGTCGTGGCTGACGTACGGCTTGGGCAGCGAGTCGGATGAGCTGCCGGCGTTTGTCGTGCTCTCCTCTGGGAAGGGCGCGAGCGGCGGAAGCAGTAACTGGTCGAGTGGCTTCCTGCCCTCGACCTACCAGGGGGTCGTCTTTGGCAGCAGCGGCGAGCCGATTCTCTATCTTTCGAATCCGCCCGGGGTGAACAGTAACACGCAACGCGCGCGTCTGGACGCCATACGCAAACTGAACGAGCAGCGCTACCACGACACGGGCGACGTCGAAATCGCTTCGCGCATCCAGTCTTACGAGCTGGCTTTCCGCATGCAGAGCTCCGGGCCCGAGCTGCTGGACTTTTCGCAAGAATCGCCGAAGACGCTCGAGATGTACGGCGTAGGCAAAGAACCCACCGACCCCTATGGAACGAACTGTCTGCTGGCCCGACGCATGGTGGAGCGGGGTGTGCGGTACGTCATATTGGTGCACGCAAGTTGGGACGATCATGACGAGATTAACGAGAAACTCGCAAAGAACACCGGCATCACAGACCAGCCCGTCGGCGCTCTGATCAAGGATCTCAAGCAGCGTGACCTGCTCGATGAGACCCTGATCGTCTGGGCAGGAGAGTTCGGACGCACTCCCATGGGCGAGCTCGAGCGGGCCGATCAAGCATTCGGGCGCGACCACCATCCGAACTGCTTCACGATCTGGATGGCGGGCGGCGGCATCAAGGGCGGGCAGGTGATCGGCAAGACCGACGAGATCGGGTTGAACGTGGCCGAGGAGCCTATCCACATTCACGACCTGCAGGCGACGATTCTGAATCGCATGGGTCTGGAGCACACGAAATTGACCTACCGCTATCTGGGGCGAGATTTCCGGCTGACCGATGTGGGCGGCAACGTGATCCAAAAGGCGCTGGCGTGAATAACCTTGGTGGCTCCCGACGTGTTGGCCCGCCAGTGTTGGCCCGCCAGCTTGTCCCCACTGGCCCACCATGCTACGCTCAGCTTTACGCTGGAGGGCGAGAATCGAGCCGTGGAAGCACTCGGGATGATTGAAACCAAGGGGCTCACCGGCGCTATCGAGGCGGCGGACGCCATGGTGAAGGCTGCCAAGGTGTTCCTCGAAGGCAAGGAGTACATCGGCGCGGGGTACGTGTTGGTCACCGTGCGCGGCGATGTAGGCGCGGTGAAAGCGGCCACCGACGCTGGGGCCGCCGCCGCGCGGCGAGTCGGCGAGCTGGTCGGCGTCCATGTTATCCCGCAGCCGCACGACGAGGCCGACGAAAGAATCCTGCCCAAGAACGCCTCCTCCGGCAAAGCGAAGAAGTAGCTCGCTAAGCCGATGCTCGAAGACAAAGACCTGCGCTCGGTCCAGGAAGTGCGATCGAAGGTCGCCCGCGCTCACGAAGCGTTCCTCCGTTACCGCAACTACAGCCAGGAGCAGGTCGATCAGGTCGTCGACCGCGTAGCCGAAGTCGCGCGGGCTAACAGCGAATCGCTGGCGCGCCTTGCCGTGGAAGAGACCGGCTACGGCAACGTCCACGACAAGACGCTCAAGAACCTGCTCAACTGCGACATCCTTCATCGAGCGATCCGGTCGCTGAAAACCGTAGGGATCATCAGGGAGGATCCCGAGCAAGGGATTCTCGAAATCGCGGAGCCCGTTGGTGTGGTCGCGGCCATCCTGCCGACGACGAACCCCACCTCGACGGCGTTTTTCAAGACTCTGATCGCACTCAAGGGGCGTAACGCAATCGTCCTCAGTCCCCACCCGCGTGCGACCAAGTGCACCTGCGAGTCGGCCCGTCTGCTCGCCGAAGCCGCCGTTACGGCCGGTGCGCCCGAGGGCGTCGTCGAGTGTTTGGGCGAAGCGACGCTCCAAGGCACGAACGAGCTGATGCGGCACCGACTGACGGGCATGATCCTCTCGACCGGTGGGACAGGCATCGTCCGTGCGGCCTATTCCAGCGGCAAGCCCGCTCTCGGTGTCGGCCCGGGCAACGTCGCGGTGCTGCTTGAAGCGTCGGCGGATGTTGACTCGGCGATTGGCTCGGTCATCGACGGCAAGTCGTTCGACTACGGCACCGTTTGCTCGAGCGAGCAGTGTGTCATCGCCGAGGAATCGAGCCGAGAGGCCGTGATGGTGGCGCTCGACAAGCACGGCGCGCACGTGTGCGACCAGCCGCAGGCCGAGGCCCTGGCGAAGCTGCTCATCACGCCCGACTTTCGTGTCAACGCCGATTGTGTCGGGCAATCACCCCAGAGGATCGCCGAGATGGCCGGCTTCAGCGTTGGCCCCGAGGTGCGTGCTTTGGTGGTAGAACTGCACGGTGCCGGACGGGACCATCCGCTCTCGGCGGAGAAACTCTCGCCCGTGCTGAGCGTCTATTTCGTGCAGGACTTCGCTGCGGCTTTGAAGGAGTCAGCCGCGATCCTCAACTTCGGCGGACGCGGCCACACGTGCGTCATCTATTCGAACGATGACGCGCGCATTCGCGAGTTCGCGCTGGCCATGCCGGCGTTCCGAGTGCTGGTGAACACGCCGGCGCCGCAAGGTTCGACCGGCATCACGACCAACGTGTTTCCCTCGATGACGCTCGGCTGCGGCGCCATGGCGGGCAACATTACGAGCGACAACGTCGGTCCGATGCACTTGATCAACATCAAGCGCGTCGCCTACCACGTGCGAGATGCCGACTCGGCTTTCGAAAGCGAAGAAGCCCGGAGTTTTCTCGCCGGCCGTCCCACAGCGGCGGTTGCCGGCACGGCGAACTCTGGGCTTGGGAACGCAGGGCATTCAGAAATAGCGGCGAAGGTGGATCGTTACCTGGAGCAACGTGGTGTCAGCGCGGGCGTGGGCTCGGCAAGCTCCGCAGCGGCTACGCAGGCGGGCGCCGCCGTTCTCGCGAAGCCGGCGGCATCGGTCGTCGACCGCTTCCTGTCGTCACGGCCCGGTTCGTCCACGTCCGCGCACGAATCGGCGCCGCGCACCTTCGCGTCGGGTTCGCCGGCACGGCCGACCGCCAACCCAGCCCCACCCGCGCCTCCGGTTGAAGTGGTTCCCTTTGTCTGCGAGGATGACGTTCGCCGCGCCATGGTGAAGCAATCGAAGATCTACGTCGACAAGAAGACCATCATCACGCCGGCGGCGCGCGATCTCGACTACGCAGTCAAGGTGCTCGTCCCAACCGAATGAGCTCGCCGGCCGCTTCGTCCACGGCGCAACGCCGCGAGCCGTCTCCTCTTCCGAAACGCTGGGTCTATCGCGACTACGACCCGCAAGTTGCCGCGCGGCTCGAAACGGAGGTGCGCCTGCCACGCTTGCTTGCCGTGCTGCTGGCGCAGCGCAAGATCACCGAGCCGGAACAGGCGGTGCAGTTCCTCTCACCCGACCTCTCGCAACTCCACGATCCCTTCCGCATGCTCGGCATGCGCGCCGCGGTCGAGCGCCTTCGCCGCGCGATCACGAGCCGCGAACGCATCCTCATCTACGGCGACTACGACGTCGACGGAACGGTCTCGGTCGTCTTGCTGAAGACACTCATCAGTCTGGCCGGCGGCCAAGCCGATTTCCACGTGCCGCATCGGGTGCGCGAGGGCTACGGCATGCGGCGGGAAGTCATCGAGCGGGCGGCAGCCGACGGCGTCGAACTCGTGATCACCGCCGACAACGGCATTCGGGAAACGGAGGTGATCGACCGGGCGCGAGAGCTGGGCCTCGACGCCATCGTCACCGACCACCACTTGCCGAGCGCCGGCGTTCCGCAAGCCGCGGCCGTGCTCAATCCCAATCAGCCCGGCTGCGAGTATCCTGACAAAAACCTCTGCGGTGCGGGCGTTGTCTTGAAGTTCGCGCAGGCGCTTTTGACCCACCTCGACTGGCCGCCGGCCAAGCGCGACCGTGTGCTGCGCTCGATGCTCAAGATGGTGGCCATTGCCACGGTCGCCGACCTCGTGCCGCTGACGGGAGAGAACCGCGTCTTCACGAAGCTCGGCCTCGAAGGCCTGCGGCAGCCGAAGAGTCCCGGCCTGCGAACCTTGATCGGCGTTTCCGGCCTGGTCGTGAGCCGAGGGCTAACAGCAGGCGACGTCGGGTTTCGTCTCGCTCCCCGGCTGAACGCCGCGGGCCGCATGGACGACGCTCGCGCCGTCATCGACCTCTTCAGCTCGACCGACTCGGCGGAGGTGTCCGGCCTTGCGGAGAAACTAGATCGCCTCAACAGCGAGCGCCAACGCGTTGAGGACGCAATTGTCAACGACATCCTGGAGCGTCTGGAGGATCTGCCGGCTCCCGAAGAGTCGCCGATGATCGTTGCTGAAGGAGAGGGCTGGCACCAGGGAGTCGTCGGCATCGTGGCCAGCCGGGTGATCGAGAGGTTTCATCGGCCGACGCTGGTGCTGAGTTGCGATACCGAGACCGGGAAGGCTACAGGTTCGGGCCGCAGCATCCAGGGGTTTCATCTGCTCGAGGCGCTCGAATCCTGCGCGGAGGTTTTTGACCGGTTCGGCGGCCACCGCCAAGCGGCCGGGTGTACGCTGCCCGTCGAGCGCATCCCTGAGCTGCGCCGCCGCTTGAACGAACACGCTCGGAGTGTCCTCAGCCCCGAAGACTTCATCCCGTCGCTGCGGCTTGACGCCAAGCTGCCGTTCGCCGAGATCAACCACCGCACGATGGAGCAGCTTGCACGCCTCGCCCCGCACGGCATCGGTAATCCGCAGCCTGCTTTTTCGACCGTGGGGGTGGAGCTCGCCGCGCACCCGCGAGTTCTCAAGGAAAAGCACATCAAGCTGCAACTCCGGCACGGCGGCGTAACGATTCTCGCCGTCGGTTGGCGCCTGGCCGAACGGGCGCGTAACTTGGCTCGCGGCTCAACGATCGACGCCGCCTACACCATCGACGCCGACCACTTCAACGGCGGCTGGGAGTTGACGCTGAAGGATTTCCGGGATGCCTCTGACAAGGCCGCGAACTGACTTCTGCAGGACCTGCCACCGGGGGCTTATGGGCCTTCCGGGCCAGATAGGCAAAGAACAGCCGACAATGGGAACTAACGGCATAGCGATTACTTGCAAGCGCACGCACGGCACCATCGCTTGCATCGCCCAATTAGGGATCGATCCCACTGAGGGCTTAGCTCCCCAATCGTTGAACGTCGGGAAGTAGTGTTTCAGCCCGGGCACCGAGAAACGCATCGTAGTCGCCCTCCTCAAGCACGTCATAATCAAATGCCATGGCTGACGAGTCGACGGCGAATCTCCTCCTCACCGAGACTGCTCGCATCAATCCGCTGCCGTAGATATTCGATCGGCGATTTAGCCGCGATGTTTCGATTAGTCTTCCAGGTGACTAGGGCGCAGTTCAACGCCCTGAAGATCTTGCCACTGCCTTCACCTGCACTCTGAAGTATCTTTACGGGGAAAATGTGGCGGTACTCCCTTGAGCGTAGGTTCTCACGGGTCGCTGGACTACCGTCAGCCAGATCGAGGCCACCTCCCCGGAGGGAGATCAGCAGTACCGCTCGACCGAGCCGATCTCTCTTCTTGGGCCAAGCAGCTGACAGAAGGTCCTCGAGCTGAGGAAGAGGATACATCTCGTCGTTAAAGATCGGCGGGGCGCCCTGGTCCCGATCTTCGAGCATCACAGCGAGAAGTCTGTAATCGGCAAAGATGCGGCTATTAGTGCTCAATTCGTAGCGCTCAGTTAGGAAGGCACGCCACATAAATTTGCGGAGGATGCGACGCGCCTCCCCTTCGGCATCGAGACCGTCAGGTGCGTGAGCCCAAAGTGCCACAAGCAACGGGACCGCTGGATCGGAGGGAGGGCGCGCAGAGTCGAACACGTGCTCCTCCTCAAGAAAGCGCGCGGTCCGCTGCGCTCCGACCACGAGCTTGTCCCAACCATCAATTAGTCCCTCGGCGAAGTCGTTGCCCAGCATCACACTCTTGCTGGGTTCGTGATTCTGGATCAGGGCACCCGCGTTCAGGATGACCTGGGATGGGTCCGCGAACAGCTCGAGAGTCGGAGCCTCCTTCCGCAGTTCGTCAACGAGTTCGTGCAGTGAGAACCCGGTACCCGCTTCAACCTGCGCCACCACGATGTCATAGGTGCTCAAGAGCTGAGCCGAGGTATTCATCTTTACGAACACGTCGAGAGCTGTCTCCCTCGGAGTACTGTTCGACAGGGAGAGGAACGGGAGATTGAACCGCGCGAAGAGAGTGCGAAGTTCAGTCCCCAATGAGATCAGCTGAATTAGTTCCTCGGTGTCATCCTGCGACGCCACGCGTGCCCACTTCTTGAACTCCTCCTCCCCTGTAGAGTCTGGACGCAGCAGCGCCGCGGGGATGAGTCCGCGCTTCCAGACATTAGCTGGATCATTGACCCAGACCGGATAGAGCTTCCCGTTCTTTTCCCAACGAGCTTGAGACATCGCTCGGGGTGGGCCAGAGAACTCGTCCTCCTCTTGGTCCTCAGACGTTACCTGTACGAAATACGTGCGGTCGGGATAGTTATTGGTTAGGCTGCGCCACAGAGCAGTTAGACGCTGTTGGCCATCGAGGAGGTGCTCCGCGATTCGATCACCCTCCTCAGGAGCGCCGGCCATAGTTCGAGAGACGAAAGGTTCCTCATCACCCACCTCAAGCACGAGAAGCGCGCCGGCTGGAAGCTCTCGGAGGACCGTATCGAGGAGCCCAGCGACGTTTAGGTGGGTCCAAGCCTCGAACCGCTGAAAGCGCGGCAGCGTTATTTGGCGGGTTCGAATGCGCGTGAACCAGTCGGTCAGCGATCGATTCCTGGCCTCCATCACTGCCCTCCGTGCCCCAGGACGTCCTTGTGTCTTGGCAGGTCGTGGTTCCGATGTTGTAACCTTGCTCCAGAACGATCTGCGCTGAACATATTCACGACCCCTATCCTCCGAAATACTCACACTTCCAACGGCAATACGCTAATTATCCCAGATAGTTCCCCCTAACGGGTAGCGTTTACCGATCGACCCCCCAACCACGAGGAGGGTTGCGGCGTACGGCTGGGTCGGCGTTCCTCGTGTTCTTGCTATCGCGTTTCGCCGGTCGCAACCAGTTCGCCTTGCTCATTCGTCCACACCGGGCCGGACTCGGTGAGCTTCCAGATGCGCTCGAAGTCGGGGTCGCCCTCGGCGTCCCAGGTGTCGGTGACGACGCGTGAGCGGTAGCCGTCGCCGGAGCCGGGGATGTGGTTCTGCAAGTATCGAGTCGAGA
Source organism: Bryobacterales bacterium (assembly GCA_965248255.1). Taxonomy (GTDB): domain Bacteria; phylum Acidobacteriota; class Terriglobia; order Bryobacterales; family UBA6623; genus JAKZVK01. The sequence continues at coordinate 1,917,391 of CBDFIW010000004.1, forward strand.
ACTGGGCCATCGAGCCGGCGGCTCGCGGGCGTATTTTTCGAGCTTGCGCCGGTCGATCGTCACGCCGAGGCCCGGCCCCTTCGGCACTTCGACGCTGCTGCCGATCACCGGCATCGTCTCCACGGTCACGTCGTCCTTCCACAAATGGTACAGGTTGACGTGGTCGAGCGTGGCCATCTTGAAGGCCGCCGCCTCGTGCGCCAGGAACGCCTGGTTGATGGTCCCGCCGGCCTGCTGCAACATGAACGGGACGTTGTTCAACTCCGCCAGCCCCGCGACCGTGTTCACACGGCCAATCGGCATGTGACCTGTCATCAGCCCGTCCACCAGCTTACGCATCATGAAATCGACCGGCCCGTGGTGGATCAGGATCGGCAGTGAGATCTTTTCCCGCAGCACGCGGTAACCCTCATAGTCCGGCGGCGGATAGCCGCGGATCGGGTCCTCCAAGCGTCCCGCGATCGTGAACTTCTCAAGCTCTTTGAGCACCGGCAGCGTGGAGTTGAGGTTAGAATCCCCGTTGAAGTCGTAGTGGATCTTGAACCCCGGCGGCGCGACCCTCTGCATCGCTTCGGTTTGATCGATCACGTTCTGCATCGTGTCGACGTGGTACTTCATCCAGTGGTAGCCGCGTTTGGCAACGCTGACCACTTCGTCGGCCATGGCCTTGGGAGTTTGCGACACCGTCCACGCCGAGACGGGAACCCATGAGCGCACTTGCGGCCCGATCAGCTTCCACGTCGGGATGCCGAGGTGCTTCCCCATCAGGTCGTAGACCGCCATGTTGATGGGCAGGTTCACGGGATCGTTGACCCAATCGAACGGGCTGGTCCCGATGTACTTGTCGTACCTGCCCTGCTCGGGTTTCGGGCCCCAGCTCTCGCCATAACCCTCGAGGCCGGTATTTGTCTTGAGGATGAAGATAGTGCGGAGCTGGTTGCCCGTGCCGTTGTAGCGGAACAGTGCCGTCGCGTTGTAGTCGTGGAACGGCGGGAGGATCTCGTGGACTTCGATCTCGGTGATCTTCAACGAGTGCTTTTTCGCAGGACGCTCAGCCGCTTGCAACGTGTTTGTCTTTCGGCCGGTTGCCAACGCCCCAGTGGCAACTGCAACTCCCGCCAACAATCTACGTCGATTGAGTGTTTTCATGATCCCTCCGCAGCCGGTCCACTGCGATTGTAAGCGAAGACGCACCGGTATCGGGTAGGTAGCGTCTCAGTCGGGCACGACGAGCGATCTGGACGCTCCAAGCCTGATCCGGTGCTCTTGCCGCTGACGGGGCTGAGGGTCGCAAACGAACGGCGTTTGCCCCGAGCGGCATTCGCCGAGGGGGCCTGTCGCGCCTTGGCGTAGCGCGTCGTCATCCGGTGGGGTGGCCCGTTATCTTGCCGAAGGCGGCTGCCTGTCCGCTACCACGCGTTCATCGGCTCAATCTTGAAGCCGGCGAGCCGAACGAGCAGGCATATACTCATGGGAAAATATATGCGCTACAGTACAGATCATGCGAACGACACTTAACCTTGATGATGCAGCTCTGGCCGCCGCCATGAGGTATTCGAAGAGCAAGACCAAGACGGAAGTTATCAATCAGGCGTTGCGGCAGTTTGCCCGGACGAAGCGGCGCAAAGGCCTCCTGGACCTGCGCGGAAAAGTTCGTTGGCAGGGGAACTTAGACGCTCTCCGAAAGCGCAAGTGACGGTTCTGGTTGACACCTCGGTCTGGGTCGATTTCTTCAACCGCCATAACAGTAACGAGGGCGATGCGCTCGCGCGGTTGATTGAGGACGAGGCGGAGATTGCCACCTGCGGAGTGGTCTTGGCCGAGTTCTTTCAGGGCATCCGTGATCGTGAGTCACTGAAGACCCTTGAGGGATTCTTCCGCGACATGCCGTTGCTGACACCCAGGGAGCCGGACACGTATTTAGCCGCCGCCGAACTCTATCGTGGTCTGCGGGCGCGCGGGGTCTCAGTGCGGTCGAGCATCGATTGCTTGATCGTCCGCATGGCGCAGGAGGCCGACGTACTTTTGCTGGCCAAGGACCGCGACATCAACCGGATCATCGAGTCGGGGCTGTGCAAAGTCAAAGCCGTTGCTGTGTGATGGCGCCTACTGGGCATTCCGGCCGAGTTGCATGATCCATTCCTTGACCAGGTTAGCGCCGGTCTGGTCGACTTCGAGTGAGCTGATATGCGGCATGCGGCCTTCGCCCTTGGTGGCCATGCGGGTGTATAGGACCGAACGGGGCGGGTCGCCGGGCCGCACGATCTTCACGTCGTCGACCCCCAGGCCGCCATGCATCGGGTCCATGTTAATGGTCTGGGTTTCGTCGAGCGTCATGCCATATAGCAGCCGGAAGTCAGCGTTACCGCCGCCTCCGCCGCGGTGGCAGATGGAGCAGTTGGCGTGCAGATACGCGCGGGCGCGGCGTTCAAGCGGTGCGGCTCCGTCTGCGGGATCGGCGAGCCGCGGCAGATCCGAGGGTGCCTTAGGAAGCGGTTTCTCGAAGAGCCCGATGTGATCGAATGCACGGAGTTGGTTGTCGGCCACGGCCCCGTACTCGTGTTCGCGATTCATCTGCCAAGTGTTCAACCCGAGGACGAAGCCTGCCTTCTCGTTGTGGCAGATCATGCAATCGGTGCGGCTGGGGTAATACCAGGTCTGCTCGCGGACACCCCCCGGAGCGCTGGCGTCGCGGATGGTGTAGGTCTTCCGCAGCGGGTCTTTGCCGAGCAACTCGGCGTCGGTCTGCTCGTCGTTCCATAGGTAGGTGTATCCGGCCCACTGCTGGCGGCCCGCGGGGCCGGACTGCAACGTCAGCAGCCGCGTCTCCAGCCGCCGCCGGCTGGCGGGGTTGCCTCGCTCCATCTCGAGCAGGAACGTCTTGACCAGCACCGAGCCTTCGGGGAAATTCCAGCGGTCGTCCGTCACGTATTGGATCTGGCTCTCGCCGCGCAAGGCGATGAAGCGCTCTTTGGCGGCGCTGTCCGACCACAGCGGCGCATTCACCGAGTAAGGTATGAGCCCCCGCGCGGGCGCGAGGTCTTTCACCGAAGCGAAAAGGCCCGTCTCGCTCAGCAGGCGCGGGAACGGCGGGCGCTCACGGTCTTCCCGCAGTTTGGGCCGCCGGATCAGTTCGTAGACGTGGCCCGTGCGGTGCGTCAGCATGTAAAGCTCGCCGGCGTGCGTCTCGCCGAAGGCCGCAATGTCGAGCGAGGTGTCGTCGAGTTCTTCGTGCCAGGTGACCTTTTCGCCGTCGTAGCGCAGCGCCCAGATCTTGCCGGTTTCCCAATCGGCGTAGATGTAGGCACCCGAGAGTTCATCGAGACGCGAGCCGCGGTAGACGAAGCCGCCGGTCATCGAGCGCGCCTCGCCGTGGGAGTGCGATACGACGGGCGGCGACAGCGGCGCCGGGCCGCGCGGCCTCTCCGGGCGGAACCACTGGAAGCCCTCCTTGACGCTCCACCCGTAATTGCCGCCGCGGTTGACTTGGTAGATCGATTCCCACAGGTCCTGACCGACCTCGCCCGTCCACAGGTCACCGGTCTTGCGGTCGAAGCTGATCTTCCAAGGCTGGCGGAAGCCGAATGCCCAGATCTCGGGCAGCGTTCCCGGCGTGTTGAGGAACGGGTTGTCGGGCGGGATGGCGTAGGGCTTGACCGAGTGCGTGCCGTTGATGTCGATGCGCAGGATCGATGAGAGCAGGTCGCCGGTGAACTGTCCGGTGGCCATGGGGTCGCTCTGTCCGTACCCGTCGCCCGTAGCGATGTAGAGATGCCCGTCGGGACCGAACTTGATCGACCCCCCGCTGTGGCCAATCGAGGGGAACTCAAGCACGATCAGCTCCGAGTCTGGGTCCGCCTTTAGGGGATTGTCCGGGTAGGTCTCGAAGCGGGAGACGCGGGAGCGCACCGGCTTGGGCAAGCGTTCGCGAAGGTAGACGTAGAAGTATCGGTTCCGCTCGAACTCGGGATGGAACGCCAGGCCGACGATCTGCCGGTAGACGGTGCGCTGGGTCTTGGGATCATACTTCGAGCTGAGTTCGAGAAAGAGGTCGGTCTTCTTGACGTCGCGGCGGTCTTCAAACGAGTGAATCCGCCCCTGGAGGTCGGCGACGAATAGCCGGTCCGTTCCCGGTGCGCACGTGATGAGTGTCGGGCGGTCGAACTCGAGATGAGGGAACGCCAGAGCGGGCATGTAGGGGGACGGCGGCTCGGGTGAGCCGATGACACGCGAGGTGGTCCACGGCACGCGCGTCTCGATGCCGTAGGGCTTGGAGGCGCTGTCCGCCGGTACGGAGAGAACGGTGGCCCAAACTGCCACCACGCCAGTAACGATTAGACCTGCCTTGCGGATATGCATGCGACTCACTAACGATGGTTCAGCGCGCGCGGCAGAAGCTGAGGTTGCACCGCCATTGTCTCATGACCCGTTGAGTGGGGCCAGTGCAAAAGCCGTAGGTCTCTTCGAGCCCGGCGCTACGGTGTTAGGGCAACTAAACCGGGCCCGGTGACGGTAAGATTGGGTTTGCCGAAGAACCCACCCGGCCTTGGAAGGCTCACCCATCATGCGTAGCCGAAGCTTGTGCGTCCTGTTGCTGCTCTGTTCCGCGACCTTGCTCGCGCAACCCTTGGGGCTCCATGACGTGCTAGCCCGCCCGATCCTCGCCCCTCGCCAGCCTTTGGTCGAAGTCCAGGCTTATACCGCGGCCAACGTCCCGGTTTTGCCCACGTTCAGCACGGCCGGGCAGTGGCAAGCGTATGCCCGGCGTATCCGGGAAGAGACGCTGGACAAGGTTGTTTTTCGAGGCGAAGCCGCTCGCTGGCGGGACGCTGACACTCGGGTCGAGTGGCTGGAGACGATCCCAGGCGGCCTGGGGTATCGCATCAAGAAACTGCGCTTCGAAGCGGTGCCGGGCTTGTGGGTTCCCGCGCTGCTGTATGAACCGGAAGGACTTCAGGGCAAAGTCCCCGTGGTGCTCAACGTGAACGGGCACGCGAGAACGGGCACAGCGACCGACTACAAGCAAGAACGGTGCATCAACCTGGTCAAGCGCGGCATGCTGGCCCTCAATGTCGAGTGGTTCGGCATGGGCCAGCTCAATACGCCGGGCTTCGTGCACTATCGGCTCAATCAGCTCGACCTAGCCGGCGCCAGCGGGGTCGGGCTTTTCTATTTGTCGATGAAGCGCTCGATCGACTTGCTGCTGTCGCACGCCAACGCAGATCCCGAGCGCGTGGCGGTCGCGGGACTCTCCGGCGGCGGCTGGCAAACGATTTTCATCAGCGCGCTCGATGAGAGAGTACGGTTGGCGAACCCCGTGGCGGGCTACTCGAGCTTCGTGACTCGTGCGCAGTTTCCGGAGATGGACCTGGGCGATTCGGAGCAAACGCCCTCCGACCTGGCGACTGTTGCCGATTACACGCACCTGACCGCGCTGCGCGCGCCGCGTCCCACGTTGATCACCCACAACGCGCGCGATACTTGCTGCTTTCGGGCCGACTATGCCCTCGGGCCTCTCGTACGAGCAGCACACCCGGCCTTTGCGCTCTTCGGCAAGCAACACCACCTTCGCAGCCACGTCAATTTCGATCCCGGCCACAACTACGGCGCCGACAACCGGGAAGCGTTTTATCGGCTGCTGGGCGACTTCTTCTACGGCGGGAGTGCGGACTTCCCCGTGGCGGAAATCTCCTCGACGGAGGAATTGAAGACGGCCAAGGAGCTACATGTCGAGCTGCCCGCCGACAACACCGACTTCCACAAGATGGCTCTCGAGTTGAGCGAGAACCTGCCGCGGGAGTCCGACCTGCCGGCGAATCGAACGGCGGCCCTCGAGTGGCAGAAAGCAGGCCGTTCGCGGCTGCGCGAGATCGTTGCGGCCAACGACTTCGCGGTGGAGCCGGTTCAAGCCGGGCAGGAGCGGCAGGGTGATACGGAAATCACTCGTTGGCGGATCAGACTCGACGGCGACTGGACCGTGCCCGCGGTTGAGCTGACTGGCGACAGGGCCGCCGGGACCGTGCTTCTCGTAGCCGACGGCGGCCGCGCGAGCCTGGCTGGCGAGGCAAGGCGGTTTCTGGCAGAAGGGCGGCGCGTGGTCGCAGTCGATCCCTTCTATTTCGGTGAATCGAAGATTGAGAAGCGAGACTTCTTGTTCGCGTTGCTGCTCTCCTCACTGGGCGATCGGCCTCTGGGGATCCAAGCAAGCCAGCTCGGAGCGGTTGCCTCGTGGTTGCGGCAACGCCACGGCGATCCGGTCAGCGTAGTGGCCGTGGGACCGAGAACCAGCCTGATCGCACTGATCGCCGCGGCGCTTCATCCCGAGTCGATCGCCGGACTCGAGCTGGACGAATCGTTCGGCAGTCTGAGGGAGATCATCGAACGTGACCTGACGGCGCGGCAGGTTCCGGAACTGTTCTGCTTCGGCCTGCTCGAAGCTTTTGACATCAAGCAGCTAACGGCCCTGGTCGCACCGCGGCCGGTCACCTTCGCGGCGCCGACGCAACGGGCCAAAAAGGAGCTCGCGGCCCTTCGCGCTTACTACGGCGTGCTGGGCGCGGACTTCGATCCATTGACCGGAAAGTAAGGTCTACGGAGGATGGCAGAGTGATGCGAATGAAAGCCGCCCTTTCGCGTGAAGTGAATCAGTTGACGATCGAGGAGGTCGAGCTGGCTCCTCCCAAGGACACCGAAGTGCTGGTCCGTATGCAGGCGGCCGGCGTGTGCCATTCCGACCTGCACACCTATCGTGGCGAGTTGCGCGCGACCCCTCCGCTGGTGCTGGGCCACGAGGGCGCCGGGATCGTCGAAGCCGTCGGCAGCCGCGTGAGCCGCGTCAAGAAGGGCGACCGCGTGATGGTCAACTGGCTGCCGGCTTGCGAAACATGCGCGCGTTGCCTCAACGGCCGCCAAAACCTTTGCGAACGCTTCGTCGACACGACTTTCAAAGCGATGCTGCTCGACGGCACTTCGAGGCTCAAAACGCTCGACGGGATGACGCTCAAGCACATGCTCAGCGCCGCCACCATGGCCGAGTATGCCGTGATCGACGAAGCGAGCGCGATTCCGTTTCCCGAAGATGTTCCGTTCGAAGTGGCCGCGGTGACCGGCTGCGCTGTGGCAACCGGGGTCGGAGCGGTCATCAATACCGCGAAAGCCCGGCCGGGGCTGCCGGCGGCGGTCATTGGTTGCGGCGGCATCGGGCTCAGCGCGATTCAGGGCTGCAAGCTGGCCGGGTCGAACCCGATCGTCGCAGTCGACGTGATGCAGAGCAAGCTCGACTTCGCAAAACAACTGGGGGCCACCCACGTCATCAACGCCAAAGAAGCCGACGCCGTCGAAACCCTGCGCGAGATGACCGGCGGCGGCCCGGAGTACGTCTTCGACAGCGTAGGCTCGGCGGGAACGATCGCCCAGGCACTACAGGCCGCACGACCCGGCGGCACGGCGACGGTCATGGGCCTGCACGCCGCCAAGGTGGATGTACCGATCGCGGCCGGCGTCCTCGTGCTGCACAACAAGCGGCTGCTGGGGTCGTTTGTCGGCTCGGTTCGCCCGCGCCTCGACCTGCCCATGCTGGCCGAGCTGTACCGCGCGGGCAAGTTGCAACTCGACGACCTGATCACCAAGCGCTATCCGCTCGACGGCCTGCCGCAAGCTTTCGACGACATGGAGGCCGGCAAAGTGGCCCGCGGCGTGCTGGTGTTTGACTCGTAGTGGGCACGCTTCTGACCCGGCTAGCGTCCTTCGATCAGGTCGTCAAGTTCGTGCGGATACTCGATCACCGGGTGGTCGTCGGTCACGATCCATCCCGATGCGTCCCATCGCAAGCGAGGGTGATCGACCGCCGCGCGAACGGCGTCGGCATCCCGGGTCTTCTCGAAGGTGCGGATCTCTCGCCAAAGGGGATCGTCACGGTTGCCCTCGAAGCGCTCCCTCAGGGTTCCTCCGTCCAACGCAAGAGGGCTTTCCGCCAAGACCAGCAGGTACCCTCCGAAGAAGGATTCTCCATAGGGAAAAACACTCGCCGCCGTCTCGCGCATGGAGCGCTTCTGAGCTTCAGTCCCGCGCGAATACAGGCAGAACACCCCACCCGGCCGCAGGCGGCTGCGGACGAGCAAAAAGAACTCTCGAGAGTTCAAAACGCCGGAGCCCGCCTGTTTCAAGTAAAGGGGCTGCGTGACGATCAGATCGTAGCTCTGTTTGTTCAAAGCCAGACCGGTGCGGGCGTCCTGCCAGAATAGACGGATCTTGGGGTTTTCCAACGCATGCAGCGTCCCCTCGGGATAGATCTCGTGAAAATGCCGCAGGCCCCGATTGATCTCGTACGTGTCGACGCGCCGCAAGGAGTTCAGCTTCGCCAACGTCGCCGAGGTAATCCCCGTACCGAGGCCGATAACGCAGGCGTCACGAATCTCCGCGCCGGGGTGGCTCAGCACGGGGCACACGGCGATGCGCCAGTTGTTGGTCCCCACATGGTCGTTGTTGGTGGATAGTTTCGAATGCCACAACCCATTCCAGAACGTGTTCCCTTGCGCGTCGACGCCAACCACCCCGTCTCGGCCGAAGAAAAGCCGGGGCCGTGACGACTCGGAGGAAAGGTCGAGCGCGAACCCAAGTCCCACGATCAATATGTTGAGTGCCGAAAAATACGCCCAGCCCGGAACACCCGGCCGACGCACAGGGGTGGCGCGCCGCGCCCAATAGGCTTGCAGCTCGAACACAACCAGGGCTAAAACAACAAGCAGAGCGACGACGTGCATTTCGTAGCCCACCAGGACGATGACCACGATACCCAAGCACGAGCCCAACGTGTTCCAGGCGTACACGCGCCCGACGTCGCGGCCCCAGCTCTTGGCATGCTCCGAGGTGGCCCTGGCAAACAGATAACCAAAGAAAACGCAAGGCAGGAAGTGGTAGGAGAAGGCAATCAAGAACCCGGCCGCGGCACGGGCGGAGGTGAACGAGCCGCCCATCAGTTCGCTGCCGTTAGCCCAATGGAAGAAAGCCGCAATGCCGGCGGCCGGCAGAAGCTGGCGGGTCTTTTCCAAGGCCGTCCGCCCGGGGGCTCGGTGGCTTCTCGCCATGTGGATAAGAAAGGCAAAGCAATAGGCGAAGAGCCCGGCGCCTAGGAGCCCCGGCACGGATCGATATAACCCCAGAAGAGGTAGCGCCAACGCGCCGGCACACCATCCGAGCGCGCTGTTGACCGTCAGCTGGACCCGCCCGGAGCTCAGCGCGGCCCCAAGGCTCCAGGCCGCGAGAAAACCGGTCAGCACGCCGGCGAACGTGTAGGGCAGGGGCTCAAACTCGAGGGCGAAGAGTCGAAACAAGACCATCTCGTAGCCCAGCGAGCAAAACCCTAACCCGAACAAGAGTACCTCCACCGGAGCAATTCCCGGCCGGCGTCCGGGAGCCCTTGCTTCCGCGGTGGAGGGGACCGGCAGCTCGGGGCCGACCAGCGGCCCGGCCCGGCGGACCTTGGAACTCCAGTCCAGCAGCAGCAGCACCAGCGCCGCGGTCAGGCTCATTGCAATCGCCGGCACCATCGATGCCGTTGTAACCGAACCTCGGGATCAGATAGAAGCTCGCCGCGACTGCCCCGGCGACACTGCCGAACGTGTTGCAGAAGAACACCAACCCCAGCACGCGCGGGTTCTGTAGCCGGAGGCTGCGCTGGCAAGTCTCGCTCGCCAACGGTATCGTCGCGCCCATCACCATGCAAGGCGCCAGAAGAATCACCCCGGAACTGAGCGCAAACAAGAGCGAGATTGGTATTCCGGAGGCGCCGGCCACAACTTGGAAACGGTAGATCGCGTCGGTCAAGTCACTGCGCAGCAAGAGGCAGACTCCGGTATTGAGAACGGCTAGAACTCCCTCCACCACGGCGAACGCGCGCAGAGCGTTCACGAGACGCTTGGCCCGGCGGGCCGTGATGATCGATCCGGCTCCGAGACCGAACATGAAGACCAGCACGACCAGCATTGAACTGATTGTCTCGCTGCCTCCCAGGAACCGCGTCAACGAGCGTTGCCACACAACCTCGTTGGCAAGCGCCGAGGCACCCGAGCAAAACAACGCGACCGCCACCCACAGTGCGGAAAGCAGGCTTCGCGGCTGGCTGCGACCGAAAAGGATTCCCGTCATCGTTGGATCAGCTGCGCAGCGCCATCGTGAACACGCTAAGGCCGGGGCCGGCCCGGCGCGAGGATCGCTGCGCCCCACGGACGTTGAAGTTGGATCATCTGTTCTATCGTCTCGTAAACGCGGCGGCAGGTAGGGGAGTCGGACGGCTCCAGATTAGGATCGTCAAACTCCATCCGATCGCTCGAGAAGACGCCATGAAACAGAAGGTTCCTCATGTAGAACCGGCCGGCCTCATGATATCCAGCCACTCCCAGAACGTCGGCCGATCCTTCAGTCGTTCATCCCAGATCGCGGCACCCTGTTCGAGGCTCCTTCCGGTTCGAACTCCGAGCAGATTGAGCACAGACTGACTGACATCCACGTGTGAAGTGACCCAACGGACATAGCGAGTGGACGTCAGCGCCCGGGGAGCATGAAGAAATAGGGGGACTCCGAACGTATACTCGCTGAGCCGACCCACCCGCAGACTCGGCTCTTCCACCCGATTCCGAATCCCGTGGTCTCCCGTGACGACGATGACCGTACGGTCGAGGCTGCCGGTCTCTGGCAGCAGGTCTAGGACCTCTCCGAGCCACTGATCCTGAAGCGCCAGAATGTTCTTCCCCCGCGTCGCAAGATCCCTTTCCCGGCCATCACCGATGATGTCGTCCCAGCGCGCGTGGCCGATTTGCGGATAGAAAAGCGCAGCGAACGCCAATCAGAAGACTGGCAGCGGCTCGCTACCCATTCTATCGTTCCGGCCCGCGTCAGGATCTGGGGGCTCCCATCGGCCGGGAAAGAGTCGCATTGAGCTAGGAAGCGCCGAGCCAGGAGCCCATCGCGATCCTGCGGCGATGTCTCGCTCCAAGGTCGTATACTGACCGAAAGGTTCGATGAGAGTGCTTTCATCACTCCCCTTCGCCGCCGGCCGAGCGCTACTGCTCGCGGCGTTGGCATTGACTGGGGCATTGGCGGCAGCAGCAACCGCGGAGAGTGACGGCTCCGTCGACTTCGGCTCCGACATCCGTCCACTCCTCTCGGACCGCTGTTTCGCGTGCCACGGGCCCGACGAATCGCAACGCAAAACCAAGCTACGGTTTGATACCGAGGCAGGCGCCTTCACTGAACTCGCCGCGGGCGGTTTCGCCATCGTGCGCGGCGACCCGGAGAAAAGCGTGATGCTGCAGCGCATCGCCTCCGACGATCCGGCCCTGCGCATGCCGCCGGCCTATCTCGGTCACGAAAAGCTCTCCGACGCTGAAATCGAGCGCCTTCGCCGCTGGATCGAGCAGGGCGGGGAGTGGCAGAAACACTGGTCCTTCAGCGCGCCGCGGCGTCCCGACTTGCCTGCGGTCGAGCAGTGGACGGTGGAGCAGCGGAAGTGGCCGCGCAACGCCATTGACCGCTTCGTCCTAGCCCGGCTCGAGCGGGAAGGGCTCAGCCCGTCGGAAGAGGCCGACCGGGCCACATTGATTCGCCGGCTGACGCTCGACCTCACCGGTCTACCGCCGACGCCCTCCGAAGTCGATGCGTTCGTCGGAGACCGCTCGCCCGATGCTCTCTCGGGCGATGCTCCCTCGGACGAGGCCTACGAAAAGGTCGTCGACCGGCTTCTGGACTCGCGCCACTACGGCGAGAAGATGGCGTCCCATTGGCTCGACGCGGCGCGGTACGCCGATACCAACGGCTACCAGTCCGACGGCGTGCGCAGCATGTGGCGGTGGCGCGATTGGGTGATCGACGCCTTCAACCGCAACATGCCGTTCGATCAGTTCACCATCGAGCAGATCGCTGGCGACTTGCTGCCGAACGCCACGCGCGACCAGATCATCGCCACCGGCTTCAACCGCAACCATCGCACCACCGCCGAGGGTGGCAGCGTTGAGGAGGAGTTTCGTGTCGAGTACGTTGCCGACCGTGTCGAGACGACCTCGACCGTCTGGCTCGGCCTGACCGTCGGTTGCGCCCGCTGCCACGACCACAAGTACGACCCCATCACGCAGAAGGAGTTCTATCAACTCTTCGCGTATTTCAACAACGTTCCCGAGCGCGGCCTGGTCTACAACTTCGGCAACGAGCACCCTTACATCAAAGCGCCGACGCCCGAGCAAGAAACGAAGCTTGCTGAGCTGGACGAAGAGTTCGTCCGCACCGGCCGCGAGTTCCAAGCTCTGGAGCCGAAGATCGCCCGATCGCAGAAAGCTTGGGAGAAGTGGCTGCGCAATGCGGGCACTGGCGACTGGACGCCTCGCGACGGGCTGATCCTGCACTTCAAGCTCGACGGTGATCTGCGCGAGGACACCGGCGTCTACCGTCGGCGCGAGTCTAGAAAGCCGCTCGAGAACCCCGACCCGGCCAAGCAGGTGCGCGCGGCGTTCGTTGATTCCGCGGATGATTCGGCGTTCGTCGAAGGGCGGGTCGGGCAGGCCGCCAGCCTCGACGGCAAAGGCCACATCGACGGCGGTCCGGGGTTCAAGCTCGACTTCCTCGACCCCTTCAGCTTCGCCGCCTGGATTCGGCCCACGTCGGCAAACGGCGCGATCCTGTCGAAGGCGGAGAGCTTTCGCACGGGCCAGGGACACGGGCTGTACCTTCGCGAGGGCAAAGTCTTCCTCTACGTCAACCGCCGCTGGACCGACATCAGCCTACGTCTGCAGACCGAGCGGGCGCTCGAGCTGAACCAGTGGCACCACGTGCTGGTCACCTACAACGGCCAGCGGGCGGCAAAGAACGTGCACATTTACATAAATGGCGAGGAGTGGGCCAAAGACGTTCTGTTCGACGAACTCACCTACCCGTTCTCGACCAAAGAGCCGTTCCGCATCGGCGCGGGAGGCGGAGAGCCAGGCTTTGAGGGTTTGATCGATGACGTGCGGGTGTACGATCGGGCGCTTTCGGCCGACGAGGCGTCGGCTCTGCCGCTGCTCAAGACTGTCGCCGAGATCGCGGCCATCGCGCCCAAGAAACGCACGCCGGCCCAAAGGCTCAAGATCCGCTTTGCCTTCCTGGACCTCGCCGCGCCGGACGAGGCGCAACTGGCCCGGCAGCGCCGCGGAGACGCGCAGCGCGAGCGGGACCTTTTCTACGAGAGCATCCCCACGGTCATGGTGATGAAGGAGAGCGAGACACCGCGTGATGCGTTCGTGCTGCGGCGGGGCGCCTACGACGCGCCAGGCGCGAAGGTCACCCCCGGCGTGCCGGCGATCCTGCCGCCGTTGCGAGAGGGTTGGGAAAACAATCGCCTCGGGCTGGCGCGCTGGTTGGTGGACCCGTCGAACCCTCTGACAGCCCGTGTTACGGTCAATCGCTTCTGGCAGAATTTTCTTGGCGTCGGTCTAGTTAGGACCGTGGAGGATTTTGGCACCCAGGGCGAGCGGCCGGTCCATCCCGAATTGCTCGACTGGCTGGCCGCCGAGTTCGTCGAGAGTGGCTGGAACGTGAAGGGCCTGCTGAAGACCATCGTGATGAGCGCCACCTACCGGCAGGCCTCGAAGGTCACGCCGGAGCTGATCGAGAAGGACCCCGAGAACCGCTTGCTGGCCCGCGGGCCGCGCTATCGTCTGCCAGCAGGGACGATTCGCGACCAGGCGCTGGCCGTGTCAGGCTTGCTGGTTGGCGAGATCGGCGGACCGCCGGTCAAGCCCTATCAGCCGCCGGGGCTTTGGGAGGAGTTGACCTTCGCCGACGCTAAGTACGAGCGCGACGAGGGAGACAAGCTCTACCGCCGAAGCCTCTACACGTATTGGAAGCGTACGGTCGCGCCCCCGGCCATGATGGCGTTCGACGCCAGCGACCGCGAGACCTGCACCCTGCGCGAAACGCGGACGAACACGCCGCTGCAGGCGCTCAACTTGATGAATGACGTGACGTACGTCGAGGCTGCGCGTAAGCTCGCCGAGCGGATGATGAGGGAAGGCGGCGCGAGCCCCGAGGAACGTATCGCCCATGGGTTTCGATTAGCGATGGCGCGTACACCCCTGCCGAAGGAGAACTCCGTTCTGCACGGCGTCTACGAGCGCTTTCTCGATAAGTATGTTGAGGATCCCGACACGGCGGTCGAGCTTCTCGCCGAGGGCGAGTCGGAGTACGATGAGTTACTCGACCCGGCTGAGTTGGCCTCATACGCCGGAATCGCCAGCCTGATCCTCAACCTCGACGAGACGATCACGAAGGAGTGAGCATGGACCCCAGGCAAGAGCATCCATCGCTGATGACCCGCCGTCACTTCTTCGGCTTGAACGCCGCGGGGCTCGGTACGGCTGCTTTGGGGGCATTGTTGAGTCATGATCTTCAGGCTGCCACGACCGGGCAAGGAGCCGACAAACCCTTCCCCGGCTTGCCGGGCATTCCCCACTTCGCGCCCAAAGCGAAGCGCATCATCTGGCTGTTCCAGTCGGGCGGGCCGTCGCAGATGGAACTGTTCGACCACAAGCCGCGGCTCGACGTCCTGCGCGGCACCGAGTTGCCGGACTCGATTCGCAAGGGCCAGCGTCTCACCGGGATGACCTCCACGCAAGAGAGCTTCCCGGTCGTCAACTCCATCTTCAAGTTCAAGCAACACGGCCAGTCGGGGGCCGTGATCAGCGAGCTGCTGCCGCACACGTCAAAGGTGGCCGACGACCTCTGTTTCGTCCGCTCGATGCATACCGAGGCGATCAACCACGACCCGGCGATCACGTTCTTCCAAACCGGCTTCCAGATCGCCGGACGGCCCTCGATCGGGTCCTGGCTGGCCTACGGTTTGGGGAGCGAGAGCACCGACCTGCCGGCGTTCGTGGTAATGGTGACCCAGGGTGGCGGCGGCCAGCCGCTCTACGACCGGTTGTGGGGCAGCGGATTCCTGCCGACGAAGTACCAGGGCGTCAAGTTTCGCTCGGTGGGGGACCCGGTGCTCTACCTGTCGAACCCGCCGGGCTTCGGCGAGACGCAGCGGCGGCAGTACCTCGATGCTCTCGGCGAGCTGAATCGCATGAAGCTCGAAGAGTTCGGTGACCCGGAGATCGGGACACGTATCTCGCAATACGAGATGGCATTCCGGATGCAGACTTCCGTCCCGGAGCTGACCGATCTATCAGGCGAACCGGAGCGCGTCTTCAAGCTCTACGGCGAGGACTCCCGCAAGCCCGGCACGTTTGCCGCCAACTGTCTGCTGGCCCGTCGGCTGGCCGAGCGCGGCGTGCGATTCATTCAACTTTTCCACCGCGGGTGGGACCAGCACGGCACGCTGCCCAAGAGCATCAAAGGGCAATGCGAGGAAACCGATCAAGCCTCGGCGGCGTTGATTGCGGACCTCAAGGAGCGCGGCATGCTCGATGAGACCCTCGTTGTGTGGGGCGGCGAGTTCGGGCGCACGGTCTACTGCCAGGGCCGGCTGACCGACGACGACTACGGCCGCGACCACCATCCGCGCTGCTTCACGATGTGGATGGCCGGCGGGGGCATCAAGCCCGGCATGACGATCGGCGAGACTGACGATTTCAGCTACAACGTCACGCAGGACCCGGTGCATGTGCATGACCTGCATGCAACGGTCCTGCACCTGCTCGGCATCGACCACACCAAACTGACCTTCAAGTATCAGGGCCGGCGCTTCCGCCTGACCGACGTGCACGGCAATGTGGTGAAGCAGATTCTGGCGTAGAGGGCACCTGCAAACGAAGGTCAGAGCCGCGGGCGGGAGCCCGCGCGCCCGCGGATTTACATCCGCGGCTCTGTCGTGTGGATGGGAACGGCCTGCTGCTACGGTGCGGCACCCCTTGCCTTAGTCGTCGCTGCCGCCGAGCAGGCCGGAGCGCATGAGGAAATACAACAACGTCAGCAGCGTGCTCACGGCGGCGGCAACATAGGTCAGCGCCGCGGCGTTGAGTACCTTGTCCACACCCTCGCGCTCGTTAGGCGAGATGATGCCGTGGGCGACGACAAGCTCCTTAGCCCGGGCAGTGGCGTCGAACTCCACCGGTAGCGTCACGACCTGGAACAGCAACACCATCGAGAATAGGAGCGCGCCGAACAGCACCAACGGGGTCCACAGGAACAAACCCACCAACATCACGATGTAGCCGAGCGACGAGCCGATGTTCGCCGTGGGTACCAATGTGGTACGCAGCCACAACGGAGCGTACTTGCGGGCATGCTGGATGGCATGGCCCGCCTCGTGGGTCGCCACGCCGATAGCCGCGACGGACGCCGTGTCGTAAACCGCTTCCGAGAGCGCCAGGCTGCGCGTCATCGGGTTGTAGTGGTCCGACAGAAAGCCGCGCGCCCGGGTGATCTTCACGTCGTGCAGGCCTTCGCGGTCGAGCATGATGCGGGCGGCTTGCGCTCCCGTGTAGCCGGTGCCTGAGCGTACGCGCGAGTACTTGTTAAAGGCCGATTTGGTTCGAAAGCTGGCCCAGCCGGACAGCGCGAGGCCCGGCAACAAGACCATGAGCATATAGAGTGGGTCGAAGAGCATGTCAAACCTCCGAACTTAGAGGGGCAAGGGGGGTCAAGTCTCATTCTAAGGTCGCGGCTTTCAGGAGGCAATGCCGGGTGCCCGTCCTCGTCCATCTCAGCGCCGCTGCGAGGCCACCTGCCACGTGGGGATTCCTGGCCGATAACGCGTGTTCTGGACCAGTGAGCGCCGGCAAACCAAGATCAGAGCCGCAAGCGTGAGCTTGCGTTGAACCATGGCGGGCAGGACGAGAGTGGCCTGGGAGGCAGGTGGGCCGCGGTTTCGATAAGGCTCAGCGGCCGCAGGGGCAACTGGCACGGGCTCGACGCGGGCTCGCGCCCGCGGCTCTGAGCTTGGGTTGCGGGTGCACGCTAGGGCCGTGGCCCTCGTTGGCCAAGCCACCGCGTCCGGCTACATGACTGTTCCGGCCCGGACGGCTCAGGTAATGGTCTTCTTCTTGCCGGCCAGCTGGTATTGCGTGAACGGCGAGCGGGCACCTTGGATCTCGACGTTGATCAGAAACGGTTTGTCGCTCTTGAGCGCCCGGTCGAGCGCGGGACGCATCTGCTCGGGCCTCTCCACGTACTCGCCATCGCCGCCGAAAGCCTTCATGACCAAGTCGTAGCGGGTACGGAGCAGCTCGCAGGCGACGGTCTTGTCGCCGCCATAGGTGCCGAGCTGAAGCTCGCGCTCGATGCCCCAGCCGCCATCGTTGCCTACGATGATGATGACCGGCAGGCCGAAGCGCACCGCCGTATCCATCTCGGCGGCATAGAAGCCGAGCGAACCGTCGCCGCTGATGACGATGCTGCGCGAATTGGGCCGCAGGATTTGCGCCGTCAACGCGATCGGGAAGCAGGCGCCCAAGCCGGCCAGCGCGCCGAGACGCAGCCAATGCATGGGTCTGCGCGTAGGGATGCTGCAGCGTCCCCAGTGGACAAAATCGCCGCCGTCCCAGCACAGGGTCGCGTCTTCGGGGAGCCAGTCGCGCATCTCGGTGTAGAGATGCAGAGGGTGCATCGGGTCCGACGGTTTCGCGGCGATCGACTCCAACTCTCCCCGCCAGGCGTCGTCAGCCTTTCGCACCTCGCCGAGCCAGGCGGAGCGGTCGGGCACCGGGCGCTTACCCCACGCGTCGAGTAGGGCGGTGAGCGCCAGCTTGACGTCGGATTGCATGCCCACCTCAAGCCTCCGGTTGAGTTCAAGTTCCTCGGGGTGAATGTCGACCTGGGCAAACTTGGCGTCCGCGGAGAAGAGTTGAGTACCACCCAGGCGCAGGCGGTAGTCGAGCTTCTTGCCGAGCACGATCACCAGATCCGCTTCTTTGAATGCCTTGGCCGCCCCACGGCTAAGGGTGGGGTCGGCGTAGCCGAAGCAGAGCGGGTGGTCGTCGGAGACGACTCCGCGCGCGAGACAAACGGTAAATAGCGGCAGCGAGGTCTTCTCGACAAAGCTCTGTAATTCCTCGCCCGCGTCCGCCCACCAAGCGCCGCTGCCCGCGATGACGACGGGCCGCTCCGCACCATCCAGCAAGTCGATCAGGCGGCTGACTTCAGCATCGTCCGGCCCGGGACGCCGCACTTTGACAGGGCCGTCCGGTAGTGGATAGTGCCGCTCGGCCTGGGCCGTGAGCAAATCGACCGGCACGCTCAGGTGGGCGGCACCGGCGCGGCCCGAGAGCGCCTCCTGGAACGACTTGCGCACGTGAAACGGGATCTGCCCCGCGTCGGACGGCACGGTCGCGTACTTCGTGATGGAGCTCACCATACCGAGCTGCTCCATGTCCTGGAACGCGAAACGGTCGCGCATCTTGGAGCTGCTCATACCGCTGACGGCCAGAATCGGGCTGCCGGTGCTGTGGGCGGTGGCGATGCCGCTGATCGAGTTGGTGTGTCCGGGACCGCCGGTCACCATCGAGACGCCGGGCGAGCGCGTAATGCGGCCCCAGCCGTCGGCCATGTGGACGGCCGCCGATTCGTGGCGCGTGTCGACAAGGGTCAGCCCTTCGCGTTCGGCCACCCGCAGGATTTCGTTGAGATGGTCTCCAACGAGAGTGAAGATGTGTGAGACTCCGAGCTGTTTCAAGCTTGAGACAAAGAGTTCAGATCCGTTCGGCATAGGTTCGATCCGCAGCGGGGCGGCCCAGGCAGGCAACTCCTAGCCGCCTTGGATACAGCAATATAGCGCGTTTCAGAGTTGGAGAGAGACACCCGCTAGTTGGCGAAGCGTTTGAAATAGCCGGTCCAGGCGCCTTCTTCGCCGGGGCGGTCGAACGTTTCGTGCCAGTGGGACGTGAAAGCGGCCCGCTTGGCCTGTAGGCGCGCCGCGACGAAGTCCCGTAGCTTGACCGATTCTTCAAGCTCAGCCAGCTCGGCGCTTTCGAGCGTGGCGAGGGTCGTCTCGCAGTCGTTCACCTCCCCGAGGAAGTCTTGCATCGCCTTCAGCGCGTCGAGCCGTCGTTTGAACGCGGGTCCGTAACAGGGGCGGAACAGCTCGAGGGTGTAGCGACAGCGCTTGACCAGAAGGCGGAACTGATGAAGCGGTTTCTGCGGGGCATCGGGACGGGCAACCTTGCGGCCGGCGCGGAAGACCTCCTCCACCACCGCCGGCAGCTCGCGGGCTGCATTCTGAGCCGCGTTCCTTTTCACGGACCAACGCAACGTGATTCTGGGCTTGCCCATGAGATTTCTCAAAGCCGGAGGCGCGTGCGCCACTTATCCGGAACACTCGACCTACTCCAGCGCTTCAACAACCGCCCGAGTTCCCTCGAGTAACCTGCCCTCTGCTGGACAAGCGCCTTGACCAACTTCGACTCGGGCGACAACCCCGCCTGCCGAGCCAGGTCGATCGCAATATCGCGGTTGCGCACCTCGCCGGCCAGCGTCATGACCTCGCGGAGTCGCTTTCGGACTCTCTTCGAGGCCTTCCGAGGAAAGAACTGCTTGAAGGCGGTGAGGCACGCGCCGAAGCGTCGAATCGAGACCCGCAGATCATGCACCGGATCCGCGTCCTTTGCCTTGCGGTTGCGGCTGATCTGGTACATCACCCGGTCGAGACGCGAAGCGCCTTGCTGGCAAACGTACTGGGCGATCTCGAGTTGTGACTCCCGGCTCATTGCTTCAGCCCATGCCGCTCATGCGGATTTCAGTACCGCGAGCGTTCCGCCGTAGACTTGCTCGAACGCTCCTTCGACCTGCTGCGCGGCCCACTGCTCTAGATCAACGTCCTTTGACGACTGCAAGTATAGTTCCACTTTGGACTTACGGAGCCGGACCTGTATGTTGGCGACGCGCTGCTCGCGACTCCGGTCGAGGCTGTCGGCCAGCCGCAGCAACGGCGCCAATTGCATGACGGTCTTTCTATCCTCTCGGCCCAGGGCCCGAAAGTTCTCGTGCTCCTCGGACGGCAAAGCCTTCCGATGATAGCGGCAAAGGTTGGCAATCATCAATCGCTCCCGTTTACTGAAGCCTGAAAGGTCGGAGTTGGTAACCAAATAGTAGGAGTGGCGATGATGCCGCGTGGCGCTTACGAAATGACCGATGTCGTGAAGGTAGGCCGCCGCCTCGAGCGAGCGGCCCGCGGATGGAGGTAACTCGTGGACCGGCCGCAGGGCGTGAAAAAGCTTGCCGGCCAACAGGGCCACCCTGTCTGCATGTTTCAGTGACACGCCATACCTGCGGGCTAGAGAACGAACGACTTCGCGCCGCTCGTTGTCGAGCGTGTCCACGCGGCTTTCGCTGTCGCCCTGCGCGAGATCGGCAATCAGCCCGTCCCGAACGCCGGCCGCGGAGTAGTAGAACGACGGCAGCCCGAAGTCCAGCAGCACCCGTTGAAGTACGGCACAGCCAGCGACAATCACCTCGGCGCGGCGCGGCCCGATACCGGGCACTTCGCGCCGTTCGGCCAAGCTCCGCCGCGCCAGCAGCCCTTGAAGATCTCGAAGCTGTTTGCGGGAAATGCGCAAGCGGTCGACCAGATCACGCCGTGCCCTCGGGACGCGGTGCACGGCGCAAGCGACGGCCGACGCGGTCGCGGCCGTGGCAATCGCGCGGTCGGGGCGTTTGCCTCCGATGCGGCTCAGTACCGGCGGAAGCTTCTGTTCGATGTAGTCATCAAGGCGGTGTAGCTGACGCGGCGTCGGAGGGTCGTCTTTGAGGAATGTCTCGGTGAGCCGCACGGCGCCGAGTGGCTTGGAGAAACCGCCGGACAGGTGTCCCTTGCTGCCCCGCATCAGCTCAGCACTGCCGCCGCCGATATCGACGACGAGGATGACTTGATTCGGATGCGGCCAACGGCTCTGAACGCCGAGGTGGATGAGCCGCGCCTCCTCCTGGCCCGACATCACTTCGACCTCGGTTCCGATGGCCTGGGAGGCGCGCTCGATGGTCTCCTTTTGATTTCGGGCGTCCCGGAGGGCGCTGGTGGCGACGGCTCGAATTCGCCCGACTCCCAAATCGTGGAGAGTCCGCGCCATGCGGCTGAGCGCGTGCGCCGTGAGATCGATCGCCTCGGGACGGATCTTCCCACTCTGGAAAACCCGCTCGCCCAGCCGGGTGACCTGTCGGTCTTCTGCTAAGATTTCGATAGTATTACCTGGGCCCGCTTCGGCGGCTTGCATCCGCACGGAGTTGCTTCCGATATCGATGGCTCCGTATCGGGACATGGAATGATATAATACGCGCTTTTGCTCTAAGGCACGATGGCCCAATTCCTACAAAACCGTTACAAGGGAAAGTTGATCATTGTCGAAGGAATCGACGGTTCGGGTAAGTCCACTCAGTTGGCGTTACTCAGCCAGTGGTTGCGCTCGCAAGAGATCGCGGTCGCCTTCAGTGAATGGAACTCCTCGGACTTGGTGCGGGGCACCACGCGGCGCGGCAAGAAGAAGCAAATGTTCACGCCCACGAGCTTCAGCTTGATTCACGCCACCGACTTCGCCGATCGGCTCGAACGCTACATCCTGCCCATGCTGAAGGCAGGCGCGGTGGTTTGCGCCGATCGTTATGCCTACACCGCTTTTGCGCGCGACGTGGCGAGGGGCGTGACGCGCCAGTGGGTCCGTAACCTTTATCGTTTCGCGGTGCGGCCGAATCTGGCCTTCTATTTCCGCCTGCCGCTCGACGTTGCGCTGGACCGCATCTTGGGCGGCCGCAGTGCGATCAAGTATTACGAGGCGGGAATGGACCTGGGACTGAGCCGTGATGTCGAAGAGAGTTTCCGTATCTTCCAGAGTCGAATCCTTGATGAATATGACGCGATGGCCTCAGAGATGGGTTTTCACATCATCGATGCCACGCAATCGATTGAAGAGCAACAGCAGAGGATGAGGTCGATCGTGCTCAAGCACCTGGGGGCGAGTCTGCGCAACGGCGTGCTCCGCGTGCCTGTGGGAAGGGAGTATGGGCTCCAACCGAGCGCTGCAGTTCTATGATCAGCCGATTCCGGGGATCGACCCCTCGGAATTGAGAGGCAAGCTGATCGTCATCGAGGGGCCGGACTCCGTCGGCCGGACGACCCAGGTGACGCAACTGCGCTTCTGGCTCGAGCAACAGGGCCACGCGGTGATGGACACCGGCATGGCGCGCTCGGCCCTGACGAAAAGAGGGATCCAGCAGGCCAAGGAAGGTCACACGCTCGGTCCGACAACAATGACTCTGTTCTATGCGACCGACTTCGCCGATCGGCTCGAGAACGAAATCATCCCCGCGCTACGGGCGGGTTTTGTCGTACTGACCGACCGCTACATCTATTCCCTCATGGCAAGAGCGATCGCGCGTGGACAGGAGCCGCGATGGATTGAGCAAGTCGTCGCCAGGATTGCGTTAGTGCCCCACGCCGTCTACTATCTTCGTGCGGAAGTGGAAGACCTGGTCGCCCGCGTGGTGGTCGGCCGGGGCACATTCGCCTATTGGGAGAGCGGCATGGACGTGCCACTAGGCCGCGACCGTTACGACAGCTTCATCCGCTACCAAAGGCGCGTGGTCAAGGCTCTCGACGGCATGGCGGACAAGTATAAGTTCACTACCATCGACGCCGGCAAGCCGCCCGACCAGATCTTTCGGCGCTTGCAGCGATCCATCGGCCGCCTGATGGGCCCGCGCGTCAACACCATCGAATCGATCGACCGGGCGATCGCTTAAGCGGGCCCGGCCCAAGTCTCAGACTGTTTTCGTTCTGGCTGAAGCCATCCAGCGGACGGTTTCTTCGTAACTCACGACGCCGTCTGTCCCGCCGACCTTCTGAACACTCTGAGCTCCGAGCGCATTCCCAAGACGGCCCGCATCTTCCCAGCTCATGCCCCGCCAGAGCCCGGCCAAGAAACCCCCACAAAAGCAGTCGCCCGCGCCGGTGGTGTCGACGGCGGTCACATCGTAGGCCGGCAGCAGAATCTCCTTGTGCCGCGTGAAGATTGCGCAGCCGGCGGCACCCCTCTTAAGCACGACCACCTCGATCCCCCGCGTCTGGAAGAACCGGGCGATTTCCGCTGGGACGTCGGTCTGGGTCAGGTGGCCTGCCTCTTCGTCATTGACGAAGAGGAAATCGATCAGGGGACACAGCGGTTCGAAGTCCGCCATCCACCGGCCCTCGGGGTCCCAGTCGGTGTCCAGCGTAACCAACAGACCTGCGGTGCGGGCTCTCTCCAGAAGACCTTGCGCTTCTTTACGAATCCGCGGCAAGGAGAAGATACTCCCCAGATGGAACACGGAGATGGGCCCGAGATCGTTGGAGTCAAATCGGACGTCGGCCGCCGAGAACACCGCGCCTGCACCCGGCTCATGAAAGAAAAGGCGTTTGCCCGACTGGCTAACCAGCCCCACGGTCGCGGCCGTGGGGCTCGATTCGAGCACTTTCATGTCTGCGAGGTCGGTGCCGGCGGCACGCAACCGGCTAAGCGCAAACTCGCCGTACGTATCGCGGCCTACCGCACCGGCGAGCCGTACGGGAACGCCCATCAGGGCGGCGGCATAGGCCGTTGCCGCGCCATTGCCACCCAGGTGTAGCGAGATCGACTCGACGTGGTTGGTCGTGCTCCAGGGCGGCATCACTTCGACCGGACGCACCAGGCAGTCGACAACGATGTTGCCCGCACACAGGATTGCGGTTGAGGCCATCCCCTATTGAACCAGTGGAAGACCTATTGACTCCCGCATAATATAGAGTCAGTCAAAACAAAGAGAAGACTGTTTCCAGAAGGCCGTGATCAAACGCGGTTTGCGGTACATGCGGCGGAGTGCCTTGCGGGCCCGCTCGTTCAGCTCGCCGTAGTCTTTCGGACAGACGTTCGGCAACTCGTGCTGCTTCCAGTAAGCCCAGATGTATTCCACCGGATTCAACTCCGGCGCATAGGGTGGCAAGTACTCGGTTGCGATGTGGCCTTCGGAGAGTTCGATGAACTCTTGCACCAGGCGGCTACGGTGCGCCGGCAGCCGATCCCAGACGATCAGCAGCGGGCGATCGATATGACGTACCAACGCCTTGAGAAAGTCGGTCACTTGCTCTTTGCCGATCGCACCGGGATAGAGCCGGAAGTAGAAGTTACGCAGCGTCAGCCCCGCCGAGACGGAAAGCTTCTCCCAGTTGAAGTTAAACTGCAGCACCGGTGTTTGGCCACGTGGCGCCCAGGTGCGGCAGCGATGCGGCTTCTGACTCAATCCGCTTTCGTCGATGAAGACGAGCGTACGGCCTTCGTTTTGGGCTTTTTTTTAATGCGCTTCCAGGTCTTGCGCTTCCAGGTGCGGATCCGCTCTTCGTTGCGCTCGCGCGCCTTTCCGGCCGGGCGTTGCGGGCTCCAGTCGAGCGCTCGCAGGATCTTCCAGGCGTGGCCTGCGTGGTATGCGACCCCGAACTCGTCTCCGGTCAGCCGAGCCACCCGCGGACAGCTCCACAGGGGCGTTGGGAAGCCGTGGGCTTCCGGGCCTTCCAGCAGCAGCGACGTCAGGCGTTCGCGTTGTGCGGCATCGAGGAGCGGCTTGCGTCCGGCGCGCCCGGCCTGGCGGAGTCCGGCCGCACCCTGCTCGCGGTATTGCCGCCGCCACTCACTGACGGTTTGGCGAGCGACGTTCAGCCGTCTCGCCGTCTCGGACTGATTGTGGCCTTGGTGGAGCAGCCGCATCGCTTCGAAACGGCGCTTCTCCAGCGCCTTGAAATCCCGCTTCACACCTTTGGGGTTGCCCATACATATATAGATGCTCCACACTGTCAAAAAGTGTCATAATAATTTGCGGGATTCAATAGGCGGGGCCGCGTGGCATCCTAGATAGTAGTGGTGTTTGGCAGATGATGGACTTCGAGCTCACCGAAGAGCAGCGTGACCTACAGGGAATGGTGAGTGAGTTTGCCGCGGTCGAGCTCCGTCCGCACGTGATGGAGTGGGACGAGCAGCAGGACTTCCCTACTGAGGTGCTCAAGAAGCTAGGGCGTGTTAACACTAAGTCGCAAAAGCTGCTATACTCGGAGGTATGGAGATCACCGAGCAGCAATACCGCCGCATCGAGCCGGTCCTGCCCCGCCAGCGCGGCAATGTGAGCCTGCCGAACCTCACGGTTTTGAACGCCATGTTGTATGTCGCCGAGCAGGGCTGCAAATGGCGCGGCTTGCCTAAACGCTTCGGTAACTGGCACACCATTTATACCCGCATGAACCGCTGGTCGAAGAACGGCGTGCTCGACGCCGTCTTCGAGAAACTGCAGCGCGAGCAGCTGGCCCGCATCCGAATCGAAGCCGTGTCAATGGACTCGACCATCGTGAAGGTTCATCCCGACGGCACGGGCGCGTTAAAAAAACGGTCCGCAAGCGATCGGCAAATCCCGCGGCGGATGGACCACCAAGATTCATATGGTTGCCGCAAATGCTCGAACGGCGATAACCTTCGCTCTCTCGCCCGGCCAAGCGCACGACGCCCAGCAGGGCCGCGAACTTGCTCGGTGGTCTGGGGCCACTGCCCGAGCCGCTGCCGCTGCTGATGGACGGCGCCTATGAGGACGATCAGACACGCCAACTGGCTTTGGATTTCGGATGGATTCCCGTCGTGCCGCCCCGGCGCACCCGCCTGGAGCCGTGGGAATACGACCGAGCGCTCTATCGCCGCCGCAACGAGATCGAGAGACTCCTCCGACGGCTCAAGGGATTCCGCCGCATCTTCTCCCGCTTCGACAAGCTCGACGTCATGTTCCTCGCCTTCCCCCACTTCGCCCTCATCGTCGAGGCTCTACGTTTCGATACCCTACGTTAGCGTTAACACCCCCTAGTGTAGTGCGTCAAGCAGATTGCACCTTATGCAGGGCGGCACGTCCGCGCTTGACTTTCTCGAGGATGTCGGAGGCGGTCGCGGTCCAGATGAAGGGCGTGGGATGCCCGTTGTGCTGGGCGATGTAGTCGTCAATGGCGGCGACGAGCTCGTCCACGCTGCGAAACACGCCGCGGCGCAGGCGCTTGACGGTGAGATCGCGAAAGAATCGCTCGACCATGTTCAGCCACGACGCCGAGGTCGGGGTGAAATGAATGTGGAAGCGCGGGTGACGATCGAGCCAACGCTTCACAGCGGCATGCTTGTGGGTGGCATAGTTGTCCACGATGAGATGAAGCTGTTTGTCCTTGGGAGTGCGGCGGTCAATTAAGCGCAGGAAGCGCAGCCATTCCTGGTGGCTGTGTCGGGGCATGCACTCGGCGATCACGCTGCCGTCAAGGCTGTTGAGCGCCGCAAACAGGGTGGTCGTGCCGTTGCGCTTGTAATCGTGGGTCATCGTTTGGCCGCGTCCCTTTTTGAGCGGCAGGCCGGGCTGGGTGCGATCGAGGGCTTGGATTTGGGACTTCTCATCGAGCGAGAGAACCAGAGCATGCTCAGGCGGATTGAGATAGAGTCCGACGATGTCGTCGAGTTTCTCGGCGAAACGCGGGTCATTGCTGAGCTTGAAGGTCTTGACGCGGTGGGGCTTGAGGCCATGGGCGCGCCAAATCCGTCCCACGGTGGAAGCGCTGACGCCGGCCGCGGCGGCCATGGTGCGGCGGCTCCAGTGGGTGGCGTTGGACGGTTTCTCGCGGGTGGTCTTGTGGATGATCTGCTGTACTTTCTGCTTCGAGACGGCAGGTTTACGACCGGGCCGTGGGGCGTCTTTTGCAATGCCGGCGATGCTGCTTTCGAGAAAGCGCGTGCGCCAGCGGGCCACCAACTGCCGCGAGACACCGAGCTGTGCGGCGATCTGCTTATTCTCGAGACCGTCGGCGGCCAGCAGGACAATCCTGGCTCGCAGGGCGAGACGAACGGCGACTTGGCGGCCGCGCGCGTAGCGGTCCAACTGCTTGCATTGCGCTGTGTTCAAAGTTACTGGTTGTGCTCTTCGCATCCCATGCCTCCTGTTAATAGAGACGATGGGAAGCCAATATAAGTTACATTATTTATGGTGCACTACACTAGGGCGGCTGGGCGTGCTTGGAGTGATCTTCCCGGAGGAAGACGGCGGCGCCGGCATGGGGTACATCGAGTACGCCGTCATCATGGAGGAGTTGGCCCGCGTCGACCCTTCGATCGCGCTCAGTGTAGGGGCGCACGTTTCGCTGGCGACGGGACACATCTACATGCATGGCAGCGCGGAGCAGAAGCGCAGTTATGTTCCTAAGCTGGCCTCAGGCCAGTGGATCGGTTGCTGGTCGCTGACCGAGCCCGAAGCAGGGTCCGACGCCGCCGGCACCCGCACCACCGCAGTGCTCGACGGGGACACCTGGTTGCTAAACGGTTCGAAGACGTTTACAACGAACGCTCACCGCGCTGATGTCTGTGTCGCAACAGCCGTGACCAACCCCGGATTGGGCACTCATGGCATTTCCGCCTTTGTGATCGAGAAGGGTACGCCCGGGTTCCGCGTGGGCCGCAAGGAGAACAAGCTCGGGATGCGAGCCAGCGACACCGGCGAGATGATCTTCTCGGACTGCCGTCTTTCCTCCGAGCACATGATCGGCAAGCGCGGGCACGGCTTCGTCGATGCCATGAAGATCCTGGACGGCGGCCGGATCTCGATCGCGGCGCTGTCAGTCGGTCTGGCCCAAGGGGCCTATGAAGCCGCCTTGAGCTACTCCAGGCAGCGCAAGCAGTTCGGCAAGAGAATCTCAGAGTCCAGGCCATCCAGCACAAGCTGACTGACATGGCGACCGAGATCGCGGCCTCGCGCCTGCTGACCTACCGGGCCGCTTGGATGCTCGACCAGGGCCGCCGGGTCACCAAAGAATCTTCCATGGCGAAGCTATTCGCCAGCGAGACCGCGGTCCGCGTGGCGAACGAGGCGCTACAAGTCCATGGTGGCTACGGCTTCATCAAAGACTACCCGGTCGAGAAGTTCTATCGCGACGTGAAGCTGTTGACCATCGGCGAGGGAACGAGCGAGATCCAGCGCATGGTGATCGCCCGCCAGATCTTGAAGGACTAGCTGTCTGATGGAAGCGTCATCAGAACAAAGGTGTCAGGTCTCTAGGAAGCGGCGCTGTCGGAAGAAACCGAGCCCCAAACGCAAGTGAGGGGTCAATCCCTTGCCGGTGGGACAACGCCTGCGAACCCGTCACTGGCGTTCCGGGCGCGGAAGCCGCGAAGCGGCGTAGGATATTAGCCCGGGGTGAAGCCGTGAGGCGGAACCCCGGGTGTCGAAACCTCAACGACGGGAGCCCTGAAAGGGCGATGGAAAAGCCTCGCGTGGCGTAAGCCTCCAGGCTTGCCGAGAACCGATTCCTCGGTTCTCAGGTCTGCGGTCCATAGCGGGTGCTCGATCGTTTGCCGTCCTGAGTCTCGAGGAATCGAACAGCCGATACTTCGTGGGGGCAAGGCTGGAGCCTTACGCCACAGCCAGCCCGGACACGCCTTCAAGACTTGAAACTTTTGTTCAGATGACGCTTAGATCAGACGGCGAGCGGCCCGCAGCTCCCTGACGATCACGGCCGGGCTTGGCGGTCTTTGAACTCGGCGAACCAGTTCTGGACGACGCGGATCGAGGGTGGTTCGGCTACCTCAGGTTCCAGCGTCTCCACCACGACGAACCGCTGCCCGTCGGCGCTGACGTCATAGCCCGGCCCAGCGAGACTCGCGTGCTGAAACAAGGGCGTGATTGTGCCAGTCGTGAACGTCGGTTCTGTGCTGACGGCTGTCGTCACCAGCGTGTCACCCTCCACATAGAAAAGCTCCTCGCCGTTGTGGCTCCAGCGGGGCCATACACCCCCGTTGGCCGAGACTGGCCAGTCGTTTTCACCGTCAGGGAACGTTCGTACATAGATCTCGTTTCGTCCCGACTTGTCCGACTGGTACACGACAAAGCGACCATCAGGCGAAAACCGGGGTTGTGTCTCCGTGAACGGCGTTTGTAGAAACAGCATCGAATCAAATCCGCTGCCGTCTTGTTTCCGCTCGAGGCGCCAAAGATCCGGACCGTTCTCGGTATCCTGGACCGTGTAAAGCAGATGCTTGCCGTCGGGGGACCAGTCATAGGGTCGCTGAGCCAACGGTGTAGCCATCAGGAGTCTCGGCTCACCCGTGCCCTCCAGGGACTGGGTGTAGATGTCGTAATACCCCTCGCGAGTGGAATTGAACGTGACTTCCCTTCCTGAAGATGACCAGATCGCACCGCCGTCAGCCCCAGGGTGAAAGGTCACGCGCCGTTTGAGAGGCCGATCGACCTCGTGCACCCAGACATCGCGATTGCCGTCCTCAAAACCGTTAACAACCACGCGGCGGCCGTCGGGAGACAAGTCAAGCGCGCGAATCTCCGGCTGTGGCTGGCCGATTGTTCCCAGGTTCTCCCCCTGGCGGCCCAGCCAGACGAGGCCCTGCCGGCCTCGCGGCGCCAAATCAGTGTAGATCAGGGTCCCGTCATTCGAAGTGCTTGGCTCTGTGCCATCCTGCGCAATCGGAAACGCTTCCCCTGCCGGCGAAAGTGTCTCCAAGGAGAAGGGCAAAGCCCAAAGGTCGGGCCCCACCCCATAGACGATGTGTCCGGTTGGAGAATAGGTGGGGAGGCCGCCATCACCCAGTACCCGAGGCTCTCCCGTTTCCAGATTCCAGACGATCATATCGACCCCACCCGCGCTACCCTTCCCCTATTGACTCCCGCATAATATAGAGTCAGTCAAAACAAAGAGAAGACTGTTTCCAGAAGGCCGTGATCAAACGCGGTTTGCGGTACATGCGGCGGAGTGCCTTGCGGGCCCGCTCGTTCAGCTCGCCGTAGTCTTTCGGACAGACGTTCGGCAACTCGTGCTGCTTCCAGTAAGCCCAGATGTATTCCACCGGATTCAACTCCGGCGCATAGGGTGGCAAGTACTCGGTTGCGATGTGGCCTTCGGAGAGTTCGATGAACTCTTGCACCAGGCGGCTACGGTGCGCCGGCAGCCGATCCCAGACGATCAGCAGCGGGCGATCGATATGACGTACCAACGCCTTGAGAAAGTCGATCACTTGCTCTTTGCCGATCGCACCGGGATAGAGCCGGAAGTAGAAGTTACGCAGCGTCAGCCCCGCCGAGACGGAAAGCTTCTCCCAGTTGAAGTTAAACTGCAGCACCGGTGTTTGGCCACGTGGCGCCCAGGTGCGGCAGCGATGCGGCTTCTGACTCAATCCGCTTTCGTCGATGAAGACGAGCGTACGGCCTTCGTTTTGGGCTTTTTTAATGCGCTTCCAGGTCTTGCGCTTCCAGGTGCGGATCCGCTCTTCGTTGCGCTCGCGCGCCTTTCCGGCCGGGCGTTGCGGGCTCCAGTCGAGCGCTCGCAGGATCTTCCAGGCGTGGCCTGCGTGGTATGCGACCCCGAACTCGTCTCCGGTCAGCCGAGCCACCCGCGGACAGCTCCACAGGGGCGTTGGGAAGCCGTGGGCTTCCGGGCCTTCCAGCAGCAGCGACGTCAGGCGTTCGCGTTGTGCGGCATCGAGGAGCGGCTTGCGTCCGGCGCGCCCGGCCTGGCGGAGTCCGGCCGCACCCTGCTCGCGGTATTGCCGCCGCCACTCACTGACGGTTTGGCGAGCGACGTTCAGCCGTCTCGCCGTCTCGGACTGATTGTGGCCTTGGTGGAGCAGCCGCATCGCTTCGAAACGGCGCTTCTCCAGCGCCTTGAAATCCCGCTTCACACCTTTGGGGTTGCCCATACATATATAGATGCTCCACACTGTCAAAAAGTGTCATAATAATTTGCGGGACTCAATAGATGAGCGTCCGTCCACTGGATGACGATGGCAGGAAGTGAGGCAGGACGGTGCTGGGGCCCTTGCCGGACCAGTCAAGCTCAGCAAGCGGGCGTGGATTTCCCCCTCGCGCGGGAACCTCGTACAGCCTGTAGGGGCCCCCGCAGCGAAGACAATGGAGTTGCCATCTGGACTCAACGAGCCGCCAAAGTAACTAGGCTGAGGCAACTCGCAAATGGAAGTCGCGGCACCTCCCTGGGCGGAGATTCTCTTGACCTCTCCGCGCGCCGCAAAAAGGATAGACTCGCTGTCGGGCGACCAGAAAGGGAACTGCGCCCCCTCGGTTCCCTCGATTGCCCTTGGCCCCTCGTGATCCAAATCTCGGATCCAAAGCATTGGATCACCAACACCGGCGACGTAAGCGATGTGCCTGCCGTTGGGTGAGATTACCGCTTGGCCGAGCCCCCCAAACGTGTAAGTAAGATGCTCAGGCGCGAAAGAAAACCTTCGCACGGGCATTTCCGGTGGGGCGGATGGCCCTCGAAACTGCACGGTCGCGACCGCGCCCGCCATCAACGCAATCATCGCTATCACCGCGGTCAATGTCGTCCGCTTGAGACGCTGCCGCCGTTCGAGTTTTTGTGCAGCGGATTCCGGGACGATGCGGATGGCGACGGATCGATGCAGTTCGGTATCCTCAGCCCGGTAGGCGACAGCTTCGTCCTGCCCTTCTAGGTTTTCGATCACGCGGTACTTGACGAGGGGGTGTTCGGACGCTTCCGTTGGGGAATGTAGGGGCATAGTATGCTGTCCCCGCGTTCCTGTTATCTCCTCAGGCGCGGCGGGCACGGCATGCCGTGCGCCTACAGATCCGCCCGGGGCAGTGTGCAAGATCGTCGACTTCCCCGATTCGAGTTTCTTCTGCAGACTCCGCAGGTCGAGAATCAGCTCGTCCGTATGTTGGTAGCGCTCATCACGCTCTTTCGCCAGACACTTGTTGACCAGTAATTCCAGCTCCATCGGCACACCGGCTCGGAGCGCCGTAATCGGTTCGTACTCCTCGTTCGTGATCGAGTACATCACCGCCTTGTCGTAGTGGCCCTTGAACGGTTTCTGTCCCGTGACCATTTCGTAGATGACTACGCCCAGCGACCAGATGTCGGTGCGGTGGTCCAGCTCCATGCCGTAGGTCTGCTCGGGCGACATGTACGTCACCGTGCCCATGGTCTCGTCCAGACGCGTCAGCTTCGAGCGGTCCGTCAGTAGCGCCAGCCCGAAATCCATGATCGTGACAAGGCCGTCGCCGCCCACCATCAGGTTCGCGGGCTTGATGTCACGGTGAACGACCTGCTTGCCGTGAGCGGCCTGTAAGCCTTTGGCGGATTGAATCGCGATATCGAAGGCCTGCTCCAACTTCAGCGGCCCGGCTTCAATCTTCTTGTCGAGCGGGTCGCCTTCGATGAAGGCCATCGCGATGAACGTCTTGCCCTCCACCTCGGCGATTTCGTAGACGTGGCAGACGTTCGGATGATTGAGGGCGGCGGAGGCCTCGGCCTCGCGCCGGAAGCGAGCTTTGATTTCCTCATCCCCGAGCAGGTGAGCGGCTAGGAACTTTAGGGCGACGGGACGCTTGAGGTTGGTGTCTTCGGCCTTGTACACCACACCCATCCCACCCTCACCGAGTTTCTCGGTGATCTTGTAGTGCGGAATGGTTCGGCCGATCATTATGTCTTCTGTTACTTGCTAGGTCGGGCAATCGACTCGGACCGCTCCCTCACGGTCACGGCTCGGTTTGACGACCCCCGTCCCGCCTTCCCCGAGTCCCTCGGTGATCTTGTAGTGCGAGATGGTCTGGCCGATTATCGGCGTCGTTGTTCGTAATGGTAGCGGATGTGTTGGTTCGTTGGGCTTTTGCCGGTCCTATCAGGCTCGGCCCCGGACCCGTCCGTGGCCTTTCGAGCCCCGTCTGGCCCCCGCTCACGAGACAATGGTTTGGGCTATGATGAGCGCCTCCCCGAAGGCCAAGTGTTTGATCCACACGAGGAAAGGAAAACGATGACGAAGGACAGCTCTGGTGAGGCCTCCCCCACCGAAAAGCGGCGCATTTGGCAAAAGGTACTTGCGCCCGAGGAGTTGCCGGAAGGGAGGGTGAAACCGGTCACCTGCACTCACACCACGGTTTGCATGACCCATCACGACGGTCAATACGCCGCTCTCGACAACAAGTGTCCTCATCAGGGCGGGCCGCTCGGTGAAGGCTCGATCGAGAATGGCTTGCTGCGCTGCCCCTGGCACGGGTGGGACTTTGATCCGACGACCGGCAAGCCGCCCGGAGGATATGACGACGGAGTCCCGACCTACCCGGTCGAAGTTCGCGACGACGGGGTCTACGTCGGATTCGAGCAGGAGGCGCCACACGCTGCGACGGTCACCGACGTGATGGCCGAGACGATGGTCAACTGGGGCGTGCGCGTGGTCTTCGGCATGGTGGGCCACTCGAACCTCGGGCTGGCCGACGCGCTGCGGCGGCAGGAAGAAGCCGGCAACTTGCGCTACGTCGGGATTCGTCACGAGGGGGCGGCTTCATTCGCCTGCTCGGCCTATGGCAAGCTCACAGGCCGGCCGGCGGCGTGTTTGGGGATCGCCGGTCCCGGCTCGACCAACTTGCTCACGGGCCTGTGGGACGCCAACGTCGACCGCTCACCCGTGATCGCCTTGAGTGGCCAGGTCGATACGCAAGTGCTCGGGCCCGGCGCTTTCCAGGAAGTCGATCTGCAAGCCGCCTTCGGCCAGGTGGCCCAGTGGACCCAGCCTGGCCTGCACAGCAGCAAGCACGCCGAGTTGATGAACCTGGCCGTGAAGAGCGCCGTCCTCAACCGCGGCGTGTCTCATCTTGTGTTTCCGGATGAGGTACAGATTCTGCCTGCCGCTGAGGGTGCCAAGGCGGACAGACCCGACGGCCGCCTCACTCCGCGCGAGATCGCACCGCCCGCGGAGTCAGTCGATCGCGCGGCCGCGAGGCTGCGGGAGGCCAAGCGGCCGGTGATCATCGTCGGCCACGGGGCGCGCTTCCACATGGCGGCGATCATCGAGCTTGCCGAAGAACTGAACTGCCCGGTCATCACCACGTTCAAGGGCAAGGGCCTGATCTCCGACCGTCATCCGCTGGGTGGCGGCGTGCTTGGGCGCAGCGGCACGCCCATCGCGAGTTGGTGCATGAACGAGTCCGACCTGCTCCTGGTCCTCGGGGCGAGCTTCAGCAACCACACGGGGATTACCCCAAAGAAACCTACCATCCAGGTCGACTACGACCCCATGACCCTAGGCAAGTTTCATGCAGTGGACGTGCCGGTGTGGGGCGAGATCGGCGTGACGGTGGGCATGCTTATGGCGGCTGTGCGCGGCAAACACGAGGCCGCCGACCAGCGGCCCGACATGGCGGCTCGCTGGGAGATCTGGCGTGCCGAGAAAGAGCGCCGCTTGGCCGACGACCGCGGCTCGGGCGTCAGCTCGGCGGCGGTGTTCGCGGCCATGACCCGGCACGTCCCCGAAGACGCCATCATCGCGGTGGACGTCGGCAACAACACCTACTCCTTCGGCCGCTACTTCGAGTGCAGCCGCCAGGCCGTGCTGATGTCGGGCTACTTGGGCTCGATCGGCTTTTCGTATCCCGCGGCCATGGGTGCGTGGGCGGCGACGCAGGAAGACGACCCGCGGTTTCGGGGACGCCCGGTCGTCGCCGTCTCGGGCGACGGCGGCTTCGGCCAATACCTAGCGGAGCTGACGACGGCCGTCAAATACCGGATGAACATCACCCACATCCTGCTCAACAACAGCGAGCTAGGGAAGATTTCAAAGGAGCAGCGTGCGGGCCAGTGGGACGTGTGGCAGACCTCGCTCCACAACCCCAACTTCGCCGAGTACGCGAAGCTCTGCGGTGCGTTGGGCATCCGCGTGAGCCGCAAGAACGATCTCGACAACGCCATCGTCAAGGCCTTGGGGCACGACGGTCCGAGCATGGTCGAAGTGGTGGCTGACGTGGAGTTGATCTAACGCGCGATTCGCTCGCGCACCTTGATCCCAATCGTATTCACGTCGCCACAAGGGACGTGCAGCGTGTCGTGTAGAATGACATCGCGCGGCTGAGTGGGGATGCAACCCGGAGACGGAAAAATGCGGAAGCGACTCTTTGTTGTTCTATCGTTTGTTCTCCTTTTCGTATGGGGCGTGGCCGCCCAACGCGACAAGGTCATCGCCGTCGAGATCGGGAAGCACAATACCGACCTGCTGCCCAAGGGCAAGGAAGCCGATGGCATTCTGGGCGATTTCGTCCTCCGCAACAACAAGGTACATGCGCTGATCTCCGGGAGCCAGCTGCTCCGCCGCGCCAATATGACCACGGAGTACGCCTATGTCCTCCAGGGCTGCCTCTACGACCTCGACCTGCGTGGCGAAGACAACGACCAATTGACGGCCTTCCGTCCCGGTGGCGAGGGCGGAGAGATGTCGTACGTGAAGATCGTCGACGATGACTCGGGCGGCGCCGCGGTCATCGAAGCCGTTCGCACCGCGCCCAAGGGCAATGGCCTCTACACCCGTCATGAATACCGTCTGGAGCACGACTGGCAGTACGTCCTCGTTACCTCGACTTATCGCAACGAATCCTCGGAGGAGAAGACGATCACGCCGGCCCCGGTTTGGAAGGGCCTGTCGGACGAAAAACGTGCAGGCTCGATTCTCGTTGGCGACAGCATCGATCCGTTCGACAAGCGCGCCTACGCCGTCGGATCCGCGGACGGCACGGCACTTCCCGAGGGCGAGGTCGGCATCGGCCCCGGTGAGGAGAAGGTTTACAAGGTCGCGATGGGCGTGGCCGATGCGCCACTCGCCGCTTACGGCGTTGTGGAGTCTCTGTCGGGCGCTTCGGGCGAGGTTGCGGGATCGGTCAAAGACCCCAGCGGCGCGCCGGCGGTTCGAGCAAGCCTGCTGGTCGAGGTCGCCGGCGTGACGCTGCCGCAGTATCCCGACAGCGAAGGCGCGTTCTCGTTGCACCTGCCCGCGAGTGACTACAAGATGCGGGTCGAAGACATCGGGCGCGAACCGCTTGAGCAAAGCTTTTCGGTCCAGAGCGACGGAAAGAGCAATCTCGACCTTGCCGTCTCGAAAGCCTCACTTGTCCGCATCGAGATCCGCGATGAATCGGGCGGACTCTCGCCTGCCAAAGTCCAGTTCATCGGTGTGGCGCCGACCCTGACGCCCTACCTCGGCACCGACTACCGCGCCCACGGCGGCGACCATCAGTACCAGACCCACAACGGCCGCGTGGAACAACAACTGCCGACCGGTCAATACCAGGTGCGCATCACCCACGGGCCCGAGTTTGATCTTGTCGAGAGGCCCATCAGCGTCGGCAAGGGCGACATCGTCAATATGATGGTCACTCTCAAGCGGACCATTGACACCGCGGGCTGGATCAGCACCGACTACCACTCACACTCCACCCCCAGCGGCGACAACTACTGCAATACCAACGACCGCCTCATCAACATCGCCGCCGAGCACGTCGAGTTCGCGCCGACCACCGAGCACAACCGCATCTACGACTGGGAGCCCCACATTGACCGC
Source organism: Bryobacterales bacterium (assembly GCA_965248255.1). GTDB lineage: Bacteria > Acidobacteriota > Terriglobia > Bryobacterales > UBA6623 > JAKZVK01. The sequence continues at coordinate 1,953,723 of CBDFIW010000004.1, forward strand.
CTCGGGCTGAGCCGGCATATCCGCACGGTCCCCGGGATTGAGCTGACCGGCAGCGGCCAGCACTTTAATTCGTTCCCGCTGGCACCCGACCCGATGTCGCAGAACGGCGGCGCGCCGCTGTGGAATTACGATCCGCGCATTAACGCCATTGTGCTGCGGAACTGGGGCACGCCCAGCCTGTCGGGCGGTTCGCGTCACGACGTCGGCGTGAACCCGCGCGTCGGCGTCCCACACTTCGCCGGCGGACCAGACCGCTGGGTGCAGGCGAACCATCCAACCGTCGGCACGGTGTTTTTCGACCGCGATCAGGACGGCGCCGAGGACGGAGGCTTCGCGGGCTTCGAGGAGCTGATCGACGCTGCCGAGGTCTGGAGCGCCGAGATCCTCAACTTGAATCCGAACTACAAGGGTTGGAACCGGCGTAGCGGGCAGAACCGCACCTTCGGCTGGCTGCAGATGCTTAACCAAGGACGTCGCCTGTGGTGCGTGGCTGTGAGCGACGCGCACCGCGTTTTCGGGGGAGGCGTCGGCGACTGGCGGACCTATGTCCCGAGCTCAACCGACGAGCCCGGCGACATCGACCCTTCCGAGATCATCCGCAACTCAAAAGCCGGGCAGATGATGATCACCAACGGACCGTTCCTGAAGGTCGAGACGGCCGACGGCCTGCCGATCGGCTCGACCGTGATCAGCGAGGGGCATATTGACCTCGACATTACGGTCCAGACACCGAACTGGATTGAGATCGACCGCGTGCAAGTCCTCGTCAACGGCCGCCAGCCCGAGCAATACAACTTCCGCAAAGATGTGAACCCCGGCATGTTCTCAGACGGCGTCGTCAGCTTCGACGAGACGATTCGCGTAGTGCTGCAGCAAGATGCGCACCTGATCGTCGTCGCCACCGGAGAGAACACGACTCTGGAGCTAGGTTGGGGCCGTGCGCCGCAGGGCCGATGGCGTCCGGTGGCCTACACCAACCCGATCTTCGTCGACGTCGACCGCAACGGCTTTGTAGCCAACGGTGACAACCTCGGCCACCCGCTGATGACAACGCCCGGCGCGGATTAGATACCGAACCCCAAACGCTAGTGAGGGGTCAATCCGCCACCCGATGGCTCCGCGACAGCGGCCCCGTCACTGGTGTTGCGGTGCGCGCCTTAATAATCCTGTACCGACCCATCCGGGTTAAAGCGCTCAGGCCACTTGAACCTACGCTCGGGGTCGGCCGAAAGCTCGGCCAGACGCACCTCGTCGATCTCAACGCCCAGTCCCGGACCCTCGGGCAATGAGACGTAACCATCGTTGTCCAAGGTCCAACTCCTTCGGGCCAGTCCCGGTAAGCGGTTGTCAGGCGAGTACCCCTCGTGAATGAGGAACAGCGGGATCGACGCCGCCACATGCAAGCTGGCGGTCATGCCGACCGGCGTCATCGTGCAATGCGGCGCGAGCGGTACGTAGAACGTCTCGGCCAGCGCAGCGATCTTCTTCATTTGGGTGATGCCGCCGACGAAGCCGCAGTCGGGCTGCAGAATGTCGATCGCGTTATGCATCAGGTAAGGCAGGACGCCCCATATGGTGCGGTCCTTTTCGCCCGTCGCCAACGGAATACGGATCTGCTCCTTGAGCCGTTTGAAGATCTCAATGTTGCCGTAGACGGCAGCTTCCTCGATCCAAATGACGTCGTAGGGCTCAATGGCGCTGGCGAACTGGATTAGCAGCGGGGGCGGCATCGAGCAGTGGGCGTCGAACATGATGGCGGCGTCCGGGCCCATGCGCTCTCGCGTTTGCTTGACTTTGTCGACAAGCGCCTGGACCTCGTTGGGCGTACCGGAGAAGGGATGCGGGCCGCCCGTTCCGATCTTTCGCGCCTGGTCGGTGTGATAGACGCGAATTCGCTCTCGCGTGGGCCCGCCAAGGAGCCGATAGACCGGAACTCCCCACAGCTTGCCGGCGATGTCCCACAGAGCCATGTCGATCGCTGAGATGGTGTGCACCATGAACGGACCGCCACGCAGATTGCGGTGAGCACGGTACATACGCTGCCAGAGGTGCTCGATGCGCGTGGGGTTCTGCCCGTCGAGCAGTTCGAAAATAGAGTTCGCAAGCGCCGTCGCCACTTGCGGCTGGACGTTGCTGATCTCCCCCCAACCAGTGATGCCGTGGTTCGTCTCGATCTTGACGATGCACTTGGGATTGGCCGGCGTCGACGTGAGCTTAGTGATTCTGATGGTCGAGGCGCGGTCCTCGACGTTCGCCGCGGGATTCGACTGCGCCGCGACCGCGTCGGACAGCATAGCCTGTGCCGCGGCCATAGTGCCCAGGCCGGAAAGAAAGCGGCGGCGCCCCACGGTGTTTGATGAGTGATCGCTCATAAGATTCCTCCAAAGGTGCTGCTTGTTGAGTTCAACCCGTTCGCCCGCGGCCGCGGTGTCCCCGGCCGGGCTGCTCCATCCTACGACACCGGCGCTACGGCCCGGTGGCGCGACCAGTGAGAGCAGACCGCTTTGTTAGAATGAATATCCTCCCCGTATGAGAGAGAAACGCCGGGTTGCTGCCGTCAGTTTCCTGAACACGTCGCCGCTCGTCTGGGGATTGCTGCACGGGCCCCAGCGGGACGTCTTCGACGTGCACTTCACGCTGCCGGCCGAGTGCGCGGACGAACTGCGAGCCGGCGGAGCCGACATCGGTCTCGTGCCGGTCATTTCGCTTGCGCGGCAGCTGGACTTGAAGGTGGTCCCGGGCTGCTCCATCGCCTGCCGAGGCCCGGTGCGCAGCATCCTGTTCTTCTCACGAAAGCCGATCGAGACGATCGAGTCGTTCGCCGCCGACACTAGTTCGCGTACATCGGTGACGCTGGCGCAGGTGCTGCTCGCCCGCCGGCACGGCATCCGGCCGCGGGTCCGGCCTTATCCGCCGAAGCTCGATGAGATGCTCGAGCTGGCCGACGCGGCGCTGATCATCGGCGATCCGGCGCTGCACCTGGATCCGGGCCAAACCGAGTGGCGCGGGCAGCCGCTGTTTGTCTATGATCTCGGGGCCGAGTGGATGGAGTTGACCGGCGCGCCCATGGTGTTTGCCGTGTGGGCCGTCAAGAACCTCGTCGCCGAGCCCGGCGATGCGGCTATCTTCGGGGCTTCGGCCGATTACGGCCGGGAACACATCGAGGAAATCGTCGCTGTCGAGAGTAGGAATCGAGACCTGCCGGAGGATCTGGTTCGCCGCTACTTGACTGGTCACATCTGGTATGACTTCGGCGAAGACGAGCAGCGCAGTGTGGACCTCTTCATGCGCTCGGCGGCGGAGTTGGGTCTCATTGAAAAGGCGCCGGACTTGAGTTACTTGGAGCCGGCTACGGTAGGTGAGCGTGAGTGATTTGAATGACCAAGACGGAAGCCCTCGACGCATTCGCAAATGATGACCTGATCGGCATCGGTATGGAGGCCGACGTGGTTCGCCGCAAGTTCCATCCCGAGGGCGTCGCCAGCTACATCATTGATCGCAACGTCAACCACACCAATTTCTGCACCGAGTACTGCAGTTTCTGTGCCTTCTACCGGCCGATGGGTCACGAAGAAGGCTATCTCCTGCCGAAGGAAGAGATCTACCAGAAGATCCAGGAAACCATTGACCTCGGCGGCACCGGCGTGCTCATGCAGGGCGGCGTGAACCCTGACCTCAAGATCGACTACTTCGAAGACCTTTTCCGCTCGATCAAAGAGCGGTTTGCGATTCACCTACACTGCCTCTCCGCACCCGAGGTGCTCACCATCGCCGAGGTCAGCGGGCTGACGATCCGCGACACCATCGCCCGCATGCGCGACGCCGGGCTCGACTCGATCCCCGGCGCGGGCGCGGAGATTCTCGACGACGCCGTGCGCTTCCGCATCGCGCGCCTCAAGTGCACCACCGCCGACTGGATCAACGTCCACCGCACCGCGCATCAGCTCGGGATGCGCACGACCGCTACCATGATGTTCGGTTGTGGCGAGACGATCGAGCACCGCGTTAACCACTTGGAGACGTTACGGCAACTCCAACAGGAGACCGGCGGCTTCACGGCGTTCATCCCCTGGCCGTTTCAGCCCGAGAACACGGCCCTCGGCCGCCGCATCAAAGAGGAAACCACGGCGGTCGACTTCCTCAAGACGCTCGCCATCTCGCGCATCTACCTCGACAACTTCGTCAACATCCAGACCTCGTGGGTCACCCAAGGCCTGAAAGTCTGCCAACTCGGCCTGCGTTTCGGCGGCAACGACGTCGGCAGCGTGATGCTAGAGGAAAACGTCGTCCGCCAGGCCGGCGCCCAACACAGCGCCTCCGAAGAAGACCTTCGCCGCATGATCCGCGACGCCGGTTTCATCCCCAAGCAACGGGATACGCTGTACCGGACGTACTACTTGAACTGAGCCTCGGAAGAGTGGCGTGGCTCTGAAACCTATCCGTTGACAAGCTTTGTCTGAGTCGAAAGGACCCAGTTTGAACATCCCGCTTCTCTACGCCGCGTCCTCGGTGCTGAGCACGATGCTTCTCCCGAGCGCCGCTAGCGCTTCCTGGACCGTCTCGGGCTTGGCGTCCTGCTTGGGATCCAATAGCCTGAGGACTACAGTCTCCGTCACCCCCAGACGTCGGGCAAGTTGCCGTTCACTCGTGCGGTGGTCGCGCATAGCGGCCCACAAGGCCACTTTGGGCGGCAGGTACAAGGGCACGCTGACCGCACGTTGCCCTTTTCTTACGCGAGACGGCGGAGGGATCTGTTCACGACGCCCTAGGCGCGAGGCGAGTGCGGCATCGAGACAATCCTCGGCTTCAGAGATCGCGTCGTCGAAGTCCACGCCCGAAGTGAGCGCCTCGGGGAGGTCCGGGAAGGACACGAGGTAGTTCCCGTCGCGCGGGTCACGTTTGATTCGCGCGGGATACCGGAAAGAATAGGTCACGCGGGCACCTCTCATGTTACAAGTCTGCAAGGTCGATCGCTCATCGCGGAAAGTAGACGCTGGGAAGGTCTTTCTTCAGATCCTTCAAGACCGTGCGGTTCGAACCATAGAACAGGATTCCATGGGATCCCTTGCCGGGCTTCGGAAGGAACTCGACAGCGATTCTGTGCCTTTTACCCAAACGCTTCACCTTCCTGAGAAATCCCGCGCCCGTCACGAGCGTCAGTCTCACACACTCGTTCGCGGCTCTGTCTGGGTTTACTCAGCCGCCCCAAATCCGTACGTAAGCCTCGACGACCGCTTGACGCCTCGGCCCGGCGTGACCGACCCAGTCGCTGCGTCAGAGCCGCGGACGGGAGTCCGCGGTTGGTGTAGGGCGGAAGCGTCGCGCTGTCCCATGGCGCAAGGCAATGCCTCCGCGCACGGTTCCGAGCCCCGGTAGGGGCGATGGAAAGTAGCCCACCGCGCAAGCGGTGGGTCAACCGTCCCAGACGATCCCCAGCCCCGGCAGGGGCGTTTGAGATTTGTTCTTCCTTGCACCCGTTGGGTGGGGAACACGAGAAACACGTAGGCTCTTCGACGCTCGGCCTGTTGCCGTTGCTGGATCTCACAACGCAACCTGCAGCCTCCTTACGGACGGATCACGGGCCGCCACGCCACCGACTCCGCCGCGCTACGCTATCAACGATGAAAGATCGAACACACAAGCACCCTGGAGTGGCCGGTTCGATGGCCGGCACGGTTGCAACCTCCGGCGACTACCAACTTTTCTGGGGCGACCTGCATAACCACAACGCTGTTGGCTACGCTCGAGGGTCGCTCGAGCGCACCTACGACATTGCCCAGGAGCACCTCGACTTCCTGGCCTTCACGCCGCACTCGCAATGGCATGATATGCCTGAGATGCCGAATGACGCCCACATGAAGTGGGTCAACGGCTTCCAGGTGCTCAAGGACAACTGGCCCAAGGTGCAGACGATGGCCGCCGAGTCCAACCGCAAGGGGCAGTTCGTCTCGATCCTGGCGTACGAGTGGCACTCCAGCTTCTTCGGCGACTACTGCCTTTATTACCCGGTCGACGGCGCGCCGCTCAAGTACCACAACCACGTGCGCGACTTGCAGAAGTACGTCAAGGGCACGGGCGCGATGATCGTCCCGCACCACTTGGCCTACAAGCAGGGCTGGCGCGGCGCCAACTGGGACTATCTTGACCCCTCGATCAGCCCGGTGATGGAGATCATGTCCGAGCACGGCCTCTCCGAGCACGATCGAGCCGGGTTTCGCTTCATCCGCCACAGCATGGGCGGTCGTTGGACGCGCAACACGCTCCAAGCCGCCCTGAAGCGGGGGTTCCGTCCGGGCATCATCGCCAGCTCGGACGACCACCTCGGCTACCCCGGCGCCTACGGCGAAGGGCTCGCCGGCATCTGGGCCAAAGACCTCTCGCGCGAGGCCATCCTCGATGCGCTGTGGAAGCGGCGTACCATCGCCGCCAGCGGCGACCGCATCCATCTCGACGTCAAGCTCAACGGCCACTGGATGGGCTCCGAGCTTCCTTTCACCCGCGAGCGCGAAATCGAAGTCACCGCCCACGGCAAGGACGAGATCGAGAAGGTCGAGATCCTCAAGAACAACCGCGTCATCTACCGCTACTTCCCCGAGGACTACGTTCGCGACGACGCGCCATGGCCGGGCGAAGCGCTCTCACGGCTCGAGTTCGGCTGGGGGCCGTGGGGCGATCTCAACATGGCCCGCGTCGCCGATTGGGACGCGACAGTGTCCGTCCGCAATGGGAAGATCCTCGGCTTGGATCGCTGCTTCCAATCAGGGCCCTACGACGAAGACCGACGCGACCGCATCGTTGATCACAGTGAAACGTCCTGCCGCCTCCAGCTCTTCACGTCGCGCATGCAGGCCTACGAGGAGAAGCCCACCAAGTCAATCATCCTGCACATTGCCGGCGGACGAGACGCCGTCCTCGAGCTGAACGTCACCAAACCCGCCAAGCTCGGCTTCCGTAAGACCCTCGGTGAGCTGGCCGAGAACAGCGAAGTCGAGTTCACAGGTCCGTTCACATCTGAGTCGGTGCTGATCCACCGGCTGGTCACGCCCGCGCTGTTCAACGTGCGCTTCCGCCACACCGATCAGGGAAGTCCGGGCCGCACCGACTACTACTACGTGCGCGTCACGCAAGCCAACAATGCGCACCAAGCCTGGTCAAGCCCAATCTGGGTAGAGGGATAGGCTTCGGGAGAGTCACCTGGCAGGCAAATGTAGGGGCATACCGTGCCCGCGCCCCAACCGCATCCGGATGTGGCCTCGCCGCGTTGCCACACCGGTTCTCATGAAGACTCTGTCAGCTTGCGGTTCTGCTTACCCGTCCCAGGTGTCGGCCCGGCGATACTCCTCGAAGCACTTCTCGACGCCCGCCATGCCGGGTACCGATAATCCGTGCTCCATCCCCAGCGGGCCCTGGTAGCCCTTGGCGTGGATGGCCTTGAACACGTTGCGGTAGTTGATCTCACCCGTGCCCGGCTCCTTGCGTCCGGGAACATCGCCCACCTGGAAGTAGGCAATACGGTCCCAGTGCTTCTCGATGTTGTTGATGAGGTTGCCTTCGGAGATCTGCTGGTGAAAGATGTCGAACAGGATCTTCACGTGCGGGCTGCCGACGCCGTCGATGATCTCGGCGGCGTGGTCGGAGGTGACCACAAAATAGCCCGGATGGCTGACCAGCACATTCAGCGGCTCGAGCACCAGCACCAGGTCGGTATTCGAGACGATGTCGGCGGCGCGCTTGAGCCCCTCGATAACCGCATCCGTTTGCTGCTTGTGCGTCAGGTTGCTCACGGCTAGACCGCTCGTCACGGTCGACCAACCGTTCCGCATCACCTGGTGGTACTCGACCGCCTTCTCCACGTCCTTCAGAAAGCCCTCGTGGAACTTCCTGTCACAAAGCGCGTCACCCTTCCAGCCGCCGGAGTTGACGACGAACACGCCCATCTCCATCTGGAGTTCGTCCATCTTCTTGCGGAACTGTGCGGCCTCTTCGAGCGAGTGCTGGTGGGGCAGGCCGTTGTATTCGAAGGCGCGAAAGCCGTGGGAAGCGTAGAGTTCGAGCTGCTCGGGGATCGAAAGCTCTGGCAGCCAGCCGATTCGCGGCGCGTAGCGCAAGTGGTAGGTGTGCGTAGTGCTCTCAGTCATTGCCTCACTCGACTCCCGTGGCGCGCTGCAAGCAGCCGCGCCCAGAGCGAGTGCGGAACTTCCGAGAAAACAGCGGCGTTTCATTGGGGCCTCCCGCCACAGACGCGATCACAGCGCGACGGCAACCCGAAGATTATACGATGTTGCCCAGTCGGTTGGTTAGTACTCAAGCAGCACAAGCAGAGAGACTGCTGATAGAACTGAGGGCCAGACCAGGCTTTGTGTTCGTTCGAATAGCTTACACAGACCAAATCCGACCACAGCGGCGGCAAGGATCTCCGACGCTCGAAACACACCCAAGTCCCCCATCGTCTTGAAGGGATTGGCGTAGAACGGCGCGCACAGGAGAGCGCCCGCCCCAACAACGAGGTTGCTGTGACCGAACTTCTGAGTGAGCCAGTTGTGTATGAGCCCCCGGAAGATTAGTTCCGTTGGAAGATCGGTATTGAGAACCAGTACAGCGATAGCTGGCACCGCAATGAATGACTTGAGGATCGTCGAGACTTCCTCGACGACACCGAAGGCCCAGCCAAGAAGAGCTAGGGCACCTGGCAACACCGAGCCTGCGACCAATCCCAGCAGGACTGACCTGGTCTGCCTCGGGAACGTGTAGTTCGTACCTGGTAGCGGGCGATACAACACAAACCAAAACACAGTCAGGACGGACGCCGTGGCAAAGAACGGAAAGTCATCGACATTCAGCACCCCAGGTACAAGAATCCGACTGGGCAGGCGACACCAGACAGGTATCCAAAGCAGACCAAACGCTAGGGGTTCGACCCAGGACCGACCCCGCCTCCCGGGCGACACCGATGAAGGCCCCAGATATAGCAGCGCGCACGCGGGGAGGCACAGATACGCGGTGACCAAGAGAAAGAAAGAGACGTTCCAATAGGGAAACCACACGCAACAATACGGCGTCGCAAGCAAGGCGGCCCAACCTAAAGACCGCCACCCACGCCCCTTGAGCGAACTGCGCATGCGCCGCTGAACGTCACCATGCATGCACAGCACCATCACACCAACGAATACGCAGTGAACGAGCCAAAAAGTGACGTGAGGGGGAGGAGGGTCGAGATAGTTGGGCTGAAAGCCGGCCTCGCTTTGCATGAGTAGGCAGCCTAGAGAGAACTCACTAGAGATGAAGACACCACCAAGGCTTTGTTTGTTCCCTCGTTGCGACGGGTGGCCCAGGTCCGGTTCACAGGCTCACTTGCCCAAAGCGAAGGCCACCGCCTCGTCGACGGCCGACCTCTTCAGGGCGTTCAGCGAGGCAATCCTCCGGATGAGCTTTCTCTTGGGAATGGTTGCCAATACGTCCAGGTTGGCGACGCACGCTTTGGGCAACCCGTCCTTCTTGTCGAGCAGAACTTCGGTCGGAATCCCCCGCACCCGGGTCGTCACCGGCGCGATCATGACGAACTCGCGGACACGGTATGCCTCGTCTCGCGAGAGTAAGAGCACGGGGCGGCGACCGGACGGCGGGTCGAGATCCGCCCACCAGATTTCGCCGCGCCGCATCACCAGTCCTCCGAAGCCAGAGCTTCGTCGGACCAGCGCTCGGCCCCAAGCGCGTCGCCCGTCTCTTCAGGGCGCAGCCGATAGCCGGCCTCATACTGCTCGACGAGCTTTCTTGTCTCCTGCTGATCGAGCCAGTACTTCAGCGCTTCCTGCACAACGCCACTTCGCGTCGCTCTTCGGGTCCTGCGCGCCCGTTCGACAGCCCGCAGCAGGTCGGACGGCAGACTGACGGCAATTCTGGCGCTCTTGGATTTCACAGCGATATTACTATTATATGATTATAATCATATCACAAAGACACCAGCCGAATACTCACATACACTTCGCGCACCCTCTGCAGCCGGACCCTTGCGTTACCATCGGCTATACCGGTGGCGATGGTCGGCACAAAATGACTAAGGCTGCTCCTTGGATCATTGTTGGGGTGGTTCTAGATCTGCTCGGCGCGGTGTTGATCGTCACCTCATTGCCCGACATCGGACCGACACTAATCGCGGGCGTGGCGACACTCGTAGTCGGCGGGGTTCTGGTCAGTGTGGGCGTCATCCGGAGGACAAAGTCCGCGGCGCAGCCCGGCGTTGTGCCGGGACGGCCCTCCGGTAGCGGATGGCGTCCTGAATCCGAGCTGGCTCAACCCCTTCCGCGCAGCATCGCTCTCAGCCGTTCCGGTAGGAGAATCGTGCTGTTGTGGGCTCTGCTGACCGTGGCCGTGCCCGGCTATATCATTCTCGTGGCTGCCCGTTCGAAGACGCCTGACACCAGCCATGTTACCGAGTCCTTCCTTGAAAGCTCCGGAGAGATTCACGACAAGGAGGTCAGAGGCGGCCCGAACGGACCTCGCTACTACCTGTACTACAGTTTCGTTTGCGACCAGGGAGACCTGTACCGAGGCTCCCTTCAGGTGGAGAAAGAAGCTTACGATTCCCTGAAGGTGGGAGATCCTGTGCCCGTGAGGTTCTTTCCTGAGAACCCGACCGTCCACGAAGTGGCTGGTTTCGAAACCAAGCCCAAATCGCCGCCCGTGATCCCTTTTGCGACCGGTTTCACCGCCTTGATGGTTGCGATCTTCGAGATAATGCGCCGGCGTTATCGCAACCTCACGGCTCGTGGCGTCAGCACCGCCGGGCTGATTGAATCGTTGCGGAGACGGGGAGCTGGGGCCGTCTACCTGCTCAGTTATTCGGTCAACGGGCAGGTCCGAAAGTTGCGGGGGACCGAGCATGAATTGAATCTGAGCGAGGGCGATTCCCTCACCGTGCTCTACGATCCCGGCAAACCCCAGAAGGCGCTCATCTACCGGCTCGGCATGTATCAGGCCGTGACGGAATAGCTCTAGTCGCGGCTCATCAGATGAAGAGCCGTTTGCTCGACTCCCGGGCTAGGCGCTATTCTGTATGAAATTCCGATCCTGCCATCTCGTGAGCCAATACCATGGTCGACCTCGTCAGACTGCATCATGTCTCGTTTGCCGTTCACGATCTCGACGCGTCCAACCATTTCTTCGGAGAGCTGCTGGGGCTGGAAGAGATTGCTCGGCCGAGCTTCACGTTCCGCGGCGCCTGGTACACGCTGGGTGACCAGCAGCTTCACCTGATCGAGGTGCAGGCCGATGGGCGTGAAGCAAGAGGCCGCATCGGACGCAAGGATCATGTGGCGCTCGAGGTCGCCGACGCGCGGGCAGTGCGTCAACAGCTATCGGATGCGGGGGTCGAGTTCGAACAAGGCGGCAATCAGGCGCTCGGGATGGACCAGGTGTTTTGCCGCGACCCCGACGGGCACGCCATCGAGTTTGTGCAATACCTCACACCGCCAGCAACTTGAATCGGGCGTGGCTCGTCCAAAAAATGGGGGCGCCTAGGCTCGGCCTGAGTTCGCGCGCGCGCCGGGTCGGGTGCGCGGGCCCGCTGACGCGGCATCTTGTGTCCTACGGAGGGAGGGCGATTAATGGGAAGATTCCTGACTCTTATCGTGTTGACACTGGGGATGACGGCCACCGCCGCGGCACAGTCCGCCGAGATTGGGGTCACGGTCGGGCGGTCTAACTTCTCCAGCAGCGGCATCGGAACGATCACTGATTTCGAGTTGGGCGTGGTTCCAGTCACACTCGACAACGGCATCCGCATCGGCGCTCGGATTACCCTCAACACTGGGTACTTTTTCGGCCAGGAGCTGAGCTACGCCTTCCAAGATAGCGGCCTGAGCTTCGGGGGCGGCTCCTCGGACAGCATTACCATCCAAAACATCTATTACAACTTCGTGGTCCATGCCACGCCGGAAGGCAGTGTCGTACGGCCGTTCGGCACTGGCGGGGTCGGCGTGTCTGTGTTTTTCCCGCCTGGGTTCTCATCGTTCTCAGGAGGGGGGCAGAACAAGTTCGGCTACAACTTCGGCGGGGGATTAAAGTTCAAACTGAATGAAATGTTCGGCTTCCGCGTTGACGTTAGAGACCACGTTACCGGGCGGCCGTTCGACCTGGCGGGAGCCTCGGGCAGATTTCACAATGTGGAGTACTCCGGGACGTTCTCGCTTCTGTTCTGAGGCGGATCCACGGAGGGTCGCAGGCGTTCCGCCGGATTCAGGCCGTAACCAAAGTGGCGCCTTTGGCCAGAAACCGCCTACGCCAGCACCGGCTTGACCAGGTTTCCGTGCACGTCGGTCAGGCGGAAATGGCGTCCCTGGTACTTAAAGGTGAGCTTCTTGTGGTCGATGCCCAGCACGTGCAGAATGGTCGTCTGCAGATCGTGGATGTGGACCGGGTCTTTGACGATGTTGTAGCAGTAGTCGTCAGTCTCGCCGAAGCTGATGCCGGGCTTGATGCCGGCGCCGGCCATCCACATCGTGAAGCAGCGGGGATGATGGTCGCGGCCGTAGTTGGTCGCAGTTAGCTCGCCTTGGCAGTATACGGTCCGTCCGAACTCACCGCCCCACACCACCAGTGTGTCTTTGAGCAGGCCCCGTTGCTTGAGGTCGAGCACCAACGCCGCTGAGGGCTGATCCGTCGACTTGCACTGTAGGGCGATGTCGCGCGGCAGGTCGTTGTGCTGGTCCCAGCCGCGGTGATAGAGCTGGATGAAGCGCACGTCGCGCTCGGCCAGGCGTCGCGCCAGCAAGCAGTTTGCCGCGTAGGTGCCGGGCTTGCGGGAGTCGGCCCCGTAGAGGTCGAAGATGTGGTCGGGCTCGTCGGAGAGATCCATCAGATCCGGAACCGACGTCTGCATCCGGTAGGCCATCTCGTACTGCGCGATGCGGGTGTCGATTTCAGGATCGCCAACCTCGTCCGACTTCATCCGGTTGAGCTGCGCCAGGCTGTCGAGCATGCGGCGGCGCGTCTTCTTGCTGACGCCCGGGGGATCAGAGACATAGAGCACCGGGTCGCCGCTTGAGCGGAACCGAACGCCCTGGTAGCGCGACGGCAGGAAGCCGGGACCCCACAGCCGGGAAAACAGGGGCTGGGCGCAATTGAGCGAACTCTTTTGGGAGACGAGCACGACGTAGGCGGGCAGGTCCTGGTTTTCGCTGCCAAGGCCGTAGCTGAGCCACGCGCCCATGCTTGGGCGTCCGGGCTGCTGGCTGCCGCTTTGGATGAAGGTGATGGCCGGATCGTGATTGATGGCATCGGTGTGAACGGTCTTGATGAGAGCGATGTCGTCGACGATCTTGCCGTGGTGTGAGAGCAACTCGCTCAGCCAGGTTCCTGTTTCGCCGTGCTGCTTGAACTCGAACAGCGACGAGGCGACGGGCAGCGAATCCTGGCCCGAGGTCATGCCGGTGATCCGCTGGCCGCGGCGGATAGAGTCGGGCAACTCCTGCCCATGGAATCTCTTCAGCATGGGCTTGTGGTCGAACAGGTCGATCTGCGACGGCGCGCCCGACTGATGCAGGAAGATGACGCGCTTAGCCTTGGGGGCGAAATGGGGCAGATCGGCGAGACCGCCGGTCTTCGGATTGATGGGCCGGTCGTTGGGGTCCACAGCGGCGCCGAACAGAGCGGGGCGCAGGAGGGAAGCGAGGGCCGCGACGCCGATGCCTGTGCTTGTACGGCCGAAAAGCTGCCGGCGGGTCATTTGCAGGTGATGCTGACTCGGCAGATCCATGGTCCCAGTCTACTCCAAGTATTCGGGGGGCGGGCCGTGATTTGATACGATGGCCCTCCCAGGCGCGGTTTGCTCATTCGTACCGGCACTAGTTTGATTTCTAAACCCCAGGTTTCCGCCTGGGGCTCCGTTCGGTGCTTGTACCCAATCGGAATGTCCGAGATGGCGCTCTCCCTAGACAGCCAATGGTTTTAGACTCGCCTTCCTTGATCGAGTTCCGCAACGTCAGCGTGATGCGGGGCCGCACGCAGGCGCTGGATCGCATTTCGCTTTCGATCTCGCTCGGCGAGCACGTGGCGATCGTCGGGCCGAACGGCTGCGGCAAGTCGACACTCATCAAGACGATCACGCGCGAATGCCATCCGCTGCAGACGTCGCCCGATTCTTCGCTCAAGATCTTGGGCAAGGACCGCTGGAACATCTTCCACCTGCGCCCGCAACTCGGCATCGTCTCGCCCGATTGGGTCGAGCTGTGCACGCGACCCATCTCGGGGCGGGAAGCCGTGCTCTCGGGCTTCTTCAGCAGCACGGAGATTTGGCCGCACAACCACGTGACAGCGGCCATGCGGCTCAAGACGGACGAGATCCTCGAAGGGCTCGAAATCAACCATTTGGCCGCGCACGACATGTCGGAGATGTCGTCAGGTGAATCACGGCGCATCGTCATCGCCCGCGCCCTAGTGCACGATCCGAAGGCGTTGATTCTGGACGAGCCGACGGCCAGCCTGGACCTGCGGGCGGTCCACGAATTGCGTCTGATGCTGCGCAAGATCGCGCAGGATGGGGTGAGCGTCATCCTTGTGACGCACGATCTGCCGGACATCATTCCAGAGATCAACAGGGTTGTGCTGCTCAAGGACGGCAAGGTCTTTCGTGACGGCCTGAAGAAAGAGATCCTCTCCGACGGGCCCCTTTCGACCCTTTTCGGCCTGCCGCTTGAAGTCATCCAGAGAGACGGATACTTCGCCGTAGTGTAGATCCGCTTTTCCCGGGGCGAGCCCAACGGCCCCGCGCTTAGCGGCTTCCCTGGATGGGTGCTTGCCCCGTGCTACTCTTTTCCGTGTGGGATATAGGGGCGTGTATGCGGAGACCCTCATTCGGGCGGACGTCGACGAGATCTGGCGTCACACACAGGACCCGGATCTCCACAAGCTTTGGGATCTGCGGTTTACCAACATCCGCTACCTCCCGAGGGCGTCGGAGAGCGAGCCACAGAGTTTCCGCTATACGACGCGCCTGGGGTTTGGTCTGAAGATCGAGGGCGAGGGCGAGGGCACCGGAACAGCCAAGGACGCTACGGGGCAGGCTACGTCGGCCCTGCGATTCTGGTCAGCCGACCGGAAATCGCTGATCGAAGAAGGCTCCGGGTACTGGCGGTATGTCCCGTGTGAGGGCGGGACTCGATTCCTGACGTGGTACGACTATCAGGCCCGGTTCGGAGCCCTGGGAAGGCTTGTGGACCGGCTGGCTTTTCGACCCTTGCTCCGCTGGGCCACGGCGTGGAGCTTCGATCGGTTGCGCCTCTGGATTGACAGGGGTGTGACGCCTCAAACGTCGACGCGTCTCACATTGATACACGGCTTGGCGCGGCTTGGAGTCGCTTTCATCTGGCTTTGGCAAGGCCTCGTCCCGAAGCTGCTGTTCGAACATGCGGATGAACAGGCAATGATGGCCGCAGCCGGCCTTTCGAGCGAACTGTTGCCGGTGGTCGGCGCTATTGAGGTCTTATTGGCCACCGCCACCTTGGTTCTGTGGCGGTGGCGGCCCTTCTTCCTGATCAATGTGCTATTGATGTTGATTGCGCTGGCAAGTGTTGCCCTGCAATCGTCCTCGTATCTGGTAGCGGCGTTCAACCCCGTTACGCTGAACGCGGGCATGATCGTTCTGTCGTTGACCGGCTACCTAGCCGGCGCTGAAATCCCTTCAGCTGCCCGCTGTCGCCGCCAGCCTCGGAAAGACTCTGCGTGAGATCGATCTACGAGCGCGCCCTCGGGTCTGATTTCGACCGCCTTCACCCCAAGGTAAGGCGCCGTTTCGGGTTTTCGAGCCGCGATGGGGCAGCCTCCATCGGGACCGGAGTGATGGAGGAGGTGTGGCATGACGCACCCTATACGGTGCCGTTCCTGCGCTTAGGTACGCGGCGCCACATCATGTTTCCGGAGACGGGCCGGAACGTGCCGTTTAAGGTCGAGAACTACGCCTATCTCGACGAACTCGGACGCGAGACCGTCACCTGGATTCGTACCTTCCAAACCAAGCCGCCCCGCCGCTTTGACGCGTACATGATCTACAGCGAGGAGCGTGGCCGCATCGTCGACTACATGGGCACACATCAGCACCTGGCGGTCGACATTGAACTCGGCGTTGCTTCGAACGGCGGCCTTCAAGTGTGCTCCAACGCGCAGCGTTTCTACGAGGGACTCATCGGCTTCAAGTTCCCCATGTTTCTCTCGGGAGTTGCGGACGCTTGCGAGTGGTACGACGATGTAGCACAGTGCTTTCGGATCGAGGTCGCCGTACGCAATAGCACCTGGGGACGGATTTTCGGTTACAAAGGACGATTCCAGGCTGCGTGGCAGGCGGTCGGTGCCGCCGATATTCCGGCTACGATTCTGCCTTGCCGAACCGAGCGTCGGGAGTAGAAGCGGGTGCTGCATTTCTTTTCGACCTACGCTTACTTCACCTTCAGCCTCGTGCTGCTGGGGTTGTTCGGGCTAGGGATGTACGCCTTTCCGTCACAACGCCGACCGATGATACTTGCCGGCGTCATTTCCGGTCCCGGCGCACTCTACCAGAGCATATTCGTCCCGGAGTACTGGGAACCGGTTCAATTGTTCCGGTTCTTGGCCGGACCGGAGGACTTGATCTTCCTGGTCTCGATGGGCGGCCTGGGCTGGCTGATTGTGCCTGTTCTTTACGGGCGGCGAACTATGCAGTTCAATATTCGCCCCTGGCGGATCACGCGGGCTTATGTAGGCTTTACAGTCATCTTTCTTGGCGTGTGGCTGACGTTGTGGAACGCTGGGATGCATGTCCTCCGAGCCGAACTTGTGGCGACCGCAGCAGTCGTGTTGACCGTCCTCGTTCTGCGTCTGCGCTTCTGGCCTTTGGTGGTCATAGGACCACTGCTTTTCGGACTGCCCTACACGGTTCTTCTCTCCCTGGGGCTGTGGTTGCACCCCGAGTTTCTCGGGCAGTGGAACCTCAATTCACTGACCGGGTTGTACGTGCTGGGAATCCCGATTGAAGAGACGGCTTGGGCTTTCTCCTACGGCGCCGCATGGCCGCTTCTGCTCGTGTACCATTTCGACCTGCGACTTTTGAAAGCCACCAGAACGCCGACGGGCTCGCGCGGCGCCATAGTGAACCCGATGGAGCCGTCTTGAGCTTTTTCACCCCTCTGTTCCCGACGCTGGCTCGCTTCGGTTATCGCAACTCCCGTGTGATGATCGGAAGCGCGGCTGTGTTGCTGCTGTGCGCGCCGTGGTTGCTTGAAGGGCTGCGGGTCGAGGCGGACGCGTCGAGAGTCGTCCCCTACGAAGATGCACTGGCACTGACCTACCGCGAGAATCGAGCGCTGTTTGGCGAAGCGAACCGCCTGGTCATTGAGCTTCGCTACAGCGAGGTGAGTCCGGCCGTTGTGAACAAGTTCACTGACCGCTTAGCTCAAACCCTCGAAGCTTGGGACGACATTCGATACGTCGACCATCAACCGTTCGCGCGGGAAGGGTCCCAAGAATACAGGATGAGCCTGAGGGCGGCTCTGTTGAATTCCGAACCGGCGGTTCTGGAGGACTTCATGGCGCGGTTTGGGGAGCGGGGTATGCGGCGCGAGCTCTTGCGAACGCGGAAGCGGTTGATCGCCCTCGATGACCCGGCGCTAAGACAGCAGGTCAGCGATGACGTCCTCAACCTGCGCAGTTTCTTGGTCCGGTTTCAAGAGCCCCGCATTGGGCCGTTGCGGCTTTCGGTGGTCACAGGTTATCTGGACGCACCCGACGGTGGTTCCCGGCTCGTCGTGCTCCAGCCAACGGGCTCGGCCGAGGAGAGCGCCTATTGCATGGACCTAGTCGACCGTCTCCACGCGGCCATCGGGAAGCTGAAGGCGGAACAGGACGGGGCTCACTCGATCGAGCATCGGCTGACCGGCGTTCACGTGGTCACTGCCGAGAGCACGCGCATTCTGTTTCGCGACATGACGGTGATCAGCGCGGCCGCAGCCGGGATGCTGTTCGTAGTCGTGTGGCTGGCTTTTGGACAGCTTCGGGCCACCTTGCTCTGCTTCTCGCCGTTGTTAGTGTCGCAAGTCGGGATCTTCATTCTCGCCCGCTTCTTCTTCAACCCAATTCACTTCCTCACGATCGGTTTCGCCGCCGTGGTGGTAGGTCTGGGCCTGGACTTCAGTCTGCACCTGACGGCACGCTTCGCCCAGTTCGCCTCCAAGGACGGCGTCGAGTCCGCTGTCCACAAGACCCTGACCGACGCCGGCCCTCCCGTAGTCATCGGCGCTGTGAGTACGGCCGTCGCCTTCTTGGCGTTGCTGTTCACCGACAATCGAGGGCTCATTCAGTTCGGGGCGCTTACCTCGGTAGGCTTGCTCGTGACTCTGGCGGTGACCCTGCTCCTGTTTCCCCCGCTGGCGAAGCTACTTGGCGGGCCGTTGGCGGAGAGTTCGCAGGGATTGAGCGTGCGTTGGATCCCCACGGGGCTGTTCCGCTTTGCCGCGTCGCGCCCGACGTTCGCGCTTGCCATTGCAGTGCCGGTCCTTCTGGTGAGCCTGCCGCTCGCGGCGGACTTCCAGTTCGACGACAACATCCGGCAACTGTTTCCGGACGAGGTACGGGCACTGGATGTCGCGGCGGAGATTTCGGAGAGCTACGGTGAGTCTTTCGGAGCGACGACCGGGATCACCGTACGAGCCGCGGATCTCGAGCTTGCAATGGCGGAACAACGTCAGCTCGACGACCGCCTCGCCGCTATGGTGGATCGCGGGGAAGTCGCGGGATTCGAGTCGCCGTCACTGTACTGGGCATACCCTGCCGCGGTTGAGGAGAAGCGGCAAGCGTGGGAGCGCGCCCGCGAGGAGGTGAAGCAAGGTCGCGTGCGCTTCAGGCCATTGCTGGCGAAGCTTCGGTTCCGGCTCACTCCTGAACTCGACGCCTACTACGATAGGATCGAAAGGGTTGTGTCCGGCGCCCGCGAGCCGTCAGCCGATCCTAGCGGGCTGCCGAGACTGAAGAGGTACTTCGCGCGCACGGATGACGGCTACCGCCTGCAGACCTACGTGGCTCCGACCGTGTCCGAGGATGGCGGCAGTGCACCAATGACACTCCGTGTCACCCGCAAGCTGGAGGAATCTCAATCAACGCCCGGGACTGCAACGAGCATTTCGGGCCTGGTGCAGATTTATCAGCGGGTCAATGAGTTGATGCTGGCCGATTTCGCTCGAATCAGCTGGCTCGCCGCAGCCTTGGTGGCCGTGATTGTTCTGATCTTTTTCCGCAGCTTGACCGCCGGCCTGGTGGCGCTGGTTCCGCTGGCGGCGGCCCTGCCGGCGACGGTGGCCGTGCTGGAGGCAGCCGATATCCGCCTGTTGCCTCAGTCCATCGGCTTCGCAGCGATCATCATTGGCGTGGGAATCGACGACGCCGTCCACATCTTGACGAGAACAATGCACGGGTCCGGTGGCATCCGGCAGGCGCTGGCCGAAATCGGCCCGATCATCACGCTTACGACCGTATCGACGATGATCGGATTCGGCGCGCTGGCTCTGTGCAGCCTGGCAGTGGTATCGTCGCTGGGCTTGGCGGTGGCGATCGGCGTGGGCGCTTGCTGGTTCTTCTCGATGTTTCTGCTCCCCGCCGCCTGCCGCTGGGTCGTTCACACTCCCGACCGCTCGGCTGCGGTGTTATTGCTCGGGGCTGCGCTTGTGGCCTTCACCGTTGCGCCCGTCTCCGCGCAGCCCAAGACAGCGGCCGAAATCATGGGCAAGCTACAGGAAACCACCGACTCGGTCGACGCCTTCTCTTGCCGCATTCGCCAGGTCAAGACTCTCGAGCAGTTTGAGGGCGAGATCCGGCTTGAGGGCCCCTTGCTCTACCAGAAGCCGCACTACGTCAAGCTCGACATGGAAGGGGACGAGAACATCTCGCTTTATAGCGACGGTGATTCAATCTGGTTGGTGGATCGGGATCTCGAGGAGGTCGAGAAGGTTCCGACCGAAGGCGCTAATGCGAAGCGGCGGCTTGCGCGCTTGCTGCCGCCGCTGTTTTTCTTGTCGCGAAAGGAAGTCGAGGAGGGATTCGAGATTGTCTCCACTGAGCCTCAGCTCAGTGAGCATCGGCTCGAAATGACGCCGCGCGTGGAGGGAGAATTTCCTTTCGAGCGTCTTGACGTCGACATCGATGGCCGCTTTCGAATTCGAAGAATGGCGCTTCGGTTTAGTAACGGCGACTCGGTGGATACGTTCTTGCAGGATTGCAAGAAGCTCGGACGCATCTCGACCATCGTGTTTCAGTATCACGGTGAGTCGAGCGGCACAGGGAACTAAGTTCCTAGTCGCAGCGGCCGTAGGCCCGCGGGTTCACACCCGCGACCGCGTCAACTTTCGCTTGAGTGCCCACAAGGGGCGGGCGACGGCTCTGGCCAGACGATAGACGGGCGACGCTACGACTTTCGCCAGGTTTTCGGAGAACTCCAACTCCCGGCCGTAGAGGTATTGGATCTGTGTATCCCGCCGCTGGATCAAGTTGCGCATCTCCGCCACATCCTGTTCCCCGAGCGTGTAGCCCGGCCGGAGATGTTCGGGCAGAGGCGACGGTACGTAGATGGTCCCGTGCGAGGGCTTGGTCTCTGCCGCCGGCCTCTCTTTGGTGTAGAAGTAGACGGCGATCGAGCGCCGGGAAACCTGCTTCTTCGCCTCCGGGAGCCGGATCACCGGGAAGCCGTGCCAGGAGCGCTCTGACGTTTCGAAGATGATACAACGGTTCTCAATTGGAAGAACTGACTTCACCGGGTTCTCCTCGGACGGCAGCCAGGGATTGAGGTGTAACTGGAGTGATCCGCCCCAAGTCTCCTCCCACTGCGAGTTCAGAAACAGAATCAGGTTGAGCCGCCGATGCAGTCCCGTCCGGGGGTGGAAGTTGAAATCCACGTGCGGGGTGAGGTCTTGGCCTTCGAGGTTTTCGTGTGTGCCACCGCCGACATACTCGGGGTCGTAGCGCAGTCTCGTAATGCCGGTGAGCCGGGCAACGAATCCAAGAAACTCCGGCGACCGCAGCATCGCGTCGAAGCGCCGATACGCCGGGCCCAAGCGAGGCAGGTCCTGCCGGAAGGCTTTGCGCCCCACTTCGCCCATCTCGTTGAGGGCGTGCGCCGAATCAAACGCCGGGAACTCGTCCTGCAATTGCCTCAGATAGTCAGGGTCGACAAAGTCGTCGAGAACGAGGTGTGGAAACGGTTGGCTCGAACGGAATTGCCGCCCCAAGGTTTCAACGCCGTTCAGAATCTCCGAATGGATCAACACCGGCATCGGCCCGTTCGACCTATCTTCTCATCACAGGCGCGCAGGATTGCGGGTTGTTTCCAGTTGTCGATTTGATGGAGAATGTTGTCTTCTCACCTAATCTCCAGCCGATGCACCTGTCGCCCATCGCCGCAGTCGGCCTCACTGACGCGTGTCGAGCACCGCTCGTCGCGCCCAACACTGCCCAAAGGAGGGATCTACATTGACCCACATCAATCATTTCGAGAGGTTTCCGCGAGTCGCCCAGGGGCTCTTCGCGTGCGCCGTCTTGCTGGCTGTCGCCGGAGCCGCGCCGGCCGTGGCGCAGGAGCGCGAGCCGAAGGCCGTTGAGATCACCAAAGCCATGATGGACAAGATGGGCGGCCAAGACGTCTGGAATGCGACTCGCTATATCCGTTTTGAGTTCAACGTCACGTCCGAGGGACAGCCTGCGCGCGGGCGCACGCACCTCTGGGACAAGTGGGAAGGCCGTTACCGGGTCGAAAGCAAGACAGCAGACGGCCAACAGCAAGTTGTGCTCTTCAATACGAACAGTCAGGAAGGCTCAGCTTATGTGGATGGCGAGGCGATCGAAGGCGACGCCGCCGCGGACGCCTTGAAGGGCGCCTACCGATCCTTCATCAACGACACCTATTGGCTCGCCATGCCTTGGAAGTGGATGGATCCAGGCGTGGGCCTGAAATACCTGGGCGAAAAAGAGCACGAGGGCGGGACCTGTGACGTGGTCGAGCTGAAGTTCAACAACGTAGGCCTGACCCCCGGCGACACTTACCACGGCTTCGTTTCGCAGGAGATCGGCATGATGGTCTACTGGGAATACACCTTGCAAAGCGACCGCAAGGGTGCCTGGAAATGGGACTACAGCGACCACGACGGACTCATGCTGGCCTCCGATCACACCAACGCCGAGGGGCGGCGGATTCACATGGGCCACGTCGCCGCCTTCAGCGAAGTCGACGACGCCTATTTCACCGACGCGGCTAAGACTCTCGACGGTCTGAAGTAAAGGCAGGCACAATAGCGACGGGGCGGGCCGCTACCCCCCCGCCCCTGCGGGTCCCTGCGCCCGCAGGCCCCGCTAGCAGTTTGATCCGATCCTTGATCTGAAAAACGTGTCACGTCTTGGAGCAGCCCGCACCCGCCTCGCTTTCGTTGTGGCCTCGCTGTTGGCGGTGTTTGGTTCAATGCCGGACACTCTCGCCGCCGAGCCCAAACGGGATTACTTCGCGGGATTGTCCGATGAGTATCGGACGCAGATTCGGCCCGTGATGCAGCAGTTCTGCCTGGGTTGCCATTCGACGGCGTTGCGAACCGGGGAGTTGGACCTCGAACGGTTCGCAACGCTGGCGGAAGTCCGGCGAGGGACGAAGGCCTGGCTCAAAGTTGCCGAAATGCTTGACAAGGGAGAGATGCCGCCGAAGTCCGCGAGGCAGCCGGCAGCCGAGCAGCGGAAGGAACTGCGCAGGTGGGTCGAGCGCTACCTTCATGCCGAGGCATTGGCGAATGCCGGAGATCCTGGGCCGGTCGTTCTGCGGCGGCTCAACAATGCGGAATACACCTACACGATCCGCGACCTGACGGGCGTCGATCTCAGCCCCGCCCGCGAGTTCCCGACCGATAGCGCGGCGGGTGAGGGGTTCACCAACACAGGCAACGCGCTCGTGATGTCGCCCGCCCTGCTAAGAAAGTATCTCGACGTGGGGAAGGAGATTGCCCAACACGCGGTGCTGCTGCCGGATGGCTTTCGTTTCTCCCTGCAGGCAACGCGGCGCGACTGGACGGATGAAATCCTTGCTGAGATTCGTGGGTTGTATGGCAAGTTCGTCGACACCGCTGACCTTGGTGTCGGTGATGATGTCGGTAACGTCAAAGTCCACGGTGACACGCGAATCGGACTCGCCGGGCGCCTGCCGCTCGAGAAATACTTCGCCGCCACGCTTGCCGAGCGGGATGCCCTCACGGCGGGTACCAAGACGATCGAAGCCGTGGCGCGTGAGCGCGGGCTGAGCGCCAAGTATCTCGCTACGCTCTGGTCGAGTCTCACTAGGTCCGTCCCATCGCTCCTTCTAGATGATCTCCGTGCCCGTTGGCACCGTGCGAAGCTGCGGGACGCCGCTGTGCTTGCCGCCCATGTCGCCGCGTGGCAGAGAGGCCTCTGGACGTTCGGTCCCGTCGGACTGATCGGGCGAAAGGGGGGCCCGCCGCGGTGGATGGAACCGGTCAATCCTCTGGTGACCGAACAGGACGTCCGTTTCCCCATGCCGGAGGAGTTGCGTGAAGACAGCGAAGTGGTGCTCTCGTTGGTATCGACCCCAGTGGCCGGCTCCAGCGATCACGACTTTGTTGTGTGGCAGGAGCCCCGGCTCGTTGCGCCCGGCCGCGCGGACATCTACCTGCGCGACGTCCGAGAGCTTTATCGCGATGCCACGCGCGAGTCGGTCGAATGGGCCTTGGACCCGGCGATGTTCGGCCGGCACCCCCGCGGCAAGACGATCGACGCTGCGGCCCTCGTTGTTCGTGTCCCGTCGGTCATCCAGGTGCGTCTTCCCGGTTATCTGGCAGCCGGCCGCACACTCGTCGCGACCGCCGCGCTCGACCAGAAGGTGCACCGCGAAGGGAGTGTGCAAGTGTACGCGGCCGTCGGGACGCCCTCCACTTCAGGCCTTCTCCCCAGCGAGGTCGTCGTCACCTTCTCCCGGGTGACCCAGGTGTTTTCGGATCGCCGGGACGTTTCTTTCCAGCGAAGTTTTCTCACCGCCGAAGACAGCAAGACGTGGCGGCGGCTCGAGTCGGCGTTCGACGAGTATCGCAGCCTGTTTCCGGCGGCTCTGTGCTTCAACCAGATCGTGCCGGTCGACGAAGTGCTCACTCTCGCGGTGTTCTATCGGGAGGATGATCACTTGGCGCGGCTGATGCTCGACGAGCGGCAGCAGGCGCGGCTCGACCGGCTGTGGGACGAGTTGCAATACGTCAGCGAAAGCGCCCTGCTGCGGGTCACCGCGTTGGACCTGCTGATGGAGGCCATGCAGGGCAACGGCGTGGACGACCGTTCCCAATACCGGGCGATGTTACCCCTGCGCGAGCCTTTCGACCGGGACGCCGCGGCATTCCGGAAGGAGCGAGTCGCACACGAGCCGGCGCACGTCGCTGCTCTTGTCGACTTCGCGGCCCGGGCCTATCGCCGTCCGCTGGCCGGCGTCGAAGCCAACGAGCTACGCGAGCTCTATCGCCGGTTGCGGGAACAAGAGCTGCCGCACGGCGAGGCTTTTCGGTTGACGCTCGCGCGAGTCTTTGTCGCGCCGGCATTCTTGTATCGACTCGAAAACGCGCCCGTGCGAACCTCCGCCGCGCCGGTCTCCGACTGGGAACTCGCGAGCCGGCTGAGTTACTTCCTTTGGTCGTCGCAACCGGATGAAGAACTACGGACTCTGGCTGCCGCCGGAGAGCTGCAAAAACCCGAGGCGCTGGCGAAGCAGGCCCGGCGTATGCTCACCGATGCTCGCGTGCGGCGGCTGGCCACGGAGTTCGCTTGCCAGTGGCTCCACATCCTTGACTTCGATTCGCTCGACGAGAAGAGCGAGAAGTACTTCCCCGAGTTCGCGGAGCTGCGCGGCGACATGTATGAGGAATCAATCCGGTTCTTTGCCGATTTGTTTCAGAGCGGCGGCTCGTTGCTGAGTCTGCTCAGCGCCGACCACACCTTTGTGAACGAACGATTAGCACGCTTTTATGGGATCGAGGGGGTCGACGGTAAGCAGTGGCGTCGTGTCGAAGGAATTCGACAGCATGGCCGCGGCGGCATCCTGGGCCTGGCGACGACGCTCGCGAAGCAATCGGGCGCTTCACGCACGAGTCCCATCCTGCGAGGCAACTGGGTCAGCGAAGTGTTGCTGGGTGAGAAGCTACCGCGTCCGCCGAAGGAGGTTCCCCAACTCCCGGCGGACGAAACCGCGACCGACGGCCTGACGGTGCGCCAGCTCGTGGCCAGACATACCAGCGACCCGCAGTGCGCATCGTGCCATCAAAGAATCGACCCGTTCGGCTTCGCGCTGGAAGGCTTTGACGCCATCGGCCGCCGCCGTGACCGCGATCTCGCCGGCCGCCCCATCGATACGGACACGGAACTTCCCGACGGAAGCGAAATCAGCGGGCTGGCGGGCCTGCGCGATTACCTCTTCGAGAAGCACCGTGATGCCATCCTCGGCCAGTTCTGCCGAAAACTCCTGGGGTACGCTCTTGGCAGAGAGGTGCAGCTCTCGGACGAACCGCTGCTGTCTGAAATGATGGAACGACTGGCCAAGAACGATTATCGGTTTTCCGTAGCCGTCGAAATGATCGTCCAGAGCCGGCAGTTCCGGGAAATCCGGGCCAGGGAAGCTCAGCGCGCAAAGGCACCGTGAGCACTACAGAGGCGTGGACGGGAGTCCACGCTCAAGGCCGTTCCGGACACTGGCAGCCGAGCGTGGACTCCCGTCCACGCCTCTGTAGTGGAAATGGCAACGTGTCAGCGAGGTTTTCTGACTAGAATGACATCAGAAGCTTCAGCGGTTTCTCCGGGAGGCAGATCATGAAGAAGCATCCCTTCTCTCGTCGAACATTCCTCCGTGGCGCGAGTGTCACTATGGCGTTGCCCTGGATGGAGTCGGTCCCGGTCTGGGGTGCTCCAGCCGCCGCACGCGCCGAGCCGGGCAGCCAGGCTCCCGTGCGCCTGGCCGTGCTGTTCTCGGGAAACGGTTTTCGCACCGATGAATGGTGGGCCGAGGGCGAAGGGAAGCAGATGGAACTCGGCCAGGTGCTGGAATCTCTGAACGACTTCCGCGAGAAGCTGCTCTTCATCCGCGGCCTGTACAACGAAGAAGCTCTCAAGGGAAACATCCATAGTTCACAGACCGGCAATCTGCTTTCCGGGGCGCCGCTTGCCTCCGGCGGCGAGATTCGTTCCGGCACCAGCATCGACCAACTCGTCGCTCAGCGGTATGGACGATCGACGAAAGTACCGAGCCTCGTGCTCGGCTGCGAGAGATCGAATCCGGGCATCCACAAGAACTATTCGATGCTCTACAGCTCGCACATTTCGTGGAGTTCTCCGACCGCGCCGACGCCGCTGGAACTCTATCCCGCGCTCGCGTTCGACCGGCTGTTCAGGGATCAAGTGCAACGCGGCGATCAGAGCGTGCTCGACGCCGTGCTGACGGACGCGAATCGCTTTCGGCGGGACATCAGCTCGACCGATCAACACAAGCTCGATGAGTACCTCAACTCAGTGCGGGAGGTCGAACAACGCATCGAACGAGCCGGCGGCAGGGGTGAGTTGCAAGGTTGGCGGCCGACGCTCGACAAGCCCAACGTGCCGCGTCCGCCGGACGGCATTCCGCAGCACCTCGCCGAGCACATGCGGCTGATGTGCGACATCCTCGTGCTGGGCTTCCAGACCGATACGACGCGCGTCTCGACGCTGAAGCTCAACAACGATCACAGCTACCTGCTGTTCCGGCATCTCAACGTCGATGTCGGTCACCACGAACTATCTCACCGCGACGACGCCGACTACCTGAGAGTGAATCAATTCTTCCTGAGCCAGTTCGCCTACATCGCTCGCAGGCTCGACGCCATCCAGGAAGGCGATCGAACCGCGCTCGACAACTCGATGCTGATGTATTGCTCGAGCATGTTGTCGGGCAGGCACATCGCGACTCAGTTGCCCGTCGTGCTCGTCGGTGGCGCGGGCGGTCAGATGCAGGGTGGCCGCGTACTCGACTACCTGGAGAAACCGAACCGCAAGATGTGCAGCCTCTATCTTTCGATGCTCGACAAGTTCGGTATCCGGCCCGCGCAGTTCGGCGATTCCAACGAACCCCTGGCCGAAGTGTGATCGGCTCAACTCGCTCAGCGCCCCCCTGCCCCGTTCTTCGGCGAACAGGGCACCATGCCGGGAACTTTAGGCTGCTTGGCCCCGTAGTCCGTATGAAGCATAACCCTAGGCCTTGATGGGCGTGGCCCAGATATCGTAATGCGAATTGCATGGCTGGTACTGGCGATCTTCCCCACGATCGCGTCGGCGACCGAGCTCACAGCCGACGAGATCATGGCGAGAGTCGCCGAGAACCAGGATCGGGCTCAGAAACTGCGTGGGGCCTATGTGTACGAGCAGGAGATTCGGGTGCGCCTTTTCAAGGGCAAGAACAAGCTGGTTCGTGAAGAGACTCGGTGGTACGCGGTCACCCCCACGGCGGAGGGGGTCAAGCGCGAGCTCAGCAAGTTCCTGGGGCGTGTGAGATGGAAGAAGGATCTGCTTGACTACCATCAAGCCGATTACCGCACGGGAGGGTTGGATCTCGACGGCGACCTCGCGGAGGCCTTCTCGGAGTCCATCGCCGCCGATCGTAAGTCGAAAGACGGCATTGGGCAAGACTGGTTTCCCCTTACGGAGCGTGAGCAGCGCCACTACGAGTTTCATCTCCGGGGCGAAGAAGAGTACCACGGGCGGCGAGTCTACAGCGTGACTTTTGCACCGAGGAGAAAAGGTAATCTTCTCCACGATGAGGCAGGCACCTGGAAGGGCGAAGTCCTTGTGGAGGAAGAGCAGTTCCAACCTGTCCTGATCGTGACGGAATTGGCACAGGGCGTTCCGCTGTGGGTTAAGACGGTGTTCGGCACGAACGTTAAGCAGGTTGGATTCAAGCTGACGTATGAGGAGTTTGATGACGGCATCTGGTTCCCGGTGAGTTACGGTGGGGAATTCAAGCTGAAGGCTCTGTTTTTCTATAGGCGGACCATCGCTCTATCGATGGAGAACCGTGGCTTCCGCAAGGCGGAGGTGACGAGCCGCGTGGAATACGCCCCGGTCCCAGAGTGAGCTTTAGCCGCGCACCTCGCCTGCCGTATCCTGATGCGGGGTTTATGAGACGGCTTGATGGCTTCTACACTAAGAGCGGTGAGCGATCTCGGGAACTGCTACGAGATTCTTGGGCTCGACCGGGGCGCTTCCTCCGAAGAGGTCAAGCAGGCCTGGCGCGACATGGTACAGGTCTGGCACCCTGACCGCTTCACGCAGAACCCCCGCCTACGTCAAAAGGCGCAAGAGAAGCTGAAGGAGGTCAACGAAGCCTATGAGGCGCTCCGGGGCCTTCGTCAGGCCTCCGGGCGGCCACCTAAGCGCAGTCCGGGAACCCGCGCCGCTCAGTGGGAGTGGGCGGGGTCCGCCGACGAGGCCGATCACGACCCGCTCGTGCTGCTTCGCAAGGGAGTCCACGCCTGGAACCTTTGGCGCAGGAAGTACTCGGATTTGGCTCCCAGCTTGAGCGGCGCCGATCTCAAGAAGGCCGATCTGGCCGGTTACGACCTGCGAGACCTCGATCTTTCACAAGCCAAGTTGCAGAAAGCCGATCTCTATAAGGCCGACTTGAGCGGCGCGTTGCTCAAGAACGCCCGTCTTACAGGGGCGGACCTGAGTCGGGCCACACTGGTGGAAACGAATCTGTCCGGCGCCGAGGCCACCGAAGCGGATCTATCGAGCGCCGACCTCTCCGGCAGCCGGCTCAGCGAGACGATCCTCTCGGGGGCGAACCTCGTAGGCACGATTCTTTACGGGGTCGACGTGCGTCGCGCTGTCGGACTGACTCGTGAGCAAATCGACTCCGCACTCACCGACTCCCGAACACGACTGCCGCTCGACTTTTGATCCTGGATTCTCGGTTTGAGTTTGCTATCGCCCTCTCTACCGGCAGATCACAGGCCAGACCACGCCAGGCGCAGTTCGTCGCGGCGCTCGTGTGATACGGTTGAGGGAAGAACGCCAGAAGACTTTCGATGGTTGTACAAGAGAAATCCTCCTCCATGCCGCCCGTTCAAGAATGGGCCGCCCCCGTCTGCCTGGCCTGGCTCGTCCCGGGCGGCGGCCATTTCTACCTGAAGCGCTGGAACCACGGTGGGCTGCTGCTATTCTCGATCGCCGGAATGTTCATCTTCGGGTTGATGATGCGCGGCCGGATGTTCGAGCCGATCCGCGGCGACATGTTCACTACTGTCGTCAACTATGGAGGGTTTATCGGTGACCTCGCGACCGGGGCACTGTACTTCCTCGCCAGCTGGCTGGGGTACCAGCAACCGTATATGGCTTCCGCCGTGGCCGATTACGGGACGAAGTTTCTAGTTTGCGCTGGACTGCTCAACATCCTGGCGATCATTGACGCCTACGAGATCGCCATCGGCGAGAAGAGCTGATGTTCGTCCAACTGACCCATCTTGAAGCCGCGCTGTTGTTTGCCCTCTTCACTTCGATCGTCCTGGGCGTGATCGGGCGCAGCACGGACGGGGAGCGCCTCCGCTATGGTCTGTCGGTCTTCGGATACTTCCTGGTGGCCATCTTCGGCCTCGGCTGGCTGATGTACCTGGGTCACGGGTAGCGGGCCGGTTCCCGGTTCAACCATCAGCAGCCCGGGCAAACAACAGAGCGAGTGAATCACACTCTATGGAGAGTTCGTTCCTCGTTCTACACGCAACCGTCCTTCTCGCTGCGCTCCTGCAAGCGGCGACCGGCATCGGATTCGGAGTCATCGCGGGGCCGATCGTTCTGATGGTCATCAACCAGGGATCCGCGATTCAGATGACCATCCTGCTCAGCCTGCTTGTGTGTGTTTTGCTTGTGCCATCGCTGTATCGGAAGGCGGACAAAACACTTCTCAACCGTATGCTCATCGGCACTGTGGTGGGATTGCCGTTGGGGGTGTACGGGTTTTTGCAAGTCAGTGTTGACGTACTCAAGCTTGTGGCGGCACTTTCGGTGTTGCTGATGGCCGGTTTTGTGACGAGACATTTGGGCAGAGATGTCAGCGCCAGCCGAAGGATCTCGCACAAATGGCGAGATATCGGAGTGGGCGTTGTGTCCGGCATCATGAGCGTCACGCTGGCCATGCCAGGGCCGGCGCCCGCGGCTCATATGTCGGCGCTGAGGTACACCAAGGAGATGATTCGGGCTACGGCCTTGGTGTTGTTTGCCTTCTCGTATTCCGCCGCCATCTCGCTTCAAGCGACTGTCGTCGGCGTTTCGCTCGAAACGCTGTCTGATACCGCCATGTTGCTGCCGGCTACTCTCGTGGGTGTCTATCTCGGTCGCCAGGCGACAGGCCGAATCCGTGAGCAAACGTTTCGGACCGTCATCGTCGCGGTGCTCGTTGCCACCGCCGTCGGACTGTTCGTGACACTGTTCACCAGTCTGCCTCGGAGCTAGAATCGAAAGCTCGACTCGAACTCAGCGATGATGGCAGCATCGGAGAGGCAACCCCCCGACCAATACCGCACGGTGGTGAGGCGGCCGGATGACTTTGATGCGTTCTGGCGAGAGCTGCTGGAACAGGCAGCACAGATTCCCCTGAATGCGACGGTCGAGTTGGCCCCGCTACGCTGTACGGCCGAGGCGGAAGTTTACCTCGTGCACTACGACAGCCTCGACGGCGTGCGTATTGCCGGTTGGTATTGCCTCCCTCGTGAACGAGCTGGACGACTACCGGCCATTGTCTACATGCCGGGCTATGTCGGGGAACCGGCCATCCCGCGCGACAGTGTACGGTTGGGATACGCGACCTTCGGCGCCATCACACGGGGAAAGCTTCGGAGCCACGGCCAGTTCAATCCCGGTTTTCCAGGGCTGCTCACGCATGGTATCGACGACCGCAGCACGTACTCCTACAGGGGCCTCTACATCGACGCGGCACGGGTGATTGATTTTCTGCTGTCGCGTGATGAAATCGACCCCGCGCGAATCGGTGTTACGGGCGGCAGTCAAGGGGGTGGACTAGCGATTTCCACTGCCGCTTTGCGTCCGGAAGTCCGTGTGGCGGTCGCCGCGGCGCCGCTTCTCTGCGGTTTCATGGACTCGATTGAATTGACCCACACTTATCCCTATCAGGAAATCCGCGACTACCTGCGGCTATACCCCGAGCAGAGAGCCGCCGTAGAAGAGACGCTGGCCTATTTCGACGGAATCAATTTTGCCCCGAGAGTGACGTGCCCCATCATGGTCCACTTCGGCTTGCAGGACAACATCTGTCCGGCGGAAACCGCCTTTGCCGCGTTTCGGGCGATCTCCTCGCCGGACAAGCACATCTATCCCTATGACGGACACGGCCACGACGCCGACCGTGTACATCACCAAGCGATGGTTGATGATTTCTTAAAGGCCCATCTGAACCCCTGAGTGCGGCAACCTATGTTTCGCCGATCCCGACCGGACGACTTCGACGAGTATTGGCAGGAGGTCTGCCGCGAGCTGGAAGCAACACCGATTGCTCCCGAAGAGGAGCCCCTCGCGATCCGATCCACTGAGTTTTGCAACTGCTATGGGGTGCGGTTCACGAGCATTGGCCCCTATCGGTTGTTCGGCTATTTGAGCATTCCTCGCGGCGACGGGCCGTTTCCGGCCATCCTCAGTGGACCGCGTTATCGCAGTGCCGTCGAGCCGCTGTTTCAAGGGGAGGCGAACGAAAAACGTGGCCGGTTCGTCATCTTCTCAACGGCGGCGCGGGGGCAGCGCAACGCCGACAAGCCGTTTGCGGCACAGTACCCGGGTCTGATGACCGAAGGAATTAATTCCCCGGGATCCTATATCTACCGGGGCATCGTCGCCGACTGGCTCCGAGCCGCCGACTACTTGCTCACGCGCCCCGAAGTCGACCGCACTCGAGTGGCAGCCGTCACGCGGGACAGCCTGCCGATCCTGGCAGCGGCCCTGCGGCCGGCACTCACGCACGTCGTGGCCCAACCGGGCAGCTTTTTCCACGTGGGAGATCAGACGTCGGCGGAACTGGAAGACTATCTGCGGATGTTTCCGGCCAAGCGAGACCTAGTTGAGCAGACGCTCTCCTATTTCGACCCGCTCTTCTTTGCCGGCGCGGTGCGTGTCCGAACACTACTCTGGGGCGACCCGGAGACACTCGAGCCGCTCTCGGCAGCCATCGCCGGGGAAACGGACATTGGGTTAACCGAGCAGTCCCATTACAAGGACGGGCTGTTTGAGGAGCGTTGGCTCTCGGCGCAATTGGGCTTCGCAGAGGCCATACTGCCCCGTTGTTGGCAGCCATGATGAGTCTGTGTGAGAACCCTACCACTCTCTTCGCGCACCCCAAGGTATGGGTTGGGCCGCCTGAAACGGGCGTGGCATCCTGCGCCCCTACTTGGCCGGCCATTTCACACCGACTTGTGATGGGATGTTACTCTTCCACGCGCTCAATTCGCAGAGCTTGCGATCCCTGAGTCCGAATCCGGCTGCACGCTTGGGCGAACTCAACCCAGTCATATTTCCAATCGCCCGGGATGCGCGCGAACAGATTCGCAAAGCCAGGCACGCCTTCGGGCCCTCGTAAGGTGACGCCGCGGCCGAAGGCAAACAAGATCTCGGCCACCGGTTGGCTGTTGCTGGTGACCGCCGATCCCACATCGGACCAATAGAGAATCTCTCCGGGCAGCGGAAGCCGCGTCCGTTTTTCGTCGGGCGCCGGTTGGCCCTCGTCGAGCAGCACAAACGCCTCCATGCCCGAGTAACGGCCGTGGATGAGATCGTGTTCTACCGGCAGCATGTCCCAGACAAGCCGGCAGGTGCGCGGAGCTTCGTCGTCGAGCAGTTCGGCCACCGCCGATTCACCGGTCTCGACAAAGGTCAAGCGAATGTTGCGTCTTGGCGGCCGCATGAAGTTCAGAATACTAAACCGCAGGCCATTGGCGGATCTGAGTTGCCTAGGCCTAGGCGGCTGGTTTCCCCACCACCATCGGTCGGCGCTAGAATTTGGGTGTCTTGGCCGCCCCCGGCCATCCCGCACTAGTGGACTGTCGGGGAGATTCCTTAGGTGTAGGAGTACCAGCAAGACTGTAGGGGCGGGCTCCTGTGCCCGCCCGGCTGCTCGTTTACTCTTAAGTTTCTCTGCGACAGTCCACTAGCTGTCCTTCTGGAGTGACATGCCATGAATCGACGTCAATTCTTGACCGCCGCCACCTCGGCGGCATCCGTAGCCACAGCGGCGGGCGCATCCTCGGGTTCGGGAACGCCCGACTTCGAGGCGGTGCGCGCCGATTTTCCGAGAGCGCGAACCGCCGCCTATTTCGACTGCGCGTCGTCTCACCCACTGAGCGTCCATTCTTCGGCCGCGCTTCATCGCTACATCGACTGGGCCACCCACGACGTCGGCGAGCCGTGGTGGCCGTCGTGGGCGGAGCCGCGCAATGAAGCGAAGAACCTGTTCGCAAAGCTGATCAACGCCAAGCCCCGGGAGATCGCCTTCGCTCGCAGCACGATTGAAGCCGAAAGCAACTTGCTCAACGGCATGCGCGACACGCTGGCGGGTGGCAACGTTGTTACCAACGACCTGCACTACACCGCGGCCCTCTACAACTACAAAATGCGGCAGCAGGAAGGCCTCGACCTTCGCGTGGTCAAGCATCGGGATTGGCAGATTGACCTTCGCGACATGGAAAGGGCCGTCGACCGTAACACCAAGTTGGTGTCGATCACCTTGGTGTCGAACGTCAACGGATACCTCTCCGACGTGAAGGCGATCAGCGACTTGGCCCACGCCCACGGCGCTTACCTCTACGTGGACGTCATTCAGGCGGCGGGCGCGGTTCCGATCGACGTCCGGGCCATGGGCATCGACTTCGCCGCCTGCTCCACCTACAAGTGGCTGATGGGAGTCAAGGGGTTCGGGTTCCTCTACGTCCGGGAAGAGCTGCAGCGGACCGTCGCGAAACCCACGCAACACTCCGGCGGCGTGCGGTTCAACTACGCCCCGTGGGTCGAGAAACCCGATCCGGGCCTGGACGAGATCACGTTCAAGCCACGGTCGGCGCCCGGCTGCTATGAGGTGAGCTACCCGTCGTACGAGGGAGCGATCTGTGCCCAGGAGAGCCTCAAATACATCCACGAACTGGGCGTCGACAACATCCGCAACCACGTACGTGGGTTGACCGACCGGCTACAAAAAGAACTGCCCGCGAAGGGGTATCGTTCGATCACCCCGCCGGGCAACGAAAGCCCCATTGTGGTCTTGCGCGCGAGCGACCCCGCCGCCACGATGAAGAAGCTGCGAGCCGCCGGCGTGCACGCGGCCATGCGCTTCGGCAACAAGATGCGGCTCTCCCCGTCGGTCTTCAGCAACCAGCACGATGTCGATCGGTTGTTGAACGCCCTGATCTGACCCGTCGATCCGAGGATGAAGAACCGGACTTTGGCAAAAGGGCTCCCCGTCCCACTACTGTCTTTTCATCGCCATCTTGGGGGTCGAACCCCTGCCATGCAATCCGATACTCTAGCTACGGGCTAGGCGTCTCACAACGGCAGGACGCTCGGCAGGTGATGACGTCAGTGCGCCGCGGCGAACGCTTCCCGGCGGCACGCCGAACACCCGCTTGAACGCCCGGCAGAACGCCGCCTCCGATTCGTAACCGAGGCGGCCGGCCAGAACCGAGAGCGGCTCCGACGTCTCTCGAAGGTGCGTGCGGGCGAGCCGCATGCGCCATTGGGTGAGGTAGCGCAGAGCAGATTCGCCAGCCAGGTTGGTGAATCGCGCCGAGAACGCCGAGCGCGACATGCCGGCCTCTTTGGCCAACGACGCCACGGTCCACTTCCGTTCGGGCTCGCGGTGGATTGAAGTGAGCGCTCGTCCCACCTGCTCGTCGCGCAAGGCGGCGAGCCAACCCCGCTCAGGCTCCGGCGCCGAGTCGATCCACGAGCGGATCATCTGAATGACGAGGATGTCGGCCAGCCGTGTGATGACGGTTTCTCCGCCGGGTCGCAGCTCCTTCGCTTCACGAGAGATGAAGCGCAGCGTGCTTTGTAGCCAGCTGCCCTTATCGTCGTCCCATCTGTCGTGGTGCCACGTGTCGATCTGCAGCACCCTCGGTAGCAGCGCGATGAGATGTTCGGCCGCCACGTGATCGAAGCGCACCACACCGCAGATCATGTGCGTGAAGTCGCCACCGCCGCCATAGCGCATGATCTCGTAGCGCTCGCTGATGTGCTCGACCGGGATGTCGAACAGCGGCTCGGTGTCGGCCTTCGGACCGCTGCGGATCGAATGCCCGGCGCCGCGCGGAACGAGCGCGAGGCTGCCCTGCTGAAGTAAGCGGGACTCGGCGCCTTCGACCTCGAGCCAGCAGCGACCGGCGGTGACGACGTGGAACATCATGCATCCCTCGATCGGGGGTAGGTCGACTCCCCAAGGCGCCGTTAGCTCCGCCCGGCAGTAGAGGGTGCCGGTGAGCCGGAGCAGGTGCAGGGTTTCACCGAGCGGGTCGGTCGAGGGAGGGAGCTTTCGGTTGACGCGCGACATGCTCCTCATCTTGTCATGGCTGCTGCCAGAGGTCCAGTCATCCTGTATGAACAGCAAAGAACTACGGACGTTCTGTCATTGTTAATCCAGCAAGATCAGCTTACATTGGACTTGGAGCAAATAGAAGATTTGTTCAAAACCCATGACAAACCAGCAAGGGAGCAATGAACTCATGCAACAGCAATCCCCCATTCTCGTTGTCGGTGCCACCGGGAAAACTGGTCGACGAATCGTCCAGCGTCTCTCAGAGAAAGGCCACGCAGTGCAGAAGGGATCGCGGCAGTCTGAGCCGCCCTTCGACTGGGAGAAGCCCTCAACCTGGCCGGAGGCGCTCCGCGGCGTCGAGGCCGCCTACATCTCGTTCTTCCCAGACCTCGCTGTGCCCAGTGCGCCGGCAGCGATCGAAGAGCTGACGTCGTGCGCGATCAAGGCGGGCGTCAAGCGGCTGGTGTTGCTCTCGGGGCGAGGCGAGGTCAACGCGCAGCGCTGCGAGAACATCGTCCGCGAGTGCGGCGTGAGCTTTACGCTCATCCGCGCGAGCTGGTTCTCGCAGAACTTTAACGAGGGTCACCTGCTCGAGCCAGTGCTCAGCGGCGTGGTTGCACTTCCGGCCGGCGATGTGAGCGAGCCGTTTGTCGATGCTGACGACATCGCCGATGTTGCGGTCGCCGCGCTCACCGACGACCGCCACGCCGGTCAACTCTACGAGCTCACCGGGCCCCGTCTGCTCACCCTAGCCGACGCCGTTGGTGAGATCTCCAAGGCCACGGGTCGCGACATCCGATACGCCGCGATCTCCTCAGAGCAGTATCGCGCCACTCTGACCGAACACGCCGGGCCCGAGCTCGCCAACATGCTCACCGATCTTATGGCAGAGGTTCTCGACGGTCGCAACGCCTGGCTCGGAGACGGCGTGCAGAAAGCGCTCGCGTGCAAGCCTCGCGACTTTGCCGACTACGCTCGAGAGACCGCCGCCACCGGCATTTGGGAGGGCAAACGATGAAGGAGTTCCTGGACATCCTGACCGTCGCCGCGGTGTTGGGCTCCGGCCTGGTTGCGGGGATCTTCTTCGCCTTCTCTACTTTCGTGATGCGAGCCCTCGGCCGGCTGCCGGCAAACCAGGGACTTGCTGCCATGAAGGCCATCAACGTCACCGTACTCAACCCCTGGTTCTTCCTCGCGTTCTTTGGAACGGGAGCGGTCTGCCTCCCGGTCGCTTTTCTCGCTTTAGGGAGTGCGGCCGGCACACACCGGGTCTACCTGCTTGCCGGCTGCGCTCTCTATTTGCTTGGGTGCCTTCTCGTGACGGTGGCGTTCAACGTACCACTGAACAATCGGCTGGCGTCGGCCGAGCCCGACAGCATGGGCCCCGACAGCATGGGCACAGAGGCGCTGTGGGCCCACTACCTCTCACGTTGGACTCTCTGGAATCACGTCAGGACCGCCGCGTCACTGGCCGCGGCGGGTCTCTTCGCCATGGCTCTCTGCGGTGGACTCATCGGCGGCTGATTCCTGCCGTGAACGCTCAGCATGACCGTGACGCTCTTTGGCTAAGCGCCGGCTAGAATATTGGCTTGTCATCAAGCAAGACAGAGCAGCCGTCGGTTTCGCAGAACGCCGGTCAGTTCCCTCCGACCCGCTGGAGCATGGTGGTCGAAGCCGGTCGACGTTCTTCGCCCAAAGCGGCGGATGCTCTGGCGACCCTGTGTGGAGTCTATTGGTTTCCGCTCTACGCGTATGTGCGGCGGCATGGACATTCGGCCGACGCCGCCCAGGATCTGACACAGGAGTTCTTCGTTCGGCTATTAGACAAACAAACACTGCAAGTCGCCGACCGCGAGCGTGGTCGCTTTCGGTCGTTCTTGTTGGCGTCAATGAAGAACTTCCTGGCCAACGAATGGCGCCGAGGCGCCGCGCAAAAGCGGGGCGGCGGGCGAAGAACGATCTCTCTCGATTTTGACGACGGCGAGAACCGTTACCGGCTTGAGCCATCGCATGATGCAACGCCCGATAAAATCTTTGAACGCCAATGGGCGTTGACGCTGCTGGAACAGACTCTAACGAAACTCCGCACCGAGTTTGGCGCGACGGGAAAACTCGAGCTCTTCGATCGCCTGAAGATGTTCCTCGGCGGTCAAACCCGCATTTCCAATTTGATTCAAACCTCTCGACCTTCCGGCGGCCTTGAGCGTCTTTATTCATAGGGGCTAGAGCCCGATGAGGACGCCATGGAGGCCAACACCCAATGGGTGAAAAACAAAACAAGCCGTTCCAGCTAAGCTTCAACGGTTTGTTGAAAGTCGATTTCCAAGGATCGCGTGTCACTTCCGACGGCGGGCTGATCCTGGTTCGGGAGTTGGACGAACGGCTCGGGCTCGGGAAGCTGATCGAGGAGCATCTCAGCGACTCGCGACAAGGCTTGAACAAGAAGTTCCCGCTGGCCGATCTGCTGCGGCAGTCGGTTTACAGCCGACTCGCCGGCTACGAGGACCTCAATGACGCCGTTCGAGTATCCGCCGATCCGACCTTTCGCTTGATCGGCTCGCAGAAGAACTGGGATCGCGGCGGGGCGCTCACCTCGCGGCTACAGAGCTTCGAGACAGGGCTGCTCGCGAGTGAGGAGAATCTGCTGGGATTGATGGCGGTGAACCGCGAGTTGGTCGCGCAAGCCGAGACGACGGACGACTGCGAGCGCGTCGTTCTCGACATGGACTCCACCGAGAGCCCCGTCCATGGCCAACAAGAAGGCAGCGCCTATAACGGCCATTTCGAGTCCATCTGCTACCACCCACTGTTGCTGTTCAACCAGCACGGCGATTGTCTGGCCGCCAAGCTGCGTCCCGGCAATGTGCACAGCGCTGACGACTGGGACGAGTTGCTGCTGCCGGAGATCGAGCGCCAACAGGCTGCGGGCAAACAGGTCACCTTCCGCGGCGATGCGGCCTTTGCTAAGCCGGAGATTTATGAGTCTTCGGAGAAACGCGGAGTGCAGTACGCCATTCGCATTCCGGCCAACAAGAGCCTGGAATTGGAGATCGAAGACATCTTGTTTCGCCCGCCGGGAAGGCCCTCCCGGAAGCCCTTGGTGCGCTACAAGAGTTTTCGCTATCAGGCGGAGAGTTGGTCGCAGGCGAGGCGGATCGTCGCCCAGGTCGAACATCACCAGGGCGAGCTGTTCCCGCGGGTCGGATTCATCGTGACGAGCCTGCGCTTGCCAAGCCGCTCGGTGGTGCGCTTCTACAACAAGCGCGGCACGGCCGAGCAGTGGATCAAGGAAGGCAAACAGGCCACGCACTGGACGCGGCTGTCGTGCCATCGCTTCCGGGCCAACGAAGTGCGACTGCAACTCAGCGTGCTGGCCTATAACCTGGGCAACTTGTGGCGGCGGCTGGGGCTGCCGCACAGGATCAAGAGCTGGTCGCTGACGAGCTTGCAGCAGCGGCTAATGAAGACCGGCGGCCGTCTGGTCAAACATGCCCGCTACTACTGGTTGCTGTTGGCCCAGGGACATCTGAACCGGCGGCTGTTCGGTGACATGCTGAGCAGGATCTGGGCGCTGCCTGTGCCCGGAGGGTAACGCGGCGAGCGCGGGGCAGCCGGAGCGGGGAGTTGCCGAGAGGCAAGGTCGGAGCGGTGTCGGCAGAGTGGCCGCTGGCGTTGCCGGAACGCCTTGACCGGACCCGATCTGAAGGCGGACCGGCGAAGAAAGCAGGATCGAACGTGAAAGC
Source organism: Bryobacterales bacterium (assembly GCA_965248255.1). Classification (GTDB taxonomy): domain Bacteria; phylum Acidobacteriota; class Terriglobia; order Bryobacterales; family UBA6623; genus JAKZVK01. The sequence goes on from CBDFIW010000004.1 coordinate 1,993,047, forward strand.
AGTGCGAAAACGTTGCACCGCAGCCGTGGCTCGCCTATGCTGTCAGTACCGGGATGGCCAAAACGGTAATCCTGGTCAAAAGTCGACCGTTCCCTATCGTGAGCTTGGGCGTAAGCTAAACATGAGCGAAGGAGCCGTCAAGGTGGCGGTCCACCGCATGCGCCGACGATATCGAGCTCTCTTGCGAGAGGAAATTCAACACACGATCGGCGCGGCGGAGGACGTCGACGAGGAGCTCCGCCGGTTGTTCGACGCGCTCGCTTCGTGATTCTAGACGTCCGGCGTGTAACCTTTCCTTCGATTCGGGTTAGTAGTAGTAGTTCGAGGTAACCCGGAAATGACCGAACCACGTCAATGTCCCCACTGCGGCGCTGAGATTCCCGCCAACTTCTATGGCGTCTGCCCGAAATGCCTTATGCAACAGGGTTTCGAGAGCCACGAGGCTGCGTCAGCCGGAGACCAGGCGATCGATCCGACCGCGAGCCATTCGGGCTTTGTCGCCCCTTCACCCGAGAAACTGGCAGAATACTTCCCTCAATTCGAAATCGTCGAGCTGTTGGGCAAGGGAGGTATGGGAGCCGTCTACAAAGCGCGTCAGCCGACGCTCGACCGCTACGTCGCTCTGAAAATCCTCCCGCCGGAAGTCGGCAAAGACCCCGAGTTTGCCGAACGCTTCACGCGCGAAGCCCGGGCACTGGCCAAGTTGAATCACTCGTCAATCGTCGCCGTGTACGAGTTCGGTGAAGTTGACGGGCTGTACTACTTCGTCATGGAATACGTCGACGGCGCCAACCTGAGGCAAACGCTCGCGGCCGGCGGACTGACTCCGTCCGAAGCGCTGGCGATTGTCCCGCAGATCTGCGACGCCTTGCAATTCGCGCACGACGAAGGCGTCGTTCACCGCGACATCAAGCCGGAGAACATTCTCATCGACAAGCGGGGACGCGTGAAGATCGCCGATTTCGGCTTGGCAAAACTGCTGGGCGCGGACGCAGAAGATTCGAGCGTAGAAAAACCGTTCACGCTGACCGGCACGCGTCAGATCGTAGGTACGCTGCACTACATGGCCCCCGAGCAGATGCAAGGATCGAGCGCCGTCGACCATCGGGCGGACATTTACTCGTTGGGCGTGGTGTTTTACGAGATGCTGACGGGCGAGTTACCCATCGGCCGGTTCGAACCTCCGTCGAAGAAAATACAGATCGATGTCCGACTGGACGAAGTGGTCCTTCGGACGCTCGAATCGACACCTGACCGGCGTTATCAACACGCCAGCGAAGTGAAGACCGAGGTCGAATCGATCGTGGATGCCAACGACACCCCACACCCGGCAGCACAACCGGACACCGCAGCTTCCGAGTCGCTGGTCTGCGGTCGACTGAGGGTCCCGGCAATCGGCTTGCTGGTTGCCGGCATCGTGAACCTGCTGGCAATGCTGTCGATTGTTCTGATCGGTATTTTGGTTGGCGATTCAGAAGAACTCACCGTGCGGACGATCCTCTTCAAGGTGATCGCGCTTAGCAGTCTGGTGCTGGGCATCATTCTGGTGATCGGCGCAGCCAGAATGCGTGACCTGCAGTCCTATCGAATCGCGGTGTCCGCGGCTGTAGTAGCGATCTTGCCGTGCGCGCCTGGATTCCTGATCAGCCTGCCGTTCGGCATTTGGGCGCTGATCGTGCTGTCGAGGCGAGACGTGAGAATCGTGTTTGCCGGGGAATCTGAACGGGACCAGATGCCGAAGGAACCGGCTTCGGCGGTCGGCGGGGCGATGGGAGCCGGCCTCGTGGTGGGATTGATTATGGACTCCGCGGTGGACACCAGTCCGTTCTACATGACACTTGGGCTGGTCCTCGGTATTCTGGTTGGCTACGGTATCGACATGTACAACCGCCGAGAATCGAAAGACTGACGCCAGCAGCACTCCTATGCCTCATCGATCGGCGAGGCGCGCAGCCCGACGATTCGCGAGCCCGACCACCTATGATTTGTGGCACAAAAAGCCTTTCGAAACCGTATAACGATTAGACAATGCTAAGCAGAAGAAAACCAGCGGACGAATCGACTCCTCAGAAGCCGCTCCGGCTGTGGCCAGGCGTGGCCGCCGTTGTGCTGCAGTGGCTGGCCAGGTTTGGCGTCCCGATCGTCGTGCCCGAGGCTACGGCCTTCGGGGTGATTGGCGGACTCCTCGGCGGGCTGGCTATCGTCGTGTGGTGGGCGTTCTTCAGCCGGGCGCCTCGGTCCGAGCGTTGGGGCGCCGTCGTCCTGATGATCGTCGCTCTGGTCGCGACATCGCGCTTCCTCCACGTGTCGATTGCGACGTCGATGATGGGGATGATGTTCGCCGTCTACGCCACCCCGGTCCTGAGTCTCGCTTTCGTCGTCTGCGCGGTGGCCGGCCGTCAACTCTCTCACGTACCTCGGCGCGCGGCTATGGCCGCGACCATCCTGCTCGCGTGCGGAGGATGGACGCTCGTCCGGACCGGTGGCTTTACCGGCGACCTTGATCACGATTTCGCGTGGCGGTGGGCGGAGACTCCCGAGGAGCGGCTCCTGGCCCGAGCCGACGACGAGCCGGCGGCGCTCCCATCGGCTCCGGCAGCAATGGAGACAGGAGCCGACTGGCCCGCCTTTCGTGGACCCGATCGGGACGGCATCATCCGCGACGTGCAGATCGAGACCGACTGGTCTCGATCGCCGCCGGTCGAGTTGTGGCGCCGGCCCATCGGACCGGGTTGGTCGTCGTTCGCGGTCCGCGGCGACCTCCTCTACACCCAGGAGCAGCGCGGTGACGACGAGATCGTCGCCTGCTACAGAGTGACCACCGGCGAGCCGGTGTGGAGACACCGCGACGCGGCCCGGTTCTGGGAGGCGAATGCCGGGGCCGGTCCGCGCGGGACACCGACCCTTAGCGACGGCCGCGTATACACATTCGGTGCGACCGGAATCCTGAACGTGCTCGACGCCACTGACGGCGCTGTCGTGTGGTCGCGCAACGCGGCGTCCGACACCGACGCGAAGGTCCCGGGCTGGGGCTTCTCGAGCTCGCCGTTGGTGGTCGATGACGTCGTCATCGTGGCTGTCGAAGGCGCGCTCGCCGCCTACGACCTCGCCACCGGCGATCCGCGCTGGTTTGGCCCGGCCGGCGGCGATGGCTACAGCTCGCCACATCTATTGACGATCGACGGAGTCGCACAGATCCTGCTGCTAAGCAAAGCCGGCGCCACCAGCGTCGCGCCGGCCGACGGCAAGCTGCTCTGGGAGCACCCGTGGCCCGGCGGCACCCGCATCGTGCAGCCGGCCCTGACCGCGGACGGCGACATCCTGGTCAGCCGCGGCAACAAGACCGGCATGCGCCGCATCGCGGTTGCGCACGGATCCGGCGGATGGACCATCGAAGAGCGCTGGACGTCGTTCCGGCTGAAGCCCTACTTCAGCGACTTCGTCGTTCATGATGACTATGCCTTCGGCTTCGACGGCAGCATCCTCGCGTGCATGGACGTCGAGGACGGCAAGCGCAAGTGGAAAGGCGGACGCTACGGCAGCGGCCAGCTCGTCCTGCTGGCCGACCAGGACTTGCTGCTGGTGCTGTCGGAGCAGGGTGAGCTGGCGTTGGTCAGGGCGACCCCCGACCAGTTCACCGAGCTTGCGCGGTTCCCGGCGATCGAGGGCAAGGCCTGGAACCACCCGGTGCTGGCCGGCGACGTCCTGCTGGTTCGCAACGGCCAGGAGATGGCCGCGTTCCGGCTGTCCCTCGCGGGCGGCTGACGGGAGTTGCCTTCGCTGACCTGTCTCCCCTTAAACCGAACCTGCCCGAGCGTTAGAATTCGGGCGCAGGCAACGGAATGTGAAACCGATGGGGGAGTTCGGGGACGAAGCACCGTTGAGAACTTGGAGTTCGACGGGCGCGCCGGCGGTCCAAGTCAGCGGTCCAAGTCAGCGCGTTGACACACCGGTACTGCTCGGCGAGAATAGACGCGGCTGTTTCAACAATTGGTTCGCCAACCCCGGGAGGCCCCTAATGTCATCCGTTCTGATCCCATCCGCCCTGAAATCAGACACCCTGGAATCGTGTATCCTGCGGCAGCATCGCACCGTTGGCTTGGCCCTGTTGTGCTCGCTGATCCTGGCAGGCTTTGCCGCCGGCTCTGCGTTCGCCGCGACTGATTCCGAGCGGCCGAACATTCTCTTCATCTACACCGACGACCATTCCTACCGCACGGTCGGGGCCTACCCACAGTCCTACCCCTGGGTCCGTACGCCGACCATTGACAGCCTGGCCGAAGAAGGCGTGCGTTTCGAGTCGGCCTACATCGGCACGTGGTGCATGCCCTCGCGGGCGACATTGCTCACCGGCCACCATCAGTTCGGCGTCGAGTCAATGCGGATGGAAGGACCCTATCCGGGCAGCGCTTACGACCCGGAGAAGTGCCCCTTCTGGCCCAAAGTGTTTCGCGAGAACGGCTACTTCACCGCGCACATCGGCAAATGGCACACCGGCGTCGACACGGGCTACGGCCGGGACTGGGATTTTCAGATCGTCTGGAACCGGCCAAAACACACCGAGACGAATCAGCATTACTACTACGATCAGCCCATCACCTACCAGGGCGGCGAGACCAAGATGCTCAAGCGGTACTCGACCGACCAATACACCGATTGGGCCGTCGATCTCATCAAGGGCGAGGGGCGGGACACGGACAAGCCGTGGTACCTGTGGCTGTGCTACGGGGCGGTGCATAGTCCGTTCACGCCGGCTGATCGTCACCTCGACGACTATCCTGGCATCGACTTCGATACCCCGGCGGACATCTTTCCACCGCGGCCGGGCAAACCAGCCTGGGCACAGAAGATCAACGCCTGGGGGAAGGGTCCCGGCGGCACACCGATGTTTCGGGGACGTTCGATCACTTCATGGGTGAGGCAATACCACCAGGGCGTGCTCGCGATCGACGAAGGCGTCAAGAGGGTCTTGGCGACGCTCGACGAGACCGGGCAGCGCAACAACACGCTGATCGTGTTCACCTCCGACCAGGGTCTGGCCTGGGGGCAGCATGGCTTCCGTGGAACGAAAGTGGCGGCGTACGACGCCAACATCCGCTCGCCGATGATCATCAGCTTCCCGGGCCGCATCGCCGAAGGGACCGTGGTGGACCACCCGGTAGGCGGCGTCGATATCGTCCCCACCTTCTTCAGCTTCGCGGGAATCGATCTGCCGTGGCAGATGCACGGTAATGATCTCACGCCTCTACTCAAGAACCCCAAGGCCGACTGGCCACACCCGATGATGCTCACCGGTACCGGTCGCATGTACGGGTCCGACACGAATGTGATCCCGCGTGATGCCTTTCACGGGCAAGTTCCCTGGTACGTGATGATCCGGGAGGGCCGTTACAAGTACGTCCGCCCCCTGATTGAAGACCTCGAAGAGCTGTACGACCTCCGCGCGGACCCCGAGGAACTCGACAACCTCGCCGTGAAAACCGAACACCAGGAGACTCTAAAGCGGCTGCGAGCCACCGCCATCGCCGAACTGCGGCGAGACGGTGCCGGTTTCGTCGATGAGATGCCGCCGGTTCGCGAAGGCCTGTAGGCCGACGGCGAACAACTCGTAGGCGGCCAGTCTCCCTCCACGCTGGACTGTTGGCCGAAGTGAGGCAGGGTCCCTTACCCGCCCCGTTTTCACGTCGCTACCGGATGTGACGGGCAGACAAGGAGGCCCACCCCGCTGGTTTGTCACAACCGGTTCGTCACCAGCCGTAGAGCTCTAAGGGACACCGGACTAAAGGAGGCTGTGGGAGTCCTAACGATCACAAAAGGACGGCCGAAAAGGATGCAGTGGAGCAAATTTCGGTCAAGCTCAGCAGGCGCCAGGACCGCGGCGGCGAGCGCTTCCGTCCCAGGCCTCCGAATTCTCTCGAAGAAGCCGGCATCAGCGCCACCCGCGTCGAGGAACTGGTTCTCAAGAACCTGTATTTCCGCGGAGAAACCTCGGGCCGGGATCTCTCGAAGCTGCTCGGGATTGCCTTCAGTCTGATTGAGCCGACGATCGACTTCCTAAAACGCGAGCGCATGATCGAAACCAAGCGCTCGTCCGGCCTGGGGAGTATCTCGGCGTATTTCGCTCCCTCTGACGCGGGACGGAGCCGGGCCAAGGAATTCCTCGAGTTGAACCAGCTTCTTGGGCCGATGCCGGTCCCCTTATATCAGTACGTCACGGCGGTCCATCGTCAGCGGATCGAGTCCGGCTGGATGTCGAAGGAACGCCTGATGAAGGCCTTCAAGCAAGCCGTCGTGACGGACGATTTTTTCTCCCGCTTCGGTCCGGCGGTCAACTCCTTCAAGTCGATGCTCATCTATGGCAAGCCCGGCAACGGCAAGAGCTTTCTCTCCGAGCAACTTGCACGCATCGAGTCGGACGGCGTCTACATCCCGTATCACGTCGAGGCCGACGGTCAAATCATGAAGGTCTTCGATCCCCTCTATCACCAACGGCTCGATTCACAAGAAGAAACTGTGTTCCTGACTGACGAGCCGGAGTACGACCAACGCTGGGCGAAGTGCAAGCGGCCGTTCCTGACCACGGGTGGCGAGCTGACGATGGACATGCTCGACCTCATGTTCATCCCCGCCTCGAAGATCTACGACGCGCCGTACCAACTCAAGGCCAACAACGGGATCTACCTGGTCGATGACTTCGGCCGTCAACAGATCACGCCCGCCGAGCTGCTCAACCGCTGGATCTACCCGCTCGACCGGGGCGCGGACTACCTTAGCTTCCAGACCGGCTCGAAGATCCAGGTGCCCTTTGAGTGCTTCCTGATCTTCTCCTCGAATCTGAACCCAGACGACCTGGGCGACGAGGCCTTCCTGCGGCGGCTTGAGTACAAGATGTTCATAAGGAATCCGAGCAAACTGGAGTTCAGAGCGATCTTCCAGGATTTCTGTTCCCAGATGGACCTCGACTGTCCGGAGGAGCTCGTCGAGGCGGTGATCCGCGACCACTACGAACGGACAGGCCGCAAGTTCCGCCGCTGCCACCCTCGAGATGTCATCCGGGCCACGATCGATTTGATCAAGTTCGAGAAGCACCCCTACCGGTTGACCAAGGAAATGGTCGACCGGGCCTTCGAGCTCAAGTTCGTCACCCCGAACTACGAGGACGAATGACCGGCAAAGCCGGCAGAGCCGTGCCCTCGCAGGCGCGGGCCCCACGGTTCTGAATTCATTCATCTGAGAGCGCAGGTTCGTTTCTGATATGAAAGTAGGATGTTCAAACGCGGCTGCTTCCTCGCTTTGTCGTTGTCACTCCTGCTTTCGGTCGGGTGCCGGCGCTCGGACAAGAAACGCATCGGCGTTGTCCCGAAGGCCGTGGCGCACGTGTTCTGGCAAAGTGTTCATGCTGGGGCCGTGGCGGCGGGGCGCGAGGCAGATGTCGAGATTGAATGGATTGGCCCGCCTCAAGAGACCGACTTCTCCCGCCAGATCGAGATCGTCGATTCGATGATCAACGGCCGCGTCAACGGCATCGTTCTGGCGCCCACCGAGGCAACCGCGCTGGTCAACGTTGTCGAAAGAGCCGGCAAGGCGGGCATCCCGGTCGCGATCTTCGACTCGGGAATCAATACTGAGCAGTACGTCTCGTTCGTCTCAACGAACAACTACGAAGCAGGAGTGCTCGCCGCCAAGAAGCTTGCCGAGCTTCTCGACAGCAAGGGTAAGATCGCCGTCGTTAAGATGGTCCCAGGCAGCTCGTCCACGATGCAGCGTGAGCAGGGCTTCGAGGACACGCTGGCGAAGGAGTTCCCGGAGATCGAGATCGCCGCTGAGCAATACTGCATGTCGAGCCGCGCACGGGCGCTGGCGGTCTCGGAGAACATGTTGACGGCGAATCCCGACCTTGACGCGCTTTTTGCTTCTGCCGAGCCCGGTACAGTGGGCGCGGCCAAAGCGATTCAGAGCCGCGGGCTCGCCGGCAAGGTGAAGTTCGTCGGCTTCGACTTCAGCGACACCATCGAGAAGGACCTCAGGGCGGGTGTTATCGACGCGCTCGTGGTGCAAGACCCCTTCAAAATCGGCTACACAGCGGTCAAGGTTGTGGTGGAGAAACTGAACGGCGGCACTCCCGGCAAACGCGTGGAGACTCCCGTGCACGTCGTGACCCTGGCCGACCTCGACCGGCCTGAGATCGACGAGCTCTTGCATCCCGACCTGGACCGCTACTTGAAGTAGTCGATGAGCGCGACTTTCGCACCGCGAGGCCCTTAACAGGGCCGTTCCGCTTGCTGCCCGCCGATCTGTAGCTGTGCGCCGAAGCCCCGACTCGAGCTTCTGGCCGTTCGCAAACCGAATGCTACAATGCGCTTGAGATGTTCAGTTGGGATTGCCCGAAGTGTGGCCAAGAGCTTGACGTGGATGCGGAACTGTGTCCGAAGTGCGGCACCTCGTTCAAGGAGGAGCTTGCCGCCGCCGCGCCCCCACGGGCGGCGCCCGAGAGCACCCCGGCTCCGCGGGTAACCGCAAGCGCCACGAGCACACCGCTCGCTTCCCCGCCACAGGCGCGGGCGGCTCCACCGCAAGCTCCACCGACTCGGTCGGTTCCGACGGTCCGCCCCGAAGAAACGCGGCAAGCGGTTGCGCCTCCGGCTGCTCAGCCCCCGCTGCCCCAACCTGCATCGGCTGCCCGGACGCCGCGCCCCCAACCTGCATCGTACGCAGTCCAGCCGAAGCACCTGGGCCTTATCTTGCTCGTGATGGTGGCGGCGGTAGTGGCCGCGCTCTTCTTCTCGCGGCCGAGCGTGTTCAGCGGTAACGGAGGCCTCCAGTTGCAGGACGTGCCTGGCGCGGCGGCCAACGCGGCTGGTTCCGCGTCCTTCGGGGACCTACAGGTGGCAGGCGTGCGGACCTTGTACACGCCCGATTACAAGCCCAAGGTGCGCGCCGTGATCATCAACCACGGAGACGTTCCCCGATCGGGCATCGATCTGCAGGTGCATCTCCGGCCGGTGCAAGCCCCCGCGGCGGCGCCGCCTCTGGCCAGCTTCTCCATTGCAATCGACGAGGAGTTGGCCCCCCAGGAGGCACGGGACATTGAAACCGACCTCATGGCGCTGGGCACACTGACGTCCTTCCCCAAATGGAACGAGCTTCGACTCGACTTGGAAGCGCGCTGACAAGCGTGGCGGAAACTCCCGGCGGCAAGCCCACGAGAGTGAGGATATTCAATTGACAAGACAGATCGCGGCCTTCGCCGCACATGGCTCTCGGATTCTTTCTGCCGGGGCTTCTTCCAGCGCAGGATGACTCCGCCTACTGGTCAGAGTCAGACTTGGCCGCTTACGCGAAGAAGCTGGCGCCTAAGATCAACGAGCAGCATTTCGCTCTGGAGCGACTCGGCGATTACGGCAGCCACTATGGGCTAATGGTCCACCGCGAGGGCAACGGGCCGGCCGAGATCCACGACGCGGTCACCGACTTCTACGTCGTACAAGCGGACGAGGGAACCCTCTATACCGGCGGCGAAGTCGTGGAGCCAAAGACAACGGCCCCCGGCGAGATTCGAGGCAAGTCCATCAAGGGCGGCAAGACTCGCGCGCTGAAGCCGGGCGACGTCGTGAACATCCCTCCCAAGACCCCCCATCAAGTGGCCCTCGAGCCGGGAAAGACGATCACCTACTTGATCGTCAAGATTTACGCCAAGGATTAGCTACAGCGCCTACGGCTCGGTACGACTCGCGGTAGGCGCGGCAGGAGATGTCCTGGAGCTGAGTTTCGCCAGGTCGCAGCGACCTCGGCGTTCTTGCCACCGTTCAACTCAACGGCGCGCTTCGCCTCCCGCCGCGCTTCGGCCGTCCGACCCGCCTTTTCGAGGATCTGGGCCAGCATCCAATGCGACTTATACCAAGCCGGTGCGATCTCGATGGAGGCGCGCAAGGCGGTCTCCGTCCCAGGGAAGTCATTGACTACCGAATGGAAGACCGCCAGGTTGTAGTATGCGTTGAGCTTCTGCTCGGAGCTGTGAACGGCACGTCCGGCGGCGGTCATCCCCTCGCGCCATGCGGCCCGTTTGTCTTCCAGTCCCGGGGCACTGCCCGCCAACGAAGCCATCCCGCGCGAGTACCACAAGTCGACACTCATCCCCCAGGGCTGGACGCGCCGCACCGTTCGATATGCTTCGATCGCACCCGCCACATCCTGCGCCTGCACGCGGGAGCGCACCTTCGCCAGGAACCAATCCCCTAGCCCGAGTTGCACGGCGAAACAGACGAAGCCGACGGCCAGAGGAACGGTCACCCAGCGCCATGCCAGCGAAGCTTTCAAAGGCTCCCTATCGCCGACGATCGCTGTCCCCGAGAGTGCCGTCAGCCAAGCCGCCGTCACGTAGAAATAGAGGCCCGTCGGAGCCGTGAAGACGAGAAACTGCTGGCTGATCAAACCGCCGAGGAGAGCGGCGGCGGCGAACCCGGTGACTTCGGGCGCACGTCTCCTGCTTCGCCACGCAGCCAGAAGAGGCAACACTGCCAAGCCCACGAAAGCAGCCAGACCCAGAACGCCCTGTGCTGTCAAGACATCCAAGAACACGTTGTGCGGTGACTCGTGGTACCAATCCGGATATGCCTTCGCCAACCCGACCGACTGGTAGCGCGGATAGGCGTTCCCGAAGGTCTCAGGCCCGGTTCCCACGAGCCAGTGGTCCGCTGCCATGCGAAACGAATCCGGCCAAAGCCAAGGCCGCGCACCGCCGCGGGCGTCTTCGATCGACCACTGCACGCGGCTGCGCATCTTCTGTCCCGCCGGCAGAAGCAGAAAGACCGCGCCACCTACGGCCAAGGCGGCCACCCCCATCGCCCGGCGGCGGGTAACCCGAGGCCGGTACCAGACCAGGGCCACCGCCACGCCACCCACGAGTCCCACAAGAGCCGACCGCGTTCCGGTTAGCACGAGTGCCACAGCCGCCACTGCGGCCGTCACACCCGCGAAGCGTCGCCACCGCGTCGTCTGCTCCAGCCGCACCAGGGCCGCTGCAAAGAATACGACGTACAGAAGGTAGGTCGCGAAATACCCCGCGTGCCCCATGGTCCCCGGCGGACGCACGATGCCCCAGCCCCCCCCCCCCCAAAAAAAAGTGATAGGCATCAGAGGGCAACAGCGGGTCGACACCGAAATACTGCCCAATGCCGTAGCAGGAAACCAAAAGGCCTGCGGCGGCAATGGCGCGCAACGGGGTGCGCACTCGCTCTAGGTCGACAAACAGCCAGCCCAGAAAGATCGCCGTGAAGCAGAGCAAAGCCGTATGAGACGCCAGCCCCAGCCGCCGCCAGTTTGTCCCCGTGAACGAAAGCTCCGGCTGAGATGAAAGAACCGTTGAGACGAGCAACGAGGCGGCGTACATAGCCAGAAGCAGAAGGAACAGCCGACCCGCGCCGCCCCGCATGGCCCTCGCCAGACCCTCGCCACAGCAGGGTCGCGACGGCAGTGCCTAACAAAAGCAGCACGACTTTGGGAGCTATGTCAAAGTGGAACGATAACCCAGGCAGCAAGACAGCGGGCATGGCCGCCAAAACTGCTGACACAACAGTCGTGAGGCCGCAAGAGGACGGCCTTGTTGCGCACTCCCTCTCCGGTTTAGTCATCGAGTACGGTGGCGAGAGAGGCTGCCATCGTCCCTTTCTGTGTTGACACGGCTTGGAAGGCCTACGTATGGTGCCTTTATAGGCTAGCATTCCGCGTTTTTCCGACCTCTCCTCGAAATGGATCTCAAAACACAGTCACTCAGGCGAGGACTAAGGGTCTTCTTCTCCGTCTCGCTGGCCGGATCCTTCCTTCTTGCCGTCTATCTGCGCTTCTATTCAGGCCTCTTTGCCGTCACCGATCTGCCCGAGTGGACGCCGTACCTCCTCTACCTCGGGCTGGTCCTTGTCGCTTGGAATTTCATCGAGCACCGGCTGCCCCTGGCAGCGGCGGTGACGGAGGAGCGCTCGATGGCCACCTGGTTGTGGAGGCTGCTGCAAGTCTGCTTGCTGACGCTGGCCCTCGTGTCTGTTGGAACATTCTTCTGGCGCGATTACTCGTTTCCCCGCTACACGATCGGGATCTTCTGGGCCGTGCACTTCAGTGTCGCCGGCACGCTTGCCGCGTTCGCGCGTGGCTGGTGGCGTCGGCATTATGGACTTCCGCGGGCCGAGGTGTGGCTGGCCGGCGACGAAATCTCTAACCGACAGATCGAGGACTTCGGCCGTCGGGCCGCTCGCTCGCTCAATGTTCGCCGCCGGCCGTCACTGGAGGCGCTGTTGGAGGAGCTTCACCGACCCTCAAGCACTCGGCCGGCCAGGGAAACGCTGGTGGCTCTCGGCACGAAGCAAGCGCCCTTCTACCCCGCTGTCGCCGCCCGACTCGGCGCGGCCCACCCCGGCTCCGGCATCTTGTTGGCTGCCCCATCGGCCGAGTCCGCGGCGGTCAAGGGGGATTTGTTCCTCGTGCCGATGGATTCCAGCACGGCCGACACGCTCGACTATGTCGTGTCGAAGCGCACCTTCGATCTTGTGGTCGCGGGCCTCGGTGTAGTCGTGTTCAGCCCTCTGCTGGCATTGACAGCGTTACTGATTCGGATCCGTATGGGCCGGCCGGTGCTGTTTTCGCAGCAACGCGTGGGCCGCGACGGCGTCGGCTTTCGGCTCCACAAGTTTCGAACACTCCCGCTAAGCGCTCTCGAGGCCGGCGATCATCAATGGGCTGTGGCTGCTCCCAACCGTCTCGCCGCCTTCCTGCGGGCCTCGGGGCTCGATGAGCTGCCACAGCTTTTCAACGTCCTTCGCGGCGAGATGAGCCTCGTTGGCCCGCGGCCGGAGCGACCCCACTTCGTGGAGCGCTTCCAAAACGAGCTGCCGTTCTACTCCACCAGGCACCGGCTGCAAGTGGGCATCACCGGCTGGGCGCAGGTGAACGGCTGGCGGGGTGATACCTCGATCGCGCGCCGGGTCGAGTATGATCTGTATTATCTGAACCACTGGTCGCTCGGATTCGACCTGAGGATTCTCGCCCTCACCGTGGCCAGATTGGCCCGAGACCTCTACGGCTTCGGGTCTGCCGAACCGAAGGCCCGTGATGCCCGAGTCGTTTGACGCCTACCAGTACCTGCTCCATCTGCGGAGCCGCTGGCCGATCGTCGCCACCGCTTGTGGAGTGGCGGTTGCCCTAGCCCTCGCCGTCAGCCTTCTCACGAAGAGACAGTTCGTCGCGACCGCACTTGTTCTGATCGAGCCGCCGGGAAGTAGCGATCCCAGGGCTGCGACCGCCATCAGCCCGGTCTATCTCGAGTCGCTACAGACCTACAGACACCTTGCCTTGAGTGACAGCCTATTTGAAAAGGCGGTGAACGAGCTCGGAATCAAGGACGCGGATGGTCCCGAGTCTCTCTCCTCGCTCAAGAGCAGCATTCTCGAGGTCGAAATCCCCCGCAACACCAAGATCTTGGAAATCTCCGTCAAGCTGCCCGACCCCAGCAAGGCACAGGAACTGGCCTCGCTCATCGCGCAGGAGACCGTGAACCTCAATCAGCGGTCGATCGCCGACAGCGACAAGGCGCAAACAGCTCGCATCGAGGAGCTGCGCGCGGAGGCTCGCCGCCGCGTGGAGCAGGCCGAAGCCGCTTCGATCGAACTAGCCAAAGGCGGTTCCGCCGAAGGACTGCTCGAAGAGGTGCAGGCGTTGATCGATTCTCGCTCGCTGCTTCAACAGGAAATCTTCTACGCCGAGGATCTTCGCGCCGAGCTGGCGCGCCAAGGCCCGAGGCAAGGCGCCGGTCCCGAGACGAGCGCAGCCCGCCGTGACGCCCCCGGGGAAGCGCTCACCGCCACGCAAGAACGCTTGGTTCGCCTGCGCAGTCAAATGTCCGAACTGGATCGTGAGATCACGGCGAAGCGCCGAAGACTGGCATCGACTGAAACCCGCCAGGAAGCAGGGGAATCCGAACGCTCAACGGCGTGGGCGGCTCTACAGGAAGCCGAGAGACGCCTGGCACAGGCCCACGCGACCGTAGCCGCGCGCGGCGAGCGCTTGCAGGTGATCGATCCCGGTGTGGTCCCCGAACGGCCCATCTCACCAACTACCCCCCCCCCTAAACCTGATTGTGCCTTTCCTGTTCAGTGCGATCGGATCGTTGGTCTACCTCACGATCGAATTCAGCTTCCTGCTACGGAAGGCCGAGTCGCGGCGGCAGTCGATTCGTGTTGCCGGCCATGGCTGAGGGCAATGTCTGAGCCCCGTGTCGCCCTGGTCCACGACTGGCTCACCGGGATGCGCGGCGGCGAGAAGGTCCTGCTCGAACTGTGCCGCCTGTTCCCTTCTTGTGAAATATACACGCTGCTGTGGAACCGCGGCTCTGTCCACCCGGAGATCGAGCGTCGTGTTCGCCGGACCTCCTTCTTGCAGAACCTGCCGCGGGCCGCTACGGGATACCGAAACTACTTGCCTCTGTTTCCCGCCGCTGTACGTTCCCTCAAAGTCCGCGACGCCGACCTCGTCATCAGCAGCAGCCACGCTGTTGCCAAAGGGGTCCGCGTCCCCACCGGCGTGCCGCACGTCAGTTACATCCACACGCCGATGCGGTACTTGTGGGACGACACCAACAGCTATTTTCAAGCGGGCCGCGGCCGCTGGTGGAAGCGCATCGGCCTGGCGGCGATCGCGCCCTACTTGCGCCGCTTCGACGTCTGGACCGCTGGCGATGTGAGCTGCTTCCTCGCGGTTTCCGAGACCGTCCGCGAACGAATCCGCCGCGTCTGGGGGGTTGATGCCTGGGTCATTCACCCGCCGGTCGATACCGACTACTTCTGTCCGGCCGACCCTCCCTGCAACGAAGACTTCTACCTGGCGGTTTCTTCACTCGAGCCCTACAAGCGCATCGACCTCGCTATCGACGCCTTTCGCCGGCTTCCCCGCCGCCTGGTGGTCGCCGGCTCTGGCTCGCAGAGGAAGGACCTGCTCAGGTCCGCCCCGCCGAACGTATCCTTCCTTGGCCGGGTCAGCGATGAGCAGTTGCTGGATCTCTATCGACGATGCCGCGCGCTGATCTTTCCGGGCATCGAGGACTTCGGCATCGTCCCCGTTGAGGCGCTGGCTTGCGGTAAGCCGGTGATCTGCTTTGGGGGCGGGGGCGTCACCGAAAGCGTTGCCGACGGCGAAGCGGGAACCCAATTTCATCCCCAGACAGCCGAGGTCTTGGCGGAAGCGGTCCTTCGTTCCGAGCAAAGAGAGTGGGACCCCGAGCGCCTGCGGCAAGCCGCACTACCGTTTTCGCGCCAGCACTTTCGAGATAGAATGGGGTCATTCCTCCGCTCGCGGTTCGGGTACCCCGCGGCACCTTCCTCTCAACCAAGTGACGTCCGTCAGGGAGTCGGCTTCGTCTGAAATCTCCACGACCCGCGTACTCAAGGGCAGCCTGATCCTCGGTGCGGGCCTGTTCTCGGCGCAAGTGGCGGGCTTTGTTCGTCAGCTCGTCATCGGCTACTTGCTCGGTACCGGCCTGGAGGCCGACGCGTTAGCCGCCGCCATGGCGCCGATCGAGACCTGGTGGTCCGTGCTGGCGGTTGCGGTGATCTTCGGCTTCGCACCGATGTTCTGGCCGCGCAACGGGAAGGTAGCATACAGCTTTGGCGACATTCTCAAGCCCGTGGCGCGTCTGGCTTTTGTGTCCACCGTTGTCTTCTTGCTGCTTGCCGACCCTTTGATCTTGCTCTTCGCACCCGGGCTCGATTCGGAGACGGCCGCGTTGGGTGCACGGCTGCTTCGGGTGCTCAGTCTTTCGCCGGCGGCCATTGGAATCTGTTTCGTCTATACGGCGCTGCTCTACAGCCACCGCCGTTTCGCTGTCGCTTCGTTTCACCACGCGACCGTCAACGTCGCGACGGTGGCCGGTGCTCTGCTTTTGCACGACCGCTTCGGTGTCTACAGTTTCACGGCCGGCTATGTGACTGGAACCTGGCTGCACCTGGCCATCAACCACTTCTACGCCTCCTGGACCGTCGCCGACGGAAAGCCGCCGGCCGCCGCGCTCGGTTTGCGAGACTTGCTGGCCGCGCCTGCCCCTATCCTGGCTCACGCGCTGGCCACCGAGCTCAACACCGCGGTCACCCGCGCCTACGCGTCCACCTTCGGAGCGGGGATGACCGCCGCCTTCGAGTTTGGGTTCAAGTTGCTGCGGGTGCCGATGGCACTGCTGGTGATTCCCCTTTCGCAGTCTCTGTTGCCTGAAGTGGCGTCACGTCCGGGCGGGACAAGCGACCGTCAGATCCCGGTGGCCGGAGTCATCCGTGCAACCTGGCTGCTGGCCGGTTGTCTGACGGCGGTAGTAGCGGCCATGCTCTTCGGAAGGCGGCCCATCGTGAGCCTGTTGTTCGAGCGCGGCGAGTTCGGTGGGGCTTCCACGGCCGCCGTGGCTACGATTCTGCTGGCTTACACTCCGGCCATCCTGGGCCGCGGGTTGAGCGACTTCCTTTCGCGAACCCTTTTCGCGATGGGCCGCTTTCGGATCGCCCTGATCAGCGCCGCGGTGGCCCTTAGCCTCAATTTCGTTGTCTGTGTTCTTGTGGCCCCAGAGCACCCGGAATGGATCGGCTTGGGGGCGATGATCGGTTTCGCGGTAGGAGCCGTGATCATCGGCGCCTATGTTCTAAGGCTTCGGCGCGATGCCTGAGTCACGCGATGTCTGAGTCAATCGAACAGTCTCTGCCGCGGCGCCCGCTAGCCGTTGACCTCGCCGTGGGGACCCTGTTCGGTGCGCTGGCTGCCGCTGCGGCAGTAGGCGGTCAGCGGCTCGCGCTGGTTGGATTGGCCGCACCTCTGCTGATTCTGCTTGTCTGGTGGAGCTTCGGCCGAGCCTCCCGTTGGTTCTTCGTCTTCAGCGCACTGTCTCTGTTGTTGCCTCCGCTGGCGGTTGCAAGAGACACCTGGGTGCACCCGGCAGCCCTCGCCGCGCTGCTCGGCCTGTGGAGCGGCCTACCTCAGCTGCGGTCGTGGCGGTTTCGCAATGACGCTATGACGGTTGCCTCGGTGTTCTTCCTTCTCACGCTGTTGCTCTCCGTCCCGATGACGCTGCTCTATTCCGGCCCCGAAGTCGTGGCCGGAAGCTTGGCGCGGGTCCTGCTGTTTGGGATTGGGCTCTACGTGTTCTTCTACTTGACCTACGGGCCTGGCCGAAACGAATCCCTCGATGTGGTGCGCTGGATGCGCGGCTTGGTCGGCCTGGGTGTCTTGTCTGCCGCGATCGCGTGCGTCGATTTCCACTTTCAGTTCACACCCGCGGGTCCTTTCGGCGAGCAATACGTGTGGCTGCGGGACGGCGTCTACCGGCGGGCGCAGGGGTTCTTCTACGACGCCGGTATGTTGGGGAACCTGTGCGCCTTCTTCCTGCTGTTCGCCGCCCTCGCCTGGCTTCGTCCCGATGTAGGGCGGCCTATCATCCGCCGGCGCTGGCTGCTGGCCGGCGGCGTAATCCTCTCGACGACCCTGCTCTTTTCCTTTTCACGATCATCCTTGCTCAACCTGCTGGCCGGCCTGGCCGCGCTGCTGTGGATCGAGCGCAGGAAGATCCGTCTGAGCCGCTGGGTGACCGCCTTGCCGGCCTTCGCCGCCGCCGGACTGGCATCAGCCTGGGCGCTGTTTCCCGCATTCGCCGAATCGTACTTGGATCGCCTGTGGTACACCGCAACCAACCTGCTCGCCTCGCCGGAGACCTGGCTTTCAGGACGGCTTGAGGCATGGCAGACGCTGCTCGGTTTTCTCGCTTCTCAGCCGTGGCGCGGACTCTTCGGAATCGGCTTCAAGACTCTGTCTCATAGCGATTTCATTGGCGGCCCCATCATCGCCGACAACATGTACCTCAGCAGCCTTGTCGAGACGGGAGTCATCGGCTTCACGGCGATGGCCCTCTTTCTCGTGGCCCTACTCGCCGCCGCCCGCCGGACTTCGCGCAGCCGGAACGAGACGGCCTCTTTCCTTGGGGCTTGGGCATTCTGCTTCTGGATCGGTCAGCTCTTCCAGATGATGTCCGTCGACGTGCTGACCTACTGGCGAGTGTTGCCCCTTTACTTCGCGGTTCTCGCGTTGGCGGTTCGCGAATCCCGCCGGGAGGGAGAGACGCGGCCGGCTCTCGGATGAAGATCCTCTTCCTCGATCAGTTCAGTGATCCCGGCGGAGCGCAGAAATGCTTGCTCGACCTGCTCCCGGCGGTTCGTGAGGCCGGCTGGTCTGCCGACGTCGCGCTGCCCGGCAAAGGGCCGGTGGTCGATCAGGTCCGCTCTCTCGGTGGCACGGTCCACTCGTTCCCAGACGAGCCCTACCGCTCCTACCGCAAGTCCCTCGCGGACGGGTGGCGCTTTGCGCGCCAATCGCCCGGGCTTTCCGCGCGCATCCGCCGGATTGCCGAGGACGTGAACGCCCGGCTCCTCTACGTCAACGGGCCCCGTCTTTTGCCCGCTGCCGCCTGGGCCGCACGCGGTCGCCTTCCGCTGTTGTTCCACTGCCACAACCATGTGTCGCAGCGTGCTGCCGCCTGGGTGGCCGGGCGGTCTCTCCGCTGGGCTGGCGCTTCCGTCATCACCTGCTGCCGTTTTTCCGTAGCGCCGATCGCGCGTTTTGTAGCTCGCGGCAAACTGTACCTCGTTCACAACGGCGTCGCCGAAACATCGCCGGCCACGCGGGAGCCGTCGGCGGAGAGCGAGATTCGCATCGGAGTCATCGGCCGGATCGCACCGGAAAAGGGCCAACTCGAGTTCTTGGCGGCCGCCCGCTTGCTGGCAAAGGCCCTTCCCCGCTGCCGCTTTGTGATCTCAGGGGAGGCTCTTTTCGACGATCCCGACTCCCTGCAGTACCGCCGCTCGCTTGAGCCTCTGGCGGCCCATCTGCCGGTCGAGTTTCTCGGGTGGCGCGACGATATATTCGAGGTGATGCGAAGCCTCGATCTGCTCGTGGTGCCCTCGATTCGCGAAGCGGGCATGCCCCGCGTCCTTTTGGAGGCGCAAGCGGTCGGGCTCCCCATCGTCGCCTTCCCGACAGGCGGTATTCCCGAGGCGATCGTGGACGGTAAGACAGGCTTCCTCGTCGACCCGCCCACACCGAGCGAATTGGCGACCAAGATCCTAGCCCTGCTGCTCCACCACCCCGAGCGGCTAGGCGAGGTGGCCGAGGCCGGCCGGTCGGCTTGGCGCGAACGATTCACACTCGACAAATACCAACGGCAAGTGATCCGAATCATCAGCGCTGTCGCTGCCGCGAGCCCGCAAACCGAGCCGTGACCGTAAGGGAGCGGTCACTCACGCTTTTCATCCGCTCGTCGACCCACCGCTAGGTACACGGTTTCATGAATACGGTCACGTATCTGAGCAGGGCATCCGACATCCTGGGCGGGCGGGCACAGCGGCCCGCCCCTACGGCGGTATTGACCGGGGACATGGGTAACACCTAATGCCAAGCACATAGGTAACACTTTGAGGCATAAAACATTTCTGAGAGGGAATGATCTATGCCTTGGCAGGAGACCTGTGTGCGAAACGAGAGAACTCGCTTTGTGGTGGACTGGGAAAGGAAACTCGAGTCGATGGCCGAGCTGTGCCGGCGCTACGGCGTGAGTCGCAAGACCGGCTACAAGTGGCTGCAGCGCTACGGGCAGCAGGGCTGGGAAGGATTGCAGGACCGCTCCCGAGCAGCGCGACGCCATCCGCAGCAGACCGCGGCCGCGATCGAGCAAGAGATTCTCGCTCTGCGGGCACAGCACACGCGCTGGGGCGCGGTCACCTTGAAAGCGCGGCTGCAGCGGGCGCAGCCCGAGGTGGCTTGGCCGGCGGTGAGCACGATCGGAAATCTGCTGCGGCGACACGGTCTGACGGTGCCGCGGCGGCGCCGGGCGCGCGCCGCGCCGACCGCACCGCCGCTGACGCCGGGGAGCGAGCCCAACCGGGTTTGGTGCGCCGACTTCAAAGGTTGGTTCCGCACCCAAGACGGCCAGCGCTGCGATCCGTTGACGATCTCGGATGCGGCTAGCCGTTACTTATTGCGTTGCCAGGCGGTGGCGACACCGGATCGAGAACACGTCCAGCCGTTGTTTGAAGCCACATTTCGGGAGTTTGGCTTGCCGCGGGTGCTGCGCACCGACAACGGGCCGCCGTTTGCGACGCTGGCGGTGCACGGGCTGTCACGGCTGGCGGTATGGTGGATCAAGTTGGGGATTTATCCGCAGCGGATCGAGCCGGGACATCCCGAACAGAACGGGCGGCATGAGAGGATGCACCGCACGCTGAAGCAAGAGACGGCCTCGCCGCCGGCGGCGAACCTGCGGGCGCAGCAGCGGGCGTTGGATTGCTTTCGCCAAGATTGCAACGAAGAGCGACCGCACCAGGGGCTGGAGCTGCGGACGCCCAGCGAGTGTTATCAGGGCTCGGGGCGGGAGTATCCCTCGCGGCTGAAGGAGCCGGAGTATCCGGCGGCGCTGGCGGTGCGGCGCGTGGTGGATGGGCAGCTTCGCTGGCGGCGTCAACGAGTGTTTGTGGGCAAGGGACTCAACGGCGAGCGGGTGGGGCTGGAGGCGATCGAGGAGGGGGTGTGGCGGGTATGGTTTTCCTTTTACGAGCTGGGCCTGTTCGACGAACGGGGGTGGCGGTTGCGGCCTTGCCCGGACCCGGCGGCGGGCCACTCGTCCGGGGTGGGACCGGACTGCGGTCGCCCTCCGGGCTCCCTACGTCCGGCCCCACCCCGGACGAGAAGTGTTACCTATGTGCTTGGCATAAAGTGTTACCTATGGCCCGGTAAGTTCAACCCGCCCCTACAATTGCTGTCCCGCATGACCCACATACATCACGCAAGACCAGGTCCGCGAAGCCCTGCCCGGGGTAGACCCCATTCTCCGTTTAAATTGTCGATTTCGAGGCTGGATTGGCGCCGATGCCCCCATCTGGAATCCTAGCGGGACCTCCCAGGACCAGGCGCGGCTTGGGCCGTGCGCGCGAGGCCCTGAGGTGCCGATTGAATGAAGGGAGGTCTGGAGCGCGCCAAACTGCGTACAGCGGGCGTCCTGGCGCGGCCGATACTACCGCCTTGACTCCCTTGTTGTCCCGCTCGGGTACAAGCCGAATGGTATAATGACGCCCTATAGGGAAGAGCAGGGACGACAAAAGGATCGCAGCCTGAAGGACGAGTCCTGTGCTGCTCAGGGGACCCCCTGGTCTGCCCATCGGCTCGAAGGCCCGCCAAGGAGTAACTCGAATGGCTTCAAGAGAGTACGATTTCGCCCTCGCCATCGGCGGGGCGGCCGGGCAGGGCATCGCCACGCCGGGCGGGATCCTAGCGCGAATCTTCGCACGACGCGGTCTGCACTTCAACGCATATAACGCCTATCAGTCGATCATTCGCGGCGGGCATATTTTTCTGACCATCCGTGTCAGCGATCAGCCGTTGACCAACCACGGCGACAAACTCGACTTGCTGCATTGCCTCAACCAAGACACGATGAGCCGGCATCTCACGTTGATGGGGCCCGGCAGCCGAGTGGTTTACAACAGCGACACCATTGAACCCGGTGAGGCCGCTGAAGGCGTGCAGTTGTGCCCTCTACCGATAGCCGAACTGACCGACAACAACCGCAACAAGCTCGTTCAGAACACCGTCGCCCTGGGTGCGATGACCTTCCTGCTCGGGCTCGAGTTTGACGTGCTGGAAGCGTCACTGACGGCGCAGTTTCAGCGAAAAGGGCAGGATGTCGTCGATGAAAACGTGGCGATGGCCCGTGCCGGCTTCGACTACACAAACTCACACTTCGAGCCCTTCCCTGACCCAGCTCCCGCCAACGCAAAGCCTTTGGCTGTCTGGACCGGTAACGACGCCTTGGCGATGGGTGGGGCCGCTGCCGGCGTAAAGTTCTACTGCGCGTACCCGATGAGTCCTGCGAGCGGGGTCCTCCACTGGATGGCGAAGAACGCCCGCGACCTCGGCATTATGGTCCGCCAAATCGAGGATGAGATCGGCGTCGCCAACATGGCCGTCGGGGCCGCCCACGCAGGCCCACGGACGATGTGCGCGACCTCGGGCGGTGGCTTCGCGCTGATGACCGAAGCCGTCGGCAGCGCGGCCATGATGGAAATCCCCTTGGTGTTCATCAATGTCCAGCGCGCCGGTCCCTCTACAGGCGTGCCCACCAAGACCGAACAAGGCGACCTGTGGCAGATGCTGGGCGCCAGCCAGGGCGATTTTCAACGTTTCATCGTGGCGCCAAAAAGCGCTCTCGACGCCTTCAACACGATGCCTGAGGTCTTCAACCTCGTGGACAAGTGCCAGTGCCCGGGCATTGTGCTTTCCGACCTGCTGATCTCCGAGGGCACCTTCAGCGTCGATCCCGACGACATCAACTTGCACCCCACGATCGACCGGGGTGAGCTGATTACCGAACCGTCCACGACCGACGGCTATAAGCGCTACCTCAACACCGAAAGCGGAGTCTCTCCGCGCGCTCTGCCCGGCTTGGAAGGCTACGCGCACGTGGTAGCCACCGACGAGCATGACGAAGACGGCGTTCTGATCAGCGACGAGTTCACAAACCCGCTCAAGCGGCGCGCGATGGTGGAAAAACGAGATCGCAAATTCGCCAACATTCTCAATGACATCGAGGCGCCCGCGCTGGAGGGTCCCGCGGACGCGGAAGTGACCCTGATCGGTTGGGGCTCGACTCACGGCGTCATTCAAGAGGCCGTCGAGCAGCTCAACGACATGGGCATCACCGCCAATCAACTGGCCTTCAAATGGATTGTCCCGTTCCACGCGCAAGCAGCCATCGACATCATCTCGAAGGCCAAGCGGTCGATTATCGTGGAAAACAATCATTCCGGCCAGTTCCACCGCTACTTACGGGGCGAGACAGGCATTACTGTCGACGGACACATTCGCAAATATGACGGCGAACCGTTCCAGCCGCACCACATCGTTGCCGGTGTGCAAGAGCAGCTTGCCGGCAAGACCGACCACTTCGTGCCAACCCACGAAGTGATGGTTTAGGAGGCAAAGGAGAAACGATGAGCGTTACTACCGCTCCACTGATTGTTCAGCTCAAGGCGAAGGACTTCAAAGGCAAAGTCGATCCCGACTGGTGCCCCGGGTGCGGGGACTTCGGCGTCCTGCGAAGCTTTCAGGCCGTTTGCGCGGAGATGGGTCTCCGGCCCCACGAGATTGTCGTCGTCAGCGGCATCGGCTGTTCGTCCAATTTCCCTGGCTACGTCAACAGTTACGGAATGCACACTTTGCACGGCCGGGCGCTCGCGGTTGCCACGGGCGTGAAAATGGCCAACCACGAGCTGACTGTGGTCGTCGCCGGCGGCGACGGCGACGGCTATGGTATCGGCGGGAACCACTTCGTGCACACCGCCCGGCGCAATGTCGATCTCACCTACATCGTGATGAATAATCAAATCTACGGGTTGACGACGGGCCAGGTCTCGCCGACAAGCTGCGACGGGATGAAAACCAAGAGCACCCCGTTCGGCAGCGTCGAGAGGCCCGTCAATCCGATCACGTCGTCCATCATGAACGGCGCGACGTTCGTCGCCCGCGGATACAGCGCCGACCCCAAGCACCTGAACATGCTCATTCGCAAAGGCATCGAGCACAAGGGCTTCGCCCTCATCGACGTCTTCAGCCCCTGTGTCACCTTCAATCACGACAACGACTACGCGTTTTTCAAACCCAGGGTAAAGAAGCTCGAGGACGAGAACCACGACACCAGCGATTGGAAGGCCGCCTGCGAAAAGGGGATGCTCTGGGGCGACACCATCTACACGGGGCTTTTCCTGCAGAAACGAGCGCCCACGCTCGACGAGCAGGAGCCGGTTCTTGAAGAGGGTGGTCCGCTGGGCTTCCGGCCCCCCGCCCTTACCAGGCAGCAGTCGGACGGCATCATCAAGCGGATGATGTAGCACGCTCCAGGAAACTGGCAGGCATCAAGACTAACCCTCGATCCGCCCGCGACCCTCACGGTCGGTACTATGCGCCCATAGACCGTAGTAGGGACGGGCCCCTGCGCCCGTCCGGCCGCTCCCCGGAGGCTCTGCCCCGGAGGGGCCGGGAGTGGAATGGACCCAGGATTTGAGACAGCCAGTTAACCCCTTTCGTACAGCGAAAGGAGAAACTGGAGTCATGAAGAAGTCTCGTAGGAAGTTCAGCAGGGAGTTCAAGTTGACGGCGCTGCGGCGCATCGAGGCGGGGGAGTCGGTCAACGAAGTGGCCCGGGCACTGGAGATGGATCCCAGTGATGTGCGCCGTTGGCGGCGGGAGTTGAGCACGCAGGGTGAGCGCGCCTTCTCCGGCCAGGGCCAAAAGCGTCCCCCGCCCGGCCGCGAGGCCGAGTTGGAACGCAAGATCGGCCAGCAGGCCATGGAGATCGATTTTTTAAAGCGAGCCTGGCAGCGTGTCGAGGAACAGCGCCTGCTGCGGGCTCTGTCTGGCGGCGCAACGTCTACGAACAGATCGAGAAGGAAGTGAGCGGGGCGACGAAGCTGACGGTGCAGAGGATGTGCGAACTAGCGCGGCTGAGCCGGGCCGGTTTTTACCGCCGACCGAGTGCGTCGCAGCCCGCCGAGCCAGAGCCCCCACTGCGTCGCCAGATCCGCAAGCTGGCGCTGCAATGGCCCAGCTATGGCAGCCGGCGCATCCGCCAAGAGCTCGGGCGACAAGGTTGGCGAGTGAGCCGCAAGCGGGTCCAGCGCCAGATGCGGGAACAGAACTTGTTGTGCCGGCTCAAACGCAAGTTTGTGGTGACGAGCGATGCGCAACACGGGCTGGCGGTGTACCCGAACCTGGCGCCGACGCTGGCTCTGGACGGGGTGAATCAGCTGTGGGTGGGAGACCTCACCTACATCCGGTTCAACGAGGAGTTCCTCTATCTGGCGGTGTTGCTGGACGCTTATTCGCGGCGGGTGATCGGTTGGCAGCTGGGAACGGGCCTGGATCACACGCTGCCGCTGGCGGCGCTGCAGATGGCGCTGGCGAAGCGGCGGGTGCGGCCAGGGCTGGTGCATCATTCCGACCGCGGCGTGCAGTATGCTAGCCAGGCCTATACGCAGTTGCTCACCCAGCATCAGATT
This sequence comes from Bryobacterales bacterium, assembly GCA_965248255.1. Classification (GTDB taxonomy): domain Bacteria; phylum Acidobacteriota; class Terriglobia; order Bryobacterales; family UBA6623; genus JAKZVK01. Next base: position 2,018,162 of record CBDFIW010000004.1, read on the forward strand.
CGGATCAGCATGAGTCGGAAGGGGAACCCCTACGACAACGCGCGCCGTGAGAGCTTTTTCCGAACGCTCAAGGGCGAGGAAGTGGATCGCAGCGAGTATCGCGACCTGGCCGACGCGCAGGCACGGATCGGTGACTTCCTGGAGCGGACCTACAATCAGCGACGGCTGCACTCGGCGTTGGGGTATCGGCCGCCGGCGGAATTCGAGCGGCAGCTGCGCCGCGGGGCGGGTGCGGTGGAGGTGGGGGCATGAGTTTTTTGAGGCATCGGGAGATCTATCGATCCGATGGGGGGACAGAAGCAGGGAGCGGCGAGGTGGCCGCCCCCTGTCTCATCGTTTCGATGAGTCTCCGGCTGGCTATTCCTTGGCCGGTTGCTCTCCAGCAGAGCCGGCCTCCGCTTCACCAGCTAGGGCCATTGTGCACCCAGCCGGCTGGCAAGACAACGATTTTTCAGCGAATGGCAAAAGCGGGGTTAACTGCTTGTCTCGGCCTTGGGGTCCACGCTAGAGATCATAGCCCACGGTTTCAACCGTGGGAAGGATGACGCGTCTTCTTGAAGCCCTGAAAGGGGCGACACAGCTTTTGCTAGAGGCTTCGGACCACCCCATAAGACCTGCGGCTCAAGCAGCCATGCCTTAGCCCGCTCCACCGCCGCGCACACCAACCACCTCTATCGCGCGATTCTCGACGCCAACGAGTTCCCCGAACCGGCGACCTTCAACACCTTCACCACCTGCCAGCCCGAGCACGGCGTGGCGGACGACATGGCCTACCTCCAGGCCGGTTCACGGGCCTTGACCTTGAATAGGCCAGGCGTTTTACCCCTGGTACGCCCCCACTACCCCCACGCCAGGGCGCTTGCAGCGTCCTTCCGCCCCAGCTTCAGCCGCCCCACCGCTTCGCCCGACGCCCGGACGCGCCGAGCGCGGCCCAACCTCAACTACTCGATATAATGCGCGCGGTCATCGTGGATATGACGCAACCTGTTGAAGCGCTTCTTGAATCCTTTGACCGTCTTCCCGAGGAGGCGAAACGGGAAGCGACCGCCGAGATCTTGAAGCGTTCGACCCGATTCGATCTACCCCCACTCGACAACGGCGACTTGGTGGAAGCCGCCGAGGGGGTTTTCCTGGGCCTCGATCGAGAAGAATCTGAGCATGGCTAAGCCGCGTCGTGGCGGGGTCTGGATCGTCGAATCGGGGACTCGCCGCCAAGGTCAGACCGTGCCTGGTGTTGAGTGTTCCGGCGCATGACGACGACCGCGCTCTGGTAACGCTGGCACCCCATACCACGAGCGTCCGCGGTTCCCGCTTCGAGGTGAGTGTCCAGCTCAGGTTCCTGCGCCCAGGCGCCTTCAACGCTCAGGGCTTGGTCACCATACCCAACGCCAAATTGGTGCGAAAGATCGGTGCTCTGTCGGCGGATCAGTTGTCGGCGCTAAACTAGAGCTGGCAGCTAGCGAAGGGGGCGTACCGGGCACGCCCCCAGCTGACCGTTGCTGTAGTCCCGACCGGGCAACAGGAGAAGAGTCTTGTTTGAGGACCACTCAACACCGGCGATCGATTGGCCCGGTCAGTGGTGGAGACCCGAAGATCCTGATGACAAAGTCGAAGGAACGATACGGGTTGAACGGAACTCTGCCCCGATACTGGAAACGCGAGGTTGGTTTTCAGGGCTCACAGCTGATCTGACTAGCCATCCCAAGTTCAGAATACTCTTGGGCATTACCGACAACGGCAAGGCTGTGACCTTATACGAATGTGTCCGCATCAAATGGAGAATCTCTGCGCCCGGGAGAAATCAGTATGAGATTATTGACTCCCGCATAATATAGAGTCAGTCAAAACAAAGAGAAGACTGTTTCCAGAAGGCCGTGATCAAACGCGGTTTGCGGTACATGCGGCGGAGTGCCTTGCGGGCCCGCTCGTTCAGCTCGCCGTAGTCTTTCGGACAGACGTTCGGCAACTCGTGCTGCTTCCAGTAAGCCCAGATGTATTCCACCGGATTCAACTCCGGCGCATAGGGTGGCAAGTACTCGGTTGCGATGTGGCCTTCGGAGAGTTCGATGAACTCTTGCACCAGGCGGCTACGGTGCGCCGGCAGCCGATCCCAGACGATCAGCAGCGGGCGATCGATATGACGTACCAACGCCTTGAGAAAGTCGATCACTTGCTCTTTGCCGATCGCACCGGGATAGAGCCGGAAGTAGAAGTTACGCAGCGTCAGCCCCGCCGAGACGGAAAGCTTCTCCCAGTTGAAGTTAAACTGCAGCACCGGTGTTTGGCCACGTGGCGCCCAGGTGCGGCAGCGATGCGGCTTCTGACTCAATCCGCTTTCGTCGATGAAGACGAGCGTACGGCCTTCGTTTTGGGCTTTTTTTTAATGCGCTTCCAGGTCTTGCGCTTCCAGGTGCGGATCCGCTCTTCGTTGCGCTCGCGCGCCTTTCCGGCCGGGCGTTGCGGGCTCCAGTCGAGCGCTCGCAGGATCTTCCAGACGTGGCCTGCGTGGTATGCGACCCCGAACTCGTCTCCGATCAGCCGAGCCACCCGCGGACAGCTCCACAGGGGCGTTGGGAAGCCGTGGGCTTCCGGGCCTTCCAGCAGCAGCGACGTCAGGCGTTCGCGTTGTGCGGCATCGAGGAGCGGCTTGCGTCCGGCGCGCCCGGCCTGGCGGAGTCCGGCCGCACCCTGCTCGCGGTATTGCCGCCGCCACTCACTGACGGTTTGGCGAGCGACGTTCAGCCGTCTCGCCGTCTCGGACTGATTGTGGCCTTGGTGGAGCAGCCGCATCGCTTCGAAACGGCGCTTCTCCAGCGCCTTGAAATCCCGCTTCACACCTTTGGGGTTGCCCATACATATATAGATGCTCCACACTGTCAAAAAGTGTCATAATAATTTGCGGGATTCAATAGGGCCAATTTCATGCTGGTAGGAGTTCATTTCGAAGCCGATGAGCCGATCGAGTTTAGCGAGCTATACACCGGGTACGAATCGCTCGGGCTTTGGTTGGGCGTCTCCGGGATAGAGATCAGTCAGTTGTCGATCGAGGGGTGCGACATAAGCATCAGGCGTCCCCCGGAAATCGCCCTAGGGCGTGATAGGACTTTCGAATACTCTCTCTGGTTTGGACTCGAAGGCCCCAATCTCAAGAACCCAACGACCGAAGTGACTGTAGCCCAGAAGGCTAGCCTGCGCCTGAAGAGTGACAAGGTCTCAGCCCTGGAGTGTTATCTGACTCGCATGTCAGATTTTCAGAATCTCCTTTCGCTAGCAGGTAGGGCTCTCGCCTCCTACACGACAGTAACCGGATGCCTTAGGGCAAAGCCGGCCAACCGGCAGATTACAGTCGACATCCACTTTGCGCCAGCCTATCTCCCGACCGAACGGTCTGTAAAGTCCTGGGTTGAGTTGCTATTTCGCTTCGACGATCTGGGAACCTCCCCAGCGCGAGCCTTTTGCAGTTGGCTCGAGAGTGCAGACACGATGCGGGCTGTACACAACTTGTACTTTGCCAATCTGCGTCGGCCTCAGGCTTTCCTCGAGAGCCGTTTCCTCAACTTTGCAATGACAGCAGAAGTGTACCATCGGCACCGTTTTTCTGGCGTCGAGGTACCGCTGAAAGAGCACGAAGGAAGGATTGCAGTGATCCTGAATTCCTGTCCAGATCACTTTCGTGGATGGTTAAAGGAGAAGCTCTTGTACAGTAATGAGATTCCCCTAAGGAAGCGAGTTAGGGAGTTAGTCGACCTGGGTCGTGAGGCAGCCACTTTGTACATTAAGGATTCCAAGAGCTTTGCCTACGAAGTAGCCAGTGCCCGCAATGATCTGATGCACAGAGGGGCTGTCCAACGCCAGCTCCTTTCGTCCTTAAGCTTGAAGCTTGGTAGGCTGATGGAGATTCTCCTACTTCACGAAGTCGGCATGGATTTTTCAACAATCAGCAAGCTAATGGAACGCCAAAAATGGCGAGATGTTGGGCACTGAAGACGGAAACTTGGGCCGCGACCGTGGCTGGCCCAAGCCTACGAGGACGTGCTATGGCACGGCCGCGTACCTAGTGGGTGACGACAATGAAATCGTGTCCAATTTGCAGGCTTCCTGACAACTTTCAAATGACACAGTTGCCGGTTATAGACGGCTTTGAGTGCCAGTGTCGTCGATGTGGCAGATTCCGGATGACTGGCCGGATGGTTCGCAGCCCGAACTTCGAACAACATGTGACCAAGAGGTTGACCAAAAGGTGACGGAGCCCTTTCGTGGAGCCCTTTCGCGACGAGGAGGACGAGGGGCTCCGGAACTCTGTCAGTAAACGCCTCAAAAGGCGAATACACGGCCTCTCAACTAGGCTTGGCTTGAGACGTTCGGGCCCAAAGGCCCAAAGGGGGCCCAAAGGGGACAGTCACCCTAACTGTCAAATCTCTGATTCCCAATGCTGCTTCCTGCGCAGGTGGGCTCCTTCCCGGCTCCGCCGCGTGCGATGAAACGCCGCTGGATGTCGTTTTGGCCAAGCCGCGAAAACACACGGTATTTTGTTAAATTGGGCGACCACTGCAACCTCAGATTCAGCACCCGAGAGGCCCTGACTCCCACAAATTTCTGAACTCGCCACTCGAACGCCGATCACGATCACGTAGTGCGATCAGAAGTTGGTATCATCTCGGTACACAGACACCCCGCCACGGAGTGTACACACATTGGGCGAACAGCTCCAAACGAAGCCTCCAGGTGAAACCAAGGTTTTGCCCGCTCTAGGCTCCGCCGGTTCGAAAAACGGAGCGACGATAGTCCTGCCGACCGAGGACAATACACCGGCTGGTCTTCGCATGCTTATGGAAGCAAACGCGAAGCTCCGAACATCTCTTTGGCCTGAGGCTTGCCAGAGTCTCCCCCATACTCTTCTGAAGCGGCGACCAGGACCACGTCACCTCGGGCTACGTCCATCCTGTCGTGTCCGCTAGTGACGCCCGGGCTTCGTCTTCCGAATGTGGCCCCTCGCTCGCCAACAACGACTGACGTCGGGCCACCACCGCCAACGAGCGCGCGTCATGCCGGTCCAGGTAGTCTTCGAGAGCATGCACGATGATCCAGTTCTTGCGGTGCTTGGACTGTCGAGCGAACCGCTCCAGGCGTACTCGAAGTTCGTCGGTGAGTCGGAAACTGGAGGTTTGGGACATCCAAAGTTAGGAATCACACAAATAGCAACACAAATGACCGCCGAACCCGAGTGAGCGGTCAATCCACACGCGGCGGCTTTGCGGCTGCAGACCCGTCACTGGCGTTCCGGGGTCGGCTTGCCGAAACAGTAGAGCGCGCCGGCCGTCCGAACGTACAAACGGCCATCGGCGATCGCAGGGATCGCGTAGCTCTCTTCGTTCAACTCGTTGACCGCCAAAACCTCGGCCTTGGGACCCGCCCGCAACACCGTCACCGTGCCCCCCTGGCTGACGAAAAACACCTTCCCGTCCGCCGCGACCGGGGAGGCGTAGTAGTGGTCGATGCCGCCGCGCAGGTGCATGCGCCGGCGAACGTCGCCCGACTCAGCATCGAGCAAGGTCAAGATCCCCCCGTCGTTGATCATATAGAGCACCCGCTGGTAGAGCAACGGCGACGGCAACTGCGGTACGGCCCGCAGATATTTCCAGCGCAAACTCGTGGTCGAGCGGTCGCCGCGCGGTCGGCCCGGCGGATCGACCCGGATGGCCCGTAAACCATTCTCCGAGGCCTGCGCAGCGGCGTAGAGGCGCCACTCGCCGGGATCAAGGCGGCCGTCACGATCGCGGTCGCTGAACCTCACCAGTTGGCGCAGGCGGCCTTTGGGCAACTCGTCCCGCGCCAGTCGTCCGTCGCCGTTCGCGTCGTACTCGGCCAAGGCCCGCGCCAACGGCGGCACCGTCACCTGCCGGCCCGCATCGTTCGCGGGAACGTTGTAGCCGGCGACGTAGACCGTGTCCCCGTTGATCACCGGCACCGACTTCATCTCCGACGGCAGCCCGTTCACCCACCAAACGCTCTCGCCTGTCCTTGCCGCGTAGGCGTCCATACGGAAGGAGCCGGGCGCGAGGACCTGTTTCGCGCCGTCGCTGGCGTGGTAGACGACAGGCGTCGAGTGTCCGCTGACGGCGTCGGGACGCGGCCTACACCAGCGGGTGCGGCCGGTCTTTTTGTCGACGGCCAGGATGAACGAGTCGCGGCGCTGATCGCAGACGAGCACGACCAGGTCGTCGACGACGATAGGCGACGCTCCCATGCCGTAGGAGTTACTGAACGGGCCAAGCGGCAGGCGCCAGCGTTCGTTGCCGTCGAAGTCGTAGGCGAGCAGGCCGAAATCACCGAAGAAGACGTAAGCGCCTTCGCTGTCGGCTGCGGCGCTCGCCGCCGCCGGATGGTTGCGCCCGTCGAGCTTCTCTTTCCGAGGCCGCGGACACTCGCGCCGCCACAGCTCTTCGCCGGTCGCGCGGCTCAAGTATAGGGTGTAGAGCTTCCCGTCCGCGACCCCCGTCAGAAACACACCGTCGTTGCTGAGGACGGGCGACGAGTGCCCCGGCGGCACGGCCGTCTTCCAAACAACGTTCTGATCGGGCCCAAACTGCGTCGGCAGCCCGGAGGTCTCAGTGACCCCCAAGCCGTTGGGCCCACGGAAACGTGGCCAGTCCGCAGCGAACGCGCTGCCCGCCGCTCCCAAACAGAACGCGAGGAGTAGGAGCCAACCGGCTCCCTTACGGGGCATCGTCCACGAACACGACCCAGCCGAACGCTTCCGGCACATGAAAGTTCGGCCGCGGGGCGTTGACCGGTGACCAGGTACTGTACTGCGGGTTCGTCGTGCCGCCGGCGCGGTTGAGGTTGAGCCGCCAGCGGTCACCGTCGTGCGGCGGGGTGTGTGCCGCGTCCTTTTCGAAGTTCTTGAAGGGGATGGCAATTTCGAGAATCCAATGGTCGTCGTCGGGCGAATCAGCCTTGAGCGAGCGGCCGTAGTGGGACGTCCACCGCCGCACGCCGACCGGCTCGGAGAACCGTCCGCCGCGCCACCAGTCGGCCCGAATGAAGTTGAGCATCGTGCCGATCACGTTCAACTCGAAGCCATAGTAGTTGCGGACCTTGCCGGGATTGGGACTGACGAAGACCTCGACGCAGTCGTCCCGCGAAACCGGTCCGTGGCGGCGCGTCACGTCGGCCGAGATGTGCTTGTCGTAGCAGTAGTAGCCGACGTAAAGGTTGGTGTCGTCCCACAGGATCTTGGCGACCGTCTTTTCCTTCTCGCCGCCGGTCCACCAGTTGAAGTGGAAGTCGCTGACAACGGCGGCCTTCCGCCATGCCTGCTCATCGAGCCGACCGTCGATCTCAATGGGCCCCGCCGTTCGGTGAATATCGTAGGACGGCAGGTCTTGGGCAACACAGAGCGCCAGCCAGACGGCCAGGCTAAACAAGTAGCGAGCAACCATCGCCATCATCAGCGATCCGGTTCCGAACGTAGCACATCCTGGCAGCCAGTGGGCGTTCTCCCACGCAAAGACCTGGACTAGCCGCCTCGCTGCCGAGACGTCACCGTGAGGGAGCAGTTGCTCTTCGGGCGCGCCTATCCACGGTGGTCGAGGATCGTGCCACTACAACGAAATCAGTCTCCCGTTGCCGGTTACACAACTTGGCGAACCAGTTCCGGACTCTATGAAGGCTTGTTAACTCGGATGATCAGCGGACCGCATGCCGCTAGTGACTGTTGAAGGAGGCCGTCGCAATTGAGACACGCATCGCCCCGGCTCCTGAACCATAGAAAAGCTTCGTAGCAGTCAATCGAGTTCACGGCGTCACTGTCGGCAACCCAGTAGGTCTCGAAATTGGGATTCAGCGGGCGGTATCGCAGAGCCGTTGCGGAATTCAGCGCGCTGAACCAGAGAGACCGAATGAAACGAGTAGGGATGATATACATGTTCTGATACGGTGCGCTTTGCGTCCAGGGTAGGCTGGCCTTGATGATTTTTCCTTGCCAATCGAGGTCGCGATACGGACGCACCCGGTGACCTTCAGCGGCCGCGGAAGAGCAGTTCCACGCCGGCGCCAGGTAGATGAGTCCTCCGTTGGTAACGGCCCTCCGCATCTCGTTCAGCGCGCGTTCCGGACTAGGAACGTGCTCAAGAACCCAGACTGTCCAAACAGCGTCGAACTCGTTGTCCTGGAAGGGCAAATCCGTTGCCGAACCCTGCACAAACGGTTTGTGAAAGTACCTGGCCGCGGACGCAGCGATGTCGAGGCCGGTGTAGTCCTCGACCAGATCCTGGAGAGAGCCCGACCCGGCGCCGACCTCCAGGACACGCTTGCCGCGTAGCCCGTATTGTTCGACAAACTTTTCCACCTGGCCGTTGATGTCCACGTGGTCGGCCGTGAACCGAGCGTATTCGACGTATTCGCTATCGCCGCCTTCCTCGGTCATCTCGTAGGCCGTCTCATAGAACGCTTCGGCGGCCTCATCCCGACTGATCTCGCCCAGCCCGTCCACCTGTGTCGGGAAATAGCAGAGCGTCAGGACTGCGCTGATGCTCGCAAGAAAACAAACAGAGAAGATGAAGTAGTTGCGCAATACTCGCATGGCCACTTTCCACTATCGAGGAGTTTTTTCTTTTCCTGCAATAGGTATCGGGTACTGTTTTTGCTACGTGTCTCAGCTCCATTTTGACACAGGCGAATGACCGTGCTGTGTCGGGTGAACCCCTGTGGTGTGCCTTCCAGACCCCTTAGAGCGCTGTGGCGTGCCGGGCCGGAGGGTCGTGAATGGGTACTTCCCCTACCAGTCGCGTGGGCTTGCGGGCGCGACTCGGAAATCTGCCCGCGCCGCATCTTCATAGGGTCAACCATGGGCGGGTCAATAGCGGATCGGCTGCTCTTGGAAGTGGCGATGCGTGCGGTACTTGATGGACAAATCCACATCGTATAGCTCGACCCGCAAGCTGATCTTCGGATCCCGCCTGACGAGCGAAGGCCTCTCTCATGGCAGCGGTCGCAGAGGAGCTTCAGCGGGTCGTGTCCGTCGGCGATGAGCTGGTGTAGGTTCCGGGATGCCCGATAAAAGATCGGGTGGGCCCACATCGGCACGTTGTCGCCCCACTTCTGTCCGACCTTGCTGTCATACTGCACCGCACCGCCTTCAAGCTCGGCGGAATAGATGAGGGTGTCGACGCCACTGTCGACCAGTTGATCGACGGCAAGGTACAAGTCGTCGGGGGATAGAGGCGGGGCGAACTGATAAAGGGCCGAAGCGTGGCGGCCGTCGTCATAGAAAAAGACCTTCGGCTCGGGCGGTTTGGCCGCGCCGGAGGAAGCTGACCCTGGCCCGCCCGCAAGGGCTGCCGGCGCGCCGGCGCTCAGAGTTCCCAAGAAGCTTCTGCGCTTCATCGGCACGCCTTTACATCAGCTCAAAGAGCCCGGCGATCTTCCGCTGGACCCACATCAACGCGACCACGACGACCAGAACGATGACTCCCATCCCGATCAGCTTTTTCCTCGTTAGTCTTCTAAGCATTAGGCTTCCTCGTCGCAAGTGTAGCGCAGGGCTTCGAAGAGACCTGCGGCTGTACCCTGGCTATCAAATAGGACGCCCAACCATGGCGGCTAGGCCCCCACCGGATTGAAGTAGTTGGCGTCGGGTCAGATCAGGGCGCATACCCCTCCAAGCGTTGGGAAGAGGGTGCGCCACCTCACGCCGGAGCCTGCCTCTACACCCGACACCGAACAGCGTTCCCGTCTGTAGATTCTACACCTCTCCAGACGCACACGGGACTGATCGGGGTTTCTTCACCTACTACCGGCCCGTTGCTGGTTCTTCCAGGGTGGCCGCAAACCCGATGCTAAAATGGGTTTCTCGGATGGATTTCCTCGACTCCCTGAACCCCGCCCAGAAGAAAGCCGTCCGCCACACCGAAGGCCCCCTGCTGATACTCGCCGGCGCGGGGAGCGGCAAGACTCGGGTCATCATCTCCCGTATCGCCTACCTGATCCGGGATCACGGTGTCGCGCCGGAAGCGGTCCTCGCGGTCACGTTCACGAACAAAGCCGCGCAAGAGATGCGCGGCCGGGTCGGGGCTGCGCTCGCCGAAAGCGGTTCGCCGCCGGCTTCATTCCCGCTGGTCTCGACCTTTCACTCGTTTTGCGTGCGCGTCTTGCGAGCGCATGGAGCGCCGCTAGCCGATCTACGGCCGGGTTTCACGACCCGCTTCAGCATCTACGACGAGAACGACCAAGTGGCGGCGGTTAAGGCCGTGTATCGAGGCCTGGGGCTCGACGAGAAGTTCATGAAGCCCCGCTCGGCGCTGTCGGTCATCAGCCACGCGAAAAACCAAGGCCGCGGCCCCCAGGATTTCTATCGCGACTCAACCGGTCCGGCCTCCGACAAGCTGGCCGTCATCTTTGAGCGCTATCAGGACTCGTTGCAGGAGTCGAATGCGTTCGATTTCGATGACCTGCTGCTCGAGTGTGTTCGCTTGCTTCGCCACAGCGACGAGACCCAACAGCGCTTGCGCGAGCGGTATCAGTATCTGCTGGTCGACGAGTACCAAGACACCAACCGCCCCCAATACGAACTGATGCAACTGTTGACGGGCGAGGACCAGAACGTTTGCGTCGTCGGCGACGAGGACCAGTCGATCTATAGCTGGCGCGGCGCTGATATCCGCAATATTCTTGACTTTGAGCGCGACTATCCGCGGGCTGTCGTCATCCGGCTGGAACAGAACTATCGTTCGACCAAGCGCATCTTAGCCGCGGCCGGCGCGGTCGTGGCCAACAACATCGACCGCAAAGGCAAGACCCTGTGGACTGACTCGGACCTCGGTGAGCCGGTGGCGCTCTATCATGCGCGCAACGGTGACGAGGAAGCGGGCTTCGTGGCGGATTACATCGACCGCTACTTAACGGAGCACCCGGAGAAACAGGCGGCGGTTCTGTATCGCACCAACGCACAGTCACGACAAATCGAAGAGGCGCTGCGGCGGCGGGGCCGCGACTATCTCGTGCTCGGGGGTGTCAGCTTCTACCAGCGGGCCGAAGTAAAGGACCTGCTGGCATACTTGAAGCTCGCTGCGTCACCGGCGGATTCGGTCTCGCTGACGCGCATCATCAACACTCCTGCGCGAGGCATCGGCCGCACGACCGTGGAAAGCATCGCGGCCTACGCTCGCGATCACGGCCTCTCGCTGTGGGACGCGGCAGGGCGTATGCTCGCGGAGGGAACCTTCTCCGCACGGGCCCAAAGCGCCGTCAGGGGTTTTCGCTATCTGATCGAGGGACTCAGGGAGAAGATCGACCAAGAGCCGCTGCACCTGGCGCTGCAGTGGATCGTCGAGCAATCCGGCTACAAACAGACGCTCGAGAAGGATGCATCCATCGAGGCGGAGGGCCGGCTCGAGAACATCAGCGAGTTGATCAACGCCGCTTTCGACGCCGAGAAACGAGGAGACCGTCTCCACGACTTTCTCGATCATGCCGCGCTCGTCTCTGATACGGATGCGCTTAACCAGCGGGCGAAGGTCGTCCTGATGACGCTCCACAGCGCCAAGGGCTTGGAGTTTCCACTGGTCCTGATGACCGGTCTCGAAGAAACCATCTTCCCTCACAGCCGCTCGATTGAGAGTACCGCTGCTCTGGAAGAAGAACGGCGGCTCTGCTACGTGGGGATGACGCGCGCCGAAGAGCAACTGATCATCACCTGCGCCCGGCAACGGCGGCGCTACGGAGGTGCGTCGCCCGATTGGATGGCGCCGTCGAGGTTTCTGCAGGAGATCCCGCCGGACGTGATGCAGGATGTGTCGACAATGCCTTCGCTTCTATCCTTTCAGCAGCACGCGGAAGGCATGGACTTGCTGACCGAGCGGCACGAAGTGCGGGAGGCGGTTGAGAAGCAGCTCTACGACGGTCCGACTTACGATTCGATCGACAATCTTGCCGGGTTCTTTTCGCAACGCGGCCTGCCGGTGCCGAGCAGTGTCCGCCAACCCGGTTCGAAGAACGCAACACGCGCTTCGAAACAGAGTGGCCCCGCCGAGCGTCGCCTGCCACGGCCAACACGCGGGACTCGCGGAGCCCATTCCAGCGGCTTTCGCCTGGGAGCCAAAGTCCGTCATCAAAAGTATGGGCTCGGCACGGTGATGAAGCTTGAGGGTGATGGGGCGGATTCGAAAGTGAGCGTCCAGTTTCCGAAGCACGGCCTCAAGAAGCTCGTCGTCAGGTTCGCGAGACTGGTGCCGGCGTGAAGCAACTCTTCCAGACAAAAGACATCGATCGGCTGATCGCTGACTCGGAGGACCCGGACCATCGACTGAAGCGGCTGCTGGGGCCGTGGAGCCTGATCGGCCTGGGGGTCGGGGCGGTGATCGGTACGGGGATCTTTGTCCTGACCGGCACGGCTGCCGCGGGAGAAACCGTGACGGTGCCTTCGATCATGAAGGCCCCGGTGCTCGACCTGCTCATCTACGGCAGTGACGTGGTCTCGACGTACGGCCGCCCCGGAGCCGGCCCTGGCATCTCCCTCTCGTTCTTGCTGACGGCGGTCGTGTGCGGCTTCGCGGCTCTCTGTTACGCCGAGTTGGCGTCGATGATTCCCGTCGCCGGCAGCGCCTACACCTACGCCTACGCGACACTTGGCGAACTCGTGGCCTGGATCATCGGTTGGGACCTGATCCTTGAGTACGCCGTGTCGAACATGGCGGTGGCGGTCGGGTTTTCCGCCTACCTCAATGACCTGTTCGACAGCGTCTTCGGTTTTCGACTCCCCGCTGCGCTAAGCCGTCCCCCGGTCGAAGGAGGAGAGTTGACTGGAGCGTGGTTCAATCTGCCCGCCTTTCTCATCCTCATGATCCTTACCGTCCTGCTGGTGCGCGGCATTCGCGAGAGCGCCAAGACCAACAACGTCATGGTGCTGATCAAGGTGGCGGCGATCCTGGTCTTCGTGGTCGGTGCGGCGAGCGCGGTGGACACCGTGAACTACCAGCCCTTCCTGCCGAACGGTTTCCAAGGGCTGCTCACCGGCGCCGCGATCGTCTTCTTTACCTACATCGGGTTTGACTCCGTCTCGACCGCGGCCGAGGAGTGCCGCAACCCGCAGCGCGATATGCCCATTGGCATCGTGGGGACACTCGCGGCCTGCGCCGTGCTCTACGTCTCGGTGGCGCTGGTGTTGACCGGCATCATGAACTGGGAGCGGCTCGGCAACGCCGCGCCGCTGGTAGGCGCGCTGAAGGAGCTGGGCTTTGATTCGATCCGCCGGATCGTAGGAATCGGGGCGGTGGTGGGCATGGTTTCGTCCCTGATGGTCTTCCAGTACGGCCAGGCCCGTATCTGGTTTGCCATGTCACGCGACCGGCTCCTGCCACGTGCCTTCTCCGCCGTTCATCCTCGCTTCAGAACCCCTCACATCAGCACCTGGGTCGCGGGGCTGTTTGTCGCCATCCCCGCAGGCGTCTGGGACATCGGGACGTTCGCAGACCTAGCGAGCATCGGCACGCTGTTCGCCTTCATCGTGGTCTCGGCGGGAGTCGTCGTGCTGAGAAAGACCCAGCCCGACCGCCGGCGCAGCTTCCGCGTCCCAGCTGTACCACTGATTCCTCTGATTTCGATGGCCTCTTGTTTCTTGCTGATGCTTGGGTTGCCGCTTGAGACTTGGGTGCGCTTTGTTGTCTGGCTGGCGATCGGCTTGGTCATCTACTGGCGCTTCGGGATGCGGAACAGCGAATTCAGCACCAAGCTGTAACTCACTGAAAAGAAATCACAACAGCGATCTTGACCCTTCCTTCTCAATAAACTAGACTAAGCTTAGTCATGCCAAGGAAGACCGTCAACATGCACGAGGCGAAGACCCATCTCTCTCGGCTGGTTGACGAAGTACAGAACGGCGAGGAGATCGTCATCGCAAGGGCAGGAAAGCCGGTGGCGCGGCTTGCCCCTCTTAAGACCCACCGGAAACCGCGGCGGCCTGGGCGTTTGAAAGGGAAGATCTGGATCAGCGAGGATTTCGGCGACCCTCTCCCCGGGGAAATCGCAGCGGCGTTCCGTGGGGAACGTCCTTGAACCTCCTGTTGCATACCCACGTGTTGCTGTGGTGGCTTGAGGACAACCCACGTCTGACCGAGCGGGCCCGGTCCGCGATTCAGGCTCCGCAGAACCTGGCACACGTGAGCGCAGCCAGCATCTGGGAGGCTTCGATCAAGCGTGCGCGGGGCAATCTTCGATTCGCGAAGCATGAGCTAATGTCGGCGTTGAGCGAGGATGGTTTCAGCGAGCTTGCGATTACTGCCCAACACGCGATGGCGGCGGGTGAGCTTCCGCCACACCATCAGGATCCGTTTGATCGAATGCTGATTGCCCAAGCCTTGGCTGAAGGCCTTACGATCATCACCCACGACTCGCGTTTCGAGGACTACGAAGTCCCCACTCTTCAGACCTAGCGGCATGTGACTTGCCCTGTAGCCGTGCTTGAGACGCAGCGCGTCTTGTCCGCGCTGATTAGCTCGTAAACGTTCCCGCGCCATTCGATCCTGCGTGTCATCGCCGATCGCACGAACGTATAGAGCCACACCCATGTGGCGATCGGCGTCATCCAGAAGTAGGCCCAGCCATATTGATCGAACCAGCCGGCATGGTTGGGGAACATCAGCCGTCCGGCTTGGGCCCTGACCGCGCCCTTCCCCATGCCGGGAAGCAACGTAACTACCAACCCACCCAAGCCGAGCGGATTCCCTGTCAACGCCACGAGTACGCTCGTCACCATCGCTCCGCAGTAGACGATATGCATGATGAAGCCGGCCCACCACAGACCGCGGCGATAGACGCGGGTGATGACGAGCTGGCGCGCAGCCCAGCGCAGGAACTCCCTGCCGGTACAACTGCCGCTCGTCGCCACCATGGCTCCGGGCACAAACCGCACGCCGAGCTGCACGGCGTTCACCGCCGCCGTCAGCCGGTAGTCGTCACTGACCGCGCCGCGCCAGAACTCGGCGACATTCGCGCGCTCGAACGTACTCCTCCGCAGCGCCATGCCGCCGCCCCAGGCGAAGTTCTTATCTTCCACGCGCATATTGCCGGCGATGGTGGAGTCCCATACGCTGCGCAAGAGAGGCCAGAAGCCGCCGTTTTCAGGGAAATACCAGCGGAAACCGGTTGCGGCTCCCAGCGATTCGTCCTCCAGGGGCGCCACCAGTCTTCTTAGCCAGTTCGGACGCACCCTTCCGTCGGAATCGGCAAACGCCAACACCTCGCTCGTCGAATGGGCCTGCCCGACCGCCTCGAGCAGGTTGTGGACCTTCTCTCCGGTGTCACGCGGCGGCTCTCCGGCCACGACCACCCGGACCCTCTCGCCGAGCACGGACCGAGCGACCTCCAGCGCCTCGTCCGAGGCGCTGCGAGCCACGACGATCAGCTCGAAATCCGGGTAGTCCTGTGAGGCCAGGGATCGCAGGTTTCCAGCCAGGTCGTGATCCACACCTTTAACGGGAACGATCAGGGTTGCAGGAGGCGCGTACTTGCCAACTGGCTCACTCAGCTCGACTTCGACGTACTCGATGTAGCGCCTGCCGGCCTGGTTGGAGACCAGCGCCGCCAGCGCGGCGGGGACGACAAAGAACCAGAAGAGAAGAGTTAACAACGGTCGAGTCTAGCATCTTGAGCTGGTCTACCTTGTCGCCGCCACCTCGATCACCACGTCGTAGAGAATCTCAACGTATTCCTCGAAGGGCTTCACGTAGAGGTACTCATCCTTGCCGTGAATGCCGCCCATCAGGTCCCATAGCCCGCTTCCCGGGCCAAAGCCGTAGGCCTGGATGCCCGCGGCGCGAAGCTGGGCCGAGTCGGTAGCCCCCGTCGACATACGCGGCAAGATCAGTGCATCGGGATGGCGCTTGCCCAGAACCTTCTCGAAGGCCTGGAAAAGCTCGGAGTCGAGCGGAGCCGGCGAGTGCGCCGGACGGGTCACCGGATGCGGGATCAGGTCGACCATCGGCTCGTTCATAATGCGTTTGAGCCGCGGAAACAGTTCTTCCGGATCCTCGTGTGGTAGGGCGCGAATGTCTACCGTGGCCTCCGCCTCTGAGGGGATAACGTTCTTCAGATAGCCGCCCTTGAGAATCGTGGGCACGATGGACGTCCGGATCGTCGAGTAGTATACCGGGCTCAACTTCCGCAGCTTCTCCTGCGTCTCCCGGCTGGGGTTCCCATCGAGGACCTCGTTGTAGATCGCCGCCTCTTCCGGCGGCGCGTTCTGCGCTAGCCGGCGGAAGTACTCCCTGGTCGTCGTATTGAGGTGGACCGGCGTCTCGTAGTCGAACAGTCGGGCGACCGCCCGTGAGAGCGTGCCGACGGGGTTGTCCTTTCTCGGTACGGAGCCGTGCCCGGAGGTCCCTTTCGCCTTCAGGTCGATGCGCCTGGGCGTCTTCTCGGCAGTTTGTATCTCGAAGCGGACGTGTTCAAACCCGCGATCGAAAACCCCGAAGCCGCCTTCGTTGATCGCAAACTCCGCGTCAATCGCCTCGCGGTGGTTGTCGAGCAAATAAGTAATCCCTTTGAGCCCACCGGCCTCCTCGTCGGCCACGCCCAAGAAGATCACGTCGCGATCGAGGGGCGCCTTCAGGCGGTGCAGCAGCAGAAGCACCTGCAGCGAGCCCGACACGACGCCTTTGTCGTCACCGGTTCCCCGCCCGTAGATGATGCCGTCTTTCACCACTCCGCCGAAGGGCTCGAACGACCACTCGTCACGTTCGACGGCGACCACGTCAAGGTGGCTCAACAGCAACAGCGGCCGTTTCTTTCCGTTCCCCTTGACCCGCGCAACAATGCTGGCCCGCCCGGGCGCCGCCTCAAAGATTTGCGACGAGACGCCTTCGTGGTCCAGTTTCTGTTTCAGATATTCGGCGGCGAGAATCTCGTTGCCCTCGGGCTGCGATGTTTCAAGCTGCACGAGGTCGACCAGAGTCCGCAGCGCCTCCTCATGGACCGCGGGCCAGTCCGGTGTTTGCGCCGAAGCGGATGAAACGAGTAGAAGAAGCGGAAGAATGCGCGACAGGCGGGGCATCAGCAACAAACCTCTGTCTGTTCGAGGAAGTTGCGCAATAGGGTCTTGCCCGTGTCGGTGAGGATCGATTCGGGGTGGAACTGGACGCCTTCGATCTGGTGCTCTTTGTGGCGGAGGCCCATGACAAGGCCGTCGCGTGTCGAGGCGGAGACTTCGAGCGGTTCCGGTAAGGACTCACGCTCGACGATCAGCGAATGGTACCGCGTGGCGGTAAAGCCCTGCGGCAGACCGGCGAAGACCGTCTTACTGTCGTGGTGGATTTGGCTGGTCTTGCCGTGCATGAGGTAGGGTGCGCGGATGACTTTGCCGCCGAAGGCTTCGGCGATCGACTGATGTCCGAGACATACGCCGAGGATCGGGAACTTACCTGCCAGCTTCTTGACCAACGGGACGCAGATACCCGCCTCCTTCGGTGTGCAGGGCCCGGGCGAAAGCACGATGCGTTCGGGTTGCATCTCCTCGATCTGGTTCACGGTGATCCGGTCGTTGCGGTGGACCTCGAGATCCGCGCCCAACTCGCCCAGGTATTGCACCAAGTTGAAGGTGAAGGAGTCGTAGTTGTCGATGACGAGCAGCACGGGGAAAAAGGGCCGTGTTTCGGGAAGGCGGGCTTGCGCGGGGCGCGCCTCTACATTCAAGGATAACGGTATCCACGCTTCACGGGCGGTGTGGCGCAAGGCTCGCGATTCCTCGCGAGACAGGGCGGGGGACCTTAGACCGCTATGCGAAGGGTAACGAGAATTTCGTTCGCGTTAGGCGACGATCGCACATCCGACAATGTAGGGGCATGCCGTGCCCAACGGCTGTGAGCCGGACCCGAACACGGGCACAGCATGCTGTGCCCCTACTTTTTCGGGGCGCCGGTTCCGTTGGGATATCAAGGGCGCAGCCCCTGACTAGTTAGCCATCCACCTCACGTCCAGCTCCTGGTCGAGTTCGATGGTGAGGTTCATACCTTGCCGGTGGTACCGGAGTGAGTTGGAGGCGCCCCGGACGCCACTCGGGAGATGGCGTTGACCACACGCCGGTAGGGGACGCGATCGAGGCCTTCGAACAGTACGAGTTCCCCCTTGCGCCAAGAGCTTTGATGCCAGCGGCTTAGCAGCGCGAGGTGGTCGGAGCGCTCCTGCACGTGGCCGCTGTGAGTCGGCGCCTCGTCGAACGCTTCTCGGAGGCGGCGATCGAGTGAGACGGGCCGGCCGTCGGGCGCCGACAGCGGAAATCTCAGCGAAGGCTGCAAGAATCCCTTGTAAATGAGCCACAGCTCAACCGCCTGCTCGGTGTCTGGTTGGTGCGCAACCGACGGCTGAATCACCACGCCGAAAAGACGGTCGACATCGCGGGCGAGTTCGTCCCTCAGCTTCAGCGCGCTGCGGACCTTTTCGAGGCGCTGATGCCGGCGCGCGGCCTCCTCGAACTCGAGCGCCCGGCTCGACTGTTCCCGTGCCTCCTCGACCTCGCGGATGAGGGACTGGCCGCCGGTCTCGAGAAACTCCAGTACCTTGCCTACCTCGGCGCGGTACTCCTCGATGGTCGCCCGGGCCTGGCAAGGGCGCAGGCACATGTCCATCTCCCCGTAGATGCAGCCGGGATGCGTCGGATGCGGGTCGAGCTTCTCCTGGCAGCGGCGAAGCTTGTACAGATCGAGAAAGGCCTCTTCAAACCTCTCCGCGGAGGCGCGGCTGACGAACGGCCCGAAGAAAAGAGCGCGGCGCCCGGTCAGCTTCGTCGTGATGTACGTCCGCGGGTAGGGATTCCCAAGGTGGACCTTGATGAACGGCGCCGGCCGCAGTTTGAGGTAGTCTCGGTAGTCGTCGGGCCGATCGCGGCGGGCCAGCCGGTAGAGCAGAACCGAGGACTCGAACGCTGAGCCGGTAGGCTGATAGGAAACCTTTTGCACCGACTCGGCGAGACGTGCCAGAAGACCCGTTTGAGAACTGGCTCCCAGCAGGCGCTTGAGCCGTCTTCTTAGCCTGGCGGTGCGGCACAAATAGGGCGCCCCATGGGTGAACTGAATCCGGAGCACGCCTTGGGTGTCGGGAACGACTTCGAAATCCCGCGGACGACCCCTGTCGAGCGCTACTGCATGAGTCAGGTCCATGTGGCGGCCGGTCGATAACCCCGCTTTTCCGGTAGATTATCAGATGTGATTCTCCTCGGCGTGGCCCTGACGGTGTTGGCAGCGGGGTTCCTGGCCGTATCCTTCCTCCGATCGGCGAAGGTATGTCCTTACCCGGCATACGGGTTGGTCGGGCTTGCCGTCATCGCCATTGCGGAGCTGCTGCTCTATCTCGATGTGCATCCAGTGCCGGTTTACTTCACGCCGGTAGTCTGGAGCGGCTACATCTTGGTCGTAGATGGCGCGGTGTTTGCGATCCGCGGCCGCTCGCTGATCCGCTCCGAGCCCCAAGCCCTTGTGTGGATGGCGATTCTGTCGATCTTCACGTGGTTGATCTTCGAGGCTTACAACCTGCGGCTCAGGAATTGGACCTACGTGGGCCTGCCCCCGAACGAGTACTTGCGCTACCTGGGCTACGGCTGGTCGTTCGCGACAATCACGCCTGCGATTCTCGAGACGGCGGAGTTCCTGATGGCGGCGGTTTTTCGGGGTGGCGCACCTCCCACCCGGACCGGCAGCCGGCGCGAAGGCGAGCTTGGCCTGGAGGTCAGCGAGCCTGAGGGGCGCCGGCAGGCGGCATCGCGGGGCTGGATGGCACTCGGGGCCGTCCTCGTCACCGTGCCGGCGATCGTGCCGCTCGACTGGGCTGTCTATCTGTTCGGCTCGGTTTGGCTAGGATTCATTCTGCTCGTGGATGCTGGGAACGACCGTGCCGGCCGGCCTAGTGTGTGGAACGACGTGCGCTGTGGATACAAGGCACGGCTCTACGCTCTTCTGGCTTCGGGCGCGATCTGCGGAATCCTTTGGGAGTTCTGGAACTATTGGGCCGCGGCGAAGTGGTTCTACATTTTCCCCATCCTGGAGAACTGGCGGCTGTTTGAGATGCCTCTGCCGGGCTTTCTGGGGTTCCCGCCCTTCGCCGTGGAGCTGTTTGCTCTTTACGTGTTGGCGGCGCGGGTGTTGCGGCTGCCCTGCTATGAGCTTGGCCGGCCCGTGGGCTCCGCCGGCTAGGCGGTGCGAGAAACGGCGGTTGCGCAGAGGACCATCGCGGCACCGCACGCCGCGCCCCCGATCGCTTGCAACGGATCTCAAGATGAAAATGACGTTTATTTTAACAAAATCCTATTCCATTCTCTCGAGTGCGTGATATATTAAGGACGCCCCCCGCACATTGAACGGGTCCGCATGTGGTGGCTGGATCGGCTGGCAGCCGAGATCCTCGCGCCCCTCGCCGTTTGGGTGTTTGCGAGCAGTCTGGATGATTTCCTCCTAGACGTCTCTTTCGTTGTTCTTTGGCTTCGTTCCCGCCGGGAACGCGATACGAGTGCTGCGTCTTGCGGCGGGCGTGCGAACACTGCTTCCCGGCAAGCAAAGATCGGCATCATGATCCCTTGCTGGGACGAGGAGGCAGTGATCGAGCAGATGCTCGAGCACAATCTGACGGTCATCGACTACGAGAACTACGACGTTTGGCTGGGCGTGTACCCGAACGACGACGCGACGCTGGCCAAGGTGTCTGCGTGCGAGGCAAGGTTCGGGCGGGTCCACTACGCCGTCTGTCCCCACGACGGCCCGACCACCAAGGCCGACTGCCTCAACTGGATCTACGACGGCATCGCGCACGCCGAGCAGCAGCGAGGCGAGAGTTACGATGTGCTCTTGCAGCACGATGCGGAAGACTTGATTCACCGCGACGCCCTCAAGCGCATCCATGAAAACATCGGGCGCTTCGACATGATTCAGATCCCGGTGTTTCCCCTTGCGACGCCGTTGCGGAACGCGACCCATGGGACCTACTGCGATTTTTTCGCGGACTTCCACATGAAGGAGTTGCGGCAGCGGGCTGAGTTCGGGGGCTTCGTGCCGTCCGCGGGCGTCGGCACCGCC
The DNA here is from genome assembly GCA_965248255.1 of Bryobacterales bacterium. GTDB lineage: Bacteria > Acidobacteriota > Terriglobia > Bryobacterales > UBA6623 > JAKZVK01. The sequence goes on from CBDFIW010000004.1 coordinate 2,039,215, forward strand.
TACCGCCGGAAGGCGCTCGAGGCGCTTCGTCTCGCGAAGAACGGACGGGTTTTCGACGAAGAGTGCCTCACCGAGGATTACGCGGTTGGGTTCGACTTGTACCGCTTCGGGTGCTCCCAGACCCTGCTACACGCGGACGCCGCCCCATGGCCCCGCATCGGTGTCGAGCGAGATCAGCCACGAGGCCTGCCGGTCGCGACGCGCGCCTATTTCCCTCGGCGATTGCGCGAGGCAGTGCGGCAACGAACCCGCTGGGTCCTGGGAATCGCGTTGCAGTCGTGGGGAAACTTTGGCTGGCGCGCGGACGGACGGCAGCTCTACTGGCTTTGGCGCGACCGCAAGGGGCTGGTCGGCCACCCCGTGTCGATGTTGGCCAACCTAATCTTCTGCTACGGGCTAGTGAGCTGGATCGGTTCGATCGAGGACGGCTCCGTCTGGCGCTTCGGCGGTCTGCTGGCGTCCGGTTCCTGGCTGCTTCCCTTGCTGGTGATCAACAGTGTCCTGATTGTCTGGCGGCAGCTCGTGCGGGGGTACTTCAGTCAGTCACCGGGTCTATGGATGGCGGCAGGCGCTCAGCGTCCCGCTGCGTGCGCCGTGGGCCAATGTCATCAACTGCTGCGCGACGTTGCACGCGCTTTGGATCTTCGCCTGGGCGCGGTGGCGGGGGCAGTCCCTTCGTTGGGCCAAGACCACCCACTCCTACCCATCACGCCAATCGCTGGCGGGGGAGCGGCCCAGGCTCGGCGAACTCCTGGTCGTGATGGGCAAGGTCGACATCGGGATTGTCGAGAGCGCCCTTCAGTCGGATCGTCAGGGCCAACGACTCGGAGAGTACCTCATTGGCCAAGGAAGCCTGGCTGAAATCGACCTTGATCGGGCGCTGCGTCGACAGCAGGGCAATCCGGGTGGTCGCCGTCCTGGAGAGCCGGATCGGCGGCCTCTGACTTCGGTATCCGACGAGACTTTGAACCTGAGACACCACCCGATTGTCGGGTACCTTTTATTCCACCGTCACGCTCTTTGCGAGGTTGCGTGGCTGGTCGACGTCACAGCCGCGCAGTACCGCGATGTGATAGGCGAGCAGCTGCAGAGGGACGATCTCGATGATGGGCAGCAGCAGCTCGGGGGCGGTCGGGACCTCGATGACCTCGTGGACGATCGAGCGCACGGTTGGGTCGTCCTGGTTGGCGACGGCGACCACGCGTCCCTGCCGGGCCTCGACTTCCTTGATATTCGCCAGCGTTTTCTCGTAGCGTGATCGGCTAGCCGAATCGGAGGGATCGTGGGTCGCGAGCACCACGACCGGCAGGGACTCGTCAATGAGCGCGTTGGGGCCGTGCTTCATCTCGCCCGCCGGGTAGCCTTCGGCGTGAATGTAGGAGATCTCCTTCAGCTTGAGAGCTCCCTCGAGTGCGATCGGGTAGTGAATGCCGCGGCCGAGGAATAGAAAGTCCCGGGCCCGGTACAGCTTGCGGGCCAATGACTCACAAGCCGCGTCGATGCTCAGGACCGCCTCGAGCTTCGCGGGGACCTTGACCAACTCCTGTACCAGGTCGTGCGTCTCGCGGGTCACTTCGCCGTCGCGAAGCTGCCTCAGGTAAATGGCGAGAATAAACAGCGCAGTCAACTGCGCGGTAAACGCCTTGGTCGAGGCGACGCCGATCTCCGGCCCGGCGTTGGTGTAGATCGTCCCCGCGGCCTCGCGCGCCACCATCGAGCCGATCACGTTACAGATCGCCAAGGTCTTCGAGCCCTTGCGCTTGGCTTCACGCTGCGCGGCCAGGGTATCGGCCGTTTCGCCCGACTGGCTGATGACGACCGTAAGGGTGTTGCCGTCCAAGATCGGGTCCCGGTAGCGGAACTCGCTGCCGTAGTCGACCTCAACCGGCATCCGGGCCAGCTGCTCGACTATGAACTTGCCGGCCAGCGCTGCGTGCCAGGAGGTTCCGCAGGCGACGATGCGCACGGCCTGGATCGCGCCGAACTCCTGGGGCGTGATATCCATCTCATCGAGGAAGATCTGGCCGCTGCCTCGGCCGATGCGGCCCAGGGTGGTGTCGCGCACGGCCCGCGGCTGCTCGAAGATCTCCTTGAGCATGAAGTGTTTGTAGCCGCCCTTCTCGGCCATCACCGGGTCCCAGAGAATGTGCTGCACCGGCCGCGTGACGGTGCGGGCCTCGAGGTCCCTCACGCGCACGCCGCGCGGCGTCAGAACAGCGACGTCGCCGTCGGCGAGGAAAAAGATGTCGCGGGTGTGATGCAGAATCGCGGGCACGTCGGACGCGAGAAAGTACTCGTTCTCGCCGAGGCCGATCACGGCCGGCGGGCCCGAGCGGGCGACGACGATCTTGTCGGGGTCGCGGCGCGAGATGGCGGCCAGGGCGTACAGCCCCTCGATCCGCGTCAGCGCCTGCACCAACGCCGTCTCGAGGTTGGCACCTTCGCGGCTGTGGCGTTCGATCAGGTGCGCGATGACTTCGGTGTCGGTATCGGTGACGAACTCGTGTCCGTCGCTTTCGAGGTCGTCTCGAAGTGCTAGATAGTTCTCGACGATACCGTTGTGGACGACGACGATGTTGCCTGTCGAGTCGCGATGGGGATGGGCGTTCTCTTCGGTCGGACGTCCGTGGGTCGCCCAGCGGGTGTGGCCGATGCCGTAGTGACCCTCGAGAGGATCGAGTCTCAGCGCCTCTTCGAGGTTACGGAGCTTGCCCTCCGCCCTCCGCACCGAGGGCCGGTTGCCGTTGTTGCCCACCGCGATACCGGCCGAGTCGTAGCCGCGATACTCCAAGCGCCGCAGACCGTCGACAATGATCGGCACCGCTTTGCGGCTTGACCCGATATACCCCACAATCCCACACATGAGCTATCCGCCTTCCAAGTCGACGTGGAACTCCTCGATGACGGTATTCGCTAACACGTCTTTGGCGATGGTCTCGACCTCCCGGCGCACATCCTCGGGCGATGCTTCACCCTGCACTTCGATCTCAAAGTACTTCCCCTGACGGACATCGACCACGTTGTTGTGGCCTAGCCCGTTGAGTGTCGAACAAATGGTGCGGCCTTGCGGATCCAGCACGGTCTTCTTCAGAGTCACGTGGACAACAGCTCGCATACCTCATTGTAAAGTGCGCGGCTACCGCGGCTACTTGCCGATACAGAAGGTTGAGAAGATGTTGTCGAGGATGTCTTCCACCGTTGTGGCGCCGGTGACCTGGTCGATCGGCCGCAGGGAGCTGTAGAGGTCGAGCAACAGCATTTCGTGAGGTACGTCGTTGAGCACCGCCGTACGCCCGCGCTCGAGCGACGCAAGCGACTCCCGCAAGAGGCCCTCGTGACGGATGTTGGTAATGAACGCCGGCTCCCGCCCCTCGGCTTCTTGGGGGATTGCGTGCTCGTAGATGGTTCGCCGCAACTCGTCAAGCCCCTCTCCCGTGATCGAGCTGACCCGCGCGTGAAGTTCCGGCAACTCCACCTTTTCGGTGAGGTCGCTCTTGTTGCCGACGACCAAGCTGCGTCCGCCCTCGGCGGCACGAGCCAACAACTCTCTATCGGTGGGTTCGAGCGGCTCCGATAGATCGATCACCACGACGATCAGGTCGGCGTCGGCCAGGGCCTCGTAACTCTTCTCAACGCCCTTGGTTTCAACCACGTCGGAGGTGGCGCGGATGCCGGCCGTGTCGATCAGCTTAACGGGTAGGCCGTGAATCGAACAAAACTCGGTGACCGAGTCGCGCGTTGTGCCGGCGGTGGCCGTGACAATCGCACGCTCCTGCTCGAGGAGGCGATTGAACAAGCTGGACTTGCCCACGTTAGGACGGCCGAGAATCGCCAACGTGATGCCGCCACGCACGACCTTACCGTAGCGGTAGCTCTCGGCCAACTGCCGGATGTCGGCCATCAACGGGTCGAGCCGGGCCAAGATTTGCCCGTGGCCGGCCACGTCGACGTCGTCCTCGGCGAAGTCGATCCCGGCTTCGAGCAGCGCGATCAAGTCGCAAAGCTGCTTCTTCATGGGGGCCAACCGCCGCGCCAACGCGCCCTGCGCCTGCTGCGTCGCCACGCGTGCCTGGTAGAGTGTCGTGGCCTCGATCAAATCACGGACTGCTTCGGCCTGCGACAGGTCGAGCCTTCCGTTCAGGTAAGCGCGCTCGGTGAACTCCCCCGGCTTTGCCAACCGGGCGCCCGCCTCGATGGCGCGCTCCACCGCGAAAGCCAGCACAACGGGCGAGCCGTGGCAGGAGATTTCGACCACGTCTTCTGCGGTGTAGGAGCGGGGCTTCGGGAAGAGAGTCACCAGAACCTGATCGATGACCGCATCCTTAGCGTCGAGCAGCTCCGCCAAGGTCGCTTGACGAGGCTCGATAGGCCGGGGGGTAAGGGGTCGGGTGAAGGTCTCGGTAACGGCAAGGGCCCGCGATCCCGAGAGGCGGACGATCCCAATGCCGCCTCGGCCGGGCGGAGTCGAGACCGCGACGATCGTGTCTTCCGGGTACGCCGGACCCGGGGGAGGGAGTTCAAAGGTAGACAACTTCTTCGTTAGGGCAAGTCCGTGAAGTCGAAAACCCTAGCTATAGCTAGGCCTCGGTCTTGCGGATCACCGTGTGGCGGTTCGGTGGCACCCCTTCCGAGGTCGTTGTAATCTGCGGGTCGTCCCGCAGCGCCAAGTGGATGATGCGCCTCTCCCGCGACGTCATGGCGTTGAACCGGAACGCAATGCCGCTGTGCTTGACCTTCTCGGCAGCGGCTTCGGCGCTCATCCGCAGTTCCTCGATGCGCGTTAGGCGGTAGTCGCGCGCGTCGAAAATGATGCGGTAGCGGTTCGAGTGAGAGACGCCCAGCGCCTCCAACGTCAGTTGCTCGATAGCCAGCAGGAGATCGCCCCGCTGTGCCAGAAGCAGATCCAAGTCTTTACCGTCGAAACTGACGGTGATGTCGGGGGAAATGAACTCCTGGTCGCCGCCGCCCTCGCGAAGCTCGTAATCGAGATCCAGCCGCGACAGGCTCAGCAGAGGTCTTAGGAATTGGTCGAGCTTGGGACTCAGCTCCTCCACCGTCCACGCTTGGTCCGGCATGCTCTTACCACAAACGGGTCAGCGAAAAGGGGCGGATGAGTTTCAGCCTCGGCCTTTGGACTTCTTCTTACGCCGAATCTTCGGTTTCTCGATGACGACCTCTTCCGAGGAGAAACGGTTGAGTAGCTGCTGCTGAACGACCCCTACGACATTGCCAGTCAACCAGAATAACACAAGGCCGCTCGAGAACCCGTAGAAGATGAACCCAAACATCAGCGGCATGAATTTCATCAACCGCATCTGCGTTGGGTCGGCCGCAGGCGTGGGCGTCATGCTCTGCATCCAGAACTGCGACGCGACCATCGCCAGGGGAAGGACGCGGATCGACAGGGCCTCGGGACTGGAGAGGTCGTCGACCCACAGCCAAGCGGCGCCCCGCACCTCGATCGCAACGGTCAGCACGTTGTAGAAGCCGATGAAGAACGGGAACAGCATCAACGTCGGCAGGCAGCTGCCCATGGGATTGACCCCGTGCTTCTTGTAGAGGGCCATCGTTTCTTCCTGCTGCTGCTGCTTCTTGGGGTCCCGCATGCTGAGGCCCTTGTACTTGTCGTTGATCTGCTTGAGCAGCGGCTGCAAGGCCTGCATCCTTTTCATAGACTTCATGCTCTTCCACTTCAACGGGAAGAGCGCGAAGTTGATGAACACGGTGAGAAGCACGATCGCCCAACCGTAGTTCGAAACAATGTTGTCGTGGGTCCAGCGCAACCCCCAGAAGATTGGCTCCGCGACGAACCCGAAGAAGCCGAAGTCAACCATCTGGCGCAGCTCGCGGCTGACGCCCGACAACAGATCGAAACTCTTGGGCCCCACAAAAACCCGAAAGCGATTGACCTCGCTTACCCCGGCGGCGATGGTCGGAAAAGCTTCCTTGGCTGCGCCTTCCGCGGGCTCGATTTCGACTTTGCCGCTTTCGATGCGGAGCGTCTGCCCTTCGTCGAGCGGCAAGAATGCCGCGGCGAAGAAGCGGTCATCGATGCCAACATAAGGGTATGGACCGCTGTTGGCGAGCCGGCTGTCGGCGGAGTCGCCGCCATTGCTGCAGCCGGAGAAAAAGCTTCCGCCTACAGCAGAGCGGCGCTCCAACTCGCCGGTGTCGGTATCGAAGTAGAAGGTCGAGCTATTGAGCGAGTCCTGAAGCTGTGCCGTGTCACCGAACCCGCCGTTCCAGGTCACCAGATGAGAGACCGGCTGGCCGTTCTTCATTAGTTCGCTATCGAGTTCGAATAGATAGCCTTCTCGCTCGAATCGAAACGTCTTTCGCGCGACGCTGCCGCCCTGGGCGTACTCGAAAGACACCGTGGCGGAACCCCGGCGGCGACTTGGCCCCTGGTCGACGACGAAAAGGGCCTTGTTCAGCTCCTCGAGCGGTTTGCCGTCGGGCAACTCGAGTGAGAACGGATAGCCGAACTCTTTGGCCCCGTCGGCATGGACCAGGTCGAGAGGGCCGCCGGTCGACGCGTCGTAATCGTTCAGAATCCAACTGGTCACGACCCCGCCGCGATTGGAGAAGGTGACCGTGTAGGTCTCCGTCTCGATAACGACTTCCTCCTCGGAGCCGGCTACTTTCGTTTCAGCAGAGGGGTCGTCGGATGGGGGTGTGGCGGGGCTAAGGGTTGGCGGTGGTGCGGGTTCCTCGGTAGCGGTAGGTTCTGCTTGTTCCACCGGGGCCGGCTCCACTTCACCGGGTTGGCCCGGAGGCGGGCGATTCATGTACACCCACCCCATCAGCACCATGACCGACACCACGGAGGCCAGCAACAGCCGGCGCTGCATGAATTGCTCGTCAGTTTCTTCAGGCATCGGGTACGGGGTCGTAGCCGCCTGTCGCGAACGGGCGGCAGCGCAACAGGCGGCGGACGGTCAGCGACAGTCCGTGAAGCACGCCGTGGCGTTCAACGGCTTCCTTGGAATACATCGAGCAAGTCGGGTAGAACTTGCAGCCGATCGGCACTAGCGGCGAGAAAACCGTCTTGTAGCACAGCAGCGTGAAGATCACGACATGCTGACCGACGTTCATAGAATCAGCGGGAAGTTCGGCGGACTCGCGCCCCAAGCCGATCACGGGCGGCTCTTCGAAATACTCGCTGGATCTCGCTCTCAACGGTTTTCCATTCCGCTTCGACCAAGCGGCGTCTCGCATGGATGACGACTTCGTATCCATCGGGGAAGTCCGCCCAGTGGCGCCGGACCGCTTCGCGAAGCCGTCGCTTCACACGATTCCGTACGACAGCCCCGCCGATCGCACGAGGCACGGTCAAGCCGACTTTCCCCGGCTCGCTCGTCCGCGCATCGCGCACGAAAGCCGAAAAAAGGGCGCTGCTCAGCCGCGCACCTTCTTCGTAGACTCGCTGGAACTCGGCTCTCTTGCGAAGACGTCTGAACGGGGGGGGGCGTTGGGAACCAGGAAGACCGGGTGCAGCGGCGCTATCGTTCCGAGCTGACGGTGAGGACATGCCTACCCTTCGCCCGCCGGTTTGCCAGCACCCTCCTTCCTCCGGGAGTCTTCATTCGGGCGCGAAAGCCGTGTGTCTTGGCCCGCCGCCGGCGATTCGGCTGAAACGTTCTTTTCGGCATCGGATTGTCGGCCCGGAGCGCTCGAAAGCCTGTGTGCCGGGCGCCTCGTTACGAAACTTAAGTCTATCAAGGCGCTAGAGGGCGGTCAATCGGGGGGGGGGGGGGGGGGGGGGGGGGGGGTAAGATCCCCAAAGGTTCCCGTTTGGCGACAAGAGTGATCGGACGCTCCAAGCTTACGGGCGGGTCTGGGCTAGGCCGAGCACCCAGCGGATCCCTTCGCGCCACATCGTTTGGATCTCGGGCCGGTCCCAGACCTCCGCACGGTGCCCAAGCACGCTCACGAAAACGTGGCCGCGGCCCCACATCCTGTTCCAGGTGAGGGCGAAATCCTTGTCGGTGCGCTCGACGCTGTCCACGCTCAGGTCGACTGAGTCGACGTCGAGGCTCATCAAGACGTGCACCTTCTCGCGCGAATAGTGGCTGAGCTGGTAGATCTCGTCGGTGATCTCAAACGTAGGGCCCAGATGCCGCGTGGCCGGGAACGAGCGGTCTTCGACGTTGACGCGGATCTTTTCGTGCCACGGATGGTGATTGAACACGCCGCCGACCATGTCGACGTACTCAGGCCAACTGGCTCGGAACGAGTCCGTGCCACTGTGCGCGGCAAGGAACCCCTTGCCGTCCTCACGGACGAAAGCCATGAGGGCGGCCTTTTGTTCGTCTTCGAGCGGGAGATCGCCTTGGGTGTAGAAGAACACGGCATCGAAGTAATCGAGGTTCTTCTTGTTCGCTCCCAGCTTGCGCTTGGTGAGTGGCTCGGTATCGGTGTGGAATCGCACGTCGAACAGACCCGACTCCTCGCCGATCTTGGCGATCGTGTACATGGCGTACGAGACGGAATCGTGAGCGTAGTCTACGCTGCCGCCAAGGAATAGAAGGTGCTTCTTTTCGGCTTGTTGAGCCGAGACCACGTAGCTCAGAAGAAGCGTGCAGAGGGTCAAGCTGCGCAGCATCTCATCCCCCTCCGGCCCACTGGCCCGCCGCCGCCGGTCTCGCGGCCAGGGCAGGCTATAATCATAAGCGCTATGCCCATTTTCGAGTATCACTGTGCCGAGTGCGACACTCGCTTCGAGGATCTGGTGCTGAGCGGGAAGCCCGCGGCCGTGGCCTGCAAGGAGTGCGGCGGGTCGTCGGTCGAGCGGGTGTTCTCGACGTTCTCGGCTCAGGCCTCTTCGTCGAACGGAGCGAGCATGGCCGACATGGGTGAGGCTATGTGCAACACCTGCGGCGGCCCGGGCCCTTGCGCGATGAACTAGCGCCGGCGTTCCTGCAGGCCTTGCCCTTCCGGCCGGGGACATCACCGGCCGCTAGCAAGTCAGTTGTTCCCGGTCGAAACGGAAGTCGCCCAGGTTCCCGAGAACCGTCAGGGCAATCTTCTTCTGGTGGAACCACTCGTTCGCGAGTTCGCGGAGCGCGGGCGCTTGGACCTGCTCGATATGGCCTATGACTTCGTCGAGTGACAGGAACTCACCGAGGTACTTTTCCTGACGCGCCAGGTTCGACATACGGCTGGCGGTGGACTCCAGGCTGAGCATCAAGCTGCCTTTGAGATGGTCCTTGGCGCGGCGGAGCTCTGCGTCCGTGACCGGATTGTCCTTGAGATCGCGGAACTCTTCCATCACGTAGGCAATGACCTGCTCGACGGCTTCGAGTGAAGTGCCCGCGTAGATCGATAGGCAACCGGCGTCCGCGTAGAGGCTGAAGTCGGAGAACACCGCGTACACCAGGCCTTCACGCTCACGAATCTTGAAAAACAGGCGCGAGCTGACGCCGCCGCCCAGAACCGTATTCAGCAGGAAGCTGGCGTAACGTCTGGGATCAGCGATCGCGTGCATCGGCAGTCCCAGGCAGACGTGGACCTGCTCGAGCGAGGGCTTGTCGTGCAGCACGATCGACGGCGCGGGCTTCGGCCTCGCGATCCGGCGGTCGTTTGGGCGGGGTCTCAGGGAGGCGAAGTGCTCTTCCACCATCCGCACGAACTCGTCATGCCGGACGTTGCCCGCTGCCGTGATCAGAAGTTTCCCTGGTTCGTAGGTGCGGCGGAAGAACCCTCGCAACTGCTTGCGCTCGAAACTGGTTATCGTGCGGTGGTTTCCGATGATGGGACGCCCCAGCGCGTGGCCCTTCCAGAAGTTCCGCGAGAAGATCTCGTGGATCAGATAGTCCGGGTTGTCTTCGTCCATCTTCAGTTCTTCGAGGATGACGCTCTTCTCTTTGGCGATATCCTCGTCGCGGAAGACGGGATCGAGCACCAGGTCGGAGACGATATCCATGGCGCGCGGCAAGTGCTCATCCAGGACCTTGGCAGTGAAGGCGACATTCTCTTTGGTTGTGAACGCATCGAGATGGCCGCCGATGGCGTCGACCGAGCAGGCGATGTCTTCAGCGGACCGGGTCGAGGTGCCCTTGAACACCATGTGTTCGATGAAGTGAGAAATGCCGCTCTGCCGAGCCCTCTCGTGACGGGAGCCCCCGTCGACCCAGACCCCGAACGAAACCGACCGCACCTGCTGCATTCGCTCGGTAACGACGCACAGTCCGTTGGCCAGGACGGTCTTTTCGATGTGGTTGCGGCGCGCTTCGGCTACTGTCACAAGCAGGCTTCAGGCAGGAAGGCGAGCAGTGCCGGCGCTGGTACAGCAGCGTTCGTTCCTGCGAACAATCGGATCTGATTATATCACGACCCATCGAGTCCCGATCGACTTCCCTTAGAATGAACTGGTGGCGCAAATTCTTGTAGGTAAGGAACTTACGGACTTGCAGCGGATCGTGTCCGAGAGGGGCGCGCCGGCCTACCGGGCCAGGCAGATCTACACGGGTCTCTATCGCCAACGCCTCGGCGAACTCGCTGAGATCGGTACGTTACCGGCTCCGCTGCGGCAGGTTCTGTCGGCCGAGTTTCGCGTCGGGCTGCCCAAGGTCGACCGGCGAATAGAAGCAACCGACGGAACTGTGCTTTACTTGCTGGGGCTGGCCGACCGCCGCACCGTCGAAGCAGTCTGTCTGCCCGGAGCGACGCGCGACACGCTCTGTATCTCGACGCAGGTCGGATGCCCGGTCGACTGTAAGTTCTGCTTCACGGCGTTGATGGGCCTCGAGCGTAACTTGAGTGCGGGAGAAATCGTAGGGCAAGTGTTGACGCTGGCCCGCGAGCACCGCCTCGAGCCGCGGCGGAAACCCCTGAACATCGTCATGATGGGCATGGGCGAGCCACTACTCAATCTGGCTGAGGTGTTGAAGGCGACCCGCCTGCTCGCAGACCCGGAGGGTGTGGGCATCTCGCTCAAGCGTATTACGGTATCGACGTCTGGGATCACGCCGGTGATCGAGGAACTGGCGCGTGAGCCGCTGCGCCCCGAGTTGGCGGTTTCACTCAACGCTTCTACACAGGAGATGCGCCAGCGGCTGATGCCGATCACAAAGAAGTACCCCGTAGCTGAGCTGCTGGAGGCGTGCCGGCGGTACCCGCTACGGCCGAGGGAGCGGCTGACGTTCGAGTACGTCCTTATGAAAGGTGTGAACGACAGTGACGTGGATGCGCGCCGAGTCGTCCGGCTGCTGGCCGGCATCCGGTGCAAGGTGAACCTGATCCCGTTTAATCCTGGGCCCGGCATTGACTTTGAAACGCCGTCGGTCGAGCGAGTCGGGGCTTTTCAGCGGATTCTCCGCTCCGGGATGCCTTGCTTTGTCCGTAAGCCCAGAGGCCGCGAGATTCAGGCGGCTTGCGGTCAACTGAAGAGGACCGAGATGACGCCCGAGGATGGAGCGTCCCCCGACGCTTGACGGCGCTTCGGACCCATTGCTACATTCCCAGCTAGACCCTTGCCTTGGCCGGGCGTCGGTTCCGTCGCTCGGCAGCCGCTCCGAAGGCCGTTCCGGACATCTCGATTCCGAACCTGCGTTGCGCGCCCACGCGCGACGCCGGAGCACTACGCATGTTGCAGGTCCTTTTTGCCGAACTGCGTGCGCTGACCGATCGGCGACTTCCCGCCCACTTGCGGGACGCCCGGCGGGGCGAGGACCTTGCGTATCACTACCTGTCGAAGCAGGGTTACCGAATTGTCGCCCGCAACTATCGCTCCGGGAGCGGTAAAGGGGAGATCGACCTTGTGGGCTGGGACGCGGAGCAACTTGCCTTCATCGAGGTGAAGACCAGGGCGAGCGAAGAGTTCGGCCGCCCCGAACGGGCCGTCGATAAGGCCAAACAGCGGCACTTGGTGCGGTCCGCCGATGACTACCTACGCCGATCGAACGTCGCGCCTGATCTGGCCCGCTTCGATGTCGTCAGCATACTCTTGCAAGGGGAGCAACCCCAAGTGAAGCTTCTCAAGGACGTCTTTTCGAGACGGTCGGCCTTTTCGCGCGGTCAGGGCTAGCAAAGGAGGAGCCGGCCGCTAGGCGCTCAGCGCCGCCGTCAGCTCGCGCACGACGTCCTTGCCGTCGCCGAAGAGCATGAGGCTGTTCTCGGCGGCGAACAACTCGTTGGGGATACCGGCGAACCCCGGGCTCAGGCTGCGCTTGATGACGAACACGGTCTGCGCCTTGTCAACATCGAGTATGGGCATTCCGTAGATGGGACTCGACGAGTCCTCTCGCGCGGCCGGGTTGACGACATCGTTGGCGCCGAGCACGATGGCCACGTCCGTCTCTCGGAAGGTGGGGTTGATCGTGTCCATGTCGAAAAGCTGGTCGTAGGGGACTTCGGCTTCGGCGAGCAGTACGTTCATGTGCCCCGGCATGCGGCCCGCGACGGGATGGATGGCGTAACGCACCTCCACGCCGCGCTTCTGCAGCAGTTGGGTGAAGTCCCGCACCGCGTGTTGCGCCTGCGCTACCGCCATGCCGTAGCCCGGTACGATTGTCACCGTGCGTGCGGCTTCGAGGATCATGGCCGCTTCCTCGGCCGTCGCGCTCTTGACACGGCCTTGGTAGACATCGGCCCGTTCTTCGTTGACGGCCGCCGCCCCACCAAGAGCACCCGACAGGACGTTGAACAGCGACCGGTTCATCGCTTTGCACATGATGTCGGTGAGAATGAAACCGGACGCGCCGACGAGCGAGCCGCTGATGATCAATACGCTATTGCTCAGCACAAATCCGGTGGCCGCCGCCGCCAACCCCGAAGCTGAGTTCAACAAGGCAATGACGACGGGCATGTCCGCGCCGCCGACGGGAACAGTCAACAAGATGCCGTACAGGGCCGAGGCCGCCGTGAGGGCCCAGAAGACCTCGATGTGAGAAGGGTCATACGTGAAGTAAACCGCGCAAGCGAATCCGGCGGCGGCACAGAGCGAGTTCAGGATCTTCCAAAATCCACCCGCGGGCTGCCAGTACAGCACCTCCTGCAGCTTGGCCCAGGCAATGAGGCTGCCGGTGAACGTAGCGGCGCCGATCAAGGCGCTGGCGGCGCTGGCGCCGTACAGTTGAACGGGCGGGACGCCCGTCACCATCTCAGGCGCAAGCACCGCTGTGGCCGCAACGAGTGCGGACGCGGCGCCGCCAAAGCCGTTAAAGACCGCCACCAGTTGCGGTACTGCCGTGATCGGGACTTTGAGCCCCCAGACCGAACCGATCAAGCCTCCAATGACGATGCCGGCCAGGATCAGCTCGAAGCCGAGAATGTGCCGGTCGAAAAGGGTAGCGACCACCGCTAGCAGCATGCCGAGGGCCCCGAGGAGGTTGCCGCGGCGAGCCGTTCTTGGAGACGTCAGTCCCCGCAGCCCGAAGATGAAGAGGGCCGAAGAGACCAGGTAGGCGATATTGATGAGATTCTGCTGCACGGTATCTGTAGCCACGTTACGCGAGCGCGTTAGTCTTTTCGCTTGAACATCGACAGCATGCGGTGCGTCACGAGGAACCCGCCTACTACATTGATGGTCGCCAGGATCACGGCGCCCAGGCCCAGATAGGTGGCCAACTCGCTGTGGCCGGCCCCGGTTGCCACGAGCGCGCCGACAAGGGTAATCCCCGAGATGGCGTTCGCACCCGACATCAACGGTGTGTGCAACGTCGCGGGAATCTTGGTGATGACCTCGAAGCCGACAAAGACCGCCAGCACGAAGATCGTCAGCGAGATGATGAACGACTCCAATTGACTACCCTCCTTCTTCTTCGAGCGCCTTCTGTACGGCCGGATGAACCACGCGTCCCTCGTGCGCGACCAGCGTTGCCTGCACGATCTCGTCCTCGCGGTCGACCCGCAACGCTCCCTCGTGGATCAAGTAGAGCAGGAACGTCGAAATGTTCTTCGAGTACATTTGGCTCGCGTGATAGGGCGCCTCAGCGGGCAGGTTGATGGGGCCGAGCACGATCAGGCCGTCCCGCTCGACGCGTTGGCCGGGCTGGGTGATCGCGCAGTTGCCGCCCTTCTCCGCCGCCAGATCGACGACCACGGTCCCCGGGGTGAGCCGCGCGGCCATCTCTTCCGAGATCAAGACGGGCGCCTTTTTGCCCGGCACGAGAGCCGTTGTGATGATCACGTCGGCGGCGGCGAGGTGTTCGGTGAGCAACTCCTGCTGGCGGCGGTAGAAGTCTTCCGATTGCGCCGCCGCGTAGCCGCCCGCCACCTCGGCGGATTTCGTCTCGAGGCCCAACTCGACAAACCGCGCGCCCAGGCTTTCCACTTGCTCTTTCACGACCGGGCGTACGTCATACGCGTCGACCACGGCTCCCAAGCGCTTGGCCGTCGCGATCGCCTGCAACCCCGCCACCCCCGCACCCAGGACGAATACCTTCGCTGGAGTCACCGTGCCGGCGGCCGTCATTATCATGGGGAACATCTTCGGCGAAGCGTTTGCGGCAAGCAGTACGGCCTGATAGCCTGCGATGTTGGCCATCGAGCTGAGCACGTCCATGCTTTGCGCGCGCGTGATACGAGGGATCAACTCCATGGCGAACGCGTTCAGGTTGCGGTCCGCCAGCCCCTTGGCGGCGGCAGGTTGGGCTAGCGGCTCGAGCAAGCCGATGATGGCGGCGCCGGACGTGAGTGCGTCCAGGTCGCCCGCGGGAAACTCGCGATGAGCCCCCGGGCCGCGCACCATCAATACCACGTCGGCTTCCGACAACAGCCGGGCGCGCTCGGCCTCGATGCGGGCGCCCTGGCTCTCGTACTCTCGGTCGGGATGGAGCGAAGCGTCACCGGCGCCGGCTTCCACCCGTACCTGGCCACCGGCCTTCGTGAGCGTACCCACGGCGGACGGGATGAGGGCGACTCGCGTCTCGCCGGGAAAACTCTCCCTAATGACTGCCACGTTCATCGGTTGTGACTACGCTTCGGCCCGCCGGCGGCAAATCGGGAAGGCGCTTCCGCGAGACCGGCTCGGTCGCCGTTCCCGCTCACGCCGCAACGTTCCTAAAATGGGAAACCACGGGTCGGCGCGCGAGCAGTCAACCTCGGCCCCCTCTTACCCGGGGCTTGCTGTTCTAACGCCGCGACCTTACGATTGTGCTTGCCCCGATCCGGAGACCGGAGAACGAACCCTCATGAAACGCCTGCTCCTCGCTGCCCTCGCCCTTGTCCCTCTCATCCTCTCGGCCCAGGACAAAGTTGACCTCGCCGCGGTACACCGTATCAAGCAAGAGGCGTTTGAGAACTCGCGGGTGATGGAACACTTATTCTACCTCGTTGACGTGCACGGTCCGCGGCTGACGGGATCGCCCGGTTTTCAGGGGGCCGCGGACTTTGCCGTTCGGCGCATGAAAGAGTGGGGCCTAGACAACGCCAAGCAAGAGAAGTGGGGGCCCTTTGGGCAAGGCTGGTCCTACAGCCGCTTTGCGGCCCATTTGGTCGAGCCGCAGTACGAGGCGTTGATCGGTGTCCCGATGGCGTGGAGTCCGGGAACGGGGGGTGTGGTCACCGGCGAACCGGTACTGACGCCGCTGAAGACCCCGAGGATCTTGAAGCGCCGCGAGGCTGAGGTCGACTCGTTCATCGAGAAGCATCGCGGCAAGTTGGGCGAGAAGATCGTCATGATCGCGCCGCTCGAAGACGTGAAGGTGAGTGACAAGCCGCTGCACCGGCGTTTCTCCAACGAGGAGTTGGGCCGGCGCGCGGCTGCACCCGTGCCCGTCCCCCCGATTGACTTCGACGATCCCGATCTCGAGATTCCCGACGAGCCGGAGAAACGCCGCAACTTCTTCGCGCAAGCACCTGTCTGGTTTCAGGAGCAGTACCGCCACGAACGCCGCCGAGTGCAAAACAACCTCAACCGGTTCCTCTCCGACGAAGGTGTACGGTTAGTGATTCACCCGGCTGCGAGGGGCGATGGAGGCACCGTCTTTCCACCGCGCGCCGGGACACGGCATGTCGAAGACCCGGTTCCCCCGCCGTCGGTAGCCTTGACGCCGGAGCACTACAACCGCATCCTCCGTCTCGTCGACGAGGGCTTGAAGGTTCGGGTCGAAGTCGAGACGGCGACCTCCTTCCATCGCCAAACGCTGGACTCGATCAACGTGATCGGCGAGCTGCCGGGCGCAGCCAAGCAGGACGAAGTGGTGATGATCGGCGCCCACCTCGACTCGGTCGCGCCGGGGCTTGGCGCCACCGACAACGCCGCTGGCTGCGCGGTGATGATGGAGGTGATGCGGATCTTGAAGGTCCTCGATCTCAAGCTCGACCGAACAGTGCGAGTGGCTTTGTGGGGCGGTGAGGAACAAGGGCTGCTGGGCTCGAAGGCCTACGTGAAGGAGCACTTCGGTGATCCCGAAACGATGAAGCTGACGAGCGAACACACGCGGCTCGCCGGCTATTTCAACTACGACAACGGCACCGGCAAGATTCGTGGCGTCTATCTGCAGGGTAACGACATGGTGCGGCCCATTTTCAAGGACTGGCTCGGGCCCTTTGCCGATATGGGCGCGACGTCGCTCTCAATTCGGCATACGGGAGGCACGGATCATCTCCCGTTCGATGCAGTCGGCCTGCCGGGCTTCCAGTTTATCCAGGATCCGGTCGAGTACGAGACGCGCTCACACCACTCGAACATGGATGTGTACGACCGCATTCAACCGGGTGACTTAATGCAGGCGTCGGCGATCATCGCGTCGTTTGTGTATCACACGGCGAACCGGGAAGAGAAGCTACCGCGCAAGCCCTTGCCGAAGCCGCAACCGAAAGTGAAACCGACCGTTGAGTAGCTGGTGGGATGAGCGGGTGCGGCGGTAGCGCGAAGGTCCTCAACACTCCCAGATGGGCCGTGAAGAAAACGCTGGAGGATTGTAGGGGCGGCTTCCTCGGATGTTCATGGACACCGATTTTTTCACGCTAGGGCGTGGCGAGCGGCGACTCGCTTGCGGCGGCGCTCGCGCTGCCGGGCGTTGCGCTGTTTCCTTTTCTTGCTTTCAGCCGTCACCCAGACGGCGAAATCCTCGTCAGACTCGAAGTATAAGTCGTACCTGAGATCGTCGGTGAAGAACTCGCACGGCTCCTCTTCGTCCTCGGAGCCGTACTCGCGGCAGACTTGCGGGCGGGTCTCATAGATGCCGCAACTGTTGTCCGGCTGCAGATGCTTGCAGACGGTCCGGATCTCGATATACCAGTCGCCGTTGTCCATCCACACCGCTACGCCCTCATGCATCAGGTACCAGCGGATGTGCTCGTAGTCTTCGTGGCCGGTAGGGGTGTCGATCGGCAGCGCAAAGTACTTGCAGCAACGCGCCGTACAGAGATGACACGGAGGCCCGTCTTTGGGATCGGGCATTTTGTTGGGATCCGGGGCGAGCAACAGCGAAAGGGCGACGAAGCCGGAAGGTGAGCCGGCCTTGTCCCCCGCTCCGTTCTTGCTCACGGAAACCTTGGAAGCCTTCTTTTGCCTCGCCAAGAGTTGTCACCTCGTTGGTTCGCGCCCGGGGCGTCTCAAGAGCAGCGACCTATAATAAGAAGTCTAACGACTCTGTCGATCCAGTCACAGATTTGTGCTGGGAAGCAGCATTCCGCGCACCTGGGAGCGCGCAGCTGCGAAGGCTCGGCAAGCCGAGTTCTTAAAGGACAGGACGTCACTTCCTCGCAACTCTAATTCAGTTTCCGTTACGCTCCGTTAGACGCCTCAGTCGGGTGTCGGAACCCCATGCCTCAGCAAGATCGTAGCAAGCTCCTCGATCAGATGCTCGACGAGCGCATTGTCGTGCTCGACGGCGCGATGGGCACGGCCATTCAGGATCGCGACCTGGTTGCTGCGGACTTCGGCGGGGCCGATCTCGAGGGCTGCAATGAGAATCTCGTCCTCACGCGCCCAGACGTGATTCGCGAGATCCACACCCTCCATTTCGAAGCGGGTGCGGACATCGTCGAAACGAACACCTTCGGCGGGACAGCGGTTGTGCTTGCCGAGTACGGCCTCGCGGACCGAGTTCACGAGATCAATGGCGCCGCGGCAAGGCTGGCGTGTGAAGTCGCCGCCGGTTTCTCGACGTCCTCCCGGCCGCGCTTCGTCGCCGGCTCGTTGGGCCCGACCACCAAGGCGATCACGGTCACCGGCGGCATCACCTTCGATGAGCTGATCCGCAACTTCCACGACCAAGCCCGCGGGTTGCTGGAAGGCGGCGTAGATTTATTGCTGCTCGAGACGTGCCAGGACACACGCAACGTTAAGGCGGCTCTGATTGGTATCGACGCAGCTTTCGATGAACTCGGCTTCAAGCGCCCGGTGATGGTGTCGGGGACGATCGAGCCGATGGGGACCATGCTTGCCGGCCAGGCGTCGGACGCTCTGGTCGCCTCGCTCGAGCATGTTGACCTGTTCTCGATCGGGCTCAACTGCGCCACCGGGCCCGAGTTCATGACCGACCACATTCGCACGATTCACCAGATGGCGCGAACGCGGGTCTCCTGCTATCCCAACGCCGGGTTGCCCGACGAGGAAGGGCGGTATCTCGAAACACCCACGTCGCTCGCGTCGTCGCTTGAGAGGTTCGTGCGCAACGGCTGGCTCAATCTGATCGGCGGCTGCTGCGGGACGACGCCCGAGCACATCCGCGCCATCGCGCAGATGGTGGATGGCAAAGAGCCCCGGCGGCATCGCGGCCCGCGGCAGACGTACTACACCGGCATCGAGCTGGTCGAGGCCAACGACGATAACCGTCCGCTGTTGGTCGGCGAGCGAACGAACGAGGTCGGCTCGCGTGCTTTCAAGCGGCTGATCACCAATGAGCAATACGAAGAGGCTTCGGAGATCGGCCGCAAGCAGGTCAAGAACGGCGCCCACATCATCGACATCAACCTCGAGAATCCCGACCGCGAAGAGATCGACGATATCGACCGCTTCTACGAGAAGGTGATTCACAAGGTCAAAGCGCCGTTCATGATCGACTCCACCAGCCACGCCGCGGTTGAGCGAGCGCTGACCTACTGTCAGGGCAAGAGCATCATCAACTCGATCAACTTCGAGGACGGCGAAGAGCGTTTCAACCTCGTGCTGCCATTGGCCAAGAAGTTCGGTGCGGCGGTGATCGTCGGTTCGATTGACGAAGACAAGCAACAGGCGCAGGCTATCACGCGCGAAAGGAAGCTCGCCATCGCGCAGCGGGCTCACAGGCTGTGCGCCGAGACGTGGGACTTTCCCGAACAGGACCTCGTTTTTGATCCGCTGGTCTTCCCCTGTGCGACGGGAGACGAGAACTACATCGGTAGCGCGGTGGAGACCATCGAGGCGGTGCGGCTGATCAAGCAGGCGCTGCCGCAATCGAAGACCGTGCTCGGCGTGAGCAACGTCAGCTTCGGGCTGCCGCCGGCGGCACGCGAGGTGGTCAATTCGGTCTTCCTGTATCACGCCACCAAGGCCGGTCTCGATCTGGCCATTGTGAATACCGAGAAGCTCGAGCGCTACGCGGCCATCCCCGAGGAGGAGAAAAAACTCACCGAGGATCTTCTGGCGAACTATCCGCCGGACGGCTTTGACGCGCCACGCGACCACCGCGAGCAGAGCGCCGAGCAGAAGGCGCACATCAACCAGCACCACATCGCCCGAATCGCGGAGCACTTCCGCGGCGCCTCGTCGCGCGCCAAGAAGGTCACCGCGAACCTGCCGCTCGATGAGCGGCTTGCCAACTACATCATCGAGGGCACCAAAGACGGCCTGATCGACGACCTCGAGCGCAAGCGCGGCGAAGGCCTGGCGCCACTCGACATCATCAACGGCCCGCTGATGGACGGCATGAAGGAGGTCGGCCGCCTGTTCAACAACAATGAGCTGATTGTCGCCGAGGTGCTGCAATCCGCCGAAGCCATGAAGGCGGCGGTGACTCATCTCGAACAGTACATGGAAAAGGCCGAGGACACCGCCCGGGGCAAGGTGGTGCTCGCCACCGTGAAGGGTGACGTCCATGACATCGGCAAGAACCTGGTGGACATTATCCTCAGCAACAACGGGTATACGGTCATCAACCTGGGCATCAAGGTTCCGCCCGAAGATCTCATCAAAGCCTATCGAGAACACCGTCCCGATGCCATTGGTCTTTCCGGGCTGCTGGTGAAGAGCGCACAGCAGATGGTGGTCACCGCGACCGACCTGCGCGAAGCGGGCGTGAATGTGCCGCTGTTGGTGGGCGGCGCGGCGCTGAGCAACAGCTTCACCCGGCGCAAGATTGCCTCGCAATACGAGTCAGCGGTGTGCTACTCCAAAGACGCGATGACCGGGCTGGGCTTGATGAACAGCTTGATGGACCCGGCCGAGCGGCAAGGCGTCTTCGACGCGCACCGCGGCGAAACCACTGTAGCCCGCGCGGAGAGGCCGGCGCGGCCCGCTGAGTCCACCCGGCGCAGCTCGCGTGTCGACCGGGACGCGTCGCCGCTACCGCCGCCCTACACCGGCCGTATGAAGCGGGACGTGCCCCAGCTTGACGAAATTTGGGGTTACGTCAACCCTCAGATGCTCTACGTACGCCACCTGGGCTTCAAGGGCAATTTCGAAAAGAAGCTGGCCGCGCGTGACGCGAAGGCCCTGGAACTCCTGGACATCGTTGAGGAAGTGAAGACGGAAGCAAAGCAGTTCATGAAGGTCCGCGCCGTATGGCAATTTTTTGAAGCCGACAGCTCGGGCAACGCTCTCCGCGTTTACGAGACCGGAGCAACGCGTGCGGCAGCAGAGTTCACGTTCCCGAGGCAGCGCCGCACCGATGGGCTGTCATTGGCCGATTTTGTTGTTCCAGCGGTGAATGGCACACGAGACTCGTTTGCGGCGTTTGTCGTCGGAGCGGGCGAGTGCATTCGCCAACACGCCGAGCGGTACAAGCAGCGGGGCGAGCTGTTGAAGTCGCACGTGATTCAGGCGCTCGCTCTCGAGACCGCGGAGGCTTGCGCCGAGTGGCTGCACCGGCGCATCCGCGAAGACTGGGGCTTCCCCGACCCGCCCGATGCAACCATGCTCGACCGCTTTAAGGCGAAGTACCACGGACGGCGTTACAGTTTCGGTTATCCCGCCTGCCCGGAGCTGGAAGATCAACACGGCTTGTTTGATCTGCTGCACCCGGAAGACATCGGCGTCACGCTGACCGAGGGCTGCATGATGGAGCCCGAGGCCAGTGTCAGCGCCTTGGTCTTTCACCACACCGACTGCGTCTACTTCGACGTGAACAGTTGAGAGGCCAGCTCTGCGCTGTCTGCTGCCGGGTGATAAGCTGAGTCTGCGATGGCAACAAGGACCCTAGTCTCCGTTGATGAGTACCTAGACATGGCGTTCGAGGGTACGGACGCTGAATATGTCGACGGCGAGATCGTGGAGCGCAGCATGCCGGAGGACCCGCACAGCAAAGTACAGGTGCGTCTGATCCAACTCTTCACGCCGTTTTGCGGTCGGGCGTCGCTGCACCTTCGTACAGAGCTACGACTCCGAGTCTCGGCGACTCGCGTCCGCGTGGCCGACTTCGTCGTAGTCCAAGGAGACGAGCCGTCCGAACTTGTGCCGACCACCCCCCCTTTGGTGATCGCTGAGATCGTCTCCCGCCACGACCGTCACACGGAGATCACCCGCAAGCTCGAAGAGTATCGGGACTGGGGTGTGGCTCATGTGTGGCTCATCGATCCTTGGGTCAAGAGGCTCTACGTGTTCAAAGACGGCGACTTTTCGACCGTCCAAGGGTTTCGGCTGCCGGAACTCGGAGTTGATATCTCCAGCGAAGAGATATTCGGGTAGCTGCTGAGGCCGACCTTGGCGGTCCCCTCGGTGGAGCCCTTCGACCAGCACCCGCGATTCCCATGAAAGCCTGGCAGGTCCACCGCTTTTGTGAACCGTCCGAGATGTCATTCGACGAGGTACCGACGCCCGCGCCGGCCGCGGGTGAGGTCCTCATTCGCAACCACGCGGCGGGGGTGAACTTCTTCGACATTCTCTTCATCCAAGGCAAGTATCAAACCAAGCCGTCTTTTCCATTCACACCGGGGGGTGAGACCGCCGGGACGATCGAGGCCGTGGGTCCGGGCGTGTCGGGGCTTACGGCGGGCGATCGGGTTGTGGGACGCAAGAGCCTCGGCGGCTACGCCGAGTACTCCGTTACGCCGGCCGCGCAAGTGTGTCCCGTTCCCGAGGGGATGGGTTATCCGGAAGCGTCGGGCTTTCTGGTGGTGTACCAGACCTCCTACTTCGCTTTGCACGACCGCGCGCGGATACGTTCGGGCGAATGGCTCTTGGTTCACGCTGGGGCAAGTGGTGTGGGCATGGCCGCGATCCAACTCGGCAAAGCGGCCGGTGCGCGAGTGATGGCCACCGCGGGCAGCGCGAGCAAGAGAGAGTTCTGTCGCGAGCAGGGCGCCGAGCACGTGATCGATTATCAAGACAGCGGCTGGGTGGACCAGGTAAAGGAGCTCACTGGCGGCGTCGGCGCCGACGTGATCTACGATCCCGTGGGCGGTGACGTCTTCGACCTTTCCACCAAGTGCATCGCGCCGGGCGGCCGACTGCTGGTCGTCGGGTTCGCCGGCGGGCGTATTCCCACCATAGCGGCCAACCGAATACTCTTGAAGAACATTTCGATCGTCGGCGTCTTTTGGGGCAGGCGAACCGAAGGCGACCCCGATTACGTGCAACAGAGCCAACGCGAGCTGAACCGTCTCTATGAGGCCGGTGCGATCCGGCCCATCGTCCGGCGCACCTATCCTCTCGCCGACGCGCCCAAGGCCCTCGCCGACGTTGCCGGCCGTCAGGTCGTTGGCAAGGTGGCCCTCACGATAGACGTTTAGTGTCGACGTACCCCGTCTACACCCACCGTCTCTCAGACGGTCCGCTTCCGGCGACGCCTTTCTTCCGTGCCCGGACCCCGAGAAGGCAGCGGCGCAGCCCATGTAGACGACTGTCAATCAGTAGCCGGGAAGCTAAAGTTGCCCTCCGGCCGTGTCGATTCACCTTGCTAGGCCGCTACCCATACGGACGGCGGCGGGCCGGTGTTGCCCGCAGAATTCCCTGCAAGAACTCCCCAACAAGGTGACGCGTCACGATGTCCCCGAGCCTCAAGGCCAAGCTTCAACGCTCCGGCCGCGCGGCCGCCGTTCTCGCCATGGCAGGCTTGACGGCCGGCGTGATGGCCGAAGTACTGCTGCTCATTGGCGGTGTCGAGCACCCCATCTTCGACCGTCCCGACCCGGTCTTCGGCAGCGCGTTGATCGAGGGAGCCGAAGGCTGGCAACAGCGTGAGGGGCGGGCCTACATTCGCGTCAACAGCCGCGGCTTCCGGGATCGCGAACGGAGCGCGGCCAAGCCGCCCGGCACCTTGCGCATCGCGGTCCTGGGCGATTCGTTCACCGAAGCGCGCCAGGTTCCTTTCGAAGCGACCTTCTGTTCTGTCATCGAGCAGGAGTTGCAGCGCCGACGATCGGCAGGCGGCCGCTCCATCGAAGCCTTGAACTTCGGTGTCTCGGGCTATGGCACTACGCAACAACTACTTACGCTGCAACATCGAGTTTGGACCTACGATCCTGACATCGTCTTGCTGGCCCTCTACACCGGCAACGATATCTCGGATAACTCACCGACCCTGAGTGGCGCAGCCGCCGCGCCCTACCATCGCTATCGGAACGGTGAGCTGATCCTAGACCGTAGCTTCGTCGAAACCGAAGCCTTCCGAGCACGGCAAGGTCTCCTCATGAGCGCCGCCTCCTCCGCGCTACGCCACTCACGGCTGCTGCAGTTGCTGAACCACGTGCGGCTTGCCTGGAAACTGGCGGCTCGCTCCGGAGCAACCGGCTTCGCGGGCCCGAATGAGCCCGGCATGACGACAGCGCTATACGCAGCCCCCACCGACCCCGCGTGGGTCGACGCCTGGCGCGTCACCGAGGGCCTGCTCGCTCAGATGAACCGTGAGGTCACTGACCGCGGACTCCCCTTCTTGGTGGTCTCGCTCACCAGCGGCATTCAAGTCCACCCGGACGCGGCCCTCCGGCAGGCCTTCCGCGACCAGGCAAGTGTCGCTGATCTTTTCTATCCCGACCGCCGCGTCCGGGCCGTCGGTAGACGCGAGGGTTTTCCCGTCCTGCTACTCGGCCCCGCTTTTCAAAAGCATGCCGAGCAACGAGGCGTTTTCCTTCACGGCTTCGAGCCGCTTTTGGGTTGGGGGCACTGGAACGAGCAGGGCCATGCGTTGGCCGGGCAACTGATCGCCGATTGGATGAGCTGCGAACTGCGAGACCAGTGGCAAGACTCACCCTCTCGGAACGCCATCCTCGGCACTCAAACCACCCTCAACGGCGGGTCCGACTAAGTAGTGTGTTTCGCAAGTTCGCTCACGTTTCGGCTTGCCATGTAGGGGCACGGCATGCCGTGCCCGCTCCAGCTTTGCCGTCTCGCGATTCGTCGCGACACAGGATCGCTCTCAGCCACGAGTGGTCCCGCCTTGCGGACCCGAGTCCCGAGGGATCGG
Source organism: Bryobacterales bacterium (assembly GCA_965248255.1). GTDB lineage: Bacteria > Acidobacteriota > Terriglobia > Bryobacterales > UBA6623 > JAKZVK01. The sequence goes on from CBDFIW010000004.1 coordinate 2,063,709, forward strand.
GACTCAGCAAAGCGGGAACGTTATGCCACAAGGCGGTTCCTCAAGGCCTCGTCGGAAATCTATACTGAAGGTCGAAACACCCGTTCTCGGGGTTGGGGTCGAAGGTGCCCTCTAGATGCGTCTCTCAAAGTCGGATCAGCCCTGGGCTGGTGGCATGCGGCCTGCTCAGCCTCGCTTGTGCTGACCGTCAAGCGGCCCCGGGAGGCGCCGACGCGTTCCCACCGCGGACGCTCACCTTCACCCGGCATATCGCGCCCGTCATCTACGAAAACTGTTCGAGCTGCCACCGTCCCGGCGAATCGGGCCCGTTCAACCTGCTGACCTATCAAGACATCACCAAGCGCGCACAGTTGATCGCCACGGTCATTGAGAGCCGCTACATGCCGCCTTGGCTGCCCCAGCCGATTGGCGAACCGTTTTCCGAAGAGCGCCGCCTCAGCGGCCGCGAGATCAGCATGATTACCCAATGGGTCGAGGAGGGAGGGCCGGAGGGCAACCCCGCCGACCTTCCACCACTTCCGAAGTGGACCGAGGGCTGGCAGTTGGGCCAGCCGGACTTGGTGATCGAAATGACCGAGCCGTTCACCCTGCCCTCCGCGGGTGGCGACGTGTTCCGCAACTTCGCTTTACCGATCCCCCTCACCGAGACGAAGTACGTCCGCGCCTTCGAGTTCCGCCCAGGCAATGCGCGACTCGTCCATCACTCCCGCATGCTGTTCGACACTAGCGGTCGCTCGCGTCAGCGCGACGAGGCCGACCCGCAACCGGGCTTCAAGAGCAGCATGCTGCTCGATGGCATCTTCGATCCCAATGGGCACTGGATCGGTTGGACGCCCGGCAAGCAGCCGTCGATGCGTGCCGACGACATGGCCTGGCAACTCGACCCGGGAACCGACATGGTTCTTGAAATGCACCTGTTGCCGACGGGTAAGCCGGAGATCATCCAATCGTCGCTGGGGTTGTTCTTCACCGATCAAGCGCCCAAGCGCATCCCGCTGATCCTCCGCCTCGGGTCGAGGACCATGGACATCGCCCCCGGCGATGATCACTACGTCGTCACTGACACCTACAAGCTCCCGGTCGCCGTCGAGGTCCTCAACGTTTACGCCCATGCGCACTATCTGGGCCGGCGGATGGAAGGCTGGGCCATGCTGCCCGACGGGACGAGGAAGGATCTGCTGCTGATCAAGCAATGGGATTTCGACTGGCAAGATGAATACCGCTATGCGAAGCCGGTAGCCTTGCCGGCGGGGTCGATCTTGTCGATGCGGTTCACTTTCGACAACTCGGCGGCCAATGTCCGCAACCCCCACAACCCTCCAGTGCGCGTCACCTACGGCTGGGAGACCTCGCGCGAAATGGCCGACCTTTGGTTCCAGGTCTTGCCCGCTACGCCTTTGGACTTGGCGACCCTACGCGAAGATTTCGGCGAAAAGGAGCGCCTGGCCCAGATCGCCGGCTATCGGAAGCAGCTCGAGGTTGAACCCGACGACTACGAAAAGCGGAATCGGCTGGGGAACTATTTCATGGGGCTCCGCCGCTACGATGAGGCGATCGAGCAGTTTGAGCTGATCGCCCGTCAGCAGCCGGACTACGAGTACGCTCACTACAACTTGGGGCTCGCTTATGAAGCGTCGGGCCAGCCGGGCCAGGCTGAAAAGCATTACCGCCAGGCGTTGCGCATCCGTCCCCGCTATGCCGAAGCGAGTAATAACCTAGGGATCTTGCTGGGCACGCGGGGAGATCTCGACGCGGCGATCCGCCTCTTCCGCCAGGCGCTCGCGAGCGAGCCGGACCATGCCGAAGCGCACAATAACTTGGGCATCTCGCTGGGCGCGAGCGGCGAGTTCGACCGCGCCGTACGACACTTCCGGGAAGCCTTGAAGACCAATCCCTATTACGCCGAAGCGCACAATAACCTCGGGATTACACTCGGCGATCAGGGGCAGATCGACGAAGCTATTCGCCAGTTTCACAAAGCGCTCCGCATCGACGCCGACTACGCCGACGCGCACAATAACTTGGGCAGCGCGCTCGGTTCCCAGGGTAATATCGATGAAGCGGTGAAGCACTTTCGCAAGGCCGTTGAAGCCGACCCCAGTCACGCCGGCGCGCGCAAGAACCTCGAGTTGGCAATCGGGGCGCAGAGCCAATCGGAGCCTTAACAAGGGTCGAACACGCGGCAACACGTCTCCAATGGGCGCCGTCAAAGAATCATGGAGGAACCGATGGGTAAGATCACCCGAGTGGCGGTGGGAGCCCTAGCGTTGGCTTCTCTCGGCTGTAGCCAGGACGCCTCCCCTGACTACCCGGACACACGGCGCATCGACCATGTCGATGTCTACCATGGCGTCGAAGTCGCCGACCCTTACCGCTGGCTGGAGCAAGACGTGCGGGAATCGAAGGAGGTAGAAGCCTGGGTCAGAGAGCAGAACAAAGTCACTTTCGCTTTTATCGAGTCCATCCCCGAGCGCGAGACTATTCGCAAGCGCTTGACCGAGCTGTGGAACTTTGAGCGGTTCACTCACTATGTGAAGGCCGGCGGCCGCTACTACTTCAGAAAGAATGACGGCCTACAGAACCAGTACGTGCTCCACCGAATGGACTCGCTCGACGAAGAGCCGCAGGTGCTGATCGACCCCAACACCTGGTCCAAAGACGGCACGATCGCCCTCACCGGATCCGTCTTCAGCGACGACGGCCGCTACGTGGCCTACGGCCGGGCCGAATCAGGCTCGGACTGGCAAACGGTCCGTGTCATGGAAATCGAGTCCGGCGACCTTCTCGACGACGAGGTCAGGTGGGTCAAATTCAGTACGCCTTCGTGGACCCAGGACGGCGAGGGGTTCTTCTATAGCCGCTTCGACGAGCCCAAGGAAGGGGCCGAGTTCCAGAGTCTCAACCTCAACCATAAGGTCTACTACCATCGAGTCGGCACGGCGCAAGCCGAGGACGTCTTGGTCTACAAGCGGCCCGACCACCCGGATTGGATGCTCGCCGCCGGGGCCACCGAAGACGGGCGCTACGTCATCATCACCGCGCAGGTCGGCACCGACGCGCGGCACCGCATCTTCTACCAGGACTTGAACGAGTCCCGTGGAATCCCGGTCGAGCTGATCGACAACTTCGACCACGAGTACACGTTTATCGGCAACGACGGGCCGCTGCTCTTTTTCCAGACGAACCTCGACGCTCCCACGCGCCGGCTGATCGCCATCGACCTCCGCAAACCCGAGCGCGAGCACTGGGAGGAGATCATCCCGCCAGCAAAGGAAACCCTCGAAGGGGTGAGCCTGATCGGGAACCTGTTCGTGGCGTCGTACCTCAAAGACGCCAGCACGCGGGTGAAGATCTTCACCATGGAAGGCGAATTTGTGCGCGACGTGGATTTCGGCATGATCGCCTCGGCAGAGGGGTTCGAAGGCAGGCGGGGCGATACCGAGACGTTCTACCTGCTTGGCGGCTTCACTCTGCCTCCCTCGATCTATCGTTACGACCTGATCACGGGGAAAAGCACTCTCATGCGCCGAACGAAAGTCGGCTTCAATCCCGACGACTACGAGGTCAAGCAAATCTTCTACAACAGCAAAGACGGCACCCGCGTGCCGATGTTTCTTTCTCACAAGAAGGGGATCAAGCGCGATGGGTCGAACGCTACGCTTCTCTACGGCTACGGAGGGTTCGACATTTCCATCACGCCGTACTTCTCGATCACGCGCTTGGCGTGGATGGAGATGGGCGGCGTACTGGCGATCGCCAATCTTCGCGGCGGAGGCGAGTACGGCGAGCCGTGGCACAAGGCGGGAACCAAGTTGCGAAAGCAGAACGTCTTCGACGATTTCATCGCCGCCGCCGAGTGGCTGATTGAGAAGAAATACACGCGGTCGGCGAAGCTCGCCATCCAGGGACGCAGCAACGGCGGCCTGCTTGTCGGCGCCGCCATGACCCAGCGTCCGGAGCTGTTCGCGGCCTGTCTTGCCGGCGTGGGCGTGATGGACATGCTGCGCTTCCACAAGTTCACCGCCGGCCGCTACTGGACGGACGATTACGGCTCCTCCGACAACCCCGAAGAGTTCCAGGCGCTCTACGCCTACTCGCCCTATCACAACCTCGATACAGGCGCGAGCTATCCCGCCACGCTCGTCACTACGGCTGACACCGACGACCGCGTGGTGCCGGGCCACAGTTTCAAGTTCATCTCGCGTTTGCAGTACGCCCAGGCAGGGAAAGCGCCTGTTCTCGCCCGCATCGAGACGCGCGCCGGCCACGGCGCCGGCAAGCCTACGTCAAAGTTGATCGAAGAGGCGGCCGATGAGTGGGCCTTTCTGGTCAAGAACCTGCGGATGAGATTGCCGTAGGGCCAAGCAAGATCAACCTCAAGAGAAGGGTGTCGAGACGGTCGGCCGCGAATCTGGACGTGATCACAGCAGACGGGGCTACCAGCGAGGGCTTCCCCGGCGCTGCTTGCCACGCTTGCTGCCCTTGCCGCGCCCGCGGGGTCGATCGCCGCCCCCGCCGCCCCCGCCGCCGAAATCGCCACCGCCAAAGGAAGGCACGCGGGGCCGCGCCTCATTGACCACCAGCGGTCGCCCACTAAGGTCCTGCCCGTTACACGTCTCGACCGCCTGATCCGCTTGTTCGTCGTCTTCGATCTCGACGAAGGCGAAGCCGCGTGGATTTCCTGTGTCACGGTCGCGGATCAGTGCTACATTGTCCAACGTCACGCCGCGCTCGGTAAAAAACGTCTCAAGGTCTCCCTCAGTCGCCGAGTACGGAAGGTTCCCCACGTAGAGCCTCTTCATTCGTTGGTCTCCATCGATAGTTGCCGACCCCACTCGCCGAGCGAATCGACCGTCGAAGAGGCAGGAACCAAGCCGCGGGAAGACGAAAAGGGACAACTGTGCCGGGGCACGCCTGACGCTTCAGAATCGTAGGTTTATCCTCGCAGACTCACGCTGCGAAGTCAAAGTAAACCCGCAGTTAGCGTGAATTCGGACGGCGTTTCCGTCAGGGTGGTGTGGGACGGAGGGTGCCCTATCTCTGCAACCACCGCCCGATTTCTGCCTGTCGGCTCCGCTGAGCAGCTCACTGCCGCAAGTCGGCCTCGACCTTCGCCAACTCCTCGGCCAGCTCCTCGGCTTGCCGCCGGAGCTGCTGGACGCGGGAGGCGAGCCTGCGCGTGCGTCCGCGGGGGTCGTCGGGCGCTCTGGCGGAGGGTTGTGGGGCCCCCGTCTGCGCGGTCTCGTCGGTCGCCGCCGCGAGAAGAGTCCTAGGCGAGCCGGCTCCGATCTGTTCCAGTGCAAGCTCGAACGTGTCTTCGTAGATCAGCCGGTTCCCCATGGCCAGAACCACCTTGCGCAACTGAGGCATCCTTGCCGATTCGGCCTGGATGTAGATCGACTCGACGTAGAGGAAGCTGTCGGCGACCGGCAAGGCGATCATGTCACCGCGTAGCACGCGCGAGCCTTGCTGGCCCCACAGGGTGAGGTCTTTGGCGATGTCCTGATCCTGGTTGATGCGTGCCTCGATCTGGCTCGGTCCGAAAACCAGCTCCTGTTTCGACAATTGGTAGAAGATCAGCTCGCCCAGCTTGTCCCCGTCGCAGCGGGCCGCCATCCAACCGATCAAGTTGGGGCGGGCTCTCGGCGTGAACGGCAGCATCAGCAGGTATTCCGGCTCGGTTTCACCGGGGAGTGTGGCGACAATGTAGGTTGGGCGCATGGGCGTCGGCGTGTTCGTGTCGCCGGCGAGGCTCTGCGCTACCTCCCACACGTCTTCCTTGCTGTAGAACACTTCCGCTTCCCGCATGTGGAAGGTGCGGTAGATCTCGGCCTGGATCTGGAACATCAGCTCCGGATAGCGCGCGTGCTGCCGCAGCGACGCCGGCATTTCACTCCTGTCTTTGAACAGCTCCGGAAACAAGTTGCGGTAGACCTGGACGATCGGGTCGGCCTCCTCGAACTGGTAGATGGTCGTCGTGCCGTTGTAGGCGTCGACTGTGGCCTTGACGGCGTTACGCACGTAGTTGGCCCGTCCATCGAGGGTCGGCACGTTCACGGCTGCCGAGTAAGGATGTGAGTCGGACGACGTGTAGCCGTCGACAATCCAGAAGAGCTGGCCGTTCTCGCGAATGACCAGGTAGGGGTCCGGCTCCCAGTCGATGAATGGGGCCAGATGATCGAGCCGCTCCCTCACGTTGCGGTAGATCATCATGCGGCTGTTCTCGTTCATCAGGCCCGTCAGGAAGATGTTGTACTGGCCCGTCTTGATCGAGGCAGCCAGCCGCAGCAGTAGCGACTCGATCGGGAAACCGCCCGTACCTTCGTAGCTCGCGTAAATGTTTTCCGTGCCCGAGGGGTAGTCGAACTCCGGCTCGTCCGTGGCCACGAACACCGGATCGTGCGTGAACTCGCCGTAGTAGATCTCTGCTCGGTTCAGCTCAATGTCGGGGATTTTATTAGACACCTGCGGAGGTGCGTCCTGAATCAACAGCACCGGCAGCCCGTCATCGGTCGTACGGTTCACTTCCGACATGACGACGCCGTAGCCGTGGGTATAGATCAGGTTGCGGCTCACCCAGCTTTGGCGCGCCTCGGCCGGCAGTTGGCCGACGTCGATCTCCCGGGCTGAGAGCAACACTTGCTTGATCTTGCCGTCGATGATGTAACGGTCGATGTCCACGTCGGCGAAACGGAAGTAGGGCCGCAGCGCCTGGATCTGCGTGATGGTGTCGTTAAAGGCTCGCCAGTCCCATAGTCGGATGTTGTCGACCAGTGTCTGATGAGCGCTGACGTCGATGGTTTCCATCTGCGACGAGCTGAAGGTTTTCTCTTGCGCCCGTGTGCGCCCCAACGCATAGGCCTCGGTGGTTGCCTCGATGTGCCGCTCGATGTAGGACTTCTCGACGGCCAGCTCGTTCGGACGCACGATGAGCAAAGTGACTGCCTGCGGGACCGCGACGTTGGCGAGCAGCGCCGCCCCGAGCAGTACGCCCGCCGGCTTCAGCTTCCGCAGCGCCACCAGAGGAATCGCTACCAGAGCCGCCAAGATCACGACCCAGCGAAGTGGCAGGGCGAAGTTCTCGTCGACGTAGTCCATCCCCGTCATGAAGGGGTGTTGGTTCATCAACAGGTTGTAGCGGCCGAGATAGAACCACGCCGCCAAAGCGAGCAGGCCGATCGACGCCAAGATGCGCGCAAAACCGGTTTGCGTCGCGCCCGGCAGCAGCAGCGGGTTGGGCCCGGGGTCAAACTCTTCCATCGCGCCCCCGTCCGCGCGGAACTGGCGTACGCGCTCGTACATCTGCCAGCCGCGGCCGGCCGCCCAGAAGATCACGATCGAAAACACCGCCAGCACAAAAACGTAGCGCAGAACCTGCCCGTAGAACGGGAGCGTGAATAAATAGAACGACAGCTCCTCGCCGAAGACCGGGTCGGCCCAGGTGTCAGGCGGGGTCTCGACACCGAACGACCCGATGTAGGCCATGACCTTCTCCGAGTTCACCGACGTTCCGATCAAGACGACCGCCGCCACTAGCAGTACCGCGAGGACGATCCGCGAGTAGATCTTCGAGCGGGCCGCCGGTGAAGCCGCGAACCGCACGCCCCGGCGGTGCGCCCACAGCAAGGTCAGCCAAGCCACGACCGACGCTACGGTCGGCGGCAGAATCTGATACATCAGCATGCTGTACCACGTGGGAAGCTGTCCTAGCTCCTGCCACCACTGGTACTCGATGACCAGTTCGGAGATCGTTCTCGAGCTGGCCAGCAGAACCAGCAGCGTGGCGACGACGATCATGATGCGGATTTGAAAAGGCTGCATTGTCTCACTCTTTCCTGGGGAAACTTGCGCGCCGTCTAAAGGATGAGCAAAGCGTCGGCAGGCTTCGGGGGCGTTATCGCATGGTAGGAACTCACGCCTGCAAGCGCAAGTCGCTCGCCGAGGGTCTCTGAGGCCGCCCTTAACAGTCTGTCAGGCGGAAGCAGTGGATAGGAAGCCTGGCGAGCTCTTTCCGTCCCTACCGGGGCTCCTGGCGTTTCTCTTCGCGGGCAAATCAACGGAGATACCGCGGGTCAGCGCATCGGAACCAGTTGGCTCCCCAACACGGTCATTAGCATCCCCGCGGCACCGAGGACGACGAGCAGCATCGTCTTCGTCTTGAGCGTCTCGATCTCGCTCAGACCCGTCATCGTGCGAAAGACCCAGAAGCCGCTGTCGTTCATCCAGGTGCCGATCAGCGCGCCGCTACCGATCGCCATCAGGACGTAGACCTCGTGATAAGGCAGGGACGCGGCGCCCAGCAACGGCGCCACGATCGCCGACACCGTGATCATCGCCACGGTCCCCGAGCCCTGTGCGACCTTGAGCAGAATCGCAAGCCCGAACGCCAGCACCATCAGCGAGATGCCGAGGTCGCCGGCCCACTTGCCGAGCACGTCGCCCACACCGGCGCGAACCAGCATCCCGCCGAAGGCGCCTCCGCCCGACGTGATCAGGATGATGACGCCCGCGCTGGCGATCGCCTGCTCGACTGGTTTGGCGAGCTGAGAGAGCGTCATGCGGTTCTGCCGCGCCAACACCCACAAAGCCACGGCCGCGCCCGCCAGCAGCGCCACGCTCGGATTGCCGAGAAACCCGGTGACCTCAGCGACGCGTGTTCCCTTGTAGAACGTATTCGCAACGGTATTCGAAGCAATGAACAACACAGGCAGAACGATCGGTGACATCGACACCCAAAAACCCGGCAACTCGTCTTCAGAGCGAGTGGCGATCTTCCCCAACTCGTCAAGGGAGAGGCCCGGCGCTTCGCGTACCGGGATATCGAGCTTGCGGTCGATCCACACCGCGTACAGCCAGCCGCACAACGACGCCGGCAGCGCCACGCACAACCCGACCAGGATCACGATCCCCACATCCACGTTGAGGGTCGACGCCATCACCAACGGCCCGGGCGTGGGCGGGACGAACACGTGGGTCGCTGAGCCGCCGGCCGAGATCGCCAGCACATAGAGGACGTAGTTCTTGCCGCCCATCCGCACGCTCATCGCCCGCGCCAAGGGAACGAGCAGATAAAACACCGTGTCGGCGAAGACCGGCACCGACAGCACATAACCACTGACGACAAGGGAGAGCGAAGAGAGTTTTTCCCCCAGCCAAGCCACGAACCGCCGAGTGATGCGGTCAGCCGCGCCGCTCTCCATCAGGCACTGCCCGATGACTGCCGCCATGGCGATGGCAATGCCGATCCGTCCGACGACGCCTCCGAACCGCTCGCCGACCTCCTTCATGACGTCGGTAAGCGCAACCTCCGGCGAGAGCAGACCGATGAGGATGGCCGCCGAAATCAGCGCCACGAAGGCGTTGATCTTGAGCCGAATGATGAGAAGAAAGACCGTCGCGATGGCGATGGCCAGGATGAGAATAGGATGCATGGGAGACGTGTTTCCAGGCCGCTCTAAGCGGGGAAACCCCGCCCATGATACACCCTACAAGCCCGATCGCGGTCGGGATGCCGGTCACCCGGCACCCCCCGCACAGATCCCGACGTGCACTGCTAATGCATCGGGCTCCTACCTCGGATGAGTAGCGCAGAAACGTGCCATCGGATAAGGGTGCAGAACGCGCGGGGTGGGAATCCAGCGGTCCAACAGTCGGTTGAGCTTCTTCCAGGACTTACGTCCCTTCTGACTGCGACGAAACAAGATGAATCGCCACAGCACACGCAGCCGGTATTGGAACAACGCCAGCCGATCGATATTGCCCGGAACCGCGTGGTATTGGTAATAGCCCAGGACGACCCTCTTCAGCCATTCCCCGACTTGCGCCGTCGGCTCGTGCATCCAGCGGCGCAGAGCTGCCTTCAGTTGATGCAGCTTCGCCACCGTCCGCTTCTTCGCCGTCTTACGCCAGACGATGAATGTGCCGTTGCTCCTGCGCGTCCCGCAGTAGTGCGTGAAGCCCAAGAACGTGAAGGTCTCCGGCTTTCCCTCGCCACGTCTCTTCCGGTTCTGAGCGGCGAACCGCCCAAACTCGATCAACCGCGTCTTGCCCGCATGGAGTCCCAGGCCGAACTGGGCCAAACGTTCCTGAAGCTCTGCCCAGAAACGCTCGGCTTCCGCCCGATGCTGAAAGCCCACCACAAAATCGTCGGCGTAACGGACGACGATGACGTCGCCCTGGGCCACTTTCTTGCGCCAGGCCTCCACCCACAGGTGCTTCCGTCATCGAGTGTTGCTAGTGTAGTGCACCATAAATAATGTAACTTATATTGGTTTCCCGTCGTCTCTATTAACAGGAGGCATGGGATGCGAAGAGCACAACCAGTAACTTTGAACACAGCGCAATGCAAGCAGTTGGACCGCTACGCGCGCGGCCGCCAAGTCGCCGTTCGTCTCGCCCTGCGAGCCAGGATTGTCCTGCTGGCCGCCGACGGTCTCGAGAATAAGCAGATCGCCGCACAGCTCGGTGTCTCGCGGCAGTTGGTGGCCCGCTGGCGCACGCGCTTTCTCGAAAGCAGCATCGCCGGCATTGCAAAAGACGCCCCACGGCCCGGTCGTAAACCTGCCGTCTCGAAGCAGAAAGTACAGCAGATCATCCACAAGACCACCCGCGAGAAACCGTCCAACGCCACCCACTGGAGCCGCCGCACCATGGCCGCCGCGGCCGGCGTCAGTGCTTCCACCGTGGGACGGATTTGGCGCGCCCATGGCCTCAAGCCCCACCGCGTCAAGACCTTCAAGCTCAGCAATGACCCGCGTTTCGCCGAGAAACTCGACGACATCGTCGGACTCTATCTCAATCCGCCTGAGCATGCTCTGGTTCTCTCGCTCGATGAGAAGTCCCAAATCCAAGCCCTCGATCGCACCCAGCCCGGCCTGCCGCTCAAAAAGGGACGCGGCCAAACGATGACCCACGATTACAAGCGCAACGGCACGACCACCCTGCTTGCGGCGCTCAACAGCCTTGACGGCAGCGTGATCGCCGAGTGCATGCCCCGACACAGCCACCAGGAATGGCTGCGCTTCCTGCGCTTAATTGACCGCCGCACTCCCAAGGACAAACAGCTTCATCTCATCGTGGACAACTATGCCACCCACAAGCATGCCGCTGTGAAGCGTTGGCTCGATCGTCACCCGCGCTTCCACATTCATTTCACCCCGACCTCGGCGTCGTGGCTGAACATGGTCGAGCGATTCTTTCGCGATCTCACCGTCAAGCGCCTGCGCCGCGGCGTGTTTCGCAGCGTGGACGAGCTCGTCGCCGCCATTGACGACTACATCGCCCAGCACAACGGGCATCCCACGCCCTTCATCTGGACCGCGACCGCCTCCGACATCTTCGAGAAAGTCAAGCGCGGACGTGCCGCCCTGCATAAGGTGCAATCTGCTTGACGCACTACACTAGGCCGCCAGTTGCACTCGCCTATCGTCCACAAGGAACAAGATCGTACAGCGGACGAGCACCGACTTGACTTTCTCCCATGCCAGCAAAACTATTGTCGATGAGAAGATCTCCCGTAACGTCAGCCGCCGGTTCGTCAGACCCGCCTGCATGGCCGGTGTCCTGACCTCTCGTCCGAATTTCAGCGCCCGGTGAGGCCTCACAAAGTTGTAGTAGCAGTGCAGCAGCTCAAGGTGCGCTGCCAGTCGCTCCGTCCGTCGCGCGTAGCACAGCGTCCGGCGACAAAGATATGCCGAGCCCTGTCGGATCGTTAGATTCAGCCGTTCGATGAACGACGTGTTCAGTCTCTCAGAGTCCTCGGATTCACCCAACGCCTGCTCCCATCGCCAGGCGGCACCCATCCTTGTTCTTCGGTCCAAGATCTAGCGAGATCACCGCTCCTCCGCTGACTAGGGAAAATCACACCCAAGTAGCTTTGTTAGAGCGTGTTTGGATCGAAGGTCGGTGATTGTGAGCCGCATCAGGCCGAGCTCCACATGGGCCCATGAATGTGCGGGCCGCAGTTCTCGGCCTTGCGTGAAGACTTCTATACCCGCGTCGTCCAGGATCATGCCCAGGTCGATATAGCCGATCCTCGCCGCCCGGCCCGTGCTTCGAGAAACGAGTCTTGGAGATTGCGGGAGGGAGGCTGCCAGCGCGATAAAGGGCGATTGTATCGGGGCGGGTGAAATGTAGTGCGCCCTCACGCAGAGGGACGGCTGAACCCGCGTCTCCACTAACTGCTCCGGCGGCACATCTGTTCGCATCGGAGCCGGGCGTAATCGCGGGCGGAGAATTTGCAGTCGGGATCGTTGGTTACGATGAACGGGTCGTCGCCAAACAAAAGGTATCCTTTGAGAAGTTCTGCGACCGTGCTGGTTTCACTGAAACCCTCCTGCAGGCATCTGTCCACTACTTCCTTGCAGGCGGCAACGGCGGAGGCGCACTTGCTGAATCCGCCAAGCTTGTAGCGCTCATCCTCGTCCATGTAGTGGAAGTTGTCGTCGATGTAGACGACGTAGTCATACTTCTTCATGGCAACCGATCATTCCGGCCGAACGCCAAACGGAGGTTCCGAGCACGCTGCCGAATGTAAAAATTCGGATGCTTCTTGAGCACTCTTTCCAGGCGAGACAGCGGCCTTGTCCTACTATAATCTCCTGCCTCTTTCTGCTGCCACGCCTGCCCGGGCCCCCCCGCCACGCCCGGCCGCTGGCCGGCTCGCACTCAGCTTTACAGAATACCCCTACGGAAGGCTCACCTCGGCAGCGTCTGGCCCGATCTTCTGCCAACCCGAAACAATCCGAAAGGGCATAGAGTCGGCTATTCGGACAAGTGCCTCAGTCCAGCAGCGGCTCTGGTAAAGCGTTCGGCGACAGCGAAATCCTGATTGGTCGGCATCGGTTGATCCAGCCGCCTGGATCGCCTGGATCATGAGTTCGCCGTCAGTGAGGATTTTGGGGGTGTGGGCGACATCGATGTGGGATCCTCGTACCGCCCGCCCACGCTAGACCGTTGGGAGCAAGCGTCACCGTCGGATTGGGATCGGCAAACGATTTCGCATTGAGGAATGAGCCGCCGGAACCACTGGAACCTAAGCCGCCGAGCGGACCCAAATCGAGCCCCCTCAGAGGCCTGCCGAGGCTCTGGGCCGATTCCGAGTGACATCGGTTGTTCCCGACAGCTATGCGGCGGTACAATCCGCTAGGGTCAGGGTCAGCACTTGATAGGCACCACCGTCAGCCACTACCGCGTTGTCGAGAAGCTTGGTGAGGGCGGCATGGATGTCGCCTACAAGACTCCGCTCAACCGACGTGCTTTTCTCTGTTTCGCCGGAGGGTGGGCGACGGCGTCTCTCGTGGGATGCATCGAACCGGAACCGGCCTCCGACCAGTCGCCGTTCGAATTCGTGCCCCACATCGTCGGCGCAAACACCGCCATTCAGGGCGCGGGTTTCTTTGAGGCGATCGATATCGTGCAAGGCCTCGGATTCCGCACCCTCGAAGTCCTGCTCGTCTTGGGGCGCCTTGAAGCTACCCCGGACCAACACCCCGGTTTCCGCTTTAATGAGCTCACAGGCGAGCAGAAAGAGAAGATTCGAGCGGCGCTCATGCCGTTTGACCAAGTAACAGTGCACCTGCCCTTTTCGGGATCCTACATGCTCCCAGATGAAGACAACGCCGTTGCGGACCTCGAGATGAGCATCGAGGCCACCGGGTTCATGGGCGCCAAAGTCGCGGTGCTGCACCCGCAGCCGCGTGGAACGAAGCTGGAAGAGAATCGGCAGACAGTGATCGAGCGCACGCGGAAGTGGGGGTCGATGGCCGCCGACCGGGGATTTCAGATCGCCTGCGAAACCAGCGTGCCCCCTTCGATTCCGGGTCTGGTCCGGTTCATCGAAGAGATCAACCACGACAATGTCGGCGTGACCCTCGACGTCGGGCACCAGTCCGGCTTCGAGGAGCTTTCACACATCAAGCCCGAAGAATACGGCACGCCGGAACGCATCAAGGCCTACAACGACGTCAATGTGAAGATCGTTGAAACGCTCGGCGACAAGCTGTTCCATCTGCACGTCCACGACATCGAGCCCCACACCTGGAACGAACACAAGCCGCTCGTGCACGGCTTCATCGATTACCCGCGGCTGCTTTCGGCGCTCCGGAGAATCCGATACCCCGGCGTGCTCATCTTCGAGATCGGTGGCGAAGGTGACAAGATGCCCGATTATTTGCGGGATTCGAAGCAGAAGCTCGATGGTTATCTCGGCGCATCGGCTTAGCACCGTGCCCTGTGTCTCAGGCCGAGAATCTGTGAAACATCGATCGCTCACCCACGGCGTCACCATCGTCGCCATGGTGCTGCTGCCCCAGCGCCGTCCGCTCCCAATGGTCGAATCGTCATCGAGTACTGCATGTAGGTGTCGGTTCGCAGAAGAGAATCGGGCGAGCCGGGTCAAAGATCGATGGTGGCTTCTGGCATCTGGCTCTGACCGAGCTCGGTCAAAAGCACTTCATCCATGGTTCTCTCTCCACAACGCGGACAGAGGATTGGCTTCTCGAAGTCCGGGCGCATGGTCTGATCATTGATGCCTATCTGCCCCACTTCGCAAGTGAATTCCTTCCGACACTTCTTGCATTCGAAACTGATTTCCATTTCATGTCCTCCAGTTCCCGGCCGGCTTGCCCAGCGGGGCGGAGGCTGCCCCATTCTGTCACAACCTACAGGCGCAGCGAGGGACGTGCAACGGGATTACACGGCATGGTGAGACCTTGATTCTGAGGAGGCCCTCAACTGCAAAGCCGAGCCGACTCACAGGCCCAGTCGTGGAATAATCGGGTTGTTGGTAAGTTCGGTTGTTCGCGACACCTAACGCTTCAGGGTAGAATTGGACCGACGTGATCGGCCAAACCATCAGTCACTATCGCATCACTGAGAACCTCGGCGAAGGTGGCAGAAGCCCAGAAGGATGAATCCGGACCCAGGACAACCTGACACAGACTGCCAAAACGGCCCTCTGATACCGAGCTGCCGGCTGACAAGGCCGCTAATCCTGGCTTTGCGTCTGACGCTCTTACTCCTCTGTTTGTGCCCTGTCGTTTTTGGGCAGACCTACGACTTCGTCCTCACCAACGGCCGGGTCATGGACGGCGCAGGCAATCCGGCATTTCCGGCCGATGTGGCCATCCGTGACGGCAAGATCGTCGCGGTCGGCCGTGTTGACCACGCCAAGGCCGCCAAAACCATCGACGCTGCGGGGAAGCTGATTGTCCCTGGGTTTGTCGATTTGCACTCCCACGCCGCGCGCGGGCTGGTGTCCGACGATGCCAAACGCCGCTCGGCCCCGAATCTGGTCACGCAAGGGATCACGACCGTCGTGCTGAATTCGGACGGCGGCGGTCCGTGGCCGCTCGATGAGCAGCGCGCGACCTTGACCCGCCTCGGCATCGGACTCAATACGGTTCTGATGGTGGGTCACAACGCGGTCCGCCGCCGGGCCCTCGGCGATGACTACAAGCGGACCGCCACGCCCGAAGAGATCCGGCGTATGGAGCAGATGGTGCGCGAGGGTATGCGGCACGGCGCATTCGGCATGACAGCCGGACTGGAGTACGTCCCCGGCATTTGGAGTGACACAGAAGAACTCGTTGCCCTAGTCGAGGAGATCGCTCCTTTCGGCGGCGTCTATATCGTGCATCAGCGCAGTGAATCCACCGAGCCCGACTGGTACCTCGCCAGCCAGGACCCCAAGGGCCTGCCGACGATGCTGGATGCCATTGAAGAGACGATCGAGGTCGGCGAACGCACCGGGGTGCGGGTCGTTTCGTCGCACCTCAAAGCGATGGGCGCACATTACTGGGGTTCGGTCGCCGCGGCGATTCGCCTGATCGGCCGCGCCCGCTCTCGGGGCGTTGACGTATGGGCCGACCAATATCCGTATCACTCGACGGGTGGAGACGGCAGCATGGTGCTTATTCCCGACTGGGCCGTGGGCGAGAGCGTGCTCGACGAGGACGCCGCCCCGGGCAAGAAGGACTACGCCTCCGCTTTGCGCCAGACAATGGATGACCCGGAGAAGGCAGCGGATGTGCGCCGCGACATGACGCACGAGATGTCCCGGCGGGGCGGACCCGAAAACATCATCGTCTTCGACCATCCCGACTCGACCTTCGTCGGGAAGACGCTCGATCAGCTCGCGCAAGCCCGTGGAATCGACGCGATCCGCATGGCCTTGGAGCTGCAATACGAGGGCTACCGCGACCGCATCGGCGGCGCGCGCCTGCGCGGTTTCTCAGTCTGGGAAGAGGACCTCAAGACGCTGATGAAGCTGCCCTGGGTCGCCACGTCAACGGACGCCGGTATCGCGCTTACGAGCGACCGTCCGGTACACGCACGCTTTTACGGTTCCTACCCTCGGAAGCTGCGCCGCTACGCGATCGACGAGAGTGTCCTTTCGCTGGAGGATGCCGTACGTTCTTCCACTTCGCTACCGGCTCAGATCTTGGGGCTCCGCGATCGAGGAATGGTCCGCGAAGGTTTCCACGCCGACCTGGTCGTGCTGGATCTCGAAAAGCTCGCTGATAAGGCCACCTTCTTCGAGCCGCACCAATACTCGGAAGGCGTGGATTACGTATTCGTCAACGGTAAAGCCGTGGTGAATGGCGGACGTCCGACGGCGGAGCTGCCCGGTGAGGTTCTCAGGCCCTCAACCGGTCAATGAAGGGCTAAGATGCCCTACCCTCCCGATTGGCAGGACCTCCTTTTAAGTTGGCCGCCAGCCTTCGATCCCCGAAGAGCGATGGCGAGAGGCCACATCTCCACCTCCCGACTGTAGGGCCATGTAGACCTGTTGGATCAACCCTTCGCCGTCAGTTGAGATTTGAGCTGCAACTTCCGACACGGACTCCGACAGCGCCGGGCTCGTAGAGACTTGCGGCCTTTTGATGTACGGCCAAGAAAACCGCAGGTCCGTTCCGGCCCTGCGCTACGGGACTCCCGCTCTCGTCCAAGATGAACCTAGTCAAGCTCGTCCAGACAGACCGCTACATACCTACGTTGTTGTCGTTCTTCGGCTAGACTGTTCGTACTCGTGATCCCACCCCAGCAGCTCGACGAGAACACTAGCGCTCTGCTTGAGCGCCTCAACTCAGAAGTCGTGCAGACGAGCCGCACCCATGCGTGGGTTTCCGGTGACGTTCTTCGGCGCACGTTAAACATCTCTACTCGTGGCCTAGAGAAGGCAACTTCAGCGTTGATCCTCGGGCGCCTTGGCGAGGTGGAGGGCACCTACCGTGCTGGCTTCCGCGTGCGCAGGCGACTTTCGGCGTATGTGGACGGAAAAGATCAGCATCTGCAGAAACCCCGAGAAGCTCTTCGCAACGCAGATCTTGAATACTTGAGGCATTGGATCGCTGTCTGGGAGGAGGATCTGGGTGTGTCGAGAGCTCGCGGACAGGGAACTCACGCACAAACGCTGGCCACTCGGATTGCCGAATACAAGGCAGCCCTCGAGATGACGGAGGCACAACAGACGGAAGAGACTGATTCTGATAACTGTTCGTCGAGGTCGGGCGTATTCATAAGCTACCGCCGCGTCGGAGGAGCCGAGGTCGCACAGTCGTTTAGGCTTGCCCTGGAAAATGACTATGACGTTTTTCTTGACGTTGGCTCAATGCCAACAGGGCAGTTCGATGACTCTGTTCTGGAGGCAATAGAAACCCGAGAGAACTTTGTGTTGGTGCTCTCGGCCGGTGCACTATTGAATCCCGCAAATTATTATGACACTTTTTGACAGTGTGGAGCATCTATATATGTATGGGCAACCCCAAAGGTGTGAAGCGGGATTTCAAGGCGCTGGAGAAGCGCCGTTTCGAAGCGATGCGGCTGCTCCACCAAGGCCACAATCAGTCCGAGACGGCGAGACGGCTGAACGTCGCTCGCCAAACCGTCAGTGAGTGGCGGCGGCAATACCGCGAGCAGGGTGCGGCCGGACTCCGCCAGGCCGGGCGCGCCGGACGCAAGCCGCTCCTCGATGCCGCACAACGCGAACGCCTGACGTCGCTGCTGCTGGAAGGCCCGGAAGCCCACGGCTTCCCAACGCCCCTGTGGAGCTGTCCGCGGGTGGCTCGGCTGACCGGAGACGAGTTCGGGGTCGCATACCACGCAGGCCACGCCTGGAAGATCCTGCGAGCGCTCGACTGGAGCCCGCAACGCCCGGCCGGAAAGGCGCGCGAGCGCAACGAAGAGCGGATCCGCACCTGGAAGCGCAAGACCTGGAAGCGCATTTAAAAAAAGCCCAAAACGAAGGCCGTACGCTCGTCTTCATCGACGAAAGCGGATTGAGTCAGAAGCCGCATCGCTGCCGCACCTGGGCGCCACGTGGCCAAACACCGGTGCTGCAGTTTAACTTCAACTGGGAGAAGCTTTCCGTCTCGGCGGGGCTGACGCTGCGTAACTTCTACTTCCGGCTCTATCCCGGGGCGTTGGTGCATGAATCGGTGTAAGCGAGCACGCTAGCGGCGGGGGTGGGGTCCAGTCCATCATAGAGATCGGGGGGGGGGGGGGGGGGGGGGGGGGGGTAACGTCGTGGTCGCAGCGAAGTCGAGCCGAGTCAACCGCCAGTACAAGAAGAAGTACAGAATCCGGAACTGGAGGGAGTACGAGCGTGGCCTCAGGAGCCGCGGCGACGTCACGATCTGGCTGAGCGAGGATGCAATTGCCGCGTGGGTACCACCGAAGAACGGTCTTCGCGGAGGCCAGCGGCGGTACTCGAACCTCGCGGTCCGGACCGCGTTGACGCTGCGGGTCGTCTTCAGCCTGCCGCTCCGCCAGACCGAGGGGTTCCTGGCCTCGCTGCTCCGCTTGATGGGCCGCGACCTCAAGGCCCCGGACCACACCACCCTCTCGCGCCGGAACCAAATCGTTGCGGTGCCGCCCCTGACCCGATCCTACGACGGCCCGATCGACTTGATCGTCGATTCCACAGGGCTGAAGATTCTGGGTTGCGGCGAATGGAACGCGCACAAGCACAAGGCATCAAAGAAACGCCGGGATTGGCGGAAGCTGCACATCGGGGTGGATGCCGAGGGGTTCGCCGAGGGGTTCATTGTGGCGGCCGAACTCACAGCGAGCTGCCGGGACGACGCCTCCACACTCCCTGCTCTTCTCGCCCCGCTCGAAGTTCCCATCCGGCGTTTCACGGCGGACGGGGCCCACCGACGGCCCCTGGGCGCAGCGTGAAGCGTCTCTTCAGAGGATTCGCAAGGTCGGGCGACGGGAGTGGCAGAAGGAGTCGGGCTACCGACAGCAGGCGCGCGTTGAGAACAGTTTCTTCCGATACAAGTCCGTGTTCGGAGGCGACCTGAAGGCGAGGCACAGCAAGGCGCAACGCAGAGAAGCCGCGATCGGGTGTCACATCCTCAACCGGATGGCCGAGCTCGGTAGGCCATCGTCGTACGCTCTTGGTAGGTGATGGACCTGTGAGTCGGGTTCGTTGCGTGCCAAGTTCCGATTCATGCACCAACGCCGTTCTACACCACCAACATTCCGGGGATGGCTTTCACCTTCCCAGGGATGATCGCGGCGGGCGGTAACTGGCTTCACGCGCTGCTTGTTGGCGACACCATCTACTCGATGCAAACCGAACTTACAAACCTTTTTCACTCGCTCGCGGCGGGTCAAGCGGCGGCGGCGCAACAGGGCGATCTACTAAATATTCTCACCAGCGGGCTTCATGCCTCGATGACGGCGGTTGCAGGGTTTGTGATGGTGCTGTTCATGGCCCTCATGCTCCTAATCTTGGCCGCCGTCACCTACGCTCAAGTGATCTGGGCGCAAGTCGCCCTTGCGATCCTCATCATCCTGGGTCCGATCTTCATTCCCTTTCTGGTCTTCGATCCGCTGTCGTTTCTGTTCTGGGGTTGGTTCCGGGCGATGCTTACCTACTCGTTCTACGCCGTGATTGCCGGGGCGGTGTTGCGCGTGTTCTCCGCCGTGGGAATCTCTTACATCACGAGCTTGGCTAACGCCAACCTGGACATCCAAAGCTTCATGAACGTGGGACTCTGGACGCTCGCGGTCGTGCCCTTCTTCATCGCCGGAATGCTGGCAAGCCTCAAGTGCGGGGAACTCGCCTCGATGCTCGTCACCGGCGGCGGAGCAGCCGGAAGCGGTCTCATGGGCATGGCAACGACGGCGGGAATGGCTGCGGCCAGCGGCGGCGCGGCGGCGGCGAAGGCGGGCGGAGGGATCAAATGAAGAAGCCGAAAATCAAAGACGCCGGAGCCGAGTACGCCGAAATATGGGGCGAAGCCATCCACACCAACCGTCATCTACGGGTGATCTCCGTCGGGCTGGCTATCGGAGTGCTCTTGCTCATCGTCGTCGTCATTCGCATTGTCTCGGTCGAGCCGCCGCGCCCCATCGTCGTGAGGGTTGATGAGAAGTCGGGCGAGCCGAGGCCGTCACCTACAAAGCGATGGAAGCCCAGGCGGACCCGCTGGACCCCACCACCAAATATTTCCTCAACCGCTTTATCTATGACTTCTACTCACGGCGGCGGGCCACAGTCGCACAGAACTGGTCCCGCAGCTTGCGCTTCCTCAGCACGCAACTCGCCAACGCCTCGTTTCGCGCTGACAGCCAAAATGTCGCCCTTCTCGCGGCGGGCGTGGCGCGGGGTGAATTGCAAGTCGCCCGCGTCATTTTGAGGATTCAGCCCAACCCCCAGCAGCCGCACAGTGCCACGGCCGATTTTGACCTCGTGCGGATGGAGATGGCAAACGAAGTGGGCCGGGAGCGCTGGACGCTCTCGCTGCAATTCCAATTCCTCCAACACATCCCCCCGGACTTGATCGTGTTCAACCCCATGGGAATCGTCATCACCTACTTGCAAGGCGACCGCGCCACCGTCACCGGAGATCAGTAGATGATCGAGCACTTGCGCGGGAGGGATCGCAAGCTGGAACCGCTCGGCTGGACGGGCCATGACGCGGAATGGATCGCCCTGGTGTGCCTTCACAGCGGCATCTTCACGCGGGCGCAATTCTGTCATTACTTCAACGCGCAACGGATGACGGCCAGCCGCTTCGTGAGCGCATTGGTTGATCGCCGGATGGCGGTCGAGGGTGAGTGGCCGCTACTCAATGGGGGAGCGAAGACCTGCCGCATATCGAGCAATGCGATCTACCGGGCGCTGGGAGTTGAGAACATCCGCCACCGGCGAAAGGCCAGCAAGCCGGTCGTCATGCGGCGGCTTCTCTCTCTCGATTTCGTTCTGGAACATCCGGGTATGAACTGGCTCCCCGCCGAGGCGGAGAAGGTCGAGTTTTTTGAAAAGCTCGGCTTGCCGCTCCGCTTGATTCCGCGCCGGATTTACTACGGTGTAGTCGGCAGCCAGAAGCGCTACTTTGCGCTCAAACTGCCCCTTGCCGTGGACCCTGAAACCGTCACCTTTGCCTACATCGATCCGGGCCACCAGACAGGTCGGGAGTTGTACTCGTGGGGAAGCCGCGCATGGGCCGCTTTGGGATGCGCTCCGCAAGAAGGGGCGGCAGGTTCGGGTGATCGGAATTGCGGTTGAAAATGCCACCGTGGATCGCGCGGCGCGGGTGCTTGAAACATGGGCGGCGGCGGAGCCAGGGACACCCGATGAAGGGCTGACGGTGAAGCAGGAGATCAAGGCGATTCATGAAGCGATGCGCCGCAGAGACGGAGAATTTCTAGCGCAGTACGGAGGATTCGCCAAAGCTGGGAGACGGTCTGTGGAACTTCAACGTCGCCCCGAAGCGAAGGTCACGGAAGGGGTCTCGATTGACGACTATTCGACATGGCGGGCCGTGCGCTTTGCAGATCGAGATGAGGTCGGATGAAAGAGGGCCTAAATCCGTGGCTTTGAGTGTTCCTGAAGGCCGCTGGTATGGTGTTACGCCCTCAGAGAGAGGGGGGGTGGAACACGATTTTCGGCTTAGGTCTACCACAACCACATTCGTCTATATACCTCATTCCGCTGTGGTTATCCCCTTTGAATCGGCCCTTGCGCTTCGGACGCGGGAGAAAGGCGGGGACGAGAGCGACCCCCCCCCAAAAAAAACCGGGGGGTCATGTGACCTTGGATAGCGGCACTGTGGAACATGCCTCTATCCCGGTCCCATGGGGTCGCTCTCGTCCTCATTTATCCCTGCGGGAAGGCTCAGAACAGCCCCCCAGGAGCGGCGCTGAAAGCACGGAGACGGACCTATGAAATGGCGCGAGGTCGGCCCTTATTTGACAGAGCTTTGGCACCAGCCCGCTGGCCCGATGAACTGGAAAAACCCGATCCGGGTTTTCGCCGTCGTGGGCTGGCTGGTGCTTCAAGGTTTCGTGCTGTTGGGCTGGGCCGGGTGGCGGGTGTTTCAAGGTTTCATGCTCTTGGGCTGGGCCGTGTTTCGCGCCGGGCAATTCGTTGTAGCGCTTCCGGCTCTGGTGCTCTTTTTTCGCCGGTCTGTGGTATGCCGTGTGGAGCTTTGTACGGCGTCCCTTCCCGTCGCTTGATGAGAACCCCTTGCTTGCTTTGGTGAACTACCACACCCCCAATTTCTTTGATTGGCTGGTGCTGTGGTACTACGTTTCGCCCTTCGTTGCCGTCATGCTGTCCGGGCTTATTACCGTCACAGTTTGGAAGGTCTGGTTGGAGGGACGGCGGCGCGACTTCGCACCCTTCGCCAAGCTCCCGCCGTGGCCGCTTGATCCCAAACAAAAGGCCCCGGCCATCGTCATCGGGGAGGTCCATCACCCGGTCGAGGCCCGGGAGATTTTCAGTCCCTCGTGGCTCACCATCCCGGAGCGCGGACTGTATACCGGCGTGGCGATCTTCGGAGCCGTTGGATCAGGGAAAACCTCGGCGTGCATGAACCCGTTTGCCCGGCAGCTTCTCGGCTGGCAAGCGGCCAATCCGCAGATGCGGGCAGCGGCGCTGGTGCTCGAAGTCAAGGGAGATTTCTGTCACGACATCCGCCAAATCCTGGTCGAGGCGGGCCGTGGACAAGACTACATCGAGCTTGGCATGGACGCCCGCTCTCAATGGAATCCGCTCTCGGCCTGGTGGCTCGATTCGTACTCGCTGGCCTACACCGTTTCGAGCCTTCTCAATCAGCTATTCGGCAAGGGCAAAGAACCCTTTTGGCAGCAAGCCTATACCAATCTGGTCCGCTGGATCATCGAGCTTCACCGGGTTTTCCCGGAGCGCTGGGTGACGTTGCAACAGGTCTACCGCTGTGCCATCGACCCGGAGCTATTCGCGGCCAAGATCGAGGCGGCGGAGAAGCTGAGTGACGACCTGAACACTGGGACCGTTTTCATGGCGAAAGACACTTACGAAGCCCAACTCATACACCTTGCCGAATGGAACTGGATCGATGCACCGGAGACGCAGGATGACGTGCAAGCCGTCTACACGCGCCCGATGAAAGAGAAACTTGACGAGCTCAACATCACTCATCGAATCGTTTGGGAACCCGGACCCGGCGAAGACACGAGAGAGCACGTCGAGGCCGTCAAGCGCTGGTTTGTCCACGACTGGCAAACCCTGGACAACAAGATCAAGTCCTCGATTGTGGAGGGAGTTTCGGTGTTCCTTGCCATGTTCGATATGCCGGACGTGGCGAAGGTGTTTTGTCCCGCCGCGCCGCATATCCCTGACGATCCTCAAGCCATCATCCTGCAAGCCCAACTGAGGCGGATCAAAGCGGAGAAGGACGCGGCGGCGGAGAAGGCAGGCGCGGCCAAGGCAGGCGCGAAGAAGCCGAAGGCGGCGGAGATCGCCTTCACATGGGGAGCGGAGCCGCAGGCGGCGAAAAAGCCGCAGGCGGCGGCGAAGGCGGAGCCAGAGCCGGAGCCGGAGCCGGACGACAAGAAGCCGGACCCCGGAGCCGAGAGGAACCAGGCCACTACTTCCATTCCTCCGGCTAACGAAGAAACGGCCAAGATCGCGCAGCACCTGCCGCCGCTCTATGAATTGATCGAGCAGGGCAAGGTGCTGGCCTTGAACATGCCCGCCGATATCAACCCGGCGCTGGCCCGCGCCGTGGGCGTGATGCTCAGAACGCTTGGCTACAGGCGCTTCTCATGCGCCCGGCCAAGATGAAGGCGAAGCCGGGCAGCTACTTCCGGCCCGCCGTCTTTATCTGTGACGAATATCAAGCCTTTGCTTCGGTGGGCGAGGACGACCCATCGGGCGATGAAAAATCCTTTGCGCTGACCCGGCAATGCCGCTGCATCCCGATTGTCGCCACGCAGTCTATTTCCTCGTTGCGGGCCGTGTTGGGAAGCTCGGAAGCGTGGCGTTCGCTGTTGCAGACGCTCCGCACACGAATCTTCCTGTCTCTCAGCGACGACGCCAGCGCCAAGATTGCGTCCGAGTTGTGCGGCCAGGTTGCGAAGATCAAGGAATCCTACACCATCAGCGAGACCTCCAAGCGCTCGGAAGTCTCCCCGCTCTCAGGCCGGGCCGGAGGCGGGAGCAACGCGAGGCCGTGTTTCACCCGCGAGACTTCGCCTTGCTGGGGAACTGTCAAGCGGTCTGTCTGCCCTATGACGGGGTGCAGTCGCTTGAGCCGCGCCGCGTCTACCTGAAACCGCACTATCTACCAGCCGAACACTCCTATTGGAGAGCGAAGGAGGCGGGCCAAATATGAGCGCCGCAAGCGGACTGGAACATCTCAAACCGTTTCTACCGGGTTTGGAGAGCGCCCTGGAAGATTCCGAAGTCAGCGAGATCATGATTAACGGCCCCGGTAATGTATGGGTCGAGCGGGCCGGACGGCTGGCCGCACACGCCGCGCCGGACCTGGACGAAGCGGCGCTGTTACGGGCCGCTATCCATATCGCCCGTCCTTTGGGACTGGACCCGGCCAGCTCTCCCATTGTCGATGCCCGGCTCGATGACGGATCGCGGGTTGCCATCTGCGTTCCGCCCGCCAGTCCTCAAGTCGCTATCACCGTGCGGCGCTTTGGCAAGCGGGCGTTCTCGGCGGATGATCTCGTGAAGCAAGGCGCACTCCCCAAAAACGTGCGGGCCGAAGCAGAGCGGGTGTTGCGCTCCCGGCGCAACATCCTGGTTTCAGGCGGCACCGGATCGGGCAAGACCACGTTGCTCAATGCCCTCATCGAACTTCTCCCCGATGACGAGCGGATAGTTGCCATCGAGGACACGCTGGAGCTTCGCATCGAGCGCTCGAATTGCGTCCGCTTCGAGGCTCGCGGTTTGCAGGAAGGAGCGGTTACAATCCGCGATTTAGTCCGCCACGCGCTGCGTCACCGCCCGGATCACATCGTCGTGGGCGAGGTTCGCGGCGGAGAGGCGGCGGACCTGCTGCAAGCCCTCAACACCGGCCACGGCGGATCGCTGACGACCGTACACGCCAACAACGCTGAGAGCGCCTTATCCCGGATCGCCAGTTGCGCCATGCAAGGCGGCGGGGAGCTTCCCTGGGAAGTCACCTGTAGAGGCGTAGTGGACGGAATCGCCATGGTGATTCACATGACGCGCCACGAGGGGCGGCGCTTCGCGGAAGAAGCCGCTTTCGTCAAAGGCTATGAAGCGAAGGAGAACCGCTGGCTCATCCAGCCGATCTGGAGGGAAACACGATGCAGGATGAAGAAAAAAAATCATACCGGTGAAGACCCTCGCGGACTTCGACCGGGAACTCGGCCGGGACAGCGGCGAGACGCTGGAAGTCCCGGCCTGGATCGCCCAGCAATACGGCGTCGTCCCCGAGCAGGTGGGCGGCGAGGAAGAGATCCGGGAAGCCGTGGAGGACCCCTACACCCATGACTGGTAGAAAAAGCGGGGGCGGGGTTCGGCTCGGAAGCCTACGCAAAGGATTCTCAGCACGGAGCGCATCCCTAGGGGTTTGGTATGGAGAGCAAGGAGGGAAGGATGAACCTTGACACAGAAGCGACGGAACCCCCGATCACGGTGAGGGCAGCCGCCCGCTTCCTGGGCGTCAGCCCCTCGCTGGTGTATGCTTATGTCGAGCGAAAGCAGATTCCCCATTACCGCATGATGGGCCGCTCGATCCGCTTCCGACTGTCGGAGTTGGTCGAATGGCGTCAGCAATTTCATGTGAATGGAGGAATCGATGAACAAAACAGGTAGACCAAGAAATACCGCCGGTAGTCTATACATCCGGTGCGATTCACGCGTCTGGTGGATGAGCTATCGGGACCACGACGGGAGGTTCAGACAGGAGTCGACAGGCCAGAGAGCAAGAGTCGAAGCCGAGAAGGTGATGCGCAAGCGGTTGGTGGCCCGCGACGAGGGACTGCTGCCGAGGGCCGTGCCGGACGGTGGGATTACGTTCAACGAGTGGGCGGACTGGTTCCTTGAGAACCGTTCCCAACCGCCCTTCCGCAGAGAGAAGACCCATCTGCAAAACCTCGGCGCGCTGAAGTTCCTAAGGCCCCGGTTCAGCGAGAGCAGACTATCAGACATCACACCAGAAGACATAGAAGCGTATCTGATGACAAGATTGAACACAGGCAAGCGGGTGCACACCAAGTTAGGACTGCAACTGCGAGGCCGGCTCAAGCCGGCCACCGTGCATCAGGAGTTTCGCATCCTGCGACGCATACTGAACGTGGCGGTTAAGAAGAGGCGGCTGGCGGTCAATCCGTGTAGCGGCGTGGAGTTTCCGGTGGCGTTGGCCGGCACGACGCGCAAGCCGCACTATCTGACCGCCTCGGAGCAGAAACGGCTGGAAGCCTGCGCGCCTGCTTACCTTGGCAACATCATCGTGATCATGGTGGAGATGGGGCTACGGCCCTATCGCGAGTTGATTCCGATGAGGAAGGAACAGGTTGATCTGGAGAGAGGGATCGTGCATCTGCCGGATTCGAAGACGGTGAATGGCATCGCGGACATGCCGATGACGGACAGAGCCCGTGAAGCGTTCGCCTCACAGATGAAGCAGAGCGGTGATTCCGACTAC
Source organism: Bryobacterales bacterium (assembly GCA_965248255.1). Lineage (GTDB taxonomy): Bacteria > Acidobacteriota > Terriglobia > Bryobacterales > UBA6623 > JAKZVK01. The sequence continues at coordinate 2,090,615 of CBDFIW010000004.1, forward strand.
CTGTTCCCGAGCCTGCGGATGGGGTCGAGCAAGCCGCACATCACGACGGTGCGCACGCTGTGGAACCGGACGCTTGCGCGCGCCGGGCTGCCGCATTTTTCACTCTACGAGTTGCGTCACACGTTTGCGACCCGGCTGAGCGCCGGGGGCGTGGCGGATCATTTCGTGACGCAGATGCTCAGACAAGGCGACGCCTCGGTGTTCAAGCGCTACAGCCAGGCGAAGCTCAACATGATGCGGGAAGCGCTGTCCAAGCTCGATCGGCAGGCGAACGAGCATGGTGCGGCTTCCTTTACGGTGCTGGCCGGCTAGGGCCAGTTTTTTGACGGTTTCTTTACGATTCCGTCTTCGGGAACAAGAGGCAAGGTAGAAGGGTGCTGAAAACAAACAAGTTAAGTGGTGGGCGCGACAGGACTCGAACCTGTGACCTCCTGCGTGTGAAGCAGGCGCTCTAACCAACTGAGCTACGCGCCCTGGGAAGGCTCCCTCCCGATTCTAAGCCACCGCCCGCGCGCTTTGCAGCACCCCCGGTTCTCTCTGATCCAACCGCTAGCGCCTCCAGACCGGCCCGGCCTGCTGCCGAGGCCGGCCCGCCACTCGAACCACAGGTGTCAGCCTGCGTTGAGCCCCTTCCAGACCGCCGTGGTGAGCGAGCCTTGACGTAACGGCTGATCAGGTCCGCCGATCGCTCACGCCGAGCTGTGCCCCAGAACTCCCCAAATGCAGTTCGGCGCCTCGCGGGAAACGCAGCACAACGCCGCGTTGCACTGTCACTTCGTGGCCAAGGTGGCCTACCCTGTTGCCAACGCCGTGGGCCCCGAGGCACTCGATTCCGTCGGCTATGATGGTAGTTTGTGTCGACCGGCAGTCCGGTAACAGTGGGGTTAGAGGGCCGCGTCACGGCGCTCGAGCAGTCGCTTGCGCGCGTGATTCGCGGCAAGGCCGAGGCGGTGCGCCTGTCCGTCGTCTGCCTGCTCGCACGCGGCCACCTGCTGATCGAAGACGTGCCCGGCGTGGGCAAGACGACCCTCGCTCACACGCTGGCACACAGTCTCGACAGCGGCTTCCACCGCATCCAGTTCACCAGCGACATGCTGCCCAGTGACGTCGTAGGCGTCACCGTGTACAACAGCCCTCGCGAGGAATTCGAGTTTAAGCCCGGACCCATCTTTACCAACTTCCTGCTGGCGGACGAGATCAACCGCACGACGCCCAAGACGCAGTCCGCCTTGCTCGAGGCGATGAACGAACGGCAGGTGACGATCGAGGGCACCTCGTATCGCCTCCCCGAGCCCTTCATGGTGATTGCGACGCAGAACCCGGTCGAGTACCACGGCACCTATCCACTGCCGGAATCGCAGTTGGACCGCTTCTTGATGCGCATCGAAATGGGCTATCCCGATCCGGCGAGTGAGCGCGAGATTTTACGCTCGTCTCCGGCCGCGCAGCTCCAAGCAGAAGCCGATCCGGTGGCAAGCGGCGCGGATGTGATCGGGCTGCAACGTGAAGTCGAAGACGTGAAGGTCGACGATTCGGTCGTGGACTACTTGATGACGATCGTCGCAAAAACGCGCAGCCACGAACACCTGGCGCTGGGCGTGAGCCCTCGCGGCTCGATGGCCCTGTATCGGGCGGCACAGGCGCTCGCGCATGTCGAGGGGCTCGACTACGTAACGCCTCACCACGTGAAACGGCTGGTCGTGCCTGTGTTTGCCCATCGCATGGCGCCCGACGCCCGCTTCGGAAGCGGCGTGGCGCCGACCCTCCGCAATACGCAGGTGCTCGAGGAGATCCTTCACACCATCATCGTGCCGGTCTAGTCGACGCACGTCCCCTTCGGTAGCGACCCCAACCGTCTCGCGAAAACCACTTCATGAGAACCGCTATCATCGGCCTGCCGCAAGTCGGCAAGACGTCGCTGTTCACCATCCTCACCGGCATGAAGCGGCAGACGCGTCTCGGCGGAACCGCCGTTCAGGTGGGCGTCGCGCACGTGCCGGACCCGCGCATCGAGCGGCTGGCGGCAGTCTTTCAACCGCCCAAGGTCACGCATGCCACCGTCGAATACGCCGATATGCCGGCACTGTCGAAAGAAGCGCTGCGCGACCCGGGCATCATCGACAGCCTACGTCTGGGCGACGCCTTTCTGCACGTCGTGCGGCTGTTTGAAGACGACACCGTCATGCACGTCGAAGGCAGCATCGATCCCGAGCACGATTGGCGGAACGTTGAGTTGGAGTTGATGCTGAGCGACCTGGTCGTCGTCGAGAAACGTCTCGAGCGGGTCGAAAAAGACATGCAGCGCATCAAGAACCCCGATCTTCCCAAAGAGCGGGATCTGCTGTTGACGTGCCAGGCGGCTTTGGAGGCCGAGCAGCCGTTGCGCGAGCTGGATCTTACCGCCGCCGAGGATAAGATTCTGCGCGGCTTCCAGTTTCTCTCGGCCAAGCCGATGCTGCTGGTGCTCAATCTCGGCGAGTCCCAAGCGGGCAGCCTCGAAGAGGTGGAAGAGCGACACCGAAAGCGGTGGCTGAGCGGTCGCCCCAATATCGCCTTGGCCGCAGTGTGCGGCAGCATCGAGTCGGAGTTGGCCGAGCTGCCGGCCGAAGAAGCGCGGGAGTTCATGGCCGACTACGGGCTGCGCCAGTCGGGTTTGGAGCGCGTCATCCAGGCGAGCTATTCGCTGCTCGGCCTGATGTCGTTCTTGACCGCAAGCGAGAACGAACTGCGTGCCTGGACGATTCGCAAAGGCGCCACCGCGGTCAAAGCCGCCGGGACGATCCATACCGACTTCGAGAAGAAGTTCATCCGCGCCGAAGTGATTCAATGGGAGAAGCTCGTCGAGCGTCACGGATACGCCGCGGCCCGCGACCACGGTGAGCTGCGCTTGGAGGGCAAGGAGTACGTAGTGCAGGACGGCGACGTGCTCTTGATTCGACATGGATGAGGCCGGCATCTCGGCATCTCGCCCTCGTCACAAGGCCATCGACGAATCTGGCATACTGAGGGAACTCTGAAGTCGGTCAGTGACGGCGAGGAACGCGAACAAGGCGCGCACATGAAAACGTATCGAGAATCAGGCGTCGAGTTGATCCAGGGCCGAGGCAAGGAGGGCCGTTTCGAATTCCAGGGCCTGATGCTTCGTATGGGAGTCTTCCACGCTGATGAAGGCTGGTACATCGGCGTCCACATGTCCTCGGGGCGTATGGTTGCGCGCCTCAGCCTCGAGTACGCCAAGAGCCAGAAGGAAGCCAAAGACATGCTCCAGTACGGCTTCTTCCTGCGCACCGAAGAAGCCCCGGAACTGATCGAACATTTGCGGCAGATCGATCTGCTCGCCGTCCCCTCCCCCACACGCGAAAGCAACCCCGCGTAGTTCCAGACGCGCGCGCAGAGAGGCTTGATTTGCGCCCCGGCAGGGGCAGGGGAAAATAGCCCACGGCGCAAGCCGTGGGTGTGCGTGCCCAATGATCCACAGCCCCGGCAGGGGCGTTTGAGCCTTGCTCTTCTCGGCATCTGGTGGGTGGGGAAAACAAAAAAGGCCGGTTTCTTCGAGCCCCACCAATGCATCTTGGGGGACTACGACGCCACCTGCCGCGAGCCTACGGACTACGATGCTCCCGGCGGCTCTGTTGTACAATCCGTAGCGCCATGAAGAGCTATGCGGCCGGACCGCAAGCGGCGCTCATCGGCGTGCCGATCGACCAAGTCTTTCGAGACGCCGTCGCCAAAGACCCTTCGCACCAAGCCATCGTTTCCATCCATCAGAATCTCCGACTCACCTACCAAGACCTGGCGTCCGAAGTCACGCGCGCGGCGGCGGGCCTATGGGGGCTCGGCGTGCGCCCGGGCGACCGCGTCGGCATGTGGGCCGCGAGCTGCGCCGAGTGGGTCTACTTGCAAGTAGCGACGGCGCGCATCGGCGCGGTGCTGGTCAACGTCAATCCCGCCTACCGCGCCCACGACCTTCGTTACGTGCTCGCGAAGTCACGCATGAAAGCGATCTTCCACCACGAGCAGGACGCGCGCGCGAACTACGGCGAGATTCTCGCCGAAGCACGTTCGGGCCACGACGTGCCGTTGGAACATGCGGTGGTCCTCGCGGCCGGCTCGTGGGATCGGATGGTGAACTCCGGCATCGAGCCGCCGGCGCATCAGGCCGCCCCCGACGACGCGGCCAACATCCAGTACACGTCGGGCACGACCGGCAGTCCCAAGGGCGTCCTGCTCACGCACCGCAACCTTCTCAACAACGCTTATCTCGTCGGCAGCGCCCTCCAATGGACCTCCGCCGACCGCCTCTGCATGCCCGTGCCGCTTTACCACTGCTTCGGCTGCGTGATGGGGTCGCTCGCTTCGATCGTGTTTGGCTCGACCCTGGTGCTCCCTGCGGCGCGGTTCGATCCGCTGGCCGTGCTGCGCGCCATCGACTCAGAGCGCTGCACGACTATCTACGGCGTGCCGACCATGTTCATCGCCGAACTCGACCACCCCGAGTTCTCGAACTACGACATGACGTCGCTCCGTACCGGCATCATGGCCGGCGCGCCGTGCCCCATCGAGCTGATGAAGCGCGTGGTCAGCGAGATGCACTGCCGCGAAATGACGATCGCCTACGGGCAGACCGAGGCCTCCCCGGTGGTCACGCAGTCCTCGCCCGGCGACTCGCTCGAAGTGCGCGTCTCGACCGTCGGCTGCGCGCTGCCCGAGACCGAGGTGAAGATCATCGACCGCTCCAGCGGCGACACCGTCGGCGTCGGCGAGCAAGGCGAGCTGTGCACGCGCGGTTATCTCGTGATGAAGGGCTACGACGGCGACCCCGAGGCAACCGCCGCGGCGATCGACGAGGAAGGCTGGCTCCACACCGGCGACCTCGCCACGATGCGCAAGGACGGCTGCTTCCGCATCACGGGCCGCCTCAAGGAGATGATCATCCGCGGGGGCGAGAATATCTATCCCCGCGAGATCGAAGAGTTCCTTTATACGCACCCGCAGGTCGCTGACGTCTACGTCGTCGGCCTGCCGGACGAGCGGCTCGGCGAGCGTGTTCTGGCCTGGATTCGCCTCAAGCCGGGCGAGACGGCGACCGAAGACGAGATCCGCGAGTACTGCCGCGGTCGGATCGCGCACTTCAAGGTCCCCGAACACATCCGCTTTGTCGACACGTTCCCCATGACGGTCACCGGAAAGGTCCAGAAGTTCCTCATCCGCAAGAAGGAAGTCGAGCTCCGCGGCTTGGACGAGGCTGAACGGACCCAGACGGCGTAAGCAAGCGTCAGGACTCCTGCTCCGCAGTCCCGCCCCAAATGTTCCGGATGCTGACCAGCCAAGCGGCGGCGGGCAGCAACATGGCGACGCCTACCCCCAAGGCCGCGGTGCGGGCGGCGACGCCGTGGTCGATCACCCAACCACAGGTGTAGGCGGCCACCGCGGCGGTGATCATGAAGAGCGCCAGGTCGGCGGCGAAGACGCGTCCGCGAAAGCGGTCGATCGTGTTGAGGTGCAGAAGCGTCGTCGAGAACACCCAGACAATGGAGGCCCCACCATGTGCCACGACCATCGTCAACCACGCGGATACCGGTGTGTCCGCTGCGCTAAACGCAGCGTATGCCACGGCCACGGCGACGTAGCCCCACCAGACCGCCCAGCGCATCCGGTTCTTGCGATTCCTCACCCACCGTCCCGAGACGAGCGGTCCCAGGAGGGAACCTAGCCCTTGGAACATGAACAGCGTGCTCATCCCGAGCGCCGCCTGGCCCGCCACTCGCAATTCGCGGCTTCCGATCACCGCAACCAGCACCGATCGGGCGCCCAGAATCCCCAGACCGAACTTCAGCGTCAGCAGTGAGACGAGCTTCCAATCTTGGGCGACATACCGGAAGCCCTCCACGATCGGTCCGACCCCCAGGATCTCTCTCCAGCTCACCTGGGCATACTCTTCCAGGTGCAACTCGCGGATCTGCATCCGGAAAATAAAGAATGCCGAGAGGAGAAATGTGCCGGAGTTCATCATGAACACGGTGTCTCGGCCTAGGAATGCGACCGCAAACCCGCCGATCGCAGCACCGGCGGTAACGGTGACCGCCCAGGTTGTTGAGGCGATGGCGTTCGCCGTCGAGATCTCGCTGCCGGCCACCATGGTTGGGATTACCGCGCTGCGTGCCGACTCGAAAAAAGCGGCCGTCGCGATTTCCGTGGCCAGCAGGACGTAGAGAAGCCCAATCTGCTCACGCGTCTCCACCAGCAACATGCCCAGCACGACCACCGCGCGAAGCAGGTCGGCCACGAGCATCACACGGCGGCGGCTGACTCGGTCGTTGACCGCCCCCGCCGTCGGTCCGGCCAGAAACATTGGCAGGATTTGCAGCACCGCAGCCAGAGCGACCGTCGCAGCCGACCCGGTCAAGCGCAACAGCAGATCGTAGATGGCGACTGAGTAGAACCAGTCACCCGTCCCGCTGACGAGCTGTGCGAGCCACAAGCGGCGGAAGTGCGCGTTGCCGCGCAGCAGGCGGTAGTATCCGACCAGAGAGATGCCTGAGCCTGCGTTCATGTCGATTGTGATAAGCGCCCGTGGCGCAGGCCTCCGGCTTGCCGAGTCCCGATTCTTTTCGGACCCAAGGGAGCTGGTGGGCACAACTCTAGCAGGTAGAAGTCCTGGCTCGCGAGGAATCGCGAGCTCGCAAGGCCGGCGCCTCGTGCCACATCATTCCGCTCGTCGGGAACCTGACCAAGCTTGTCATTCCCGTTCCGTCCAGATGACGCGCCGGTCAACGGCCTAGCCGCGGTAGAGGCCGGTCCGTTCCCGCACCAGCGCCATTGTGGATTCGGCCAGGGGTGCGACCCGCTCGGCGCCTTGGCGCAGGATCTCGCGAATGGCGCCGCGGTCGCTTGTCAGATCGTCGTACTTCTTCTGGATCGGCTCGAGGTGTGATACTACCGCCTCGGCCACCTGCTTCTTGAGATCGCCGTAACGCATGTCGGCGAAGTGCGACTGGATCTGCTCGTCCGTCCAGCCGTGGAAGGCCTGAAAGATGTTGAGCAGGTTGGTGACACCTGGGCCGAGGTTGTCGAAGTCGACGCCCGGCTTCGAATCGGTCACCGAGCGCGCGATCGTCTTCTTGATACGGGATGGCGGGTCAAGTAGGCCGATGGCATGTCCCGAGCCGGGCGTGGACTTGCTCATCTTTTGCGTCGGGTCGTCGAGCCCCATCACGCGCGCCCCGACGGCCGGCAATTTGGTCTCGGGCACGACGAACGTATCACCGTAGAGCGTATTGAAACGCTGCGCGACGTCGCGCGTCAGCTCCAGGTGCTGTGCCTGGTCCTCGCCGACGGGCACAATCTGCGCCTGGTAGAGCAGGATGTCGGCCGCCATCAGCACCGGGTAGACGAACAGGCCGGTACCGACCGAATCGTTCTGCTCCGATTTCGCCTTGAATTGCGTCATGCGGCTAAGCCAGCCCATCGGCGTGACACAGGTAAACACCCAGGCCAGCTCTACATGTCCGGGCACGCTCGACTGTACGAAGACCGCCGAGTGCCTTGGATCGATTCCCGAAGCCACGTAGAGCGCCGCGACGTCTTCGATCTTCTCCTGCAGTTCCTTGGGATCTTGATAGACCGTGATGGCGTGGTGATCAACGATGCAGAAGATCGGCTCGTAATCGTGCTGCAGTTGGGACCAGGTCTTCAGCGCCCCCAGATAATTGCCGATGTGGAGATTGCCAGAGGGCTGCATGCCCGAGAAGATGCGCGGTTTCATGGGGATTCACGGCGAGGCGGTAGATGTCATTCTATCGGCCCGGTTTGCAACCCCACAAGCAAGGCGCCGCCCACACCGGCCCGACGGAGTCTTCTCATAGACTCGAGGCGGGTCAAGCCGGCCCCTTCGCGGGCAGAATGCCTGCTTTTGCCTGCTTTCGCCCGCCTTTGCCCGGTTTTCCCGAAACACGCATTCCCGGGCGGGGACACGCTTCTCCGGTACGCCTCGGCAAAAGAACTGGGACGGCCCCGCAGCCGTCCCAGTCCCCCACTTAGGAGGTTTACAGCTACGCCTCGATTATACGAGCCGCTTGCGTGTCCGGCGGCGCACCCACTACCGCAACTCCTTGAAAACACGAGAGAAAAAGTTTTGAAAAACCTGTGATCGCACCGGACCGCAGCCGCGACTAGGGCTTACGCGGCCGCGGGCCGTCCGGGAACTAGCCGAGGTGGTCGAGATCGTCCAGGTCTTTGAGGCGACCCGCCGCTCGTTTGTTGCTCTTGAGCATCGGCAGGCTGATGATGTTGACCGAGACCTCGTCCCATTCCGCGACTTCCCGCTCAGCGAAGCACTCGGCAAAATCGACACCGGATGCGGAGGTCAGAAGCTCGATTCTCAGGGGAGGCTGACCCATGCGGATGACGCGGGCGGCCTCGCGAAACACGTCGGCCGCGACCTTCGGCCCACTGAAGCCGAACTCGGCAAGGACGGCGACGACTCGCTCGGGGTTCTGGCCCGCGCGATCGATCCAGACATCCATGTCCGCGGTGCCACGAACGTGGCCGTGATAGCCGACGGCGTGGCCCCCGACGAGGAGGTAACGCACGTCATGCTTGTTCAGCAACTTCAAGAACTCGCTGAAGTCGCTCGGTAGCGGGGTCGTAGCCATAGAGAGCGCGCCGGATGGTTTCGACCGCCTCAAGGCGCTCGTGCGGCGTCCGGCTGAGCCAGTAACGGCGGTCGTCACGATCCTGCTCGGCCAGCGAGACGACCGAGAAGGCGGTGCGATCGAGTCCGTGTGGGCTCCGTGTCGGCATGGTGCATCTCTAGAATACCAAGGCGGCCCCGTTCACCTGAAGGGCAACTGCACAAACTCACAGCCCAAGCCCCAGTGGCATCACTAGCCGCTTCTGGCGATTGAGTCTCCCTGGCGGGCGCCCGCGGTTAGTAGTCCCACAGGCGATTCAGGATCTCGGCCAGACGGATGCCGGCCTTGGAGAGCTGTTCCTCAATGACCCTTCGAGCCTTGCTGACGTAGGCGTCGTCGAGTGGCATGGGACTGCCGGGAGGGAGCCCGGCGTACGCGGTCTCCACTGCCAGCCGGTGTGAGTCCCAGATCCACGTGCCTAGGTGGTCCCGGCCCCAGTCCTTCTTCTGTCGGGCCGTGATGCGTTGGCCGAGGTGCTGGGCGAAGGCGGCTTCGTCGTCGATCATCGTTAGGAGCAGGTCCCCGTCCCAGAAGCGGTGGAGGTTCGATTCCTCCCCGCGAAAAGTGACGGAGATGGTCTCTCCGCCCCGGTCGCGGCGATAGCCGGCGTTGAGCGGTTGGTGAAGGTCGCCGGCGAAGTGGATTACAAACCGCAGCGCCTCCAAGCGCTCGTTCTGCTTTCTCATGCCGAGCCGGACGATGCCGATGGACCTTCGCAGTTGAGCCGGCAAGCAGTTATCGTCGGGACAATCGCGGTGACGGTCCAGGGCGGCCGCTTGGGCCGGGATGTTGATGTGGTGCCAGGGCTTGGTGTCGGGCCGTTCGTCCGCCACCGCGTCGGCCCACACAGCCAAGTCGGCGACGGAAGCTTGCTTGCCGGCAAGGATGTGGAAGCGCTTCAGGGCCATGGGCCTGAGATGTTGCTGTGCGATGCGAGCGATCACGCGGTGACCCGCGTCATTCCACGAGCGGCCCGTGGGCGCGCAAAGGAGAACAGCAAGCACGGCGAGGACCGTAGTGAGCCCCGCTCGGTTGAGAAGAACACGAACCATACCTGTACGATACTAGGAAAGGCTTGGCGGCTGTCCGAATGTGCCGGGCGCCCCATGCCGAGCCGGCCCCGATGGAGGCGTTCGGATGACCGCACGGCAGATCGCAAAGCTGGTCGGGGGCACCCTCGAAGGCAACGGTGATCTGGAAATCACCAGTGGGAACTCGCTCGATCAGGCCGGCCAACACGAGCTTTCTTTCGCAGAGGGCGCGGGCGAAAAGGAAGCGGTAGGGAAGTCCCGGGCAGGCGCTCTCTTGATTCCACCGGAAGTACCGGCCTCGGACGGGGGCGTGCTGATCCGAGTGGCCCACCCGCGCCGCGCCTTTGCACAGGCGTTGCGGGCTCTTTGTCCGCCACCGCAGCACACGCCGGGCGTCGACCCGACGGCCGTCGTGGCCGAGTCGGCCCGGGTCGACCCGAGTGTTGCGATCGGCCCCTGCGTCATCATCGGCGAGGATGTCCGCATCGGTGAACGCACGGTGGTCTACGCCGGGTCGATTGTGGGCGACGGCTCGGTTCTCGGCAAGGGCTGCCTGGTTCATGCAGGGGTCGTGCTTTACTCGAAGATTACAGTGGGCGACCGTGTGATTCTTCACTCAGGCTGCGTGCTCGGCGCGGACGGGTTTGGGTTTGTGCTCGAAAAAGATCACTATGAGAAGTTCCCCCAACTCGGCACGGTCGAGATCGGCAACGATGTCGAGATCGGGGCCAACGCCTGTGTCGACCGTGGCGCCCTGGGGCCCACCGTGATCGGCGACGGGACAAAGCTCGACAACATGGTTCATGTCGGACACAGTTGCCGGCTTGGCCGGCACGTCGTCATCGCCGCACAGACCGGCCTTTCCGGAGGCGTCGTCATCGAGGACTATGTAGTGATGGGAGGGCAGGTCGGCAGCGGCGAGGGTGTCCACGTGGGTGCACGAGCCAAAGTGGGCGGACAAGCGGGACTGCTGCCTTCGAAACGCTACGCGGGCGGACAGAATTACTGGGGCACGCCCGCGCGGCTGCATCGCGAACACCTGGGACGCTTGGCCCTGGCGAATCGCATCCCGAAGCTGATCGAGAAGCTGGATGCGCTGGCGCGTCGCGTCGAGGCGTTGGAGTCGAAATGAAGCTGGTCGTTGTTGGGGGCCACAGCCGCAATATCGGCAAGACATCGTTCGCGGCCTCGCTCATTGCAGCCACGCGCGACCTGCGCTGGACCGCCCTCAAAATCACTCAGTTCGGGCACGGCATCTGTTCCTCGAACGGCCATGCCTGCGGTTGCTCGGTCGATGATCCCGACCATCCGTTCTCGGTCGATCTTGAAAGGGATCGAGAGAGCGGCTCCGACACGTCGCGGCTGCTCCAAGCCGGTGCCGAGGAGGTGTATTGGGTCCGCACGCGGGTCGGCGAGTTGGAGCGGGCCATGCCCTGTATCCACAAGGTCACCGAGGGACGGCCTTACGTGTTGATGGAGTCGAATAGCGTGCTGCGGTTCGTTCGCCCGGACCTTTACCTCCCGGTGCTTCAGTACGACGTGGAGGACTTCAAGGTCAGCAGCCGCCTCTATCTCAGCCGCGCCGATGCGTTCGTGCTGCCGGTCTCCCAGCGTGGGCGAGCCGATTGGCCCGGCATCGATCGCGAGATCCTGGCGCAGCGGCCGGTATTTCAAGTCGGCGAGCCGCAGTACTGCACTCCGGAGTTGGTCGAGTTCATTCGTGGCCGCCTGGCCCCGCAGCCGCGCTTGCAAGGTTAGTCGCGGTCTTCGGCCTCAAACCGACAAGGCTGGGGGTTCCGATACTCGCTGCGTCTTTCGTTCATGTTCAGAAGACCGGGGTTGTAGCCGCATTTAGGCGGCTTGGTTGGCATTAGGCCAGCCGTTTACGGCTGGTGGACCAGCCACGCATCACGCAGTCAGGCCGCTTGAGCGGCCTTCTCGGGTTCGGCTTCAGCCAGACGGGAAGCCGGCGTACGGCTTGGGCTGAAGCCGTGAGGAATGAAGGCCCCTCGAAGGGGCCTGGCTCTTTCTTATTGGGCGTTGTACCAGGCGTCAAACGCCTGCCCTATGGGCAACCCAAGGCCCGTCAAACGGGCCTCATGCACAGGGGCCCCTCAAGCCTGCCGGCCATCCTTCTCGTCCGAGCTCACCGTCGATTCAGCTATAGACAGGCTCGCCTCCCGCAGCCGAAGATAACTTGGTGAGTTCCCAGGCGTCGCCTTTGCTCGTTCCCCGTCCGTCCAGAGCAGTCTTTCTGTTGCTTGCCCTCCTGCTAGGGCTCATCGCCGGGCTGCGCCCGCTGCGGTCTGAGCCCGCCGGCGCGCCGGCGGACGCCTTGCTCGGTCGCGTTTCCGAGTCACGATCTCTCGAGCAAAACCTCCGTGTTCTCTGTGATGAGATCGGCCCCAGAATGTCCGGCACCCCGGGCATGAAACGGGCGATCGAGTGGGCGGTGGCCGCGTTGCGGGACGCGGGCGTCGACCAGGTCCACACCGAGCCGTTTGAGATCCCTAATTCCTGGCAAGAGGGTAGAACACGGATCGACGTCACTGCGCCCATTCGTTTCCCTGTCAAGGCAGCGTCAACAGCCTGGGTCCCCGCGACGCGCGGCGCAGGCGTCCGAGCCGAGGTGATCGACGGAGGAAGCGGCTCGAGCGGGTATATCCGCCGCCTGGGCCGCCGTGCCCAGAGCAAAATCCTTGTCGTACGCTCCGACCGCGTGACGACCTTTCTCGACCTCGCCGACGAGCAGCGAGACACGACGATCGCCCTGCGCGAGGCCGCGGAGGTGAAAGCGGCGGCGGTGCTGTTCATGTCGACTCGTCCCCACGGGCTGCTCTACCGCCACGTCAACGTCGTCGACGGCCGGCTCGACCTGATGCCGACCGCGCTGATTGCCCGCGAGGACGCCGAACGCATTCTGCGGCTGCTGGACGCGGGCCAGAAGGTGCGGATGCGCCTGTCGCTCCCCAACAAGACCGGCGGGCCGCTCGAAACCCGCAACGTCGTGGCCGAGGTTCGCGGCCGTGAAACCCCGGAGGAGATCGTCATCGTCGGCGCCCACCTCGATTCATGGGACCTGGGTACGGGCTGTCTCGACAACGGGGCGAACGTGGCGCTGGTCATCGAGTTGGCTCGTCTGTTCGGCTCAGCCGAGCACCGGCCCCGGCGCACGGTTCGCTTCGTTCTCTTCAGCGGGGAGGAGCAGGGGCTGCTGGGGTCGAAAGCCTACGTGCGAGCCCATCGCAACGAGTTGGACTCGGTGGTCGCCGTCATTATCCACGACATGGGCGTGGGCAAGATGAAGGGCTACTCGCTCGGCGGGCGGCGCGACCTCGAGAGCGGCCTCGTCGAGGCCATGGAGCCGGTTTCCGGACGCGGCGCCAACGCCCACAGCATCGACGCCTTCTTTGGCAGCGACCATTTCGACTTCCTGCTTGAGGGGGTACCGACGCTCATCGCCATCCAGGAGACCTCGGAGTACGTGCCCGTCTATCACTCCAGCGCCGACACCTACGACAAGGTCAGCCTCTACGACCTGCGCCGCCAAGCCGGCATCGCGGCCGTCACGGTGTTCAACATCGCCGACCGGCCCGAGCGCCTCGGCAAGCGCCTCACACGCAAAGAGCTCGACGAGCTGATCGACGACACCGACCTCGACGAACAGATGAAGTTCCTGGGCCTGTGGGAAGAGTGGGAAACCGGCATGCGGGGAAGGGCGAAGACGAACTAACTAGCCAAGGGCTGCGCCCTTGACATCCCGAGTGTCGAGGATCAGGCGTAGGGGCGGACCGCCGTGTCCGCCCGGCCGTGTCCCTTGGCAATGCCGGTTCTCTCAGCGTCGAAGGCGAGAGCAACGTGGCGGCACCGGGGTGGACACAGCGGTCCACCCCTACACCATGAACTGAACCGGGATATGGGTAGGACTGCTGCAGGTCCACCTCGCCTAACGAGAACAAGATTCTCGTTACCGGGGATAACGGTCTAAACCTGCCTAACCTGCCCCGATTCAATGCGAAAGGTCCGGTCGCAGCGCGCGGCAAAGCCGAGATTGTGCGTCGCAATCACCGCCGCCACTTCATGGTTCCGAGGTAACGAGATGATCAGATCAATGACAGCTTCGGCTGTGTGCTGGTCGAGATTGCCAGTCGGCTCATCGGCCAGCACGAGCTTCGGTGAGGTGATGAGAGCCCGCGCGATTGCGACACGCTGCTGCTCTCCCCCCGACAACTCCCCGGCCTGATGCCCGGTGCGATCGGCCAGGCCCACTTCCCCGAGCCAGCGGCGGGCTGGCCCCTCGGCCTCCTCGTTGCCTATCCCGCCGATCAGAAGCGGCATCATGACGTTCTCGAGCGCCGTGAACTCCGGTAACAGGTAGTAGCTCTGCCAGACGTAGCCGATGCGCCGGTTGCGAAAGGCCGCCAGAGCCGCCTCGTCGTAAGAGGAGAAGGGCTGACCCTCGACGTAGATTTCGCCGCCGCTCGAGACGTCCAGCGCCCCGAGCATGTGAAGCAGCGTAGTCTTGCCCGCGCCGGATTCTCCCACCAGGGCCACGGTTTCACCCAGGTGCAGCTCGAAACTCGCGCCTGAGATGACTCTCAGCTCTTCCGCGCCCGAGCAATAGATCTTGCTGAGATCCTCTACTCTGACAAGAGGTTGTGACATCGATTCAGTGGCGCGCCTCAGGACCGCGCGAAAACTCCGGCCGTCGGTTTAGGGACACGACATGCCGTGTCCGAGACACCCAAGATGGCAGATGCCCCTCTCAGACACGTGACCGAACTTGTGAAACGCTGTCCTTGCCCGCAAAGCTGGTTTTCACCGACTCCCAAGTCTATGGGGAGGGGCAAGAAACTCGCGGCCGTCACTCCGATAGCGTCTCCAGTATCCGCGTCACAACGGCCTCCGGCCCTTCCCCCTCGTCCTCGACGGTGAAGTCCGCTCGTGCGTACTCCGCGTGCCGTTTCTCGTACAGAGACTCGAAGGCCGTCCGATCCCTCGCCAGCGGGCGATCACGTTCACTCGCGACGCGCTCCCACAGCCTGGTTACCGGGCAGTTCAGCCAGATCGAGACGCCGGCCCCGCTGAGAGCCTCCCGATTGCCCGGGTCGACAAACGCACCGCCGCCCAGCGCAACGACGCGAGAGCGCCGCTCGCGGGCCTGTTTGGCCTGCTCGCGCAGTGAGCTGCTCTCGATCTCGCGAAAGGCCGGCTCGCCCCGCAGGTCGAAGATCTCGGGGATGCTCACGCCAGCTCGCTTCTCGATCTCGTCGTCGAGGTCCACGAACTCCCAACCCAGCTTGCCGGCCAGCATCCGTCCCACGGTGGACTTGCCGCTGCCCATAAAGCCAACCAGGTAGACGCCCGGCGCCGTCATGAGTTCCGTAACCAGTCCCATTCTAGGGGTTCATCCTCGCCATACGATCGTAGACGAAGTGCGGCAACATACGGGCCAGTAAGACGAGCAGCCAGCCGATACGGGGCGTAACCACGGTTCGCTTGCCTTTCCGAAGGCCTTCGAGGGTGGCCTGTGCGCACTCGTCCGCGGTGATCATGAAACGGCTTTGGCCCGCCACCTTCTCAGGGATGGTCCCTTGCAACACGTTCTTGCGAAAGGGTGTGTCCACGTAACCCGGGCATACGCACAGCACGGCAATGCCCCGCTTCCCCAGTTCCATTCGCAGGCCGTCGGAAAACGCATTGAGTGCATACTTTGAGGCCGAATAGAGCGTCAGCCACGGCAGCGGGACCTTGCCGGCAATCGAGCTGATATTGACCACGGCTCCACCGGGCGGGATCGTGGGCGAGAAACGGCGGGTCAATTCGACCGGCGCTAGGAAGTTGAGATCAACGAGCCGGCGCACGCTCTTCGGCGAGGTGTCATAGGACGGCGCGTACAGACCCACCCCTGCGTTGTTGATGAGAATGTCGATCCGGCCGTAGCGCCGTTGCACGTCCTCGCAAAACGCATCGATCGAAGCGGTGTCACACAGATCCGTCGGATACACCTCGGCCTCGGCCGGCGAAACTTCGCTCGCCACCTGATCGAGCCGCTCTTTCGACCGCGCGGTCAGGATCAGTTGCGCCCCCTCGGCGCCCAGCCGGTGAGCCAGCGCCCGGCCGATGCCTGACGACGCCCCGGTGATCAACACCGTCTTGCCCGCAAAGCTCTTGATCATTGTCCTCAACCATGCGGAGCACCCCTTGCCAAGCGGCGACGGTCAAGGAGCGGTTCGAAGAACTTCCGCGCAACTAAGCAGGGTGTTTTCGCAAACACGGTTACGTTTCGGCTAGCCATGTAGGGGCACGGCATGCCGTGCCCGAGACGCCCAGGGAAAGCCATAATGTAGCATGGCGACGGAGGACCTCCTGCCGCTCTTTCCCCTCGACGTAGTCCTGTTCCCTGAAGCCCCGCTGCCACTGCACATCTTCGAGCCCCGCTATCGGGAGATGATCGGCGAAGCGATCGAACACAACAGTCAGTTCGGGGTCCTGTTGGTTCTCGAACAGAAACTGACCTCCGCCGGTTGCACTGCGATCGTCGAGCACGTGACGAAGAGGTACGAGGACGGCCGCTTCGATGTCGAGACCCGTGGCGTGAGAAGATTCACGATCCTGGAAATCGATCAGAGCCGCGCTTGCTTGCAGGGCCGAGTCGAATTTTTCGACGACGAGCCAGCCTCGGCGGCGGACCCGGATCAGGTGAGGAAGGTGTTAGCGCTGGCGCGGCAGGTGATCGGCCTCCAAGGGGGCGCCGTTCCGGTGGAGCCGTCAGAGCACGGCGGCAATCCCAGCTTCGTCATCGCCGGGCCGATCCGGCTCGATCTGCGCCTGAAGCAGCGTCTCCTGATGGAACGATCCGAGAGCGAGCGCCTGGTATTGCTGGAAAAGCACCTCTCGGATCTGATCCCGGGGCTCCTGAAAACCCGCCGCGCCCAATGGGTCGCCGGCTCCAACGGCCACGCCGGGTGAGACGGCCGCCGGCTTGGCACCCTATGTGGGTCGTGCGCTACCGAGGCGTGGACGGGAGTCCACGCTTAGCTGCCGTGCCGGAGGGCCTTTGCGCGTGGACTCCCGTCCACGCCTCGGTAGCGGGAAGGGCGACATGTCAGGGTGACGGGCTAGACCTTGTGGACGGATTAGGGCCACTACTGATCTCGATGGTCCGATTAGATCACGGGCGTGCTACGATCAGCATCAGCAGTTGCACCAACGCAGTCCGTCTCGGCCACGCGGGGGAACTTCCAAACATGAGCAAATTAGCCTTGATGAGCGAGTTTGTCCTGTTTCTGCGAGAGAACAAGAAGCTGTGGCTGCTGCCGATCGTGCTGACGCTGGTGATGCTCGGCGCACTGCTGGTCTTCGCGCAGACCTCGGCGCTGGCTCCGTTCATCTACACCATCTTTTAGTGCTGCAGCTCGCTCACAATTCCAAGTCCGGTGCTGTGGAATTGGTGGAGGTGCCGACTCCCACGTGCGAAGAGGGCTGCGTTCTTGTCCAAACGCTGGCCTCGATCGTCAGCGGCGGCACCGAGCGCAATACGGTTCGCGTCAGCCGCGGCTCGCTGGTACGGACGGCCGCCTCACGGTCGGATCTCGTGCGGCGCGTGGTCAAAAAGTATCGGCGCGACGGATGGGCTTCGACTCTCAAAACGGTCAAGGACCGTATCGAACGAACGACCGCGCTCGGCTATAGCTCGGCGGGTCGCGTCACCCAAGTTGGCTCCGGCATCGAGGATATCGAGATCGGCGACACGGTGGCTTGCGCCGGAGCCGGCGTCGCCTCCCACGCCGAGCTGGTCGCGGTTCCGCGACGGCTGCTCGCCGCCGTTCCGGAGGGAGTCAAGCCGGAGGAAGCGGCCTTCACGACCATCGGCGCGATTGCGCTGCAGGGGGTCCGCCTGGCGAAGGTCGAGCTGGGCGAGAACGTGGCGGTCATCGGCCTCGGGCTCGTGGGCCAGATCACCGTGCAACTGCTCCACGCCTCCGGCTGTCGCATCCTGGCAACGGACTTGGATCCAGCACGCGTCGACCTCGCCGCGCGGCATGGCGCCGACGTCGCCGTCACGGCCGACCGTGCCGAAAGCGGTTCGTGGGCCGGCGGGCCGGCGCGAGATCCGGGCTTCGATTGCGTCATTGTCGCTGCGGACTCGTCTTCGAGCCGTCCGCTCGAACTCGCCGCTTCATTGGCCCGCGACAAAGGGCGCGTCGTGGTCCTGGGCCTTGTCAAGACGGAGTTTCCGCGCGAGGAGTTCTACCGCAAGGAGTTGGAACTGGTCGTGTCGCGGTCGACCGGCCCGGGCCGTTACGACCCTTCGTTCGAGATAGAAGGAATCGACTACCCCTACGCCTATGTCCGCTGGACGGAAACGCGCAACATGGAGGCCTTCCTCGACCTGCTGTCCCGCAAGCGCATCTCGGTCTCTCACCTCATCAGCCACCGCTTTTCCTTCGACGACGCGCCCTCGGCCTACCGCCTACTCACGAGCGGCGCGAGCCACTTGGGGCTGGTTTTTGAATACAGAGACGCACCGGTCGCCCCAAAGGGGGCTGTCGATCTGCCGAAGCGTGTGCGAACGATCCACGCAGCGACCTCCACCGGTTTCGGACTGATCGGGTGCGGCTCGTTTGCCCGTGGCGTCCTACTGCCAGCCCTGCGCCGGCAAGGGTTTCGCCCGGTGGCGCTCTCCGCCGAGCACAGTCTCTCGGCTCGAGCGGCGGGGGTGAAATTCCAGTTCGACACGGTCTGTGCGACCGCGGACGATGTATTTGCGCGGCAGGACCTTGCCGCGGTCTTTATCGCGACCCCGCACGCGGTCCATGCTGAGCTGGCCTGCCGGGCGCTCCGTGCCGGCAAACATGTGTTTGTCGAAAAGCCGCTGGCGATCAACCGCGAGCAAATGGCCGAGGTGCGTGCGGCTTTGGAAGCCTCGTCGTCGATTCTCATGGTGGGCTTCAATCGCCGCTTCTCGCCCTTCGCGCAGAGGACGCGGCAGGTCTTGGGCGAACAGCCCGTGGCCTTCTCCTTCCACTACCGTGTAAATGCGGGCCGGGTCCCCGCCGAGCATTGGATCCTCGACCCCCTCCAGGGCGGCAGGATCATCGGCGAGGCCTGCCATTTCATCGACCTCATAACGTTCCTGGCAAACGCGAGCCTGGATGAAGTCTCGGCAGATTCCTCCGCGTACGACCCGGCGAGGGGGATCGAGGACTGCCAGATTCATTTACGCTTCGCCGGCGGCGGCGCGGGGACAATCAGCTACGCCACAAGCAACGACGCGCCGACCGCCAAGGAGCACCTCGAGATTTGGTGCGGCAACAAAGTCATCGACATCGAAGACTTTGAACAGGCTTGGTTCTACGACGACGGCCGCGATTGGACGCTACGCCGGCGCCGGCCGCAGAAGGGGCATCACGAGGAGCTGGCCGCCTTCGAGCAAGCCATCCTTGCCGGCGGCCCGCCGCCAATTTCCTTCGAGCATCTCGAGCGGACCACCCTCGCTTCGATCGAGGCCGTTCGCTGTCTCAAGACCGGCACGCCGTTTCACTTCCCGCGGCATGAAGATCCTCTACGTCAGTCAGTACTTTCCGCCTGAGATCGGAGCCCCCGCTGTACGCGTCTCCGAGATGAGCGCGCATTGGCGGGATTGGGGCGAGGACGTCAGGGTCCTGACCGGCTTTCCGAACCATCCCGAGGGAAGGATTCACCCCGGCTACCAAGCCGCGTTTCGACGCGGCGCGCATACCGAAATGTTTCGGGGCGTGCAGGTCTATCGCACCTGGCTGTACCCGACCGCCAACAAGGGAGTATTCCGCCGCAGCGCCAACTATGCCAGCTTCATGCTCTCGGCGATTGCACGGGGAAGCCGGTTGCGCTTCCAGCCCGACGTGGTGATCGGGACTTCGCCGCAACTGCTCTGTGCCGCCGCGGCGGCGAGGCTGGCCCGGCGATTCCGGGCCCGCTTCGTGCTGGAGGTGCGCGACCTGTGGCCGGAGTCTCTCGAAGCGGTTGGCGTTTGCTCGCCGGGGTCGATGCCGTACCGCGTGCTGGACCGCATCGCCTCCCGCCTTTACCGCAGCGCCTGGAAGATCGTCGTCGTGACCGAGGCATTCCGTGACGCGCTCGTCGGGCGCGGGGTGGCCGCGACAAAGATCGAGGTGGTCAAGAACGGGGTCGACACGTCCTTGTTTCACCCTGAAGCCCCGCCGTCTCGTTGGGTTTGCGCACAGGAATCACTACGAGGGAAGTTCATCGTTTCCTACATCGGCACCCACGGCCTGGCGCATGCGTTAGAGACGGTTCTCGACGCGGCCGCTTTGCTGCGAGAGGAAAAACAGATCCACTTCCTGCTCGTGGGCGGCGGAGCCCGCCTGGACGATCTGAAGCGCCGCCAAACCGAACTCGGTTTGGACAACGTCAGCTTTGCGGGCCCGCAACCCTGGGCCGACATTCCGTCCTACCTCAGTGCATCGGGCCTCTCGATCATTCACTTGGCCCGCAACCCGGTCTTCCGGACGGTCATCCCGTCAAAGATGTTCGAAGTGATGGCGGCAGGCCGGGCGATCGTGCTGGGCGTGGAAGGCGAGGCACGCGCCATTCTGGAAGACGCGGACGCGGGTTGGGCTGTCGAGCCGGAATCACCGCGGGCGATGCGGGACGCCGTCCTCGCGCTCTATCGCGACCCGGAGCGGCGCAAGGGGCTGGGCCGAAACGGCCGCGACTATGTGTGCCGCACCAGCTCCTATCGCGCCCGTGCCCGGGATTACCTGACCGTGCTGCAAAGCGAGCCCGGCGGCCGGCGCACCCGAGACGCGACAATAGCCCAAGGCACGCCCGGCTAATGGGGCGTCACTTCCGGGACACGGCGATCATTCAACGAAGGGCCCTGGGACAACGCATTGTGGTTGCCGGAGACAATCGAGAACTACTACTACTCGTTCCGCTATCTCAGGACGCGGGAAATCCTCGGCCGCGTGCGCTACCTGTCGCTGAATCTCCTGTATCGGGCTCTGCCCAGGCTGAGAATGACGAGGGCCATCCAGCGGGCTTGTGACCTGGCCGCCGGCAAAGTCGGTCCGGCGCGAACCTTCCAATACCCCGAGGCCGCGGGCCATCTCTTCGGCGGCTACGAAGCCGAGAGGCGCTTCCGCTTCCTTGAGGAGACCATGAGCTTCGGAGGCGGTTACGATTGGAATCCGGCCGGTAAGCTGCTGCCCTGGAGGTTCCCCCTGAACTACTTTGACTGGGCCCCGCGACTCGCGACGGAAGGCCGGCAGGACGAGTTGTCCGAGCAAATCGACTCCTGGATCCGTCTGAATCCTGCCGGCCCCCGGCCCCCTTGGCACCCCTACCCGACGTCCCTGCGAATCGTGAACTGGATTCGTGCGCTGGTCGTGATGGACAAGCGGCACGATTGTCCCTCATGGATACGGTCGCTGTCGCGCCAGGCCGCCTTCCTCGAGGGCAACCTCGAATTCCACCTCGGCGGGAACCACTTGATCGAAAACGCCTTCGCGCTCCTCGTAGCAGGGCTCTTCTTTCACGGAACGGCGGCGAGCCGCTGGGAGCGTAAGGGGCTTGCTCTGCTGGCGGCGGAGCTCGGCGAGCAAGTATTGCCCGACGGCGGTCACTTCGAACGCTCCCTCTCCTACCACTTCCGTGTAAACCAGGTTTGCCGGGAGGCGATCCGGCTGCTGCTTGCCAATCAGCGGCAGGCGCCTCGAACCCTGTACGACGTGCATGAGAGAATGTCTTCTTTCACCGAGTCCGTGCGTCATCTTGACGGCAACGTGCCCCTTTTCCATGACGCGCGGTGGATCGAGGACGAGGATTGGGACCGCTTTCACCGTCTGAAGACCGGACTCCCCCCGCCTCCATGACGGGGAACCGGAGGGCGCGACCGTTTGACCTCCTCCAATACCCCTCCAGCGGCTATTACATCCTTGACCAGCCGGCGGGACGCCTCATTGCGGACTACGGGGCTCCCGGCTCAAGCTACAACCCCGGACATCAGCACGCCGGCATCTTCGGCTACGAAATCTCCGCTGACCAGGGCCGGGTCATCGTCGATACAGGAGCGTCCAGCTACGAGGCCGGCGCCGAGCGCGATTCCCTGCGAGGGACGGCAGCGCACAACACGATCCGGGTCGATGAAACAAACCAGTTCCGGGTCTGGGGGGCATTCCGTGTCGGGCGCCGGGCGTTCGTTCATGACGTGCAGGCGCGGTCCGGCCGAGGTTGGCACAGTATGACCGGCCTGCACGACGGTTATAGGCACGTCGGGGTCATCCACCGTAGAACCATCATCGGTCTGGAAGGCGCCGGTTGGCTTGTTACGGACTTTCTCAGGGGCGGCGGGTGTCACACGGTCGAGAGCTTCATCCACCTGCATCCCGGCATCGAGCCTGAGGGCATCGAGCCGGGGCGCCGTGGCCCCAAGGTGGCTCTGGCCCCGCTGGGCTGGACGCTGGCCGCCGTCCGCATGCCACCCCTGCAAGTCAAGCATCACCAATACTCTACGCGCTTGGGTGATCGACAGCCCTCACAGACGCTTTTCGTCAACAGCCGGGTGGAACCGCCTCTCCTGTGGGCCTACTGGATCGCCCCTTTCGGGCCCGAGCAAGTCCACTGGGAGACCTCGGGCGGCGGCATTTTGGTCCTCACCGCGGGTGAAAAACGGTTCCACATAAACCTTTCCGAGGAGGGGCCTATTGAAACTACCCTAGAAATCTAGTAAGTTAACTACATAAACCGAACATCCCGCAGAGCGAAGAATTGGTGCTAAAGATCCCCTCGATCGCCTTCGTTCGGATCTAACAGGTTGGGATGAACAGCCTTCTCTACCTCGCTATACTCTCATTCTCGATCTGCTTCCTGCTGACTCCGCTCGTTCGGAATCTGATGCACCGGGTCGATGTGCTTGACCGGCCCGACCGCCGCCGCAAGATTCACACACAGCCTATTCCGAGACTCGGCGGCGTCCCGATCGCCTCCGCCGTAGTGATCTCTCTGGCGGTGTTCTCCCTGATCCCCGATGCCGAGACGCGGCTTTTTCGGAGCGTGCTGGGGCAGATCACACCGTTGCTGCCGGCCGCCTGTCTCGTCTTTGTGCTTGGGTTGTTGGACGATCTCTACGACCTGCGGCCGTGGCAGAAGCTATCGGGGCAGCTGGCCGCCGCGACTTGGATCTACGTCTACGGTTTTCGGATTGAGTCGATTGCGGGCGTCCCATTCGGAGACGCTTACTGGATCACCTACCCGCTCACCGTGGCCTGGCTGCTGCCTGTACGAACGCCTTCAATCTCATCGATGGGATCGACGGGCTGGCTTCCGGAGTCGGGTTCTTCGCCACCGCGACGATGATGATCTCGGCGCTCTTGCACGGCAACACGGAACTGTTGATTCTGACGGTGCCTCTTGCCGCGGCCTTGCTCGCGTTCCTGCGGTACAACTTCAATCCGGCTTCGATCTTTCTCGGTGACAGCGGCAGTCTGCTGATCGGATTCCTGCTGGGTTCCTACAGTATCGTCTGGTCCTACAAATCCGCCACCATTCTCGGCATGACGGCGCCCATCCTGGCATTGAGTTTTCCCATCGCCGAGACGGTGATCTCGGTGGCCCGGCGAATGCTGCTGGGCACTCCGCTGTTCGGCGCCGATCGCGGGCACATTCACCACCGGCTGCTCGAGCGCGGCCTGGGACCCAAGCAGGTCGCCGTCCTCATCTACGCGATCGCCGGACTGAGCGCCGGCGTGGCCCTGATTATGTCCACCCCCGAAGCGCGCGACAAGGGGGTCATCCTCATCCTGTCTTGCATCGTCTCCTGGATCGGCTTTCAGCATCTCGGCTACACGGAATTCGGTTCGGCGCGCAAGATCATCCTCGGCGGGACGGTTTCCAAACTCGTGGCGGCTGACGTGCGCCTGCGAACGTTCAGCCGTGAGATGGACCACGCGAAATCTCTCGACGCCTGCTGGGACCTGACCATCTCGGCGTTGGGGGACCTCGACTTCGATCAGGTGTCGCTCGAACTGCCCGCGAAGGGCAACGACATGCCGCTACGGTGGCGGCAAGTCTTGCACGCCGAGCGGATCGGCCTGCGCCCGGAAGAGTGTTGGACCCTCCGGATCCCCTTGCTGGCCGAAGACGACGGGTATGTCGAGATCTCCCGCCACCTGGACCGGGGCGAGGGCTATCTGGTAGTGCATCCGATCGTTGAGACCGTGCGGCGTGTCTTCCCGCGCCACATTATCGAGCACCGCAACATGCTGGCTACGCTGTACGGAACGCGTAAACCTGAAGCTGCCGACAGGGAGCCGGTGACCGCTCGCGCCGCGGGTGCGGGGGTTTAGAGTCTATGTGAAAACCCCCACAGGGACGTCTGGCGGCATGACACGTCCAGCCCGCGTAGCCGGCTCTGTCTGGATGTGGCCCACACCCTTGCATCGCTGAGGTGCAGTCCGTTACGCAACGCAGGGGCGTAGCGTGCGACGCCGGACGGTTCCGCTGTGCGGGACTCCTCAGCGCTGTTTCGCGTCTTGGAAAACTTGGATGTGCTGCGTGGGTAGGAAGTCCATTCGTTCGGCAAGCCGAAAGCCCATCGGCTCCAACTCCGAGCGCACTTCCTCGGCCGTCATCTTGTGAAGCGCCGAGATCGGCACGTCGGGGTCCTCTTTGCGGTACTCGATGATCACTACCCGGCCGTCGGGTTTGAGAGAGCGCCGGACGTGCTCCATCATCGCTTCGGGGAAGGCCAACTCGTGATAGACGTCGACCAGCAATACAAGATCGACTTCTCCCGAAGGCAAAAGAGGATTGTCGGGCTCGCTTAACACGACTTGGACGTTGTCGACGCCGCGCTCGGCAAGGTTTGCGTGCAGCCGCTCGAGCATGCCGGGTTGGATGTCGACCGCGATCACCCGGCCCGCCGAACCCACCCGCTTCGCCAGCCGCCACGTGAAGTAACCCACGCCGGCACCGAGGTCGACGATGGTCGCTCCGTTGGCGATGTTCAGGGATTCGACAACCCGGTCGGGCTGCTCTTCGGCATCCCGCTCGGGCCGGGTCAGCCAACCGGCATGCGCGACGCTGAGAACCGGTGCGATTTGCCGCCGCTTGATTAGCTTGCCGATCTGCAGCGGGCGGCGCTCGTTTGCATTTGCGGCCTCGCCGGCTGGCGGCTCGACCCGCGCCGCGCTGGGGCCACCGCAGGCCCACGCGGGCAGCAGAGCGAGTGCCAACGTCAGGGCCAACACCGCTTGGTCTCGATTCCGTTTTCGCATGCCGAGTCCGTCTCGATCGTCTAGACCCTGGCTCGTCTACACGCCGACACGCTCGGGTGTTAACAGCCCCGTGCGCGTCATCAACGCTTCCAGGTCCGCCCGGTCGTCGTCGCTGAGCTCGATCAGCGGCAGCCGCACGCGGCCGCCCTTGAGCCCGGCTAGGTTCATGGCCGTCTTGACCATCGAGCACTTGTAGCCGGGACGCCGGTTGCGGATCTCATAGAACGGCACCACGATTTCATCGAGAATCTGCTTGACCCGCTCGAAGTTCCCTGCGCGCGCCTGGTCCTGAATCTCCGCCGTGATGTGCGGCATGAAGCAAGCCAGCCCCGAGGTGAACGTGTGGACGCCGTGCTGCCAATAGCTCGGCACGAACGGCTCCGCCATGCCGTTGACCCAGTAGTAGCGGTCGCCGAACCGGCCTCGCACGTTCAGGTAGTGCGACAAGTTGCCGTTCTCGTCCTTGACCATGCAGATGTTCTCGACCGCCGCGAGCCGATCGAGCAGCGAGAGCGGCAGCACGCCGCTCCACTTGGTCTGATAGAGGAAGGCGGGCAGCTCGGCGGCCTCGGCCACGCGCTGGTAGTAACCGGCCAGGCCCGGCTCGTTCATGTCGGGCGAGTAGGGAGCCATGATGATCACCGCATCGGCCCCGGCCTGGCGCGCGATGCGCGCCTGCGCCTCAGCGGTTCGCAGCGTCTGCCCCACGCCGAAAACAAGGCCTTTTTTGCCTCGGACGAGGCCTCCGGCGATTTCCGCCAGCTCGCGGTATTCGTCGAGCGTCAGCGATTGCATTTCGCCGTTGCTGCCACAGAAGGCCAGCGCCGCCAGGGGCGTATCGAGCATGAATTCGACGTTGCTCTGGAACGCCCCGCCGTCGAACTCCCCGGCCTCGGAAAAGGGCGAGACGGGAAAGCCGATCATCCCCGGGAAGCGATCAAGTAATGGGTTTTCCATGCCTTGGATCTTCTCAAACCATCGACGCCGCGTCAAACCGGGACGCCGCCTTGTAAAGACACCGCCCTGCATGGACGAGACGCCGCCCGGCAGCGTTCCAGCGTGTGGCTACTAGCTCCGGGGGCCGGGCCAAGACCAAGCATCGACAGGAGTGTCGATGCGGCAGACGTGGGCGTCCGCGCCACCTTGGGAGCGGATGTGCTCGCTTTGGGCGCACTGGGCGCGTAGGGCCTCATGTTGTTCGTTGGCCTCGACGTTGATTTTGCGGTTTTGGTGGCTGTTAGCTCCCTAGGACCTCCATCGCCAGACGGCGCGGATCGGGCGCCGCGGGGGTGCGGCGGGTTCCGTAGTTGGTCCGAATGGCTTCGGCCTGGCTCAAACCCTTTTGTTTCAAGTGGCTTTGGCTTTGAGTATGTCTTTTGAAACTCAGGCGTGATTCGTGACCCGTGATCCGTGAATCGTGATTCGTATTTCGGACGGCCGCTGGTCGCGGATGGAGTGTTTGCGCGGAAGCCGATTGGGTCGGAGCTTTGCGCCGTCTCGGCCGGTGGCTCGTAGCGCTCGGATTGCGGTTGCATCGGGTCGGGCGTGTTGTAAGGGTCCGGGTCGGTTGGGATCGGACGGTGGGTCGCGCCGTTCCAGGAGAGGTTCTCGCCGCAGGCCGCTTCGTCGGCGCGGAGTTGCCGGATCATCTTCAGACAGCGCATCATGTCGCGGTTTGCCTGGGTCCGGTAGCGGGCCAGCGTGGCGAGCGAAGGCATGTGGTCCTGCATGCCCTTGCCCAGGAGTTGGTTCTCGCCGTCGCGGCCCGGCAGGATCGAGTCGGGATAGTGTTTGCGGTCGAACCGGCTGGTGCTGGTGTAGGCCTGCATGATGAGGCCGGCCTCGATGCGTGTAAGGCGGAGGAGGCGCCAGTCGGCGTCGGCGATCTGGCGCACGAGGCGGAACTCGATGTTGTTCTTGGGGAAAAGGTTTTCCTCGAGTTCCTGGAAGGAGCGGTCGTATTCGGCCTGGTCTTCGTCGGCGGTGACGGCGTCTCTTGCGAGCAGGCCGTGCTTGATGCCGTTCTTCGACGAGCGGGCTTTGCCCTCGGCGGTGCGGGGGCCGGTGGACTTTTTCGCGTTTTCGCGATTCGCCCTGCGTTGTTTGTCTGAGATCATCTTGTCACCTCACCAATGCAAAAAGCCGCGCGGTAGGCCCGCGCGGCTCGGTAACGCCGGCCATTGGGCCGGCGCTTGTTCACCTTCAGGATAGCGCTCGGAGGCGGGGGTGGAAGGCGACTCGATGGAGTAAGTGGTTGGAAATGGGGGAGATCGGGATTTGAAAGTTCTGTGACTCGTTGGGGCGACGCAGCGGAAACCGCCGGAACGAGCTTGCTTCGGCAAGGAGAGGAAGCGGCAGGCAGCGGTTGGCAGTTAGGGTGAATGTCCCCTTCGGGCCCGCAGGATGAACCGGCCCCTGGAGAAAAAGGGTCGCGGTAGGGACGCCGGTCACCCGACGCCCCCCGCACAGATCCGTACGAGCGGGACTACCGCATACGGCTCCTACCTTGGATGCATGGCGTCAAAGCGAACGTTTGGATAAGGATGCAGGGTGCGGGCGGTGGGGATATACACCCGGATCAGACGCCGCATGCGTCGCCATTGCATCTTCGCGACTTGGCTGCGTCGAGCAAGCGCCCGCCGCCAATACCACGCCACTGCGCTGCGAAACGTGCACAGACTTCGCCGATTCCCCGGAATCGCATGGTAGTTGAAGTAGCCTTGGACGACCTTTCGCAGCCATTCCCCGGTCTCCGCAACCGGCGCGTGACGACGTTGACGCAGTTGCTGCTTCACTTCCCGCAGCTTCTTGGCCAGTCGTTTGCCTACCGTCTTGCGGCGCACCACGAAA
This sequence comes from Bryobacterales bacterium, assembly GCA_965248255.1. Lineage (GTDB taxonomy): Bacteria > Acidobacteriota > Terriglobia > Bryobacterales > UBA6623 > JAKZVK01. The sequence goes on from CBDFIW010000004.1 coordinate 2,118,470, forward strand.
TAGCCCGTCCTCGGGTGCTTCCCGCAAATGTGCGTGAACCCCAAGAAGTCAAAAGTCTCCGGCTTCCCCTCCCCACGCTCTCGCCGGTTCGATCGAGCAAAACGCCCGAACTCAATGAGTCGCGTCTTCTCCGGATGCAGCTCCAAACCGAACTTCGCCAATCGTTCCCGTAACGCTTCGAGGAACTGCTCCGCCTCGGCTCGTCGCTCGAAACCCAGCACGAAATCATCCGCGTAACGAACGACGATTACGTCGCCCTTGGCGCACTTTCTCCGCCAGGCTTCCACCCACAGATCGAACACATAGTGAAGATAGATATTCGCCAGGCCGCTACCCGGTTTGGATGTTCGCCCTGGACTCACTCTTTCACCTGCCGGACGTTTGGTATTGCAGCGACCTAGTCAGCGAGGCCTTCCTACGGGCCGGCATCGAGCTCGAAGTGCGCACGCCAATGTGGGATGCGTCCGACGACCGGGAGACACGTGACCACATGTTCTTTCTGAGGGGTGAAGCGACGCGACGCTTCGGCGAGGTCGACGGCGAACGGTACCTGCGGGGCTTTGAGCTGCCAGAGGAGTTCCTAAGCGGGGAGCGTCGATGTCGGTCCGCCGCCAGGGCCGGTCCCACGCTCAATTCGATGGTCCGAAGCAGCTCTGGTTAAAGCAGGTCTCGAGGATGGGCGAGCTCATCGACGTAGAGTTCAACATTGCAGAAAGGTCGCGAGGCTGATGTCGGGCTTCATATGTGACCCCTGGGTGTGCGGGGAAGTGCAGCTCGACGTCGAGGACGTGGAGTTGACTGACGCAACATACACGGGTGACTTTTTCTGTCGGAATCTGTTGCCGGAGTCCTTAGTACAGTCTGGCATCGAAGACAGGGTGAACGAAGAGGTGGAGCCTCTGCGAAAACGGTGGAAATGCCACGGCCCTAAAGGGGACGGAGCCCTTTTTTCGCACCTTGGCAAGGTGACCCCCAGTGGGGTCGCTTGTTCCCGGCGGGTGTCCCGCAGCGGTACAATTTGCTCAGGCTAGGAACGGGCTACGGTCGGCCAGGCGATCACTGACTACGACATCGTCGAGGCACCCAAGTCAAGATGAACCCTATCCCTATTGGTGATTTCGATGCGGCGGTGGCGTGCCTGGAAGCGCAGGGCTACGTGTTGTTCGACAAGGTACTCGACGAGGAAAAGACAAGCCACTTTACCTGGGTGGTCATGCAAGCGCCCCGTCGCGCCGTTACCGAAAACTACGAGACGACGGAGGGCTTACTAGATACCGCGCCTGAGCTAGCCGAGCTGATCACGCATCCGGAGATCCTGGAGATTGTCCGCTTCTTGATCGGTGGCCGCTCGGAGGCGGCGGACAACGCGTTCGCCTGGCCGAAAGAGGATCGCGCGCGTGTGTTCTGTGTTGACGCGCTGATTTCGCATCCCGGGTCGCAGAAGCAGTATTGGCATTGCGATCCCCCGGCTCACCAATCGGTCCGGCAAGGGCAACCGCTGCCGGATTTCCCCACGTCGGTCAACGTGCTCTGGATCTTGACGCCGTTTTCCAAAACAACAGGCGCCGCGCGCGTCCTGCCCGGCAGCCATCGCTTGCGGGAGATGCCGCCGGCCACGCCAGATGATCTGGATGGCGAAATCTCCCTTACCGCAGACCCGGGCAGCGTAGCGATTTTGCCCAACACCGTTTGGCACGCGGCCGGCACCAACCAGAGCGACCGTGAACGTGTCATGGTTTCGTGTGCCTACAACCCCTGGCGGATCGGCCGCCTGTCTCCTGACAACGATCCGATTAGCCGCCAGACTTGGGAGCGGCTGCCGCCAGCAGCGAAGCAGTTGACGGAGCACCAGCTTTATTGGAAGCCGTCTTCTGAGCGCACTGCCTACCCTTGGCAGGAAAAGGAAGACGCTTCCTGAGAGAATCCACGGTCAAACTGGATTCTCTGCGTTTCCGTCGAACCGACGGACCAACCGGCGGGGTGCCCGGGCCCCAAAAGGGGACGGAGTTGGACGGGGGCCGTTCGGGGACGGCCGTTCGGGGACAAAGCCCGAACTCGGGTTGGCAAGGCGACCTCGCGGCACCGCTCGATGTGAACCGGCGTTACCCAACGATTCCGCAGTCCAACATCCCTCTCGGAGAAAACCCAGTCACAGAATCTGCGTCCCACGGAATCAATGACTTACGGTGAAAACGGGCGATTCCCTCACACCGGTGCGCTACCCTGAGATCGGAGGGGGAGGACGTGGCAACCCAGGACGGCAACCTCGCCGAAAACCTTGCCAAACTGTGCCAAAAGGCCGGCCAACCGGCGTTAGGGCCTGCAAGGAATCTGCGTGAATCCGCGTAATCTGTGGATGGATCGAGAGACGCTGCGTAATTCGTGAACGTGGTTGGTGAGGCGCGGCCGAAGGAGTTGAGTCGCCCTTTTCAGAGCTCTCTCCCGATCGGTGGGTTGTTTTCCCAGGGTTGACACCCAGGGCTCTTAGTTGGGCCGCCCCCGTCGGGGGCTGTGCGGGCGTCAGAAAAGTCTGTTGGATTCGCTAAAAATGTGCGCAGGAGGGATGGGAAAGCGGTAGAATGGTAGCGGCCCCGACGGAAGCACGAACTTCCGCCGAGGCCTTTCGCCACCACGGACATAGCCCGTGAAAGCGACGGTACCATTCTAGCGGGCCTGTGTCCGTGGTGGTCTTCTCGACCAAAGGGAAGGTCATCATGGACGTCGATGCGGTGTTGAAGGCGCTCTACCAGGAGCGCGAGTTGCTGAGCCAAGCGATCGGGACGCTGGAGATTCTGGCGCACGGCAAGGGCAAGCGGCGGGGCCGTCCGCCGCAGTGGCTGCGCGAGGGCAGACAAGAGCGTCCTTCGCGGCCAGATGCGGAAGCACTGTCCGCTGTGTCATCAGTATACGACGCTTGAACGCGGGAGACGGCACCGCCCCGTGGGTGTCAATCTGGAGCTTCGCAGGGCAAGCCGATCTTGAGGATGTCCCACTGCCCTGAGTACCAAGCCTCCTGTGTACCGTTCATGAGATAGGCAAATGGGTTCTAGTCAACGCCAAGCCACATTGGCTTGGGACGGTCTCGTCAACGGCCGCTCTTGCCGGCTTGGGTTTCCCCCAGGGCAGGCCGGGACAGCGATTCATTGATCTCTTCGAACTGATAATCAGCCGACACGCGGTAGATCCGATGGGCGTTCCGGCGTAACGTGCGCTGCTGGTCGGCGTAGGTGCGATACGTAATCCGGTGTTTCACGTCTGCTTGTGGATCGCCGTAGTGTCTTTCCGCCTTGTCTCGTCTGGCCGACATCTGTTCACTTTGCTCAAACGACCGAGGCAGGAGGACGTACTTCAGATCCCACAGCCCGTCAAAATCCTCATAACACCAGGCGAAGCCGTCCAGCAGAATGACCGGTTTGGGGTTAAGAGGCCCGCGAGCCTCCAATGCAGGGTCTCGATCGGGGAAACGCTGATAGACCTTATCGGGAACGGCCAACCCGCTGCGGAGAGATAGCAAGTCGTGCTTCAGTTGGTCCATGTCCCGTGCGGCATGATCGATGCCACTGACGTCGAGAGCCGCCCGCACCCGCCGTGAGTAGATCTCACGATCATCGACGAGGGTGAGCACCCGGTCACAGCCGACCTTCTCGGAGATCCGAGCACACAGGCTGGACTTCCCTGTGGCCGGCGGCCCGGTGACCATGACGACAACGCGGGTGGCACGCTCCGCGAGGCGCGCCAGTATCTCTTGGGCGATCTCGGAACCGACTGCGGCGGCTGTCATACAGAACTTGTCTCTGCTTCCACGAAGGGAACTCACAGAGCCCACCCGGGAAACAAGACGCTCCACCACTACGTTACAACGGTAGATACGACCTTGCTGAGATGGACTCATTCACTCAATTCGCGTTGGGTGCGGCCGTGGGCGGGGCCACACTGGGGGGGGGCGCCGGACGCAAAGCAATCCTGTGGGGCGGGATCTGTGGCACGCTGCCAGACCTCGATATCTTCGTGCCTATGGGTGATCCGGTCTCGGACTTCACTTACCACCGCGGCGCTAGCCATGCCGTCTTCTTCCTGACGCTCGCCGCGCCGGCGGTGGCGGCCTTGATATGGAGGCTACACAAGGATCTGTGCGGTGACTACCGCCGGGTTCTGTGGATGGTCTGGCTCTGTCTGGTGACGCACCCGCTGCTCGACTGTTTCACCGTCTACGGGACGCAGATCCTTTTGCCTTTCACCGACTACCCGGTGGGATGGTCAACGATCTTCATCATCGACCCGCTGTATACCCTTCCGCTCGTCGCTGGCCTCGTCGCCGCATGGGCCGGCGCAGCTCAGTATCCGCGGCGAGCCGCCCGCGTGTGCCTCGTGGGGCTCGTGATCAGCTCGGCCTATCTGGCGGCCTCGGTGGCCACCAAGGTTCGCGTCGATCGCGTGGCCCGGGCCGCACTGGCCGAGAGGGGTGTTGCGGGCGCCCGATTCCTCAGCGGCCCGACCACGTTCAACATCCTCTTGTGGCGAATCGTCGTCATGCAGCCGGAGGGATACATGGAGGGGTTCCATTCGCTGTTCGATCGGTCCGGTCGGGTCGAGTTCGTGACCTACCCGAGCCGGCCCGCGCTACTCAACGACATTGCAGACGAATGGGCGGTTCAGCGGCTGACATGGTTTACGAAGGGCTTCTATCGCGTGCGGGAGGACTCGCAGGGCGTCACGCTCACCGATCTTCGCATGGGCATGGAGCCCCTCTATGTATTCTCATTCCGCATCGGCGAGCGTGCCGGCCCGCGGATCGTCTCTGTACTCCCCCAACAGATACCGCCCGAACGCGTCAGCGTCGATAGCCTCCTATGGATCTGGAATCGACTCCGAGAGGCCGTCAACTAGGTGCCAGGTTCTATGGGAGCCGGCATCGTAATGCCCAGTTTTTCACCCACGTCCGCTAAGTCTCTAGCGGTGGCCTCCGGCAGCGGGATACCGTCCCGCCCTCGCTCTGCTCGATTGCGAACCTCCACCTCACCCGCAACAAGCACCTCGGAGTTGCCCTCGGCCGTCGGCACCCTCTTCGCCGCGGCCATCGTTTCCGCGACCATTGATTGATAGGTAGCGGCCCCGCCGAAGGCCGCGGGATCAATGACGACCAGAAAGACGCCGGCCACACGGCCGCGCGGATCGTCCACCGCTTCGCGGATCCTGGCGCCGATCAGCGTCGGCTCGGGGTCGTCAATTGTCGCCAAGGCGCCGAGTAAGGCCGAGGCCATCGCAAGGCCGTAACCCTTGTGGCCTGCCACCCGGCCGCCCAGCGGCACGAGCGTTCCGCCGGCACAGAAGTCCTCTGTCTTCGTTGTGGGCTTGCCGTCCGCGTCGAGTCGTGCCCGGAGAGGTTCGACCGAATCAGGTGGCCGGCCACGGTGGCGGCGATGTCCGGCTCCGTGCCGGTTGCTTCGAAAATGGTCCGGACATACGGTTCAAGATCCTGTGCCTCCCAACGTTGCATTGGTCAGACCAGACTAGCAAAGTGATGCGGTTCTCCCCGTGCCGTGGCAGTTTCCCGCGCGGAGCACGGGTGCCCAGCGGGGAAATGGTAGCATCAGGATACGACTGCGATGAGAGGCTTCCCCAGGTACACCCTGTTAGGCTACACCCTGTTGGCTGGGCTCTCGGCGCTCCCGAGTGCCGCTTTCCAGGCGGGTTCCGACCCCCATCAGGGAATGCAACAGCAGCTTCAGTCGTTGTTGACCGGCGACCTCAGCACAGGGTTCATCCTGGCGGCGCTGGGCGTCTCTTTCTTTGCGGGAGCGGCTCACGCACTCACTCCCGGTCACGGCAAAGCGATCGTCGCAGCGTATTTAGCGGGATCGCGCGGCACCATTGGCGACGCCGTGTACCTAGGCAGCGTCGTCACAGTTACTCACACGGCGGGGGTGTTCATTCTGGGGCTCGTCGCTCTTTACGCGTCGCAGCACTTGCTGGTGGATCGCGTCCTGGTCTGGCTCTCCTTGATCAGTGGACTACTCATAGTGGGCATCGGAACCTGGTTGTTCTGGTCTCGCTGGCAAGCCCTACGAAACGGCACCGGAGGGCAGCACAGTCATTCACACTGGCCCTTCGGCGGGCATAGTCACACTCACGAGCACAGCCACGCCCATCCCCACAGCCACAGCGACGCGCATGAGCACTCACACAGCCACAGTCATTCCCACGACCATCAACATTCCCACGACGCCCCACATTCGCACTCGCACGATCAGGATCATGGGCACGAACACGGGCACTCCAAGCCGGCGCTCCCGAAGAGCGGCCGGGGAAGCCTGCTGTCCCTCGGCATCTCTGGTGGGCTCGTCCCTTGCCCGGAAGCGATGGCCGTCCTATTGGTATCAATCACCATCAACCGGCTCTTATTCGGCCTGGTGATTCTGGTCTCCTTCAGCTTGGGGCTGGCTGCGGTGTTAATCGCCATCGGCGTGGCCATGGTGCTGGCGGGGCCCACTTTCAACCGCTTTTCGAAGGATGGCCTCTTAGTTCGTCTGATTCCGGTGAGCAGCGCAGCCGTCGTCACTCTACTGGGCGTCGCGATTCTCTACCGGGCGGCGGCCGAGGGCGGGATTCTGTAAGCGGCCATCCCGTCAGGGGGCTGTGAAAAATGGGGGCTGTGCCGAGATACTCCTACGTAACTCCTTTGTTTTCAACTCCTACGAGCGGCGCGAAGCGGACTGTCCCCGATTTTTTCCAGGGACGACACGCAAGAACGGAGTTCTCCGGTTACTGCCAATTGTGGGCGGACTGGTCGCTCGTTACCAACGATTCGAAAATCGCCAACACCTGCTTGCGGTAAACATACATGCGGCGCAAGTTCTCGCGGAAGGACTTGTCGTACTCACGCGCACGCATCCATCTGTGATATTGCTTCGGGGAGACGTCGATCTCCTGACGCAGCGACTCGACTGGACGTCCCCTGAGGAACATCCCGTAGAAGATCGCCGCTTCGCGTTGCGGCGCATACATCTCTGCTTCGAGCGCTGGCACTTCGAACTCCGGCGGCACAGGGTCACTACCGACGGGCGGCCTGGATTCAAAAAACTCAGTATAGTCTCGGGCACCCCGGCTCGCAAGGGCATTTTGGCCGTCTACTTTTCCCTCCATATCGGCTCCCGTGGAACCTGACTTCCGGGCCGGCAAGGCGTTAACTTGAGTAAGATTCCACTATCCACAAGCAATCTGACCGCGGGGGAATCTCTACATCGCAGGGGTCTAGCCTAGGCTAGGGGCTTGGCCGCTGCCGTTCGATATGATGAGGAAGACTCCGCATCAAGCCGCCGCCCAATGGCTGACCCGCTGCATCCCGAACCCCATCAACCACCTTCGAAACCTAGGCGACGCCGATGGATGCAAGCAGCGGCGGTTTGCTTCGGCTTGGCGCTGTCGTTGATCGCGGCGGAGGCCGTATGCCGGCTCTACGTGACGATCAGGCTGGAGGCGCTGTGGGGCCGGCTGATGGCCCGCCCGGCGCATTATTACGCGCCTTCCGATAACCCGGTCTGGTGTACCAGCTTCGTCCCGACTACCTGTTTCGCTGGATGGGCCGCCAGGTGCGGATCAATCGCCATGGGATCCGGGACTCGGACGACGACCTGGCCGATGGCAAGCGCCGCGTCGCGCTCCTGGGTGACTCCGCCGTGTTCGGCATCTGGCAAACCCAATTCGACACGATCGCCGACCGGACCCAGCACTTGCTCGATGCGGGCCGACAGAGTTTCAAGGTGTTGAATCTAGGTGTGCCCGGCTACGGGATCGCGGAAATCGCCGAGCAGTTGCGGGTGAAGGACCGTAGCTACTCCTTCGATGACGTCGTCTACCTGCTGAACCTCAACGACTTCTGCCGCCGCGACAGCGTGCATGAAGGAGCGGACAACAGCCTCTATCGCATGTACAGCCGTCCGCGCTGGTGGTCGCGCTACTTTCTGCGCAAGGCCGTCTACCGCTTCCGGAAACACGGCGGGCTTTCTGAATCGAACGAAGCCTCCGATGGCTGGTACTGGTGGCTCTTTGAGGGGAATCGTGAGTTCGCACGGCGTCACATGGAGGCGATGGCAGAGTATGCCGAACGCCAGGGCATTCGGTTCACAGTGATCCTGTTGCCCGTAGGAAGTGCACTCGAGGCGTCAGGGCAGTACCGGCTGGCCGGCCTGCATCACGCGATCGGTACGCTTCTGGACGCCCAAGGGATTGAACATAGCGACTCGACGAGCATATTCGCCCAGAACCCGAAACAGTTGATCAACGAGACCGAGCATCCCTCCATCCTCGGCAATCAGAAGCTCGCCGAGCTGGTCGCCGCCTGGGTGGAGCAGAGCGGCGCCCGGCGCCTGACGAAACATCGCGACGAGCCGGATGCCGCCTCCCTAGCCAACGGCAGCTGACACGCCCAGGCCATAGGTCCCTCGAGCGTTCTCGGGCGCATCGCTGCCGAAGGGTCCGGTATAATTCCGCTGTCAATCTCGGCCTCGCTCCTCACTCACAAGGAAAGATCATGAACCGAATTCTGGCCACGTCAACTCTCTGCGTCCTCATCGCCGGAGCCTACTTTCTTGCCTGGACTACACCGGCGGCCCCCGCGCCTCCCGCATCGTCAAATCGGGTCACGGTCCTGATCACCTTCGGCATCGACTCTCGGCGGGACCAGCGCTGGGACGGCTCGATCCAGGTCACGGGCGGCCGGCTAGTGCGCTTGGAGGGCTGGCAGTTCACCGCCCAGGATTCCCTGAGCGGCGGCGACTCTTGGAAACTGACCAACCGCCGCGACGAGATAGCCGGCTTTGCGCGCGTCAACTACACCGAGATGAGTCCCGCCGAGCGCCCGCCGACGATCTTCTTCCCTGTGGGAGTGTTTGCGACCATCGCGCCGGCAGGGTCAGCGCGCGTCACGGTGAAGACCGTCCAAGGCGACTTCGACTTTGCGCTCTCCGAGGTCGGCGACACGCCGAAGAAGTTCCTTGGTGGCGGTGCATCCGTCGCGTGGGCGCCGACGGTTGAAAAGCTGTCCACCGCAGATTACGAGGACGACGAGGCCGCGATCACCACCCTCTCTGACGGCTCTCTGGCAGCGGCTTGGGTGGCCTATCGCGACCGCGGGGATCGTGTCATGGTGAGGACCCTCCAATCCGGAAGCTGGAGCGCCCCCGAAGAAGTCACCCCCGCGCCCGGCGACCTGTTCCGCTGTTCGGTCGCGTCCGGCCAGGACGGCAACCTGTGGGTCTTCTGGAGTCGGCGAGACGGCACAGGCTGGGACATCTGGGGCCGTGAAAAGAAAGGCGATCAGTGGCAGCCGCCCGTGAAAATCAGCGACAACGGTTCGAACACCTTTCACCGCGCGGCTTCTTCGACCGATGGTCATGTCTTCGTCGTCTGGCAGAGTTTCCGAGGCGAGGCCGGCAAAGCACAGAGCGACATCTACGTGCGCCGGTTCGCGAACGGTTCCTGGTCCGACGAGATGAAGGTGAGCGCTTCGCCCGCCAACGACTGGGAGCCGGCTGTCGCGGGCGGGGCCAACGGAACCGCCTTCATCGCATGGGACGGCTACGACCAAGGCAACTACGATCTCTTCTTCCGCAGCTTCGTCGGCGGGCGACTTGGCGCCATTCAGCGGGTTACCTCGAGCAAGCGTTTCCAAGCGCACGCTTCCGTCGCCGTCGATCCGCAAAACCGCCCCTGGGTCGCGTGGGACGAGTCCGGAACGAACTGGGGCAAGGACCAGGGCTTCCTCATCAACCCGCCCATGTCAGTCCCGCTTCACCAGGAGCGCACACTTCGGGTGGCGATGCAGGACGGCAACGGCTGGCACGAGCCCAAAGAAAAGCTGCGAGAGTTCTACGTCCACCGGCGGCACCCGAATATGGAGAACCCGCAGATCGTCTTCGACGGCCAGGGCGTCCTCAATATGGTCTTCCGCCACTGGACGCGTATGCGGGCACGCGCCATCGGCAGCCCGCTGGGCTGGGAAAACTACCTCACCCGCTTCGACGGCAAGAGCTGGACCCGTCCCGTCCCCCTCGCTCACAGCCGCGGCTCGATCGAGAAACGCCCTGTATTGACCCGCGACCTCGACGGCAACATCCAGGCGGCCTGGATGACCGACAACCGCCCCTTCTCCGACATGATCCCCCGCAACGCTGAGATCTACACCGCCAACCTGGGCGCGTCTTCAGCCTCGCCCTCCTACTCCGCCTCCACTCTCCAGGCCTTCGCCAACTCCTTCTCCGGACCCTCCGAGGAAGCAGTGCCGATCCATCCGTTCGAGGCACAGGACGTCGCTCGCATCCGCAACTACACGATCCGCGCCGGCGACAAGCAGTACAAGATCTACCGCGGCGACATGCACCGCCACACCGATGTGTCGCAGGACTTCAAATACGACGGCTCGCTGATCGAGGTTTACCGCTACGCTCTCGATGCCGCGGCGTTTGACTACATCGTCCCCACCGATCACCAGTTGGGCTTCGACCACGAGTTCACCTGGTGGCAGGACGAGAAACTCACCGACCTGTTCCACGTCGCAGGCACCTTCACCCCAATGTTCGGCTACGAGCGCAGCCTAGGCTTCCCCAACGGACACCGCAACGTGATCTTCCCCAAGCGCGGCACCCGCACCCTGCCCATTCCCGACGACGAGCGCCGCGGCGAGGCCGGGGCGGCCAAACTCTACGCCTACCTACACGAGAACAACGGCATCTCGATGCCCCACTCGAGCGGCACGGCCCAGGGGACCGACTTCCGCGACAACGACCCTGAGGTCGAGCCGTTGCTCGAAATCTTCCAGGGCTACCGCGCCAGCTATGAATACTTGGGCGCACCGAAGGCGGCCAACCATCAGAAGCAGATCACCCAGCGCAGCGGCTTCAATCCGCTCGGCTATTGGTGGAACGCGCTCGCCAAGGGCCTGAAGATAGGCGTGCAAGCCAGCTCCGACCACTGGTCGACGCACACCTCCTACGCCTGCATCGTCAGCGAGGAGTTCACCCGCGAGGCAATGTTCGACGCGCTCAAGAAGCGCCACGCCTACGCCGCCACGGACAATATCGTGCTCGACTTCCAAGCCGAGTCAGGCGGTAAGACCTACATCATGGGCGACATTTTCGAGGCAAGCACCGCGCCGAAGCTCAAGATCCGCGCTCTCGGCACCGACCGCATCAAGCAGATCGTGATCGTCAAGAACCAGCAGTTCGTCTATACGGCGCATCCGAACACCGAAGAGGTCAACCTCGAGTTCCTCGACCGCAACTTCGAGCCCGGCTCGAACTACTACTACGTCCGCGTCCTCCAGAACAACGAACAAATCGCCTGGAGCTCCCCGATTTGGGTGGAGTAGGGTAGCCGCAGGCACGCGGATCAACCCGGTAACATCACGAGGGGCAATGCAGACCCTATTGAATCCCGCAAATTATTATGACACTTTTTGACAGTGTGGAGCATCTATATATGTATGGGCAACCCCAAAGGTGTGAAGCGGGATTTCAAGGCGCTGGAGAAGCGCCGTTTCGAAGCGATGCGGCTGCTCCACCAAGGCCACAATCAGTCCGAGACGGCGAGACGGCTGAACGTCGCTCGCCAAACCGTCAGTGAGTGGCGGCGGCAATACCGCGAGCAGGGTGCGGCCGGACTCCGCCAGGCCGGGCGCGCCGGACGCAAGCCGCTCCTCGATGCCGCACAACGCGAACGCCTGACGTCGCTGCTGCTGGAAGGCCCGGAAGCCCACGGCTTCCCAACGCCCCTGTGGAGCTGTCCGCGGGTGGCTCGGCTGACCGGAGACGAGTTCGGGGTCGCATACCACGCAGGCCACGCCTGGAAGATCCTGCGAGCGCTCGACTGGAGCCCGCAACGCCCGGCCGGAAAGGCGCGCGAGCGCAACGAAGAGCGGATCCGCACCTGGAAGCGCAAGACCTGGAAGCGCATTAAAAAAAGCCCAAAACGAAGGCCGTACGCTCGTCTTCATCGACGAAAGCGGATTGAGTCAGAAGCCGCATCGCTGCCGCACCTGGGCGCCACGTGGCCAAACACCGGTGCTGCAGTTTAACTTCAACTGGGAGAAGCTTTCCGTCTCGGCGGGGCTGACGCTGCGTAACTTCTACTTCCGGCTCTATCCCGGTGCGATCGGCAAAGAGCAAGTGACCGACTTTCTCAAGGCGTTGGTACGTCATATCGATCGCCCGCTGCTGATCGTCTGGGATCGGCTGCCGGCGCACCGTAGCCGCCTGGTGCAAGAGTTCATCGAACTCTCCGAAGGCCACATCGCAACCGAGTACTTGCCACCCTATGCGCCGGAGTTGAATCCGGTGGAATACATCTGGGCTTACTGGAAGCAGCACGAGTTGCCGAACGTCTGTCCGAAAGACTACGGCGAGCTGAACGAGCGGGCCCGCAAGGCACTCCGCCGCATGTACCGCAAACCGCGTTTGATCACGGCCTTCTGGAAACAGTCTTCTCTTTGTTTTGACTGACTCTATATTATGCGGGAGTCAATAGGGTCCAATCCGTTTGAATACTTCCTTCGTGAGACGAAACGTTTGCTACGCCAAAGGCCAATTGAGAGGGGCGTGAAGCAGCGGGCGACCTACGTAAGACTAGTCGAGGAGGGGCGGTTCATAGGTGATATCCACGACCGCGTAGAAACGCTAGCTTTTGCCTGGGTTCGTATGCGAGAGCTAGCGGCTCTCTACCGGAAGACTGAAGCCGCAATAGATGAGTACCGCCCAGCTTCCGAAGAAGGGGGGCAGTCCTTTGAGTACCCGGATACGCTTGGGGCGAATCAGAGACGCTGCCAACTGGAAGCACGGACCTTGATGGCCTTCGTTTACTACGAAGTGACCAGCCTAGTGAGTATGTTGAAAGCCAGCGATTGGGGAATCGAGCTTGGCGATGGGGAACTGGCTTTCCTCGTCCAGGCGCGAAACAAGTTGCTCGCCCATCCCACGTTCCGGGGACCGATTCGAAACTCGAGCGGGGCGCTGGAAATCTCGAAGGACGGCCTTCTTAAAACCTGGGCGATCAACTTACAAGAGACCAACCCAAAGCTCATCAAGCACTACACGGGCTCGTCGGTGCTGGGAAGTCTTGAGGACTGGGCGCAAGAAAGACGGAAGAACAAGAAACTAATAATGTCCCAAAAGCGCATCGAGCGATTCACAGATCAAGAGAAGAAGAACCTGAAGGCGTTCGGAGTCGGCGAACCTGACGTCGTCGTTGCTCTTGCCGAACTGGCTGGGATACTCAACGGGGATGCGCTGTCGAAAGTAAGGCAGATCACCAACCAGTCGCTTCCAGTTGCTGAGTAGCGTTTCCAGCAGCGCAAGACCGCTCAGGGGCGTGCCAACCGACCAAAGCCCTTTCAGGATTGTTACGCCGACGGCTGGCCGTTCGATGCGTTGCGCTGCAGGGCGTCGATCAGGCGGTTGAGTTTCTCGTCCGTCGCTGCCTGGGCGGCCGCAAGCTGCTTTAGCTTGTCATCGGTAGCCTGCTGGGGCGCGGTAAGTCTTTCCTGGCTCTCAATGAGGGCCCTGATTTGCCGGTCGTGGGCGGCGATGAACTTCATGCCGCCGTCGATCATCGTGAGGATCGAGTCTTGGCGAGGGGTCATCGCCGCTTGTTGTTCAAGGATGAACGCGATCGTCTGCTCTACATCCATGCCTGCATCGTAGCCCTCTTCCGTAGGATGATCAATCTGGTCACGCCACCCAAGGTGACTCTAGTTTCCTACCTGCGCGTCGATACGCAGTCAGAGGGCTTCCACTGCGGGTTTGGCGATGGACATAGCGACGATCATCGGTGTAGTTCTGTCCATCATTCTTGTCCTGGCCGCCATCATGATGGGAGGCTCGCCCATCATGTTCGTCAATATTCCGTCAGCCCTTGTCGTGATCGGGGGCACCCTCGGCGCAACCCTGATGAGGAACCCCTTGGCCACTGTGTTGGGAACGTTCGGGGTGGTGATGAAGGGCTTCATGAGCAAGGTTCCCGAGCCCATTCCGCTCATCACTCAAATCGTTGGGCTGTGCAAGCAGGCGCGCAAGAACGGAATGTTGGCGCTGGAGAGCGTCGAGATTGAGTACGCCTTCCTCGGCAAGGGTGTCGAGCTGGGGGTCGATGGGCTCGAGCCGGACCAGATTCGCTCGATCCTCGAGACGGACCTTCGTTTTATGGTCGGCCGGCACAGACGCGGACAGGAGATCCTCGAGGGCATGGGAGCGCCGGCGCCGGCGTTCGGCATGATTGGAACGCTGATCGGCCTCGTTCAGATGCTGGCGTCGATGGAAGATCCGTCCACCATCGGGCCCGCGATGGCCGTGGCCCTGTTAACCACGCTCTACGGCGCCTTACTCGCGAACGTGATCTGCCTGCCGTTGGCCGACAAGCTCAAGGTCCGCTCGCAGGAAGAAGCGCTCAACATGATGGTCTGCCTGGAGGGCGTTCTCGGCATGGTCAGCGGCGAGAACCCCAATCAGATCTCCCAGAAGCTCAAGTCGTTCCTCGCTCCTAAGCTTCGCGAGGAGGAAGCGAAAGCGAAGGAAGGCTGATGGAGAACGAACCCGAAGAGGCAACAGCCGGTGCACCGGCGTGGGTGGTCACCTTTGCAGACCTGATGTCGCTGCTGTTGACTTTCTTTGTGCTGCTGCTGTCGTTCTCCAACACGGAGATCATCAAGTTCCGGGTCATGGCGGGATCGGTGAAAAACGCTCTGGGCATGAAGTCGGAGTTCGCTCTTTCCGACATCCCGATGGGCGAAAAACTGCTGCCGCACAAGGACCCCAAGGACGGCGCAGGCAAGGCCCAGCAGGAGATGGCCGAGCGTCTCCGCGAAGTGCTCGAGAAATCGGGCCTACGGCAGTTTGGGGAAGCCATGGTCACCAACCGAGGCGTCCTGCTGCAGCTCAGCGGCGATCTGCTGTTTGAGTCCGGCGAGGCCCGGATCAACAAGAGGGCATTGCCGATTCTTGATGGGTTGGCAGGTCTTGTCATGGAAGCCGGTCGGTCGGTTGATGTGGTCGGCCACACCGACAACGTGCCGATCACGACACATGTCTATCCGAGCAACTGGGAGCTTTCGGCGGCACGGGCCGGGCAAGCAGTGCGCTACATGGCCGAAAAAGGAGTTCCGCCCGAGCGCATGCGAGCGATCGGGCAGGCCCATACTATTCCGATCGCAGGCAACGATTCGGACAAAGCCCGCTCGGCAAACCGGCGCGTGGAGTTTCTTTTTGTGGAACATCCCGACAAGGTCGATCGCCTCGACCTCGAGGACCTGACCGGCGGGCCGGAAGCGGAGACAGGAGGAAATCCAGGTGACTAAGCGAACGATCAGGACGGCGTTTCTCGCCGCGTGCGTACTCATGGCCGGCGCTGCCTGCAGCTCGGAAGGGGAGGCCGAAGAGGTCCAAGAGCCGACCGCCGGCATCCTCGAAATGGAGACCTTCTTGACCAACATTAACGACCGCGACCGGCACGCCCGGGTTCAGGTGAAGCTCGCGGTGGCACCCGAGAGTCGGATTGCCGATATCCAAGGCGATGCTCTGCTGATGGCGCGCCTGCGTGACAAAGTGATCACGCTGCTCACCTCGAAGACTTACAAAGATCTTGCTGGCTCCCAAGGCAAGCAGGCATTCCGTGAGGAGATCCAAACCGAACTCCAGCCCTTGATCGAAGAGGCTGACCTCAAGGAAGTGCTCTTCGCCGACTTCGTGGTCGAGTAAGCAGATCACGATGGTGGAACCGGTTGATCGGCCGCCGGGCTGGGGGCGGTTCGCCGATTCACGATCCGGCTATTGCTCTGCCGACGGGGGGTCCTTTTGTCCTTTAGCAGCTTTGATCTCGCCGATCGAGAACCCCGCGTCGTCGACGAAGACCGTGGCCTCGATGTCGGCGCCTACCGACAGCTTGGCCCACTCGGCGTCGTCCTTGACCGGGAAGCTCATAGTCATGGCCCCCATCCAACCGGGGATTTCCTTGTGGTCGATGGTTGCGGTCTTGTCTTCTTCACTTAGCCCCAGCACCTTGCCTCGTAGCGGATAGCGCTCAACCACCGCTGGCGCCTCCTGCTCTTCCGCTGGAACTGCCTCGGGGTCAGGGGTTGGCGCGCAACCGGCCAACGCCAGAGCGAGGACACCGGCGGTCAGGTAGCAACGAAGCTGCTGCTGGAGATCGAAACAGCGCAAGCCATGGCGCGGGGTATGCATGACCCTGACTATTGCATCTCCCCGTAGGTCTTCACAACCACGTAGCCAAGCTGGAAGTGCTCGGCCGCCTGACGCGGAGGAGCCGGAAACGAAATGGGAATCCGAGTCGGGAGTGGTTTCCGTGTTTCGGGCCGGCAGGTTTTGGCCTTTCGGCTTAGCCGACGGCCCCTCGCTTTGGTCTCGAAGCCGCGGGTGCCGAACTTTGCGAGCCATCGGCTCGTGAGACGACCGCGCCAAAGATCTTGGTATTGAGAACGCGCGGCTGGAGCCGCGTAGAGAAGGCGATGAGCTTGTGGACCAAGCCCGGCGTCACAACACGCTTCTTCCCCAGGCTCGCCAGTGCAACCTCGACCACGTTTTTGGCTCCAGAGACATCATCCTGCCAAAGGAAGACAGCTTGATTAGCCCGGTACGAATGAACGCCGGTGCCACGGCCAGAACATCCACGCCGTCGCGCTTCAGCTCCTCCGCCAAACCTTCAGCGAACAACAAGTTGTGACCCTTGGTCGCAGCGTAGTTGCTCCACGACGCGACTCCCGTCAAGCCAACGATGGAAGCAAGGAAAATGATGCCCCCGCCCCCGCGGCGCTGCATGAGCCTGCCGTAGTGGTAGGTCAGGATCAGCGGCGCACGGGAGTTGAGATGGAACACTCCCAGCTCGGATTCCAGTTCGTTGGCGAGGAAGTTGGCCGTGAGGCCGCGGCCGGCGTTGTTGACGAGCAGATTGATTTCCAGGCCCTCCGTCGCCTCCGTGATGCGCGGCAGAAAGTCGTCTCGCGAGAGGTCCGCGGAGACAACCCGGGCCTTGATGGAAGCCGTCCGCTCCAACTCCTCCGCCAGGGCGCTCAGGCGACCTTCACGCCGAGCAACGAGAACCAGGTTGACGCCTTCCGCCGCCAGGCGCTTCGCGAACGCCGAGCCAAGACCGGAGGAAGCGCCGGTGATCAGCGCCCAGGGTCCGTACTTCTCTTTGAACTTGGTCATCACGTTGAACTTGGTCATCACGCCACCTCCCGCACTTCTGCCGTGAACTTCGCCCTGTGAGTTCGAATGAAATCCTGTAGAGACTGTGGCGCTTGCCCGCCGATCGTCTCGACCACGTCGGTTTCGGCGCTGAAGACGCCGTCTTGATGGTCTTTGGCCACGGCGGCCAGGTGGTTTGCGAGGAACTCAGGGAACTCGGCCTTCCCGCTCAGGGCTTGGCGCCACTGCTCGATCGGGAGGTTCACATAGGCGATGGGCTTGCCCAACTCTGCCGAGAAGATCTCCGCCATCTCGGCGACTTTCATGTTCCTTGGACCGGTGACCACATAGCGTTTGCCGCCGTGAGGCTTTGGATCTTCCAGGATGCCCACAACCACGCGGGCAATGTCTTCGGCCGCCACGGGTGCGTGCCGGCCTTCACCAAAGGGCAGATACATCTTGCCTTCGGCCGCGATGCTCTGACCGGTGAAGAGATAGAGGTCCTCCGCGAAGAAGGTCGGATTGACGTGCGAGGCGCCGATGCCGGCCCAGTCGAGGATGCGCTCCGCGAGCCAATGGTGCCGGGTGAGGGGACTTGGCGCATGCTCCCTCGCGGTGATCTGTGACATATTGACGACCCCCTCGACGCCTGCATCGCGAGCAGCAACGGCCACGTTCGTCGTCGCTTCCAACAACCGATCGAAGGGCGGGTAGCAGAAATAGACGCGCCTAACGCCTTTCATGGCGGCGCGGACTGAGCCGAGATCGAGCAAGTCGCCTTGAACGACCTCAGCGCCCAGAGCCTCCAGCCGTTCCGACCGCTGGTCGTGTCGGTGCACGAGGGCGCGCACGGGGTATCCGCGTTCGAGTAGCTGTTCGACGACGGGCCTACCCGTCTTGCCGGTGGATCCCGTGACAAGGATCAATGGCTTGCTTACGGGTTCTTGCTTTCTGGACATGAATGATTCTCCCCTTGTTCTCTTTGTGTGTAGTTACACCTATTTATGCAAAATAAAGCTCTACGCCGCGCCCTTGGCAACCGAGACCGCCGAGGAAAGGTCGTCGAGCAAGCTCTGAAACCCTCCCCGGCCGAGGCCTTCGACAACCTTCTTCTGAATCCGCCGCCATCGGGGCAAAGCCTCCGCCAGCAGGCGTCGACCTTCGGCCGTCAACTTGACGGCGCGAGTTCGGCGATCCTTGCCGGGCTGGACTCTTACCCAACCCCGTTTCTCCAGGGGCCCGAGGTCCCGGCTCAAGGTCGTGCGATCCATGACAAGCCGATCCGCCAGATGGCTGATGTTGATCGGACCCCGGTGGGCAACATGGGCCAGGATCGTAAACTGCGTCGCTCGAAGTCCCAGCGGCTGGAAAGCCCCATCGAACAACTGCGTCACGGCCCGCGCCGACTTGCGCAGATTGAAGCACGCACACTGCCCGCATCCGCTCAGATCCAGTGGCTTGCTGCCGGCTGTCATTAGATAGGAGTATATACACTTATATGATCCGTGTCAAGACTTTTTTCGCGATCCAGCGATGCACAGCTCGTTGCGTCGGCGACCACGGCGGCGATCGACTCCGTTGCGGGCCTCCGAAGTCGGCGATTATGCTGAGTCCGCCTATCACCGGCCCCCCGCGGGCGGGGGCACAAGAAAACCGGAGGCGAGGCCTACATGCGCCGGCCTCTTTTGATTGCTGTTGCCGTTGCGACGTTTGGTTACCCACCGCACGCGGCCTCGGGCCAGGAACTGTCCGCGTCGGGCTCGGCCCACAATCCGTCCTACCCGAAACTTGGCAGAGTGCAAAGCGGCCCGGTTGTACCACGCATCGCCGCCGGACAGGACGGTCGATGGTCGACCGAGTTCCAGATCTTCGGTCTTGAGATCTTTGAGGTGGACTTCACCATGGGATTCTTTGACGATCGTGGAACCCCCATGCCCGTCTCGGTGTCGGACTCGGCGGGATTCTCCCTCGGCGAAGTAACGCAACTCGCGGGATCGGTTGAGCCCGGGAGCATAGTGACATTCACGGCGAATCGCGAACAAAGCGAGATTTTCGGATCTACCCTGAGGAGTGGATCTGCTGTCGTTGAACCTTCCGTCGCCACCGCAGATCTGGGCATCACGGCGATCATTACCTTCTATGAGGATGGAGTTCCGCAGTTTCGTACCTCCGCTCTGGGGCTTCAGCGCCTTCAGAAACATATCAGGCTGCCGTTTACCAATAGCCGGGGCTTCTGTTCCGGTGTGGGCCTGAGAAGCGACGCGGACCAGGACCTCGCTCTTATTGCGATGGATAGGGATGGTTCGGAAATCTGTCGTGAGCCTCTGAGCCTGCAGCAGGGGGATCACGTTGCGTTTCTCGTCAATCTGTCGATTCCGTGCACGGACGGCAGGGACGGAATCCTCGACATCATCGCCGACGCCGCGGGCCTGACGGCCATTGGGCTCTCCTTCGACCCCAACAATCGAATGTGGACCCAAGTTCCCTACAGCGTCGATCCGGGCTACGTCCGAAACCGAGCCAACCCGGCCAAGTGCATTCATAAGGCGCGCGAAGACTTTGACAACGGCAACCCCTTGCACCTGTGGGATTGTGACGCCACGGGCCCGATGATTGAGGGAAACAAGACCTGGATGTACGAGCCCGCCACGGGCTACATACGAAACAAAGTGAACCCGGATACGTGCATTCACAGGGCGCGCGACGACTTTGTCAACGGCAATCCGGTTCATCTCTGGGATTGCAATGACCCCGCTCCGGTGGCGCAGATCGACAGGACGTGGATCTACGAACCCCGCACTGGGTATGTTCGAAACGCGACCAAATCCCGCCAAGTGCATTCAGAAGCAGCGGGACGACTTTGAAAACGGGAACCCTCTGGAACTCTGGGATTGCAGTGACGGCCTGGAGGGCAACCAGGCCTGGGACCTACCGATCATTACTAGTCCTGGTCCTTAGAGCCGAGCGAAGTTGAGTGTGTTGCTCGCCCGAGCAGAGGGAGCAGCAGACGGACCGATTCGTGATCGACTCCTGGGTCCGGCACGCCATGACAGGGGTTGCGGCGAGCCCCGTAGGGCCAGCGGCCGGCCCGCACAAGCCGACGAGCCAGGTGACCGCTGGGATTAAGAATAGGAAACGGCCTCCGGTTTCCCAGTCCGGCTTTCGGTTTTTGAGATTGGCAGCCTTCTGTGTGTGCCACCGTTCCATCACCCTTCCAGGGTTCCTGCCTGTGTGGGCTTAGACCTAGGGTTTTCGCCGCACATGGCTGCACCCTAGGCTAACGTCCGGTCGCTGCTGCGCGGCTAAAACCAAAACCGGAAACCAAAACCGGAAAATCGGGACAGCCTCTGGAGTGAATGGAGTGAACCCCCAGAATGAGACAGTGAAAATAGGGACACTTTTCAGCGAATGGAAAGGAGTCTGCGATGGAGAGTCTCAAGGGGCGCAAGCCGCGGGAGGTTTCCGTGGCGTTCAAGGAGGCGGCGGCACGGCGGTTGCTGGGCAAACAAGCCGTCGAGTTGGATTTTTTCGAACGAGCCTTCCGCGCTGTGAACCTCGCGATCCCAGGCCGCGACGCGTCTGGCGCGAGCGGATCTACCGCCTCATCGACCAGATCCACGCCGAAGGCCGCCTCAGCGTCGTCGCAGGATGCGAGCTCGGACGAGTGAGCCGGGCGGGCTTCTACCGTCGACTCGAGCAACGGAGGCCGCGGGAAGCCAACGTCGAACTCCGAGACCGGCTGCAACGAATCGCGCTGGCGCATCGCCGCTACGGCTACCGGCGGGTGACAGCGGAGTGGCGGCGCCAAGGCTGGGTGGTGAATCACAAGAAGGTGTTGCGGCTACTGCGCGAGGACAACCTGCTGGCGGTGAAGAAACGGCGTTTCGTGCTGACGACAGAGACGTCGCCCTTCCTGCCCGTGTTTCCGAACTTGGCACAGCGCCTGCAGGTCGATGGTTTGGATCAGCTGTGGGTGGCCGACATCACCTACATCCGGTTACGAGAGACGTTTGTGTATCTGGCGGTGGTGCTGGACGCGTTCTCGCGGCGGGCGATCGGCTGGGAGTTGGGCGAGACGCTGGGGGCGGAGTTGGCGCTGGCGGCGCTGCGGCAGGCGCTCGCCACGCGGCACGCCGGTCCTGGCCTGGTGCATCATTCCGATCAAGGGGTACAGTACGCTTCGAGAGCCTATGTGGAACTGCTGGAGAGTCACGGCGTGCTGCTGTCGATGAGCCGCCGCGGCAATCCCTATGACAATGCGCGGGCCGAGAGCTTCATGAAAACTCTCAAGACCGAGGAGGTGGCGCTGTATCGTTATCGCGACCTGGCCCAGGCACGCGCCTCGATCGGACATTTTCTCGAACAGATTTACAATCGGCGACGGCTGCATTCGGCGCTGGGGTATGTGTCGCCGGTGGAATTTGAGGCCGGCTTGGCATCGACCGAGCAGCGTGAGGAGGGGAGGGTTCGGTATGGGTTTTCTCAGGCATGAGGAAATCTATCGATCCGATGGGGAGGCCCGAAGCGGTGAATGGGCCGCTCCGGGCGCTCATCGTTTCGATCAGTTTCCGACCGGGTATTCCTTGGCGGGTTGCTCCCCAGCAGAGCCCGCCTCCGCTTCCCCGGCCAGCTACAGTATCAGAGAGAAGAATGGAGTTGGAAACCTTTTTCCAGCGAACGGTAACCTGTCCCTATTTCTGCTGTCTCACGCGAAGGGTGCACCCCACGTTGGAAAAGCCCCAAAGGGCACGGTTCCCACGCTTTGTTTTCGCTGGCGGGTAGCTAGCAGTCCGATCCAGTCGACATCTGAACAACGTGTCAAGTCTTGAAGCCCATGAGCTCCGACTCGTCGGTTTGAAGTCGAGGACCTCGCTAGTAGACTGTCTCGCCTAACGGGCGCTCGGTTGTGGGCTAAACAGCCCCTGCAGTTCCGGATGCGCCACGACAAGCTGCGGGTTCAGCCGCAACGCCTCTCTAAAATGATCGACAGCCTCTTCAGCCTCTTCGATCGCAAGTAGTGCCACGCCGAGGTTGTAGTAAACCTCCGCGGACTCGGGCTTGAGCCGAAGCGCATGACGGAAGTGGTGGATCGCCTGGGCGGTCTTGCGTTGGGAGAAGTAGGCGCCAGCGAGATTGTAGTGGGCTTCGGCGTGATCGGGATCGAGTTGAAGCGCCAGGCTGTAATGGTCGATCGCTTTGTCGTCAAGGCTCTGAGAGGCGAGCGCCAGCCCTAAGTTGGCCTGCGCGTCCGCATAGCGCGGCTTGAGCCGCAGAGCTTCGCGAAAGTGCACGATCGATTCATCGACATGGCCCTGCGCGAACCGCTCGGCGCCCAAGTTGACATGGGCTTCGGTGTGAGAAGGATTGATGCGCAGCGCCTGTTCGTAATGCTCAATCGCCTTGTCGGGTTGGTCCAATGAAGCCCAGGCGAGCCCCAGGTTGGCATGGGCGTCAGCGCCGTTTGGGTCCGCCTCGAGGGCCCGCCGCAGGTGCGGGATCGCCTCCTCGGGCCGACCCTGGCTTGCCAGCTCGATCCCTAACAGGGTTCGCGCGTCCACACTGCCGGGTGCGATTTCGAGAGCCTTCTGGAAGTGCCGCTCTGCCTTGACCGGCGCTCCCGCGACCGACTCGATTTGGCCCAAGAGGGAGTAGGTTTCCGAGTCTTCTCCGAGAGCCTCGAGCGCCTGCATGGCTAACCGCTTGGCCTCCTGGAGCTGTCCCGTCCAGGAGAGCACCCTCGCCAGATTGTGCAGGGCCTCGCCCTGGGCCCGAGTGTCGATGCGGCTCTCTGCCTTCTGCGACACGGATGTGATGGCGTCGTCGTTCCAACCTTGGGCGAGCCTGAGGATGCCTTCCCGCTCCATCGTTTCGATAATCTGCAACGCCAGGGATCGGTAGCCGGCCAGCGTCGGATGAACGTGGTCGAGGAAGGACTCCGAGCCGGGGATTCCGTTTGGGGCTTGGCTCTCGACCGATGCCGCGAAGTCGATCAGCGGGACTCCTTGCTCGGCGGCGACATCCGCCACGACCCGCTTCAACTCGCTGGGGGCCCGCAGCGGACAGATGTCTTCGTCCACCGAGCGCTGGAACGCGGCCTTCGCGTCTTCCCACCGTTCCAACTCGTAAAGCGCCAGCCCTCGCTGATAGTGGAGATCGGCGTAGCGATCGTCGATGGACGCGGCTTCATCGAACAGTGCAAGGGCTTCTTTCGGCCGCCCTGCGCTTAGTTCCTCTGCCGCTCGCCGATAGAGTTCGTCAAAGCGTTTCGCGTCACCCGGGCTCACGCCGGCCGTGTGCTCGCTCTTGAAGGGCGAGCAGTCCTTCAGGTTCGACGCCGGGACAACCAGCAGCACTTCCGCGCCCTCCGACCGCGCTCGGACGACCATGCGGTGGAGGTTGAACCGGAAGTGCTCGACGACTTGCCCGCGCCATTCGTCATCGCGGGTGTATTCGCTCGGTCCGACGCTGTGCGCCAGCACGGTATCGACCTCGCCCGGCAGCACCGCTTTGCCGGCGGGGCGCCCGGCAGCCGGAACTCCCGCGGCGCGCTGGGCCGCGGCCCAGATGCGCGTTCGGCTAAGCAACCCGGCAGCCTCGGTGAGCACCGGCGGGGTCTCGACGAGATTGTGGTAGGTACGCCGCTCGAGGAATTCGTTGTGTCCCGAGTAGATGATGAACAGGTCGGGCTCGTAGCGGATCAACTCATCCATCACCACCGCCAGGCGATAGCTCGCGTAGCTCACGCCGCCGGCGTTGATGACTTCCCACTCCCGGCCCGGGTCGGCCGCGGGCAGGAACTCGCGCAGCCATCCGCTGAACGAACCTCGATCATCGTAGGGCCGTCCATAGGTGGTTGATCCCCCCAAGCTGAAGATGCGGTAGGTCCCGGCGGCCTTGGTCTTCATGAACTGCTGCGCATTGAACCAACGCTTCTTGTTCGGGGCCGTGACCATCCAGGGCCGTCCGTCGGCGTCGGCCGGCTCAACGAAAAGCGGGATGCTGGCGGCAAAGCCCACATACGGGTCGCCATCACGCACCATGGGGTGCATGCCGACCATGGCCAGGAGCACTTCCAGCGCCCCGAAAAAACCGCCGACCGTGAGCACGGCGAACAGCGCCTTCTTGCGGCCTGAAAGTTTCCCTTGGCCAGACGCTGCCGCGGCTGCCGGGCCTGAGGAATCGTTAGGCTTGGCTGGTTGTATCACGACGGCTTCCGTGCCGCGCACGTATAGACACCGACCTCCTCACCAGCAGAGCTTCAACGGCAGCCCGGGACCAAACTCCTGTGACTTGCCTGCTACCTCCCCATCAAAACCTATCTCCATCATGGGCGCCTCAGCCGCTATGAATTCCACCACGCCCGTCCGTACTACCTTTTCCTGTTCCACTGCTACCCGCTCCATCGCCGGCCCTTTGACACGCAACGCCGTTATCTCCTGAAAGCCCGTCTCATGCTTTAGCGGTTGCTCACGCGCATCAGGCGTGCTGCCAAAAGGCACGTAGCAGAGCAGTGGTTCCGTTACTCGAAGACTGTTCGTGCCCAGGTAGATCGGGGCGGAAAAGTACAAAGGATGATACGCCCACGTCGAAAACGGCGGCCCTTGAGGCTCTGCAGGGCCAGGACGGAGACAGATGCCGAACGGCGAGGCCACCGTCCGCCGTTGCTGCCACCGCTGAAGCAGTCCAGTACGACGAACGCCTTCCGAGGCAGCCTCGGCTGCATCAGCTACATAGGCCAGTTCGATCATGGCGTTGCCGAAGAAAAAGCGCCGGTTGGCAGTTCCCTGTCCAGGGTGCGTGTTGCGAGATCCTTCGGTCAGTCCGAACGCGATCAGCAGTTGGGCTTCTGGGGCGCCAACGTCGGTACAGATGAAGACGTGATCTAGCTCGTAGAGGACGGACATCGCGGAGCTTCTTCGTGCCACACAACGTGTTGCCGATCAGCGACCGGACGCAGGCCGGTCCGTCTGCATCGGCTGGTTAGGCCGACTCCTTGGACCGCTCCCACCGCCACACCGGGCCGTCCTCGGGGTCCTCGACCTCGCCGGTCCGCATGAACCCACACTTCTCCAGAACCCGCGTCGAGGCGTTACACGTCGGTAGCGTGTGGGCCCGAACGAGTCGCACCCGACCATCGGCGAACGCAAATGCGTTACATGCATCCGCTGCTTCCGTCGCGTACCCTCGCCCCAGGAAAGCGGATGCGATGCCATAGGCGATCTCCACCACCCCATGGTCGTCCGGCCGTCCCTTGAACGAGACGCTACCAACAACAACGCGTTCTTCCCGATGGACGATCGCGAAGCCATGAACCCACGGATCTTCCGCCACCGACTTGTGCAGTTGAGCTAGCCAGGCAGGCGAAACCTCATCAGAGACGAAGCCTCCCCGAAGGCCCTCCGCAGCCGGCAGCCCGAAGCACTCTTCGAAACGCTCCTCACTCTCGATCAACGCGAGAAGATGCTTGGGGGAGAACGGCGTCAAGACGAGATGGGCGGTTTCGACAGCCATTGCGCTTGTGTTTCTCCGCGCTGCAGCACGTTAGGCGTAGACCCATGGTGGTCTTGACGCCCTGTGCCCAGCCGCTGAAGACAGCGCTCATCATGCGCTCGCCGAACTCGCGAGTCAAGGGCGCAACACCACATAGCACCTGGGCCGCACACGCCGCTCGAGAATGGTTTCTTCCGTGCCGCATGCTTCAGCTTGCGGTCCCGGCCCTCGACAACGCGAGGAAACAAAAACGAACCCAATTCCGCCGAACCGTGGTGGAAGCAGTGACTTGGGGCCAACCACAACCGAGCCCCGACAGCCATGGAGGGGCTCCGCAGCTCCCGATACCGCTATCGCGTCTCCCCTCAACCCAGTCCCGCGGAACCCAATGCATTGGGGCCCGATATCGGGACGACCGGCACGTAGAAGGGATTGGGGAGGAGGTACTTTTGGAGAAACTGGGCCAGTGTCCTGGTTCTTGCCTGCGTCAGCTTTCCGCCACGGCTTCGTTTCGCCGCGACGGGTTCGGTGTGGAGAGAGCTCGCCACAGGCCTGTAAGCCCGCCGACGAGTAGGCAGACGTCGAACCATATCCCGTTCAAACCGGCGGACTCTAGGGCTGGCTGCAGAGACTGACTGAGCAGGTAGAAGCCGCTACCGGCAGCGGCACTGACAGAGATGCCGAGCAGCCAGGCTCCCAAGCCGGCGTGTGCGGGCTCGGCTTCGATCGACTGTGTCCCGATCTCTGGCATCTTGTTGGGCAAACGCCGGTCGTTCCTAGGGTCCGGGGACCCTTCGCACCGGGATGACGACGCTCCGTACCGCTCCCGGGGGTGGTCCCGGTGTTGGCCTGAAGCCCGAGTCGTCTAGCTCGAGCAACTCCCGCCCGACGATCAGTCGTTCGATCGCGAGACCGGCGTTCGGATTGTTGGTCGCCCGGCGCCACTCGTCGATGAAGGCCAGGAGGCGGACGCCCTTCTCCAGCCGCTGCTTGCATTCCACGGTTGCATTGGCTGGCGAGTGCTCCATGGTGGATGTCTCCGGCTGGCTCACTGTGGCTATGTTCTCACGGGCTTGGTCACTTTTGAAATGGAGCATCGGTACCGAATCTTGTCAAACGAAAGTACCTGTGGGCTTACTTCGTTCGCCGATCTCTTACACCCTCTATCCATCAAGACCAAGTCTGCTTCGGCTCCCTGTTCGTTCCAGCTATGGCGCCGGCCCAAGCTTCTACCCACCCCCACCCTCTCAAACCCCAGCCCACAAAACAAACCCGATCCTGCTAAACCTATTTGCAGTCAATCCTTTGCAGCCCGATGCCCGGCACCTGAGTTGCCTTCGCAGGGATCTCTTACGTACCAGGCCCTCCGCTTCCAAGGCTCACGCCCAGGCCCGTTGCTTGGATCGCCGCTGCGTGGCTCGGGCTGCCCATCCCGTTGACACCCTGCGGCCCCCCTGATAGATTGGCGGCTAAGAGGTCTCGATGAACACCGTCGTGAAAACATGGGCCATGCTGCTCGCGCTCGGCCCGGGTTCGCTCTGGGCCGCGGCCACCGGCGACCAGGCCAAAATCGAGTTCTTCGAGATGAAGATCCGGCCGCTGCTGGCCGACAACTGCTACGCCTGCCACACGAACTCGAAGATGGGCGGGCTGCGGCTCGACTCGCGCGAGACGATGGTCCGCGGCGGCAGCTCGGGGCCGGCGATTCGGCCCGGCAACGCCGTGGGCAGTATTCTGATCCAGGCCGTCAGCCACACCCACGACCATCTCAAGATGCCGCCGACAGGCGAGAAGCTCACCGACGAGCAGGTCGGGGCGCTTAAAACGTGGATTCAGGACGGGGCCGCCTGGCCCGACGAAGACCTGCAGCCGACGGTCGGCGAAACCACAACGTACGAGATCCGGCCCGAGCAGCGGGCCTTTTGGTCCTTCCGGCGCGTATCAAAGCCGGAGCTCCCGGCAGTGAAGAACAAGTCGTGGGTCCGTCAGCCGGCGGACCGCTTCGTCCTGGCTAAGCTCGAATCCGCGGGGCTCACGCCCGCCCCGCAGGCCGACAAACGCACGCTGATCCGCCGCACCACGTTCGACCTGATCGGGCTGCCGCCGACGCCGGAGGAGATCAAGGCCTTCCTGGCGGACGATTCGCCCGGCGCTCTCGAGACAGTGATCGAGCGCCTGTTGGCTTCACCTCATTACGGCGAGCGCTGGGGACGGTACTGGCTCGACCTGGCGCGCTATTCCGACGGTAAGCTCGGCACCCGCAAGGACGATCCCTATCCCAATGCCTATCGTTACCGCGATTGGGTCATCGAGGCCTTTAACGACGACTTGCCTTACGATCAGTTCATCCGCGCTCAGCTAGCGGCGGACCTGCTGCCTGACGCCGAGCGCGAGAAGCATCTCCCGGCGCTCGGCTTCCACGCCTTCGTCCCCCGCGGTGACGATCGCGTGGACGTGACGACGAGAACCTTCCTTGGCCTCACGGTGGGTTGCGCGCAGTGCCACGACCACAAGTACGACCCCATCCCGACGAAGGACTTCTACTCGCTGCAAGGTGTGTTCGCCGGCAGCGCTTATCACGAGTACCCCGTCGCTCCCGAGGACCAGGTGAAGGCATATAAGAAGGCGCAGCAAGCCATCGCCGACAAGAAGGAAGCGATCGCGAAGTTCATCGAGAAGCAGTCAGGGCAGCTGATCGACGTGCTGTTCGAACAGACTGCCGAGTACATGACGGCAGCCTGGCAGGTGATGAGCAGCGCTCAGCCCGACGCGGCAGCGGCTGCCGCGTCGGGAGATCTTGTACCCGAGATCCTGGATCGCTGGATCGGTTACCTGAAGTCAGACCAGGAGCACGAGTATCTCGACGAGTTTGATTCCGCGGTCGCGGGAGGTGCGACGCTCGAGCAAGTCCGGAAGCTGTCCGAAGAGGTCGAGGAACTCGCTATCGCCATCAACATCGAGAAGAAGGAGATCGAAGACCGCAACTACGTGAAGCTCGGCGGGGCCAAGGGCGTGGCCGACGAGAGAACCCGCCAGTACACCAACCTCGAGTTTCTTGACCTCAAGAAGTGGTACTTCTGGCGCGACTTGGCGTTCGAGCCTAACACGCGAAACGGTTACCGGTTTGACGGCGGTGTCTTCTTCTTCGGGGAGAAAGCAGCCGACCGGGACGGGACACCCGAGGAAGACAGAAAGATCGACCGCTTCTTGAGTGGCTTGTGGAAGCAGCATCTCGACCGCCTGCGGGCCGAGCTGAAGGACTTGGAAGAGGCGCTGCCGGAAGCGTATCCCTTCGTCCACGGCTACGAGGAGGCCGAGAAGATCAAAGATTTGCAGGTCCATATCCGTGGTGATAAAGACAACCTGGGAGAGCTAGCGCCACGGCGATTTCTACGCATCCTGAGCCCGGCCGAGCCGAAAAAATTCGAGAACGGCAGCGGGCGGCTCGAATTGGCCGGTCGAATCGCCGACCCCGGCAACCCGCTGACGGCTCGCGTCATGGTCAACCGCATCTGGCAGCATCACTTCGGTGAAGGGATTGTACGCACGCCGAGCAACTTCGGACAGCTTGGCGAGCGCCCGACACACCCCGAGCTGCTCGACTACCTGGCGGCGCGATTCGTCGAAAGCGGCTGGTCGGTCAAGGCCGTGCATCGCGAGATCATGCTTTCCTCGACCTACCGCCTCGGCACCGCGCACGTCGCCAAGAATTTCGAGCAAGATCCGGACAACAAGCTGCTCTGGCGCACGAATCTGATCCAGCGCCTGGATGCCGAGGCGCTACGGGACTCGATTCTCGCGGTGTCGGGCAAGCTGGATCCGAAGGCCGGAGGCCCGCCCGAAGACTTCAGTGACGACAACCATCGCCGCACCGTGTATGCCCGGGTCCGCCGAACCCAGCCCAACCGCACGATGACGCTGTTCGACTTCCCGGATCCCAACAACACCAGCGAGAAGCGCCTCGTGACGGTGGGTCCGATGCAGCGGCTCTACTTCCTCAACAGCAGGTTCGTGATGGGCCAGGCCGAGGCTCTGGCGGAGCGGATCGCCGGGGAGGCTGGCTCTGACGACCGCGCCCGCATCCGGCGAGCCTATGAACTGCTCTACGGCCGTCTGCCGTCGAAAGCCGAGACGAAGACCGGCCTCAAGTACTTGCAGAAGGGTTCGAATGCGTGGACACAGTACGCCCAAGTGCTGCTGGCGTCGACCGAGTTCAGTTCGGTGAATTAGCGGCGCTTCCCCCGCATACTCGACGCGGGCGCAGCACTCCACCCATCTGGAGCGAACATGCATGTCGAAGCGGTACTGATCTTCGTTGCCTTGGTCACGGCTCTAGTGGTTGTCATCGTGGCGCTCTTCCTGCTGTTCGGTGCCAAGATGCCGGTGTCGTCGACGCGACACTAGGAAAGGCGGTGCTCGCTTCTCTCGCTTGTACCTTCCTCACATCGCTGCTGTCGGGGCTCATGTCGGTAGTGTCACTGCTCGGGACAGCTGCCGGTTTCTTGATCGGGCTCCTGTTCTCCCTATTCACGATCCAAGCTATCTTCAACACTGCCCTTAAGAAAGCACTGCTGATGTCGATCTTCAACGGGATTGCCCAGATTGCTGCGATGCTACCGGTGACTGGGCTGACCGGGGTTTCGCTGGCAGCTTTATTCGGGCTCTAGTCACTGGCATCGGCTAGCGTCGACGTCCGCATCGCGACTGCAAGGCTTCGAGATCGGTTCCCGAGGCTCGGCACGTGACGAACATCACAAAGTGTTGTAAGATGCCAATGGTTGCTGTAGGTCGCCGAAGTATGGCCGCCGCGGCAGCCGGCTTGGGGGTAGGTTCATGACACGACGAGAAGCCTTGAGCGTGATGGGCGCCGGGTTCGGCTCGGTCGGGTTGGCCGGTGTGGCGGGTGCAGCCACAGGAAACGCAGCCCTTGCTGCCCAGCAACCGCACTTCGCCCCCAAAGCCAAGCACGTCATCTTCCTGTTTCTCAACGGCGGCTTGTCGCAGGTCGATACCTTCGATCCCAAGCCGATGCTCGACAAGCACGACGGCGAGCCGAAGCCCGGTCCCAAGGTCAAGACCGACCGCGCCGCGGGCAACTTGATGAAGTCGCCGTTCAAGTTCACCAAGCGCGGGCAGAGCGGCATCGAGGTCAGCGAGATCTTTCAAAAGGTTGGCGACCAGATCGACGACTTCTGCGTGATCCGTTCGTGCTATTCGGACAATGGCAACCACGGCCCGTCGCTGTTCTTGATGAACTGCGGCCACCAGTTGCCCGGACGGCCGTCGCTGGGTTCGTGGGTCACCTACGGCTTAGGGACCGAGAACGAGAACCTGCCGGGGTTCGTCGTGCTGTGTCCCGGCTACCCGGTGATGGGGCCAGTGCTGTGGTCGTCTGCGTTCTTGCCCAACCCCTACCAAGGCGCCTACGTCCGCAACGATGAGACCGACCCGGAAAAGCTGGTCCGGAACATCCGCAACAAGGTGCTCAGCGACAATGAGCAGCGGCGACAGCTCGACCTGCTCGACAACCTGAATCGCTCCTACCTCAAGCGCGTCGGCTATCAGCCGGAACTCGAGTCCGCCATCGAGTCGATGGAAGTCGCCTATCGCATGCAGAGCGAGGTGCCCGACGTCTTCGACATCAACAAAGAAAGCGAGGCGACCCGGGCGCGCTACGGCGACACCGACTTCGGACACGGTTGCCTGATGTCGCTACGGCTCGTCGAGCGCGGCGTGCGCATGGTGCAGGTCTACTATGGCAACTGGCAGCCGTGGGACAGCCACGACGACATCCTGGTGCACGGCAAGCTCGCCCGCGAGGTCGACGGGCCCATCTCGTCGCTGATTCAGGACTTGAAGGCGCGCGGCCTGTTTGATGAGACGCTGGTCATCATCGGCAGCGAGTTCGGGCGCACGCCGATGATCCAGAACAGTGGCCTCGAGAAGATCGGCAAGGGCCGCGATCACAACGTGCCGGGCTACACCACACTATTGGCGGGCGGCGGGCTGAAGCGGGGCGTCACCTACGGCGCCACCGACGACTTCGGCTTCGCGGCAGTCGAGAACCGCGTCCACCCACACGACCTGCACGCGACCGTGCTGCACTTGCTGGGGCTCGACCACACCAAGCTGACCTATCGCTACAGCGGCCGCGACTTCCGGCTGACCGACGTCGGCGGCCGTGTGATCCACGACATCATCGCTTGAGGTGAAGAACGGGTTCATTCCGAGCCGTGACCGTGAGGGAGCGGTCGTTTGAGCTGTGATCCGCGCGGGTTGATAAGGTAGAGCTGCGCCGCCGCTGGAGCTATCGGCCTTTGCGCCGACCGCGCCCGTTGGGCCCCTGCAGGCTTTCAAGATAGCGATCGAGATTGCGTTCGATCCGCTCCATCCGCTCTTGCCATTCGGCGCGGTCGACGGCGCGGCGTTTCTCGATGCGTTCTTCTGCTTCCTGGATCTCCTTGCGTCGCCGTTGGCGTTCTCGGCGGTGAGCGCGGATGTCGAGTTCGACAGCGTGTTGCGTGTATTGCTGCAGCTTGTCGAGATTACCCTCAAGGCGATCGAGCCGCCCTTCTGCCTTGTGGTGGGACTCAATCAGCGTGCCAAGCTGACTCTCGAACGAGCGGAACACCTGCTCGTGGTAGCGCCACAGCGAATCTAAGTCGTCCACGGCTCCACTCTATCACGCAGGCGGCGAGCCGGCCTCCATGATTAGACTCGATTCGGCCTACTTTTGCGGCTGTTCAACTTGACCCTGCGGCTCGCCCTGCCCCTGCGTCTCGTCGACGACTTCCCCAAACGTGATCTCGGCGTCGCTCTTGAACTGCTTGTAATCTTCGTACTTGATGATCATGCGGATGCGCTGGTCGCCGCTCTGGAAGTGCAACACGTCATCAGCGCGCGTGTACACGGGGAACCAGTACTTGCCGTCGATCTGGTCGCGGTAGGTCTCGAAACGGGGAAACTGGCTGTCTTCATTCTTCTTGAGAAGGCCGATACCCTTGCCGTAGGTCTTGACGATTTGTAGGTCACGCTGATCGACCCAGATCTGGCCTTCGAAGTAGCGCTTGCCCTTCTCGAGCTTCTTCGGCTTGACCGCGAAGGAATAGCACTCGATCTCGTCCAGCTTCTCGGGCCCGAGGTAGCGGATGTGGTAGTCGTTGCGCTCGGCTGTCGTCATGACAAAGGGCTGCACGTCGCGCAGATCCTGCATGTCTTGGGGCGTGAGGATGATGTTCTGGAGCGTCGAAACAGGCGCGAACACCACTCGTTCATTGCGTCTGCCGTCCCCGCCGAAGATGATGTCTTGGACGATCTCATACTTGCCTCGCACGCGGCCCGAATCGGTGTACTCCAGGATCTTCACAGTCTGCCGGTAGGTGTAGTTCCCACGAGCCTGAGAAAACTCCGTTTCCTTCACCACGAAGTTGTCGATGATCTGCTCGATCGGCATCGGCAGGTTGCCGACTGCCGCATCGGCCGCGCCGGCGTGAGGAGGCGCGGCCAAGACCGCAACGAATGCCAAGGCTATGAAAAGGCTCCTGAATGAGAGAGTTCTCATCGTGATTCTCCCGCGGGGCTGCCCCTGCTCCTCAATTATCCCACCGATCGAAAACCACCGCTGCTAGTCTTCACTGACGTGTCCAGGGCTCCTGAGGTTGCCGGCGAAGGCGGCAAAGTGGCGATCACAGCAAGACGCGATCCTGGTGCTCGCCAAATACCTCCCGCAGACAATCGGATATCTCGCCGACGGTGGCGTAGGCCTCCACCGCATCCAGCACCGCCGGCATCAGGTTCTCGGATGACGCGGCGGCGGCAAGGCGGCTTAGGGAGTCTCGAACTCGCTGCTGGTCACGCGAACCCCGCAGCGACGTCAGCGTCCCATGCCTCCGCTCCTCGAGGGAAGCATCGATCTTCAAGATCGGCACACCTTCTTCCTTTTCGAGACGATAGGTATTGACACCCACCAGCTTCTGCTCCCCCGTCTCCACCGTCTTCTGAAACGCGTACGAGGCGCTCTGGATTTCGCGTTGCACGAATCCCTGCTCGATGGCGGCGATCATCCCGCCCATCGCGTCGATCTTGTCGATGTAGGCTCGCGCCCCTCGTTCAAGCTCATCGGTCAGGCCCTCGATCGCGTACGAACCACCCACCGGATCAGCGGTGTTGGCAATACCGGTCTCCTCGGCGAGCACTTGCTGCGTGCGTAAGGCTAGTTGCGCGGCCTCTTCCGTTGGGAGAGCCAGCGCTTCGTCATAGGAGTTGGTGTGAAGCGACTGCGCCCCCCCAAGCACCCCCGCCAACGCTTCGAACGTGGTACGCACCACGTTCACGAGCGGCTGCTGCGCGGTGAGCGTCGAGCCGGCTGTCTGCACGTGGAAGCGCATCGCTTGGGAGCGCGGATCCCGGGCCCCGAAGCGATCCCGCATCAGATGTGCATAGAGCCGCCGGGCGGCACGGAATTTGGCGATCCCCTCGAGGAAATCCCTGTCCGCGCTGAAGAAAAATGACAGCCGGGGGGCGAACTCGTCGATCGCCAATCCCGCTGCCAGCGCCGATTCGACGTAGCTCACGGCGTTTGCCAGTGTGAAGGCCACTTCCTGCACCGCCGTGGCGCCGGCTTCCCGCATGTGGTAGCCGCTGACCGAAATCACGTTCCACTTCGGCGCCTCGCGGCTCGCCCAGGCGAACAGGTCGGTAACAATCCGCATCGAAGGCCGCGGCGGGTAGATGTAGGTTCCCCGCGCGATGTATTCCTTCAAGATGTCGTTCTGGACCGTGCCGAGCAGCCCGTCCGTCTTGACTCCCTGCTTGCGGGCGACAGAAACATACAAGGCCAGCAAGATCATCGCCGTCGCGTTGATGGTCATCGACGTCGAGACTTGCCCCAGCGGGATGCCGTCGAAAAGCTCTTCCATGTCGGCCAGCGAACTGATCGCCACGCCGGCGCGGCCGACCTCGCCGACGGCGAGGGGATGATCGGAGTCGTAGCCCATTTGCGTCGGCAGATCGAAGGCGACCGAGAGGCCGGTGATCCCCTGGGAAAGCAGGTAACGGTATCGTTGGTTTGACTGCGCGGCGTCGCCAAACCCGGCGTACTGCCGCATCGTCCAGAGCCGGTCGCGGTACATGCCCGGGTGGATGCCGCGGCTGAATGGGAACTCACCGGGGTCGCCCAAGCGATCGGTGTAGTCGAACGAGGTTGGGCCGTACCGCTGTCTCATGGAATAAAACGGGTCAGGGTGCTACCGTCGCCCTGGGCTCAACGCCTCCGGGAGATCCGCTTCGCACGGCGGAAAGACGAGAAACTGAAGGCCGCGAACATCAACACAAACACCCCGACGGTCAGCAGACGCGCGCCGCTGTCGGGGTCGCTGTCCATCTTCTGGTACGTGCTGATGAGCCCTGCGCTGCCGAAGGTGAAGAACAACGCGAAGACAAGGAAGATGAAGCCCATGATCTCATGGAACAGCTCCCGCGCTATCCCCCACAGCTTGGGGATGAACTTCTTGACCTCATCGACGCCGATCGCGATGAGCTTCATCACCATGGCAGCCACCATGTTAGCAAAGCGACGAGAGCGGGTAGGGGGATGAGCGAACTGCGGCGGTCAACTCGGAGCTGATCATGTCGGCAATGGTGCGTGACAATCCGCCATTGGCAGGCCGGAGGGAAGCTCAAGCGTAACGAAGCTCGCCGAAAACAAGACCCAACAGGCGCGTTGCTACACTGGATTCAGATGCCTTTCGACCTACTCGTTTTTGACCTCGACGGCACGCTCATCGACTCGGAACTCGACCTGGCTCTGGCCGTCAACGCCGCTCGGGCGAACTTCGGCCTCGAACCCATCGAGCACCAGATCATTGCCTCCTACGTCGGGGAGGGCGCCCCACTGCTAATCAAACGCTCGCTCGGGCCCGGTGCTCCCGGCGAGCAGATCGAAGAGGGCTTGCAATTCTTCTACGCCTACTACCGCGAGCACATGCTGGATAACACGTACCTCTATCCCGGTGTCCGCCACGGTCTCGACCAGCTCCTCGAGAGCGAAGCCCAGATGGCCGTGCTGACCAACAAGCCGGTGCGCTTCAGCCAGGGGATCATCGAAGCCCTGCGTCTGTCCGGCCACTTTCGGCGGGTCTACGGCGGCAACAGCTTCGAGACGAAGAAACCCCATCCCGAGGGCTTGAGTTTCTTGATGCAGGAGTTGGCAGCGCCCAAAGAAGGGACACTCATGGTGGGTGACAGCGCAGTTGACGTCCAGACGGCGCGTAACGCCGAGGTGCGATGCTGCGGCGTCACTTATGGGCTGCGGCCCGACACCCTGGTAGGGCATCCGCCGGACGTGCTGGTCGATACGTTCGAAGAGGTCGTCCGGTTCGCCTGCAACGGGACAGGGCCAAGCGCCTAGCTTGGCGGCGCCTTACTCCCTCGCTAGCTCCTCTGCCATCTTTTTTCAAAGGGGAATGCGGGCCCGACTCGGTTTGGGTGATGGAAAGACGGTAGCGTCGCGCTACGACTTATCCTTGACCAGCTCAACGCGGCGATTGAGCGCACGTCCTTCTTCGGTGTCGTTACTGGCTGCCGGGGCCAGGTAGCCGACGCCTTCGCTACGGAGACGGTTTTGGGCAATGCCGTAGTCGGCGACCAGAGCATTCACAACCGCCTTGGCCCTGCGCCGGGAAAGATCGATGTTGTAGTCGAAGCTGCCGGCGTTATCCGTGTGCCCGACCACGATCAGTTTCAGCGACGGCGCTGCGCCCAGCAGCTTGGCGATTTCATCCAAAGTCGGCTCGGACTCCGGCTTGACTACAGCCTTGTCATGGTTGAAATAAATGCCGTAAAGCGCAACTTTTCCTGTCTCCCCGATCTCAAGCCGCATCTTCTCGGCGTCGACCATCTGCATCTCCATCGCTTTGGTCTCGGCCGCGATCAGGCGCACTCGCAGTCCGTCGCCGCCACTGTGCGGACTGACCAGCACCGACAGGTAGACCTCGGCGCCACCGACTGTTTTCTTAGCAGCCAGATAGTGGATCTCGTCGCTCAGCGAGATCTCATCAAGAATCTCCACCGGGTGCTTGTACTTGAAGTCGTAGGGACGAATCTCTCCCGGCCCACCCGAAAGAATCGTTTCACACCCTGCCTCGCCGACTCTCGCCTCGAAGTTGCGAAAAACCTCGAGGGCGGCGGCTCCTGGGGGTACACGGTAGACAATGCGGGTGATCTTACCCTCGACCTTCCGCGAAGTCTTTTCAGCGTCCGCAGCGGACTTCACCGGTCCGATGGCAAGTACGGTCTCGCCGTAATTCTCAACCTGGTAGGCCTTGATCTCTGAGCCGGCGAACCGCCCGATACCCGGGTAATCGGCACTGCCGGCCACGTCGGCCGTAAGGTACGGTGGGACGGCAGCGACGGAGAGTATCAACACCCCCAGGACAGGGAAGACTGCGCGCATGATCTGGCTCCAGCTCGTGAACTGGCTCCGGGACGCTTTCCGGTACTCCCAGAAGTTCTTATCTTATCCCGATGTGTTGCGGTGTGCCTCGGCGCACGACTCGTCAGTTCGGTCCGGCTCAGGCGACGAGGCCAGCCCAGTTGTCGATTATGTAATCGCAAGCGCGAAGTGTGAGTGCGTGGATGGTGAGGGTTGGATTCACCGCGCCGCTAGTCGAGAAGAGACTGGATCCGCCTACGTCTATTCTCCTTTCGCTGCCGTTCCGGCTTTCGATCGTTACCCGAGCGGCCGCTGACAGCACTTAGGCGGCCGTTACTTGGTGGGGGGAGTATGAGCACCCGGCGGACGCTGAAGGCTGCCGCTCTGGCAGCTCTTGGCTCTACATTCCCTGAAGCGTCTGGCCAAGAACGAGCAAAGGTGATTAGAGGCTCAGAAAGCGAGTTGTTCTACTTGCCCGCGAAGTCAACTTTGCGTCTTGTGCCGCTCACGCGCGATTCGACTTCGATTCAGGGCAACAACGGGCCTGGGCCGGACGTCATTGGCGCTTCCGCAGTCGCCTTACAGCCCCGCCGTCGCGTAGGCCTGGCGACGTCGAGACCACGGAACTATCCTCAGGGCGGTACGTATGCCTCAGTAGAGCCTCTTTGAGGAGGCGCGCATGTGGACTTTCTTTCTGTGGCTGATCCTGCTGGTGTTGTGCTGGCCGTTGGCGCTGCTGGCTTTGATCGCCTATCCGATCGTGTGGTTGGTGCTCCTACCGTTTCGGCTCGTGGGGATTGTTGTCGAAGGCGTGTTCGAGTTTCTGTGGGCTCTCGTGACGTTGCCGGCCAGGGTGCTGCGCGGGCCTCGTCAGGCTTGACGATTCCGTATGCTGGCATTCGTCGCGCCTGCCGGCGATCG
The DNA here is from genome assembly GCA_965248255.1 of Bryobacterales bacterium. Lineage (GTDB taxonomy): Bacteria > Acidobacteriota > Terriglobia > Bryobacterales > UBA6623 > JAKZVK01. The sequence continues at coordinate 2,156,498 of CBDFIW010000004.1, forward strand.
CAGCCGCCGGAAAGCGGTGCATCTCACTGCTCCTTACGATCGAGGCTCGGCTGGCGGGTACTCGTGGCTTCAGGAGTGCGTGCTAACGGCCGGGCGGCCTCCCCATCGTTTGCTTCCTATAGCCCGACGGCGGTTCAAACGCGGCTGGGTCGATGGCCTGCCGCCGGGAGGAGCGAAGTGTCGTCTCGTTGGTCAGCCTTCCATTGTCGAACGACCTTGTCGAAACGGGGAAGCCGTTCATTTTATCGATCTCCACGAAAGGGGTCTCGGGAAGCTTGAACGGCACACTGCCACTGGCAGCCGACAGCAGCTCTTCGCCGAACTTCGCCATGGCCACCACCGCCTCATCGCCACCCTCGACGTTGTCCCAATCCGTAACCCACAACTCACGGACCTTTTGGCCGCCTCGGGTTACTTCGTACTTCACACAGGGGTAGCCGTTCACCGTGTCGCTCTCGCCGGTGCGGGTCACCTCGGCGACAGGCCGAAGCGGCTGCGCCTGCACCCCGATACTCCCGCGAGACTTCATCATTTTCTCGACCATGGCGCGCCGCTCAGGCGGCATATTCTTGAGCTGCGCCCGCATTTGCTGCATGACCAGATTCATCTGGTCGGCCATGCCGCTCATCGTCTGCTGGTCCATGACGAAGTAGACTTTCCCGGCGTGGTCAACGATGAGCATCTGTCCGCTCTCTCCTCGGTCGCCCCGAAAGATCATCGTGTTTTTCGGAGGCTGATCGGCCGAAGACTTCTGGTCCATCTTTATCCATCGCCCGTCCACTGACATCTCGGAGATCTCGGCCTGGGGAGTTGGCTGCCCATGGTCCGTCTTTTCGAATTAGAAGACCGCTCCGGCGAAAGCGGTGCTGATCGAAAGGGCGAGCGGTATGAGTACTGAGAGAGCTTTCTTCATGAGGGCTTCTCCAGGAGGGATGAATCGGCGGGCGCGGCGGGCGAGAGGCACTCGGCCCGGGCCGGTCCTTATGATTCTAGAGGATTCGGACCTGCTCGGCGATGCGGCTCGCGGCGATACGGTTTGCGTGGACCCCGGCTGCCTCGTAGAGGCGCTGGATCGGCTCGCCTACGGGCTCCAGGCCGAGTACAAACGTCTGATGATGGACGGGCAGGAAGCACTCGGCACCGGCTTCGTTCCCCATATGCCAGGCTTGCTCCGGCGAGCAATGCAAGTGAATTCTCGGGTTGTAGGCGCCGATCGGCATGATAGCCAAGTCGAAGCGCCGTGACTCTCTTAAGTTCCGGATTCGGCCGGTCAGCGCGGTGTCGCCGGCGAACAGAACCCGGTACCCATCGGCCTCGATCACATACCCGTTGTAGCCGCGCCAGGTATCGGAACCGTAGCGGGCGCCCCAGTGGTTGACCTCGAACGCACGGCAGGTCACCGGCCCGAATCGCGCCGACTCGTCCCACCCCAACTCCCGCACCCGGCCGTAGCGGCCGTGGCGCAACAGGTCGGACGTGTTCTTCGCCGTCACGATGGTGGTTCGCGGCCCGGCGAGCTTGCGGAGTGAGGGGATATCAAAGTGGTCCATGTGAGCGTGGGAAAGCACGATGATGTCCGGGCGAGGGAGTGCATCGATGGCCAAGGCGGGTTCAACCCGCCGGCGAATCCCGACGGTGCAAACACCCAATCGCACCCCGGCCCGCTTGCTGAAGATCGGGTCAGTGAGGATCACTTTCCCGGCGACTTTGAGCAGCACGGTGCTGTGACCCAACCAGGCGGCGTGCAGGCCGCGGTCGTCCCATTGGCTCAGATCGGGCACGACCGGCGCGGGCGCTACTCTCTTCTTTTCGCGGCACGGCTCGCCCGCCAGGCTCGGTTCCGCCCCAAAGCATCGCGGCGCGCACCGCAGGGCCATCAGCGGCGCCAGGCTCATTCGCGAGAACCAGGCGCGCCGCGACCACTTGTCCCGCAAGCGCCGATGTCTCGTTGCGCGTCGTGTCATTCGAAGTCGGGTTGGTGTTGGGTGACCTTGATCGCCTTGGGGACTCAGCCGATCTCGAGGATTTCCTTCTCTTTGGTTTCACCGGCCGCGTCGAGTTCCTTAATCGTCTTGTCGGTCAGAGTCTGGATCTCGTCGGAGTTGTGGTGTTGTTCGTCCTCGGAAATCTTCTTGTCCTTCAGCAGCTTCTTCGCCGTGTCGTTGGCGTCACGGCGGACGTTGCGTGCAGCCACGCGATGCTGCTCGACCACGTTGTGAAGGTGCTTGACGAGTTCCTTCCGTCGCTCCTCGGTAAGCGCCGGAATCTTGAGGCGGATGACCTTGCCGTCGTTCACCGGGTTGAGGCCGAGGCTGGAGGCGAGAATCGCCTTCTCGATGGGCCCAATCTGCGAAGTATCCCAGGGCTGCAGGAGAATCATCGAGGGTTCGGGGATACCCAAGGTGGCCACTTGATTGAGAGGAGTCGGCGTCCCGTAGTAATCCACCCGGATGGGATCGAGGATAGCCAGCGAAGCCCGGCCGGTGCGGATCGACGCCAGATCCCGTCCGAGGTCCTCGACCGTCTTGTGCATTCGCTTCTTCGCCTCTGCGATCACCTCGGTCAGGCTTTCGCCAAGGAAGTGCGCCATCTTCTACTCTCCTTCACTGATGAGCGTGCCGATCGTTTCGCCGTTGACGAGCCGCTGGATGCTGCCGGGCCGAGTTAGGTTGAAGACGACGACGGGTAGTCGGTTCTCCTTGCACAGCGATACCGCCGTCGCGTCCATCACCCCAAGGCCGGCCGACAGCACCTCTGCGTAGGAGATTCTCTCATACCGGGAGGCGTCCGGGAAGCGAACCGGGTCCTTGTCGTACACGCCGTCAACTTTCGTCGCTTTGGCCAACACGTCCGCTCCGATCTCGACGGCCCGCAGGGAGGCGGCGGTGTCTGTTGAGAAATAGGGGTTGCCGGTTCCGGCGGCGAAAATGACGATGCCACCGGCGTCGATGGCGGCGCGAGCAGCCCCGCGCGAGAAGCCTTCGACCATCGACCCCATCCGGACCGCGCTCATTACCCGGCTCACACCGCCCTGTGCCGTCAGAAAGTCGTCCAGCGCCAGCGAGTTCATCGCTGTGGCGAGCATGCCCATGTGGTCGACAGTGACGCGCTGTAGGCCGGTGTCGGACGCTTGCACACCGCGGAAGAAGTTGCCTCCGCCTACGACGACGCCGAACTGGACGCCCGTGCGAGAGGCTTCGACGATTTCCGCGGCGATTCGGGTCATCGCATCACGGTCGATACCGAAGCCCGCTTCCCCGGCAAAGGCCTCGCCGCTGAGCTTCAACAGGATGCGTTTGTACTTCGGCATGAGGCACGTGCCTGTTAGTTATGGCTCACGACCGCAAGCTCAGTACCACGTTTGACAAGTTCACATATCTGAGAGGGGCATCCGCCACCGTGGGCGTTTCGAGCAGGGCATGCCGTGCCCCTACAGGCAAACCGAAAAGTAGACGTGTTTGCGAAACAGCGTAGTGAGCGTGCGGCACTGCGGGAACCTCGGGTCTAGGCTTCGCCTTCGCCCACCTTGAATCGCGTCATCCGGCTGACAAGAATGTTCTCACCGAGCTTCGCGACCTTGTCGCTGATGAGCCCCCCCACGGTCACGGAATTGTCCTTCACGAAGGGCTGCTCGTAGAGACAAACCTCCTCGTAGAACTTTTTCAGGCGCCCATCGACGATCTTGTCGACCACCACTTCGGGCTTCCCGGCCTCAAGCGCGCGAGCCCGCTGGATCTCCCGCTCTTTGGCGATCGCGTCTTCGTCTACGTCCTCTTTGCGGATGTAGCGGGGATCGGTGGCGGCGACATGCATGGCGATATCGTGCACCATCTCGCCGAAGTCGTCGGTACGCGCCACGAAATCGGACTCGCAGTTCACTTCGACCATGGCCCCGAGCTTGCTGCCGGGATGGATATAGGTGGCGACGATCCCTTCCTTGGCCGCGCGGCCGGCCTTTTGCCGCGCCATTTGAATGCCACGCTTGCGGAGAATGACTTCCGCCTGCTCGACATCGCCGTTCGCCTCTCTCAGGGCCTTCTTGCACTCCATGAAGCCAACGCCCGTTTTTTCGCGCAGCTCTTTGACCAGCCTTGCGCTGATGTCCGCCATATACCAACCCTATCTTCTCGCCGAGTCTCTCGGTTGTCGTGATGCCGCCCGGGTGAGGACGGCCCGGCAGGTCACTCGCCTGGCGTAACGGGCGTTTCCGGAGCCACCGGCTCAGCCGCAGGAGATTCCGTCACTGCGGCGGCGGCCTGCTCTTCCGTGCTCGCCGCGCCCTCCACGGGGGAATCCGCCGCCTTACCGTTGGCGGAGCCTTCGATGCCTTCCAGGGCGGCATCCTCGGCCGAGGCTCCGTCTTCGGTCTGGAATTCCTCTTCCGAAGGAAGGTTGTTGGCCTCGATAATGACGTCCGACATTTTGCTGGTGAACAGGCGTATGGCGCGCAGCGCATCGTCGTTGCCCGGAATCACGTAGTCCACGGGATGAGGATCGCTGTTGGTGTCGACCACGGCCACGACCGGAATCTGTAGCTTCCGTGCTTCCTTGACCGCGATATCCTCTCTGTTCGAGTCGATCACAAACAGAATATCCGGCAAGCCCGGGATATCTTTGATCCCCGCGAGGTTCTGGTGCAGGTGTTTGCGCTCGCGTTCGAGTCGGGAGACCTCTTTCTTCTTGCGGCCTTCATAGCCTTCTTCAAGCGCCATGCGCTCCAGGTCTTTCAGGCGCTGGATCGACTTCTGCACCGTCTCCCAATTCGTCAGCAGACCGCCGAGCCAGCGGCTGTTCACGTAGAACATGGAGCAGCGCTTTGCCTCCTCGGCCACCGCTTCTTGAGCCTGACGCTTCGTGCCCACGAAGAGCACGGACTTGCCTTGTCCGGCCGCGTCGGCGACGAAGCTCGCCGCCTCCTTGAACATCTTCAGGGTCTTCTGCAGGTCGATGATATGAATGCCATTGCGTTCGCCGAAGATGTATTCTTTCATCTTCGGATTCCAGCGCTTGGTCTGGTGCCCGAAGTGAACGCCCGATTCGAGCAACTCCTTCATAGTGATCTGCGACAAGAAACCTCCTTTTATCCCCACTCCTGCCTGCGGTGAGTCCGCCGGCGCTGCGCCACCCCCATCCAAGCGGGATTTGGGGTGACAATCCCGTCGAAGCGAAGGGCCGCCTATCCAGGCGACCCGGCCGTTGTGGAATGCTAGCGCTTCGAGTACTGGAAGCGCTTGCGGGCTCCGGGACGGCCGTACTTCTTCCGCTCGTGCTTGCGTGGGTCCCGCGTCAGGAACCCCGCCTTCTTCAGCGTCGGGCGCAACTCCATGTTGAAGTTCTGCAGCGCTCGCGCAATGCCCATGCGAGCGGCTTCGGCTTGGCCGGTCAGACCGCCTCCCGACGCCAGGATCAAGATGTTGAACTTGCCCTCGGTCTCTGTCGCCAACAGCGGCTGACGCACCGTGAGACGGTGCAACTCCGCCGGAAAGTAGTCGTCCAGGCCGCGGCGGTTCACTTCGATCTGTCCGCTGCCCGGACGCATGAAAACTCTCGCGACAGACGACTTGCGCCGGCCCGTGCCTAAGTACTGAACTAGATTGGTTGCCACTGGTTCCTCTTGATCACCGGTCCTCTTTACAACTCCATCTGTCTCGGCTGCTGTGCTTCGTGGGGGTGTGCCGGCCCGGCATAGATCTTGAGCCGCCGTGCCAGTTGCTTGCCCAGTTTGTTCTTCGGCAGCATCCCCACAACCGCTTCCTCGATCAGCCGCTGGGGGAACTTCGCGCGCACCTCGCGGGCCGTCGATTCCTTCAGGCCGCCAGGGTAGCCGGAGTGCCGCCGGTACTTCTTCTGCTCTTCTTTCCGGCCCGTCAGCTTGATCTTTTCCGCGTTGACAACCACGACGTGGTCGCCCGTTTTGAGGAAGGGCGTGTAGTCGGGCTTGTGTTTCCCCATTAGCAACACGGCCGCGCGAGTCGCCAAGCGTCCAAGAACCTGGTTGTCGCAGTCGAGCAGGTACCAGTCATTCTTGACTTCACTGGCACGCGGCACGAACGTCTTCATTTCATACACTCCTCTCCCCCAAGGACGCACCAACGGGTTCATTCGGTGGCTCGCGGACACACCCAACCCCGCGACGCCCTGAGGGAGAGCCTCGGGCGAGCCCTAGGCCTTAAGATTAGTCTAACGTAACCCGGCAGGATGTGTCCATGGTGGGCGTTTCCGGCTGTGGCACCCCACGTTGGCCTGAATGTTTGCCCGACGCACGAGCTGGAATACCACATCCAACCGGCTCGCGGCGGCCCTGGAGGAGCGTCGCCAACAGGGTCTGGCCGTTGTGGACCTGAGCGAATCGAACCCCACGTGCTGCAGATTCGAGGCTGACGATCGGGCCATCGCGGAGGCACTGGCCGCAGGGGCGCGCCAGCCCTACGAACCGGATCCCAAAGGGCTACGTACCGCCCGAGAGGCGGTCTGCAACTATTACGCCGCTCAGGGCGTATCCTTGACTCCGGAGCGCATCGTGCTTGCTACGGGCACGAGCGAGGGCTATTCGTTTGCCTTCCGACTGCTGGCGAATCCCGGCGACGAGATTCTCAGCCCCACGCCCAGCTATCCGCTGGTCGACTTTCTCGCAGAGGTAAACGACGTTCGGCTCGTCCCCTATCCGCTGGTTTATGACTGCGGCTGGGGCATCGACTTGGCCCGCCTCTCCGAAGCGGTGACCGATCGGACCCGCGCCATCATCGTCGTCTCGCCCAACAATCCCACCGGCTCGTTCCTGCACGAGGACGAGGTGGCCGCGCTCGTCGAGCTGGCACGCCGGCACGAGCTGGCCCTCATCGCGGACGAAGTATTTCGTGACTACGCCTGGACGCCGGAGGCGGCCCGAGCCCCAAGTTGCGCCATGATAGATTCCTGCCTCACGCTCACGCTGAACGGGCTGTCGAAGATCTCGGCTCTACCGCAGATGAAGCTTGGCTGGATTGCCGTCAACGGACCCGGGCCGCTTGCCGAGCAAGCCTTGGCCAAGCTCGAGATCATCGCCGACACCTATCTGTCGGTGAGCACGCCCATCCAGCACGCCGCGGGCGCTCTTCTCGGTCAGCGGGCCAAGCTGCAGCTGCAAATCTTGCGGAGAGTCCGCCGGAACCTTGAGGTAATTGACGCTCGATTGGGGCCGGCGACTGCCGTTACGCGGCTCGAGGCGGAAGGCGGCTGGTACGCCGTCCTGCGGGTTCCGCGCACCCGAAGCGACGAAGAATGGGCGCTGGAGCTGCTTGAGACAGAGGGAACCTACGTTCATCCCGGGCGGCTGTTCGGTTTTGCTGGGGACGGCCATCTAGTGGTCAGTCTGATCGTGCCGACTGACAGGATGCGGACCGGGATAGACCGACTGATTGGGCTTTGCGCGTAACCGTTCCTACGCCGTACCCGCCCATTCGCCTAACTCGATCGACAGCGGATCGTTGGTCTCCACTCCCCAACCCTTGACCATCCCGGCCAATTCAACCACGGTGGACCGGTGGCTCGACGAGTCATAAAGGTTACGAGTCTCCTCGGGGTCCGCCCTCATGTCGTACAGCTCGCCGGGACGAAACACCGGCCGGCTGCCGAACTTCCGGAGCACCAACTTGTGCCGCTCGGTTCGCAACGCACGCTCTTCGTAGAAAGCGCCGTCAATCGCACGCTGCGGCACGTTCTGGATCATGATCGGCCGCGCCCAATCATCGCGCCCGGATTCTACGATCTCGAGCAGGCTCTTCCCGTGAAGAACGGGTCGATAGCGGTTCCCGTACGCCCCAATCGACGTGCCGATTCCCGCCGCGTCCATGATGGTCGGCATCAGGTCCACGAGGCTCACACCCGACTCCCACACCTTTCCCTGCGGTAAGCGCTTCGGGTAGCGCACGAGCATCGGGACGCGCGCCGCCTCGTCATAAGGGATGCACATGCCCTCGGTCGTGCCGGGCCGGTCTATCCAGCTCCGGCCGTGCTCGGTCGCGAAGATGATCATCGTGTCGTCGAGCAGGTCTCGTTGGCGTAGCGTATCGAGGATGCGGCCGACGTTCCAATCCAAAGCTGTCACCGAGCCGTAGTAGCCGGCGTGCTCCTGGCCGCGATAGTGCTCGAGGAACCGCTTGGGTGGGTCGGACGGCTCGTGCGGTGAATAATACGACTGGTAGAGGAAAAAGGGCTCGTCGGCGTGCCGTTCAATGAAGCGGATACCCTGGTCGGTGTGCACGTCCGGACGGTAGAGCGAGTTGTGCGGCTCCCCGATCCAATGCACCAGCAGTGAGTTGAACGATTTCCAGTAGTCGAAGAACCCGGGGTTGGCGGGCCCGAGATGCCACTTGCCGATGTGTCCCGTGGCGTACCCAGAAGCGTTCAGGAAGAACGGGAAATTGTCCCACAGCCGGAACCGTCCGTCACGAAACGGGTCGGCGATCGGCTCTTGATAGGTTGAGTTACTCGGCCCCGGGCTGTGTGGATAGACGTTGCGCTTGACCCCGTGGATGTGGGGATAGCTGCCGGTCAAGATCGACGCGCGCGCCGGACCGCAGACCGCCTGTGGCGTGTAGCAGTTGGCAAAGCGCACCCCGGTCTCGGCCAAGAAGTCGAGGCTCGGCGTGTGCACGTCCCGCTCGCCGTAGGCCCCGATGGCGTCGGTGCGGCATTTGTCGAACAGAAAAAAGAGGATGTTGGGCGGCCGGCCGCCCGCGCCCGGGTTGCTCTGCGGGCTCGGCCGTGCACCGGCCACCGGCGTCGCCGCCACACTGGAAAGAAAAGCTCTACGGTCCATAGCCACCCCCTGCTGGATCGCCACTAGTATACGGGGCTCGAAACACCCAACACGGCCTTACTTATACGCCGCGCAGACCAGGCGTTGTCCCCGGGCGTGCTGTTCATAGGCGTCCGGGGGAGGGTCGATGAACTCGACTCGCCGGAAACCGGCTTGCTTGAGGAAGAACTGAAGCGCTTTCGGCGAGGGGCAGGTGACAACCGGGGAATGTCCCGCCTCGGTGTTGTCGCTGTAGAAATCGCCGGACTCGTCGATGACGGCGAGGATGCCCTGATAGGGCCGGGTCCACTCCCGCGCGCCCCACTCCGCCTGGCCTTCGACCTCGGGCACGACCTGCGTTTCGACAATGCATACCTCCTTGGTGACCCGGCTGACGTTGCGGAGGCAAAGCACCGGGTTCTCGAGGTGATACAGCACCCCAAGAAACAGGGTCAGCTCGTACGTTCCCCAGCGCGCCGGGTCGAGGTCTTCGACATTGCCTTGCCGGAGGTTGACTTGGGAAAGCCCGAGCCTTTCGGCCACGAAGCGTGCCTTGCGCAGGTTGACCTCGCGGTATTCGAGACCGGTCACGTGGCCGATGCCGAGCTTCGCCATCTCGAAACTGTAGAAGCCCTCGTGGCTGCCGATATCGAGGCAGTGGATTTCTGGCAAGCGCGATCCGAAGTGCCGCTCGACGACGCGGGTCACCATCTCGAGGCGTGTCCCGAAGATTTTCGTCACGTGCGGGGGGATGGCTGGGATCGTGCGCAGCCCGCCGCCCAAGTCGAAGGGATAGAACCAAGGACCAAGCTGGTCGATTTGCTCTTGCAGTTCTTCTCGGTTCATGCGTTGCGCAGGGCCGATCACGGCCGCCGCCGCAGCCAGCCGCCGGGCCAGTAGGTCACGTTCTCGGTCAATGGACCTTCATGACTCGGCCACGAGGGGCGGACACTTTCGAACTCAGAGTGCTGAGAGAGGAAGTCATTCACGGCGGCCGCTGGGTTATCGCTTCGCCAGCCCGCTTCGCCGCCAGGGACGTCGGCCAAGTCCGGCATATTGCCGTCGGCGACGACTACGTACGAGCCCGGCGTGACCAGCGGTGCGTAGGCTTCCAACTCCCGCCGAACATGCTCTCGGCTGTGGTCGGAGTCGAGAAAAACGAGGGTCGTCTCACCGGATCTCTGGAGATTCTTAACTTGCCCGACCACATCCGGGTTGGTGGAATCGCCCTCGATCAACGCGATCCGGGGAGCCAGCCGATGGTTGGCCAGCGCCTGGCGGACTTCCGCCGGGACGCTGATGTCTACTCCGACCACACGTCCATTACCCAGCGCTTCGCAAAGCGTCGCGTGGTAGAGCAGCGACCCGCCCTGGAAGACTCCGGTCTCGATCATCAGGTCGGGCTGCACTTGGCAGAAGACCTCCTGCATGCGCACGAGGTCCTCGGGGAGTTGGAGGATCGGGCGTTCCATCCAAGCAAAGTTGTGGTAATACCGCAGGCTCCAGCCGACCCGAAGCCACTGCCGTGACAGCTCCTCAAAAGCCTCTTTGGTGTAGAGGCCGTGGGTCCGAGCCGCGCCGTCTCCTTCTAGAGTGAAGGTCCGCGCTTCGGTGTCAATGATGTATTTCATCCGGGGGTGGGCGTCCTATTTATCGAAGCCGGCCTAGGGCCATCATACATGCCGGCGGCGACAAGTCCCGGTTGTCGGAACCGAAAACTGGGTGGTATCTTGGACTAGCGCGACCGCCGGTACAGGACCAGGGGTGCCGAGAGACGCTGAGCCATGAACATCTTTCTTAAATTCGCCGCCAAGGTGATTGTTGCGCATTCGGTCACCTACGTTGTTGTCGGTGGGGCCGCCTATCAACTATTGACCAAGCATCTCTACGTCGGCGACGAAGCCGTCTTTGCGTCGTTCATGAGGACTGAGTCTGATCCGGCGTCGTGGAGCCACGTCATGACGTGGTTTCTGCCCGCCCAGATTCTTCGTGGCCTCGTGATCGCAGGAGCACTCTTCCCGTTCCTGGAGACACTACGAACTTGGGCGTTCACGAAGAGATGGCTGGCGATCGCCGGCGTTTACGTCGGTGTCGGCTTCTGGGCCGCGACAGTGGCCGCCCCCGGAACGATCGAAGGCCTGGTCTACCTGCGCCCCGAGATCACGGCCGCCATCCATCTTGAGGTGCAACCGGAGATCGTGATTCAGGGTTTGCTGATGTCCGCATGGGTCTCGCGGTGGCTGGGCCCGAGCACTTGACCGTTTCCGAGCTTCCGAAAATCCCCGCCAGCTCAACCGGTTGTCGGAGGGTGGAGCAGGTAGACAAGCGGTTCCGGGCGCTGCGGCGATGCCGCATGCCAAAAGGATCGCGCACGCCACCTCGATCGCCCCGGTAGGTAAGGGATCCGGCTCGGGAAGCCCCGCAGCTCCCATGCTGCGCGACAGACTCCCCGCCGGGTTGTTTCGCGAAGGTCCAGCGGCTGCGCTGACGGCTTGAACGGCCTCAACGCAGGCTGACGCCTGCGGCTCCGAGTGGCGTGTTGAGGCCATCTCAAGACTTACCCAACTGGAGACAACGGGGCGTGCGGTCCTTCAGCTTGGTGGCGCTCGGGTGACCCGCTCAAGGGCCTCGGTGAAACCGGGGTTCGGTGGATCTTCTCGCTTGAGGGCTTCGCGGTACAGACCTGCCGCTTCGGCATGTCTTCCTTCGGCCTCCTCGATCTGGCCGAGAAAGAAGAACGGATAGGGATTCCTCGCGCCGTCGAGAGTTCTCGCGGTTTCGAGATGCCGCCGGGCCTCTTCGACCAAACCCCAGTCCCAGTAGGCGACTCCTATTTGTAAATGCGCATGCGAAGAGTCGGGATCGCTCTCCAACTGGTCGGCGGGAGCTTCCAACTCAGGCATGAGAACACGGTCCGACAGCGGCACGTCTCCGGAACTCGCCGTGGCCCGCAACAGTTCGTCCTTGTTGATCTCGCGCAAAAGCCGGCCCTCGGGATCGAAGGTAAAGGCAAAGTCAAACTCCGATAGGTTGACGTCCTCCACACCCACGCGTCGAACCAGGTCGTTCCCGCCCCGGGGGGCGTCGCACATCATGGTGACCGTCCAGCGGCGGCCGCGTCCGAACTCGAAGGCGATGTAGGGCTCGTAGTGTTCGATGTAGAAGGGGTGAAAGGGGCTCTTGAGGCCCGTGACCAGGATCTCGCGGGCGTCGGCGGGCGCGGCGCGAAGCCGGTCGAACGAGCTCTGAATGTTGCCGAGGATCTGTTGCTGCTCGGCACGCCAGCGGTTGCGATCGTAGGGTCCGCGATCCAGCAACCATCCCGCGATACTGATGATCGTTATCAGGCCAAGCGCCGTGGCGACCGTCTGAGCCGGGCGACGGACCAGCGCCGCAGGCAAGATGGCCGCCACGCTCGACCGCGAGACGAGCAAGATGGGCGACAGGCAGAGCACTGCCCCAACCCAGCCGTACTGTGGCTCGATGTGGTTCGGTAGGACCGAATGCGGCAGCAGCGCCGAGAGTCCCCCAAGAACAAGACTACCGCCGGGAGCCGGACATTCTTTTGCGCCACCGCAAGCAACAAGCCGAAACCCGTCACAACCGCCGAAGCCGGCGTAAAGAGATAGCTGAGCAGAGTTGAGAAAGCCGACATCAGCGAAGCAGGGGCCAAACTCAGAAAATAGGGGTCAGTGGGGTCCGCGCTCGGCTGAATGAAGGCGTTGCGCGCCCCTATATTGACGACCGCAGCGGACAACTCAATTGCGATCACTCCCACGAAAAAGAAAGTCCCCGCCCGGCGTTGGCCGCTCCTCACAGTAAATACCTGAACCAACCAGTAGAACAGCGCCGCGACGTAGTACGTCTCCTTCGTGAATGCCAACAGCAACAACAGCAGTCCTGCGGCGCAGTACCAAGACCAGCCTCCCCGCTCCCGCCACGATTGCCAACAATGCATCGCCAGCAGCAAATAGGCGAGCGAGAGAGTTGCCATCGTGTCGTGGGAATGGCTCAGGTAAAACTGGGGGTGCGCGAACAAGCTCGCCAGATAGATCGCCACCACCCACCAAGACAGCGCAAACGGCGCAAGTCGCCGCCAAAGCTCAACGATCAAAACGGTGTTCAACAGCGTGATCGCAACCAGAACCGCGGTTGCTCCCTGAAGCCCCAGATGTCCGATCGTCCACAGAAACAGAAAGCCGAGCGGACGTGGATAGTTCAACTTCTCCCAAAGCGGTTCGCCGTCGGCGGTGATACCCGGAACCAGATAGTAGTCGGAGTGAAGCGGATCGAGCGGTGAGAAATAGCCCGGAAAGACGAACTGCAAACAGGCCCAATAGGCCGCGAACGCCAATGCCAGCGTCAGGCCAAACCGCCTCAGCTCAAACGCCCCGAGCAGATGGCCGGCGGGGTGTGGGGTCATACCTTCTGAAACACCTCGGCCGCCGCGGCAGCGAGCTTTTCCGCGGAGAGGCCGTAGCGGTCCTCGAGATAGGCCTGGCTTCCGCTGATGCCCGGTTCCAGGGCCGCAACGCCTCGCCGCACGACCCGGCAGTCAAGCCCTTCCTCGGCGACGATTTCGCAAACCAGTGAGCCGAGGCCGCCGTCGATGGAGTGTGCCTCGACGGTAACGACATCGCGGAAGCGGGTCAGCAGAGGGACTAGGTTTGCGGGCGGCCGCGGGCCGAGGTTGTCGACCAGGGCCACGGCGGCATCGATCCCTTCCGGGCCGAGTTGCTTGGCTGCCTCAACTGCGTTCACTGCCGCCGTACCGAGGGCGACGAGCAGTAGGTCTCGGCCGTCGCGCACAAGCTGCGCCTGGTTCAAAGCAAAACGGCCTTCAAGCCCGGGAACGGTGGTCTTGTTGTCTTTGCTCAAGCGGAAGTAGACCGGCTCGGGCAGCTTGTGGGCAGCCGGCAGCGCGGTCCTGATCTGCTGAAAGTCGCCCGGGGCGATGATGCGGATCGCCCGCAGCGCGCGCAGTACGGCGATGTCTTCCAGAGCGTAGTGCGAGAAGCCGTTGGACCCGTACTCGAAACCGCCACCTACGCCCACTATCCGCACCGGCAGCCGATGTTGGATCGGGCCGTTGCGTAAGAACTCATAGGGACGCAGCACCGCGAACGGTGCAATCGAGTAGACAAACGGGGTGAAGCCGCCTTCGGCCAAGCCGGTCGCCAGCCCCAACATATTCTGCTCCGCAACGCCCACGTTGAAGAACCGCGACGGAAAGCGCTCGGCGAACGGCTCGACGGCGGTGTAGCCGAGATCACCGGTGAGGAAGACAATGCGCGGATCGTCTTCCGCCAGCTCGACCAGGGTTCCGATGAAGGCGGCTCTCATGAGGCCGCATCGACCTCCTCGACCGCCTGCCGGTATTGTTCCTCTGACATCGGCCAGTAGTGCCACTTGATCTGGTTCTTCATGAATGAGACGCCTTTGCCGAAGATGGTTCGAGCAACGACCGCGCGCGGCGGGCCCGAGCCGCCGCCTGCCTTGCTCAGCACGGACGACAGTCGGGCCTCGGCGTCGTCTCCCTGGGCGTCCACTTCGTGGACCTCCCAGTCAAAGGCGCACCAGCGGCCCGATAGCGGTGACAAGTCGACCACGTCACGCGTGTAGCCGAGCGCCTGCTGTCCGTTGACGTCGACGACGGCGACGAGATTCGAGAGCTTGTGGTGGGCGGCGAACATGGCGGCTTCCCACAGCGAGCCTTCGTTACACTCGGCGTCGCTGACGAGCACAAAAGCCCGCCTCAGCGAACCTTGTTGGGAACCCTGCTGGGCGCCCTGCAAGCGAGCCGCCAGGGCCGCGCCCGCGCCCATCGAAAGCCCGTGGCCGAGCGAGCCGGAGGCGAAGTCGACGCCCGCGAGCGCCGCTTCCGGGTGGACTCCCAGCGTCGTTCCGTCACCGCAGTAAGTCTCGAGCTGCTCGGCGGTCACCCAGCCCCTCAAATGAAGCGCGGCGTAGAGCGCTAGTGCGGCGTGGCCTTTCGACAGCACGAACCGATCGCGTTCGGGGTCGCCAGGCTCGGGGATGTGCAAGACGCCCCCATAGAGAGCCGCAACGATGTCGGCGATGGAAAGAGCGGAGCCGATGTGTCCCACCCCGGCGCGGTAGGAGTGGTCGAGAATCAAACGCCGGATCCGTCGGGCTTGCATGGAGTGGAGAACGGGCCTGCGGTGAAGCGTGGCGTAAGCCCCCAGGCTTGCCGAGTCCCGATTCTTCGGGACTCAGGCCCGCGAAGCGGCATTCGCCCGCACTACGGGGCCGACCCCTCGGTGCGCGACAAATCTGTGTCGGCTATGTCGAGCGCCGCAGGCGCGTTCCAGATAATAGCCCAGGGCGTCAGCCCTGGGAAAGCGAGCTGGGCGGTCTCCGTTACCCCTCAACCCACCGAGATACGAGGCCGGGCGTTGCTCGCCCGGCCTCGTATCTCGGTGGGTTTGATGAACTCGCTCTCTTGAGTCCGTCCGTTCCAACCGAATATACTGCGAATGGTACAACTTACGGCTTCATGATCCGCCAGTCGTCAGTGTATAGAAACCTGGGGCTCCTTGTCGCCTGCGCGCTATGGGCTCCCTCGGCCCGGGCACAGAGCCCGGGCGCGGAGGACGCCGAGTTTTTCGAGATGGACGTGCGGCCTGTGCTGGCCCAGAATTGCTTCGCGTGTCACACCGCGGCTCGTATGGGCGGCCTCGAAATGATCTCGCGCGAGTCGTTGCTCAAGGGAGGCAACTCCGGGCCGGCCATCGAGCCGGGCAAGCCCGCCGAAAGCTTGCTGCTCCAAGCAGTCCGCCACACCCACGTGCGGCTGAAGATGCCGCCTGAGGGAAAGCTCAAAGCCGTCGAGATCAACGCACTTGCTGTGTGGATCGAGGACGGCGCCGTCTGGCCGGAGTCCCCCGCCAGGACCGCTTCCGCCAAACAGAGCGGCGGTTTCGAAATCACGCCGGAGCAGCGGAACTTCTGGGCCTTTCAGCCGGTTCGCAAGCCGCCGCTGCCCACAGTGCTTGACAGGGGGCGCGACAAGAAGTGGTCTCGTGCGCCGATCGACCGATTCATCCTTGCCAAGCTCGAATCCGAGGGCCTCGATCCGGCGCCATTCGCTGACCAATGGACCTTGCTGCGCCGCGCTTACATTGACCTGACGGGCTTGCCGCCCACGCCTGAGGAGGTCGACGCGTTCGTCAACGACAAGTGCTCCGGCGCGTTCGCAAAAGTCGTCGAGCGGCTGCTCGAGTCACCACGCTACGGCGAGCGCTGGGGGCGCTATTGGCTCGACGTCGCCCGCTACTCCGACGACAAGCTCAACTCCACCCAAATGGACCCTTACCCCAACGCCCACCGCTATCGCGATTGGGTGATCCGCGCCTTCAACGAAGACATGTCCTACGACCAATTCGTCAAAGCGCAAATCGCCGGCGACTTCATGGGCGATGGCAAAGACCCCGGCGCCGTCGCGGGCCTAGGGTTCTACGGTTTGAATCCGCAGTTCCAGGACGACCGTATCGACGCCACGATGAGGGGATTTCAGGCGCTCACCGTCGGCTGCGCCCAATGCCACGACCACAAGTTCGATCCCATCCCCACCGAGGACTACTACGCCCTGCTCGGCATCTTCAACAGCTCGGAGATCGATGAGTTTCCGCTCGCGAGCGACGAGACCGTCGCGGAATACAGACGGCGTCAGAAGAAGTTCACAACCGAAGCAAAGGCCTTGGCCCGGTTCTTGAACAACGAGAGGAAACAATTGGTCGAAGTTCTGGCCGGCCAGTCCGCGGACTACATCGTTGCCGCGTGGCAGGTCATCGAGGCCCCCGAGCAGAGCCAGGACAACGCAATCGAGGAGAAGGGTTTGGAGCAGGAAACCCTTGACCGTTGGGTCAAGTACCTGGGCGCTGCTCCTCGGAAACAACCCCTCTTTGACGAGTTTGACCGCCTGCGCACGTCTGGAGCCTCCGAGGACGATGTGCGCCGTTGGGCGAAGCGGATGCAGAGGCTCATCATACGGGTCTTGCGACAAAAACGAAAAAACGATCAGGAAAACTTTGTGCGCCTCGGCGGCAATGCCAACCCGAAGAAGCGTAACGAGGTCGAGCTGCGATCGCTCGATCGAGACCGCCATTATTTGTGGCGCGACCTGGCTTCTCCCCAAGGCTTCGGCACGCCGATCGAATTTGAGAGCGGGATTCTTTATTACGCGAGGAAGAAGGTCGATCGCTTCCTGTCGCCTGATCGGAAAGCGCACGCGGAACGCCGGCGAGCTGACGTGAAGACGTTACGAGCCGCGGTGCCTGAGAAATATCCTTTCCTGCACGTCCTCAAGGACGTTGACAAGCCCGAGAACGAACACGTCCATATCCGTGGCAACGAAAGCAACCTCGGCGAGGAAGTCCCCCGCAGATTCCTGACCATCTTGGGTGACGGCAAGCCCTTCAGCGAGGGTAGCGGCCGGCGGGAGTTGGCCGATGTCATCGCCGACGCCGCCAACCCCTTGACGGCGCGGGTCATGGTCAACCGCATTTGGCTGCGGCATTTCGGGCGGGGGATCGTCGGCACGCCGAGCAACTTCGGGCAGATGGGCGAGCGTCCTACCCATCCCGAACTGTTGGACTACCTGGCCGCGCGCTTCGTCGAGCAGGGCTGGTCAATCAAGGCGATGCACCGCGAGATCATGCTCTCGGCCACGTACGCTTTGAGCGGCGAGTTCTCCGCAAGAAGCTACGAGGCGGACCCTGAGAACCTCCTGCTGTGGCGCGCCCGCCGACGCCGTCTTGACGCCGAGGCCCTGCGAGACGCGATGCTGTTTGTTTCGGGTAACCTCGATCTCACGCCCGGAGGCGAACCCGCCCCGCTCGACGATCCCGCCAACCGCCGCCGAACCGTCTACGGCTATGTGAGCCGCCGGCGGCTCGACAAGATCCTGGGGCTGTTCGACTTCCCGAACCCCAACAAGACGAGCCCGCGCCGCTTCGGGACGAACACGCCGTTGCAGGGCCTGTTCTTCCTCAACAGTGAATTTGTCATGCGGCAGGCTGAGCGGTTGACGGATCGTCTAGGACGCGGCTCCAACGAGGCGGCGAAGATCCGGCAAGCCTACCGGCTGCTCTACGGGCGGCGCCCCAACAAACAGGAAGTTACGCTCGGCCGCCGCTTCCTCGATGGTGACGCCGGCCGCTGGCCTCACTATGCGCAGGTGTTGATGACATCGAACGAATTCGTGTACGTTCAATGACGGAGCCCACCGCGATGTCTGACGATCGGCCTGCCGGAGTGAGCCGCCGGGATCTGTTGAGAACCTGTGGCACGGGCCTGGGCATGGTCGGTCTCTCGCGTCTGCTGGCGGCCACAACGCCGAGCACCAACCCTTTGGCCACGAAGCCTCCGCACTTCCCGGCCAAGGCGAAGCACGTCATCCACCTGTTTCTCAACGGCGGCCCGTCCCACGTCGACAGCTTCGACCACAAGCCGATGCTGGCAAAGTACGACGGCAAACCGTATCCGGGCGGGAACCTCAAGACCGAGCGCAAGACGGGCTCGCTGATGCGCTCGCCGTTCGAGTTCACACCCCACGGCGAGAGCGGTCTCGAGATCAGCGAGATCTTCGAGGGCCTCGCCGGCCACGCCGACGAACTGTGCATCATCAAGTCGATGTACACCGACATGCCGTTCCACGAACCGTCGCTGTTCATGATGAACAGCGGCAGCCGGCTGCCGGGCCATCCGTCGATGGGATCGTGGTTGACTTACGGTCTCGGCACCGAGAACCAGAACCTACCCGGCTACATCGTCCTGTGTCCGGGCGTGCCGGTCGTTGGCCCGCAGTTGTGGTCGTCGGCCTTCCTGCCGGGAAGCTATCAGGGGACGCACATCCAAAACGATGAGACGGACCCCGAGAAGCTGGTCTCCTATGTCCGCAACCCGCGCGTCGGCAAGGCCGGCCAGACCCGGCAACTCGACCTGCTTAGGCGGCTGAATCGACTGCATCTTGAAAAGCAGGGGCCCGCGCCGCAACTGGAAGCTACCATCCACTCGATGGAAGTTGCGTTCCGCATGCAGGTGGAGGCGCTCGACGCGTTCGATGTTGCGAAGGAAAGCGAAGCGACGCGCGAGCGTTACGGCGACGGCGACTTCGCCCGCGGCTGCCTCATCGCGCGGCGGCTGGTCGAGCGCGGTGTCCGCATGGTGCAGGTTTATTACGGCAATTCACAGCCTTGGGACACCCATCAGGACATCCTGCGCATGCGCAAGCTGGCCGGGGACTCTGACCGGCCCATGGCGGCGCTACTCAGCGACCTCAAGTCGCTCGGCCTGCTGGACGAGACGCTGATAATTATCGGAGGTGAGTTCGGGCGTACACCAACCGTCGAAGTGAGCGGACGCATCCAGGTCCAGAACGGCCGCGACCACAACAGCCACGGTTTCTCCACCGTTCTCGCCGGCGGCGGCGTCAAGGGCGGCACCGCCTACGGCTCAAGTGATGAGTTCGGTTTCAAGGCTGCCGAAAACCCTGTCCACCCGCACGACCTGCACGCTACGCTGCTGCACCTGATGGGGTTCGATCACACTAAACTCACGTATCGCTACAGCGGCCGTGACTTCCGGCTGACCGATGTCGAAGGACGGGTGGTTGAAGAGATTTTGGCCTAGCTCTCGCCAGAAGGCTAGCAGCTACGCAACCTACACTCAGAGCCGCATGCGTCAGCTTGCGGTGAGGTGTGGCTGTCAAATCGATTGTTTCCCCCGCGCCCCGGCGACCGCAGTGAACGGCTGAGGGGGCTCAACGCGGGCTGACGCCCGCGGATCTAAGTGACGCGCCGCCCGCCGCGACCGTGTCCTTCACTCCTCCTCATCCAGCTTCAGCGCTGCTGAATTGATGCAGTATCGCAGGCCGGTGGGCGCGGGCCCGTCGGGGAAGACGTGCCCCAGGTGCGCGTCGCACTGCGCGCACATCGCTTCGGTACGCACCATGCCGTAGCTGTGGTCCTGCTCGGTGGCAACGTTCTCGTCACCGTGAGGCGCGCTAAAGCTGGGCCAGCCGGTCCCGGAATCGAACTTCTGTTCGGAATGAAATAGCGGGCTGCCGCAGCAGACGCAGCCGTAAGTGCCCTCCATCTTGCAGTCGTGGTATCCGCCGGTAAACGGGGGCTCGGTCCCCTTCTCGCGGCAGACGTGGTACTGCTCAGGTGTAAGTTCGGCCTTCCAGTCTTGTTCTGTCTTCTCGACTTTTTGCATGGCAGTTGATTCGACGCCGGCACGTGCCAAAGGATGCAGAATCTTTCCTAGGGCGGGACGGCCGCCGGCCGAGCCGTGCGCGGGAGCGCGCTACGCCCTAAGTAGTGTGTTTCGCAAATACGGTCACGTTTCGGTTTGCCATGTAGGGGCGGGCCCCCGTGCCCGCCCGCCCCGGATCGCTGATGCCCCCTCAGATACGTGACCGTTATTCATGAAACGATGTCCTCAGCGGGCTGATCGAGCCACGCGGCAGGCGTTATTCCCCTAGCAGGCGCAAGGCCTCCTCGAGGTCGTTCGACTCCTTCGCAGCTTCCTTTTCTGGCTCCTGAACCTGGTCCCCCTCACCCGGCGCCAAGAAGAGGTTCTCCTCGATACCGTGCTGCTTGGTGTAGAGGTCGTAGTAGCGCCCGCCCGCGCGGTACAGCGACGTGTGCGTCCCGCGCTCGAGGATGCGCCCGTCCTCGATCACTAGTATCTGGTCCGCTTGCCGAATCGTCGAGAGGCGGTGCGCAATGACAAACGTCGTGCGGCCCTTCATCAGATACAAAAGGCCCTCCTGGATCAGGGCTTCTGATTCCGAATCGAGACTCGATGTCGCCTCGTCGAGGATGAGAATACGCGGGTTCGCCAAGATCGCCCGCGCGATCGAGACGCGCTGCCGCTGGCCGCCCGACAGCTTGATGCCGCGCTCGCCGACGATCGTCTCGTAGCGGTCTTCGAACTCCTCGGCAAACTCGTCCACGCGCGCCAGGCGGCAGGCCGCCAGGATCTCCTCGCCGGTGGCGTCCGGCCGCGCAAAGGCAACGTTTTCACGGATGGTCCCCGCGAACAGAAAGGTGTCCTGCAGCACGACGCCGAGCTGAGAACGGTAGGAGGAGAGCTGAACCGTCGAGAGGTCCGTCCCGTCGACGCGGACTTGCCCCTCGAACGGGTTATAGAAGGCTGCCACGAGGCCGATGATCGTCGACTTACCCGACCCGGACCGGCCGACGAGCGCCGTCACCGTTCCCGGTGTTGCTTCAAAGGAGACGGCTTGCAACACGGTCTTGCCCTGCTTGTAAGCGAAGCTGACGTTCTCGAACGTCACCTCGCCCTGAATCCTGCCGGCAGGCACCGAGCGCCGCGGGTCCTCGTCTTCTCGATGCTCGCTCAGCACCTCGTGGGTCCGCTCCAGACCGGCCAGGGCTTCAGTCATCTGGGTGCCGATATTCACCATCCGATAAAGCGGCGAGACGACAAAGAGCAGGATGGCCGTAAACGATCCAAGCTCGCCCAGTTGCAGCGAGCCCGACAAGACCTCCTTGGCGCCGAGATACATGATCAGGGCGCCGACGAGCCCCATCACCAAGGTCGCCGCGAGGCTGATCATCGCGGTGCCGGTCAGCGTCTTGAGGATGTTTGCGAGAAGCCGCCCTGCACCTGCGGCGAATACGTCGGCTTCGCTCGACTCCTGATGGTAGCCCTTGACCACGCGGACCCCTCCGAGCGACTCGGTCAGCCGCCCGGTCACGTCGGCGTTGATCTTGCCCCGCTGGCGATAGATCGGTCGCAACGTCTTGAACGCCCACCAAAGAACCGCGACGAATCCAAGAATGATGACGAGCGCCGAGCCCGCGAGAATCGGGCTGATGGTGAACAGCAGCGTAAGGGCAATCACCACCGTCAAAACACCGCCCACGACCTCGACCAGACCCGTCCCCACCAGATTGCGGATGCCGTCGACGTCAGTCATGATGCGCGACACCAGAGCGCCTGTTTTCGTGGCGTCGTAGTAGGCGACGGGCAGCCGTCCGATATGCTGCTGGACCTTACAGCGCAGCTCGGTAATGATCCGCTGTGCCGATTTCGAGAGAAGCTGCGTCAGCGAGTAAGACGTGGCACCCTGCACCAGCGTCGCGGCGAGAACCGCCAGCACCAACGGCGCCAGCAAGTCCTCTTGTTTCTTCAAGATGACGTCGTCGATCAGGAACCGGCTGGAGTAGGGGAGTACGAACCCGGCCACCTTGCCGATGCCGATCAGCAGCAACCCGAGAGCGAGGGCCTTTCGCCGAGGCTCGATCAATTCCCATACCGCCGCGCCCAGCGATTGGGCACGCCCCCGCGAGACAGGCTTCTTTCCCGGCTTTGTCATCAACTACTTCCATGGTAAACGTTCGTCCGGCGCGAGTCTCCGCACCCCGGCCGTCCGACACGCTGGAAGTCGCCGGCGTGGGCGCCAACAAAGCTCAGAGCCGCAAGCATGAGCTTGCGTTGAGAGATGGCAAACGCGAGTCGAGTTCGGCTAGAGGGCGAGAAGCGCGGCTAGCTAGGGCGGATCACCGCCCACGAACGATCGGAAGTAGGCGTAGTCATTCTGGAGCCATCTTCAAGCGATCTCCGAGCGCGCGACACTCTCAGGCGCTTGTTGAAGCCCAATGATAATGTCCCCTTGAGCGCCCAATAGAAATGTCCCCTAATCTGGACCTCTGCGAGGAGGTGAAAGATTGGGAAGGACATGGATGAGTGCCAAGGAGTTGAGGCGCGGCGAAGTGCTGAGCCGAGTGAAACGAGGGGAACTGAAGTTGACCGAAGCCACCGCACTGCTGGAGGTCAGCTACCGCCAAGCGAAGCGGCTCAACAAGCGTTACCGAGCAGGCGGGGTCAAGGCTTTGGTGCACGGTAACGTCGGCCGCGCTTCGAACCGAGCCGATGACAAGCGCCGCGAGCAGGTTCTCGAGTTGGTGCACGCAAACTATGCGGGCGAGGGGCACGAGCGCTGCGGGCCGACGCTGGCGTCGGAACATCTGGCAGCCGATCAGGGCCTGGAAGTGCCGCGCGAAACGCTGCGGCGCTGGATGCTCGCGGCGGGCCTGTGGAGCCGGAGTCGCAAGCGCCCACCGCATCGCAGCCGGCGGCAACGCAAAGCGCACTTCGGCGAGCTGATTCAACTCGACGGTTCGCACCACCACTGGCTGGAAGGACGCGGCCCGAAAGCCTGTCTGATGAACTTTGTCGATGACGCGACCGGTCTTGCACTGTGCCGCTTCTCGGGCCAGGAAACGACCTGGGCCGCGGCCGATCTGCTCCAAGCCTGGGTGCGCCAACACGGCGTTCCCAAGGCGTTGTACTGCGACTGGAAAAACGTCTACCAGCGCCAGCCGACGTCGCGGGAAGCACTGGAAGGCATCAAGCCCGAGACGCAGTTCGGGCGCATGTGCGCGAAGCTTGGCATTGGCATCATTGCCGCATCGTCGCCGCAAGCCAAGGGACGTGTCGAACGCCATCACGGCACGCACCAGGACCGCCTGATCAAGAAGATGCGGCTGCGGGGCATCGTTGATTACGAGGCGGCGAACCGTTACCTCGGCGAGGAGTACTTAGCCGAGCACAACGAGCGCTTCTGCTGCGAGCCGGCGGCGGGAGCGGACTTTCACCAGGCGCTACCCCGCGGCACCGAGCTGCGAGGCGTGTTCTGCTTCGAATACGAACGAGTGGTGAGCAACGACCAGGTGGTGCGTTTCGAGAATCGTTGTTTGCAGTTGAAGCCGAAACGCAATCAGGGCGTGGGGGCGGGTGCACGGGTGACGGTCCAACAGGGGCGCGATGAGAGCTTGCAGGTGAGGTTTGAGGGGCACGAGATCGAGCACGAAGTGATCGCCACGCCGACGCCACGGCTGCGGACGAAGCCGGCACCGCAGGGGAACGTGGTGGCCAGACGCAAGCCGGCGGCGAACCACCCCTGGCGGCGAGCTGTGTTGCGGAAAACACGAGCTGCGAATTCATAAGAGGGCTGTGGAAATGCCGGGTCGGATGGAAAGCGTGGAAAACCTTGTGGCGGCAGCCGTGCCGGGCTCGAGGAACCGTGGATGGTTTTCCACCCTTCCCACCGCCCCTTGGAAATCGCTGCGCGATTCCCACAGTTCCACAGCCCCGACGATGACGATTCTCTCCTATCACCAAGGGGACACTTCTACTGGGCTACCGCAGGGGACATGTCTATTGGGCCTTGACAAACGGGTCCCAGACCCCTTGACACCCATGGTACACTTTCGGCACAGGGCAATTTGGCACGAGTGGATCGTTTGCGGCAAGGGTTGTAGTAGCACATTTTTCCCTTGCCAAGGAGGGGGTTCACCCGTATAATCGGTACATTCCCGCTCGGCTGCCGTGCACGTGGGTGCCGCAGCCGTATCTTTAGGAAGGTTGAACAAACGGGGTTCGATGGCGGCCTAGGCCGCAGTTCCTCGAACGGCTAACCCCAGGGACGCGGTTGGCCGTACCCGCTCGAGGGATTGAGCAGGGCTTGGTTTCAAGCTCTGCCCATACAGAAGAATCCGTAACCGGATCGAGGTGGTCCGGGTCTAACAGACCTGGGTCAAAACGACGATATACTGACTTGCCCGCCGGCCCCGCGGGCGGGTCGGAGTGGAAGGTGAATCATGGCGAAAGGTGCAACGAAAGGGTTGAGCAAGGCTCAAATCAGGCGCTTCAAGAACATGCTGGAAGCGAAGGCGGAAGAGATTCGTCAGAACCTGCAGTCGGCGAAAGCCGCAAAGGCGCTCGCGCGTGGGGAAGAGCCCGTCGGTATTGAAGAGCTACCGGGGCAAAGCCACGAGGAGTGGATTTTCTTGAACCGCAACAACATTGACGCGATGCTGTTTCGGGAGATCCACGAAGCCTTGGGCCGTATCGAGGAGACCGGGTTTGGCATCTGTCTGGAGTGCGACGAGGGTATCTCCCTCAAGCGCTTGCAGGCGATTCCCTGGGCGCGCTGCTGTGTGACGTGCCAGGAAGAACTCGCGGGCTACTCTGAAGAGCCCACCCGGCAGAAGCGCTCGTATTCGTACTGATGCGCAACGCCCGGGACCGGCCTGTCGGCGCGCCGGTCACAGAAGTTTGAAAAAACTCCGTGGCCAAAACGAGGGCTCCCTACCGTCAGGCTTGGGGGCCCTTTGCGACAGCCGCCAACTCATCAAGATCCAGCTTACCGGTATAGATGGCCATCCCCAGGGCCGAGTGGATGCCGAGCCTACGGAGTTCTTCAATCTCCTCGAGCGAAGAGATGCCCCCGGCGGCCGTGAGTTCTTTGCTCGTGGCCTGCCGCAGCCTGCGGTACCAATCGAGGTCAGTGCCTTCGAGCATCCCCTCTTTGTCCACGTAGGTGCAAAGGAATCCGCTGCAGTACGGTTCGAGAGTCGCGATCACCTCTTCAGCGGAGAGCGCCGTGGTTTCCCGCCAGCCCTTGACCACGATCCGTCCGCCTTTCGAGTCGAGGGCCAGCAGAACACGATCGGCACCGACAGCTTGGCCGAGGTCCGTCAAGAACGGCTCGTTGACGCCACCGGCCCCGTAAGCCGCCGTGCCCACAATAACTTTGGCGGCGCCGGCCTCGATCAGCGCAAGGGCGCGCTCGACCGACCGGACTCCGCCCCCGACGCGGGTCACCGCCCGAGCCGCCAGATGCCGCACGATGTGGTCGTTCGACCCCTTGCCCATGGCGGCATCGAGGTCGATCACTTGAATCTCGGGAAAGGCGGAGAACCTCTCGAGCATCGCATCGGGCGAGTCGCCTTCCAGCGCCTTGTCCCGGCCCTGGACAAGCTGTACCACCTTGCCCTCCATCAGGTCGATGCAGGGAATGATCACCGTGGCACCTCGCTGAGGCGGCGCAAAGCTTCCGTTGCGTAGAAGCGAACCGCTTCGGGGATGTTGGCGTCGCCGGAGGAGACGTCCGCGAGAGTGAACCAACGGATGTCGTTGTGCTCGGCCTCGGCCAGCGTCACGCGATCGGTGGCGGCCCGTGCGAAGTAGATCATCCCCAGGTGATGATGTTCACCCGAGATGTGATGCACGTCGAGGTACGTGGGGGCGATGAGGAAGCGGGTGCCGGGGCAGTCGGGAGACGCGCGCTCGCCATGCAGCTCGATCGTGAGGCCGCTCTCCTCGGCGACCTCTCGGTGCGCGGCGTGCTCGGGATCTTCGCCGGGATCGATATGGCCGCCCAGAGGCAGCCACTTGCCCAGTTGCTTGTGGTCGACCAGCAGCACCTTCTCGTTGTACACGACGAAGACCGAGACGGTGAAGTCGAGGTAGTAGTTGAGGTGCGGCATCGAAGGAGCCGTGGCTGGCAGCGTGGCGCGAGGAAACCGTTAGTCTAGATGCTATGGGTGTCTCGCGCCTGCCGCAAACGGCGGCCGCCGCCGCCGCTTGAGAACCGTGGCCGGAGCGCCAGTGACTGGGTCCGATGCCTCAAAGCCGCCGGGCAGGATCTTTACCCCTCACTCGCGTTCGGGGCTCGGTTGCCTCAGGGCACCATACTGCTTTTGATCGGCAGCGAGCAAGCCAGGGACCCCGAGAGCCTACGGACGAAGGCCCTCGGCGCTGAGACGAATGCGGTACAGGCCGGTGCGGGCGGTCATGTAGAGCACCTTGCCGTCATCGCCCCACGCCACGTTGGCGGGCACTTCATCCGCCTGAATCGTGCCCAGGTGCTCGCCCTCGGGGTTGAAGATCCACACCCCGCCGGGACCCGTGAGATAGAGGTTGCCTTGCTTGTCGACCTTGAGGCCGTCGGGCAGTCCCTCGGCCGTCTCCGCGGTGGCGTCATGGAAGACGCGGCCCTCGTCGAGCGTACCGTCGTCGTTGACGCCATACGCCATCCAGACCTTGCGCTCGGCATCGGAATTGGCAACGTAGAGGGTTTTCTCGTCCGGCGACAAGGCCAGGCCGTTGGGACGCGTCTGCTTGTCGTTGAGCAGCTCGACCGTGCCGTCGGGACTGAGACGGTAGATGCCGTTGAAGGCCAGTTCCTTGGCCGGGTCGTCGTCCTGCTGGGGAAGGCCGTAGGGAGGGTCGGTGAAGTAGGCCCAGCCGTCGGATTTGTAGACGATGTCGTTGAGGCTGTTGAGACGCTTGCCGTTGTACTTGTCGGCAATGACGGTTTCTGAGCCGTCCTTCTCGATGCGCACGATCTGGCGGTTGGCGTGCTCGCAGATCACGATGCGGCCTTCGGGATCGAGCGTGATGCCGTTAGGGCCCACGTACTGGCCCTCCTCGTACTCACCCTTGAAGACCGGCTTTCGGAAGTCGCTCACCTGGCCTGAAGCAGGGTCCCACTTGTAGTTGGCGTTGCCGCGCACGTCGCTGAAGAGCAGGTAGGGACCACCCTCTTCAACCCACAGGGGCCCTTCGGTGAACATAAGGTTGCCGGCGAGCTTTTCGATCTCATAGTCGGCGGGGACGATCGCGTCGAGAGCGGGATCATTCTTGACGACCGTGCCGGCGCCGCTGGGGACGGCCTTCTGAGCTTCTCCAGCCGGTTCGGTGGGACCGCAAGCAGGCAAGCCCAGCAAGAGGAGTGCGGCGATCACGCGGCCGTAGGTGTTCATCGAAACCTCCCTCAAGGAGCCCCATGCTAGCAATGCTAGCACGTTTGGCCTGAACACCCCTCTTCGGGTTGTAAGAGGGGAAGGTTGAGCGGATCGGAGGTAGAATGAGGTGGTGTCTGAGGTGAGATTCGCCGCTGATGTTGTAAGTTGCTCCGGCGACGTACTAAGCGGCGCCGCGGTATTCAAGGGGACCCGGGTGCCGGTCCAGGCACTGTTGGACCATTTGGAGTCCGGAGACAGCCTCGATGTGTTTCTGAACTCCTTTCCCAGTGTGAGCCGCGAGCAGGCGATCGCCTTCTTGGAAATGGCAAAGGAGGCAGCACTGGCGAACCTGGATGAGACTACTCCTTGACGAGTCAGTCCCCAGGGACCTTCGGGATCACCTGGCCGAGGGTGATGTCAGGACCGTTCAGGAAGAAGGTTGGCAGGGCAAGTCGAACGGGGAGCTTCTCAGGCTTGCAGCGCCTCACTTCGATGTTCTGATCACCGCAGATCAAAACCTGCCCTACCAACAGAATCTTGCTGGGTTTGAGTTGGGCGTGATTGTCCTCGTCGCCCGCCGGAGCCGGTTGGTCGACTACCTGCCTTTGCTCCCGCACCTTACAGAGGCGCTCACACGGGTGCAGCCAGGGGAGGCCCTTCGTGTCGCTCTCTGAGCAACCGTCGCAGCAGACGTCACGTGAGGCATTCGTACAGCTCAGTTCAGCGTGAGCTGGATCGTGCGTTGTTCGGGATCAAGCTGGGTAACGCGGAACGAATGCACTTCGCCCGGGGAGAGCTTCGTGGGCGGAGCGGCCGTGGCGGCGGTTGTTGAGCCGGAGCCGCCTTTCCACGCCGCTTGCAGCATCTCGCCCATAGAAGAGACGTCTGCCTTCCGTTTCGACACCCGCCGCTTGGCGGTCTTGGGGGCCGGGGGCTCCTTGAGCCGGCAAACGGCCTTGACTCCTTCGCCCAAATCGACGTGGACCGTCGCTCCCTTCACTCGAGTCACACGGCCGGTGACAGTATCGCCGACTTTACAGGTCTCAAAGAAGTCATCGGTTTCATCAGGATCGAGTTGTTTGATTCCCAGCTTGAGACGGCGCTTCTCGCGGTCGATCTCAAGCACGACGGCCTTGATCTTCTCGTCCGTCTTGAGAACTTCCTTCGGGTGGTTAAGGCGCTTCTCCGAGGTGATGTCGGAAATGTGCACCAAACCTTCAATCCCGTCAAGCACCTCAACGAATGCTCCGAACGCGGTCAGGTTGCGAACCGTCCCTGCGACGACGCTTCCCTTGGTTAGCTCTTTCTCAGCCTTCTCCCAAGGATCGCCCAGCGCCTGCTTCAACCCGAGGCTCATGCGACGCCCGGCGGGCTTTAACTCGAGGACAACAACCTCCACCGTGGTGCCGACGCTTAACAGGTCTTGCGGGTGCTTGACGCGGCGCGCCCACGACATCTCGGAAACATGCAGCAGCCCCTCGACGCCCGGCTCGATCTCGACAAAGGCGCCGAAGTCCTTGAGCCGCGTGACAACACCCTTCACTCGGTCACCGGCTGTGAGTTTCTCGGCGATCAACGTCCAAGGGTCAGGCGTGAGCTGCTTGAGGCCTACCGAGATGCGCTTACCATCCTCTTCGACCTTGAGCACCTCGACGTCAAGCTCCTGCCCCTCGGAAAGGACGGAAGAAACGTCCTGCACTCTGCTCCAGGCCAGGTCGGAGACGTGCAGCAAGCCGTCGACGCCGCCGAGGTCTACAAACGCGCCGAAGTCACGAATGTTTCGAATGATGCCTCGGACCCTGCCTCCCGGCTCCAGCCTGCCGACGACTTCCTTGCGCTTCTCCTCCTTCTCTTCTTCAAGCAACACCCGGCGGTCGAGGATCACGTTTTCGTCAGCCACATCGAGTTGCACTATCCGGGCGCGGATCTCCTGTCCAACCATCGCCTCCATCTCCGCGGAGTCGCGGATGCCGCTGCGAGAGGCGGGCAGAAAGGCGCGCACGCCAACGTCAACCGCTAGCCCCCCTTTGATCACTTCGCTCACCGTTCCCGCGATGGGAGTGCGGCTCTCAAGCGCCATCTCGAACTGGGCCCAGTTCTTGGGCCGATGGGCGATGATGCGCGAGAGGGTGAGATAGCCTTCCGGCGACCGTCCGGTGATGGTGCAATCCACGGCATCGTCCAGGGCCAGAGCCTCGTCGCCGCCGAATCCAGCGGCATCCAACGGCAAAAAGGCTTCGGACTTGTGGCCGATGTCGACGAAATAGCCGTCGTCGCGCACGCTGACGATCGTTCCGCTGAGTAAGCCCCCCTGGGCCGACGAATCCGGCTTCTGGGCGCGAGGCTCGGTGTCGCCTAGCAGATCGGAGAAGTTGACCTCGTCCTCGAGGGCGGCGGCGGCGTCTTCGGGGACCTCGGCTTCGTCGAGAGGGGCTCCGGGGGTGAGTGTTTCACTCATAAATCCGTTTCCATTGTCCCACAGGAGTTCGGATGACCGACGTGGGAACGGCGGGGAACCTCTGAGAGTTGGGTAGTGTCTGAGCCTCGATGTTGTGTCGGTCTTGTGTGTTCATTCGGCGCCTCACACAGGCACCTTCGGGCAGCTGATGCACCACCAGAAAGTTCGACCTCTCCAACCCGGACACGCTAAGCTAACAGACTGCCCACGAAAGGAATCTGCCCGCCATGATGACCCCCGTGGAACTCAAGAACCGACTTGGAGGCGTGATTACGTTTCCGATCACGCCCTTCAACGACGACCTCTCGCTGGATGTCGCGGGCCATCGCAAGAACGTCGCCGAGATGCTGCAGTTCCCCTTTTGCGCCACGGTGGCGGCCGGCGGGACAGGCGAGATGTACTCGATGACGCCCGAGGAGAACTTCGAGGTCATCAAGTCAACGATCGAGGAAGTCAACGGCAAGATTCCGGTGTTGGCGGGCGTGGGCTTCAACCGCGTTCTGGCCGTCGAGATGGCCAAAAAGGCCGAAGAGGCGGGTGCCGACGGCATTCTTTGCTTTCCCCCCTACTACCCGAACGCCGATCGGGAGGGCATGCTCCATTACTATCAAGCGATCGGCGAGGCCACGAGTCTGGGACTGTTCATTTATAGCCGAGACTGGGCTGCCTTTAGCCCGGGGGAAGTCTGGAGGCTGTGCGAGGCGATTCCCAACTTGATTGCTTGGAAGGAGGGCCAAGCCGACCTGCGCGCGTACCAGCGCATCATGGAGCGCTGCGGCGACCGTCTGCACTGGATCGGCGGCATCGGCGACGACATGGTGCCGGGCTACTACTCGATCGGCATTCGCACCTATACATCGAGCATCGCCGTCATCGCACCGAGGCTTTCGCTGCAACTGCACGAGCGGGCTTCCGTGCTCGATTCGGCGAGCCTGTCGCGGCTGATGTCGAACTACGTGATTCCGCTGTACGCCATCCGCCAGCGCCGCAAGGGCTACGAGGTGGCGGTGATGAAGAAGGCGATGCAGATCCTCGGCAAGCCCGCCGGACCGGTGCGCCCGCCGTTGGTCGAGGTTCGGCCCGAAGAGGTGAAAGAGATCGAACGCCTGATGGAGCGCTACAAGCCGGTGCTTTGAACCTTTGCTTGGGCCGCGAAACTGGTTTTCACCGACTCATGTAGGGGTCTGCCGGAATCAGCGTTTCGTTCCGCGAGGCGGCGCCGTACGCGCAATCCGCAGTCCGTTCCAGCGATAGCGGCGGTTGGGTCTCTCGCCATGCCTCAGGGCGGGATGAAGCAGACCCGCCGCGTCGGCATAGCCGCCGCCGCGCAGGACGCGCAACCCTGGTGCCGTGGGCGACTCCCGTCCGTCGTCCGGATCGTAGAAGTACGGCTTCAGCAAGCTGGAAGTCCACTCCGAGACGTTGCCGTGCATGTCGTGGAAGCCCCAGGCGTTGGGCTCCTTTGTGCCGGTCGGGCGAGTCGAGAAAGCTTCCGCCGTCACGAAATCTTCCCCTGCGGCCCGCTGCATGGCGGTCTCGCGATACCAGGCGTAACGGGCAAGCTCGAACTCTTTGAACAGCCCGGACCCGGCGCGGGCAGCGTACTCCCACTCCGCTTCCGTCGGCAACCGAAAGCCGCCACCTGCCACCTGCTCGTTGAGCCTGTGGACGAAGTTCCGAGCGTCATGCCAGGAGACACGCTCAACCGGCAGATTCGTCTCTTGACCGGAGCCTCGATGCGCGCTCGGATTCGCTTCCATCACAGCTTCCCATTGGGCCTGTGTGATTTCGTACTTGCCGAGATAGAACGCCGCTACGGCCACCGTGTGCACGGGCCTGGCCGCTTCGAAGTCATCGCTGCCCATATCGAACTCGCCCGGCGGCGCCAGGAGCATCGGGATGCCGAGCCCACGGATCCGAACCTCCCGAGCCAAGCCGGTTTCGGCATCGAACCTCTCGCCGGCTAACTCGAAGCCAGGCATGGCGGGACTCAGTCGGCGATCGACGAACGCCAACCGTCGCAGCACCCGCGTTTCGCCGGGCGCCAGGCGTAACGCCCTCTCGAAGGCGCTCTTTGCGGCCGGCCAATCTTGCTGCTCCACAAGCGCCTCGGCCTGGTCCAGGGCGGCCCGAAACCGCTCCATGTGGGCAACGGCCTCCCGTATGGGGTGGGCCGAGCGATCACCCCCATACGTCTGAATCTGATCAGGCCTGGTGAGCGAATGAGAGTTGTGGCACTCGAGGCATCCGGAGTCACGCCTTGTCTGGGGACATCCCGCCGTATGGCAGCTTGCACAGAGCGGGTCGGCGGTCTCGCCGCGGGGGATGCGGTCGGGCGAGACCTCGTTACGCTCGTTCGCTACGTGGGCTTGGCTGGGGCCGTGGCACCTCTGGCAGTCCGTGGCCGCTTCACTGTGCTTGGAGATCTCCCACTCAAGCACTGAAACAACGTGGCAGCGGGAACAGACGCCGGCCTGCTTGAGGTCGGACTGACCAGGAAGAAACGTCGCGGAAGTGAAGATCAGGCAGAGAGGGATGAAGACGCGCCGCGTTCGGCAGTGCGAACCTACGTGTCGCAAGCTTTCCAGCCTGCCGAGAACCGATTCCCCGGTTCCCAGGCCCCCGAATCGCCGCACCGCACCACCCTCACGCTCGCCACTCGCGGTCGAGCCAACGATAGTGCGGCGGCAGCCAACCGGCACCCGCTGCATCCGCCATATCGCGAGCGGCGTCGAGGGCGGTTCGCTCATCCCGGTTCAGTTCGAGCGACCGCTGCAAGGCCTGATAGTTCTCCTCCACCATATAGTCATCGAACATGCCCGGCATGGCCGAGGTCATATACGGACGCGAATAGACGAACCGCAGCGCCGCTTGGCACAGCGTTTCGTCCGGTAGACGGTTGAGACTCTTCGTGAGTTTTTCCACCACCGCCGGCGGCAGCGACCGGTGCGTATTGCGGTAGAGACGCATGCGGTAGTTCTCGGGCTTGGTGCCCGGCTTCGCCAGCGGGTCGAGGTTCACAAGCGAGCCTGCGGAAAGCGGCTTGATGGCGATGAGCGCCACGCCCTTCTTCACCGCCGCCGGAAGAAAAGCGGAGTAATCCGTACGGGCGTGAATGAAGTTGTAGGGGAACATGACGTAGTCGAGGTCCTCGAACTCCGCGAGAGCACTCATCATGATCGCCTCGCTGTGGGTCGAGATGCCGATCGCCCGCAGCTTGCCCGCCGCCTTGGCCCTGCGCACTACGTCCCAGTCTTCGAGGTTCTTATCCGTGACGGCGGCCCCGGCGGCCACATAGATACGGTAGAGGTCGACATGGCCGTAGAGCTTGGCCGCTCGATCGATGTTTTCCCCAACGAACATCGGGAACTGCCGGCAGACCGACACCAGCACCCGATCCCTTCGCGGCTTCACCACGCGCGCCACCGGCTCCCACTGCCCGTTGTTCTCATAAGTGTCGACCATGTTGACGCCCAGGTCGAAGGCGCGGGCCAACTGGCGGTCGCGGCGGGCTTGCCCTTCTTCGTTCAGCACGCGACCGTGCTTGGCCTTGATCTTGTAGGCGGGGTCGGTGTGCGAGCCGAACGAGAGCAACGAGACATTCATCTCGGTGCGGCCCAGTCGGCGGTAGACCATGCCGCCACGGCGAAACTCGCGCATGGCCGGCAAGGCGCCGGCGAAACCGCTCGGCGCAGCCGCGAACACGGCCGAAGCCGCAAGAAAGTGACGGCGAGACAGGCAGGCGCTCATGCCGAGATTGT
Organism: Bryobacterales bacterium; assembly: GCA_965248255.1. Classification (GTDB taxonomy): domain Bacteria; phylum Acidobacteriota; class Terriglobia; order Bryobacterales; family UBA6623; genus JAKZVK01. Next base: position 2,190,083 of record CBDFIW010000004.1, read on the forward strand.
ACCACCAGCCTGATCCCTCCTTGCCGACCGCGACCAAGAACGTAGGGGCGGGGGCCCCCGTGCCCGCCCGCCACTGAACCTGTCCTTTAAGCCAGCAACCATCACGCGGACACGGCCTACCTCTTCCCCCCGCAGCAGCCTAAGGGTATCCACCGGTGTCCTTGCGCGGCCGCTCCCGCCGATATCTCCTCGCAGAGCGATGCCGAAAGCGACTCGTGGCCGGGCGCCGTTAGCGATCCTTCGTGGAGGGGAGAAAACACTCTCCGCGGAGCAGCGTGCCGCCGTCTCGCGCGTGACCGGCATCATTCGCGATCTCTCTCCCAGCCAAGCCGAAGCCCTCGTCTCTCTGATCGATGAGTTCCGCCAAGGCGGATTGTTGCAGCGCCTACGCGACGTCGATCTCCCGGCCGTCAAGATCCTCGCAGAGGTGATCAATGGTTGGGACCCGGACGGTGTCTACGAATTCGCCCGCGCCTGGACCAGTACGCTGGTCGCCCGGCAAGACGGTTTCGCATGGTCCGACTGCGACGTAGAGGAGAAAGAAGGCCACCGCCGCCGGGTCGAAGCCGAAATGGCTCGCCGGGGCCTAGCCCACCATGTCGCTTGACGACACTTCGAGAGGTCGGAACGCGACCCGGTCTCACGCCGAATTCAGTGCACGGCCGACCGCTTCCACCGTCTGATCGATATCCTGCCGGGTATGGGCGGCGGAGATCGAGCACTGCTTGGTCGCCAGCGGGAAGAAAAAGACCCCCTCATCCAGCAAAGCGCTACGGAACTTTGTGTCCAACGAGTAGTCGTGGTTCGAGACGAGGTCGTGCCAGTCGCGGGGGCCGTGGTCCATGAAGAAGATCACGAAGGCCGAGCCCTGCCGCACCACCAGTCCCCGCTGGCCGTGCGCGCGCAGAGCTTCGGTAATGCCGGTCTCGACCCGCGCTCCCAGCTCATCCAGGCGGGCATAGACGGCCCCGCCATCCTCCAACAGGAATCGGAGCGTCGCGACCGCCGCCGCGGTGGGGACCGGGTGAGCGTTGTAGGTGCCGGCCAGCAGTACACGCTTCGCGGGGTCGTCGTGGACGAACCAGTCCATCCACTTCGCCGGCCCGGCCAGCGCGCCCAGCGGATAGCCGCTCGCAATGGCCTTGCCGTAGCAGGCCAGGTCGGGCGTTACGGCGCTGATTTCAGCGTAGCCCCCGAAGGCGTGCCGGAAGCCGGTCTTGATCTCGTCGAAGATTAGAAGAAAGCCCAGCTCGTCCGCCAACGCGCGAAGCCCTGCGAGATACCCCGGCAGCGGCTTGACCAACCCGATGTTCTGTAGGATCGGCTCGGTGATGAGCGCCGCCACCGGATACTTCTCGCACACGTAGCGCGCCGAGTCGAGGTCGTTGAAGTTGATCGCATGCACCAACTGCCGGTGCGCCGGCGGGATGCCCGCGCTCATCGCATCCAGCTCGTACTCGCCCGGGGACCGCCGCGGCCCGAGCTTGTCGAGCGGCGTCATGAGGTTAAACGCCACATCGTTACCCCAACCGTTGTAGCCGCCCTGCACTACAATGACGTGGTCTCGTCCCGTCACCGCTCGGGCCAGGCGGATCGCCTGCGCAGTCGCTTCGCTTCCGCTATTGAGCAGCGAGACCCGCTCGACCCAGGGGATGTGCGTGCAGATCAGCTCGGCCAACTCGCCCTCGAGTTGCGTCGGCCCCGAGCCCCACAGCTCCGCCCCCTGGTCGATGACCCTCTTGACCGCGCTGGTCAGACCCGGGTGCCGGTATCCCAGGAACTGCGGCGCGAAGGCGCCGTGGTAGTCGATGTACTCGTTACCTTCGGCGTCCCGGATGCGCGAGCCCTCGCCCTCGACGAAGGCGATGTTGGGGTCGGTGATGCGGTTGATCGACGAGATACCGCCGGGTATGAAGAGCTTGTTATGCTCTAGGATTTCGTCGGAGTGGCGATGTGCCGTCATGGAGGAAGAGGCGGCGAGACGGGCGGGGCGCGGAACGCCGGGCGAGTGTTTCATGATAACTCGATGGCTGTCACCGCAACACCGGGTGAGGATGGTGAGGTTAGTGCCTCAGTTTCAAAGTTCTGTTGGCCCCACTCGGTTCAGGCGGGCCGTTCGTTCCCCGGCGCGGACCGATGGCTTCAGCACCCACCATGCCTGTTCTCACCCTGGTCGATTCGGATCCGGATCCGCTGTCGTCCCAGGCCCTACACCGAAATCCGAACCGAGGGACTGCCTCCCCCTTGCATCGCCCCTCGGCATTCTGTTATCCCGATAGGGACTATCCTATTTAGCTATGTCACCTCAACCTCAGGCCCCAGTGGCTGACCGAAGTAATCTTCCGGTGATCGAGGCCACCTTCAAGCAGTTGAGCGATCTGTTCCTGCTGGCTGAGGACGGCTACCTGCCCGTTCGCGGCTACCTGCCCGAGCGCGAAGTCAAGCGCGTGGCCGAGACGATGCACCTCACCACCGGCGAGCCCTGGAGCATCCCGATCATTTTCCCGGTCAATGACGCGCAGGCCCAACTGGCCAATCGCAGCGAGCAGCTTCTGCTCCAAGACGGCAACGGCGCCCCTGCCGGGATCCTGAAGGTCACGGAGGTTTTCAAGATCGACAAGTCCCACTACGCCAAGTACCTCTTCCGCACCGAAGACTCAGCCCACCCCGGTGTCGAGTGGCTGGCTGAGTCAGGCGATTACAGCATCGCGGGCGAGGTCGAGACACTCCCTGATTGGAAGTTCGACATCCCAGGCGACCTGGCTTTCTCGCCCCGCGAGGTCAAAGCCGACATCGAGAAGCGTGGCTGGAAGCGGATCGCGGCTTTTCAGACCCGAAATCCCATTCATAGAGCTCATGAGTACTGCACCAAGATTGCACTGGAACTCTCCGACGGACTGGTGATTCATCCACTGCTCGGCGAGACCAAGCCCGACGACATCCCGGTCGATGTGCGCCTGGCGTGCTACAAGGTGCTGATCGACAACTACTATTCGCCCGAGCACACCTTACTAGCCGGCTTTCCTGCCTGGATGCGCTACGCCGGGCCGCGCGAGGCCATCTTTCACGCCCAGGTGCGCAGGAACTACGGCATCACGCACTTCATCGTCGGACGCGACCACGCCGGCGTGGGAAACTACTACGGCCCGTTTGACGCGCAGGAGATCTTTTCCGAGTTTCAGCCCGGTGAATTGGGCATCGAGCCGCTGTTCTTCAACCTGGTCTTCTACTCGACCAAGTGCGCCGGCATGGCGTCGCCCAAAACGTCCCCCGGAGGCGATGACGAACAGATCTTCTTGAGCGGCACGGCCGTGCGGCAAATGCTCAAAGAAGGAAAGATGCTCCCCGAAGAGTTCACGCGGCCGGAAGTGGCGAAGATTCTGATGGAGGCTGAGAAGAATCGATAAGCGTGGTGGCGGTGATCCACCTCCGCATAGCCTACTCCGCATCAACCGAATTGAAAGAAGCAGCTCCTCCCGCCCGTGAGTACATTCGCAAAAGAAAGCGCGCTTTACCTATGACGCACAAGGGTTTCACTCTTTGGTTCACCGGTCTCTCCGGAGCCGGCAAGTCGACCGTGTCCGAGATTCTCGCCGATCGCTTGCGCAGTGGCGAGGCCAAAGTCGAGGTGCTCGACGGCGACGTCGTTCGCACGAATCTCTCGAAGGGCTTGGGCTTCAGCAAGGAGGACCGCGACACCAACATCCGCCGCATTGGCTTTGTGTGCGAGATGCTGTCGCGGAACGGCGTGATCGCTATCGCCGCCGCTATCTCGCCCTACCGCGCCATTCGCGACGAAATCCGTCAGAGGGTTGAGCACTTCGTCGAAGTCCATGCTCACTGCCCGCTCGAGACGCTCATCGAGCGCGACGCCAAGGGCCTCTACAAGAAGGCTCTGGCGGGCGAAATCAAAGAGTTCACGGGCGTGTCCGATCCCTACGAGGCGCCCTTGAACCCCGAGGTGGTGTTCGACTCCAGCCGCGAGACGCCCGAGGAGAGCGCCGAAAGGGTTTGGGCTAAACTGTTGGAGTTGCGTCTCCTTTCGGATGGTTGACCTGCACTCGCACACAGATCGCTCCGACGGGACGCTGACTCCCGAACAACTCATCGGCCTCGCAGTCCGCAGTGGGCTGCGCGCTCTCGCCATCACCGATCACGACACACTTGACGGCTACGACCACGCGCGCGCCTCAGCCGAGGACGGCCGCCTCGACCTCATCTGCGGCGTCGAGTTGAACACGCGCTTCCACGGTCGCCCGATTCACGTCTTGGCCTATTTCCTCGACGGTCCCCCGGGCGACGCGTTCCGGCGGCATCTCACCGACATCCAGCAAAACCGCCGCAACCGCAACCGGCTCTTGGTCGAGCGTTTGCACGAACTAGGCATCGAGATGCGGCTCGAAGAGGCCGAGCAACTGGGCCATGGACAAACCGGTCGTCCTCACTTTGCCCAAGTGCTGGTCAAGCGCGGCTACGTGCCGAACACGCGCGAAGCCTTCGACCGATATCTCGACGAGAAAGCGCCCGCGTTTGTCCAGCGCAGCGACCCCGCACTCGATGCCCTGCTGCGATGGATTCGCGAAGCGGGCGGCCTCTCTTCGTGGGCCCACCCGGCGCGCTTCTTCCGCGAATCCGGCCTCGACGTGACGGCCTGCTTCGAGGAACTGCGAGCGAAGGGTTTCAACGCGATCGAGGTCTACCACACTGACCACAGCCAAGACGAGACCGCCTTGTTCAGCGCCGCCGCCCAAGCCTTGGACCTTGGTATCACCGGCGGCAGCGACTTCCACGGCGACCCCGAATCCGCCACCCGCCTCAACGGCCTGAACCTCCCCCTAGCTCTGCTCGAAGACCTCCGCCTCCACCAAGCGGCCCTCCAGACCGAACCGCGCCCGTGAAGACCGCCAACCCGCAGCCCAGGGGTAAAGCGGCGCCGCCAGAATAAGCCTGGGCCGACAGTGCCCAGTACGATCCATTGCAGAGGTGCGTTCCATCCGAATTGTTCCCGCCCCTGCGCTCAGATACGTGACCGAACTGATGCAACGCTGTACTAAGATGGAGTCCGATCATTGAGGCAAGTTGCCGCCCCTCGGTCGACAGTGGTCAGCAGGTCCGCTAACAGTGAATCAACACTCCCGGCACTGCTCGGCCCTTATCGCCCTCCTGCTGTGCGTCCACGTCGCTCGTGCGGACGTCGTCGAGCAGGGCCCTAAGGACTCCGCCTCCTCCGGACTACGGACCGGCGTCGCCCGCGCGGACATCACCCCCTCAGTTGGCATCGCGCAGTTGAACTGGGGGTCGCAGACCCACATCAACTCCGTCGGGAACGACCCGGTTGGAATGGTCGTGACGGCCCTCGTGCTGGCCAACGGCGGCCAAAAGTTCGCCATGGTCGACGTCGATGCGATCCAGGTCCGCTTCTTTGAAGGGGCGATCGGCCGCGCGGCGAAGCAGACCGGCATTCCCGCACGACACATACGCCTTGCCGCCACGCACACTCATGCAGGACCCAATCTCTCCGCCGCCAAGGGGCCGGCGGCGGTCGACCTTACCGATCAATTGGCGATGATCCGTCGCTATCGCGAGCAGGTAGTGGACAAGATCGTCGGGGCGATCGTCGAAGCCAACGCGAATCTGCGCCCTGCCCACATCTACGGCGGCCGCGGAACGGGCACGATTAACATCAACCGGCGCGTGCGGGCCCGCGGCGACAACCCGCCGGCAGTGGGACGCAATCCCGACGGCTTCATCGACCGCGAGCTCGTAGTCTTCCGCATCGATGGCGCGGACGGCAAACCGATCGCCGTTCTGGCAAACTTCCAGTGCCACGGCACAGTGCTCGCTTACGAGAACAAGTACGCTTCGCCGGACTGGCCGGGCATGACGCGCAAGGTGGTCGAGCAGGCGTTTCCGGGTGCGATGTGCTTCTTCTTCCAAGGCGCGGCAGGAAACCAGGGACCGATCGAGGGCTTCACCGGGGACCTGAGCGTCCCGCACCGCCTGGGATCGATTCTCGGTCATCAGGTCGCGGCGGTCGCTCACGGTATCGAGACCGTCCGGCGTGAGCCGACGTTCGAGGGTTTCGTCGAATCGACCGCGTATCAAGCCAAGCAGCATTGGCGCGTCAAAGGACCCCGTGACGCGACGTTGAAGTTCTCGTCGAAGCGGGTCGACCTCCCGCGACGGCAGTACACTCAGGAAGAGATCGCCGGTATGGAAGCGCGCGTGACTAGAGCCCGAAAAACTGTCGAGGCGTCGCGCCGTGGCGACGATCCGTGGAAGACACATCAGGCCGAAGCCCGGCTGCGGCGCTTCGGAGACCTGCTCAAGAAGTGGAAGGCGCCGGTCGATCCCTCGCCGATCCAAGTGGACGTTCAGGTGCTGCACATCGGCGAAGTGGCGATTGTCGCCATGCCGGGTGAGCCTTTCGGAGAGATCGGCGTTGCCGTCAAGAAGGCGTCGCCGTTCGGCTTTACGATGTTCGCTGCGTACTCGAGCGGCAAAGGCGGCGACTACCTGCCGATTGAGGCTGAATACGCCTTCGGGGGCTACGAGGTGGAACGATCGCCCTACGGACGCAGGGCTGCCGAGAAGCTGATTCGCGAAACGATCGCACTCTATGAGGATGTCAGGTAGGCCGTGACGAGCCGGCGCAACTTCCTGAAGACGACGTCCCTGGCGGTCGCCGGAGGTGTGCTTCAACGCTCCGGTTCGTTTGCGCAGGCGCCTGCCACCGACACTTTCCGCTTGTGGGCCTTCAGCGACGCGCATGTCGGCAGCGACCGCCGCTATGGCCACCGAGAGAGCCTGGTCGAGGCGATCTCACAGTCCGAGTTCGGCACAACCGACGGCGCGCCACCATTCGACTGGGAAGTCGCCGTTGATCTCGGGGACCAGTCGGGAGCGCAGCACCTGCCCGACGACCAGGAAGGCGAAGAAATCGTCCGCCAGTTCGGCAAAGCCCTCAGGAAACACAAGCGCGAAGACATCTACAGCCTCGGTGGCAACCACGACCGCAGCGGCATGGACGAGCCCAAGAACTGGTGGTGGCACAAATGGCTCGACCCGATAGGGGAGTACACAAAGCACTCGGGCGTCGATGCCGGCAAGCGCACGTATCCGGTCGAAGGGACATGGGAGCGGTACTCCTTCCAAGTGGGCAACGTGCTTTTCCTGATGATGAGTGACATCAACGAGCCCACGAGCCGCCCGGGACGGGACCTGCTCGGCGGCAACCCCGGCGGGGTGGTTTCCGGCGAGACCTTCGAATGGTGGCAGCGCATGGTCGAGGCGAACCAGGACAAGATCATCGTCTCGGCCCACCACTACATGCTCAAGAACACGACGGTCGCTTCGGGCGAGTGGGAAGGCATGCGCAAGGACGCGAGCGGTCTTTGGCGCTCACACTACCACGGTTACAAGCCGTTGGGGACACCCATAGGGGCGTCGTATCTCTATTGGGTCGACGGCGTGCGCGACGCCCAGGTGTTTGAGAAGTACTTGGAAGCCCACCCCGGGGCCATTGACCTATGGCTTGGCGCGCACACGCATACGCACCCCGGCGACACCTACGGCGGCAAGTCGCATGTCGAGACCCGCTGGGGCGTGCACTTCGTGAATGTATCGGCGCTGGCGCGGCACCACGCGAGGCGCACGACCGTGCCCATGAGCCGCTATTTCACGTTTAGGGGAAACGCCCTGCGGGAGCAGTGCTACTTGCACTCCTGCGACTATGCCGCGCCGGGGTGGTATCCGAAGGCCGAGAGACAGTTGCCTCTAAAGAAGGCCTTTCGATGGAGCGGGAAGGGGCAAGCGTGATGGCTCTAGTCACAAGGCGTACTTTGCCAAGACCGCCGAGCGCAGTTCGTGAAGCCGCACCATTTTCTCGCCCACGTCCTGAGCGAGCGAACTTTCCTCTTCGTAAAGACGCCGTATCTGTTTGATCCGGGCTAGGATGTCGCGGTTGGCACTTCTAGCGCCGCCGATGCGGTCGTCTGAACCGTTGACATCGAGCCGATCTCTTTCTTGCTCGAGTTGGGTTTGCAGTTCCTCTAGCTTCGCCTGCGCGTCGTCCGCGACCAGAGCATCGCGGAACGGCTCTAGCCAACGAGAGTACTGGTCGCTCTCGCCGCGCCGATGATCCAGTATCTGGCGAATGACTTCTTGCTTGCCCGATCCCGTTCCGTCCGCGAACACCGCGGTTAGGATGCGGAGGTTTGCTCCCTGACAAGTCGCGCCGGAGGTCGTTCTTTTTTCGACCCGGAATTTGATTAGGCGACTCGACTGCGGCTGGATCGGGCCTTGATCAGAGCCACTGCGGTACCACGAGCCAACCTTTCGGGGGTCAAGCACGGGTAGCATCTTGATCAGTTCGTCCGTGCCCTTCATCTGTCCCTCCGGGCAGTCCTGGGTAACAAGCAGATGGTAGGCGGTAATCGCAGCCGACCCTCGGTTCTCGAGGTTCAGCGACAGCGTGCGCCGCGATTCGTCGAAGACCACGTCTGAGACCTCGACGCGAGGGTCGCTCACTTGGCCCTCGCATAGCACGGCCCAACACAGAATCAAACAAGCATTGCCGAAACGCATGATCCGACCCTTTATGTACCATAGACGTGCTGCCTATGAGTACGACGAGCCGCTGTTCGTGGGCCAACGCACCGTTCCTCGACGACTACCACGACAAAGAGTGGGGCGTGCCCGTTCACGATGACCGGCTGCTGTTTGAACACCTCATCCTCGATGGGGCACAGGCCGGGTTGAGCTGGCTGACGATCTTGAAGAAACGCGACGCCTACCGCAAGGCTTTCGACAACTTTCAGATCGACAAGGTCGCCCGCTACCGCAAACCGCGCATCGAGAAGCTGCTACGCAACGCCGGGATCGTCCGCAATCGCCTCAAGATCGAGTCGGCGGTGAAGAACGCGCGGGCGGCGCTGACCGTGCAAGACGAGTTCGGCAGCCTCGACACCTACTTGTGGGGGTTCGTCGGCGGCCGCACCATCCACAACCGCTGGCGCAGTTGGAAGCAGACGCCCGCCACGAGCAAGGAATCCGACACCATGAGCAAAGACCTCAAGCAGCGCGGCTTCAGCTTCGTCGGCTCGACCATCTGCTACGCCTTCATGCAAGCCTCGGGCATGGTCAACGACCATGTCGTCGACTGTTTCCGGTACCGGGAACTGGGCGCTTGAGGTGGCGGCCGCCCCCGTTGCCGATACTGTTTTTTTTGCAAGCCCGTTAACCTCGGTCCCCTTCCGAGCGTTATCAGGGTGTAAGCAGAACAAAGTCACCGCGCCACACTCCACCGCACCCTCGTGGCGGTCACGTTAGTCCCCGAGGAGGTTTCCATGAACCCATTCATTTCAGGATTAGAGGACATCCTGGTTCCCTTCTTCGTATTCGCGATGATCGTGTTGGTCGTCTGGCTCAACAACCGGATGATGCAAGCGAAGGCACAGGCGCGTGCCGAGCTGAACAAGCACTTCCTCGACAAGTTCACCTCGGGGCAAGATTTGTCGGAGTTCCTTGGGAAGGAGGGCAGTCAGCGCTTCCTCGATGAGATGTGGGCCGAGAAGCGCCGCAGCACAGAACAGCGGATTCTCAGCACAATCAAAACGGGAGTGATCGTAACCGCTGTCGGAATAGCCATGCTGTTGATCACGTTCTTCGAGGACAGCGATTTCCTGATTCCCGCCCTGATCGTGTCGTCGGTGGGGGTCGGGTTGCTGGTTGCCGCTTGGGTTTCCTACCGTTTCTCCAAGGCTTGGGGACTGACCAAGGACGACAACGACGACGGGCCCGCAGCCGTCAGCCCACGCATGGCGTAAGATCAATGCCGGACGGCGAGCAAAGTGGTTGGTATGTTCGAGCAGCAGGTGGCTTGGATAGAGGCGACCGTGGGCGACTCCGTATCGGGGGAGCGCCCCAGCACAGCACCCCTGGCCACCCCTCTCGAAGCCATGGACGAGGCGGCCTTCCAGGCCTTTTACCACAGAACGGCCCCCGCGCTGAGGGCCTACATTCAGCGCACGTGCGGGCAGCAGGACCTGGCTGACGACATCCTCCAAGAGGCCTTTTTCAAGTTTCTACGAGCCCGAAGGCCGGCCATGGGCGAGGCCGCCACGAGGGCCTACCTCTACCGCACGGCCACCACTTTGATCACTGACCACTGGCGCAAACTCCAGCGGGATCAGGCTTGGAGCTGGAAGACCGTGTTCCGGACTAAAACTTCGGCACCCTCGGAGTTGCGGGGCGACGTGGCCCGCATGTTCCAGGGCCTTGCCCAGCGAGAGCAGGCGCTGCTGTGGCTGGCCTACGTCGAGGGATTTGAGCACCGGGAGATCGCGGAAGTGCTGGGACTGAGAGAAAAGAGCATAAGGGTCTTGCTGTTTCGGGCGCGCAAAAAACTCGCGGCGGTCCTTCGCAAAGAAGGTTTGGCGCCGGAGGTGGGGCGATGAATACCTCTACGTGTCACTACGAAGAAGCTGTGACAAAGGCGGCACGGCTAGGCAGGTGGGATGAATCGCTGAAGAGTCACCTTGACTCGTGTGAGCACTGCCGTGATGTGGCCGGGACAGCCGCTTGGCTGGCGACGTTGGCCGGCAACGGTCCGCGCGAACCGGCTTTGCCCGATCCCGGCTTGGTCTGGCTGCGGGCCCGGCTCGAGGGAGTTCAAAAGGCGGAAGAGCGCGCGCAGCGGCCACTGGAGATCGCCCACACCGCCGTCGTCGTTGTGGGGGCGGCGAGCATCGCCGGTTTGTGGGTCTCGGAGGGTGCCCCCTTGCAGGGGTGGTGGCTGAAGTTCCTCGCGGTCCTACAGGACGGCCAACTCCACTTGACCCACATCGATTTCAGCTCCGCCGGCGTGTCTACGATTGCTTTTTGTCTGATGCTCTTTGCGCTGCTGTTGGTCCTGCGTCCTGTTTTCGCAGAGGACTGACCTTGTGGCGTAAGCCTCCAGGCTTGCCGGCTCGCGATTCCTCGCGAGCCAGGATTGCTACCTCGAGGAAATGCGACACTGGGTGAACCTGAGTCCCGAGGAATCGGGACTCGGCAAGCCCGGAGGCTTACGCCACATCGTCAGTCCTTGAACAGTTGATCCAGGATGACGTCGCGCACGGCGGTGACGGGCAGTTCGTAGGGTTCATGACCCGAATCGGTGTGCGTAATCAGGATCGGCTGCTCGGATGGAGGCTGATCGGTTCTTCCGTGGGAGCCGCGGACGAGGGATGTGTCGAGGGGGATCACATCGAGCAGGGTGCGAAAGCCTAGCTTGCGTTTGAGGAGCCTCCAGCCCACGGCGAGCTTGGGGAAGCGCAGTGCCGGGTCGAGGAACAGTTCGACCGGGTCGTAGCCGGGCTTGCGATGAATGTCTACCGTACGCGCGAAGTCAGGAGCTTTCGAGTCGTCGAGCCAATAGTCGTAGCTGAACCAACGGCGTGGCTCCGCCACGAGCACCAAGTCGCCCGAGCGTGGGTGATCGAGGCCGACCTGAGCTTGTGCATTCCGATCGAGCACTTGTTCCACTCCCGCCACGCCGCGGCATAGCTGGGCATAGCGTGCGAAGTCAGTAGGTTGTTTCACGTAAACGTGGGCGATCTGATGGTCGGTCACGGCGAAGGCACGCGACGCTCCCGGATCGAGTAGCTCATGACCTTCTTCCATGCGAATGCGAATCGATCCGTCTTCTCGTAACCGACGGTTGATGTGCACGGAGTCGTCGACCGGCTCGATGCCGTACTCACTGCAGATCACAACGCGTACGCCGTTGCCTTCGAAGTAGTCGATCAGCCCGCCCGCCACGTCGTCGATCTCCGCGAGTGCTTTTGGGATGTCGGCGTGGTTCGGCCCCAGCTTCTGTAGCGCGTAGTCGAGGTGCGGTAGGTATACGAGCGTCAAGGTCGGGTGGTGACGCTCGTGTACGAAGATGGCGGCGTCCGCAATCCAGCGGCTGGAAGCGATCGACGAGCCCGGCCCCCAAAAGTTAAATAGCGGAAACCGCCCGAGCCGCTTCTGTAGGTGGTCGCGCAATTCGGGCGGCTCGGCATAGCAGTCGGGGATCTTGCGCCCGTCGGCTTTGTAGATCGGCCTCGGCGTGACGGAGTAGTCCGCCGAGGAGTACATGTTGAACCACCAGAAAAGATTCGCGCAGGTAATGGAGGGATCGCGCCGGCGTGCCGTCTCCCAAACCTTCTCGCCGTGCACAAGGCGGTTCGACTGCCTCCAAAAACGCACCTCCGCCGACTCTCGGTCATACCACCCGTTGCCGACGATGCCGTGGTCCCGGGGAGGCAACCCGGTTAGCATGCTCGACTGCGCACTGCACGTTACCGTAGGCAGGCCTGGCTTGAGTCGACGCAGCGCCCCCCGCCGCGCAAAGGCGGCGAGCCGCGGGCAGTGCTCGCCGAGCAGGCTCTGGTTGAGCCCAACCACCAAGAGGACCGCCGTCGGATGCGCCATGGGCTATTCAGAGATCCCAGAGAGAACTCACACCGACAGAGTAGGGGCATGCCATGGCCTGCCCGCGGGCTCGTCATGCCGAGCCCCTACATCCTCGAACCTTACATTCTCATAGCACGCGGTGTTGTTCAGACATATGAGCTATGTCCCCATCACGCGACGATGCAGCAGCACGGTCGCCGCGAAGCACGCCACTGCGACGACTGACAGCCCAGGCTGCCCCAGCACATTCAAGAAGAACACATCGAGCAAACAGAAACCGCTGATCCAGGTCAGCACGGCCTTTTTCGTTTGTGGTGGCGTGGCGAAGGCCGCCCGCGCCGCCCGCGCCTGCCAGATCACGAGAACCGCCGCCGCCGCGGTTGACGCAACGGCAGTCGCCGGTACGATCCATAGGCCGGGCAGCACGGAGATGGCGGGCAGCACCGGGCCGATCCATCGGCGAGCGTCGAGCTGCGTCTCGTTCTCGGCGCGAGCGACGAGGGTAAGGGCTAGAGTATAGAGCGTCATCGCGGCGCCGAACCACAATACTTTTTCGAGCGGAAGCGGCCAAGCCACCGCGGCCGCGCAAGCCACGTAGACCAGGCCCCGCGCAAGGCCCATCAGTACTACCGTCCACGCTTGCCGTTGGTGCAGCAGGTCGTAGGCGACGATCACGATGACGAGTGCGCTCCCCGCCACCGCGGCACCGTGACCCGCGGCGGCTAGCAGCACCCAGCCCGCCGCGAGAGCAGTCGCCGCCACCCGGTAGGCCGACCCGCGAGAGATGCGTCCCGATGGGATCGGCCGCTCCGGCCTGTCGACGCGGTCGACCTCGGCGTCCGCAGCATCGTTGAGCGCCATGCCGCCGGAGTAGAGCAACGCAACGGCCACAACACACAGCACCGCAACGTGCCACGGCAGCTCGGCCGCCCCTACACCGAGCGCACAGCCGGTCAGCACGTTGGGGACAACGGTCGGCAGGTTGGAAGCGCGCAGAAGCTCGGCGTACGTGCGGAGACTCGTCGGCCGGTCGTTCATGAAGCGGACAGGTTCACAAAGCCGCTGGGACCAGGACTCGGTTCCGCAGCCAGCTCAACTCACGAGCGATCCCTTCCGACAGGTCGGCTGCTTGCAGCTCCGGCGGCAACACGCTCCAGGCATAGGTCTCGGCTTCGAAGTGGCGAACCTGCGAATAGCGTCCCACCTCGGCCAAGAAGCCGTCGATATGTGCTTGGGTCGTCTCGAGCAGCCCGAAGCGATCGACGAACAGCGGCACGTGGAAATGGATGCGCCATTCACCTGATGCCGCACCGTCACAGGCGGTGATCGCAGTGGGTAAGTCGTCGATGAAGCTTTCCGTGCCACCGTCTTCGCCGCGTGTGCGGACGATCGTTTGATGGAGATAGCGGTCTTCCGCGAAACCTCGCAGTTGATCCAGCGCAAGCCGACGCTCCGGTTCGCTGAGCTGGTCAAAATCCACCCGCACTGCCGACGACACCTGGATCTTCCCGATCTCGATACCTGCTTCGGCGTAGCGCCGCAACGAGTCGGCGTGGTCTTCGAACATCACCGCGGCATGGCAGATGTCGTAGCAGACGCGCAGGTAGCGGCGGGCGCGGCGCTCGTCCGTGTGCCTCGACAGTTGCTCGCGAAAGAGACGAATCACATCGTCGCAGGTGTCAAGGTAACAGCCCGGCTCGGGCTCCAAGTCGATGTGGATCAACCGCCCGGTCTCTTGCTCGAGCCGACTCAGGTGGTCGGCGAGACGGCCCAGGTTGCGGGCCGCCTCTTCGACGCCGGAAGAGGATGCTGCGATGTTGGCACGCCAGCCGATGGGCAGTGTCGAGATGCTTCCTTCGGCGCCCTTCGCCAGCAAGCGGTCTTGAATCTTGATCAGATCGAGCGTGTAGTCGAGGCGTTCCTGGCTGCGCCAGTCAGGCTCGTACACCTTGTGCTTGACGACCGCTTCGTGAAAGTCGCCGTGCGGAAAGCCGTTGAAAGTAAAGGGCACCAGCCCGTTGCCGCCGAGCCAATCTCGGAACTCTCCGACACGGTCCTGTTCGATCAACTCGCGCGCGGCCCGAGCCGAAAGCCACAGCCCGACTCCCATCGGCGCGTCCGGGCTCACCCGCGCTTTCACGCGCAGCGCGTAGCGCTCGAGGTTCGCACGTGTTTTCTCGTAGCTCGCCCCAGCGTGGACGTTGGTACAGTAGCCGAGCATCGCGCCCGGGCCCAAACTGCCACCCATCCCGCCTTCACTCATCGTTCAGGCTGAACTTGTCGGATTGGGACAGAAACGTGCGTGGATTGCCGTAGGAGATCTTCTCGAAAACTGCTGGGGGGTGGCCACGGCGCTTCAACTCGACACCGGTTTTCGGGACGTTCATCGGCTCGCTGTGGCCCCAATCGCCGGCGGAGTTGATCCATAGCCTCTCGGTACCGTACATCTCGATGATGTCGGCAGCGCGCTGGACGGTGCATTTCGAATCCGGATAGAGCGTCATGCCGCCCCAGAAGCCTTCGTCGAGCACCATCTCGACGGTGTGCTCCTCGACGTGGTCAATGAGGACGCGGCCGGGTGCGATGTGGCCGTTTTGTTTGATGGCGTCCATGATGAGCCGCGTACCCTTGCGCTTGTCTTCGAGGTGTGGCGTGTGGACGAGGATGAGTTGCCCGTGCTGGTCGGCCAGCGCGATTTGCTCTTCGAGGATCTCCAGCTCGTTACGTGTGTTCTTGTTGAGGCCGATCTCGCCGACGCCCAGCACGTTCGCCTTGTCGAGGAACTCGGGGATGATGGCGATGACTTCGCGCGCCAGGCCGGGGTCTTCGGCCTCTTTGGGGTTGATGCAGATCCAAGTGTAGTGCTGGATGCCGTAGGCGGCGGCGCGCTTGGGCTCGTAGTCGGTGAGCAGGCGGAAGTAGTCGAAAAAGCCCTTTGCCGACGAGCGGTCATACCCGGCCCAGAAAGCGGGTTCGGTCAGCGCGACGCAGCCGGCCTGCGCCATGCGCTGGTAGTCGTCGGTCGTGCGAGAGACCATGTGAATGTGTGGGTCGATGTACTTCATGGCCGCTCTCGTGCCTCATTCACTTTCTGGATAAGCCCCGACAGCGCCTTTGCCGGGCGACTTCGGGATCGGGTCGGTGGTCGGGTCGCTGAGGGCGTCGAGCACGCGCCGGGCCCGCTCACCGGCGCCGTCGGTCAGCACACCGAGCGCCTGCCGCATAGCTGCAACACGGAAGTCCTCGGCCTCGCCTTGCGGTTGCGCTCGATCGACGCGGTCGAGAAAGGCCGCGATGTCGACAATCTTGGCGCGGTGTTCGAGAAAGTAGAGATCCACGACGTGCTTGCGTGTAAGTGGACAGGATTGTGATTGGCTTGCCACCGCAGAAACCCCCTTTGCGGCGTTCGGTTTCGATGCCGATCTTCATCACCGCTTGCCGACGCGAGCGGCACGGAATGGCCAACCTCAGTTTACTTCAAAGCGAAGGAGGTGAAGCTCTCTCGGCCCCCATCCCTCTACCAGAACTACGCCGCGAGTCCGAGGCTGATCCTTGTGATTCGCAGGTGGGCCACCGCTAATGTAACGAAATGGAAGCCGCGATCGAATCAATGAGTTGGTCGGGACGGTGCATGATGGGGAGTGCTGTGCCAAGTAGTGTGTCCACAGTACCGCTCCCCTAACTCTCGCGGTTCGGCAAGGTGGATGCATGCCTACAATTAAGGTCTGCCGACCGGCCGCCGGGGCGTGTCGCGTTTCCACTGAGTCGAGGAGAGAGCATGTCGAGTTACTATCATGAAGATGATCTGGCCCGTTTCGGCGACATGGGCAAGAACGCCCCGCACCTGTGGGAGAAATTCCAGGCCTGGTACGGGGCCGTGTTCGCCGAAGGGGCGCTAAGCGAGCGGGAGAAGAGCCTCATTGCGCTGGCCGTGGCGACCGCCGTACAGTGTCCCTATTGCATTGACGCCTATACGCAGGCCAGCCTTGAGAAAGGTTCCAACCTTGATCAGATGACCGAGGCGATCCACGTGGCGACGGCGATTCGCGGCGGTGCCAGCCTCGTTCACGGACTGCAGTGCCGTAACATCGCTGAAAAACTCAGCATGTGAGGAGCGCTTGACGCAGAGCCTGGTCTACCGAGAGCACGAGCTGGCCTCGAGCGCCCAGCAGCTCCGCGTTCTCAACCACTCGTCGCCGCCGATCAAGAGGTTTGACGACGCTCTAGCGGCTTCGGGTCTCCACCCGCTAGCGGCCACCGGCATCGAAGTGTTTCAAGTCAACGTCGGCAAGCTCTGCAATCAAACCTGCCAACACTGCCACGTTGACGCGGGACCCGACCGCAAGGAGGTTATGACCCGCGAGACGGCGGAGCTGTGTATCGAGGCGCTGGCCAAGACCGATATCCCGACGGTCGATATCACCGGAGGCGCCCCGGAGCTCAATCCTCAGTTCCGTTTCTTGGTGGATGAGGCTCGCAAGCTCGACCGTCACGTGATGGACCGTTGCAACCTGAGCGTGCTGCTGCTGCCGTCGCAGGCCGACTTGGCGGAGTATTTGGCCGGGAACCGGGTGGAGATTGTGGCGAGCCTGCCGTACTTCATGGCGGCGCAAACCGACGCTCAACGAGGCGAGGGTGTATTCGACAAGTCGATCGAGGCGCTCAAGAAATTGAACGGTCTGGGATACGGCCAGCAGGGGACCGGATTGACGTTGAACCTTGTCTACAACCCGGTCGGCGCGTTCTTGCCGCCGCCTCAGGCCGCGATCGAGGCCGACTTCAAGCGGGAACTCGACAAACGCTACGGCGTGGTCTTCAACTCGCTCTACGCCATTACCAATATGCCGATCAGCCGCTTCCTCGAGTTCCTGCTGCGGACGAACAACTACGAGCGCTACATGCAACGGCTGATCGAAGCCTATAACCCCGCCGCTGCGTCGGGCGTCATGTGCCGCAACACTCTCTCGGTCGGCTGGGACGGCGCCCTCTACGACTGTGACTTCAACCAGATGCTCGACCTCCCGGTTAGCTTCGGGGCCCCAGTTCACATTCGGGACTTTGTCCTAGGGAAGCTCAACACCCGCCGCATCGTAACGGGCCAGCACTGCTACGGCTGCACGGCCGGCGCAGGATCGGGCTGCGCCGGAAGCGTGACGTAGCGTAAGGCTCCAGCCTTGCCGAGTCTCGATTCGTCGGGACTCAGGATGGCAAAAGACCGAGCAGCGGCTGTGGCTCGCGGACCTGAGAACCGAGGATTCGGTTCTCGGCAAAGCTGTAGCCTTACGCCACACCAGCGCCGGCTTGTCGGTTTGAGGGTCGTAGGCCTAGCTGCTGGGAGACCCCGCTAATTCGCCGAGACCTTGCTGGGCAGGGCGGACGGCTTCCAGGCCGCGTGTATTTTCTCGATCGCCCGCGCCACGTCGAGGGTGTCTTCCCCATTGCCCATCAGGGTCTTCAGCGGCAGCCAGAAGGAGGTCGTACAAGCTTCCTCCGCCACCGGGCACGGCTCGACGCGGTGATCGAGAGATGCATACATGGGATTCTTGTAGAGCGGATGATCGTAGAAAGCGCCACAGGGGATCCCTTCCGCCTCCAAAGCCTTGACAAACTCGTTGCGGTTGAGACCAAACTCCTTCTCGTCGATCGCGCCGCACAGGAGACAGTAAGACCGTAGCGTAGCGCCATCGGGCACGGCTTGGAAGCGAATACCGGCGGCCTTTACCGCCTTGGTGAGGATCTCCACATTGCCCTGCCGGCGTCGCACCTGTTGGGGCAGCTTCTCAAGCTGCGCGGTCAGTACCGCCGCCTGGAATCCTGTCATCCGGAAGTTCGACGCCAGCGTGAAATGATCGAACGATCCGTGTCCGGGCCGCCGGCCGCAATTGGCGAAGGAGCGCGCGCCGGCGGCAACCTCGTCGTCGTTGGTCGTCATGAGGCCGCCCTCGCCGGCGGTCATGACCTTCGTGTTTTGGAAGCTGAAGGCCCCGGCGCGGCCGATGCTTCCGGAGCGCCTGCCCTTCCACTCCGAACCGTGCGCGTGCGCGGCGTCCTCGATGACGATGAGATTGTGGCTCGACGCCACCGCCTCGATGCGGTCCATGTCGGCCATGACGCCGCCGAAGTGCACGGCGATGACCGCCTTGGTCCTCGGTGACAGCGCGGGCTCGATCGTCGCCGGATCGAGGTTGTAGGTATCCCTTTCGAGGTCGATGAAGACCGGAATGGCCCCGGCGCGTGAGACGGCCGACGAGGTCGCCACAAAACTGTGGGCAGGTACGATGACTTCATCACCGGGCTCGATGCCGGTGGCGTGCAAGGCCATCTCGATGGCGATCGTGCCGTTGACACAGGCAACGGCGTGCTTGGCGTCGTGGACGCCCCCGAAGAGTTTCTCGAACTCTGCGACAAACCTGTTGTAGCCGCCCCATTGGCTGGAGCGGAGCACGTCCAACAGCAGCTCCTTTTCACGGGCGCCCGCCATGGGCCAGTCGGGGTATGCCGCCCTCCGTACCGGCTCGCCCCCGTGGATCGCCAGCTTTTCGCCCATGTCCATAGAATACCGCGCGGAAGTGTGTACATTTGCGGGATGACGACCTTGCCAAGACGCAACCCGTGGGTCGGCGCCGGTTGCGGCGCCGGAGGGCCCCGAGGCAATAGCCCACGGCTTCAGGGAAGCAAACACCGGTAGGCACGTTCGTAGCCAGGCCAATTCAGATGAAGGTCGGATCGATCCGGCGAGAAGGGGCCAAGTTGAGTCGCCCTGACAAGGCTCGGTTGGGTTGGGAAGCCGTGTTCCCCGGGCTTACGCCCGGGGCTGTTGATTGGATCGCCGCTACGCGGCTCGGGTTTGCGCAGCCGCCGTCAAGGCGATGTTTGCGATGCCGCGGTCGCCCGGCGGCCGACGGGCCGGGGCGAGTACCGCTCCAAGGCCTCCGCGATGCGACGGCAGGCTTGGCCGTCGCCGTAGGGGTTACGCTGCTTTGACATGCGCTGGTACTGCTCCGGCTCGTCAAGCAGACGGGCCGCCTCGTTTACGATCGAGCCGGCGTTTGTGCCGACCAGGCGGGCGGTTCCGGCTTCCACCGCCTCGGGACGCTCGGTGTTCTCGCGCATCACGAGGACCGGCTTGCCGAGCGACGGCGCTTCTTCTTGAATACCCCCCGAGTCCGTCAGTATCAGGTAGCTCCGGGTCATCAGGTCTACGAACTCGATGTAACCTACCGGTTCGAGTAACTCGATAGCGCGCCTGCCCGCCAACGGCCGGCGGACGGGATCCGCCACGTTCGGGTTGGGATGGACGGGGTAGACGATCTGCACGTCGGGCCGAGCGGCCAACGTGTTCAGCGCCCGGCAGATCTGCTCGAATCCTTCGCCGAAGCTCTCGCGGCGATGAGCGGTGACCAGGAGCAACTTGCGGGCCGGATCGAGAAACGGCCACTGCGGCCTCTCGACGCGTCCGTCGGCCAGGCGATCGCGGACGGCAAGCACGGCGTCAATTACGGTGTTGCCTGTCACGAAGATGCGGTCGTCTTCGACTCCCTCGGCACGCAAGTGGGCGGCGGCCCGCTCGGTGGCCGCGAAGTGTAGATCACTTAGGCGCGTGGTGAGAGTGCGATCCATCTCCTCTGGGAAAGGGCGATACTTGTCCGACGTTCGCAGACCCGCCTCGACGTGGCCGACCGGGATCCTGGCGTAAAAAGCCGCCAGCGCGGCGCTGAACGTCGTGGTCGTGTCACCCTGTACCAGGACCAGATCGGGCTTCTCGGCCGTCATCACGGGTTCGAGCCCGGCGATGACACGAGCTGTGGTTTCGGGCAACGTCTGCCCGGGGCGCATCAAGTCGAGATCGTGATCTGGCTTCACGTGGAACGCCACAGCGAGCGCCTGGTCGAGCATCTCTCGGTGCTGGGCGGTCACACACGTTCGGACCGCGAACTTCTGCGGCTCGGACTGTAGGTAGGTGATCAGCGGGCAGAGCTTGATGGCCTCGGGACGGGTCCCGAATACCACCAGGATGCGGAGGGCAGGCTTCTCTGTAGCCACTTCGGTTTTCCACGCCTTCAGTTCATCGTGGCCTGGCCCCTGCGGATGCGCTCGATCCATTTGCGCGCGTCGGCTGCGTCTTGCGCATCGGGCCTGACGGAGAGATAGGTTTCCAGGTCCTGGCGAGCCTGCTTCCACTGTCCCAGCTCGTAGTGCAGCCAAGCGCGGTGTTTCAGCTCGTCGGCCGCACCCGGCGCCAAGGCAACAATGGCATCGAGCACCGGCAATCCTTTGCGGTACTGGCGGCTGTTGAGGTAGATGTTGCGCAGATTGTTGAGCATGCGAATCAGGATCTGGCGGCTGTCTACGGCGCGAAGGTCGCTTTCGCTGGGCAGCGCCTCCTCGCCGCGGAGGGATGCGGCCAGCGCCTGGCACTCGCCGCGGTCGAGAATGCGGCCTCGATGAAAGGCGTCGATGTAGGTCGCTCGCCGGCCGTCGTCGTACTTGAGCAGGAAGTGCCCCGGCAGCCCGACGCCGTAGAACGGCAGACCGAGCCGCCGGGTAACCTCGAGATAGATCACCGAGAGGGTGATCGGAATCCCAGTGCGGCGGTCGATCACGTCATTGAGGAAACTGTTTCGCGGGTCGTAATAGTCGTCCTCGTTACCATTGAAACCTAGGTCGTCGAAAAAATAACGGTGCAGGGCGTCGATGACCCGTTCCGGGTCGTAACACGACTCAGGCGGCGACGGGGCCTCGTTGGCGAACTGATCGAGCTTCTTCAGGTACGAATCCACGTCCAGGTCGGGGTACTCGATACGGGCCAGTACCAGCGCCGCACGTCCGAGATCCACACGATGCAAGGGCGCCTCGAAGATCCGCTCCAGTTCGTCGGCTACGGGGGAAATCATGGTTCTTGTGTCTCGCCGTACCCAGAATATCATCTGCGCTGGGTTGGGCTGCCGGCACGAAGCGGCACGGGGGGAGGCCCACGAACAATCTGTGTCGGCATGGGGCGCTCGTTTGCCAAACCGTGGGCTGGGATGGGAGAATCACGATTCTCCAACGAGCCCTCACAGCGTATGCCCAAGATCCGTAGAGCCCTCCTCAGCGTTACCGACAAGACAGGAATCGTTGACTTCGGCCGACGCCTCGCCGGCCTCGGAGTGGAATTGATCTCGACCGGCGGCACGGCCCAGCTGCTGCGCGACGCCGGGGTCGGCGTGCGTGACGTCTCGGAGGTAACTGGCTTCCCCGAGATGCTCGACGGCCGGGTGAAGACGCTTCACCCGCGAGTCTCAGGCGGGATTCTCGCCGTCCGCTCCAACACCGATCACATGGGAGCACTCGACGAGCACGACATCCCGCTGATCGACATGGTGGTCGTCAATCTCTACGCTTTCGAGGAAGCGGCTTCACGCGCCGACGCCGGCTTTGACGAGAAGATCGAGAACATCGACATCGGCGGCCCGACGATGATCCGGGCGGCGGCGAAGAACTTTCGCGACGTGGCCGTGGTTACGGACCCAGCCGACTACGAGGCTGTCGGCGATGAGCTGACAAACAACCAAGGCCGCGTTTCAACCGCAACCTGTTGGCGCTTGGCCCAACACGCCTTCGCGCTGACTGCCGCCTATGACCAGGCAATCAGCTCAACCCTGGCGACGCTCGACCCCGACGATGAAGCGCGGCCCGAACCCGCTGATCGTCTACCAGAAAGCCTCAACATTACCGCGCCGCGCAAACAGACACTGCGGTACGGCGAGAACCCCCACCAGAAGGCCGCGCTGTACGCAACCGGAGACACGGGCGTCGGCGGGGCGCGGCAGCTTCACGGCAAGGAGCTTTCTTACAACAACCTGGTCGATCTTGACGCCGCGTGGAACCTGATCCAAGAGTTTGAGCGTCCCGCGGCGGCGATCATCAAGCACACCAACCCTTGCGGCTGTGCCGAGCAGGAATTATTGGCGCAGGCCTACCGGCGAGCGCTCGAGTGCGACCCGGTCTCTGCCTTCGGTTCGGTGATTGCCTTCAACCGTGAAGTCGATGGCCGGGCGGCGGAGGCGGTTGCCGAACTGTTCGTTGAGGCGATTGTGGCGCCGTCGTTCGCGGCCCCCGCGCTGGAGGTTCTGACGAAGAAGAAAAGCCTCCGCCTGCTCGAGATCGGGGCGACCCCGCCGGGTTTGGCGCTCAAGAGCATTTCGGGGGGGTACCTGGCGCAGACCGAAGACCGCGCCGTTGTCGAGCCCGGGGACTTGCGTACGGTCACCGAACGGCCCCCGACTGATGAGGAAACGGCCGCTCTGCGGTTCGCCTGGAAGGTTGTCAAGCACGTCAAGTCGAACGCGATCGTTTACGCAGGAGCGGGCCAAACCGTCGGCGTCGGCGCGGGACAGATGAGCCGGGTCGATTCCGCCCGCCTCGGTGCGATGAAGGCGGTGTTGCCGCTCGCGGGCACGGTGGTCGGCTCGGACGCCTTTTTCCCGTTCCCGGACGGGGTCGAGGAAGTCGCCAAGCATGGAGCCACGGCCGTGATCCAGCCGGGCGGGTCACGCCGCGACGAGGACGTCATCGCCGCCGCGAATCGCTTGGGCTTGGCGATGGTGTTTACAGGTCTGCGACATTTCAGGCACTGACGACCGGTTCGGCGAGGGCCCACCGACGGTGGGCCTACAATAGCTTGTGGGCTACTTCCAGTTGAAAACCTGATGCGGGCTGTGGCCGGATTCACCTACTATGGGTCCAGGGGGTGAGGGCCACATGTCGAAGGAAGAGCGAGTCCGAATCCTCCGCAAGGCCAAGCCAAACAGTTGGGTAGCGTTTTCCGCAGATGAGTCTAGACTCGTTGTTGAGGCAGACACCTACGACCAAGTAGTCTCAGCATCCGAGCGGAACGGACAGAACGATCCCGTTCTCGTGAAGATCCCAGACGATTGGTGTCCGTTAGCGCTGTAGACTGGGGCCAGTGAAGGTTCCATACAAACCATTCCCAGTCAAAGATGTACCGGGCTTCAAGGATATTCACTCTCACTGGCTCCCCGTCTTGAAGGCCGCGGTCATTCACCGCCACAAGACCAGCAAGAGGTTCGAGGCTATCGTTGACTCAGGCTCCCCATGGTGCCTTCCCGCCGCGGATGAAACACACGACCAAGGCCGCCATCGCCGAAGTCTAACCGATGGGTTGTGCTGGCACACGTACCGCGCGAGCACCGCAGGATGATGACACTTGCGGAGGGATTGCCTAGCTTACCAAGACCGACCAAGCGGGCCACAAGCGGGTCAGGCCGCTCGTCGGATCGACTCTTCATCCCGCGGCGGCTCGACGACGCGCCATGTGGGTGGCCGCGCCGCGATCAAGATGCCGGCCGCTACGGCCGCTACGCCGACGAGAAACGGCGGCGCCAACGTCTCTGAGAAGGCCAGGGCGCTGAGAAGCACGCCGAAGATCGGCGTCGGGAACGCAAACATCGTGATGATGCTGGCCGGGTAGTCTCTGAGCAGGCCCGTCCATAGGATGAAGCAGAAGCCCGCGACGACGGCGCCTTGATAAACGATGGCCGCCAGCGGTTCCCATGTCAGAGGAATCAGTGTAAGCGGTTCCGTGGCGAGAGCTGCAATGAGGAACACTGGAACCGCGACGACCAACGTCCAATAGATCGCCCGGACGGCATCGACCCGCTGCACGACCCGCTTGGTCGCAACGTTGCGGACGGCCACAAAGAACGATGACACCGTCGCGAGCAGGTTGCCCCAAAATGGCGCGGGCGCCAGATGGGCATCCGGCTTGCCGAGGAAGACGAAACAGATGCCGGCGAAGGCGACCGTCAGCCCGACAGCCCGCGCCCACGAAAGCCGGTCGCCCGGCATGACGTAGTGCGCCAACAGGTTCGTGAAGATCGGATGGCAGTTCATCAGGACCACGGCATAGGCGGCCGAGGTCAAGCTCACGGCGTGGTTGAGCAACGCGATCTGAATGAAGCAGAAGGCCCCCAGCGCAAACAGGGAATTCCACTCGCCGGTCTCGGGCCGCAGCCTGATCTTTCGGTACCTCGCCCACAGGCCGATGACGATGGCCCCGACGCCCATCCTCCAAAAGGCGCACCAAAATGGAGCGAAGGTCCATAGGCTGACCTTCAGTGCCACAACGTTGGCGCCCCACAGCATCGAGATCATCAGCGCCGTCAGCGCCACGCGCGGGCCGACCTCCTTGTCCGGCCGCGGCGGGCGCGGGGCGGGGACCGGCTCGAGTTTCGTCTCGACCGCTGCCGGTTCGGGAGCGAGCGTGGCTTTCATCTCGTGGTGCTCCCTGCGGATTCGGGCAACACGGCGACCGACCGGCGGCGGCTTTGCTGAGCGACCGTTACGATGCCCACTGCTACGGCGATGACCCCTATTGCTAGGTGTCCTGTCACTTCTTCACTGAAGAACCAGGCGCTCAACAGAACGCCGAAAATAGGCGTCGTGAAAGCAAACATCGAGAGAGTCCCCGGACTCGTACGAGTCAACAGAAACGTGAAGACGATAAAGCCGAACCCGGCGATGACCACACCTTGGTACAGAATCGCGAAGACGGCTTCAGAAGAGAGCGGTTTCAGAAGAGCCGGTTCGCTGAGCGCGCCCGCCAGCAGAAAGCAAGGCAGGCCGAAGATCATCTGCCAAAAAAGGGTGCGTACCGGATCGATCGTCTGAACAAGCCGCTGGGTGTAGACGGTTCTCGAACCTAGCAGCAAAGCCGAGGCCGTCACCGTTAGGTTACCCAGAAGCGGGTGGGCCGCCAGCTCGGAGGACGGCCTGCGCAAGAAGACAACACAGATCCCGCCAAAGGCTGCGGCCAGGCCCGCGACGCGGCCCCAGGAAAGCCGGTCTTCGGGCACGAAGAAGTGGCCGATCACGTTAGCAAAAATGGGGTGCGAATTCAGCAACACGACTCCGTACGCAGGGGATGTGAGATCCACTCCGAGATTGAGCGTCGAAATCTGCACCGTGAACAGCAAACCGAGCGCCGCCAGCAACCCGCGCTCTCCGCGAGGCACGGCCATCGGTACCCGCCGCACGAGCGCCCATAGGCCGACGACGATCGTTCCAACCAACATGCGCCAGAAGGCGCTCCACAAGGGTGGAAACGTTGACAGCCCGACTTTGATTGCGACGACGTTGCCTCCCCACAAGACCTGCGTGGTCAGTGCCAGGAGTATCAGGCCCGAGGTTAGATGCGACTGATTTGTGGGCGTTCTGTTCACAAAAGACCTCCCGCCCGGCTGCCTAGTCGAGAAACACCTGTGACGGCTTCCAACGATACTGAACCACTCCCAGACCTCAGGATCGGTGCGACGGAAGGGACGTTACCCCGCCAACGCGTCCCGCAGGACCTCGACGACGTGGCGGGGCTTGCGGTTGGTAAAGTGGCCGATCTGCTGGCGGCAAGAAACGCCCGTGACGGCAACTTCGGTTTCGGGAGTTGCTGCTTCGACCGCCGGGATCAAGCGCTGCCGGGCGATCGTCTCCGACAATTCATAGTGCTCTTTCTCGAAGCCGAACGACCCGGCCATGCCGCAGCAGCCGGAATTGACTTCCGTCACATCGAGCCCCGGCGCGAGCCGCAGTGCTTCGAGGCTCGGGGCACTGCCGATGTGGGCTTTCTGATGACAGTGGCCGTGAAACAGCACGGCCTTCGAGTCCTCTTTGAACCGAAGGGCCAGCTTTCCAGAGCGTTGTAACTCGACTAGGAATTCTTCGACCATCCGCGCGTTCGCGGCGACCTTCTCGACGTCGGGTCCCTTCACCAGGTCGAGATAATCGTCGCGCAGAGTCAACAAGCAGCTTGGCTCGCAACCCAGCACCGGGATCCCTTGCTCGACATAGGGCGTAAGAACACTCACGTTGTGCTGGGCGGCCCGGCGGGCGTCTTCGATCAGACCTTTCGAGATCATCGGGCGGCCACAGCAGGTTCTGTCGGCCAGGACGACCTCGAAGCCCGCCTTCTCGAGCAGCTCGGTCGCCGCCTTGCCCACGTCGGGGTAGTTGTAGCTCATGAAACAGTCGTGAAACAGCACGACCTTGGACAGGCCGCTCGATGTGGTTCGAGCCTTGCGCCGCGTGAACCAGCTTTCGAAGTCCTCCCCGGCGAACGGCGGCATGGCTCTTCGCGCGTCGATCCCTACGAAGCGGTCAAGCGCCCACTTGACCGGCTTGAGCTGCATCGTCAGATTCGACAGCGGCGCAAGCCGGCTGCCCCACTTGTTGAGCTTCGAGATGCCGGCGAACATCCGAGCGCGGAGCGGCGTGCCGTGCTCGGCGTAGTAGTGGGCCAAGAACTCGTACTTGATCTTGGCCATATCGACGTTCGTCGGACACTCGCGCTTGCAGCCTTTGCACTCGAGACACAGGTCGAGCACGTCGTACATGCGCTTCGACGTGAACTCGCCCGGCGGCAGCGTGCCCGAGAGCGCCGCACGCAGCGCATTCGCGCGACCGCGTGTCGAATGCTCCTCTTCGAGCGTGGCGTGATACGACGGGCACATCGTGCCCACGTCGCGCTTGCGGCACACGCCCATGCCGTTGCACTGCTCGATGGCGCGCGCGAAGCCGCCCTCGCGTGAAAAGTCGAGGTGCGTGTTGACGTCGATCGTGCGGTAGCCGGCGCCCCAACGCAGATTCTCTGTCGGCTCCGGCGCTTCGACTACCTTGCCCGGGTTCATGATGTTGTGCGGATCGAACAGCGCCTTGACCTTCCGGAAGGTCTGGTAGATCTCCGGCCCGAACAGTTCTTTGTTGTACTTGCCGCGCGCAATGCCGTCGCCATGCTCGCCGCTCATCGAGCCGCCGTACTCCTTGACGAGGGCGAACACCTCGTCAAGAATGCGGCCCATCTTCTCGACCTCGGACGCCTGCTTGAGGTTGATCATCGGACGCACGTGCAGGCAACCCACCGACGCATGCCCGTAGTAGCCGCCATGCGCGTCGTGCGTTTCGAGGATCTCCTGAAAGCCCCGCAGAAACGCCGGCATCCTCGCGATCGGCACCGCGGGATCTTCAACGAACGCGATCGGCTTCTTGTCGCCCGGCACGCTCATGAGCAGTCCGAGCGCCTGTTTTCGAGTGTTCCAGATGCTCTGCTGCTGGACGCGGTCAACGACCGGCAGATAGCCAAAGCCGATGCCGTTTCGCTGCAGCTTCCCCTTGAGAGTGTCGAGCTTTGATTGCAACTCGGTCTCAGAATCGCCGTGGAACTCGACCACCATCAACACTTTCGCATCACGATCGACGAAGCCCATCTCGGCCGCGAACTCCGGCTTGCTAAACGCCTGCTTGAGGATGAACTCATCCATCAACTCGACTGCGGCCGGCTCGAACAACAGGATTTCCTCCACCGACTCGACCGACTCGTGCAGCGAGCGAAAGTGCACCAGCAGCAAGGCCTTCTTCTTGGGCAGCGGCACCGCACGGATCTTCGCCTCACTCACGACCGCCAGCGTTCCCTCACTGCCCACCAGCAGCTTGGCCAGGTTGAACGGCCCGGCCCGGCTCGAATAGCCGGCGCCGTACGAGCCGTTGTTCGTTACAAGCTCGTCGAGGTTGTAGCCGCTGACGCGCCGAATGATGCGCGGGAAGCGCGCCAGGATCTCGTCCTTCTTCGCCTCGCCCAGCGCGAGCAGCTCGCGGTAGAGCCGATTCTCCAAGCTCTCGCCGTGGCTCAGGCTTTCGAGACGCGCCTTGTCGACCGGCCCGAACGCCGCCTCCGACCCGTCCGCGAGCACAGTCTTCACTTCGAGCACGTGGTCGATCATCTTGCCGTAGACGATCGAATGCGACCCGGCGGAGTTGTTGCCGGTCATGCCGCCGAGGGTCGCGCGGCTGCTGCTCGAGGTGTCGGGACCGAGCTGAAACCCCTTCGGCCGTAGGTAGTTGTTGAGCTGGTCCTGGACCACCCCAGGCTGCACCCGCACCCACTGCTCTTCCGCGTTGAACTCGAGCACTTGATGCATGTACTTGGCGAAGTCGATGTGGACGGCGTGGCCCACCGTCTGCCCCGACAAACTGGTCGCCCCGCCGCGCGGCAGAATCGGCACCCGGTTACGCGCCGCTACCCGGCCGATGGCCGCCACGTCCTCGGCATGCTTGGGGATGACGACGCCGATGGGCTCGATCTGCCAAACGCTCGCGTCCGTGCTGTAGAGCACCTTGGAATAGCTGTCAAACCGCACCTCGCCCTCGATTTCCCGACGGAACTGCTCGGCGAGATCTGGCGGGTACTGTTGCACGGATGACACGGGGCTCCCGGAGACAGCCCACTCGTCTCCGGTCACGAACCGGCCGCTCTAACGTTGATAAGACGGGAGTTACCGGGTGGCTTGAGCGATCAGGCGGCTGATCTTCTCGAGACCGATCTCTATATTGTCGTCGCTGACGTTCGAAAAAGAAAGTCGCAGGGTATTCGAGCCGCTTCCATCGACGAAGAACGGCTGCCCCGGAATGAAGGCCACCTTCTCTTTCTTGAGTGATTCATGGAGCAGCGGCAGCGTGTCGATCGGCTGGGTCAGCTCCGCCCATAGGAACAGTCCCCCGCGAGGTTGGTTCCAGCGCGCCAGCCCTTGGAAGTGGCGTTCGAGGCTGGTCTGCATCCGCGCGCACTTACCGCCGTAGAAGGCGCGCACCTCTTCCAGGTGCGGCTCCATCCATCCGCGCCGCAGGTACTCGAGGATCAATCGCTGGCTGAGCGTCGATGTGCAAAGGTCGCCGGTCTCCTTGGCCAACTCGATGCGGCGCACGATCTCTTCGGGACCCGAGATCCAGGCTACGCGCAACCCGGCAGCCAGGATCTTCGAGAACGTTGACATGTAGAGCACGCGGCCGTCTTCATCGAGCGACTTGATGGGTTTGAGGTCCGCGGGATCGACGCCCGAAAAGTAGACCTCGCCGTAGGCGTCGTCTTCGAAGATGAGCAGGTCCTCTTGGCGGGCGACTTCCAGCAGGCCCCGGCGGTTCTCTTGGTTCCAG
This sequence comes from Bryobacterales bacterium, assembly GCA_965248255.1. Classification (GTDB taxonomy): domain Bacteria; phylum Acidobacteriota; class Terriglobia; order Bryobacterales; family UBA6623; genus JAKZVK01. The sequence goes on from CBDFIW010000004.1 coordinate 2,219,504, forward strand.
GTGTGGCCGGAGGGGTTCTGGAAATTGGGGATTACGTAGATGAGCTTCGGCCGTCCGCCCTCGTTGCGAACTTCGCGGACGCGCCGTCGCAGGTCGTCGAGGTCCATGCCGGCGTCGGTTTTCTTGACGCCGACCATGCGCGCCCGAAAGTTCTCGAATGACGACGACGCACCGATGAAGTTCGGCAACTCAACGAAGACGGCGTCGCCGGGATCGACCAGTACGCGCGCGACGAAGTCGGCCCCTTGCTGCGAGCCGCTGACCAGGATGGTCTCTTTCGTCGATGCCTCGAATCCTTTCACGTCCCGGTTGCGCTCCCGGACGGCCTCGATCAGATCGGCGTTGCCCCGCGTGATGCTGTACTGGAAGATCTTGCCTTTCTCGGCAGCGACCAGGTCGTCGAAGATGTCGGCAAGCTGCTCGTGGGGGAAGGTCTCGGCGTTCGGCGAGCCGGCGGCGAACGAGATCACGTCAGGTTGGTTCACCAAGCCCGTGAGCTGGCGAATCAGCGACGACTTCATCACCGCCGCATCGGCGGAGAGCATCGACTCGAACGACATGGTAGGGCGATTGTAGCGTATGGCCCGAGTGGAGCAGGCAGGATGAGTCGCCCTTGCAGGGCTCGCGAGATTTGGCCAGGGGCTTGGAGTCCCTGGGCTCACGCCCAGGGCTTTTATTTGGGTCACCCCTTCGGGGCTCGCACCCACATCAAACTCCAACCCAACCGCGTCCGGTACCTCCGCAGCTTTGAGAGCCGCGGCGCGTCCGGAGCCCGCCACTCCACGACCGCCACCGGTACCAACGTCACCGACTACTTTCACAGTTCGAAAGGATAGCGCTGTACAATCAGTACCTATGCTCAAGCGGGAGAACTGCCGCGAACGTCAGGATCGACTGCTCAAGATCTGCGAAAAAGAACAACTCGACCTCGTGGTCCTGACGCATCCGAAGACCGTCTACTACTTCTCCGGTGTGCTCGTTGACGGACCCGCGCCAAGCGTGTTCCTGATGAATTCGTCGGGCAAGAGCGTGCTCGTCACGCAGGCCCCGGTGGGCAAACCGCCCGAAGGGCCACCCTCGGCCGCCGATGAGAGCGAACTCTACGTCTTCCACAGCATGGATCACGACAACATTGCCACCCGCTGGACCACGGAGGCCGCGGCCTTGGTTCGCAGCGCCGCGGCGCGTCTGGCCCCCTCCGGCGGTGCCGTGGGGCTCGAGTTCGACTCGGCCAACTACGCGATCAGTGAAGCGCTCTCCGGCACCGCGAAAGACAAGACCGTCAACCTCTCGCCGGCGCTCGATCAGATGCGCCGTCAGAAAGACCCCGACGAGATCGAGTGCATGCGGAAGTGTGTCGCGCTGGTGGAAGCGGGCTTGGGCGCCATCAAAGCGCGGCTCGAGCCTGGCATGACCGAATATCGGGCTTACTCGATTTACTACGAAGCTATGGTGGCTAAGGCCGAGACGTCCGTGGTACTCGCCGGTGACTTCGCCTGTGGGCAGCGTTGTAACCGCGGCGGCGGCCCCCCGACCAACCGCCGGGTGCAGTTGGGCGACCTCTACATCTTCGATACGTTCCCGCTCTACCAGGGCTACATGTGCGACTTCACGCGCACCTTCGTCGTGGGCCGGCCCACACAAGTGCAGCAAGACGCCTGGGCGCAAGTGATGGAGGCGCATGAGATCGCCCGCCGCACCATCGCTCCCGGTGTCCCCGCCAAGGAGGTCTATCACGCCCTCAAGACCCACCTCGACAAGTTCGAGCCTGCGAAGGATTCCTTCTGGCACCACGCAGGGCACGGCGTCGGCATGAACGGTTGGGAGTTGCCCTGGCTCACACCGGGCAGCGAGGACGTGATTCGAGAGCGCGAGGTGCTCGCGTGCGAGCCCGGTCTCTATGCCGACGTGATGCAAGGCGGCATTCGCCTCGAGCACGACTACTTGGTCACCCCCGAAGGCGTCACCGCGCTCGATCACTTCCCGATGGACCTGACTTGACCGTAGGGCCCGAAAACATCCGGCAGGCTGGGGACTCCCGCCACCTCGAGGCAGACGTTGTTGTCGTTGGAGGCGGCGGCAGCGGCTTGGCGGCGGTGGTGGAAGCGTCGAGTTACGGGGCCACAGTGACGCTAGTCGAGAAGAGACCGCAGCTCGGCGGGACGACCGGTCTTGCCGTCGGCTCGTTCACTGCGGCCGGCACTTCGCTGCAACGTGCCGCTGAGGTCGAAGACCGCACGACTTGGCACCAAGAGGACATCACCAAGTTCGCCGTACCTCTCGAACCCCGGAACAACGCGGCCCTGCGCACCTGGCTCGCCGAGCACGCGGCCGATACGCTCGAGTGGCTGCGGGAGATGGGAGTCGAGTTCAGCGGACCGCATCCCGAGCCGCCCAATCGCTTGCCTCGCATGCACAACGTCCTGCCCAACGCCAAGATCTACATCTTTGCCCTGCAGCGCCGGGCGTTGCGCCAAGGCGTCAAGATTCTGGCCAGCCACGAGGCAAGCCGCCTAGTTCGAGGCGCAGGGGGCGCGGTCGTAGGTGTCGAGGTTCGCAATGCAGAGGGTGATTTAACCACCTTCCGGGCCCGCCGGGGCGTGGTTCTCGCGGCGGGAGATTACTCCAGCGGCTCCGAAGCGAAGGGGGAGTTTCTCGACGCCGAGACCGCGGCCATCGAAGGCATCAACCCCCACTCGGCAGGCGACGGACATCGTCTCGCCCGCGAGGCCGGCGCGGCACTCGTCAACATGGATGTGATCTACGGGCCGGAGATTCGCTTCGTGCCGCCGGGTGGAGACCCGTTTGAACAACTGCTGCCGCCGTCGGGCGACGAGGCCGAACCAGCCGGCCGGACACTGGATGACATGGGACGGCAAGCTGTCCAAGCCAAGGCGAAGGAGCTGTTGTTCACCTGGCAGCACCCGGAAGACGCGCTGTACCCGAAGGGAGCGATCCTGGTGAACCGCAGCGGTGAGCGCTTCGTGGACGAGACCGCCGCTCCCGCCCCGGCGATTCCCCGGCAGCCAGGCAAAGTTGCCTATGTGGTTTTCGATCAGACCGTGGCGGAGACCTTCTCGGCCTGGCCGAACTTTGTCTCGACGGCGCCGGAGATCGGCTACGCCTACGTCAAGGACTACGAACGGCGGCGGCCCGACCTCTACCAGGAAGCGCTGGGCGTAGCCGAGCTGGCATCGAAGCTGGGCGTCTCCGGCGATGCCCTCGGCGAGACCATCGCCGCGTACAACCGCTCGACCGACGGGCGGGCCAGGGATCCGTTCGGGCGCTTGCCGGCGCGTTTACCGCTCGTTAATCCGCCCTTCTACGCGCTGGGTCCCGCCAAGAGCTGGATCGTAACAACCGAAGGCGGTGTATCAGTCAACGAAAGAATGCAGGCCCTCGGCGCGCACGGCAAAGTCGTCCCCGGCCTCTTCGCCGCGGGATCGAACGGTATGGGCGGCTTGATTCTCTGGAGCCACGGCCTGCACATCGCTTGGGCGCTCACCAGTGGCCGGCAGGCTGGGCACAACGCAGCGCAAGGATCGCCGCAGTCGGGACAGTAGCCGTCTGCAACGCGGCGCATCCGCGCATCCGGACTATGGGTCGCCCCAGCGCAGCAAGCGGCGGCCGTTAATGTCACGGAACTCACCGGTGGCGATGAGCACGAGGTCGTAGATCTGCCCGACAAAAAGGAAGCCTGCTGTGAACAGCCAGATGATACCTGTGGCGACTTTGCCCACGTAGAAGCGGTGGGCTCCGGTAAACCCGATCAGCAAACACAGCAGAAAGGCCGCCAGGCGGCTGTCGTCGGACGCGTTGGCGGGAACCGGCGAGGGCCGAGGTGGCGGCGCGACACCGACCACGGCGCCACAGGCGTGGCAGAAGCGGTCCTCTCGGTTCATCTCGGCCCCGCAGCGCGAACAATGTACGGGCTGAGGCGGCGGCGGGACGGCAGAGGGCTCTTCATAGGGCGGCGGGCCCTCCCGAGATCCGTCCAACTGGCTCTCTTGCGAAGCAGGTTCGACGGGACTCTCCTCGGAGGGGCCGGCGAGTGCACCTGTTTCGCTTGCGGGAGCTTCAGCGGCGTTGGCCGATTCCGAGGCGGTCCGGGACGGGTCAACCGAAGACGAGGCTTCCCTGTCTTCGGACCGCGGCTCAGCGCCCGGATCTGGGTCCGGCGTTGTGGTCTCCGCGTTTGACGGCTCACCGACCGGCGGCAGCGCCTCGTGGTCCTCAGCTTGCGCCTCTTGGGACTCGGGAGGCTCAGTCTTTGAAGAGGATTCCTGTTCATCTGTCGTCATGGTTCGTTCTCATTCATTGGTACGAATCCCAGCGACGGATGTTCCGCTGGCCCTAACCCACTATCCGCCCCTGCATGGAGTCGGCCCGGTATAATTGTGGTCACCTTGCCGTACCTCGATTGGCTGGAAGAAGCGCTCGCCGGCAAGTTGGCGGCGAAGCCCGTCGGCGAACCGGTCGCGCTACGGGCGCACGTCCGGCTTACCAGTGACCACGGTCTGCTCATTCCGACTCTCGCCGCAACGGTGAAGATCGTCAGCCGTTGGTTCAGCCAGGGACGCCCCAAGCTGTACGCGCAGGGGGGCCCCGAGCAAGGGCACGTCAGCGTTCTCGCCACGTTTGCCGGCGGACAGACCGCGCTGGTCGGCACAGAACTCATCCGCGATGCCGAGGCCCCCGGAACCGGTGAAGCCGCCGTGCGGCTACTTCTCGTCGGCAACCACGGCACGATGGAATTCGCCGACACGCCAGGTGCGGATACGTTGCCCGTGGATCTTGCCGTTTCGACCGACCTGGAAACCCAAGCGCTGGCCCGTGCTATTGGGCAATCGCTCAGTGAGCACAAACCCGTCGAGGCCTAAGGCGAGAGCCTCTGCTATCGAAACGCTGTGGGGCTGCGTCTAAGCAGTTTGTGGCCCAGGATTCAGAAGCGGGCGTGTCTGGGAGGGTTGGCCGAGTCGCTGAGTGAGGCTTAGGGTTGTCATCGTGATGCGGCCTGTTCAACGCTCCCTGATGGTCGCGGCTCGGCAAGGAAGGTCCTATGAAACCCGGACGTGAGAGCCCGCATCCAATGCTGTGAAGACATCGAATTCAACCCTTTTCAACAGAATCGTTTGAGGGAGGCGTGACAATGAGAGCCCGTGACGGTAGCGTGCGTTTGTGGAGCGTGTTCAGCATCGCCGCGGTTGCCTTTGTGTTTGCCGCATTGATAGGCGGCAACCTTGTCGTCGAGCCGGGTTTCGCCGGCCCGAAAGGTGTGATCCCGGCCCTGGCGCCAGTGGGATCGGCACCCGGCACGGCCGAGTTGCCGCCCTCGGGCACCTTCGCACCTTTGGTCAAGAAGACCGCGCCGGCGGTCGTAAGCATCGAGGTCTCAAAAGTCGTCACGGCTGCGGACGGTCCGACGCGATTCCCGTTCTTCGGGCCGTGGGGGCCAAGGCCGTCGCCCGATGAGGGTGTGCCGGAGCGCCGGCGGTCGGGATCCGGATCGGGCGTGATCATCGACGCCGACGGTTATATCGTGACAAACCACCACGTTATCGACGGCGCCGGTGACATCAGCGTGCGGCTCAATGACAGGCGCGAGTTCGAAGCGGAGGTGGTCGGGGTGGATGCGAAGACCGACGTCGCGGTGCTCAAGGTTGAAGCTTCCGGCCTACCGGTGCTGCCGCTCGGCAACTCCGACAACGTCGAGATAGGGGACATCGTGCTGGCCATCGGCAACCCGTTCGGCATTGGTCAGACCGTAACGATGGGCATTGTCGGGGCGACCGGACGCAGGGACCTTCAGATCGAAGACTACGAGGACTTCATCCAGACCGATGCGGCGATCAATCCCGGCAACTCGGGTGGAGCGCTGGTGAATGCGCGCGGCGAGCTGATCGGAATCAACACCGCCATTCTGTCTCGCGGCAGCGGCGGCAATCAGGGCGTCGGATTCGCCGTGCCAATCAACCTCGCGCATCACGTAATGACGCAGTTGGTCGAGCAAGGGCGGGTCGCCCGCGGCTATCTGGGTGTGGGCATTCAACCCGTGACCCCCAAGATGGCGAAGCTCTTGGGCGCCCCCGAAACACGTGGAGCCGTGGTCGGCTCGGTTCAGCCGGACTCTCCCGCCGAGCGGGCCGGCCTGCGGCGTGGTGACATCATCTTCGGCATGGATGACAAGCAATTCGACGACGCACGCCATCTGCGGCTCAGCGTCGCGTCGGTGCAGCCGGGCACGGAAGTGGAACTGTGGGTCTGGCGCGACGGCAATGAGACACGGCTGCCCATAAAGTTGGGGACGCTTCCCGGGGACGCTCCGCCGGCGGTACACCCGGCCGGCGGGACGAGCTCGCTTCGCGGCCTATCGGCCGATGAGCTGACGCCGGCCATCGCGCGGCGATTGGGCCTACCGGCCGACGCGCAGGGCGTGGTCATCGCCGGGGTTCGGCCGGGCAGCGCGGCGGCGGAGGCCGGTTTACGCCGAGGCGATGTGATTGAAGAAGTCGCGCGCCAACCGGTACGCAGCGTCTCGGAGTTCCGTGACGCGATACGGCAGGCCGGCGATGAGCCCGTGCTGTTGCTGATCGTGCGCGAAGGCAACCCGCTGTTCATCGTCGTCGAGGCTCGCTGATTCCAGCCTTGTTTCTCACCACACCGGCCAGGAGTGGAAGCTGCCACCCACTCCCGGCCGGCTTGTTGTAGCGTAAGCCCTCAGGATTGCTGAGAACCGATTCCTCGGCTCTCAGGCCTCCGAGCCGCGAGAGCGGCCATGGGACCTCCTCGCAGCCTAGGCCCGTATCGCTCAGTGAGTCTGTCACACCCTGTCTCTGCGATAATCTCTTGGCATTGCGCTCGATCGAAAGGAGCTCCCTTTCGAAAGGGCAACCGAGATGGACGACTCCGTGTTCAGCTTGGCCGGTCTGCTCCTCGGGCTTGTTCTCTCCTTGGCCGGGCTGGCGATCGGTGTCCTGCTGGTAGCGGGGACGTGGAAGATGTTCGCCAAAGCCGGGCAGCCGGGCTGGGGAATCTTCGTTCCAATCTATAACTGCCTGTTGATGGTCCGCATCGTCGGCATGCCGGATTGGACGTTGCTGCTTTTCTTGATCCCTGGCATCAGCCTCGTTTTCCACATCATTGTGTCGCTGGAGCTGGCGAAACGGTTTCGTCAGACGACGGCGTTTGCGGTGGGGCTCATTCTGCTGCCGGCGATCTTCTGGGCGGTGCTGGGTTTCGGAGGGGCCAGTTACGGCCCACCCTCTCAAGGGGAGAAAGCGGGTTCCGGTTCGTAAGACTCGCCGAGATAGGCTAAGCAAGCGTCCTGCAGGTCCCCAGTCCCGAGGTATCGGGACGCCACGCGAACCTAGGCGGCTTTGGCTGTCTTGATCTGGACAAGCTTGGGGCTCTCGGCCGGCGCGGCGCTGAAAGAGAGTACGTCCATCGGGCACACCGAGACGCAGATGCCGCAGCCGATGCAGGAGCTGGTCTGGTTGTCGAGGACCTCCTGCTTGATGGCGTAGCTCATCACGTCGATGCCGACCTGGCAGTTGCGCGTGCATTCGGTGCAGCCGATGCACTTGTCGTTCGGCACGATGTGGAAGCGGCTGACCTTGAAGCGCCCGTAGAGGCTGCTGAGCGCATCCATCATCTTGGCCAGCGGACACCAGTAACGGCACCAGACTTTCCCGCCCATGAAAGGGTAGAGCGTGATCGGGATGATGCCCACCAGCCAAACGTCGGCGATCAGATGGTAGAAGTCGAGGCCGGTGTTGGCGGTGCTTTGAAACAGCGCGACGCTGTCTTTAAGGAGCATCATCACCGTGACGACCGCGGCGGAGCCGAGCACCAGCCAGTTCATGCGTTCCCACCTCTTGGCGGTCGGCCCTTTAGGGGCGAGATGCCGCCAACGGTCGCCGAGGGTTTCCGCCAAGCCGCCACAGCCACAGATCCACGAGCAGTAGCGCTTGCCGTGGAAGATGACGAACAGCGGGATGATCACAAACGACAACACGATGCCCCACACGATCCATACCTGGTGGGGGTTGTAGAAGAACGTATAGAAGAACAGCGGCCAGGCGTAGACGATGCCGTAGGCTCGCCAGGCCTGATCGGCAAAGTTCGGGTCGTTGGCGAGGCTCTCCCCGACCCATTGGTACTTGACTGCCCATTTGAACAGGAACTCGGGGATCAGGAAGAAGAAGATCCACTGGAACGACAGCAAGCTGACGTAGCGCCAGATCTGGAACTTGTCTTTGCGGTCGATGCCCCAGCGCTTGAGCGCCTGCAGGCCAAAGAAGGTCATCAGCAGCGTGTAGAGCACCGTGTACCAGAACGACCAGGGACGGTCGAACAGCGAAAGCGCCTTGAAGCCCCAGCCGCGATAGGGCCAGAACTCCATCCCTTCCCCGAGCTTGGCAGCGTAGACCGTGTAGGAGATGAGGAACGAGATGCCGAGCCACGACCAACGCGAGCCCTGAATGCCCGAGACCACGAGCCCCCCCCCAGAGCGGCCACGGCCAGGACCCATCCGGCGATGGGCGGGAGGTCAACGCCGGTCTGACCGCCGCCGAACCACATTCCGACCAACGTGGCGAGAAGGAAGAGCAGGGACTGGATCGGGTTGCCGGTCCACTCGTTCTCCAGCCGGATGCCCAGCGACTTGAGGAAGTTCGACGGGAGTTCGGCGCCCACTAACACGAAGGCGTGCTGGTAGGGCAAGACGCGCGGTTCGGTGTGGCCCTTGACATTGACCGTCGCTTCGGTTTGGCCGAAGTCGGCGACCGAGGCGTTCCACAGGATCTCGATGGCGCCGGCCGCGACGGCTTCGTCGAGCTTGCGGCGATTGTCTTGGAAGACCAATCCCAACGAGTCGCGACGGTGCATGAGCTTGACACGGTTCTGCTCAGAGAGGGTTAAGGCGGCCTCGACTGCGCTGTTGCCGCCGCCGATGACGAGGATGTCCTCGTCCTGGTAGTGCTTGGGGCTGTAAAGGCGGTGGTAGACCTGCTCGCGGTCTTCACCCGGAACGTTGAGCTTGCGCGGGTTGCCGCGCTGGCCGGTGGCAAGCACGATGCGGCGGGCGTGGTACTCGCCTTGGCCGGTGTGCGCGATGAACGTACCGTCCTTGCGGCGCTCGATCGATCGGAGCCCCTCACCGGTGCGGACATCGAGGTTGTGGTCCCGAATGATTTGGTTCCAGCGCGCGACGAGGTCCTCTTTGCGAGCGCCGTCGAGCCACAGCTTGCCTTTCGGAGGGGTCTTGTCGGGCTCGGCGTAAACCCACTTGCCTTCGGGGAAGTTCTCGATCGTGTTGGCGATTTTCTCCTTCTCGAGGACGACGAACCGCATGCCCTTCTCACGTGCGGCGAGCGCCGAGTTCAGGCCGGACGCACCCGCGCCGACGATCAGCAGGTCGTAGATGTCGGGGTCGCCTCCAACGGCGTCGGGCTTCGACGCGATGTGCTCGATCACCTCGTAGCCTTGCGCCATCGCCAGCTTGATGACGGGAGCGCCGGCGAGGTCGCCGATCACGTAGAGCCCGGGAATGTTGCTTTCGCGGTCGGCGCTGATGTCCGGGCGCCGCTGGACCATGTTGGGGCTGGCAATAATGCCGTCGATGAACTGGCGGGCTTTGGCGAGCATTGAGTGTCTCCGGCGATCAGTTTGAAGCCGCACGCAGGCGGGCGACTTCCGAAACGGTGGCGGGCGAAAGCTCAGCACCGCAACCGAGGCAGGTGGCGGCGGATGGATGATTGAGGGATCCGCATTGCGGACACGACGCGGGCTCGGCGGTTGAGGGGATCTTGACCACGCCTTCGTAGCCTGCCGCGGCCTGGTCAGGCAGCGGGGAGCGGGCCATCAATGCGGCATAAGCGAAGACGTTCAGGAAGAGGCCCGCGAACAACCACGGGATCGCTGCTTGCCCGATGTTGAGCGCCCGATGCGTGCACAGCGCCGCGCAGACGAGCCCCGCGAGCACGTAGATTCCCAGAAACAGCCAGGCGTCAGAGACGGCGCTAGCGGGCGCCATCTCACCGCCGAAGAGCCCTCCGCGCGGCTTGAGGCGGGCTAAGTACTTCCAGGGGTCGCTGAAGAGGGTGGGCGCCATCTCGTTCATGATGCCGACCCGTTGGCCTTCGACGAGGTAGACCTTGTCTTCCTCGCGCAGCGGTGTGTTGCACACGATGCAACGGTCGCCGGGCTCTGGGTCGACGGTTGTGTTGAAAAGTTCTTCGGCCGGCTCGATTGTTGTTTGCAACTGGGCGAAGAGGCCGCAGGCGATCAGCCAGCAGGCCAGTGGAGCAAAGGTAAGAACCTTGGATCGGCGACGTTTCATCGACGGCTCCCTCCCGAGGGGTGGATGCGTCCGAGAACCGATTTTAGCGAAAGCGAAGTCCGAATTGGGCGGGGAATCGGCCGCCATTTCAGAGGCACCGGACGGATGATATGGATGATGTTGTTTTCTTGTTGAAAGGCAATGATAATGTCCCCCTGAGCAGGCAATAGAAATGTCCCCTAATCTGAAGCTCCACGAGGAGGTGAAAGATTGGGAAGGACATGGATGAGCGACAAGGAGCTGAGACGTAGTGAGGTGTTAGGCCGGGTGCGGCGTGGGGAGTGGAAGTTGAGCGAGGCGGCCATGCGGCTGGAGATCAGCTATCGCCAAGCCAAACGCCTGTGGAGCCGCTATCGCAAGGGCGGTGCCAAAGCGCTGGTGCACGGCAACGTCGGCCGCCGCTCGAACCGGGCCAAGCCGGCGGAGTTTCGTCAGCGCGTGATGGCCTTGGTGCGGGACACTATGGGGGCGAGCCGCAGCAGCGCTTCGGGCCGACACTGGCCGCGGAGCAGTTGCGAGAGGATCACGGCCTGGAGGTATCGGTGCGCACGCTGCGACGCTGGATGCTCGCTGCCGGGCTGTGGAGCCGCCGCCGCAAGCGCCGGCCCCATCGCACCAGGCGGCAGCGCAAAGCGCACTTCGGCGAGCTGCTGCAACTCGACGGCAGCTTCCACGATTGGCTCGAGCAGCGCGCTCCGCGGGGCTGTTTGATGAACCTGGTCGACGACGCCACCGGGACAGCACTGTGCCGCTTCAGCAAAGAAGAAACCACCTGGGCGGCGGCGGACTTGCTGGCCGCTTGGGTGCGGGCCTACGGTGTACCGCAGGCGCTCTACCTGGACCGCAAGAGTGTCTACCAGCGACGCGCGACGACCAGCGAGCTGATCGAAGGCATCGAGCCCGAGACGCAGTTCGGGCGCATGTGTGCGAAGCTCGGCATCACGATCCTGGCGGCGGGCTCGCCGCAAGCCAAGGGACGTGTCGAACGCCATCACGGCACGCACCAAGACCGCCTGATCAAGAAGATGCGGCTGCGCGGGATCGTCGATTATGAGGCGGCGAACCGTTATCTCGACCAGGAGTACTTGGGCGAGCACAACGAGCGCTTCGCCTGCGAGCCGACGGTGGGAGCGGACTTTCACCAGGCGCTACCCCGTGGCACCGAGCTGCGACGAGTGTTCTGTTTCGAGTACGACCGGGTGGTAAGCAACGAGCGGGTGGTGCGTTTCGAGAATCGCTGCTTGCAGTTGAAGCCGAAACGCAACCAGGGGGTGGGGGCGGGTGCACGGGTGACGGTCCAACAGTGGCGCGATCAGAGCTTGCAGGTGAGGTTTGAGGAGCACGAGATCGAGCACGAAGTGATCGCCACGCCGGTGCCGCAGCCGCGGGTGAAGCCGGCAGCGCAGCGGCGTCCGGGGGGCGGGCGCAAGCCGGCGGCGAACCACCCCTGGCGGCGAGTTGTATTGGGGAAAACACGATCTGCGAATTCATAAGAGGGCTGTGGAAATGCCGGATCGGACGGAAAGCGTGGAAAACCTTCTCGAGGCCGCCGTGCCGGGTTCGAGGAGCGGTGGATGGTTTTCCACCCTTCCCACCGCCCCTTGGAAATCGCTCACGCGATTCCCGCAGTTCCACAGCCCCGACGACGACGATTCTCCCCTACCACCCAGGGGACACTTCTACTGCCTTGCCGCAGGGGACATTTCTATTGGGCCTTGACACAGGCGCCACAGGTGCGTCACAAGCGATCTGATACGATCGTAATCTCGATGCCTAGGCCTGCTTTTCTCACCACGTGCTTCGTCTGTCAGGTGGTGAGAAATGCAGGCTAATACGAAACCCAACGCGGTTCGCCGCATCGGGGCCCACACTTCCATCGCCGGCGGGTTGGTGAATGCGGCCAACGAGGCGCTCGAACTGGGCTGCAACACTCTCCAGATTTTCACGCGCAGCCCGCGGATGTGGCGCTCGGCCCCACTCGACCCCAACGGCGTCGCTCAACTGAACGACGCCCGGGCCGAGCACGACCTCTCGCCGCTCGTCATCCACGGCAACTACCTGACCAACATGGCCGCAGCCGACACGGTCGTTCGCAAGAAGTCGATCGCGGCGTTTCGCGACGAGGTCCGCCGCGCGTTGATGATCGGCGCCGACTATCTTGTGATCCATCCAGGTAGCTACCGCAAGCAGACGCTCGACAAGGCCATGAACGTGCTGGCCGCTTCCATCGCCCGGGCCGTGAAGGGATTGCGCTGGAATGGGTTGGGCTGGAATGGCTTGCAGCTTCTGCTTGAAAACACGGCCGGTGGAGGCCAATCCATGGGGCGGGACTTCACCGAGCTGGCTGAGCTACGGGAGCGGATTGAGAAGAAGGCTGCCGTCCCGGTCGGCTTCTGCATCGACACAGCGCATTGCTTCGAGGCCGGCTACGACGTCTCGACCGCCGTGGGACTCAAGAGAACGACAGCACTCATCGAGGGCAGCATCGGTCTTGACAGCGTGAAAGTCATCCACGCCAACGACTCGAAAACGCCGCTCGGGTCCCGCGCCGACCGCCATGAGCACATTGGCGAAGGCCGCATCGGGACCGATGCCTTCCGGCGCATCCTCAACCACCCGCAGTGGCGTACCAAGCCCTTCATCCTTGAGACGCCGGCCGGCGAAGACGGTACGCACCGCAAGAATGTCGCAGCGCTGCAATCGTTGTCGAAGCGCCGCCGGCCGCGCACCCGGCGGTAGGCCGTCTCACCGAGCTCTCATGGAAGACAAGCAGTACAACCCGCAAGAGATCGAAGCCCGCTGGCAACGCCAATGGGACGAGGCCGACCTCTTCCGCGCCGACCTCGACTCGTCACGCCCGAAGTACTACGTGCTCGAAATGCTGCCCTACCCCAGCGGCACGCTACACATGGGCCACATGCGCAACTACTCCATCGGCGACGCGCTCGCCCGCTACAAATGGATGCGCGGCTTCCGCGTGCTGCACCCCATGGGCTGGGACTCGTTCGGGTTGCCGGCCGAAAACGCCGCGATCAAGAACAATCGCGACCCCGGCGAGTGGACGCGGGAGAACATCGCCACGATGAAAGACCAGCTTCGGCGTTTCGGTTTCAGCTACGACTGGTCGACCGAGGTCTCGAGCTGCGAGCCCCGCTACTACCACTGGAATCAGTGGTTTTTCCTCAAGATGTACGAGAGGGGCCTGGCCTATCGCAAGAAAGCTCAGCTCAACTGGTGCCCCGAATGCAATACCGTCCTCGCCAACGAACAGGTCGTCAACGGCTGCTGCTGGCGCCATGAGGAGACGCCGGTCGAGCAACGCACACTTGACCAGTGGTTCTTGCGCATCACCGACTATGCCGACGAGTTGCTCGACCACCACGCGGAACTCGAGGGCGGCTGGCCCGAGCGCGTCCTCGCGATGCAGAAGCACTGGATCGGCAAGTCGGCCGGCACCGAAGTCGATTTTCGCTTGGAAGACTCGGACGAAAGGGTCACGGTCTTCACGACCCGAGTCGACACGATCTACGGAGCGACGTGCCTGATCGTGGCTCCGCAGCATCCGTGGGTGGCGAGCTTCGGATTACAGGAGCAGGCACAGCCGCTCATCGAATCGGCGGCACGCCAAGACCCGGCCCACGTCGAGAAAGAAGGCGTCGCAACGGGACGTCACGTGATCAACCCCTACAACGAAGAGCGCGTGCCGATCTGGATCGGCAATTTCGTGTTGATGGAGTACGGCACCGGCGCCATCATGGCTGTCCCGGCGCACGACCAGCGCGATTTCGAGTTCTGCCGCAAGTACGGCATCGCGGTTCGGCCTGTTATCCGGCCTGCGGACGGCGAACTAGCCGATGCCGAGACGATGCAGCAGGCCTTCGTCGAGTACGGTGTGTGCGAGGAGTCAGGGCCGTTCAGCGGCCTGCCCAGTGCCGGGGCCATCGCCAAGATGAACGATCACGCCGTCGAGCGCGGCTTCGGCAAGGCGGCGGTTACGTATCGGTTGAAGGACTGGGGGATCTCGCGCCAGCGTTACTGGGGTACGCCGATCCCGATGATCCACTGCCAGGCCTGCGGGGTCGTGCCGGTACCCGAGGACCAGTTGCCGGTGGTGCTGCCCTCGAACGTGAAGCTGACCGGGACGGGCGAGTCGCCGCTGAAGTCCGTGCCTGAGTTCTTGAACGTTGAGTGCCCCGAGTGCAACGGTCCGGCCGAGCGCGAGTGCGACACGATGGATACGTTCATCGATTCGTCGTGGTACTTCTACCGCTACTGCGACCCCAAGAATGACCAGGCTCCTTATGCGCCCGGGAAGGTCAAGGCTTGGTTTCCGATCGATCAGTACATCGGCGGTGTCGAGCACGCCGTGCTGCACCTAATCTACTGCCGCTTCTTCACCAAGATGATGCGCGACTTGGGCTTGATCGACTGGAACGAGCCGGCCAAACGGCTCTTCACCCAAGGGATGGTGATTCGTGACGGCGCCAAGATGTCGAAGAACAAGGGCAATATCGTTAGCGCTGACGATTTCCTTAGGCGGTACGGCGCTGACGTGGCGCGCGTGTTCTCACTGTTCGCCTCCCCGCCGGAAAAGGATCTCGATTGGCAGGACGCCGGCGTGGAGGGCATGAACCGTTTCCTAACGCGCTTGTATCGGTTTGTCACTCGCAACGCCGCGGCCCAGGCGGCAGGCGAAGCCGCCAACGACGCCGACCGTGCCGTCTTACGCAAGCTGCACCAGACCATTCAGAAGGTCACGAGCGACTTCGAAACACGCTGGCATTTCAACACCTCGCTGGCCGCGGTGATGGAGTTGACGAACGAGCTTTACAACCAGGAAGCAGAAATCTCACCCGGCGTGTTGCGCGAGGTCATGTCGAAAACCGTCCTGCTGATGGGCCCCTTCGCACCACACCTGGCCGAGGAGTTGTGGCGGGAGTTGGGACACGACGGTCAGATGTTGCGAGCGTCCTGGCCGGAAGCCGACCCGGAGCTGGCGAGGGAAGACCAGGTCGAAGTGGTGGTGCAGGTGAACGGCAAACTCAGAGCGCGTCTTGCCGTGCCGAGGGGTACCGGTCGAGACGAGTTGGAGCGGCTGGCTCAGAGCGACCCGAAGACGATGCCTCATATCGACGGCAAGACCATACGCAAGGTCGTGGTCGTGCCTGACAAGCTGGTCAACATCGTCGCGACTTAGAGAAGTCGAATCACCAGGTCTCTTCGATCAAGCGTGTAGCGGCTCGGCATGCCGAGCCCTTACATTTCCCCGTGCATCTACCCATGCCCCTCCAATGCCGACTCGCCGAGCCCGCCGAGCACCCCCATCTCGAAACCATGATCATCGACAGTTTTGAGCCCATCACCTGGCTCAAAACCGCTGACGAGAAGTTCGGCCTGATGAACGGCCTCGATTGGCGCGAGCGCTGGCAACTGCAACTGAAGACGGTGTTCGAGCGGCAAATCATCCTGGTCGGCGAACTTGACGCCAAGGTGGTTGCCTGCGCGACCGGCACCTACGACCCCATCACGGCGATGGGTTTCATTGATCTGCTGGCCGTCGCCCAGGGACAGCAGGGTCGGGGTCTCGGCCGCGAGATGCTACGCGCGATGATGCAACACTTCAAAGGCATGGGAGCTGTCTATGCGCATCTCGACTGCCTGACCACGAACGAGGCAGGAAACCGGCTCTACGAAGCTGAAGGTTTTGAAGAAGGCATGCGCTCCATCCGCTGGATCAAGAAGATCCCGTAGCGTGAGAGTCGAACCGAGCTTGATCGAAGGTTTTGCGCTGGTATTCGCGGAGGTTTACAATCAGTGATCAAGGCTGCGGACCAACCGAGTCATGGGACTGTTCAATCTGTTTCGTCCGAGGTGGAAGCACAGCAACCCCGATGTCCGCATCGAGGCTGCGGGCGCACTGTCGGACATGGAGACCCTCCAACAGATGGCGGCTAACGACCGCGACTGGTTCGTGCGGCACCGCGTCTTCGACATTGTTCGGGACCGCCACCCCGGCGATGACGTCTACGCTTTTCTTGCCAAGAACTCGCTGGACGAAGAGATCCGCCGCAAGGCGGTCAAGAAGCTGAAGGACGAAGCGGTGCTTGAGGAAGTGGCTAAGAAAGACCAGTACCGCTACATCCGCGACGCCGCCGAGCATCGCCTGGACGAGCTACGTAGCAACGTTTGGGGCGAGAAGCCTGCCGAGCCCTCCGAACCCGCCACGACGGCCGGTTAGGCGCCTAGCACGATGGTCGTACACCAGGCAGAGTACGGGCACCGCATGCCGTGCCCGGCAGGTCGGTGCCGGCGACTGGACCCGAACACGGGCACAGCATGCTGCGCCCCTACTTTTCGCTTCGCTTCACTTCTGAGCAACGATCACAGCTTCACCGCAGTACTTTCGCAGGGCCGGGCAATAACGCAAGCAAGCGGCGTCGAGAGACTCCAGCAGTCTCACCGTGCGGCGAACCGCGGAACTTGTGAATCGCCCGCGGAACAGGCGTTTGGCCATCGCAAACAGATTGAGCGGCATCACTTCCACCCGGCTCATGTGGGCTTGCAGCAGCCGGATCTCAGAGTCGCCAAGGATGATGCCTTCCCCAGCTTCGGCCGGCTCGCCGCTGAGCCGTTGCCGGGCCTTACGGGCCAAATTGAGAAGGCGGTTATTGCCATAGCCCTCCGCCATCACTAGCTTTCCCGCGGGCTTGAGGACGCGCAGTAGCTCCGAGAGCGCGTTCGGGTACTTCAAGGTGTGATGAAGAGCTGCACCGGCGTATACGAGATCAAACTCAGCGTCTCGAAACCGGCGCAGGTCGCTTGCATCCTGGGCGCACAGGCGGACACGGTCCGCCACGCCGCTGGCCAGAGCGCGGCGGCGCGCCACGTCGATCGCGACCGGAGACAAGTCGAGCAGGGCGACCCGGGCGCCCTCGGCGGCAAGCATGACGCCCCATTCCCCCGTGCCACATCCATAGTCGAGGGCTGTAAGGCCCTCAACCGGCGTGGCCAGCAACTCCTCGAGCACCCTCCCGTAGAGAAGACGTCTCTCATACATGGGGCTGGCCGGGTTGTGGATCTGTTCGAGCAGGATCTCGCGGCTGCAGGCGAGGGCGTGGTCGGGGGCCGCGAGGTGTTGGCCGTAGGAACGGTCGTAGTGGGAACGCTCCTGTTCCGCGCTGATGCTCAATGCGCCCCCGCCCCTCGGCCTGCCTTATCTTGCGGACGACCGTCTAGATCGACTCCGCCCGATGAATCAGGTGTAGGATATTGCCCTCGGGGTCGAGGAAGAACGCAAGCCGGTTGCCTCCGGCGTTCAGTTCCTGGACGATCTCTACCCCTTTATCCCCTAGATCCTTCTTGCCGGCGTCGAAGTCGTCCACCGAGATGGCGAGGTGGCGGATGCCGGGCGTCTTCATCTGCGTCTCGACCGCGTCGCCTTCCGAGGGGATGATTTCGAGCATCGTGTTGTCGGGCGCCCGGACAAAGATGTTCCCCCCGTAGCGGTGAACGATGGGGAAACCGAGCGTCTTGCCATACCACGACGCCAGAGTTTCGGGGTCGCGAGAGGCGATGGCGGTGTGTTCAATTCCTTTGTACATCGGTGATGGTCTCCTAGCGAAAGGTGGAGGACGTGCCGGCCACTGAGCGAGCAACCGAGCCCCGAACGCCAGTGAGGGGTCAGGACCCCAGTGGCCACTCGAAGATCGGACCCCTCACTGGCGTTCGGGGCTCGGTTGCGGCCTGGGCAAGCGCCTTAGTGTAACTCCGCCGGGACACTGCCGTAGGACCACCCCTGGCCGGAGAACGGCGGATGTGCCGCCCGCCGCGGCGCCTTGCCCGGCGTGAGTCGATTCGCCAGCCGGACACCGGTGTCGGCAATCCGCGTGCCGGCGGTGCGCTCCAGATTGCTGTAGCTGGTGAGGCGCGTTTCGTACCCGCCGCCGGTGGGACTGAGCGCTTCTTCGGTCGGTACGTAGCCGACGCAGCCGTTGGCAAGTTCAACCGGATAGGTAAATGGGAACTGGCTGCGCTTCTTGATATCGAGACCGTACTCGACAAAGTACTCCGCCGGATTCGACACAAAAACCGCGGGACCTACTTGCACCACTTGCACTTCGACGTCGACGACGGGCGTCTTGGCAATCAGGGCATCGAGCATCACGATCTCTTTGGCAAAGGTCCACTCGGTGCGCCCGGCCTTCTCGGGCCCCTGCTTGACCTGTTCGATCGAGCGTTTGATTCGTTCGGGGCTGGGAGCGCGCCGCGGGATCTCGAGGACTTCCCGTCCGTAATCCACGGGGCCCATCGGACCGGTGTGCATCGAAGCCAATACCTTGACGGCCTCGGCCCCGACGCGGCTGCCGACGAGCCGCGCCCACTCCTCGCGGCCGGGATTGACATAGGGGCTCAGGTTGTCGACCTGGGTGATATCGCCGTTCGCGCCGGCAAGAAAAACGACCACCACATCGTCACCGAAAACGCCGCGGATCGTCTTTTCGAGGTAGCAGATCCAGTTGGCCGAAATACCTCCGGGACTCGTCGTGGCATGGCAGGCATAATTCACGACGCAGCCGACTAGGTTGCCGTTGCCGTCGAAGGTTCCCATCACGCCGACTTCCGGATCGGTCGGCCCCGCCGGCTCGATGATGTTGGGGTTGCCCTGTCTCGGGTGCGTCTGCGTGCGTCCGTTCTTCATGCGGAAGCGTCGGTTGAAAGCGGCTGCCTTCTCGTGCCCCGAGCCCACCCCGCAAGGCCGCTCCATCCGCGAGCCGTTCGCCTGCAGCACTGCCGAAATGATCTGGTTCTCGACGTACCTCAGAAACTTCGGATCAGCGGCTGACGACTTTTCGTAGGCCAAGTCTCGGACGAACTTCGATGCGTGGTCGTACTCGCCGGGCTGCACCATCCCGATCGGCCCTGACGAATGCGAATGCGAAGCGCCGATGAGAATGGCCTCCTCGGCGATGCCCGATTTGCGGCGGATCTCGCGCCGGGCGGCCAGCACGAGCTGGCGAGGAATGATCAGCGTGTCGGTGCCGACCAGCGCCACCCGCTTGTTGCCGTCATCGAAAACGGCCGCGCGCACCTTGCAGGCGTCGTGGAACTTCTGATGGTAGGACTTGCCGTACCCGCCGGGCTGCTCCATGCCGATCTCGGGCGTAATGTCCGTCTCGGCGTAGCCGACCTGCAGCAGCGAGGATGCGTTGGCATTCGCACGAGCGCTGCTGAGGAATCCCGCCGGGCCCGGCAGGGCGGCCGCTTTTAGGAAATCTCTTCTCTGCATCGAGCTGCTACCTCCGACAAGATCGAGAGTCGTCCGCTGGTGAGGTCGTCGACGGATCACAGATCGCACAGACGACTAGCCGTCTGATGCAAGCAACATCTGAACGAACATGTCAAGTTTTCGGGGAGCGGCGCCACGGAAGAAACCGAGCCCCGAACGCAAGTGAGGGGTCAATCCCCCGCCGGTGGCACAGCGGCCCGCCCCTACAACGCGCAAGGAACCTCCGCGACATTTCACCAGGACTCGGGCGAGCCGGTCAGCTCACCGACCACTCGCTTCGCGTCATAGAGCTTTCGCAGCGCTTCCATGATCCCGCGTGAATCGACGCTCACGGCGCGCGCCTGTTTCTCTGAATAAAGAAAACCGTTCGGCAGCGATTGGATGTTGCCGTCGAAGATCAGCCCCACGACTTCACCTTTTCGGTTGACTAACGGGCTGCCGGAGTTGCCGCCGGTGATGTCGTTGGTGGAGACGAGGTTGTACGGGGTGTCTTTGTCCACCCGGTCCTTGCGGTCGAGAAAGCGCTGCGGCAAGATGTACGGGTCTTTGCCAGTGACCTTGCCGTAGAGCCCCGAGAAACGCGTGAAGGGTTCTATCGTCTCATCGCCTTCGCGGTAAGACTTCACAACACCCACGGACAGCCGCAACGTAAACGTGGCGTCGGGATAGGCGTCGGCGCCCAGCGCGGCGAAACGGGCTTGCGCAATGCGCGAGCCATGGGCGTCCTCGACGGCTTCAACTTCATCTTCGTAGCGCTTCCGGAGGCGGCGGGCCTCGTCGTCCACTTTGCGGACCAGATCGATCATCGCGTCATCCGATGTTTTGGCTTTCTTGGCCTGGTCGTCGAAGAGCTTCTTTCGCAAGTTAACGTCGCTGAGTTTCGTCCGTTCAATCAGGCTCTTGGCGACGTCGTCGGGCTGGCGGTCCCCCAACACCGCGCGCACTAACTTGTGGCCGGCCCCGAGCCGGTCACGCATGAAAGCGAGCGACCGCGACAGCTTGGCGATCTCGACATCGTCATAGATCGGCGCGGGCGAGAACAGGCGCTGCTTCAGCGAATCAAGCCCCGACTCGCGGTATTCCGGTAGCCGCTTGGCATTTGGTTTCGGCAGCTCGTCTGGGAGACGGTAAAGATTCTTGGCGATGGTAAAGAGGCGCGAGTACAACCCAAGGCCGCCAATCAATCGGTACTCCTCGTAGATCTCGTTCTTGGTCCTCTGGGCCTTGGCAATCGCGTCCCAAGCGCCGCCGTACTGTTTCTTCTTCTCTTCGTCCGCATCAATGGAGGCGCGGACGCTTCGCTCGGCCTCCGATTTGGCGTTGAACAACTCGGGGTCGCGCAGCCCGCCCAGCATGCCGGTGTAGGCTTTGATGCTGTTGTCGAGGCGGAACAGCTCGTCGCGTGCCAACCGGGCCGGCTCGCCGCCCGCCTCGCCGTAGCGACGCAGTTGCTTCGCCATGGCGTGGAGCCAGTCGAGCATGAACGGCATGCGTAGGTCTCTCTCAAACCGCAGTTGTGCCTCGGTCTTGAGACGGTTGGTACGGCCCGGATGTCCGGTCACGAAGACCAGCTCTTCGGGGGCGGAGCCATGCCGGCTCCAAGGCAGAAAGGCGGGCGAAGCAATGGGTTCGCCGTCCTCGTACACACGGACGAAGGCGACATCGAGGCAGTAGCGCGGATAGGTGAAATTGTCCTGGTCCCCGCCGAAGAAGGCCGCGGGAAACTCCGGCGCGAAGACTAGCCGGACGTCGGTGTACTTCTTGTACTTATAGAGGTCGAAGATGCCGCCCTGGTAGAGCTTCACCACGTCGCAACGCTCGCCGGTGCGGTCTTTGCACTCTTTTTCGACGTCGGCGGTCGTGGCCCGCTGGGTCTCGAACCGCTCTTTCTCACTCATGTCAGGCCGCACCTTTTCGTTGATGCGACCGGTGACGGTGTCCATCTTCATCAACACGTTCAACTCGAGGTCCGGACACTTCATCTCAGCGGAGCCGGCCTTGGCGTAGAATCCGTCGGCGACGTAGTCCTTCTCTTTCGAACTGAGCTTCTTGATGCAGTCCGACGCCACGTGGTGGTTGGTCATGACCAGGCCGCCGGGTGAGACAAACGAGCCCGACCCGCCGTTGCTGAAACGGACCGAGCCCTTTTGCAGCCGCGCCAGCAAGTCCGCGCCGAGTTCAAAGCCGTGCTTCCGCTTGATCTGCTCGACGGGCACGTGGTTGAAAGGCCACATACCTTCGTCGGCTTGGGCGAGGGGAAGTGCGAGCAGCAGGGTAAAGAGAGCGACAAAGAACGCTTTCATGTTGAACCTCTGAAAGGAGCAACAGAGCCGCCCGCGGCTCCGTTTGTGGCGGAAGAACATCCCCATGGTCGCAACTAGCGGCGGCAGATGCCACGCTTCGATGTTCGGACGAACTCCACCAGGTGTCGCGTATGTTCGCTGGGGATCTGCGATTCGATACGCTCGAGCGCGGTTGCAAGCGGCAACGAAGCTCGGAACAAAAGGCGGAAGGCTTCTTTCAATCGCCGGATCTCCTCCGGCGGCAGGCCCGCGCGCCGCAATCCGACCAGGTTGATGCCGCGCGGCGAGATGCGGAAGCCGGAGTAGAGAAAGTACGGCGGCACGTCGACGTTGACCCCCGAGTTCCCCGAGACCATCACCATCCGTCCGACCCGCGAAAACTGCTGCACTCCCACGCCGCCCGAGATGAACGCCGAGTCCTCGATCTCCACGTAACCGGCGATCAGCGCGCAACTGCATATCACATTGTTCGAGCCGATCTTGCAGTTGTGCGCGATGTGGCCCGACGTCATAACGTAGTTGTCGTCCCCGATCGTGGTCACGGATTCGGGCTCGGTGCCCCGACTGATCGTGTAGTGCTCGCGGATGCGGTTGCGGTTGCCGATCTTGAGGTAGCTGCGCTCGCCGCTGAAGTTCTTGTCCAGCGGATCGGTACCGAGCACGGTGCCAACCGAGATGCGGTTGTCCGACCCGAGAGTGGTCCAACGCTTAACGACGACCTGCGGCTCGAGCCGCGTGTTCGCGCCGATGGTTACTTCGTCCTCGACGATCGCGTAGTCACCGATTTCGACGCCGGGGCCGATCTCCGCGTCCGGCGACACCCGTGCCGTCGATGCAATGCGGGCCGACGAATCGATCGCCATAGCCCTGTATCATACTTCGCGGAAACGCTCTTGCAGGCGGCGCATCCCGCGGACCCAGCGGTCGTAGTCGGCGGCCTTACGCTGGAAGTATTCGGCTACCTCGGGATGGGGGAGGATGAGGAAGGTCTCCTCGGCAAGTCCGTCGATCACAGCCTCGGCGACGTCTTCGGGATCCAGCGCACTCTCTTTGAGGAATCGGGAGTCGCTTTCGTCGAGCAGCCGCGTGCGGACGCCTTGCGGGCAAACGCAGGAGACCTTGATGCCCTCCTCCCCATGGGTGACGGCCAACCATTCGGCGAGCGCAAGGGCCGCGTGCTTGGTGACGGAGTAGGGGGCGGAGCCGATCTGGGTCAACAGGCCGGCGGCCGAGACGACTTGCAACAGGTATCCCTCGCCCCGCGCAAGCATGGCCGGGAGCACGGCCCGGGCCGCGTAGAGGTGAGCCTTGAAATTGATGCCGAAGATACGGTTCCAATCGTCATCGGACGTCCCGACACCGCCCTCGACCATGATGCCGGCGTTCGAGCAGAAGAGATCGATGGGCCCATAGCGCTCGGTCGCCTGCTCGACCAGACGAACGACGGAGGCCTCGCGGGCGACATCGGTGGTGACGGCAAGGCCGCCGACCTGCTCGGCCACGGCCTCGGCCGCCGCACGGTCTATATCAGCAACGACGACGCCTCGCGCTCCCTCGGCAGCGAACCGCACGCACAGCGCCCGGCCGATCCCATGCCCGCCGCCTGTGACAACGGCGACCTTGTCGTCCAGCTTCATGACATTAGGTGGCGTAAGCCTCCCGGCTTTGCCCCGTGAGATACTGACTGACCGATTCCTCGGTTCTCAGGCCCGCGAAGTGGCGGTGTTGTGGCCCTAGTTCCAACGCCGCTTCGATCACCCAACTAGTCAAGGGCTGCGCCCTTGATATCCCGAAGGGCCTAGAGGAGGCAGCTTGTAGGGGTGGACCGCTGCGTCGACCCCGGCGCGGCGGAGTTGCTCTCGGTTTCTGTGCGAAAGCGACGCCGCGTACCAGGGGCGGCGGGGCGGACACAGCGGTCCGCCCCTACACCGTGAATCGAGCCCGTAAGCCTGCTGCAGGTACGCCTCGCCTAACGAGCACAAAATCCTCGTTACGCTACGCATAAGCGGCTAGGCGCCCTCAGCTGATTCCAGCTTCACGGCCTGATACCCTCCTCGGGAGCGGTAGTGGAAGAACAGCAGCCCGAAGATGACGGTCAACACGACCGGCAGGATACCCACATAGCGGAAAGCCGCGGCGGCGCCGTAGGTGTCATACCAGCCGCCCATGATCGGGATGATGAAGGCGACGGAGAGGTTGCCTGTCCCGCCCATGATCGCCAGCAGCAGCGCCCCACCCTTGGGGAATCGTTCAGACGTAATACCGAGCATCACGGGCCAGAAATAGGTCTTCCCGATGCCGAACACCGTCGCGGCCAGGAAGGCCTGAAACGGAGTCGCCACGGTGCCCAGTCCAAACAACCCGACGGCGGAGAGAATAGCCGACAGGGTCAGCAGTCCCATGGGCGAGAAGCGGCGTGCCAACGGTCCGCCGAAGAAGCGCAGAACGAACATGATCCCGGCGGTATAGACAAGGATCAGGATGCCTTGCATGCCGGTCAGGTTCGTGATCAGCGAGCCCACCCATTGATCGGGACCTAACTCGGTCGAGGCCGTCATCCACATGCAGACCCAGAACAAGATGAACATGGGCCGCACGGCCTCGCGCAGCATCTCCCCGCCGGAAACACCAGCCGCAACGCGCTCGGTGGCAGGGAATGTCTCGCGTAGGCTCATCATGCCGAAGATGACCGCCGGAACCAGCAACGTGCCGAGCTTGATCTTCCAGCCGAGTGTGGCAATGGAGGGGTCGACGCCGCCCCCGTCGAGCGCCATCAGCTTGGTGATCCCATAAGCCAGCAGGCCGCCGATGATCAACCCGCCCGGCCACCAGGCGTGCAGCACGTTCATGCGGTGCGTCTTGCCGTCGGGGTAGAGGGTGGCGCACAGGGGGTTAATGACGCCCTCAACGAGCCCTTGGGAGAGCCCCAGCGTCAGCATGGCAGCGTAGAGGATGAGGAACCCCAGGTCCGAGTAGCAGGGATCGACCACGCCGGCCGGCATCGGAGCAAAGACGATCGCCAGGACCGCCGTGATGTACCCGGCACTTGACAGCAGCAGCAGCTTGCGCATGCCGAAGTAGTCCACGAGCGAGCCGCCGATGAAGATCGACAGGGTGAATCCCCAGAACGCCGGCATCAAAGCGACGCCCGTCTGCTGTTTGTTGAGATGAAAATCCGCGCCCAGCGCGTCGAGGATGTCCCCGCGAACCGAAAAGACCATCGAAGTCGTCACCAGCGCGACACAACTGGCGACAAACAGCCGGCGGGGATGCATTATTTTTCGGTACCCCCCTGCTTTGAGCTTGCTGCGGGAAAAGGGAAGTGTAGCCGCCCTTACCTTCGTTGTCAAAGCGCCTGAGAGTGTCTGTCAAGGCCCAATGAAATGTCCCCTTCGGTAGCCCAGTAGAAGTGTCCCCTTGGTGATAGGAGAGAATCGTCATCGTCGGGGCTGTGGAACTGTGGGAATCGCGCAGCGATTTCCAAGGGGCGGTGGGAAGGGTGGAAAACCATCCACGGATCCTCGAGCCCGGCACGGCTGCCGCCACAAGGTTTTCCACGCTTTCCATCCGACCCGGCATTTCCACAGCCCTCTTATGAATTCGCAGCTCGTGTTTTCCGCAGCACAGCTCGCCGCCAGGGGTGGTTCGCCGCCGGCTTGCGTCTGGCCACCACGTTCCCCTGCGGTGCCGGCTTCGTCCGCAGCCGTGGCGTCGGCGTGGCGATCACTTCGTGCTCGATCTCGTGCCCCTCAAACCTCACCTGCAAGCTCTCATCGCGCCCCTGTTGGACCGTCACCCGTGCACCCGCCCCCACGCCCTGATTGCGTTTCGGCTTCAACTGCAAGCAACGATTCTCGAAACGCACCACCTGGTCGTTGCTCACCACCCGTTCGTATTCGAAGCAGAACACCCCTCGCAGCTCGGTGCCGCGGGGTAGCGCCTGGTGAAAGTCCGCTCCCGCCGCCGGCTCGCAGCAGAAGCGCTCGTTGTGCTCGGCTAAGTACTCCTCGCCGAGGTAACGGTTCGCCGCCTCGTAATCAACGATGCCCCGCAGCCGCATCTTCTTGATCAGGCGGTCCTGGTGCGTGCCGTGATGGCGTTCGACACGTCCCTTGGCTTGCGGCGACGATGCGGCAATGATGCCAATGCCAAGCTTCGCGCACATGCGCCCGAACTGCGTCTCGGGCTTGATGCCTTCCAGTGCTTCCCGCGACGTCGGCTGGCGCTGGTAGACGTTTTTCCAGTCGCAGTACAACGCCTTGGGAACGCCGTGTTGGCGCACCCAGGCTTGGAGCAGATCGGCCGCGGCCCAGGTCGTTTCCTGGCCCGAGAAGCGGCACAGTGCAAGACCGGTCGCGTCATCGACAAAGTTCATCAGACAGGCTTTCGGGCCGCGTCCTTCCAGCCAGTGGTGGTGCGAACCGTCGAGTTGAATCAGCTCGCCGAAGTGCGCTTTGCGTTGCCGCCGGCTGCGATGCGGTGGGCGCTTGCGACTCCGGCTCCACAGGCCCGCCGCGAGCATCCAGCGCCGCAGCGTGCGCACCGACACCTCCAGGCCGTGATCCTGTTGCAGCTGCTCCGCGGCTAGCGTCGGCCCGCAGCGCTCGTGCCCCTCGCCCGCATAGTTTGCGTGCACCAACTCGAGAACCTGCTCGCGGCGCTTGTCATCGGCTCGGTTCGAAGCGCGGCCGACGTTACCGTGCACCAAAGCCTTGACCCCGCCTGCTCGGTAACGCTTGTTGAGCCGCTTCGCTTGGCGGTAGCTGACCTCCAGCAGTGCGGTGGCTTCGGTCAACTTCAGTTCCCCTCGTTTCACTCGGCTCAGCACTTCGCCGCGCCTCAACTCCTTGGCACTCATCCATGTCCTTCCCAATCTTTCACCTCCTCGCAGAGGTCCAGATTAGGGGACATTTCTATTGGGCGCTCAAGGGGACATTATCATTGGGCTTCAACAGGGGCCTGGGACCCGTTCGCCGGCCGTTTGGCTCCACGATTCCTGCCGGCCGAGCCACCCGCCCGGCCCCTGGGCAGGCATCCCGTAACCTTATGTCTGAAGGAGACGAACCAAGCGGTGAGGCAGTCCGCGACCGGGCTGTGTCGCCGCCTTCGGATGCGGTGACGGTTTCCAAGTCTGCTCTGGAGACCGGTGCGGCCTCGGCAAAAGCCGGGGATAGACCCGACGCGGCGCGGCTGCAACAGTGGATGGCCAGCTACCAGAAAGCCGACCGGGACGCCGCGTCCGCGCTAGTCGAAAGCGTTTCGCCCATGCTGCTGCGGTTCCTCGCTGGACCTTTGCAGACGCGCCCCTTCGCCGAAGACATGCTTCAGGACTGCTGGCTTCGGATTCATAAGGCGCGACACACCTACCGGCCGGGTAGCCCCGTATTGCCGTGGATCTTCGCGATCGCCCGTCACGCAAGGATTGACGCCTATCGCCGCAGGAAACGGATTGATGCAAAGGAGCTGTTATTCGACGAGCAGGTCGAGCCGCGCCAACAGGTCGGCAGGCGCGCGGATGCGGCGGACTTTGATGTTTGGCGGCTGCTCGAACGGCTTCCGGAGAGCCAGCAGGTGGTCATCCGGATGCTAAAGGTGTCTGGAATGAGCCTGCAGGAGGTTGCGAATGCTACCGGCACGACCCTGGGGGCGGTAAAGCAGAAAGCCCATCGGGCGTACGAGAAACTGCGAGTCATGCTGCAAGATCCATCTGAGGTAGGAACAAAGCGATGACGTGCCCCGAAGCCGGCGAACACCTCCACCGGACGTCGCGGGAAGGCTGGACTCAACTGCCCCAGGCCGTACGCGAGCACCTGGAGAAGTGTGCGCCCTGCCGCGCGGTGTGGGACTTTCTGACGAGGCGGGACCCGGCGGAGGGAGTTGAGCCCGCGATCGAAGCGAAGATCAAATCATCGATTCTGGATTCGCTGCGGGAAGTCCGGCCTCTGCTCAGCGCGGCGCGACTCACGGCCGGCTTTCTGATCATCTACGCCATCCTTTCGGGAGGGTTCGTCGCGGCCTCGGGCTTTAGCGGTGCGCTGGAGATGGGCGTGCTTCGCTTCGTGGGCATCCTCGGGTTGATTGGTGCGGTTGTTCTGATCTTGTCGGCGACGCTGAGCCGCGAGATGGCGCCCGGATCGCCGCGATTGCTGACGCCGGCGCGACTGTTCTTGTCGTCGTTGGCGGTCCTGTTTTGCGCCGTCGCTGTGGCGTTTCCATGGGACGTCAGCGGCACGTTTTTGGCGCAGAGCTGGATGTGCTTCCGGACGGGGCTGATGTACTCCTGCCCGGCCGCGGCCGTGATCATTCTGCTGCTTCGCCGTGGGGCGGTGCTGTCTCTCGCCGTGGCCGGCGCGGGAGCGGGGCTGATGGCGGGGCTGGTGGGCGTGACCGTCCTTCATTTCGGCTGTAGCGTACACACGGCCCCCCACGTCGCCCTGGCACACTTGGGCATCGCGTTGGCCGTGGCGCTGCTCGGCTACATGCTGGGACGCTACTTGCCGCTCCTGGCCGGACGCGGCATCGGCTGAAATGACGCCAAGCCCGGAGCCCCCTGGAGGCCCTGGGCTCTGTGGGATAACCTGGTAGTTGGGAAGTGATCCGGCGTGATCCCGGCGACATTGAGACGTTCGATCCTCAGCACGGCGCTGCTACCCCTGCTGCTTGCAAACCCGGCACGTCCGTCGCCACCTCCACCCACGGGCCCGGACATCGACTCGCGGATCCCAGCGTTTCAAGCCACCGACCATCAGGGCAGAACGCAGAACTTCGAATCGCTACGAGGGCCCGAAGGCCTGCTGCTTGTCTTTCAGCGTTCTGCCGACTGGTGCATCTATTGCAAGGATCAGCTCGTTCAATTAGAACGGCAGCGAGAAAACTTCGCGCAAGAGGGCATTCACGTCGCCGCGGTCACCTTCGACGCGCCGGACGTGCTGCGGGACTTTGCCCAGCGAGTGGGCATCAGCTATCCGCTGCTGTCCGATCGCGATTCGAAGATGATACGCGCCTTCGGCGTGCTCAACGAAGCAGTCCCTGCAGACCACCGCTTTTATGGGGTCGCCAAGGCTTGCCGGCTGCTGATCGATGAGGCGGGGCGCGTGACGGCCAAGTTCCTCGAAGACGACGCAGCCGACAGAGTGACGGCGGGAAACATCCTCGTACGCGAACTGCAGGGCGAATCAGGCGCGCCGAGAACCGAGAAGGAAACGAACCATCTGCGCCTCGCCACGTGGGCGAGCGATGAAGTGGTCCGCAGCGAGAATCGGGTGGCGCTCGTTCTCGATGTTCACGTACGGCCGAACATGCATGTGTACGCACCCGAGGTCGTCGGTTACATCCCGATCGAGTGGGTGATGACCGAAGCGGCCGGGCTGCGCCACTTCCCGGCCTCTTATCCTGAGTCCGAGCTGCTCCACTTGCCTGCGATCCAGGAGATCGTACCGGTTTATAACGGTTCGTTCCGGCTGATGGCCGACGTTTCACTTGGCAAGGCGGATGATCTCACGGCGCTCACCAACGAGGTCGGCGAACTCGTCATCGAAGGCGCCTTCCGCTATCAGGCCTGCGATGACAAGCTCTGCTACCTACCGGAAGAGGTTCCCCTCGAGTGGAGGTTCCAGCTTGAACCCCACGACCGCACCCGAGTGCCGGAGACGGCACGGTCCGGGTCGGGCCACTAGGCTGTCCTTGGAACGGGCCATTGACTCTGCCGCTCAAAGGCGAGTCGCCCGGCCCGCAGTCCCCTCTTCCGGCACTACCCGCGCCATGGCAACCACGGAAAACCGAGTTTGCGGTTCTCACTATAGAGTGGACGCGTTGATCGATTTCCGGCCATAGCCGATTTCTACCGTGCCAGGGAAGTGTCCGCTCGAGAGCTTTGGGAGGTTACAAAGCTGTGCAGTTTGCCGCTCCTGCGTGCCCGTTTAGCCAGTTCGGTGGCTCCTTTTCCAGTTCCTGCCACTGGTTGTCGCCAGCTATACGGCTTCCCTGCTCCGCCGATTTCTCAACGGGACGAGGAGGGCTTCTCCGGTTGCTCAGCATGCCCTTGTCACCGTGCCGTCCCTCACACCCCGCCGGAGTGACACTACCGCTGCAGTCAGTCTGCGCCAGGCCATGCTGCCTTCACCTTCGAGAAGAGGGCTCGACCTCCGGGGCTTTAGGTTTTCGAGGCCACCTATGGGTTCACTTTCGTTACGGCCCGGTGACTTGCTCACCATCCCAAGGATGGCTTTGTCAGTTGGCTTCATCTGCTTCGTCTCCTCCACAGATACAACTCAAGCTACCGAGCTCTGACTTTTACCCCGGTGGGTCTGTCTCCCACTGAACATGCCAGCCTTCACTGGACACACTTCCCGATAGCGATCCCTTCGTGTCGCGGTTCGTTTCTGACAAACGCTTTTAATGTACAGAGGCGCCTCTGGCTCCCATCGATCTCAACCTCAGCGGCCCGCCCACAACAGGAACGAAAGAGCGAGCATGAGCGAACGTGCGTCTCTTGAGTCGAAAACCCGCGGATCTCAGAAGCAAGATCCACGCGACGAACTTCAAGAGCAGCCGTCCGCGGGGGATGATCCACTTTCTCGGAGAGCAACCCGAAAACTGTCCTGGCCAGGAAACGGTCGTGTTGATCCGGCGATCGATCCGCACCGGTCGTTTCCGGTTTCAGGCTAGCATGCGGATGGCAACTTGCCGGGGCAGGCGGAATGGCAAGTGATTGAAAGGGCGGGAAATAAAATTCTGAAAAATCTGTGACCCATGCAAGATGTGATGCGTGAGCTTGCGATGAGCGGCCGCTGTGGAGGGCGACGTTGCCGGAAGGAGGCAAGCGGCCCTTGGCGCGTTCCTGCGGTCCGCGGTGACGGCTTGAAGGGTCTCAACGCAGGTTGGCGCCTGCGGCTCCGAGTCGACGGGTGGCGCTCGATCGGCGTCTGCGCCAGCTCTCCGAACACCGCTGTGAAAACTTGACACCTTTCTTGAGATGTCGATGGGATCAGCCGGCTAGAGTGCTATCGCGCTTCACCCTGCCGATCGCGGAACTCGGCGAACCAGTTCTGGACCACGCGGGTGGCGCGCTTGGTGGGTTCCAGGGTCTCAGCTAGGACGAAGCGCCGACCGTCGCGTGAAACATCATATCGGTGCCCGGGGAGATTATATTGCAAGTTGGAATCCTTGAACAGGGGCTTGGGAGAGCCGACAGAAAAACGTGGGCCCGTGGTGACTGACACGGCCATTAACGTGTCATTCTCCACGTAGAACAGTTCTTTGCCGTCGCGGCTCCACCGCGGCTGGGAGCCCCCGTGGCCCGAGACCCGCAATCTGCCGCTACCTTCCGGGAAAGACCGAACGTAGATCTCCTTTTGGCCTGACTCGTCCGAGCAGTAGGCTAGAAACTGAGCGGTAGGCGACAGCACCCCAAGGGATTCATCAGAGATCGTTTGCAGGAACGGAACCTCTTCATATCCGCTTCCATCGCCCTTCCACTTCAGGTAAAACAGGTCGCGCTGGGTCTTCGAAGATTCTGTTCGGTAGAGTTCGCACCGGTCAAAAACTAGGTATCGGCCGTCCCGGGACCAGTCGGTGGGAAATTCATGGAGCGGTGTGGCGACAAGCTCTTCCGTTTCGCCACTGCCATCGGCGGCCCTGGCCAAGATGTCAATGTTGTACTTGGGCTTGGGTGGATAGGAGGCTGAAAAAAACGCGATTCTGTCTCCTTGGGGTGACCAAGCCGGGCCTCCCTGCAGACCGGGATCGAAGGTCAGATGAGTCTTGATGTTGCGCGCCGTGTCGTGAAGCCACACCTCCCAATTGGGTTCGTTCCCAGCGACGGCGACCGCAGCTCCAGAGGGCGAGAGTGACACCTGTCCAATACGCTGCGGTTGGCCAATTTCTGCCAGCTTCTTGCCACCGCGGTCTTTCCAGACGAGCTGGTGTAGTCTTGGTGGTCTATCAAAGTAAGCCAACGTGCCGTCACGCGCGACACTCGGATCCTCGCTGTTCTCGCTGACAAGAAAGGCTTTGCCCGTGGGCTGCAACATCTGAAGGGAGAAAGGCAGCGCCCATAGGCGGTGCCCCCCGCGGGTGCGCAACCGGCTGAACAGAATGTGACCGGTGGGAGAATAGACCGCGTTGCGGCCTTGGACTAAGACTCTTCGCGTGCCGGAGTCCAAATCCTGCACCAGAATCTTAGAGTCTCGCTGGTAAGTCGCACGGGGCCCGGACGTGAATCCGTCCGTGAATAGAAGTATCCGCTCGCCGGCCTCAACAGGCAAGAAATGCGGGTTCGTGAAACCCTGCCCGGGTTCGGAGTTCTCCGGCCCAAACAACAGCTTGGGACTGCCACCCTGCGCCGAAACCTGGTAGAGGCTCGTTGGGGGCGGCCCCGCGGCAAATACGATCCACTCGCCATCCGGGCTCCAGGCTCCGTCAGAGCTGCCCGAAGGTAGGCGACAAAGCGTAATGGCCGGACCGCCGTCAGGCGAAATCTTCTTGAGTTCCCCGCCGGCAACGAAGCCGATAAACTCACTCGTCGGCGACCAAAATGGGAACACCGCCCCTTGGCTCCCCTCGACGATCCGCGGTTCGGTTTTCTCCAGATCCTGAATCCACAGGTTCAGGGCTACTTCCTCGCCCGGCGCAACGTACGCCAGATACCTTCCGTTGGGCGAGATTTCCGTTCTAGGCCAGGGATAACTGTTGTCACCGAGCGAAAACGCAAACTTCCGCAGGGGCGCCTCTGAGTCACGCGGCGGTGCGCGAAACCAGAGCGCAACAATCACCCCCACCGCGACGACCAACGCGGCCAAGAGCACCAGTCGCTCGAGCCGGGTGCGGCGCAAGTGTGCCTGTAGAGCCTCCCCGGGCGGAGTTTTCAGCGTCTCGGCGGTGGGTGGAATGGGTGACGATAGGTCCCCAACCCGGTCGTGCCGCTCCAGAGGAGCGACAAAGCGGTAGCCGCGGCGAGGCAGCGTTTCTACAAATCGGGGCTGGTTGGCTGAATCGTCGAGCGCCTCACGGAGCCGATTGACCGCCGAGTTGAGACTCCGGTCGAAGTCGACGTAGGTATCCCCCGGCCAGAGCCGCTCGCGCAACTCTTCTCGAGTGACCACCTCGCCTGGACGATCGAGCAGGGACGCCAGCACTTGGAAAGGCTGCTCTTGGAGCTTGAGCTTGCGGCCGTTTTTCCGTAGCTCACCCGCCGCGAGGTCCACTTCAAAGGCCTCAAATCGGATGACCCGTCTCGCAGGGTTGAACGGTTCCACGGCAGCACCTGGATGGCTGAACGGATTACGCGGAGGTCACAAGGTCACCCAATTGTAACGCCGCCGTTCCGACAAATCACCCAGCTTGGATCCCAGGTCGGGGGAAAGAAGTCTGTCTTGCAGATAAGCCTCTTATTATCAGTCGTTTGTGTCGTGACAATCTTTCAACTGACAGGTGGCGTCCGGGCGCCTTGAAGCACCTGGTCACCTGATCCACTCTCGGCCTAACCCCAACCCCGGAGGTACAGGCCGTGAGCAGATCGTTTTCAACAAGTCTCTTTCTAAGTCTCTTCGCAATCTCCCCCAATCCATGCGCCTCGGCGGAGGAGCTGGGGATCACTTCCGGACCCACGCCAGCCAAGCTACAGGTACGGCTCTACGACTACGCGCGCCTGTCGCCAGCGACGATCGAGTGGGACACCGAGGACGCCAAGGAAGTGCTCTCAAAGGCCGGGATTCCAACTCAGTGGTTGGACTGCTCGGTGAGTCTGTCCGACGAGGATCTCGATCCTGCTTGCCGGGTCGCATCCGGTCCGGCCGTTGTGGTTCTGAAAATCCTGCCGCGGGAAATGGCGGAGCGATTCACCGTGCCGGACGGCAGCTTTGGCTTCGCTATGCTTTCCGACAAAGCGAACGGGTTCGGCAGCCAGGCCGTTGTCTTCTATCACCGTGTGAACGAACTCGCGGCCGACATGGATTCCTACCGATCTGTCGCGCTGGGTCACATTCTGGCGCATGAGATCGGGCACTTGCTCCTTGGTTCGGGAAGTCATTCCAGCCAAGGGATCATGAAAGCGACTTGGCAGAACGGAGACTTGGAAAAGGCGATTTGCGGTAGGTTTCGTTTCACTCCAAAGCAAGCCAAACGGATGAGGGCTCAGATGTTGGAGAGAATTCATACCTTGGGAACCGTCCCGGGCGAAGCCGATCTTCGACCAACAATTACGATACGTGTCTTTAACTATGCCGGAGTCGCAGAGAGGATCGTGGTTGCCGCGAAAGAGCAAGCGGGGAGGGCATTGCGCAAAGTCAACGTTGAGACCGTATGGGTGGACTGTCCTATTTCCCTGGCAGAGCTGCAGACCAACACGGCCTGCCGCGGCCGTCCAACGCCGACTGAGCTTGTCATCCGGATCGTTCCTCGTTCGCAGAACCCACGTTGCCGGTTGGGCTTTGCGGCCCTGCCAATCGAGAAAGGGAAGGTCGCATCCCAGGCCGGCGTGTTTTTTGAGGCGGCCGAGGAACTGGCTGCCGGCCATCCTACCTCCACAGCTCAGATGCTCGGATACATCCTGGCTCACGAGATCGGTCATCTGCTGCTGGGCGAGGGAAGCCATTCTGGAAAGGGCATCATGCGCACTCCGTGGCTCACGCAGGAGATGGATGACCTCGCCAGGGGGTGGTTGGGCTTCACCGCTAGACAGGCCAAGCGAATGAAAGCCGACCTGCTGGCTCGGGGCCGACTTGCCGCGACGGCGGAGTCTCTTAGCTTACGCCCGGGCTCCGCGTCGGAGACGACGGTTCAGCGCCCTGGGCCCGGCGGCGACCACAGGCGGCTCCTCAAACCGTAGAGGCGCAAGGTGCTGTGCCCGCGTTCAAGAACGGCGGCCTTGCTGCCAGGACCGAACCATCCTGCCCAATTCGGCAAGCCGGAGGAGGAGGGCCGGGAACTGATCCAACCTGAGTGCGTTCGCCCCGTCCGAGAGCGCGTGCTCCGGCTCCTCATGGACCTCGAAGAAGAGCGCGTCCACACCCGCCGCCACGCCCGCCCGCGCCAGCGTTTCGATGAACTGCGGCTGTCCGCCGCTCGAGCCTTGGCCGCCCCCTGGTTTTCCGCCGGGGCCGCCACCGGGGAGCTGCAGACTGTGGGTCACGTCGAGCACGACCGGGCGCCCGAGTTCCCGCATGATCGGCAGGCCGCGGAAGTCGACGACGAGATTCCCGTAGCCGAAAGTGGTCCCGCGCTCGGTAAGCAGGATGTGCTCGTTTCCCGTGGAGGCGACCTTGTCGGCGGCGTAGCGCATGTCCCACGGGGCGAGGAACTGTCCCTTCTTGATGTTGACCGCACGGCCGCTACGGCCGGCTTCGATGAGCAGATCGGTCTGGCGGCAAAGGAAGGCGGGGATCTGGAGCACGTCACAGATTTCCGCCGCTGGGGCTACCTGGTGTACTTCGTGGACGTCGGTGAGGATGGGAAGGCCGGTTTCGTTCTTGACTTCAGCCAGAATCGCTAATCCTTCGTCGGGGCCGGGCCCGCGAAAGGAGCCACCGCTCGTGCGGTTGGCCTTGTCGTAGGAAGCTTTGAAGATCAGCGGCAGCTCGGCCGCCGATGCCGCCTCGCGGACCGCGCGCGCGGTCGCGAGGGCGTGCTCGCGCGACTCGATGACACAAGGGCCGGCGATGAGGGCAAGCGGACCGCCGCCGCCGATGGTGACGGAGTCGATCCTGACAGGGCTCATTTCGATCGGCGTCCGGGCCGGCTCTCCTCACGCCCCTGTGAAAACTTGGCACGTTTGTTCAGATATCGATTGGAGTCAGACGACTAGACCGATCGCCAAACACCGCCCTGAACATGGTTGCCTATATGCTACATCACCTGTGCAGTTTGAATTGGGCAACTCTGCTTCTCCGGCCAGCACCGAAGGGGTGACTCAAACAAAAGCCCTGGGCGTGAGCCCAGGGAAATCCTGCCCTGACCTGAGGATACCTAGCCTGAGGAATTGTAACGCCACGAGGAGGTGAAAGTAACGCTTCGGTTGAGTTATCCGATCACCGTGTGGACGAAAGAAGCCGAGCCCCGAACGCAAGTGAGGGGTCAATCCACCACCCGTTCGCTCAGAGGTAGCGCACCCGTCACTGGCGTTCCGGGCTCGGTTTCTCCATTGCCGCGGGTCGGCTTGACTACCCGTGGACTGCCGTCCACGCCTCTGTTGTGGGGATGGGCCTATCCGCCCGGCGGGCTCACCAATTCTGACGACGCGGCCGGAATCCAACAACGGCGCTCATCGGGCAGTTCGATATGGAACCAGCCGCGGCGCTCTTCGGCCAGTAGGAACTCCGCACCGGCGTGCAGCGGCTCTTTGAAGCTCGGCTCGTACGACTCACCGTCGCCCTTGCGCGCGATGACCTGCTGGGAGAGAATCACGCCCGCTGACTGGTCGGCTTTGACTGACGCTTCCACCACAAGCGAGCCGAGAAACAGCAACGCCGGTACACCTGTCGCGATCAGCAACAGCCGCGGCGCCCACTCGGAGCGAAGAAGTCTGATAGCCGCGGCCGTCCAAAACAAAGCAGCCAGCAGCGCGAACAAGATCGACCTGGATCCGGTCGAGATGTCGTAGTGCCAGAACAAAAGCGTCTTGAGCACTTGCGTCTCTTGTGTTTCTTCGAACGAGTCGAGCCGCGTGCCGCGGGCGTGGGTGAGGTTCTGTACCAGGTTGGGATCGCCGCCGATGTATTGCTCGGCCCGGCGATAGTTGAGGATCGCGCGGCCGACATCGTTGGTGCGGAAGTAGGCGTTGCCGATGTTGTAGAAGAGCCGGCCGTTGCGCACGCGGCCTTCGGTCACCAGTCGTTCGAAGCGCAGCGCCGCGCGTCTGTAGAGGTCCTCGGCGGCAATGGGGTTGGTCGGTGCGGCTTCGTTGGCCTGACGGAAGAGCTGGTTCGCCTCGACGAAGAGCGCTTGGCGTTCCGGTTCACTTGTGAGCTGCGCGGTAGCCGGGCCAGCCAAGAGCAAGAGGGAAAGCAGTGCAGCCATCACGGTCCCCCGAGGCGTGTGGCGTAAGCCGGCGGCTGGCCGAGTCCCGATTCGTCCGCAATCTGTCCGTAAGCCTGCTGAAGGTTGCGTTGTACAGTCCCCGCGGCAGGTGGGACGGGGCTTCCAGAGTCCGCCCGTTTCTTGTCTTTGCAGCCGGCGAGTAGCGGGAAGAGCACGGCTCAAACGTCCCTGCCGGGGCTGAGGGTCGTTTGGGAACGTTGACCCACGGCTTGCGCCGTGGGCTACTCTCTCTTGCCCCTGCCGGGGCGTAAATCGGTCCCCGTGGCTTATGTGCCGATTGGGGATTGGCCGGGAGACAGGCTCGCTCGTTGGCACAGCCTTGCCGGGCCGTGGGCCTGAGAACCGAGGAATCGGTTCTCGGCAAGGCTGGAGCCTTACGCCACATTTCATCGCAGACTGCCTTCCAAGTCTTTGGCGACTTCGACGATCCGGCGGGCGGTGGCGGGGGCATCCTCGCTGGCGAGCGCTCCGCCGGCGTAGCGGCCCGCTTCGCAACGTTCAAACAACGTGCCGAGCGCTTCGACGGTCTCCGCGCCCGCCCCACGTTCTTCCAGCACCGGCTTCACGTCCTTGAACGTGATCGCACCCGCAGGCAAGCCCAGACGGCCCCCCACGTATTGCCGCAACGCTTCGAGCAAGAGCGAATCCATCTGGTCGGCCGAGCGGCCGTTGCTCGACTCGACCGTCTTCAGGCTGTTTGTCAATTCGCGGAACGAGCGCCGCGCCCGTCGCGCCGCCGGATCCGCCTCGCGCGCACGCGAGAAAAGCGTAAACCCCAGCAGGCCAAAGTACGCCAGGGGCGGCAGCCCGATCAGCACCATCCACCCGGGTGAGCGCAGCCAAGCGGCGGGGCCGGCCTGCTGGTTCTCGAGCGCGTCGAAGCCCTCGTAGTTGTGCGCGATGCCGCCTTCGAGGCTTTCAAGCTCGGTCTGGATCGACTCGCCCCCTACCATGCCTTCCGCATCGCGCGCGGTGACGAGCCGGGTGGCGTGGACCGTCAACGGAATCGGTTCGGTTTTGGCCATCGCATAGCGGCCGCTGCCAGGGTCGAAATAACTCAGTTCGATCGGCGGAATCTGCTTTACTTCCGCGTGCTTGGCGCGAAGAGTCTGCGTAAAGAGCTTTGTGCGGCCCTTGACGGCGCCCGCGGCGCGCTCTTGCGGGATCTTGAAGTCACGCGCCAGGACCGGCTGGCCGCTCAGCGGCGGGAGCTCCACATTTTCGAGATAGCGCGGCCCGGCGATGCGCACACTGAGGGTGATCGGGTCGCCGACATTCAATTCGTTGGGTGCGCCCTCGGCCGAGATGGTGTATCTCCCGACGAGGCCGCTGAAGTTGGCAGGCCGGCCCGTCTGAGGCAGTTCGGCCACCTCCAACGTAGGCCGGTTCGACGGCACGACGAGGCTTTCGTAAACCGTGTCCCTGCCGAAGTTGAAGAAGCTGTCGTTGAAGAACTCATCGAACATGCTGCCCCGCCGGCCGCGGCGATATCCCTGGACTGCCTTGAGGCTGACTGTCGCTTGCGGCAGCGTCAGCTTTCCCGCTTTCTTGGGGATCAGGATCTTGCGGAAACGCACCGTCGTGAATTGCCTACCGTCGAGCGTGCCGCTTCCTTTCTCTCCGATCACTTGTTCCTTGCCCAGCGGGATCTGGACGTAGCGATCCGGACGGCTGCGATCAATGGCTGCGTCCGCTGCGGCGATGTGGAAGCGATCATCTTCGAGCACTGGCAGGCTGAACGAAAAACCCTCCACGTTCTTGGCGATGTACCAGGTTACGGTGAGGGTAGCTGGCTGGCCAGGATACGCCCGGCGTTCGGAGAGCGACTGCCGCAGTTTGAAGTCTGCGGTTTCGGTCGGCGGGTTGGCTCGAACCGTGACGGGCTGCGTGCGGGTCGTCTGGCCATCCGCGGAAATCGCGATCGACGGAATCGTAAGGCTGCCGGATTTCTTGAGTGTGAGACGGTAGCTGAACGTGTAGCCCCGGCGCACGACCCGGTTCATCTGACCGTTGATGATCGTTACCGACTGGCTATTGTTCTGTTGGCCGCTCATCTCCTGGATCGTGAAATCGGCCAGTCCGCTCAGGTCGGGCTTCGCGGGCGAATCACTCCCCTCCACCCGGATCTGAAAAACGAAAGGCTCGCCGAGGAAGACATGGCGTTTTTCGAGCGCCGCCTCGGCCTTCAGCGTCTGTGCCGGAGCGGGCTCGGCGCACACCAAGAGTCCGGCAACCAACGAAGCGGCCATGAAGACTCGGCTGACGCTGTGAGAGATCACTACCAATCCTTCTCAACCGGGCGGATTCCGAACACCACCTGCAGTTGACGGCGGCGGCGTTGTTCGCGTTCTTCGTCCAAGATGTCTTGCGCGTTCTGGAGGGCTTCTGCCTGCTCTTGCTGTTGCTGTGTGTCGTTTGGTTGCTGTTGAGCCTGTTGCTGGTTCTGCTGTTGCTCTTCTCCGGAACCGTTCAGCGAGTCGAGGGCCTTCTGCATCTCGTCGTGTGCTTGCTTCTGAGAGGACTGGGCGTCGGCCAACTTTTGATCGCGTAGTTCCTGCTCGGCTTGCTGTTGTTTCGAAGCTGCTTGCTCCAGGTGTTCTTTGGCTTGCTCGGCCGACGAGTCCTGCTGTTGCCCCATCTGGTCGCCGAGCTGTTTGGTTTCGTCCTTCAACCGCTGTTGTTGATTGGCAAGGTCTTGGGCCTGCTTGTCGACATCGGGCGAGTGGCCCTGCTGCTGTTGCTGCCGGCCGAGAGACTCGCTCCGCTCATTGGCTTGCTGCTGCTGATCGATCAACTCCTGCAGCTTGTCGGCTGCGTCCTGACCGGCATCCTGCCCGGACTGGTCGGATTGCTCGGACTGCTGGTCCTGCTGCGAGCCGTCGCCCTGGGAAGGCTGGTGCGGCTGGTTCTTCATCTGCTCGATCAGTGCTTGCATGGCCCGCCGGGCGACCTCGACATTGTGCCGGGCGTCGGCGAAGCCGGGTTCGAGCTTGAGTGCATCCTGGTAAAGCCGAACTCCTTGTTCGACGGAGGAGAGTGCCCGGCGCGGGTCCTGCTGCCCGTGGCCGATGCCCTCCCGGAACGAAGCGTTGCCTTGGTTGAACTTGCTCTGGGCTTCGAGTTCGGGATCCTCGGCCCGCAGGGCGGCCTGTTCGTACGCATCCATGGCATCGGTGAACTTGCCCTGCTGGTAGAGCGCGTTGCCCTTGTTGAACCAGACGTGAGCCGAGTCGGGCTGGGCTTGGGACGCCTTCTCGTAAGAGTCAAGGGCGTCTTTGTACTTCTCGCCGCGGTAGGCTTCGTTGCCCTCGCTGACCAACTCGCGCGCCGACTGCCCTTGGACGGTGGGCACCGCCCCGAGTACGACAAGAGCGGCTAACGCGACAGTGTTGCGGCGCCGCTTCATGGCGTCAGCTCCGACTCCCTGACCCGGACGAGCCGGAACCAAAAGGGTCTTGGTGGCGGACCGCACGGAGGTGCGATGTCGACGGAGCGCGCGGGTTTACACCCGTGCCTCTGTTGCGACCTCTGAAGTTTTCTGCCACGGTTGGCAAGGATTTCACTCCATACGTACTCTTGCGCTCCCGCACGACAATCTCCAGGCACAACAGCAAGAAAGCAATCCCGAGGAAGATCTGAAACTTCTCTTCGTACCGCTCGATCGTGGTCGAGCCCAGCGCCGTCTTTTCGGCCCCGGCAATGAGTTTGACGTAGACGTCCCCGAGGTCGATAGCTCCCGTCGCCACGTTTAGGTAGCGCCCGCCGGGGGTGGCGTTGACCATCTGACGAAGCGTGTCGCCGTCGAGTTTCGTCCAGACCTCCTGGCCCTGGTAGGTGACGAACGTCTTGCGTCCTTTGGCGCCGGTGATCGGGATGCGGCGCCCTTGGTTCTCGTCCCCTAGGCCGATCGCAATCAGCCTGACCCCCTGCTGGCCGGCGTCTTCGGCGGCCTGGACGGAGAAGCTTTCGTGGTCTTCGCCGTCGGTGATCAAGATGATGTCTTTGTACTCTTTCGACTGCTTGTCGAACACCTCATCGAGCGACTTGCGGATGGCGTCTCCGATGAGGGTGCCGCCCCGCGAGACACTGTCCGGCGAGATATCTTCGAGCCCCATACGGAAGAAGCCGTAGTCGAGCGTCAGCGGACACTTGACCACCGATGTGCCCGCAAACGCAATCAGAGCCACACGGTCGCCCTGCAGCCGCTCGATGCTGTCGAGGATGGCGAGCTTGGCGCGCTCAAGACGGTTCGGCGCGAGGTCTTCGGCCAACATGCTCTTTGAGACGTCGAGCAGGAAAACCACGTCGCGGCCCTGCCGCTCGATCTCCTGTGCCACGCGATTCCAAGAGGGGCGTGCCAGGGCGACCACCGCGCAGGCAAACGCCACCAGCAACAGTGCGGCCTTCCAATGGCGCCGGCCGGCGAGGACCGTGGTGTTGATCTGCTTGAGCAGGTCGGCCTCGGCGAATCGTTGTAGCGCCTGCCGTCGGCGATGTGCGGCGTAGAGGTAGACGCCGGCCAGCAGTGGGATCACCCACAACAGGTACAGCATCTCGATCTGTAGCAGCCGCGTCTCGCTCATGGAATCCTTCGAAACAGCGTGCCTGCAAGTACGACTTCGAGCCCCAGGAGACCCAGGCCCACCAGCGCGAATGGCGGGAAGTATTCGCGATAGTCGACGTAGCGCGTCGACTCAATCTCGCTCTTCTCGAGCTCGTCGATCTCTTGGTAGACCGCTTTCAAGGCCTCGGCGTCGTCCGCCACGCGGTGGAGGCCGCCGGTGGTCTCAGCCAGAGTCTTGAGCGCTCCCTCGTCCACGCCGGCGCGTCCGAACGGCATCGAGAAATTCCCGAAGGGGGTGCGAATCGATCCGCCGCCGCCGATGCCGATGGCATAGATCTTGATGTCCCATTTGGCGGCAAGATCGGCCGCTTCTTTCACCGAGCGTTGCCCGGCATTGTTCTCGCCGTCGGTGAGCAGGATGATGACCTTGCTCTTGATCTCATAGTCTTGGGTCGCGCCGGTCTGCTGCGCGATGGCCTGTTCGGCGGTTTGTAGGCGTGCCGCCGCGAGTGCGACGGCGTCGCCGATCGCCGTGCCGTCTTCGGCCCTCCGCTGGACGAGTTTCACGCTCGGAAGAAAGCCCGACAAGGCTCCGTGCGCCAACGTCAGCGGGCAGATGGTATCGGCATAGCGAGCGAAGGTGATCATGCCGACCAGGTCAGCCGCACGCCCGTTGAGGTCGTTGCCGTCGCCTTGAAGGAACTCTTCGAAGACCCGTTTGGCCGTGTCGAGCCGGGTGAGCCGCTCGCCCTGGTAGCGCAGCTCCGCGCTCATGCTGCTCGATCGGTCGAGCACCATCTCGATGGCGATGC
Organism: Bryobacterales bacterium; assembly: GCA_965248255.1. Lineage (GTDB taxonomy): Bacteria > Acidobacteriota > Terriglobia > Bryobacterales > UBA6623 > JAKZVK01. Next base: position 2,261,841 of record CBDFIW010000004.1, read on the forward strand.
CGCGGCTGACGTCGCGGACGTGCTCGGTGCCCATCTGCGGCCGCGCCAGAGCGATGGCGATCAGCACCAGAGCCACGACGCGCAGGACGAGCGGCACGCCAAGGAGCTGCCGGCGCAACGAGCGCCCCGCCTTAAGGGCGCCGGCCGTCGAAGAGAAGCGTAAAGCCCCTTCTCCGCGCCTCCGGCTGCGCAGATAGAGAAGCAGCGGGATCAGCAACAGGGCGAGAAACAGCCAGGGTGACTCGAAACGGAGCATGATAGGTCGATCCGGGTGCCGCTCGGTGGGTCGTCTACTTCCTACTTCCTATTTTATAGCGACGGCTCTCTCGGTAAGGGCCAGGTCACGATGCGACAGCGGCCTTCTCCTCGGCGGGCTCGACCTTCGTCTCGTCGACGAACCGTCGGCAGGCGCCAACGGTATCGTCGATCTCCTCTTTCGACGGCTGGTGCTCGGCGAACTTGACCATGTCGCAATGGCGCAGGAAATCCTGTAGCAGGCCCTTGTGGGCGGGCGCGAGGGCGGCGGTGGAACGCAACTCGTCCATGAACTCCTCCGTGGTTCGCTCGGGGGCGCGGAGGCCGAAGCGGTCTTCGATGTAGTGCCGCAGGATATTCGAAAGCCGCAAATAGAAAAGTTTAGCGTCGCCTTGCATCAGCAGGTCTTCGGCAAGTAGCTCCTCGAGCGCCCGATAGGCGACCTCGTGAGCGGGCAGCGGCTTGGCCGCCTCGGCGTGGCCGCTTTGCCGGCGCTTCCAGAAGTAGTAGCCCGCGGCCAGTGCCAGCACGGCCAGGGCCGCGGCAACGTACAGCCACCAGCGATGCTCGCCCGGAAGATCCAGCGGCGGTGCGATCTCTTTGATGTCCGGTTCTTCGGCTGACTCGGGCAAGACCGACTTGACGTCAATCGCCTGCTCGGTCGTCTCGATCGACTGCTTCCCGTCCTCACCAGCGTCCTTCGGCCCGAAGCGAACCGCCATCGCCGGGATGGTGTATTTCCCCGGCAAAAACGGCTCCAACTCGAATGACTTGCTCGCCAGGACCCGCCCGCCCTCGACGAGTTTGGGAGCTGAGGTTCGGGAATTGACGATCTGGAACTCCTCGAGCTTCTCCTCGAATGCCGGAAACTCGATCTGTTCCTCCTCGGGTGCAAGGGCTTCCAGAACCAACTCGATGCGGTCGGCCGCTGTGATCTCGCGCCGGCTGACCTTGAGGGTGAGCGAGACGAGGCCGTTTTCGTACTGCTCCTGGATCTCGTAGGCTTCGGCCGCGCTGCCACTCGGGGAATCTCCGGAACAGGCGGTGAACAGAAGCAACCCGGCCAGTAGCAGGGCACAGGCCGTGGCGCGAACGCCGAGAGCCCGCGCTTCGCGGCACACTCTCACAGCCTTCGCTCTCTCATCCGGAAGAAGCCCACCAGGTCGCGCACGTAGTCGCGGCCGGAGAGCAGGTTGATGTGATCGATTCCGCCGGCACGAAACATCTCGCCGAGTCCCTCGGAGTGTTCCCGGCCGAGCTTCTCGTACTCGCGCCTCACGGCGTCACTGCCCGTATCGATCAACACGCGCTCCCCGGTCTCGGCGTCCTCCAACTCGACGAGCCCTACGTTGGGCAAGTCTCTCTCTCTCGGATCACTGATCGAGACGGCGATCAGGTCGTGGCGTCGGGCCAGCACCCGCAGACGCTTCTGGTAGCCTTCCGCCTGGAAGTCGGATACTAGAAACACCACTGCGCGCCGATGGCTGACCCGACCGAGGTAGTCGAGCGCCTGGCCGATGTCGGTAAGCGTCTGCCGTGGCTTGAAGTTCAGCAGATCGCGAATCAGCCGCAGGACGTGCGAGAGGCCCTTCTTCGGCGGGATATACAGTTCGATGACATCGGTAAAGACGATCAGCCCGACCTTGTCGTTGTTCTTGATGGCTGAAAACGCGAGCAGCGCGCACAGCTCCGCCGCGACCTCGTTCTTGAGCTTCTCCGTACTGCCGAACGTCCCCGAGGCCGACAAGTCAACCACGAACATGACGGTCAGCTCGCGCTCCTCGACGTAGCGCTTCACATAAGGCTGCCCCGTGCGCGCGGTGACGTTCCAGTCGATGGTGCGGATCTCGTCGCCCGGGGTGTACTCGCGTACTTCGTCGAACTCCATCCCGCGGCCTTTGAAGACACTGTGGTACTCCCCGGCGAGAACGTCGTTCACGGCCTTGCTGGTGTAGATCTGGATGAAGCGAATCTTCTTTGCCAGCTCCTTGGGAATCATGGGGTGGTGTCAGGTCGTGGCGGGCGTCTCGGCTTGCTAGTGGACTGTCGCAAAGAAAACCTAATGGTAAATGAGCAGCCGGGCGGGCACAGCGGCCCGCCCCTACAGTCGCTGGGGCGTTACGCCACACCGCTCATGGCACTTCTACGGTGTCGAAGATCTGCTGCACGAGGTCCTCGGAACTTTTCTCCTCCGCCTCGGCCTCGTAGCTGACGATGACGCGATGCCGCAGCACGTCCATCCCCACGGTCTTGACGTCTTGGGGGATCACGTACCCGCGGCCCTCGATCAGCGCGTGCGCCTTTGAGGCCATGGCGAGGTAGATCGTTGCGCGAGGCGAGGCGCCGTAGCGGATCAAATCCGCGATCTCGAGACCGTACGTGGCGGGGCTACGCGTGGCTTCCACGACGTTGACGATGTACTCCTCGATCTTCTCGTCCATGTAGATTTCGTCGGCCAAAGTACGAAGCCGCAGGATGTCGTCCGGCGTGAGGATTGCCTGGACCTCCAAATTGGGCGAAGAGCGGGCCATGCGCTTGAGGATTTGATGCTCCTCGGCCTTGGTCGGGTAGGTGACCTTGAGCTTCAGCATGAAGCGATCGACTTGGGCCTCAGGCAGCGGGTAGGTGCCCTCCTGCTCGATCGGGTTCTGCGTGGCCAGTACCATGAACGGCTCGTCGAGCGGATAGCTCTGATCGCCGATCGTGACCTGCCGCTCCTGCATGGCCTCGAGCAACGCGCTCTGCACTTTGGCCGGAGCACGATTGATCTCGTCGGCGAGAATGATGTTGGCGAAGATCGGGCCCTTCTTCGTCGTGAAGTCGCCACTCTTGGGGTTGTAGATCAGTGTACCCAGCAGATCGGCCGGTAACAGATCAGGTGTGAACTGAATGCGCTGAAAGCTTGCCTGGACGGTCCTTGCCAGTGTGGTGACCGAGAGCGTCTTCGCCAGTCCGGGCACGCCTTCGATCAGCACGTGATTGTTCGACAACAGTGACAGCAGCAGCCGCTCGGCCAAGTAGCTCTGGCCGACGATGACCTTCCCGATCTCCTCGCGAAGTTGCTGCAGCAGTGGGCCTTCCTTCTCGACTTTCTCGGCAATTTGTTTGACGTCTACGACCATCGGATCTGTCCTCGCAAGCTCCTCTTTCAATCATAAAAGGATCGGGCGCCGGCACGGTGTCCGGGCGTGAGAGTTGCCGCCGGAGCGATCTTCGCCGGCCGGAGTTTCGGCCCGGCGTTCCAGTGGGCGGAAATTCCCTGTGATGGGGCCTTCTTTCAGATCAACGCTTTCGTGGCGGACGGTGTCACGTCTGGTGACGAGGCGCCGGTCGGGATCACGGCGACGGCAACAGCTTTCGGAGCCGTGCCGACGCTGATTGCCGCGAGTCGCAGAGGCTGCGGGCCCGAGGCTGACGGCCGGGCGGGTGAGCAAGCGAAACCTGGATCGTCAGTGGCAGGCACCCGACGTTGGCGCCGCCGATTAGGATTCACGCACGGCGGCGTCGGTGAGCGTCAGGACTCGAGACGGATTCTCCTGACGAACACGGGAATAGTGGGTGCATCTTTGTTGCCGTCCACCGTCGCCGTTTTGACCTTGCTGATCGCAACGGCCACATCCATGCCCTCGATCACCTTGCCGAAAACACAGTAGCCAGAGCCGTCGCCCTTGGGATGGTCACGATCATACAAGCGGTTCCTCTTGAGGTTGATGAAGAACTGCGAGGTCGCACTATCCGGGTCCTCTCCGCGCGCCATGGTGACCATGCCCCGCTCGTTCTTCAGGCCGTTGTCGGACTCATTCTCGATCGCCGGCCGCGTGTACTTCCGTCTCATGCCGCTCGTGTCCCACTTGAATGCGCCACCCTGGATGGCGTTGCTGAGCACGCGGTGAAAGATCGTGCCGTCGTAGAACTTGCGGTCGACGTACTTCAAGAAGTTGGCGACCGTCTTCGGCGCCTCCTCCGGGTAGAGTTCGATCCGAATCATGCCTTTGGTCGTTCTCATCGCGACGACGGGCGTTCCGGTGAGAACTTCCTCTTCCTTGGCTGGAGGCTCGGCCGTCTTGGCTACGGGCTCGACCTCTTCGACCTTAGCCTCGGTGGAAGGTGAAGAATCACAGCCGGCTGCGATGAGCAAGGCAGCGCACAGAACGGCACTGAGAGCCTTTGGTATGGATGTCATACTTGCCTCCGTTGCATTGATGGGTTCGGGGCCAAAGGGGGGATGCAACCGGTGGGTCCGAGAGCCCGCGTGCGGCTGCCTCCGCTCATGCCCCCTGGAGATTCTAGCACCGCCAGAGCGTCTTGCAAATAGTGAGTCCGCCGCTGCGGCTGCCGGACGTCGCCGCCCCGCCCGCCGTGTGGCTATTGCAAGGGCAGGACGATGGCGAATACCTGGGTCAGGATGTAGCCGGCCACACCCATCACCGCCAACAGGGGCGTCCAGGTTTTAAGGGCTTCCATCTCGGTGAAACCCGACATCTGTTTATAGACCCAGAAGCCGCTGTCGTTCATCCACGAGCCGACCAATGAGCCCGAACCGATGGCGCAAGCCACGTAGACGGTGTGAAAGGGCGGAGGAGAAGCAACGATCAGCGGCGCCATGATCGACGACACGGTGATCATCGTCACGGTGCCGGAACCTTGTGCGATCTTGATGAGTACGCCTAACAGGAAACTGAGCATCAGAAAGGGAATGCCGAACTCTTGCGCCAGGTTGCCGAGCGTTGTACCGACTTCCGCGCGTACCAGCATACCGCCGAACGACCCACCCGCCGCCGTGATCAGGATGATCAGGCCGCCGCTGGCGAAGGCGGTCTCGACGGGCTTCGCCATCTCAGCCAAGCTGTAGCCTTTTTGCTTCGCCAGCATGTACAGGGAAATGGCCGCCGATACCAACAGGGCGAAGTTGGGGTTGCCGAGAAAAGCGGTGACCCCGGCAATCGCACTCTCCTTGTCGATTGCGTTAGCGGCCGTGTTCGATGTAATGAACAGCACCGGCAGGACGATCGGCAGCATCGACATGGAGAAGCTCGGCAGCCGGCGTTCGTCGCGGTGGGCCAAGTCCTCCAGTTCGTCGAGCGAGAGGCCGGCGGTTTCACGCAGAGGGATATCGAGGGCCTTGTCGCGGTTGATTGCGAACAGCCAACCCACGATCGACATCTGGATGCCGATGAAGGCGCCGACCAGGATCATCACGCCGAGGTCGATGTTCAGCGTCGCCGCCATGGCCAGCGGCCCGGGCGTTGGCGGGACCACAGTGTGCGTCACCGCGCCGCCGGCGCAGATGGCCATCACGAACAAGACGTAGTTCTTGCCCGTTCGCACGCGCATCGCACGCGCCAGCGGGATCAAGAGATAAAAGACCGTATCGAAGAAAACGGGCACCGATAGCACGTAGCCGCTGCTGAGCATCGACAGCGACGCGTTCTTCTCACCCAGCGCACGCACAAACACTCGCGTGATCTTGTCGGCGGCGCCGCTTTCCATCAAACACTGACCGATGAGTGCTGCCAGGGCAATCACGATGCCGATGCCGCCGCAAACGCGTCCGAAGGCGCTTGCGACCTCGGGCATGACCTCGCCCAGGGAGACGGTAGAAGACAGCAGGCCCACCGTCATGGCGGCTGTGATCAGGGCCATGAAGGCGTTGATCTTCAGCCGAATGATCAACAGGAAGACGACGGCAATGGCGATGAGAAGGACGAGAAGCGGATGGATCTCCATGGCGGAGGGCAATCTTAGCAGGTCATCGCGGGAGTGTCTAGCTCGATCCAATCGCTCGATTCAAACGCCGCAATCGCCGCGGCAGATTCTCCTATACTGAGAGCCTGAACCGGTGGATGGAGCGTGGCGGCAGCTCATACCCTCGCTTTCGACGCCACGGAATCAACGCAGGACGATTGAAATAAGACAGACCACCCAGCCACGGAGGAACGTTTCGATGGCACAGGAAGACACGGGAGCGTGTTTGGCTTGGTTCTTGTTGGGAGCCACCCTCGGCGCAGTGGGCGCGCTGTTGCTGGCTCCACAGTCGGGCAGTGAAACGCGGGACATGGTTCGAAAGAGGGCGCTGGAAGGACGGGATGCCCTCGGCAAGACCGGGCGTGAAGTCTACGATCGTGGCCGCGAGGTGTATGAACGGGGTAAAGAGATCGCCGAAGATGCGTCCGAGCTGTACGAAAAGGGCCGGGAAGTCGTTTCGCGGGTCAAGACGACCGTGACGAGCAAGCCCGCCCAAGCTTCGCCAGAGGAAGCCTCCTAGCCACCCGGCGTCGGTCCGTTCCCTGGGGTCTCGCCGGCCGGTGAAGTGGAGCATGGTCCCGACCTCGGTCGGGTCGTTACAGAAGGAAATTTCGTCGCTGGAATTCTCAGATGACGCGGCGGGGCTGCCCACGGGACCGTGAAGCTGATCATTCAGATTCCCTGCCTCAACGAGGAGAATCCCTTCCGACGACCCTGGCGGCGCTGCCCCGCTCCTTCGACGGCGTTGATCGCGTCGAAGTGTTGGTGATCAACGACGGCAGCACTGACCGTACCGTCGAAGTGGCTCGTAACCTCAAGGTCGAGCATATCCTCAACTTCAAGACCAACCAAGGACTGGCGAGAGTCTTTACCGCAGGCCCACACGAAGCAGCCCGCAGTGGAAATCGCCGACCTGGGCCCCCAACAAGATACTAAGTTGGAATCCACAGAACAGAGCCAGGCGCGAGAGCCCTGACTTGCAGGCGATCTTCAGCTGTTGAAAAACAGCGTATGTTGAGGTGGGTTGAATGACCGACACGGACGGTGTTGTAGCGGAACCGTCTCCATACACTCTCAAACGTGGTCCCTATAGCAGCCATTCGCTGCTGTTGGAACACGTTGTCGTTGAGCCCGGGAAAACACGAGTCCTTGACGTCGGTGGAGGAGAGGGCTACTTGAGTCAAGCGTTGGCAACGCGCGGCTGCGACGTAGTGTGCCTGGCGGCACCGAGGTCGGTGCGCGGCACCTACCCAGGCGTGTCTGCGATTCAGGTCGATCTGGATTTCGCTCTCCCGGACCTGGAAGCACCGTTTTGCTACGTCGTGTGCGGAGACGTGGTGGAACACGTTCGCGATCCAACCCGGCTGCTCACTTGGTTGCGGACCTTGCTCGGACCGGATGGAAAGCTTATTGGTTCTCTCCCCAACAGTGGACACTTCCACTTTCGTTGGAATGTCCTGCGGGGGCGGTTCCCGGCCGAGGATCGCGGCCTATTTGATCGGACTCATCTTCATTTCTACACGTGGGACGGCTGGACAAAACTATTGTGGGATGCGGGCTTTGTAATCGAGTCGGTAAAGTCCACTTCGATTCCCTTCGACCTAGCCTTGGGTCTCCGGCAGGAATAGTGGACCGTACGACTGCTAGAGTCGGTGTACCATTGGCTAGCTAGCCTTTGGAGCAGCCTGTTTGCGTATCAGTTCGTGATCGTTGCGCGACCGAGGCGTCCAACGCCGCCAGAACTCGCCACTGACCCACACGGAGTTGCCCGCGGGAGTCGTCGAGAAGACGATTCTGGTCGACGACCGGAGTTCCGACCACAGCGTTCTCATCGCCCGCCAACTCGGCCCTGAGGTCTTCGTGCACCACCGAAGTTGGCGGAGTATCACACTGGATACCGTGTTTTCCGGAAGGACGCTTTGGAGGTCGTGAATTATCAAACGCAATCCGAGGCGTTCCCGTAGCGTTCGGCTAGGCTGTCAAGGCTCTTGCGCCGTACTATGCTCGCGCGATGTAGAAGAACCAAGCAAAGCAGCCAAAGAATCGATAGGCCATAGCGGACACTTGCCCAAAACGAGATGGAAGACGCTTCTTTGAAGTACCGCGTTGGAACGGGCACCTCAACGATGCGGTGGCCCAACTGGACGAGCTGTGCGATGATCTCTTGGTCGAAGACGAAGTTGTCGGAATTCATCTCGAAGTTCACTCCCTGAAGAGCCGCGCGCGAATACGCCCGATATCCAGTATGGTACTCCTTGAGATCAAGTCCGAAGACCAGATTTTCGACTGACGTCAGCGCCCTATTGCCCGCGTACTTCCACCAGGGCATGCCCTGCTGTACCGGGCTCTCCCTCATGAGCCGCGACCCGAGCACAACGTCGGTTCGCCCCTCGCGAATCGGCTCTATTATCTCTGGAAGCAAAGTCGGGTCGTACTGGTAGTCGGGATGGAGCATAACCACGATCTCCGCCCCGATTCCGAGAGCCTCGCGATAACAGGTCTTCTGATTCGCACCGTACCCGTAATTCTTGTTGTGAATGAACACTTCCAGGCCCAAATCCCGGGCCACGGCCAAAGTTTGATCCGAACTGTTGTCGTCCACCAAGATCACCGTATCAACAACATCGCGCGGCACATCCTGGTACGTGAGCCGCAAGGTGCTCGCGGCGTTGTAGGCCGGCATTACGACGACGATCTTCGGTTCAGTCGTTTTTTGTGCCATGAGAACCGGATCCTTGGGCTCCTTAACGAGAGACCCTCAGACTCAGACTACTCGTCCCCAATCCCTCGGAGTATGGGAAACAGACCCTAATCTGTACGGGCTAGAGGCTCTAGGCGCCTACGGCCCGGCCGAAAACCTCAGGACGATCATGCCGGTACCTGTTTTCATTCGTTCGACCCGAAATCGACCCTCGAATCGCCTCTGAATCCACTCTATCAGACGCTGGTCGTACTGCACGCTCGATCGGCTCAATCCGCCGTCACAACCAACATAGTAGAAGCTGTCGTCGTCCTCGACAGCAGGGACAACCACGTCTTCAAAGAACTGATCCCGGCCCGCAAGATCCCAAGTGTACGTCAAGTGGACGAGCTTCCAGTCGGGCATTTCTCGGCCTGGACTGCGTAGCGGTGCCTTGAGCACTGACGGCACCTCGCGCCCCCGAGGCAGCAAATCGCCTTCCAGGAAGGTTCTTAGCAACACAACTTCTCCCGGCTTCCTGTCAAGCTCGCTCTCCACCTGTGCCACGGTGCCACGCCAGTCCTCCGCACCAACCCCCGAGAACGAACCCGTCCTCGCAAACGTCCAGAAGAAGAACAAACTCGTCAAACCTACCCAGAACGCCCATCCCGGAACTGCCGCCTGCCATCGCACCCGTGCAATGAGTATTCCTGCCATTAATGCGGCTGGAACGGTCGTATTCGAGATGTAACGGTCTACGGTAAGAAGATTAGTTCCTCCTTGGGCCAACAGCAACATCATGAGAGGTGGGAGGGCCATGCAGAGACCGAAAACATAGAGCATACTCCTAGTGGTATTATCCCGGGACGGCCACCCCTTCGCGGCAATCGCCGCGGCCGCGACGACAAGAAAGAGCACGTTGACCCGGAAGAAAGCCGTGTGGTCTATCTCTGTCCCCATCTCCAACTCAGTGCGCCGCTCCCAGGTCGACAACAAGTGTGTGACCCAAGGAGAGATGAGTAGCACTTGTAACCCGACATCGGCGAAGAATCGGGACCTGAAGTACTTGCCTGACAAGACTGGGAACAAGAGAAATCCTATGCCTATACCCGCAAGAGGAAGGCTGAGCGCATAGTGCGTGACAACCAAGCCAGCCCCTCCCGCTACAAAAATCGCCCGCCATCGCATGCTAGGGGCAAACACCGATTTGGTGAACCCAAGCAGTGCCATCGAAGTGAAGAACATGGCAGCCGCGTAGGGCCTGGCATCCGCACTGTAATGTACTGGAACATAAGACAACCACCACAAAACACTCGATGACAGGGCGGCGGGTCCCCCGCCCACAGCCCTAGCGATCATAAAGATCATCCAGGCTGTTCCCAGGCTGAATAAAAACGACGGCAGGCGCAGGATCAGTTCGGTTTCCGTAAAGATTTGTAAAATGGGGTATTTACTTGACTCAGGTAGCCCCAAGATGTAGTATGCGGTGCGATGGAGGACTATCCGCGGAACTTGGCTGAGTTCGAGGCCCGCTTTGCGACGGAGGAGGCTTGTCGGGATTATCTGTTCCAGCTGCGCTGGCCGGAAGGATTCCGCTGTCCGCGCTGCGGACACGGCGCGGCTTGGCCGGTCCGGCAAGGGCTGTGGGAGTGCTCGGGCTGCGGTCGGCAGACCTCGGTCACCGCTGGCACGGTGTTCCAGGACACTCGTCAGCCCCTGCGGCTGTGGTTGCGAGCCATCTGATGGGTGACCAGTCAGAAAAACGGAGTGAGTGCCCTGGGGCTGCAGCGAGTCTTGGGGCTGGGCAGCTACAAGACGGCCTGGAGCTGGCTGCACAAGTTGCGCCGCGCCATGGTGCGCCCCGGTCGCGACCGCCTCAGCGGCCGTGTGGAGGTGGACGAGACGTACTGGGGCAGCCCAGAAGAGGGCGTGCGCGGTCGCCAGACCTATACCAAATCGTTGATTGCCATCGCCGCCCAGGAGGACGGCAGGGGAACGGGACGGCTTCGGATGCGCAGAGTCCGGGATGCGAGCGCAGAAAGCTTGATGCCCTTTGCCGAAGAAGCGATTGAACGGGGCAGCACGGTTCATACCGACGGCTGGCTGGGCTATGAGCCGCTACAGAAGCGCGGCTACCGGCACGAAGTAACGTTCCTCGATGAGGGGCCGGAGTCGGCCTCGAAGCTGCTGCCCCGAGTGCACCGCGTGGCGTTGCTTTTGAAGCGTTGGCTGCTGGGGACGCATCAGGGGGCCGTCAACCCCGAGCATCTGGACTACTACCTGGACGAGTTTACCTTCCGCTTTAATCGACGCAACTCTCGCAGCCGAGGGAAGCTCTTCTATCGACTTGTGCAACAGGCGGTCGCCATCGACCCCGTGCCATACAAGTCCATCATCGGCGGCACTGAAAATGCTGCTTCTGTCGACCACAAGATGTAGGGGTCACCTGAGTCAAGTAAATACCCCAGTTTGTAAAAACAACCAAATGATGGAATAGTAGAATGGGCTCTGAGCCTGGAAGGAAGCGCCGCGGTCAGTAAGCGCCGTTAAACTGCCTTCAGCGACCCAAAGCGTACCAAATTCATCCAACCAAAGACTCCGATCCAAACCGTAAAGACGGAGGAATCCGCCTGCGACCGCGGCGACGATGATGAGGCCGATTGTTACTTTCGAGAACGCCCTGTGTGCCCCGGTTTCGTCCTCTGAGGCGGCCTGCCCTCGCGGAGTAGTTGCGATGAGACGGGTCACGATCAATATCACCACGATCAATGCGATAAATGAGTACATCGTGCGTTCCCTTGCGGCGATGAGCTGCCCGTACGAGCGCGCTCCCGTAGCTTACCGCTTGACACGAGCCTATCATACGGACAACACTTGATTCCTTCTTGTGTTTTTCCGGCCGAAATGGCGAAGTGGGGCCCGGAATGGTATTGCGGATGCCGCGGGGCGCCTCGCCCACCGAAAGCGCCTGGCCGTTTTCGCCGTCGGGGTCCCGCCGCTGCTGATCCGTGCGGCGTTGCTGCCGCTGATACAGATGCCCGATCCCGTGATTCATGACGAGTCCAGCTACCTGGGGCACTCTTGGTGATCGTTCTGTACGGCCCGGATCATGACACACGAAGACTGGGTGTTTAATCGCGCCGACATGGACTGGTCTAAGATAGTCTGGGCCTATGATATGGGGGCGGAGCGTAGTCAGGAGTTGATTGAGTATGTAGCGATCGCACTGTTTGAGTGAGGGAGGCGGACGTCGAATCGTACAGATTGTCCCCTCTACCGCAGCGATGAGTGCTCTGATGAGTAGGACGAACCCGAGCCGGACCGTGCTATCGCGGAATAAACTCCGGCAACTGTGAATCCGTGCAGCCGCTTCTCAAATTGTTGACCGTCCTGTTGATGTTGGCCTGGGCTCTTTTGTGGGTCTTCCAGGTGCCTTTCATGCTTGCCGAGAGCGCTCTGGTCCTGGTCGCTCTGTTACCCATGTTCCTCTGGCCTGAGTGCGGGGCCGGTCTTCGGCGCCGGGTCGCGACCTTGGGGGCGCGATTGGCTCGGCGGAAGCGGCTAGCGGTCGTGGTGATCGGGATGCTGCCCATGCTGATTCGCGTGGCGTTGCTGCCGCTGATTCCGATCCCCGATCCGGTCGCGCATGACGAATTCAGCTATCTGCTGGCCGCCGACACGTTCGCGAAGGGACGGCTCGCAAATCCGACTCACGCGCTGTGGGTCCACTTCGAGACACCCCACGTCAATCACGAGCCCGCCTACGTGTCGAAGTTTCCTCCGGCGCAGGGTTTGTTCATGGCGGCTGGGCAGGCGGTTCTGGGGCATCCTTGGTTTGGTGTTTGGTTGAGCGTCGGCCTGATGTGCGCGGCCGTGTGCTGGGCGCTTCAGGGGTGGTTCCGCCCGGAATGGGCGTTGTTTGGGGGGATACTCCTCGCGATACGGATCGGGATCAGCAGCTACTGGATGAATAGTTACTGGGGGGGGGCGGTCGCCGCACTCGGCGGAGCGTTGCTCGTGGGGGCCATCCCCCGTCTGCGGTCGCGGCCATCTGTAGCCGCTGGAATCCTGTCCGGCCTCGGTCTGGCGATACTCGCCAACAGCCGCCCGTTCGAGGGTCTCGTTCTTGCGCTTCCGCTGCTCGTCGGCGTCCTGCTGATGGCCGTGCGCATGCCGGCTGGAAAGCGCAACAAGCTAGTGCTGCATGCCGGACTGGCAGCGGGAATCACCGTTGCAGTCTGCGGCTTTGCCATGGCGTACTACAACACAGTCGGCGCTGGCGACCCCCTCAGAATGCCGTATCAGGTGAACCGCGACGAGTATGGCGTCGCACCTTACTTCGTTTTCCAGTCACCATCGCCCGAGCCCCTTTATCGTCACAAGGAGCTTCGTGATTTCTACGCCGTGGCCGAAATGGGGTTCTACCAAGACACACAATCGGCGAAGCAGATGTTGATCCATCGGCTGCGTCAGACACTGCGTTTGTGGAACTTCTATGGCGGAGCCGCTTTCAGCATCGCCCTGCTGACACTACCGGTGACGCTGCGCGACCGCCGGATTCGCTTACTATTGAATCCCGCAAATTATTATGACACTTTTTGACAGTGTGGAGCATCTATATATGTATGGGCAACCCCAAAGGTGTGAAGCGGGATTTCAAGGCGCTGGAGAAGCGCCGTTTCGAAGCGATGCGGCTGCTCCACCAAGGCCACAATCAGTCCGAGACGGCGAGACGGCTGAACGTCGCTCGCCAAACCGTCAGTGAGTGGCGGCGGCAATACCGCGAGCAGGGTGCGGCCGGACTCCGCCAGGCCGGGCGCGCCGGACGCAAGCCGCTCCTCGATGCCGCACAACGCGAACGCCTGACGTCGCTGCTGCTGGAAGGCCCGGAAGCCCACGGCTTCCCAACGCCCCTGTGGAGCTGTCCGCGGGTGGCTCGGCTGACCGGAGACGAGTTCGGGGTCGCATACCACGCAGGCCACGCCTGGAAGATCCTGCGAGCGCTCGACTGGAGCCCGCAACGCCCGGCCGGAAAGGCGCGCGAGCGCAACGAAGAGCGGATCCGCACCTGGAAGCGCAAGACCTGGAAGCGCATTAAAAAAAAGCCCAAAACGAAGGCCGTACGCTCGTCTTCATCGACGAAAGCGGATTGAGTCAGAAGCCGCATCGCTGCCGCACCTGGGCGCCACGTGGCCAAACACCGGTGCTGCAGTTTAACTTCAACTGGGAGAAGCTTTCCGTCTCGGCGGGGCTGACGCTGCGTAACTTCTACTTCCGGCTCTATCCCGGTGCGATCGGCAAAGAGCAAGTGACCGACTTTCTCAAGGCGTTGGTACGTCATATCGATCGCCCGCTGCTGATCGTCTGGGATCGGCTGCCGGCGCACCGTAGCCGCCTGGTGCAAGAGTTCATCGAACTCTCCGAAGGCCACATCGCAACCGAGTACTTGCCACCCTATGCGCCGGAGTTGAATCCGGTGGAATACATCTGGGCTTACTGGAAGCAGCACGAGTTGCCGAACGTCTGTCCGAAAGACTACGGCGAGCTGAACGAGCGGGCCCGCAAGGCACTCCGCCGCATGTACCGCAAACCGCGTTTGATCACGCCCTTCTGGAAACAGTCTTCTCTTTGTTTTGACTGACTCTATATTATGCGGGAGTCAATAGAGCGATGGGGACATCTTATTCGTCGTTCAAGCCTCGGGAACCGCTCTCCGCCAGCCGGGCACTTCTTTTCGTCGCTCGATCGACGGCTTCCTCTGCCCTTCCCCTAGCCTGATTCGTTCCCGTAGAAGGGACTCGACAAAGAGAGGGAGTCATGCGCCGCCTGTTTCGTTTTCTTGGTTCCCATTCCCATTCAGCTTCCGTTTCCAGCTCCGCGGGAGCGAATATCCGCCGAATCAACGCTCGCCGCGATGAGCTGGCCGAATCCGACGACGATGTCTTGAAAGCAGCTGGCCGGCAGGCTGAAGACCTACCTGAAGACATCGCCGTAACGGCCGGTGATCCGGGTCGATCATCCCGACGTGGTCTTCGCCACCAAGCAGGAAAAGGAGCAAGCCGTGGTTGAGGAAATCGGCCTTGCTCACGGCGCCGGGCGGCCCGTTTTGGTGGGAAGCGCCAGTGTGGAGGAGTCTGAGCAACTCAGTGCAAGGCTCGCTGGGATCCCTCACCAAGTTCTCAACGCCCGCAATGACGAGCAGGAGGCAACCATCATCGCACGCGCGGGACACCGCGGCGCTGTCACCATCTCCACCAACATGGCCGGCCGCGGCATCGACATCCAACTTGGAGAAGGAGTCGCCGAACTCGGCGGGCTTTACGTCATCGGGACAAACAAGCACGAAAGCCGCCGCATCGACAACCAGCTTCGTGGGCGTGCGGGCCGCCAGGGTGATCCCGGAAGCTCGCGCTTTTTCATCTCGCGCGAAGACGACCTGCTCATCAGGAACGGTATCGACCATCCCGAACTGAAGCACGACCCCGATAGCATTCAGCGAGCCATCGAAGGACACAGCCTGGATATCCGACAGTTCTTGCACAAGTATGAAGGAGTCATTGAGGGACAGCGCCAATCACTTCAAGGGCAGCGCCAGGATATTCTCACCGGCATTCGCCCGCGTGCGTCCGAGACCGAACGGCTTGTGGCACTGACCACGATCGATGATCTCTGGTCGGAACACCTTGCCGCGGTCGCCGAGCTACGCGAGGGCATCCACTGGGTCTCGTTCGGAGACCGCGACCCGCTTCATGAATATCTCAGCAACGTCCACGCCATGTTCGAGGAACTGCAGAACCGCATCGAAGAGGAGGTGGCAAGGCGGATGGCCGAACCGAAGGACGACGGATTCGATGTGCGGCAGCGCGGAGCCACCTGGACCTACCTCACAACCGATCAACCGTTTGGTAGCGGCGCCCAACGAATCTTTCGCGGCCTGGTGAGAAAGCTCAAGAGCCGCAGGTTCTGGGGCTAGCCCCATTCTCACAAGCCGTCGGCTGCCGATGCGGCAGAGGATGAGTTCTACGCTGCTGATAGCAGCGGCGAGAGATGCCGTCTTGAGCCGGTCGAGTTAAGGTAACGTGTTGGGAATCTGCTTGCGGTGCCCAACCGCGGCGTCCCACAGCAGACCCTGTGCAGCCTTGACGACCCGAAACCAGCTCATTCTCGGGACAGCCGGACACATCGATCACGGCAAGACGGCGCTCGTGAGGACCCTGACCGGGGTCGATACGGATCGCCTGCCGGAAGAGCGGAAACGGGGAATGACGATTGATATTGGCTTTGCCCGTTTGGAGCTGGATGGATGTACCGTCGGCATCGTCGATGTTCCCGGCCACGAGCGATTCATTCGCAACATGGTTGCAGGGGCGGCGGGCGTCGACCTCGCTCTGCTCGTCGTGGCGGCCGATGATTCGGTCATGCCCCAAACACGCGAACACTTGGACATTCTGAAGCTGCTGGACCTGACATATGGTCTCGTCGCCATTACGAAATGCGACTTGGTCGATGAGTCGGACCTCGAGCTGGTTCAGCAAGAGATCGGTGAGCTTGTGGCGGGTACGTTTCTCGAGCAGGCTCCGGTGGCCTGTACCTCAGCAGTGACAGGATTCGGGATAGACTGTCTGCGCTCCGCGCTGGCCGAGGTTTGTCGGCATGTGAGGGACCGTTCCATCGGCAGTCTATTTCGACTGTCGATTGATCGGTCTTTCGTGATGAGCGGCCCCGGGACGGTGGTAACCGGTTCGGTGAGTCGCGGGTCGCTCCGTGTTGGTAAGGAAGTCGAGTGGATGCCCGCGGGCAAGACGCTCAGGGTGCGCAGCCTGGAAACACACGGCCGGCCCGTCGAGGCGGTGCAACGGGGACAACGCTCTGCAGTGGGACTGAGTGGCGTCCATCATACGGAGATCAGGCGCGGCGACGAGCTCGCCACGCCGGGCTTCTTGAAACCGACCCGGTTGATCACCGTCCGTATCGATTGCCGTCCCGAAAGCCCCTGGCCCATTAAGCACCGCTCGCAGATAAGGCTGCACCTGGGCACTTCGGAAGTCATGGCGACGGTCGCGCTGTTGTCAGGCCAACAGATCGCGCCGGGGCAGTCGTCCGACGCACAGCTTTTTGTTTCCCGGGCTGTGGCGGGCACGTGCGGGCAGCCGTTCGTCTTGCGGTCGCTTTCGCCGATAACGACCCTCGGTGGCGGACACGTGCTGGCGGCGGGCGGCGGCCTGGATCGGCGGATTCCCCGGCGGCACGTGAATCAATTCAGCCAGATAAAAGGCCTCGCATCAACAAGTGCGGTCGAGCGGGCCGCTGCAGCCTTGTGGTTCCAGAAGCTGGAGCCTTGGACCGATCTGGATCTGTGCCGGGATGCCAACCTCGAGCTTGAGGCGGCTGAAGGCATTTTGAACAAACTGCGCGTGCAAGGAATGTTGGTTGACTTGCCCGTGGCGGCAGGCCGCGCGGCTCGAATTCATCGCGATCACATCAAGGCTTTGGAACAGCGATTGATCGATGAGGTTCGCCGCTACCACTCTGATCATCGTTTGCACTCGGCGATGCCTAGGAGTGGGCTCAGCGGCGCGCTACGTCTAGTAGACCGTGAACCTATACTCAACGCCTTGATCGAACGCGCCAGGCAGGAGGGCTCGCTCAGCGTTGTGTCGAACGGGGTGGCCTTGCGCGATTTTCGGCCGAGACTGAGTGGCCAAGAGCAGAGGCTATACGCACAGGTGATAGCTACGTTCGCCGAGGCCCGTTTCACGCCGCCGACGCCGGCAGAGCTGGCCAAAGACATGAGCGTCGCAGAAACAACCGCACGCCAGATCATCGATTTGGCAGTGGAGCGGGGTCAACTCAAGCATCTTGGTGGTCCTATCTTCCTAGAAGCCGAGGCAGAGAGAGCCTTGCGAGACCGCGTCGCCGAAAGATTGCGAGAGGCCGGCGAACTGACCGTGAGCGAGATACGGCAGCTTCTTGAAACAAGTCGAAAATTCGCGGTACCCTTCTGTCAGTATCTTGACCGCGTCCGCGTGACCCGAAGGCAGGGCGATCTGCGTGTGCCGGGCAGCCAGGCGCGTTTGCAATCCACGGTGCCGGATAACACACTGTCCCACGAGGCAGAGGGCGTCTCGGCGTCAGACGACTGATGGCAACGCAATCCAGAGTGGAGCAATCAGGCCCATCGGCGGCACCCACGCGAGAGGCCTACGGGGCGATCCCCTCGGTGCACGATGTGGTCGAGTCGCAGGCGCTGATGCCATGGGCCCAGCGCGTCCCCCGAAGCTGGATCGTGCGTTTGGCGCGACAGAAGATCGAGGAATATCGCGAACGGTTGAAGGCCAATGTAACTCGGTCCGAGGATGTGCCCGCGGATCAGGTGAGGGACGAGATCATCGCGCGGGTCGTCGGCGACCTGGAGGCCCAGGAGCAGAATGGGCTTCGGCCAGTCATTAACGCCACAGGAATCCTTCTTCACACCGGGCTCGGACGGGCCCCGCTGCCATCGTCGGCGGTTCGTGCCATCGCCGAAACAGCAGGGCAATACTCGAATGTGGAGCTTGACCTTGCCACCGGCCGGCGGGGCAGCCGCGCTGCGGCGGTCCGCGACCTGATCTGTCGGCTGACCGGCGCGGAATCGGCCACCGTCGTCAACAACAACGCCGCCGCCACGCTGCTTGTTCTGGTTGCGGTAGCAAGCGCCTCCGGCAAGGGGCCGCGGAACGTCGTTGTGTCGCGTGGGGAACTGATAGAAATCGGAGGCAGTTTTCGCCTGCCGGACATCATGACAGCCAGCGGCAATCTGCTCTCCGAAGTCGGCACGACCAATAAAACCCGCCTGAGCGACTACGAAGGGGCCATTAACGACCAGACAGCCGCACTGATGAAAGTGCATACCTCCAACTATCGAGTTGTGGGATTCACCGCGTCGGTGCCGATCGCTGCTCTGGTGGAGCTTGGACGCTGTTACGATCTACCTGTGATCCACGATATCGGCTCGGGAGCGATTGTGGATTTGAAGCAGCTCAACCTCGGGGACGAGCCCGTGGCATCGGAGTCTATCGAAGCCGGCGCGGACCTCGTTCTGTTTAGCGGTGATAAACTCCTCGGCGGACCTCAGGCGGGCCTCATTCTCGGCCGACGAGCCTGGATCGAGCGCATCGAGAAGAATCCGTTGATGCGAGCTTTACGTGTGGACAAGATGACGCTGGCTGCACTGGAGGCGACACTCCGTTTGTACGGTAATCCACAGTTGGCAGTTCGAGAGTTGCCGATCATGGCGATGACCGCTGCGCCGATGACCGCATTGCGGGAGCGCGCAAACAGGGTTGCTACGGCGGTAACTTCAGTTCCGGGCATCGGCAGTGTCGAGGTGCAGCCGAGCGTCGCTTATCTAGGCGCGGGCACTCTGCCGACCGCGGAGATCGAAAGCGTCGCCATTCGGATTGAGCCGGACAGCATGACAGAAAGCGAACTCGGGGCGTGTCTGCGCCGGTGCCGCCCGCCACGCCCGCCGGTTGTACCGCGCGTTCAAGATGGGGCTGTCTGGCTGGATCTACGCACAGTCATGCCTGCCCAGGACGAGTCGCTGATCGATGCGCTCCGGCTCGCCTGCGCAAGCGCCCATCCAGCGACGTAACATGCTATGGCGCGAATCACGGCGGCCGGCGAGACAGGTCATGACCGGTCACTTACGGGAGTGTCAGCACGCCTGGTGGCGGCCGCGGGCTTCAAACCCGTTGTGAGTCCTGGCAACAGGTCTCAGGTGGGTTCGATTCCCATCCACTCCCGCCACCCTGGCCGGGGCGCCGATCCGTCCGTGCCACCAGCTTCAGCTTGTGGTCCCCGGCTCTTTCCCCCGAAACACGAAACACGGCCCTCCCCGCGGCCCAGCTTCCCACACCCGTCGTATCGGTTCACGGCTCAATGGCTCACGGTTCACAGGTCGCTTATCCTCATCACGACAGCCTCGACAGCCAAAAGGGCAACCACACGATCAGACCTACGGCAACACAGGCCAGCAGGAAGCCGCCGATACCGACCATCGAGGGCTTTGGCAGTTCGACGTCCGGGTGATTGATGAACTTCTCTTCCGGCGGGAGGGGGTCGGGCGGCAAGGTGCAGGAGGTAGTGGCGTTCTCGCCCGCCTTGATGGGGGTCCTTAGCAATAGGAAGAAATGGTCGAGCTTCCTTTTCGGGGTTCGAGGGGTGATGAGACTGACCAGGATTCCCGAGAGGACTCCGGCGGTTAGGTACAAGAACATCGTCCAGGAGTCGGCCACTTTGATCTGACCCCCCACTTCGATCAGCATGAAATGGCCGATGCCGCTTTGCGCTACCGCTTGCGGGAAGTAGGCGGCAAACGCCCAGGTGGCATAGGCCGCCATGCTGGAGACCCACACGGCGACCGGCGTCCAGCCGCGCCAGACGATGCCGAACCACAGACTGATGCCGATCGGCGCGGTCAGTTTGATCACGAATTTCAGCGCCTCGATCACATCGGCGAACGTTGTTTGTAGAGCCAGTGCTAGAAACACAACGGCGAAGCTGGCGACGCGAGCTACCCGGAGATAGTGTTGTTCCGACCGATCGCGCGCGAGCAACGGCTTGTAAAGGTTTTGCGTGAACAGACCGCTCGCGACGATCATGTGTGAGTCCGCCGTGCTCATGGTCACGGCCAAGGTTGCCACCAACATCAGGCCCAGCAGTCCCGGAAACGTGTTCGAGAAGATGTCATAGGCCACGCGGCCGAAGAGTTCGTCCGCAAACCCTCGGTTCGAGGCCTCATCGAACGGTACTTTGGCTTCGGCTGCTCCTTCGACAGGTTGCACAACTACCACTGAGCGATCGGGGGTCAATCTCTCACGCGTCGTGCGATCCAGCGGGCTGAGCTCGGGAGTGAGGTACCAAACGATGCACGCCAGCCCGGTGAAGGTCCAGGCGATCGTGCAAAAGCGCTTGATCAGATGGCCGAACGTGAAACCGAAGCGGCCTTCCATCTCGGTCTTGCCGGCTCCACAGAGACTCATCACGTGAGGCTGCACGACGACGCCGGCCAGGCCGGTCAGCGAAAGCATGAAGACATAGAAGATGGTCAGAGGTTCCGTGCCGAGGGCTTGGGCGACTTCGGGACGGCCGAACAGATCGAACATGCCCTCCTTGATCTCGCCGTGAGCGCGAAGCCCGGAGAGACCGCCTATTTTTCCGAATACCCACGGTAGCAACAGGAAGGAGAAGACGAGGGTGAGCTGTCCTTGAATGAAGCCAGTGATGACCGCCGTGCTGAGACCGCCCGCGATCCCGTAGATCACAAATGTTGAAGCCCCTACGCACCTTGACAATGGGCACCCCACCATGCATACTGGTTGGTATGCATCAAGGAGTACGCGGGTCCATCCCCTGCCCTTGAACCAGACACATGGTCGTCGCCAAGCGAAACCCTGACCAAACTCGGCAGCAGCTCCTCGACGCCGCCTTCGCTGAGATCCACCGCAACGGCTTTCGTGCCGCCGGCCTCGACGGCATCCTCTCGAACACGGGCGTTACCAAGGGCGCCCTGTACCACCACTTTCCTACCAAGACCGACCTCGGCTACGCGGTCGTCGACGAACTGATCCACGGAGCGATCGTCGAGCGTTGGGTGGTGCCTTTGGGACGTGTCGAGGACCCCGTCGAGGGTATGATCGGGCTGCTTTCGAGCTACTCAGAAGAAGAGGTAAGCTCTTGCTGTGAAATGGGTTGCCCTCTCAATAATCTAGCGCAAGAGATGTCGCCCATCGACGAAGGCTTCCGTCTGCGGCTCGACGCTCTGTTCAACCTTTGGCGCAGCGCGGTCGCCAGCGCCTTGCGCCGCGGACAGCACTCGGGCCACGTCCGCACAGACATCGATCCCGACTCGGTGGGCTGCTTCTTCGTCGCCTCCATGGAGGGCTCGGCCGGCCTCGCCAAGACCGCGCACAACCCTGCAGTCCTTAGGCATTGCCGGGACACAATGATCGACTACCTCAGAACGCTCAGGCCGGCGGAGGGGGTGGCCGGATGAGCAGCGAGAGAACCGGCTGGGGCTCCATCCAGTACGGCGAGGACCGATTCTTAATCTATTCCTACATACCGGACGGTACGGATTCTCCTCAGTCGGCGCCCGGCGTCGACGGGCAACCGGCCGCGGCCGAAGACCCCTGTTGTTTCCGGCACCAGTCCCCGCACACCGTGGGGAACGTCCTACTCGGCGAGACATAACTCGAGCGAGTTCTGAAGACTTGGGACGGCATTTCAAACGCCCGGCAGGCCGTCGCCCTTTCTGAGGTTCTCGGCCAGCTCTTCCACCAACACCTCGATGCGGTCGCGGACCGTCCCGTAGACCTCGAACGAGCGGCCTATCGGATCGGTCACGGCCCAGACGAGGTTGCCGCCGCGAAACCCCGCCAGAAGGGGCATGACCGGAAAGCCGCTCATATTGACGACGAAGTCCACTTCGCTGCCCGGGATCGAGCTGATCGGTTTTGCATGCTGCCCTTCTAACGACACCCCCTTCTCGGCCATGATGGCGATGGTCTCGGGTTGCACGACCGAGACCGGGTGGGTGCCCGCGCTGAGGGGCTCCATGACGTCGGTGTGCTTGTGCCGCGCGAAACCTTCCGCCATCTGGCTGCGGCACGAATTGCCGATGCAAACGAAAAGGACGCGGACCTTACGCTGCACGAGCTATCCTTCGCCGCCGCGGATCTTATCGAGAAAGAGCTCATGAACACGGGTGTCGCCGGTCAGCTCAGGGTGGAACGTGGCGGCCAGGTGATGCCCCTGCTCGACGAGCACGGGACGGGAATCAACAGCGGCCAGCACCGTCACGCCTTGATCAACCCCGCGGATGATCGGCGCACGGATGAAAACGGTCTCCAGCTCTCCCGGCCCGGTACGCTCGGCGAATTCCGGGCTGGGCTCGATCCGTTGAATGAAGCTATCCACCTGGCGGCCGTAGGCGTTTCGCTCAACGCTAATGTCCATCAACCCAAAGCTTCGCTGCGAGGGAGCCGTGACCTGGCGGGCCATCAGAATCGCACCGGCACAGGTGCCAAACAGCGGCCGCCGGCGGCCGAAATCAAGCAGCGCGTCATAGAGACCCAGATCATCGATCAGCTTGAGCATGGTGGTGCTCTCGCCACCGGGCAAGATCAGCCCATCGATGCCCGCCAGCTGTCTGGCCTCGTTGACGTACTCGAATTCAACACCAAGAGCCCGGAGAAGATGGCCGTGCTGTTCGAAGTCGCCTTGCAGCGAACAAACTCCGACTTTCATGCGGATCGCGATTCCCTTGGGTAGGGAAGAGAACCCCTGAGGGGCTGTACTACTATCACTGAGTTTTTTGTTCCGGCGCGACGATTCCGCCGACGGAAGGCCCGTTCAAGATTCTTTCACAACCCCTTGAGACTCCGGACCAGGCTACCAGCCCCTCGTCTGCAGCAACTCGCCTTCTTCCATCTGCGCGACGGATTGACCGCGCATGGCGTCTCCGAGTTCTTCGCAGGCTTCGAGCAGCTTCTCAGGATCGTTGTAGTAGGTAGCAGCCTTGACGATCGCCTTGGCGCGCACTTCGGGGTCCTCGGATTTGAAGATGCCCGAGCCCACGAAAACCGCCTCGGCGCCAAGCTGCATCACCAGCGCGGCGTCGGCCGGGGTGGCGATGCCTCCGGCCGAAAAGTTAGGCACCGGCAGCTTGCCGTGCTCGGCAACGTACTCGACCAACTCGAGCGGCGCCTGTAGGTTCTTGGCCGCCGTGGGCAACTCCTCCTTCGACATCACCGTGAGCTGCTTCATCTGCGTTTGGATGGCGCGCATGTGGCGCACGGCTTCGACAATGTCGCCCGAGCCGGCTTCGCCCTTGGTACGAATCATCGCGGCACCCTCGCCGATACGCCGTAGCGCCTCACCCAAGTTCCGCGCGCCACAGACGAAGGGGATCTTGAACGACCGCTTTTCGATGTGATGCGCCTCATCAGCAGGCGTGAGCACTTCGCTCTCGTCGATGTAGTCGACCTTGAGCGCTTCGAGAACCTTGGCCTCCATGAAGTGGCCAATGCGCGCCTTGGCCATGACCGGGATGCTGACCGTCTCCATGATCTCGCGGATCTTGGCGATGCTCGCCATGCGCGCGACGCCGCCTTCTTTGCGGATGTCGGCGGGCACTCGCTCCAGCGCCATCACCGAGGTTGCGCCGGCTGTCTGTGCGATCTTCGCCTGCTCGGCATTGGTGACGTCCATGACTACGCCGCCCTTGAGCATTTCGGCCAAGCCGATCTTCAATCGTAAGTGGTCATCCAAGTACATGACACCCTCCCGGCAGTCCAAGACCGCCTATCGTTATTCCCGCGGCACCCTAATTGTCCAGCGCCCTATTTCTCGACGCCCCAAGAGCCCTCTGCCGCTCCGTGGCACCCATCATCTTAGCGCCGCGCGCGGCCGTCAGCAAGAAAAGGATTTGAACGAAGCCTTCGGCAGACGCTTCGCGTGGGAGTAAGCGGAGAGAAGACGTAAAGATAGGCGTAAGGTCGGGACACCACAAGGAGGTGTCCGATGACACAGTTACGCCGACAGATGCTCGAGGAACTCGAGCGTCGCAACGACTCCACGACCACGGTTCGCGCCTACATCCGCACCGTCGAAGACTGGGCGCGCTATTTCAAGCGGCGGACCGACCGGCTAGGGCCGCAGCACATCCGCCAGTATCAAGCGCACCTGTTTCGCAATCGCAAGCTCGCCGCCAACACCGTGGCGCAACGCGTGGCGGCGCTGCGGTTCTTCTACATCCAGACGCTCGGACAAGAGTGGAACCTGGATCGAGCGCCCTACCCGAAGAGACCGCGCCAACTGCCCAACATCCTCTCGCCCCAACAAGTCGCTCGTCTGATCAACGCCGCCGACAGCGCCTTCCACCGCATGATCGTGATGACGCTCTACGCCACCGGGGTGCGCCGGGCCGAGTTGACGCAGCTTCAGATCCAGGATGTCGACTCCGAGCGCATGGTCGTGCACGTTCGCGGCGGCAAGGGCCGCAAAGACCGCGACGTGATGCTCTCCGAGCCGTTGCTGGTCAACTTGCGCGAGCACATTCGCCGACTACGGCGCAGGCCCAAGCAGTGGCTGTTCCCCGGCGGGAAGTGGCACATCAGCGATGATCCGATCACGAGCAACGTGCCCTAGCTCGCTTGCAGCCACGCTGCCAAGAGGGCCGGCATCACCAAACCCGCCCACCCCCACATCCTGCGTCATTGCTTCGCCACGCACCTGCTCGAAGCCGGAGCGGACTTGCGCACGATTCAGATGCTGCTCGGTCATCGCGACCTGGAAGAGACGGCGCGGTATCTGCATCTGTCGGCGCGCCACCTCAGCAACGTCCCCAGCCCGCTGGACTCGTTGGAGCTGGCCTCAACCGACAAAGACGATCCCGAGACAACGTAGATGGAGGGGCCGCCGCTGGAGGTGGCCGATCTGGTTCGCGCCGCCGGGGAAGGCTTCCTTCTCAGAAGCCGCAAGTGGCTTTGCGGACAGCACCGCAAGGTGTTGTCGGCGATCGAGCGTTGCCGCACCGCCGCGCTCGGCGGTCATCGCCTCCGCTGCGATGACTGCGACCATGAACCGCCCCTCGTCTACAACTCGTGTTTAGACCGCCATTGTCCCAAGTGCCAGGCCCACATCCGCAAGCGTTGGTTGGAAGCTCGACACCAAGAGCTGCTTCCGGTGCGCTACCTGCACGTCGTGTTCACCTTGCCGCGAGTCCTCTCGCAGCTGGCCTTACAGAACAAGGATGCGATCTACTCGCTGCTGCTGCGAGCGAGCGCACACACGCTGCTCGCAGTCGCTCGCGATCCCCGCCATCTCGGCGCCCAGATCGGCTTCTTCTCGATCTTGCATACCTGGAATCAGCGCCTCCAGGGACACGCCCACGTCCATACGGTCGTTCCCGCCGGCGGTCTCTCGCTCGACCACAGCCGTTGGATCGACGCGCCGTCGAAGAACTTCTTCCTGCCTAAGGAAGTCTTAGCCGAGGTCTTCCGCGGCAAGTTCATCGACAGCTTGCGGAAGGCCTTCGCCCAGGGCAAGCTACGCTTCTACGGGCGGTTCGCACCGCTCGATCGAGAGCGTGAGTTCAATGCGTTTGTGCGGAGCTTGTACCGCACCCAGTGGGTGGTCGAAGTGCGGTCGTCCTTCGGAGACCCGGGACGGGCCTTCGAGTACTTGAGCCGCTACACCACCGCCTCGCCATCTCGAACCAGTCGCAGTACAACGCCTTGGGAACGCCGTGTTGGCGCACCCAGGCTTGGAGCAGATCGGCCGCGGCCCAGGTCGTTTCCTGGCCCGAGAAGCGGCACAGTGCAAGACCGGTCGCGTCATCGACAAAGTTCATCAAACAGGCTTTCGGGCCGCGTCCTTCCAGCCAGTGGTGGTGCGAACCGTCGAGTTGAATCAGCTCGCCGAAGTGCGCTTTGCGTTGCCGCCGGCTGCGATGCGGTGGGCGCTTGCGACTCCGGCTCCACAGGCCCGCCGCGAGCATCCAGCGCCGCAGCGTTTCGCGCGGCACTTCCAGGCCCTGATCGGCTGCCAGATGTTCCGACGCCAGCGTCGGCCCGCAGCGCTCGTGCCCCTCGCCCGCATAGTTTGCGTGCACCAACTCGAGAACCTGCTCGCGGCGCTTGTCATCGGCTCGGTTCGAAGCGCGGCCGACGTTACCGTGCACCAAAGCCTTGACCCCGCCTGCTCGGTAACGCTTGTTGAGCCGCTTCGCTTGGCGGTAGCTGACCTCCAGCAGTGCGGTGGCTTCGGTCAACTTCAGTTCCCCTCGTTTCACTCGGCTCAGCACTTCGCCGCGCCTCAACTCCTTGGCACTCATCCATGTCCTTCCCAATCTTTCACCTCCTCGCAGAGGTCCAGATTAGGGGACATTATCATTGGGCTTCACAGAAAAGGATTTCTCATTTTCCAGGCGTCCAGTTCTAGATGATCCACGAAGTAGGGCCGAGAACGTTCCTCGGGACGGCGGGTCAAGCCGCGGAGCTATAATCGCAGCTTGCATTCGCGCGGTTGGTTCATCAGTTTCGAGGGCATCGACGGGAGTGGGAAGACCACACAGCTCGAGCGGCTTGCAAAGAAGCTCAAGGCCCAGGGCCACACCGTCGTCGTCGCTCAGGAACCCGGCGGCACTCGCGTGGGCCGGGAGATCCGCCGGCTGCTGCTCGATGCCGCCAGCACGGACCTCGGCGCCATCCCGGAGTTGCTGCTCTACTTCACCGCGCGCGCACAAAACATCGAGCAGGTGATTCTGCCGGCCCTCGAAGCCGGCTCCCTGGTGCTCTGCGACCGCTTCACCGACGCCACGGTGGCCTACCAGGCCTACGGACGCGAGCTGGGAGTGGAAACGGTCCGGCGCATCGAGCAAGTCGCTTGCCAGGGCGTGAAGCCCGACCTCACCCTCTTGCTCGATATCGATCCGGCGACCGGACTCCGCCGCGCACTCGACCGCAATCGCAAGCAGACACACGATGAAAGCCGCATGGAGCGCCAAAACCTGGCGTTCTACCAGCGTGTGCAGCAGGGCTACCGGGAGCTAGGCATTGCCGAGCCCGAGCGCATCCGGCAGATCGACGGGCGGGGTCCGGTCGACCAAGTCGCGGCGGCCGTGGAATCGGCAGTCGCGAGCTTTCTGGAAAGCCGTCGGCCATGACCTTCTCTGACTTCGTCGGCAACGAAAAGATCGTCGAAGCCGTGCGCCGCATGATCGCCGAAGACCGCCTGCCGCAAACGCTGCTGTTCGCCGGGCCGAGCGGGACCGGCAAAGCGACGTTGGCACGGCTCTTGGCCGCGGCCTTGCTGTGCCGCGAGACGCCCGGCGAGCCCTGCGGCGCCTGTCGCTCGTGCCTGCGCGTGCTCCAGGCGGATCTCTCCAGCGAACCGTTCCAGGAACAGTTTGCCCAACGGGAGAAGCTGCCCCCCGCGAAGCGGGCCGAAAGTCCCCTTATCATCTCGACCCATCCCGACTTCCTGATCTTCCCGCCGGACGGCCCGCTACGGCTCATCACCATCGAGCAAGCGCGCCGGCTGCGCCAGGCCGCGCAGTTCGGCCCCTCCGAAGGCAAGCGGCGGGTCTTTGTCATCGACCACGCCGACCGCGCCAACAACGAAGCCGCCAACTCGTTGCTGAAAACCCTCGAGGAGCCGGCCCCCGCACTCACTCTGGTGCTGACCGCCGAGAACTCGTACGACCTGTTGCCGACCATACGTTCGCGCTCCATCCCGTTCTACTTCACACCGCTCTCAGCCGCGGAAATGGAGCGCTTCTTTGATACGCGCCCCGACGTCCCTGAAAAGGATCGTCCCCGCCTTGCCGGCTGGGCGCAAGGCAGCCCCGGACGCGCCCTGACCATCGACGTCGATGTCTACCTCGATCGACGCGCCGTCATGCTGACCTTGACACGCACCGCGCTCTCGAGCAGCAGCTTCGCCGAGCTCCTCACGCAGACCGAAAGGATCGCCCGTAAAACTCAAGAGAAACTTGACGTACTCACCGACATGCTCTTCGGGCTGCTGCAAGACCTTCTCCGCCTGAGGCTCACACCCCACCGCCCTCTCGTCAACGAGGACATCCGCGACGAGCTTGCCGTGCTCGCCGTCAGAACTTCGTTCCGGTGGATCGAGAAAGCCGTCGATGGCTTGCGTGAGATCGAGCGTCTCCAGCGGCGCAACATCCAGAAGCAAATCGCCCTCGAAGCCCTAGCCATCGATTTGCGAACGACGACGGCCGCCCCGTAGCGCCACCGCACTTCCTGCCCAGCCGCGACCGTGAGCATCTATGTAGCGAGATTCTTGCCAAAACTGGCAGGAAACCTCTGGACGGAAATCAGAGCCCCACCCGTCAGGGTGGGGTCAACCCGCGCCGAAACACGGAAACCGCTCTGACCGATGGCTCCGTGGCCTCTCCAACCGTTGCGAGTCCTCGACGGTTTGTGCTATTCAGTAGGACAACTCGAAAGCGAAGTTGCTTTCCCAGCCAGGCTAGTAAGCCAGGGTTCGCCGGCCCAGTATCTGACAGGCCAGGTTTCGATCTCGAGGCCCCCGTCTCGAACGAGCCCTTGTGGTGTGCAAGCTGGCTGGCCACGCCCTTTCCTGGAGCGTTCGCTAATGGCAGAAGCAGAAGAGATCAACCACCGCAAACTCATTCGACCTTCGCTCACCGCGATGAGAGAGCAGCTCGCCGAGGAGAAGCAGCGCAAGGCGTCTCAGCGAAAGGGGCCCCGGCGCAGTGCATCCCAGCGCAACCCACCTCACAAGAATTCTTCGCCGCGAGCCAAGCGCTCTGCGCCCGCCGACCACACCAACGCGGAGAGTTTCTATTTTGTAAAACAAATGCAGAACCAGACACCGATGGTACTGGTTCTGACTGATGGCGAGGAAGTGCACGGCACGATCGAGTGGTACGACCGCGCCTGCGTCAAAATCCGCCGCGGCGGCGACGCCAATCTGCTTATCTACAAGGACAGCATCAAGTACCTCTACAAGGCCGAAGAGACCCCGACGCCAGGCCCGCAAGAGCCGGCCCCGCAAGAAGCGGCCCAGTCGAACGGCAGCGCCGCCGGTGAAGCCGCCTCAACCGACAACGACCAATGACACCTCGCGCGGCCCGTGCACCCCGAGGGTGAGGATCATCTCGATATCGCCCGTGCGGCTCGGACCGCCGATCAGCGCCATCGAACTCGTCAGCGCGGCGGGATCGGGCATAGTCAGAAAGAGCTCGTCCAAGCCGCTCAGCACGCGCTCGACCGAAACCACGGCAATGTGGCTGGGTGGCAGCAGGGACACCAGCCTCTCCTGTTCGGCCGACGAAACCATGACCAATGCCCCGGGATCCGCCAGCGCGTAGGCCGCCCCGCTGACACCAACCTCCACTTCCGCGCACAGCCGCCGCATTTCTCCCGTGTCGGTAACGCCGGAGTGAACGTTGGGCAAGTCCGTGATTCCGAGCGATTCCAAGATCGGATCGTTGGAAGCAATCGCCCGTCGCCCATCGAGCCGCGAGGCGACAAACTCCCGCGCGGCCTCTGCGGAGCGCGCGCGCAGGTGGTCGCCCGGGAAGTTCTCCAAGAAAGTTCGCGCCCGCTCCGTTTGGCTGCACTCAGGCGGCATCAAACGCACGGGGGGCGGAAGCTCGGGCGCCTGCCCGCTGCGCCGTCCCAGCGCGGCCCGCACCTTGTTGAGGATCTGTTCCCGATCAGGCATCTACACTCGTTCTTCGTGACGGTGGAAAAATGGGGACTGTACCGAGCGGCACCCAGGTAACTTCTCCGCTTTCGAATCTGAGACGCGGCGCGAAGCGGACCGTCCTCATTTTTTCCCCATTTTTTTCAAAGCCCCTCACTGTCGCGTCTCGGACTGGGGCAAGCTGCGCGTCCCGCGTGACGAACGCTTTCGCCACATCTGCCGGAAACTCATCGCAGCCGGCGGCGGGAAATCCCTCGTGTCCGTCCACCCTTTGAGCGGTCCAGGCAGAGAACGCACCCAGCCGTCGCCGTAGCCGCCCGCCGCGAAGCCCCGCGCCAGGAAACCCGCCCGCTCAAACCACCAGGGCCGCCGCATCACCCAACTCCAGGCGCGAAATCCCAGTTTCTCGGCAAGCCACGGCCGCTCGCGGCTCTCGCTCTTCTTCACGTCCCGGCGCAAGGCGAGCAGCATGCGGGGGATGTCGATCTTCACCGGACACACCTCGCCACACGCTCCGCACAAGCTCGATGCGAAGGGCAAACCCGGCTCGCGTCCCAGCCCCTGTAGTTGCGGCGTCAGGATGGCCCCGATCGGCCCCGAGTACGTCCCTGGATAGGCGTGTCCGCCAATACGCCGATACACCGGGCACACGTTCGAGCAGGCCCCGCAACGAATGCAGTAGAGCGTCTCGCGCTTCTCATCGTCGGCGAGCACGCGGCTGCGCCCGTTATCGAGCAGCAACAGGTAGAACTTCTCGGGGCCGTCGAGCTCGCCGCCGCGCCGCGGACCTGACAGGAACGACGTGTAGCTGGTCAATGCCTGCCCCGTCGCGCTGCGTGCCAACAGCTTCAGGAAGACGGCCAAGTCCGCCGCCCGGGGGATGAGCTTCTCGATCCCGGCGACGGCGACGTGGACGCGCGGCAGCGACGTCGTCAGGCGGATGTTGCCCTCGTTTTCCACCAGCACGACGGCGCCGCTTTCGGCCACAACAAAGTTGGCGCCGGTGACACCCATCCCGGCGTTCAGAAACTTTTCGCGAAGGATCCCCCGCGCGATGCGGGTCAGCTCCGCCGGCTCGTCGGTCCTTTCGACCCCCAGCTTCGCGGCGAACAGGTCCGCCATATCGCTGCGCGTCATGTGCAGCGCGGGCGCAACGATGTGATAGGGCTTATCGCCGGCGAGCTGGATGATGTACTCGCCCAGATCGGTCTCAACCGCTTCGATCCCGTTCTTCTCCAGGGCCTTGTTGAGGTGAATCTCCTCCGTCGCCATCGACTTGGATTTGACAACGGTCCGCACCCCGTTTTCGCGCGCGATCTTCCCGACCGCCTCGACCGCCGACTCGGCATCCCGGCACCAGACGACTTCGCCGCCGTGCTCGCGTACCTTGGCCTCGACCTGCTCGAGGTAGTAATCCAAGTTGTCGAGCGTGTGCTTCTTGAGCCGGCGGGCGTGCTCGCGCAGCTCCTGGTACTCGGGGAAACCGCCGGACTCCACGGCCTGCTGGCGCTTTTGCTTGAATCGGTCCGTGGCCGTCTGGATCGTGTTCTGGAGTTTCAGGTCGCCCAGGGCTACGTGAATCTTGTGTTCAAAAGCGGCTGACATTCTGTTTGCCGGCTATTTACCGGGAGGCAAGCACTTCCGCCAGATGCATCGTCCGGATCGGCAGGCCCCGCCGGCTCAGTCCGCCGCCAATCTGCATCAGGCAGCTTGGATCGATCGACACGACCGCGCCCGCGCCGGTGGCTCGGATAGCCTCGATCTTACCGCCGAGCATGTCGCTGGAAAGCTCCCCCCCACTTGACCGAGAAGGTCCCGCCAAAACCGCAGCACTCTTCCGCTGCTTCCATCTCGCGCAGCTCCAAGCCCCGCACTTGGGCCAGTAAGCGCCGCGGCTGGTCTTTGATCTTCATCTCCCGCAGCGCGTGGCAGGAGTCGTGATACGTGACCGCGCCCTGGTAGTGCGCGCCAAGGTCTTCGACCCCGGCCACCGAGACCAGAAGTCCGAAAACTCGTAGACACGCCCTTGGATCCGCCGGGCCGCGCGGCCTTCGTGACTGTCTTCGGGAAAAAGGTCAACAAAGTGGTGCCGCACCATCGAACAACAAGACCCC
Source organism: Bryobacterales bacterium (assembly GCA_965248255.1). Taxonomy (GTDB): domain Bacteria; phylum Acidobacteriota; class Terriglobia; order Bryobacterales; family UBA6623; genus JAKZVK01. Next base: position 2,293,875 of record CBDFIW010000004.1, read on the forward strand.
GACGGTACGACCACGTATTCAACGTCCTCGAAGACCTGGAGAAAATGCCGTGCCACGTCGCGCGCTTCGGACGTGAACCCGGAGTTAAACGCCGGCTGGCCACAGCAGGTCTGCGCTTCGCGGAACTCACACTCATATCCGGCGCGCTCCAGCACGTCGGCCATGGCCAATCCGATACGAGGAAAGAGTTGATCGACCAGGCAGGTAACAAACAGCGAGACGCGTTGAGACATAGGGGCGGACGCCGCAAGCAATTGTAGCGCGGATCTCGCTTTTGAGATCTGCGGCTTTCTCTGGATAGAAGCTAAAAGGCGTTCAACAGAAGAGGCGCCCAGTCCGCGAAGCGGACGGTGGACAATAGCCCACGGTGGAGCCGCAGGCGGAACCGTGGGTCAAAGAACCATGAGAGAGGAGCAGCCCCGGCAGGGGCGTAGGAGGTTGCCCGAGGACCAACCCTTGGCATCAGCTTTTCCTGCGCCTCTGGGCGGGGCTTGTGTCCCCTCTTGCTGGTCACCCACGGTTTCACCCTGACGGGCTTCACCGTGGGATATTGTCCGCCGCCCCTGCCGGGGCTGAGGTCGCGAACGAACCAGGTTTTGACTTTGAGAACAGTTGCCAAGCAGGCGTGGCCCCTTCGGGGCCGTTGAAAACAAATGATTCGCACAATATCGACAATCTTTTGTCGATGTAGAGGCACTAGGCGCCTATCTCATGGCTCCGGCATGTCGAGGAGTTCACCCTGCGGGTCGTCAGCAGCCGGATCGGTAGCGTCTTCGCCGAATATGTGTTCACGGTAGAATTGGACCGGCATGGTAGGCTGGACCATCTCGCATTACCGCATCACCGAAAAGCTCGGCGAGGGCGGGATGGGTGTGGTCTACAAGGCTGAGGACACGAAACTCGATCGCCCCGTCGCTCTCAAGTTTTTGGCGCCGCATCTGTTGCGTGACGCGGAAGGCCGCAAACGTTTTGAGCGGGAAGCGAAAGCCGCGGCCAAGCTCGATCACCCCAACATCTGCACGGTCTACGAAATCGACGAGGTCGACGGACGCACCTTTATCGTCATGGCCTTTCTCGAAGGTCGCCCGCTGAGCAAGCGCATTCAGGAGGGTCCGCTGAAGCTGACGGAGGCCCTCTCGATCGCCGTCCAGATGGCCGAGGGGTTGGAAGCGGCGCACGAAAAAGGAATCACACACCGCGATATCAAGCCCGACAACGTCATGCTGACGTCGGGCTCGCGCGGTCTCGTCAAGCTGATGGACTTCGGCTTGGCTCAACTGGCCTCCGCCGACTCTAAGCTGACACGGGAGGGAACGACTCTCGGCACCTGCGCCTACATGTCACCGGAGCAGACTACCGGTGAAGAGGTTGATGCGCGCACCGACGTCTGGGCATCGGGCTGCGTGCTGTACGAGATGCTCGCCGGCAACCTGCCCTTCCGAGGCCACTACGAGCAGGCGATCGTCTACTCCATCTTGAATGAAGGCCCGGAGCCGCTCGGGATCAGCTCGCCTGAGGTGGAGACCGTCATCCGGCGCTGTCTGGCTAAGAAACCAGAAGAGCGTTACCGGGACGGCAAGGCGCTGCGTCGAGGGCTTCGTGAGCTCCGGCCGTCGCCGCGCACCTCGGGCGCCGAGGCACCCGCTGCGCCCTCCGCGGTTCCACGCTTGGCCGTGTTGCCGCTCAAGACGCGCGCCGGTGACGCCGAGCTCGAGTCCTTCGCAGAAGGGCTGACGGAAGAGATTACGTCCGGTCTGTCGCAGTTCCGCCACCTGGTTGTTGTATCGGCGAGCGCCGCGGCCGGTTTCCAAGGACAGGCGGACGTGCGAGAAGTCAGCAAGGAGCTGGGCGCGCGATTCGTGCTCGAAGGCAGCATCCGAAAGGCCGGGTCGAGCATCCGGGTCAGCATACAGTTGCTCGATGCGGCGACCGGCGCCCACTTGTGGGCTGAACGCTTCGACCGCGACCTCGGCGTCACCGATATCTTCGCGGTGCAGGACGAACTGACCGACCGCATCGTGGCCACTGTCGCCGACCCGTTCGGCGTGTTGACGCGATCGCTGAGCGCACTGGCGAGGGCGAAGCCGATCGACACCCTCACGGCCCACGATTGTGTTCTGCAGACGTTCGCCTATTGGCAGCAGGAGCGCCCGGATGAGCACGCCGAAGTGCGAACGGCCATCGAGCAAGCGTTACAGCGGGAACCCGATCACGCCGAGGCGTTGGCGTGTCTTTCCAGGCTGTATCTTGACGAGTTTCGGTTCGATTTCAATGCGCGACCCGATGCGCTGGACCGAGCCCTTATTGACTCCCGCATAATATAGAGTCAGTCAAAACAAAGAGAAGACTGTTTCCAGAAGGCCGTGATCAAACGCGGTTTGCGGTACATGCGGCGGAGTGCCTTGCGGGCCCGCTCGTTCAGCTCGCCGTAGTCTTTCGGACAGACGTTCGGCAACTCGTGCTGCTTCCAGTAAGCCCAGATGTATTCCACCGGATTCAACTCCGGCGCATAGGGTGGCAAGTACTCGGTTGCGATGTGGCCTTCGGAGAGTTCGATGAACTCTTGCACCAGGCGGCTACGGTGCGCCGGCAGCCGATCCCAGACGATCAGCAGCGGGCGATCGATATGACGTACCAACGCCTTGAGAAAGTCGGTCACTTGCTCTTTGCCGATCGCACCGGGATAGAGCCGGAAGTAGAAGTTACGCAGCGTCAGCCCCGCCGAGACGGAAAGCTTCTCCCAGTTGAAGTTAAACTGCAGCACCGGTGTTTGGCCACGTGGCGCCCAGGTGCGGCAGCGATGCGGCTTCTGACTCAATCCGCTTTCGTCGATGAAGACGAGCGTACGGCCTTCGTTTTGGGCTTTTTTTAATGCGCTTCCAGGTCTTGCGCTTCCAGGTGCGGATCCGCTCTTCGTTGCGCTCGCGCGCCTTTCCGGCCGGGCGTTGCGGGCTCCAGTCGAGCGCTCGCAGGATCTTCCAGGCGTGGCCTGCGTGGTATGCGACCCCGAACTCGTCTCCGGTCAGCCGAGCCACCCGCGGACAGCTCCACAGGGGCGTTGGGAAGCCGTGGGCTTCCGGGCCTTCCAGCAGCAGCGACGTCAGGCGTTCGCGTTGTGCGGCATCGAGGAGCGGCTTGCGTCCGGCGCGCCCGGCCTGGCGGAGTCCGGCCGCACCCTGCTCGCGGTATTGCCGCCGCCACTCACTGACGGTTTGGCGAGCGACGTTCAGCCGTCTCGCCGTCTCGGACTGATTGTGGCCTTGGTGGAGCAGCCGCATCGCTTCGAAACGGCGCTTCTCCAGCGCCTTGAAATCCCGCTTCACACCTTTGGGGTTGCCCATACATATATAGATGCTCCACACTGTCAAAAAGTGTCATAATAATTTGCGGGATTCAATAGTGCGGCGCAGCGAGCGGTCGAGCTCGACGCGACGAGCCAGCTCGCCTACCGGTCGCTGGCGGAAGCCCACTACTTCCGGCGGGAGCTCGGTGCGTTCCGCCCGGCCGCCGATCGAGTGTTGTCGCTCAATCCGCGAGACACGGGCAATATTGCGGTGATCGGTCACCTCATTAGTTATGCCGGCGATTGGCCTACCGGATGCTCGGTGGTTCGGACGGTCATGCAACTGAACCCGCACCACGCCGGTTGGCTGCACTTGGTCTTCGTCTGGGATCACTATCGGAAGCGGGAGTACGAACAAGCGCTTGAAGCCGCCGAGAAGGTCAACATGCCGGGCCATCTTTGGGAGAGTGCCGCCTTAGCCTCGATCAATGCTCAGCTTGGGCGGTTCGAGGCGGCGCGGAAACATCTGAAGACGTTTCGCGATCTCGCGCCGGATGTTGCACGGAGCGTCCGGGCGGAGATTTCGAAATGGTGGGTCTCCGAGGAACTCGTGGAGCATTTCCTCGACGGATTGCGCAAGGGGGGTCTCGACGTCGATGGCGACGGTGAGACGACGGCTGCGACGCCGGTCGCTGCAACTGTAGCGGCGCCGACCGCACCTTCCGAAGTCCCGCGCGTAGCCGTGCTGCCGCTCAAGACGCGCGCCGGGGACGCTGATATCGAGTCCTTCGCCGACGGCCTAACGGAAGAGATCACCGCCGGTCTGTCGCAGTTCCGCCACCTGGTTGTCGTATCGGCGAGCGCCGCGGCCGGTTTCCAAGGACAGGCTGGGGTACGAGAAGTCAGCAAGGAGCTGGGCGCGCGATTCGTCCTCGAAGGAAGCATCCGAAAGGCCGGGTCGAGCATCCGCGTAAGCGTGCAGTTGCTCGATGCGGCGACTGGAGCGCATTTGTGGGCCGAGCGCTTCGACCGCGATCTCAGCGCCACCGATCTCTTCACGGTGCAGGACGAGCTGACCGACCGCATCGTGGCCACCGTCGCCGATCCCTTCGGCGTGCTGACGCGATCGCTGGGCGCTCTGGCGAAAGCGAAGCCCGTCGAGACACTTACCGCCCACGAATGCGTACTGCGGACCTTCGCCTACTGGCAGCAGGTGCGCCCGGACGAGCACGCGGAAGTGCGGAGGGCCCTCGAGCAAGCGCTACAGCGGGAACCCGACCACGCCGAGGCGTTGGCGTGTCTTTCCAGACTGTATCTTGACGAGTTTCGGTTCGGTTTCAATGTGCAACCCGACGCGTTGGACCGAGCCCTTAGTGCGGCGCAGCGAGCGGTCGAGCTCGACGCGACAAGCCAGCTCGCCTACCGGGCGCTGGCGGAAGCTCACTACTTCCGGCGGGAGCTCGGTGCATTCCGCCCGGTCGCCGATCGGGCCTTGGCGCTCAACCCGCGAGACACGAGCAATGTCGGCATGATCGGCAGTCTGATCGCCATGGCCGGCGACTGGCCTAGGGGATGCTCGGTGGTTCAGAAGGTCATGCAACTGAATCCGCACCACGCTGGTTGGCTGCACTTCGTGTTCGTGTGGGATCACTATCGGAAGCGTGAGTACGAACAAGCGCTTGAAGCCGCCGAGAAGATCAACATGCCCGGCCATCTGGCGGTGAGCATCGCCCTAGCCGCTATCAATGCTCAGCTTGGACGGACCGAGGCGGCGCGGAAACATCTGAATAGGTTTGTCGAGCTCGCGCCGGATGTTGCACGGAACGTGCGGGCGGAGGAGTCGAAATGGTGGCTCTCCGAAGAGATCGTGGAGCATATCGTCGACGGCTTGCGCAAGGCGGGTCTCGAAGTCGATGGAGCCGGCGAGACACCGCCGCCCGCGGCCCCGGAGACACGGCAGCCGTTCGTCGGACGCCAAGCCGAACAGGACAAGCTGGCCGCGCGCTTAGTTGACGTCTCCCAGGGCCGGGGCGCCCTCGCTCTGATCGGCGGCGAGCCCGGCGTCGGCAAAACCCGCCTGTCCGAAGAGCTTCTGGCGGACGCTCGCGAGCGGGGCATGCTCACCTTCACGGGGCACTGCTATGAGGAAGGCACGGCGCCGTTCACTCCCTTCATCGAAATCCTCGAGCAAATGGTGCGCGAGATCCCCGCGGACGTCCTCCGGGAGGCGCTGGGTGACGCCGCCCCCGACGTGGTCCGGCTCGTTCCGGAAATCCATCGGGTCGTCAACGACATCCCCCTGCCCGCCGAACTGACGCCGGAGCAACAGCGCCGCGTTCTGTTCAACGCCGTCCTGGACCTCTTCCGGAGATTGGGCGCTCGACAGCCGGTGGTGTTGCTGCTGGATGATCTCCACTGGGCCGACGAGGCGACGCTCGGGTTGCTGCAGCACTTGGCGCCCCACCTCGCTGGCATACGCCTGCTGGCGGTCGGGACCTATCGCGACGTGGAACTCGACGTCGGCAAGCCGTTTGAAAAGGCGATGGCCGCGCTCGTGCGGCAGAAACAGGCGGAACGATTGCGTCTGCGGCGCTTACCGCAAGAGGCGGTCGCCGAGCTGCTGTCCGCCCTGGGCGGCAGCCAGCCGCCGCGGACGCTGGTTCAGGTGATCTTCCACGAGACCGAGGGGAATCCGTTTTTCGTGGGTGAGGTCTTCCAGCACTTGTCGGAAGAGGGCAAGCTCTTCGACGAGGCTGGCGACTGGCAGACGGACGTGAGCGTCGACGAGCTGGATGTGCCGGAAGGCGTGCGGCTCGTGATTGGCAGGAGACTCGAGAGGTTAAGCGAGCCCACGCCGAAGATGCTCACCGCGGCCGCGGTCGTCGGCCGGCGTTTCGATTTGAAGCTCGTCGAAGCTCTGAGCGACCTCGACAGCGATGGTTTTCTCGATGCGATCGAGGAGGCTGAGGCCGCGAAGTTGATTTCGTCGGAGCGTGAGGGACGCGAGACAACCTGCGTGTTCACTCACGAGCTGATTCGCAATACGTTGCTTCAAGCGCTTTCGCTCCCGCGGCGCCAGCATCTTCATGCACGGGTGGCGGCGGCAATGGAAGATGTCTACGAGTCCGACCTCACCAGGCGCGCGTCGCCGTTGGCGCATCACCTCTATGAAGCGGGGGCTGTCGCCGACGAGGCGAAGACCATCGATTTTCTGATCCTCGCAGGCGAGCAGTCGCTGGAGACAGGCGGATTCGAGGAGGCGCGACGCGGCTTCGAGCTGGCCCTGTCGCTCGTGCCGGCCGATGACCAAGAGACTCGAGCCTCGCTGCTGTGGAAGCGAGGACTAGCCCAACGAAGCCTGGGGCAGTGGAAACAGGCGATCGACGACTGGGAAACGGCCCTGTCGATCTATGAAGAACTCGCCGACCGTCAAGGCATCTCCTCGATCTGTCAGGAGCTGGCCCACTATCATATCTGGACCGCGCAGCCTGCCCGGGGTGTAGAGGCGGCTCGGCGGGGCTTGCCCCCCCCCCCCCCCCCCCCCCCCCCGAGCCGAGCGCCGATCGCTGCCGTTTACTCGGCTATTGCGGTTGGGCACTCGGCATGGCGTGCGATTTGGAATCCGCGGACGCGATGATGAAGCAAGCGCTCGCGATGGCCGAAGAGCTCTCGGACCCACGGCTGCAAGGCGAGGTCTTCCTCCTAAGCTCCTGGCGCCTCTACCACTGCAACCGCCGGCGCGAGCAGATGGAAGCGACCGGCCGGGCGGTGGAGCTTCTCAGACCCACCAGAGCTCTGGATAAACTGGCCGATGCGCTGGCAAATCGGCAATGGTCATCCGTCCTGGCCGGTCGACCGGATGAAGTCGCCCGGACCCAGGAGGAGACACGAGCTCTGGCTGAACGACTAGGCCTGTTGCACGCTGAGGTTCACGCACGGATTTCAGAAGCACAGCGAGATTGGTTGACGACGGCGGATCTCGAGGCGCACGAATCATATCTTCAGCAAGTAATGACCCTCATCGCCTCGATAGGCGGGCAGTGGTCATTCATAGGCGAGGCCTGGCAGTCCCAGGCGAGCCTGTGGCGCGGCCGCCCGGAAGAGGCGCGCGCTCGCGCCCAGAGCTCGCTCAACCATGAACCGCGGGCCAACGTGTTCACGGGCAACGGCTGGGGCCAGCTCTTCCTGTGCGAATGCTCCTTGGGTTACACCGACGACGCGCTTGCCTTGCTCGATGAACGTCGCGACGGTCTCCCTCGCGCCGGCAGGCTCAATGGCCCCGGCGCCTGGCAAGCTCTCTTTAAGACGGTCGAGGGACTTGCTCTGCTTGGCGAGCGGGATCGGGCGGCCGCGCTTTACCCGCTCACGGTGGAAGCGATCGCGACGGACACCGTCGTGACAATAGACGCCAGCCACCTCCTGCAGACCATTGCCGGCATCGCCGCGGCCGCGGGCCGGCGCTGGGACGAAGCCCAGAGCCATTTCGAGACCGCCCTCCGTCTGGCCGATGAAATCCCCTTCCGAAGCGAACAGGCCGAGGCGCGCTACTGGTTTGCGCGCATGCTCGTTGACCGCAACGCCGCTGGCGATCGCGAGAGAGCCCGAGAGCTCCTCGACACGGCTCTAGCAGTTTATCGAGAGATAGGCATGCCCAGACATGTGGAGATAGCGGAAAAACTTCTAGCGGAATCGTCGCCGTAATCGGCCGAACTCTTCCACCTGTCGCACCTGCCGCACCGAGCAGCGATGGCACAGGACGCCAGCTAGCCCGCTTTTCTCACCACCCGGGGATGTATGCGCAATGAAATCCCTTTGCCTGTAGGGGCGGGCACAGCGGCCCGCCCCTACGGCGGTATTGACCGGGGACATGGGTAACACCTAATGCCAAGCACATAGGTAACACTTTGAGGCATAAAACATTTCTGAGAGGGAATGATCTATGCCTTGGCAGGAGACCTGTGTGCGAAACGAGAGAACTCGCTTTGTGGTGGACTGGGAAAGGAAACTCGAGTCGATGGCCGAGCTGTGCCGGCGCTACGGCGTGAGTCGCAAGACCGGCTACAAGTGGCTGCAGCGCTACGGGCAGCAGGGCTGGGAAGGATTGCAGGACCGCTCCCGAGCAGCGCGACGCCATCCGCAGCAGACCGCGGCCGCGATCGAGCAAGAGATTCTCGCTCTGCGGGCACAGCACACGCGCTGGGGCGCGGTCACCTTGAAAGCGCGGCTGCAGCGGGCGCAGCCCGAGGTGGCTTGGCCGGCGGTGAGCACGATCGGAAATCTGCTGCGGCGACACGGTCTGACGGTGCCGCGGCGGCGCCGGGCGCGCGCCGCGCCGACCGCACCGCCGCTGACGCCGGGGAGCGAGCCCAACCGGGTTTGGTGCGCCGACTTCAAAGGTTGGTTCCGCACCCAAGACGGCCAGCGCTGCGATCCGTTGACGATCTCGGATGCGGCTAGCCGTTACTTATTGCGTTGCCAGGCGGTGGCGACACCGGATCGAGAACACGTCCAGCCGTTGTTTGAAGCCACATTTCGGGAGTTTGGCTTGCCGCGGGTGCTGCGCACCGACAACGGGCCGCCGTTTGCGACGCTGGCGGTGCACGGGCTGTCACGGCTGGCGGTATGGTGGATCAAGTTGGGGATTTATCCGCAGCGGATCGAGCCGGGACATCCCGAACAGAACGGGCGGCATGAGAGGATGCACCGCACGCTGAAGCAAGAGACGGCCTCGCCGCCGGCGGCGAACCTGCGGGCGCAGCAGCGGGCGTTGGATTGCTTTCGCCAAGATTGCAACGAAGAGCGACCGCACCAGGGGCTGGAGCTGCGGACGCCCAGCGAGTGTTATCAGGGCTCGGGGCGGGAGTATCCCTCGCGGCTGAAGGAGCCGGAGTATCCGGCGGCGCTGGCGGTGCGGCGCGTGGTGGATGGGCAGCTTCGCTGGCGGCGTCAACGAGTGTTTGTCGGCAAGGGACTCAACGGCGAGCGGGTGGGGCTGGAGGCGATCGAGGAGGGGGTGTGGCGGGTATGGTTTTCCTTTTACGAGCTGGGCCTGTTCGACGAACGGGGGTGGCGGTTGCGGCCTTGCCCGGACCCGGCGGCGGGCCACTCGTCCGGGGGTGGGACCGGACTGCGGTCGCCCTCCGGGCTCCCTACGTCCGGCCCCACCCCGGACGAGAAGTGTTACCTATGTGCTTGGCATAAAGTGTTACCTATGGCCCGGTAAGTTCAGACCTTGTGGTGAGAAAAGCGGGCTAAAAAGGTTCCCGACCGCCTATCGCCCGCCCAGGGGAAACCTACGGACGGGACGACGCCGCTTGACGGCTCCCAAACCTGCTCCTCAAACACGACGCTGGGAGTTGGCGGCCTATTGGAAGCGGACCTCCACAACGTTGGTCACCTGGCCGTCGACGATCAGTTGGACTTCCAGTGTGCCGTCGTTGATAAAGCGGCGGGGGATGCGTCCGACGTTGACCTGATCGAGCCCGAAGAATCCTGGCGCGGGCGCGAAACTGAATACCGGCACCTCATCCCCGCCGATGGTTGCCTGCACGTTTTCCGCCAAGCGGACCCCGGTGCCAAACAAGACAAGGAACACCTGATCCCCCGGCGGGCCGAGGTCGATGGGCACAAGGGACAAATCATCTGGGTCAAAGACCAGTTCCAGCGGCCGCGCCACTCCGTCGGAGATCCGAAGAAACTGCGCCAGCGCGATCTGCTGGCCCCGGAAGTTATCGGCGAAAAAAATGCCCGCACCGGTGCGCGAAATCACGATCGGCGCCGTGGAAGAGACGCCGCTGAACCTTGTCAGCGTAATGGTGGCCGGGCCCAGCGCCGTGTCTTCGTCGATGTGGAAGTTGATCTGCCTGCCGTCATTGAAGATACCGAACAGCCCGGACGCGCGAGTGTCGCCCTGACTGTCGGTAATCTCGAGAATCGAGCCGCCAAGCCGTGTCGGCAGCGGACTTGTGGTTCCGACCGCATCGCCCTCGGCCCCATTGAGGACGAACGCCGTAGCGATCGAGTCCGGCGCAAGCCTTGGCCCGAAACCCGCCGCGTCGACAACGCCCTCCCCGGAGATGAGCGGCTGTTCTTCGTCGCCGGGAAGCAGGATGCGGACCACATTGTTCAGCGAATCGGAGAAATAGACGTTCCCAAGAGCATCCACCGTCACCCCGCGGGGGCTGTTGAGATCCGCGCCCGTGGCGGGCCCCCCGTCGCCACCGAAACCGGCTAGGCCCGTTCCGGCGATTGTCGCAATCGCTCCGGCGAGCAGGCCTTTCGTTGCACCTTCGAGCGCCACTGCGGCCGGCTTCCGCACCTTACGAATGCGGAACGTGGAGTCGGCAATATAGAGGTTTCCATCTCCGTCCACGGCAACGTCCCAGGGTTCGACCTCCGCTTCGGTGGCCGGGCCGCCATCACCGCCGCCACCACCGCTTCCATTGCCGGCGACTGTTGTGATGATTCCGTCCGGGCTGATCATCCGCACGCGGCGATTCAATGTATCGGCGAAGAACACATGGCCGGCGCTATCGACAGCGACTCCGGTGGGAGTGTTGAGTTGTGCGCTGCTGCCCTGACCACCGTCCCCGCTGAAACCCGCCGCGCCAGTACCGGCTATAGTGGTGATCGTTCCGGAGAAGTCATTTTTTCGAATCCGGTGATTCGAGCGGTCAGCGACGAAAACGTTGCCCTCCGAATCGACGGCGACGGCGGAAGGACTATTCAACGCGGCCGCCGCGGCTGGCCCGCCGTCCCCGCCGAAGCCCGGATTGCCACTACCGGCCAAGGTGCTGATCGTTCCGTCGGGTGCCAGCCTGCGGATCCGGTGGTTCAGGCGGTCGGCGATATAGACGTTCCCGGAATGATCCACCGCGACATCACGCGGCTCATTGAGTTGTGCCACACTGCCCAAACCTCCGTCCCCGCTGAAACCGCTTTCTCCCGTACCGGCCACAGTCGAGATGGTCCCGGCGGGCACAGCCTTGGGCGCGGCATCCATTCCCAGTGCATCCGGACTGACGAACGTAAGCTTCCGAACGCGGTGATTGAGCGTGTCAGCGATGTAGACGCTGGGCTGGTTGTCGGTTTCCAGCCCGTAGGGCATGAACAGATCCGCCTCTGTGGCCAGGCCGCCGTCCCCCCCCCTCCCCCCCCCCATCGTGTCTTCGCCCCGTGACGGGGTTCATCGTGCCCCCTTCGACTTTGCGAACGCGGTGATTGCCGGCGTCGCTGACAAAGAACGAGCCAAAATCATCAGCGGTCGCAATCCCATCGGGGGTCCGCATTAGAGAGTTGACGGCCGGCCCCCCATCGCCGCCAAAGCCAAACTCGGCCCCCGCCACGGTCTCAATCTGTCCCGCCAGGGTGATCCTTCGCACGCGGCTGTCGATGCTATGGGTCACAAATAGATTGCCCACCTGGTCGAAGGCCAGCTTCCGGGGGATTCCGAGTTGCGCCGCAACGGCCGACCCGCCGTCGCCCCCGAATGCTCGCGTTCCGTCGCCCGCAAAGGTTGTGATCGTTCCGTCTTTGACCATGCGGACGCGGTGGTTGCGGGTGTCAGCGATGAACAGAGCCCCGGCGTGGGGTGTGCCGGGCCGTCCGATCACCACCCCGGAAGGCGAGTCCAGTTGCCCATCTGTGGCCGGGCCCCCATCGCCGCTGAATCCTGAAGTTCCGGTTCCCGCCACGGTCGTGATCACGCCGTCCGGATCGACCCGTCGCACGCGATGGTTCGAGGTGTCGGCGATGTACAGGTGGCCCGTGCTGTCGAGAAAGACACCTTCCAGATCGCTCAATTGGGCGTCGACTGCCGGCCCGCCGTCGCCCCCGGATCCGAACGATCCCGTGCCGGCAACGGTGGTGATAATACCGGCAAGATCCATCTTCCGAACCCGACGGTTGCTCGTGTCGGCGATGTAGACATTCCCAAAGTTGTCCACGGCCACATCGGACGGGAAGTTCAGCGTGGCCTCCGCGGCACGCCCCCCGTCCCCGGATGCTCCAATCACTCCGGTTCCGGCGACTGTGGTGATCTGGCCGCCGCCTGTGATTCGCCGGACGCGATGATGCGACCGGTCCGCAATGAACAGGTTCCCGCTGTTGTCAAGGGCAAGGCCTTGAGGCTCAAACAACAGCGCCTCCTGCAAGGGGCCGAGATCACCTACCCCGGGCATGCCCGCCACCGTTTCAATCGTGAACGCCGTCGTCGGCTGAGCGGACAGCCCCCATGGGAGCGTCAGCAGAACAACGAGGAGTAGAGCTTTCTTCATTCGACGCCGCTCTGAGGGTTCGCCCCGAAATCGCCGTAGCCGCGGGAACTCGGGGGTGTTTCGGAACTCGGCCGAACGGCTTCGACCGGGGCGAACAGGCCGTCCTGTGATAAGAAGATGCACGCAGACCCTAGTGTAGTGCGTCAAGCAGATTGCACCTTATGCAGGGCGGCACGTCCGCGCTTGACTTTCTCGAGGATGTCGGAGGCGGTCGCGGTCCAGATGAAGGGCGTGGGATGCCCGTTGTGCTGGGCGATGTAGTCGTCAATGGCGGCGACGAGCTCGTCCACGCTGCGAAACACGCCGCGGCGCAGGCGCTTGACGGTGAGATCGCGAAAGAATCGCTCGACCATGTTCAGCCACGACGCCGAGGTCGGGGTGAAATGAATGTGGAAGCGCGGGTGACGATCGAGCCAACGCTTCACAGCGGCATGCTTGTGGGTGGCATAGTTGTCCACGATGAGATGAAGCTGTTTGTCCTTGGGAGTGCGGCGGTCAATTAAGCGCAGGAAGCGCAGCCATTCCTGGTGGCTGTGTCGGGGCATGCACTCGGCGATCACGCTGCCGTCAAGGCTGTTGAGCGCCGCAAACAGGGTGGTCGTGCCGTTGCGCTTGTAATCGTGGGTCATCGTTTGGCCGCGTCCCTTTTTGAGCGGCAGGCCGGGCTGGGTGCGATCGAGGGCTTGGATTTGGGACTTCTCATCGAGCGAGAGAACCAGAGCATGCTCAGGCGGATTGAGATAGAGTCCGACGATGTCGTCGAGTTTCTCGGCGAAACGCGGGTCATTGCTGAGCTTGAAGGTCTTGATGCGGTGGGGCTTGAGGCCATGGGCGCGCCAAATCCGTCCCACGGTGGAAGCGCTGACGCCGGCCCGCGGCGGCCATGGTGCGGCGGCTCCAGTGGGTGGCGTTGGACGGTTTCTCGCGGGTGGTCTTGTGGATGATCTGCTGTACTTTCTGCTTCGAGACGGCAGGTTTACGACCGGGCCGTGGGGCGTCTTTTGCAATGCCGGCGATGCTGCTTTCGAGAAAGCGCGTGCGCCAGCGGGCCACCAACTGCCGCGAGACACCGAGCTGTGCGGCGATCTGCTTATTCTCGAGACCGTCGGCGGCCAGCAGGACAATCCTGGCTCGCAGGGCGAGACGAACGGCGACTTGGCGGCCGCGCGCGTAGCGGTCCAACTGCTTGCATTGCGCTGTGTTCAAAGTTACTGGTTGTGCTCTTCGCATCCCATGCCTCCTGTTAATAGAGACGATGGGAAGCCAATATAAGTTACATTATTTATGGTGCACTACACTAGCTCTGGCTCCCTCCGTCGATGCAGGCAAGCGTACGATGCCGTCCCAGGAGAAAGGGTAACGAAACGGTTTGTTGATCGTCATCGAGCCTACCACGCCGGCATCCAAGTTTCTCCTCCAAATAAGCCCTAGGTGAGGGCCGGCGCCTCCGGCCAGGGCTGTATTGGCAACCGTCCGATAGGAGGGCATGCGGTCCAGGCCTCGGCAGGCGTTCACGCTTTGGGCGTTCCTCGTGCCACTCCATGCCTGCCGGGCCTCGGTTCGAGGCGGTTTGGTTTGACCCTCGTTTTCGCCTGTCACTACAATGAGTGCGGGCCTTCCGGTCCGCTTCTCCGATTCTTCACTGCATGCTTGATCGAATTATCGTCCGCGGTGCACGGCAGCACAATCTCAAGAACGTCCACGTAGAGATTCCGCGCAACAGCCTAACAGTCGTCACCGGCCTGAGCGGCTCCGGCAAGTCGTCTCTCGCCTTCGACACGATCTACGCCGAGGGCCAGCGCCGCTACGTCGAAACGCTCTCGCCCTACGCCCGCCAGTTCCTCGATCAGATGGAGCGTCCCGATGTCGACTCGATCGACGGCCTCAGCCCGGCGCTCTCGATCGAGCAGAGGACCACCAGCCGCAGTCCGCGCTCGACGGTCGGCACGATCACCGAGATCTACGATTATCTGAGGCTACTCTACTCGTCGATCGGCATCCCTCACTGTCCCAACTGCGCCGTCCCCATCAGCCGTCAGTCGAACGAGCAGATCGTTAGCAGAGTTCTCAAACAGCAGCTCGGCAAGAAAGTGATGATCCTGGCACCCATCATCCGGGGACGCAAGGGGATCTACCGCAAGGAACTCGAAGACCTGTCGCGCTCGGGCTTCGTCAAGGTCCGCGTCGACGGGGAGCTGTATTCGCTCGATGAGCACATCGCGCTGGACCGCAGGCGCAGCCACACAATTGAGGTGGTCGTCGATCGGCTCAGTGTGCGCAAGGGCTTGGGCAAGCGCCTCGAGAACTCAATCAAAACAGCCACGCGGCTCGCCGGCGGGCTCGTGACCGTATTGGAGGAAGGCGCCGGCGAGCGGCTGTACTCAGAAAAGCTGGCCTGCACCGAGTGCGGCACCAGCGTGCCGGCATTCGAGCCGCGGTCGTTTTCGTTCAACAGCCCCTACGGCGCCTGCGAGGCTTGCAGCGGCCTCGGCAGCCGCTGGGAGTTCGACCCCGCCAAGGTCATCGCCGACACGTCAAAGCCGCTGCTCGACGGAGGCATTGCGCAGGGCCTGCTCGCCCCGCGTGTCGAGCGATCGCTGACGGCGGGCGCGAAGTCTGCTCGGATCCCGCTTGACAAGACCTTCGATCAGCTCAGTGCGCAGCAACAGAAGCGCCTGCTCTACGGGGAGCAACGTTCAAACGGGGCCCGCAACAGCCGGCCGTTTTCCGGCCTGCTGCAGGTACTGGAAGGATGGCAGGAAACCTACGCCACAGACACCTACCGCTCCTGGATGACGGGCTTCATGTCGCCAAGCCCGTGCCCCGACTGCGCCGGGCAGCGGCTTCGTCCCGAAAGCTTGGCCGTGAAGCTGGCGGACCTGTCGATCTCCGAATTCGCCGCACTGTCGATCACCCGGGCCGTGGACACGATGGACCACCTCGAACTCTCGGAACGCCGGCAACAGGTCGCCGGCCGCATCGTCGATGAAGTCCGCCGGCGTCTGCGCTTCCTCACCGCCGTGGGACTGGACTACTTGAGCCTGTCTCGTTCGGCAGCCACGCTGTCGGGCGGCGAGGCCCAGCGGGTGCGGCTGGCGACGCAAATCGGCTCCGAGCTACGCGGCGTGCTCTACGTGCTGGACGAGCCCTCGATCGGTCTCCACGCGCGTGACAACGACCGCTTGCTGACCACGCTTGGCGCGCTGCGTGACCTGGGCAACACGATTGTCATTGTCGAGCACGACTTTGAGACCATCCGGCGCGCGGACTACGTCGTCGATCTGGGCGTCGGCGCGGGCAGGCTTGGGGGTGATCTGGTGGCCAGCGGCACGCCTCAGCAGGTAGCAAAATCCGCCGCTTCGTTGACCGGGCAGTACCTAAGCGGCAAGAAGGCAGTCCCCGTCCCCGAGACACGGCGCTCACCTAATGGCAAATTGCTGACGGTGCGCGGCGCGCGTGAGCACAACCTCAAGAGGATTGACGTGGAGTTCCCGCTGGGAACGTTCATTGTGGTGACCGGCGTTTCGGGCAGCGGGAAATCCACGCTGGTGAACGACATTCTCTATCCTGCGCTGGCACGCAAGATCTATCGCTCGAACGCCGCGCCGGGAAGCCACGAAGGCATCGACGGCGGCGACCAAGTCGACAAGGTAATCCGCATCGACCAGTCGCCGATTGGCCGCACCCCGCGCTCAAACCCCGCCACCTACACTGGCGTGTTCACGCCCATCCGGGCGCTCTACGCCATGTTGCCGGAATCGCGAGCACGCGGCTACCAGCAAGGGCGGTTCAGCTTCAACGTTAAGGGCGGGCGCTGTGAAGTGTGCCGAGGCGGTGGGCAGTCGCGTATCGAGATGAGCTTTCTGCCCGACGTTTATGTCACGTGCGACGCCTGCCGCGGACACCGCTACAACCACGAGACGCTCCAGGTGAAATACAAAGGCCGCTCGATCGCCGACCTACTCGAGTCGACCGTCGAAGAGGTGCTTCCCGTGACGGAAAACATCCCCCAGATCCATGCGAAGTTGAAGACCCTGCTCGACGTCGGGCTGGGCTACATTCACCTGGGGCAGTCGTCGACGACTCTCTCCGGTGGCGAGGCACAACGTATCAAGCTGGCCCGCGAGCTGAGCAAGCGGCAGACGGGGCGTACGCTCTACCTGCTCGATGAGCCCACGACAGGACTGCACTTCGAGGACGTGACCAAGCTACTGGAAGTGCTGCATCGCCTGACCGACCTGGGCAACACCATCGTTGTCATCGAGCACAACCCCGACGTGATCAAGGCTGCGGATTGGATCATCGACCTCGGTCCGGAAGGCGGTGAGGAGGGCGGCGAGGTGGTCGCCTGCGGCCCGCCGGAAAAGGTGATGCGCTCCAAAAAAAGCTACACCGGGCGGATGCTCGCGAAGGTGTTGGGGTCGGGGGTCAGAAAGAAGACGTCTTGAACGCCGGCGGCGAGTTGAGACTTACTCTTACTCCTGCCAATACGCCTCAGCCTGCTCCTTCCATCGAAGCAGTTGTCGACGGAGGGAACGGGAGTAGGGAATCAGCGCGGCCCGCAGCTCTTCCATGAGGGTGCGTGTGTCGCTCTTGATGTTTTCCACCTGCTCGTCCGCCAGGCGTTGTGGTTCTTCCAACGCCCCCCGCTGCTCTCTCGAGGCTTCCTCCATCTCTTCTCGTAGCCAGCCGGCCTCCTTG
Source organism: Bryobacterales bacterium (assembly GCA_965248255.1). GTDB lineage: Bacteria > Acidobacteriota > Terriglobia > Bryobacterales > UBA6623 > JAKZVK01. The sequence continues at coordinate 2,311,134 of CBDFIW010000004.1, forward strand.
CGTAGCCGGCGGCCCTCCCTATTGAGCGTCTTCGATGTCCCGCCCAGCGCGGTCCGCGCTTCCTGGCCAAGTGCAAGTGCGTCACGCTTGACTCGGTCCGAACCGTCATGTAGCGCTTGGGAGACGTCTTGATCGCTGGCGTCCATCAAAAGCAACGCCAACACCGCCAGGAGCAGCATCATGGTCACGAAGATGAGTAAGCGCACGAGGAACCTCCTGTCACCCACTTTCATTATGTACCAACAAGGTCGACAGAGAGTAAGTACGGGCACGGGCGGGACGGGGCGATTCGCTCAGTCTTTGGTAATGTGGTGGCGGAGTATCAACATGGCCGATCCTCACTCCTCCCTGATTGCTCACTTGCGCTTCTATCAAGACCTAGGCATTCAAGAAGTCCTCATGCCTCAAGGCCGCCCGTTGCGCTCGGCAAATCCAGGCAAGCCCGACAGCATCCGCTCTCCCGGCCCAAGCCCCCGTCCGCCTGTCCACGCCGACTCCGAACCTGCGCCCGAATGGAACTACCGGCCGCCGGCCGGCCTGTTTGGGAGCCGTGAAGACGCAGCCAGCGACGGCAAGCGGGACCCGCTTACGATCCTCAACCAAGTCCAGGACAACATCGGCGATTGCACCCGCTGTGTGCTCCACAAGGGGCGCACGAACATCGTGTTTGGCGTGGGCAACCCCAACGCCAAGCTGCTGTTCGTGGGCGAGGGGCCTGGGGCCGACGAGGATGCCCAAGGGATACCGTTCGTCGGCCGCGCCGGCCGGCTCCTGACGCAGATGATCAACAACACCGCGTCGAAGGAAGGGATCGCGATCCAACGCGACGACGTCTACATCTGCAACATCGTCAAGTGCCGTCCGCCGGACAACCGCGCGCCCGAGCCCGACGAGATGAAGACCTGCGGCCAGTTCCTCGACCGTCAGTTAGACGCGATCCGCCCGCGCGCCATCTGTGTCCTGGGAGGTACGGCCGCCAAGTATCTGCTCCAGAGCCGTCAGGGGATCACCAAGATCCGTGGCCGCTGGCACGACTGGCGCGGCATCCCCGTCATGCCCACCTTTCATCCGTCCTTCCTCCTGCGGGCCTACAACAAGGAAGGGAAGGTGCAAGCCTGGCAGGATCTGAAGAAGGTCCTCCACTACGTCTACGACTGGCCAGGTTTCCCCTAGTGGAATGTCGGCGTAGGGGCGGGCCGCTGTGCCCGCCCGGCTGCTCTTCACGCCTGCGTTGCGGGACAGGAAACAGGGGCGGGACGGCGGGCGCAGCGTGCTACGCCTCGACGCCGGCCTTGGATTGCAGCCCCACCATCGCGGGCAATACCCGTCCGATCTCGGCGTGAAACACAAGGTCGGCCGAGCCGTCGAGCGGGGTGGGCTCGCGGTTGATGATGATCAGCTTGGCGCCTTGTTGCTTGGCGATGAGTGGCAGGCCCGCGGCGGGCTGCACGACCAGCGATGACCCCACGGCTAGAAAAAGATCGCACGCCTGGGAGGCTTCATGCGCCCGTAGAGGCACGTCCTGTGGCATCGATTGTCCGAAAGAGACCGTCGCGGGCTTGAGTAGGCCACCGCAGGCGCGGCACCTCGGAGCCGGCTCTCCGGCGTGCACACGATCGACCGCCTCGTCCATCGAGATGCGGTCGCCACAGGTTAGACAGGCTGCTTCGGTTGTCGTGCCGTGGAGTTCCAGGACCAACTCCGCGGTCAGGCCCGAGCGCTGGTGAAGGCGCTCGATGTTCTGCGTGATCATCGCGGTCAGCTTGCCGCGCCGCTCGAGTTCGACGAATGCCAGATGGCCCGCATTGGGTTTCGCGTCGCGCATCTCGGGCCAGCTCTCGACTTTCTGGCGCCACGCTTCGACGCGGTCCTCCTCGTTGGCGACGAACTCTTGAAAGTAGACCGTGCGGTTGCGAGCCCAGACACCGTTGGGACTCCGGAAGTCCGATACGCCCGATTCGGTCGAAATACCGGCGCCGGTGAACCCGACGATGCGGGATGCTTGGTCAACCCATTCTTGCGCCTGCGCGAGGCTCACTTGTTCCTTACCGGTCCCAAGTCCACGATCCATTTGTGACCCGTCGAGACTTGCAGCGGTGCGGTGGCAGTGTAAGACGACGGCTGGTGGAATCTCGCGGAGATGTCCTAGGTGTAGGAGCACCCAGCGACCTGAACCCACTGCTAAGTTTTCGTTGCGACAGTCCGCTAGCTCAACACCTCGCGCAACCGATCCGCCACGATGACGTACTCGTCGGGTTTCATCATCCAGACCGAAATCGTCAATTCGCCGTCCCCGCCCGAGATCGCGATGGAGGGCTCTCCCTCCACCATCTCCTTGATCACCTGGCGGGCCGTCTTGCCTCGCGCCTGTTCGTCCCATTTGATGACGGCGTGGGGGATGCGATTGGCGATCGGCGGGATGCGGATGTCGGTCTCGATGCCGTCCAGATCCTTGACCTTGTCGATGATGTGAGCGGCCCGGGCGTCGAGTTCGCGGCGCTCGGCGTCGTGGTCAATGCGCAGGTAGCGCTCGACCGCCGCCACCAAGCCCATGATCTCTTCCTTGCCGACCTTCATGCCGCGCCCGATGCCGCCGCGTGGGCTAATAGACATCCAGGCGGCCTCGATCAGATCGGGCCGGCCGAGTAGCATGCCGCTCGCCTGCGGACCGATTAATCCCTTGCCGCCTGAGAAAACAACGAGGTCGAAACCTTCGTCCACGTAGTCCTTGAGCCTTGCCTTCGGCGGCACATCAGCCGCGGCATCGTTGAGCGTGGGGACATTGTGCTTCTTGGCGATCTCGATCCACTCGGCCCGCTTGATCTGGCCGTCCGGGTCGTTCTTATTGAGGAAGAACATCATGGCAGGGTCTTCCGCTTGGATGGCCTTCTCAAGCTCCTCGCGGGTTTCGACCCACACGGTCCGCGCGCCGGTGAGCCACATCTGCGCTTCGTAGCCGCAGCGATGCGCCTTCTGCGAGATGATCTTGTTGGGAATGCCGGTGACGTCCGGAAGCTGCCCCGCTTTCTCCGGGTCGCCGCGGTGAAGACACGCCGCCGTGCCGCAAGTAATCGCCGACGCCGCGCCGCAGGCAATCATCGCCGCGGGAACCCCTATCATCTCGGCGATCTTCGCACCGGCCTTCTGTTGCAGCTCGGGCAGATGAACGTGATATTTGGCGGCCTCGACCATGGCTGCCACCACCTCGGGCGGCATGACCGACCCGCCCAGCACCGTGACCGTCCCTCGGCCGTTGATGGTGGGGCGAACGCCCAGGTCTTTGTAGGTGACGGTGGGGACGCCCGTGCCCATGGTCGATTGGGCGGCCTCGCCGCACGCGGACGCCCCGACCGCCGCCGCCACAGCTGCCGCGGCTGCTCCCGATTGCAATAGATCCCTTCGAGTGGGTTGATTCGACATGACTGCTCCTTCCAAGGCGGGTGTTGGTCTCCTGAAACTTCGCCCGCCCCGAGTGTAACGCATCGCGAACGACGTGGCGTGAAGCTCCGTTTGTTGGAGCCAGACGCTGAATCGCCTCCAGAGCGAATTCGACTGAAATGCCCCAGAAGGCCTCCAGCGGAGTTCTGCGGAAAAGCCCAGACGGAGCCTTGTGGGACTCCCAGATCTCAAGGGGCTGCGGCGTGACCGGGCACCCCTACCGTGACCCCATCTAGCCGGCACAAGCGATACAATCTCCGCTAGCTACTGTCGCCCTTGCCATGATCGACGCGAATCTAGTTCAAGGAGCACCCAAAATGTTTGACCGCGTTCGGAATTCGCCGGCATTCCTCCGCAGCTTCGTTCTTGCCGTTCTCGTTGCCCTTACGTCGGTAGCGGTCACAGCCGACAGCCACGGACCCTACGACTACACCGTGATGAAAGACGTCCCGGTGGCCATGCGCGACGGGGTGAAGCTTGCGACGGATGTTTACCTTCCCACCCAGGACGGCGTCATCGTCAAGGACAGGATTCCCGTCATTCTCACACGCACACCCTACAACAAAGACGGCAACGTCAACCTGGGGCGCTACTATGCTTCCCACGGCTACGCCTTTGTGGCTCAAGACACGCGCGGGCGATTCAACTCAGAGGGCGTTTGGCACATGTTGAACGACGACGGCCGCGACGGCTATGATCTCGCGCAATGGATCGGCCGGCAAGCGTGGTCCAACGCCAAGATCGGCATGATCGGAACGTCCTATGTCGGCGGCACCCAGCACGCCATGGCGATGGAAAAGCCGCCCAATCTAGTGACGGTCATTCCCGTCGACGCCATGTCAAACCTTGGCTACGCCAGTATGCGAAACGGAGGAGCCTTCGAGCTGAGGTTTTGGAACTGGATCTACTCGATCGCAGGACCTCGCGGCAGCCGCCAAAGTCGAGACCCTGCAACGGCGCAGGCGCTGCTCGAGATGATGGAGAATCGCCGCCACTACCTGCTGAACCTTCCCCTGCGGCGCGGGACGACACCGCTCAAGCTGATCCCCGAATACGAAGACTGGCTTGTCGATGCCATGAAGAACGGCGCCAACGGCCCCTTCTGGGAGCAGAACAACATCATCGACTTCCCGAATCGCTACAAGGATATCCCCGTCTACCTCGTCGGCGGATGGTATGACTCTTGGGGCAGTAACACGACCGCCAACTTCCGTGTCCTGAGCAAGACCATTCAGGGCCCAGTTTATCTCATCATGGGTCCATGGATTCATGGCCGTCAGAGCAATTCGGCGCACGGGCAAGTCAGCTTCGGCCCCGGCGCGGCGATCGCGGACCCGCTGGCGTGGCGTCTCGAATGGTACGACCACTGGCTCAAGGGGAAGGAGACGGCCGTCGGAAACGCCGAGCCATTCAAGACCAAAGTACGCATCTTCGTCATGGGTGGCGGCGATGAACGCAAGGATGAGAACGGCTTCAAGAACCACGGCGGCTACTGGCGAGACGAGAATGAGTGGCCCCTGGCGCGCACGCGCTATGCAAAGTACTACCTCCACAGAGGAGGGGATCTTTCCGCCAAATCCCCCACGGCCGCTGCCGAGCCGACGGCCTTCACCTTTGATCCTCGCAACCCGGTCCCGACGATCGGGGGTAACATCTCTTCGGGCGGGCGCATCCTGCTGCAAGGCGCTTGGGACCAGAGAGGCGGTCCACATATCTGGAACGGGCAGACACCCATTCCCCTCTCCGCACGCAATGACGTGCTCGTCTTCCAGACCGATCCGTTGAGCCAAGACCTCGAGGTCACCGGTGAGATCGAGGTGAAGCTGTGGGCGTCATCCTCGGCGCTCGACACCGACTTCACGGCTAAGCTGATCGACGTTCATCCGCCGAATGAAGACTACCCAGGCGGTTTCGACATGAACATCGGCGACGGCATCATTCGCGCCCGTTTCCGTGATTCGATCAACGAAGAGAAGCTGATGGAGCCCAAGACCGTCTATGAATTCACCATCAAGCTCTACCCCGCCTCGAACATCTTCCAACAAGGGCACCGCATCCGCGTCGACATCTCGAGCAGCAACTTTCCCCGGTTCGATGTGAACCCGAACACGGGCGAACCGCTCAACGATCACCGCCGCATGGTCGACGCACGCAATACCATCTATCACGACGCGGGACGGCCTTCGCACATTGCGCTGCCCATGATCCCGGATTAGTGGATGTGTATCGAGGGGTGTGTCCAGTGAAGGCTGGCATGTTCAGTGGGAGACAGACCCGCCGAGGTAAAAGTCAGAGCCCCGTAGCTTGAGTTGCATCCGCGCGGAGACACCCACACAGCCCTCATATCAGAACAATCTGTGTGAATCTGCGTAATCTGTGGATCCCGTTTGTAAGATCGATCTATTCAGCCGGTACCGGCTTGGGGAACAGCGCCATCTGATCGCGTGAGGGTTCGGTGCGCTTCCGCTTCGGCTTGCGGATCGGGCTGCCGATCACGCCCAGCACCTTCAACTCCTCGAGCGCCGCGCGGGGAACGAAGATCTTGTGCGTGTTGGCGTTGGGATCGGGCGGCGTTACCATGACGCCGTGGTCGCTGAGCTCCAGCAGGTTGTTGGGCAGAATGCCTTCGAGAATCTCGCCGTCGCGAAACCCCATCCGAATCCATAGCCCGCCGGACTTCGGCCGCGCCTGGAACACCTTGCGCTGTTTCGCGTCGGGGTCGTCTTCAAACTCGCGCACGAACAGAACGGCGCGGATATCCTGATAGGAGATGAGCCGAACCTGAGCGGAGCGGTCGAGGATCTCCGCACCCTCGGGCCGCAAGAAAGACTGGGGCGAAGCGTACCCCGCGATGATCTGGCCGTCGAAGCAGCGGACACAGACCTTCTTTGTGGTCGAACTCGACAAGTCCAAAGTCGGCTTCGTCTGCCGAAGCCGTCAGGGGACGCGGGAAACCCCTGCTTGCCCGTATGCTATTATGCGCCCCGCTTGGTGTCAAGCATCAATATGAGATAAGTTATTGATATACCGGTATTTGACGTGGGTCCGACGCCACAGATCGAGGAGTATCTATTCTATTGCCGCGCCGAGAAGGGCCTGGCCGTGAATACCCTGCTGGCCTATCGCCGCGACCTCGCCAAACTCGCGGCGCACGGGGCCGAGAAGACCCAAGCCCCCCTCGATCTCACGGCCGACGACCTGCGCGGGTTCGTCGACTCGCTCTACCGCGCCCAGCTCAGCAGCCGCTCCATCGCCCGCCACATCACCACCCTGCGCAATTTCTACGGATACTTCTTGGCGGACGGACGCATCCGAATCGACCCGACGGCGGATCTCGCCTCCCCCCGTCAATGGAAGCAGTTGCCGAAGTACCTGAGTCTTGATGAGGTCGATCGTCTCCTCGAAGCCCCCGACCCGGCGACCCCGCTAGGGCTTCGTGACCGCGCCATGTTGCAACTTCTCTACGCCACCGGTTTGCGCGTCTCGGAATTGGTATCCACCCAGCGCGGCCACTTGAACTCTGCTCTGGGCTTCCTGCGCATGACCGGCAAAGCGGGCAAGCAGCGGCTGGTGCCCGTCGGACGGGTCGCGCTCGGCTCGATCGAGACCTATGAGCAACAGGCCCGTGAAAAGATCCTCAAGGGAAAGCACTCCGAGTACTTGTTTGTGACGGCCCGCGGGGGAGGCCTCACGAGGCAGGCCTTCTGGTACCTGCTGCGCCGATACGGCCTGATAGCGGGCGTCACCAGCCGCTTGTCGCCACATGTCCTCCGCCACAGTTTCGCGACCCACTTGCTCGAACGCGGCGCCGACCTGCGCAGCTTACAGATGATGCTGGGCCACGCCGACATCTCCACGACGCAGATCTACACGCACGTGCTCCGGGAACGGCTGCGTAAGGTGTACGATGAACATCACCCCCGAAGCTGAGCCGGACTGCCTTGAAAATCATCTCGCTTATCGCCAGCGCCACCGAGACCGTTTGCGCCCTCGGCCTCAATGGCAGCCTGGTGGGACGCTCGCACGAGTGCGACTACCCGCCCGAGGTGAAGTCGCTGCCCGTTTGCACCGAGCCCGCCTTCGACCCCGACGGCAGCAGCCGCGAAATCGACCAGCGCGTCAAGTCGGTGCAACGGGAGGCATCCGCTTCCGACGCACTCGGCGTCTATCGTGTCTTCCCCGAGCGCTTACGTGAGCTGAAGCCGACGCACATCGTCACGCAGGCCCAATGTGAGGTCTGCGCCGTGAGCCTGGGCGACGTCGAACGGGCCGTGGCCGAGATCACCGGCTTCGACGCCACGATCATCTCCATCCAACCGAATTGCCTAGCCGACTTCTGGCAAGACGTCTGCCGTGTCGCTTCCGGCCTGGGTTTCACCGAGGCCGGCGTGAGCCTGGTCGCCGAGCTGCAAACGCGCATGCAAGAGATTGAATCCCAAACCCGTGCGCTGAGGTCGCGCCCAACCGTGGCATCGATCGAGTGGGCCGACCCGTTGATGGCGGCGGGCAACTGGATGCCGGAGCTGGTACACATGGCGGGCGGCCACGACGTGTTGGGTGCCGCGGGCAAACATTCGCCGTGGATCGAGTTCGAGGACCTGGCCGCCAACGACCCCCAAGTGATCCTGGTGTCGCCCTGCGGTTTTGACTTATCGCGAACCCGGCAAGACATGCCGATTCTGGCGTCGCGCCCCGGCTGGCAGGATCTCCAAGCCGTGCGTACCGGCCGGGTTTACCTCGCCGACGGCAACCAGTACTTCCACCGGCCGGGACCGCGACTGGCGGAATCGCTCGAGATACTCGCCGAGATCCTGCACCCCGACCGGTTCCACTTCGGCCACGAAGGCGCGGCTTGGGAACGAATCGCGAAAACAGAGCCGCGCCCCTAAGTAGTGTGTTTCGCAAATACGGTTACGTTTCGGTTTGCCACGTAGGGGCGGGTCCCAGGGCCCGCACGCCCAGGACGGCGGCAGAATACCCCTCTCAGATACGTGACCCAACTTGTGAAATGGTGTACTAAGGGCACGAGCCCCCGGCTTGCCGCCCCAGGCTCTTTCCGACACTGTCTGACGTCATGGGACACGAGAGCCCAGCAAAGGCGAAGCCCGTCGAAGAGCTGGCCCGCAAGCGCTCCCAATGGTGGTACCGAGCCCTAAGCCCGCCGCTACCCCTCTACGCGAACCCCGACGAGCAACGATTCCAGCCGCCTCTGGGGAGGTGGAACCTCTATATCGGAGGCGCCGGGTCGCAAGTGAGCGGATACGTCAACATTGATCTCTATCCGCTTCCCGGCGTAACCGTCGCCTGCAACGCGGAACGGCTCCCTTTCCAAGACGGGCGATTCCAAGTCGTTGAATGTGACGCCGTTCTCGAGCACACGCCGCAACCGAGCGCCATCGTCGCGGAAATCCGCCGCTGTCTGAAGCCGGGGGGCTGCGTTCACGTTACGGTTCCTTTTTGTCACCCCTTTCACCGTTACCCGGAGGACTATCACCGCTTCAGCCTCGACGGGCTCAAGAAGTTACTGGAGCCGCTCGAGGTCGTCCATGCCGGCTGGCGCACGGGGCCGACGGCGACGTTACTGGTCTTCGTGTTGGAGTACCTCAAGCTGTGGTTCAAGAGCCGAACCATGAAGCGGATCGTCTATGTCGCGGCGGGCTGGCTGTTGTTCCCGGCGCGTTACCTCGATTGGTTTCTGTTTCGCAGGGGCGTCAGCGACCAGATGGGCAACCACTGCTTCGTTTGGGCGAGAAAGCCTGAGCCGTGATAGACAAAGCCGTGCTTCAAAGCGAGCCGTCAGCACAAAGTCAGCAGACAGAAAATCGAGCCTGCGCGCAAGCAACAGAGCTGCGGGTGGAAACCCGCAGGCTCCTGCGGCCAGCTGCGGAGAGTTTCGCGACTGTCAATCCGTGGCTTCGGATCGACCAGCGGGGCTTGTCGGCGCCTCCGGAGGCCGAGAACAGGACGTTCGCTTCGGCCCCTGCGCGGGCTTTGCCCACGGGCCCGCAGGTTGATACCTGCGGCTCTGTCCCTGTGACAGAACGTTGGTGAACGCTGTCGAACCTAGTGGATCACGGGCGTGTACTCTTCATCCAACAACCTCCGCACTTCAGGCAACAGCTCCTTCCAGAGGTTGTGCCGGGGCTGGTGCCCGGTGCTGTCTTTGCGAAGGACCGAATCCCGATCAACGAGCTGGAAACCAGGGATCATGTTGTAACTGGCGTCGCCTCGCAAATCGCGCTCGCTGAAAACGACGTAGACGTCGCGGCGTCGCTCGAGGCCGAAGTGCTCCGCCCACATCTTGGCGTCTTCGATGTCGGGGGCCTGCATCGTGAAGTCATAAAGCAGCAGATGGATCAGGACGAGCTCATAGCCCGGCCTCGCACCGCCGGCGTAATCGCCCAAATAACGCTCGATGGACTGCAGGCCTTGCTGTGGCTTCAGGCCCTCGAATCCGCCCTTGTGCCCGGCTCCGGCAAACGCGTTGCAGGCGGGGCAGTTCATTCCAATGGGTTCGACCAAGACGACCTTTCCTTTGAAATCGGAGAGGCGGACCGTGCGACCATCGTAGTTGACGAACTCCCGATCCGGATAGGGCAAGCCCACGCGCGGCGGCCAGTTGCCGGGGCCGCATCCGGCGAGAAGCAGCGTGCCCAATAGAGCTAGAGCGGCTGCCAGGACTCCGGCGGTATCTCTCCCGCGGCGGCCAGGCGGCAAACGCCCCGCCATCAGCCGCCTTCCTTCTCGATGCGCTGGACGGCACGCGTCTCGGCTTCACGGACATCGGCGCTGTAGTCTCCATCAGCCAACTGACGCAGGACCGGAATCGCTGATTGGGCCTTCAAGGCGGCCAAGGAACTGGACGCCGCACTGCGGACGTGGGAGTGGGGGTCTCGCAGGGCCTCGATCAGAGCCGGTACCGCAAATGATGCGTCCTCTCCCAGTTTCCCCAGCGCGTAGGCGGCGGCTTGGCGAACCGCTTGATGGTCGTTTTGCGGGACATCAACGAGCGCCGGGCCCGCCGCTGCGGCCTCGACGCCGATGGAGCCCAGCGCCCGCGCGGCCGAGCTGCGAGCACGCTGGTTTGGGTCCAGCAGAAGTCGCGTCAGCGCGGGAACCGCCTGTGCCCGATCGCCTTCCGTCCGCGCGAGAGTATCGGCCGCGTCCGCGCGAACACGTTCGTCACGATCGTCGAGCACCGAAAGGATCGCCGTCTGTGCTTCGTCACCCACAGGCTTTAGCTTTCGAAGCGCCTGAAGCGCCGCGGATCGCACTCCGCTGTCCCCGCTTCGCAGCTCTCGGACCAACTCGGGAACCGCCTCTCTCGCCGATGACCCGATCTGCCCCAGGGTTCGTATAGCGGCCTTCTGCACGTCCGGCTCCGGATGATTGACGAGAGCGATCAAGTCCGGGTCCTCGGGCTGCTCGAACCAAGCTAGCCGTCCGGTACGGCTGTCCGCGGTGATGTCTTCGCCGTCGCGGTCACGCGGGTTCTGGCTGTAGCCGCCGGTGAAGAGGTCGGGCCGCCCGTCTTCGTTGATGTCGGCAAGCCCTAGGCCGGTCGAGGAATCCGGCGCTAGTGTAGTGCACCATAAATAATGTAACTTATATTGGCTTCCCATCGTCTCTATTAACAGGAGGCATGGGATGCGAAGAGCACAACCAGTAACTTTGAACACAGCGCAATGCAAGCAGTTGGACCGCTACGCGCGCGGCCGCCAAGTCGCCGTTCGTCTCGCCCTGCGAGCCAGGATTGTCCTGCTGGCCGCCGACGGTCTCGAGAATAAGCAGATCGCCGCACAGCTCGGTGTCTCGCGGCAGTTGGTGGCCCGCTGGCGCACGCGCTTTCTCGAAAGCAGCATCGCCGGCACCCAACCCGGCCTGCCGCTCAAAAAGGGACGCGGCCAAACGATGACCCACGATTACAAGCGCAACGGCACGACCACCCTGTTTGCGGCGCTCAACAGCCTTGACGGCAGCGTGATCGCCGAGTGCATGCCCCGACACAGCCACCAGGAATGGCTGCGCTTCCTGCGCTTAATTGACCGCCGCACTCCCAAGGACAAACAGCTTCATCTCATCGTGGACAACTATGCCACCCACAAGCATGCCGCTGTGAAGCGTTGGCTCGATCGTCACCCGCGCTTCCACATTCATTTCACCCCGACCTCGGCGTCGTGGCTGAACATGGCCGAGCGATTCTTTCGCGATCTCACCGTCAAGCGCCTGCGCCGCGGCGTGTTTCGCAGCGTGGACGAGCTCGTCGCCGCCATTGACGACTACATCGCCCAGCACAACGGGCATCCCACGCCCTTCATCTGGACCGCGACCGCCTCCGACATCCTCGAGAAAGTCAAGCGCGGACGTGCCGCCCTGCATAAGGTGCAATCTGCTTGACGCACTACACTAGGCCGCCGATCAGGTGAATCGGCCAGGGTTTCGAGAAATTGTCCGGTTGCTCGAGCCAAATCACAATCGTCGGCGTCTCTTGCAGGATGAGGTCTAACCGCCCGTTGCCGTTGAGGTCGTGAAACACCACGTTCATGCCGGTCAGCCGCTTCCCGCCGGGTTGCTGTGGCGCATGACGTCCGGTTACCTCGATCCGGTGTTCCCGAAACGCGATCTCACTCCCGCCGAGGTTCTCGAACCAGAAGATCCTTGCCTCGCCGCGGCTGCCCCCGAGGATGTCGAGGTCGCCGTCACCGTCCAGGTCCACGGGCTCGCTGTTGATCGGCACCTTGACATTCGTAAGAACGTGCTCCTTCCACGCCGCGCCGTCGAGCGGGTCGGCCGGCAATTCGAACCACGAGATCTCTTTGAGCGGAAACTCCCTGTCTTCGTATCCGCTCACGCCCGGCAGTTGCTCGCCCTTATTGGGCGCGGTGACTTCGGGCCTCCCGTCGCCATCGAGATCGGCGAAGAACACGCGGATGTAGGAGCCGCGTTGATGCGCCGCCTGAGGCACCACCCGCGGCCACGTCCCCGCGCGAACGTTCTCGCTCGGGTTTTGAAAGTAGATCAGGTGGGCCAGCTCGCAAGCCACCACAATGTCGAGACGGCCATCGCCGTTGGCGTCGGCGATCGACACATCCTCGGCGGCTTTTGCTTCGTCGCCCTCGGCAAGCGTGACGAGTTCCCAGCGGTCCGGGTCGTCCGAGCCGAAGGCGAGCCGGATGTGGTGGCTGTCTTCGTGGACGGAGACGATGTCGAGATGCCCGTCGCCGTCGAGGTCAGCCATCTTGAGCCCGTCGCCGCCCCGCAGAACGACCCCGCCGCTCAACTGCTCATCGTCGACGAGATGCTCTTTCCACGAGATGTACTGCCCGTCGAGCGTGCGGGCGCGCGTGGGCGTTTCCGCGACGGTCAGACTCTCCCGCGATGGGCCGCCCGGAACACAGCTCATCGCGAGCACGGCCAGGACCGTCACGGAGACAAGTATGGGCCCGGCATGCCGTGCCCGCCATCGAATCACGAAACGCCGCTCCTACGGCACCCACGCCACCATCTCGATCTCGACCTTGGTGCGCGAGTCGGGAAACTCGACGCCCACCGCCGAGCGAGAGGGCTTGTGGTTGGTGAAGAATTCGGCGTACGCCTTATTCATCGCCGGCTTCTCGACCTTGATGTCGGCCTGGTAGACGACCACTTTGAGGACGTTCTCGAGTGAACTGCCTACGGCCTCGAGATTGTCCTTGTGCCTTTGAAGAATCGTTCGCGTCTGTTCCTCTACGCTACCGCCGAAATCGCTCGGACTGCCTCTTCGTGTCCCCGTCAATCCAGACGTAAACAACAAGTTCCCGACTCGTACGCCGGCTTTGTTCTTCTCGACCTTGCCGCCGGCAGCCTTCGACGGGACAGCCATCGCCAGCGCCGCCATCCCCGCGGCCCCTCCCAACTTAGCCGCGTCGCGGATAAAGCCGCGGCGTTCATCCTTCTTTGCCATGGAAAACTCCTCCTGAGTTTATGAAATCGTTCGATGTCCTGAGGGCCCGTGTCGTCGTCTGCGCAACACCGACACAAAACCGCAGTTTCGCAGCATTCTAACATCCCCACCTACGGCAGCGTTCCGATTCGTCGGTAAGCCCGCAAGCCTTGAATGAAACCAAGACGTGCTCATCGTACCCGCGTAGCCCAGGGTTCGAAGAGACCGACAGGCCACAGGCCGGGCGGGGTCAAGTCAAGCTTGCTGCACGGTTGCGGCCGGGTTCTCGACGCGGGGGTGTTCGGCCAGCCAGCGCTCGGCGTCGATCGCCGCCATGCAGCCGGTGCCGGCGGCGGTAACGGCCTGGCGATAGACGTGGTCTTGCGCGTCGCCAGAGGCGAACACGCCTTCGATGTTGGTGTAGGTGGAGTCGGGGGCGGTCTGGATGTAGCCGATGTCGTTCATGTCGAGCCACCCGCGGAAGATCTCGGTATTGGGCTTGTGACCGATGGCCAAAAAGAGCCCGCCAACGTCAAGCCGGGACGCCTCACCGGTCTTCACGTTCTTGAGCATGACGCCTTCCACTTCCTTGTCACCCAGCACGTCTTCGACCACGGTGTTCCAAACGAAGTGAATCTTCTCGTTCTGCCGCGCCCGCTCCTGCATGATCTTCGAGGCGCGCAGCTCGTCGCGCCGGTGGATCAGATGCACTTCGGTGGCGAAGCGTGTCAGGAACAAAGACTCTTCCATCGCCGTGTCGCCGCCACCCACGACCGCGAGCTTCTGATCGCGAAAGAACGCGCCGTCGCACGTCGCGCAAGCCGAGACACCGTGGCCCAGCAGCCGCTTCTCGTTTTCGAGGTCGAGATACTGGGCCGACGCCCCGGTCGACACAATTACGGTATCGGTGAGGGAGGGTTTGGCTCCGTCGACCAGCAGCCGGAAGGGACGTTGGGAGAAATCCACGTGGGTGACCGTGCCGTAGCGGATGTCGGTCCCGAAGCGGGCCGCCTGGGCCTCGAACTTCTCCATCATCTCCGGCCCCATGATGCCATCGGGGAAGCCCGGATAGTTCTCGACGTCGGTCGTCGTGACGAGCTGTCCGCCGGGCTCGGGTCCTTGGAACAGCAGCGGCTTGAGGTTCGCACGGGCGGAGTAGAGGGCGGCGGTAAAGCCCGCCGGACCCGTGCCGATGATGATGATCGAGCGATGCTCGGCCGCGGAGAACTCAACGTTGTCAAACGCTGACAGGTCGGGCGTCGGGAAACTGGGGTCGCCGTTCGTATGGCTCATGAATCGTACTCCCTGCGGTGTCTAGCCTTGATTGAAGGTCGGGGCGGCGGGCAACGTTCCTGCCCTTGCTCTCCCGACAGTCTACGGGATGCCCAGCAGGCGGGCCAGCTCGCCCAGCGGCGGATTGCCGTGATACGAACCGTCGATGTCGAACGTGGGGACACGGCGTTTGCCTTCGTTCTGCCTCATGACGAGTTCGGCGGCCTCTTCACTGTCGTCGATGTTGATCTCTTCAAACACGACGTCATTTCTTCTCAGAAACCACTTGGCGCGCCAACAATCGGCGCACCATCGTGTCGAATACATCTTGATGGCCATGCCGTGTCCCCGTTCCATGCCCCTTCTTTCCGGTTTACGCCGCCGGGGCCAGCGCTGTCAATTTGGCCGCCAAAGCCGGCTTTGGCGCCACGCCGATGGACGTGTCGACGACCTCGCCTCCCCTGAAGAACAGGAGGGTCGGGATCGAGCGGATGCCGAACCGCCGGGCGACCTGAGGACTGTCGTCCACGTTGACCTTGGCCACCTTCGCGCGCCCTTGAAACTCATCAGCCAGCTCTTCGATGACCGGCCCCTGGACCCGACAGGGACCGCACCATGGCGCCCAGAAATCCACCAACACGGGCTGATTGCTCTGGATCACCTCGTTGTCAAAAGTTTGGTCGGTTACGGTGATGTAGCTCTTGTTCTCTGCCATGATCGTTGCTCCTTGTTTCTTAGATCACCGAGGGTCCGGTTAGGATGCGAAAAAAATGCAGGCGAGATTCCGTCGTGGCCGTATCCAAACTCTAGGCTGGACGCCACGCGCAACTCCCCGTTAGAGTGGGGGTGATGCCGGACAAGCAGAAAGCGGCGGCCACCGTCAGCGCGCTGATCGTGGACGACGAGCTGCTCGCCCGCGAAGAGCTGGCTTTCCTGCTGAAGTCCTTCCCGGCGGTCGAGATCGTCGGCGGCGCGAGCGATGGCCTGGAAGCGTTGCGGCTCATCCGGCAGCTCGAGCCTGATCTGGTGTTCATGGATGTGCAGATGCCCGGTCTTGACGGGCTCGGCGTCGCCCGCAAGCTGGTTGAGGGCGGCGGGCCGCTGCCGCACCTCGTTTTCGCCACCGCCTATGACCAGTACGCTGTCGAGGCGTTCGAAGTCAACGCGATCGACTATCTGCTCAAGCCGATCGAAAAAGAGCGGCTGGCGACATCGATCGAAAGAGCGCAAAAACTGCTCGCATCTCCATCGCAACAGGCGAGTTCGATGGAGCGGCTCCTGGCGCAGCTTCAGAGCGGTCCCGCACGACCGGCCAAACTGCTGCTCAACAGCCGTGGCCGGTTGATCTTGGTTGACGCGGGCGATGTCATCTACGCCACCATCCAAGACGGCATCATCACGGTGGTCTCGATGCAGATCGAGGGCACGTCGAACTACCGCACCATCGAAGAGCTACAGTCAAACCTCGAACCCAACACCTTCTGGCGTCCGCACCGCTCCTACTTGGTCAACATCAACAAGATTCAAGAAGTCGTCCCCTGGTTCAAGTCGAGCTACCAGCTTCGCATGAGCGACAAGAAGCAGACCGAGATCCCTGTGAGCCGCGCCCAGACGAAGCGCTTGCGGCAACTGTTCAAGCTGTAACTCTCAGGAAAGGCATTCACATGAAACTCGATGGATGTGTCGCCGTGGTCACCGGTGCGGGAACCGGCATGGGCCGGGCGATCGCCGAGCGGTTCGCCGCCGAGGGCGCCAAGGTGCTGGTGAACTATCGCGCCTCGCAAGCCGAGGCTGAGCAGGTCGTAGCCGGTATCGAGCGGACCGGCGGCGAGGCCGCGGCCCACCAGGCCGACGTCTCGAGCGATGCCGCAGCCCGCGCCATGATGACGGCGGTCGAAGAGCGTTGGGGACGGCTCGACATCCTCGTCAACAACGCCGGTTGGAGTAAGCTCACGCCTCATTACCAGTTGGAGGACTTGACCGACGAGATCTGGGACCGCACGCTCAACACCAACTTGCGCGGCGCCTTCTACTGCACCCGCGCCGCGGCCCCCCTGCTCAAGAAGCAGCCGGGCGCCTCGATCATCAATAACACGTCCGCTTCGGCCTGGCACGCCTCGGGCAGCTCGATCGTCTACGCGGCGTCGAAAGCCGCGCTGGTCAACATGACGAAGTCGCTCGCTCGCGTGTTGGCGCCCGAGATTCGGGTGAACGCGATCGCGCCAGGGCTGGTGCATACGCGCTTCGCCGGCTGGCCGGAATCGACGTTCACCGAGGGAGAGAAAACCAGCCCGCTGAAGCGCATCACGACCGTCGAGGAGATCGCCAAGGTCTGCCTCTTCCTCGCTGCCGACGCGACCTCGATCACCGCCGAAACCATCCTGATTGACGCCGGCCGCACTCAGCTCGGTGGATAAAGTAACGGCTGAATGGAGAAATCTGCCGCCTCCCCCATGATTCTGCTATCCTGCTGTTTCCAGAGCACCTAGACGCGGGGACTGGGTTGCTCGAAGGAGGTTCCGTTGGCAGGCCCGTCTCTCAAGATCAGCGACTCCCGTACATCCAAAGACTACTCGGTCGAGATCAAGAACCGTACGGTTCGGGCCCTCGATCTGCGCCCCATCAAGGAAGATCCTGACGAGTTCGGGATGATGAGCTACGACCCGGGCTACACGAACACGGCGTCGTGCACCAGCCGCATCACTTTCATCGACGGCGAGAAGGGGATCCTGCGCTACCGCGGCTACCCGATCGAGCAGTTGGCGGAGCACTGCAAATACGCCGAGGTCGCCTATTTGCTGCTGCACGGGGAGCTGCCCACCGCCTCCGAGCTCTCGCATTGGAATGAGGAAATCAACCACCATACGATGGTCCACGAGAACATCAAGAAGTTCGTGGACGGCTTCCTCTACGACGCCCATCCGATGGGGATGCTCGTCAGCTCGGTGGCGGCGCTGTCAACCTTCTATCCCGATGCCAAGAACATTCAAAGCCGCTCCAACCGCCGCCTACAACAGTTGCGGCTGATCGGCAAGATGCCGACGCTGGCGGCCTATGCATTTCGGCACAGCCTGGGGTTGCCGTACGCCTATCCGGATAATGACCTGACCTATACCGAGAATTTCATGAATATGCTTTGGAAGAGGACGGAGCTGCGATACAAATCCAGCCCCGTGCTCGCCAAAGCTCTCGATGTACTCTTCATCCTGCACGCCGATCACGAGCAGAACTGTAGTACGAGTACGATGCGCATGGTAGCCAGCGCCAACTCCGATCCTTACGTAGCCACCGCGGCTGCGGCCGGCGCGCTCTACGGGCCGCTGCACGGCGGGGCGAATGAAGCCGTGCTGCAGATGCTCGACGAGATCGGATCGATGGACAAGATCCCTGACTTCATCAACCGCGTGAAGGCGGGCGAAGTCCGTCTGATGGGGTTCGGCCACCGCGTATACAAGAACTACGACCCGCGAGCCCGCATCATCCGCCAGATCGCCAACGAGGTCTTCGAGGTCACCGGCAAGAGCCCCAAGATCGACCTTGCCAAGGAGTTGGAGCGCATCGCTCTCGAAGACGACTACTTCGTCAAGCGCAAGCTCTACCCCAACGTCGATTTCTATTCAGGAATCATCTACGAAGCGATGGGCTTCAGCCCGGAGATGTTCACGGTGCTGTTCGCGATTCCCCGCACCTCCGGTTGGCTGGCGCACTGGGAGGAGTTGATGGACGATCCCGAGCGCCGCATCGCCCGCCCGCGGCAGGTCTACCTGGGCCCCGAAGAAAAGGCGTTCGTCCCGATCGGCGAACGCTTGAGCCAAGCCAGAAGCGCGCGGAAGTAACAGAATTGTCCGAACCGATTCCTCGCGTCGAACGCATGGCTGCCTACTCACTTCGCAGTACCCCCAGCGGTTTCTTGCCCAGGATGTGAAAACTGGCCAGCCACCCGGCAAGGTTGGCGACCAACGCCGTTCCGAAGACCGACACCACCAAAGGCACAACATCAAAGTGCGGTTGGGCGTCCAGGATCTGCTCGAGCAGCATCCGCGAGATCAAGGTCGCCAGCAAGCTCCCGAGCAAACCCGCGGTCACGCCAAGCAAGAGAAACTCCACCGAGAAGATCGCCGTCACCCGCCGCCGCGTCGCTCCCAGAGCTTTCAGAATCGCCGTCTCATGAATCCGCCGGAACCGCGTCGCCATCACACTCGACACCAGGATCATGATGCCGCCCAAGATCGCGAACGCTGAGATGAAGCGGATCACGACGGCGATCTGATCGATCACCTCCTGCACGATCCGCAGCACGTCGGCCACGCTGATCACGGTCACGCTCGGGAAGCGCTCGAACGCGAGCCGTTGCAGATCCGCGGCCTGGTCCGGTGCGATACGGACCGAGCCGTAGTAGATGGCGGGAACCTCCTCGAGAGCATTGGGCGTGAGGAAGAAGCTGACCGTTGAACCGGGCCGGATGGCTTCGGTGCGATGGATGGCGGCGACTTCGACGGCGATCTGCCCGCCGCCGACTTGCCACTCGAGCCGCGACCCCACGTCGATGCCGAGCCTCTCGGCGGTGGACTCCCGGACCGATGCCAGAAACGCGGCGCCTGCCTTTCGGCCTTCCTCAGGGCTCCACCAACGGCCGCGAATCACCTCCGTGTGCTCGGGTTTTTGCTCGCTCCAGGTGACGCTGCGTGTGGTCCAGCGGCGGCGGCGGCGTCCTTGCTCGGCGTTGATTTGCTCGAGCGGCACCCCATCGACTGTTAGCAGCCGTGCCGCCACCGACGGTGTGAATTCGACGTCGCCTTCGATGCCGGGATAGCCCTCAAGCAAGTCGCGCAACCCGTCTCGATCCTCGCCGGCGATGTTGACCATGAAGAGGTTCGGCATATCGGGCGGCGCGCTGCGCACCATCTGGGCCACCAGCGAGGACTGAATCAGATACACCGCGAGCGTGAATGTGACACCGATGCCGAGCGCCACGAGGATCGCGTCGGCGTGGACGCCTGGGCGGTGTAGGTTGGCGATGCCGTGCCGCAACGACGGCGGCAGCCTCCAGGGGAGCCGGCGCGGCAGCGTCCGCAACAGCCGAAGCAGTCCGTGGGACACCAGCCCCAGCACGGCCAGACTGCCGAGCGACCCTACGGCAAACCAGGCCCCGAGTTCGAAGGAGTCGCTGACCCAAGCGGCCAAGCCGGCCAGCGCCGCCACGATGAGCACGGCGAACCGCAGCGAGGCGGGTTTTTTTTCTCACTGCCGGGGGACTCGCCCGCCGCCGCCATCTCCCGGCGGAACACGAGCGCCGGCCGCACATCCCGAATCGCTAGCAGCGGCGGCAGCGTGGCCAGCAGCGTGGTCAGCAGCCCGACCGCCATCCCCTGGAAAGCAACGATGGGCTGCCATTCGGGAGTAGAGGCTTGCGGGAAATAGGTTGCGATGAAGGTGGGAAACCAGGCTTGTACGCCATAGCCGACCACCACGCCCGCCGCGCTGCCGGCGGTTCCCAACGCGAGGGCTTGCAACAAGTAGATGCGAATGATCTGAGCCGAGCGCCCCCCGAGGCACTTCATGATCGCCAGCGAGTCGAGTTTTTGCTGGAGGTGCGAGTGCATCGCCATCCCCACCCCGAGAGCGCCGACAGTCAACGCGATCAAGCTCACCAGCCCGAGGAAGTTGGTGGCGCGGTCAAGTCCGCGGCGAATGGTGGGATGGGTCTCGCGATAGTCGGCGACCAAAGCTCCGTCGAAGACCGTCTCGAGCCTCTTTCGGGCCTCGCCGATCGAGAGCCCCTCGGGCGGGAGGCGGAACAGATAACGCTGGGAAGCACGGCTGCCGGGCGCCATCAGGCCGCTGCGGTCGAGCGCCCCCCGGCTGAAGAGAACGCGCGGACCCACATTCATCGTCCCCGTCATGCGGTCCGGCTCGACCCGCACGACCGCCGCAATGCGAAAGGTCTCGTCTCCCAGGCGTGCCGAATCGCCGACCGCCCCGCCGAGCCGGATCAGCAGATCCTGCGAGACGACGATGGTGTCGTCGGTCAACGCGTCCGCCAGGTCACCCGGCGGTTCGAGTTCGACGGTTCCGTAGTAAGGGTACTGGGCGGGCTCGACTGCTTTGATCGACACCAGAAAAGGCGGTCCACCCGGTCCAGAGGGCATGGACGAAACGGTCTCGGTGACCCAGGTATGCTCGATCCCTTGTTCCTCGAAGTCACTCAGTAGGCGCTGCTCATCCGCCGTCGCCGCATGGAAGTCGCGCACCGACAGGTCGGCGGCCATCAGCATGCGCGCGTCGCGCAGCAGCATGTGGCGGAAGGCCGCGCTGAAACCGCGCACGCCGGTCAGAGCGCCGACGCCGATGCCGACCGCAAGAGCGATGAACAGGAACTTGCCCGCCGAGGCTCGGGTGTCCCGCCACGCAATGCGGGCGGCTACACGCCACGAAAAGCCGTTTCTCATGGCGGACTCGGGTCGAGCACTGGGGAAGAGAGACGGGGGTCTTCGTTTATGCGCAATTCCATCGGAATCGATCACACCGTCGCGAAGCCGGATCAGCCGGTCAGCGCGCGACGAAAGCTCCTGATCGTGCGTCACCAGGATCAAGGTGGCGTTCTCGCGCCGGTTGAGATCAACAAGCATGTCGAGCACGTGACGGCCGTTCGCGGTGTCGAGGTTCCCGGTAGGCTCATCCGCCAGGATCAGCGGCGGCGCGGCGGCGAAAGCGCGGGCGATGGCTACGCGCTGCTGCTCCCCTCCGGAGAGCTGCACTGGGTAGTGGTCTTGGCGGTCGCCGAGCCCTACGCGCTCCAGCAGATCCCGAGCACGACCGGTCCCCGCGTACCCGTCGCCGGCCAGCTCGAGAGGCAGCAGGACGTTCTCCGCGGCCGTCAGCGTCGGGACAAGGTGATAAGACTGAAACACGAACCCGATCTTGCGGCCCCGCAGCAAGGCCATGTCGTCTTCGGCGAGGTTGTGGATCTCCTCTCCGTCAAGCAAGATTTCACCCGCCGTCGGTGTGTCGAGACCGGCCAGCAACCCAAGCAGAGTGCTCTTTCCGCTGCCCGAGGGACCCATGATCGAGACAAACTGCCCCTTCGGCACGACCAAATCAATTCCGCGCAGGATTTCGACTCGGTGAGACCCGCTGTCGAGCGTTTTGGCCAGTCCGTGAACTTCGATGATCGGCCTCGGATTGTTGAAGCCCAATGATAATGTCCCCTTGAGCGCCCAATAGAAATGTCCCCTAATCTGGACCTCTGCGAGGAGGTGAAAGATTGGGAAGGACATGGATGAGTGCCAAGGAGTTGAGGCGCGGCGAAGTGCTGAGCCGAGTGAAACGAGGGGAACTGAAGTTGACCGAAGCCACCGCACTGCTGGAGGTCAGCTACCGCCAAGCGAAGCGGCTCAACAAGCGTTACCGAGCAGGCGGGGTCAAGGCTTTGGTGCACGGTAACGTCGGCCGCGCTTCGAACCGAGCCGATGACAAGCGCCGCGAGCAGGTTCTCGAGTTGGTGCACGCAAACTATGCGGGCGAGGGGCACGAGCGCTGCGGGCCGACGCTGGCGTCGGAACATCTGGCAGCCGATCAGGGCCTGGAAGTGCCGCGCGAAACGCTGCGGCGCTGGATGCTCGCGGCGGGCCTGTGGAGCCGGAGTCGCAAGCGCCCACCGCATCGCAGCCGGCGGCAACGCAAAGCGCACTTCGGCGAGCTGATTCAACTCGACGGTTCGCACCACCACTGGCTGGAAGGACGCGGCCCGAAAGCCTGTTTGATGAACTTTGTCGATGACGCGACCGGTCTTGCACTGTGCCGCTTCTCGGGCCAGGAAACGACCTGGGCCGCGGCCGATCTGCTCCAAGCCTGGGTGCGCCAACACGGCGTTCCCAAGGCGTTGTACTGCGACTGGAAAAACGTCTACCAGCGCCAGCCGACGTCGCGGGAAGCACTGGAAGGCATCAAGCCCGAGACGCAGTTCGGGCGCATGTGCGCGAAGCTTGGCATTGGCATCATTGCCGCATCGTCGCCGCAAACCAAGGGACGTGTCGAACGCCATCACGGCACGCACCAGGACCGCCTGATCAAGAAGATGCGGCTGCGGGGCATCGTTGATTACGAGGCGGCGAACCGTTACCCCGGCGAGGAGTACTTAGCCGAGCACAACGAGCGCTTCTGCTGCGAGCCGGCGGCGGGAGCGGACTTTCACCAGGCGCTACCCCGCGGCACCGAGCTGCGAGGGGTGTTCTGCTTCGAATACGAACGGGTGGTGAGCAACGACCAGGTGGTGCGTTTCGAGAATCGTTGTTTGCAGTTGAAGCCGAAACGCAATCAGGGCGTGGGGGCGGGTGCACGGGTGACGGTCCAACAGGGGCGCGATGAGAGCTTGCAGGTGAGGTTTGAGGGGCACGAGATCGAGCACGAAGTGATCGCCACGCCGACGCCACGGCTGCGGACGAAGCCGGCACCGCAGGGGAACGTGGTGGCCGGACGCAAGCCGGCGGCGAACCATCCCTGGCGGCGAGCTGTGCTGCGGAAAACACGAGCTGCGAATTCATAAGAGGGCTGTGGAAATGCCGGGTCGGATGGAAAGCGTGGAAAACCTTGTGGCGGCAGCCGTGCCGGGCTCGAGGAACCGTGGATGGTTTTCCACCCTTCCCACCGCCCCTTGGAAATCGCTGCGCGATTCCCACAGTTCCACAGCCCCGACGATGACGATTCTCTCCTATCACCAAGGGGACACTTCTACTGGGCTACCGAAGGGGACATTTCTATTGGGCCTTGACAATGATCGGCCTCGGATTCGACATTTGAGTGCGGCGAAACCTATTATGGCATTACATGCGGAGAGCAGCCCTGGTTCTGACGATCGTGCTGGTCGCGGGCTGCGGTTCGTTGCCGTCTTGGCTCGGCGGCGACTCGGGCTCGGGGATCGAGTCGGCCGCCGGCTCGGCCAATGGCCCCAGTACCGCCTATCAGACAAGACGCATCATCGTCGCGTTCGGTGACAGTTTGACGGCGGGGTTTGGCGCCGATCCAGGCGAGAGCTATCCCGACTTCCTGCAGCAGGAGCTCGATCGCCGGGGCTACGACTACTACGTTGTCAACGAGGGCATCAGCGGCGACACGAGCGACGGTGGCTCAGTCCGGACCGCCATCGTGGCGGCGCGGAACCCCGAGATCGTCATCGTCGCTTTCGGGGGCAATGACGGGCTGCGTGTCCTTTCGGTCGATCGCATGCGCCGTAACCTGACGCGCATGGTCACGGGGCTGCAAAGAGAGGGCATCAAAGTGGTCCTGTGCGGCATGAAGCTGCCACTGAACTACGGCGCTGACTACCGCGAAGACTTCGAGGGAGTTTTCCCCGAACTGGCCGAGGAACTCAACTTACCGTTTCTGCCTTTCTTGTTGGAGGGTGTTGCCGACAAGCCGAATCTGATGCAGAACGACGGCATTCACCCCACCGAGGAAGGCAACAAGGTCGTGGCCTCAAAGGTCATGGAAGTCTTGGAGCCCCTGCTTACCGCTGCCGAATAGGACAAGACTTCCAGGGCTCCCTAACCGACTGAGGGTCCGCCTCCGCAACGACGCCCCCTGCGAGACGTATCAGATCGGCCTCGCCGTGTTATCTTCACAGGGTCTATCTTCACAGGATCTCGGGGTCCCATGGAGCAACTCGGCCTCAATCTCGCGCCGGAGCGCCGCATCTACACGGTCGCTGAGCTGACCACCGAAGTGCGGGAGCTGCTCGAAGTCGAGTTTGGCGACGTGTGGGTGATGGGTGAGATCTCGAATGCCCGCGCCGCGCCCAGCGGCCACTACTACTTCACGCTCAAAGACGGCGAGGCGCAACTTCGGGCCGTGTGCTTCCGCCAGCAGGCGCGGTATCTCAAGATCAAGCCGCAAAACGGCCTGGCCGTGATGGCCCGCGGCCGGATCAGCGTCTACGAGGCGCGTGGCGAATACCAGCTCTACGTCGAGCACCTCGAACCGCAGGGCTACGGCGCACTCCAACTTGCCTTCGAGCAGCTCAAAAAAAAGCTCGCGGCCGAAGGCCTCTTCGACCAAGAGCGCAAACAGCCGCTCCCGGTGCTGCCGCGCCGCATTGGTATGGTGACCTCCCCTTCGGGGGCCGCTATTGCCGACATGCTGCGCATCCTGCAGCGGCGGTTCGACGGCTTACACATCCAGCTCTATCCGGTGCGGGTGCAAGGGGAGGAAGCGGCCGGGGAGATCGCGCGCGGGCTGCGGCACTTTAGCGACACGCAGTCGGTCGACGTCGTGATCGTCGGCCGCGGCGGCGGCTCGCTCGAGGATCTCTGGGCGTTCAACGAGGAGAGAGTGGCGCGCGCTATTGCTGCCTCGCACGTCCCGGTGATCTCGGCCGTCGGGCACGAGACGGACTTCACGATCGCTGATTTCGTGGCCGACCTTCGGGCGCCCACGCCTTCGGCGGCGGCGGAGTTGGTCGTGCGGCAGAAGGCCGAGTTCATCGAGTCGACTCGAGTGCTGCAGTCGCGGCTCGTCCAGGCCCTGCGTTATAAGCTGGCCACCGCGGGCCGGCAACTCCTCGAGAGCAATCTCGACCGGGCCACGGTCTCGATCCGGCGCCGCCTTTCCCAGCTCTCCCAACGGCTCGATGAGCAAGACTTCCACCTGCAGGATGAGATCCGCCGCGGCCTCCGCAGGTGGGAGCGCCGCTTCCGTGAGACGATCGAGTCGCTGGCGCGTCTGGATCTGCGCGTGAAACTTGCACAGAACCGCACTAGGTTGGAGGGTTGCCGGCACCGCTTGCCGGCCGCGGCCCGGCATCGGCTGGAGCGCTCTCGAACCCGGCTTGATTCGCTCGACCGGCAACTCACGCACCTCAGTCCGCTCTCGATCCTCGAGCGAGGGTACTCGATTGTTCAGGACGCCGCGGGGTCGGTCATTCGCACATCCCGGCAAACCGGCGTTGGGGCATCCCTCAACCTCCGCTTGCACGAAGGGAGGCTGGGAGTCAGAGTCGAGAACACGGAATAGGGCGCGAAAGCCGCCGAGTGCGACCGTTGATACCTACAAACCATGGCCAACCATTTCCAAGTCCTCGACTCCGACCGAGAGATCTTCCAACGCGAACTCGATAGCTTCCTCCCCGACCGCATCTACGACGCCCACTGCCACCTCTGGGAGCGAAGCCAGTTCCGGGGCGCCAAGCCGGGGGTCATGGACGAGGGCCCCGACTCGGTGGGCTTCGCAACCTACACCGCGGCGATGGAGGACCTGATGCCGGGACGCCGATACGCGGGCTTGTTCTTCGGTTTCCCGCACGCCGAATTGGACCTCGATGCCGCCAACGACTTCCTCGCCGGCGAAGTCAAGGCCGATCCCGACTCGCGCGCGCAGATGCTCATCCGTCCGAGCATGGACCCCGAGTTCGTTCGCGAAACCGTGAAGCGTGACGGCTTCGTGGGTCTGAAGTGCTATCACGTCTGGGCGACCGAGAAGCCGACGTTTCAGGCGAAGGTCGAGAGCTTCCTGCCAGAAGAGCATGTGCGCGTTGCTGACGAGGAAGGGCTCTCGATCACGTTGCATATGGTCCGTTCGCGCGCCATGGCCGGCCCGCTGAACCAGCAGACGATTCGGGCTTTCGCGGAACGCTACCCGAACATGCGCTTTATCCTGGCGCACGCGGCTCGGGGGTTTAACCCGCACCACACGATCGAGGGCATCGGGGCGCTCGCTGGGTTGCGGAACGTGTGGTGCGATACGAGCGCGGTGACGGACGCCGGCGCTTTCGAAGCGATCATCGATACGCTCGGCTACGACCGTTTGCTGTACGGCTCGGAATTTCCGGTGTCGCACGAACGCGGCCGCTGTGTGGCGATCGGCGACTCGTTCCTGTGGTTGTCGGAAGCGAATACTAAGTTCGAGACGAACTATGCTGACATTCAACCGGCGTTGGTCGGCCTGGAGTCGTTGCGGGTCCACAAGGTCGCGTGCCGCAGCCTCAAGCTGAGTGACACGCAAGTCGAAGCGATCTTCTTCGGCAACGCGGCGGAGATGTTTAATGTGGCGTAAGCCCATGTCGGCGCCCGGCGTTGAGCGAGCCAGGCGCTTCCGAACCATAGTCAGGCATCGACACCAGTGTCGATGCGGCAGACGTAGGGGCCTGCGCCACGGACCCTGGGAATGTCTCACTGTGGCCGCGGCGCGGTCGTGGGGGGGGTGCTCAACGCGGGCGCGGCTCTGAGTGTATGGCCGGAGCGTGTCGGCCGCTACCGATAGAAAAGGTTCACTAATGAAAGCGGTACCGCCGGGACGTACGACACCAGTACCAGCACTGCGAGCAGCACGGCGATGAAGCGCACATTCACCTTGCTGACTTCCCATATGTCGGCCTTAGCCACCGAGCAGGCAGTCATGAGAACGCTGGCGACGGGGGGCGTCTGCTGCCCGATGCCCAGATTGAGCGTCACAACCAGCCCGAAGTGCACCGGGTCGATCCCCACAGCGTGCACCACCGGCATCACAATCGGCACCACCAAAATGATGGCCGCGGCCGAGTGAAGAATCATGCCAACCAGCAGAAAGAAGACGTTCAGCAAGGCCATCACGAGGTAGGGATTGTCGGTCAGCCCGACGATGCCCGCCGCCACTTGCTGCGGAATTTGTAGGACCGTGAGATGTTCGCTCAGCAGTGCCGAGGTCGCGACCAGCAGCATCACGATGGCCGTCTGGGTGCCGGCCTCCACCATCCCGCGGCGGACCGTCGCCCAGTTCAATTCGCGATAAACCAGCCGCCCGATCACCAGGGCCGCCACCACGGCCAGGCCCGCTCCCTCGGTGGCGGTGACCCATCCTCCGAAGATGCCGCCCAGGATGATCAACGGCAGCGCCAGGGCCCAACCGGCCTCTCGGAAAGTCGTCCACACGCGGCGGAGCTGGAACACTTCTTCGACAGGGTACTCGCGCCGCACCGCCAGCACATAGGTAACCGCCATCATCAACAGGCCGCCCAGGAGCCCGGGAATGATGCCGGCCACAAACAGCTCGACGACCGAGCTGCCGGCCATCACGCCGTAGAGAATCATGGGGATCGAAGGTGGAATAATCACGGCCAGCGTGGCGGACGAGGACATCACCGCCGCGGCGAAGGGCGTGGGGTAGCCCTTGCGCTTCATGGCCGGGATGAGAATCGAGCCCAGAGCCGCTACGTCCGCCACCGCCGAGCCGGAGATCTCGGCAAAGAACAGGGACGCGGCGATCGTGACCATGGCCAGCCCGCCCCGGATGAAGCCTAGCAGCGCCGACGCAAAGGCAATCAGCCTGCGAGAGATGCCGCCTTCGTTCATCAGAGCGCCCGCCAGAATGAACAGAGGAATCGCGATCAACGGGAACTTGGTGGCGCCGTCGAACAGAACCAGTCCCACGTTCGGCAACGCATCGAGCCCCGAGGCGGCTCCCATGCCGATCACCGCGACCACGCCGATGGCAACCGCGATCGGGACGTCGATGGCCACCAACACCAGCAGCCCCAAGAACAGGCCAAACAGGGTCATGGCGGGGCTGTCCCCCTGTCAGTGGACGAGGACCGCAGGGCCCACTCCTCTCGAAAGGCCAACGACTCGGCGATGATAAACAACAACGCCCCGATTGGAATTACGGACTGTGTCAACTGTGTCGGCACCCAGGGCAGACTCACCAGATAGGTCCCTTCGAGAACGCGCACGACTTCCCAGCCGGCCCACCCCGTGAGCGCGAAGAATGCGATCACAACCATCTCTCGGACGATCAATGCCGCCCGCCGCCCCGTGGCGGGAAGGGATTGGACGAGTTTCGGAAAACCGATGTGGGCTCTCTTGAGAGCAGCGAGCGACGCGCTGTAATAGGTCAGCCAGGCGAGCAGAATGGATGCCACCTCGTCGTACCAAACGATCGACGCGCCCGCCTTGCGGAAGATCACAGCCACGACAACAAGGCCCGCCAACGAGGCCATCAGGAGCACAACGAAGCTTTCAAGCAAGCGCTCAAAGGCCCGACGAAACGCGGACGGTGGACTGACCATGGGGGGGGGGGTGCAACGCGGGCACCGGGGACGGACGCACCCCCGGTCGGAGCGCCGGCTGGAATACCGTAGTATCCGCCCTAGGGATTGCCCAGCGCAATCGCCGCCTCGACCATCTGTCGGCCGCCGGGAACCGCCTCGCCGAACTCCTGGTAGATCGCCCGGCTCGCCGCGCGAAACGCCTGTTGATCGGCCTCGTTGACCTCGATGCCCCCAGCCCTGAGTTCGGCGAGTAGCTCTTCGTCGATCTTCTTGGCGGCCGCGTAGACGTATTCCTGGGTCTCCTTTGCCGTCGTCTCGAGAATCGAGCGGATCGGTTCGGGCAGGTTGTTCCATTTTCGGGCTGAGACGGTCAAAAAGGCCGGGCTATAGACGTGGCGGGTGAGCGAAAGGTAGGTTTGCACCTCTTGGAACTTCTGGCTGTGAATCTGCGTGAGAGGGTTCTCCTCGCCGTCCATCACACCGGTCTGGAGGGCGATGAAGACTTCCGACAACGGCATCGGTGTCGGGTTGGCGCCATAGGACTGGAACATCTTCACGCGCCAGCGGCCTTTCGGCGTGCGCAGCTTGATGCCTTTGAGGTCATCGGGGACGACGATAGGCCGTGTGCTGTTGGTGATGTGGCGAAAGCCGTTCTCCCAGACCGCGAGGACCTTGTAGCCCTTGGCTTGGGTCGCCGGCGCCAGCTTCTCCCAGAAAATCTCGCTCTCGATACGGCGCAGGTGCTCGCGGTCCTGAACAAGATACGGCATCTCAAACAGGCCGAACTCGTCCACCACCGACGACATGATCGTGGAAGGCAGCGAGAAGTCGATCGTGCCGAGCTTGAGTTTCTGCAGAAGCACCTCGTCGGTTCCAAGCTGGCTCGACCCGAACACGACCACGCGGGCCGCCTCACCTAGCTTCTCGTTGGCGCGGCGCGCAAACTCCTCGGCCGAGAGAGCCACTAACGATCCCGGGTTGGCGACGTGGCCCAGCTTCAGCTCGAGCGAGCCTCGATTCCCTCCCCCGTCGCCGCAGGAGAGGGCGCCCAGCACCGACAGCAGGACCACCGTGCGCAGCCTCCGGCTCCGGAGCCTGTGTTTACGTCTGAAGTGGCGGTAAGCCGCTAGGTTCAGCACAATCATCACGACCGCCCCGATCACGAGCGTGCCCTGCGAGGCGTCAAGATAGATGAGTCTTTCGAGATACCGCGCAATAAACGTGCCCTCGTAGGTCGAAAGCTCGGCTTGGCGCCGAAACCAGTTCTCGACGAATGTGAGCGGGCAGATCCAGCCGCCAACCTCGACGGTCAAACCGTAGGTCATCGCCGCCAGATGGGCCCACTTCCAGCTACGTTTCCGCCAGGCAAATAGGGAGCCGAACAGGACGAACAGAATGAACAGGAAGTGGAGGCCGACGGTCAGCTCTACCCCAAGTCGCCACAGCACAAGTGTATTCTACCGTGGGCGGTGGGTTTGACCCAAATCCGTCCGTAGGTTTGCCGGTAAAAGAGGAGCCTAGTCCGCGACGCGGACGTTGGAAAGTAGCCCACGGCGCAAGCCGTGGGAACTCGACTGTTTCTCGTTTTCCTCCCGCCAGCAGGCACCGACAGGAAAAACGGCTCGAATGCCCCCGCCGGGGCGCAAAGTGCGGTCGTCAAGGATTACGCACGGATTTTGGACTTGACGGACCCATCCCTAGTGGTTGCAAGAACTTTCACCCCTGGGCTACGATTGGAGAAGCGTTTTCGAGCCCGTTCGGCCGCCCCCCGCACGGTTTTCACGCTCGGGCTCAGGCTAATCTCAGGGGAGGTCCCATGGCCGCTACCGTCTGGAAGGGCTACGTCACGTTTGGCTTGATTTCGGTTCCTGTGCGCCTGTTTACCGCGGCGCGCAGCGAGCGGGTCAGCTTCAACCAGCTCCACAGCACGTGCCACACGCGCATCCGGCAGCAACTCTACTGTCCGACGTGCGATTGCACGGTCGAGCGCGCTGAGATCGTCAAAGGGTACCAGTACGTCAAGGATCAGTATGTCCTGGTGGAGGACGCCGAGATCAAGAAGGTCCAGCCGAAGTCGGCCGACGGCATGGAAATCCTGGAGTTCGTCAAGTTGGAGGAGGTCGACCCGCTCTACTTCGACAGCTCCTATTACCTCGTTCCCGAGGACGCCGGCCGCAAGGCTTACCATCTGCTCGTTGAAACGATGGAGGAGGCCGGCTACGCGGCTGTCGCCAAGCTGGCGATGCACCAGCGCGAGTACACGGTGCTCGTCCGGGCCCGCGAGCAAGGGCTGACGCTTCATACGATGTACTACCCCAACGAGATCCGCCGCCTGGCCGAGTACGGGTCCAACGGTTCCGAGGGTGGCTTCGAGGTCAAGCCCGCGGAGTCGAAGCTGGCCCGGCAGTTGATCGAAAGCCTCGCGGCCCCGTTCAAGCCCGAGAAGTATGCGGACGAGTACCAACACCGGCTCAAAGAGCTGATCGAGGCCAAGCGCGCAGGCAAAGAGACGACCGCCACCGAGGGGCCGAAGCTGGCCCCCGTCATCGACCTCATGGACGCCCTGCAGAAGAGCCTTCAGTCACAGCCTAAGAAGAAAGGTCCGGCCCGTGCCGCCGCCGCGCAGGCCGAGGGAGATAGCGTCAGGAAGGCACGGCCCGCGCGCAAGAAAGCCCGCAAAGCGAGCTAGCCCGGGAGCCGGCCCCGGCATCGGCCGCGGAAGCCGCTTTAGCCCTCCTACGGCAGCGCGCAAGCGGCCGGCGATAGTTGGCTTTGGCTTTGCGGGCCTGTGATATAATCCGCTATTCTGATCTTAGAGGACCCGGGTGGATTGATCGGTTCTCTTTGCGAAGGAGACCTCGTTTACCTATGGCGTACGTAATCGCGGAACCATGCATCGGCACGAAAGACACGGCTTGTGTAGACGCCTGTCCGGTTGACTGCATCCACCCCAAGTCCGACGAAGAGGATTTCGAAGAGGCCAAGATGCTCTACATCGAACCCGACGAGTGCATCGATTGCGGCGCTTGTGTGCCGGTCTGCCCGGTTTCGGCGATCTTCGCTCTCGAAGACCTGCCTGAAAAGTGGAACGAGTTCACCGAGCAGAACGCGGCCTACTACGGCAAGACGGCGGAATAACTTGATTCGCCCCGCCTGCCGGCTTCCCCTACGGGGAGCCGGCAAGACGCGGGCATGCGACCTTCCCTTGTAGTTTTCCTCAGGCGGTTTCAGTTAAGTGCGACTCGCCCACGCGGGAGCGCGGCACGGGCGGCGGCTTCAGACATACGACCGTCCTCAACGCTCCCTCAGGGTCGTGGCTCGGCTGGGAGGTGCTGCGCCGCTCTAAAGGACTGGGATGCTGACTGCCACCGTCTTTGGCGGTAGGCAGGCTTTGCTGTTGCAAGCCTGATAGCGCAGCTTGCCGGTCAGCTCCGTCAAGGAGGCGGGGAGTTGCCCGGGGACCTCGAAGGTCGTGCGGATGACGATCTTGCCCGAGTACACCGCGAGCGGCCTATCTGAGAAGTCGTAAGTCACTTGCTGCGCTTCGGGATACTTGACGTCCTTCACCTCGAGCGGGGCGGCGGCCCAAGTGAGCCGGGTGGGAATGAGATAGTCTTCGGCCGGTTGGTCGGAGTTGATGTGGTAACCACCGCGGATCTGCACGGTCAGCGGGACGACTATCGTCTTTCCCGACTCGAGCGTCACCGGAGGACTTGGAACCACGGTCGCGGCCCGCATGCCCCGATACGACTGAGCAGCAAGCGGCCCGGTGGCGAGAGCGCCGAAGAGGAGCAAGAAACCTAGCGGACGGATCACGCTACGGACCTCGCACCCGCGGTCTGGGCCGGCGTTCGATCCTGGCATCGTATTCGTTCGGTTCACGGAGCTGGGTCTAGAGTAACTGCTCGATCTGTTCCTCGTAGTCGCCCTTGCTGATCAGGCCGGCGTGGGTTGCGACAATGCGGCCTTGTTTGTCAATCATGAACGTCGTTGGCAGAGCGGCAACCCCCCCGAACTCGTCGGCCATCTCGTCGCTGCCAACCACGACGGGGAAATTCAACTCCAACTCGTCCACAAACGGGCGGACCACCTCCCAGCCTTCGTCGTCGAGCGACACCGCCACCACCGAGAAGCCCTTGTCTTTGTACTTGCGCTGGAACTCGACAAACCAGGGCATCTCGATCTTGCACGGGCCGCACCAGGTGGCCCAGAAGTTCAACAGCACCACCTTTCCCTGAAACTCCGAAAGCTTCACGTCTCTGCCCCGCTCGTCGGGCAGGGTAAAGTCCGGGGCGGGCTTTCCCTCGGCTTCGTTCGTCGCCGCTTGCGCCCTTTGCTCATCCACCAGGACGAGGTCACGCGTACAGGACGGCGCCACCAGGAGGCTCAGAGCCGATAGGAGTGTTAGGGTTAGGGGTCTAAGCATACACAAGCTCCTCATTCCGTCTTCGATTATAGCTTTTCGGACCGGGGGCGAAGTCGGTTACGCATACAGCCGGATGTTCGGAAAGCAGGGGCCGGCCAGGCGCAGCACCCTGCGCCGCGGGAAAGGCGACCTAAGCTTTTCGCAACTGAGCGCGAGCGAACTCCATGCCGAGATTCCAGCGAGCCCGAGCCACACGCGACCTCCTGCCGGATGATACGGCGGCGCGGAACCACGTGCGCGAACAGTTCGCCCGCGTGGTCGAGTCGTATGGTTTTCAAGCGATCGAGACGCCGACATTTGAAAAAGTAGAGCTATTTTCGGCACGTTCGGGACCTGAGATCAAGAGTTCGATGCTCACGTTCCATCTAGATCATGAAGAGTTGGCACTGCGTCCGGAGATGACGGCGCCGGTGTGCCGCCTGATGGCCTCGGGATCGCTCGGCGAGGGCGGCGGGACGCAGAAGCTTTACTACGTCGCACCATGCTTTCGTTACTGCAGGCCGCGACCCGACCGCTACCGCGAGTTCACGCAGGCGGGCATTGAATGTCTGGGCGAGGCCGGTCCGGCCGCGGATGCGGAGGTGATTGCGGCGGCTTGCCGGTTCCTGCGGGCGATCGGCGTCCAGGGCTATCGGCTGAGGATCGGCTCGATCGGGATCTTCGGGGATCTGCTGCCTGCGGCGCTCGACGCCGACGATCGCGCTGTCGTGATCGGTCACCTGGATCGGCTGATGAGCATTCGGGAGCAGGCGGCGGCGGCCCAGGCAAGCGATGGGGCGGCTCGCGCGGCGCTGATCGACGAGTTGAAAACAGATCGCATCGACCTGGCAGCCATCCAGTCTGAGACGGATTACTCGGGGCCGGAGTCGATTGAGGCGCGTGCGACGGCCGGCGAGCAGGAGTTGGTGAAGCGGATCGCGGGCGAGGCCGAAGCGACGTACCGGCGCTTGTGGGAGGTGCAGGATCTGGTGTCGGGTGACGTGGCCGATCGGCTCATAGGTGTTTCGCGGCTGAAGGGGCCGCTGGCGGACGTGGATCAGCAAGCCCGTGCGTTGCTAGCCGGAACCGGCGCGACGGAATCGCTTGACCGTTTGCTGGCGGTGTGCCGACATGTCGAAATGTACGCCATTGACCAGTTCGAGGTGGTGCTAGGAATCGCGCGGGGGTTTACGTTTTACACGAGTACTGTGTTCGAGATCTCGTCAAACGGGGACCAGCGGTCGGAGAAATACTGCGGCGGCGGGCGTTACGACCGCTTGGTAGAGGAGTTCGGCGGGCCCGCGATGCCGTCTTGCGGGTGCGCGTTTCGGTTTGACGGGTTGGTGGATGCGGTTCGATCTGGTGCAGCATGGTCGCCGCCCCGGTCTTTCGAGGTTTATCTGGTTGCGGAGTCGGAGCAGGAGCTGCCGGCGGCGGTCGGTTTGGCGGAAGGCTTGCGTGGGCTCGGCGTTCGGGCCGGGGTCGGAGTGGGGCCCCAGGATCAGCCGAGCAGCGAGGATCTCGAGAGCCGACGCTGCGAGCGCATTGCGTTGGTGTCGGCCAAAAGTGCACGGCAGGGGCTCGTGCGGGTCAGTGACGGCGTGTCAGTACGGGAGGTCGAGCTTGACGCGGACGCGCTCGCGAAGGCGTTGCAAAGTACGCACACGGGCCTCCGCGCGGCAAGCTAGAGTAAATAGAATCAACCATGACACAGGTTCGGTTTGCGATTCCCAAGGGAAGCCTCGAGAAGACCACCGCCGCCTTCCTCGACCGCGCCGATATGCGTCCGGAAGGCTACGCCGACGGCAGCCGCAGCTACCGGCCGCATCTCGACATTCCCGGGTTGACGGTGAAGGTGCTGCGGCCGCAAGAGATTCCCTACATGATCGCCGCCGGGTTCTACGACATGGGCATCTCGGGGCGGGACTGGTATCTGGAGAGCGAGTGCGCCGCCAACGTCGAAGACTTGGTCGACCTCGGCTTCGGACGCGTCGATATTGTTCTGGCCGTTCCCGAAGCGTGGGAGGACGTCCACTCCACCGACGACCTCTTCACCAAGTTCGTCAATTCAACGGGAACGCATCCGCTGCGCATCTGGACCGAATACCTGAACCTGACGGAGACTCTCGTCCGGCGGTACACGGATCTCGAGCCGTCGCTCTACAGCCCCTACTCGCGGCTGCATGTCGAACGCCGCACGTCGTCGCCGGTTGCCATCTTTCATTCCTTCGGCGCGACCGAATCGAAGCCCCCCGAGGACGGCGACGCGATTGTCGACAACACCGAAACCGGCCGCACGCTGCGCGCCAACGGACTGAAGATCATCGCTAAGGTGTTGCCCAACTCCACGGCCCGGCTGATGGCCAATCGCCGGTCGCTGCGCAATCACGATAAGCTCGGCATCATTCAGCACGTGCGGGAAGCGCTTGCCGGCGCGGCGCCGTCGCGCCACGAGGCCGAGCCCGTATTTGGGCATATCTAGCGAGAACCACGTTGGTCCTCGTTCCTCTCGGGACACGTGCGAGACCCACTCTACCGGTGACGGTGAGCGTTCGCCGGATAGCGAGTCGGCACGGGTTGCACCGACACTCCGGAGTTGTGGCATGGTTTGTCGAAGGGGTGGAACCCTTGAGGAAAGCCGGAGGTGAAGAATGAATACGTTCAGGTCATGGGATCGGCGGGACTTCTTGAAGGCGGCGGGCTTCGGGTTGGCGGGTGCCGCGGGGCTTGCCGCTCAACCCGCGGCCGCGGCGCAGCAGAGTGCGGGAGGGTCCGGGTCATCCGGCCCGGCCGGGCCCAAGATCACCGGGATCAAGACGTACAAATTCAACGTCGACACCGGGCAGGAGATCCGCGACCCCAGCAACAAGCAAGCGGTCTCGAGTCCGTTCAAGACTTGGCTGTTTCTGAAGATCGAAACCGACCAGGGCATCGAAGGCTGGGGCGAGGCGAGCATCGAGTGGCTGTCGCCGGTGATCGAAACGACGCTGCTCGAGTGGAAGCCGCTGCTGATCGGACGCAACGCCCTCGACGTGGCGGCGATCTGCGAGGACATTACCAACCGCCTGCCCTGGAAAGGGGGACCGGTGATCGGCAGCGCTATCGCCGCGGTGAACATGGCGCTCTATGACATCGCCGGGAAGGCCTGGGGCGTGCCGGTCTACCAGATCCTGGGAGGCAAGAGACGGGACCGCATCAAGATCTATAACGGCGGGATCAACTTCGAGTCAGTGGATAAGGCTCGAAGGGAGGCGCGGGCAGCGGTGGACCGGGGGGCGCGGGGGCTGAAAGGCAATCCGTTGGAATCGCGCACCTGGGCGATGGACCATCAGGCGCTGAAGCACTCGACAGCGATCGTGAGGGCGGTTCGCGAGGAGGTCGGCCCGGATGTGGAGCTGATGCTCGATACTCACGGCAGCCCGAGTCCGGCGTTGAGCATCGCTTTCGCTCAGATGGTGGCGCCCTACCGTCCTCTGTTTTTGGAAGAGCCGGTCAAGGTGGGTTCGGTCGAGGCGCTCAAAGAGGTCTCCTCGAAAAGCCCAGTGCCGATCGCGACGGGCGAGAAGCTATTCTCGTTCCGAGACTTCAAAGAGGTCATTGACGCGCGCGCCTGCGCCTTCCTGCAGCCGGACGTGAGCCACAGTTTCGGCATTACGAACTTCGTCCACATCGCGCGGGCGGCCCGGGAGGCGCAGATGCTAATGGCGCCGCACAATGCCGGAGGGCCGATCCATTTCGCCGCGATGCTGCAGGCCGATGCGGTTGTGAGCAACTTCCTCATTCAGGAGGTGTCGGGGTTCTGGCTGGCCCGCTTTGGCGAGTATGTCGATCACGACTTCGGATTCAAGGATGGCTTCATCGAGTTGAACGACCGCCCGGGGTTGGGGATCGGCGTCAAAGAAGAGCACGTTGCGCAGCTACGGTACGACGAGAGCATGTTGTATCGGCAGTATCGGAATGCGGATGGTAGTTGGAAGGGGTGGTAGGGTGGCGGGCAAGCAGGGAGCAACGTGAAGGATTCCGGGCGGTTGCGTTGGTGCTAGGCTTCTCGTCTACCGCGCTCGCGTGGCGCTGGTGTGGGGTGCGAAGGCCGCTTCCATCTCGCGGCGAACCCGCACGGCTTCGAGTGTTTCGTCGGCTTCGACGTCGGCCCAGCCGACCGGCTGTCCACTGGCGACGGCCTGCTTGAGTTTCACGCCATGGGCGAGACCGATCGGCAGTGCGCCGCGTTGCACGGAATCCGCCGCGGGCATCAAACGTCCCCAGACGGTGGAGCCGCCCTCGCCGTCGAGGACTTCGCCGGCGGCGAGATCGCGCTTGGCGGCGGCGGCGACATCGGCTTGGAAACCCCCAGGTGCGCCGGTGGGTTCGCCTCGCAGGGCCGCGGATGCGATGCTGATGCCGAGTTCGAGGCCGATCAGGTGGAAAGGCCGGTAGAGGGCGGAGTAGCGGCCGGAGGAGTCCGTGACGAGCCCGTATTCGCTGAAGCAATCCCTGACGTAGTGCGACGGCGCTTCAAAGGTCACGTAGACGCCCCAACGCAAGTCCAGTTTGACTTCGCTCCCGTCTCGGTTCAATGACGAGACGACCTCGACGGTTCCTTTTTGAGGCAGGACGCCGCCTTCGGATTGCGGCTTTAGAACCTCGGGGAGCCTATCGACACCGCAGGGAGGAAACTGCAAACCCGCGGCCGGCGGTTGGAGACCCGTTGCGTTGGCGACCGCCGCCATCTCGATCGAAGACTTGGTGCCGTCCAGGAACGAGTTGAACATCTTGGGGTTCATGCCGGCGCGCTCGGCTTGCTCGGCGGTCAGGCCGTAGTAGGGCCAGACGGTCTCGAGAGTGGAGGCATGGTACTCGGGCAAGTACTTCGTTCCCTTGCCCGCGCAGACGACGTCGAACCCGCTTGCTCCTGCCCAATCGACGAGCTCGCAGATCAGAGCGGGCTGATCGCCGTAGGCGAGAGAGTACACGATGCCGGCTTCGCGCGCGCGGCGGGCCAGGAGAGGGCCGGCTAGCACGTCGGCTTCGACGTTGACCATCACGATATGGCGATGAGCGGCGCAGCACGCTAGCGCGTGATGAATGCCGGCCGCCGGGTCTCCGGTGGCGTCAACGACGACCTCGATCCGGCCCGCGGCGATGAGTGCGCAAGCGTCCTCGGTCAGATGCAATGAGCCGGCGCGGGCGGCATCGTCGAACGAGGGGGCGTTGATCTGCTCCTCCGGCCAGCCGGTGCGCCTAAGGGCGGAGCGGGCTCGTTCGAGGTCCAGGTCGCACACCCCCATGACGTGCAGACCCGCTGTGTGACGCGCCTGAGCCAGGAACATCGACGCGAACTTGCCCGCGCCGATGACGCCAACTCCGATCGGCCGGCCGGAGGCGGCTCGATACTGCAAGAGGCGATGGAAATTCATGGGTTCCCATCATACACTCGTTGCCGGAACCCGCCGGGCAAGCGTCCCTGATCCAAATCCGTCTGTAAGATCGCTACCGCGAAGTGCGGGCGAGAACCACAGCTCTCTTCGAACTCTCGGTGACAACTGCGGGTGACAACGCAGAGGCCTAGGGTGCCGCGCCCGCATTTGGCGCCCCACGACACACTTTGGCGTTCCCGGACACCGATGACCCTATTCGAGACCGGCGGCCGGAGCGGCCAGATGCCGAACTCCACCCACGGCGGATAGTGGTCGGAGATTCTGTGGGAAATGGAAGTTCTTGAAAGGTTGGTGTTGGTGTAAACGTGCGGCAGGAAATCAAAATTCCCGCCAGTTCTCAGCTCCAGGTCGATCAGCCCCCGGTTTCCGGTCTCGAACCAGGCGATCTGGTCGTAGAAGTTGTCGTCGGAGGGGTCTCCAGGGTCATCAAAGACGGTCCGGGGGAGGTTCTGCAAGGCTTCCGGCACGGTCAGCCCAGTGGAGGTGAAGGCGTCGAACAGCGGGCTTCCTTCCCGGTCGTCGATGTTGAAGTCGCCCAGCGTGAACAGATTGTGGTGGAACCGGTTCGACCGCCGCGCCCAGTCACTCATCCAATCGGCGATTTCCTGTAGTTCCGGGATCCGATCTTCCGCGGCATCGCCAAAGAGCACGTGCAGCGTCACGAGGATAAACGTCGCTTCTTTCCGCTGGAAGCTGACGGCGTAGGGAGTTCGGACAAACTGTTCGCGCAGCACGCTCTCTCCCATCCGCTCCAGCCGTTCCGGAGGGACGACCAGTTCGGGCCGCAAGCCCTGAGGGCCGCACACGGGTGCGCTGGAACAGGAACGCCAAGCGCTCAACGTTGCCCGCCGCCCCCGCGGTGACATCGGACATCAGGAAACCCCAGTCGCGGCCGAGAAAATTTATAGTGTCGCGCAGTGTTCTCAGGTTGCCCTGTTGAAGCCCAATGATAATGTCCCCTTGAGCGCCCAATAGAAATGTCCCCTAATCTGGACCTCTGCGAGGAGGTGAAAGATTGGGAAGGACATGGATGAGTGCCAAGGAGTTGAGGCGCGGCGAAGTGCTGAGCCGAGTGAAACGAGGGGAACTGAAGTTGACCGAAGCCACCGCACTGCTGGAGGTCAGCTACCGCCAAGCGAAGCGGCTCAACAAGCGTTACCGAGCAGGCGGGGTCAAGGCTTTGGTGCACGGTAACGTCGGCCGCGCTTCGAACCGAGCCGATGACAAGCGCCGCGAGCAGGTTCTCGAGTTGGTGCACGCAAACTATGCGGGCGAGGGGCACGAGCGCTGCGGGCCGACGCTGGCGTCGGAACATCTGGCAGCCGATCAGGGCCTGGAAGTGCCGCGCGAAACGCTGCGGCGCTGGATGCTCGCGGCGGGCCTGTGGAGCCGGAGTCGCAAGCGCCCACCGCATCGCAGCCGGCGGCAACGCAAAGCGCACTTCGGCGAGCTGATTCAACTCGACGGTTCGCACCACCACTGGCTGGAAGGACGCGGCCCGAAAGCCTGTCTGATGAACTTTGTCGATGACGCGACCGGTCTTGCACTGTGCCGCTTCTCGGGCCAGGAAACGACCTGGGCCGCGGCCGATCTGCTCCAAGCCTGGGTGCGCCAACACGGCGTTCCCAAGGCGTTGTACTGCGACTGGAAAAACGTCTACCAGCGCCAGCCGACGTCGCGGTAAGCACTGGAAGGCATCAAGCCCGAGACGCAGTTCGGGCGCATGTGCGCGAAGCTTGGCATTGGCATCATTGCCGCATCGTCGCCGCAAGCCAAGGGACGTGTCGAACGCCATCACGGCACGCACCAGGACCGCCTGATCAAGAAGATGCGGCTGCGGGGCATCGTTGATTACGAGGCGGCGAACCGTTACCTCGGCGAGGAGTACTTAGCCGAGCACAACGAGCGCTTCTGCTGCGAGCCGGCGGCGGGAGCGGACTTTCACCAGGCGCTACCCCGCGGCACCGAGCTGCGAGGGGTGTTCTGCTTCGAATACGAACGGGTGGTGAGCAACGACCAGGTGGTGCGTTTCGAGAATCGTTGTTTGCAGTTGAAGCCGAAACGCAATCAGGGCGTGGGGGCGGGTGCACGGGTGACGGTCCAACAGGGGCGCGATGAGAGCTTGCAGGTGAGGTTTGAGGGGCACGAGATCGAGCACGAAGTGATCGCCACGCCGACGCCACGGCTGCGGACGAAGCCGGCACCGCAGGGGAACGTGGTGGCCAGACGCAAGCCGGCGGCGAACCACCCCTGGCGGCGAGCTGTGCTGCGGAAAACACGAGCTGCGAATTCATAAGAGGGCTGTGGAAATGCCGGGTCGGATGGAAAGCGTGGAAAACCTTGTGGCGGCAGCCGTGCCGGGCTCGCGGAACCGTGGATGGTTTTCCACCCTTCCCACCGCCCCTTGGAAATCGCTGCGCGATTCCCACAGTTCCACAGCCCCGACGATGACGATTCTCTCCTATCACCAAGGGGACACTTCTACTGGGCTAGCTTCAGCGCCGAGAACGGCCGCCAGCCGATCCAGATAATCATGGCGACCAAATCGGGCACCAATGAGTTTCACGGCGCGGTCTGGGAGTTCTTGCGCAACGAGGCCCTCGACGCGCGCAATGCCTTTTCGCCAGGCTCAAGGAAACCTAAGCTGA
Source organism: Bryobacterales bacterium (assembly GCA_965248255.1). Taxonomy (GTDB): domain Bacteria; phylum Acidobacteriota; class Terriglobia; order Bryobacterales; family UBA6623; genus JAKZVK01. Next base: position 2,352,271 of record CBDFIW010000004.1, read on the forward strand.
CCCAAAACCAGTTCGGCGGCACGATCGGCGGTCCGATCGTTCGCAACAGAACATTCTTCTTCTTCTCTCCCGAGTACCGGAGACAGCGGCGGGAGACAATCTACAACAGTGCGACCATCGCACCGGAGATGCGCCAGGGTGATTTTTCGAGTGTCTCGAACTCGATCACGAATCCGTTCAGCGGGGATCCCTTTCCGAACAATCAGATCCCCATGTCGCAGGTGTCCGGAGCGTCGGCTTTCTTCTTTGACCGGCTCCTCCTGCCCAACGCACCGGGTAACCGTTTCCGAGAGGTGGCCGCGCGGCCGGAGGATGCTTGGGAGTATGTCACTCGCATTGACCACCAGTTTCACGAGAGCCACCGACTCTACGGACGCTGGATCGTCACCAATAACACGTTCACCGCCCCCGATTACCGTCCCGACGCTTTCCAGACCAGAGACACGCGGCAGAACAACTTGGGACTGAACTACGCATACACGATCAATCCGACCAGCTTGCTGAACATGAATTGGGGCTACACTCGCTCGCTGGCTCCCTTCATTTCCAACGTCGTCGGGGCCGAGATCGGGAACCTGACTGAGCAGGCTGGAATCCGGGGCTTCCCAACCGCGGACCGCGATGAGCACGTTGGTTTACCCACGGTGGGTATTTCGGGCTATACCGGGTACCGAGCGCCTTGGGGAGGGCGTGGAAGGCTGTGGTTCGAGGCATACAACGCCAAGGTCAACCTGAATCTGGTGCGTGGAAAGCACACGATCAGCCTTGGCGCCGAATACAACACCCGGAGCACATACGGCAGACACGGATCCTGCTGCGCACGGGGTAACTACACCTTCAACGGGCAGTACACGGGCGACGGTTTCGCAGACAATTTCCTGGGCTTGGTGCAAACGGCTCGCCGCAACTTTCCGATCCAGACGTTCGGCATGTCCGACTCGCCCTACACAGGAATCTACTTCAACGACTCCTGGAAAGTCTCTAACAAGCTCACCGTCACCCTCGGTCTGCGTCACGACTACTGGCATGAGAAGGCCGCCATTCGAGGCAACCACGCGACCTTCGATCTGTCAACCGGCTTGGCCGTGGCCGGCGAGGACTTAAACGGCAATGTCGATCTCACCGCGCAGCCTGTCGCCATGGCTCTTGCGGCGTTTACGGAAGGACAGTGGGCGCCGGCTTCTCAGTTGGGGATTCCCAGCGGCCTGTTCCAACCCGATGGGGTGTTCTCACCCCGAGTGGGCATCGCGTATCGCCCGACAGGGACCCGTAGCATTGTAATCCGCGGCGGCTATGGCATCTTCCCGATGCAGTTCGTCGGCAACCGGACGGCTTCGGCAATCGCGGGGCCTCCGTATTGGAACTTCGAGACGGTGCCGTTCTCCAAGGCGTCGAACACACGCTGGGAGACGGCCTTCCCAGAAGACCCGGACGTGTTTCTAGCGCCGAGTGTGGCCGCGCCTGCCTGGGATATCGAGGCTCAACAAACCCACGAATGGAACGCATCGGTGCAGGTCGCCATGCCGGCGCAATCGGCGCTCACGGTCTCCTACGTCGGCAACTACACCGCCAAGGCTCACACCGGTGGCTCCGAGCAGTTTAACTTTCCTGCGCCCGGTTTCTATCAGGACCTCCAAGCCTCCAGGCCCTTCCCCCAGTTCGGCACGGTGGCATTGGTGAACAACTTCGGTCACACTTGGTACAACGCCATGCACCTCAAGTGAGAACGGCGTTTCACCGACGGCTGGTTGTTCACCATGGCCTACTCCGCAAATAGGTACTTGGAGCAACTGCGGCGTGAACCGCATGCACCCGACAGCTACAACCGGGGCCGGAATAGCCAGGATCGAACTCACATCATGGCCTTCAACTCGGTGTACGAGTTGCCGTTCGGCCGGGGGCGGAAGTTCATGTCCGACGCCAATCCCGTGGTCAATGCGCTCTTGGGTGGTTGGCAGTTTAGCGGCATCTACAAGTTAGCGTCCGGGTCGCCGCTCAGTATCGGGGTTCCTGGCGCGACGCTCGGCAATGGGCGCGGTACCCGTGCCGATCTGTCGGGCGATCCGGGGATTTCGAACCCAAGCACAGCAGCCTGGTTCAACACGGATGCGTTTTCAGCGCCGGGGGCCTTTACGTTCGGAAATTCGGCACAAGGGGTTCTGGACGGTCCAGGTAGCCACGTCATCGACACGGGTCTGATGAAGAACTTCTACTTCATGGAGGGCAAGTACGTGCAGTTGCGCTGGGAGATGTTCAACATGCCCAACCACGTCAACCTCAACAATCCCGGAACGAGTTTCGGTCAGCCCGGCAGAACGGGAGTCATTACGTCGTCCGGAGACGCGCGGGTGATGCAGTTTGGCCTGAAGCTGGTTTACTGAGCATCAAAGCTCTCGTCCATTCCTGATTTACAGGCCCGCCCCGAGACACCCTCGGTGGCGGGCCTTCTCTTTGGCGGTGTTGATCCGGCACGGACCATGACTTACTAGCGAGGTCTGCGACCTCAAACCGGCGAGTCGCAGCTCGTGTGGCGTAAGCCTCTAGGCTTGCCGAGAACCGATTCCTCGGCTCTAAGGTCCGCGGCCGACAGCAGGTGCTCGGTCGTTTGCTGTCCTGAGTCTCGAGGAATCGGTTCTCGGCAAGGCTGGAGCCTTACGCCACATCCCGCCCGGACACTCCTTCAAGACTTGACACTCTTGTTCAGATCACGCCTAGATCAGATGGCTGGTTCTGCTCGAACCCCAAACAGGCGTACGATACGATGTGAAAGCTGTGCGCCTGTTCAGATGAAGATCCGTTTCGCATTGTTTGGGGCGATCCTGGTCACCATCGTCCACGGCTCACTACCGGCAGCCGACCTGAAGGCCGGCCTCGACGCCTACAACCGGGGCGATTACGAGGCGGCCGTCAACGAGTTCCAGCCTCTCGCCGACGCCGGCGTCCCGCTCGCCCAGTACAGCATGGGAAAGCTCCACGAGGAAGGCCGCGGTGTCCCTCGAGACTTCAAAGCAGCAGCGCACTGGTACCGCAAAGCCGCCGAACAAGGCAACGCTCTCGCGCAGTTCAGCCTGGGGAGGTTTTACCAAAACGGAATTGGCGTCGAAGGGGACCTTCGGTCGGCCGCGCGGTGGTACCAGAAGGCGGCCGAGCAAGGCCGGTCGTACGCGCAGTACCAACTAGGGCTGCTCTACGAATCCGGCCGAGGGGTTCCCCAAGATTACGAAGAAGCGGCGCGTTGGTTTCAGGAAGCCTCAGCGCAGGGGACTGTTTCCGCTCACTTCAAACTGGGCCAACTTCACGAGCACGGACATGGCCTAAAGCAGGACTACGAAGCGGCGGCAACGTACTATCGCACCGCGGCCGAGAAAGGCTACCCGCCCGCGCAGTTCAGCCTAGGCGCCCTCTACCACAGTGGACGGGGGGTAGCGCAGAACGATTCCGAAGCGGTGACGTGGTATCAGCGGGCGGCCAAGCAGGGTGTATCGGAAGCGCAGTTTCTGGTCGGACTGGCTTACCAAGACGGCAAGGCGGTTCCGCAAAGCGACGCCGATGCCGCGAAGTGGTATCGCGCGGCTGCGGAGCAGGGCCACATCCGCGCGCAGCACCGGCTCGGGCAGTTCTACGGGGACGGCCGCGGCGTGCCACAGGACTACGCCGCGGCCGCCCGCTGGCTACAGAGACCGGCACGAGAGGGCGATCGCGATGCCCAATACCGCCTGGCAACCATGTACGCCCAAGGTCAGGGCGTCGAACGCGACCAGGCGAAGGCGGTTGCCTTGTATCGCAAAGCGGCGGAGCAGGGCGCGCCCGAGGCACAGTTCAATCTCGGCATGCTGTACTTCCAGGGGCGCGGCGTAGAAAGGGATCTCGAGACGGCCGCTCGATGGTATCGGAAGGCCGCTGACCAGGGAGACCCGCAAGCTCAACAGACGCTAGCGATGCTTCATCAGAGAGGTCAAGGCGTACACAAGGATGAAGGCGCCGCCGCCTTCTGGTTCGGCCGTGCCGCGGAGGCCCGCCGGATGTATCCGCAGGCGCTTGACTGGTATCGCAAAGGGGCTGAGGCGAACAATGGCAGAGCACAGTTCAGCCTGGGCCGCATGCACTTTCTCGGCTTAGGGGTCGAGACCGATCGCAACGAGGGTGTCGGTTGGTATCGCAAGGCGGCGGAGGCCGGCGTGGCGGAAGCTCAGTCCGGTCTAGGTGTCCTCTATGAGCGGGGAGAGGTCGTCGAGCAAGACTTCGAGAAAGCTGTAGCCTGGTACCGCAAGGCGGCTGAGCAAGGCCAGCCTGAGGCGTTCTATAACATGGGCGCGAGCTATGAGCACGGGCGGGGTGTCGAAAGCGATGCCGCGGAGGCGGCCCGGTGGTACGAACGGGCGGCCCGCCTGGGGGTGGCACAGGCCCAGGTCGCGTTGGCGGGGCTCTACCATGCGGGCAAAGGTGTCCCGAGAGACGACGTGCGCGCCTATGCTTACCTAGAACTCGCCGTGGCGCAAGAGCACCCGGAAGCCGAGAAGAGGCTCGCGGCGGTCAAGGCTGGGCTGACGGCTGAGCAGGTGCGTGAAGCCGGTGAGCTGGCAAAGGGTTGGGCGGCGAAACCGCGGGACTCGTCTAGTGGCCTTTGAGTGGATGTGAGGGTTCGTGCCGGACCGCTCCCTTACGGTCACGGCTCGGTTGCGCCGGCTTGGCCTTCGCCCTCTTGGAGCGTATGGAAGTCGTCCGGCTTTAGTTCGGCGAAGGTTTCGACTCGTCCGCTTGGCCAGCGGACCTCGAGTTGATCGACCTTGTCGGCTGCTCCCAACCCGAAGTGAACGCGCATGTCGTTGTGTGAAAGATAGCTGGCTCCGCTACGCACTTCGGCAGTCTGGGTGACGCTTCCGATTTTGGCCGTGACTCTCGCGCCGATGGCGTCCCGGTTGCTCTTGGTCCCGATGAGCCGCAGCGTAATCCAGTGGTTGCCTGACACGGTATCGTTCCGAAGAAGGGTGGGCGGTTCGTTCATGTTCACGACCAGCACGTCCGTGTCACCGTCGTTGTCGTAATCCGCGAAGGCGGCGCCCCGGCTCGACTTGGCGTCGAGAAGCGGTCCCGCCATGTCGCTGGTCAGTTCTTGGAAGCGGCCGTCTCCCAGGTTGCGATACACCTGCTTTGGCTCGTGGTACCTGGAATCGATACCGAAGTCGTCGATCTCCGGATAGACATGCCCGTTGGCAATGAACAGATCAGCAAGACCGTCGTTGTCAAGATCGACGAACGACGTGCCCCAACCGAGATAAGCCCTGGAAGAGGCTCCCAGACCCACCGGAAACGTAACGTCGGTGAAGAACGCCGAGCCGTCGTTCTGATAGAGAACATTGGAATCTTGTGAAAAGTTGGTCACAAAGAGGTCGAACGAACCGTCGCGATTGTAGTCCCCGATCGCCACGCCCATGCTGGCCTGCTCGGTGCCGGCTGCATTAAGGGCCACCCCGGCGAAGAGCCCCTCTTCTGAAAAGGTTCCGTCCTTTTGGTTCACGAAGAGAAAGCTGGGCTTCGAATCGTTGGCGACGTAGATATCGGGCCAATCGTCGTTGTTGAAGTCGGTGAAAACCACCCCGAAACCATAGAGGGCGGGCTGCCCAACGCCGGTCTCCTTGCTGACGTCGGAGAACGTGCCGTCGCCATTGTTGCGATAGAGAACGTCGGGTTCCGCTTCGAGGCCGCGGGGTCCGCAGAGCACGTCCCGGCCCATGTACTGGCAGAGTTCGTTGGCGCCACGCTTGGGAACGGTCTCGAGGTCGAACCGGATGTAGTTGGCTACGTACAGGTCCACGTGGCCATCCCGGTCGTAATCCCCAAAAGCGCAGTTCGTCGCCCACCCTGGATTGCCAAGACCCGCTTGCTTGGTGAAATCCGTAAAGGTCCCATCGCCGTTGTTCTTGTAGAGGATGTCGGGGCCGTAGGCGGTCAGGTAAGCGTCTCGGTGGCCGTCGTTGTCGAAATCGGCAACACAGGCTCCCATGCCCCAGCCTTTCTTGACCAGTTTGCTCCGAGACGTGACGTCCTTGAAACTGCCTTGTCCGTCATTGCTGTAGAGAGCCGCCATCGGATCGCCGCCCTGCGATAGGTTGTCGAGCGTCGAACCGTTGACGACAAGCAGGTCCATGTCCTGATCGTTGTCATAATCAAAGAAGGCCGCGCCGTTGCCATTGATCTCGACAATGTAGTCCTTCCTGTCCTTATTGCCGCAGACGTTTGTCAGCGTCACACCGGATTTCCCGGCGACTTCTGTGAAGTGAATGGCGGGTGGGTCGCCGCCGAGTGACGGTGGCGGCTGGACGGAAAGAACCGCCAGGGCAGTTAAAAGAGCAAGGATCAAGGGATTGATGCAGCGTACTCGGCGCGAGAAGGAATGCGCGAAAGTGCGTGCTAGGATACCGATTGTGCGAGAACACCTGGGCCAGGGAGGAAGGCTTTGGCCCGCGCTTATTGTTGTGTTGGCGGGCTTGGCGGTGGTTCTGCTCATAGCGTCCTCAACAGCACAGAGTCAGCGGACAGACGAGCGCGGCAGCGCCCAGAAGGGATACGTAGACGCCGATGCGTGCGCCGGGTGCCATGCCGACATCTGGGAGACATATCGGCAGACGGGCATGGGCCGGTCGTTCTCTCGGATGCTCCCGGCGAGTGTACAGGCCGACTTCGCACAAAACAACACCTACCATCACCAGGCCTCCGGGCGCTATTACAAGGCCTACCAGCGGGATGAGAAGTTCTATCTTCGCCGGCACCAGATCAACGAACAGGGCGACGAGGTCAACGTCTTTGAAAAGGAAATACACTACGTTGTCGGGTCCGGCAACCATGCCCGCAGCTATCTGCATCGTACACCGGACCACCGGTTGCTCCAGGTGCCGCTCACCTGGTACTCGGCCGAAGGCGGGTTCTGGGCGATGAGCCCAGGCTACGACCAGCCGAATCACGTCGGCTTTCGCCGTGTCGTCGATTTCGAATGTATGGCCTGCCACAACGCCTACCCGGAGATTCAGGTCGGCAGCGACATCCTCGAGCGCACGCCTCGGTTTCCGAGCCGCATTCCGTCGGGCATCGATTGCCAGCGCTGCCACGGGCCGGGCAGGGACCATCTGCGGGCGCTGGCAGCAGGTGAGCCGCCCGAGAAGGTTCGCCAAGCAATCGTTGATCCTGCGTGGCTGAGCTTTGACAGGCAACTCGAAGTCTGCATGCAATGCCATCTCGAGACGACGAGCAGCAGACTGCCACACTCGATTCTCCGCTTCGGTCGGGGTGCGTTTTCCTATCGTCCGGGCGAACCCCTCGAGGACTATGTTCTGCACTTCGATCACGCCCCCGGAGCCGGCCACGACGACAAGTTCGAGGTCGTCCAGTCGGTCTACCGATTGCGCAAGTCGAGATGCTTTCGAGAAAGCCAAGGCCGCATGACCTGCACGACTTGTCATGACCCGCATCACGCGCCACGCGGGGATGAAGCAGTTCGGCACTACAGCCAGGTCTGCCGCAGCTGCCACACGGATATCGCCGCCAACGTGCAGGACGGAAAGCACGCGGCTGCCACCGAGTGCTTAAGCTGCCACATGCCGAAACGCCGCACCGACGACGCGGTGCACTCGGTCATGACGGACCACTACATACAGCGACGCCGGCCCGACCGAGATTTGTTGGCCCCACGCAAAGAGGTCCGCGAAAGCGTCGCCTATCGTGGCGATGTCGCTTTGTACTACCCGCCTCAACTCGAAGAGCCCGCTGAAGCGGATCTTTACCTCGCGGTTGCGCAGGTCAAGGATGGGTCGAATCTTGAGGCCGGTATCGCGCGCCTTAACCAAGCGATCGAGAAACACCGGCCGGCTGAGGCGGGATTCTATTTCGAGCTTGCCGAAGCCTATCTCAAAACGCGACAGTTCGACGAAGCCATTCGCCTGTACAAAACCGCGATCGAACTGCGACCGAGCTACCTGCTGGCCCGGCGCAATCTCGGTCTGGCGTTCCTGCTCGCGGGGCGTTTGCCGCAAGCGACAGAGGCCACGCGAGCGGTCTTGAACGAAGCCCCGCGAGAAGCGGAGATTTGGAACACGCTAGGCGAAACCTACTATCCGCAACGGAAGCTTGACGAGGCGGTCGGGGCCTTCGAAAAGGCTGTCGCGCTCCGTCCGGACCTGGCCGAGGCCCACAACAACCTAGGGGCCGCAAAGCTCTTGCAGGGCAACGTCGCCGAAGCCGAACAGGCTTTTCGCGAGGCCGCGCGGATCAAACCCGACTTCGCCGCCGCGCAGAAGAACTTGGCTGCACTGCCGGCCAAGCCGTCTTCCGCTCCCACCGGTGACGATCTACAGCAACTCATTGCGCTCGCACAGGCCGCGGAACGAGAGAACCGTCTCGACGACGCTGCGCGCCTTTACACGCAGATCCTTGAGAAGCGGCCCGGGTGGGCGGCGGCCCGCTTGAACCTGGGGCTCGTGTATCACTCCGCGGCGCTGTACCCCGAAGCGATCCGTGCTCTCAATGAAGCGATCGAGCAGGACGCGTCGCTGGCGTCAGCCTACCTGTTCCTCGGAGCCTCCTACTATCACTTGGATCAGTACGCCAGGGCGGTGGAGCTTCTCGAAGCCTACCTCGCGCGCGAGCCCCAGAGCGCCGAAGTCCGCGCGTTTCTGGCGGCATCCTACTATGGATTGAAGGACTATCAGAACGCCGCTCTCCAGTATCTTCAGCAGATCCGTCTCACCCCGAATGACCCGGAGCTTTACTTCCATCTGGGCGAGTGCTATGCCGCACTGGCCGGGTCGGTCGTCGAGTCACTCGAAGCCGACCCCGCGGCCGCCTATTTCTCGCTGCTCGCCTCAGCCGAGCAGCAACGGGATCTCTTTGCTGCCGAGGTGAAGGTCGGTGAGGCGCTAGCGACAGATTCAGGCGAGCCTGAAGGCCGCGTCGCGTTCGGGAATCTGAGCATGAAGCAAAGCCGCTATGGGGAGGCGAAGCGGAGTTACGAGCGAGCGCTTGGATTCGACTCCGATCATTGCCGGGCCTTGCAGGGCTTGGCGGACGCCGAGCTAGCGTTGGGCTCATACGACGCCTCGCTGGACGCCTCCAAGCGGGCGGCTTTGCTCTGGCCGGCTTGCATGCTCAATCCCGTCGTGCCGGGGCTCGGTTTACCCGAGGAAAAGTACCGGCTTCGGTTGAGCAAGCTAAGAGAACTCCAGGCGAGCGAGGAGTGGGCGAGCGCAGCCAGGTTTCATGTTGCGCGCCTTGAAGACTACAAGCCCGCGGCCGGGAATGTCTCACCCGTGCAGGCCTGCCGCGAGGCGGTTGCTCAGCGAGACTTTGCCTCTCCCTCAAAGGGGTCCGTCGTGATGGCGAGCTGTCTCGGCACCGCGGGAGATCTCCGTTCGGCGACCCCGACACTGCTGGCTGCGTTGGCTCACAGCGCCGAACAGCCGGAGCTGGTCTACCTCGGTTCGAAGGTCTATCTGCAGCTCGCCGAACAGGCCTACGCCAAGCTCAAGGCGTTGGCGCCCCGCTCGCCTTGGCTGGCCCGGCTTCGGGCCCAGGCGTTCGAACGTGAAGGCGAAATCGAGAAGGCCGACGCCGAGTATCGCCGCGCCATCGAGTGGGCCGAGTCCGGTACCGAGGCCCTCGTGAGCTATGCGAAGTTTCAGTGCCGGGTCGGCCGCTTTGCTGATGCGATGCCCGTATTGCTACAGGTTCTCGCCAAGGCTCCCAACCACCCCCAGGCAAGCGCCCTACTGGGAGAGGTCTATCTCTCCACCGGCCGTTCTGAAAGCGCTGAGCCGCACCTACGCCGAGTACTCGAACTCAACCCCTCCGACGCACACTCGCGAGCCAACCTCGCCAACTCGCTCGACCAACAACAGCGACTTGACGACGCCATCGCCGTCCTCGAAGCTGCGCCTGCCGATCCCGACGGCAGCCTGCACTACCTGCTGGGCGCCTATTACCGCAGAATGGGCGACCGGGAGAAGGCGCTTGAAGCCCTGCGGGTTTACGAACAGCGCCAAGGTAGTCGATAGACAGCCGAGCACCACGGTCTCGTTAGCTCAGCCTCCAACGACCCAACACAGTTTACTGTGGATAATACTGTGGAACATAATCAACATATGAAAACGATCCAGGTCGTCTTGGATGAGGAGTTGCTCAACGCCGCTGACCGCACCGCCCGCCGGATCAAGGTCAACCGTTCTGCTCTGATCCGCGACGCGCTGGGGGATTACCTTAAGCGGCTGCAGATTCAGGAGATGGAACGTCTTGATCGAGAGGGTTATGAGCGCCATCCGGATACGGAAAGCGACCTAACCGGTTGGGAACGAGTAGCGGTATGGCCGGAAGAATAGAACGCGGGGATGTTAGGGTGTGCCGATTCCCCCGCCCCGACAAGCCCCGCCCGGTTCTCGTACTCACCCGTAGCGTGGCGGTGTCTCACCTTTCAAAGGTAACCGTTGCTCCGATTACCTCGACGGTTCGCGGAGTACCTTCCGAGGTCGTACTGCGCGCCGTGGACGGTCTCGAGCAGACTTGCGCAGTCGATCTGCACAACGTCGTGACGGTAGCAAAAGACGGCTTGGGACGGCGTGTGGCGAGACTCAGCAGCGAGCGCATGACAGAAGTCTGCATCGCGCTCGCATTTGCACTGGGCTGCGATGAACGGGTGTACGTGGGGTAGGGACTGTCCTGCCCGCTGGACGAAATCGTGGTTGCTTCCGATCGCGCTCGGGAGATGCGGGAGCTATCCTAAGTAACAGGAAAAGTGTACCTTCGGGAAGGTCCGGTTATGCGAGCGAGCGGTCTGGTTAGGGTGTCGAAATACGTCTTGTGCGCGGTTACGATGGCAGGCGTCGCGGTGAGCTTGCTATTGGCGCAACAGGCTGGGGTCGAAAAGAGTACCGAGGGGTTGGACCCGGGCAGCTCGGCCTACTTCGAGCAGCGCATCCAGCCCATTCTCAAGAACCGTTGTCTGGCGTGCCACGACGGCGAGTCGAAGGTTTCGAAGCTTGACCTGACAACCCGCGCGGCGGCGATGCACGGCGGCGACAAGGGACCGGCGTTCGTGCCGGGCAACCCTGACGCGAGCTTGCTGATCAAGGTCATTACCCACCAGGCCCAACCCTTCATGCCGGTCGGCGCTGATCCTTTACCGAAGGATGAGATAGACCGCATCGCAGCCTGGATCTCCGCCGGCGCTCCTTACGCTGAAGCGCCCGTAGAAGTCTCGAACGAAAGCCGCCAGAGGCGCGCGGCGGGGGAAAAACTTTTCGCTGAGCACGTCAAGCCGCTGTTCGAAAGCACTTGCCTGAAGTGCCACTCGACCGAAACAAAGGCTTCCGGCCTCGACCTTTCGAATCGCGCCTCGATGCTCGACGGCGGTGAGAACGGAGTCGCGGTCGAACCCGGCGACGCCAGTGCCAGCCGCCTCTACAAGGCCATCGCCCATGAAATCGAGCCGCACATGCCCTTCCGATCGCCGAGGCTCGAGCAAGAAACCATCGACCGCGTCGCGGAGTGGATCAATGCGGGCGCACCCGTCGCCGGTGCGTTGAAAGCCACATCCGGGGCCATCGGCACGAGCCATTGGGCGTTCCAAAAGCCGAAGCGTCCGGCGTTGCCCGAGGTCGAGAGTCAGGAATGGGTCCGCAACGCGATCGACGCTTTCGTTGCTGCCGAGCGCGAGAAGCAAGGCCTCGAACCGGTACCCGCCGCCGACAAGCGCGTCCTGTTGCGGCGCGTCTATCTCGACCTGACCGGCCTGCCACCCACCCAGGAAGAAATGGACGCCTTCCTCGCCGACAGCTCCAACAACGCGTACGAAAAGATCGTCGACAAACTGCTCGAAGGCTCCCGCTACGGCGAGCGCTGGGGACGCCACTGGATGGACATCTGGCGCTACAGCGACTGGTATGGCTGGAGAAAGCAGAACCAGGTTCGCTACAGCCATCGTCACGTGTGGCGCTGGCGCGATTGGATTATCGAGTCGGTCAACAAAGACAAGGGCTATGACCGCATGGTGCTAGAGATGTTCGCGGGCGACGAGCTCGCCCCGGACGACCCGGACACGGCTCGCGCCACCGGCTATCTGGCGCGAAGCTGGTACATGTTCAACCGAAACGTTTGGCTGCAGGAGACCGTCGAGTATGCGGGGACATCCTTTCTTGGCCTCACGGTTAAGTGCGCGCGCTGCCACGACCACAAGTACGACCCGATCTTGCAGACCGACTACTACCGGCTCCGAGCCTTCTTCGAGCCGCACGAGATTCGCATGGACCGTGTCGCCGGTGAGCCCGACATCGAGAAGAATGGGCTCTCACGCGCGTACGATGCTGACGCCGGAGCACAGACCTACCGCTTCATCCGCGGCAACGAGATGAGCCCGGACGAGGACCACCCGCTCAGCCCCGGTGTGCCGCGGCTGTTTGGCGATCCCGGGTTGAACATACGGCCCATCGAGTTGCCGCTCGAGGTCTCCTATCCCGCTTCTCGGTCCTTTGTCCACGCGGACCTGATCAAGCAGGCGAAAGACGACATCGAGAAAGCAGAAACCGAAGTCGTAGAAGCGAAGAAGGAGTTGGTGGAAGCGAAGCGGAGGCTCACGGCTTCCGGTCCCGCGGAACCGGTGCTAGTGGCCGACGGCAACCGGGCTGTCGACGAGAAGGAGCAAGCTGAGGAGACGGTTCTCACTGAGGAAGAGGCGCTGATAGCACTGCGTCAGGCCGAAAACCGAGCGGCCCTCGCCGACAAGCGCCTCTTGGCGGTACGCGCTCATCTGCCGGCGCTCGAGGCCCGCATCGTCGCTGACAAGGCCAAGCACGGCTTGACACCGGACGCCGACGCCGAGGTCCTGGGCGAAGCCGCGCTCAAGGAGGAACGCAAGGCCCGAATCCTCAAGGCCGAAGCCGACGTGCTCGAGGCCAAGCAGGAGCTGACCGAGGCCTTGCTGAATCCCAACCCCAAGCCGAAAGAGGGTGAAGAGGAAGCCGCCAAGAAAGAAGACGAAAAGAAAAAGGACGAGAAGAAGTTCGCCGACGAGAAGAGAGTTGCCGAGGCCAAGAAGAAGCTGCAGGCGGCGGTCGAATCGTTGAACGGGCCCACCGAAACCTACACGGCGGTCGGCGAGAGCTATCCCCAAACCAGCACGGGCCGTCGGCTCGCTTTGGCCCGCTGGATCGCGAACAAAGACAACCCTTTGACTGCGCGCGTGGCCGTCAATCACATGTGGTTGCGGCACTTCGGTGAAGGCATCGTGCCGACCATGTTCAACTTCGGATCAAGCGGTCAACCACCCTCGCATCCGGACCTGCTTGATTGGCTGGCCGTCGAGTTCATGGAAAGCGGCTGGAGCATGAAACACATGCACCGCCTGATGGTCACCAGCAACACGTACCGTATGCGGTCAGTGACGCCTCGCGACCATCCCGGCCGCTCGAAGGATCAAGACAATATCTACTTGTGGCGCATGAACCCGCGCCGGATGGAATCGGAAGCCGTTCGCGACAGCTTGCTTTACCTGGCCGGACAGCTCGACCCCGCCATGGGCGGACCGGAGATAGACGCCACTGAAGGCGAGGAGCTGTTGCGCCGCAGCGTCTACTTCCAGCACACGCCCGACACGCAGGTGACCTTCTTGAAGCTGTGGGACTCGCCGAGTCCGAACGAGTGCTTCCGGCGAAACGAAAGCATCACACCGCATCAGGCTCTGTCGCTTTCAAACAGCAAACTCAGCTTGTCGATGTCGCGAGCCTTGGCCGGGGTGCTCACCGACCGCGTCGGGGAAGCGAAAAGGGCCGACGGGCGGTTCGTCGATGAGGTGTTTGACGCCATCTTGGGGCGCGCTCCCTCGAGTGAGGAACGCAAGGAATCACGGAAGTTTCTCGTAGCGCAGACCGGATTGTACAGCGACGGGGCGGACTTGAAATCGTTCGATACAGGTGCGAAAAACGAGAAGGTTCCGCCGTCTCCCGATCCGCGCCTGCGGGCGCGGGAGAGCTTCGTTCACGTGCTCTTCAACCACAACGAGTTCGTGACGATCAGGTAGCAGGTAGCGACAGGCAAGAGTGCCTGTCGTCGCCGCGAAGCGGCGAAACAAACAGCATCCGCCGTGGTGTTAACAGTCTCACGACCCCCGCGACGAGCTTAACCATGTCCGACGACACCAAAACCATCGCCCCAGGTTGCTGCGGACCCAAAAGCCGCCGGGTCTTCCTCGCCGACGCCGGCATGGGCTTCACCGGGCTCGCGTTGAGCGCCATGCTCGCCCGCGACGGCATTGCGGCAACACCAACCCACGACACCTGGAAGCCACCCGACGGCCAACCACACTTCGCGCCCAAGGCCAAGCGCGTCATCTGGATCTTCATGCTGGGCGGAGTCAGTCATATAGAAAGCTTCGACCCCAAAGCCGCCGTGAACAAGTACGGTGGTATGTCGATTGCCGAGACACCGCACCGCGACGTGCTCACCGCGAGTTACACCAAGGACAACGTCCAGGCTCTGGAAGCCGGCAACACGCGGCACTTGCGGACGAAGCTCTACCCGTTGCAGATCGGCTACCGCAAGCGTGGCCAAAGCGGCATCGAGGTGAGCGACTGGTGGTCGCACGTAGGCGAGTGCGTCGACGATCTCTCGGTCATCCGCTCGATGTGGACCACCGACAACGACCACGGCGCCATCCTGCAATTCCACACCGGCCGCCACATCTTCGACGGCTATCTGCCGACGGTCGGCTCGTGGGTGCACTACGGGCTCGGATCGCTGAACGAGAACCTCCCCCAGTTCATCGCGCTCGGCGAGCCGCCCGGCGACTGCTGCGGCGGTATGGGCACGCATGGCGCGGGCTATCTCGGTCCCGCGAACGCTGGTGTGCCGATCGACGTCGACCCGGCGAACCCCCTGCCCTTCGCCTCGCCCGGCCCCGACATGTACGAGGCCGAGCAGAAGAGTGAGTTCGATTTCCTTAAGAGACTCCATCGGTTGTCGGGCGTCCAATATCCAGACGATCCCAAGCTGCAGGCGCGCATCAAGTCGTACGAGTTGGCTTTCCGGATGCAGACGGCCGTGCCCGAAGCGCTGCGATTCAGCGAGGAGGGCGAAGAGACACGAAGGCTCTACGGGCTGGACCACGACGTAACGCGCCCGTTCGGCGAAACCTGTCTCGCCGCGCGAAGGCTCTCTGAACGAGGGGTGCGCTTCGTTCAGCTCTACCACGGCACCTCGTCGAACCGCTGGGACGCACACGCAGGGCTCAAGAAGAGCTACACCGGCTTGTGCGAGAAGGTCGACCAACCCATCGCCGGGTTGCTGAAGGACCTGAAGCAGCGCGGCCTGCTGGATGAGACTCTGGTTGTCTGGGCCACCGAGTTTGGACGTACGCCGGGAGCCGAAGGCGCGACCGGCCGCGACCACCACCCCTACGCCTTCTCGATTTGGATGGCGGGCGGCGGCGTAAAGGGTGGCTACGTCCACGGTGCAACGGACGAGTTGGGGTTCCATGCGGTCGAGAATCGCCATTATGTAACCGACGCGCATGCGACCGTGCTGCATTTACTGGGTCTCGACCCACGCAAGCTGGAGGTGCCCGGCCGAAAACGTCTCGATATCGACTTCGGCCGCCCGATGAGCGATATTATCGCGTAAGGTAGCGACAGGCACTCCTGCCTGTCGTTCGCCGCGAAGCAGCGAAACAACATGTCCAACGACACCAAACTCATCACTCCCGCCTGCTGCGGCGTCAACCGCCGAACCTTTCTCGCCGACACAGGCATGGGGCTCACCGGCCTCGTCCTCGGAGCCATGCTCCAGCGCGACGCCGCCTCGGCCAACAGCATCGAGCAAGCCTGGGCCCCGCCCGACGGCGAGCCTCACTTCCAGCCCAAAGCCAAACGCGTCATCTGGGTCTTCATGGTCGGCGGTGTCAGCCACGTCGAAGGCTTTGACCCCAAGTCCGCCATCAACAAGTACGGCGGCAAGAGCATCGCCGAAACGCCCTACAAAGACGCCCTCACCTCGCCGCTGGTTCGCGGGAACATCCAGGAGATCGTAACCGGCCGAGACATGAGGACGCAGCTCTACCCGATGCAGGTGGGCCACCGCCAGCACGGGCAGAGCGGCATCGAAGTAAGCGATTGGTGGTCCCACGTGGGCGAGTGTGTCGACGACATCTCGGTCGTGCGCTCGATGTGGACCACCGACAACGACCACGGCGCACAGCTCCAGTTCCATACCGGCCGTCACATATTCGACGGTTATTTGCCAACGATCGGCTCATGGGCTCACTACGGTCTCGGCTCGTTGAACGACAACCTGCCACAGTTCATCGCGCTCGGCCAGCCGCCCGCCGACTGCTGTGGGGGTGCAGGAACCCACGGGGCGGGCTATCTCGGCCCGTCCAACGCCGGCGTGAAAATCGAAGTCGATCCCGAGAACCCGCTGCCGTTCGCCTCGCCCGGTCCGGACATGTATCGCCAGGAACAGGAACGCGAGTTCGAGTTCCTGCAGCGGCTCAACAAGATGTCCAGCGTCGAATACCCAGACGACCCGGCGCTCCAGGCCCGCGTCAAGTCTTACGAGCTGGCCTTCCGGATGCAGATGTCGGTTCCCGAGGCGATCCAGTTCAAGGAGGAAAGCGAGGCAACGCTCCGGCTTTATGGAATGGACCAGGAAGTGACCAAGCCCTTCGGCGAGGTCTGTCTCGCCGCACGCCGCCTTTCCGAACGGGGCGTTCGATTCGTGCAGGTGTACCACGGAGCCAACAACGGCGCCGGTGCATGGGACGGCCACAGCCAAATCAAGAAAAGCTACGACAAGCTGTGTCCGCAGGTCGACAAGCCGATCGCCGGCCTGCTCAAGGATCTCAAGCAGCGAGGTCTACTGGACGAGACGCTGGTCGTCTGGGCGAGCGAGTTCGGCCGCACTCCGGGAGCCGAACGCTCGAGCGGCCGCGACCACCATCCCTACGGCTTCTCGGTTTGGTTCGCCGGCGGCGGCATCAAACGCGGCCACGTGCACGGCAAGACCGATGAGCTGGGATTCCACGCCGTCGAGAACCGCCACTACGTCACTGACGTTCACGCCACGGTGCTGCACCAGCTTGGCCTCGACCCCCGCAAGCTCGAGGTCCCCGGCCGCAAGCGCCTCGACATCGACTTCGGCAGTCCGATCAAGGACATCATCGCCTAGGTAGCGACAGGCACTACTGCCTGTCTATCGCCGCAAGGTGGTGGAACGGATCGCACGTTTTCCCAAAGGACGTGACTGACGCTACTATCGTTATCAAGTCCTTTGTTCCGCCGAACAGCTCATGCCACACCTCGCATTCGATCGCACCGGCCATCGCCCTTGGCCCGTGCCTGCGCGTCCCTGGCGATGGCGGCAGTCCTGGCTCGATGTGCTCTTTGCGCACTGGCCGATCCCCGCGGAGAGCCTCAAGCCGCTCATTCCCGACGCTCTGACCATTGAGGAATTCGACGGTACGGCCTGGCTGGGCGTAGTACCCTTTCGGATGCAAGGCGTCGGGCTTCGCGGAGTGCCCAACCTACCCTGGCTGTCCGCCTTCCCCGAACTGAACGTACGCACCTATGTGGAGGCTGAAGGCAAGCCCGGCGTATGGTTCTTCAGCTTGGACGCGGCCAATCCCTTTGCGGTTTGGGCCGCCCGCCGGTTCTTTCACTTGCCGTACCATCGGGCCGACATGTCCGTCGACGTGGCTCCCGCCGAGTTGGTCTACCGGAGCCGCAGGCTCACCAGCAACAGTGGCCCGGCCCGGTTTTCCGCGCGCTATGGCCCGGTGTCGGACGCAGCGACCGCGACACCCGGCAGCCTCGACCATTGGCTGACGGAGCGCTACTGCCTGTATTCCCGAGCACCCGACGGCCGTGTTTATCGAGCCGACGTGCATCACCACCCCTGGGCCTTGCAGCGCGCCGACACGGAGATCGAGGTCAACACGATGACCGATCCGCTTGGCCTCTCGCTGCCCGATCAGCCACCGATCCTCCACTACTCGAAACGGCTGGACGTCGTTGCTTGGTCGCCCGTGCGCGTGACCCTGACCTCTTCTCGCTGACAGAATCAGCTAGCTTGCGATCATGAACGAATACACTCGCGCAGCATGGTAGAATCGGCCAGTGCCACGGGGCCATTGGGATGCAGGTTATCGCGATTCCAAGCCAATTGGAGCCAGTCTCCGCGTGACTTTTGCTACCGAGACAGTTCCCGATAGAACGGCAGACTGATAGCTCGCCATCTCAGCACGATGGCGCTGCTCCAGACACCCACCAGTGAGACGATCGAGAACGGTGAGATGATGCGCCCTTATTCAACAGCCTTTCCAGCTCTGAGTTTCCCTGTAGCCGCTCTATACGTAGCCCTGCGAGTCGGCGTATTGTCTCTCGTGGTGGCGAGCGCTGGAGTCGCCGCGGACCGCCCCTGGACCCTCGACGCCATCATGTCGCTGAAGACGGTTAGCGACCCGCAGATCACCCCCGACGGCAGCCGAGTGGCCTACGTCGTTCGCAGCGAGAACCGCGAAAGGAACGCCTACGACTCGCAGATCCGACTCGCAGATGCCGACGGGAAGTCCGACTTGCCACTCGCCGGCTCTCACCACTCCGATCACTCTCCCCGCTGGGCGCCCGACGGCCGGCGGCTGGCATTGCTTTCCGACCGCGGCGGGAGTTCGCAGGTCTACGTCAGCGACCGCACGAAGGGTGGCGCTCAGAAGGTCACCAACGCCGCCACTGGTGCGACGTCCTTCGTGTGGTCTCCCGACGGGAAATCGATCGCCTACCTTGCCGTCGACCCGATCGGTGCTGAAGAAGCCGCCCGCATCAAAGCCGGAGACGATGCCATCGTCCGCGGAGAGAACCTCAAATACAGTCGAATCTACGTCGTCCCGGCCAAAGGCGGCGAAGCCCGACTCGTGACCAAACAAGACCACCACGTCCTATCGGTTGATTGGTCGCCGGACGGATCACGCATGGTCTACGCATCGCAGAATACGCCTGAACGCCGTTGGATCTTCCACGTCGACTTGTACGAAGTGAACGTCGCAACCGGCAAGACGACCGCGCTGGTCACCCAAGAGGGGCGCGACGCAAGTCCTTCGTATTCGCCCGACGGCAAACGGATTGCCTTTCACACCCAAGGCGGCACGCTGAACTACTTCGCCGAACGTGACGTGGCGATCGTGCCTCCCGGTGGTGGCCCCATCCGGCGTCTCAAGAGCCTGTATCAAAGCGACCTCTTTCGCGGCGGCGACTCGCATTGGTGGTCCGAAGACGGGTCGCGAATCATCTTCGGCGCGGGTCAGAGCACGGGCTACCACCTTGTTGAAGTCGACCTGAAGAGCCAGAAAGGCCGTAAGCTGCCCATCGAGCCCGAGTTTCCCTCTGCTTTCAGCGTGAGCCGTGACGGGAAGCGGGTTGCCTTCATCCAGACCTCCAACGACGCACCGCCGGAAGTAGCTGTCGCTGATCTGTCGGCCGGCGCTCACGCGGCGAAGGCTCGGCAGGTGTCGAAGGTCAACGCCCATGTGGCTGACTACCCGGCGCTTCGCACGGAAACCATATCGTGGAAATCGAAAGACGGCTCTCGAGTCGAGGGAGTGCTGCGGTACCCGCTTGGCTACAGCGAAGGCACACGGGTTCCCTTGCTCGTGCGGTTGCACGGCGGGCCGACGGGCGTGGCGACCGAAGGGTATCCGATCCCTCGGACCTATCCGACGCAGCTCTTCGCGCAGGAGGGTTTTGCGATCTTGGAGCCGAACTTTCGGGGCAGCAGTAACTATGGCGCGGAGTGGCGGCTCAAGAATATCGAGTCGCAAGGGTTCGGTGATTTCGACGACGTCATGACCGGCGTTGACCACCTGATCGAGACCGGCGTGGCCGATCCCGACCGGTTGGGCGTCTTGGGCTGGAGCTACGGCGGCTATCTGACCTCGTGGGTCATCGGCCACACCCACCGATTCAAAGCAGCCTCGATCGGCGCGCCCGCCACCGACTGGATCACCTACTACGGCGAGTTCCACGGGCCCACAGAGGCTCTTTGGACTTACTTCGGCGGCAACCCGTGGGACCACCGCGAAAACTACATCCGCCACTCGTCCCGGCCGGCACTGCCCACCGCCAAAACCCCCTCCCTGTTGCAGCGCGGCGACAACGACTCCGAGCACAACCCGGAGATCCACCAGATCTTGAGCGACCGCGGCGTGCCCGTCAAGATGGTCACCTACCCCCGCGAAGGCCACGGCATCCGCGAGCCGATGCACAGGCGCGACCTGATGAAGCGCAACCTGCGCTGGTTCCGCAAGTGGGTGCTGGATGGAGAGAAGGCGGAATCGCCCTAGTTTGCCTCAGAACAGCTCGTGGACCGGCTCGCCCGTGGTGTCGTCGATCGAGTTGGCGATCTTGAGGGGCCGGCCGATGGGCGTCATGTATTCCTTGGTCCAGTCGATGCCGAGGGCCTTGTAGACGGTCGCAAAGAGGTCGCCGACCATGACGCGCCGGTCGGCGATGTAGGCGCCGCGCTCGTCACTGGCGCCGACAACTCGGCCGCCTTGGATCCCACCGCCGCCGAGCATCATCGACCAGCAATTCGGCCAGTGGTCGCGCCCGAGGACGGGGTTGTGCTCTGGTGTGCGGCCGAACTCACCCATCGCTACCACCACTGTCGAGTCGTAGAGCCCCCGGTCGACCAGATCGTCGAGCAGCGCCGAGAGCGACTTGTCGAGCGGCGGGCACAGCCGGTCGCGGTGGCCCGAGTCGTTCTTCGAGTGCGTGTCCCACGAGTTGCCGTGAAAGCCCGCCGCCGTCACGAAACGAACGCCGTTTTCGACAAGCCGCCGCGCCAGCAGCAGGCTCTGGCCGACCGAATCGCGACCGTACGTGTCCTTGGTCTTGTCGGATTCCTTTGAGATGTCAAATGCGTTTCGCACCTCGGGTGCCAGGATCATCTCCCAGGCCTTCTTGGTGAAGGCGTCCATGTCGGCATGTTCCAAGCTCTCGATGCGCTGGCGATACAGGCGGTCGATCACCTTCTGGAACTCCAGCCGCTCGGACATCGATGCCGGCGCCAGCGACTTCGGCACGCTCAGGTCGGGGATCTCGAAGTCGTCCTTCGACGGGTCGGGGATCATCATCGGGTCGTAGTCGGGCCCGAGGAACGCGGAGCGGAAGTAACCCTGATACTGCTTCCTATAGTCCTGTTTGGCAACGAACGCGTAGGGCGGTAGAGCGTTGACCGGACCCAGCTCCTTGCCGACGATCGACCCCCAGCTCGGGAACCGCATCGCGGGGTTCAGTTCGTGGCCGGTGACGGCGTAGTGCGTTGCCTGCGGATGGTCGTCACCGAACGAGCGCATGGAGCGGATGATCGACATCTTGTCCATGCGCTTGGCCATCGCCGGGAACAACTCCGAGATTTGGATCCCGGCGACGTTGGTCGAGATCGGACGGAAGGAGCTGCTGGGCTTGGGGTCGAAGGTGTCCTTCTGGCTGGGCCCGCCTTCGAGCCAGATCACGATCACCGACTTGGCGGTGCCCTCGGGCGCTTGGCCGGTCCTGGCGGCGACCGCCTGCTCGAGCAGCAGCGACTGACCGAGATGCATCCCCAGGAAGCCGAGCGAGCCGACCTTGATGAAATCCCGGCGGGACCATTCCTGCTCGCTGGCACATTGACAGCCGACTTGTTTCATGGCTCGTCGCCCTCCTACCACATCGTGCTTCATATCGCGAACTCCTGACCCGGGCGAGCCGGAACCAAACAGGGTCTTCGTGTCGGTCCGGACGCAAGTGCGGCCTCGAGGGAGCGCGCGGGTTTACACCCGCCCCTCTGTCCGGGCTCTTGAGGTCTTCTGCCGCTTGGCAAAGGTTTGAATCCTCAAATACTCAATGATTCTCCGCGAACTCGCGCGAGCTGAGCATGCCCCACTGCAAGTGGCGCAACGCTTCTTCGCGGCTCGCCGATCCGGCTATCAACTTCTTGAGGTCGGCCAACTCCAACTCCGTTGGGCGCCTCGTCAGCGCCGCAAGATACAACTCCTCGATGATCTCGTCGTCGCCGGCGCCGCTCCTGTAGAGATCATACACCCGGCCGCCGTCGCTCCAAAGCTTCTCGTTGTATGTTGGACCAACCAGCACGTGCAGTGCCTGGCCCAGGTTCGGCTTCACGTTCCGTTCCGGGACAACCGCCCGATTCGGACGCCCGTACACGTCGAGGAACTGCGACTTGAACAGGTCCGTCTCGCGCAGTTGCACCGCCCGCGTCCCCAGCGGCATTTGGCTCTCCCCTCGCGGGGCCCCGGCGCCAAGAGCGACAAAAGCTTGCGGGACTTTTGTCACATCAGCGATCGCGTCCAACAACACCTCCGCGTCCAGTGGGCGCGCTACCGCGTGCGAGTAGTTCGTGCGGTCCGCCTTGTTCGTCTCATTGGTCTTGCTCGAAAGCTGGTAGGTTCTCGATGTCACGATGAGTCGGATCAATGCTTTGACGTCGTATCCGCCGTTGGCAAAATCCTCAGTCAACGCTCGCAAGAGTTCCGGATGAGTGGGAGGGTTCGTACTGCGGAAATCGTCAACCGGATCCACGATACCCCGTCCGAACAGAAGGCTCCAAATGCGATTGACCGCGGCTTCGGCGAAGTAGGGCTGCGACGTCATCCACTCCGCCAGATCGGCGCGGACACTGCGCTGCTCGCCGTGTTCCAGGACCGTGCCATCAAGAAGCGTTGGCGGCATCTCCTGGCCTGTCCGCGGATGCAGAATGCGCAACTCCCTGGCGCCAACCACGTCGGGCGCAATCTCTTTCCCCATCGGGTTGTCGTAAACGACCGAGTCGAAGCCGGACGTGCCGGTGCGCGCCACATGACCGAAGAACGCGGTGAACCCCCAAAACTGGTCTTGGGTCCAATTCTCATAAGGATGATCGTGGCAACGTGTGCAGTCGAAGCGGCGTCCGAAAAAGACGCGGACTTCTTCCATCATCGTGTCCGGGGGGGGGCCGATCACCGCGATGGGAAGAAAGTGCCGCGACGGCCCAGCGTAGCCCTGCGCCGCGATCCGCTCACGCGCCATCTGATCGAATGGTTTGTTGGTGGCGATACTTTCACGAATCCATTCCCAGTAGTCTTGACTCCACTTCGAACTGTTCCCGAGCGCGTAGATTGCCACCCTGAGGAAATCCGAGAAGCGGTACGTCCAGTAGTCGATGTACTCCGGCGACTCGAGAAGGATGCCGATCAGCCTCTCGCGTTTCGCCGGGGCCGGGTCGCCGAGGAACTCGCGTACTCTTTCGGGGGGTGGCAGCGTCCCTGTCAGGTCGAGACAGACACGGCGAAGAAACTCCGCGTCCGTCGACAGATTCGCGGGAACGATGTTGAACTTGCGAAGCTTGGTAAGGATGTGTTCGTCGATGAAGTTGCTCGGCTCGACTTCCGGGTAGCGGTCCGGCTCTGGGCCGATCACGCCGACCTGAAAGCTCGCGATCCTGCCGGCGGCTCGTATCAGGACCGCTGTCTCGCCCGGCCTGTTAGCCTCGACCACCCCTGACGGCGAGACCTCGGCCACCCCTGTCCCTGGGAGTTCGTAAAGCACCTGGGCCGAGAAGTCTTCTTCGGCTCCGCTCCCAAGCCGGCCTGTCACCAAGACTTGATGCTTTTCACCGGGCCGGAGAAACAGCCGTGGTGGTAAAGCTTCCAACGCGACAAGCCGCGATGTCTCGTCCGCATCCTCGCCAAAAGGAGCGCCGTTGCGTACCCACGCGAGGATCGTGTTGTAGTCGTCCGAGCCTTTCTCGAAACGCAACCCTCCGCCGTGGGCGATCTCCATCGTTGGCTTGAGAAGGAGCAAGCTTTTCTCCGGGTAATCTGTATCTACACGAGGAATCTGGTCACCGGCGGGTTCGTCAGTCAGGACTTGAAAAACGCCACCCTTGACGATCCACCGATAGTCATCCCGCGGATGCTCGGCATTATCAGAAAGCCTGAAGCCGTTCTTGCCCTTCACCCCGCCGTGACACGCTGCTCCGTTGCAACCCCGGCGCGTCAAGATTCCGCCGATGTCGCGGGCGAAGCTGAAGGGACGTTTGCGATCCGATTGCTCGACCCGAAAGGCCGCAGTAGCCTGCAGTCCCCGCGCTGTTGCTAAGATCCGCGCGGTTCCATCCGAGAGAGCAAGAACGCGCGCGGAGGGATCGAGCCGCACGACCGCCGGGTCCGAGACCTGAATCTCCGCTTCCAACGTCAGGTCCTTTTCGCTGCCGTCTGCGAAGCGGCCTAAGACCAACAACTGCTGCGAGGCGTTCGCGCCTTGCAGCGTTCTGTCCTTCGGGAGCAGCGTGACGGAAACCAGGTCCGCGCCGCTTGCCGCTGCCGCACTGAGTCCAGCCAGGAGGAGTAGAGCGACACAGGAAACCACCGTTTGCAGGAGCCGCCCGATACCAAGCTCGATACCGGGGCGGACCATTTGCCGTCTCATTGAACTCATCTGGGCACTCATCTCGCCGCCTGCGCCTGGGCCGAGCCCGCCTGGTTTACGGTCGTCGCCGGTTGCCGCACCATGACTAGCAGCTCTTTCACTTCGACGGGATTTCCCATTCTCCCGGCGCGTACAGGCGTCGCCTTGATCTTCACCTTGCTCGGCATCATTGTGGCCGGAGCGTCGGCGTCCGCCACCACCAACAGCGTCGCGACGTGATTCTTCGCTACATATCGGTGCTTCTTTCCATCGTTCAACGGCGGCGGCTTCTCGGGGACGACCTCCGTCGCCATCATCGTCCGAACGCCTTGCGGCAACCCTTCCGCCGCCAGGCCGATGTAGCCGTCGAAGCCCTCCTCCTGATCGGTGATGATCGAGATCTTCTTGACTTCGCCCGGGTTCAGATTCAGATGATCCTCGGCGATATGAACCGCGCCCACGTGAGGCACCTGCGGCCTCAGTAGCACGCGATAGCCGAAACGGTCGTCCGCCAGTTGGGTTGTGATGTCTCGGATCTCGAGGGTGAATTCTCCGTTCCGCAGAAACGTGAAGGTCGTCTTCGGCTGGACCGTCTTCATGATGAATCCACCATTGTTGTTGAGGTTTGAGTGGATGTTAGTGAAGACTTCTACGCCGTTCTCGTCCACGACTTTCAAGAACGGGTTGAAATCCGGGACCGTGGCCTCGGTCGTTTGAATCTCCAGCACGACGCGGTCCCCGCGCTTCGCTTCGAAGCGGACCCTGTCGACATCTCCGGCCCGCTCGATGGCACCTTCGATCATGGCTGGAAGGGTGACCTCGACCGGCTCGGCGCCCGGATCGACGCGGCTTAGGGGAATCGCGCCCCGAAAAACGGGATTCGTCTCCTTCGGCTCGTCTTCGGCCTCGTTCTCGACGCCCTCAGCAGGCGGCTCAACGGAACGGGACCAAAGCACATCCATGTGGTCCGGCGGCAACTCTCGCGCGAAGTCTCTCTCGTCCCAACGGTTGGTCAACGTCTGAGCCGGCCGGAACCGTGTGCGGTGAGTTTTGGGTGCAGCCGAATCGACGGGGCTCACGCGGAGCTGATAAACATGGTCCGCGCTCCCGGCACCCAAGAACGACGCTACCTGCAGCAGATACCGCCCGGCCTTGTCGAACCGATACGTCAGACGCGACTCATTCGAATACCCCGGAAAGTGAACGGGCTCGTTGTTGTACGCCAGGCGTGTCAGGCGCGCCGGATTAAGCCAACTGCCCGTCGGCGCGAAGAGGGTAACCGTGGGGTCCATCGCAGCCGTACCGGCGTACACCTCAAACAGCAGCTCTTCACCGGCATCCGCCTCGAACTGGTAGTAGTCCACTTCCCCCTTTACGCCGATCTTTCCGTTGACCGCAATGGGGCGCTGCTTGAGCCATTGAGGCGCGTCAGCGTTCGAATGATCTTGCTCGGTTTCTTCGATAGCCGGCTGGCGGTGAACCCGGAAAACAAGCGAGTCCGACAAACCTTGAGGTGTCACCAGACGCAGCCGATGGACACCCGGCTCCGCCGTGCCGCTGATGCGCACAGCCAGCACGGCCCCGTGTTTCGGCTCTTTCTTGCCCTTCTTCTTGCCGTAGCTCTTCGTTTCGCCTTCGCTCGGCTCGGCGATCAGATCCACACGCTCGACGCTGGCAGCGAGGTCGTCGCCGTCGAACCAAACGCCGTAGGCGCCCTCGAGCGCTATGCCACGCACCTCCGCCTTCAACTCGGTTCCGACCGAACCTCCAAAGGGATAAACCGAAAGCAGCTTGGGCTCGGCCCGCACCTTCGGCTCGCACCAGCCGATGTGCGGCGCCAAAGCTGTCCCGGTCAGTAGGACGCACCAACCTCCGCGGGCCCAGCGGCAAAGATAGGACATCAGATACACTTTCCCCTCTTGCCAGTTTACCTCCGCAGGATCAACGCCTTCAACCCAGTTTCCAGCTTCCTGAACGAAAGCCGTCATCCGCCCACAACCCTTGAACGAAACCAAGCCGAGTTGACCACACCCGAGTAGCGCCGAGGGACCGAGGGCCCAAGGGGCCAACCGCAAGAGCAATTGTTGAAGCCCAATGATAATGTCCCCTTGAGCGCCCAATAGAAATGTCCCCTAATCTGGACCTCTGCGAGGAGGTGAAAGATTGGGAAGGACATGGATGAGTGCCAAGGAGTTGAGGCGCGGCGAAGTGCTGAGCCGAGTGAAACGAGGGGAACTGAAGTTGACCGAAGCCACCGCACTGCTGGAGGTCAGCTACCGCCAAGCGAAGCGGCTCAACAAGCGTTACCGAGCAGGCGGGGTCAAGGCTTTGGTGCACGGTAACGTCGGCCGCGCTTCGAACCGAGCCGATGACAAGCGCCGCGAGCAGGTTCTCGAGTTGGTGCACGCAAACTATGCGGGCGAGGGGCACGAGCGCTGCGGGCCGACGCTGGCGTCGGAACATCTGGCAGCCGATCAGGGCCTGGAAGTGCCGCGCGAAACGCTGCGGCGCTGGATGCTCGCGGCGGGCCTGTGGAGCCGGAGTCGCAAGCGCCCACCGCATCGCAGCCGGCGGCAACGCAAAGCGCACTTCGGCGAGCTGATTCAACTCGACGGTTCGCACCACCACTGGCTGGAAGGACGCGGCCCGAAAGCCTGTTTGATGAACTTTGTCGATGACGCGACCGGTCTTGCACTGTGCCGCTTCTCGGGCCAGGAAACGACCTGGGCCGCGGCCGATCTGCTCCAAGCCTGGGTGCGCCAACACGGCGTTCCCAAGGCGTTGTACTGCGACTGGAAAAACGTCTACCAGCGCCAGCCGACGTCGCGGTAAGCACTGGAAGGCATCAAGCCCGAGACGCAGTTCGGGCGCATGTGCGCGAAGCTTGGCATTGGCATCATTGCCGCATCGTCGCCGCAAGCCAAGGGACGTGTCGAACGCCATCACGGCACGCACCAGGACCGCCTGATCAAGAAGATGCGGCTGCGGGGCATCGTTGATTACGAGGCGGCGAACCGTTACCTCGGCGAGGAGTACTTAGCCGAGCACAACGAGCGCTTCTGCTGCGAGCCGGCGGCGGGAGCGGACTTTCACCAGGCGCTACCCCGCGGCACCGAGCTGCGAGGGGTGTTCTGCTTCGAGTACGAACGGGTGGTGAGCAACGACCAGGTGGTGCGTTTCGAGAATCGTTGCTTGCAGTTGAAGCCGAAACGCAATCAGGGCGTGGGGGCGGGTGCACGGGTGACGGTCCAACAGGGGCGCGATGAGAGCTTGCAGGTGAGGTTTGAGGGGCACGAGATCGAGCACGAAGTGATCGCCACGCCGACGCCACGGCTGCGGACGAAGCCGGCACCGCAGGGGAACGTGGTGGCCGGACGCAAGCCGGCGGCGAACCACCCCTGGCGGCGAGCTGTGCTGCGGAAAACACGAGCTGCGAATTCATAAGAGGGCTGTGGAAATGCCGGGTCGGATGGAAAGCGTGGAAAACCTTGTGGCGGCAGCCGTGCCGGGCTCGGGGAACCGTGGATGGTTTTCCACCCTTCCCACCGCCCCTTGGAAATCGCTACGCGATTCCCACAGTTCCACAACCCCGACGATGACGATTCTCTCCTATCACCAAGGGGACACTTCTACTGGGCTACCGAAGGGGACATTTCTATTGGGCCTTGACACCAACCGCAAGAGCAATCCGCGAACTTCGCTGTGATATGCTACGTTTCACCGTCTGTTCTCCCATGATTTCAGTAGCGGCTTTGCCCAGAATCTGCGTGGCTCTGGGGTGCGGCGATGTGTCGCATCTCGAGGCTCTCGCTCTCGCCGCCTGCGAGAACGGCGAGGACTTTCTGGAGATCCGTCTCGACCTCTTGGATCGCCCCGAGACGGGCTTCGCGGTGGTCCGCAGAGTGCTGCGGCGCTATCCTGATACGGTTGTCCTGGCGACCTGCCGTCGCAAGCAAGCCGGCGGTGCTTTCAACGGAACGATCGACAAACAAATCGAGATTCTCGACGCCGCCGTTTCGGCGGGAGCGGCTGTTGTGGACGTCGAGATCGAGACTGCCGCGGTTGATCCAGGCCTTCTCAAGATCTTCCGGGACCGTGCTCTGCTCATCCTCTCCTACCACAACTTCGAGCGCACGCCCGCCCTGCATCATGTAGTGAAGCGGTTGCGGAAAATCCCAGCCGATCTCTACAAAGTCGCCACGGCGGCCCTAAAGCCAAGTGACAGCCTTCGCGTGCTGCAGTTGCCGTCCGCCTTCCGTCGTGAATCCCTCGTCGTGATGGCGATGGGAGAAGTCGGAACATCCACGCGGATCCTCGGTCCCTCACGAGGTTCCGTGTTCGTCTTTGCCGCACCGGCACCCAGGCGGGCAGGGCTGCGTAAGCGGGGAGTGGCTCAACTGAAAGCACCACCCACCGCTCCAGGTCAGATCTTGGCCTGCGACCTGCGGAATCGCTATCAGGCGCACCGGGGCAAACGGTCGACTAAGATTTATGGCGTGATCGCCGATCCGGTCGCACACTCGCTGTCGCCGGTCCTCCACAATCGTGCCTTCCGGGCGAAACGCGTTGACGCCGTCTACCTGCCCTTCCTGGTCCAGCCGACGAAAATCAGCGACTTCTTCAAAGTGGTGGACGGCTTGCCCGTTGCCGGATTCAGCGTTACGATCCCCCACAAGCAACGCGTCCTGCGCCATCTGCATTCGGTCGAGCCGCTCGCCCGGCGTATTGGTGCCGCGAACACCGTGTACCGGCGCAGGGGAAAGCTCTGTGGGACCAACACGGATACCGTGGGTGTCACCGCTCCCCTCGAGAAGAAGCTGAAGCTGGGCCGGGCCTCGGTGCTCATCGTGGGCAACGGGGGCGCGGCGCGTGCGGCGATCTTCGCCCTGCGTGACAAGGGCTCGCGCGTCACCCTGACGGGCCGCAATCCACAGCGCGTTCACAAGCTGGCTCGCGATTGCGGCGTGGAGGCGATCGACCGCTCCAAGCTCGACCACGCGTATTTCGACGCCCTGGTGCATACGACCCCCCTGGGCTTGTATCCCCACGTGGACGGCTGCTTCTTCGACGGCCGCATCCCCGCCGACCTGGTCTTCGATATGGTCTACAACCCTCTCGAAACCGAACTGCTCCAGCGGGCGCGGGCGGCGGGTAAAAAGACGATTCCCGGTCTTGAGATGTTCATCGAGCAAGCCGCCGCGCAGTTCGAGATCTGGACCCACGAGACGGCTCCGCGCATCGCGATGCGTAACGCCGTGATCGAAGCGCTCGCCGGGACCGGCGGATGACGCCCGACTTCGATACCTTCGAGTCCTACGCGCGCGACGGCAACGTCGTGCCGGTGCACAAGCTGCTGGCCGCCGATCTCGAGACCCCGGTCTCGGCGTACCTCAAGCTCGCGGCAAAGAGCCGCTACTCATTCCTGCTCGAAAGCGTCGAGGGCGGCGAGAAGATCGCTCGCTACACCTTCCTCGGCGCCGATCCGTTCCTGCTCGTCGAGGCTCGCGGCAGCAAGATCACCCTGTGCAAGGACGGGAAGACCAAGCGCCACCGCGGTAACGTGTTCGAGATCCTGCGCCGGATCACGCAGGAATTTCAACCCGCCGGCGCCGAAGGCCTGCCGCCTTTCTCCGCCGGCGCCGTCGGCTACGCGGGCTACGACCTGGTCCGCTTGATCGAACCACGTGTGCCCGCCTTTCGCAAGGACGATCTCAAGACGCCCGACGCTGTCTTCATGTTCTTCGCCACGCTGCTGGCTTTCGACCACGTCAAGCACCAGATCCACGTCGTCGCCAACGTCCGCTGTGACGAGTGGAAGGGGGAGCTGCGCAAGGGATACAACGACGCTTGCCGCCGCATTACCAAGATCGAACAAACGCTCGCTCGTCCGCTCGAGATCCCACCGACGAAGGCCTCGGCCAAGCCGCTCGAGGTCGAGTCGAACATCGGCAAAGAGCGCTACTGCCAAGCCGTCGAGAAAGCCAAAGAATATATCCTTGCGGGTGACATCTTCCAGGTTGTACTGTCGCAGCGGCTCGAGATGAGGCCGGGCGTCGAGCCCTTCCAGATCTATCGCGCCCTGCGCACGGTGAACCCATCGCCGTACCTGTTCTATCTGCACCTCGACGACACCGTTGTGCTGGGTAGCTCTCCTGAAATGCTCGTCAAGGTCGAGGGGCGGCGCGTCGAATACCGCCCCATCGCGGGAACGCGCCCTCGCGGCCGGACCGAAGAGGAAGACCAGGCGCTGGCCACGGACCTGCTGGCCGACGAGAAGGAACTTGCCGAGCACGTCATGCTGGTCGATCTCGGCCGTAACGACTTGGGGCGGGTGTGCGAGTATTCCTCAGTGCAGGTGCCCCAGTTCGAGATCGTCGAGAAGTACTCCCACGTCATGCACATCGTCTCGAGCGTGTTGGGCAAGCTTCGCGCCGACAAGGACGCTTTCGACACACTGGCCGCCTGCTTCCCCGCCGGGACGGTCTCCGGCGCCCCCAAGGTCCGCGCCATGGAGATCATCGCCGAACTCGAGCCGACCCGCCGCGGCATCTACTCCGGCAGCGTGATGTACCTCGACTTCTCGGGTAATCTCGACTCCTGCATCGCCATTCGCACGATGATGGTTCGCAAGAAGAAAGCCTACCTGCAGGTCGGCGCCGGCATCGTGGCCGACTCCGTCCCCGAGCGCGAGTGGGACGAAACGATGAACAAGGCCCGCGCCCTTCTCAAAGCCGTCGAAGACGCCCGCGCGCTGTAACGCGCGTTGTCCCTGAATGTACCCTGCTCAGATACGTGACCGAACTTGTGAAACGCTGTACTTGAGGACGGATCAGCAGCCCCGCGAGCAGGGCAACGCAATGTGTTGAAGCCCAATGATAATGTCCCCTTGAGCGCCCAATAGAAATGTCCCCTAATCTGGACCTCTGCGAGGAGGTGAAAGATTGGGAAGGACATGGATGAGTGCCAAGGAGTTGAGGCGCGGCGAAGTGCTGAGCCGAGTGAAACGAGGGGAACTGAAGTTGACCGAAGCCACCGCACTGCTGGAGGTCAGCTACCGCCAAGCGAAGCGGCTCAACAAGCGTTACCGAGCAGGCGGGGTCAAGGCTTTGGTGCACGGTAACGTCGGCCGCGCTTCGAACCGAGCCGATGACAAGCGCCGCGAGCAGGTTCTCGAGTTGGTGCACGCAAACTATGCGGGCGAGGGGCACGAGCGCTTCGGGCCGACGCTGGCGTCGGAACATCTGGCAGCCGATCAGGGCCTGGAAGTGCCGCGCGAAACGCTGCGGCGCTGGATGCTCGCGGCGGGCCTGTGGAGCCGGAGTCGCAAGCGCCCACCGCATCGCAGCCGGCGGCAACGCAAAGCGCACTTCGGCGAGCTGATTCAACTCGACGGTTCGCACCACCACTGGCTGGAAGGACGCGGCCCGAAAGCCTGTCTGATGAACTTTGTCGATGACGCGACCGGTCTTGCACTGTGCCGCTTCTCGGGCCAGGAAACGACCTGGGCCGCGGCCGATCTGCTCCAAGCCTGGGTGCGCCAACACGGCGTTCCCAAGGCGTTGTACTGCGACTGGAAAAACGTCTACCAGCGCCAGCCGACGTCGCGGGAAGCACTGGAAGGCATCAAGCCCGAGACGCAGTTCGGGCGCATGTGCGCGAAGCTTGGCATTGGCATCATTGCCGCATCGTCGCCGCAAGCCAAGGGACGTGTCGAACGCCATCACGGCACGCACCAGGACCGCCTGATCAAGAAGATGCGGCTGCGGGGCATCGTTGATTACGAGGCGGCGAACCGTTACCCCGGCGAGGAGTACTTAGCCGAGCACAACGAGCGCTTCTGCTGCGAGCCGGCGGCGGGAGCGGACTTTCACCAGGCGCTACCCCGCGGCACCGAGCTGCGAGGCGTGTTCTGCTTGGAGTACGAACGAGTGGTGAGCAACGACCAGGTGGTGCGTTTCGAGAATCGTTGTTTGCAGTTGAAGCCGAAACGCAATCAGGGCGTGGGGGCGGGTGCACGGGTGACGGTCCAACAGGGGCGCGATGAGAGCTTGCAGGTGAGGTTTGAGGGGCACGAGATCGAGCACGAAGTGATCGCCACGCCGACGCCACGGCTGCGGACGAAGCCGGCACCGCAGGGGAACGTGGTGGCCAGACGCAAGCCGGCGGCGAACCACCCCTGGCGGCGAGCTGTGTTGCGGAAAACACGAGCTGCGAATTCATAAGAGGGCTGCGGAAATGCCGGGTCGGATGGAAAGCGTGGAAAACCTTGTGGCGGCAGCCGTGCCGGGCTCGAGGAACCGTGGATGGTTTTCCACCCTTCCCACCGCCCCTTGGAAATCGCTGCGCGATTCCCACAGTTCCACAGCCCCGACGATGACGATTCTCTCCTATCACCAAGGCGACACTTCTACTGGGCTACCGAAGGGGACATTTCTATTGGGCCTTGACAGCAGGGCAACGCAATGTTGACACAAAGGTACAGTATCGGGTACGCTGAGTTTAGGAATTCATACCAACTTGTATAGTTTCACGCCGCCTCTTGGAGTCGTCTTTCACGGGTGCTTGATCGGCCAGGCACCTCCTCCACATCAAGGAACCCTTCGTGAGCACACCATCAACTGAACTCGATCTCCTGACCAGCCAGGAATACAAGTACGGCTTCGTCACCGACATCGACGCGGAGTCCGCTCCACCCGGCCTCAACGAAGACATCGTCCGCTGGATTTCGGCCAAGAAGAAGGAGCCGAAGTTCCTGCTGGAGTGGCGTCTGAAGGCCTTCCAGCACTGGACGACGATGACCGAGCCGACTTGGCACAACGTCCACTACCCCCCGATCAACTACCAAGACATCGTCTACTACTCGGCGCCCAAGTCGAAGAAGGACGGGCCGAACAGCCTGGACGAAGTCGATCCCGAGTTGCTCGAAACCTACGAGAAGCTGGGTATCCCCCTGAGCGAGCGCGGGGCGTTGGCGGGCGTGGCGGTGGACGCCGTGTTCGACAGTGTCTCGGTGGCCACCACGTTCAAAGACAAGCTCTCGGACCTGGGCATCGTCTTCAGCTCGTTCTCCGAAGCCGTGCAGGACCATCCCGAGCTGATCGAGAAGTATCTCGGCTCGGTGGTTCCCTACACCGACAACTTCTTCGCGACGCTCAACTCGGCGGTCTTCAGCGACGGGTCGTTCTGTTACATACCCAAGGGCGTGCGCTCTCCGATGGAGCTTTCAACCTATTTCCGTATCAACGCGGCCAACACTGGACAGTTCGAGCGCACGCTGATCGTCGCCGACGCAGACAGCTACGTTAGCTACCTCGAGGGCTGCACCGCTCCGATGCGCGACGAGAACCAGTTGCACGCCGCGGTCGTCGAGTTGGTCGCCCTCGATAACGCGCAGATCAAGTATTCGACCGTGCAGAACTGGTATCCGGGCGACAAAGACGGCAAGGGCGGCATTTACAACTTCGTGACCAAGCGCGGCGCTTGCCGGGGCAAGGACTCGAAGATCTCGTGGACGCAGGTCGAAACCGGCTCGGCCATCACCTGGAAGTATCCGAGCTGCATCTTGATCGGCGACAACTCGATCGGTGAGTTCTACTCGGTGGCGGTGACGAACAATCACCAACAGGCCGACACCGGCACGAAGATGATCCACATCGGCAAGAACACCAAGAGCAACATCGTCTCCAAAGGCATCTCGGCGGGCTTCAGCTCGAACACCTACCGCGGCCTGGTCAAGATCCAGAAAGGGGCGCAAGGGGCGCGCAACTTCTCGCAATGCGACTCGATGCTGATGGGCGACAAGTGCGGAGCGCACACCTTCCCCTACCTCGAAGTCAAGAACCCCACTGCTCAGGTCGAGCACGAGGCGACGACGTCGAAGATCGGCGAAGACCAGATGTTCTATTGCCAGCAGCGCGGCATCTCGACCGAAGACGCCGTATCGATAATCGTCAACGGCTTCTGCAAAGAGGTGTTCAAGGAACTGCCGATGGAGTTTGCCGTCGAGGCGCAGAAGCTGCTGGGCGTGAGCCTGGAAGGCAGCGTCGGGTAGACCGGCCGAGCACAGAATTGCTGGCACGGCCTGCCGCGCCCGTATATCGAATACTGAACACTTCTCAGTGCTGATATGAGCATGTTGGAAATCAAGAACCTAACCGTCAACGTCGAAGACCAGGAAATCCTCAAAGGGATCAACCTCTCAGTCGCCGAGGGCGAAGTGCACGCGATCATGGGCCCCAACGGCTCGGGCAAGAGCACGCTGGCCCAAGTCGTCGCCGGCCGTGACACCTATGAGGTCACCGGCGGCTCGATCACCTATCAAGGCAACGACCTGCTCGAGCTCGCCCCCGAAGACCGCGCCCGCCAGGGCATCTTCCTGGCGTTTCAGTATCCGGTCGAAATCCCAGGCGTCACGAATCTCTATTTCCTGCGGGCGGCGCTGAACGAGATGCGCAAGCAGCGCGGTGAGGACGAGCTTGACGCCGTGGACTTCCTCGAGTTCGCCAAAGAGAAGATGGCGGCGCTCGGCATGGACGACTCCATGGTGTCGCGTTCGGTCAACGTAGGCTTCTCGGGCGGCGAGAAGAAGCGCAACGAGATCTTCCAGATGGCGATGCTCGAGCCGAAGCTGGCGATTCTGGACGAGACGGACTCGGGGCTCGACATCGACGCGCTCAAGACGGTGGCGGACGGTGTTAACGCGTTGCGCGACCCCGAGCGGGCGATCGTTATCGTCACGCACTACCAGCGTCTCTTGAACTACATCGTGCCGGACTTCGTCCACGTGCTGGCGGACGGCCGCGTCGTCAAGTCGGGTGACAAGGAGTTGGCGTTGCAGCTCGAGGAACGAGGCTACGGCTGGATCGAGAACGAACAAGCGGCGGAGCTGGCACATACGTAGCCCGTCGAGCCGCAACCGTAGGAACACAGAAGAGCCATGATCGCCGCCGCAGAACAGCTCAGCACCTACCTCGGCGAATTCGAGCAGCTTTCTCAAGCTCGCGCGGGCGAGCCCGCGTGGCTCAGCGAGCGCCGGCGGCAAGGGATGCAACTCTTCTCCGAGGCCGGCTTCCCCACGACGCGTCACGAGGAGTACAAGTACACCAACCTCGCGCCCATGGCGAAGACGCCTTTCCGCACGGCGTCTGCGGAGGCGGAGAGTGTCGACCAGGGCCAGATCGCCTCCCATTTGTTCGAGGATCTTGGCGGCAACAGGCTCGTATTCGTTAACGGCCGGTACGCGCCGGCTCTGTCTCAGATCAACTCAGACTCCGGGGTCGAAGTCGGTCCCCTCGCCGAACGGCTGACGGCTTCGGCGAACGGTCTCGGAAGCCACCTGGGCCACTACAGCGGCGCTCGTGATAACCCCCTGGCCGCCCTCAACAGCGCCCTTCTCGTGGACGGCGCGCTTGTGGGCATTCCAGCACGCCAGGTCGTCGAAGCGCCCATCCATCTGGTCTTCGTCGCGACAGCCGACGCGCCCGACACAGTGACCCATTCACGCGTCTTGATCTTGGCCGGTCTCGACAGCCAGGCCTCGGTGGTCGAAACTTACTTTGGCTTGGGCGGTGAAACCTATTGGACGAACGCGGTCACCGAAATCGTGGCCGAGCCCAACGCGCGGCTCGACCATTACAAGCTACAGCAGGAGGCTCCCCAAGCTTTCCACACCAGCTTTCTCGAAATCCAGCAGGGGCGCGACAGCCGCGTGGCGACGAACTCGCTCTCCCTCGGCAGCCTGCTCGTGCGCAATGACGTTGAGGTCGTGCTCAACGGCGAGGGTTGTGACTCTGTGCTTGACGGCCTCTATGCGGTGGGCGGGCGGCAGCATGTGGACAACCGAACTTGCATTGATCACGCCTACCCGCATTGCACCAGCCACCAGCTTTACAAAGGCGTGCTCGACGGGCGTTCGACTGGCGTGTTCAACGGCAAGATCATCGTCCGCCCTGACGCCCAGAAAACCGACGCCATCCAAAGCAACAAGAACCTGCTGTTGTCCGAGAACGCCGACATCAACACCAAGCCGCAGCTTCAGATCGACGCCAACGACGTGCGTTGTACCCACGGCGCAACGGTTGGGCAGATCGACGAGGAGGCGACGTTCTACCTGCGCTCGCGCGGCATCGGCCACGCGCAGGCCCGCAGCTTGCTCACCTACGCCTTCGCGGCCGACGTGCTCGAGCGTATCAGCATTACACCGATCCGTGAGCGCTTCGAATCTCTGTTGATGAACTGGCTGGTCGAAGGCGCGGAGACGCAGGTGTAGCAGGACGGCCACGCTATGACAGCCCAGTCCACAGCCTCGGCCCTCCCGACCACGAGTGAGACGGCGCTGTCGCCGCTCGATGTCGCCGCCCTGCGACAAGACTTCCCCGCGTTGCACCAGACCGTGCACGGCAAGCCGCTGGCCTACCTCGACAACGCCGCCTCGGCCCAGACCCCTCACTCGGTGATCGACACCATCCGCAAGTTCTATTTGGAAGACCGGTCGAACATCCACCGAGGCGTCCACGAGCTGAGCCAGCGCGCTACCAATGAGTACGAGAACGCGCGCGTCGAAATTCAGCGCTTCCTCGGCGCGGCCGACACCAGCGAGATCATCTACACACGCGGCGCCACCGAGGCGATCAACCTGGTCGCGCATAGCTTCGGGCGCCCCAAGGTCGGCGAAGGCGACGAGGTCGTCATCTCGGCCATGGAGCATCATTCGAACATCGTTCCCTGGCAGCTTCTATGCGAACAGCAAGGCGCCACGCTGCGCGTGGTCCCCATCAACGATGCCGGTGAGTTCCTGTTCGAGGAATACGAGAAGCTTCTGACCGGCCGCACGCGGTTGGTCGCTGTCAACCATGTCTCGAACGCGCTGGGCAGCGTCAACCCGGTGAAGCAGATCATCGCGGCGGCGCACGCCCGGGGAATCCCGGTCCTGCTCGATGGCGCCCAGGCCGTACCCCACATGAAGGTCGACGTCCGCGAGCTGGACTGCGAGTTCTACGCGCTTTCCGGGCACAAGATGTTCGGCCCGACCGGCATTGGCATCCTGTACGGCAAGCGCGCGCTGCTTGAAGAGATGCCCCCGTACCAGGGCGGCGGCGACATGATCAAGTCGGTGAGTTTCGAGAAGACCGTCTACAACGACTTGCCCTACAAGTTCGAGGCGGGTACGCCCAACATCGCCGACTCGATCGGCTTGGGAGCGGCCGTGCGCTACCTCAACGACGTCGGCTTGGAGCGCATTGAGGCGTATGAGAAGAACTTGCTCGACTACGCCACCGAGCGCATCTCGGCCATCGAAGGCGTGCGCCTGATCGGAACCGCCAGGGACAAAGCGAGCGTGCTCTCTTTCGTCATCGACGGCGTCCACCCGCACGACGTCGGCACGATTCTCGACCGCGAGGGCGTGGCCGTCCGCGCCGGCCATCACTGCGCGCAGCCCGTGATGGACCGCTTCGGCGTCGCCGCCACGACCCGCGCGTCCCTCGCGTTCTACAACACCCGTGAAGAGATCGATGTCCTGGCGGCCTCCGTTGCAAAGGTGAAGGAGATCTTCGCCTGATGTCTGATTTGCGAGAGCTGTATCAGGAGCTGATCGTCGACCATAGCAAGCATCCGCGCAACTTTGGGAGGCTCGACGACGCCAACCATAGAGCCGAGGGCTTCAACCCGCTGTGCGGCGACAAGCTGAAGCTGTATCTCAAGATTGACGACGGCGTGGTCGAAGATGCGAAATTCGAGGGTCACGGCTGCGCCATCTCGACCGCGTCAGCCTCGCTCATGACGGAGGCTTTGAAAGGACGCACCCGGGAGCAGGCGGAGGCGCTGTTTGAGACATTTCACTACATGCTGACCGGGCCCAAAGACCCCGCGCACGCAGGCCAGGGCATGGGCAAGCTGGCAGTCTTTTCGGGTGTAAGCGAGTTCCCCGCCCGCGTCAAATGCGCCACTCTGGCCTGGCACACGATGCACAACGCCCTGCAAGGCAAAGGAGAGGTGACCACAACAGAGTAGGCATCCCCCAGCCGAGCCGCGACCGTCAGGGAGCGTTGATTGCCCGAAACAGCGACAATGCCTCGCGCCGCTCGACAAGGCTGCCTGGGACGCCCATCGAGGAAAACACCATGATCGAACTCAACCTCACCGCGCCGGAGGACAGGCCACACGCCGGGGAGCCGTCTGTCGAGCCGGCTCCGCCACCAGCCGCCACGCAGGCTCCGCAAACTGAGCCGCCGCCGCCCGAAGCAGCGAGCGCGGCGACACAACCTGCCGAGTCCCAAGGCGATGCGCAACAGGACGGCGCACGACAGAATGCGGAGCCACAAGGCGTCGAGCAACAAGTCATTGCCGTCGTAAAGGACATCTACGACCCCGAGATCCC
Source organism: Bryobacterales bacterium (assembly GCA_965248255.1). Classification (GTDB taxonomy): domain Bacteria; phylum Acidobacteriota; class Terriglobia; order Bryobacterales; family UBA6623; genus JAKZVK01. Next base: position 2,391,115 of record CBDFIW010000004.1, read on the forward strand.
GGTCAACATCTACGACCTGGGCCTCATCTACGGCGTCCAAGCGCCGCCCGACGGGAACATCAAGATCACGATGACCCTGACCGCGCCTAACTGCCCGGCGGCGCAGACTCTGCCTGCGGAAGTGAAGGACAAAGCCGAAGCAATCGAGGGTGTACAGTCGGCCGACGTCGAAATCACGTTCGATCCGCCCTGGACACCCGACAAGATGACCGACGCGGCCAAGCTGGTGCTGAATATTCTCTGAGGTGGTCGAGGCGGTGGGGACAAGCACTCGTGCCTGTCCAACACAAAGCGGTTTTGAGAGGAACCAACGGAAGCCGGCTACCCAATCGGAAGGCGATGGAATCGTAAGCAACCCGGAGTGACCCATGCACTTTAGCGCACAAGAAGAGTATGGCCTGCGATGCCTGCTGCGGCTGGCGATGGCCGGCCCGGACGAGAGCCTGACGCTGTCGGCCATCGGCCAGGCCGAGGGCATGTCGGTGCCGTACACCGCGAAGATGATGCGCATTCTGCGCGGCGGAGGGTTAGTCAAGAGCGCGCGCGGCCAGGCCGGCGGATACCGCCTCGCGCGGCCCGCCGCCGACATCGTCGTGGGCGAGGTGCTGGCGGTGCTAGGCAGCCGGCTCTTCGAGGGCGAGTTCTGCGACCGCCACGCTGGCGTCGAAGACACCTGCACGCATTCCATCGACTGCTCGATTCGCTCGCTGTGGCGAGGCGTGCAGAGCGTTGTCGACCGCATCCTCAGCCGCACCACCATCGAGGACCTGGTCTGCGACGAGAAGCAGATGGATGTGTTCGTCAGTGACCTGGTGGTTCTCGCCACCGGCTCGCCGGGGAGGCCCAGTCTTCCGGGCGTCTAACCCGGGTGCGTCACAGGGTACGGACCATGGTCAATCAGGAACAAGTTCTCGACGCCCTGCGCGTGGTCGTCGACCCGGACCTCCATCGCGACATCGTCACCCTCGGCTTCGTACAGGACCTTAAAGTCGCCGACAACCGCGTCGCCTTCACTCTGAAGCTGACGACGCCCGCTTGCCCCGTCAAAGACCAACTTAAGCAGCAGGCCGAGGAGGCGGTAAGGCAGATCGACGGCGTCGAAGCCGTCAACGTCGAGATGACCGCGGAGGTGCGTCCTCATGCCGGCATGACCGGCAAGGGCATGATCCCCGGCGTCAAGAACGTCATCCCTATCGCCTCGGGCAAGGGCGGCGTCGGCAAGTCGACGGTCGCCGCCAACCTGGCCGTCGCGCTTTCGGGAGCCGGCGCCCGCGTCGGCCTGCTCGACGCGGATGTCTACGGCCCGAGCATCCCGACCATCATGGGCATCACCGACCTGCCTAAAGGAGCAGGCAAGAAAATCCTCCCAGTCCAAGCCTACGGTCTCCCGGTGATCTCCTCGGGTTTCTTCATTCGCCCGGATCAAGCCGTCGTCTGGCGTGGGCCGATGCTTGCCAAGATGGTCGAGCAGTTGCTCGGCGGCGTCGAGTGGGGCGAGCTGGACTACCTCATCATCGACCTGCCGCCCGGTACCGGCGATGTGCAGTTGACACTGTGCCAGCGGATCCCACTCACCGGCGCGGTGATTGTGACGACGCCGCAGCCCGTGGCCGTCAACATCGCCGAGAAGGCGATCATCATGTTCCGGCAGCTCAAGACACCCTTGCTCGGTGTGATCGAGAACATGAGCTACTTCGAGTCGCGCAAGACCGGTGAGCGAGAGTACATCTTTGGCAGCGGCGGCGCCGACCGCATCTCAGAGAAGTGGCAGTGCCCTGTGCTGGGCAAGGTCCCCCTGGCGACAACCGTTCGCGAGACCTCCGACAGTGGCCGTCCGATCGTGCTGGAGGAGCCCGACTCGCCCGCCGCGGTCGCCCTCATTGAAGTCGCCAAGAGCCTCGCTGCCCAAGTCAGCATTCACAACATCCAAGCCGAGGCAGAGGACCTGGTCAAGATAACGTTCTAAAGGTACCGACAAGCACTCCTGCCTGTCGGCCGGCGCCCCGGCGGCAAGACGAACCAAGCATTGCGGCGCGACGTTCCCATTCCCAAATGGCCGCCTCCCAACAAAACACCCCCCGCCCCCTAGAGATCGGTCGCGCCAACGAGCACGACGTCAAGATCCACTGGAACGACGGTACGGAAGCCGTCTACCCGGCCCGCTTCCTGCGCCTCGAATGCCCCTGTGCCGTCTGCGTTGACGAGCTTACCGGCCGCCGCATTCTGCAGCCGGCCAACATTCCCGACGACGTCCATCCCGCCGCCATCGAAGCTGTAGGCCGCTACGCCATTCAGATCTACTGGAGCGATGGCCACAGCAGCGGCATCTACACCTGGGAGCGCCTCCGCGCCCTGAGCGCGAAGATTCCCGAAGCAAGCTGAGGCGCGAGGCGGCGCAGACCGTTGAAACCGAGCCGTGACCGTAAGGGAGCGGTTTCCGCGGGCCGGCGATCACTTTCTTCACCGCACGAAGCATCCCTGTTTGGTTCTGGCTCGTCCGGGTCAGGGGCGTCAGGGGCTGACATCAGCCACTGTGGCCTGAGAAAATGTAGAATCGCCAGGGGCACGACATGCCGTGCGCCGACATCTGCCGGACAGGAAAGCCGTCTCGGGGCAACCCGCGCCGGACTTCTGCTTCCTTCTGAAACATGCGCTATCTCGTCCTAAGTGACATCCATTCCAATTGGGAGGCCCTGCAGGACGTGTTGCGGGATGCGGAGGGCCTCTACGAAGAGATTTGTTGTCTGGGCGACATAGTGGGCTATGGCGCGGACCCGAATCCCGTCATCGAGTGGGTGCGCGAAAACGTTCCACAGGTGATCCGGGGGAATCACGATAAGGCCTGTTGCGGCCTTGACGACTTGACCCTGTTCAACCCTGTCGCCCGGGCCGCAGCGGAGTGGACACTACGCGTGCTCACGCCTGACAACCGGGACTATCTAAGCAGCCTTACCAAGGGGCCCATGGAGGTCAACGGGTTCCTCATGGTGCATGGGTCGATCCTTGATGAGGACGAGTATCTGATCGACCCTGACGACGCGCTGCCGCAATTCGAGCAAGCGGGGGGCCGCCTAGTGTTCTTCGGGCACACCCACATCCAGGGCGGATTCCTGCGCTGGGAGACCGGCCAGAGGTCGGAGATGTCGGAATCAAATCTGCGCGGTAAGCGCCTACGCTTCGTCGAGGGCAGGGGCCACCTGCTCAACCCGGGATCCGTAGGACAGCCGCGCGACTCACAATGGCAGGCCGGGTACGCGCTCTACGATTCCGACGACAAAGTCGTCGAGTTCCGCCGCTGCCCATACGACATTGCGGCCGCGCAGCGAAAGATCCGCGACGCCGGTTTGCCCGGCGCGCTCGCCGACCGCCTGGCCCAAGGTCGGTAGTAGACACGTCGGCTCGAGCAGTCCAACAGCGTTGGGCGGAGCGCGTGCCGGCGCTGCCAGACTCCACACTCCCTGCCGGAGTCTCACACCAACTCCGACTGCATGCGCCACGACCTCATCAGGCTGACTTGCGGTACTCGACGTCGCCGAGTGAGAGGCCGACGCGATAGTTGCCATCGCGAAGCCGCCGCGAGTGGATGACACGGGCGCTACCGTTGACCAGCAGCTCCAGATCGGTGGACTTCAGCCGGCCTTCGACCGTGACGGGCGATCCCACCCGCAGCGGTACGAACATCTCGACCCCCACCCCCTCTTCGTTGAAATCGAGCAGTTTGGCCGCGAGGGTCCGCGGCTTACCGGCATGTTCGTGGACCGTGACTTGAAAGCCCTGTGGCAAGGAGGTTTTACTGCGGGGCCGCCGCCGTCGATCAAGGGTTTGCACCATAGTCTCTGATCTATCGGAGGAGAGCGCCCATTCCGTTAGCCCGGTGGCAACGGCCGACCCGGGTATGGCTAGCAGAACCTATCCGGCGCGATACCGCAGTTCCTTACGAGTCACCTGGTCACCAGGCAGGAGTTCGTCCCGGGGACTCCGAAGCGGTGGGGAATCCATTGAGGAACAAGTGCCCGATCTCGACCTTGTTGATGCAATGGCACAGCGCTCGGGTTTAGGTTTTGAGGGAGCATCCTAGCCGAATCGATAGAGCTGCAGCGCCGTCCTACCGAGAATCCATTCCTTATCTGCGCTGGTGAAGAAGGGGATCAAGTCCTGCATGATCAGCAGTTCGTAGAAGTTGGCGTAGATCATGCGTTGCGGTCCCAAGCGGTCGTAGAGGCGGCGTAGGTACGGCCACATGTCCCGGTAGGGGATTGGCTCGCGCGACGGGTTGTGCAGCGAGGTACGGATGTAGACGTTCGGGAACCGCGCCAGGCCAAGTAACGGGCCGATACCCTCGCTGTCGGGGCGGGTGATGTCAATCATCGCGATATGGTCGATGACGAGGTTGACGCCGGGGAAGCGTTCGGCCACGTCGGCGACCTGCGAGATCTGGTGAGGCGCCAGAAAGATGTTGAAGACCGCCCCCAGCCGCTCGGCTTTCTTCCACAGCGGATTCATTGCCGGATCGTTCACCCACACGACGTCTTTGTCGTAGATCGGACTAAGGCGCGGTCCCGAGAACCCGTCATCCTTCATCAGACGTTCGAGGCGCCAGGGGTTGTCGCGGTCAGCCGGCGAGTGAAGCCGGTACCCGACCAGCAGCCCGATCGCGGCGAACTTGCCGGGGTGCGTCTTGATGCAGTGGGCGGGGTAGGCGTTGTCGGTGCCGTAGTGGCAGACGTGGCTGATGACGACCCTGTCGATCCCGTAGACCCGCATTTGCGACAGCAGGTGATCGAGCGAGTACTCACGCTTGGGACGGTTATTAGGACAGTTCGACAAGCGCGGGTTGATGGGGAAGCGCGGGTCGTTCAGCACCCAAGCGTGCTCCGATCCGTTGACGATGGGGTAGTTGGTTTGCCGCGCAGGGGGCAGGGCCGAAGCCGGAGTCGCTCCAGCGAGCCCCGCGGCGGTCAGTTTGAGATAGCCTCTGCGTTTCATCGGCAACTTCTACACTAGCGAACCGGGCAAGTCTGAATCGAACGGCCTCAGACAGGGCTCCCAATCCATGTGTGCAAGGTGCGGATTGGAATGGCGCGATGGAAGGAGCGGCCCGCGCTACGTTGCCCGGTATACGACGGATCATCCTCCGCGGAACCGCTGTTCCGAAATCTTTCAGAACAGGCTGCTACTCTGACGGATGAGGGGGTTAGCCGTTGGCTGTTACGTTCGTAACGACCTTGATTCTCGGGGTCCTTTCGATGTTGCCGAGCTCGGTCCGTGCGCAGGAGCCCAGCTCTGCCATCGTCGGACAAGCCGTGATCGCCGGGCCGGGCGGCGAGCGGTTGGGGGCGGTAGGCGCCGAGATGCAGCTTGAATCCGTTTCCGTTGCGGAAGCGGCAGAGGGGGAGCCGGAAGGATCGGGACCGGCGGCGGTCCAAACCGACGAACTCGGGATCTTTCGCTTCCAAAGCGTCGCCGACGGCTGCTACATCATCGTCGGCAAAGCTCCTGGAATGACCGGCCAGAGCGACATCCTCTGCCTGCCCGCGGAGGAACAGCCCTTGCGCGTCGAGATCGAAATGCAGGTGGAGGCGGTCGTCGAATCCGTTGAAGTCACCGCGTCCGCCATCACGATCGATCCCACCGAAACCTCGTCCTCCGGATCCGTCGGGGTATCGACGCTGGACAACGCGCCCAAAGCCAATCGCAGTGTCGAGGACGTGATGCCGCTCATCCCCGGCGTGCTGCGCGGCGAAGCCGGCGAGATCAACATGAACGGAGTTCGCGCGTCGCAGAGCGGCTCGCAGTTGAACAACGTCGATATCACCGATCCGGTCGCCCGGACTTCCGAGATCGGCCTGCCGCTGAGCATCATCTCGACCGTGGAAGTTCTCTCGACTCCCTATGACGCACAATACGGCGGTTTTGTGGGAGCGGTGTCGACGGTCGAGACGCGGTCGGCTGACTTGTCAAAGTTCCGGTTCGACCTACAGAACTTCACGCCACGCATTCGACGCCGCGACGGGGCCATCATGGGGATCGAGTCGAGTACGCCGCGACTCACGGTGAACGTGCCGATCAGCGAAGGCCGGTTCGCGCTTCTGCACTCGACCGAATACCAATTTGTGCGCGCCGACCAGGAAGACGCCAACCTGCCGCTGCTCGAGCGAGATGTGGAACGCGAGGCGTTGACGGTCTTCAACCAGTTCGACGCCCAGGTGACGGACCGCAATCGGGCGTCGGCGACGTTGCTGATCTATCCCGAGAAGCTCAACTTTTTCGGCCTCAATGCCTTTACCCCGCAGGCATCGACGTCCGACCTGCGACGGCGCGGGACGCTGCTCACCGTGAAGGACAGTCATGAGTTCGAGTCCGGCGGGCTGCTGCTGTCGCACCTCTCTTTCCAAGATCTTGATAGCGACGTGAAGCCGCTCAGTTTCGACCCGGCCGCCATCGGGCTCGAACGGGCAAGCGGCGCCTTTTTCAACCGCCAGGCCCGCGATACCATTCGCCGCAAGCTGTCGGAACACTATCACTTTTCCCCGGCCGGCAAGCACCAACTTAAGATGGGTTTCGAGTTGGGACTGGAGTCGTATTGCGACGACCAGACGTTCAACCCAGTCACTTGGCTCGGTATTGCTGACCGGCCGGTTTCCGAGTTGCGCTTTACTCCTCCGGCCACGGTGCGTGCGAGCAAGAACGACCTCTCCATGTTTGTGCAAGACCAGTGGTCGGTGTCAGAAGCTCTCACCCTCGACCTGGGTGCGCGGCTCGAACGGGATTCGATTGCCACCGACTGGAACCCCTCCTACCGAGCCGGATTTGCGCACGCCTTCGGAGGCGGGACTCGGACCGTCCTTCGCGGTGGAGCCGGGCTGTTCATCGACCGCGTCAGTCTGCTCGTGCCTACGTTCGAAACCCTACCGCAGCGCATCGAAACCCGTTACGGCCCGGGCGGTGAAGTCACCTCCGTGAGCCGGTTCACTCCCCGGATCGACGGCCGAATCCGCAATGCCAGGAGTTTGGGTTGGAGCCTGCAACTGGACCGCGAAGTGATTGATAACTTGTTCCTTCGGACCGGCTACCAGCAACGAAGAACGACCCGCAACTTTCTGATCAACCCGACTATGCCCAGCGACCCGAATGAGACGGACGGCGCTCTCACGTTGAGCAACAACGGACGGGATCACTATCGAGAGTACCAAGTCACCGTGCGGTACCGGCTCAGCGGCACCGGTCACGTGACCAGTTCGTATGTTCGTTCCTCGTCGGTCGGCGACTTGAATGACCTGGGCTCCATCTACGGACCGACACCGGCTGCCCTGATTCGCCCGAACGAGCGGGCTCCGCTGCGATTCGACGTCCCGAATCGCCTTCTGACCTGGACGGAGTTCGGACTGCCTTGGGGCCTCACCGTCATTCCGGTGTGGGAGCTGAGAAGCGGATTCCCTTATTCGAACGTTAATGAGGAACGCGACTTTGTCGGCGCGCGCAACCGCGCGGGCCGTTTCCCGATCTTCAACTCGGTTGATTTGCAGGTCACCAAGAAGGTGGCGATCAAGTTCAGGGGCAAAGAGCGGCGCTTCCGCGCAGGCCTGCGGCTCTTCAACGTCTTGAACAACTTCAACCCGCAGGACGTCCAAGCCAACCTGGCGAGTCCCCACTACGGAACCTTCTACCGCGGAGTGAAGCGAAAGATCCGAGCCGTGTTTGAGATCGGCAACTAAGGAGTGTGTTTCGCGAATTTGGTTACGCTTCGGCTTGCCACGTAGGGGCACGGGTCTGCGCTCGACATGGCCCCGGAGGGGTCAAAGATCATAGCCCACGGTTTCAACCGGGGGAAAGGTGACGGAATATGGGAGCTCTGAAAGGGCGATACAAAAGACTTCTGCCATTTCCGTATTTGCCGGCCCTGCAGGGGTCGAACAATCATAGCCCATGGATTTATCCATGGGTTCGGAAACGCCGACCCCGATTCGTTCCCCCCGTTTCTGTTTCTCCCTGTGCACGGTTGTCAACCGCGACAGGGAGGAACAGAAACGGGTCAGGAACTTTGGCCTCCGGCGCTTTCGCTGCTGATGGCGGGTCATTAGCGCCCCGCGGAAACTGCTAGAATCGGGCGGAAATACAGGCTAGGGTCGTCCCATTGGACTCGTTGGGCGTCCCAAGGTTGTCTTCTGGGAAGTCGTCATCATGGCAGACACAACAACAGCAATTTCCACGGCCTCGCGGCAGCGCTCGCAGCAGATGCTGGAGCGTGCCAAGCGATCTCTCGCCAGCGGCGTCAGCAGCGCGTTCCGGGCGAAGTCCGTGCCCCATCCGCTGTACTTCGACCACGGCGAGGGACCGCGGCTGACCGATGTCGACGGCAACAGCTACATCGACTACACGCTGGCCTGGGGTCCGCTGATCCTCGGGCATTCGCACCCCGCAATAGCTGCGGCGGTCGAGGACACGCTGCGGCGCGGCTGGGACTACGGCGCCCAGCACGAGGGTGAGATCACCGTCGCCGAGCGGCTGGTCGAGCTCATCCCGTGCGCCGATCGCGTGATCTTCAGCAACACCGGCACCGAGGCCGACCAGATCGCCTTTCGCCTCTCGCGCGCCTTCACCGGACGCAAGCGCATCCTGCGCTTCCAGAACCATTACCACGGCTGGATGGAGGCGCCGCCCGACACGATCTTCCTGCCCTGTAACGACCTCGCCGCGGTCGAGCAAACCGTCGCCGAGTCGGGCGATGAGATCGCCTGCGTGATTCTCGAGCCGATCCTCTGCAACGGCGGCTGCATCCTGCCCGTGGATGGCTACCTGGCCGGGTTGCGCGAGATCACCGAACGCGCGGGCATCGTGCTTATCTTCGACGAGGTCATTACCGGCTTTCGCGTGCACTTGCACGGTGCGCAGGGCCTGTACGGAGTGACGCCCGATCTGGCAACGTTCGGCAAGGCGGTGGCCGGCGGCTTTCCGCTCAGCGTCATCGCCGGACGCCACGACATCATGAAGCTGATCGAAGACGCCACGGTGCTGCACGGGGGCAGCTTCAACGGCAACCCGACCGTTTTGGCGGCCGCGGAAGCCACCCTGGCCGAGCTGTCCCGCGACGACGGCGCTGCGCTGAAAACGGCAGCCGGTCAGGGCGAACGGCTGATGGAGGGCATTCGGCAGGCCGCCGCCGACGCCGGGGTGGACGTCACGGTCCGCGGGGTGGGCACGGTGTTCAAGCTCCTCTTCCCCGATGAAGGCGCGGTAACCGATTCCCGCGGGTTGACCGCCCCGCCGTCGGGTCGCCTGGGCGCCTGGCTCGAAACCATGCTCGACAAGGACGTCTATCTGTTACCCGACGGGCGCTGGTATGTCTCGACCGTTCACGGCGACGCCGAAGTCGACGAGACGCTCGAGGCCGCGCGGGCGGCGCTGGCCATCGTGGCGGAGCGTTTTCGCTGAGGGTACGCGCCCCGACCAGATTCCGTGCCTGAGGGGTCAGGGAACGGTCTCCTTTGCTAGCCGATAATATACTTTATCGTCTAGTAAAACAAGGCCGAAGGCGGTCCTCGAAACAGACCAGAACCTCAGAAGGAATCAGCGGCCGGATTGTTCATGGGAGGTCGATCAGAATAGCTACCTGCAAGAGTTCCCTATGTCCGCCTTCCACTCAGGTCGATCCTATTCAAGTGAACTGCTCCCAGAACTCGATCGCCCCGTTCATCGTCCGATCTATCACTTCCTCGCTAGGCTCCATCGACCAGACACCAACTTCATCTTGACCACCGCTGTGCAGCAGCAGGCCGTCGTACCTGGGGGACATCATAAACGCTCCGTAGTCAACCTCAGGCTGACGCAAAAGGATTGTGACCTGACCCTTGCTTGGTCCCAGCTCCTCATCGCCGAAGAGCTCGCGGGCTCCAAGTCCGGTGCAGTTTATGATTACGGACTCAGGTAACTCGAGCAGATCCTCGAGATCCGAGAACTCGCGAACTGAGATCCGCCCTCCGGCGAGACGGAAGTCCCGCGTTACCGCGTCTAGGTATATCGGGGTCTGGATCTGCATAGTGATCTCGCGGACGAGTACCAATGAGCCGAAGGGGTGTTCGCCGGGGTTCAAGACCTTGTAGCCAGGATTACCGTTTTGGCCATCCCGGTACTGACAGCATAGGCGAACCACGGCTGCGGTGCAACGTTTTCGCACTGCTTTCACGTTCGATCCTGCTTTCTTCGCCGGTCCGCCTTCAGATCGGGTCCGGTCAAGGCGTTCCGGCAACGCCAGCGGCCACTCTGCCGACACCGCTCCGACCTTGCCTCTCGGCAACTCCCCGCTCCGGCTGCCCCGCGCTCGCCGCGTTACCCTCCGGGCACAGGCAGCGCCCAGATCCTGCTCAGCATGTCACCGAACAGCCGCCGGTTCAGATGTCCCTGGGCCAACAGCAACCAGTAGTAGCGGGCATGTTTGACCAGACGGCCGCCGGTCTTCATTAGCCGCTGCTGCAAGCTCGTCAGCGACCAGCTCTTGATCCTGTGCGGCAGCCCCAGCCGCCGCCACAAGTTGCCCAGGTTATAGGCCAGCACGCTGAGTTGCAGTCGCACTTCGTTGGCCCGGAAGCGATGGCACGACAGCCGCGTCCAGTGCGTGGCCTGTTTGCCTTCCTTGATCCACTGCTCGGCCGTGCCGCGCTTGTTGTAGAAGCGCACCACCGAGCGGCTTGGCAAGCGCAGGCTCGTCACGATGAATCCGACCCGCGGGAACAGCTCGCCCTGGTGATGTTCGACCTGGGCGACGATCCGCCTCGCCTGCGACCAACTCTCCGCCTGATAGCGAAAACTCTTGTAGCGCACCAAGGGCTTCCGGGAGGGCCTTCCCGGCGGGCGAAACAAGATGTCTTCGATCTCCAATTCCAGGCTCTTGTTGGCCGGAATGCGAATGGCGTACTGCACTCCGCGTTTCTCCGAAGACTCATAAATCTCCGGCTTAGCAAAGGCCGCATCGCCGCGGAAGGTGACCTGTTTGCCCGCAGCCTGTTGGCGCTCGATCTCCGGCAGCAGCAACTCGTCCCAGTCGTCAGCGCTGTGCACATTGCCGGGACGCAGCTTGGCGGCCAGACAATCGCCGTGCTGGTTGAACAGCAACAGTGGGTGGTAGCAGATGGACTCGAAATGGCCGTTATAGGCGCTGCCTTCTTGTTGGCCATGGACGGGGCTCTCGGTGGAGTCCATGTCGAGAACGACGCGCTCGCAGTCGTCCGTCGTCTCGGCTTGCGCGACCAACTCGCGGTTCACCGCCATCAATCCCAGCAGATTCTCCTCACTCGCGAGCAGCCCTGTCTCGAAGCTCTGTAGCCGCGAGGTGAGCGCCCCGCCGCGATCCCAGTTCTTCTGCGAGCCGATCAAGCGAAAGGTCGGATCGGCGGATACTCGAACGGCGTCATTGAGGTCCTCGTAGCCGGCGAGTCGGCTGTAAACCGACTGCCGCAGCAGATCGGCCAGCGGGAACTTCTTGTTCAAGCCTTGTCGCGAGTCGCTGAGATGCTCCTCGATCAGCTTCCCGAGCCCGAGCCGTTCGTCCAACTCCCGAACCAGGATCAGCCCGCCGTCGGAAGTGACACGCGATCCTTGGAAATCGACTTTCAACAAACCGTTGAAGCTTAGCTGGAACGGCTTGTTTTGTTTTTCACCCATTGGGTGTTGGCCTCCATGGCGTCCTCATCGGGCTCTAGCCCCTATGAATAAAGACGCTCAAGGCCGCCGGAAGGTCGAGAGGTTTGAATCAAATTGGAAATGCGGGTGTAGTGGTAGAGGTCGCTCAATAGGTTTCGTTCGCGCTCCAGGCGGCGCTCCGCATTGTCCTGCCGGTAGGTTTCGAGCCAGTGAACGCCATAATAATCGCCCACCATGTCCTGGTAATAACTCCTGGTAATAACGGTGAGAGAGCCGTGCGGCACGCACGTACCGCTCTCGGATACGCTCAGCGGACGACTTTGAACGCACATCCTCGAAGTCATCGGGTATGACCTCTGGGTCAAACTGTGCCTCCGCCACGTTTGACGTGGTATCAGGCGGTAAGTCTTTCGCATAGATCGTGACGTCAAAACCCCGCCGTTGCAACAGGCGACCCGTGGCCAAACCCACCGCACCGCACCCAGCGACCGCGTACCTCGATTGGCCCGTCCTCAGGGCCTCTTCGACTGCGAAGTGAGCCGTTCCCCACGACAACCCCACGCCTCGAGCACCATGCCCGTAATTGTGTATGACGATCTTGTCTCCGAAGTGTTCGGTCTCAACACGAAAGCCGGATTGTCGTAACGGCCGCAAGCCCACTACAGTGCGGATGACACGGTCCCATGAAATTTCCGGGATCACGAACCTTCTCTGAGGGCGGACGAGACGGCTTTGCGACACCGGAGTTGAACAAGACCAGACACCTGCGCCTAAAGCCGCCGAAGCAGTTGCCTGCAATAGTACACGGCGTTTCATGGAAATGGATAACTATGCTTACTCTCGGGCCTCTGTGGAGATTTCCCTTGGTGCGCAGACTGGCTCCAACAGTGTACACGCGATCCCGATCGTTAGCGCCGCCAGGCACAGCCGCAGCAGCCTCGGCTTCGCGCTCGAGGCGCTTGCCCCTCTCAAGCTACGTTTCCACCACCCTCTCTTAAATTCCGTACGTCGGGTTTTCCTAGTACGGCTTCAAGCCGAGGAGCGCCTCATCGGTCAACCCCTGCCCTGCCCAGAAGAACCGCCGGATTAAGCACTATTGACTCCCGCATAATATAGAGTCAGTCAAAACAAAGAGAAGACTGTTTCCAGAAGGCCGTGATCAAACGCGGTTTGCGGTACATGCGGCGGAGTGCCTTGCGGGCCCGCTCGTTCAGCTCGCCGTAGTCTTTCGGACAGACGTTCGGCAACTCGTGCTGCTTCCAGTAAGCCCAGATGTATTCCACCGGATTCAACTCCGGCGCATAGGGTGGCAAGTACTCGGTTGCGATGTGGCCTTCGGAGAGTTCGATGAACTCTTGCACCAGGCGGCTACGGTGCGCCGGCAGCCGATCCCAGACGATCAGCAGCGGGCGATCGATATGACGTACCAACGCCTTGAGAAAGTCGGTCACTTGCTCTTTGCCGATCGCACCGGGATAGAGCCGGAAGTAGAAGTTACGCAGCGTCAGCCCCGCCGAGACGGAAAGCTTCTCCCAGTTGAAGTTAAACTGCAGCACCGGTGTTTGGCCACGTGGCGCCCAGGTGCGGCAGCGATGCGGCTTCTGACTCAATCCGCTTTCGTCGATGAAGACGAGCGTACGGCCTTCGTTTTGGGCTTTTTTTAATGCGCTTCCAGGTCTTGCGCTTCCAGGTGCGGATCCGCTCTTCGTTGCGCTCGCGCGCCTTTCCGGCCGGGCGTTGCGGGCTCCAGTCGAGCGCTCGCAGGATCTTCCAGGCGTGGCCTGCGTGGTATGCGACCCCGAACTCGTCTCCGATCAGCCGAGCCACCCGCGGACAGCTCCACAGGGGCGTTGGGAAGCCGTGGGCTTCCGGGCCTTCCAGCAGCAGCGACGTCAGGCGTTCGCGTTGTGCGGCATCGAGGAGCGGCTTGCGTCCGGCGCACCCTGCTCGCGGTATTGCCGCCGCCACTCACTGACGGTTTGGCGAGCGACGTTCAGCCGTCTCGCCGTCTCGGACTGATTGTGGCCTTGGTGGAGCAGCCGCATCGCTTCGAAACGGCGCTTCTCCAGCGCCTTGAAATCCCGCTTCACACCTTTGGGGTTGCCCATACATATATAGATGCTCCACACTATCAAAAAGTGTCATAATAATTTGCGGGATTCAATAAGTATTATATAGAGGGCGGCAACGTTCTGCGTGGAGATAACTACGCATTGATCGGAAAAGATTTTCTTCATGCCAGCGTGGAAGTGAGCGGAGAGAGTGAAAATGAAGTTACAGAAGGACTCAAGAAAGAACTTGGCGTCGAACAATTAATATGGGTCGGTTTCGACGATGCGGTCGACTTTCCGTTAAGCGTACACCAAGGACAATATCAGCCGATTTTCCATATCGATATGTTTATGACGCTTGCCGGGAAGTCTCTTCAGGGCAAAGAATTGATTTTGGTCGGCGATACCCGGTAAGCGAAAAGTCTGCTGGACCAGCCGCCGATTCCAGAAGTTATCTCAGATTCCTTTGATAAAATAGCGGAACGGCTTGAAGCCGAACAAAACTTGAACTGCGAAGTGAAGAGAATACCCCTGGATCTGTGGCTGAACGATGACAACAATCCACAAACAGGCACGTTTCTAACTTACAACAATTGTCTCATTGAAGTGTTCGACACTAATAAGAATGTGTATCTGCCCGCGTATTCGTCCGTGAGCACGTCTAGCGTGAATCGGCGAAAACTTGATAAAGAGGTCGAACGCATCTTCAAAGAGGAGGGAGTAGGTTTTGGTGTGACGATGATGGAAGGGAGCTATCACGAACTCTGTAAGAGCGGGGGGTCGCTGCATTGCATAACGAAGACCCTTCGTAGAGAGTAGCCGTGTGTTTGACAAGCGTCTCCAGGCGAGACGATCCCGACGCGCGAGGGGGAAAGAGCAAATCCCTGAAGAGAACCGAGAAACGGGCAATATCTCTCGCCGGAAAAAGTTATGACTGGTGAGGACCTCCATCGGTAAACGATACTTCGGCCCGCTCAACCTTGGAGCACCCGACCCACATGAGCGATAATCAAATACCAATGAAGACAGCTCCTCGATGTGCCTATGCCGTCCACTGGGTGTTCGATTCCGCAGTCTGCCTCCTCCTTTCAGTCTTGGTCGCCGTCAGTACGGCGTTTGGGCAGAAGGTCGAGCCACAGGTCCACGTGCTCGACAACGGGATGAAGCTGTTACTCCTCCCGCGCAAGGGCGACCCGAACATCTCGTGCGGCTGGGTGGCCAAGGTGGGTTCGGTGAACGAGCGGCCGGGCATCACCGGCGTCGCTCATCTGTTCGAACACATGATGTTCAAGGGAACCGAGACCCTTGGGACGACGGACATCGACCAGGACTTGGCCACCATCGAGAAACTCGATGCTCTCAAAACTAAGCTGCGGAAAGAAGAAGAGGCGCTGATCGAGAAACACCGCCGCGGGCTGATCGACGATCCGAAGGACCGGAAGAACCGCACTGACAACCACAATCAGCTTATCGAGGAGTTCGGCGAACTCCTACAGCAACAGCGAAAGCTGATCGTCAAGGATGAGTTCGACCGCATCTACACGCTGAACGGCGGCTCGGGGATGAACGCCGGCACGGACCACGATTTCACCATCTATTTCATCAACGTTCCCGCCAACAAGCTGGAGCTTTGGTTTTGGATGGAGTCCGACCGGCTGGCGAACCCTATTTTCCGGGAGTTCTACAGCGAGCGCGACGTAGTCCACGAAGAACGCCGCTTGCGCGTCGACTCGACCCCGACGGGCAAGCTCGACGAGCAATTCGGCTCTCTGTTTTGGCAATCGTCGCCCTATCAATGGATGGTGATCGGCTGGCCCAGCGATCTGGAAGGCATCACCCGCGAGGAGGCGTTGTCGTTCTTCGACACCTACTACGCGCCGAACAACCTCACGGCGGCGCTGGTCGGTGATTTCGACCCCAAGCAGGCCATCGAGTTCGCCGAGCTGTACTTCGGGCGTCTCGAGCCCGGCGCCACCGAGCCCGAACCGGTACGGACGCGGGAAGTTGAGCAGCAGGCCGAGAAGCGCATGATCGGCTACGCCGATACGCGGCCCACGGCGAAGATCCGCTACCACACGGTCGCCGACGCCCATCGTGACGAGCCGGCTCTGATCGTTCTGGCCGGCCTACTCAACGGGCGCACGGGGCGGCTCTACAAGTCACTCGTGCTGGAGCAGCAGATCGCGACCAGCGCGGGCGCTGCCGTGAACGGCTTGAAGTACGACGGTTTTTTCGAGCTGTCGGGCGTGGCGCGCGGGGATCACAAACCTGAGGACGTCGAGCAGGCGCTCTACCAAGAGATGGATGTCCTGCGGGAACGGCTCGCCGGCGAGCGGGAGTTGCAGAAAGTCAAAAACCAGCAGCTCGGTTCGGACTTCCGACGGCTGCGGTCGAAGACCAGTTTGATGTTCCAGTTGCTGATCTACGACGCGCTGGGTGATTGGGAGAACGTCAACAAGTTTTCGGACCGCATCCAAGCCGTCACCGCGGAAGATGTGCAGCGGGTAGTCAAGAAATACTTCAAGCGGGAGAACCGCAATGTGGCGATCTATTACCCGAAAGAAGGAAGCGGGCCTCCGCCCGGCGGGCGTCGCCGTCGGAGGCCGCCAGGGGGTGCGCGATGATATCCGGAATGAGACGCCGTGAATGGATGAAGCTGGCTGCCGGGGCGGCGTGGGCGCCCGCGGCCTGGGGCGCCGCGAAAGAGATCCCCGCTCACCCCAGCCAACTCAAGTTCTCCACGCTCGACTACGAGCCTCCCAAGTCCGCCGACCACCGCCACGACTTGCCCGGCGGCGTCGTGGCGTACGTCGTCGAAGACCACCAGCTGCCGCTGGTGAGTATCTCGGTGACGATTCGCACCGGTGGTTACCTCACGGAGGCGGAACACACCGGCTTGGCGTCGTCCACGGGCTCGCAGATGCGGGCGGGCGGGACGAAAACGATGTCCGCGCGCGATTTCGACGAGGAGGCCGCCTTTCTGGCATCGAACATCGGCAGCAGCATCGGCGCCACATCGGGCTCTGCCAGCGTCGACTGTCTCAAGAGCAATCTTGAGCCTACGCTCAAGCTCTTCTTCGACATGCTCAAGAACCCGGGTTTCGATGAGGAGCGCTTGAACCTGGCCCAAGCCCGGCAGCTCCAGGGGATGGAACGGCGCAATGACCGAACGGCCGGGGTCGAGCGACGGGAGTTTCGGCGGCTGCTGCGAGGCGAGAACCATTTCTCGACACGCCAGGCGACGAAGGCCACGGTCGAGTCTGTCACGCGCGAGCGCATGATGGAGTTGCATCAGCGCTACTATGCGCCCGCCTCGATGATCGTTGCCGTCTCGGGCGACGTCGATACGCAGAAGATCCTGAAGCGCCTAGGGCAGGAGATGACCGGTGGTTGGCCTGCCTCGGAGCCTGACATCTCGAAGGTTCCGGCGCCGCAGCACCAGCCCGCGCCGGGCGTCTACATGGTGAATAAGCCCGAAGTGAACCAGTCACGCATCGCCATCGGCCACCTCGGCATCCAGCGCAGCAACCCGGACCGCCTGGCCGTAGGCATCATGAACCATATCCTTGGCGGCGGGGGCTTTACGTCGCGAATCATGTCCCGGGTGCGGTCCGACGAGGGACTAGCCTACAGCGCGGGTACGAGTTTTCAAGCGGGTGTCTACTACCCGGGTGCCTTCCGGGCCGGCTTCCAGTCGATGAACCCGCGTTGCGCGCAAGCTACGTCGATCGTGCTTGAAGAGCTAGACCGTATCCGGAACGAGAAGGTGTCTGAGGAGGAATTGGCGGTTGCCAAGAACTACTCGATCGAGATCTTTCCCCGGTTCTTCGCTACAGCGTCTGCGGTCGCTGGCACCTTCGCCGCTGACGAGTACACCGAACGCGAGAAGGGCTACTGGGAGAAATACCGTGGGCGCATCGCTGACGTTACGCGGGACGACGTGCTGCGGGTGGCGCAGAGGTATATCCACCCGGACCAACTCGTGATCCTGGGTGTCGGGAAGGTCGAAGAGATGCTGGCCGGCAACCCTGACAAGCCTGAGTTTCAGTTCAAGACGATGGCGAAGAGCGGCGAAATCCAGCACATCCCGCTTCCCGATCCCATGACCATGGTCTACCCGGAAGCTTGATCCGAGGCAGCGACGGGCGCTCCCGCCTGTTGGCCTGCGCGCAGCGCCGGCTCCCGGTTGTCGGCCCGTAAGCCTATTTGCCTCCCGTAGGGCACGGCAATGCGCCTCCACCTGAGGTGGACGCCCTAGTCCGACTAGCCCACGTCACGGCCCTCCCCTAGGAGAAACACGCCCGGTCGTTGTGCGTGAATCTCCCGATTTACCCGCCAAAACCAGCCGAGAAATCCTTGTAGTCCCTTAGCTGTGGGCGGAGCCCGCTCACAAGCAACCGTGCCCGAACGCTAGGGCGTGTTAACACTAAGTCGCAAAAGCTGCTATACTCGGAGGTATGGAGATCACCGAGCAGCAATACCGCCGCATCGAGCCGGTCCTGCCCCGCCAGCGCGGCAATGTGAGCCTGCCGAACCTCACGGTTTTGAACGCCATGTTGTATGTCGCCGAGCAGGGCTGCAAATGGCGCGGCTTGCCTAAACGCTTCGGTAACTGGCACACCATTTATACCCGCATGAACCGCTGGTCGAAGAACGGCGTGCTCGACGCCGTCTTCGAGAAACTGCAGCGCGAGCAGCTGGTCCGCATCCGAATCGAAGCCGTGTCAATGGACTCGACCATCGTGAAGGTTCATCCCGACGGCACGGGCGCGTTAAAAAAACGGTCCGCAAGCGATCGGCAAATCCCGCGGCGGATGGACCACCAAGATTCATATGGTTGCCGCAAATGCTCGAACGGCGATAACCTTCGCTCTCTCGCCCGGCCAAGCGCACGACGCCCAGCAGGGCCGCGAACTTGCTCGGTGGTCTGGGGCCACTGCCCGAGCCGCTGCCGCTGCTGATGGACGGCGCCTATGAGGACGATCAGACACGCCAACTGGCTTTGGATTTCGGATGGATTCCCGTCGTGCCGCCCCGGCGCACCCGCCTGGAGCCGTGGGAATACGACCGAGCGCTCTATCGCCGCCGCAACGAGATCGAGAGACTCTTCCGACGGCTCAAGGGATTCCGCCGCATCTTCTCCCGCTTCGACAAGCTCGACGTCATGTTCCTCGCCTTCCTCCACTTCGCCCTCATCGCCGAGGCTCTACGTTTCGATACCCTACGTTAGTGTTAACACGCCCTAGTGAGGGCGCTTGCCGGACCCTACGCTTCGAGATCTGTTGCGTGCGCTGCGGGACCGGATTGCCTACGCAGATGCCGATCGCCAGTTGCACACGCCTCATCCCCTGGGCCCCCTTGGTCCGGCTGCTCTATCTGGCCGCCGGAGTGTGGATGATCATCGAGACAGGCCGCTGGTCGTTGTCGCTCGTTGTTCCGCTTTTACTTTGCTTCCTTCCGGCCCTGCTGCACCTGACGTTGTCGCTGCCGCGGTCAAGACCCTTGATCGCCAAGCGGCCATACGTGTTGCGCTGGATCTATGGACTTCCGGTGCTCGCGCTACTGGCCTGGGTATCGGCGTGGACGATCCCGCCGGTGATGGGAGCTAGAGAGGGCAACAATATGGGCTTTCTGCTGGCAAACCTCTACCGCCAGCTCCCAGACGAACGGCAAGACAGCATTGCTTTTCTGGGGTTGGGCCTAGCGGTCATGCCCCTCGCCTGGTACTGGTTCCAAGCGAGGGTCGTGGGCTGGAGGCAGGTAGCACTGACCCACCCCGGCTGGACGATGCTCACCCTGCTGTGCGTTCCGCTATTTGGAGCGGTCGCCATCGCGCAGGGATTCGCAGCTCTTCGGCTGCCCGAGGCGGTACTCGTCGGCGCGGCGACCGCTGTCCACACGTTTCTCTATTCGCAGTTTGTACTGGCCCGCTTGACCGTGCTGGTTGTGTTCCCCGTTGCGATTACGGGATTGCTAGCCCGCCGTGACGGCTTACCGAGATGGGCCTGGCCATCCGGCATCTAGCTCTAGCCTAGGCCCGAGGCACCTCGGACTTTCGAACTGACCAGCAGCCGCGGGCTCCACACTCGCGGTCGGGGCGTCCCAACTCGGAACCGCCGATGCCGTGAACCCCCTCGCGCTGGTCAATGAACCGGAAGACATCCCGTTTGCGTGCACCGGCTTACTGCAGCTCCTCGAGCCACTTCCCACCGGTTTATCGCGGCGCAGAGGCCACCCAATCAGTTTTGCTACCGATCGCGAAACTCTTCGTACCAGTTCTGCACAACCCGGATAGCGGGTTTCGGCGAGTCCCCCACCCGCTCGACGGCGAGGAAGCGGCCGTCGGCTGAAACGCTCCGCACCTCAACAACACCCTGCGGCCATTTGAATAGCCGCCGACGTGTGCCGATTGAAAGCTCAGGCTCCGTGGTGATGGGAACGGACACCATCCAACGGTCGCCTTTGTAAATTTCAACATAAAAGAGTTCGCCCGTTTCGCGGCTCCACACGAACGCTCCAAAACCCTTCTTCGTCGAGACCTGGACCGGCCCGTGGCCATCCGGAAAGGATCGGATGTACACTTCTGACCGGCCGGATTCGCGTGATGTGTAAGCGACGTACCGACCGTCGGGCGAGAACTTCCCAACGGTCTCGTTCGCAGGTGTTTTCAGATACGGCCTCGGTTCCCAGGTTTTTCCATCGCCGCTGAGCTCAGCGACCCAGAGGTCGTATCCCGTTTTCAGATCATTGGAGCGGAACAGGATGTACTTCCCGTCCGACGACCAATCCCAAGGTCGCTGGCGAGCGTCGCTTCCAGCCATCGGTCTGGCCTCTCCACTACCGTCAGCCCGGCCGAGGTAGATGTTCATTTCCCCCTTCACGTCCGAGCCAAATGCGATCATGTCTCCGGAAGGAGACCATATGGGGTTACTCTCGCGGGCAGGCGACTCGCCTTGGATCAGAGGAGTTCTCGCCGAGGCGCGGGTGGCATCATAAACCCAGATGTCTCGGTTGGTAAAGGGCCATATCTCCTGGGTCCGATTCCCTACCGCACTATATGCGACTCGCAGCCCGTCCGGCGAGAGACTGGGCATGTAAATGAGCCTGTGGGGTTCGCCGATCACGTCCATGCGGTCGCCAGTGCGGTCCAGCCACAGTAGCTGCATCATGGGTAAAGGTTCATCCACGTAAACCAAGGTGCCGTCGCCGGCGACGCTGGGACCTCTTCGAGCATTCTGTGCAACACGGAAGGGCGTCCCGGTGGTTCGCAGCGTATCCAGAGAAAACGGCACGGCCCACAGGTCACCTCCTCCCGCGTAGACGAGATGACCTCTGGGCGCATAGACCGGAGTGCCTCCACGCCCGAGGAACTCGCGCCGACCTGTTTCCAGGTCCAGGACCATCATGGTCTCGAGGCCGCCGAAACCGAGTTCCATGAGCAGAACGCGATCCCCAGCCTCGGCCGGCAGGAACTTGGGATAGCCCATGTGAGGCTTTATCTTTCCCGAGAATTGAAGGACGTCAGCCGCGTCCTCCCCCATCCGCGCTGACTCTTCTTCGGACAATATCCGCAGTGGTTGGCCACCGCTGGCGCTCACCTGGTGGAGGACACGCGTGTGATCAACAGAAAAGACGATCACCACCCCGTCGGGGCTCCAAGTACCTCCCACGAAGAAACTGGATGGCATTCGACAGATAGGAATCGCATCGCCTCCATCGATCCGAACCTTCATCAAGTCCGCCCCCACCGCAAAACCAACGAAATCGCTTTCGGGCGACCAGAACGGTCCGTAGGCGTCCTCTGTGTTTGCCAGAAGGCGAGGGCGAAACTGATCGAGATCCTGGACCCACAGCCCCTCTGGAGTCCCGTAAGCAATTCGTCTCCCGTTGGGTGAGATGGCCATCCGGCGGCCCGGGGCGACGCGAAGTTGTTCCACCTCGAAGGAGAATCTGTCCACCGGTGCGTCGGGTGTGTTCTGGCTGTAATAAAGGAAACCGACAACGAGAAAGATGATCGCCGTGACAACCATCAACGCCTGCACGACACCGTACTTCCCTCTCAGGTCCGGTATCTCGGTGGCCTGTCCCTCGCGCTGGGCGACTGGGGCAGACTGGGCCCCGTCAGTACCGCGAGCGGCGGCCGCTTGGGTAACCGTGGTCCCCTCAGACGGCGAAGCCTCCGCATGCACTGGCCGTCCGTCCGTGGCAACGACCGGATTGGCTTTTCGTTCGATGGGATAAACGAACCGGTAACCCCGCCGGGGGAGGGTTTCGACGAACTTGGGGTGGTCGGCCGTGTCGCCGAGGGCGTCACGGATCTTTCGGATGGCCGTGTTGAGGTTATCCTCCCGGCTGACGAAGGTCTCTTCGGACCACAGCTCGTTGTAGATCTCCTCGCGCGTGACCACCTCGCCGGGCCGCTCCAGCAGCTTCACCAGCACACGAAACGGCTGGTCCTGGAGCTTGAGCCGAATCCCGTGCTTGCGCAGCTCGCCCGAGCGGCGGTCGAGTTCAAAAACCCCGAAGCGAAACGCGGCACCGACTGGTTTCACGTGTCCCGGTTCCACTTAGACGGCTCCTGCACTATCGTGGCGCTCATTCCTTCAGTCCAGGTCCGACGGTCAACTCGGGCCGCTCCCTTACGGTCACGGCTCGGTTTGCGTTGGCGATTATAGCAGCCCGAATTGGCAGATTGCTTGGGCCTTTGTTGGTTCCTCTCCGTTCAGATGTCTCGCTAAGCGTCTCCTTTTCAATCGATTATCCGGTTAGGAATGTTCCGGCGGGCGTTCAGGGCCAGTCCAGGCGCTGTCCATTGTGTCGCGGTCTGACCTGGCTGAGAATCGCTCTCACGAGGCAAACCACAGGAGGTGAAGCCGTGAACCGAGCGATTCGAAAGACCCTTGTTTGCAGCCTGCTGCTGAGCGTGGACCTACCAGGGAGAACGCAGGACATCATCGACGCGTTGCCCGGAGAGGAGCCCCAGGTGACGGTCCGCATGTACGACTACGCGCAGGAGTCGGCTCGTACCCTGCGGCGCGCGCAGGAAGTGGCCGCCGGTGTGTTGCGACAGGCAGGCGTGACGACAGAATGGCTGAACTGTCGGGTTTCGGACCTCGACCCGCGGGAAAGCGCGCCGGGATGTCGAGAGCCGGTCGGCTCCACCGACCTCATCCTGCGGTTGTTGCCCGAGCGGATGAGGAAGCAGGCGGGAACCAAGCGATCGATCTTCGGGTTCGCCAAGCCGCCGCGGATTGCGTTTGTCTTCTTCGATCGGGTCGAGGATCTGGCCAAGTTCGGCACGGGGCAGCCGCACGTTATCCTCGGCCACATGCTGGCGCATGAGATAGGCCATTTGCTCCTGGGTCGCAATAGCCATTCGCGCAAAGGAATCATGCAGATTCCTTGGGACAAGGAAGAACTGAAACTTGCCGCCCAAGGGCGATTCACCTTCACCCCTCGCGAAGCCCAGAAGATGTGTTCTCAGGTCCGGGAACGTATGCGCGTCAGGTTCCGAAATGAGCGCTCCCGGCTGGTCCGAGTTAGGGGGAGAGGGTCTTCGTGACTCTCTTTAGCCCCATCAGACGCCGGTGGACTCGTTCTCTAGAGGGCGGGGCGGCCGGTAGTCCTCCACCCCGCCGCGTGTCGGGGCTTCCCAAGTCTCGGTCCCGCGGCGGGGATTTTTGACGCCCAGATCTTCCCCGCCTATGGCCGGTGCCACAACCCGTCACACGCTTCTCGAAGCATGAAACACGGCCTTTCCTACACCGCTGTTTCGAGAGTTTGGAGAATCCCCTTGATATAGCCGTACGCATGAGCGAAGCCCTGGCGTCCCCTGGGGTCGTCGGGGTGCCTTGGCACGTGGTCGGGCATCAACATGTAGGGGTACTCGACCTCTTGCAATGACTGGGCCACGTGGACCATGTTCATGTCGCCTTCGTCGGGATAGACCTCCTGGAAGTCATCTCGCCCGCCGAGGATGTTGCGGAAGTGGATGTTGAAGATCTTCTTCCTTCCGCCAAGGTCTCGGATCACATCGTGAATCTCGGTCTTGGGGTCCTGGAGCATCTCGGCCGTCGTACCCAAGCAGAGGTTGAAGCCGTGATAGGGGCTTTCGTTGATCGAGACGAACCTTCTCAGGCCAGCCGGAGTGCCCAACACGCGCGCGATTCCCTGATAGCCTTCCGGCGGCACCCCAGGATCATGCGGATGGCAAGCGAATCGCATTTTGTACTCGTTGCAAGTTGGGATCACGCGGTCGAGAAAGTAGGTGATGCGCTCGAAGGCCTCTTCCTCGTTGACTTGACCGGCGCGAGTGATGGCCGGGTCGGGCTTGGCCTCGGCGAGCCGCCAGGTGGAATAGCTCGAGCCGCCGCGACCGGGCGTTCGCTCGGTGCGCAACACCCCCAGCAGGCTCATGTTGTACTTGACGCAGGGTACGCCTGCTTTCTGGCAATTCACGATCATCTTCTGAATGTGCTCGATATCGCGGTCACGCTCGGGCGACTGGCCCAGCATGATGGCGCCTCGCTTCTCGCGGTCGATGTGGCTCGAGCTGAGGAAAGGTAATTGCACGACGTCGAGACTGATGCCATGCTGCTCGCACATCTCACGGGTCTTGGCGACATCCTCAAACGTCCAGTAGCCGCGGTCTTCCGGTGGACGTGGCGGGTAACCGCAGATGTGGTCCACCCCGTGCCGCTTGATGTACTGCAGCATTTCGGGGTTCGTCGGTCCACGCTGGGTGCCGACGTGCATCTTGATCGGTTTCGGCTCAGGCTTCGATTCGCCGCCGGTTTGGGATTGTGTCGCGCAGGAGGATAAGGCTGCCGTCCCCGCCGCCGCGCCCGTTGTGGAGATGAACTGCCGTCGATCCATGAAAAGCTCCTTTCCGCCGGAGTTCATACTCCGCCGTTGCTAGGCAATGGAAACATGAACGGATGCTCGGAGTCAACTATCGGCGATCGCTCTACTGGAGAATGGCCGGCCGATCGATCCCGCTAGGGCAGGGCGTCTTTGCACTCCTGTGCGGCGGCACGGATGTCCTCGACGGGAAGAATCGGCCCGACACCGATCCCCGGACACATGCGGCCGGCGTTCTTCCAGGCACGGCGGCCGGCGACGTTCTCCGGCCAGAAAGGGTAGGCGCGGCATTGCAGGGGCTTGACCGCGTGGATCGAACAGCCGTCTTCGAGCAGGAAGTGGCAGGCCTTGTCGGGGGGCGTGGTGAGCCGCAGGTCTCCGTCCACATCCGTGTCGCACAGAGTGCTTTGGAAATGGTCGGCGGTCTGACCAAGATGGGAGGCGATGCGGGAGACGTCGTCCGCGGTGAGATAGACCTCTCCGGCTTGCGTGCAGCACTCGATGCAGCCGGGTTGGCACTCGAAACGGAAGTTGATCTTCCCGATTTGGACAAGGCTGCTCATGGCTTGCTTCGGGCCGATCATCGGCCGGCCGCTGCCGTGACGGTTGCGGCTAACGGCTTCTCCATGACCCAGCCGCGGGCGCCATCCGAGTAATACCCCTCAATGAAGCCGACATGGCAAAAACCGAGCTTGCGGTACAACTGCTGAGCGCCTTGGCTCGACTCGGGAGTCTCAAGCCGTAGGGTTTCCGCTCCCAAAGCGGCCAGGCGTGCTCCCGTGGCGCCCATGAGAGATGTGCCGATTCCCCGACGCCGGAACCTCGGCAGCACGTCCAGGCTGACGATGTGTCCCAGCTTCGGCTCGATCTTCGATGCGATGACGAAACCGACGACCCCTTCGTCTTCGACCTCTGCGACGATAGCGAAGCCACGTTCCTCGCCCATCATCGCGCGGAGCTGAGCGGCGGCGCAGGCGATTTCGGGTGGGAAGCACTCGCGGCCGATCTCAGAAAGCCGCGTCAGGTCCGAGGAGTGGTAGTCGCGGAGTTGAAATGCTTCAGCGGTCGTCACGGTGGTCAGTTTCCATCAGGACCTCGAGTTGGCACGGAACTCGAACCGCCACTCCGAGCCGCAGGCGTCAGCCTGCGTTGAGCCCCGTCGAGCGTTCGATGCGTTCCCTGGTTCGGCTCCCGGCGAGGCTTGTTTCTGCGCCCGGCATCTCACCGCAGGCTCCCGCCTGCGGCTCTGAGCGGCGGTTGGCGATGGCGAGCTTGTCTTCGGCATCCTCGTCGCATCGCAACTCTCACTCGACATCGTACACGTGGATACTGGTTGTTATTTCCTCCCGCGGCAACAGCGATGACCAGTAGGCCACAACCTCCTGGACGCGGGGCCGTCCTTCGCCGACGCCGGTCGCGGTCGGCGGGCCGTTGAGCACGAGCGGTATCAACTCGCGGGTGAACCGATCGACGGCCGCGCGGTCCTGCCCCCGCGCGCCGATGCGCACCTGCACTTCCGGCGGGTCGGGATTCGGCGCGGCGGCGGGGCCGTGGCAGGCACCCGCTCCCAAATAGTCCGTGTGAATCTCGTCAAAGGCCAACCCGAGGTCGCCGAGTCGTTGCCTCACGATGCGATCCGCCGCCTTGGCCTTGGCCAGCGCGTCAGGCCAGCTATAGACCAGGGTTCCCAGCGCCTTCCAGCCGGCCGAATACGTGATCGAGGTCTTGAGCGTGGGAGGCCGTGGGCCACCGCAAATGTCGCTGACCAGCACACGATCGGGCCCGTCGTCGTCGAGATGGATGGTGGTGAAATCGGCGATGCAGTCCGGCGTGATGTAGTGGCGGGGATCGCCTAACTCGTAGAGAAGCTGCTCCTTGACGACGGCAGGATCAACTCGCCCGCCCGTGCTCCCGTGCTTGGTTATCAGGAAGCGGCCGTCGGGATAAGCCTCGGCGATCGGGAAGCCGATGTTGGCCAAGTCGGGTATCGATTGCCAGTCGAGCTGGCAGTTCCCGCCAGTGGCTTGAGCGCCGCACTCGAGGATGTGTCCGGCGACCGTGCCGGCCGCGAGCTGATCCCAATCCCGCGCGCCCCAGCCGAACTCGTGAATCATCGGCGCGAGCGTCAGCGCGGTGTCGGTCGAGCGCCCGGCGATCACGACCCGCGCCCCGGTATCGAGCGCTTCCACCAGCGGGAACGCTCCCAGGTAGACGTTGGCGCTCAGGATATTCGGCCGCACGCTTTCCATAGGCCGGCCGGAGTCGAGGTCGTCGAATCGAACGCCGCGGGCGGCCATCTCGTCGAGACGGCCGAAGATGTCATCGCCGGTTACAACCGCCACCTTCGCGTCTCGTACACCCCGCGAACGCGCCGCCTCCACCACAGCTTGCGCGCAGGCGATCGGGTTGACGCCGCCCGCATTCGAGATGACCCGAACGTCCTTTTCGATGAGCAGAGGGAAGAGCCGGCCGGTGAGAGAAACAAAGTCGCGGGCGTACCCTTGCGAGGCGTCCCTCGACTTCTGCTTCTGCAAGATCGACATCGTAACCTCGGCCAGATAGTCGAGGACGAGATAGTCGATCGGGCCCCGCTCGACTTGACGGACAGGGGCTTCGAGCCAATCGCCCCAGAAGCCCTGTCCGTTCGCGATGCGGATAGAGGGTTTCATGCGCGCCGGAGTCGAGCCGGCACGGGCGGCTCGGGGTTACTCACCTAGGATGTCGTAGGTCGAGGTGCCGCGCTGCCGGACCTTCTCGTAGACCTTGACCCACTCGGTGTGCGCTGGGTGGTCCGCGTAGACATCGAGAGCAGCTTCGTCGTCGAGCACCATGCAGACGCCATGCTCGCGTACTCTCTTTTCTCCTTCCGAGTTGTAAACGTTCCCGGGACGACGAAGCTTGCCGTGCCAGGCCTGGTTCAGACCGGGGATCTTACCCGGCAACTCATCGGTCGCTTTGCCGAATGCAGTCCAGTCGTCTTGGGTGGCCTCAGCGATGGGAGTGAAATAGAAGCAGTGAACGAGCTTTTTCTCACCCGCCGAGGCGATGCCGGCGAGCAGCAGAATCCCTGTTAACAGAAAGCTGAAACGAACGAGTGTACGATGCATCGGATGATCACTCCTTGATTGATGATGTGCCCTCAACAGGGGCCGCGGATACCGATTGTACCAGCTTGGCCTGTTGCTTCGGCCTCGCCGGGCCATTCACCGATGCGCCCATCCACAGACCCATCAGGGCAGGCCCCCTTCCCCCAGCTTCTCGAAGTATCGCGCCACGGCGCGGATGCCGCGGCGGAAGTTCGGCAGGTGGAATTTTTCGTTGGGCGCGTGCAGGTTGTCGTCCGGAAGGCCGAAGCCCATCATGACGGTCGGGACGCCGCAGTACCGGTTGAAGAGGTCCACAACGGGGATCGATGCGCCTGAGCGGATGAAGACGGTCTGTGTGCCGAAGACCTCGGTCAAAGCTTCGGCGGCAGTTTGGATGAAGGGATGGCCGGTATCGACGACGGACGGCGGACCGGCGCTGAGTTGACGAACCGAGACGACACATCCCTTCGGAGCGAGTGCCTCGACGTAGCGTCGGTACTTGTCGAAGACATCCTGGGGATCCATCCGGGGCGCCAGCCGCATGCTGATCTTCGCCACGGCCTGTGCGGGGATGACGGTTTTTGCACCCTCACCGGTGAAGCCGCCACAGATGCCGTGCACATCGAGCGAGGGCCGCGCCCAGGTCCGCTCAAGCACGCTGTAGCCCGGCTCGCCGGCAAGCGTGGTCGAGCCAACCTCGTTCTCGAGGTAGGCGTTTTCGTCAAACGGCAGGCGGCTCCAGGCCTCGCGTTCGGCGGCGGTGGGCGGTTCGAGGTGGTCGTAGATGCCCGGGATGAGTAACGTCCCGTCGGCGCCTTTGAGCTGCGCGATGATCTCGGCGAGGGCCTGCAGGGGGTTGGGTGCCGCGCCACCGTAGACGCCGGAATGAAGATCGGTGCGCGGACCCCGCACCTCGATCTCAGTGTAAATCGCGCCACGCAGGCCGACGCAGAGGGTCGGCAGCTCGGGCGCGAACATCTCGGTGTCGCACAGCAACGCGGCGTCGGCGCCCAGCGCTTGGCCCTGTCCTCGCAGGTAGGCGTCGATCATCTCGCCGCCGCTCTCCTCTTCGCCCTCGATCAGGAACTTGACGTTGAGCGGCAGCTTGCCTGTTGCCTGAAGGAACCCCTCGACGGCCTTCAGAAGGAGGTAGGTCTGCCCCTTGTCGTCGGCCGCGCCCCGCGCGAAGAGGTCGTCGCCGCGCACCTCGGGCTCGAAGGGAGGCGAATGCCACTCGTTCAGCGGATCGGGCGGCTGCACGTCGTAGTGGCCATAGAGGACGAGCGTCGGTTTGCCCGGCGCGCCTAGCCACTCGGCGGCAACAATCGGGTGTCCCTCGCCCTCAATGAGGCGGACATCATGCATGCCCATACGCTCAAGGTCGCCTGTGAGGAAGGCGGCCGCGCGGCCGATATCGGCTCGATGCTCGGGCAGCGTGCTGACGCTGGGTATACGCAGGAACTCCTTGAGGCCGTCGAGGAAGGCGTCCTGGTGGGCGGCGTAGTAGTCTTCGAGGGGATGGGATATGGAACTCATGGTTGGGCTAGCCGCACTGAATGGATCTCAAGTCGTTGCTTGGAAGTGGGTTCATGGAAATTGGGTTCGTTTGGGTTTCATGAAGATTGGGTTTGTTTCGTCGTTTGTCACTGAGCCGTTGATCCGTTGGCTACCGAGGGGGTGGGCAACCCTTTGCCCGCGCTTGCGATGGGTTCGTTTCGTCGCGGCATGCAGTGGCCGTGGCGCATGGGACCGCGATGAGATTGGGTTCGCTTCGTTTTTCGGTTGCTGAGGCGTGGGGCAGGAGCCCTGATTCGGCTGCAAGACCCTGACCCCAAGAGGCTTCGGCGGAATTGGGCCCGTTTCGTTTCGCATGAGTCTCTCTGGAGCCCTGTGCTGACGGGCTCGGCGGTGGCTGCGATTGGGCTCGTTTCGGTCTTCGGTCGCTGGAGGGTGGGGCCACGGGCCGGTGGAGTCGATTGCCGGAATGGCTGCGGGGTGGCTTGCGTGGCTGTGCCTCATCTGTCTCCGTGCAAGGTTGGTTGAGTCGCCCTTTCAGGGCTCAGGAGATGTTGGTTGGGATCGTTACCCCTGGGCTCACGCCCAGGGCTGTTATCTGGACCACCCTTTCGGGGTTCGCAATCGTGGCTGGCGCCGTGATGTGAACGTGTTGCCCTCGCACCCGTGTGTCCTTTCCAGGTACAGGGCGCCCTTCCGAATGCTGGTGAGATCGCGGCCAACGTTTCCTCGCCCCCAGTATACGAACCCGTACTACGGCCGACGGGGTAGCTGGACGGGTAAGTGGCTGAAAGGATGGGGGAAATTGTTTTTGAAAATCGGTGATTCCAAGAAGCGGTGGCGGTTGGGCACGGGGTGAGTTCGGTGGCTGTCCGTCGTCGTCCTCGTCCTCGTCGCCTCTCGTCGTCAGTTCCCGAAACCGAGGAACACGCCACGAACCGCTTGTTTCAGGCGCCGATGCTCAAGCCCTTCCCGGGTGCCAGCATCGCTCAAAACTCCTCCACTTGCGGACTTCTAGTACAGTAGTGTCGGAGCGGCACAGATGGGGAACAGATCGATTGCGATAGCGATTGTGCTTGGCGGATTGCCGGTTTCGGCGGGCCTTGCCCAGACTCCGGCTGCTCTCGAAGCCCATTTCGAAGGGACCCACATCCAGGTCAAGATGGACATGCCAGGCGACAACGACGGCGTCGATGTTTGGCCGCACCGGGAGATCCCGGTGGACTTTACGCGGGTGGGGAATCGCTTGCGCCGCTTTGGAGTAGCGTTGCGGAAAGGCGATTCCGTGATGGTCACCAAGATTCGAGTGAAGAAGAAGCTGATCGAGTTTCACTTGGGCGGCGGTGGCTACACGGGTGGGGCCGGTGCTCCCTACATCTCAACCAATGTTCGCAAGTCCAGCCGCGAGAAAGAGCTGGAGGATCTGATCAAAGAAGAAGCCGACGAGCGCCGGAAAAACCGACTCAAGGCCCAGCATCGCGACCTCCGCGATGAGCGTCGCCGCGAAGAAGCTCACCTCCGTGCCGAAGCGGCCCAGGCCAAAGCGCTTGCCGAACAACGTGAGCGGGAGTTGCGAGCTACCAGCGGCTCGCGGTTCAATCTCCGCTTCAGCGGGCCGGTGCCGGATGAGTTCTTGAGGCCCGAAGGCCTGGCAGCCGCGTTCGCGGACTATGTTGATTTTGGTGATGGCGGCACTGGAGCACCGCTCCAGCTAGCTTCGGTCTTTCCGCTGCGGAAGGGAATGAGCGCTGCCGAGGTAGAAGCCGTTTTCGGCCAGCCATCCGGCCGCACCACAGAAACGGCCGCCGGTCTCGAGGTGACACGGCACGTCTATGAACTCGGCGAAGCCACCCTCACCGTGCGCTACGTGGATGGAGTGCTGGTGAAATACGTTCTGGAGTCACGTTGAGCACGATGCTGCCGGCCAGGAACGAGGGCGCGTAGAACGGTCACCTAGCTGTCTGAGAGATGCATTTCCCACCAACCATCTTCGATCCAGACGTCTGTGTAGGCGGTCGAAGCAGGCAGGTCCTTCAGGAATCGCTTCGATGTCGTCCGCGGCCTTCGAATCGATAGGAGGAGACGATGAACCACGCGACGGCCACCAGCACGAGCAAACAGATGGCCTTGATCGCCAGCGGGCTGTCAAAGAAAGTGTAGATCGCTCCAGTGCCGGCAGAAGTGAATTGTTCCCAGGATTGAATCGGACTTGTATCCATTGGTCACAATCTCCTAGTGAAGAGTGAGTGATGCGGATCGCCGTGCAAAGAGCTGCTCAGTTGTTCGCGTGAATGATCTGCTTGCCATTTGGGTTATTCTGAGCGTGAATTTCCGAAACATCGAGCTTCCGGTTGCCCGACGAGTTCTCACCGCGCCCGCAGCGGCTAGCTCGACAGTCCAGGCGCCGCGAAAACTGGACCATCGTGCACCGTACCCAGATCGGCATGAGGCGCGCTCGTCGGGAGAGAGTTCGGCGGCAGTCCCACAGAGCACACACAGCAGCCTCAAGAAACCTATGATGCCAGACCAAGCAACCTCGCGCCGCCAGTTCCTGAGACAGTCCGCGATCGCCGCATCGGCTGGAGCCCTCGTTTGGGGTTCACTCGACGAGCGAACCGTGGCAAACGCCGCTGAGGTCGATCGATCCATCACGGTCAAAACGCCGCCCGCCGTCCGGCAGGTCGATGTCCTGTTCGATTCGACAACCTACACCGCGTTTCCGCATGTCGTGCGACTCGATGGAAACGAATTGCTGATGGCCTTCCGCCAGGCGCCTAGCCAGGAGCGCGTTCGCCATACGCACCCGCGCAGCGTGATCACCGTCATTCGTTCCTACGACTTGGGCGAGAGCTGGGACATCGAGAACGCCGGACAGCTCGCCGCGGGAGGGGGCCAGGAGTTTGCACCGATCTACCTCGGCGACGGAGTGGTCGGCGGGCTCTTGGCCATGCACGAGGTCGTCCCGGTCAAGGAAAGTCAACGAACCGCGATTCCTCACAACCACAAACGCGAATACCCGTTCCGCAACGTCGGCGGATTCTGGTGTTGGAGCGACAACTCCGGTCTCACCTGGCCGCTCCACCACCACGTCCTGTTCGCGCCGAAGCTGCAGACATGCTCGACCGCGATCAAACTCGCCACGGGAGCGTTGCTGGCCCCCTGCTATGGCAATATCGATCAAGGACTGAGCGGTGTTTCATCCAACGTCGTCTACCGATCCGACGACAACGGCAAGACGTGGTCGGCTTCCACGGTGATGGCCAGGGGAACCAAAGCCACGCGGGACTATCACGAGCCGTGCATCCTCGAGCTGGGTGACGGACATCTGCTCGGGATGCATCGTGTTGGCCGATGCCAGGACGGCCGCAACGGCTTGTTTTGGCAAAACGAGTCGCGCGACGGAGGCAAATCATGGACCAGTCCCGTCGAGACCAACATCACATCGGGAGCTTGTCCGCGGCTGCTAAAGCTGTCCGATGGCCGCATACTGTTGACCTACGGACGGCGTTACGAACCGTACGGTCTGTACGCGAGACTGAGTAGCGATGGAGGAAAGAGATGGAGCGAGGCATCGTGGCTGCTGCGAGCCGCACCCAACGGCAACCAGGGCTACAGTTCCTCCGTCGAGATCGAGCCCGGCCGAATCTTCACTGCCTGCTACGCGGAGAATGGTGATGGTGTGACCGGCATCACCGGCACGTTCTGGAGTGTTCCGTCGGGAGGAGACGTAGTGAACGGGCGACGAAGTGGGTTCATCGCGGTGAACCAGCCGATGGCGCCCACATCTTCCCAAGAGTAGTAGCCCGGACTCTCCCCGACTGCCTCCCTGAACTGCCCATCAAACTGCCCCGAACTGCCGCTGCAACCATGGGCGCGGCTGCCCGATCCGTGCTAGACTCGCGCCTTCGTGCCACAGAAGACCCCAGAGCAGGTTCCCGTCGCTGTCGAATTCGTAGAGCGACGCATCTACTTCATTCGCGGGCAAAAGGTGATGCTCGATAAGGACCTCGCGGAGCTCTATGGAGTCCCGACCAAATCTCTGAACCTGGCCGTAAAGAGAAATATCGAGCGCTTTCCTGACGATTTCATGTTTCGGCTCACCCGCGAAGAGGACGAAGCTTTGAGGTTTCAGATTGAAACCTCAAAGACCAGCCGTGGCGGACGTCGGTACCCGCCCTACGGCTTCACCGAACAGGGCGTTGCGATGCTTTCGGGGGTTCTGCGAAGCTCGAGGGCCGTGCAGGCGAACGTCGCCATCATGAGGGCCTTCGTGCGCCTGCGCCAGATGCTCGCCGGCCACAAGGAGCTGGCTCGCGAGCTCGAGCAGATGGAGAAGAAGTACGACGCTCAGTTTAAGGTTGTCTTCGACGCGATCCGAAAGCTGATGGCCCCACCCTCGCCAAAACCGAAGCGCCCGATAGGTTTTCGCCCCGGCAAGAGGCCTACCTCTTGAACCGAAGACGAGGGCAAACCGGGGGGGCCGTCCCCGACTTTCCCCCGTCTTTCCCGAGACCAACATCACATCGGGAGCCTGTCCGCGGCTGCTTAAACTCGCCGATGGCCGCACTCTGTTGACCTACGGACGGCGCTACGAACCGTACGGACTGTACGCGAGAGTGAGTGGCGATGGAGGAAAGAGATGGAGCGAGGCATCATGGCTGCTGCAAGCCGCACCCAACGGCGACCAAGGCTACAGTTCCTCTGTCGAGATCGAGCCCGGTCGAATCTTCACTGCCTGCTACGCACAGAACAATGATGGTGTGACCGGCATCACGGGCACGTTCTGGGGACTTCCGTCAGGATGACCGTGGTCAAAGGGTGACAAAGGGGTTTCATCGTGACCCAAAGGGGACACCATGGAGTGGACCCCTGTGGCGAGGCCAAGAAAGTAGGGACGGGTCGCGGTTGACTGAAAAAGGATAGCCAATCCAGCCCAATGGGGGCATGATCAACTCATCCGGGGAAGCGGAGCCGGGCTCTGCTGGAGAGCAACCCACCAAGGAATACCCGGCCGCAGACTCATCGCAACGATGAGGGCGGGGTGCTCGCCTACTGAGGCCGCATCCCGCCTTGTGCTGCGCCATCGGATCGATAGATCTGCTCATGCCTTAAGAAAACTCAGGCGGCGTTAGCCGCCTCTTCCCACAGCCGCTCATACTCTTGCGGCGGCCGATAGCCCAGCGCCGAATGCAATCGCGTACGATTGTATTCCCACTCAATATAAGCGCCGATCTCGGCCTGCGCCTGGGCCAAACTTTCATACTCGCTGCAGTCGACTTCCTCGCTTTTCAAAGTCTTGAAAAAGCTTTCCACGTACGCGTTGTCCTGCGGGCAGCCCTTGCGGCTCATCGATATCCTCGCGCCCGCTTGCCGCAGGGTGGCTACATAAGCTTCCGCGGCGTACTGCGAACCTTGATCGGAATGATGAATCCAGCCCGGCGCCGGACGCCGGCTGCTCAACGCTTGTTGCAGCGCCGCCAGCGGCAATTCGGTTTTCAGGTTCGGACCCACGGCCCAGCCCACCACGCGCCGCGAATACACGTCCAACACCACCGCCACATAGACGAAGTGGTTTCCCAATCGTACGTAGCTGAGATCGGAGCCCCACAGTTTGTTGGGACCCGTGGGTTGGAAATCGCGCGTCAGGTTTTCATAACGCCGCAGCGAGTGCTTCGAATCGGTCGTTCGCGGAACGGTGCGGCGACGTCGCCGCAAGAGCTTCTCTTCGCGCATCACCCGTTGCACGCGCTTGCGATTGACCAGCAGCTTTTGACGGCGCAGCTGTTGGGTCGTCCGCCGGGTGCCGTAGGCCGGATGGTCCAAGGCGGCGTGGACAATGGCCTGCCGCAGTTCCCCGACCTGCTCGCTGTCGGGTTTGGCCTGGCGGTAGAGGCTGGCTCGCGCCAGTCCGCTCAAGCGGCACAAATCGCGCGTGCTCAGCGTGCTCATGTTGCCTTGCCGCCTTGCGGCCCGTACTTCCTCAGCGACGCGCCGGTTCCACTGACGATGCTCGGCCGGCGCAGATCCTCGACACGCCGCAAGGCTGCGGACAAAAAATCAATCTCCATGGCCTGGCGGCCGACTTTGCGTTCCAGCTCCGCGAGGCGGGCCTGGGTTTCGTGGCCGGGCTCGACACGGGTGCTGCCGCCGGGACGCGCCCCGCGCCGGGAAAGGCTTCCTCGACGCCGTAGCGCTCGACTTGTGCCAGCCAGTCGTAGAGCTTTTCGCGCTTCACCTCCAGCTCGCGCGCGAGAGCCGAGCCGGACTCGCCGGCTTCGAGCCGCCGGACGGCCGCCAGCTTGAACTCCTTCGTGAATCGTCTTCGAGACAATCGAACCTCCTTACCGTTCCCTGGTTCATTGTCCCTTCTCTACTGGTCTCGCTTTTCGGGTCCATTCCACTTGTTGAAAGAGAGGAAGATGGGCGTCCGCACCGTCGGCCTGCACACAGCAGGCCTGCGGTTCTTCTTCTGCAAAACGTTGAGGCGGAACTATCCAGTCGAGGAGTTTCCCTACCCGAAGAAACCGCGAGAGCTGCCGATCATCCTGACCCAACAAGAGGCGGTGCGGCTGATCGAGTCCTCAGCAACCTGTTTCATCGCGCCATGCTGATGACGCTCTACTCCACCGGCATGCGCCGTGCTGAGCTCTGCAACCTCAGGGTGGAAAACATCGACAGCGAGAGGATGCTCGTCCACATCCGTCGCGGCAAGGGAGGCCGCGATCGGTCCGTGCCGCTGAGTCCGAAGCTGCTGGAGACCCTGCGCGAGTATTACCGCTGGATGAAGCCCAAGACCTATCTGTTTCCCGGTACGAACAGAAACTGGCGAGTCGACAAGCCGATCACTCCGAAGGTGCTGTGGCTGGCCTGCCGGGAAGCGGCCCAACGAGCGGGGATCGACAAACCGGTTCGCCCGCACTTGCTGCGGCACAGCTTCGCCACACATCTACTCGAACAGGGCGCGGATCTGCCAACGCTGCAGGCGTTGCTTGGCCATGCCGATCTGAAGGCAACGTCGATCTATCTGCATCTATCTGAGCGTCATCTCAGGGCGGCTGGCACTCCGATCGACCAAGCGGAGTTTTCCAGCCCGGACCAGGTCAAGAGATCCAAGAGGCTGCATAAGAAGCAGAGGTGAAACGGCCACCCCTCGAGGTGGCCGACATCATTCGCGCGGTAGGCAATCGATTCCAACAGCGGTTTCGACTCAACGGGCTCCATCGCAAGATTCTTAGCGCCATCGAACGCTGTCGTACGGCGGCGTTGGGCGGACACCGCGACCGCTGTACTCGCTGTGGCTACGACGCGGCCATCTCCTGCAACTCCTGCCGCAATCGCCATTGCCGCAAGTGTCAGGCTGGCGCGAGGGACAAGTGGCTCGCTGCACGCGAGGGTGAGCTGCTACCCGTGGCCTACGTTCACGTGGTCTTCACGATCCCTCGGCGGCTGGCGGACGTAGCGTTCCACAACAAGCGACTGCTTTACGGGTTGTTGTTCCGCACCAGTGCAGCGACGCTGCTGGAGTTCGCCGCCGATCCGAAACACCTGGGCGCTGAGATCGGTTTCCTCAGCGTGCTTCACACCTGGGGCCAAAACCTCGTCCACCATCCACACGTTCATTGCGTGATCCCGGCCGGCGGTCTCTCGCCCGATCACGGAGCTTGGATCCGTCCGCGGTATCGCTTCTTTCTGCCGGTGAAGGCGCTCGGCATCGTCTTCCGCGGCAAGTTCGTTGATGCTCTCGAGCGCGCTTATCGTAACAACGAGCTTTGTCTGCCAGGCGCGCTGCGAACTTTGGAGCAAGACAAGGCCTTCCGCGCGTTCGTACGCTCGCTACACCAACAAGACTGGGTCGTTTATGCTAAACCTCCATTCGGTGGGCCGCAGTACGTTCTCAACTACCTGGCCCGCTACACTCACCGCGTCGCGATCTCGAACCACCGCCTGGTCGCTTTCGCCGACGGCAAGGTCACCTTCCGCTGGAAGGATTACGCGAACTCCAGCAAACAACGGCTGATGACGCTGACGGCTGAAGAGTTCTTGCGGCGGTTCCTACAGCACGTGCTGCCGCCCCGCTTCGTTCGCATCCGCTTCTTTGGCTTCCTCGCTCCTCGCAAGCGGGGAGAGTTGTTGCCGCTGTGTCGGCAACGGCTTGAGACCGACACCAACTCCTCGGTTCCTGCAGTGCCGAGTGAGAAGCGTGAACCCGTCACTTGGACCTGTCCGCTCTGCGGCGGCCCCATGATGCTGTTCGAGAGGCTCGACACCTGGCAGCTGCAGCAGGAGGAAGCGAA
Source organism: Bryobacterales bacterium (assembly GCA_965248255.1). GTDB lineage: Bacteria > Acidobacteriota > Terriglobia > Bryobacterales > UBA6623 > JAKZVK01. The sequence goes on from CBDFIW010000004.1 coordinate 2,428,558, forward strand.
TTACTTTGACACGTCTTAAAGACGCTCTGCTCCCCGCCACGCCAGCGTGTCACCTGACGCGCTCCCTCGACGTGCGTTCCTCACACCAATCCGCGCGCCGAACCTGCTCTAGGGTCCTCCAGAGTCGCTTCTCGACACCTCCCAGCAGTGCATGCAAGCAACGTTTCTCTTCCATCGAGTCACTCACCGACCCGAAAACAGAGCGTCCCAAGCCACGAAACTTGATTCAATCCCCATAGCCGTGCCAACTTGACCGCGTCCGCCGCAAGCGCGAGCGGCTTCCTTCAAACGCCCTTATCCAAAGCAACCCGGCGATCGGGCTCCTCACCCTCCCTCTGGGCTCATCCCGCCGGGTTCCTCCAGATAAGGTCCTAACGTTTCTCACCCAACTCGATCTCCTCGATCCGCTGGCGAACTAGGCTCGCGCGCGTAGATCCTGTGTGCTGGTTGACCCGGAAACTGGAGAGAGGCCGTCTCCGTAAGTTAGTTGTTCCGCCTTGTTCGCCGTTTCCTGCTGGTCGTTTCGTACGGCGGCCTGCGAGCGGGCCGCCGCCTTTCTCTGCATACCGGAGGCGCCGAGGGACGTGGCCAGCCGAGGCGCGACCCCTTGGTTTAGAGCCGCGCGTGTAGGCAAGCGGTGAGGACCGTCGGGTCTCCTCGGTCGCGGTCGTCAAAGGCGCGACGTGTGTAGTCAGAGTTTTGTGTGCCGGTGGGCTGGGACAGTCAGGCTCGGGTATACTACAGGCACTTGACAGAGGGACAGGATCGAGTCTTGAGGCCGGCTGGAATTGGGCTGAGGGAAGGCTCCGCCTCGCCGTCTGCTTTCCACAGAGACAAAGACCAACAAAGCGCGATGATGGCGCATGACCGCCATGAACGGGCGAATGAGACTTCCAAGATTCCCTCGCGCGAGGAGACCAGTCGATGTCGGTGTTGAAGAACACGGTGCTAGCTTCTATTGGTTTGTTCGAAATCACCAAAGCGCGCGCTGAAAGGATCATCGATGATCTCATCCAGAAGGGCGAGCTCAGTCGATCAGACCGCAAGAAGGCCGTGATCGAGCTCCTGGACAAGGCCGAGCAATCGAGCGCGCGCTTCAGAAAGAAGGTGCTCAAGGAGGTTGATCAAGCACAGAGTGCAATATCCAAAATGGCGGAGGACCTCAAATGGGCGCGTCAAACAGAGGTGCAGAAGCTACAGAGCAAAGTCAGTGGGTTGACGAAAGCCGTAGAAGCGCTCCAGAAGAACACGGAAGCGACCAAGCAACCGGCCCGAGCCAAAAAACGAAAGAAGAAGCAATGAGAAGAAGAATCGCTGGAGCGTTCCAAGCAGAAGAAGAAGGGACGCCCGCGCCCCTGGAGGCAAAGTGGTTGACGCGCCGAACGGAAGGCAGGGCTGAAGTCGGCGCCTCGGAGCACCGACGTTTCCTCGGGCAGGGTCTCATCCGGTGACGTTCACTCGGGAGTGCCCTCGATGTCCCGAAAGAATCATGAAAGGGCATCGTGGTATATGACGATCGCTAAACGACTCCGATGAAGATGAACTCCAAGCAGTGGCTGTTCGCGATCGGCGCCGGGATGGTCGTCGGCGCGGGCGTGTACCTGATGCTCCCGCTGATCGTCGTGGCGGCCGTGAGCGCGGTCGTGGCCTCGCTCGTGGCCATTTTGGTCTACCGCTATCTCGACAGTCAGACCAAAGTGAAGGACGTGCCGGCTAAGACCGATCCACGCCAAGAGCTGATGTCCCTGCTCGATCGCCTTGTCGCACTCAACATCGACATCCGTGAGGCGGGGCTTGCTTCGGACGTGCTTCTCCGGGTGGAGACCATCATTGACAAGCTGCGCGATCTCCTTCCCGAGCTCAATGAGCGGTATCCTGGACATGAGTTGGCCTGGACCCTCAACCAGATGGCCAGGGCGTATTTGAGTAAGGTCGTCCGACCCTACGTGGCTTTGTCTGCGACCGATCGGGCCGAGCGGAAACAAGAGCTGCTGAAGAGCCTGAACGGAGTGGAAGCGGAAGTCGACAACGTTGCGGACCTGGTTCAGGGCGACAAGAGGGGAGACTTCAGGGCCAAGGCGGCGTTCTTGCGCGCCCGTTTCGTTCAAGAGTCTTAGCGACCAAAAGAGGAGGATCGATCCACCATGAGCGCAGGCAACCCGACACAACCGGCAACCCCGGCCGAGGCGGCTCCGCCGCCACCCGCCGTTCTGACTCCAGTGAAGCCCAAAGGACTGGAATCCGAAGACGAAACCCGGCTGCAAGAAACAGCGCTGCAGCTTGCCGGCGACGTTCACAAGGACGCCGGTAACCGGCAGGTCGCGCGGCGGCTGAGCGCTCTCGGCGTGCGTGAGCAGCAGAAGGCTTCCAAGGAGATCGGCCTTCTGAAAACGCGCGTTGGCACGATGCTCGGCCAGCTCGAAGGCGAAGGCGCCGAGATCCCGAGGACGCTGATCGAGCTGCGCCACACGATGGACGAAATCAATCCCAACGTCCTCAGCCAGCCGAGCGGGATCGCAAAGTGGGTCGGCAAAGTTCCCGGCGTGGGCACGGTCCTCAAGAGGATTGCGGTCAAGTACGAGTCCGTCCAAACACAAATCGACCACATCATGAACGGGCTGCGTCACGGCAAGGACAAGTTACTGCAAGACAACGCTGAACTGGAACAGCTTTATGAGCAGGTGGGACAGGCGCAGCGTGGGGTGCAGGAGAGCGCTTACATCGGAGAGCTGCTGTGGCAGAAGATTGAAGACAAGTTGCCGGAAGCGACGGAGCCGGCCGAGCGGCAGAAGCTGCAAGCGATGATGCACAGGGTCGCCATGCGGGTCCAGGACCTGCGCACGATGGAGCAGGTCAATCTGCAGTTTTTCGCCTCCATCGACATGACGATCCAGAACAACGACACGCTCTGCGAGCAGGTCGACCGCACCGTCATGGTGACGCAAAGCCTGTTGACAGTCGGGTTGGCCATCCAGGCGGCTCTGGCGAGTCAGAAGCAGATCGCCACCGCTGTGAAGAGTGTCCAAGAGAGCACCGCGGCTATGCTTGAAGCCAACGCGGCGGCGATCGGCCGACAGACGGCGGAGATCGGCGAAATGCAGAACAACCCCGTGATCGCTCTCGAAAGCGTGAAGAAAGCCCACAATAGTTTGATTGAAGCGATGGACAAGATGGAGGAGATCCGGGCCGTCGGAACCGAGAAAGCAAGAGCGGGTATCGCTGAGTTGAACAAGATGTCGGCTGCGCTTGAGCCGAAGGTCGAGGCGCTGCAAGCGGCTCGCGATCTTCCGCCGGCGCAACTCCCCGGGGCGACGCCGGCAGAATTGGAGGCGCCACCGGAGCAGCCGGCATCGTAGGACGGAGGCTCTGAGCCACGCCCGTAAGGGCGCGGGCGCGCAGCCTCACGGCCGCGCCTCTGGCTCTGAATTTTCTGCCGGATTGAGCAAGGATTTTGCTCGGCAGGTGCTCACGGTCGCGGCTCTGTTGCCGTCCCGAGTACGAGAAATGCTTTCTCCGGGACAAACGACTAACATGTCAACCCTCCTCGATCCCGCCCGGCGCAAACGCTATGACGAGCAGTTCGAGGCGACCCGTCAAATGCCGAAGCCGGCTCCACCCGGCGACCGCCACAAATACTCGATTGAAGACGTTAAGAATGGGGCCTACATCCGCTTCGAAGGCAAGTCCTACCGTGTCGAGAGTACCAACGTGTATGAGCGAAGCGGCTATCGCTGGCCCGAGCTGGTCCTCTACTGCCTGCACGACGGCGAGGCGCGGTACGCCGAATGGGAAAAGGAAGACGAGGTCTCCGTCTACGTCTCGCGGGAAAAGCTCAGCTTCGCCCAGGTCGGATTGAAAGGCAAGGAAGAGCTGTGGAAGATCTCCGAAGATGAAGAAGGCGTGGCGAGATACGGGGAAAGGGTCTTCCACTACCATGAGGATTCCGCAGTGACCTTCTACCGCGATGACGGCGAGCAGGGCGTGCCCTTCCACCAATACCTCTTTGCCGAGGAGGGAAGCAAGGCGTTTATCGGCATTGAAGAGTGGGGCGACGAAGATGACGGTTATGAGCACAACGTGATCTTGAGCGAATACTTGGATCCAAGTGCCATCGAGGTCTTGGTTGCCGAAGGCGGCGAAAGTGGCTGAGGTTGCTTACAAAGACAGGTCGGCCGGCGACCTGCGGCTTCGTCTATTCAGCAACCTCGTAGATCCGGCTCTGTTCACCGTAGTGTGCCGAGGCCGCGCGTCGGCAAACGGGATGCGGATCGACGCGTACATCCTTGGAGCCAGCCATATGATCCGTTTTCGGGCGGGGGCTGGTTGCCTGAGCGAGGTTCTGGTATGCTCGGACACCGTGTTGCAGACATGGCCCGGGAGCTGCGTGTCGCACAAGCCCGCGCGCGGACCGCTGGATTTGGAGTTGGACAACGTCGTGTATCGGTTCACCGGAGAACTGCTGCGCCGCAGTGCGGCCGAAAGGCTGCTGGAAAATCTCAAGACCCGCGTTGCTAAGGCGCAGACGCGGCCGGACGAAATCGGGCTCTCGTTCGAATTTCCTACTGAAGTCCGGTTCGGGAAGCCTCCGGAGACGCTACTGTGGGTGCGGCTTGGAGGCGCGGGCGCCGAGATCGAGACGGTTCATTCCTATCCGTCAGAAGACGCCGTGGTGTGGACGCGGTCGTCGGCGGTCCGGACTGTGGGTGCGCGACATGTCGCGTCCCCGGTCCAAGAAGTGCGGCAGCCTGTTGAAATCGTGGGTTAGTTTCCGCGGCCCCGCGTGACGGGCCGTGTGTGGATCCGCCATGAGCAGATATCTGACAGCCACTCTCCTGGTTCTGCTGACGGCATGCGGTGGCCTGCCGGACGTTAGCGTCAGCCTCGCCGAAGCCATTCACAAGCGAGTCGAGCAGACTAGGCAGGAGGTGGACGCGCAAGAGCAGGCGTACCAGCAGTTCCAGGCATCGGACCAGTACAGCTCTCTCGCGCGATACGCCGAGAAAGAATCTTGGGCGCGGAGGTTCACAGACGCTCGCAAGATCCTCGACTCGGCGGAAACTCTCTATCAGAAGACCGTCGCTCCGATCCTTGACAGGGACGATGAAAAAGAGCTGCAGGTTCTCAACGAAACTCTCAAGAAGATCTCGCCGTTGACCGCCAGCGCTCGTGGGATGTCGCTGGCGTGGAAGGAGCGAAGTGATTTCATCACCCAGAGCCGCGAGCACGCGCCTGCGCTGATCCGTGGCGCAAATGCAGACTTGCAAAAGCAGAGGGATCAAAACCAGGCTGTAGGCAAGATCGCGGCCCAGACCTCTGGCGAGTTTCCGGCTCGCAAAGACGACATCGGCAAGCTGCTCCAGCCCCTGACGGCACTTGTGAATCGATCGGAGACGGCACACGAAGCGATCCAGGGTGAGTCAGCAAAAGTCGGGTCCGATGATGCCGACTACGCCTTGATCGGCGACAACCGTCAAATCCTCTCGGAGAACGCTGCGACATTCGAGGAGTCCGGAGCATACGTCACCGCAAAGCTAGGCGAGCTTTCGCGGAGCTACTCCAAGACACTGATTGACATGCAGGCTAAGTATGCCGTAATTATCCGGCGGTACAGTTGGGATGACTCGCGCGATTCCCCGAGGGTGCATCACTACGACTATCGTCCGCGTCAGGTGGATCTGGAGACGTACAACCACCTCACCAGCAACACGGGCGTGGGCCTTGGTCAGTGGAAGGTCGGCTGGTTTAGTAGCGGACTGAAGCTTTACAGGCACGTCGACCCGAGGCGATGGAACACTCTACGGATCGACCCCCGAGAGAGTTGGTCCAACCGCAACGACAACGCTGCCGAATACTGGGTCGAGGACGACAAGGTGGACTACTACCACAAGTATCTGGTGATAGAGAACGGGGAGACCTCCGAGACCGCCTTCGTTGCGGTGGGCGCGGCACTCTTCCTCGCCAATGTCGACAACCTGGGCATGGATGTCGAGGCGAAACCGTATGGCAGCTTCGAGGATGAAAAACTGGCCCACGCTGCCCCGCCCGGGATGGCCTACGTCGGGAACCCGAGATACGGTCACTGGGCCTCAGACGGCCGGGGAGGGAGCGTCTGGACCTGGGTAGGACCCTATTTGCTCTACCGGAGCCTGTTCGGGAGGCCCTACTACTACGGGCGGAATACTTGGTCCACGTGGTCGGGCGGCTATCGGGGTTCACGGCCCTACTATGGCGGCACGGCGGCCGCACCGTTGTACGGAACAAGAAGTAAGACGACCCAAACCTCTCCCAGGTATCAGAACTCCGCCTTTGGCCGAACGGGAGGGTTTCGGCGGGTGTCGGCGTCAGTACGAGGAGCGGGACCGGGCGGCCGCGGAGGCGGTTTCGGTGGCAGTGGAAAGTAATACGAGGACGTGATGCTATTCATTGAGACTTTCGTTCACGGCGCGGTCGACACCCTTCTTGTCTTTCTGATCCTTCTGCTAGCCAAGAAGCTCAGAGACGCGCGCTTTCGTGCCGCCGTGGCTCCGACCGACGGAGGCGATTCCGTAGAATACACCGCCGACTACCAGATCGAAGAAGAGAGCAATCTGGCGGTGGCTCTGCGCCGCTGTGGCTTGAGCATTGGTTTCGGCTTCGGTCTAGCCGGGGTTGTCAGCGGTGGGGTCAGTCGCTTCTCAGCAGGATGGGAAGTAGTGCTGCAAGACACCGGAGAACTGCTGTTCTCCTGCTTCCTGTTGCTTGTGTTTCTGTTCGTGGCCGAGTTCGTTGTTGAGCAGATCATCTTGCGCAGTGTTCACAACACTCGAGAACTCAAGAATCGCAACACCGCCGTCGGATTCGCGGAGCTGGGCAGCTATACAGCTACCGGCCTGATCGCATTTGGCTCGTTTCAAGGTGAGGGTGGAGCGTGGTACACAGCCGCGGGCTTTTTCTTCATGGGGCAGGCGGCTCTGATCCTGTTCGCGCTGATCTACGACTGGGTGACGCCGTTCAACATCGTCGACGAGATCCAGAAAGGCAACGCGGCCGCCGGGTTGATGCTTGGCGGCACGCTGGCCACGCTGGGTATCATCCTCAGCTTCGCTATCGCCGGTCCCTTTGTTGGTTGGGCGGAGGGAATCACCGGCTTCGCCATCAGCGCACTGGTTGGAATGGCCCTGCTCATTCCCTTCCAGATATTGATCGACAAGGTTTTCCTGCCGCATACGACCCTCAAGATCGAGGTCGAGCGTGATCGTAACCTCGCCGCTTGTTCAGTGACCGTCTGCGCCCAGATTGCGCTAGCCATCATGATCGGCGCGTTGGTGGCGGTTTAGCGGCCCGGGGGCGTCAGTGACGGCTCGCGCTCGTTTTCGCCGGCTTCGCGACACTCTGCTGCGCATCGTCCACAAGGCCGGCTGGGCATGGATCGGAACCCTGCTGCTGACACTCTACGTGCTCGGTGCGGCCCTGATGCCCTTCTTCGAGGGGCCTGACAGCCCGCTGGCTTCGATACGGGATTACACCTGGTGGTTTGTTGTGACCGCTACGACTGTGGGCTACGGCGATATCGCCCCTGGCTCGCTTGGTGGGAGGGCGACCGCGGTGGTCATCATGCTGCTCGGCATCGGTGTCATTGCCGTCGCCGTGGCAAAGTTGGCCGAGTCTGTCATTGATTTTGGAAGGAGGCGCATGAGAGGTCTGACGCAGCTGAGCGAAGCAGGTCACCTCGTGATCTTTGGCTACACCAAGGGAGAAACCGAGAGACTCATCCGGGAGTTGAGAGAAGACAGAAGCGCGGAAGGCCTTTCGATCGTTCTTTGTTCCTACTTGGCTGAAGAGAACCCCGTATCGGACGAGGTGAAGTTCGTCCACGGTGACCTGACGGCGGACGATGTGCTCGACCGTGCCTGCGTCGCACAGGCGGCCAGCATTCTCATCCACGGCCACGACGACAACGAGACGATCGTTGTTACCCTTGCGGCTCGCAGCGTCAACTCTCACGCTCACATCGTGGCTCTGCTGCGGCAGCCCGAAAACGAAATGCATCTGAGGCGAATTGACCCAAACATCGAATGTGTCACGCCACTCTCGGTTCCCCTCATGGTTCAGGCACTTCAGGACCCCGGCGCGACGACGGTGATTTCGTCTTTGTTGAGCAACACGACCGACGACACGATCTACCGTCTGAACGTTTCCGATACGAGCCGTACCTGGAACTTCGACGCCTTGCAGCGGGCATTCAGGGATCGCCTTGGCGCGACGCTCGTGGCGGTGGCATCGGGTGATTCGGTGGGCGACGTGGATCTCAATCCAGCCTCGGATTTCGTGGTCAAGCAGGGAACGTCGCTTTTTTATGTCGCGGGCCGGCGAATCCTGCCTCAGGAAGTCGCCTGGGATGAGCTCTGACCGTCAGGCGTAGTCGAGATCCCGAAATCCGAAGCGCTTGAGCACGCGGTCCGCCGCTCGCACGCCGCGATACTGTGCTTCTTCGAAGATCGAAATCCCGCTTAGATCCGAACTCGCAAACTGGATCGGGCCGTCCCACTCTTCGAGCCGTTTTCGTGCTTCGGAGGTAATGAATCCGACGCCGGGACGAATCATGGCATGTCCCAGTCGCATCACATCCATCCGGCGTGTGCAATCGCGGATGTCCGGGTGGGCCTGCTCGAGATCGCGCAGAATCTCTGCTTTGCGTTCATCCCAGTTCGTCTCCAGTAAGGCGGCCCGTCCCACGCGGGGGGGAACCTCCGTCAGCGCCCGATAGTACGTCCACACCGTCTCCGCCCCGGCCGCCCGGCGCCCTTGGTGTGTCGCCACGACATATCCGAGCCCGGGGGAGTTGTGCAGGATGTTTTCCCAGGCCGGGGAAGCGCCGCTCTCCCGTGGAATACGGTCAAGCGTCACATTGGCCGTATACCAAGGTGAGTATTCGTGCTGCGCCATCGAGGGGAAGTCAGGGCCAATCTCAGGAATGATGTAGGGAGCCAGGAAGGTCGGCGCTGTGAAGATGACAGCGGAGGAAGTGTAAACCGCGTCCTCGGTCAGCACCTCAAGGCCGCCGCCGGACCGAAGGATCCGATGGACCGGAGCCGACGTACGTAGGTACGGGTGCAACTTCTCCAAGAGCCGCTTGACGATCCAACCGTTTCCCTCGGTCCAGGTCAGGACTCCGATGTCCTCCTTGGGGCGTGCCGCGAAGTAGTGGATGCCCGCCCAAGCCGAGGTGTCTACGTAAGACGCGCCATAATCGTCACGGCACGCATAGTTCACGTACCACCGCAGGTGGGACGAGAAAAAACCCTGCTCGACCATCCAGGTCTTCATCGAAATATGATCCAAGCCCTCGGTTTGCCTGGGCCGCTGAATGGGGATCGTAAACTCGCCCCCTTGCCGGTAGTAATCCATGCGGTCCCAAAAGCGATCGAACTGATCACGGTCCGATTTCGAAGCCTCAGGACCTGGTTCCAGCCCTTCCTGCCAGTGGCCATCGACGAAGAGCCGCTGCTGAGGCTCTCTGCAGAAGTGCGCCGTATCCCAGCGGCCCTCCTGGATCACACCCAGCTCTTCGAACAGCTCCTGGACCAGTGGGATTCTCTTATCCGGTACCGGTATGTAGTGTGCGCCCCATGGATAGGCGCTCACTTCGTTCTCTCCCCAGCGGGAGTTTCCGCCGGCTTGGTCCTCCAGCTCGAGAACGACAAAATCTCGAAACCCAAGCCTATGCATGCGCCAGGCAGCGGAAAGCCCGGCGACACCGGCCCCGACCACAACCACAGGGGCGGCCACGCGTTCGGGAGGTGGCGGAGCAGACTGCGAGTCACGAATGCGGTGACCTGCGACGTGGCCGCGATCGACAAACGAGCCTTCAATCGGGCGGTCAGGGCGAAAAAGGAATGCCGTACCTGCCGCGGCGACGCCACCCGCGGCGGCCGTTTGCAGCAGTTTTCGTCGCGAGATGCCGAGTCGGTCTGCCATCGCCGCTGGAGTCAGGGTGAAAACGGAACCTCAGTATACAGAACAAGTTGCCGGTCGCCGGCTGAGATCAGGATGGTAGAATGGCTGGCACTCTGTGCCCGGTCCGATGGAGACGTCTCATTCACAAACACTCTCCGCTTCGACAATCCACCCGCGCGTCGCGACCGCCCTGCTTGCTCTCTCGATGTTCTTTACCGGCGCGAGCGGATTCATCTTCGAGTGCGTCCTCAGCACAGTCGCCACGTACATCCTCGGCAATAGCATCGAGCAATTCTCCGTGACCATCTCCCTAATGTTGCTCATGATGGGCGTAGCGGGCTACTGGCAGCAGAGGCTCAGCGATCGTCGTCTGGTCGAGAAATTCCTGGCGGTCGAAGTTCTCTTGGCGCTGCTGGGCGGCTTCGCCCCGACCGCGGCGTACGCGTCCTACGCGACGATGGAGAGCCACTTCTCCTTGGTGCAGTACTTTTTCGTCCTGGCGATCGGTTTTCTGATCGGCCTCGAGATTCCCCTCGTCTTGCGCATCAATCGATACTACGTTCCCACCCTCAAATCGAATATAGCGACGGTCTTAAGCATGGACTATATCGGCAGCTTCATCGGCGCCTTGGTGTGGGTGTACTTCTTCCTGAAATATTTTCCTCTGACCGAAATTAGTTTCTTTGTGGCGGGAGTGAACTTTGTCGTCGCGGTGGTTACTTACCTGTACTTCATGCGCCATCGGGCTGTGGCACGGCCGCTCGTTTCATTACTCATGATCCTACTGACGGCCGCGGCGCTCGGCTACGGTTACGCCCAGAACCGAGTTTGGAATCTCCTTCTAGAGCAAAGGTTCTATGACCAGCCGGTTGTTTATTCCAAAACCACGAAGTATCAACATCTCGTGATGACGGCCGGCGTCAAGCCCGTCGACTACCGCCTTTATATCAACGGCAACTTGCAGTTCTCAAGCCGCGACGAACACATTTACCACGAACTGCTCGTGCACCCGGCTATGAGTTTGGCCGCCCGTCGCGATCGGATACTGATTCTGGGCGGAGGAGACGGCCTCGCGCTAAGAGAAGTGCTCAAGCATCCTGATGTGGAAGAGGTTCGGCTCATCGACATCGATCCCGACATGATTGCGCTGGCACGCGACGATGACGTGCTCAATGAGCTCAACCAAGGCGCCCTCGCGGACGCGCGGGTCGTGGCGGCGGGTGCCTCCGGTGTCGTTTCGGAGACGTCCACGAGGCCCATCTACGATTACACCGAGACTCTGCCCGAATCGGGAAAACCTATCATCGAGGAGGCAGCGCGGGTATCGGTATACACGGTCGACGCGGACAAGATGGTCCAGCGCTTATCGGGATCATGGGATGTGATCGTGGTCGACTTTCCTGACCCCAACAGCGTCGAGCTTGCCAAGCTTTATAGTCGCGAATTCTATTTGAAGCTGCGCCGTATCCTATCCAACGGCGGCATCATGGCGGTTCAGAGCACGTCTCCCTATCACTCAAAGGAATCTTTCTTGTGTGTTCGGCGGACCCTCGACAGCGCCGGATATGAGACGGTCCCCTACCACGACAACGTCCCGAGCTTCGGAGATTGGGGCTGGATTCTCGCCTGGCATTCTCCGAAGGCGGTCAGAGACGTTCGGAACGAAATCGCGCAGCTCGATCATTTTGGGATTCCCCAAGATCGACTGCGGTACTTGACGCCCGACGCTTTTCGCAGTGCCCTAACGTTCGGCAAAGGAATGCTGGACTCGCATTCCACAGAAGTGAACCGTCTGATGCATCCGGTTCTGCTTCGTTTCTATCTCAGCGACAGCTGGCAACCCTAGTACTTAAGATCATAAGTTAGCGTATGAGTAAGAAAGAGGCCGCTGCCTCACGCTGGCCTTGGTCCATTCGAAAGGGGCGGCGTTTTCGTTGTGTGCCTCGAGGAAGCGGTCGATGGCTGCGCGTACTTCGTAGGGCGAGGTGAAGCTGGCTCCCTGCAACGCCCGCCGACTGAGGATACTGAACCAGATCTCAATCTGATTCAGCCACGAGGCGTAGGTCGGAGTGTAGTGCAAGTGCACGTTGGGGTGGCGCTGGAGCCAACGATCCCGTTTCGGCTTGTGGGTGTTGAGATTGTCCAGCACGACGTGCAACTCGAAGCCTTCGTAGAGATCCACCAGTTGGTTCATGAAGTCTAGAAACTCTCGCCGCCGGCGACGCTGGTAGTGACCAGCCGTGACGTGACCGGTGGCCACCTCCAGGGCGGCGAACAAGGTCGTTGTGCCATGGCGTTTGTAGCCGTGGCTGAAGCCCGTCAAGGCCTTGCCGTCGGGCAGCCGCAGCCAGCCCTGAGCGCGTTCGAGGGCTTGGATGTGGGGCTTTTCGTCGACGGCTAGCACGACAGCGTTCTCGGGCGGGTCCAGGTAAAGTCCCACGATGTCGGCGGCTTTACGGGCAAACTCGGGATCGGTCGAGAGGCACCAGCTGCGACGACGCCGCAGCGAGATGCCCCGGCGGCGCAGCACGCGCCAGACTTGTTGGTCACTCACCTCGCCGAGCGCTTGGGCCAGGAGTTGGCCGGTCCAAGTGGCCTGTCCGCTGGGCGGCGATTCATCGAGTTTCTTGAGAATGCGTTTCTCGCTCGCGGCGTCGTATTGCCGCGGCTTGCCGGGTCGCGCTTCGTCGGCCAAGCCGGCCAGCCGTTGGCGGGCAAAGCGGGTGCGCCACTTCGACACCCGTGCCGGCCGCGTTCCCAACTGCGCCGCGATCTCCAGGTTCGACTTTCCTTGGGCCGCCAGCAGGACGATGCGAGCCCTTTCGGCGGTACGCCGTTCGGTCTTGTGGGCCCGTCGCCAGCGCTGTAGCGTCCGTTCCTCAGCAGGACTCAAAAGGATGGGCGTGGCTCTTTTAGCCATGCCCTTATTCTATCACAAGTGCGTCTATTTATGATAGTAAGTACTAGCACCCTCCTCGGGCAGGCCGTTTTCGAAGAGCCCTGAAGTCACGTCGTACTCAATTCAGGTCGCGGGTTGTGCAATTCTCTGATAAGGCGGGGGTTGCGTGAGGTTTAGCAGATAGATCCCCCCTAGTCGTTAGTGCCGTATCGGGGCTGCCTCGGAGCACGAAGATGGGAGAGAAGGCGAGGAAGCCGGGTCCGAGGCAGTTTCGATAGGGCGACTTGAAGGAAGCCGCTGGGCGGGGCGGACGACTATGGAGCTACGAACCACGTCAGGCGGTGCTGCGAGTCGCCGCAGGCGTCGCGAGGATGGCCGAGCAGCCGCGACAAGGCAAGTACAGAGATCGGATCGGCGATCCGCGGGGTTGAGACACTGCGACAAGAGCGGATTTGCACATGGCTTTAGGTGCACGGACACACGACCGCCGCGGCGTGCGGTTGCACGTCTTTGCGCCAGACTGTGGCGGGTGCCTTACGAGCTGTCGAAGTAGCTGCATTGGAGAGCGAGTTGGGCCGGCGTAAGCTGGGGCCCGATTCGCATCGGCGTGGAACAGCGGGGGCATCGCCAGGTCAGTGTGTCGGCGGACGCCTGCGAACTAGGCTGCCGTGGTTCCAGCGCCGACGCGAGCAACTGGCGGGCGAGTGCGAGCAGAGCTTTGCGGCAGCGGTTGGCCAAGAAGCCGAACTGCCGGATGCGAACGAAACCTCGTGGCAGCACATGTTGGACAAAGCGCCGCAGAAACTCTGCAACACGGAGTGTCATCTTCCGCTGTTGGTTGCCGTGCGCGTAGCCCTTCCAACGGAAAGTGACGCGCTCGCCGTCGAAAGCCAGCAAGCGGTGATTGCTGATGGCGACGCGATGGGTATAGCGGCCCAGATAACGCAGCACCTGCGCCGGTCCGCCGAAAGCCGGCTTGGCGTACACGACCCAGTCCTGACGGAACAGGGTGCGCAGGAAAGCCGCAAAGTTTTTCGATTCTTCGAGGGCGGTAAGCGGGCCGCCGAAGCGGAGCTGCTTATGCCGGTGAGCTCGCCGTAAGCCGTCGACGAACTTGCCTCGAAAGACGCGACTGAGCACTTTCACCGGCAGAAAGAAAGCATACTTGGGACGGACCCAGCGGGTGCGGTCGGAAGAAAGTCCGCCGGCTGGAATGACACAGTGGAGATGGGGATGAAGCAGCAGGTTCTGCCCCCAGGTATGCAAGATGCCCAGAAAGCCAATCTTTGCGCCGAGATGCTTCGTGTTTGCCGCCACTTCCAACAGAGTCCGTGCGCTGGCCCAGAACAGCAAGCCGTAGAGGACCGCCGGGTTCTGCTCGCAAAGCATGTTGAGTGCGTGCGGCAGGGTGAAGACGACGTGAAAGTAGGGCACGCCTAAGACTTCTTGCTCGCGCGCGGCGAGCCAGCGTTGGCGCGCTTGCGCCTGGCACTTTGGACAGTGCCTATTACGACAGGAGTTATACGAGATCGCCTGCTGATCACAGCGCGGACAAACATCAACGTGGCCGCCCAAGGCCGCCGTGCGACAGCGCCCGATCGCTTGCAGCACATTCAGTTGCTGGAAGCTGAGCCACGATCGATAGCGATCCACGAAGCGGTCGCCCTGCGCCTGGATGAGATCGGCCACCTCGAAGGTGGGCCGGCTCATGCCGGCTTGTGTAGTCTGCGCGAACGTTCGATGCGCGCTGTAGGGGAAATCGCGAGTTGATCCAACGGATTCGCCGCCGCTTGCAAGTGCTTCTGGGAAAGGTGTAGGTAGACCGTCGTGGCCTCGATATCGACATGCCCCATGAGCAGTTGAATGGTTCGCAGATCAGCGCCGGATTCGAGCAGGTGCGTGGCGTAACAATGCCGCAGCGTGTGGGGTGTAACGCGCTTGCGGATCCCAGCGCGTTCGGTCGCCTCGCGAACCGCCGTCCAGACGACCTTCGGTGTGATGGGTTTGTCGACGCGCCAGTTGTTGATCGTGCCGGGGAACAAGTACGTTTTGGGCCGTATCCAGCGGTAATGCTCGCGCAGCGTCTCAAGAAGCTCTTGGCTCAGGGGCACTTCGCGATCCACGCCGCCCTTGCCGCGTTCGACACGAAGCATCGTTCGTTGGCTGTCGATGTCGGCAACTTTGAGGCGGCACAGTTCGGCGCGACGCAGCCCCGCCGAGTACAGCGTCATCAGCATCGCGCGGTGCGATAGGGTGCGCGCCGAGTCGATCAGGCGCGCCACCTCCTCGGGACTCAGAATGGTCGGCAGGCGTTTGCGATGCTTCGGATAGGGCAGCTCCTGCTTCATGTCGCGCCGCCCGAGCACCTTGACGTAAAGGAACCGCAGTGCACTGACGTGCAGGACGACCGTGCCGACGGCGAGTTTCTTGTTCTCGAGCAGGTACGCCTGGTAGCGGCGCATATCGTCCGGACCGAGATGATCGAGCCTCTTTCGAGCGTATTCTCGAAACTGCTCGACGGATCGTAGATAGGTGCGAATCGTTGTTTCAGCGTAGTTGCGGCGTACGAGCTCTTCTCGCATCCGCTGGGTGAGTATCGTCACAGAGAACCTCCTTCTCTGCGACCGACTCTACTCTTCCCTTGCCACCCACGCCGCAGGCGTCCGCCGCGCATAGCGGCTTGGTTGTGTGCCGGGCATGTCTGACAGCTTGGAGGTGAAAGTCCTCTGCACAGCCTGATGGAGGTGAAGTGCTAGGGAAGCGCAAGGGCGTCGTCGCGAGGCGGGGTCCAGAGGAAGCGTGGAACAAAACCGCGACCTGACGAACAGAAACCGGA
The DNA here is from genome assembly GCA_965248255.1 of Bryobacterales bacterium. Lineage (GTDB taxonomy): Bacteria > Acidobacteriota > Terriglobia > Bryobacterales > UBA6623 > JAKZVK01. Next base: position 2,444,229 of record CBDFIW010000004.1, read on the forward strand.
TAAGGGGCATCTTTGGTCGGACGAGCGGACAACTGATCGCGAAGTCCAGTTCCATCAAGGGCCAAGGCTGTAGATTCGGCAGGTGTGCGGCGAAGGCGGTCAGACTTACCCCGGGAGGTCTGCGTTCCGTCCCGCTGTTTGGGACTGGGGGAGCCGCGAGGCGACCTGATCGGGGCGCAGAAGTCAGCAGAGGGCATAGTAGGCCATGCAGTCGGCAAGGCTAGTAAGGCACTCCACAAGTCGAAAAACGGAGCCAACAGATAGGCCGAACCGAGAACGATGGCCGAAGGCCCGAACGGAAGAGAGCGGCAAGTAAGACTCGCAACTCATGGACGGCAAGCGGCAGAAAACCCAGCAACGACTGGCCTTCATGGACGAGCCAAAGGGTGAAGCCCCGAGGCGCGCTCGGCAAGGGACCGAACCGTCCGCGGTGAAGCGGGAATCTGAAAGCCCGGCGCGAGAAGAACGACTGATGGAGGAGGTGTGCGAGCGAAGCAATCTCGTAAAGGCTTGGAAACAAGTTCGGGGTAACAAAGGGAGTCCGGGTGTTGATGGCAAGACCATCGACGAAACGCTGGACGACCTTCGCAAGCACTGGCCAGCCATCCGGGAACAGTTGCTTCAAGGAACGTACAAACCGCAACCGGTGCGCAGGGTGGAAATCCCGAAGCCCGGCGGCGGGGTCAGGAAGTTGGGCATCCCTACGGTGCTCGACCGACTGATCCAGCAAGCGGTCTTGCAGGTTCTGCAGAAGCGCTGGGACCCGACGTTTTCCAACAACAGCTATGGCTTCCGACCGGGACGTTCGGCGCATCAGGCGGTGACTCAGGCGCAAGCCTACGTCGCCGCAGGCTATCAGTGGGTCGTAGACATCGATCTGGAGAAGTTCTTCGATCGAGTCAACCATGACCTGCTGATGGCTCGTGTCGCCAAACGTGTCCCCGACAAGCGATTGCTGAAACTCATCCGGGCGTTTCTAACCGTCGGGGTGATGGACGACGGGCTGGTGAGTCCTGCCGACGAAGGCACGCCACAAGGCGGACCGTTGTCGCCGTTGTTGTCGAACCTCGTGCTCGGCGATTTGGATCGCGAGTTGGAACGGCGCGGCCATCGCTTCTGCCGCTACGCCGGCGACTGTAACATCTACGTTCGCAGTCGCAGGGCGGGGGAACGGGTGATGGCCGGCGTCTGTAAGTTTCTTACAAAGAAACTCCGACTCAAGGTCAACAAATCGAAGAGTGCGGTGGCTCGACCCAACGATCGGAAGTTCTTAGGCTTTCGCTTGACGACCGGAGCGGAGCCTCAGCGATTGATATCGCCCGAGGCGTTGCAAAGGTTCCAAGCGCGAGTGCGAGAGCTGACGAGCAGGACGCGCGGGATCAGCATTGAGCGGATGATCGGCTCATTGAGGCCGTATCTGCTCGGCTGGCGGAGCTACTTTGGCTTCAGCCAAGACCCGCTGGTGTTTCGCAACCTGGATGCGCGGATCCGCCGGAGACTCCGCATGATGACCTGGCGGCAGTGGGGGAATGGGCCGACCCGATTCGCCAACCTACGGCGATTGGGCGTGCCGCATTATCGTGCGGCCATTGCCGCCGGTTCCGCCACTGGTTTGTGGGCCATGTCGCGGCACGCGGCTGTCCAGCAAGCGCTGCCCAATGTCTATTTCGATTCGCTCGGCCTTCCCAGATTGTCGGCATCTTCGAACGCTTAACTCCTCCGAACCGCCGTGGTACGGGACCCGTATGCCCGGTGGTGTGACAGGGAAAGCTTGCGAGGGCCTACCTATGTCGATCTTGTCGGCTAGTCCTATAAAAGGGGATGTCAAGAGAAAAATCTCCCCTAGGGCTCGGTACCGGGCTCGGCATCCAGCCAGCCTGCCTATTGACTCCCGCATAATATAGAGTCAGTCAAAACAAAGAGAAGACTGTTTCCAGAAGGCCGTGATCAAACGCGGTTTGCGGTACATGCGGCGGAGTGCCTTGCGGGCCCGCTCGTTCAGCTCGCCGTAGTCTTTCGGACAGACGTTCGGCAACTCGTGCTGCTTCCAGTAAGCCCAGATGTATTCCACCGGATTCAACTCCGGCGCATAGGGTGGCAAGTACTCGGTTGCGATGTGGCCTTCGGAGAGTTCGATGAACTCTTGCACCAGGCGGCTACGGTGCGCCGGCAGCCGATCCCAGACGATCAGCAGCGGGCGATCGATATGACGTACCAACGCCTTGAGAAAGTCGGTCACTTGCTCTTTGCCGATCGCACCGGGATAGAGCCGGAAGTAGAAGTTACGCAGCGTCAGCCCCGCCGAGACGGAAAGCTTCTCCCAGTTGAAGTTAAACTGCAGCACCGGTGTTTGGCCACGTGGCGCCCAGGTGCGGCAGCGATGCGGCTTCTGACTCAATCCGCTTTCGTCGATGAAGACGAGCGTACGGCCTTCGTTTTGGGCTTTTTTTTAATGCGCTTCCAGGTCTTGCGCTTCCAGGTGCGGATCCGCTCTTCGTTGCGCTCGCGCGCCTTTCCGGCCGGGCGTTGCGGGCTCCAGTCGAGCGCTCGCAGGATCTTCCAGGCGTGGCCTGCGTGGTATGCGACCCCGAACTCGTCTCCGGTCAGCCGAGCCACCCGCGGACAGCTCCACAGGGGCGTTGGGAAGCCGTGGGCTTCCGGGCCTTCCAGCAGCAGCGACGTCAGGCGTTCGCGTTGTGCGGCATCGAGGAGCGGCTTGCGTCCGGCGCGCCCGGCCTGGCGGAGTCCGGCCGCACCCTGCTCGCGGTATTGCCGCCGCCACTCACTGACGGTTTGGCGAGCGACGTTCAGCCGTCTCGCCGTCTCGGACTGATTGTGGCCTTGGTGGAGCAGCCGCATCGCTTCGAAACGGCGCTTCTCCAGCGCCTTGAAATCCCGCTTCACACCTTTGGGGTTGCCCATACATATATAGATGCTCCACACTGTCAAAAAGTGTCATAATAATTTGCGGGATTCAATAACTGATGGATGCTCCCTGACCGATGGTGCGCGTGCGTGCTAGCTAGGGCGGGAGCCTTCTCTGTTCGCTCCAACGCGGTCACGGCTCGGCCAAGCACGCCCTCACATCCGGGCGCCGAGCTTGAGGCCGACCATGCGCCCGGAAGCGAGGGCGGTGCCTGAGAAGAGACCCGTGAAGTTGATCACGTTGAGCCGGCCGGTTGCGTTGATCACATCGAATTGTAGCGTCAGAGATTGCCGCTCCTTTTTCCAGATCTCGGCGCCGAACGAGAAGTCGAGGTTGAAGTTGGGCTTTACCCGTCCGCGCGCGAAGTTGATCTTGTCGAGGATGGCGGACGGGATCGCACCGAGCCCACGCCCGATGCCGGTGTCGAGCCCTGTCCCCTGTGCTTCTTCCTCTCCGTCCGATTCCAGCTCGACCGGCAGCCCGCTGCCGTAGCGGACACGTGTTGAAACCCAGAGGCGTGGCCGGACTTGATAACGAAGCAGGGAGCTGACGGTGTTGCGCTGGTCTTGGCTGATCGGGAACGTAGCCGCAATGTCGCGCAGTTCCTCGGCCTCACCGCCTTTGAGGAAGAGTCCGCCGGTCACCGGAGACGTGGCGGTGCCAAGCATGTTCGAGTAACTGACAAAAGAAGTGAGACCACGATAGCTCGGAAGCTCCAGACGCACCTCCGTCCCCTCGACGCGGGCGCTGTCGAAGCTGATTGGGAAGCCGATGCCGGTGCTGAAGAAGACATCGTCGTCGTAGAAGTTGTCGAAGTCCCGCCAGTAGTGAGTTAGGTCGACTCGCATCGCGCCGAAGAGCGGCTTACGAACGCCGGCCTCGTAGAAATGGGCCCGCCCGCCAGGCACGGGCAACGCACCTTCCACTCCCTCGAAGCCCATCGGGCCGGCGCTGCTCAACAACAGATTCTCAAACGGCGGCGTCTGAAAGACCCGGTCATAGGAGCCGCGGAAGAGCACGTCGGCTGCCGGCCAGTAGTATCCCAAGCCCAGGCGTGGACTGACAGCGGATTCCCTGATCAGCAGTCGGTAATGATCGAAGCGCAGACCCGCATCGACGACGAGCTTGCCGAACCTTACGCGATCTTGCACGAACAACCCGACGTCGGTGGCGCGGCGCCTGTCGAGAAACTGGAAGTCAGCTTCGGGGAGTCGCCCTCGTTCGGCGAAGCGGAAGTTTTCCCGCAGGTCGGTAAGTCGCAGATCGCCTCCGAACTTCAACGTGTGACGCCCGCTTTCCAATGTCAGTCCGCCCGAGAGCACCCCTTGCTGAAGTCCCCGGTCTTGTTGGACGAACGCGGGCGTCGAAAGTGTATTGCTCCACAGCTCGGTGCTGAGGTCGCGATACATGCCGCGCACCGAGCCGACGGCCCGAGGAGAAAAGACATGCTGGTAGTGAACTTGTGCCGCCGTCTCGTCGCTGTGGCGGTCCTGGCGCTGCCCAGCTGCTTGTTGCTGGAGGTCATTCGGTACGAGGAAACCGACGCGACTCGATCGCACGAAGAGACTGAGCCGATGGTCGCGGCGGAAGTCGCGTTCGAAGCGCGCGTGCAGACCCGCCTCGGTTGCCTTGTTTGTAAAGTTCCCAAGCGACGGCGGATCGAGGTAGCGGTCGGTGTGTCCGGAACGAAGCCCGAGTGAGAAGCTCCCCGCCTGGGACTGATAGCTGTGAACGAAACTCCCGCCGACGGTGCCGAAACTGCCACCGTGGGCGCCAAAGTCGGAGTGATGCCCGCTCGCCCCCAAGCGCCGCGGATGAAGCTCGATCACGCCGCCCAGCCGGCGACCAAACTCGGCCGCGATGCCGCCCGTCATTGCGTTCACGACTTCGAACTCGTCGACCGCAAAAGCCGGCACAAAGGCGATAGAGCGGTTGTCGTAAAGCGGTACGCCGTCGATGACGTACTGCGTGTCGTACTCGGATCCGCGGGGGTGCAGAACGGCGTTGGCTTCCAGGAGCCAGCCCGGGAACTCGTCGATCAGGTTGATCACACCGCGGCCGAGGGTCGAGTAGGGCGCCTCGTCGAGAGAGGCTCGTCCCGCATGAAGCACCATGGCGGTTTCGTTTGGGTCGAGCAGAGGAGCGGACTCAGAGACGGTAATGGCGGTCTCGATGGTGTCGATGCGAAGCTCTACGGACCGCTCGAACGGGAGCTCGGAGCGGATCTCCAGCGTTTGCAAGACAGGTGCGAAACCGGAGTGCTCGACGCGAATCCGATAGGCGCCGAACGGCAAGCGCTTGAATCGCACCGTCCCGTCGGCGTCGGCGACGGCTTCGGTTCGAAACTGCGATGTCCAACTGAGCAGCTCGACCCGCGCTTCGATGGCGAGGCCCGCCGGGTCGCACACGGTCACGACCAGCTCGCCTTCCATGCGGTGGGCCGCGGCCGGCTCCACAAACAACATGAGAGCGCCAAGACACAACAGGGTCCCGAACCGCCGGTGCAGTCCGCTGCTCATGTGCTAGTGCACCATGCGGGTCTTGTGGTTCATGTAGTCCATCAGAAGATATTGACCCAAGGTGTAGGGAGAAGTGAAGTAAGCCTTGCCGCGGCAGATCTCTGAAACCTTCTGCACAAAGCGGACCAGCGCGTAGTCCCTCGCCAGCATAAAGGTGTTGATCAGAATGCCCTGGCGCTTGCACTTGTGGACTTCTTCGAGGGTGCGGCTAATCACCAGGGGATCGAGGCCGAAGGAGTTCTTGTAGATGCGTCCGTCGTCGAGGGTCAAAGCGGTTGGTTTGCCGTCAGTGATCATCACGATCTGCTGCATGTCTTTGCGCTGTCGGCGCAACAGCCGCCGCGCGACGATCAGACCCTCCCGCGTGTTTGTGTGGAACGGGCCGACCTGAACCCGGGCGAGCTGCGATAGCGGCATTTCCTCGGCCGAGTCGTGAAATAACACTAGCTGCAGCGTGTCGCCGGGAAACTGGGTGCGAATCAAGTGTGACAGCGCCAGGGCGACCTGTTTGGCCGGGGTGAAGCGGTCTTCACCATAGAGAATCATGCTATGGCTGCAGTCGAGCATGAGGACGGTGGCGCAGGAGCTTTGATACTCGGATTGACGCACCATCAGGTCGGTGTACTCGAGCTCGATCGGCCCGTCTAGGCCGTCGCGTTTGACGGCATTGAAGAGCGTTTCGCTGATATCGAGGTTGAGCGTGTCGCCGAACTCATACGGTTTTGAGGAGCCGGACGTTTCGACGCCGGTCGCCATCTCGCGCGTATCGTGGCGGCCGAGGCTCGACTTGCCGAGCGAGCCCATCAAGTCCTTCAACGTCTTGTAGCCGAGAAAGTCGAGACCCTTGTCGGTCACCTCGAAGCGCGCTTTTTGGTGGCGGCCGTCGCCCCCGACGCCTCCCGGCGGGGTCTCGCCCGTTTGGCGATGTTCGGAAGCGTTGGGATCGCTGACTGTGATGTAACCCTCGTTGGCCAGTTTCTCCGCGAGCCGGTTCACGAGTTGGTCTCTCTCTTCGGCCGACATGCGATCGAGGCGGTCGATCATCTGCGCGAGGTTCTCTTCGCTGAAGAGGTCGCCCTGCTCGAGCGCTTGGCGGATGGCCTCCTTCAACTCGTCCAGCGATTGCTCGCCCAGCTCGGAGAACTCGAAGCCGTTTTGATCGAAGCCGCTGCGGAGCAGATACTCCGACAGGGCTCGCAGAAGATCTTCGGAACTGACGCCGAGATCATCGCCGGTGTAGCGCGAGTATTTGACAAATTTCATGGCTCGCTAGCGAGTGAGGTCTGCGACCTCAAACCGGCAAGTCGGTGCTGGTGTGGCGTAAGGCTCCAGCCTTGCCGAGAACCGATTCCTCGGTTCCCAGGTCCGCGGTCCATAGCGGCTGCTCGGTCGTTTGCCATCCTGAGTCTCGAAGAATCAAGACTCGGCAAGGCTGGAGCCTTACGCCACATGCGCAGCCCGATACTCCTGCAACACTTGACACGCTTGTTTAATCTGACGCTCCCGTCAGACGACTCAGTTGAACGACGTTTCCGCCGGCCGCATGGGGAAGTCCGGGTGCTCGGGCGCGCGCTTCTTCTTCGGGTCGGCGACATAACCCAGCTCCTCGTCGCGGCTGATGCGACGATGCGCATAAAGGCCCTCGAGCAGAAACTCCGCGGCCGAGGCCCGTGCCTCCTTCGCACCCTCGTGCTGTTCGACCGCCGCCTTCGACAGCTCGATCACACCCTGAATCCCTTCAAGCTGCTTCAAAACCCGCTTGGCGGGCTCGGTATCGCTCAATTTAAGGCTGCCCCCAAGGTCGAACCATTGCACGATGCGCGAGACGTCCACCCCGCCGAAATACTCGTCGTAGACCCTCCCCACGGCAGCGCGGATCAGATCACGCGCCACTCGATTGGCCCCTCGCAGCTCGCCCTCGTACTCCAACTCGAACTTCCCCGTGATCGATGGCAGCGACGCATGGATATCGCCAACGCGTGGAACGATTAGTTTCTCCCTCGAGGCGAACGCGCGCCGCTCGGCATTGGAAATCACGTTCTCCATGCACGAGATCGGCAGCCGCTGCGAGACTCCGGAGCGCTTGTCGATCTTCTTGTCTTCCCGCGCCACGAAGGCGATCGTCTCCACGATCTTCTCGATGTAGCCTGGCAGATAGAGGTGATCGGGCTTGCCGTCGCGCTCGCGCCAGCACTCCTGTTGGGTGATGGCGATGGCATGGCCGAGGGTCAGCGGATAGTGCGTGCGAATCTCGCTGCCAATGCGGTCCTTGAGCGGCGTGATGATCTTGCCACGGGCCGTATAGTCCTCGGGATTCGCGGTGAAAACCAGTAGCACGTCCAACGGCAGACGGATCGGATAGCCCTTGATCTGAACGTCGCCCTCCTGCATGATGTTGAACAGTCCGACCTGGATCTTGCCCATCAGGTCGGGCAGCTCGTTAATCGCAAAGATGCCGCGATGGGCTCGCGGTAGCAGGCCGAAGTGGATGGTCAGCTCATTGGAGAGATCGTGACCGCCGCGGGCGGCCTTGATGGGATCTAGATCGCCGATCATATCGGCGATCGTGACGTCCGGCGTGGCCAGCTTCTCGACGTAGCGCTCCTCGGGGGCGCGATAGGCTATGGGTGTCTCGTCGCCCAGGTCGGCAACCATCGTTCGGCCCGCGCGGGAGAGAGGCTTGTAGGGGTTGTCGTGGATCTCCGTCCCCTCGATATAAGGCAGCTCCGGATCGAGCAGACCGCTGAGCTGTCGAAGAATACGGCTCTTGGCCTGGCCGCGTAAGCCCAGCAGAATAAAGTTGTGACGCGACAGCAGGGCGTTGACGATCTGCGGGGTGACAGTGTCGTCGAAGCCGATGATGCCGGGGAGGATCGGCCTGCCTTTCTTGAGCCGGGCGATCAGATTACCGCGGATCTCGTCTTTGACAGAACGGTTTCGGACGCGTACCTGGGAGAAGCGCCGGCTGCGGCGCAATGCACCAAGGGTCGTCGGAAGGCGTGACGAAGCAGGCATGCGCGGGGAAGAGAACCCTTGTCCGGAAGCCGTTTCGGCGTGCTCGAAGCTCAGAATAACACTTGCCCGTCAACCAAGGCTCGGCTTGTCCATACCCTTCGAACACGGGCTCCGTGCGGCATCGCACCCTGCGCCGCGCCGTGGTAACTTGGAAGGCAGGTGGAGCTTGAGCTTCAAACGAGGCGGCTTCAGCAAGTTGGACTGAACGCCTACGAGTCCCGGGCCTACATGGTCCTCATCGGACACCAGCGCTTCAAAGCGCTCGAAGTCGCCGGTCGCGCGCGCATTCCTCGCCAGAAGATCTACGAAGTGCTCGACAGCTTGATCGAGAAGGGCTTTGTTCAGGTCGTGCAGGGTAAGGCCAAGCAGTACTCCGCCGTGGAGCCCAAACTGGCGCTCGAAGGGTATCTGTTCCGCAGGAAACAAATCTTCGAGAGCGAGTGGCAAGACCGCCACGGGCTGGCCCACCAGGTGATCGATGACCTTGCCGGCATCTTCGCCGACGGGAACCAGGGCCGCGGAACCCTCGATTACCTGAGGATTGTGGCCGACACAGGCCAGATCGCCGAGGAGTACCATCGGCTGCTCGCCCAGAGCCACGAGGTATACCTCGAATTCGCGCGCCCTCCCTATGCGGTGGATCCGGTGCGGGAGCCGACGCTCGGTCCGTTGATCGAGAAGGGCATGCAGTGCCGGTTGCTCTTCGAAAAGCAGGCGGTGAAGCAAAAAGGAGAGCAGAAGCAGCTCAAGGCCCTTGTCAAGGCAGGTGCCGACGTCCGGCTCGCCGACGGTCTGCCTCTCAAACTCGCCCTATTCGACGGCGCCCGTGGCATGATCTCACTGGACGATCCCGTCGTGAGTCATCCCCGGCTGACCGCGCTGGTGTTCGAGCACGGCAGCCTGGCGGCGGCGATGGAAAGCCTGTTCGACGATTTCTGGAGTCGCGGCGCTCCTCTGCCTTCCCGATAGAATTGGCCCTATCGCTCGCGTTTCTCCCAGTGCCACAAGGCTCATCGGCCTACCGATGGAGGCCCTGTAGTATGATTCGCCCTCCCTGCCGAGCTTGGTGCCAGGCTCTGATTGGTACCGAAGTACCAAAGGTCCCAGGCTTCTATTGAATCCCGCAAATTATTATGACACTTTTTGATAGTGTGGAGCATCTATATATGTATGGGCAACCCCAAAGGTGTGAAGCGGGATTTCAAGGCGCTGGAGAAGCGCCGTTTCGAAGCGATGCGGCTGCTCCACCAAGGCCACAATCAGTCCGAGACGGCGAGACGGCTGAACGTCGCTCGCCAAACCGTCAGTGAGTGGCGGCGGCAATACCGCGAGCAGGGTGCGGCCGGACTCCGCCAGGCCGGGCGCGCCGGACGCAAGCCGCTCCTCGATGCCGCACAACGCGAACGCCTGACGTCGCTGCTGCTGGAAGGCCCGGAAGCCCACGGCTTCCCAACGCCCCTGTGGAGCTGTCCGCGGGTGGCTCGGCTGACCGGAGACGAGTTCGGGGTCGCATACCACGCAGGCCACGTCTGGAAGATCCTGCGAGCGCTCGACTGGAGCCCGCAACGCCCGGCCGGAAAGGCGCGCGAGCGCAACGAAGAGCGGATCCGCACCTGGAAGCGCAAGACCTGGAAGCGCATTAAAAAAAAGCCCAAAACGAAGGCCGTACGCTCGTCTTCATCGACGAAAGCGGATTGAGTCAGAAGCCGCATCGCTGCCGCACCTGGGCGCCACGTGGCCAAACACCGGTGCTGCAGTTTAACTTCAACTGGGAGAAGCTTTCCGTCTCGGCGGGGCTGACGCTGCGTAACTTCTACTTCCGGCTCTATCCCGGTGCGATCGGCAAAGAGCAAGTGACCGACTTTCTCAAGGCGTTGGTACGTCATATCGATCGCCCGCTGCTGATCGTCTGGGATCGGCTGCCGGCGCACCGTAGCCGCCTGGTGCAAGAGTTCATCGAACTCTCCGAAGGCCACATCGCAACCGAGTACTTGCCACCCTATGCGCCGGAGTTGAATCCGGTGGAATACATCTGGGCTTACTGGAAGCAGCACGAGTTGCCGAACGTCTGCCCGAAAGACTACGGCGAGCTGAACGAGCGGGCCCGCAAGGCACTCCGCCGCATGTACCGCAAACCGCGTTTGATCACGGCCTTCTGGAAGCAGTCTTCTCTTTGTTTTGACTGACTCTATATTATGCGGGAGTCAATAGGTCTCGTTCACGGCAGAGATCTTGTTTGGACCTACGGACCGCTAGCCTGGCTGGGGTTGCCGGTCACCCCCGCCGAACACCTCGTTCCGGTGCTCGCCTTCCGCCTCGCGATGTGGGGTATCTGGGTCGCAGCACTGCTGCGTCTGCTTTTCTCGGTTACTTCAAAGGCGATGCCGCTTATCGTTTTCGCCACCGTAGGAGCCCTCGCCGTAAGCCACAACTTACTCGAGCACAAATTACCGAACTCTCATCTCGATCTGGCAATCGTATCGGTCGCCTTGTTACCCCTTGCGACTCGTTCTCGATGGGTCTACCTCGAGTTGGGAGCCCTGGCATTTCTCGTGGGTCTGGCCACGATGGTCAAGTTCAACCTCGTGGTGGAAGCAGTCGGTATCTTCGGTTGTTTGCTTCTTACCGTTTTCTTGCGGGAAAGCACAGCCCGGAAACGGAGCCTTTGGAAAATAGCAGCCGCGGGCATGGTCTTCCCACTCACGGCGATCGGGCTCTATTGGGCCTCGACAGGTCACATCGGGACCATTGGTCGCTACCTCCGAAACGCGATCGAAATTTCAGTCGGCTACTCGGAGGGAATGAGCCATGAGGCGCCCTCGCTGCTTGTGAACGCGGCGCTGCTTACCATAGTGGCCTTGCTGGTGGGTGTTCCGGTCTTGGCGTACCGGCGACGGTCGTTGCTTGCCGGGTGGGGCCCGGCTGTCATCGCCGCCTTTTTTGCTTTCAAACACGGAACTGTTCGCGGCGATGTCCACTCGTATCCGATGCAAGCAAACTTGGCTCTCGCCGCCTGCTTCCTGCTTGTGGTGGCAGCCCAGCAAGACCGAAGGCTCATCGTAACCATCCAGACTATGGCCTTGCTGATTGCATTCTCCATTGTGCGGATCGTGGTGCCCGAGGCGGACTCCAACATTCGAGATCGGCTGTCACTCGCTACCAGCGCCAGAGTCGCTGGCGCAATGCTTAACCTCGACTTCACGCGGGAGTCTCTGAGATCCCAGACAGAGAAGAACTTGGCGAGCCTCAGGGCCGACCAGGCCGTGCAGGACAAAATCGCCGACGGCACCGTGGAAGTGGTACCTTACAACACCGCGCAGGTTCTCGCCAACGGCTGGCGATGGGCTCCGAGACCGGTGTTCCAAACTTATCAGGCATGCACGACGGCCCATGATCTTTTGAATGCCGAACACCTTCGTAGCCACGGGGCTGCCGATTTCGTTCTGATGCACGGCGAGTCGATTGACCAACGCCACCCGTTTGCCGAAGACCCGCTATCATGGCGGGCGCTATTGGAGGGCTACGAAGTCGTTTGGCAAAATGACGAGACGCTGTTGTTTGGTAAACGCAGCAAGCCTCACCGTTTCTCGCTCACCAAAATTGTGAGTACAAGTGCGGGCTGGAACCGCAAGATTCCCGTCCCGACCTACAACGGGCCGCTGGTCGTGAAACTCACCACCAAGAGAAATCTGATCGGGCAGCTATCGAGCCTGTTGTTCCGTGTAAACCCCGTGCACATGGAGATCACATATGAAAACGGTGAGAAAAGAAGTTGGCGCGTCGTTCGCCCCAACCTCGTCCACGGCTTTGTGATCCAACCTTTTCCCACCGATCTCTCGGAAATCGCTCGATTTGCCAACACGGGAGACGTCCCTGAAAGGGGTGTTGCGTCCTTCAGGTTAGTTCCTACTACCCCCAGCCAGTTCGACCCTGAGATCTTGGTCGAGTTCTCAAGCCTTGCAAGCAACACGCCCGGATAATAAGATAAGGTGCGTCTTTATTTGACTCCATTGCGGCCGACTTTCGGTCCCGGTGGCCGAACAGGATGTCTACGATCTCCAGCCCAAGCTCTTATTGGTCCAAAGGCGCCAGTGTGTCGAGTTGACTGCCCCGCCGCAGGCCGGTAGGCCGTGAGCCGCTGCGACTTGGCCGGGGTGACTGCTGAGGCCGGTTGACCTGCGGCTGATCGCAGGCTTCCTAGAGGGAGCGCGGTAGACTGTAGGCCTCACCCCCATGACCCCTTTGATGACCGTTTCTTGCCTGCGAGCTGTCCTTATCTGGTTGCTGCTCGCTCCACTTCTGACGGCACAGACCTCTACGTGGAGACCTGTGTACCTCGCCCGCGACGGTCTTGTTTCGTCCGCCCATTATGGGGCCGCCATGGCTGGCTACAGGATGCTTGCTCAAGGAGGCAACGCCATCGACGCGGCCGTGGCGGCGAGTTTTGCGAGCACCGTCGTCGAGCCCAGCCGGGCAGGTATCGGAGGCGACCTCTTCATCCTGATCTACTGGGCCCAAACCAATGAGGTGAAGTTCATCAACGTCTGTGGGTGGGCGCCACGCAAAGCAACGATCCACCGTTTCCGCGAACTTGGTGGGCTGAAGAAAGAGGGAGCGCTGGGACCAGTTGTTCCCGGGGCGCCGGCGGGATTGTTGCTGGCTTCGGAGAAATACGGTCGGCTGAGCCGCGAGAAGCTGCTGGCCCCGGCGATCGAGCTGGCCCAGGACGGCTTTGTGGTCAGCGAGAACCTGCAAAACGTGTTCCACAGGAACCTCCCCCGTCTAGCCCCGTTCCCCACGACCACCCGCAAGTGGTTCCGCGACGGCCGGCCCGTGCGCATGGGCGACGTTGTTGTGCAAAAGGACCTTGCGAACACCTTCCGCCGCATCGCCGCGCAAGGCCACGGCGGTTTCTACGGCGGTCCGGTAGCGAAGCGAATCGTCGAGGCCTTGGCGGGCGGTGGCGGCCTCATGGAGCTTTCCGACCTAGCGGAGTTCACTGCCGAGGAGACAACACCCGCGCACGTCAACTACAAAGGCTACGACGTCTACGGCGTCCCGCCGCAGTCTCAGGGGCCGGTGATGCTCGAGGCGATGAAGACCCTCGAGGGCATCGACTTGAAGGCCATGGGCCACAACTCAGCCGACTACATTCACTACGTCGCCGAAGCCCTAAAGCTGGCATTCGCTGACCGTGAGAAGTATATCGCGGACCCGTGATTCGCCAAGGATATTCCCCTGAAGGAACTTTTTTCGGCAGAGTATGCCGAGCAGCGCCGCAAGTTGATCCGCAAAGACCGCGCCATCGACGGGACGGCCCCCGCCGGCGACCCACGCGCCCTGCGTGCAGCCGCCCAGCCGCCGCAATACGCCGCCACTCGTGGATGGCACCGGGTTCTTCACGGCGCGGCGGCCCACCCGCGTTGGATCGACAGCCTGACGACCTACGTCGGCGTCGTCGACAAAGATCGCAACATGGTCTCGATTACCTCTTCGATCGCGTCCGACTATGGCAACGGCATGTACATCGACGGCCACGGCGGCGGGTTCTTCATCAACAATCGCCTGGCCGGATTTCACCTCGACCCTGATCACGTCAACGCGCTGGAGCCGAGGAAGCGTCCGCGCATGACCGTCAATCCGGTGCTAGTGATGAAGGACGGCAAACCGTTGATGGTCTTCGGCACGCCGGGCGGCGACACACAACCGCAGTCGCAGCTTCAGTTCTTCCTGAACTTTGTCGAGTTCGGCATGAACCCGCAGCAGGCCGTCGAGCAGGCTTACTTCGTGACCCGGTCCTACCACAACTCGTGGTATCCGCACGAAGCGGGCGACGGGCTGGCCGTGTCGGAGCGGATCGATGCGTCGGTGCGCGAGGACCTGGCACTCCGTGGGCACAACGTCCCGACGCACTCGGCCATGGGCGTGGGCAGCATCAAGACGGTAGTGATTGACCCGCGCACAGGTGTTCTGATGGCGGGTGCCGCCCCGGCGACCGATAGCTACGCGGTCGGCTGGTAGAGCGGATGTAGGGTAGGCCACGGCGGGCTCACGGTCTGACGTCGAGAACCTCAGCCGTTCTTTACCTCCCTCAAGGTACGCTTAGAGTTCGTTGACGACCAGCAACTCCATTCGCGGCTACGAGGCCAAGTCCATCCTCAGCAAGACCTCCGGCTTTATCGCCCAGGCAGGCTTCACCCACTCTCTTACCCCGGCGCGCAACTGCACTTTCGCGTGCATCTACTGTTACGTCCCCACGATGCGCATCCAGGGCGGCCTGCACCCGGACGACTGGCAACGCTGGGGGCAGTTCACCACGTTCAAAACCAATGCGGCGAACTTGCTCCAGCGGGCGGTCCGTCCCCGTCAAGTGATCTACTGCTCGCCCCTGGTGGACCCCTATCAACCGGCCGAGGAATCCCAGCGACTCATGCCGGATGTCTTAGACGTGCTGATCCAAGAGCCGCCGGCGGTGTTTGTGCTCCAGACCCGCGGCCCCTTGATTCTTCGGGACGTCGACCGCCTCGTACGGCTGGCGGGACGAACCGCCTTGCGGGTCAGCTTCTCGATTACAACGAACCGCGAGTCGGTGCACAAGCTCTACGAGCCCCTGTGCTCGACGATCGACGAGCGCCTTGCCGCTGTGTGCAAGCTTCGCGAGGCGGGCATCGAGGTCTACGCCACCCTCGCACCGTTGCTGCCGTGTGATCCGGAAGAACTAGCAGCCCTCGCGCTGGAAGCGACGGATCGCGACATCATCGGCGATCCGTTTCACGTACGCTCGCTGAAGCGCCACGGCGCGACCACGCGTCCTGAAGCCCTGGCGGTCAGCGAGAAGCACGGCTTTCTCGCCTGGCACGACCCGGCCTTCCAACAAGAAGTCGTCGAGCGCATCCGCCGCGTCGTCGAGGCCGCCGGACGCCGCTTCCGCATCGGTCCCGAGGGCTTCGCCTGGCTGGCCGTCCCGAGCCCGCCGGAAGCGCGCTGAGCGGCCTATCCGCGACGGGTCGGACGTACTCCAACGACGATCCTCAACCCCGGACCTGCCCCTTGTACGAATTCGTTGTCGTCGTCCCAAGTAGGCCACTGTGGCAGCTCATCCCGCTATCCTATCGGTCGAAGGAGGCATCGTTAGAGTTCGCCTATATCGCGTGATTCTACTGGTTGACAACATCGAGCGAGCCGCCGCATTCTATACCGATTTACTCGGCCTCGTCGGCGAGCGTGTGTCGCCTGGACGGCACTACTTTGACTATGGCGGCACGATCCTGGCTTGCTACGAGCCGATTGCCGACGGCGACGGCAGGGGCGAAGGGTGGCATCATCATTTCAATCAGTACTTCTATTTCGCTGTCGAAGACTTGGAAGCGGTCTTCGAACGGGCAAAGCGGCTTGGCTGCCAGGCGCTAGACGAAAAGATCGCGGACATGCCGTGGGGTGAACGTCTCTTCTACGCACGAGACCCGTTCAGTAATCCGATCTGTTTCGTTGACGAGCGTACACTGTTCACCGGAAACTGAGCGGTTCCGAGCGGAACTTTGATCGCTTCCGACAGTTCCCAGTTCAGAAGCGCTACCAGCCTCCAACGTCCTGCTGCAAGTTAGCTGGCATGAAATCCGAGAACAGTCGCACTTCCTGCGGGATGGGCGTTCACACAATCCAGCTACGGCAAACTTGCCACGAAAACTCGTAACTCGCGGATGTGGACGTCCCGAATCTCTACCGACTGTACCGCAATGCCCCAAGGATTCGTCTTCTCGTCCAGAATCTGCTGGAGTTCGTTCCCCAACTTCTCTCGCTCCGTGATCATCTGGGCTAGTTCGTTGCGTCCGATCGCCTCCCGCAGGGCGGTTTGGGCGCTGAGGCTGATTGCTTCATAGAAGTTCTCGATCTCCAAGGTGCACTTCTCGGCGCTCCACACCACCCAGAAAAAGATCGCACCCACGTTGACCGGGACGGTGTCGCGTGTGAGCGTCGACTTCGCCGAAACATCGGTCACCCGCACGCGCTGGTCGACGAAAAAGCTGATCGAGTCGACGATCGGGATGATGTGAAAGATCCCCGGTCCGCGAAGGCCGCGGTATTTCCCAAGGCGAAGAACGGCGGCCTTCTCCCAGGGCAACGACGTATGGATCGCAGCCCCGGCTCCAGAGCACAACCAGCCGCTAGCGAGCTTGCTTGCAGAGCCTAGGCGCCGGGTCTATGATGGTGTCTCCTCGCAGCGGCCGAGAGTACGCCCAACAGGGAGGTCGAACCATTGTGAGCCCCGACGATGCCAAACTGTTCGCCGAGAAGACGATTGAAACCTTTTATTTCTGGACCGGGGTGTTGATGTGGCTGATCCACGCGGGGTTCATGGCCTACGAAGCTGGGGTAACGAGACGCAAGAACGTTCTGATGACGATGATGAAGAACCTGCTCACCTGCGCCGTCGTCACGCCGACCTTCTTTTTGTTCGGGTGGTGGATCTACTACGCGTTCCCCAATGGCTTCGTGCCGGTGGCGACGGAGGCGGCCAACGCAGCGCTTCCCTGGAGCGCCCATATGGGTCCGAATCTGCAGGACAACATCACGGGCGTGTTTTGGTTCGCCTTCCTGTTGTTTTCGTTTACGACAGCGTCGATCATGTCAGGGGCGGTCATCGAGCGCATCCATCTGGGTGCGTATCTGCTGCTGGCGGCCGTGCTCGGTTCCGTCGTCTGGATCTTGGCAGCCGCCTGGGGGTGGAGTGAATCGGGCTGGCTGTATACCAAGTTCGGCTTTCACGATTGGGGCGCTGGAGGCTGCGTGCACACCGTGGCTGCCTTCTTCACGCTGGGAGTCCTCCTCAATCTAGGGCCTCGCCTGGGCAAGTACGACGCCGCGGGAAACCCCCAGACCATTCCTCCCCACAACCTACCGCTGACGATGATCGGCTTGATGCTGATCTTCACCGGTTTCTACGCATTTTATGCAGCCTGCGCCGTCTTTCAGCCCACGGGACCTTGGCTGAGCATTTATCTCACGCCCACCACGCTCAGCTCCATTGCGTTTACGGCGACCATGGGGTTCGCGGGTGGAGCGATGGGGGCGTTTCTCGCGTCGCGAGGGGAGCCCTACTGGACCATCAGCGGCGGGCTGGCCGGCATGATTGCCATTGCTTCGGGGATCGCGTCTACCATCCAGGGCTGGGTTACCTGATCGGCCTGGTTGGCGGCATGATTGCCGTTCATCTAGGGAACTTTCTGGAGCGCAAGGGTATCGACGATGCGGTCGGGGCGTTTGCTGTCCATGGAGGCGCTGGCATGTGGTCCATGCTGGCGCTGGGCATTTTTGCCGGCGGATATCCTCAACATGCTCAATTCACTTCTTTGAGCGGACAACTTCTGGGCATGGTTGCTATGGCGAGCCTGGGGTTTGTGCCGGGATATCTATTGAGCCTCGCGCTCAAGAAGAAGAACCTGCTACGCGTCTCCAAGGAAGACGAGCTGATGGGTCTGGACATCGCGGAGCTCGGAATCCAGGGTGTCGTGCCCGACGGGCCTATTATTCACGCGAACAACTGACCGGCTTTTCACGGCCACCCGCACCACTCACTCTTCACTCGGAGATCGTGACCCCATGAACACAAGCCCGATTGAATCCTGGGAACAATTCACTGCTGCCGGCACCGGAGCGATCTACACCTTCTCTAACAGCCCGCTGGCGATCAAGGCCATCTGTTTGCTGGTGCTGGCGGCTCTTACGTGGTTCATCGTGTCTTGTTACCGATTCGAGGGCCGGGGACGAGATCGAAGCAACTTCTGAAGGCCTGGGGTGGATGGGCGGACAGCCGGAGGAGGAGATGAGGGAATTCGGCTCGGGAGTTTGCTGCCTGTTTCAATGCATAGGTAGTGGCGAAGAGGAATCCTCCCGGGGGCAAAATGCTGAGAACGACCAGCCGGTCGGCTCAGAGCCAATCCCAGGAGGATTCCATGCATGAACTCTACTACATCGGACTCGATGTCCATAAGAAAAGCATCAGCTACTGCATCAAAACGCAAGACGGAACCATCGTCGCCCGCGGTCAGGTCGCGGCCACCCGCGCAGCCCTCGAGCGCCCCTGGGTGGGCGCGCTCGAAGCCACGCTGTTCACGGGTTGGATTCACGATCACCTCCAGCCCTTCGCGCGCGAGTTGCAAGTCGCGCACCCGGCCATGCTCAAGGCCATCGCTTGTGGCAAGAAGAAGAACGACCGTCTCGACGCCACCAAGATCAGTGACCTGTTGCGTTGCGACCTGCTGCCACGCTGCTACTTGGCGCCGCCCGCCCTGCGCGAGTTGCGGCGTGTACTGCGCTATCGCAATCTGCTGCTGGGCGAAGCCGTCCGCATGAAGAACAAGATCAGCGGGCTGCTGATGGAGGTCGGCGAACCCTACGATGCCCGGCGGCTGCACGGCCGGCGTTATTTCTATTCGTATCTCGACAGCTTGCGTGACACGCCCGAGTCGGTCATCGAACTGCTCGCCATCACCCGCGGCAGCCTGGAAATGTTCGATCGTTTGCAAGACGAGTTACTGCGCGGCTTGCGGCGCCATCCGCTGCTGCGGGAACGCGTCGAGCGCTTGCAGTCGATTCGCGGCGTGGGGGAGGTGACGGCGCTGAGTTGGGCGCTGGAGACCGTTGAGCCCGAGCGCTTCGGTTCGGTGGGCCGGCTGGTGAGTTACTGCGGGCTATGTGCGGCGCAGCGCGAGTCGGGGGGCAAAACGCAGCGCGGACCGCTGTCGAAGCAACGCAACAAGCATTTGCAGCGGGTGCTGATCGAGGCGGCGAAACTCGCGCCGCGCTGGAACCCGCAGCTGCACGACGTCCATGAGCGGGAGTTGCAGCGCGGCCCGCGCAATCGCGCGACGTTGGCCGTGGCGCGCAAGTTGGTGGCATATCTGCGGGCTGTGGACACCAGCGGCCGAGCGTTCGTGCCGCGGGTGGCGGCCGCGGCGTAACGAGGAGAATTTACTTTTTTTCTGTTGCAAGGAGAAACGAAGAGTTTCACCGACGCTGTGCGGTGTCACGAGCTGCCCGCCGGTCCTCGCCTGTGGGGGACTACGCGAAGGGGTTTCCTCGAGAGTTTACGGGGAAACCTCTGATGCGTCCGTATTGTCTGTTTCGAGGCCGGCGGGCCTGAAAATCCAAACTGAATCTTCCGCGACGGTCCCCCGCCGCTGAGGTGGGGCGACCCGATGCGCGCACATGGATGTCTGGTCACGTGACTCGTTGACCTTGTGACTTGATTCGCAAAAACGCTCGGGCTGCGAAGCGTCACTGCTGAACACCGCGCCCCCGCTGACGGGAGGTTCCGGATGACTGCGTCCATCCTTGACAGATACCTATCATGGATGGAATGGACCCGAAAAGCGAGACCAGTAGAGAAGGGACAATGAACCAGGGAACGGTAAGGAGGTTCGATTGTCTCGAAGACGATTCACGAAGGAGTTCAAGCTGGCGGCCGTCCGGCGGCTCGAAGCCGGCGAGTCCGGCTCGGCTCTCGCGCGCGAGCTGGAGGTGAAGCGCGAAAAGCTCTACGACTGGCTGGCACAAGTCGAGCGCTACGGCGTCGAGGGAGCCTTTCCCGGCGCGGGGCGGCGTCCCGGCGGCAGCGCCCGTGTCGAGCCCGGCCACGAAGCCCAGGCCCGCCTCGCGGAGCTGGAACGCAAAGTCGGCCGCCAGGCCATGGAGATTGATTTTTTGTCCGCAGCCTTGCGGCGTGTCGAGGATCTGCGCCGGCCGAGCATCGTCAGTGGAACCGGCGCGTCGCTGAGGAAGTACGGGCCGCAAGGCGGCAAGGCAACATGAGCACGCTGAGCACGCGCGATTTGTGCCGCTTGAGCGGACTGGCGCGAGCCAGCCTCTACCGCCAGGCCAAACCCGACAGCGAGCAGGTCGGGGAACTGCGGCAGGCCATTGTCCACGCCGCCTTGGACCATCCGGCCTACGGCACCCGGCGGACGACCCAACAGCTGCGCCGTCAAAAGCTGCTGGTCAATCGCAAGCGCGTGCAACGGGTGATGCGCGAAGAGAAGCTCTTGCGGCGACGTCGCCGCACCGTTCCGCGAACGACCGATTCGAAGCACTCGCTGCGGCGTTATGAAAACCTGACGCGCGATTTCCAACCCACGGGTCCCAACAAACTGTGGGGCTCCGATCTCAGCTACGTACGATTGGGAAACCACTTCGTCTATGTGGCGGTGGTGTTGGACGTGTATTCGCGGCGCGTGGTGGGCTGGGCCGTGGGTCCGAACCTGAAAACCGAATTGCCGCTGGCGGCGCTGCAACAAGCGTTGAGCAGCCGGCGTCCGGCGCCGGGCTGGATTCATCATTCCGATCAAGGTTCGCAGTACGCCGCGGAAGCTTATGTAGCCACCCTGCGGCAAGCGGGCGCGAGGATATCGATGAGCCGCAAGGGCTGCCCGCAGGACAACGCGTACGTGGAAAGCTTTTTCAAGACTTTGAAAAGCGAGGAAGTCGACTGCAGCGAGTATGAAAGTTTGGCCCAGGCGCAGGCCGAGATCGGCGCTTATATTGAGCGGGAATGCAATCGTACGCGATTGCATTCGGCGCTGGGCTATCGGCCGCCGCAAGAGTATGAGCGGCTGTGGGAAGAGGCGGCTAACGCCGCCTGAGTTTTCTTAAGGCATGAGCAGATCTATCGATCCGATGGCGCAGCACAAGGCGGGATGCGGCCTCAGTAGGCGAGCACCCCGCCCTCATCGTTGCGATGAGTCTGCGGCCGGGTATTCCTTGGTGGGTTGCTCTCCAGCAGAGCCCGCCTCCGCTTCCCCGGATGAGTTGATCATGCCCCCATTGGGCTGGATTGGCTTCCTTCAAATCGTTGTACCGCTTGCGACAAGTCCCCTGTTTGGCCGCGCCACAGGGGTCCACTCCAAACTCCAAACGCCCCTCAACGTGGCGCGCGCCAGCCGGCTCATTTCAGTCACAGAACTTTCAAATCCCGATCTCCCGCATTTCCAACCACTTACCCAACCGCGCTACCTCCACCCGCACCTCCCACCCGTATCCTGAAAGTGAAGACCGCCGGCCCATTGGCCGGCACAACGGCCGCGCGGACCACCCGCGCGGCTTTTTGCTTTCTGGAGGAACAATCATGGCAACAGAAGCACAACGGAAGGCGAACCGTCAAAACGCCAAGAAATCCACCGGTCCCCGCACCGAGGAAGGCAAAGCCCGCTCCTCACAAAACGGCCTCAAGCACGGCCTCCTCGCCCGTGACGCCGTCATGGCCGACGAGGACCCCGCAGAGTACGACCGCCAATTCCAACTACTCGAAGAGAACATCTTCCCCAAGAACGCCATCGAATTCGCCCTCGTGCGCCAGATCGCCGACGCCGAGTGGCGTCTGCGCCGCATCACCCGCATCGAAGCCGGTTTGGTCAGCCACCAACATGCGTACACCAACCGTGACACCAGGAAATGGGCCCCCGACACCATCCCCCCCGATCGCGACGGCGAGAACCAGCTTCTGGGCAAGAGCATGGCCGACCGCACCCAAGCCCTGGCCAACCTGGCCCGCTACCAAACGCACATGAGCCGCAACCAGCTGCGGGCTTTGAACATGATCGGGAAACTGCGGGCCGAGGAAGCCCGCTACCGCGAGAACATCGACCCCAAGACCGGGGCCATCCACCGTCCGAGCGTCACCGACCCGGACCCCTACAACACCCCCGATCCGCTGGAACCGCAACCGACCCGCTACGAGCCACCCGCCGCGGTAGCGCAGACCGCCAGCCGTCCCATCGGCTTCCGCGCAAACACTCCATCCGCGGCCCGTAGCGCGGATCTCGGTTCTGAGATCCGCGGCCGTTCCTCCCAGTCCACGAGTAGCGCTCTGCCCACCGGTAGCTGGGGTGCGCACGAACCGCTCGGCCCGACACACGAATCACGAAACACGAATCACGAATCACGACGGACCCGCCCGTCCACCTCTGGCAGGGTCGCGGGGACAAAACGAACCCAATCTCGCCGAAGCTACTTGGAATCAATGGGCTGGAATGCTTACGCACCACTCCGGCCGCACCACGAATCACGAAACACGATTCATCCCCGCGGCCCATGCCCCCAGCCGTGCCGCGGCGGGAGCGTTCGGGAGGTAAGGGCCACCGGCAACGCAAAATCACAGACGAGCAAGAGGCAAACGTGAGGCCATACACCCCCAGTGCGTCAATCGGGGCTGGTGGCGCAGACGCCTACGTCTGCCGCATCGACCCTCTTGTCGATGCTTGTGGTTTTGCCTTGGCCCGCCGAGCCGAACAAGGTGCCAGACGGATCGGGACACAGTCCGCCGATAGAGAGTCTTAAGGACGGTTTGTTACCATGGAAGTGATACCGGAAATGATGCTGGAAGCCCCAGAGCAGGACCTAGAGAAAGACATCGAGACCAACGGTGAGACCAGTCCGGAACAGGATCCGGCCTCGGCGCCCGGCGCCGAAACCGTAGCGGAAGAGCCGGCTGCGGCCGATGCGGTCGAGCCCGCTGCCGGCGACACCGAGGGCGCGCCCGCCGCCAGTGATACCGAGGACGAACCGCCCGCTGCTGAGGGCCCCTCGGAACTGGAACAAGTCGCCGCCGAGCGAGATCAGGCCGTCGCGGAAAAGGCCGAGTTGTTGGATCGCTACCAGCGGGCTCAGGCCGAGTTCGACAACCTTCGCAAGCGGCTCGTTCGCGAGAAGGACGAGGCGGTCAACTACGCGGCGATGGAAACCATCCGCTCGCTGCTGCCTGTCGCCGATGATTTCGAGCGCGCCCTTGCCACCGAAGGCCTCGACGAAGAGGTTCGTAAGGGTTTAGACCTGGTCTACAAGGCGATGTTCGACGTCTTTACACGGGCCGGGCTGGCGCCCGTCGAGGAAGAGGGCCAGTTCGATCCTAATCTGCATCACGCGGTTGATAAGCAACCCGTGGAGAGCGAGGACGACGATCAGAAGGTCTTGGAAGTGTATCAGCGTGGATACCGTTTCAAGGAACGTTTGCTCCGTCCTGCAGTGGTCAAAGTGGCCGTCAAGGAGTAGCCGGCGGCTCCCCAAGGATTGAAGTTGTGGAGGCGCGTCGGCTGGACCGTGACCCGTCGAAGCTGCCGGGTCGTATCTGACCGTACGTATTCGAGAGCAAACACGGCCTGAGTGCCGAAGACCCTCACGCCTTGTGCGAGACCCTGAAACCGTGGCCAAACCGGACTACTACGAATTGCTCGGCGTGGGCCGGGATGCCGGCAAGCAGGAGATCAAAGGCTCCTATCGCAAGATGGCGCTCAAGTATCATCCTGACCGCAACCCAGACAATCCCGAGGCAGAGGAAAAGTTTAAGCTTGCCGCCGAAGCCTACAGCGTCCTCAGCGACCGGCAAAAACGCAGCAACTACGACCGTTTCGGGCACGACGGTCTCTCCGGGATGCAGGGTGGGTTCGACCCCTCGCAGTTCGGCGATTTCGCCGACATCTTCGGGGACTTTTTCGGTTTCGGAGACCTTTTTGGGGGCGGCAGCCGCGGTCGGCGCACGCGCGCACGGCGGGGCTCCGACCTGCAGTACGACTTGGAGATCGATTTCGAGGACGCCACCTTCGGCCTGAACACCGAGATCCAGTTCCCCCGTACCGAATCGTGCAGCGAGTGTAGTGGCTCCGGCGCGGCGCCCGGATCCGCACCCAAGACCTGTCCGACCTGCCAGGGCCGCGGCCAGGTTTACTATCAGCAGGGGTTCTTTTCCGTCGGCCGGACCTGCTCGGCGTGCCGCGGGGAGGGCCGTATGGTCGACCGCCCCTGCCGCGCCTGCAACGGCGCGGGACACCTCCGCCGACAACGCAAGCTCAAGGTCAACATTCCACCCGGCGTCGACAGCGGCACGCGCCTGCGGCTCAGCGGCGAGGGCGAGGCCGGCAACCATGGCGGGCCGCCCGGCGACTTGTACGTCCTACTGCGTGTTCGCGAGCATCCCATCTTCGAGCGTGATGGCAACGACCTACATTGCGAGGTGCCGATCAACATCGCCCAGGCGGCGTTGGGCGCCGAGCTCACGGTGCCCACCTTGCAGGGGGATAGTGACCTCAAGGTTCCCGCCGGTACCCAGAGCGGCACCCGCTTCCGGCTGCGGCACAAAGGCGTGCCCTATGTCAACAGCGGACGGCGCGGCGACCTACTAGTCCACATTCACGTCACCGTTCCCGAGAAGCTGACTCGCGAACAGAGGAAGCTCTTCGACGAGCTGCTCGATATCTTGCCCGCCGACAACGAGCCCCACGAAAAAGGCATCCTGGAGAAAGTAAAGGACTACTTCTCAGGCTAAGGCCCCGCCCGGCGAGTCGCGGCCGTCATGGAGCGGTCCGTTGAGGCACCGGCCTACGCCGCTCTCAAACCGGATCTTGCCACGCGTGTTCCCCGTCCCAGCCCTCCAAGCCATCCCGCCAAGCCCGCCAGCGCCCTCGCATCCGATCGAGTGAGTCACGATGCTCGTTCGCCGCAGCTAGGTTGCGCTCCTCGCCCGGATCGTTGCCAAGATCGTAGAGTTCCTCATACACCGGTTCCGTCTCGATGTAGCGCGTGTACTTCCAGCCTTCGCTCCGAACACCCTCGGTCTTGGGGATCGTGCGGGACTCAAACAGATGCTCGTAAAACCACTCCCTGCGCCACACAGGCGATTCCCCCCGCACCAGCGGGCTCAGGTCCCTGCCCTGCATCGAGACCGGAACATCCACGCCGGCGAGGCCCAGCAGCGTCGGCGCCAAGTCGATGTTGAGCGTCATTTCGTCGCGTACCGCGCCCGTGACCTGGTCCATACGCGGATCACGAATAATCAGCGGCGTACGGATCGACTCCTCGTGCATCAGCCACTTGCCGGCCAGGCCGCGCTCGCCCAGGTAAAAGCCGTTATCGGAGGTGTAGATGACGATCGTGTTGTCGTCCCAGCCACGGTCCTTGACGTAGTCAAATAGGCGGCCGACCTGGACATCGACGCCCGTGATGAGCCGATAATAGCGTCTGACCGACTCCTGGAACTTCTCTGGGGTCGAAAACCGCCGCTCCCAACGGATTCGCCCTTCATAATCGCCCCGCAGGAAAGCGGGCAGCACCTCGTGGTCGCCCGGATCGCTGTGACGAAACGGCGGCACAGGAGGAACTCCATACAGATGGTCATAGGCAAGATCGTTCAGAAAAAAAGGCGCCTCGCGATCCTGAACATAGGGCGCTTTGAAGCTGACCGAAAGACAAAACGGCTACTCGTCGTTGCAACCCTCGAGGAACCCGAGCGCCTGGTCGCCATGCACTGCCGTCAGATGGATCTGGCGGCCCTCGAATTCCCGAAAGTGGCGCCCCTGGCCGGCAAAGCCCTGAAAGAAGTCGTACTGTTCGCGGGGCAGTTCCCTGTCCACACCGTACTTGCCCACGAACCCGGTGCGGTAGCCGGCTTGGCGCAGTAGGCCCGGGTAGCTCCACCGGTGCTGCTCCTCTGAGAGGGACGTTCGGAACCCATGGACGCCGTGGCTCCGGGCATACTGACCGGTAAAGACAGACGCCCGGGAGACGGCGCAGATCGATGTCGTGACAAAGTTGTTGCGAAACAGCACTCCCTGTTTCGCAAGACGATCGATGTTGGGAGTCTGTACGATCGCATTGCCCGCGCAGCCCAAGGCATCCGCACGCTGGTCATCGGTCATCAGGAAGACGATGTTGGGACGTCGTGCCGGCCGGCTCGATGAGCAGCCCACTGCGAGCAACGGTCCCGCCGCGCCAAGCCCGCACCGCCGTAGAAAGTTCCGGCGCGGGATGGGCTGATCAAAGGGCGTAGCCGGCATGGGTCACATCGCACGAGAGCGGAAACGCTGTTTCAACCGGTCCTATTGAATCCCGCAAATTATTATGACACTTTTTGACAGTGTGGAGCATCTATATATGTATGGGCAACCCCAAAGGTGTGAAGCGGGATTTCAAGGCGCTGGAGAAGCGCCGTTTCGAAGCGATGCGGCTGCTCCACCAAGGCCACAATCAGTCCGAGACGGCGAGACGGCTGAACGTCGCTCGCCAAACCGTCAGTGAGTGGCGGCGGCAATACCGCGAGCAGGGTGCGGCCGGACTCCGCCAGGCCGGGCGCGCCGGACGCAAGCCGCTCCTCGATGCCGCACAACGCGAACGCCTGACGTCGCTGCTGCTGGAAGGCCCGGAAGCCCACGGCTTCCCAACGCCCCTGTGGAGCTGTCCGCGGGTGGCTCGGCTGATCGGAGACGAGTCGGGGTCGCATACCACGCAGGCCACGCCTGGAAGATCCTGCGAGCGCTCGACTGGAGCCCGCAACGCCCGGCCGGAAAGGCGCGCGAGCGCAACGAAGAGCGGATCCGCACCTGGAAGCGCAAGACCTGGAAGCGCATTAAAAAAAAGCCCAAAACGAAGGCCGTACGCTCGTCTTCATCGACGAAAGCGGATTGAGTCAGAAGCCGCATCGCTGCCGCACCTGGGCGCCACGTGGCCAAACACCGGTGCTGCAGTTTAACTTCAACTGGGAGAAGCTTTCCGTCTCGGCGGGGCTGACGCTGCGTAACTTCTACTTCCGGCTCTATCCCGGTGCGATCGGCAAAGAGCAAGTGACCGACTTTCTCAAGGCGTTGGTACGTCATATCGATCGCCCGCTGCTGATCGTCTGGGATCGGCTGCCGGCGCACCGTAGCCGCCTGGTGCAAGAGTTCATCGAACTCTCCGAAGGCCACATCGCAACCGAGTACTTGCCACCCTATGCGCCGGAGTTGAATCCGGTGGAATACATCTGGGCTTACTGGAAGCAGCACGAGTTGCCGAACGTCTGTCCGAAAGACTACGGCGAGCTGA
Source organism: Bryobacterales bacterium (assembly GCA_965248255.1). GTDB lineage: Bacteria > Acidobacteriota > Terriglobia > Bryobacterales > UBA6623 > JAKZVK01. The sequence goes on from CBDFIW010000004.1 coordinate 2,471,532, forward strand.
ACGAGCGGGCCCGCAAGGCACTCCGCCGCATGTACCGCAAACCGCGTTTGATCACGGCCTTCTGGAAACAGTCTTCTCTTTGTTTTGACTGACTCTATATTATGCGGGAGTCAATAGTTGTCTGATTTGATCGTCATTCGAACAAAAGTGTCAAGTTTCGAAGAAGTGCCCGGACGGGATGTGGCGTAAGCCGGTGCTACGCCCAGGCAGCAGAAACGAAACAACAGGTCCGCCTCACCGCGGAACTTTCCTCGGTTTCTTGGGTGCCTGCGTCACCAGCCCTGAGAAAACCGACGACGACTGAGGCGGCAGTTTCATGACCGGTTCAATCCCAGCGTGGAAGGACTGCGCCCGCTGCCTCAGACGCTTGACGATAGCAGGATGGCCAGCAGCCACGTTCTTCGTCTCCCCCGGGTCATCGAACAGATCGTACAGCTCTTCACACCTTACGGCTGCTTTGGGTCTGCCCTTCGGCCCCAGTTCGCGCTTGAAGCGGTGAAGCTTCCAGCGCTGAGAGCGAACGGCGAAGACCTGATCGCGGAAGTAGTAAAACACCTCGTTGTTCGGCGATGCCGCCTCTCCGCGCAGCATGGGCAGGATGTTGCGGCCATCGATCACTCGGTCGGTCGGGATGTTCCCGCCGGCCGCCTCGATCATGGTCGTATAGAGATCCATCGCCGTCACCATGTCGCCGCGGACTCCCCCCTCGGGAATGCGCCCGGGCCAGCGGGCAACGAACGGCACACGCATCCCGCCTTCCCACGTGGTCCCCTTGGCGCCCCGCAAGGGCCGCGCCGAGCCGCGCGTCCTCTTCCGCTTGCCGTTCGAGTTCATCGAGCTTGACCTGACGCCCCCGAGCCAGGGACCGTTGTCGCTCGTGAAGACAACCAGCGTTTCGTCGTCGACGCCCGCGGATGTCAATGCCTCGAGGATACGACCCATCCCGGCGTCAATCCCTTCTACCACATCGCCGTACACACCAAACCTCGACTTGCCCTTGAAGGCATCCGAGGCACGCAGCGGGACGTGCGGCATGGTATGGGCCAAGTAGAGAAAGAAAGGCCGATCCTTGTTCTCCCCGATGAAGCGCACGGCCTCGTCGGTGTACCGCTGAGTGAGCGTCTTGACTTTGGCCGGTGATTCGATGGCCCGGTCGTTGCGCATCAGTTCAAAACGCGGCCATTTCACGAGCGGCAGCAACGCCATATCGTTGCTGTAAAGCACGCCGAAGAACCGATCGAAGCCGTGCTTTTGGGGACGGTACGGTTTGCGGCCACCCAAGTGCCACTTCCCAATCGCTGCCGTAGCGTAACCCCGCTCTTGTAACGCCTCAGCCAGCGTGATCTCGGACTCAGGAATTCCCCATTTTTCTTTGGGTACAAGCACCCTGACCAGACCCGAGCGCAGCGCATAGCGGCCGGTAAGCAGCGCGGCGCGCGCCGGCGTGCAAGTGGGCGCGGCAGAGTAGTACTCGGTGAGGCGAACCCCCTCGGCCGCCATGCGGTCGATCCGGGGCGTGCGAATCGCAGGATGGCCGTAGACCCCCAGGTCCCCGTACCCGAGGTCGTCGGCCAGGACGACGACAAAATTCGGCGAACGCTCGGCGAACACGGGACTCAACGACAGCCCGAAGCCGACGGCCAGACACACAAGGCGGTTGCGAAGATCAATCCGCGGCACGTTCTCTATAGCCTAATACGACCGGTAGGCCCCAAGGGTTGTCCGCGTCGATCGTCCGTGGCCTGCACGACAGCGGTAACCGTCCGAGCCTACCGGGCCATGGATCGTAGGGGCGGACCGCTGTGTCCGGCCTCTCCTTCCTTGCCACTGTGATTTGTCTTTCGTTTGAAGCTGAGAGTAACCCTGCGGCTGTAAAGGCAAGCCCTTGTCCCCGCCCCCGGGTGTCAAGCAGAAACGTGACCGAATTGGCGAAACATACTACTAAGCTACACTCGTTCCAGAGGCGGAATCCCGTTTCGCAATCGTCCTAGCTCTCGCGCCTTGCAAGCGAGGGTTCCAACAACACAAGAAGATGGGCAGCCGGTTCCAGTCAAGCAGGAGTGACCCGGGCGCACTGCGGCGCTTACTGCTGTCAACAGCCTTTGTTGCCGGGGCTGTGGCAGCAGTCGTGAACACTCTGTGGATGCTTTACGAGCAAGACGGGGGGCGGCTCCGCAGCGTCGGGATGGTCCGTGTGCTGCGGACAGCCGGCAACCTGCTGGGTGTCGATCCCGCCCGCTGGATGCCCGACTTCTTCGTGCGGTACTACGACCTCGCCGACTGGGCCGGCCTGTGCACGTTTCTCGGTGGCGCCATCGCCGCCAATGTGGCGGCGTGTTTCGCTGTCACATTGGTTCTGTGTCCTCTTCTCGTAAGGGTGCTGCGATCGCCAAGCTGGAGGGCGTTGCGGTGGCAGATCGGACTGCCGCTGTTGCTGGACCTGGCATTGCTGGTCCCTGCGGTCACGGTGCCCGCCTTCTGGCTGACCAAGCAAGTGCTGCAGCTCGACTACTGGGGCCGCTGGGGCATCGCTCTGATGGGCGTTGGGCTGGGCTCGGCATGGCTGCTGCTCTTCGCCCTGCTCCGAACACAAGAAGCACTGTGGTTGTTCATTCATCGCCTTCGGTCGGTCTGTTTCGGTGTCGCCGGCATGGCGCTGCTGGGAACGGGCCTCGGGGCCTTCTCGTCGGGATCGAAACCCCCCGTGCCCGACGGTGGGCCCAACATTCTGCTCATCTCGATCGACTCACTTCGCCGGGATCATGTCGGATCGTACGGCTATCAGCGCCCGACCACTCCCCACTTGGACAAGCTGGCTCGCGAGGGCGTGCGCTTCGACGCGGCGGTTTCGCCCACCTCGTGGACGCTCCCTTCTCACGTCACGCTGCTGACGGCCCTACCGATCCGGGTCCACCAGGTGCATGTTTCGTCACAGCGTTTTACGAAGCAAGTGCTCACCCTGACGGAAGTCTTGTCGCAAGAGGGCTACGCCACCGCCGGGATCGTGAGGGGGTCCTATCTGGATGCCGGTTATGGCTTTGCCCAGGGATTCGATCACTACGACGACTACACCGTTCTGAACCGAGATCGAACCAAGCCCGACGGGAATGCGACCTCACCCATATCACTCCGGCTGGCAAATGAGTGGCTTGACAGTTGGGCCGCATCGGAGCGGCCGCAGCCGTTCTTTCTGTTTCTGCATACGTGGGACGTTCATTTTCCCTACGCGCCGCCGCATCCGTATGACACGATGTTTGACCCACACTACGAAGGGGACATCGTCGCGAGTCCTTACATGCGAAATCGCAGGATCAATCCCTGGATGGATCCGCGCGACCTAGAGCACGTCATTGCTCTCTACGACGGCGAAATCCGCTACACCGACGATCATCTCGGGCGTCTGTTCGACTCGCTCCAGCGCCTTGGCGTGTTCGACGACACGATCATCGTCGTCACGTCGGACCACGGCGATGAATTCTTCGAGCACGGCAAGAAGGGCCATGGGCAGAATCTTTTTGACGACGTCCTGCGCGTTCCCCTTGTCATGCGCTACCCGAGCAAGATTCCCGCAGGCCGAGTCGTCAAGGGCCAGGTCCGTTTGATGGATGTAGCGCCCACGATCCTCGGCTTGGCGGGCATCGAACCACCCGCGGACTTCGGCTACGCCGGCGACGACGGCCCCCACCCCTACCATGACTTGACGCCGCTTCTGGAAGGCGAGCCCGAGCGCGAGCCGCCGCCGCTGGTCGCCTTCGGTGATCTCTACGGCTCGCTCGTTTCGCTGCGGACCAGCGCGCCAAAATCATCCGCAGCCTCGAGGCTCCGGAGCAAGTCCAACGCTACGACCTGCTCCGCGACCCCGCCGAGAAGGAGAACCTCTTCGGTGACGGCAACGCCACCGTTGACACGCTGCTCGCGGCGGAGTTGGCCGAGTGGCTGGGTGTCGAACAACAGGAAAAACTGACGGCGCCCATGGATCTGGATGCCGAGCAGGTGCGAATCCTGCGTTCGCTGGGCTACCTGCAGTAACTACGCAGCGGCCCTAGTGGCGCGGGCCTCCTGGCCTGCAGCGTCGACCTCCGGGTCGACGTTTTCGCCCACACCTCCCCTTTCCCTAGAGGCAGGAGTAGACCGGCGCGGACGCCGGTCCTGCCCGCCAGAGGCGCGCGCCACAACCGATCGAGCGCCCCTCATAGCACTAGCCCCATCACTGCGAGCGAATCGTCAAGACCGTATTAGGGCGCACGGTGACCAACAACCGTTTGCCGTTCTGGTGAGAGTACTCGCGGTCCCAGCTGTAGGTAGAGCCGGACGGCCTGTTGTTCACCGGGTCCTGCTCTGTCGTGACAGTCCAGGCCTTCGCCCCGTCGACTTCGAATTCAAGCGTCACACTGTTGGGATAAACCACAGGCGAGAGGTCGTGGACGACGGCGAAGCGCCCCTCGCCGAGAGCGTGGACCGTCGTGTGTTCTACGACGTCTTGATAGGCGTAGAGCGGACCGTTCGGGACATACCAGACGTCGTCGCGCCTGGCAATGTGGCTGAGGTGCTGCTCGTAGAAGTTGCCCTCGTCGTAGTCGAGCCAACTCGGGTGCGTGAGGAAGTTGTAGACGCCGCCTTGCTCGTATACTTCATCGAACTTCGAGTTGATGGCGGCCACGTCGGTGCGCCCTTCGGGCGCAATGCCGCCCTTCTTCTGCACGGACTGGGTGTAGGTGGCGCGGTAGCGGTCGCGATCCCAAGTGTTCATGTCGGGCACCAGGTGGCCTCCGGCGGCCTCGTCCGGGTAGATCCGCGCGACCAAGTAGCCTGCGTGCCTCAGCTTGCGATGGACGAAGTCGTATTCGCTGCAGAGGCCACAAGGATAAGCGAATGACCACACGTGCGGCTGATCGACATGGGCGAGAATGTCGTCGCGGGAACCGATCAGCTCGTAGTTCGAATAGGCCAGCAGGCAGAACCGCAAGTCCGGCGGGAACTGGCAAGGGTGCGTCCGCGCGTGAGAACCGATCTCATGGCCGTTCCGGACAGCGCGGGCCAGCACCGGCCACAGATCGTCGGCCACCTTCCGGGCCGTGCTGATGAAGAAGGTTGCCTTGATGTCGTAGCGGTCGAGCGCCCGGATGGCGTGCGGCACCTTCGGGCTCGAATCATCCGCCGTGTGCGTGACGACCGCCTTCGCTGCGTTGAGATACTTTGTCAGACCCACGTAGCGGACGGCGTCGTCCTCTGCGGCAGCACGGACCTCATCCTTTGAGGTCCCAAGACGCTCGAGCGGATCCCCACTGCGCTCACCGATCGGAGCGGGCTCGGAAAGCCAAGTCCGAAAATCCGAAAGCGACAGGTTCTTATCGCGCGCCTGGTAGCCGACCCAGATGAAGGCCCCGAGGACGGCACAGGAGAAAGCGATGCGAATGAGTGTTACCAAGGCGTCACCGACCGAGCCGTGACCGTCAGCACCTATGTAGTCAGATACTTGTCAAAACTGCCAGGAAACCCCTGGACGGACTCAGAGCCCCGCCGGTCAGGGTGGGGTCAATCGCCCGATGTGCAAACACTACATTCAGACACGGCGTCCCTATTGGCTCCGGCTCGCCTGGGGAAGACGTGGTCAGCTCGACCTCACTGCTGCTTCTGATTCTCCGTCAGTTCCTCTTCCTCTTCCTCGGGCGGCTCGGGGATCTTCTCCTCAAGGAAGGCAAAGATCCGGTCCCAAGCGCGGTCGCGGTCCATCGTCCAGTCCAGCGGCTGATCTCCGGTGTGGATCGCTGTCAGAAAATCGGTTGGGCGGCCGCGGAAGTCGAGCAGCCGGTATTCGACCCCGTGCTCACCGAGCTTTTCCAGAAACCGCCGCTGATCTTGGTAGCTCGGGTCCGTGTCGGTGGTGATGAGCATCAAGGGCGTCGTAATACGCCGGGCGTTGCGAAACCCGTCTCGAGCACGAAGTTCGCGGATCAAAGCGCTCTGGGACAACTCTCGTCCGAACAGATGATCTGACATCGCCCGAAGGCGATCCATACCGGCAAACCCGTTCTCGACCATACCTGAGAAGACAGCCGGTGAAATCACGATGGCCGCTTGAAAGACGTTCGAGCGCTCGATCGCAAGCAGTGTCGCGGTGGCGCCGTGGCCCTCGCCGATAATGCCCGCTCGCCTCGAGTCGACGTAGTCGAGTTTGCGGGCGAGTTGCGCCAGTTGAAGTAGGTCAATCACCTCACCCTTGCCGTACTCGACCAAGCCTTGTGAGCGGCCCTCCAGCCCCCCTCGCCCTCGAAACGTAGGGGCCACAACCACGTAGCCCCGGTTCGCCAACTCGAGCGCGACGGCCCGATAGCGTTCGCTGACGCCACGCTCGGAACCGTGGTTGAGAACGACCAGCGGGTACTGCGTCTCCTTGTCGACAATGTAAGGGCGGGCAAGGATGCCCGTCATGTGGAGCTTGAGACTTTTGTAAGCGACGTGGAACGCTTCATAGCCGTCGCCACGATGGAAGCGCTCCAGTTCGCGCAGCTCCCATTCGCGGATGCCGAGCTTCTTCCAGTCGCGTTCGGGAGGCGGGGTAAGCGATTCCGACGTCAGTGCACGCAGACCCGGCGGTGTTTCGGGCCGGGCGGGCGTCACAGCAAGAGCGGCAAGCCCAACAACGAACAACAGCAGACGGCTCGGCCGTCGAAGGATCGGGACACGAGGTGTCACGGTACTCATCCGGAGGCCAGAAAGAGATTGTAACGCAGTTGCGGGAACGGGCCGGCGAGGCCACTCACATACGACACGCTACCCGCCGAGCCTTAGGCTAGCCTCTGAAATCCCAGCGGTAGGGGCCGGCCCCCCGCGCCGGCCCGCTCTCGGAGCAACGATCAGTCATCGAATCGTGACGAGCCAGGCGGGCACGCGGGGATCCGCCCCGAGGCGTTCTCGTGAGCGATACGGGCTAGCCGCGGCGGTACAGGAGCGGCATGGGTACTCTCTGAAATCGATAAGACTCCTAACGAGCGATCGGCGAACGGGGAATCACTTGGTGCCACCGCCCCCGTGTCTTATGCCGAGCGACTATCCCCCGGCCCGCGGCGAGCCACAGACGGCCCTCGATTGGCACGCGCCGTCAACCAGTCCGGCGAAGTGCCGAAGCCGCTCAGCAGAGGCACTCCCAAGGCCATCATGAAGAAGATGAAACCAGCCAGCCAGCCCACAATCGGAATCGGCTGCAAGATCGTAACCAGCACCGCCCCCAGCAGCACCGCCACAAGCGGACCGGCGCGCGACGCCAGCCCGTGTCCCACCCAGTAGCTGATCCCCGCGTAGCCCACGACGACCAGTACAAACATCACTGTCGAAAACGGGAACCGCAAGCCGGGAATCCACAGCGGGATGACCGCCGAGAGTACGGTCAACAGAAAAGAAGCCACCACCACGCCCAGGCCGAGAATAAAGGACAAGCCGGCTCGCCGGCGAGCGGTTTCGGCCAACACGGCCAGCCGTTGCTCACCTAGGATGGCCCCACACACCAGCGCCAACACCGGTTGAATCACGAGCGCCGCGAGCACGCAGACGATCAGGAGGACGACTAGGCCCGAGGCGACGATCGGTATTATCGAGCGAATAGATGTGACCTGGCCGCCCACCCGGGCCTGCTGCACGCCGCGCACGCGACCCATGATGGCCGTCGCATCTCCGTCCACATGCGCTCCCGATCGTAGGCGGACGTTGCCGGCAATGGTTGTGACATCAAGGCCCACCTCGCCGCCCAACTCCACGTTGCCGGCGATCGCAAGCGCGTCGCCCGCCACTTTGCCGCCAATCGTCAGATCCCCAGCGATCGTCAACGCGTCGCCCGTCACCTCGCCTTCGATCACGATCGAACACAGTATGCAGACGGCATCGTAGACGGTCTCACCCGCCTCGACACGGATGTTCTCGCCCATCATGAAGCGGTCCTGGCGGGCTTGCAGCGGGAACGAGGCCCCGAGCAACAGTAGAAAGAGCCCCGCCCGAACTACGGTGAGAGCCTTGGTCGGCATGTAGGTCACGTCCGTCGAGTTTCCCGCCACTCCGCTACAAGTACGTACGATTGTAGTGGATCAAGGTTCCGCCGGCTGGCACCGCAATTTGACGCATGCGGCACGCCAACCAACCGAGCCGTGACCGTAAGTACGTATGGAGTGAAATCCTTGCCAAGTGCGGCAGAAAGTTTCAGAGCTTCCGACAGAGGAGCCGGCGTAAGCCAGCGCGCTCTCTTGAAATCGCAGCTGTGTCCGGTCCACCATGACCACCCCGCTTGGTTCCGGCTCGTCCGGGTCAGGGAGCGGTTCAACCCGCACACCTCCGCCCGCCCGGCCGGCCCCCACCCGTGGCGCGTGCCTCCCGGCCGACGTTCCTTCCGCGCCGCATGCTTCAGCTTGCAGTCCCAGCCCTCGGCACTACCCACACGGCTGGTCTGGGGAGTTGCGCCGGGCATTGGGGGCTTCAGGGGCATCCGGGCCTCGGGCGGGACGTAGGGGATGGGTTGGAAGGGCGAGTAGGGATCGGGAGCGTCGTCGTGGGGGGTGTAGCGCTACGCGGTTTTGTCCTCGAACGTCCGTCCTCGAACGTCCCTACGCGGAGGAACGCGACGAGACCCAGGCGATGAAGTAGTACTCCAAGGTTGTTGGGGTTTAGCTCGCTGGGTCGCTGTTGATTCCAAGCCCCAGCAACTTCCCATTCGGACGCAACAAGAGTCCGGCCTCGCACAGCGTCGTGACGGCCCGCTCAATCTCCTCCAGCAAAACTTCCCTGCCCCGGCGCTGGGACAGCTGCTTCAAGACCGCCTCCGGCTTCTGCGCGGAATCGCACAACCGATAAACCTCCGCCTCCGCCTCCCCCGTCGTGCCATGGGTCTCTCGTGCGCAAGGTCGCGTGTCGACGATCCGCAGCCGAGTCCCGTCATCGTGAACTCGCAGCAACGGCCGCGATCGATTCCAGACCTCGTTCCACTGCCCCAAGACACCCTGCAGCAACCGCTGGCCCGGGTGCAACTGAAAGCTGCGATGTACATGCCCCGGCCGGACGCTGTCCTCGAACGAGTACGCAAGCCGCATCAGTGATTCATTCGGTAACGGATACACATACGAATACGCCCGGCTCGGCACCAGCTCCAAGCCGTAATCAGCGGCCCTCGTGTGATAGGGACTGAAGCGGTCGTAGCGCGCTCGCACCAGTCCCGACGGCGGCTGGAAATGGAAGATCGCCGGCAGCCAGCGTGCCATTTGGGCATACCAGTCATCCGACTCGCCGGGGATGCCGCTGAGCATGTTCCACGACGCCTCGATCCCGAACTGGGCGGACCATTTCAACGACCTCGCTTTCGAGAGGGGTGTCCTTCAGATGGGCATGGAGACGAGAGTGACGTCCATCGCGATGGACGTCTGTTGGGGTGCCTGCGGCTTACCCGTTAAGCCGCGCCGACGCCCGCTGCCTCACGGTCGCCGGCGTGAAACGTCCAGGATTTTTCGAAGCCGCCCACAGGTCCCGGAATCGGGCTGAAGTCCTGATGGACCCATTCGTAATACTGCGCCGTTTCGGAAACAAGCCGCGACTCTTGTTGCTTCTCGTGCGCGGTCAGTCCTTGCAGATAGCTTCCATCCTTTTCGAGCTGTGACAGCGGCGTCGCCTCGATATGGTCTACAGCCGAACGAAGCGTATAGCACGCGATGCGGTTGCAGACGGCGGTCAAGTGATGAATGTACGCTTTCTGAGAGTCCGTGACGGTGTTCTTCGCGGGCAATCTCAAATGTGCCTCGAAGAGCATGCCCCGCAGGATGTGACACAGTCCCTGAATGGTGAAGTTGCGCTCGTAGAAGGTGTCAATCATCCAGTCGTAGAACAGGTCCAGTTTGGAGTCGAGGAAGTTGTAATCCGGCTCGAACTGCGTACCACCAAGCCGGCCCTCCTCCTCCAACCGCCGCTTGATCGGTGTCCCCGCATATGGCAGCATGCGGCAGAACGGCGCGACGGACCAGCCGTCTCCGATGAACTCTTCCAGGAACGCGATGTTCGTTCGAATGCTGTCGAACGTCGAATACGGATCGACCAACATGAAGCCGAAGTCGTACGAAAGGCCGAAGCTCTTCAGTATGCGGCCGGCCCGCAGATGTGCCTCGGGCTTGAGCCGCTTGCTCATATTGAGCAGACCTTGCTCGTCTCCTGATTCCACGCCCATGTAGACGTGCGTCAGTCCGCCCGCAATTAGCCGTTCGATGATTTCCGGCTCAATCTCATCGGAACGGCAACTGATTTTGAACGCAATCTCGCCGCCAAGACCCTCCGCCGCGATCAGATCCGCGATCTCCACCGCCCATTTTTTGGCGAGCTTGCCGCCAGCCAGGAAGTCGTCGTCCTGGAACAGAAAGATCGGAACGCCCCGGTTGCGGTGTAGATCGATCATCTCATCGACGACCGCCCGCGGCTGCCGCAGTCGCCGGAGCTGTCCCCCTTGCTCCTCGTAGAACGGCCGGATGCTACAGAAGGAACAATCCCAAGGGCATCCGCGGCTACCGAGAACCGAAGCTGTCGGCATCGGGTGGCCCTCGTAGTCAATCGACTCTCGGTCAGGCCACGGCAGGCTGTCGAGATCTTGGACCGGTGTTGCGAGCGGCGCGGTCGAGATCTCGCCGCTGTCCCCACGAAATGCAATTGCGGGGAGAGTCCGCCAGTCCTCACCTGCAGCGAGACCGTTCAAGATATTGACGAGCGTCATTTCCCCGTCAAACCGCACGACGGAATCAAGGCCAGGCGTATGCTTGAGAATCTCGACCGGTTCGAAACTAGGGTAGTGACCGCCCATCGTGAAATGAGCGGTCACGCCATTCTCTCGCAGTTCAGCGATAACCCGGCCGAAGTCCGGAGCCATGTACTGAAAGATCAGGGAAAACCCGACGACGTCCGGCTTGTCCCGGCGTATTCGCTCGAGGATTCGCTCAGGATCGGAACCGTAGGTCATGATGCCGGCCTGATGACCTGAGGCGTTCACGCTCGACATCAAGTAACGCAGGCCGAGGTTATCTTGGTCCTGGTAGCCGATGAGGAGCACTCTTTGCGGGCGCCCCTTTGAATGCGAGATGGATGTTTGCATCTGCCCACCGTTCCTTTCCTGATACGAATCCGCTCGATCGATCCGCCGAGCTAGCCGTTCGTCGCCTAGCCTTCCCGCCTGAGTTTCGCGATCTGCGCCGTGACTTGCTTCTCTGTCGACTCAAGACGCGCCTTCTCAGCATTGATCGTGTGCAAGACCGACTCGAGTTGTGTGACCGTCAGGCGGCTGAAGTCAGGTGGGGGGGGATCGCCGGTGGTGCCGCCCCACGGCGGACGCGGCCCGATGGTTCCGCCACCCCAGGGCCCCCAGGGCGTTCCTCCGCCGCCCCACGGCGGCGGATCCACTACCATGCCGACCGGTGCGCGTGCTGTTACGGCCTCCAATCGAGTCAGGCGTTCCTCGATTCGCTTCAAAACCTCTTCGTCTGCCACGTGTTCCTCCGTTGTGTGTTGAAGCCCAATGATAATGTCCCCTTGAGCGCCCAATAGAAATGTCCCCTAATCTGGACCTCTGCGAGGAGGTGAAAGATTGGGAAGGACATGGATGAGTGCCAAGGAGTTGAGGCGCGGCGAAGTGCTGAGCCGAGTGAAACGAGGGGAACTGAAGTTGACCGAAGCCACCGCACTGCTGGAGGTCAGCTACCGCCAAGCGAAGCGGCTCAACAAGCGTTACCGAGCAGGCGGGGTCAAGGCTTTGGTGCACGGTAACGTCGGCCGCGCTTCGAACCGAGCCGATGACAAGCGCCGCGAGCAGGTTCTCGAGTTGGTGCACGCAAACTATGCGGGCGAGGGGCACGAGCGCTGCGGGCCGACGCTAGCCGCGGAGCAGCTGCAACAGGATCACGGCCTGGAGGTGTCGGTGCGCACGCTGCGGCGCTGGATGCTCGCGGCGGGCCTGTGGAGCCGGAGTCGCAAGCGCCCACCGCATCGCAGCCGGCGGCAACGCAAAGCGCACTTCGGCGAGCTGATTCAACTCGACGGTTCGCACCACCACTGGCTGGAAGGACGCGGCCCGAAAGCCTGTCTGATGAACTTTGTCGATGACGCGACCGGTCTTGCACTGTGCCGCTTCTCGGGCCAGGAAACGACCTGGGCCGCGGCCGATCTGCTCCAAGCCTGGGTGCGCCAACACGGCGTTCCCAAGGCGTTGTACTGCGACTGGAAAAACGTCTACCAGCGCCAGCCGACGTCGCGGGAAGCACTGGAAGGCATCAAGCCCGAGACGCAGTTCGGGCGCATGTGCGCGAAGCTTGGCATTGGCATCATTGCCGCATCGTCGCCGCAAACCAAGGGACGTGTCGAACGCCATCACGGCACGCACCAGGACCGCCTGATCAAGAAGATGCGGCTGCGGGGCATCGTTGATTACGAGGCGGCGAACCGTTACCTCGGCGAGGAGTACTTAGCCGAGCACAACGAGCGCTTCTGCTGCGAGCCGGCGGCGGGAGCGGACTTTCACCAGGCGCTACCCCGCGGCACCGAGCTGCGAGGGGTGTTCTGCTTCGAATACGAACGGGTGGTGAGCAACGACCAGGTGGTGCGTTTCGAGAATCGTTGTTTGCAGTTGAAGCCGAAACGCAATCAGGGCGTGGGGGCGGGTGCACGGGTGACGGTCCAACAGGGGCGCGATGAGAGCTTGCAGGTGAGGTTTGAGGGGCACGAGATCGAGCACGAAGTGATCGCCACGCCGACGCCACGGCTGCGGACGAAGCCGGCACCGCAGGGGAACGTGGTGGCCAGACGCAAGCCGGCGGCGAACCACCCCTGGCGGCGACCTGTGCTGCGGAAAACACGAGCTGCGAATTCATAAGAGGGCTGCGGAAATGCCGGGTCGGATGGAAAGGGTGGAAAACCTTGTGGAGGCAGCCGTGCCGGGTTCGAGGAGCGGTGGATGGTTTTCCACCCTTCCCACCGCCCCTTGGAAATCGCTGCGCGATTCCCACAGTTCCACAGCCCCGACAACGACGATTCTCTCCTATCACCAAGGGGACACCTCTACTGGGCTACCGAAGGGGACATGTCTATTGGGCCTTGGCACGTGTTCCTCCGTTGTGTTGTCTCGTGTAGTGTATTAGACAAGGCTTACGTCCTGTCTCCTCGACGGCGCTCGTACCAGAGCTGCCCGCAGAGCACGAAACCGCCTTCATTAGCGGCTATTTCGCGCATCAAGTATACGGCAGTTTTTACATCCGAGTCAACGTATTCTCCTTCAATGAGGCTGACGCAACGAGGAGCCGACGAGGGATAACGAGATCAAGTCGCGGTACGGATGCCGGTTGGAGTGCGTACGAACCGCTCCGCCCGACACACGAATCAAGAAACACGGATCACGACTAGCGGGCGCGTCCACCTCTGGCAGGGTCGCGGGGACAAAACAAACCCAATCTTGCCGAAGCTACCTGGAATCAATGGGCTGGCATCGAGTCCCGTCCGCCGCACCCCTGCACGAAGCCCCGTCGAGCCGCAGCGCCGCCCTTCTCGGGCTCAAACAAGTTGGAGGGATGACCCCATCCGAGGCTCAAGCCCCGAGGTACTGATGGAATGGCCCTGGAACGGGGCGCTGAACTTGTAGATGGCGGTCTCGTGACGCTATAAAAGGGGAGAAGTGTGTCCAACGCAACTCATTGGCACTGCTGTAGCTTAAGCCTCCAGGCTTGCCGACAACACTACGGGTCACTGCTCGGCTTGCAGCCGCACGTTTCGCAGATAGAAGCGGCCTTGGATGAACTTATCGAGCTTCCCGCTGCGATAGCGCACCACCATCAGCCGCAGCACGTGATCCGCCGGCCCGGTTCGAAAACGGAGCTTGACCGCTTGCCACGGGACGCTGCGCCGGACGCCGTCGGAGAAGGCCAAGGCTCCGGCCGATGACCGTATCAGCAACCGTACTCCCTCGCTTCCGGTCAGCTCCTCGGCGCGCACGTCGGCTTCGAGAGCGTATCGGCGATCCGGCTCGACCAAGAGGTCATGGCGAAGGTGAGAGTAGGCGAGGTCCAGCGGACTGAGAAAACGGACTTCCAACTCGCGCCCGCCGGACTCGTCCAGTCGAGGCGCAACGGAAACACCGTCCACTCGCTGCTGTACCCAGGCGAGACCGTAACCGTGCTCACCGAACCACGGTGCGTCGAATGCGAAAGGGTCAGAGTGTTCGGGGAGAGCGTCGCGCGAGGCCGGTCCGGTCAGCTCCCACAGTCTTCGATACTCCAACCCTTTGCCGGCCTCGAACATCTGGTCGAAGGTGTAACGCAGCAGCTCGGGTGCAATCGCGAGCGTGCCGCAGTCAAAAACAAGGCAGGCGGGAACGATCGCGTCCCACGCCCGACGTTGGGCCAAGTAGCAAACGTATTCGCCGACGGCCTGCGCATCGTGGGGGACGATGTTCGATGTGATCAGTTCGGCGTCCATACCCGCGTCCCAGGCGGCGTCAAGGATCGTGGCACGCATTGCCGGGATGGAGGCGGCCAGCAGACCCAGAGGGAGGGCAGCCTTCTCCCTCTCGCCGGTACGGAGGTAGAGGTGCGCCAGCGGCCACTCGGTTCGGACCGAGTAAGGCTCGAGTGCGCGCGCCAACTCGGCCATCTGCGTCGCGCCCCGAGCGTCCCCCGACACTTCGGCGATCTCCGACCGCTTGAGCCACAACGCCGCGGAGTAGGGATTGGCCTCGAGCGCCTCGATGTAGAGACGTTCGGCGTCTTCGGGGTGTGCTCCGAACATGGCAGCATACGCATGTTGGTGGAGGGTCTCGGCGTTGCGGTGCTCCCAGCGGCCGAGAAGCAACGAGACGCCCAGGAGACTGAAGCCGGCCGCCAGCAGTACGGGCAGCGCCATCTTGACGAGCGAGTCGCGTTGTCTCGGTGACACCTCCCTCTCACGCCCACGCTTGGCGGCCGGCGCAGGCTCTTCCTCTCGCGAGGCGGCGACTCCACATGAGCAGCCCAACAGGACGGCGAGCAGGGCGGCCACCGCCGGTATTCGGAGTGGGAAGTCGACCGTGGAGTGTAGTAGGATGGCCGCCGCACCCAGCAGGCAACCGAAGGCCAACCAGCGTGTCTGCGGATCCTTTGTGTGGCGAGCCTTTCTGCCCGTGCTAATGAGTAGGTACAGGACACCGCCAACGAGAAACAGGGTTGCCGGCAGGTCTAGCTCGACCAACAACTCCAGGCACTCAGAGTGTGCATGATCGACGAACTTGAGTGGCAGATAGGCGTCGCTGCGCCGGAAGGCGAAGGCAAAGGTTCCCAGGCCGGAGCCCGTCCACAAGCGTCCGGCGGCGGTGTTGAGAGAGTCGAGCCACACAGCCACCCGAAAGGGGTCGCCGCGCTCGGCGATCAGTTGGCTGAAGCGCTCCGGCAGACCTCGCAATCCCACCGATGTCGCTAGCAAGACACCCCCGAGCACGCCGCCTGTTAGCAGCAGCGCCGCCAAACGCTGCCGCCTCATCGCCCCGACCAGGGTGACTAGCGTCATGACGCTGACTACGATCACACCCATGCGCGAGAACGAGAACACCACTCCTAATCCACACGCAGCCGCCACCGCCAGCGCGCCGACGGTCCACGCGGCGTCGCGGCCCTGGAACCATTGTTTCCAATGCGTTGTTGCGGCTGTGGCGCACACGAAGCCCAGCGCCGGCCCAAGAATGCCCTCCAACAAGGCAGCGTAATGATCTGGGTTGACGAACGTGCCGTGCGCAAATTGCGAGAGAGGGTCATCGAGCCGCTGACCGCGAATCTGTTGATGAAGCCCCAACACGAGCTCGCCCAGCGCCAACATCATCAGTGGTGCGAGCAACGCGAGCTGCGAGGCTCTCGACCGTCCGGCGACCGTGCGTGATAAGCAGAAGACGGCGCAGCACCCAGCCAGCACCACGGTGTCGCGCACAGTGGCGTAAGGATAGATGCTGATGACCGGTTCCGGCTGTACGCCGTGGCGGGCGAACTCAGCAATCAGACCGTGCTGGGCCGACGAGATCCACTCCCACAGCGTTGCTTCCAGCGGAAGTAGCTGAACTAGCGGCAGCAGCGGGATCACCAGCACGGGCCAGGGCACGGCCACTCGTTCGCCAAGGGGCCGTCGCCAGACCGAGGCCACCGCGGTGAATGCCAGCAGGCTCGCAAAGACGAGGGCCTGGTCGTTGATGCTGACACCGCCCCGTCGCCAAGCGAGATAGACAACCGAGACCGAAACCACCAACGACGGCAGGATCTCGCCCAGATTCAGCTGCGGGCGGCGGTGCCTGCGGCCGTGGCGCCGGCGGCTCCTCTCTCGGACGCGAGTCGAGACCTCTTCGCTGACGGCAGTCGGCATGGAGATTCATCGGTAGAATCGTCACAGACCGGCGGCGGCAATAGACCAGAGCAAAAAGAGTCATAGGGTGCGCAAGCGACGTTTGGGTGAGAACCTGGAGCAGGGTCGCGACAGGGGCAGCGGTGTAACGACGTTGGTCCAAGCCTCCAGGCTGGCCGAGAACCGATCTCTCGGTTCTGAGGTCTGCGGTGAACAGCGGGTGCCTCGGTGGTTTGCCGTCCTTAGTCTCGAAGAATCCAACAGCTATACCTGGCGGGGGCAAGGCTGGAGCCTTATGCCACAGCTGGCTAACGGAACAACACGCGGCTGAGCAACTGATAGGAAAAGAAGAACGAGACCGCAACCAAGCCGATCGCCAACCCGGCAGCGGACTTCCAAAACGACTCGATCGGGGAGCCGTGTTGTGGCGTGCCCGCAAAGTATGCCAA
This sequence comes from Bryobacterales bacterium, assembly GCA_965248255.1. GTDB lineage: Bacteria > Acidobacteriota > Terriglobia > Bryobacterales > UBA6623 > JAKZVK01. The sequence continues at coordinate 2,488,334 of CBDFIW010000004.1, forward strand.
CCCGAAACCGGCCACAAACCCGCCGAGGTGAGCAGCGTTGTCAATCCGAAAGCCGGGTAGGAGGCCGATGACGGCAATCATAATCGCCCAGCGCAAATAGAAGCTCCAGATGAATGAACTTCCTGTTCGACGTCCGTACGCCATCATGGCGCCGATCAACCCACACGCCGCCGCGGAAGCCCCGATGGAGAGTGAGCGGCTCCAAAACATGCTGACGAGGAATCCGAAGATACTCGACGCCAAGTAGATGACAAGGTAGCGCGATGTTCCGTAGAACTCCTCGACGCGTGCTCCCAGGTCGAAGAGGACCCACGTATTCATCAGCAAGTGGAAGGTACCAGCGTGCAGGAAGCCCGCCGTGATCAGCCGCCACCACTCGCCTCGCAGCAAGATCGAAAAGCGGTCCTTGGCGCCGAAGAGCCGCAGGACCTCTCCGTCGATGCCCGAGAACAGCCCCGCCGACTGCCCGGTAACATTCGTGGTCACAATCATCGTCGCTATGAACAGCGCGAAGTTGATGAACAGGATGATGAACGTCGTGTAGTGGCTCGGGCTGACGAATCCACCCAGCACCCTACCAGGATCGGGCCGCTGAGCGTAGGTCTTGCCGACCTTCTCGCCGCAGTACTCGCAAACCTTCGACTTGGGGTCAATGAACGCCCGGCAGTGCGGGCACATACGGGGGTTGGACATGGGTCGAGCCGACTGACTTATCTTTGCGGTTGGAAGCCGTTTTTGCAACCGAGGGGACCACCTTACCCGCCGGTTTAACTAAGTACAGCGTTTCAGACGTTCGGTCAGCTATCTGAGAGGCACTGAGAGCCGCGGGTCTGTTGTCAACGGCGGTCGCTCGGCTGTATGCTGTCCTGAGTCTCGAGGAATCGAGACTCGGCAAGGCTGGAGCCTTACGCCACGTCCCGCCCGGGCACTTGGTCAGGACTTGACTCTTGTTCAGATGACGCTTAGATCCGACACCTAGTGCGCCGCCCCTTCGTAGGCCTTCTCCCCTGCGCGCACGGCAAGCGACAGCCGGTTCTGGCGGGGCGGCAGCGGACACGTCGCGTAGCGAGTAAACACACATGGCGGGTTGTAGGCTTTGTTGAAGTCCAAGACCAGCCGACCGTCGTTCGAGGGCAGATCAGTGTAGACGAACCGGCCACCGCCGTAGGTCTCGGAACCATTCGTCTCATCGCCGAACACCAGGAACAGGCTGTTGCCCGCGGCGACGCCGTCCAAGCGGTGAACCGCGCCGTCCGCCTCGAAGACAACAGCGCCGGGCGATGGCTCAGTTTCGACGGTTCCGATGATGTTCGGAATCTTCAACGCCTTCGGAGGGTCGTAGGGTTCGAAGCGGGCCTCAAACCTCCACCGCGGTTCGACCGAAAAATAGTCCATTCCTTTGAACTCCCCAAGAACGCTACTGTCCGCGTCCTTCACTCTGACGCCAAGCCGCTCGCCGCGCCGGATCACGTGGAGCCGCAGCGAGCCATGCTGCAGCACGGTAGGCTGTCCGTCCGAGTCATCCTGCAGAACCATGGAACGAACTGCTTCGGTGTCGTGGGTCACGGTCACCCCGGACGCCACCGTCAGCGTAACCTCGCCGTAAGCAACACGAAAGGCCCCCGCATGCTCTGGAGCTTTACCCTCTGGCAGGACTACGCGATTGCCTTCACCGCTTCCGAAGCGGTTCTCCCCTTCCTTCAACCAGTGCAGGCCGACCAAGCTGAGCCAGCCGTAGGGATCACGCAGCCGAGCCTCGCGGGCGGCCCGCCACTCCGCAATGGCCTGGCGGTAGGAGTCGAGATCATCCGCCCCTGCGATCGGAAGCAGGCACGAAACGAGGGCCAGCCGGGCCCAACCGGTGATCGATCGCGGCCTGAGCCGCTGACGGCATGGCCTGTGTAATCGAGTGGTTGGCATTGGGAAAGGATTGTTTAGTATTCTAGCGCCGAGCCTCACTGCCTCAATCGCCTGCTCTCCCATTGAACATTCCATGAAACGACGGACCTTGCTTCAGCGCACCGCCGCGTTGCCGATCAGCCTCGGTCTCGGCTTGCGCCCTCTGTTTGCAGCCACCGACCCATCCTACGACGAGCAGTACCCCGACATGCTCGCGACCTACCTGACCCGTAGGTTGGACCAGCTCGACGCCGAGTGGGACCAGAAGCGCAGTGTGATCCGGACGGCGGAAGACCTCCGCGCTCGCAAGACATACGTCCGCGAGAAGCTCATCGAGATGCTGGGCGGATTGCCTGAAAAGTATCCACTGAATCCTATCGTGACGGCAACCCTCGAACGCAACGAGTACCGCATCGAGAACGTCCTGTTCGAAAGCCGTCCGGACTTCCAGGTCAGCGGCAATCTTTACCTGCCGGCCAACGGCGACGGGCCGTTCCCGACCGTGGTGGTCCCGGGCGGCCGTCACAGCCTGGGGCGTCTGCACCCCGGCCAGCAACTCGCCTGTTTGAACTTGGTCCACGCCGGCTTCGCCGTGCTGGCGTTTGACACCATCGGGCAAGGCGAGCGCCGGCACTACTGGAACCCTGGCAGCGGTACGAAAGAACTCGACAACCCGCGGCTCGAACACGCACTTCCCGGCGGGCTCCTCTTGCTGGCCGGCGAGAACCTGGCACAGTACCAGGTATGGGACGGCATTCGCGCCGTTGACTATCTGCTAACCCGTGAAGAAATTAACGCACAGCGCATCGGCTGCGCCGGCCACTCCCTGGGTGGATATCTCGCACTCCTTCTCGGCGTCGTCGACGAGCGAGTCGCATGCGTGGTCGTCAACGAGGGTGGCACCTTTCATCGTTGGCCGGTGGAGACGAACGGAGCGCTAGAGCCGGAACCCATTGAACAAGTTCTCGTGGCGGCGGCCGTCCACGGTGTTGACCTGCCCGATCTGCACGCCGCCCTCGCTCCCCGGCCTCTACTGGCGCTGACCGAGCACTATACGCAGCGCTTTGAAGCGGCCACCTCGCAGATACAGGCCGCCTACGATCAAGTGGCCGCCAGCGAGCGTTTCGGGACGGACGAAGCCGCCGACCCACACGGGTGGACCGTCAAGCTTCGCCTGGCCACGACCGATTGGTTCAGCCGCTGGTTCTACGAGCGGACGGGCCCGGCAACGGAACCGCCCCTCGCACCCGAGCCACCCGACACCCTCTACGCGACACCGAACGGCTCGCTGCGCTACTCGCGGCGCGGCCACACCGTTTTCTCACTCATTCTTGAGCGGCAGGCCAACCTGCCACCGGTGCGAACCCCTCCGGCGACCCTCGCTGCATTCGAAACCTTCCGTCTCGATATCGACCAGCAGGTTCGCAAGGTACTGCCCTACCGAGCCCGGTCGAGGCGGGACCTTGCCATTCGTCACCGCATGACGACGCCCCGCAAGCGCTACCGGGTCCAGAAGGAGGAGTTCCTCTCCGAGGACGGGATCTATGTGCCGGCGTGGGTTTTCGTTCCCGAGGGCGGCGATGGTCCGTTTCCCGCCACCCTGTTCGCCAGTGACCTCGGCATCGAGGCGCACGGCATGGAGTTCGGACTGCTGGAGAAGCTGGCCCAGCGGGGTCACCTCGTCGTTGCGGTTGACGTCCGGGGCGTAGGTGCAACCCGGCCGGCCTCGCGCACCATGCTCGATGCGGAGACCGCGCTCACCTACAGAGCGTGGTCCATGAGTGATTCGCTGATCGGAATGCGCGTGCGAGACATCGTCCGGGGTATCGACTACGTGCTGGCACGGCAAGACGTGGAGACTTCGGGCATTCGTGTCCTCGGACGCGGCGAGGGTGCGCTCTGGGCGCTGTTTGCCGCGGTTGTTGATGAACGCGTGCGAGGAGTGGTCGCCGATCGCGGCTTGCTCTCCTACAAGTCGCTTACGCGCGTCGACCGCCACCGTCACGGCGCGACCGTGTTGATTCCCGGTGGCCTGCAGCAGTTCGACCTGCCCCAGGTCGCCGCCTCGATCGCTGACCGTCACTTGGTCATTCTCGATCCCCTCGACCCCGCGAAGAAGCCCGCCGATATTCGGCTCTCGCGGCACACCTACGAGTGGACGCGCCGCACTTACGCGAACCTTGGAGTGGAGAACCGTTTTCAGTTGATGGCGCGGCAACCGGGCTCCGACCCGGCCGACGCTTATTTGGCTTTTTGGATACGTGGCGGGGAGTGTAGGTGAGGTCAGCAGCCTCAAACCGCCAAGTCGGGACTCGCGTGGCGTACGACTCCAGGCTTGCCGAAAACCGATTCCTCGGTTTTCAGGACTGCGGTCAATCGCGGCTGTTCGGTCGTTCGCCGTCCTGAGTCTCGACGAAATCGAAAGTTCGCAAGCCTGGAGGCCTACGCCACATTCGCGCCGACCCTTCAGCACTTGACAGTTTTGCGCAGAATGAAGCGTCGATCAGGTGACTGGTTATCCTCTCTATTCACCCCAGCAGGACGGCTTCCAATAGGACCGCGCCGAGGAGCGTGAAGATCACGTCGAAGCCGATTAGCAGCCGCATCCACGCGAGCGAATCCCCAAGGGGCTCGCCCGTTAGCAACAACGTGGTCAACTCGACACACGCCATCATCGCCGGCAGGCAAATCGGGAACACCAGCAACGGCAACATCAATTCGCGCAGCCGATTGTTGGCCGTCACGGCACTGAAGATCGTACCCACCGCGGTGAAGCCCCACGTACCGAGGACGAAGACCAACAGTAGAGCAGGGAAACTATCGCCCCAGCGCACGCCGTAAAACACGCCGAATAGCGGCAGCGAAATGAGCTCCACGGCCACCAGTAGCACCGCGTTCGCCACGGCCTTGCCGAGAAACAACGCTCCCCCTGACACTGGCGACGCGATCAGAGCTTCCAGGCAATCGTTCGCCGACTCTCGGGCAAAGCTCCGATTCAAAATCAGAATCCCGGCAAACAAATAGATGATCCACAGCAACCCACCGGCCATGTCGCGCGTGTCGGGGTTGCCGACTGGGTCGAACGCAAAGCTGAAGAGCAGCAGCACCACCATCGAGAAGGCGAGGGCGGCGTTGATGACCTCTTTGTTACGCAGCTCGGTGCGGAGGTCCTTGGCGGCAATCGTCCACGCCTGCCGAAGAAAACGGGTCACGAGATTTGCTGGTAGAAATTGTGCGGCGACGACTTGAAGACGTCCTGGTTCGCGCCGCTGAAGATCAGCCGGCCCCTCTCGAGCACGGCCAGGTCTGTCGCGACTTGCAGTGTCTCGTGAAGCTGGTGGGAGCAGAGGATGACGGTCCGCCGACGCTTCCGAGCCTGAAGCAGAAGGGATGATAGCAGATCCATCGCGCGGTCATCGAGGGCAGTCCAGGGCTCGTCGAGCAGCAGGATCTCGGGGTCATGCAACAAGGCCCGCGCAATGGTCAACCGTTGGCGCATGCCGCGGGAGAACTCATTCACGCGCGAGTCGCGGAACGTCCACAGCCCGACCTGTTCGAGCCAGTGATTGATTTTGTTCTCTGGGTCGCTGATCTCGTACAGCCGGGCGAAGAAGGCCAGATTCTCGCGGGCGGTCAGGTCCTCGTACACCCACTGCCCGTGTCCGACGACGCCCACCGACGGTGACGCCGGTCCGCCGTTCTCGGGCCTGTTCGCGACGCCGTTTTTGGGTGAGCTGCCGAGCGTGATCTCGCCCTTCGACGGCCGCAGCAGGCCCGCGATCATACGAATGAGTGTGGTCTTGCCGGCGCCGTTACGGCCCAATAGAGCGAGGACCGCCCCACCCGGCACGTCAAGGCTCACATCGCGTACCGCCGGGAACTCACCGAAGAACTTCCAAACACCCCGCGCAGAGATCGCCGGCGCGCTCATCGCTTCCGCCGTGCCCCGGAACGCTTCCCGGTTCGGGGTGAACCAGCGGCGGCCTTGCCGCTGCCGACCTGTCCCGTTGAAGGCTGAGGACGGGTTTGCGACGTCAAGAGGTAGCAGAATCCAACGGCAAAGATGCAGCCGGTCAGCGCCAGGATCCAGATCAACTCCTCCGCGATCGGCGCCGCTGATACGCGAACGGTACCGCCGCCCCCTCCAGCGCCGCTGCCGCCTCCCGCAGGTGCCGCGGGCGACAGCCGTCCTTGTCCGCTAACGGTCACAACGTATTCGCGCCGGGGCGGCGTCTCGTATAGCAAAGCCTTCGTTCGAGGCTCTTCCCCCATCGACGAGAGGCCCTCGCCCTCGACAACCACGCCTGTGGGCGCGGCGATCTTGGTCGTGAGCCCATCGTAGAGTAGCCGGCCTCGGAAGGAATCGCCGTCGCTATGGGGCACAAGATAAGTGACGTCCACGCGGTTGTTGCCGGGCTTGATCGGGTAGTCGACCTTGTACGTATTCTCTTCGCCGGTTGGCTCGGCTGCGCCCTTGACCGGCACGCCCGCCGGGCCGCTGGTCGTCACCTGGACGACCCCTTTCGCCGCCAGTGGAAGCAGAAAGCGAACCGTGCCCCGCTCGGGATTGCGGAACGTTCGAGGCGGGTTGCCGATGTTGTCAAAGATGAAGCTCTCGTTGACGACCATCTCCGAGCCGCCCGGCTCGAGGATGACAACATGCGCATCCGGATCGGGCAAATCCCGCTCGTCAACGCTGTAGACCTCGACCCGCAAATTGCTGGTAGAGATCCCTCGGCGGACCACCGTGCTGTACCGGACACCGTCGTACTCGGCCCAGACCATGCCCAGCATGGGCTGCGCGCCGGAGGATGGGAGCGATTTCTCGAACGCGAAGCTGCCGTCGGGTCCGCTGAGAGCTTCCTCCATGGGCGACATGCCGCCCACGAAACGCACCAGCGTGAGTGCTACGCCGGCGGTCGGCTGGCCCGTTGTCTCGTTGTAAACGGCACCGGCAACGGACACCTGGGCCATAGCGGCGGAGACGGCCGCGAGCAGCAGCAGCACAGAGCAAGCCAATGTTGATTGAAAGTTGGACATTGGTAGTGCAGGGCCGCAATGTAAACGCCAAGGCGCCACCGTGACGTGAACCCCCGGGCTTTGCTGACCTCAACTGAACCGGCGAATCAAATGTAGGGCACAGTATGCTGTTCCCGTGTACGGGGTCACGTCGCCTTTTCAAAATCGCCGGCCACGGCATCCCGTGCCCCTCCAACTCTTGAGTAACGAGAACCAAGTCCTCACTACGGCGCGCCAGAGCGGCTAACCGGCTGCTTCCACGGGCGCTCCCGCCCCTGCCTTCCCCGACTCGACCGCCTCGATTTGGGCCAGTACACCCGCAAGCTCTTTCTGTAGATCGACCTTCGTTTGCTGGTAGTCCTCGTCGGAGAGCTTACCCATGCGGTACTCGCCCTGCAGGTCGCGCAGGTTCTCGTAAATGGCCGCCTTGCGGTCTTCGAGGTGCTGCGTCGGTGATACCGGTTCGGGCTGGGGCAGGGATGCAGCGCGAATCAGCAAGGGAGCGCCTAGGGCCAGCATGATCAACGCCACTCCGAGGACGACCGTCATGTCGCGTTAGTCCATCGAAGCCAGCTCGCCGTCGATCTGGTCACGATACCGCCGCAGTTCCTCTTCACTCAGCGGCTTTGCGGGTTCTGAGGGTTTGTGTTTCATACGCCAGCGCCAGGCTACGACCGGCGCCGCGGCCAAGCCGAGCAGTACGGCCACAAAAGGCATCGCCCAACCCAACAGGCCGAAACCTTCGGTCCGGGGTTCGGTTCGTGAGGCACTGCCGTACTTGGCGATCATCTGCTCGACGATCGCCTCGGGCGGCACGCCCGCTTCGACGAGATTCCTGATGTCCACCGTTGGAGCGTGCTTGCCGGCGCAGCCCAACATGTTGCAGCTCGTGACCGTATAGGAACAGTGGGAGGGGCACTGGCATTTCAGTTTCTCGCCGACCGCGCGGACCTTGCGGTAAGTCTCGTCGCCACCTTCGCTCACCCTCTGGGCGAACAGCGTTGACGCAGCCAACGCCAGCAGGATCAAACTACTTCGCAGCAACGACATGAGGTTTTCTCACTGTACCGATGATACGAGTCTTTGGGTGAACCAATTTGATCTTGCTCGGAATCAGCGCGACCAACGTGCCGAAAACGAGAACAAAAGCGCCGATCCAAATCCAGTTGACGAGCGGGTTGATGTACGCCTGGATGACCGGACTCTGGCCCTCGACCGACATTCCGGCGTAAACCACGTAAAGGTCTTGCATCAGGCTGGCCCGAATGTCGACTTCGCCGACGCCCTGCCCGCTTGCATGGTAGATACGGCGCTCGGGGCGCATGGTGTCAAGCAACTCGCCGTCGCGGTACACGTCGATGACGGCGGCCTCGCTGGCGTAGCTGGCGTTGTTATCCTCCGAGAGTTCCATGAGATGGAATTCATAGCTGCCTAGCTGGAGGACGTCGCCTTTCTCCATCTCCATCGTGCCGTCTAGGTTGAAGGCAGCACCGGCGAAGCCGACGAACATCAGCACGACCGCCATGTGGACCAGGTAGCCTCCGTAGCGTCGGGTATTGCGATGGGTCAACTCGACCATTGCCCGCCCCAGCCACAGTCCCTGCTTCTGCTGGATCACGCGCGAGCCGCGGTAGAATTCCATCACGATCGTGATGGACACGAATGCGCAGAGGATGAAGCACACCGTGGCGTAGAAGTGCCGCATGCCGGCTGCCACGAGCACAGCACCCAGCGCGATCGAAGCGATCGCCGGCCCTTGGAAATTGCGCCGCAGGCTCTCGAGCGAGGTACGCCGCCAGGCGAACAACGGCCCGACGCCCGTCAGCAGCAACAGCAGCAGCGCGATCGGTATGTTGACTTTGTTGAAGAACGGCGGGCCGACGCTGATCTTCTCGTTCGTCAAGAACTCGCTGATGACGGGAAACATCGTGCCCCATAGCACCGCGAAGCAGCTCGCCAGCAGGACCACGTTGTTGAATAGGAAGCTCGATTCGCGCGAAACCACCGAATCCAATTCGTTCTCGCTCTTGAGAAAGTCGAGGCGGCTCAAAATGAGGAAGATCGTACCTGCCGTGAGGAACGTCAGAAACCACGTGAAGTAGGGGCCGATGGGCGACTGCGCGAAGGCGTGTACCGAGCTGACCAGCCCGCTGCGCGTAAGCATGGTCCCGAAGATGCACAACAGGAACGTGGCTGCGACCAGCACCATGTTCCAGACCTTCATCATGCCCTTTTTCTCCTGCATCATCACTGAATGCAGAAAGGCCGTTCCAGTGATCCACGGCAGCAGGGAGGCATTTTCGACCGGGTCCCAACCCCAGTAGCCGCCCCAGCCGAGCACGGCATACGCCCAGCGCGCGCCGAGCAGAACGCCGATGCTCTGGAACAGCCAGGTGATCATCGTCCACTTGCGCGTCGTATGGATCCAGCGCTCGCCGGGCTGCTTGGCAATCAACGACGCCATCGCGAACGCGAAGGGAACCGCGAAGCCCACGTATCCCAGGTAGAGCATCGGCGGGTGGATCACCATGATCGGGTGCTGCAGCAGAGGATTGAGTCCGCTGCCATCGGCCATCGGCATGATCTGCGGTCCTGACATCAGCACCTGGAACGGGCTGACGATGAAGGCGATCAGCATCAGGAAGAACGCCTGCACGGTCATCATGATCGCGACCACGTAGGAGATCATGTCTCGGTGCTTGCGACGGGCCGTGTAGACCGCGACGAAGGAGTAGGTCGCCAGGATCCAGCTCCAGAACAGCAACGACCCTTCCTGTCCGCCCCAGAAAGCAGCAAACTTATACTGCAACGGCAGGTCGATGTTGCTGGCGGAATAGACGTAGCTCAGACGGAAGTCGTCGGTCAGGATCATGTACAGCAACAGCACCGATGCCGTGGTGACCATGACCCACATGGTCGCCACCGCCCGCTGCGCGCTGACTTCAAGGAAGGGGTTGCGGCGCAGCTTCCCGACAAGTGCGGCGACGATGGCGTAAATGGAGAGGCAAAAACCGAGGAGAATGGCGAGGTATCCGATGTTTTCCATGGTGATTCAGTGCCGGGACTGTGGGGAGCCGGGGGCGTATCGCCTTACGCCGCTCAACCTGTTATTCAATCTGTCGATGGTCTCGCCTGCCCTCCGCGCCGGGCGACAGCCAAGAATGTCCGTCGCTACAGGGATGCCTGGCTGTCCGCGGGCTTGGCGTCATAGACCGGCTTCTCTCCCTTGCCCAGCTCGGCCTCGTACTTCGACGCGCACTTGGCCTGAATATGCTGTGCCTCGAACACGTTGTCACCCCGCAGCCGTCCGGTCGCCAGGGCCTGCGCACCGTTGCGGAACGTATCGGGCAGTGGATCGCGGCCGACATAGATCACATCGAGTTCACGCTCCTCCTGTGTAATCGTGAACTCCACCCGGCCGGACTTGCGGACGATCGAGTCGTCCTTGACGTCGCCGCCCACGCGCAGCCGGCGCTCGGTGGCCGCGTCCTCCATGGCCGCGAGCTCCTCGATCGTCACGTAGTACGAGGCGCTGGCGTTGATACCGTCCAGCGCCAGCCAGCCCAAGACTCCAAGAATCACTGCGGTGATAAGGCCGAACTTGACCCGCGAATTCATGATGGTCGCTCCTTTTCGCGCCCCAGCGTTGAACACTCAGTATAGTACTCCTCCCAACCTGCTTGTCGCTGGTGAACAGGCAAGCACCCTGGATACCAAACGGCGCCTGTGCCCGCCTCAACGACGCCTGGATCAGCGACTTTGGGGCGCTGCGACCCGCCCAACCTCCACTGTGATAGCCTGCCGTTGATGAGACTCCTTGGTGTGGCCCTCTTGGCTCTCTACTGTTAGGACCAGGCAGACGTAAGGAGTCCAGCACGCGAAGTGCTACAATGGCGCTTGCACTCGGCGGAACGTAGCAAGCCTCTGCTTAGCCGCTCACTCCCGATCTCACCCACTGGCGTTTGTCGATTCCGTTCCTTCGTATCACTCCTGTGGGCGCGTAGCTCAATTGGTAGAGCAAGTGACTCTTAATCACTAGGTTCTGGGTTCGAGTCCCCGCGCGCTCACCATTTCTTTTCAACAGCTTAGGCCTATGAACAGCTCCTTTATGGGTGATGCCGCCGTGGCTGATTTCGGAATCCGTGTGACAAAAAAGAACTGTGGAGCTTTTGTGCTCACGTACTGGATTCACGGTCGGCAACGTCGCATGACGATAGAAAGGGGCCTGCCTGGATTGCCACGGCGGCACGGGAAAGAGCCCACAGTACAAAGCTGACGATCAACTCCACGGGAAGGGGCTGTTCGAAACCGGGTGCAGCTTTCCCTCTTCGTAACGGCTGAATCGAAACGGCTCGAGCAAACGACTCGGCCGGCCTGTGATTTCTTGCGCAACCAGTTTGCCGACACCGATCATTTTGAATCCGTGGTTCGAGTCAGCAATGACATAGCAGTTGTCCCGAAACACATCGAAGACAGGAAAACTGTCAGGCGTGAAGGCGCCGATTCCCCCTGAGGGTTCATCTTTGTAGAGGTGCGACTTGCCACGGAAGCGTTCCTGGCAAAACGCCAGTGCTGAGCACCACTGACGAGCAAACTCTTTGCCAACGACGAAGTCGGGCGAGTCGGAGCCATAGGGATCGATCTTGACTTGGTCCAACTCCGTCTCGACACGCAGGGGCATGGCGCCGCCTTGGATGCCTCCGAATCCGAAGTCGGGCTTGAAGTAGATCCCCCACAGACGATCGGTCAACAGCGAACCGTCCACGTCGGAGTAAAGGGGTGCGTCGGTGTCAACGTGTAGCACCGGGGCCGGTCCGTCGTCGTTGGTTCGTTGCATGTTGGGATCGACCGCCAGCGTGCCCTCCTGGAGGGACCAGAAGGTCCACATTGGCGCACCGTTCCGCACTTGGCCCTCGGCGTTTCGAGCACGGATCGAGAGCGGCAGCCTCAGCATCTTCCACAAGGGATAGATCCACGGTCCCGCGCCGATGACGACATAGTCGACGTCGATTGGGCCGGCTTCAGTTTCAACGCGTCGGATCGGGCCACTGTCCGGCTCGAAGCCTGTTACGGCAACACCACCTAGAATGCTGACCCCCTGCCCGAGCGCTTTCTCGGCCAAGCCGTGCATGGCGGCCTTGTTGTTGGCGTAACCTCCCTTCTTCTCGTGAAGAATGCTCGTGATTCCCTCGGCCCTCCAGTCGTGAAACAGTCCCTCCATGTAGCGGCGGCAGGCACTCTCGCCTTCGATGAACTCCGAGGTGTAACCGATTTCCTCTTGCTCGGCTGCGATCCCGGCCAGGTCCTTGCGCATCACTTCGGGACTGAGCTGCATGTACCCAACCGGATGGTAGCGAAACGCCTCGGGGTCGCTCTCCCAGACGGCGACACTGTGTGCCATCAGTTCCCGCATGGCGGGCTGGAAGTAGTTGTTGCGGATCACCCCACAGGCGATGCCGGAAGCGCCGGCGGCGATGTCCTTCTTGTCGACGACGAGAATGTCCGCCCCTGAGCCCTTGCCCTGAGCTTTCAGTTCCTGGGCCAGATGGTAGGCCGTACTCAGTCCATGGACGCCGGCGCCGACGACCAGGTACGGGATGTGAGCGGGTAGCTGCATGTCGGGGCCGCTTGCTTTCGGTCCAACGGTATCGGCTAGAGTTTCTCGGCGAACTCCTGGTTGTGTTTCTTCAGGCTGGGGTCGGTGCCAAGTGAGTAGTGTTTCGACATGTCAGGCGAGTAGCGGCTGGCCTCGGTTTCTCGGCCCATTGCCTCGGCGATGGCACGGATATGATGCGGACCGGCGCCACAACACACACCCAGGTAGCGGACGTCCATCGCATATGCTTCCCGCGCAAACTCGGCCATCTCGTAGCGATTACACGTGAAGCGGTCCAGAGCGGTCGGAAACGCGCGACCATCGGGAACGCAGTCGCATGCCGTATCTTGCAACGACTGAAAGGTTGGGTGCTCAGGAGTCGTGCGGTAAGGCACCGGAAGGGCGGCTACGTGGCAAGAGACCGCCTCTCGAACGCGTCCCACCAGAGGCAGTAAAGTGTGCGGTCCGCGTGTGCAGTTGAGCCCGACGACCTCGGCGCCGCCTTGCTCCAAGCGCCGGCAACTCTCTTCCGCCGTATAGTCATCCCGAAGCTTGCCTTCTAAGTGAACCGCCAGCGTAACGACGGCCGGCAGTGCGGCATCTCGGATCGCTTTGAGAGCCAGTTCCGCCTCGCCGTGAAACGACAGCGTTTCCGCGATCACTAGATCCACACCGGCTTCGCTCGCCCACCCGACTTGTTCTTCGAACATCGCCAGAACTTCCGCCTCGGCCTGTCGATCCCCCGGCTGATAGACGTTCGTATTGCGCACGTTGCCCGCGACCAGCGGCGTTTCGCCCTGGGCCTCCGACGCGACCGACTTCGCAATCTCCAAGGCGTTTCTCTGTAGAGGCTCGAGCTTGTCCTCTTTGCCGATGAGACGCAGCTTCGCACGGTGTCCGTAGTACGTGAATGCCTCGATGACGTCGGAGCCGGCGCGGAGAAACTCCCGGTGTAGCTGAGCGACCACTTCGGGGTGATCGAGAACCACCTCAGGGACGTACGCGCCGGCCTGCAGGTACCCTCGCCGCTCCAGTTCAAAAAGATAGCCTTCCGCGCAGATGACCGGGCCCGCCGACAGGCGTTCGGCGAGACTTCGCTTTTCGGGCGGTGCTGAACTCATAGGCTTTCTCGGCCGGCGAGGCGGCCCTCGCCGTCGATCGGTAAACATGGTAGCGGACAATCTACCCGGCCCGCGCACCCAGAGCTACGGCTCTCTCGGCAATCTAGCCGCGAAACGGCGCCTGTCGTGGCGCACGCCCATGGCGTGCCGAGCCGAGCCGTGCTCGGCTCTTGCTCCCCCTTCGCACCGCGCCTCTGTGCCGCTACCGCCCCGCCCGGCTCAGCAAGCCATAACATGCACACAACGGTTCACGCTAAAATCGGACCGGCATGATCGGCCAAACCATCTCGCACTACAAAATCACCGAGAAACTCGGTGAAGGCGGGATGGGTGTTGTCTACAAAGCCCAGGACACGAAACTCGACCGCCCCGTCGCTCTCAAATTCCTAGCGCCACATCTGCTTCGCGATCAAGAAGGCCGCAAACGTTTCGAGCGCGAAGCCAAAGCCGCGGCGAAGCTCGACCACCCCAACATCTGCACGGTCTACGAAATCGACGAGGTTGACGGCCGCACCTTCATCGTCATGGCCTTCCTCGAAGGCCGGCCGCTGAGCGAGCGGATCGACGAAGGTCCGCTGAAGTTAACCGAGGCTCTGTCGATCGCCATTCAAATGACCGAGGGGCTCGAAGCCGCACACGAAAAAGGAATCAACCATCGCGACATCAAGCCCGACAACGTCATGTTGATGGCCGGCTCGCGCGGCCTCGTCAAACTCATGGACTTCGGGCTGGCGCAACTCGCCGGCAGCTCGCAGTTCACGCGCGAGGGGACGACGCTCGGCACGGTCAACTACATGTCACCCGAGCAAGCCGAGGGCGCACCGACCGGCCAGGCCACGGATCTCTGGTCGCTCGGCGTCGTGCTCTATGAGATGGTCGCGGGTCAGCGGCCCTTCCGGGGTGACTTCGACCGAGCCATCGTCTATTCAATCATGAACGAGCCGCCGGAGCCGCTGACGGCGGTGCGAACGGGCGTACCGAAAGAGCTGGAGCGGATCGCCAACAAGTGCCTGGCGAAGAAGCCCGAGCAGCGTTATCACCATACCGATGAGTTGCTGGGCGACCTGCAGGCCGTGCGGCAGGAGTTGGAACCGCAGCCATCTCGGGTGGCGGCGCAAACGGCGGCGGCCAAGCGCACCTCGCCGGCCTTGCTCGGCGCCGGGGCTGTGCTTCTGCTGGTTGTGCTCGGGCTGGGCTGGTGGTTCGGACGTTCCTTGGAGCCGAGTGTCGAAGCGCCGCCTCAGTACAAGCTGTCGCAGCTCACCCACGACACAGGCTACACGGGGCAACCGGCGATCTCCCCGAATGGCCAACTTCTCGCGTACGCCTCCGATCGCGCGGGCGAAGGGAATCTCGACATCTGGGTGCAGCAGGTCAACGGCGGCGAACCTATTCAGCTAACCTCGCATCCAGCGGGCGAATTACATCCATCGTTTTCCCCTGACGGCAGTCAAATCGTTTTCCGCTCCGACCGCGACGGCGGCGGCGTCTACCTCATCGCGGCGCTGGGGGGCAGCGAACGGTTGCTGGCAAAGAATGGCCAACGGCCTCGATTCTCACCCGATGGCCGACATGTGGCCTACCACATCGGCGGCGTTCTCGGTGAATCCAACCTCTATGTTGTAGCAGTGGCGGGCGGATCGCCGAAAAAGCTTGAGACCAATGTAGCGTGGGCGGCCTCGCCGGTTTGGTCTCCTGACGGAGAGCACATCCTTTTTCTGGGCACTGATGAAGAAACGCTCGTGTCCCCTGAGACGTTCGATTGGTGGGTGACACCGGTTGATGGTGACGAAACCAAACGAACGGGCGCCAGAGAGAGGTTTTCGCAAGCCACCATAAGTCCAAATCGAGGAACAAATGGGCGGCGCAAGGTATGGGTCGATAGTCCAGACCGCATCATCTTCTCGGCACGGTCCGGCGACGCAATCAACATTTATCAGCTTCCCCTAACACACGGGACTTGGCGGGCTGAAGTGTCGCCGCAGCGTCTCACTCAAGGCGTAGCTGAAAGACAGCCCTCGGTCGCAGCCGACGGCCGGATCGCCTTTGCAGACATCGACGACAACCTCGATATTTGGAGCATCGCCATCGATGCGAACAGCGGCAAGGTCACCGGGGAACCCGAAGCCGTCGAAGACAGCTCCGCCGATGAACGCTTCCCGACGGTATCGGCTGACGGCAAACGATTGGCGTTCGTTATGGAGCGGTCGGGCAACGACGACGTCTGGGTTCGCGACAACGCGACCGGGCGCTCGTCAGCTCTGGTTGTGACCCCTGAGCTTGCGGAGTATCGCGCCTTGCTCTCCCCGGATGGCTCAACCGTGGCTTTCATGCGGGGAATCTACGGGAACACGGAGCTCTACGTTGTTCCGTTCGAAGGCGGCGCCGAAGAAAAGCTGGCGGATGGCGTGGCCACCATCATCTCCTGGTCTGCTGATAGCAAGAGAGTGGTGTACGCGACAAGGGGACTGACGGAATGGAACACCATCGACGTCAAGACAGGCGATGTGGTTCGTCTCTGGAACAACCCCCCGGACCATCGAATCGGTTCACCGTCTCCTTCCCCCGATGACCGCTGGGTGATATTTGGTGATGCCAGCGGTCGGAGGAGAGGCGGATCGACTATGGCCATCGCACCTATTCGGGATGGAGCCATGGCGGGGCCGAACGAATGGATACCGCTAGCGGGACAAGGTAGCCGTGGCTGGTGGTCACCCGACGGAAATCTGGTCTATTTCTATTCCACCCGCGATGGCTTCGGATGCTATTGGGCGTGGCGTCTGGACCCCAGTGCCAAACAACCGATGGGCGAAATCATCGAGGTATTGCACATGCACGACGGGCGGCACTTCCTTCGTCAACAAGCGTATGGGCTGGCCTCGGATCGCTTGTACCTGGCTGTGCGCGAAACCACCGGCAACATCTGGCTCGCCGAGCCACAGTAGATCGAACCTCATTGGACGGGTTCGATGCGGAGTTCTTTGCAGATCTCTCTCGCCAGAACGTTGTCGATCTCCACGTGTCAAGGTACCGGCGCGACTCGCTGGTTCTCAGGATTCCGATAGATCGAGTGTGCCGATCCTTCGCGGAGAATTCGCAACCTTGCCGCCAAAGGTGGCGAATCAATTTCTGTTGCTTCAACGTCTAGCGCCGGCTGTGACAGCCAGAGGGATCAACTCGATAAGATCCGCGTCCGGATCCTGAATCTCGGGGTCGGGCTGTGGCAGGGGCCGGCCTTCCTCCAGATAGGTCTCCGCTATGTCCTCCAGAGCGCTCTTGATCATGACGCGCGCGTCCGCGAGGTCGAACCCCTGGCTCAGGGCGCCGGGAAAATCAAGCACTTTCGCGACAACCATTCTGTCCGTCTTCGGAGGGAGATAGAAGGCCGCGTGATACTTGAGCACGGTAATTAGTTTACAACGCGATGCCGGCACCTACCCGACCACAGGTGTTTCCTCCAGTCGCGTTTACGCGGCTTGGCGTGGATTATTGAATCCCGCAAATTATTATGACACTTTTTGACAGTGTGGAGCATCTATATATGTATGGGCAACCCCAAAGGTGTGAAGCGGGATTTCAAGGCGCTGGAGAAGCGCCGTTTCGAAGCGATGCGGCTGCTCCACCAAGGCCACAATCAGTCCGAGACGGCGAGACGGCTGAACGTCGCTCGCCAAACCGTCAGTGAGTGGCGGCGGCAATACCGCGAGCAGGGTGCGGCCGGACTCCGCCAGGCCGGGCGCGCCGGACGCAAGCCGCTCCTCGATGCCGCACAACGCGAACGCCTGACGTCGCTGCTGCTGGAAGGCCCGGAAGCCCACGGCTTCCCAACGCCCCTGTGGAGCTGTCCGCGGGTGGCTCGGCTGACCGGAGACGAGTTCGGGGTCGCATACCACGCAGGCCACGCCTGGAAGATCCTGCGAGCGCTCGACTGGAGCCCGCAACGCCCGGCCGGAAAGGCGCGCGAGCGCAACGAAGAGCGGATCCGCACCTGGAAGCGCAAGACCTGGAAGCGCATTAAAAAAAGCCCAAAACGAAGGCCGTACGCTCGTCTTCATCGACGAAAGCGGATTGAGTCAGAAGTCGCATCGCTGCCGCACCTGGGCGCCACGTGGCCAAACACCGGTGCTGCAGTTTAACTTCAACTGGGAGAAGCTTTCCGTCTCGGCGGGGCTGACGCTGCGTAACTTCTACTTCCGGCTCTATCCCGGTGCGATCGGCAAAGAGCAAGTGACCGACTTTCTCAAGGCGTTGGTACGTCATATCGATCGCCCGCTGCTGATCGTCTGGGATCGGCTGCCGGCGCACCGTAGCCGCCTGGTGCAAGAGTTCATCGAACTCTCCGAAGGCCACATCGCAACCGAGTACTTGCCACCCTATGCGCCGGAGTTGAATCCGGTGGAATACATCTGGGCTTACTGGAAGCAGCACGAGTTGCCGAACGTCTGTCCGAAAGACTACGGCGAGCTGAACGAGCGGGCCCGCAAGGCACTCCGCCGCATGTACCGCAAACCGCGTTTGATCACGGCCTTCTGGAAACAGTCTTCTCTTTGTTTTGACTGACTCTATATTCTGCGGAAGTCAATAAGCCGGTTCAGCGGCCTTCCAGTGGCGGGCTTGAGCCATTCACGACGGTCAACGGCCACGATTCGCTCCAGACGCCTGTGGCTCGTGCCGGTGGATGGCTCAAGCCGCGTTGGCTGAGGCCCCTGGAAGGGGCCTGACTCATTCATTTGGGTGGCTCTCTACCAGGCGTAGAACGCCTGGCTTAGCGGAAACCAAGGCCCACAAGCGGGCCTGTTTACGGCCGGAATGGTGGACGGAATGGGCCGGTTGGGATCGTGGCCGCATCTCCGGAGCCCGTAAGTCTGCTGGCGGTACGCCTCGCCGGACGAGCACAGAATCCGGTTTCGCTGCGCCCGGGCGGCTAGCCTCCCCGCGCACTCCGCGCCAGTACCCACTGGCCAGCGAGGGCCAGACCAATCAACCCGATGCAAGCCAGGTAGGCCGCCGAGGTCGAGATCTCGACCGAGATGTACCCTGCCAGAAACGGCGCACAGACGGAGCCGACCCCCACAAGCGAATGATGGATTCCTGTCTTCGCGCCGCGGTGTTTTGCTTTCGTGAGACTGACGACTAGGCTTGCCGCGTACGCGGTCGCGAGAGCGATTCCGAGTCCGACGAAAGCGACGGCGAAGAGAGCCGAGGGGATGCTAAGCCCTGCCGGGTCCGAACTGCCGCCTGCGGGCACGAGGTAGAAGCCGAGAGCAACGAGAGCAAAACCTCCCGCGGCAACCAGTTGAAAGGCGATTCGCCAACGGACAAAACGGTACTAGTCGGTGAATCCGGTGAGCGACAGAAATGTCACGAGCTGCCCCCACGCGACAATGGACACCAAGCCGCCTACGCTCACGGCGTTGAGTCCGATGTTCTCGGCCTGGGTGGGAAAGACCCATCCAATCAGGGAGTAGCAGAACCCAACAGCCAACTGAGCCAGCCAGACGGACCCCAGTTGCTCCCAGTCCTCGCCCTGGGGAGCGGTCGTAGCCACAGGCTGTAGCTTGTCTTTCGGCTCCTCCGGTACGGTTTCGGGGCCTTCCGACCGGGGCGACGGATCGGACATGTACAAGCGGACCATGAGGCATCCAACAGCGATGACGGCGACGGTCTGGTAGCTCACTCCCGTGCCGAACTGCTCGGTGATGCCGGCGTACAGGAATCCGACCACTCCCCCGGCAGCCCATCCCAGGTTGTAGAAGTGCATCTCCCGTGCAAGGGGTCCCCGAGCACGGTCCGCAAGCCATGCCTCGAAGACCGGCCAGACCCCATTGACACCCATCGTGATGACAAAGACCGTGGCGACAAACAACGGGAACTCCGTCACCGACGGCATGTACGAGCAGGAGCCGATCAGCACGAGGTAGAAGAGAACCATGGTCGGCTTGCGGCCGAACCGGTCTGCCAGGATTCCGGCCAGCGGCGGCGTGAGGAAATTGGCTAAGCCATAGGCCAAGCCGGTTTGGCCCGCCGAGAAGGCATCGCCTCCGAGGTCCCTGACCTTGAGGGCGGAGGCAAGCCAAAACATCGTCTCGCCCATGCAGAAGATAAAGCTGTGCGTGAAGTTGAAGATGAGCCGCGATTTCATCTGGGCCTGGGGAAATAGGGCGCTATTCCGCTTGATCCGCTACCGGGGATCCCGAGGGCGTCTCGAGAAACCGGCGGAGCACGTTCTCGGTGATGCGCGAGACGTTGTTTTCGTATCGGCTGTGGGAAAGGCTGCCGGTCCAGGTGACTGATCCCGCGGCAAAGACGGCTCCCCCTCGTGGGCGTGCCCAAAACGCGAGATGAGCTACTGGAGGAACAGGTGTGCGCCGAGGAGGCGTGAAAGCATCATGGCGGGCTTCCGCCAGCACCGCCGGCCGGGATTCATCATCGTCCCACTGCCACTCTTGGACGGAGTCCATCTCGAAGCCGGCTGCACTTCCCAGGTTCAATCCGAAATCGCCGATCACTTCGTCCCGCCCGACTCCGTCGAAGATGAAGCGGTATTCCGGTTTGTAACTGGCCTCCACACGCCCAAACCCCCAACGGCCTTCGGCGGAGGTCCATACATTGGCTGAGTGTTCAACACCGAGCGTGCGCCGTGGAGACCGCCCCCGCCGCGCCCACAGACCACCCAGCTCGCCCGTCGTGCTGTGTTGCCATTCACCAGGCTGCGGCACGTAGGTCGGACCATAGTCGCCTTCTCCTCCCTTGCGCACTTCGATCAAATGCGGACGATCCGCATCGATCGACGTCACCCAATAAAGGCCGTTGCCCTCTAGATACAGGACCCGGCCGCCGTCGCGGGTGTACTGCGAGAGAGCGTCGACCATCTCTCGCGTGCAGTACTCGGGGTGGCTGCCGAGAATGATGCAGCGATAACGGGACAGCAGGGCCTCACCCTGGCGGTGGAGGTCTTCGTCGGCGGAGACGTCGTAGTCAAAGCCTTTCTGCTCCAGCCAATCGATCAGGTAGAGATTTGCGGTGACGGTATGGGCGCCCCAATGTTGAAACCCGGCGCGTGGATTCCATGCACGTGTCGGCTGACGGCGGGTGCGGTAGTAGACCAAAGATCCGTCGCTGTGAACGTTGTACAGGCTGAGCCCACTATCGAGAACGCCGTCCTCGGTGTAGCTGTAGCAGGCCCGATTGCTTCCGTAAGCCTGCCAAGTGAGGGTTGGGACCAAGCAGGCCAATGAACACCGTGGCTCTTTGGGACGAACCACGAAGGGGACGAACAGTTCGTCGCCGTCCTTGGCGACACGGGCAGCGTAGATGCCTGGCCGGGCATCCTCGGCCACTGCAAGCTCCCAGGTGGGGTCCCACCGAGCGTCTTCGAGGTCGCCGTCGTGGAAGTGGACGGCGTTGTAGTCTTGAGGAGCCTCGGTGAACAGGCGAGAAGGCATGCCCGCCCAGAAAGGCCCTGTCACGGCACGGCCCGGGGCATTGACCGCTTTGCCATGGTTGCCGTGCCCCGATACGTCGACAATCCGCGATCCGCTCACGTCGAGTGAAAGATCCCAGCAGCCGAGCGCGCCTTCCACTCTTGCCGGGTCGCGCTCTTCGGATAGCGCCCAGACCTGCTCACTATCGAGAGCTTCTCCCACCAACACCGGATGGCCGATCTTGCCGTTGAAGTGGGCCCAGTGGCGGCCTGTGTGCTCGGTGTCGGGTGCCGCTCCGAAGAGAAGCGGCGCCGTGCCGGCAAGGATCTGCCCTTGGCTCAAGGTCTTCGGCGAGACGACGAGTTGATCCTGCGAGCTGCGGGTTTCGACCGTGCCCGAAGCGTCGCCCACACGCTGGTAAAGGCGTGCTTCCCCAGTCCGCGGATCGTAGCTGAATGCGACAAAGTGCCAACAATTCAAATGTGCGGTCTCGCGCGCCGTCACCCATTCCGCCGTGTGCCCGTCATGAGAGATCGCCGCCGTCAGGAACCTGTCGCCGGCGTAGAAGAGTGCATAGCTCAACTGCCCCGGCATCCACTTCGCGGTCAAGGTGTGCCAGCCGCTGAGCTGCAGGGTGGGATCGAACCACATGGCGAGCGTGAAGGCCGCCGTCGGGTTGAGCGAATCAGCGTGCGGAATCTCTATGTACGAGCCAAAGTCGGTGACCTGCTCTCGAATGCGAACATTCGCCGGCTGGGCCCAGTTGACCGGCTCTTCTTTGTATCCCGGCCCGGAGGGATTCGGGTCCCCGTGAATCAGCCGGACGACCCGCCATTGCGCTTCGCAAGGGGGGCCACCCAGCATCAGTCGAAAGCGCTCGTCGGCCGAAACAGACATCTCGTCCGCATAGCCCTCGAGCCCAAGACCAGGGATCGGAGAAAGACGGTTTACGTCGGAACGCGCCGCTAGTGTAGTGCACCATAAATAATGAACTTATATTGACTTCCCATCGTCTCTATTAACAGGAGGCATGGGATGCGAAGAGCACAACCAGTAACTTTGAACACAGCGCAATGCAAGCAGTTGGACCGCTACGCGCGCGGCCGCCAAGTCGCCGTTCGTCTCGCCCTGCGAGCCAGGATTGTCCTGCTGGCCGCCGACGGTCTCGAGAATAAGCAGATCGCCGCACAGCTCGGTGTCTCGCGGCAGTTGGTGGCCCGCTGGCGCACGCGCTTTCTCGAAAGCAGCATCGCCGGCATTGCAAAAGACGCCCCACGGCCCGGTCGTAAACCTGCCGTCTCGAAGCAGAAAGTACAGCAGATCATCCACAAGACCACTCGCGAGAAACCGTCCAACGCCACCCACTGGAGCCGCCGCACCATGGCCGCCGCGGCCGGCGTCAGCGCTTCCACCGTGGGACGGATTTGGCGCGCCCATGGCCTCAAGCCCCACCGCGTCAAGACCTTCAAGCTCAGCAATGACCCGCGTTTCGCCGAGAAACTCGACGACATCGTCGGACTCTATCTCAATCCGCCTGAGCATGCTCTGGTTCTCTCGCTCGATGAGAAGTCCCAAATCCAAGCCCTCGATCGCACCCAGCCCGGCCTGCCGCTCAAAAAGGGACGCGGCCAAACGATGACCCACGATTACAAGCGCAACGGCACGACCACCCTGTTTGCGGCGCTCAACAGCCTTGACGGCAGCGTGATCGCCGAGTGCATGCCCCGACACAGCCACCAGGAATGGCTGCGCTTCCTGCGCTTAATTGACCGCCGCACTCCCAAGGACAAACAGCTTCATCTCATCGTGGACAACTATGCCACCCACAAGCATGCCGCTGTGAAGCGTTGGCTCGATCGTCACCCGCGCTTCCACATTCATTTCACCCCGACCTCGGCGTCGTGGCTGAACATGGTCGAGCGATTCTTTCGCGATCTCACCGTCAAGCGCCTGCGCCGCGGCGTGTTTCGCAGCGTGGACGAGCTCGTCGCCGCCATTGACGACTACATCGCCCAGCACAACGGGCATCCCACGCCCTTCATCTGGACCGCGACCGCCTCCGACATCCTCGAGAAAGTCAAGCGCGGACGTGCCGCCCTGCATAAGGTGCAATCTGCTTGACGCACTACACTAGGCGTGCTATGCCTTTTTGCTCACAGTGCGGCGGTCAAATCGACGAGAACGTGGCCTTTTGCGGTTCGTGCGGAGCCCGCACCGGCGGCGGTGCCGTGGCTACCGCACCAGCGGCCGTGGCCGAGCGGATGGACCCGGTCAGCTACGACATCGAGGGCGACAACCTGCAGGTAGTGCGGGTGAAACTCAAGCCCGGCCAAGAGGTCTACGCGGAAGCGGGCAAGATGGTCTACAAGACGGCCAACGTCGAGTGGAAGACCCAGATGTCCGGCAGCGGCATCGGCGAAAAGCTGTTCGGAGCGCTCAAGAGGAAACTGACGGGCGAGTCACTCTTCATGACCCACTTCAAGAGCAACGGGGGTAATGGAGAAGTCGGCTTCGCCGGCGACTATCCGGGCCGCATCCAGGCCTTCGAGCTGGCGGCCGGCCAGTCCGTGCTGGTTCAGCGAGACGGGTTCATCGTTGCCGAGCGGACGGTCAGTCTCGATATCGCCTTTACGAAGAAGATCGGCGCCGGCTTCTTCGGCGGCGAGGGCTTCATCTTGCAGAAGCTGACCGGCCCCGGCGTAGCGTTCATCCACGGTGGCGGTGACTTCGTGGAGTTCAACCTTGGCCCGGGTGAGGTTCTGCAGGTCGACACCGGCTGCATCGTGGCCTTCGATGAGTCGGTCAGCTACGATGTGCAGTTCGCCGGTGGTATTGCCACGAGCATCTTCGCCGGCGAGGGGCTGTTCCTGGCCACCATGACCGGGCCCGGGAAAGCCTACGTTCAGACCATGACACTCTCAAAGCTGCGCCGTGAGCTGGGCGGCGGCTTGGGTGGGAAGTCGGGCGGCGGCGAAGCGCGCGGCCTGGGAGCGCTGACAAACATGTTCGGCAGCAACGATTGATCGTGGTCCCTCGCACCTGTTCAGCCATAGTAAGCAAGAAAGTCCTCAGGCCTCGCGAGCGCTACCGTGTTGGATGGGTGCAGCTTGTGGTCCTTCGAACGGATTGAGGCCCCACCCGCAGGCGTCTGGGGCTGCCTTGGTATACTTCGAGTTCCGGCCGGCATGCGCCGGTCAACGCACTCCGTGATGCCTGAACCGTCGCCACAAAACGGGTCCCTGAACGTCGAGAACGGCAAGCGGATCTATCTCCTCAAGCCGCGGGGCTTTTGCGCCGGGGTGGTGCGGGCCATCGACATCGTCGAGTTGGCACTGGAGGTGTACGGGGCGCCGATCTACGTGCGGCGGGAGATTGTGCACAACCGCCACGTCGTCGACGACCTGTCGAGCCGCGGAGCGATTTTCGTCGAGGAGTTGGACGCGGTCCCCCCCGGGGCCCGCGTCGTCTACAGCGCGCACGGGGTCTCGCCGCGGGTGCGTACCGATGCCGAGGCCCGCGAGCTCAAGGTGATTGACGCCACTTGCCCCTTGGTGACAAAGGTTCACTTGGAGGCCGTCCGGTTCGCGTCGCGCGAAGGCACGATCTTGCTGATCGGCCACCGTGATCACGATGAGATCATTGGAACCATGGGCGAGGCCCCGAACCATACGATCGTCGTATCGTCTACGGAGGAGGCCCGGAGCGTCGAAGTTCCCGCCGGCCGGAAGGTCTATTACCTGACCCAGACCACTCTCAGTCTTGACGAAGCCGGCGAGATCATCACGGAGCTCAAGAGACGGTTTCCCCAAATGCAGGGCCCGCCGGCCCAGGACATCTGCTACGCCACCGAAAATCGCCAGCAGGCAGTGAAGGGTATCGCCTCGCGGAGCGACCTGCTGCTGGTCGTCGGCTCGGAAAACAGTTCGAACTCCCGGCGCTTGGTGGAAGTCGGCGGCAATGCCGGCCTGCCGGGCTACTTGATCGACGATGAGACCGACGTCCGGGAGGAGTGGTTTGACGGCGTCAAGAGCGTGTCGATCACAGCCGGTGCGTCGGCCCCGGAGGTCCTGGTGCAAAAGGTGATCGCCTACCTGTCGAGATTTGGCTTCTCTCACGTGGAGGAACTCGAGGTCGTCGAGGAGGACGTTTTCTTCCCTCTCCCCCACGAACTGACCGCTGCGTCGGGCCCTCTGACGACGATCTCGAACGCGTGACCCGGGCCTCACTACAAGACCCCCTTGTTGCGATGTGAACCCTCTCGATCCGACGCTGTTGATCGTTGCCGCCGACCGCAGGGAGCTGGAGAGGATCGGCAGCCGGCAGCCTAAGTTCGAGCTTTGCACTGTCGGGCTGCGCTGGAGCGCCCGGGGGCTGCTCCACGGGCGGCCTACGCTGCTCGTGGCCAACGGTCCGGGCCGCGGGAATGCCCGCCACGCGGTCTCGGTGGCTTGCCGGGATTTCCCCATCCGTACCGTGGTTTCGACCGGGTGTGTCGGAGCGCTGGACTCGCGGCTGCGGGCGGGGGATCTATTCCTCGCCGACCGTGTTATCGAGGCCGAAACCGGGGCGGCGTATCCTGTAAAGTTAGAGTTGAGCTTCGGATCGTGGTCACAGCCGGCGCCGGCGGTGGGCGGGCTGCTCACCGTAGACGAGGTCGTGCAGGACGCCGAAGCCAAGGCTCGGCTGCGAGAAACCGGAGCGTGCGCGGTCGACATGGAGGCCTCCGCTGTCGCCGGAGAAGCCCGCGCGCGCGGTTTGCCCTTCTACTGCGTGCGCGCCGTGAGCGACGACGCGACAACGAGTTTCGAGATCGACTTTAACGGGGCCCGGCGCCCGGACGGCACCTTCTCAAGCTGGCAGGTGGCCGCGCAAGCCGGGCTGAGCCGGCGGCGGTGGGGTCACTTGGTTACGGTCTACCGCGACGCCCGGAAGGCCTTCGAAACGCTCGGAGCTTTCTTTCATTGCTGCCGATTCGGCACCGAGAACCCTGGATGAACACCCTCTCGCCCGCGCTTCCTGATTCGATGGCCGCCTCGGTCTACCGAGGCCAGGGCAGAGTGAACCTCGAAAAGCTGCCGGTTCCCGGCATCGGCCCGAGGGAGATTCTGGTGCGGGTGGAGTCGTGCGGCATCTGCCACACCGACCTCAAGAAGATTCAGTACGACCTGCTGCCGCCGCCAAGGGTCTACGGCCATGAGACGGCCGGGGTGGTTGCCGCTGTCGGTGACGGGGTAAGCGGATTCGAGACGGGCGACCGGGTGTGCTTATTCCACCACATCCCGTGTCTGGAGTGCTTCTATTGCCGTCACCGGGACTACGCGCAATGTGCGACGTACAAAAAGGTGGGAGTCAGCGCCGGGTTTGAGCCAGCCGGCGGCGGTTTCGCACAGTTTGTCCGGGTGATGGATTGGGTCGTGCGGCGCGGTGTCGTGAAGATCCCTGACGGCATCAGCTTCGACCGCGCCAGCTTCGTCGAGCCGGTCAATACTTGCTTAAAAGCGCTGGAGAAGTGTGCGGCGGCGCCCGGCGAAACCGTCCTGGTCCTGGGTCAGGGTCCAATCGGGCTCCTTTTTACGATCCTGTTGCAGCGCAAGGGTATCGAGGACGTCTACACGACCGACATCGTAGCGGCGCGGCTGGAGGCCTCGGAAAGGATTGGGGCGCGGCAGGCCTGGAGCGGCGGGGAGGTGGACGTTGCCTCCGAAGTGCGCCAACGCACCGAAGGCCGGGGCGCGGACCTGGTCATCGTCGCGGCCTCGGCGGCGGGTATCGTCGAGCAGGCCATCGCCGCCTCGCGGCCCGGCGGGCGGGTGCTGCTATTTGCCCAGACGTCGGCACAGGAAACCTTTCACGTCAGCGGTGCGAGCCTTTGTGCGGGTGACCGAACTTTGATAGGATCATACAGCGCTTCGGTTGATTGGCAGCAGGAATCCGCTGAGCTTGTCTGGCAGCCTGATTTTCCCGTCGAGGAATTGATTTCGCACCGGCTTCCGCTCGAAGAAATGGACCAAGGCATCGAGTTGGCGCGGCAGCCGGCCCAGGGCTCGCTGAAGCTGATCGTGAACCCGCAAAGGTAAACGGCATCTTGCAAGAGAAGATGATGGCCGCCGTCCTGTACGGCAAGGAAAACCTTCGGGTGGAGCCGGTGGACGTGCCTGAGATCGGCGCCGGAGACCTCCTGGTCAAGGTACAGGTGGCTCTCACCTGTGGCACCGACCTGAAGGTCTTTCGCCGCGGTTATCACGCGCGCATGATTCGGCCTCCGGCGGTGTTCGGCCACGAGTTGGCCGGCGACGTCGTCGAAGCCGGCTCGGAGGTGACTCGTTTCTCTCACGGCAACCGCATCGTTGCGGCGAACTCAGCGCCTTGCGGCGAGTGCTATTACTGCCGGCGGGACCGCGAAAACCTTTGCGAAGACCTGCTGTTTAATAACGGCGCGTACGCCGAGTACGTACGCATCCCGGGACGGATTGTGGAGCGCAACACCTACGCAATTCCCTCGCACATTGGCTATCGGGAAGCGGCGATGGTCGAGCCGCTGGCCTGCGTGATGCGTGGACTCGACGAAACGGGAGTGGAAGCCGGCGACACGGTCACGGTCATCGGCTTGGGGCCTATCGGCCTGATGTTTGTGCGGCTGGCGAGCCTGGCTGGAGCGAGAGTGATCGCCGTCGGCCGGCGGCAGGCACAGCGCGAACGGGCCGAGAGGATGGGGGCTGCGGAGGTGATCCTCTCACCCCGCGGCGATCCGCCCATCGAAGCCGTGCGCGAGCTGACCGAAGGGGGGCGAGGCTCGGACATCGTGATCGAGGCCGTCGGCTCGCCCCACGCCTGGCGTGGCGCGGTCGAAATGGTGCGAAGCGGCGGCACGGTCAACTTCTTCGGCGGCTGTCCGAGCGGCAGCCAGGTGTGTCTCGACACCTCGAAGCTGCACTATTCGGAAATCACGTTGAAGTCGAGCTTCCATCACACGCCGGCGCACGTCCGGCGGGCCTTCGATGTCATCTGTCGTGAGGAGATTCCGGCCGGTGAGTTCGTCTTGAACGACGCTTCGCTGCACGACCTGCTGGAAGTCTTCCGTCACATGATGAGCCACAACGGCCACCTCAAGACGGCCATCCTACCGGCGGACTCCTAGATCCTGACCGCCTGCCGTGAACCGCTTCCTTCAGCCTGTCGAGTTTCTCGCGCGGTACGGGACGGTCGGCCCGGCCTGGGACGAGCCGTCTTCGGTGGCCTACACCCGCCGGTTGGCCCGCAACCATTACGAGAACTTCCACGTCGCGAGCGCGCTACTGCCGCGGCGTCTGCAGCAGGACTTCCACAACGTCTACAGCTTCTGCCGTTGGGCCGACGACCTGGGCGACGAGATCGGCGATCGAGCACGAAGCCTCGAGCTACTGGCCTGGTGGCGCGATGGCTTGCGCAGGATGTACTCGGGCGATGCCGGACACCCGGTCTACGTTGCGCTTCGCCAGACCGTCGAGAAGCACCGGCTGCCCATCGAGCCCTTTCTCGATCTCATTCATGCCTTCGAGCAGGATCAGCGCGCGAAGCGCTACGCGACGTACGACGAGCTGCTGGGATACTGCCGCTACTCCGCCAACCCCGTCGGCCGGCTGGTGCTGCGGCTGTGGGGTTACTCAGACGCGGAACGGTTCGCGCTGGCCGATTGTACTTGCACGGCGCTGCAACTCGCGAACTTCTGGCAGGATGTCGCGCGGGACTTCCGCATCGGCCGTGTCTACATTCCGCTCGATGTGATGAGCCTGCAGGGATACTCGCTCGAAGCGTTGGAAGCGGATCTCGAACAGGGCCGTGCGGGCGAAGGCTTCCGGGCCGTGATGAGTGAGCTGGTCGAACGGACCCAGGCACTGTTTCACGATGGGCAGCGGTTGATCGATAGGGTCGACCGCCGTCTCGCCGTGGACCTCAATCTGTTCACCCTGGGCGGTATGGCGATCCTCGACAAGATCCGCCGGCAGCGGCTCGACACCATCTCCCGCCGTCCGAAACTGGGGACCTGGGACCGGCTTGTGCTGCTGTCGCGAGCCGTGACCCGCGCCGTACTTCGCAAGCCGCGGGGCGCAGCGGAGGCCGAGCATGCCTACCGTTAGGGAGTCGTTCGCCCATTGCCGCCAAGTAGCCCGGACGCGTGCGCGGAACTTTTACTACTCGTTCCTGCTGCTGCCGCGAGAGCGCAAAGAAGCCATGTGCGCCATCTACGCCTTCATGCGCTACGCGGACGACATCAGCGATCAGCCCGATCCGCCCCGGGAGACCCGCGTTGTGCTGCTCGACCGCTGGCGAAAGGCCTTCCAGATCTCGCTGCAGGGCGAATACGGCAACGACCCCATCCTGCCCGCGCTCCACGAGACGGTGCGGAAGTACGCGATCCCGTCGCAGTATTTCTCGGACCTCATTGATGGTGTAAGGAGCGACCTCTCGACCACCTGCTACCGCACCTTCGACGACCTCTACCGTTACTGTTACCGCGTCGCCTCGGTCGTGGGAATGACGACCGTCCACGTGTTCGGTTTCGACTCACCGGAGGCGTTGCGGTTCGCCGAGAAGTGCGGCATTGCTTTTCAGTTAACCAACATCCTGCGCGACATTCCCGAGGATGCACGACTTGGCCGTGTCTACTTGCCGCAGGAAGATCTCGACCGCTTCGGCCTGCAGCCCGAGGATCTCAAGAAAGGGCGTTTCGGTACGCGCTTTCGTGAGTTGATGGAGTTTGAGTGGGAGCGCGCCGAAAGCTACTATCGCGAGTCGGCGCCGCTTCTCGAAATGGTGCGCCCGGACTGCCGCGCGGCCTTATGGGCGATGATCTCGATCTACCACCGGCTCCTAAGGCGCATCCGCAGCGAGCACTATGATGTTTTCACCCGGCGGCCGAGGCTCAGCGCAACGGAAAAGGCGTGGATCGTCACGCGGGCGCTTGGGTTTCGGCTTCTCGGAGGTGCGCCGCCATTCCCCGCGTGAAGATCGTGGGTGGAGGGTTGGCGGGCCTGGCCGCCGCCGCCACTCTCGGCTCCGCTGGATTCGAGGTTGATCTGCACGAAGCGCGCCCCTACCTTGGGGGCCGCGCCGCCTCGTTCCCGCTCAATCCGTTAAACCCCGACTCTGAGCGCATCGACAACTGCCAGCACGTCCTGCTGCGCTGCTTCACCAACCTGCGTGATCTCTACCGGCGTCTGGGCGTCGAAGACAAGATCCGCTTCTTCGACCGCTTCTACTTTGTCCGCCCTGGGGGGGACGTCGATGTGCTCAAGCGCGGGATCCTGCCGGCCCCTTTGCACCTGGCCGGCTCACTCGCCCGCTTCGGAGGACTCTCGGCCACGGAGAAGTGGGCGGTCGTTCGCGCACTGTTGGCGATCCGGCGGCAGGCGGGGCGGGATGATCTCGACGACATGAGCATGGGCGACTGGCTCGCCGGCCGCGGGATGTCGTCACGGGCGCTGGAGCGGTTCTGGCGGCCCGTTCTCGTCAGCGCGCTCAACGAGGAGCCTCAGCGGGCCTCCGCCCGCTGGGGATTCCAGGTTTTCGCGGAGGGATTGATGGCGAGCCGGACTAGCTATGAGATGGGCATCCCCGCTGTACCGCTTTCGGAGCTGTATTCGGCGGCGCTCGGCGACAGACTCGGGCCCAACGTGCGCGTTCACTTGCGTTCGCCTGTCGAGCGAATCGACCCCAACGACGACGCGGCGGACTACTACCTGGCGGCCGTACCCTTCGAGCGGGTGAATGATTTGGCGCCAGGCCTCGATGTGCCGCTAGAGAAGTTCGAGCATTCACCAATCACCGGTATTCACCTCTGGTTCGACCGTCCCGTTACAGCATTGCCGCACGCCATCCTGCTCGAGCGGACGATTCAGTGGCTGTTTCGCAAGTCGGAGACCTACTTCCAGTTGGTGGTGAGCGCTTCGCGGTCGCTGTTGCCTCTCTCGCGGGAAGAGGTTGTGAGGATGGCTTGTGAGGAACTGGGCGAGTTTTTCCCCGAGGCGGGCCGGGCGCGGCTGGTTCGCTCCCAGGTCATCAAGGAAGTCCGCGCAACTTTCTCTGCGCGCCCCGGCATGCAGCGCTCACGGCCGGGCACGGTCACCAAGCACCCCAACATTTTTCTCGCCGGTGACTGGACCGACACCGGGTGGCCCCCGACCATGGAAGGGGCTGTTCGGAGTGGCTACCGGGCAGCGGAAGAAATCGCGAGGGCGGCGGGCCGGGAGGAGGTGTTCTTGGTTTCATAGCGGGTGTACCGCACCGTGCACTTCAGCAAGCCGCCTGACGGCTCCACCGTGGGCTAACTAAGCGCGGACTAAAGTCCTCACAACGTCGTCGGAGTAGTAGCAAACCGGCCCATCTCAAGGGCCTGGGGGGCTACGATCGGATAGCTCAACGGAACGGTTGTTATCGACACCTATCCAGCAACCATCGAAGCCATCAAGGTTTCGATCAGCTCAAACCAACACCAGGAGCAGCACGAGATCGCACGACTTCGTGCTACTCGTGGCGCAGCGCCGCCATCGGGTCGACGCTTGCCGCCCGCCGCGCCGGGATGTAGCTCGCCAGCAGCGCTGCAGCCAGCAGCACGAACGCCACGCCCGCAAACGTCGGCCCATCCATTGGCTCCACACCATAGAGCAGGCTGCCGAGGAAGCGCGTGAATCCGGCCGCCGCGATGAGGCCGAGCACGACGCCCGTCGCCGCGATGGACAGTCCCTGCCTCAACACCATCTTCAGGAGCTGAGGCCGATCCGCACCCAGCGCGAGCCGCAGCCCAATCTCGCGCGTCCGTTGCCGCACCCTGTAGCTTAGAACACCGTAGACCCCAACTGCCGAAACCAACAGGGCTAAGCCGGCTAGGCCGCTGAGCAGCATCGCTGAATAGCTCAACCGCCAAATCGAATCCGACACCAGCCGGTCCAGCCGGTCGTAGTGGGCCGGGAATGAAATATGGTCGGGAAGGACCGCCCGGGTGCGGGCGATGATCTCCGAATAGAGCGGACTGGGATCTCTTGAGGTCTTTAAGAGAAAGGCCGTCCCCCCGCGCTGGAGAGTCGTCGGTCGATAGACCGCTGGGTGTGGATCCACGGTGAGTCCGTCTTCCCGTATGTCGCCGGCAACCCCCACGACGGTCATCCCCGGCTCCTCCACCTTGCCGTTTCGTTCTACAAAGAGGGTCCTCCCGATCGGATCTTCGCTTGGCCAGAACTGTTTTGCCGCCTCTTGGCTCACGATCGCGACCGGCGCGGAATCGGCTTGGTCT
Organism: Bryobacterales bacterium; assembly: GCA_965248255.1. GTDB lineage: Bacteria > Acidobacteriota > Terriglobia > Bryobacterales > UBA6623 > JAKZVK01. Next base: position 2,520,662 of record CBDFIW010000004.1, read on the forward strand.
CCCTTGTCGAAAGGCCGACCTGCCAGCAGCGGAATGCCAAGCATTTCAAAGAAGCCGACGCTAGCCGACTTCCTGAACGCGAGGTGTGCGTCTGCCGCCGCCCCTTCACCCTTGGCGGTCCGATAGCTGACGGTCCTCTGCCCACCTGTCAGAAAAAGACCGCCTGAACGGGCCACCGCTTCAACTCCGGGAATGCCCGCCAATTCCTCCCGAAGTCTCTCGTAGATCAGACCTTGCTCCACTTGAGACCTGGGTCCACTCGCTCCCACGCCGAAGGGGAAAGCGATTATGTTCTCAGGGCGGAACCCGGCCCCTTGCTGATACAGCTTCAGGAAACTACGCAGCAAAAGGCACGAACCCACCGTCAGGACCACTGCCAACGAGACCTGGGCCACGCTGAGCCAGTCGCGTCCGCGTCGCCCACGGGAGGCTTCGAGTCCCATGCCGCCGCCCTCTTTGATCCACGCTGCCAAGTGGATCGATGTTCCGCGCAACGCCGGCAGCAATCCGAAAAGAACGCCGCTCCCCAGGGCCGCTGCCCCGGCAAAGATCAGAACCCATGGATCGACCCGGATCTGTTCGGCCCCCAGGACTCCGTCTGCCCACAGTGTGCTAGGAATCCAGAGGCGAAGATAGTGTACGAGGGGCCATGCCACTCCCAAGGCGAGGGCGCAGCCGCCAAGGGAGAGCAACAGGTTCTCGGTCAGGAGTTGGCGAATGAGTCTTCTGCGGCCCGCCCCGATCGCGGATCGAACAGCGATCTCGGAGGATCGGCCCAGCGAGCGCACCGAGACAAGGCCGGCCACGTTCAGACAGACGATGAGAAGCGTGAGCCCGACCGCGGCTAGCAACAGTCGCAACGGTCCCCCTAGCCCGCCCGCAGCCTCTTCGGCGACGGGAGTAAGCGAATATCGCCAACCCTCATGCGTATCGGGATACAACTCCACCATCCGCCGCGAGAAGACTTCCGCCCCCGCCTGCGCCTCCTCAAGCGAAATCCCGGGCTTGAGGCGGCCTATCGCACTGTAGGTGAAGACTCGGTGGCGATTGCGGTTGCTCTTTCGGTTCCGCGTAATAGGCAAGAACCACCTGAGGCTGCGATAACGGAATGCGAAGTCTGGCGGCATCACGCCGATCACAGTAAGTTGATAGCCAGGTTCGGATCCATACGTTCGACCAATGACGTCCGGATCGCCCCCGAACTGGCTCTTCCAGAGCGGGTATTGCAGGATGACCGGCATGGGAGATCCGCGCCTGAGGGAACGGAAGTCCTCCGCCGTGAGACAACGGCCCAGGAGAGGCTGGACTCCAAGGGTCTCGCAGAAACCCTCATCGACCTCCTCCCCATATGACATGGTGAGCTCGACAGTCGCCACGTTCGCGTGAAGGCATACAACGCTCTCAAAAAGACCTGAGTGATCGCGCCAGTCCGAACAATCGCCAAAAGAGACGCCATTGAACCTGTAGCTCTGAGATTGGATTCCACGTTGAATCTGGGATCGCCTCAAATACACTAGACGATCCGGTTCCTTGTAGGGAAGCGGCTGGAGCAGGACGGCATTGACCACGGCGAAGATCGCCGTGGCGACGCCGATTCCCAGGGCCAACGTCACCAGAACGGTCGCCGTGAAGCCAGGGTCCCGGCGGCAGGAACGGAACGCAAAACGCAAATCTTGGAGCAGGCTCTCCAGGAAAGGTATGCGTACAACATCCCGGTACTCTTCCTTCGTCAGCTCCAGACCGCCAAGCCGGAGTCGCGCGTGCCTGCGCGCCTCTTTGGCGCTCATCCCGCTGCGGACGTTGTCCTGCTCCTCCATCTCCAGGTGAAACCGTAGTTCGTCGTCGAGGTCGGCATTAAGCCGGCGCTTGCGAAAGAGCGCCGATATCCTGGTGACAATTGAACTCAGCCACGTCATTGAACCCCTCGCTTGTCTGACCAGCCCTTATGACGCGGGTTGGAGGAACCGCGCCACCAGCGCCACCATCTGCTCCCAGTTCCGTTCCTCGACGGCGAGCTGTTGCTGCCCCTTCTTCGTCAGCGCATAGAACTTCGCGCGGCGGTTGTTGTCCGAGGTGCCCCACTCCGCCGCGATCCAGCCCTTCTGCTGGAGCCGCAGCAGCGCCGGGTAGAGCGTCCCCTGGTTCACGGCCAGCGCGTTCGCAGATACCTGCTCGATGCGCTTGGCGATGGCCCAGCCGTGCATTGACCCCATGGAATCCAGCGTCTTGAGCACCAGCAGGTCGAGCGTGCCTTGCAGAATGTCGGTTTTCGCTTCGCCCACTTGCCCCTCCTTTTGAGAATCGACAAGAGTATACACACTCTCTTGTTGGATGTCAACAATACATCCTGAAGCCTCTCGCGGGTGCGCCCCTCTGGGAGGTATTGTGCGTGCCGCGCCTCCCGGTCAGTTTCGTGTCGTTCCTAGTTCAAAATCTTGCAGGCAAAGGCCTGGCTAGGGACGCCATTAAGCCTCCCCGAATGAACCATATAGAGTTCGTTCGCGGAAAGGTGTTGCGAAATCGCCTTCGCGCGCTGAATCCACAGCTTGGGGAGCGCTGACCGCTCCCGAACCCAGCGCCCGAGCCAAGAAAAATCGTTCCTCAGTACAGGCTCGACTGCGGGCGGCCGAACGCCGTTGGCCTCGTCTATAATGGCCAGGCTAGCAGGCCAGGACGGACATTCTGGCTAATATCCTTGCGTCCGCTTCGCGGACTCGCCCCGTGCGTAGTCTGGTAGACCGAGACCAGAGTGAGGTTTTTGGTCAAGCCCGTCCGATAACCCTACGTGTTGAGGCGAGCCAGGCGGGCAAGACATAGCGCTGAGACGCTCATTTGGACAAGTCAGCGGCACCACCAGCTTCCCAGGGTTCCCTGACCCGGACGAGCCGGAACCAAGTGGAGTTGCTTCGCGCTGCTAGGAAGTGATCGCGGCGTCGAGGCAACCGCTCCCTTACGGTCACGGCTCGGTTTGAGGGTCTGCGCCAGCCCGGCGGGTTTTCTGCCAGTTTCGGCAAGGATTTCACTACGTAGGTACTGACGGTCGCGGTTTGGCAGGGGAGAGAATCTTACTTTGGGTGTATTACTGCGAAGCCGTCCCAGTTGGGCTCTTCGCAATGGCCGCTCAGCGCCGGCCAGGCCCTCTGGTGGTCGTCGGACTTGACCCAGTCCATGCGCTGTTCCTCGGTGTCGAACGACAGCCTGACGGTGTAGTCGCGGGTGCCGGGCTTGCGCATCAACAGCGCGTTGCGAAAGCCCTTCTGTCGGCTGACGGTGGGGTAGAAGACGTCCCGGAAAGTCTTTTCAAACTCTCCTTCGTGGCCGGCGTGGGCCGTAAGCCAGATGTGCAACTCCATCGCGCCGTCGATATCGAAGTCACGATCAGCAAAGGCCGGGATAGACACGGCGAGAACAATGAGCGCAAGCACGAGTTTCTTCATGGGTCCCTCCGTCGGGTCGTGGCGTAGGCCCGCAGGCTTCACGGACTCGGCAAGGCTGGAACCTTACGCCACTGGAAGCTATGGAATTCGATTATACTCGCCCGCCGTTCGCCATTCGGGGAAGGCCAAGCCGTATCGGTCGTAAACAAGCTTGCCGTTCCGCATAGTCAAGACCGGCTCCAGTTTCTTCGTCGCGATCATACGCATCTCTCGGGTGTCGTTCAGCCCAAAGACGCCGCGGCGGATCTCGAAGACCGCAATGTCAGCCGTCTTACCCTCGCCAAGCGTGCCGATCTCGGGAAACTTGCCAATGGCCTGCGCGGGCCGAACGGTGGATTTCTCGATGGCTTCGTGCAAGCTCATTCCGAAGTTCATGAACTTCGAGATGACGTTGGGCATGGCGGGCTTGGTCTTCAGGATGCTGCGGCGATGCAGGTCACTGCTTAAGGTATCCGGCGGGAAGCCGTCTTTCATCGAGTCGGCCGCAACCGGAAAGATGAGCGCTCCTGCTGGTCGGGAGGTATGTCGGCGGCGACCTTGGCAATCTTCCCTTCGCGGACCGCGACGTCGACCACTTGGTCGATCTTGTTCGCTGGATCGAACGTGCCCACCCTGAAGAAGGAGGTCGTAGGTTTGGGTAAAGCCTGGCGCGACCGCAGAAAGGGCAAGCAGCGCGGCTCGTAGCAGTGCCCGTCTGCTCGGCAACCTGGCGGGCACGGCATGCCGTGCCCCTACATTTCGGGATCTCACGGGATCTTGACGTACTCGCCCTTACCGGAAGTTGCTGTAGGGGCCGGCGGTGCTCCATTCGGGCATGCTGAGGCCCTCCTCGTCCCAGATGATGTCGCCTTTGCGGATGGTCATCACGCAGCGAATCTTCTTGTCAGCCGTCAGCTTTCCATGGCCCGAGTCGAGGAAGGCGAACTTGCCGCGGTCAATCTTGAGCACGGCGATGTCGGCGGTCGAGCCCTCGTCGAGCGTCCCGAGATCGGTCCGGCGGATCGCCTTGGCGGGATTCACCGTCGTGCGCTCGATCACCTGTTCGAAGGTCAAACCGATGTTGAGGAACTTCGACATCACGTTATTCAAGTGGGCGCGCGGCAGCATGATGCTGTTCTTGTGGATGTCGGTCGAGATCGTGTCCGGCAGGAACCCTTGCTTGATCGCCGGGACGCCGATGCGGAACCAGAAACTGCCTGAGCCGTGGCCGACATCAAAGAGGATGCCGCGCTCGCGGGCCTTCCACATGTAGTCCTGTACCTTCCTGTTCCCGTCAAGCTGCGGCGTAAGGCGGCCGTAGAAGTGCGTGTGGATGTTGCCCGGCTTCATGTGTTTCAGGATCAGGTCCTTGTAGCCGCGCCCCGGCTTGGGGTGGAAGTCCACCATGAGTACGCTGTTACTCTGCTCGGCGGCTTGGACGGCGCGGTCAACCGCTTCCCAGTCGGCGGGCTGGTAGTGTGCGGTCTTGATGCCGACGATGGTGTCGGGGTGTTTCTTCACCATGGCGACGGCGGCATCGACGTCCATCTGGCTGACGTCGTTCTCGACGTCTTTGCCGTACATGCCGGCGCCCACGATGTTGAGGAAGGCAAGGAGGCGCACGCGCGCCTTGTCGATGGTCTCTTCGTTGAACTTCTCGAAACCGTTGTGGCCCGAGCTGCCGGCGTCCACAGCGGTCGTGACACCGTAGCGCAGCGTGTTGTGGTCGGGGTTCAGATTCAACCACGCGCCGTACTGGTCGAGGTGCGTATGGATGTCAATCAGGCCCGGTGTGACGTAGTATTCGCTCACGTCGACTGTTTTCTTCGCGCGCGAGGCGGGCAGATCTTTGGCGACCCTGTGGATCTTCTCGCCGATGACAGCGATGTCGAAGCGGCCGTTGCGGTTGTTCTTCAGGTCGATGACGTGGCCGTTCTTGAGGAGTACGTCGTAGATGACGGTGTCGTTGCTGTCGGGGGCGCCGGCCGTTTGAGCGGCCAGGGGCAGCAAGGCCGGAACGAGAAGCGACGGGAGGAGCAGTTTGTAAGGTTTGAGGAGTTGCATTTGAGATTTGAATCCGTTGGGGAACGCGGTTATGTGGGCACGGCATGCCGTGCCCCTACATAAGCGTTATGGGATCTTTTCGTAATCTCCCGCCGTATGCCATTCGGGGAAGCCCAGCCCCTTCTCATCAAAGACCAGCTCACCGTTACGCACCGTCAGCACCGCCCGTAGTCTTTTGCTCGCGAGACGCTTCTTTTCCCAAGCGTCAGAGAAAGAGAAAATACCGTCCTCCAGCTGAAACACGACGATATCGGCCGCTTTGCCCTCGCCGAGCGTGCCCAACTCAGGGAACTTGTTGATCACCTGGGCCGGCCGCGCGGTCGAACGAAAGATAGCCTCTTCGAGCGGCATGCCGAGCGCCAACATCTTCGAGATGCAGTTCGGCATGTCGGACTTCGTCGAGAAGATGCTCGAGTTGTGCAGGTCGGTGCTGATGGTGTCGGGATAGAAGCCTTGCTCCATGGCCTTTGTCGCCGCGGGCCAAACAAAACTGCCGTTACCGTGGCCGAGGTCGAGCAGCCGCCCCTTCTCGCGTGCCTCGTACATGTAGGGCTGCACCTTGCCCGTGAAGCGGTCGACGATCTCCAGATGACGGTCGTTGAACATGTGCGTATGGATGTCGCCCGGCCGGAAATACTCGAGCAGCTTGGTCTGCGTGTCGCGGTCGTTGTTGGTGAGGATGCTGTTGTCGACGATCATCGGCACGCCGGCCATGTTGCCCGCCTTAACCGCCTGCTCGAGATTGAACCAGTCGCGGTTGCCGTAGTGGGCGCACTTGATGCCGACGATCAGGCCGGGATACTGCTTGATCTTGGCGGCGAGCTTTTCGGCGTCCATGTCATCGATGTCGCTCTCGGTTCCTACCATCCCAGCGCCGACCACGTTGATGAAGGCCAGCACGCGGGTCTTCGAGCGATCGATGACCGTCTCCTTAAACGTCTCGAAAGTGCGCCAGCCCGAGCCGCCGCAATCGACAATAGTGGTCGTGCCGGTCAGCAGATGCGTGTCATCGGGCCAAAGCGAGCCCCCATAGCCGAACACATGAGCATGTAGGTCGATAAGGCCAGGCGTTACGTAGAGGCCGGATGCATCGATGGTCTTCTTGGCTTGATCGGCCGGGATGTCCGCTGCAACTCTGGCGATGCTCTCGCCGGCCACCGCGACGTCCATGACGGCGTTGATCTCGTTGGCGCCGTCGATGACGTGGCCGTTCTTGATTAGCAAGTCGTAGCCCTGGGCGGCGGCGGGGACCGGGAGTAAGCTAAAGCCGCAAGCCAGCAGGAAGGCTGCCACGGTTACATGATTCATGAGAGTGCGATTCACGGACTCTACGATACTACATACAGTCGCGCCTTTACCCGTATCCGTCTGCAAGCATCTGCCTCCAGCTAAACGGCCGCCGGGCTCGGTAGGATCGGCCGACGTGAATCCCCGAGCAGCGGAGGGACCTGACGCCTGGTTACACTGGGAAATTCATGCTGGATCTCAACTACCTGCGCAGAAATTTTGACGAGGTAAGAGGGCGGCTCGCCTCGCGGGATGAAGCGGAGGCGCTCGAGCGTTTCCGCGAGGTTGATGAACAACGCCGGGCCGCTGTGACCGAGATCGAGAACCTCAAAGCGAAGCGCAACGCCCTGAGCGCTGAAGTGGCGAAGGCGAAGCGCGAGGGTGGCGACGCCGAGGACGCCGTTCGGCAAAGCCGCGAGGTCGGGCAGCAGGTAAAAGGGCTGGAGGACAACGTCAAGTCGCTCGACGGTTCGCTTTCCGACATTCTCCGTGCCATCCCGAACCTGCCGCACGAGTCGGTACCGCTAGGGCAGGATGAGTCGGGCAACGTCGAGATTCGGCGCTCGGGGACGCCTCGCGAGTTCGACTTCGAGCCCAAAGCCCACTGGGATCTTGGACCCGACCTGGACATCCTTAACTTCGAGCAGGCAGCCAAGATCACCGGCGCGCGCTTCTCGGTTTATTGGAAGGCCGGCGCCAAGCTCGAGCGCGCGCTGATGAACTTCATGCTCGACGTGCACACCCGCGAGCACGGCTACACCGAAGTGCTGCCGCCCTTCATGGTCAACTCCGAGAGTTTGTTCGGCACCGGCCAGTTGCCCAAGTTCGCCGAGGACTTGTTCAAGCTCGAAGGCACGGATTACTGGCTCATTCCGACCGCCGAGGTGCCGCTGACGAATCTATTTAGTAACCAGACCCTCGATCAAAGCGAGTTTCCCGTCAAGCTCACCGCTTTCACACCGTGCTTTCGCAGCGAAGCGGGCTCCTACGGGCGCGATGTCCGCGGCATCATTCGCCAGCACCAGTTCCAGAAAGTCGAGATGGTGAAGTTCACGCTACCCGAGCACAGCTATGACGAACTGGAATCGCTGACGGCTGACGCCGAGAACATCCTGGACCGGTTGGGGCTGCCCTATCGGCGAGTAGTGCTGGCGACGGGTGACCTGGGGTTCTCCAGTGCCAAGACCTACGACCTCGAAGTTTGGCTGCCCGGCATGAACGAGTTCAAAGAGATCTCGTCCTGCAGCAATTTCGAGGATTTTCAGGCGCGGCGGGCGGGGATTCGTTATCGCGACCCAGCCGCGAAGAAAGGTAAGTCACCGCTGGTTCACACGTTGAATGGGAGCGGCTTGGCGATCGGTCGGACTTGGGTGGCGATTGTTGAGAATTATCAGCAGAAGGACGGGAGCGTTAAGATCCCTGAAGCGTTGCGGCCTTACTTGAGCGCGGAGCGGATCCTGCCGGGCGGCGAGTTGGGTTGAGCTGTGGGGGTACGGCATGCCGGGCCGACTGGAATTTGCGGATGACGGCTGGCGGTGCGTTGCTGTCGGAGGACCCATGGAAACGAAGACACTCCCGGAAGGCTACGATTGCCTTGCTCCGGATGGCTCGGAGATTCGTGTCCTGACTTCGGCCGAGCGGGGCAGCTCGGTACACTGCACGCTGCCGCTGGGCAAGGTCTCGCGCGCTATGGCGCACCGCACGGTGGAAGAGATCTGGTACTTCCTCGAAGGGCAGGGGCAGGTCTGGCGTAAACAAGGGGATCGGGAGGAAGTGGTCGATGTGTCGCCGGGAGTGTCGCTGACGATCCCTGTGGGGACGCACTTCCAGTTCCGCAACACGGGCGATGTTTCGCTGCGTATCGTCATCGCGACGATGCCGCCCTGGCCGGGCGAGGAGGAAGCCTACGGCGTTGACGGTTACTGGCCGATCCAAGAAGAGTAGCCGCGAGCATCGGTTGATCGAACGCCCGAACCCGTCGCCGGCGTTCCGGGCAGGGTAGCTTGGGAATACCGGATTCCTTGGGGCCCTATGGTACGGTGGTAGCGTGAAACGACTCGGGGCGGCCCTTATCTTGCTGGCCGGTGTTCTCACGGCCGGCGGCAGTCCTCGCTTGGAGCCCTTGACGGGCAGTCCTCCCCATCCGCCCACCAATCCCGGCACGCCCGACAAGATCAAGCTCGGCGAGAGGCTCTTCTTTGAGAGGATGCTCTCGGGCTCCGAGCGCCGCAGTTGCAGCACCTGCCACAAGCCGGAGTTGCTGTTCATGGACGGACTCAGCCGCGCCTGGGGCCTGCATGACATGGAGCTGCGCCGCAAGACGCCGGGGCTGCTCAATGTCGGCTGGCAGCGCAGCATGTTCTCCGACGGCCGCGCCAAAACGCTCGAGGAACAGGCCGCCGAGCCGCTCAAGCACCCTTTAGAGATGAACCTCGATCCGGAAGCGGCCGTGGAACGCATCCGCCAGGATCCGCTCTATCCGCAGTTGTTCGAGAAGGTCTTTCCCGGCCAGCCGATCACTTTCGATCTGGTCGCCAAAGCCATAGCCGCCTACGAACGGACGCTGGTTTCCTATGACAGCGACCTCGATCGCTATCTACTGGGGGACGAAACGGCGTTGGCGCCGGCGGCGCTTCGAGGGGTGGCACTCTTTACCGGCAAGGCCGGATGCGTGAAGTGTCACAACGGGCCGTTACTCACTGATCACGAGTTCCACTACACCGGCGTTCCTGAAATCGCCGGGGGCACGCCCCACGGCACCAAGCACAAGACCGCCACGCTGCGCGATGTGGCCCGGCGGTCCTCGTTCATGCACAACGGCCACTACATGCGGCTCAGCCACGTCATCGACCATTATGCCCGCGGCGGCTCGGCGCCAGAGGGTCTTCGGGTCGAGATCAGCCCGGTGGAGTTGACCGAAGACGAGAAGTCCGACCTGATGGCGTTCTTTAAGTCACTCAACGGCCGCGTTGCTCAACAACTGGACGAGTCGCGGGAGACTGGCCGCCGGGCCCCCACGATCGAGAAGCAAGCCCCTCGGCAAGAGAAGGACGCCGGACCTCAAGACCCGAACTACCTCAACAAGTAGAGCCGCCACCTGCAGGAACAGAGGCGCGGATGTGAATTCGCGCGCCCGCGGGTGCAACCCGCGGCGGGATTCGACGAGTTGCGCCGGACGATGCAAAGCCACAGATTGACATTTGCGAAACTTTCCGCGCCCGGCGGCGCGGGCCCGCGGATTTACATCCGCGGCTCTGTTGCTAGTGTAGTGCACCATAAATAATGTAACTTATATTGGCTTCCCATCGTCTCTATTAACAGGAGGCATGGGATGCGAAGAGCACAACCAGTAACTTTGAACACAGCGCAATGCAAGCAGTTGGACCGCTACGCGCGCGGCCGCCAAGTCGCCGTTCGTCTCGCCCTGCGAGCCAGGATTGTCCTGCTGGCCGCCGACGGTCTCGAGAATAAGCAGATCGCCGCACAGCTCGGTGTCTCGCGGCAGTTGGTGGCCCGCTGGCGCACGCGCTTTCTCGAAAGCAGCATCGCCGGCATTGCAAAAGACGCCCCACGGCCCGGTCGTAAACCTGCCGTCTCGAAGCAGAAAGTACAGCAGATCATCCACAAGACCACCCGCGAGAAACCGTCCAACGCCACCCACTGGAGCCGCCGCACCATGGCCGCCGCGGCCGGCGTCAGCGCTTCCACCGTGGGACGGATTTGGCGCGCCCATGGCCTCAAGCCCCACCGCGTCAAGACCCTCAAGCTCAGCAATGACCCGCGTTTCGCCGAGAAACTCGACGACATCGTCGGACTCTATCTCAATCCGCCTGAGCATGCTCTGGTTCTCTCGCTCGATGAGAAGTCCCAAATCCAAGCCCTCGATCGCACCCAGCCCGGCCTGCCGCTCAAAAAGGGACGCGGCCAAACGATGACCCACGATTACAAGCGCAACGGCACGACCACCCTGTTTGCGGCGCTCAACAGCCTTGACGGCAGCGTGATCGCCGAGTGCATGCCCCGACACAGCCACCAGGAATGGCTGCGCTTCCTGCGCTTAATTGACCGCCGCACCCCCAAGGACAAACAGCTTCATCTCATCGTGGACAACTATGCCACCCACAAGCATGCCGCTGTGAAGCGTTGGCTCGATCGTCACCCGCGCTTCCACATTCATTTCACCCCGACCTCGGCGTCGTGGCTGAACATGGTCGAGCGATTCTTTCGCGATCTCACCGTCAAGCGCCTGCGCCGCGGCGTGTTTCGCAGCGTGGACGAGCTCGTCGCCGCCATTGACGACTACATCGCCCAGCACAACGGGCATCCCACGCCCTTCATCTGGACCGCGACCGCCTCCGACATCCTCGAGAAAGTCAAGCGCGGACGTGCCGCCCTGCCTAAGGTGCAATCTGCTTGGCGCACTACACTAGTGGGACGCTCCGACGGCGCGCGATGGCAGCGGGGTGCTGACCACCCGCTGTTTCTTCACCCACGCTATCAACACATCGCGGATGCGCGGACCTTCGTTGGGAAGATTGAGGCCCCGCTCCCGCCATTGCTCGCCGATGAAGCTGTTCGTAGCTACGGTGTACTCGCGCTGAGGGTCGACTCGGTGGTCCTTGGTGACTTCTTCGGGTAGGTCCTTGCCATACATCCGGCCATGGAAGATGGTGTTCCCAAAGGGGAGGATGTTCCATATGTGACGCGCGAGGATCCGTCCCTCCGGCAGCCCGTCGCGGATGCCGCCGCGGTTCATGTAGGCGAAGTCCGCCCCCACGGCTTCGGCCATCAGGTGTTCAATCAAGGGTTTGAGCTGGCGGGACCCGAGGCGCTGTTTCGACTCGCCGATCGGCACATCGACCACTTCGGAGACCTTGGCCTCCCAGTGCTCGACCGCCTTCGCCACGGCCTCGTCCGGCGGGTAGCGGCCGGCGTCGATGGGAAGGCGCTTCCATTCGTAGGAGACGACTCGCTTGTTCGGGATATCGACGCGCAGATCGAGCCGGCCTAGTTCGCGCCCATAAGCGCGCACTTTCACGCAGACGCGGCCTTCGACCTCCTTAGGCGCGTCCTGGCCGCCGTGGTTATGGCCGGCAATGATGACGTTGACGTCCGGTGCGCTTTGAAGAACCTCATCGTCTTCGTAGTCGAAGGTGTGCGAGAGCAACACGAACAGGTCGGCCCGGTCGCGCAGCTTGCGGGCGTAGCGTTGCGCCGTCTTGGCGACCGGCAGCGCGCGCCAGGGCCCCCGGAAGTCCGTCTTGGTGAGCTTGGGCAGGTCGGCCGTGATCGCTCCGATGATGGCCACGCGGATTCCTCCGACCTCGCGAATGACGTGAGGTTGCCCGGTGAGCAGCCGGCCCTCGCCGTTGACCAGATTCGCGGTGACGGTCGGGAAGTCGGCCTTGTCTAGAAAGTCGAGGATCCTCCGCCAGCCGTAGTCGAACTCGTGATTGCCGAGCGTGTTGGCGTCGAAGCCGAGGTGATTGGCCACCTCCCACACAGGGACGCCCTCGAAGATCGTCGAGACCGGCGTGCCTTGGACAAAGTCGCCTGCGTGCAGCACCAGGGTCGAGTCGGGGGCCTTTGCTTTCTCCTGCTTGATAGCCGTCGCCAACTCAGCGAAGCCTCCACGGCCCTGCGAGTCGGGGAGGAACCGGGCGTGCAGGTCGCTGGTGTGGAGGATCGTGAGGGAGCGGACGTCTGGCTCGGCAGCCTGGCAGTTGAGGAGCGATGAGCAGACCAGGAGTCCGGCCACTAGGGCCGACGCAGGGCTCCACGGGTGCGGCTGTTTCACTACAACCTCGTCACCGGGATCGCGCCATGCCGTAGAGGTGGCCCCCTTTGACCGTTGCAACCGACCGCAAGAGCTGATGGCCGATCCGCGTGGCGCCGAGTGCGTCGGTGAAGACGAAGTCGCCTTCGTCTAATGCAAACACGGCGGCATCCGCCTCGGCGCCCACCTTCAAGGTGCCCAGTCCGTTCAATTGGCCGTGGATCATCGACGGATTCTTAGTGGCGCGCTCGACCACTTGATCGAGCGTCAGGCCCAGATGCATGAACTTCGAAAGCGTCGTCGCGAGGTCAAACACCGGGCCGTTGACGTTCCATTGATGAACGTCGCTCGAAATCGTGCCCGGCAGCACATCCTGCTCCAGGGCCTTCTCGCCCGTATCGAACGAGAAGCTCCCGGCGCCGTGCCCGATATCGAGGTGCACGCCGCGCGCGAGGGCTTGGTGCACCGAAGGCAGAACGCGGCCGTTATCGTCGAGGATGCCTCCGTCGTCGCCGCGAAAGCTGTGCGTAACGACGTCCCCCTTCTTGAGCATCGCCATGATGTCTTTGAGCGGCGAGAACGACGCACCAATGTGTACCATCAGCGGCAGCTTGACGGCGTCGGCAGCCTCCCGCGCCATGCCCAAGGCTTCGAGGTCATGGTCGCCGGCGATACTTCGCGACAGGCGGATCTTGACTCCCAGGATGACATCGCGATGCTTTTCAATCGTCGCGGCCGTCAGCTTCGGGTTGGCGTAGCGCAGCTCGAGGAGTTCGCCCCAGGGATTGTCTCGCGACAGCGTCGACTGCCCGACGACCGAGATATTCAGCATCGCGTAAACGCGAGTATCGACCTGGTTGATGACGTACTTGCGGAAACCAGGGAAGGTGTTCGCGCCGGCCGAGCCCGCGTCGACCACCGTCGTAACGCCTCGGGCAATGTGGTTGGGGTCAGCCGGGATCGCGAGCGGCGCCACACCGTCATAAACGTGGACGTGCATGTCGATCAGGCCTGGCGTGACGATCTTGCCGTGGGCCTTGAGGACGTGCAGGGCCTCGGACTCGGGGATGTTCTGCGCCAGCTTGGCGACCTTCGTTCCCGAGATCGCAATGTCGCGGTTCTGCGAGATCTCCTGGGTTGGATCGACCAGCTTGCCGCCCTTGATGAGCAGGTCGTATTTGTGAGTGCTCGCGGGTTGGGCTTTGAGCAGGTCCTGGCTGCCAGGGACGAGGCCGCAAACAAGCGATGAACCAAGCGCGGTGTGGCGCAGGAACTCTCTGCGGCTGTGGTGTCTGTGGGGGTGGCGGTGCATAACGCTCCTCTCACGCCTGCTTCAAATAGGCGCGATTCGCGATGAGTGTAGCATGCAGAGTCCGCTTCGAATACATCTCAGTCAACGAAGAGGCTGTTTGGCGCAACACGGAACTGTTTCGCGACTGACCCTTATTTATGGGAAAATGGGGACATGAAGACGACGGTCGAGATTCCCGATACGCTCTTCCGTGCAGCCAAGTCCGTAGCCGCTCGCCAGGGGATCACCCTGAAGCACTTCTTCACGGCGGCCATCCGAGAAGAGTTGCATCGCCAGAACGCCGGAACCGCACCCGACAGGCCATGGAAGAAGGCTTTCGGGGGCTTGCGGCGGCTCCATCGGGAAACCAAGCGAGTAAACCGAATCATCGCCGAAGAGTTCGAGCGGATCGACGACGAGGAGTGGCGTTGATCCTCGATACAAATGCCCTGTCCGCTTTCGCCGACGGCGACAATACTCTCCTGCCAATTATCGCGGACGCCACCTACCTCGCAGTCCCCATCATCGCCCTGGGAGAGTATCTCTACGGAGTCCAGCAATCACGCTACCGAGCTCGCTACGAGAAATGGCTTGATGCGAACCTGCCGCTGCTCGACCTGCTCGTTGTGGGACGCGAGACGGCTCGGCAGTACGCCGAGGTTCGGCGTGAGCTAAAGGCCGCGGGACAGCCTATCCCAAGCAATGACGTGTGGATTGCCGCCCTCGCTCGCGAGCACCGTCTACCTGTGGTTAGCCGGGACTCTCATTTCAGCCTCGTTCCGGGATTACGACTATTGAGCTGGTGAGCCACGCGATCGGGGCGTAGGAAGCCGACGTGACCCCAATCGGGTGCGCGACTCCTGCCAACCAAGCCTAAGCCGCCTAGTAATCCAACAAATGGCTGAACTTGATGAAGAACGCCCGTGAGAGCGTGCGGCGCTCGATGTCGTGCGGGTCGCGGAAGTCGGTGGTCGAGGTGGCGGTGTTGAAGACTACGAACAGGCCTGTGCTCGAGGTCGAAAGCAGCGCCAGGCGGATGTTGTGTCCGATCTGATTGGTAGTGCTGTTGTACTGGCTGAACGTCTGTATGAAGCTCTTCGGCGTGAACGACCAGTTGAAGCGTAGGCCGATCAGGTCGGTATTGAAATCGCCTACGGGCAGACGAATAAAGTTTCGAATGTAGGTGCCCGTCCAGGTGACGTTCCTGCCGCGACGGTAGCCGCCCTGGAAGTTGAGCGTGCGGATCTTCCCGTCGTAGAAGTCACCCACCGCCGCGTCGCCGCCCACGAAGAAGGGTGCGCTGGGGTCGGTCCGGTAGTTGGCGATGATCTCGTCGAAAGGGTAGCGGCCAACCGGGATGAAGGTCCCCGGGTGAACTTCGAAGGGTTTGTCGAGCCGTTCGAAGTTGCGGTTCCAGGCGACGCCCAGCCGCCCGCCATTCTGCCAGCGGGAATCGACGTGGAAGTGCTCGAAGCCCGATTCCTTCTCGTTCGTCCCCAGCGTGTACCAGTTCTGGATGAAGGCGTGTGGCTCGACGCTGCGGATCGGGCTGTTGTCCAAGTAGTGCGTGTAACGGTAAAAGTAGTTCGGCTTGCGAAACCCCACACGGCGGACAAAGCCAACCTCGGGGTTGAAGTTATGTCCCACTTCCAGCAACCCGAGGGTGAACTGGTGGCGTGAGTCGTCATATTCGAAACGTGTCGAATAGGTGTGGTCGCTGTTGTCGAGTCCGGGGGTGTCGGTCTTGGCGACAAAGTTGAACCAGTTTCCAAACTCGCCGAACCCGAAGTTGGCGTCGGCACCGTAGGTGCGGTTGTACCGCCCGGAGTCACCGAAACGCGTGGTCGATTGCCGGTTGACGCCGATGACGCCGATGGACGATCGATTGGGTAACTCTCGGCTGACGCGCGCGACGGAATAGTTGTTCGCCGGCGCCGCAAAGTCGACGGCGCGCGTCTGCATGTTCAATAGGCCGATTTGATAGGGGCCCACCTTGCCGCTGAGCCGGGCGCCGCCATTGATGGGAACCGGATTCCGGTCTTCGTCGAGCCCGATGCGGCGGGAGAAAAAAACCTCCACTTCTCGAGGCGAGCCAAATTCGAAGATGCCCGAGTTCTCGAGAAAGAATGGGCGTTTCTCAGGGAAGAATAGATCGAAGCGCGTCAGGTTGACTTGCTCGTCGTCCACCTCGACTTGCGCGAAATCGGTGTTGACGGTTGCATCGAGCGTCAAGCCGGGTGTCAAGCTGTATTTGACGTCGAGGCCCGCGTCGCGCTCGAATTTGGACTGGTCGTCGCTGCGCTGATAGTCCTGCGAAAAACCACCCAGCACGTAAGGCAACAGTTTCAAGTTGCGCAGCGTTCGGGTCTCGAGCCCGGAGAGACTTCCGGCCATGCTGACCTGGGTGAACCTGAATGCACGAGAGATAGGCGACCAGAACGAAAGCTCATTGCGACGCCGCAGGTTGCGTTGAACGTTCAGACCCCAGACCTGGTCGGCGCCGGGTTTGTAGCGCAGCGTGCGGAACGGGATGATGATCTCGCTCTCCCAGCCACGCTGGGTGATCTGCGAGTGGACGCTCCACACGGCGTCCCAGTTGAGGTTGAAAGCGGCGGCACCGCCGCGCTGCGCGCCACCTCGGCCGCCACTTCCGCCGGCTCGGGCCGGGCCTCCGCCTCCTCCGCGCCTCTGTCCCGCCTTGGAGACCTGGGCGTCAAACTCGATACCCGTAGGGCTGGTACCGAAGATGAAGGCGTTCTGGTCGTCGTTGAAGGTATCAAGCAAAATCAGTACGGAGTCGGTGTCGTCCAGTTGCGCGTCACGGCGGTTTTGGGTAACCACGATATTCTCAGGCTGTGAGTCAAAGCAGATAATGCCGATATACAGGTTGCGGTCATCAAAGCCGATGCGTACCTCGGTCTTCTCGGCCGACAGCTTGCCCTCATCGGGGTTTTGCTGGATGAAATCGGTGGCCGGGTTCAGCTCTTGCCAGAAAGGTTCGTTGACCAAACCGTCGAACTGGGGCGGCTCGGCGAGACGCTGCGCCGGCAGGTCCCGGAGTATCCCCCTTTCCTGCTGAGCGAAGACCGGCCCGACAAGGCAGGCGAGCGCCGCGAGCGTGGACGCAGCGATAATCTGGGCTCTCATGCGGGTCGGCCATGCCCCTGAAACGACCGACCTCTCGGTTGGGGAGGGAGCGCGGAGCAGTTCACCATTGTAATGGAGAATTAGTTTCGGCTTGCCCAGGCGGGCTCCAGCCGCCTTGTCCCATACCGAGACGCTAAGATAGACTTCGACCATGGCAGACGAGAAACGCGGTCTTCGCACCCTTTCCATCGACATCGGTGGAACCGGCCTGAAGATGCTGGTCCTGGATGAATCCGGCGAGATGATCACCGAAAGGACCCGCCGGCCGACCCCGAACAAGGCGACGCCCAAGGCCGTCCTGAACGTTCTGAACTCGATGATGGACGAGCACGGCGAATTCGACCGCGCTTCCGTCGGCTTTCCCGGCGTGGTCGAAGACGGCGTTACCCACACGGCGGTCAACCTTCATCCGGACTGGGATGGCTTCGACCTCGTCGCGGCGGTGGGGAAAATGACCGCAAAGCCGACCCGCGTCACCAACGACGCCGATATGCAAGGCCTTGGTGTAATCGAAGGCAAGGGTGTTGAGCTGGTCATCACGCTCGGTACCGGGATCGGCACGGCCCTTTACGTGGACGGACGCACGGCTTCGAACTTCGAGTTCGGTCATCACCCGTTTCAGAAGGACAAGACCTACGAGGAACGGCTGGGTGACGCCGTCTTGAAGAAGATCGGCAAGAAGAAGTGGAACCAGCGTCTCGAAAAGGCCGTGCGGATTCTTCAGCGCGTCTTCAATTTCCGCATGCTCTACCTCGGCGGCGGCAACGGGAGGAAGATCGAGTTTGAGCTGCCCGGCAACGTGAAAGTTGTGCCCAACATCGCCGGCCTGCTCGGCGGCATCGCGCTTTGGAGGGAGCCGTAGCGTGCTTGTAACATGTAGGGGCACGCCATGGCGTGCCCGCGGGCTCGGCATGCCGAGCCCCTACGTTTCACTATCGTCCCCGCCATGCTGATCATCGACTGCCACGCCCACATCACCTCATCGGACGAACGGCGCTATCCGCCGAAAGACGATCCACTGCGCGTTCCCGGCGGCAAAGGTTCGATCGACGACCTTCGCAAGGAAAGCCTCGAAAACGGCGTCAGCGCGGTGCGTGCCGTGCACACCGTGTCGTTCTACAACTACGACAACCGTTACCTGTGCGATGCAACCAAGCTCAATCCGGACTGGGTCAGCGGCGTCTGCACGCTCGAACCGGACGATCCTCACAGCCCCGGCCTGCTCGAGCAATTCGTGCGCGACTACGGCGTCAAGACCCTCCGCAGCACACCGGGTAATGGGCGGACGACGTTCGACCACGACGGCGTGCGGAAGCTGTGGAGGACGGCGGCAGACGGCGGCGCCACGATCGACATCTTCCTGATGAACCTGGCCTGGGTCGAGAGTGCAGAGAAACTCTTGCAAGAGTTTCCCGCTCTGATGGTCGCCCTTTGCCACTGCATGGACCTCAAGCCCGGGCCGCTCTACGACAAGACGCTGAGCGAAGTGCTGCGGCTTTCCAAGTACAAGAACCTATACGCCAAAGTGGACTTCATCGGCACCGGCACGCAGATGGACTACCCGTGCAGCGACCTGCACGGTGCGATGAAGATCATCGACACTTACGGCGCGGATCGTTGCGTCTGGGGCAGCGATTTCCCTTGCGAACTGTGGACCCCCCGCATCACCTACGCTGAACACCTACGCATCTTCACCGATGCACTGCCACTGAAGGACGCCGACCGCACACAGGTACTTGGCGAAACAGCCCGCCGTCTCTGGTTCCCAAACCTCTAGCCGAGTACAATCGAAAACATGGGGCTTCGAATCGCCGACCGCGAATTCTCCTCCCGCCTGATCGTCGGCACGGGCAAGTACCGCAGCTTCGAGCAGATGGCGCGCTGCCACGAGCTGTCGGGAGCGGACTGCGTGACCGTAGCTGTCCGGCGTGTGAACCTGACCGACCGTTCGAAGGAATCGCTGCTCGACTTCATCGATCGCGAGAAGCTGTTCATCCTGCCGAATACCGCCGGCTGCTACACGGCCGACGAGGCCATCCGAGCCGCGCGGCTGGGCCGCGAGGTGGGGCTCTCGAACTGGGTCAAGCTGGAAGTCATTGGTGACGAAAAGACCCTGTTCCCTGACAACGAGGGCCTCCTCGAGGCCACGCGGGTGCTGGTCGAGGAAGGCTTTGTCGTCCTGCCCTATACCAATGACGACTTGGTCGCCGCTCGCAGGTTGATCGACGCGGGCGCGGCGGCGGTGATGCCGCTGGCGGCGCCGATCGGCTCGGGGCTCGGCATCCAGAACCACAACAACTTGCGCATCCTCCGCGAGAGGATCACCGCCGTCCCCCTGATTGTCGACGCCGGGGTCGGCACTGCGTCTGACGCCGCCGAGGCGATGGAGTTGGGCGCTGACGGCGTCCTCATGAACACCGCTATTGCCGAAGCGGAGGAGGCTGAGAAGATGGCTCTCGCTATGAAGCTGGCGGTCGAGGCCGGCCGGCTGGCGTACGAAGCCGGCCGCATGGCGCGGCGCGCGTACGCATCGGCGAGCAGTCCACTTCAGGGAGTCGTGCGCTAGAGGATCTTCGGCCCGAAACACCCGAGCCCAGTCAGCGGCGCGCCCGTCTGCCACCGGCGTGTTGGATCGCGGCCTTCGATTTCTACTTTTTTTCGGGAATCTTGATAACGATCTCGCCGGGTTTGGCCCAGCCGAGATCCTGGCGGGCGATGCGCTCGATGGCCGCTCCGTCGGGTGCGAGGTCTTTGATGCCGTTCTCGATGCCGGCGTTCTCCTCTTGGAGTTGTTGGAGCTCGTGCTGCAGATCGCTCTCTTGGCGCCACGATTGGCGCAGCTCCATGAGGCCGTCGTAACCGGCAAACCGGAAGAAGGCTGCCGCTCCCACGAGCAAGCCAGCATAGAGCAGGCGACGACGACCGGCAGCGCCCACACGCATATGTTCCATTCTAATGCCATTTCCCTGGGGAAAGTCGGTCCCTGGCGGCCATGATGTCGCCGACCTGTGGTTCGGTTTGTGTTTCCACAAGGCCTAAATAGTGTGTTTCGCAAATACGGTTACGTTTCGGTTTGCCATGTAGGGGCACGGCATGCCGTGCCCGAAACGGCCAGGATGGCGGATGCCCCGCTCAGATACATGACCGTATTCATGAAACGGTGTATTATTGACTCCCGCATAATATAGAGTCAGTCAAAACAAAGAGAAGACTGTTTCCAGAAGGCCGTGATCAAACGCGGTTTGCGGTACATGCGGCGGAGTGCCTTGCGGGCCCGCTCGTTCAGCTCGCCGTAGTCTTTCGGACAGACGTTCGGCAACTCGTGCTGCTTCCAGTAAGCCCAGATGTATTCCACCGGATTCAACTCCGGCGCATAGGGTGGCAAGTACTCGGTTGCGATGTGGCCTTCGGAGAGTTCGATGAACTCTTGCACCAGGCGGCTACGGTGCGCCGGCAGCCGATCCCAGACGATCAGCAGCGGGCGATCGATATGACGTACCAACGCCTTGAGAAAGTCGGTCACTTGCTCTTTGCCGATCGCACCGGGATAGAGCCGGAAGTAGAAGTTACGCAGCGTCAGCCCCGCCGAGACGGAAAGCTTCTCCCAGTTGAAGTTAAACTGCAGCACCGGTGTTTGGCCACGTGGCGCCCAGGTGCGGCAGCGATGCGGCTTCTGACTCAATCCGCTTTCGTCGATGAAGACGAGCGTACGGCCTTCGTTTTGGGCTTTTTTTTAATGCGCTTCCAGGTCTTGCGCTTCCAGGTGCGGATCCGCTCTTCGTTGCGCTCGCGCGCCTTTCCGGCCGGGCGTTGCGGGCTCCAGTCGAGCGCTCGCAGGATCTTCCAGGCGTGGCCTGCGTGGTATGCGACCCCGAACTCGTCTCCGGT
The DNA here is from genome assembly GCA_965248255.1 of Bryobacterales bacterium. Classification (GTDB taxonomy): domain Bacteria; phylum Acidobacteriota; class Terriglobia; order Bryobacterales; family UBA6623; genus JAKZVK01. The sequence continues at coordinate 2,541,531 of CBDFIW010000004.1, forward strand.
CAGCCGAGCCACCCGCGGACAGCTCCACAGGGGCGTTGGGAAGCCGTGGGCTTCCGGGCCTTCCAGCAGCAGCGACGTCAGGCGTTCGCGTTGTGCGGCATCGAGGAGCGGCTTGCGTCCGGCGCGCCCGGCCTGGCGGAGTCCGGCCGCACCCTGCTCGCGGTATTGCCGCCGCCACTCACTGACGGTTTGGCGAGCGACGTTCAGCCGTCTCGCCGTCTCGGACTGATTGTGGCCTTGGTGGAGCAGCCGCATCGCTTCGAAACGGCGCTTCTCCAGCGCCTTGAAATCCCGCTTCACACCTTTGGGGTTGCCCATACATATATAGATGCTCCACACTGTCAAAAAGTGTCATAATAATTTGCGGGATTCAATAAGGGTAAGCGACGGATACGGTCGGAGCCCCTGGAGCCCCTACCGCGGGCTGATAGAGTATCTTTCGTGGAACTGCTGTGAACCCGCCGAAAAACTCGACATCCCGCTTGTTCCCAGATCGGCGCGGCCGGCTTCTGGTCGTCGCCTTCGCTTTGGCCGGAGCAGTCGTGCTGGCAGAGATCGCATTGCGCACCTACGCTTGGGCCGAGGCGTCGCGGCGAAACGACCTCGCCGGGGCGCCTTACACGCTCAGCCTTTACGCCACCGACGGGGTCACCAGCCTATCCGAACACGAGGGGCGGCTGAAACTCATCCTCGACCTCTTCGTCACTTACCGAAATCTGCCGAATCAGCACGACCCCTGGTTCACGATCAATTCGCAAGGCTATCGCGGCGAGGAGCTAGACAGGAACCGGCAGACGACACGTGTCGTGCTTGTTGGTGGCTCGGCGGCGTTCGGGACGGGCGCCTTGTCCGACCAAGACACTCTAGCCGCGGCGCTCGAGCGGCGATTCGAGGATGTCCAGGTCATCAATGCCGCCGTCAACGGGCATGTCTCGACCGACGAGCTGACTCTGCTTGAAAAGGAACTCCTCGACCTCGAGCCGTCGCTCGTCCTGGCACTGGACGGCTTTAACGATTCGCAGCTCGGCTACGTCCTGAACGGTGAGTGGACGATAACGAACTCGACGTTCCGTGAGTTCGAGAATCGCTTGATCGATTGGCGCGCCACGCGGACTAACCCCGCGTGGGCCGGCTGGGCTCTTCTACGCTCCTGCTTCCGAGAGCTGGGAGGACGTGTCGAGAAGCTGGGGCGGCTCCCGGGCCGTATCCGGCAAGACTGGTACGGCGAGATGCCCGATGACCATTTGGAAGCCAAGCTGCAGATCTACACTCGCAACGTCCGACGGATGGCAGGCCTCGCGGCTGAGCGAGACGTCGGGTTCCTGGTCATGCTACAGCCCCAGCGGCCCCACGTCTGGCGCTACTGGAAGTTCTATAGCGAACGGTACAACCTGTTCGTGCAGAAAGCGGCCCAGGCGTTCGAGCAGGAAGGGATCGACGTCTTGGATTTGCACGCCGCCAAGCAGATCGGGAAGGAGCATTTTCTCGACGGCGACGATGTTCACTTCAATGCGGCGGGGGTGGATGTGGTCGCTCACATCGTAGCCGAGCATATTCAGAGCAGAGGCCTCTTGGGTCAGCCCTAAGCATGGCACTCTTCTGTTGGCAACGACTCCCCTCCGCCAATCGGAGGTGGACCGTTGCCCGGAGTAACGAGGATCTTGTTCTCGTTAGCCGAGGTGGCCCTGCAACAGTCTTACCCATATCCCGGTTAATCCCGGTTCAATTAATAGTGTAGGGGTGGACCGCTGTGTCCACCCCGGACCCGCTGTGTTGCTTACGCCTTGGACGCCGAGAGAACCGGCCTGGCCAAGGGACCACGCTGCCGGGCTGAGACGGCGGTCCGCCCCTACGCCTGCTGATCCTCCACACTCGGGATGTCACGGGCGCAACCCTTGGCCAGTTAGTCCGGAGCGCCGGTTCCGGCCGCTAGGCCAATTGCAAAGACGGCTCGGCCCGTTGCTCGAAGCCGGACCGTTCTCCGCGCAACAAGCGCGGGTAGGCGGCCGCCGCAATCATGGCCGCGTTGTCGGTTGCAAGCGGCAGGCTCGGGAAGTAAACGGGATAAGGCATCGAAGTGAAGCGCCGTCGCAATCCCGAGTTCGCGGCCACTCCCCCGCAAACGATGATCGAGCAGACGGGCTGCTGTTCAGCCGCTTTGACGGTGCGGCGGATGAGTTCTTCGATTACCGTCTGCTGAAACGAAGCGATCAAGTCGAGCGTCGCCTGCGGGGTCGCTTCGACGATGGGATCGAGCGAGCTGGGCCGGCCCGAGGCGAACAGACGGCGGCGGCGGTCGATCTCTTCGTCCATATCCGCCGCTTGGACGTGGCGCAGCACGGCGGTCTTGAGGCCGCTGAAGCTCAGGTCCAGGGCGTTGCCTTTCATTCGTGACAGGGGCAGGCGCACACGCGCCGGGTCACCGAGGGGAGCGAGCTTGTCGATCAGCGGCCCTCCGGGATAGCCGAAGCCGAGCAGCTTGGCGACTTTGTCGAAGGCTTCACCCGCGGCATCGTCACGGGTTCTTCCGAGAAGCCGGTAGCGGTAACCGCCCGCCTCATCCGACTCGACGAAGAACAGATGGCTGTGGCCCCCGCTCACAACGAGGGCCAATGCGGGAAGCGAGACCTCCCGCCCCTGCTGCTTCTCTTCCAGGACGACGGCATGAATGTGCCCCTCGATGTGGTTCACGCCTAGAAAGGGAATGTCGAGCGACAGGGCCAGTCCCTTAGCGAAGGTAAGCCCGACCAACAACGACCCTACCAGCCCCGGACCTCGAGTAGCCGCGATGCCGTTGAGATCAGAGTAGGTCAGTCCGGCCTCCTCGAGCGCCTGCCGGACCACCGGGACGATCGCCCGCAGGTGCTCGCGTGAGGCAAGCTCGGGAACGACACCGCCGTAGCGGTAGTGCGTTCGCATCTGCGAGGCGACGACATTGGAGAGCAAGCGCTCCCCCGACTCGACGACCGCGGCGGCCGTCTCGTCGCAGGAAGTCTCGATGCCAAGAAGATGCCGCGGGGCGCTCATCAAACGAAGCAGTGCTCAAAGTAAAACACCCCCGGGGGGCTCTGCCCTCCGAGGGTGTTTTCGAGTGGCGGGACTGTAGCCCGCCGGCACTTCATGTCTAGTAGCCGAGTTTGGTGAGATGGCCGGTCCACAGGAATCGCGTCCCGTTACTGGATCGGGCACCTGAACGTTCGAGCAAGAGCTCTAGCCGTCGGCCACCTCCCAAGGACTACTACCAGGTTCACTCATTTGCTAGATCACCTCCTTTCGCCAGTGTTCTCTCCATGCTACGGTCGAGCGATCGTGAAGTCAAATGTTCGAGAAGAGGGACAAGAGAACCGCGCTGCGGACGGAAGCCTGGGCAACTCCGCCCGTCGAGTTCGCTCCACCAGCAGGCTGATAAGCTGGGAGCGATATGCGCATCTACGTGTTTCGGCACGGTATTGCCGAGGACGCTACCCTCGGACAGCCGGATTCGGAACGCCGGCTGACTCCCACTGGCATCGCCAAGCTTCGCAAGATTTTGGAACGTGCCCGCCAGGCCGGCGTGTCCCCGGAGTACATCCTCACCAGCCCCTACCTCAGGGCTTCCGAGACGGCAGAGATCGCCAGGCAAGTCCTCGGCCTCAACGACTCACCGGTTAAAACCGAGGTGTTGACGCCTGCCCGAAGCCCCATCGAGGTCTGGAACGAAGTGCGCACCTATCGAGATGCCGGCCAGTTGATGGTGGTGGGTCACAACCCGTTGCTCAGTGATTTCGTTTGTTTCTTGACTGCGACATCCGCCTACGGAATCGGTCTCAAGAAGGGCGCGATCGCCACGATCGACGTTCCGGCAAAGACGGCCAGACCGCAGGGCACCCTGATTTGGCTGCTCACGGCCAAGACCGCCGGCGCCTAGTGCACCGTTTCATAAATACGGTCACGCTTCGGTTTGCCATGTAGGGGCACGGCATGCCGTGCCCCAGACTCCCAGGATGGCGGATGCCCTGCCCAGATACGTGACCGGACTTGTGAAACGCTGTACTAGATCACAACTCCAACCCCACCGACGGCGTCAAGGCCCCAGAAACCCTGGACCCAAAGGAATCCGGCGTACGTATGTTGGAGCAGGCCGCCGTTTACGCCGGAGCATGCTGTCGCGCTACATGTCCTAGCTCATCTCCGCCTCGTCGTGTTCCTTCTGAGCGCGGCTCCGCTGCTGCTTGCCCAGAACTACGTGTCGGGACTGGTTCACGAGCGCAAAGGTTCCGGCTTCGTGCCCATCGTCGGGGCCCTTGTCGAGGCTCGCCCGGCTGCGGAAGAGAGGGCCATCGCACAGGCCCAGACCGACGCCTTCGGGAACTATGGGCTCCGTGACCTGCCGTCCGGCGACGTCGTCTTGACGGTCTCACATCCGCACTATTACCCTGCGGGCGAAGCACAACGTCGTCGGGAGAAACGGGTGCGCTGTTCCGGCGCCGGCTCCTGTGGCAAGGTCGATCTCGAGCTGATCCCCAACGGAAACTTGGAAGTGACCGTCACAAACTCGATCGGCGACCCGTTGGACGACGTGCGGGTCACGGTTCGCGATCTGGCGGAACCCGCCAGGAGGTTGGGTTGGGTCCTGACGCAGCGTACGTGGAAGGGCGTCTTTTTCACCTCGGGAATGCGGCCCGGCCGCTATCGCGTGGAGGCCGGGCCGACTAAGCCGCAACGGGGTGTGACCTATCACCCCGTCGCAACGGAAGTGGAATTCGAGTATGGACAGAAAAGCGAGACTGTTCGGCTCATCATCCCGTTCACGAGGACGTATCGCGTGTCCGGGACGATTCTGGGCTTGGAGCGTTCGCAAGCGCCACGGCTGATGGTGGTGCTTGATCCCGAAGAGGCCGGCCCGGAGGATCCTGGGGCTGAAACAAAGCGCCTCGGCGCACCACTCGACGAGAACGGGAAGTTCGCCGTCAACGGCGTTCCCCGCGGCGCATACTCCCTGAACTTGATCCGGATCGATGACTCCGTCTTGTATCGGACCACCGGCCCGAACCAACCCTTGTGGAGGATCCGCGTAGAGAAAGACCGGCCTGGCCTACTGTTCAAGGCGCCGGCCGGCATCGGCCCATGAGGATGTTGCCTAAACGACGACCGCTGAAAACGCGCAGCGCGGGGCTCTCAGAGACTCGCGGCTTTTCGACTCTATGACCCGGCAGGAGGCCGCAGCGGAATGTTCCACAACCCGACCTCGCCCGGAGTTCCAGGTCGATCAACACAGGATGGGTCCCGGAGTGAGGGTTTCGTGGGGGCCTTGGAGAGAGCACGGGACGTTGCCTGGTGCTCCGAGGACCGAGACGCCCTTAGGAGCTTTCGGTCCCAAAAGGCGTTGATGGAGTCGATTCGGAGAACCCGTCGTAGGGTACTGCCGTAGAATTGCAGTAGTGGCCAACCCCAAACACCTGGCGATTCTTAAGCAGGGCGTCGAGGCATGGAATCAGTGGAGACTCGAGAATCCAGACACAGAGCCAGACTTGAGCGCTACTGACCTGTCGCACGCCGTCCTCGGCGGGGCTGACCTCTCGCGAACCCGTCTACACAACACGATTCTGCGAGCGGCCAACTTGCAAGGTGCTGTTCTCAGTGCCACGAACCTGTTTAGGGGTGACCTGGCTCAAGCGAACCTCCGTCATTCGACGATGACCCGCGCTAATCTCACAGAGGCGAACCTTCCGAACGCTGACTTAACTGGTGCTGACCTCACGAAAGCAACCCTTTTAGCAGCGAACCTAATAGGAGTGAACCTTACAGAAGCCATCGTCAGCAAATCCCTTTTCGTCGACACCAAGGTCGGGTGGACGGTCTTTGCCAACATGGACCTGAGCGATGCCCGCTACCTAGAGACTGTTGGTCATCGAGGGCCTTCTTCTGTTGGAATCGACACTCTCGCGCGGTCTTGGCCACACGTCCCACCGACCTTTCTGAGGGGGTGCGGGTTATCCCAAGTGTTACTCGATTATCTCCCTTCACTCCTCACGGACCCGCTTGGCTTCTACTCCTGCTTCATCAGCTATAGCCACGCCGATAGGGAGTTCGCCCGCAAACTCCACGACACACTGCAGGAGCGCGCCATCCGCTGCTGGCTTGACGAGAAGCAGCTCAAGCCCGGCGATGACATCTACCACGAGGTGGACTGCGGCCTCCGACTCTCCGACAAGGTCCTGCTGTGCTGCTCGGAGAATTCGCTCCGCAACAGCGTTTGGGTGGACCGCGAAATCGCAATCGCACTTGAGAAGGAGCAGCAGCTCTTCAAAGAGCACGGCGAGAAAACGCTCGCCATTGTTCCACTCAACCTCGACGGTTTCCTGTTCAGTGATGAATGGGCCAGCGGCTACCGGCGGAGATTCGCCGACGGCTGGCGGCGGACTTTGCGGGGTGGGATGAGGACCAGGGCAAATTCGAGAAGGAGATGGAGAAGGTCGTCCAGGCCCTGAAGGCGGACAAGGGGGCAAGGTCGGCCAGGGCCGAAGGGGACTGTCACCCACCACCACCTGCCGAGCGCCGGCGTTCCGCAGGCGGCAGCCGTGCTCAATCCCAATCAGCCGGGCTGCGACTACCCCGACAAGAACCTTTGCGGGGCGGGCGTCGTCTTGAAGCTGACGCAAGCGGTTTTGACCGACCTTGATTAGCCCCCCGCCAAACTCGACCGCGTGCTGCTCTCGATGCTCAAGATGGTGGCCATCGCCACCGTCGCCGACCTAGTGGCGCTGACCGGGGAGAACCGCGTCATCACCAAGTTGGGTTTCGAAGGCCTGCGGCAACCTAAGAGCCTCGGCCTGCGGGCCCTGATCGGCGTCTCCGGCCTGGTGATGAACCGCAAGCTCAGCGCCGGCGACGTCGGGTTTCGTTTGGGCCCTCGCCTCAACGCCACGGGCCGCATCGACGACGCACGCGCCGTCATCGAGCTCCTCAGCTCGACCGACACGTCGCAAGCCGCCGGCATCGCGGAGAAGCTGGATCGTCTCAACAGTGAGCGCCAGCGCACCGAAGACTCGATCGTCAACGACATCCTCGAGCGCCTCGAAGACCTGCCGCCTCCCGAAGAGACGCCGATGATCGTCGCCGAGGGGGAGAGCTGGCACCAGGGAATCGTCGGCATCGTGGCCAGCCGAGTCATCGACCGATTGCACCGCCCGACGCTGGTTCTCAGTTGCGACTCGGAAACCGGCAAGGCCACGGGGTCGGCCCGCAGCATCGAGGGGTTTCACCTGCTCGAGTCACTCGAAACTTGCGCGGACATCCTCGACCGTTTCGGCGGCCATCGCCAAGCCGCCGGGTGCACGCTGGCAATCGAACGTATTCCCGAACTGCGCCGCCGTTTGAACGAGTACGCGCGCGGAGTCCTAGTGTAGTGCACTATAAATAATGTAACTTATATTGGCTTCCCATCGTCTCTATTAACAGGAGGCATGGGATGCGAAGAGCACAACCAGTAACTTTGAACACAGCGCAATGCAAGCAGTTGGACCGCTACGCGCGCGGCCGCCAAGTCGCCGTTCGTCTCGCCCTGCGAGCCAGGATTGTCCTGCTGGCCGCCGACGGTCTCGAGAATAAGCAGATCGCCGCACAGCTCGGTGTCTCGCGGCAGTTGGTGGCCCGCTGGCGCACGCGCTTTCTCGAAAGCAGCATCGCCGGCATTGCAAAAGACGCCCCACGGCCCGGTCGTAAACCTGCCGTCTCGAAGCAGAAAGTACAGCAGATCATCCACAAGACCACCCGCGAGAAACCGTCCAACGCCACCCACTGGAGCCGCCGCACCATGGCCGCCGCGGCCGGCGTCAGCGCTTCCACCGTGGGACGGATTTGGCGCGCCCATGGCCTCAAGCCCCACCGCGTCAAGACCTTCAAGCTCAGCAATGACCCGCGTTTCGCCGAGAAACTCGACGACATCGTCGGACTCTATCTCAATCCGCCTGAGCATGCTCTGGTTCTCTCGCTCGATGAGAAGTCCCAAATCCAAGCCCTCGATCGCACCCAGCCCGGCCTGCCGCTCAAAAAGGGACGCGGCCAAACGATGACCCACGATTACAAGCGCAACGGCACGACCACCCTGTTTGCGGCGCTCAACAGCCTTGACGGCAGCGTGATCGCCGAGTGCATGCCCCGACACAGCCACCAGGAATGGCTGCGCTTCCTGCGCTTAATTGACCGCCGCACTCCCAAGGACAAACAGCTTCATCTCATCGTGGACAACTATGCCACCCACAAGCATGCCGCTGTGAAGCGTTGGCTCGATCGTCACCCGCGCTTCCACATTCATTTCACCCCGACCTCGGCGTCGTGGCTGAACATGGTCGAGCGATTCTTTCGCGATCTCACCGTCAAGCGCCTGCGCCGCGGCGTGTTTCGCAGCGTGGACGAGCTCGTCGCCGCCATTGACGACTACATCGCCCAGCACAACGGGCATCCCACGCCCTTCATCTGGACCGCGACCGCCTCCGACATCCTCGAGAAAGTCAAGCGCGGACGTGCCGCCCTGCATAAGGTGCAATCTGCTTGACGCACTACACTAGCCCCCGATGATTTCGTTCCGACGCTGCGGCTCGATGCCGAGCTGCCTTTTGTTGAGATCAACCGCCGGACGATGGAGCAGCTCGCGCGCCTGGCTCCGCACGGCATCGGCAATCCGCAGCCGAGTTTCTCGACGCTCGGCGTCGAGCTGGCCGCGGCCCCGCGAATTCTCAAGGAGAAACACATCAAGCTGCAACTCCGGCACGGCGGCGTGACAATGCCCGCCGTCGGCTGGCGCATGGCCGACCGCGCCGGCGCCTTGGTCCCCGGCGCCGCGCTCGATACGGCCTTCAGCATCGACGCAGACTACTTCAGCGGCGGCTGGCAGTTGACTTTGAAAGATCTCAGGGATGCCTCCGACAAGGCCTGGGACTGACTCCCTACGGGACGTGCCAGCGGGGGCGCTAGCCGCTCGTCCCTCACAAGTCTCCCTACTTCAACCCGGTGTGCTTGGCGACCCGAGCAAGTGCCCGAGGACCGAGTTCCCAACCCGGACGAGCCGGAACCTAGCGGCTTTGTAACCGCAACTTGAAGGTGAAACGCGACTGGCCACCTACGACAGGCCACAATCGTCACCGGCCCATCCCGCTCAGCAACCCGGACGCAGGCAGGCCCGTTTGCGGGCCTTGGTTTCGACTAGGCCAGGCGTTCTACGCCTGGTACGACCGGCCCGAGGGATTATTCCAGGGCCCTTCCAGGGGCCTTACCCTAACAACCGCGAGCGGCTCAAGCCCGCTATGGTAAGGCCGCTGAATTGAACCGGCCTAGAGGGGGTTGTTGGGGCGTCCGGGATACCAGCCGTACAACGGCTGGCCTAATCGACACCAAGCCGCGTAAACGCGACTCACTGCTCACAACAGGCCCCGACCCCCATTCTCGAGACGATCCGCACGACACTGACCACTTCCGCGGCGGCTGGCAGTTGACGCTCAGGGATTTCCGGGATGCCTCCGACAAAGGATTGGGGTGCGGGCGTTTGGTGAGACCACGAAACAAGGGACAGGTTGCGGTTCGCTGCAAAAGCCTTGCCTTCACAACGGGTTCGTCGCACAATAGCCCTAGCCGAGGAAGCGGAAGCGGGCTCTGCTGGAGAGCAACCCGCCAAGGAAGACCCGGCCGCAGACTCATCGAAACGATGAGCGCGGGGTGCGGCCCCACCGCCGCATCCCGCCTTGCTCCACGCCCTATCGGATCGATAGATCTGCCCATGCCTGGAAAACTCCGGCGGCGTCAAGCCGCCGTCTTGCGCGCCGCAAACGCCTCCTCGAACTCCACAGGCGAGACGTACTCGAGCGCCGAGTGCAGCCGCTTGCGATTGTAAACCGCCTCGATGAAAGCGCCGATCTCCGACTGCGCTTCGGCCAACGTCGCATACTCGTTGCAATCGACTTCCTCGGTTTTGAGCGTCTTCATGAAGCTCTCCGCAAAGGCGTTGTCGTAAGGATTGCCCTTGCGACTCATCGAGATCTTGACGCTGTTTTCGCGCAGCGTGTCCACGTATTTGTTCGAGGCATATTGCGTACCTTGGTCGGAATGATGCACCAGGCCCGGCGACGGCCGCCGATCCGCGAGCGCTTGCTCCAAAGCTGCTAACGGCAGCTCGGTCTCCAAACCCGGGCCCACCGCCCAGCCCACGACGCGAGAACAGGTCCAAGATCACGGCCGCATAGACGAACTCGTGACCGAGGCGAATGTAGGTGATGTCGGCCGCCCACAGTTGATTCGGACCCACCGGTCTGCAATCGCGCGCCAAGTTGGGATAGACGCGCAAACCATGCGTCGAATCGGTCGTCTTCTTCGTTCGCCGCTTGCGCAGACGCAACAAATTGTCCTCGCGCATCATGCGTCGGATGCGCGTCTCGCCGACCTGCCAACCATGCTGTTTCAGCTCCGGCGTCAGTCGCCGATAGCCATAGAACGGGTTGTCCAGCGCCGCCTCGTGGAGCGCGTTGCGCAGGTTCATTTCCCACTCGCTCTCGCGCCGCGGTTGGTGATACAAGGTGGCTCGCGAGAGCCCGCTGAGCCGGCACATTCTGCGCTGGCTCAGCTTGCCTTGCCACGCTGCGGATCGAATGAGTTCGCTGATCCGCCGCCGCCACTGACGAGAGTTTCGTGGCGCAGATCTTCGACACGTCGCAAGGCCTGCTGCAAAAAATCGATCTCCAAAGCCTGCCGGCCGACTTTGCGTTCGAGCGCGGCGACGCGGGCTTCGTCTTCGCGGCCGCGCTCGACGCGCGGCTGGCTGCCGGGCCGCCGGCCGGGACCGGGAAAGGCGTCATCGCCGTAGCGTTCCAGCTGGGCGGCCCACTCGTAGAGCTTGGCGCGTTTGACGTCCAGCTCGCGCGCCAAGGCCGACCCGGATTCGCCGCTGCGCATCCGCTCGACCGCTGCCAGCTTGAACTCCTTCGTGAATCGTCTTCGAGACAATCGAACCTCCTTACCGTTCCCTGGTTCATTGTCCCTTCTCTACTGGTCTCGCTTTTCGGGTCCATTCCCTCAAACGCCCGCACCCCAATCTGTTACCTATGTCCTCGGGACATACCGATTGCTTTCCCAGGGTTGACACCCTGGGCTCATAGTTGGGCCGCCTCCGTTGGGGGCTGTATTTTCGAAAACGGTCTCAGCGCGGATGAGACAGAGCGTGAGTCGTGACTCGTGATTCGAGAGGCGTCGGCGGAGTGGATGGGCAGGGTGTGAGTCGTGAGCCGTGAGGGATTGAATCGTTGAGGCGCTGGCACGGCATGCCGTGCCCCTACAGTTTCGAAAGGCGTGCGGTCGGAAAACTTCGGGCGGGGGTTTGGTCCTGCCCCTTCCAGACTAGGTTCTGTTACATCAAGCTGAGCGGGTCGACGTCGATGACCAGGGCGGTTGCGGGCCAATTGTGTTCCAGCGCAAACGCGCGCGCTCTCTTGAGCACGTGCGACAAGGCCTGGCGGCCTTCGGCCTTGATCAGAAACTGGTAGCGGAAGTCAGATTTCAACTTGGCGACCGGTGCCGAGGCCGGCCCCAGGATCCGCACACCGCGTGGCAGTTGCTTCAAGTGCTGCCCGAGGCGTCCGCTGAGCACCAAGGCCTCCTCGAGCTTCTTGCTGCGGACAATCAGCATGGCCAGCGCCACGAACGGCGGGTAGCGCAACAGGCGCCGGAAGTGGAGTTCCTGGCTGTAGAATCCGTCGTAGTCCTGCGCGGCGGCGAATTTGATGGCGTAGTGCTCGGGGTTGATGGTCTGAATGAAGACTTCCCCGGGCGTCGACCCGCGCCCGGCGCGTCCGGCGACTTGGGTCAGGAGCTGGAACGTGCGTTCGGCGGCGCGAAAGTCAGGCAGGCCAAGGCCAGTATCGGCCGACACAACACCGACCAGCGTCACATTGGGAACGTCGTGCCCCTTGGCGACCATTTGCGTGCCGACCAGCATGTCGTAGTTCCCCTCGCGGAAGTCGTGCAGGATCGACTCATAGGTCCCACGTCCGCGCACCGTATCGCGATCGAGGCGCGCAATGCGGGCGCGCGGGTAGTGTTCCCGTAGCAGGTCTTCGACTTTCTCGGAGCCGCTGCCGAGAAAGTAGAGGTACTCGCTTTTGCACTGCGGGCAGCGTTTGGGGATGGGCTCGCTGTACTCGCAGTAGTGGCACACCAATCGCCGGTCCCGCCGGTGATGGGTGAGCGTCACCGAGCAGTTTTGGCACTCGATCCGCTCGCCGCAGCTTCGGCAGGCCACAAACGATGAGAATCCGCGGCGATTGAGTAGCAGGATGATCTGCTCGCGTTGCGCCAGCCGGCGGCGAATCTGCTCGTCGAGACGGCGCGAGAAGAGAGCCTGCTGCCCGGTCTCGACAAACTCCTGCCGCATGTCGATCGTGCGGGCGCGCGCCAGTGGACGTTTCTCGATGCGGTCCGGCAGGCTCAGCAGTTGATACTTGCCGCGCTCGACGTTGTAGCGGGACTCGAGGCTGGGCGTCGCCGAGCCGAGCACGACCGTGGCGCCGGCCCTCTGCGCGCGAACGACCGCTACGTCACGGCCGTTGTAGCGCGGCGTCTCGTCCTGCTTGTAACTAGCGTCATGCTCCTCATCGACGACCACCAAGCCGAGATTCTCGACCGGCGCGAAAACACCGGACCGCGTTCCCAAGACGACGCGCGCCTTGCCCTCGCGAACGCGCCGCCACTGTCCCGAACGCTCGAGACCCGAGAAGGCGCTGTGCAAGATCGCCATATCGTCGCCGAAGCGGGCGAAAAACTGCGAGGCGACGGCCGGCGTCAACGCAATCTCGGGGACCAGCAGCAGGGCGCTCTTGCCCTTCGCCAGCGTCTGTTCGATGGCGCGCAGGTAGACCTCTGTTTTGCCGGAGCTGGTGATGCCGTGCAGCAGGAAGGTCTGAAACCCGCCCGAGCGGATCGATTGGCGGACGGCCTCGAAGGCCCCCTGCTGGGCCACGTTGAGTTTCAGCCGCTCCGGCGGCTGTGCTGTGCTGCTATCGGGGGCCTCGTCGCCCGTGGTGATCTTCGACAGACGGACCACGCCTGTTTTGGCGAGCCGGCGCGCGACCGTGGCCACGTCCTTCCGTTCGAGTTCCAGCGCTTCGACATCATGCGCCCCGGGATGGTCGGTCAGGTAGGCGATCAGCCAGCGCTCACCCTTGGTCGGCTTCTTGGGCGCGGCATCGAGGTCCTCGGCGGCGACTACCAGCCGTCCGCCCCGCGCCCGCAGCGGATCGCGCTGCTTGACCACGGATTCGATCTCGAGCCAGCCCTTGCGCTTCAAGGCCCGGATGGCGGCGTCGGAAGCGGGCAGCTTTCGTTTGAGATAGTCGGCGCTGCGCGGCCGTGTCTCGAGGGCCCGCAACACTTGTACGTAGGGGTCGTCGGGACTCGAACTTCGCGTGAACTGGCGCGCCGCTTCCATTCCGCCAGGCGTCAGCGAGACGACCTTCGCGGTGCGGGTCTCGCCGCCCAGCGGGAGCATGGTCTTCAATACTTCCCCGATGGGCGCGCAATAGTAGTCGGCGATCCAGCGGCCCAAGCCAAGCAGTTCTTCGGTAAGGGCCGGCTCTTCATCGAGCAGCCGCAGCGCTTCGCGTGCCTTGTGCGGGGGCGAGGCGTCGTGACAAGCCAGCGCGACACCGGTCAGCTTGCGATTCGCAAATGGAACCAGCAGCCGGCAACCTGGTTGCACGCGGTGGCGTAGGGTTTCCGGCAGCTCGTAGGTGAAGGGTTTGTCGAGCGGGACGGGCAGGGCGATATCGGTAAAGCGAGATCCAGCCGGCTGCATCAAGTTTCTCGATTCTAACGGATTGCTGGCGACTCGACCTCTCGCGCGTGAAGGGATTGCGACAGAAGAACGGCACCCAGAGCTACGAAGCGCCCAGACGTTCCGCAAGGTAACGGCCCGTGTGGGATTCCTTGCAGCGCAGCACTTCTTCCGGCGTGCCTTGGACCACGATCCGGCCCCCGCGGTAGCCGCCTTCCGGCCCCAGATCGATGATCCAGTCGGCCGCCTTGATCACATCGAGATTGTGCTCGATCACCAACAGGGTGGCCCCTTTGTCGAGCAGCTTGTAGAAGGCCGCGAGCAGCTTCTTGATGTCGTCGAAGTGTAGGCCGGTGGTGGGCTCGTCAAAGATGTAGAGCGTGCCGTCGGACTTAGCCTGTGCGATGTGTCCGCCGAGTTTCACTCGCTGTGCCTCACCGCCGGAGAGAGTCGTCGCCGATTGCCCCAGGCGCAGGTACCCGAGGCCTACCTCGGCAAGCTGCGAGAGCTTGTTGACCACCTTGGGCGTGCGAATGAAGAACTTCAGCGCCGCGTCGATGGTCATCTGCAACACTTCGTGGATGTTCTTACCCTGGTAGCGGATGTCGAGGGTCTCGTTGCGGTAGCGTTTGCCGTTGCAGTCCTCGCAGACCAGCGCCACGTCGGCCAGAAACTGCATTTCGACCGTGACCGTGCCGTCGCCCTGGCAGGTCTCACAGCGTCCACCGGGTACGTTGAACGAGAAGCTGCCCGGCTTGAGACTGCGGCTGCGGGCGGCGCGTGTCGATGCGAAAAGCTCGCGAATGGCGTCGAAGGCCTTGACGTACGTCACCGGGTTTGAGCGCGGCGAGCGGCCGATCGGCGACTGATCGACCAGCACAACGTCGTCGAGATGCGTGTGGCCAGTGATGGTCCGGCAGGGCAGCCGAACGGCCTCCGCCGGGGCGTGGGGGGCGCCTTTTCGGGCAGCCCGGAGCCCTTCGTAGACCACGTTGTGAACCAGCGTGGACTTGCCCGAGCCCGACACCCCAGTGACCACCGTCATGACGCCGAGCGGGATCGCGACATCGAGGTTCTTCAGGTTATGGACCTGCGCACCGGTGAACTTGAGCTGCCGGCGCGGCCGCACCTTGCGGCGGCGCGACGGAACCGCGATGCCGAACGAGCCGCGCATATAGAGGGCCGTGAGCGAGCCGTCACCGTTCGAAATCAGTTGCGGGAGCCCGCCTTGGAAGACCACCTCGCCGCCCCTTTCGCCCGCGCCGGGACCGAGATCGACGATGTGGTCCGCCGAACGAATCACTTGCGCGTCGTGCTCGACCACGAGGATCGTGTTGCCGAGGTCGCGCAAGTGCTCGAGAATGCGGATCAGGCGGCCCGTGTCGCGGCTGTGCAAGCCGATCGACGGCTCGTCGAGCACATAGCACGCCCCGACCAGACGCGAGCCCAGTGAGGTCGCTAGTTGGATGCGCTGCGCCTCGCCGCCGGAGAGCGTCGAAGCCAGCCGGTCAAGGGTCAGGTACTCGAGTCCAACATCGTTTAGGAACGTGAGCCGGTGGCGGATGTCGCGAACCAGTTCGCCGGCGATCGCGGCTTGCTGCCCTTCGAGTTGCAGTGATTCGAAGAAACCCTTGGCCTCCTCGAGGCTCAGGCGGACGACGTCGCGGATCGTCTTCTCGCCGACTCGGACATTCAGCGCATCGGCGCGCAGCCGGCCGCCGCCGCAGTCGGGACACAGCGTGTAGCCGCGGTAACGGCTCATGAAGATGCGCACGTGCATCTTGTACTTCTTGCGCTCGAGGTAGGAGAAGAAGCCCTCCACGCCGCGGAACTCACCGCCGCCGTGGAAGACGAAGTCCGTCTCTTTTGGCATCAGCTCATAGAAAGGCACGCTGATGCGTACGCCGGCGTCGCGGGCCGCGTCGAGCAGATCGCTCTGCCAGGTGCGATAGCGCGGTTTAGTCCAGGGGTCGACGGCTCCCCCGCGCAGCGTCTTGAAGCGGTCGGGCACGATCAGGTCGCGGTCAAAGTCGATCGTATTGCCGAAGCCCTGGCATCGCGGACACGCCCCGTAGGGGCTATTGAAGCTGAATAGCCGCGGCTCCGGCTGCAGGTATTCGATGCCGCACTGCCGGCATTCAAAACGCTCGCTGAACCAGAGTTGTTCGGGCGGCCGGTGTTCATGTGACGCTGCATCAGCCTGCTCGAAGACGACCTCGCCGGATTCGCGGTAGCAGGTCTCGACGGCATCCACGACGCGTTGGTGCAAGTCGGGACCGATCGTTAGGCGGTCGACCAGTGCGAAGACCGGCATGCGGAAGTCGATGTCGAGCAGCGACTCCGGAGTGGAAAACTCGAAGACCTGTCCCTGTTGGAAAAGGCGATTGAAGCCCCTGCCGCGCAGATCGGCCAGGCGCTCCTTGAGTTGCTTGTCGACCTTCTTCTTGCCACCGCCCCTGATGGGGAAAAGGACGTACCAGCGCGAGGCCTCCGGCAGTGCGAGGATGCGCGCCGCCACCTCGTCCACGGCGTCTTTGCTAACGGTCCGGCCGCATTGCGAGCAGTACGTCCGGCCGACGCGGGCAAAGAGCAGCCGCAGGAAGTCGTAGAGTTCGGTTGCTGTGGCGACAGTCGAGCGGGGGTTGCGCGTACTGTTTTTCTGCCGGATCGCGACGGCCGGCGCGATGCCGTGGATCTCGTCGACGTCGGGCTTTTCGATGCGCTCGAGGAACTGCCGCGCGTAGGACGACAGCGACTCGACGTAGCGCCGCTGGCCTTCAGCGTAGATCGTGTCGAAGACGAGAGAAGACTTCCCCGACCCGGAAACGCCGGTGACGACGATCAGCTTGTTGTGCGGCAGCCGGAGATCAATGTTCTTGAGGCTGTGAACACGTGCACCGCGGATGTCGAGATAGTCCTGCGACAAGGTGAAGCTCGGGGGTGGAGTACAGTTGTCGGGGTAAAGAAGGTCCCGACGCCCTGATTATATCGGAGGCCTTAGACTCGACGCCGAGACGGATGCCTACTGCGCGGGCGTCTGCGACTCGCCCTCTTCCTCGTTGCCATAGGCGACCTCCGCCGGGGGCGGGTCACCTCCCGGGCCCTGAAGGTAGTGTTCCATCCAACGAAGCATCCGGAGTTGGTAGTCGTATCGTGAGGCCGCACGGCGGTTGCCGTGCCCCTCACCGGGATAGCGGACCAGTCGCACCGGCGAGTTCCGCAACGTCTTTAGCAGCCGATACAGCTCGGTCGACTGCGAGGGCGGAACGCGCGGGTCGTTCTTGCCATGCAAGATCAGCAACGGCGTGCGGGCCTGCTCAACGTAGTAGATCGGACTGCGCTCCAGAAAGTGGTGCCAATCGTCCCACAGCCGCCGCTTGTGGTGAACGAAGTAGATCTCCTCGGGAATGTCCGTCGTGCCCGCTTTCGAGATCGTATCGCTGATACCGACAAACATCACCGCGGCGGCGAACCGTTGGGTGTAGTACGTCGCACCCCACGCCGAAGCATAGCCGCCGTAGGAGCCGCCCGTGATACCCACGCGGTCGCGGTCGGCTAATCCCGCAGCCACCAAATAGTCGGCAGCGTCGACCAGGTCATCGAACTCGGAACCGGCCGGGTCGCCCTGGCCGAGTTTCGAGAACGCGACGCCTCGTCCGGTGCTACCCCGATAGTTGGGGTAGAAAATGGCAAACCCGCGGGCGGCGGCCACTTGCCCGGGATAGGCGTATGAGGTCACCCAGCCGTTCGAGACGTGCGACTCCGGCCCGCCATGTACGGCCAGAATGAGTGGGTAGCGCTGCCCCGGACGCTCGTCGAGGGGCCGTATGAGGACGCCTTCGAGTTCCAGGCCGTCGCGAGCTTTGTAGCGGAGAGTCTCCTGCTTCGCGAAGCGCATCTCCTCGAGCCATGGGTTGCTGTGGGTGAGGCGCTTGGGCGGCATCCCTGTGGAGTAGAGGTAGACCTCGCTGGGGTGTTCGGCGCTGTGGCGAATGACCGCAGCGTTGCCGTCTTGCTTGGAGAGGGAGAGTCCGCGAAGGGCGTATCCCGCAGCGGCGGGGATCCATTCCTCGAGTCCGGCGCCGTCGTGGCTTACACGGCCCACCATCGCGGCGAGACCGACGCCGGCCGCAAAGACGATGGTCCGGTCATCGTGCCACGCTACCGCCGTCACGTGGCCTTGAAAATCCTTGAGCACCTCATGTGGCTGACTGCCGTCTGACTCGATGGAGACGAGCCGTCCTTCCATGGGATCGTTGCGGTCGGCGCTTGAGATGACGGCCAGCCGCTGGCCGTCAGGACTCCAGGAGTACGAGCCCATTTTCCCCGGGGGGTCGTAACGCCCTTTCGTCTTCCCGTCCTTCGAACTAACGACGTGCAGGCGGCGGTTCATGAACGTGTCGTCAGTTGCCGGCGTGGGCGCCAGATCCACCGCCAGCAGGTCACCAGCGGGGCTCCAGTGCACAGTCGAAGCCGAGCCGTCGAGGTCCAAAGCACGAGGCTTGTCTTCGTCAGCGTCGCCTTCGGGGTCCACGTCGGCGAGCCAAACGCGAACGGGACGCCATTGCTCCTCGAAGACTTCCTGAGTGAAACCTTGGTCGCGGAGCTTCTTTTCCTCCTTGGGTACTTCCTCGGTAGCAGTGAAGGCCACGCTCGTGCCGTTCGGGCTCCAGGAGTAGGACTTGATGTCCGTCGCGTGACTCAGCAGCCGCCGCGACTCTCCACCCGCGAGGGGGATGGCATAAAGCGACGTGTGCTCATCACCGGATCGCTTCGCGAGAAACGATATCTCAGTGCCGTCGGGGGACCAAGCAATGCCGCGGACATTGACCTCTCCGCTGACAAAGGGGCGGGAATGCCCGTCGAGATCGACAACGTGCAGCTCGGTCCAGGCGGGACCGTCCTTTTTGTTGAAGAGCTTACGGGGAACGCTGAGGACGTACGCGACGTTTTGCCCGTCCGGGGAGATCTTGGCAGCGCTGACGTCCTTGAGGCGGGCGACATGCTCGGGCGTGAAAAGGTCATCGTCGGTCGCGGCGTGCGTTGCCCAGGGACTCAGTAGCAGAAAGAGGATCGGAATCTCCCTCGGGAGACGCCTCAGGCGGGACTGTCCGGGTGGGCGCATGGGCTCAGAAATCCTTCCTTCAACGGCAGCAGGTTCGTATTATCCCAAAGCAGTTTGCGTACTCTTTGGGGTGTCTCACGCGGATTTTGCGTCGGGCCGAGGACGACTCACTGAGCGTCGTCAGCGCCGTACGGCGCAGGACGTGACGCAAGTGCATGGCCCTTCCGAAGATCCGCGGGAAACAGGCCGCCGAGTTGGATTTTTTCGAACCAGCCTTCCGCGCTGTGAACCTCGCGATTCCGGGCCGCGACGCGCCTGGCGCGAGCGGATCTACAGCGTCATCGACGAGATCCGCGCCGAAGGCCGTCTCAGCGTCGTCGCAGGATGCGAGGTCGGACGAGTGAGCCGGGCGGGCTTCTATCGTCGGCTCGAGCAACGCAGGCCGCGGGAAGCCGACGTCGAGCTACGAGACCGGTTGCAACGAATCGCTCTGTCGGATCGCCGCTACGGCTTTCGGCGCGTCACAGCGGAGTTGCGCCGCCAAGGCTGGGGGTAATCACAAGAAGGTGTTGCGCCTGTTGCGCGAGGACAACCTGCTGGCGGTCAAGAAACGGCGCTTCGTGTTGACGACGGAGAGTTCGCCTTTCCTGCCCGTGTATCTCAGACATTCTGACGCCCAGCGCGGCGCTTCCTCCTTCGCTCCACGAAGCTCCGCCGAACCTCGCTATGAGCAATGCGCTGCGGGCTACGACGGGAAGGCCGCCCCTGTAAACCTACGGGCCGAAAGGCCAGTTGGCGGTCGTCGTGTAGCCGCCGTCGGAGGCGATCACCTGGCCAGTAATGTAGTTGGCTGCGGGGCTCGACAGGAAGACAGAGAGACCGGCGATGTCGTCGGGCGTGCCGAGACGCGGGTTCGGTTGGGCACCCTTCAGCCACGTCGCCATCTCGGGCGGGTCCCACATGTGACGGTTGAGGTCGGTGAGAATGAACCCCGGCGCGATGCAGTTGACCTGAATATCGAACTTCCCCCATTCGGCGGCCAGCACGCGCGTCAGCCCGGCGAGGGCGCTCTTCGTCATTGCGTAGACCGAGAGGTACGGCAGCCCCAGCAGCGACATGAGGCTGCCGATGTGGACTACCTTGCCGCCTTTGCCGCGCTCGATCATCACCGCGCCGACCTTCTGCGTCAGCCGCACCAGCCCGTGCAGGTTCGTCTGCATCAGGTAGTCGTACTCATCCTGCGTGTATTGCTCGAAGGGTTTGCGGATGTTCGTGCCGGCGACGTTCACGAGGATGTCCACGTCCATGTGAGCCCCGGCGGCGGCATCGATGGACTCCGGGGTGGTCACGTCGAGTTCGAGCGCTTCGGCTTGATGTCCGGCTTGCTGGATGGCCTCGACTTCCTTGTTCAGGGCGTCCTTGGAGCGGGCGGCTAGAACCGTGTGGGCCCCGGCGGCGGCCGTGGCCTGCGCGATCGCCAAGCCGATGCCGCGGCTGGCGCCGACGATCAAGGCCTTCTTGCCGGAGAGTGAGAACATCGTTTCGAGCGACATGGGGTTCCCTAGGTTGCAGTGCTGCCGGAGGATAGCGAGTCAATGCTAGCAGTCGCTGAGGTGTCCGAGGGAATGCACGCTGGCTGGAGTTTCCTCCCCACCGCGCCCGGCCGCTGGCGGCTTCGCGCCTTGTTAGAAGCCTTGTGTGGTGCTTCGGCCGTCGGCCTGCTTATTCCTCAACGGTGCAGAAAACGGGCTGCTCCAGATATGTCGCGTCACTCCCAGTGGTCAGGATCATCAGCTTGTAACGGCCCGGCCTGACCTTGGGGACGGAGAACCGAATCGACTCGGCCGACTGCTCGACCATCTTTACCTTGATGTCCTTGCCGCCGGCGGTGAGGAAGAGATCGGCGACGTGGCCCTGGTCGAGGCTTTGCCCGCTGACAACCAATTCATCTCCCTGTTTGCCGGTGTCGGGTTCGACCGACTGTACTCGGGGAGCCTGCGCCCAAGCGGTGACAGTCACCAGGGCGAACAGCGTCACGATAATGGATCCACGCAACGTCATGCTGCACCTCCTGATCGTGCCTATCCGCTGCCATCCTATGCCCTTACGAGATGAATTGCAAATGGGGGTCGCGCTGCCAGATGTCAGCCGGGCCGCTTGGCCTGCCAGGTCGCTTTTCCGTATTCACCCAGGCCCAGCTCGCCGCTCATCTCGTTGCCGCGCAGCTTGCCCTTGAAGAAGTAGCGCATGCGGGCCGCTTCGTACCGGCCGCGGCTCTCGAAGTAGACCCGATCGCCGTCGATCTCGCCCGTGACCTTGCCCTGGGTGATGCGACCGCGGTGAAGCCCGCGGATCTCATTGCCCTTGACTTGGAGGTACATGGTGTGGCGGGCCTTTTTGGCGACGAAGGTGATGTCGACCTCCCAGTGCCCGTCGAGGCTGCCCGCGGGCGTTGCAAGTGGGGCCTTGGGCTTGGGGCCGGGGGCGCTCGTGAAGACTTCGTACAGACGCTCCGCGACAACCTTGTAGTCGCCGGGATACATCGCCATGGGACGGATGATGAAATTGTTGGTCTCGGCGCTAGAGGGGTCGAGCTCTTTCGGGAAGGCGTGGGTCATGATGCGCGGCTCACCGTGGAGCATCTGCCCGCCGACCTCGCGCGCCACGAGGCCGATCTTCTTCTGATCCCACTCGACTTGCATCGTCGGATAGTAACCGGGCCGTGGCGCGTCGATGATCCTCGCCTCGACACCCGGGACCGCCGTGATGCGGCCGATGATGTGCTCGAACCAGCGTTTGTATTCGGCATGCTCGGCCCGAACGTCGCGCGTCGTCACCAGTGCTTCGACGGCGGCCAGCAGGCCCATGATCTCTTCTTTGCTGACTTTGATCGGACGCGCGTAGGTGTGATGGGGTGCACTGCCGACGTAGGCGGCGTCGGTCAAGTCTTTGCGGCCGAGCAGCAGTCCGGCGGTCTGGGGTCCTTTGAGACTCTTGCCGCCGCTGTAGGCCACCAGGTCGACGCCTCGTGAGAGGAACGGATCCGGGACCAGGGGCAACTCAGCCGCCGCATCGATCATCACGGGCACGCCGTGGTCGTGGGCCGCCTTGACGAACGCTTCGAGCGGAATCTTGCTCTTGGAGTCTTGAATCCGCTGTCCGGCGAAGGCCATGAAGGCCTGGGGGCCGAAGGCGCGGTCGAGATCCTCGGGCGTCTCGATGTTGACCATCTTGGCACCGGTCATGCGGATGGCGTGATCATAGATGGAGCGCGACCAGCGCGGCGTCACCACCTCGTCTGGGATACCCTCGGTGTTGGGCAACTGCTGGAGGGTCTCGATGTCACCGCCCGCGATGCAGGCGAGGGTCCCGATGGTGAGCGCGCCGGCGGCGCCGGAGCTGATCATCGCACCGGGCGCTTCGAGCAGTTTGGCGATGCGCGGGCAGGCCGTCCGAAGCAGCTCTTGCATGTTGACGTGATAGAACGAGGCCTCGTAAACGGTCTCCGCCACCTCGGGCAGGGCCGCCGAGCCTCCGTTCATCGTGCGGGTCGAGGTGCAGTTGATGAACGGCCGGACGCCGATGCGCTCGTAGACGTTCGGCCCCTTGCCGCGGGTCGGCAGCCGCGCCGCTGCCGAGGCTGTCGAGCCGAGGAAACTGGCCGCGGCTATAAACGTGCCGGCGTGGAAAACGTCCCGGCGGGACAGGGTTGCGGAATCACTCTTGGCGCGCTTCATCGTACACCTCCAGGGCAGGGTCGCCTCAAATCAGGCGGCCTCATTCTAGCAGCCTCCAGGAATCCAGCTCGGCGTTTCGGCGTCGGTCAGAGAACGCCGTGCTTTTTGAGAAACGCACGGATTGTGCGGTCGATCTTGAGCGTCTCATCGCTGCTGAAGCCGCCGTGCTCGCCGCCGGGGATCGTCAGCAGCTCGTTCGGCACATTCTTCTTGTCGAGAGCCTTGTGCAGCCGCGTCGCATGTACGTAGGGCACGACTGTATCCGCATCACCGTGAATGGTGAGAATCGGCGGCAGCCCTCCACGGACGTACGTCAGCGGGGACGCGCGGAGCGCAACGGCGTCCCGGTTCGGCATGCCGCCTAGCCAGGTGACGGCATAGCTCTGGCGGTGGGGACCGTCGAGCAGGTCGGCGACATCGGTGATGCCGTAGTAGTTCACAACGGCCGCGACCGTGAGTTGTTCGTCACCCGTGCAGGAGTCGTCGAGTCCCGAGGCGGGGTCGAGGATGCCGGTCATCAGTGACAGATGACCGCCAGCCGATCCGCCCGTAACGACGAGCTTCGAGGTATCGAACTTGTATTGCTCGGCGTTGCGAATCACCCAGCGCAGCGCGCAGCGGCAGTCTTCGACCGCGGCGGGGGCGAGCGAGACGCGAGCCAGCCGGTACTCGACGTTCACGACGGCCAGGCCCATTTGGAGGTAGGGCAGCAGCCGCAAGGCCACGCCCTCCTTGGTGCCTCCGGTCCAGCCGCCGCCGTGGATGTAGATCACCGTGGCGCGCGGTTCTTCAGCGTCGCGCGGCTCGTATACGTCGAGCTTGGCTTCGTAACCGTTGCTGACCTTGTAAGTGATGTTTCAATGGATGCGGTACTGGCTGCCCACCAGCGCTGCCCAGTTCTCGGTCCCGCTGGAGCCCTCGTTGTGGGCCCAGAGGCTCCCGCTCGCGAGGACGACGAAACCCACCAAGCTCAACGTACGCGGGATGCAGTTGCTGTTCATCGCAATTCCTCCGATCAAGTTGCCAAGAAAAGGTGAAAAGAGAGTAGCAGACCCGGTTCGCAAGGCTCAATGTTTTCATTGGCGCTGGCAGCCCGCATCACTTCTCCGTCGCCCCTGCCGGGGCTTATGATCGTTTGGGGGCTGTGGACCCCGGGCTCGCGCCCGGGGCTATTTTCCTTCGTCCGCGTCGCGGACTCGCTTCCTCAACCCCTCGAGCCTTGCGAACGGATTCAGGGAGGAATCGGTTCCCGGCAACCCCGTTCGGCTCGCGCCACAGCATACACTAACATCCAGCCATGTCGATTTCTCTCACTCTGTTGGGTACGGGGACTCCGGCCCCTCTGATGCACCGTGCCGGATCGAGCTACTTGGTGCGTTTTGGCAACGAGGCCTTGCTGTTTGATTGTGGCCCCGGGTCCGTGCGGCGGCTGTTGCGCAAAGGGGTCTCCCCAACGGAGATCACGGGGCTCTTTCTGACGCACCTGCACTACGACCACTGCGTCGACTACGGCTATCTGGTACTCAACCGCTGGGACCAGGGCAACGGGAAGATTCCCGAGCTGGATGTAGTGGGGCCGCCACCGACGGCGAGGATGACAGATCTGCTGTTCGGGGAAGAAGGGGTGTTCGGGCCCGATCTTGCGGCCCGGACCCTCCACCCGTGCAGCCACGCCATGTACGAAGCGCGAGGCGGCGTTCTACCGAGAAAGCGTCCGGAGCCGAAGGTGACCGAGGTGGAAGACGCATCGGTCATCGAACGCGAGGGGTGGCACGTGGTGGTGGCCGAGGTAGAGCACGTCCAGCCGCAGCTGAGCTGCTTGGCTTATCGGCTGGACACGCCCGAGGCGTCGATTGTCTTCGGAGGCGACACGGCGCCGACCGACGGTCTCACACAACTGGCCGCGGACGCTGACGTCCTACTCCACATGTGCCACATGCATAACGGGGTCGTGACGGACCCGAGGCTGACCAGTACCTGCTCAGGCCATCGGGACGCCGCTCGGACCGCTTGCGACGCCGAGGTGCAGACGCTTGTCCTAGTACATATCACCGAGCAGTTAGAGCAGCCGGGGATCCGCGAGCGCGTCCTTCACGAAGCGGCGGAGATCTTCGAAGGCAACATCATCTTCGGCGAGGACCTGATGGAAGTTCCGTTGGGGGCGATTGTGGCCGATCCGATTCGGTAGTCCAGACAGGCCAGACATGACTTTGCATACATCAGACGCAGTCTCTAACGTTTCGAGAGCCCCCCGCTACGCCTGGGTGGCGGTCGGCCTTCTCTGGATCGCATTCCTGATCAACTACACCGATCGAAGCGTCGTGTTTCCCATCTTTCCGGCGCTCGAAGCGGACTTGGGATTCACCAGCGCGCAGCTCGGCCTGGTTGGGTCTCTCTTCCTTTGGTCGTACGCGCTTTGCCAGCCCCTGGTCGGACGGCTCGCGGACGTGGTCCGCAGAGAGCATCTTGTCGTTGTGAGTCTGGTCCTGTTCAGCCTAGCTACTCTGGCGAGCGGTCTCAGCGGTTCTATTGACATGTTCCTGTTGACGCGTGTCGCGGTCGGAATCACGGCGGCATTGTATGTGCCGGCCGCCTACGCGCTCATTGTCGCGATGCATCCGGTGGCCAACCGCTCGAAAGCCTTCTCTCTTCACGGGACCGCACAGTTATTTGGGATTGTTCTAGGAGGTTGGTACGGAGGCTGGATGGCCGACAACTTCGGCTGGCGCCTGGGGTTCATTGTTCTGGCCGCTGCCGGGCTCCTCTACGCACCCGGGCTGTGGGCCTACCTCCGCAACCTTCCGAGGCTCGAAACTCAACAGAATGCGGTCAAAGCTTCTCCGATGGATGTCTTTCGAAGTTACTCCTACTGGGCTCTCATGGTCGCGTTCTTTGCCTTCTGCCTCGTCCTTTGGATGCTCTACGGTTGGCTTCCCACGTTTATCTATGAGAAGTACCGCGTTTCGATGGCGGAGAGCGGGTTGGCGGCCACGCTCTATCTGCAGGTGAGTTCCGGGCTGGGGGTTGTGACGGGTGGTTGGCTGGCGGATCGGATGGTCCGGCGCGTGGCAGCGGCGCGTTTCTATCTCGTGGGGATCGGCCTCATGGTGTCAACTCCATTTGCCTACCTGACACTGACGGTTGATTCGCTGGATCATCTCAAGCTGGCATCAGCCGCGTTCGGCTTTCTGTCCGGTGTGCTGATGGCAAACTTCTTCCCTTCTTGTTATGACGTGATCGCAGAACGGAACTACGGCTTTGGAGGAGGCTTCCTGAACATGGTGGGCGGATGGTCGGGCGGAGCGGGGATCCTCCTGGCGGGCCGATGGAAAGAATCGGTAGGGATCGCACCCCTGATGGGTTGGGCGGTGGTCGCAGCTATCGCGTCGGGGTTGCTTCTCATTGTCGGGGTGGCAGGCAGCTTTCAGCGAGACCGTCGACTCATAGGACTTCCCGCGGAGGCTGTTGGGAGTCGCCCAAGCTAGAACCTATCTCATAGATGGTACGGACGAGGCTTGGTCCTCAGGGCAGTGGGATACCGCGCTTTGGGCTAGCTACATCAGGACGCGCCAGCCGGGGCGCATGGGACTTCCAAGCAAGATAGGTAAAGACTAACGACCAGGGCGGATCTAACTGCACTTCCTGGTTTTGTTGGGGCGAACGAGATATGTCAACAGTTATCCCCGTGGACGTTCCATGTGGTTCATCTACTGGGTGGTCAGTCTCTTTTCGGGAGATCTGTACGATCTGACGCGCCAAGATGGTTTTGTCCAGGATTACCGTTTTGGCCATCCCGGTACTGACAGCATAGGCGAGCCACGGCTGCGGTGCAACGTTTTCGCACTGCTTTCACGTTCGATCCTGCTTTCTTCGCCGGTCCGCCTTCAGATCGGGTCCGGTCAAGGCGTTCCGGCAACGCCAGCGGCCACTCTGCCGACACCGCTCCGACCTTGCCTCTCGGCAACTCCCCGCTCCGGCTGCCCCGCGCTCGCCGCGTTACCCTCCGGGCACAGGCAGCGCCCAGATCCTGCTCAGCATGTCACCGAACAGCCGCCGGTTCAGATGTCCCTGGGCCAACAGCAACCAGTAGTAGCGGGCATGTTTGACCAGACGGCCGCCGGTCTTCATTAGCCGCTGCTGCAAGCTCGTCAGCGACCAGCTCTTGATCCTGTGCGGCAGCCCCAGCCGCCGCCACAAGTTGCCCAGGTTATAGGCCAGCACGCTGAGTTGCAGTCGCACTTCGTTGGCCCGGAAGCGATGGCACGACAGCCGCGTCCAGTGCGTGGCCTGTTTGCCTTCCTTGATCCACTGCTCGGCCGTGCCGCGCTTGTTGTAGAAGCGCACCACCGAGCGGCTTGGCAAGCGCAGGCTCGTCACGATGAATCCGACCCGCGGGAACAGCTCGCCCTGGTGATGTTCGACCTGGGCGACGATCCGCCTCGCCTGCGACCAACTCTCCGCCTGATAGCGAAAACTCTTGTAGCGCACCAAGGGCTTCCGGGAGGGCCTTCCCGGCGGGCGAAACAAGATGTCTTCGATCTCCAATTCCAGGCTCTTGTTGGCCGGAATGCGAATGGCGTACTGCACTCCGCGTTTCTCCGAAGACTCATAAATCTCCGGCTTAGCAAAGGCCGCATCGCCGCGGAAGGTGACCTGTTTGCCCGCAGCCTGTTGGCGCTCGATCTCCGGCAGCAGCAACTCGTCCCAGTCGTCAGCGCTGTGCACATTGCCGGGACGCAGCTTGGCGGCCAGACAATCGCCGTGCTGGTTGAACAGCAACAGTGGGTGGTAGCAGATGGACTCGAAATGGCCGTTATAGGCGCTGCCTTCTTGTTGGCCATGGACGGGGCTCTCGGTGGAGTCCATGTCGAGAACGACGCGCTCGCAGTCGTCCGTCGTCTCGGCTTGCGCGACCAACTCGCGGTTCACCGCCATCAATCCCAGCAGATTCTCCTCACTCGCGAGCAGCCCTGTCTCGAAGCTCTGTAGCCGCGAGGTGAGCGCCCCGCCGCGATCCCAGTTCTTCTGCGAGCCGATCAAGCGAAAGGTCGGATCGGCGGATACTCGAACGGCGTCATTGAGGTCCTCGTAGCCGGCGAGTCGGCTGTAAACCGACTGCCGCAGCAGATCGGCCAGCGGGAACTTCTTGTTCAAGCCTTGTCGCGAGTCGCTGAGATGCTCCTCGATCAGCTTCCCGAGCCCGAGCCGTTCGTCCAACTCCCGAACCAGGATCAGCCCGCCGTCGGAAGTGACACGCGATCCTTGGAAATCGACTTTCAACAAACCGTTGAAGCTTAGCTGGAACGGCTTGTTTTGTTTTTCACCCATTGGGTGTTGGCCTCCATGGCGTCCTCATCGGGCTCTAGCCCCTATGAATAAAGACGCTCAAGGCCGCCGGAAGGTCGAGAGGTTTGAATCAAATTGGAAATGCGGGTCCAATCACTGGCGAATGCCGGTCCAACCAGAAGCACACGCCATCGATCTTTGCCCTTGGCAATTTCTCAACCAAGACAAACCGAACACCGCACTCCATGAGGACGCGTGGCACGTGTCGAGCCTCATCGGGAGAATAGAGGAACGTCTTAAAGCGCGACAACGCCTGGCGTAATCCCTGCTCCGAATACTGCGGAACGCTTATGGATCTGGCGATCTGCTTGACCCTGAACAGCCAAGCTAGTTGGGCTGGCCCTACATCTCGGTCCTCGTAGCTGGTCTTCTTTGCGGCATGTGACAAGTACGGTATGTCATCAGACAGATCAACATTGAAAAATCGGCAAAGCTGAGCTTCTAGCAGGGCGGCGTCCGCCTCTTCGATCCATTCGCGCTTGATCATTTCCCGAATGGGATATGCGTTCTGAAACCGCGCCCGTAGAGCCACGTCGGGTGCAGGATCTTGCGCCTTGGATAGATCGAAGGCTTTCTGTAGATTTGCGAAGAACTCAGCAGGTACATCAAAAGCATCACCGAGCGCCTTGGCCATCTCGGGACTGATGCCCCGCTTACCCGAGAGGATCATGTTCACTGCCTGCTCTGTGCATCCCAAGATGAAGGCGAGGTCGCGCTGAAGCCAATCCCTGGCCTCTATTTCCTCTCGGATGTAGAAACCGGGGTGCTTGATCCAGCGTGTGTTAGCTGCCACCATGTTTATGCTCTCCGACATTCAGTGATAGTCCTCGACCGCCAAAACCGTGATTTTGGGCGGGCTACAGTCGTTGTTCAGTGTGAACACGAGTCGCCATTGCTGATTCAGCCTAATGGATCTTTGGCCGTCTCGCTCTCCTGTAAGTTTTTCATAATGAAGGCTTTTCCAGTTCCTGGGGATGCGATCGTCTGGAGCAGCCCTGATGACCACGAGCTTGTCCCGGAAAGAGTTGATGCCCGAAATTGGCAGCTTGGTCTTGGTAGCATCATCGGTTTCAATAAGCGCAAGGCGCTTGTCCTGGAACTCAACATCCATCTAGGCCTTGCCGCCCCATATCAGTAAGATACGACATGGTACGTGGGCGATCGTGGCGCTGGCAGCGCTTGGGAGTTCATGCAGGACCTAGCGCCGCGTTTGGCGAACCGGGTCCAGTTGACGACGGACGGCCACCGGGTCTACCTGGAGGCGGTTGATGAGGCGTTCAGGGGCAGCGTGGACTACGCCATGTTGGTCAAGGTCTACGGCAGGGACGAGAGCGAGCCTGAGACGCGCTACAGCCCAGCAAAGTGCAACGGGACAAAGACAGCGGTCCAGAGCGGCAACCCGGACCCCAAGCACATCTCGACGAGCTATGTGGAGCGCCAGAACCTCACGATGAGAATGTCGCTGAGGCGGTTCACGAGACTGATCAACGCCTTCTCAAAGAAGATCGAGAACCATGCGCACGCTGTCGCGCTCCACTTCATGCACTACAACTTCGTTCGGATTCACCAGACGTTGAAGATCACGCCAGCGATGGCCGCCGGGGTGACGGGCCATCTGTGGGAGGTCTCTGACATCGTGGGGCTGCTTGAGGCGAGAGAAAAAGTTGCGGCGGCCTAGATGCAAATTGAGCCACTACCCCAAGCCGGACCACCCCGCGAAGGCGATCGGGGATAGTTCAATCGTTTGCGTCTCTGGCAAGCGTCCAAACACTAGAAGTTGAGAGGAGTAAGTGAGGAGGGAATCGCCAAGCACGAGCCCCTCGGTCGACATCTCGGCCACCTTCGAGGTGGTTAGACCTGCCAAGAAAACGATCCAGGAAACGCAGCATCCCGCAATCGGGCCACCGGTAAAGATCCTGATCAGCGCGCGACGGTCTGTTATCGGCCATCGCATTTTCGTATACACGCCCCCGGTGCCAATGAAACTCGCCGCCGGAACGAAGAACGGAAGATGCGACGCCACGCTGTAGCGTCGCGCCCACAAATAGTGACCGGCCGCATGGCCGCTATACGCAATCACAACCGCATAGGCGAAGGCGAATCCGTTTGCCAGGGAGGCCGTCAGCAGTGTTACTGCTGCGAGTATCCCGGGAGCAACCCAAGCAAGTAGCGCATGAGTAACGCTTGTGGAACGAC
Source organism: Bryobacterales bacterium (assembly GCA_965248255.1). GTDB lineage: Bacteria > Acidobacteriota > Terriglobia > Bryobacterales > UBA6623 > JAKZVK01. Next base: position 2,571,670 of record CBDFIW010000004.1, read on the forward strand.
CGACCGCCGATGTTGCGGTGTCGTTGATTTCGCTCACGAGTTGAGACGGGCTGGGGCCTAATTCTTCACCATCCAGCCGCGGTCCCAGGGCTGGGCCAGGGTCGGCTGGTTGGCGTAGCGCTTCATCTTGAACTCGAGCCGCGTTCCCGAGCCGGGTTCGAGGCGAACCGTAACGTACGGATGGTCGATCGCCGTCGTCTTGCCGCCGACTGTCACCGCGTCAAACCGATGCTCGGCGTATCCGCCGGCCTGCACGATGACCGGCCGCGCCTCGGTTTGGTTGACGTTGACGAGGGTCAGCGTCAGGGAATCATCGGTGAGCTTCTCGACCAGCGCCGCCACGCCATCGGGCACGCCCGAGCGCCGCGCGACGGGATCGAAGTAGCGCACGCGGGTGTGTAGCGTCCAGAACTTACTCGAGAAGAAGGAGCCGCCAAGCATCAAGTTCGTCAGCGTGTTCGTTTGCGCCGGACTGAAACCCAGCAGGTAGTCGGCAAGTCGCGTGTCCGGGGTCGTGTCGTCGGCGTTGATCCTACGCACCTGGCGGTTGAGCGTAGCGAAATCCTTTTGCAGCGCCTTCTCGGGATAGTTGGGGTCCTTGCCTTCGAGATAACCGATCCAACCCTCGATCGGGATGCGGTCGAGGTCGGAGTGTTTCATCGACCACAGGTAGATCTCGATGAGCTGGTTGATCTTCAGATCCCCGCCCCAGCGATACCACTGCGCGTCGCCATCGTGCTTATGCCCTTTCGGATTGCCGTACATCGAGGGCACGGTGATCTTGCCGTCCACCATCTTCTTCTGTGCGTAGATCAGGTCGATCTGCTTCCGCAGCACGTCGACGTAGGCTTGGTCACCGGTGAGCAGCAAGGCGTTGCCGAACCCCGGCCAGCTTCCCGTGGTGACAGTGTTGCGGTGGGCGATCTGCTCGATCTCGCCGTCGTAGATGGTGAAGTTCCAGCCGTAGGTGCCCTTCCACCATTGGCCGTTGTACTCACCGCCGATCTTGCCGTCGAGTCCGACGTTGGTGGGGATCATGCCGCCCGCCTCGGCGACACGCCCCTTCCAGGCATTCATGTACTCCATCACCCAATCGCGGTACTTGTTGTCGTGCGTCAGCATGTAGGCCCGCAAGCCGAGGTTGGTCGCTCCCATGTTCAGCGGATGGTCGCCGACGCTGTCGAGGTATTCGGCACAGTGCGCCAGCATCTTGTCGTAGACCGACATCAGGTCGACCAGCTTGTTGCGTCCGGCCGGCCCATGCAGGATGTGGAAGCGCCCCGGCACCGGGTCGCCGACCCAGTCATACGTGGTGGCCTTGTGCATCATGGGGCCCTTGCTGCCGTTCCAGATGCTGCGGATGATCTTGTGCTTGGGGTCGTAGTTGGGCGCGGCCGGATCTTCATTCATGTAGAGGCCCGCGAAGCGCTTCATGCGCGTCCGGAAGACCTCGTTGGTCGGCTCGGAGAGGCCCTGGAACATGATGCCGCGCATGCCTTCGCCGGTATGAAACCAGTCCGACTGGGTCATGAACTCCTGGTGGTAGGAGCCGTTTTCGGAGAGTTTGGTCTTGACGGTCTTCAGTTTGCTGTACTGGTCGTAGTGCCCTTCGAGGCCCTTCTTGAAGAGCTGAAGGACGGAGTCAGAGCCGCCGAGGGCATGGAGCAACGTCCAGTTGAAGTAGGTTTCGATGGCGTCGTCCGGGCCATCGAGCGTGCCCCAGCGCGGCGTGTGCAGCAGATAGCCACGCTCGTCGAGGTAGCGGTCCGCGAACAACTCCACCGCCTCGGAGTTGGCCTTGAGCAGCGCGCGCTCCATCAGCGCCCAGCCCGGCGGCGGCATCTCTTGATCGATCACCAACGTGACGTGCTTGGCGGAAAGGGGTGCGGCGATCACACCGATTAGAACGGCAAGAGCCGCAAAACGAGACTTCAACATGCGTGTGTTCTCCAATGGGATTCGACCGTGCGGCGACTATCGTGTCACTCGCCGGGATTCATGTCAAGGCCGCCGGCCCACTCCAGCCGTGGCGCACGCTCGTGGCGTGCCGAGCCGAGCTCTGCTCGGCTCTTGTGCCGCAACGACCGAACTCTCTACACGGACTCACGCAGTCGGGGTCCTTAGCATCGTCTCGCGACGGGTCAAGGCGCTATGCGGCTCTCATCGCGTGGGGGACCGCGGTTAGCGTGGACTCCCGTCCACGGCTCTGTAGCGGGAATGGCAATGCGTCAGGGTGACGGGCTGGACCTTATGGACAGACTACTGTCTGGGCTGACCAGGGCGATGCCGGCTCTCACCCGTAGATCGGGATTGTAAAATGAACCGTTGCGGACCACGGACGTTCAACGCCCGCCCGTGAACCCACGCGAGCATGGCTCTGCTAATCAACGGTGAGCGGGTCGAGGACGAGGAGATCACGCGCGAAGCGCAGACCATGCGCCAGAGCTTCGATCAGATCCCTGTCGAAGAGCGCGAGAGACGCCGGCTCGATCCCGCCCACCTGGAACGTCACCTGTGGGAGTGGTCTCGCGAAAACGTGATCGAGCGCACGCTGCTTCGCCAGGAAGCCGCGAAAGATGACGAGCCGGTTCCTACTGAGGTGGTTGAGGCTGCCCTCGAGAAGATCAAGAAGGACCAGGGAGGTGAGGGGCAGGTCAGCTTGTCAAAAGTCGACGACAAGGATCTGCGGGCCGAAATCGAGACGCGCGTGCGGCTGGACCGGCTGATCGGACACCTCACCGAAAAGGTCAAGCCGCCCAAGAACAAGGACGTCGCCGAGTACTATCGAAAGCATAGGGAGCAGTTCCACATCCCCGAGATGGTACACGTAGCCCACATCGTCAAGAACGTTGACGAGAAAACCAGCGAAGAGGCGGCACGCGCCGTGATCGACCAAGTGGCCGCCGAGCTGGGCACCGGAGGCCACTTGGAGGAGTTGGCCGACAAGCACTCCGACTGCCCCGGGAACGGCGGCGACCTGGGTTCGTTTCCGCGCGGGCAAATGGTCGACGAGTTCGACGATGTCGTCTTCGCGATGCTGCCCGGCGAGATCAGTCCGGTGTTTCGGACGACGTTTGGATTCCACATCGCCAAGCTGTATGAGAAGACGCCTGCCAGCCAGCGTTCCCTTTCCGAGGCCTCCGACGACGTGCGGGACGCCTTACTGGAACGCAAGAAGACCAAGACCCTCGAAGACTACGTCGATCGGTTGAAGGCGACGCAACGATTGAAGACGTGCTGACCAACCTCTCCGAGAGCATAGCGACGCGCGCATGAGCACCGACTCCCCCATCCAGCACGCCGCCCCGGGGCCTCACCCTTGCTGCGTTCCCAGCAAAGCCCGCGCCGAGCGGCTTGCCGAATCAAAGATGTCGGTCGAGCGCCGCCGGCGCGTCACCAACGGCTCGACCGAGGACATGATCAAAGTCGAGTCCGGCCGCTTTCTCATGGGGACCGAGTCGACTGAGGGGTTCCCCGCCGACGGCGAAGGGCCGGTGCGCGAAGTGACCTTGGACTGCTTCTACATGGATCGCTGCCCCCTCACCAACCGCCGCTTTCGCGACTTCGTTCAGACCGCCCGTTACAAGACAGAGGCCGAGCGCTTCGGCTGGTCGTTCGTCTTCCATAATCAGTTGCCGCCCGGCCGCTACCAGGAGCTAGTCGACGACACCGTCGCGGGGCACGAGTGGTGGTGCAAGGTGGATGACGCGGACTGGGCACATCCCGAGGGCCCCGACTCCGGAATCGATACGCGCCTCGACCACCCGGTCACGCACATCTCGTGGAACGACGCCGCCGCCTATGCCGCGTGGGCCGGCAAGCGGCTACCCACCGAAGCGGAGTGGGAAACGGCGGCGCGAGGCGGGTTGGAGCAGAAGGTCTACGCCTGGGGGGACGAACTCACGCCGGGCGGCAAGCATCTCTGCAACATCTGGCAAGGCGAGTTTCCGCGCCACGATACCGGCGATGACGGCTACAAGGGCCCTTGTCCGGTGGACGCCTTCCCAGCCAACACCTTCGGGCTATATTCGACGGCCGGCAACGTCTGGGAGTGGTGCGCCGACTGGTTCCACCCCGACTACCACGTCACGGCCACGCACGAGAACCCTGTCGGTCCAGCGCGCGGAACCTCTCGCGTGATGCGCGGTGGATCGTTCCTGTGCCACGAGTCCTACTGCAACCGCTACCGCGTGGCGGCTCGAACGTCCAACACGCCGGACAGCTCTACCGGCAACCTCGGCTTCCGCTGCGTGCGGGACGCGTAGCCTGTATTTCTCCCCACGTGGCGAGGCGAAGTGCGTGAGAAGGCCGTCAGGGCGAGGCGCGAGCCGTTTGGCGCGCGGAGGTGTACTCGACTGTACATTGAGCACGGCAAGCAAGCGCAACGGAGTCATGGCGGTCTTATCGCGTGCTTCGTCCGTCAGGTGGGGAGAAACGCAGGCTAGCGGCTCCGCGGACTGAGCCGGGGGCTACGGCCACCTGTTGCTCAGCGTCCCCGGGGTGACTTCTTCGTTTTCTTTCTGGCGCGCTTCTTCTTGGCCGCCTTCGTGGAAGTTGTCGCCTTCGATTCGCGCCTCGTAGATACGCTTCCCGGCTCCGCGCCGCGGCGTAGCTCTTGCAAGAGCTTGGGCGGGCGCCCGCGGCGCCGACCCGTGTGGAGACTATCAAGCGCTAGGATCAGGTTGTCGATCCGCTCCAACTCCGCCCTCAACTCTTTGATGATGCTGACGATATCCATGGCTCTGAGCTCCCTGTTGTTTGAGCGAGGGGAATCCCCCCACCGCGGCGGACCCTGATAACAAGCCTCCCGCAGGCTCCGGCTCTTGCTTTGCCCTCTACTTTGAGTTTAACCCCGCAACGCGTGATAGCTCTGCACAGAAGCGGCTGCCTCGGGAACGGTATAGCCACTCCTGGGTGGCCTGCTTAATGGCCCCAGTCCCGGCTCGCTGAGCCGGTTGTTCCACAACTGCTGCCCGCGCCGCGACATTCGGCGTGGTACGGGATAAAAGCATATTCATACTCTATTTTCTGATTTAGCGCAACCCACCCCTTGACAGCCCCCTTGATGGCCGGGGGGACCGCAACGCGACGGCCGCCCTCTCTTCCAGACCCACCCGGCAGCCGAAGAACGCCCGGGCAACCGCATCGGCTTCCGCCCCGGAAGTGGCGCGCGCCTCCGGTCGGGCAGGGTCGGCCGCCCGGCCGACGTTCCTTCCGTGCCGCATGCTTTGGCCTGCGCTTCCCACCCTCTATGTGTCGCGCTCGTCAGGATCCGATGCCCGTGAGGCGGCGGCCGCGGAATCGGCGGGTGGCCCCGAGAACAGTGATGCCCCGGCATACGTGATCAACGACGCGAAGAGCCCGGCGAACAGCGGATGGATTACCTGCAGGTCGAGCGCCTCGCGCAGACCCATCGCCCAGACGATCACGCCGACGGCACCCGCAATGATCGAGGCGGGCACGGCCCGCCGGCTCGCTTTCCGCCACCACAGACCGACAATGAGCGCCGGGAAGAAACAGCCGCCAAACAGCGCCCCCGACAGAGCGGTCATCGGCACAACATCGGCGGGGGGATCGAGCGCCAGCCACGCCGGCAAGGCCGCCACCGGGATCATCGAGACGCGCTGCAGCCGGTCGAGACGGACTCTCGTCACGTCGCGCTTCCATTGGCCCCATAGATCCACCACCAGCGCCGACCCGGCGACGTGCAGCACGGAATCAATCGACGACAGCGCCGCGCACAGAAAGCTGCCGAGAATCAGCGCTCCCCAGAACGGGCCGAACAAGTGTTCAACGAGGAACGGAACAACCTGATCGGTGTTCTCGAAGTAGTACTGCGACTGACCCTGCGGCATGATGCCGTGCGCCAGGATGCCGACCAGAAAAAGTATCGGAATCGTCACCGCCATCAGTCCCATCGCCAGCCATTTGGCACGCTGAATGTCGCGCTCGCTCGCGTGACGGAACAGCAAGAAGCGCACCACCAGGCGGGGCGCGACGATCAGCTTGATGCCCGTGCCGAGCGACAGCCCCAGGATGTAGAGCGGCGACATCAAGCTGTTCCACTCAAGCAAGGCGCCGCCCAGGACCTGTCCGTTGGTGTCGAGGTCGGAGCTGTGCCGCAGCAGCTCCCAGTCCATGTGTCCGACCGTCGCAATGAACAGCGCCACGGCGCCCACGACCATGAAGCTACCCTGCACCGCGTCCGTGTGGAGAATGGCGCGAATCATGCCCCAGGAGGTGTAGGCGACCACCAGGGCGAACACCGCCGTTACCGCCACTTCGTAGGGCACGTGAAGAATCTGGCTGACGATGTGCCCGATGCCCTTGAAGACCGCCAGCATGTACAGAATCGAGGCCACAAACACGACCCAGGCGCTGAGGTAGCCGACCAGTGGACTCGAGTACTTGCGGCGCAGGTAACCGGGGACGGTCACGCGGTCGAGTTCGAGTTCATCGCCAAGCACGCGGCGGGCGTCGTGGATCATCCGCCGCGCCACGACAAACCAGGCGAGGAAGCCACACGCCACGAAGACGACCCCACCCAGCAGCCAGGCGATGCCGACCTTGTAGCCGAAGCCTGCCTGGCCGAGAAAGGTGTTGGTGCTGAGGAAGGTGGCGTAGAACGACAGCGCGATGAGCACCGGCCCGGGCCGGCTCTCCCGTTGGCGATTCGCCCGCCAGGCGGACAGGACCATGAGCGCCACGAACCCGCCCAGCACCGCCAACGGGACCCAGTTCTCTTGCAGCCAGCTAGTGCTTTGCATCGCCGTCCGACGTTGCGGAGTGTATCAGAGCCCCATCTTGCAAGGGTAGGAATGTACGCGAATGGTTGGCTGGGCTCAGCGTTGCCCGCTACGGTCCTCGAAGCAGTACAACGAATTCCGCGTGCGGACGTATATCCGGCTGTCAACGATCGCGGGTGTTGCGTAGACTTCGTCCTCGAAGTCGTGGGACGCCAGGATCTCCCACTGCCCGCCAGCCTTCAGAACGGTCGCCTGGCCCGACTGGCTCATCATGTACACTTTGCCGTCGGCGCCGACGGGAGAGGAATAGTACTTATCGAGCGCCCCTTTCAAGCGGCCCTGCTTGAGAATCTCACCCGTCCGGGCATCGAGAGTGGTGAGAATCCCGCCGTCTTTGACGAGATAAAGAACGCCCTTGTAGAGCAGCGGCGACGGGACGTTAGGTAGAAACTTCTCGAGCCGCCAAACCACGTTGCCTGCGTCCGTCAGATTGCCGCGGCCACCGTGCCGCACCGCCACCATACTGCTGCGCGAAGTGCTGCGGATGCGGTGGAATTCCCAATCCCTCGCGTCGACGAGCTTGTCGTGGTCGAGGTCCACGAGATAGAGGCGTCTCTTCGGCTCGAAAATCTTGAGCTCTTCTTCGTTGATCACACCGTCGCCATTCTCGTCCGCCTTCTCGAGAACCTCCTCGAACAACGGCATGTCCACCGCCGGGATACCTGATCCGCCCTCCCACGAATTGGCAAAGATCATGTCGCCGTCGACGATGGGCGTCGACTTGGGTTGCCAGCCTCCTCCGTTGACCCACCACAGTTTTTCGCCGCTCTCAGCCGAGTACGAAGCCAGGAAATACGCGCTGGGCACGATGACCTCCAGCGGCCCCTGCGGCGGCTGGAAAAGGGCGGGTGTGACGTAGGAGCGCGTTGTTTCGGGGCGCTCGGTTCGCCAACTGACTTTGCCGCTGTTCTTGTCGACGGCGAGGAGGTAGGGGTCGGTGTCCCCATCACAAACCAGGATCAAACGCTCGCCCGCCAGGATCGGCGACGAGCCATGGCCGTTCACATTGTTGAAGGGCCCCAGAGGCAGGCGCCAGCGCTCGGTCCCGTCGAAACGGTAGGAGATCAGCCCGAAGTCCCCGAAGAAGACGTAGACGTTTTGTCCGTCGGTGACCGGGCTCGGTGAAGCGGGCGAGTTGGTCGGCTCGTAGCGTTCCATGCGCGGACGCGGCGCTTCCTTCTTCCACAGAATCTCTCCGTTGCCGCGGTCGATCGCCATCGTATAGAGCTTGCCGCCTGCATCGACGAACTTCTCGCGCCCGGCATCCGTGCGCCTGCCGCCCTCGGCTGCGGTCAGGAAGATGCGGTCGCCGGAAATGACCGGCGAAGAGTGGCCCCACGGCAGGGCGGTCTTCCAAACGACGTTGTCGGGACCGAAGTCCGCCGGGAGACCGGTCGCTTCCGCGACACCGCTGCCGTTGGGCCCGCGGAACCGGGGCCAGTCGGCGGCACTGACAGCAACGTCGGTCCATCCCATCGAAGCGACCATGCAAACGATGCAGACACGCAGCCGGACAGGAATCCTCAACTTGGGCATCATCGCCTGCGAGTGTAACCCTGACGTTCGTTGCCGCGCAATGTAGCTCGGATCCGGAACTTCATGCCGAAGGCTTACTTCAGATCGTGCTCACACCGCAAATCCAACCCGAGGGAGTTTGTTTCCGACGCCCCGGCCCCATACCGCTAGAGTCGTCAGACCTCTGTCGATGAATCGCTATCGCGCTAGGAATCCCGGCACTGAGGGTGCTCATGGCCTCTCAGAGCAATCGGAAGCCGAGCCGGGTCAAGGGTCTTGGGCACAAGAAATCTTGCCGGCTCAACCGGTCAACGCAACACCCACGTTAAGTCCTCTAGCTGGAGTATCCGAACGCCGAGAGGGACAAGTGAGTTACCGATCATCCGAAGCCCCCAACCGCAACCACGTAACTTCTTGTACTTCAACAGGATCCAGGCGGAAGCGCTGTATCCTCATCGTTACCCTTTTAGTTTCCTAGGCTTACACTTCACCTTTTCCTTCCAGGAAAGGTGTTGCATCGACCCATTGAGATCACCCTGTTTGTTGGACGGTTCGGTTGTTACCAACATCTACCGCAGAAACGGTAGAATTGGACCGGCATGGTCGGCCAGACGATCTCGCACTACAGGATCACCGAGAAACTCGGCGAGGGCGGCATGGGTGTGGTCTACAAGGCCCAGGACACGTCGTTAGACCGGCCGGTGGCCCTGAGTTCCTTGCTCCTCATCTCGTCCAGGACACGGAGATCCGTAAGCGGTTCGAGCGGGAAGCCAAAGCCGCCGCTGCGCTGAACCACCCGAATGTCTGCACCGTCCATGAGATCGCCGAGGCCCAAGGCCGCACCTTCATCGCTATGGCCTTCCTGGAAGGCCAAGGTCTTGACAAGAAGATCGAAGCCGGGCCGCTGAAGCTCAAAGATGCCCTTGAGATCGCCATCCAGTCAGCACACGGCCTCCAAGCCGCCCATGAGAAGAAGATCGTTCACCGTGATATCAAGCCGGCCAACTTGATGATCACTGGCTCCGGCTCCAAGCAACTTGTCACCATCATGGACTTCGGCCTGGCCCTGCTGACTGATCGCTCAAAACTCACCCGCATGGATGAGACGATGGGCACCGTGACCTACATGTCCCCGGAGCAGACGTACGGGATGGAGCTGGACCACCGCACTGACATCTGGTCGCTCGGTACGGTGATCTACGAGATGGTCACCGGGCAACAGCCCTTCAAAGGTCACTACGACAAGGCGGTGATGTACTCCATCACCAACGAAAAGCCGGAGCCGATGACGGCGCTACGGACGGGTGTACCGATGGAGTTGGAGTGGCTGGTCAATAAGGCGTTGGCGAAGGAGAGAGACGAGCGTTACCAGTCCACCGCCGACATGGTCGTTGATCTGGAATCACTGAAGAAGAAACTCGAATCCGGCAAGTCCACCATCTTGAGAGCGCAGGCTGCGAGTCAGACGGTGATAACGCAGCCGACAGCAACAGAGGAATTCTCCCCAGGTCCCCTGGCTCGATACAGGGTCATCGAGGACATAGAGGAGGCGGATGACTCGATCAAGTACCTAGCGGAAGACACTGAGCTGCATCGGTCTGTCGCGATCCGAGTATTGCCGCAGTCATCAGCGGACCGAGTCGAGCGAGTGCAACGGCGCAAGCAGACCGTAGCATTTGGCGTGGGTGCGCTAGGCGTGCTGCTAGCCCTGATCTTCGCCTTGTTCCTGCTATTCTCCCCGGCTCCTGTCGCCGAAACTCCCCTGCGCCGCTTTGCCATTGTGCCGCCGGTAAGCGTCCCAACAAACATAGCGGCAGGTCGCCACAACAACTTTCTCGCTATCTCGCCCAACGGAAGGCACATCGCCTTTGTCGAGGCGGGCGGGCAAGGAAGGCTGTGGGTTCAGGATCTGGACCAGCAGCAACCCCGCGCGATCGAGGGTACCGAAGGGGCAACGAGTCCGTTCTGGTCGCCGGACAGCACTTTCATCGGCTTTGCCGCCGGTGGCGAAGTCAAAAAGATCTCCGTTCGAGGCGGTCTGGCCGGCCGGGTTTGTGAGTTACCCGCCGTTCATTTCCACGGAGGAACCTGGAGTCCCGACGGCGAGGTGATCGTCTTCAGCTCCGGCCCCCTAGCCCAACCCCACAGCCTTTACGAGGTCCCTGCGCTCGGCGGCGTTGCCAGCCTTCTGCTAGGGCCAAAGGATATGGGTGAGGCTTCCGAAGGACTCACGAAATACCTGGCCTGGTCCCATTTCCTGCCCTCTGAAGCCGGGGCTCGCGTCCTGGTGCTCACATACGGTAGCACCTCAAACGAACAGATCATGGTGGTTCAGGATCTGGAAACCGGGCGGAGAGAGCTTCTGGGGCCCGGTGCGGCTCCTGTCTATTCCAACAGCGGTCATCTGGTATACGCGACAAGTCCAGCAAGTAGCGATCTGTGGGCACTGCCCTTTTCTTTGGAGACGCTACGGGCTACCGGGGAGGCTTTCTCTGTTTCAGAGAACAGCCGTTACGCTACGGTGGCGGCGGATGGAACGCTGGTTTACCTCGCCACTCTCGGTGCCTCGGCACAACGGCAACTCATCTGGGTTGACCGCGATGGCAACAAAGTTGAAGAGATCGGTCAACCACATGGCTACGTAAGTGACCCCGCGCTCTCCCCCGATGGCCGCTGGGTGGCGGTTTCGGTGGTGGTGGGGGGGGTGACATCAGCGATCTGGATGTGCGGGCTTCGGATCTTGCCCGCGGCGTCAGCAACCGTTTGAGCACCGCCCCGGAAAGCGACAGCCGCCCGGTGTGGTCGCCTGGGGGTGACGAGGTGGCGTTTTCGTCCAGGAGAGCGGGCAACCTCGACATCTATCTCGCTCACGCGGATGCCAGCGGCGAGGAGCAGGAGCTGCTCGCAACGCCCCAAGACGAGTGGCCCTCTGACTGGTCCAGGGATGGGAAGTATCTTCTCTACCAGCGACTCGACGCCGAAACCGGATCTGATCTCTGGTATCTGGAGCGCAGCCAGGACGGCAGCGGTTGGGAGCCGCACGCGTTCTTGCAAGAGCGTTCTTCAAAGGCTGTACCGAAGCTTTCACCCAATGGCCGCTATGTGGCTTACGTCTCGGACGAATCGGGGCAACGACAAGTCTATGTACAACCGTTTCCCCACGGTGGGCGCAAGGTGACGGTCTCGAATAACGGCGGGCACCAAGTGCGCTGGAGCCGGGACGGGAAAGAACTCTTCTACGTGCAAGGGACGACACTCATGGCGGTTTCGGTTTCGACGGAAAGGGAGTTCTCACCCGGCTTGCCGACAGAGGTTTTCGAGCATCCGGGACTGCTCAGAGCCCTTAACTACCCGGCCTACGATGTTTCGCTGGATGGCAGGAAGTTCATTTTGTCCGAGCGCGTCGGCTACGACGCAACGGAAGCCTCTAAGGTGACGATACGTGTCGTCCTCAACTGGTTCGCCGAGTTCAAAGACCGCCAGCAGGACTAAGTCCCCCGAAACGAACTACATAGCGCCCGGCCGCGGATAGCTGTCGCGATAATCGCGTTCCGTCCATCTATGTTTGGCCTGAGGCGCTTCAGAATCTCGTCGAAGGGGTAGAACACCGCTCAGATCAAGGGCTTGGCGGTGCTACGATCGGATAGCTCAACGGAAGCGTTGTTTCTTGCCAGTTAAGTTTTCGAGGTAGAATCGCACCGGCATGGTCGGCCAAACCATCTCCCACTACAAGATCACCGAGAAGCTCGGCGAAGGCGGGATGGGTGTCGTCTATAAGGCCGAGGACACTTTGCTGGATCGCCCCGTTGCCCTGAAGTTCCTCGCTCCACACCTCGTCTCAGACAAAGAGATCCGCAAGCGCTTCGAGCGTGAAGCCAAAGCCGCGGCTGCACTGAACCATCCCAACGTATGCACGGTCCATGAGATCGCCGAGGCCAATGGCCGAACGTTTATCGCCATGGCCTTCATCGAGGGCGAACCACTTGAGAAAAAGATCGAAGCCGGTCCCCTCAAGCTGAAGGACGCTGTCGATATCGCCATCCAGACCGCCAAGGGGCTACAGGCAGCTCACGGCAAGAAGGTCGTCCACCGAGACATCAAGCCGGCCAACTTGATGATCGACGACGACGGTCAGGTCACCATCATGGATTTTGGCTTGGCGCTACTTACCGACCGCTCCAAGCTCACGCGCCTCGACGAGACGATGGGCACGGTGACTTACATGTCACCGGAACAGACCTATGGTATGGAACTGGACCATCGCACCGACATTTGGTCGCTGGGAGTTGTGGTCTACGAGATGGTTACGGGTCAGCAGCCGTTCAAAGGCCACTACGACAAGGCGGTGATGTACTCCATCACCAACGAACATCCAGAACCAATAACGGCCCTGCGGACTGGCGTTCCGATGGAGCTGGAGTGGCTCGTTGGCAAATGTCTGGCGAAGGACGCCGGTGAGCGGTACCAGAGTGCCGGGGAACTGCTGGTTGACCTTTCGACGCAACGGAAGAAAATCGAGTCGGGCAAGTCGGCGGTCTTCAAAACCGCCGTTGGTCAAGCGACGACGCCGGCACCGCTCCCGGCATCGAAACCAGGGCGCGCCAGGACCGTGTCTCTTGCTGCAGCCGGGCTACTGATCTTGCTCGCGGTCGTCTTCGTTGCAGGCACACGGTTCGCCGGTGAACCCACATCGATTCCAACCTATCAGCGGCTTACCTTCCGGCGCGGAACGGTCACCTCAGCCCGGTTTGCCCCCGATGGCAACACGATCGCCTACAGCGCGGCTTGGGACGGCGGCCGCCGGGAACTCTATACGACACGCCCGGAGAGTTCGGAGTCGCGGTCGCTGAACATCCAAGATGCGGACGTCCTCGCGATATCGAAAACCGGCGAGATGGCCTTGGCGGCGCGGTCGCCGCGGTATCTGGTCGCTTCTTTTGGCACCCCGACGGATTCCTTTCCCGCTACTCTTCTGCAAGCTTCCTTGGCCGGGGGCGCACCCCGCGAAGTGTTAGACGATGTGGTCTTCGCGGACTGGACGCCGGACAGTGAGTTGGGTGTTGCCCGGATGATCGAGGGCCGAATCCGTGTTGAGTTGCCCGTCGGGAAGGTACTCTACGAAACGCCCGATCGAATAGCTAGCTTTCGAATTTCACCGAGGGACGGCCGGATTGCCTTTTCCGAACGTCCGTTTGGGTTTGGAGGCGCTTGGGAAGTCGCGACGATCGACGGTAACGGCGACAAGACAATTTTCGCCGCCCCCGGAAGCGGGGACAACCTTGTTCTTGCATGGTCCCCCGACGCGGACGAGGTCTGGCATGAAACAGGCTGGCTGGGAGGCAAGACGATACGCGCCCTCGCGCCCTCGGGGGCCGATCGCGTCGTTCAGCGCGTTCCCGTCGACCTGCGGCTGCTCGATGTCTCCGAGGACGGCCGCGCGTTGGTGAGCCGCGTCAATTGGCGGGTCGGTATCAACTGCCTGACGCCCGGGCAGACAGCCGAGCGGGACCTTTCTTGGTTGGACGCCTCGGAAGTGCACGACATGAGCTCGAATGGCGAAACGATTCTGATTACGGAGTTCGGCGAGGGAGGCGGGACTGAACGCTGGCGGGTGTATCTGCGAGAGACCACGGGCGAGGCGGCTGTGCGACTGGGCGATGGCATGGCGTTCGCTCTGTCTCCGGACGGAAGCATGGCCTTGACGATGTCCTTGGGGCCTCCCCCGGAGTTAGTTCTGCTCCCTACCGGCGCCGGAGAACCGGTTCGCATCAAGAACGAGGGCATTCGCAACTACGCGGCAATGGATTGGATGCCCGATGGCCGCCAAATTGTCTTTGCGGGAAGCGCATCGGGCCAAGGCGTCCGCTGCTACATCCAAGACATCGAAGGCGGCGAACCCCGGCCCATCACGCCGGGGGGATACCGCTTTTGGCTGGGGCACAAGGCGGTCTCCCCGAGCGGCGAATGGATTGCCGCGGAGGCGGACGGCCCCCCGTCGTTGTTCCCGATGGAGGGCGGCGAGGAGCGAGAGATCCCCGGCGTCGAGCCGGAGGACAATTTCGTAGCGTCGAGCGCTGATGGCCGCTCGATCTTTTTGCAGGCTGACCCTGAAGTGCCGCAAAGCATCTACAGGGTGGACCTCGTCACGGGGAAGAGATCTCTTTGGAAAGCCATTGCACCAGCTGACACGGTCGGCGTGATCGAGATTTGGTCAATCCAGATCTCGGCCGACGAACAGTCCTACTGCTACAGCTACGCACGAAACATATCGGACCTTTATTTGGTGGAGGGGCTTCGTTAGCGAGGGAGCCTGTTTCCGACGCCCCGGCCTACACCGCTAGAGTCGTCAGATCGCTGTCGATGGATCAGCATATCACCAGAGGGAATCGTTTCCTCAAAAACGTCCCAGCTATTCAGAATGGCTTCGACCACCGGGTAGCCGGTGCGCCAAACATTTTCCAGAGTTGGCAGGTAGGCGGAGTAATGGCCTACTGTCTCTCCTTCTAAACTTTCCGAAGCGCTGACGCTGTCGATGGGTCGGGTGTAGTTGGCCACGCCGCGGAGAACCAGGACCCGGTTCTTATCTGCTTTCCCCGCTTTGTGGAGGCGAGAAAGCGCCTGTAGGGTGCCGGTGTCTTCCATAGCGGAGGTGAGGTAGTTGCCTTTCCCTTCGGTCCAGTAATTGACCCAGCCGTTGGCCCAGTTGTTCATAAGGGCTCCGTGCCAGTAGGTGGAAGCGGACAACTGTGTGCCGACACGGACCCGGGGCGGGTGTTGTGCGCCGGCGAAGTCGCTGAATTTGTTCCTCAGGTTCTCCGATCCGTCACTGGTGGTCAGTTCTATGTCCCGGGTCAGGCTGTAGGCCCAGTGCAGAAGCTCCGGGTTCAACTGGTAGCGCACGCCCCATTCCTGATCCGAATCTGGATAGGGTTTCTGGTAAGGGGCCTTGTTCCGGAACGGTATGTAGCCCGTCGGCCATTCACTCGGGATTTCGCGCGCATCAATCTCATGGCCTATGTCGCCATCTATGGGGGTGGATGCTGCAGGACGTGCTGGCAGTAGCAGATGGTACCGACATGCGTTCATCCTTTTACCTGCTCCCTCGTCTGCTCAAGGGCGAGGCTGGCGGGTCTGCAGTAGGTTCTGCTCAGGTCGAAGCGAGGATCCATGCCGAGACCCATAATCGTGGCGGTGGAGTATTGGGTGCCGACTCCCGTGACCACGCCCAGGACGCCCTTCTCGGCATTGTAATGCAGGGGTGCCACCCCCTGGGGAAAGTCCAAGGTTTGGTCCAAGGGCAAACGCTCTACCCAAAACTGGAACTCGCCTGGCCGATCACCAGTGGTTTTCCCGATTTCAAACATCGAAACGACCACCACCCTTATGGGAATAGGGCTTGTGTTCCGGGTTTGGAATGCACAGCCAAATAGGCCGAGAAGTAGAAGTAGGCAGGTGGAGAATCTAAAGTCGGGCATGAGCAGAATATTGGCAGAAACGATGCCGTCCTTGCAACGTCGACATTGTGTTCACTCCAATCCAGCGGATCACCCGGACAAGCCTCCTCAGGACAGGCTTGCGCCGTCGCCCACTAGGGCTCGGGTGCGCTACGGTGGATAGGTAACCCGCACAGTCCCCTATGGAAGCTTGCCGCAACGTCGTTCGCTGGGAGCCACACGACTACAATCACAGACAGCGGCGGTAATGTCTCTTCCCGATCGATTCTAACGTTTCATGGACGGCGTTTTGTTGGGCGTCGATTCGGATCACGGAGGCGCCGAATCTGTGTCAACAGGTAACGTGTGGTCTACGATGCAGCCACTGAGCGGCTGGTAAACGGACATCCTCGTCGAGCGACGAGAAGTGGTATCTCGAACCCAGCGAAGACGGCAACACCTGGGAGTCGCTCTTCGTGGTTAGACGCTAAGGTACGCGTTCCTTTACAACTCACACTCAAAGTTCACTGTAGAGACTATCGGAGACGATCGTGCGGGTTTTGGCCAGACCCTTGCGCCAAGTCTGGTACTCCACACTGTCGGCAAGCCTGGCCATGTCTGCCGCGAAGGCCTGCGGGTTCTCGTACTCGATCGAAACGGCGATCGAGCCGGTGTCGGAACCCGCCAAATCGGCCCGCCAGACTCGAACTATGCCCGGGCTACCGGCCTTTTTCAGGATCGCCTTGCCCTGCTCTATTTGCTTGACATATCCTTCAACATCGTCGGTTTGAACCGACAGGACTCTGAGTACCGTATCCGCAGCGATCGCGGGCGTCGATGCCACCAACAGTAGCGCCAGGGCGGCGAGGCTCAAGCTGATTTTGGCTTTCATAAGTTTCTCCCTTAGCGAAGAGTCTCCTTTGGAGGCCTGTTCGCATCGATAGTGTACTCCTGAGATCGCTCCATCGCAAGGTTTTCTCCTCCGGTCGAATTTCGGGCCGCTCCCGACGCCTGTCTGACCGTTGGGACGCGAGAGGTTCCGACCTTGCCCGGCAGATAGGTGCTGTTGTCTTTTTCGAGGGGGGCGACGGCACTTGGGCCCAGAAGGCTTGATCCTCCCATTCCCGGACGGATGATCCGTTTGACTCGGGAGACCTCAGTCGTGTCCCTGGCGGTTCGGCCGTTCGCTGAGTCGGAAGAGGGGGAGATCCGTGAACACCCCTGACCCGGCGGCGGCCAACAACATGTTCTTGTCGGCTAGTCTGAACGTTACTGTGTCCGTGATCAAGTCTGGCAGATCCGGGTCGAAGCACGAGATGGTAATGTCCATCACCAGAGCGTCCTTGTCCCCGGGCGCGACATCGCCGCTACCCTCCATGACCCCCCGCCCACCAACACAAGCAGTCCAGAACGTTTCATACCAAGCGAGATTAAAGCTGCCGTTTTGATCGGGGCTGATCAGAATCTGCTGCGCCGATCCGTCCGTAGTATCGATGCCTCCCCACATGCCTAGGAAGAAAGAGTTTCCCTTTCCACCTGCACTTGCGTCTTCTGTGAACATGAATGGCAATACCGAGACAGCCCCTATCAGTGCTGCCACAATCAGGAATCGTTTCATGTCAGTGTTCCTCCTCTGAGTCAACATGGGCTAACGCGAGCGTCGAGACCGCTCAATTGTACAGCTTTGCAGGTAGGCCGGCCAGCTCTTGCACTTGCCTACTCCACGGCTAGCTGGTGATATACTCGTCGTCCTGCCAGCGATCAACGCTCTCTAGCTCGCAACATTCAAGGCGGCGCAGCCTAACATTTCGATCGCCGCTGACACCAGCGGACGGAGCGGTTTCAATGTCACCTCAGAGTAAGGTGACGCAAAGTTGTCCAGATGTCGCTTGCGGGACCCACGTTGCTCACGGCAAGCCAAAGCACAAGATGTTCGGCCCGGCTGCGACAGCGACGTACTGCTTGTCCCCCGCTAGGTAGGTCATCGGCGAGGCGCGCCAGCTATGGCCGTCGCCCAGTCGCACGGAGTCGTTGGTCTGTACGTGCCACAGGTCTTCTCCGGTCCTCGCGTCGGCCGCTCCGAAAGCCCCGCTGTCCTCGCCGAAGAACACGACACCTCCGGCCGTCGACAGCACGCCCCCCCAACTGTCGGCCTTGCCCATGTGAGGTAGCTCCCATACCCGCTTGCCGGTTTCGAGATTGATGGCCCGCAGGAACATCTGCCCAGGCTCAACCGGGATCGGGCGCAGGTTCCAGCGCGGCGGCTTTGAATAAACGCCGCAAGCCTCACGCGTGTTTACGTAGAACAACCTCGTCTGCGGATTGAACGCGACCGATGGCCAGTTGGCCGCCCCCAGCACGTTGGGACAAACCTTCGTGCCGTCGCGCGCCGGCTCCATGCCGGGCACCAGGATCGGGCGGCCGTCCTCGCCGATGCCGCTTGCCCAAGTCACCTTGTCCACGAGCTTCTCGGCCAGCAGCAGTTCGCCGTCGGTCCGGTCGAACACATAAACGAAGCCGTTGCGGTTGGCCTGGACCAGCAGCTTGCGGTCCCGGCCCCGATAGCGCGTATTCAGCACCATCGACGTCTGCCCGCCGTCCCAGTCATAGAGATCGTGCGGCGTGAACTGGTAATACCACCTGAGTTCGCCCGTGTCGGCGGCGAGCGCCAGTACCGCGTCGGTATAGAGGTTGTCGCCCTGGCGTTCGTCTCCGTTCATCGACGGGTAGGGATTGCCCGTGCCCCAAAAGACGGTATCCGTCTCCGGGTCGTACGTGCCTGTCATCCACGTGGCCCCACCGCCGCCGTACTCAGCCAGTGCCGTTCCCTTCCACGTTTCCGCCAACGGCTCGCCCGGCTTCGGGACCGTCCAGAACCGCCACACTCGCTCACCGGTATCCGCTTTGAAGGCGGAGAGAAAGCCACGCACGCCCAGGTCGCCGCCCGAAACGCCCGCCACCACCATGTCCTTCACAACCAACGGTGCGGAAGTGCTGCCATAGTTCTTCTTGTCGAGCCCTTCGGTGATGTCGGCCTCCCAGAGCAGCTCTCCCGTCACTCGGTGCAGGGCCACCAATCGCACGTCGTTGGTCACCGTGTACACACGATCACCCAGCACGGCCACACCTCGGTTGGTTCCCTTGCCCTGGCCGCCGCCTTCCGACGGTGGCCGCTGGTAGTGCCAGATCGTTCGCCCAGCCCGCGCGTCCAGTGCGAACACCTGGTTCGGCCCCGTAACATACATCACGCCGTCCACCACAACGGGCGTCAACTGGAGCACAAAGTGGTTGATCGGGAACATCCACTTGAGCATCAGGTTCTTGACGTTGGAGGTGTTGATCTGGTCGAGACTGCTATGACGATTGCCGCCGATCAAGCCATGGTAGGTGGGCCAATCGCCGGTCTTGGGGTGAGTGATTTCTTCGAAGCTCAATCCTCCCGACGAGCTGAACGGATTCACTTCGGATCCCAAGGTCACTCCGCTCAACGAGCTCAAGTATGCCACCAGATCGCGGCATTCTTCCGGGCCGCAGGTTGGCTCCGGCATGGCGGATGCTTCTTCCGTGTTCAGCAGCGTGAACTCTCGCGCCGCCAATAGATAGAATTGGCCTTCGAGATCCTGCACCTGCAAGTTGTAGCGGCTCTGGTTACGGGCGAATCCTCGCAGCTCGCGCCCCCCGGCCAGCCGCAGGTTCACCACTTCGTAGCCCGGCTTGATGTGCTCGGACGGGCGCAGCACCGCCTGCCTGATTTCGTCCACCGTGAGTTCGCGTCCGACAGAGGAGAGATCCGGCCCGACCGCCTTGCCCCTCCCGAACGCCATGTGACACGCCGCGCAACCTCCCTTGCCGAAGAAGAACCGCTGGCCGGCTGCGCGGTCCCCCCGCACCACCGCATCGGCCGCCGGCGCGCTCAGTGAGCGAACGTAACCCGTTACGGCATCCAATTCGGCTGGTGGCAGGTCGGAGGCCGGCATACCGGGCATGCCGTCCCGAATTAGCGTGCGAAGTTCCTCTATGGGTTGGCGGCTTACCTTCCTGTTATTGACCAGGTTGGGCCCGCGATCAGTGCCACGGCCGTCACCGTGGCAGGCCTGGCAATGCTGGGTGAATACCTGCCGGCCATCCTGCGCGGGCGCTACGACGGCTATCAGCAGAAGACAGACCGTCAGGCGCATTGTCATTGTGACGCCGGCGTAAAGCAGTGGGAGCATGTGGGGGCTCCCCGTAAATGGACAACCCTTACCGGCGGATCTCCCCCAACGGCCAGGGGCTCTCCACCGAGCTCTTGACTCAGACCCACGCGGTTGCCTCCCGGCACTTCGGGAGGCGTGCTCGATCAGGGGTCGTTCCCAGCCTGCGGGGCTCGCGGCGCGGAGCGGCGGTCTCACTCCGCGAAGCAGTAGAAGTACCCGTTGCCACCGGTACCTTGCAGGTTCGCCTGGCTACAGCCTCGGGAGCCGTGTGCGGCGTTCCAGGACGTTGGTGCGGGACCGCCCCCTTGGCGGTCGTGGTGGCCGACCTGCGCGCTGCCCTCGCCGCTGCTCGTCCAGTTGCTGCAAGTATGATCTTTTCCGTCGGCGAAGGCGGTGCCGTCGGCCTGGGACCCCGTCAAGATGTCGTGCTGGTTGGGACTGTCACCTCGGCCATTGACGACGCCGCCCTTTTCGTTGAGCGACGTCTCCTTACCCAGGTTGTTGTTGTCTGAATGTAGGTCGGCTACATCCTGAGCGACCAGAACGCCCTTGGCATTGCGCCACGGACCCTTGCCAATGCGGTCACGGGCGTTGATGGCCGGCTGGCCGCCGGAAGCGCCGGTGCCCAGGTAGGCGCGCCAGGTGCGATTGCCCGCGCCGACGGCTTTGGCGAGCGACTGGCAGTGCGCATCCGCGCCGGCCAACCCACCAAGATCGGCTCCCTTGCCGGGGCCCACGCTCGTGATGAAGAAGCTCAGTCCCTTCTCGGCGTCCTGCGAGCGGGCCGTCGGTAACGCAAGAACGCAAAGCAGAATCGAGGTCCAAAGCAAGTGCACCCTATTCATAGCAGTTCCCCCTGGAAGGTCGTGGTCGCGGCCACCGCATTCTACCAAGCTGCCGAGATCAAAGGGAGATTGTGCCCCGTGTGCGCCGTGTGAACGGACGGCTCGCTAGCGGTCGCGGCTCGGCAAAGGAAGAGCCTTCAAAGCTGCCCCGAGACAGCTAGTCGCCCCGTTTGCGCTTCTCGGGCGAATATCTCGCGAGCACGGCGAGCAGACGCCGCGCTGCTTCGGGAGGCTCGATGCCACCCGCCAGAATGTCGATCGTCCTCGGGGCCACCCCTGGGTAGAGCTTGCGGTCAGCCTTATGGGCAGGCCTCAGAGTGGCTCCGTCGAGTGCAAGGCCGGCGAAAAGCCCCCGCGACCGCGAGTAGCTGAGAATCTCAGCTCCGAACAGCGCGTCCGTCTGCCCCGAGGCCGTACGCCCGACCGGCCCGGCGGCGGCCGAGGCGTCCGCGCCCAGGGTGAACTTGGTTCGCATCAGCCGCCGTACGCTCTGCTCGTTCAGAAAGAGCAGTACGAGGTCGGTGGCCTGCCCGCCGATCTGCAAACCGAAGTTTCCGCCTTCGATCAGGAAGTTCGCCGGAGCACTCCAGTCGTTGTCCGACTTGCGGCAGCTCACGACCCCCTTGCCATAGCGGCCTCCGACAACGAACGCTCCCTTCCACACCGACGGGAAGATCCCCACGCAGCTCGCCCGCGACAGCAGGTTCGAAGGAATGCCTTGGTCGACACTGTGAAGCGTCTCTTCGAGCACGGAGGCGGCTTCGGCCAGACGTTTTTCGACCTTCGGCTTGCCGGCGGCCGGCCCCGCCATGAACACAGCCAGCGCCGACAGCAGAACCCACCGGCCGAGCCGAGCGTTCCATCGCCGGCTCGAGCTTCCCTGCAACGAGGTACACTCCTCCCGCGCACGTCCACATCTCGTCATATGTTCCTCCTGACTAACGATGCTTGGATGCCGAGTATTTGTTCAGCACATCGATCAGAGGCTGAACACTCGACGGTGCGGGAATTTGAGCGGACAGCACTTGCTTTGGATCAACGCGCTGGCCGTAGATCTTTTCGTTGTCTTTGTTATCGGGGCGCAGGGTTGCGCCTTCGAGCGACACGCCGGCAAAGGCGCCTCGGGAACGCGAGTAGGAGAGAATCTCGGCACTCATCTGCGCGTCGGTCTGCGCCTGCGCCGAGCGTCCGACGGGACCTCCTGCGACCGAGGCGTCGCCGCCCAACGTGAACTTGCTGGACAGCAGCTTCTCTGCACCGCGCTTGTTCATCACCAGCAGCACGTGGTCGGTCGAGCTCACTCCGATTTGGAGCCCGATGCTGCCGCCCTCGATGCGGACGGTCGAAGGTCCCGTCCAGCCGGAGTCGTCCTTGCCGCGGCAAACGATCACGCCCTTGCCTCCGCGGCCTCCGAATCCGAACGCCACCTTCTTGACACCGGGAACAATGGCCACGCATTGGCACTTGCCGAGCAGATCCTGCGGAATGCCCTTCTCCGACATGCCCATGATCTCGTCGAGTACCTCGCCGGCTCGCAAAGCGCGCTTGACCGGCTTGCTCTGCGCTGCGAGAGTCAGTGGCATTGCGATCAGCAGAATTGCCGGCGGCGTCAGCTTCAGGGCGGTGCGCCAGCGCTTGTGGGGACGCATAAGCTTCTCACTCCAAAACATTTGTGCCTTGATATGTTTTAACATATTTAGCGGCGTCACAGAGTCACCAGGATGCTACGAGCAGTTTACACAATTTCCCTTCGCTGGGGTGTGCGTTGCGCCACCTCGCCGCATCCTCCATGATGGCCTCCGCCGTGCCGTCCCCCATCCGCCTCGAGGACGTCACCTATCGTATAGGCGACACGACGCTCATATCGGGGCTCAGCTTTGAGGTAAACGAAGCCGAGACGGTCGCGCTGGTCGGCCGCAGCGGGTCGGGCAAGACCACGGCTCTGCGGCTGATCAACCACATTTTGATGCCGGCCGAGGGCCGCGTGATCGTCGAGGGTAAGCCCACCGCCGATTGGGACGCCATCCGTCTGCGGCGACGGATCGGTTACGTCATTCAGGAGGTCGGCCTGTTCCCTCACTTCACGGTGGCGAGGAACATCGGACTTGTCCCGTCACTCGAAGACTGGCCGCCTGAGAAGATTGGCCACCGGATCAGCGAGCTACTCGACAAGGTCGGCCTGCCCGCCGAGGTGCTCGGCCGCTATCCCGATCAGCTCTCGGGCGGACAGCGCCAGCGGGTCGGCGTGGCGCGCGCGCTGGCGGCCGATCCGCCCATTCTGCTGATGGACGAGCCCTTCGGGGCGCTCGACCCCATCACCCGCAGCGAGATTCAGCGCGAGTTCCTCTCAATCCAGCGGACTCTTCAGAAAGCGATCGTCTTCGTCACACACGACCTGCGGGAAGCGCTCCTTCTCGGCGGCCGCATCGGCCTGATGGAAGAGGGTCAGCTCATTTGGATGGGGTCGCCGGAGGGGTTCCGGGCTTCGACCGACCCTCGTATCAGCGCGTTTCGGGAGAGCCTCGATTGAACTTCTCTGATCTCATTGCGCAATATCAGCCGCAGTTGATCGTGCGATTCTGGGAACACCTGTGGCTGGTCGGGATCTCGATGCTGATCGCCTGCTCCATTGCCGTCCCCGCTGGCATCTTGCTGACACGCCGG
Organism: Bryobacterales bacterium; assembly: GCA_965248255.1. GTDB lineage: Bacteria > Acidobacteriota > Terriglobia > Bryobacterales > UBA6623 > JAKZVK01. The sequence goes on from CBDFIW010000004.1 coordinate 2,595,129, forward strand.
CCCCGGGCGGAGCGCTGGGTGCTTGGATTCACGAACGCGGTACAAACGATCCCCAGCCTGGCGCTGTTTGGTTTCCTGATTCCTCTGCCGCTGTTGGGAGGCATCGGCGCTCGCTCGGCGATCGTCGCCTTGGTGTTGTATGCCCTGCTGCCGATCGTGCGGAATACGTTCACCGGCATCAAGGAGGTAGACCCGGCGGTGCGTGAGGCGGCGCTTGCGATGGGCATGACGGACGGCCAGATCCTGCGCATGGTCGAACTTCCTCTGGCAGCACGAACCATCATGGCCGGCCTGCGCGTGGCCACCGTTACAGCGGTCGGCGTGGCGACCGTGGCAACCCTCATCGGCGCGGGCGGTCTGGGCGACTTCATCTATCGCGGGCTACAGACGGTCAACTCGGGGTTGATCCTGCTCGGTGCGGTCCCGGCGGCACTGATGGCACTAGCCGCGGACTACGGCCTGGGTTTGGTGGAGAAGCACCTGGTGAGAGGGCACAAGGCGTGATTCGTGTTTCGTGATCCGCCTCTCCAGGACAGCGAGATTCTGAACCGGACTCACCACCCAAGACCGCGTACCCCAGGAAACGATGAATCCGTCTGATAAAGTACAAGCTGAAACATGAACACCTGGATCTACGCTTTATCGCTCTTGATGGTTTTAGTGCCGAGCGCCGCAGCGGAAGAAACTGAGACGGTCACACCCGACACGTCCAAGGAAGCGGTTGCCCTGCTTCGGTCGGTCAGCGAGACCTATCAAGAGATCGAAAGTTTCCACTTCGAGGCGCTGGAAAGCTCTATCTCCAACGTCAACGGGCAAGAAAGGCGAACCGATGCCCGCACGCTGACCGCCGTGGACGCGGAGGGACGCTTCCGGGTCGAGTCCGATCACCCGGTCGATGGGGGAGAGGTCGTCTTTGACGGCAACGTGACTTGGGCCTACCTCGCCCGGCGGCATCAGTACACGCGCGTTGAAGGGGAGCTGCTCGGTGACCGAGTCGATGGAGGTCAGGGACTCCCCAATCTCAAGGTATTGAGAGACCGTTTCAAAGCACGCTACCGGCATGTGGGGGAGCGAATTCTTGACGCCAAGATCGAAGGAGAAGAGACCCTCTGGGTTTCCGATGGCGAGGTCGTCTGCACCGTGGTGTGGGCTCGGTACCAAGTGCCACAAGGGATTGCCGTCCGGTCCGTCGAGAAGAAGTTCTGGATCGACCCGGCACGGCGTTTGATTCTCAGAGAGGGATCGAAACTGACCGTCAAAGACGAGAAACGCGACTTGACCATGGAGGCCGCGCAGAACGTTACGTTTCTCACCGCACAGGCCAACGAGGCGCTGCCCCGCGAGCTGTTTGCTTTCGTCCCGCCCGAAGGGGCGGTTGAAGTGGAGGACATCGAGCCGGACGACCTGGTGGGACAAGAGGCTGCCGCGTTTGAGCTGGAAGATCTAGCGGGCCGGCTCCACCGGCTCGAAGAGATGCGTGGCAGGGTTGTATTGCTGGACTTCTGGGCAACCTGGTGCGGTCCGTGCCGGCTTGACTTGCCGCGGATCGAGGCGCTGCACCGCGAACTCGGCGGCCGCGGGCTTGTCGCGCTTGGTGTGAACGACGAAGACGAAGAGACGGCTCGTACGTACGCCGAGGAGCAAGGGCACAGCTTTCCCACTCTCACAGACCCGGCTAAATCGTTGACCCGCGAGTTCGGAGTGCGCGTGCTGCCGACGGTGGTCGTCATCGACCGTCAAGGCAAGGTCGTATCCTATCTGGCCGGTGCGCACTCGGAGGAAGATCTGCGTGAGGCCGTGACGCAAGCCGGTCTGGAGTAACCGCACCGCAATCGTGCCGGACGAACTCGCGAACCTCACTACCTGTGAGTCGCTACAGCACGCCTATTTCGTCCGAAGCCTGCTCGAGTCACACGGGATCGAAGTCTTTCTCACCAACGAACACGCCACCCGCATCATGATGCATCCCCATTTTGCTGGGGGTGTGGGAGTCCAGGTTCGTGCGTCCGACGTCGAATCGGCTGAAGAGTTGTTGGACGCGTTGGAAGAAGAGGCCGTGGAGGTAGAGGGTTGGGCGGAGGTCGCGACGGAGGCCCAGTCGCCGCCGGCCGACGTGCTGGAGCCAACACGGCTGGAAGAGGACCAACACGCAGCTCCTTTCTGCCCGATCTGCGGCGGCACGCGCTCGACGCCCGCCATTAGCGGTGGCTGGCGGCTAGCCTCTTTGTTGCTTCTTGGATTGCCACTGTTGTTGTTCGGTCGGGTGCGGCGGTGCGAGATCTGCGGCAACCGCTGGCGCGGGAACTAGCCCGGGCAACTGCCGGACACGTTGTGCCGCCGCCGTTGCGTGGATTCTGGAACGCCTACAGTAGCTCCACCCCCGGCGGGTCGTGCCGAATCTCCACCTGCCGTCCGCCGTTCAGGATCGAGAGCCGCCCGGCCTGGCAGACCAGTTCGTTGTAACGGCTGTTGCCCGGCGTGGCCACGATGCCTTGCTGCTCGATCTCGTCGATTCGCGTGCGGCGGGCTGCGACGGCGGCGGCGTCTTCGAGCGCAGCCGTCTCGCTCTCGATACGCAGCGCTTCGCTGACGATGAAATCGACCGAACGCACGCCGTAACCCCACGGGACGAGACCCGGCCCGCCGAGATCTTGATACATGAAGTAGTCGGGGCTCGGTTCGGCGTACTGCGTGCCGCCGGGCGAGTCGGGCTTCTCGGTGAAAGAGTACTTCAGCCCCCGGTATTGATCGGAGTGCTGGAGCCAGGCCCCGTTCCCGTTGCCGGAGAAGTAGAGGGTCATGCCCTGCGTGTTCGGTCCCGCGGCGGCGTCGGGGAAGCTGAGCGAGTTCTGTACGTTGAGCGCGGCGCCGTTCTCCCAAATCACGCGGGCGTCGGTCCAGAGGTACCCTTCGTTGTCATTGGGGAAACGGTCTTTGATGCCGTACACACTGATCCCGATCGGCTGCAAGCCGGTGATGAAGTGAACCAGGTCGACGTAGTGGCAGCCGATGTAGACGAACGAGTCGGTTTCTTCGCACACGAACCAGTTCTGAAAGTTCGACGAGCGGTAGTGCCACTTCTCCATGAGCACACAAGTCCCGAGCTTGAAATCGCCGAACAGTCCTTGGCGGAAACGCGTACGGGCCATTTGGCTGCGCGGGTCGAAGCGCTTGTGGTACTCGACGCCGACCAGCAGCCCGCGGCGCTGCGCTTCTTCCTCGATTTCGATCGACTGTGCGACATCAAGCACCAGCGGCTTGACGCAACAGACATGCTGGCCGGCCCGGAGCGCGTTCATCACGATCGAGTGGTGCGTTTGGTCGGGTGTTGCGACGAAGACGACGCTGCGGGCCGGGAGCTGTTCGAGAGCCTGTTGGTAGAGGTCGGGCCGGCGCTCATGTAAGTCGCCGCTGGTGTAGTCGGGCAACGGGCGGAATGAACGGTCGGGGAAAGCCCGTTGCAAGGTGGGCGCTTCGGCGAGCGCTTGGACGGTGCGTCCATGTTGGGCGCAGACGGTGATGTCGCCGATTCGGCCTTCGCGCTGCATCTGGTACAGCGTGGGAAGAATCTGGTCGTGGGCGATCATGCCGCCGCCGATCAGTAGCACAGGTGTAGGCATAGGTTCTGATTCTCCCCAGAGGACGCATCCGATACCTTCGTCATGCGGACTTGTCAGATCCGGTGGAACGCCTTCAGAATCTCCCTCAGCCCATACTTCAGCGCGATGGGCCGGCCGTGGGGACACGACATCGGGCAGTCCGTCTTCGCTAGCTCGTCGAGCAGCCACTGCATCTTCGGTCCGTCGAGCGGCATGTTCACCTTGATGGCGGCGTGGCAGGCGATAGTGGCCGCAACGCGCCGCTGTAAGTCAGAGAGCGACAGCTCGCGCAATTCCTTCTCCGGCGTGTCGAGGATTTCGTGAATCAGCGTCTCGACCTGGTGCGGTGACAAAGCCGCCGGCGCCGCCTTCACCGCAACCGTGCGATGGCCGAAGGGCTCCAGCTCGAACCCGTTAGCGCGAAACTCTTCTTCGATCTGCGTGAACTTGATCTCTTGGTCGGGCTGTAGGTTCATGATAATCGGCATCAACAGCCTCTGCGATTCGACGCGGTCGGCAGCTCGTTGCCGCAACACCCTCTCGAAAAGAATCCGCTCGTGAGCCACGTGCTGGTCGATGATCCATAGCCCGTCCGCGCCCGCGGCGACGATGAAGCTCTCTTTGACCTGACCCAGCGGGCGCAGTTGGCCGAGGTTCGCCAGTGTCTCCGGTTGGGTATCGACGAGAGGCGCTCTTGCGTGGGGCCGGTCTTCCACTGCCACAGTCTGAAGCGGCGGGGCCAGGTCTCTCGGCGCCGACGCCTGCGTTGGTCCTGCTCCCGGCCCGATCGCTTCCACCGATCCCCCCGCCGCCCCGGGCGCTTTCGCCGCACCGGCCGCTGCTACCTCGATCGGCGCGGCGACCGCGAAGTCCAGACGTGCGGTCGGCGGTGGTGCCTTCTGTAAACCCCACGACTGCGCTGGCGGCGCATCGTCGCGACTCAACAGCAGACTTGACTCGGAGAACGGGACCTCGGTTGCCGGCTGCGGCGGGCTCGGGGGAATGCGGCGGGCATCCGCCGGGAGGGGCAACGCCGACGCCGGTTTTGAGGCAATCAGACAATCGCGGATCGAATCCCGAACCAAGTCGTGGACGAAGCCTTGGTGACGGAAACGCACTTCGGTTTTCGAAGGATGGACGTTGACGTCGACCTCCTCGAACGGCAGCTCGAGAAACAGCAGCGCGAATGGGAAATGTCCCGGCGGCATTAGGTTGTGATAAGCCGACGAGATGGCTCGCAGCAACACCCGGTCGCGTATGAGCCGCCTGTTGACGAAGATGTAGATTGAGTTGCGGTTGAGCTTCTGCACCTGGGGCGCGGAGACGAAGCCGCGCAGGGCGAAGACATGGGTCTGGGGTCGGTCGATTCCGGCACGGTTGCGCGCCGCGGCCTGTGTCGGCGGCGCCGGGGACGCCGCCACCTCCAACTCGCGCTCGATCGGTCCCAGCTCGACCAACTGCTCGAGCGTCGACGAACCGAAGACCTGAAAGACGCGCTCGCGCAGGCTTCCCACCGGCGTGGCATTCAGCAACTCCCCGCGCTCATGGGCCAGCTGGAACGACTTGTCGATGTGCGCCAAGCTGTAATGGGTGACGAGCGACGCGATGTGGGCCAGCTCGGTCTTCTCCGTGCGCAGGAACTTGCGGCGGGCCGGAACGCTGTAGAACAGGTCGCGGACCGTGATCGTCGTTCCCCGCGGCATGGCGGCTTCCTCGACGCTGAGCATTCGTCCGCCCGCAATCTCGACGCTTGTACCGGTCGGCTCGTCCTCCGAGCGCGTTTCGAGAAGCAGGCGCGACACGCTGGCGATGGAGGGCAGAGCCTCGCCACGAAAGCCCAGTGTTGAGATCGAGAGCAGGTCGCGCGCCTGCCGTAGTTTGCTGGTGGCGTGGCGGTCGAAGGCCAGCAGAGCGTCGTCGCGAACCATGCCGGCGCCGTCATCTGACACCCGCATCAGGCGCTTGCCGCCGACCTCCACGTCGACCCGCAAGCGCGTCGCTTCCGCGTCGAGGGAGTTCTCGAGCAACTCCTTCACAACGGACGCCGGACGCTCGACGACCTCTCCGGCCGCGATCTTGTTAGCAACGTTGTCTGCGAGTACTTTGATGCGGGCCATCGTCGCGGGGAGATGTTCCGTTCAGCATAGGGCGCGCGGGGCCGCCAGGCAACTTCGGCTCCCAAGATCCGTCCGTCAACCCAGCCGGGCCCTGGCAGGCGATGACTCGACTCTGGCGGTCCCGTCGCGCACTTTGCGAAAATGCCTCACATGGGGAAAGAAGTCATTCTCGTTGCCAATGGTGATCTGCGGCTCTCCGCCAACCAGACCTGTTGGCCGGCACAAGCCGAAGCGGAAACAAAGCTGACTGCCGCGATCGAGGGCCAAGGGCATCCCGTCAAGCGCGGACATCCCTATGACGAGGCGCAGAAGCACGGCTTCATCAATAGCCAGAAACACGGCCTCGAAGTCTTCCGCACGATCGACTCCAAGGCGCCGCTCGTCGTCGTCGAAGCCGTTTGGCAATACAGCCAGCACATCCTGCCGGGCCTGTTGACCCATCAAGGGCCGATCTTGACCGTCGCCAACTGGAGCGGCCAGTGGCCGGGGCTCGTCGGCATGCTCAATCTCAATGGCAGCCTTACCAAGGCGGGCGTCAGCTATAGCACGCTTTGGAGCAAGGACTTCGACGACGAGTTCTTCCTCAACGGCCTGCGGCAATGGCTCGAACAAGGCTCGGTGACGCATGACACGCGGCACGTGAAAGACGCGAACGACATGATGATCCCGCACAAGGCGGCGCTCGTAGGGCGAGAGGTTGCGGCCGAGTTCAGGAAGGACAAAGCGATCCTGGGCGTCTTCGACGAGGGGTGCATGGGGATGTACAACGCCATCATCCCCGACCATCTGCTCAATCCGGCCGGCGTCTTCAAAGAGCGCTTGAGCCAGTCGGCGCTCTACGCCGCGATGCGCGAGGTCCGTGACGACGAAGCCCAGGAGGTGCGCACCTGGCTCGATGCCAAAGGCATGCAATTCGATACCGGGGCCGACGAGGCCACCGAGCTGACGGACGCGCAAGTCCTCGAGCAGTGCAAGATGTACATCGCCGCGTTGCGCATTGCGGACGACTTCGGTTGCGACGCCATCGGCATTCAGTACCAACAAGGGCTCAAGGATCTCACGGTCGCTTCGGATCTGGTCGAAGGCTTACTGAACAACGTCGACCGCCCGCCCGCGAGGGCCGCCGGCAATGGAAGAGTACTCTACGAAGGCAAGGCCCTTCCTCACTTCAACGAGGTCGACGAATGTGCCGGGCTCGATGCCCTCGTAACCAATCGCGTCTGGACCAGGCTGGGTTTTGATCCCGAAACCACTCTCCACGACGTGCGCTACGGCGAGTCCTACCCAGTTGAGGGGGCCGACGAGTTCGTGTGGGTGTTCGAGATTTCCGGGTCGGTTCCGCCGAACCATTTGAGCGGCGGCTACCAGGGTGCAGTCAGCCAGCGCCAGCCCGCGATGTACTTCCCCAAGGGCGGGGGTACGATCAAAGGCGTGAGTAAACCGGGCGAGGTCGTCTGGAGCCGCGTCTACGTCGAGGGCGACGCTCTGCACGCCGACCTGGGCCGCGCCAAAGCCGTCGAGCTGCCGCAGGAAGAGACCGAGCGCCGCTGGAGCATCACTACCCCGCAGTGGCCCATCATGCACGCCATAACCTGCGGCATCGATCGCAACAAGCTGATGGCGCGCCACAAGTCCAACCACATTCAAGTGGCCTACGGACCCGACGACACCGGAGCCAATCAGGCCCTCGCCGCCAAGCTTGAAGCGTTCCGCAGCCTGGGCCTCAACGTGTGGCTGTGCGGAACCGACCACGGGCTCGTTTAGCCAATACGCAATAAGGCCAGGCACTCGGGCCCCCGCTCGCAGCACGGCGGCTAGTCTTGATGATCGGGTGACCCGGTTGCCGCCTCCGGCTCGGAGTGAACTGACCGAATCAACTGTAGCTTGCCTCCGGGGCCTGGCTTGATTTCATCCACCTGGCCGGCGTGCACGGCGACCTCCGGCGGCAATTGCTCGCGGCAACGCGCCTCGATCGTCCGGCCGAGATCGGCTGGGGCGTCCGGTAGCGCCTCGTAACGGACGCGCACCTGATCGAGCTCTTCCTGGACCACTTGGAAGCGCCCGATCCCTACTTCCTTCCGTAGCGCGTGGACAAGGCGATAGGAGTTGAACAAGCGCCCGTCCGGCAGCCGGAAGGAGTCGGTCGAGCGACCCAGCACCGACTCGATCGTGCCGAAACGGACGCGGCACGGTCGCGGATTCTTCGGCCGCCGGGCCACGTCGCCCAAATCAAACCGCAGGACGGGCATCGCGAAGCTTTCGAGCGCCGTACCGATCACGCGGCCCTCTTCACCCGGCGCAGTGGGCGTTCCGTCTTCGCGCAGCACTTCGACGATCACCGTATCGTCACAGGTGTGATACACGCCGCAATGCGGACACTCCCAGGCCACCAGGTTGAATTGATGGGCCCCATACATGTCGAGCAGCGGCTTTTGAAATGTTTCCGTGATCCGCCGCCTTAAGGTGGGCGTCAGCAACTCGCCGCCGCAGACCAACAACCGTGGCTGAATCGTATTGAGATCATCCGGCCGCAGCGCGCGTAGAATCCGTTCGAAGTTTTGCGGAGTCGAGCCCAGAATGGCCGGCCGGTACGCACGCAATTGTCTGAGGATGTCCTCGATTTCGAGAAACGCGTCGATCTCGAGCTGCCGCGCGATGCCGACGAGCCGGTGGGCGAAGTAGCGGCGCTTCTCGCCGTTCATGACGGCCGCGCGCTTCTCCCAAAGGCGCACACCGGCGTAGCGGCCGACTCGTTGCCGGTAGGCAAACAGCAAGTACTCCTCGTACCGCGTGCGCAGCAGATGGGTGGGCTCGCCGGTTGAACCCGCCGTGACTCGGCGAATACAGCGATCAGGGTTGATGCCGGAAGCAATGCGTTCGTTGAACGACGTGAGACGGAAGTCCGCCTTGCGGCTGATGGGGATCAACGGCAGGTCACCAAGCGAACGAATGTCGGCGGGACGAAGTCCGGCCTGTTCGAACCGCCGCCGATAGTAGGGAACGTTGAGCCAGGCGTGCTCAACCAGCCGCCGCAGGCGGTCTTCTTGGTGCTTGCGAATAACGCCGGGATCGGCGGCGGGGCGACCCCAGAATCCCATCCACGTGCCCGGCAGATCGCGCTTCATGAACGAAGGGAAGGTCCAGTCTATCACCCACGAGCTAGGGGGCTGCGTCGAGCAGGTAGCGACAGGCACTCCTGCCTGTCGGCCGGGCGCGCAGCGCCCGCCTAGGCACGTTGCGGCGTTACAATCTCTCTCGCCTCTTGGCCCGGCTTTCACGGGCGGGCTACTTAGAATAAGGGGATGTCCGAGTTCCCGCCCGAGCCCGCATGAAACCCACCGCCCTGACCATCGCCGGCTCCGACCCTTCCGGCGGCGCCGGCATCCAAGCCGACCTGAAGACCTTCCACCAATTCGGTGTCTATGGGATGAGCGTCATCACCGTGCTCACGGTGCAGAATACGCAGCGGGTCCACTCGGTCGATCCGGTCGACCCCGCCTACGTCAAGAAGCAATTGGACGCCGTTATGGAAGACATTCCTCCTCGAGCGGCCAAGACCGGCGCCTTGGGCACGGCGGAGATCATCGAGGTCGTTGCCGGATGGGCGCGGGAGGTCTCGTTCCCTGTTGTGGTCGATCCGGTGATGATCAGCAAGCACGGCGCCCCGTTGATCGACGATGAGGCCCGGCGCACGCTCGAAGAGCGCTTGTTGCCCCACGCGTACCTCGTGACACCGAACCTGCACGAGGCCTGCGCGCTGGCTGGAATCGAAGTGCGCGACCCGGCTTCGATGGAAGACGCGGCCCGCCGCATCGCCGACCTAGAATGCGGAGCCGTCTGGGTTACGGGCGGGCACCTGGAGGACGAGGCGGTCGACCTCCTCCTGCACCAAGGCCGCGTCGAGACGTTCACCGCCCACCGCATTGAGACCCCGCACACCCACGGTACCGGTTGCACCTCGTCAGCTGCCATCACGGCCGAGCTCGCCAAGGGAGCGTCTCTCGAGGAGGCGGTCCGTAGCGCCAAGCGGTTCATCACCCGAGCCATCGAAACCGCCCCGGGCCTCGGTCACGGTTCCGGTCCGGTCAATCACCACGCTCCGATTGACTAGACCGGCCCCATCGCGCACCCTTCGCTCCGGGACGGGACCGAGGCCGCGAGGTACAATCTCAGGCAAGCCACTGCCTGCTTTACAAGCAGGCCTTTGAGGAAACCATGCGCGACATTGTTTGGGCGGCAGCCGACGACCCGCGAGGATCTTCTTATGAGAATGAGGCTGCCGATCTCGATCGTCGGCGCTTCTTGAAGCAAGTGGGACTTGCGGCCGCCGCCGGGTTGCCGTCTCTCGGCGCCCTGCCCGCCGCCGCCCAGGACCAAGGTGCCGCGTTTCTCAAGCAGCTCGGCAAAGACGAGCGGCTCATCGTGCACAACTCGCGGCCCGGCGTGCTCGAAACGCCGGTCGAGCTGTTGCGGCAACATCGCCTGACCCCCAAGCAACTCCTGTTCATCCGTAACAACCAAGTGCTCCCCGGCGCCTTGACGCTCGAACCTCCGCCGTCCACCGGTTGGACCTTGGAGCTGACGGGATTGATCGGCCGGACCCGCAGCGTCAAGCTCGAAGACATCACCCGGCTCGAACAGATCGAGGTTGAGGCGGTTCTGCAATGCTCAGGGAACGGACGCTCGTTCTACGCCCGCTCGGTGAAGACGCGCGGCACGCAGTGGGGCCGCGGCGGCATGGGGAACCTTCGCTGGAAGGGAGCGCCTCTTGGGAAGTTGGTCGAATCCCTGCAGCTTGAGGTCGATCCCAGGGCCAGGTTCCTGGCCGCGGAAGGCAAAGACCCCCCCGTCACCGCTCAGGCGCCCGACTTCGAGCACTCGGTACCGCTCGATGATGCTCTCGACAAGGGCCTGTTGGCGGTAGAGATGAACGGAGAGCCGATCCCCGCGCTTCACGGCGGTCCGCTGCGCCTCGTTCTACCGGGCTACTACGGCACGATGAACATCAAATGGCTCCACAAGCTGCGCTTCGAGGCGGAGGAATCGCGGAACCGTCACCACATTCGGCGCTATCGCACATTCGTCAAGCCCGTCGAAGCGGGCAGCGCCCAACCGATCAGCGCCGAGACAAGCTCGCCCACCTGGCGACAGAAGATCAAGACCATCATCTGGAAGCCTATCGAGGGTGAGACGTTGAAGGCGGGTGCGGTCGAAGTCGCAGGCGTGGCGTGGAACGACGGCGCGGCTCGGATCGCCGCAGTCGAGGTTTCCGTCGACAAAGGCCGAACTTGGCACAGCGCCGAGGTGCAGAAGCCTTCCGGGCCCTACGCCTGGCATCACTGGAAGAGCACGGTGCAGATAGCCGGCACTTCACGAGAGATTTGGGCTCGGTCCATCGACGCCTTGGGACACGGCCAGCCCGCCGACGGCGCGGTCCATTGGAACCCCTCCGGCTACGAGTGGTACGGTGTGGACAAGGTCACGCTGGGGTAAACGCGGGCGTTGCTGGCCTTCCGGCTACCTGCTTGGGACGAATGTTTCTCCTGCGCCCAACGCCGAACTGCTTACTCCTCAGCGGAGCCCTCGCCGGCCTTGCCTCGCTCTTTTCTCTTCCCGCCCAAACCACGCTTCCGCCCGGACCCGGTGCCGATCTCGTTTACGCGAAGTGCCAGCCCTGTCACGACATGGGAGTCGTGATCCAGTCCGCCGGCATCGCGCGTCCGATGTGGCTCGGCGTGATGGCGGAGATGAAGGAATTCGGCATGAAGGTTACGCCGGACGAGCACGAGGCGCTCGTCGGCTACCTTGCCACCTACCTGGGCCCCGATCCCCCGCCCGTGCCTGACAACAAGCCGACCGCGCCGGTTGCGTCGGCTCTCGACGGCGCGAAGCTGTTCGACCGCCACTGCAGCGCCTGCCACGGCAAAGACGGGAGGGGCGTGTCCGACCAAGTCCCGCCACTGGCCGGCAACCCTTACCTATTCAAAGACAGCCGCTACACCATCGCCGTCCTGCTTCACGGTTTACAGGGCCCCATCACAGTCAAGGACCGAACCTACGAGGGAGTCATGCCAGGCTTCTCCCATCTCAGCGGTCCGGAGATCGCGGTCGCTGCGAACTATATCGTGAATGCTTGGGGGAACCGTGAATCGCTGCCTTCCGATTTCGAAGCGATAGGTCCCGATCTCGTGCAGGAAGTTCGGACCAAGATGCACGCTCCGGAAGAAGTACACAAGCGTCGGCTGGAGCTGCGATAGCGCACTGCCGCGGAAACAGCACAGATTCAACAGCTGAGGCGTGTGTTCCGCGGAGGGCGGTACTGAACGCCGTGCTCTACGGCACCACTACAATCTTCCCGAACTGCTCTTTGTTCTCCAGCCTCTCGTGAGCGGCGCGCAACTCGGAAAGCGGCAAGCTCTTGTCGATCACCGGCTTCAACAGCCGGCGGTCGAAAAATTTCAGCACCTCGTGCAACTCCCCGAGCGTGCCCATGAACGACCCATGCAGGCTCAGATGTTTGAAGAACAGATGCCCGATGCTCAGGTTCACGTCGGCGCCGGTCGTGGCCCCGCAGGTGACGAGCCGTCCGTGATGCGCTAGGCTCGCGGTCGAGTGTTCCCACGTCGCCGCGCCCACGTGCTCGAAGACGATGTCCACCCCGCGCTTGTTGGTGATGCGCCGCACTTCCTTGCGAATGTCCTGCTGGTAGTGGTCGATCACCTCGTCCGCGCCCAACTCACGAGCCTTGGCCATTTTTTCTTCATTGCCCGCAGTGGCGATGACACGGCAGTGGAACAGCTTCGCGATTTGCACCGCGGCAACGCCAACGCCGCTGCTCGCGCCGATCACCAAAACGTCCTCGCACATCTTGATCTTCGCGATGCCCACCAGCATGTGCCAGGCGGTCAGAAAAACCAGCGGAATCGACGCGGCTTGTTCGTAGTTCAGGCCGCCGGGGATGGGAAGCGTGTTGATCTCGGGCACGACGACGTACTCTGCGTTGAGGCCCGCGTAGCGGTAGCCGAACAGCCCGTAGTCGGGGCTGAAGTTGTCCTGCCCTGAAGCGGCAAACGGATTCCTTCGCGAGCACTTCCCCGGGACGATCAGCACGCGGTCGCCGACCTTCACTTCGTCGCAAACCTCGCCGGCCTCGACGACTTCACCCGCCGCGTCGCTGCCCAAGACGTGCGGCATCTCGAGCTTGAGCCCCGGCAATCCGCCGCGCACCCACAAATCGAGGTGATTCAAGCCGCAAGCGCCAACTTTCACCAACACTTCGTTGGCCCGCGGTTTCGGTTCGGGCGCGTCCTCGTAACGCAAAACCTCGGGACCGCCATGCTCGTGAATGCGAACTGCTTTCATCTCTCAGCTCCTTCAGACATGGCCTCGGGAAAAGGGCGAACGCGAATTCCGTATTATAATGAGGATTCCCGAGGCACTACATGGGCCGCCCGATTGACGTCTACGAAGAACTGGTGCACCTTCGGCGGTCGGGACAGAAGGCCGCGATGGCGACGATCGTCGAGGTGGCCGGGTCGATCCCCAGTTTTCAGAGCGCCAAGCTGCTCGTGCGCGAGGACGGCACGATGGTCGGCACGATCGGCGGCGGCTGCACTGAGGCCGAAGTCTGGACCGCGGCCCGCGAGGTGATCGAAACCGAGAAGCCCCGCATGCTCCAGTTCAATCTCGGCCAAGAGGCTGCCTACGACAACGGCCTCATCTGCGGGGGGCAGCTCAACGTTTACGTGGAACCGATCCTACCTATCCCTGGCTGCTACATCTTCGGCGCCGGACATATCTCGAAAAGCCTCTCGAAGGTGGCTACGCTGGCCGGATTCCGCACCGTCGTCGTCGACGACCGCGATACCTACGCCAACCGCGAACGCTTCCCCGAAGCCGCCGAGGTCCACGCCGACGAGTATGAAGACATCCTTCCGAAGCTCGAAGTGAACGAATCGAGCTTCATCATCATCGTCACTCGCGGACATCGCGACGACATGCGTGTGCTGCGCTGGGCCGCGCGGGGGCCCGCCCGCTATATCGGCATGATCGGCAGCAAGCGCAAGACCCTCGAGGTCCTCAAGCACCTCCACAAAGAAGGCATTGCGCTCGAGAAGCTCTCGAGGATTCACGCCCCGATGGGCTTCGACATCGCCGCCGTCACGCCCGAGGAGATCGCGGTCGCGGTCGTAGCGGAGATGATCCATCGGCGCCGCCGCCCGACCGGCGGCTGGAATCCGATCTCGAAGTCGATCTTTACCGAGGGCGTCCCCAAGGCGCTCGAGGTCCACGCCGCCGAGCAGGTTAAGCAGCCCGAGGCGGAACCGGCCCCGGCCGACGTATAGGCAACCACGACCGGCTCGTAGCCGGCTCCCCAACTCCCTGTGCCTTCCCCCGTTGCCAAGCCCGCGGGCATCATTCTCGCGGCCGGCGAATCGAGCCGCATGGGCCGCGACAAGGCCCTGCTTGAGTTTCGCGACACGACTTTTCTCAACCATCTGATTTCGGTTCTGCTGCCGCGTGTGCAGCTGCTGATCGTGGTGCTCGGCCATCACGCTGAAACCATTCAGGCCAGCATGACTCCGGGCCCACAAGTCGTAGTCAACCGCGACTACAAGCTCGGCATGCTGTCCTCGTTGCACACGGGGATTCGCGCCCTGCCGGCCGAGGCCGAAGCGGCCCTGTTCACGTTGGTCGATCACCCAACTGTTCGCGAGACCACGCTGGATCAACTGCTAGCCGCGTTTAAGGAGCCGGGAAAGCTACTTGTCATCCCGCGCTACCATGACCGCCACGGCCACCCGGTCATCGTGTCGCGAGCCGTACTGGACGAAATGCTGGAGCTGGCTCCCGACGCCTCCCCGAAAGACGTCATCCGAGCTCATCGCGCCGAGACGGAGTTCGTGGAAGTGGACGACCCTGGCGTCCTGCGTGACATCGACTCGCCGCTGGACTATGAGGAGTTAGAAGCATAGTCGTGAGCCTGCTATCTTTGAGCACCAAGGCGGTTCAGTCACGACCAGACGCCCACTCCAATAAGGGATCGAGTCCCTCCAAGGGTCCCTATTGAATCCCGCAAATTATTATGACACTTTTTGACAGTGTGGAGCATCTATATATGTATGGGCAACCCCAAAGGTGTGAAGCGGGATTTCAAGGCGCTGGAGAAGCGCCGTTTCGAAGCGATGCGGCTGCTCCACCAAGGCCACAATCAGTCCGAGACGGCGAGACGGCTGAACGTCGCTCGCCAAACCGTCAGTGAGTGGCGGCGGCAATACCGCGAGCAGGGTGCGGCCGGACTCCGCCAGGCCGGGCGCGCCGGACGCAAGCCGCTCCTCGATGCCGCACAACGCGAACGCCTGACGTCGCTGCTGCTGGAAGGCCCGGAAGCCCACGGCTTCCCAACGCCCCTGTGGAGCTGTCCGCGGGTGGCTCGGCTGACCGGAGACGAGTTCGGGGTCGCATACCACGCAGGCCACGCCTGGAAGATCCTGCGAGCGCTCGACTGGAGCCCGCAACGCCCGGCCGGAAAGGCGCGCGAGCGCAACGAAGAGCGGATCCGCACCTGGAAGCGCAAGACCTGGAAGCGCATTAAAAAAAAGCCCAAAACGAAGGCCGTACGCTCGTCTTCATCGACGAAAGCGGATTGAGTCAGAAGCCGCATCGCTGCCGCACCTGGGCGCCACGTGGCCAAACACCGGTGCTGCAGTTTAACTTCAACTGGGAGAAGCTTTCCGTCTCGGCGGGGCTGACGCTGCGTAACTTCTACTTCCGGCTCTATCCCGGTGCGATCGGCAAAGAGCAAGTGATCGACTTTCTCAAGGCGTTGGTACGTCATATCGATCGCCCGCTGCTGATCGTCTGGGATCGGCTGCCGGCGCACCGTAGCCGCCTGGTGCAAGAGTTCATCGAACTCTCCGAAGGCCACATCGCAACCGAGTACTTGCCACCCTATGCGCCGGAGTTGAATCCGGTGGAATACATCTGGGCTTACTGGAAGCAGCACGAGTTGCCGAACGTCTGTCCGAAAGACTACGGCGAGCTGAACGAGCGGGCCCGCAAGGCACTCCGCCGCATGTACCGCAAACCGCGTTTGATCACGGCCTTCTGGAAACAGTCTTCTCTTTGTTTTGACTGACTCTATATTATGCGGGAGTCAATAGGGCGCATCCCGATGGTCATGCCGCCTAATGCCTTCGCTCAGAGATTCCTGAAATGGCACATGAAGGCTTGTGACCGCGACTACGCCCAATTCCTTCGTGATGCTGAGTTCATAGACCAGGACAGCTACAAAACACTACTGGAGGTGGCGGCCCTTTACGAGAGAAAGAATATAAGGCTGCTTGGCCGTGGTTTCGGCTGGTCCGAAATAGGAACGATCTACGAGGCACTTATATGGACGTATTATCTTTCGGCCAAGTACGAGCTTGCGAGTGCCAAAGTAATATATCGTGGGCAAAGAGATTTTACCTGGTCCATCGTGTCATCCAAATCGAGATCGACCACAGGACAGGCCTCGGTCTTCATGGAAGAATTGACTACCCGCATTCACACAAGGCATACGTGGCATTTCCCTGATCAACTCGCGGCTGCGGCCCGGCACTACGGGTTCCCTACGGACATGATCGATTTTACCCAGGATTACCGTTTTGGCCATCCCGGTACTGACAGCATAGGCGAGCCACGGCTGCGGTGCAACGTTTTCGCACTGCTTTCACGTTCGATCCTGCTTTCTTCGCCGGTCCGCCTTCAGATCGGGTCCGGTCAAGGCGTTCCGGCAACGCCAGCGGCCACTCTGCCGACACCGCTCCGACCTTGCCTCTCGGCAACTCCCCGCTCCGGCTGCCCCGCGCTCGCCGCGTTACCCTCCGGGCACAGGCAGCGCCCAGATCCTGCTCAGCATGTCACCGAACAGCCGCCGGTTCAGATGTCCCTGGGCCAACAGCAACCAGTAGTAGCGGGCATGTTTGACCAGACGGCCGCCGGTCTTCATTAGCCGCTGCTGCAAGCTCGTCAGCGACCAGCTCTTGATCCTGTGCGGCAGCCCCAGCCGCCGCCACAAGTTGCCCAGGTTATAGGCCAGCACGCTGAGTTGCAGTCGCACTTCGTTGGCCCGGAAGCGATGGCACGACAGCCGCGTCCAGTGCGTGGCCTGTTTGCCTTCCTTGATCCACTGCTCGGCCGTGCCGCGCTTGTTGTAGAAGCGCACCACCGAGCGGCTTGGCAAGCGCAGGCTCGTCACGATGAATCCGACCCGCGGGAACAGCTCGCCCTGGTGATGTTCGACCTGGGCGACGATCCGCCTCGCCTGCGACCAACTCTCCGCCTGATAGCGAAAACTCTTGTAGCGCACCAAGGGCTTCCGGGAGGGCCTTCCCGGCGGGCGAAACAAGATGTCTTCGATCTCCAATTCCAAGCTCTTGTTGGCCGGAATGCGAATGGCGTACTGCACTCCGCGTTTCTCCGAAGACTCATAAATCTCCGGCTTAGCAAAGGCCGCATCGCCGCGGAAGGTGACCTGTTTGCCCGCAGCCTGTTGGCGCTCGATCTCCGGCAGCAGCAACTCGTCCCAGTCGTCAGCGCTGTGCACATTGCCGGGACGCAGCTTGGCGGCCAGACAATCGCCGTGCTGGTTGAACAGCAACAGTGGGTGGTAGCAGATGGACTCGAAATGGCCGTTATAGGCGCTGCCTTCTTGTTGGCCATGGACGGGGCTCTCGGTGGAGTCCATGTCGAGAACGACGCGCTCGCAGTCGTCCGTCGTCTCGGCTTGCGCGACCAACTCGCGGTTCACCGCCATCAATCCCAGCAGATTCTCCTCACTCGCGAGCAGCCCTGTCTCGAAGCTCTGTAGCCGCGAGGTGAGCGCCCCGCCGCGATCCCAGTTCTTCTGCGAGCCGATCAAGCGAAAGGTCGGATCGGCGGATACTCGAACGGCGTCATTGAGGTCCTCGTAGCCGGCGAGTCGGCTGTAAACCGACTGCCGCAGCAGATCGGCCAGCGGGAACTTCTTGTTCAAGCCTTGTCGCGAGTCGCTGAGATGCTCCTCGATCAGCTTCCCGAGCCCGAGCCGTTCGTCCAACTCCCGAACCAGGATCAGCCCGCCGTCGGAAGTGACACGCGATCCTTGGAAATCGACTTTCAACAAACCGTTGAAGCTTAGCTGGAACGGCTTGTTTTGTTTTTCACCCATTGGGTGTTGGCCTCCATGGCGTCCTCATCGGGCTCTAGCCCCTATGAATAAAGACGCTCAAGGCCGCCGGAAGGTCGAGAGGTTTGAATCAAATTGGAAATGCGGGTTGAGATAGAGTCCGACATTGCCGCCTACTTCGCTTGGCTGAATAAGGAAGACGACCAATCAGGGGCGTTGTATCTCACTGATGCAACTTCAGAGGGCTCACGAATTGGGCTGGTCCTTTTGCCCCCTATCTTTCGTCGGATACATAGACAGGCTGGGATGTTCTTCGAAGCACGAGAATTCCACTTACCTGATGAAGTAGTGCGATTTAGGAGCGCGCCCTCGGACTTTCTGGTATACGATACAGACGGAAACTCATACGATCCATTGGAAGACGATGGGCCAGTCACTTCAATAGCTGAGGATGTACGGGGCGGTGTTCGCTCGGAGAGAGTGTTTTCACTTGTCGCACTTGAAGACTTTTCCATTGTCTCGCAGCTGTTGCAAGAATTGGTCTGTTCATTCCGACGGGGAAGGATTGAGAATCACCAGGAGCTGGTGTGGAGGGTTGCGCTGTCGAATCTCGACTGGTGGAGAGGGAATCTAGAGCCGTACCTCGAACATTGTCGGGTAGCTTCGGACGACAACATGCTTAAGCTTGCCACCTGGATTAGTGATTATGTCGAACAGATGAAGGACCCTGATGGTAAACCAATTCCCCAAGACATCGCGAAACTGCTAGGTGTTGAAGTGGTCTGGGAGTAGGAGGCCCGGCGGCCGAATCCGGACAAAAGGGCACGAGCTCTTTTGAGCACTCCCGTTCATCCTCCGACCGCCCGCCGAGCCTTCTGTCGTGTTGGACGGCCTGGTCCGCGCAACGGGAAACAAAAACAGTACGGCGAGCTAGCCGAACCAGATGGGACTGGTCCAACCCTGATGTCCGTCTTGCTGTCGGGCGCGGACGAGGTAGAAAGCGCCGGCCGAACTCGCGTCGTCGGTGGCCTCGGTGGTGAATTGACTTCCCGTCGGCGTCCACGTTTGGAGAGGCCGTCCGTCGCGCAATAATTCGACCCGATCGAGCGGGCCGGTCGCGTCGACCTCTATGCTGAACACCCGCGGCGCGTCGATGGACAACTCAGCCCCCAACGGTTGGCCGTTGCTCTCGAAGCTCATAAACATGCGCGTACCGCTCGTCGCAGACGTGCGCCGGGCGCCGGCGGCGTCCAAGAGTGCGTCGACCGTCAGCGCGTCGGCGTAGACGCCCGTGAAGCCGGCCGCCATCGGCAGATGAGGCTCCGGAGTAGGGTTGCCAGGCATGGAATCGTGCGTGTCGCTCGTGCCGGCCAGAGCAAACCTCCTTCCCTGCCGCATGAGCTCATAGATTCGCTCTTCTTCGCGAGCGGGTTGCCTTAGATTCTTCTGGTAGATCTCCGCCAGGACTTCCTGGGCGTAGCGCCGCGTGTGAAAGTGTCCCGTGACCACGCCGCCAAATCGCTCGACCGTCTCATAAAACTCCGGCAACGTCTTGCACACGACCGTCTCTGGATGGAGCCGGCTTTGGTGAAACGGATCTTGGGCGGGCGGACGACTGTCGTAGAAAATGGGCGGCACCTTGTCAGGATCGCGGAACAACACGCAACGATGGCTGTCGTCCGGCGGCGTGCCGCATTCAAAGCCCGCCAGCGCCACGAACTTGCCCGGCTCGGTATGTCGCCCGGCGGCGTCTTTGACTTGCTGCCAGACGTCCTCGACGCAGGTGCCGTAGCTGAACCAGAACGGCGCACAGAATCGAGTTTTGCCACAGTCTTCGCGTAGCGGTAATAGTCGTCGAGCGGCCGCTGGTTGAAGACCATCCCGTGGAACTCGCCCCAGAAGACGCCCGGCTTGCGACGGAGACTCGACGCCGCGACGGGGGCGTATTTTCCCGTCACACGCAGCGAATGGATCAAGGTTTTCTGGCGGAGCTGCTGGGTGGGCACGCGCGACTGATCTTGTCGATTCACGAACTTTCGATACCGGCGAAAGTCGATCGGCGTGAAGTCCCACTCGGCCCGGTCATCAACGACCAGCCAAAACTGATACGGGTCAATGGGCTGCCGCGGACCCTTCCAGCGGCGGATTTGAAATGCAATCTCACCCCCTGCAGCCAATCGATCGTCGAGTGTAACGCCGATCATGTGTAGGAACTCGGGCGCCACGGGGAACAGATCGAGCGTGCGCGGCACGTGCGGCAATTCCGGCGTCAGCTCGTTCTCGGGAGCGTCCGATCGTCGCACCGAGAGAAAGTTGTCCGCCGCGGCATCGTCGATCTGCCCCACGGCGGCGCCCTGGCGGTCTTCAAAAAACAGCCACAACTTGGCGCCCGGTTGCAGGTCGACCTTGGCAGTGAAGGCGAGATGCAAGTCATACTGGCCGCCGGCGGCAAC
Source organism: Bryobacterales bacterium (assembly GCA_965248255.1). Lineage (GTDB taxonomy): Bacteria > Acidobacteriota > Terriglobia > Bryobacterales > UBA6623 > JAKZVK01. The sequence goes on from CBDFIW010000004.1 coordinate 2,615,449, forward strand.
CACCCGGTCGGAAACGATGCGTAACTCGCCCAGGTCCGACGATCGGCCGGGCGACGCGAGCGCCCCGCCCGGCGAAGTTGCCGCTACGGCGCCTGTTGAGAGGGCGACGGCTCCGGCTGTCGTCGTGCGCAGGAATTCGCGCCGCGAATTGGACCTATTGCCGGGAGGAGAGTTTGGGCTCATCGGAGTGCTCTGCGGGACGTGCAGCCGGCTTGCGGCCAGGATCATCTGAATCCAGGAGGCCTGCGTGATGAGATGATCGCGCGACGCTGCCGCAATCGCAGCCGAGGTGGCAAAGCGGATGTTATCGACCATAGGCGTTGGTTCCAGCGTGCCGTCGCCGACGAGAAAAACGTTGAAATCCTTTTCCAGCTTCAGATAGCCGGCGGTCGTGCTGCGATAACACTTGGTGCAAGCGTAGCCGCAGAGCAAGATGTGCGAGACTCCCTCCTGACACAGAAAATCGCGGAGCGCTTCGTAACCGTCGGCGTCGTAGATCACGACGTCATCGGGTGCGACATCGATGGCGCTATGGATGGGAATCGGTAGGTCCCAGAATCCTGGCCCGTTGTACTTGTCGCGAAACAGGCCGCCGGGAAGCTGTTGGAAGTAGTCGCTTACGGGATTCTGCTGCGACAACGGCAACGATTCGGGAATGGAGCCCGCTTCGTACGAGAACGACCGGAGCTTCGCGGTCAGGTCGCTTCTTGCCTGCTCACGTTCCGCTCGGGTTGGCCGACGCCGGATGGACCGATACAGTCGGCGGCGAATCGGATCTTCGCCGCCTCGCATGCTGTACATCACGAGGGCGACGTTGCCGCGGAGGGACTTCAAGAGCGGATTGACAACCTCGCGCATATGCCGCGCGATATAGTCGACCGTGGCAGGCGTTCCGAAGGCAAACCCGGCCGGCTCGGGGATCCGCCAACCCTGGCCGTCGTTGATGCCCCACGGATGAACAACGACGACGGTCGTTTTGTCGCCGCGCAGCCGGTTCGGCATCTCGATCACGGCCCGGGCGTTCATCGAGAAGCGCCAGCCCCGCACCGAAAGGTCCGCTCCCTCGTCGTCGATCAACGCCGGTCCCTCGAACCGGGCAGACTCGCGTATCGGGTGAATAAGTTCCGGGTAGTCGGCAAGCAGAGGCGTCGGATTGGCCAGCGGCTTCAGCTCGTTCCGATAGACTCGCTGCGGAGGTTCCGCCGCTCCGGGCGTTGCCACGATGACCGCCAGCAGGATCGGAAGAAACCAATGCCCAAGAGACTGATGGGTCGGCGCTTTGTTTGGACCTGCCGTCATCGGATGTTTCCTTCCGTCGACATAGGTTGCGCGAAAGCTATGGTATCAGTCGGAATTTCTATTTTGGCCATCCGACCACGTACAGTGTAGCCGAACCGCGGCTAGTGTAGTGCGTCAAGCAGATTGCACCTTATGCAGGGCGGCACGTCCGCGCTTGACTTTCTCGAGGATGTCGGAGGCGGTCGCGGTCCAGATGAAGGGCGTGGGATGCCCGTTGTGCTGGGCGATGTAGTCGTCAATGGCGGCGACGAGCTCGTCCACGCTGCGAAACACGCCGCGGCGCAGGCGCTTGACGGTGAGATCGCGAAAGAATCGCTCGACCATGTTCAGCCACGACGCCGAGGTCGGGGTGAAATGAATGTGGAAGCGCGGGTGACGATCGAGCCAACGCTTCACAGCGGCATGCTTGTGGGTGGCATAGTTGTCCACGATGAGATGAAGCTGTTTGTCCTTGGGAGTGCGGCGGTCAATTAAGCGCAGGAAGCGCAGCCATTCCTGGTGGCTGTGTCGGGGGGCATGTACTCGGCGATCACGCTGCCGTCAAGGCTGTTGAGCGCCGCAAACAGGGTGGTCGTGCCGTTGCGCTTGTAATCGTGGGTCATCGTTTGGCCGCGTCCCTTTTTGAGCGGCAGGCCGGGCTGGGTGCGATCGAGGGCTTGGATTTGGGACTTCTCATCGAGCGAGAGAACCAGAGCATGCTCAGGCGGATTGAGATAGAGTCCGACGATGTCGTCGAGTTTCTCGGCGAAACGCGGGTCATTGCTGAGCTTGAAGGTCTTGACGCGGTGGGGCTTGAGGCCATGGGCGCGCCAAATCCGTCCCACGGTGGAAGCGCTGACGCCGGCCGCGCGCGTAGCGGTCCAACTGCTTGCATTGCGCTGTGTTCAAAGTTACTGGTTGTGCTCTTCGCATCCCATGCCTCCTGTTAATAGAGACGATGGGAAGTCAATATAAGTTACATTATTTATGGTGCACTACACTAGGATGCGACGTTGCTGGCACTTCATTCACGTTCGATCCGTCTATCTTCGCCGGTCCGGCGTTCAGATCAGTCTGGTCAAGGCGTTCCGGCCACGCTAGGGCCCACTCTGCCGACACTGCTCCGAGCTTGCCTCTCGGCAACTCTCGCCCGGCTGCTCCGATGCTCACCGCGTCACCCTCCTGGCACAGTACCGCGAGGCGGTTGAGCATCTCCCCGAACAGCTTGCGGTTCAGATGCCCTTCGGCCAACAACAACCAGTAGTACCGGGCGTGCTTGACCAGCCGTCCGCCTGTCTTCATCAGCCGGTGCTGCAAGCTTGTTAGCGACCAGCTCTTGATTCGCTGCGACAGCCCCAGCCGCCGCCACATGTTACCGAGGCTGTAAGCCAGAGTTCTATTGACTCCCGCATAATATAGAGTCAGTCAAAACAAAGAGAAGACTGTTTCCAGAAGGCCGTGATCAAACGCGGTTTGCGGTACATGCGGCGGAGTGCCTTGCGGGCCCGCTCGTTCAGCTCGCCGTAGTCTTTCGGACAGACGTTCGGCAACTCGTGCTGCTTCCAGTAAGCCCAGATGTATTCCACCGGATTCAACTCCGGCGCATAGGGTGGCAAGTACTCGGTTGCGATGTGGCCTTCGGAGAGTTCGATGAACTCTTGCACCAGGCGGCTACGGTGCGCCGGCAGCCGATCCCAGACGATCAGCAGCGGGCGATCGATATGACGTACCAACGCCTTGAGAAAGTCGGTCACTTGCTCTTTGCCGATCGCACCGGGATAGAGCCGGAAGTAGAAGTTACGCAGCGTCAGCCCCGCCGAGACGGAAAGCTTCTCCCAGTTGAAGTTAAACTGCAGCACCGGTGTTTGGCCACGTGGCGCCCAGGTGCGGCAGCGATGCGGCTTCTGACTCAATCCGCTTTCGTCGATGAAGACGAGCGTACGGCCTTCGTTTTGGGCTTTTTTTAATGCGCTTCCAGGTCTTGCGCTTCCAGGTGCGGATCCGCTCTTCGTTGCGCTCGCGCGCCTTTCCGGCCGGGCGTTGCGGGCTCCAGTCGAGCGCTCGCAGGATCTTCCAGACGTGGCCTGCGTGGTATGCGACCCCGAACTCGTCTCCGGTCAGCCGAGCCACCCGCGGACAGCTCCACAGGGGCGTTGGGAAGCCGTGGGCTTCCGGGCCTTCCAGCAGCAGCGACGTCAGGCGTTCGCGTTGTGCGGCATCGAAGAGCGGCTTGCGTCCGGCGCGCCCGGCCTGGCGGAGTCCGGCCGCACCCTGCTCGCGGTATTGCCGCCGCCACTCACTGACGGTTTGGCGAGCGACGTTCAGCCGTCTCGCCGTCTCGGACTGATTGTGGCCTTGGTGGAGCAGCCGCATCGCTTCGAAACGGCGCTTCTCCAGCGCCTTGAAATCCCGCTTCACACCTTTGGGGTTGCCCATACATATATAGATGCTCCACACTGTCAAAAAGTGTCATAATAATTTGCGGGATTCAATAAGAGTTCCTGGACGGTTCTGACGTCGTAGCCGTCCTCCAAAAGATGGGTCGCGAACGAATGACGAAATGCGTGGATGGTCACGCGCTTGGTCAGTCCAGCCCGATCCGTCGCCTGATGGAACGCCTTTTGGATCACTGATTCGTGCAGGTGGTGGCGATGCCGGATGCCCGTCTTTCGGTCCGCGTAGCGGGAAGAAGCAGGGAATACCGATTCCCAGCGCCTGATTCTGCGTGGACGCGGCCACGTTCTGGCCGGCGGCGAGATGCATCAAGAAACGGTTGACGTCGCACTCGGCCAGTTCGCGCGGATGAGTGCCATTGTGAAACATGAGGAAGCGGCGAATCCAGTGGAGGTAGGCTTCTTCGGTGCGGCGGCTGTAGTGTCGGGTGCGCAGGTCTTTTACGACGTGGTCGTAGAGCCTTGGCTTCGGCTGCCCAGCGAACAGCCCCAATGGCGATTGACGATCTGCGCCGGCGGTTTTGACGACGTCTAGCCTCCAAAGGCCCGCAGAATACGTCAATTATGCTAGATAGATCCACCCTACCGGGGTAGTGTGTACTCACCCAATGCCGGAGTACCGAGACCGCATGGTCGGCAGCCCGGACAAGTATCCACGGCGTGAATCGCTCGGGGTATCGGAAGAAAAGCGCGTCGGACCGGAACCTTCAGGTAGGGCTTGATTCCGGAAGGGATGAATCGTGAACCGTGATTCGTCATTCGTAGTTCGTGAACCGTGATTCGTGAACCGTGATTCGTGACAGCGCAGGCCCGATGCGGAAGCGGTGATCCGCAGATTACGCTGATTTCCACAGATGGAGGGCCTGCCATGAAAGAGATCTATGTGATTCGTGAATCGTGAGCACGGCTCAAACGCCCCTACCTGGGGCTGGATCGTTGGGGATCGCGTACCCACCGCTTGCGCAGTGGGCGACTCTCATGCACCCCTGCCGGGGCTCGCTTCGAATTGGTTGGATTGCTTTCCCAGGGTTGACACCCTGGGCTCATAGTTGGGCCGCCCCCTTCGGGGGCTGTGATTCGAAAACGGTGTCGGCATGGGTGGCGCTGGGCGGCTTGGAATTCGTCGGACTAGGCCAACAACTTGTGAATCACATGGCCGCCTACATCCGTCAGACGGAAGTCGCGGCCCTGGAACTTGAAGGTGAGCTTTTCGTGGTCAAGACCGAGCAGGTGGAGAATGGTGGCCTGGACGTCGTGAACCGGCACCACGTCGTCAACGGCGCCGAAGCCGAACTCGTCGGTCTCGCCGATCGTCTGGCCGGGTTTGATGCCGCCGCCGGCAAACCACATGGTGAAGGCTTCGATGTGATGGTTGCGGCCTACCGTCTCTCGCAGCTCGCCCATGGGGGTACGGCCGAACTCGCCCCCCCACACGACCAGTGTCTGATCGAGCAGGCCGCGCTGCTTGAGATCCTTGATCAGGGCGGCACAAGCTTGGTCGATGTCTTTGCAGACCTCGTCAAGGTTTTCGCTGAGGTTCTGGTTGGGCGAGCCGTGATGGTCCCAGTTGGTGTGGTAGAGCTGCACGAAACGCACGTCCCGCTCGACGAGCCTGCGTGCCAGCAGGCAGTTGTTCGCAAACGATTTGGCGCCGGGTTCGGCGCCGTACATCTCGAGCGTCTTCTTGCTTTCGCTTGAGAAGTCGATCAGCTCCGGCCCGCTGGTTTGCATTCGATAAGCCATTTCATACGACGAGATTCGGGTCGCTATCTCAACGTCCCCCGTCTTCTCGAGCTGCTGCAGGTTGAGGTCGCGGATCGTATCGAGGACTTGCTTCTGCCGGTGCGCGCTGATGCCCCCTGGATTCGACAGATTCAGAATCGGATCGCCCCCACCTTGAAACGGCACACCCTGGTGCGTGGTCGGCAGAAAACCACTCCCCCAGTTCAGGGCACCGCCCCGCGGACCGCGCGGACCGGACTGCAAAACGACGAAGCCCGGCAGATCTTCCGACTCGCTACCCAGCCCGTAGGTGACCCACGCGCCCATGCTCGGCCGCCCGAAACGCGATGAACCGGTATTCACGAAGATCTTCGCCGGGGCGTGGTTAGGGTTCTCCGCCTGGACGGTCGAGACGAAGGCCATGTCGTCGACCATCTGCGCTGTGTGGGGCAGGCATTCCGACACGTAACGCCCCGACTGCCCATATCGCTTGAACTCACGTCTGGTGCCGAGCAACTTCGGCGGCTCTCTCTGGAAGCTCTCCATGAAGGCGAAACGCTTGCCTTCGAGAAACGACTTCGGGATCGGCTTGCCGCTATAGCGCTGCAACTCGGGCTTGCGCTCGAATAGCTCTAACTGGCTCGGCCCCCCTGCCATGAACAGGTAGATGACGCTCTTGATCTTTGCAGCGAAGTGCGGGTCTTTCGGCGCCAGTGGGTTACGTGCCTTCGGGAGCGTGGACGCCTTGATGCGCCCATCACGAAACAGAGACGCAAGCGCGACTTGGCCTAGCCCGACGAAACACCTCTGAAAGAAGTGGCGCCGGGTGTTGCCTAACAGCAGGGAGTCGTATGGGGTCATGACGTAGCCCCTTTAGTACACGGTTTCATCAATACGGTCACGTATCTGAGCGGGGCATCCGCGGCCATCCTGGGCGGGCACAGGGGCCCGCCCCTACAATGCAAACCGGAAAGGTAACCGTATTTGCGAAACACACTACTCAGGCCGCCATTGGTTTCCGAGGCGACCGCGTCCCACCGGTTCACCCGCGCGGCCTCGCTTTTGCCCAGTATGATATCACCACAAGTAGTCACGCCCCCATATTGGATAGTCGCCCCGAAGCGGGTGGCTCGGAGCCCAGGGTTAGCGCTTCACGCCCTCCACGATCCTCGTGCCGAAGTTGTCCCGAAGAGGAATAACACTTGTGATCCGGAACCCGGTGGCGGTATACAACTCCTCCCACTGTTTCCTGGTTCGCTCTTTTCCCCGGAGGACGAGCATCATATGCACGTCCAGAAACTTGGCCGGAGTCGCGCCGGTATCGCCCATTGGGGGAAGGACCGAATCCACGCAGATTAGCCGTCCGTTGCCCTCCATGCTCTTATGACAGTTCCGCAGAACTTGAAGGCAGTGCGCGTCATCCCAGTCATGGATGATGTGTTTGAGTATGTAGGCGTCGGCTGGGGGCACCGACGCGAACATATCTCCACCGGTATATTCGAGCCGCGAGGCGATCTTCGGATCGGAAACCGGAAAGCTTTTCTGCGCCAGAGGTATCAGCTCGGGCGCGTCCAGCAACACTCCGCCGAGATTCGGATACTTTTCCAGCAGCGCCACCACAAGGTGGCCAAAGCCGCCACCGACGTCAACGGCCTTCCTAACTCCGGCAAAATCGCAGTGCTCCAAAACGCCACGCAGTGAATTGAGGCTGTTCGATTTCATCGCCTCCCCGAAAGTCTCCATCTCTTGCGGATTGGCTTTCAGGTAGTCCCACCACTCCATGCCGAACACTTGTCGTGCTTGCGGTTCGCCGGTCCGGATTCCGTCCATAAGCGGCGTCCAGAACTTTAACTGAGTGCCTCCGAGCTCCTGCGCCAGGACTTTGACCGACGCGGGCGAGTCGCTAGCCAACACGTCAGAAAGCCCGGTACGCCCGAACTTTCCGTCCGCGTCCTCGGTGAACAGGCCCACGCTGGCGCACGCTCGCATCACGCGTTCCAGAGCGCCCGCGTTGGCTTCGATGCCGCCAGCGGCGAGTCCCGCGGCACTCATTGGACCGTGTTCCTTTAACGCGTCCGGAATGTTAAGACGGGATACATCTGAGATCGCTCGCGCGACCCAACCTCCCATGACCATCTGCATGATGATTGCCTCGGGCGGAGGCGTCTGCGTCGCAGGACTTATGGGTTGCATGTCAATTCTCCCGTCAAAGTTTGGTGAGGGCGGCGTTGGGGTGATCTCGCGCAAGTCACGTCTCGGGGTCTTCTGGGCCAGCGATCGCATCTCGCTTGAATCCGACTCCAGACGGACCTCGGCACTCCTCTAGCGATGCTTGATCCTCATCCTCATTGCGGACAACAACGTGAGTGCCTAGTGTAGTGCACCATAAATAATGTAACTTATATTGGCTTCCCATCGTCTCTATTAACAGGAGGCATGGGATGCGAAGAGCACAACCAGTAACTTTGAACACAGCGCAATGCAAGCAGTTGGACCGCTACGCGCGCGGCCGCCAAATCGCCGTTCGTCTCGCCCTGCGAGCCAGGATTGTCCTGCTGGCCGCCGACGGTCTCGAGAATAAGCAGATCGCCGCACAGCTCGGTGTCTCGCGGCAGTTGGTGGCCCGCTGGCGCACGCGCTTTCTCGAAAGCAGCATCGCCGGCATTGCAAAAGACGCCCCACGGCCCGGTCGTAAACCTGCCGTCTCGAAGCAGAAAGTACAGCAGATCATCCACAAGACCACCCGCGAGAAACCGTCCAACGCCACCCACTGGAGCCGCCGCACCATGGCCGCCGCGGCCGGCGTCAGCGCTTCCACCGTGGGACGGATTTGGCGCGCCCATGGCCTCAAGCCCCACCGCGTCAAGACCTTCAAGCTCAGCAATGACCCGCGTTTCGCCGAGAAACTCGACGACATCGTCGGACTCTATCTCAATCCGCCTGAGCATGCTCTGGTTCTCTCGCTCGATGAGAAGTCCCAAATCCAAGCCCTCGATCGCACCCAGCCCGGCCTGCCGCTCAAAAAGGGACGCGGCCAAACGATGACCCACGATTACAAGCGCAACGGCACGACCACCCTGTTTGCGGCGCTCAACAGCCTTGACGGCAGCGTGATCGCCGAGTGCATGCCCCGACACAGCCACCAGGAATGGCTGCGCTTCCTGCGCTTAATTGACCGCCGCACTCCCAAGGACAAACAGCTTCATCTCATCGTGGACAACTATGCCACCCACAAGCATGCCGCTGTGAAGCGTTGGCTCGATCGTCACCCGCGCTTCCACATTCATTTCACCCCGACCTCGGCGTCGTGGCTGAACATGGTCGAGCGATTCTTTCGCGATCTCACCGTCAAGCGCCTGCGCCGCGGCGTGTTTCGCAGCGTGGACGAGCTCGTCGCCGCCATTGACGACTACATCGCCCAGCACAACGGGCATCCCACGCCCTTCATCTGGACCGCGACCGCCTCCGACATCCTCGAGAAAGTCAAGCGCGGACGTGCCGCCCTGCATAAGGTGCAATCTGCTTGACGCACTACACTAGATCGGTGGCAACCACGCAGCAGTTTGCACACGGCCCTGTTGTCATTCTCTCGTGATAAATCCATCGAGATTGAGCAGCACGCGCGCGACCATGGTCCAGGCTGCCGTCTCGGGGAGGTCGGCCCCTTCGGGTGTATCGAGCGTCAAGTTCTCTTGCGCCTCGCTGGGATTCGTCCGGAATTCGTCAAGCTGCGCTGCCAATAGACGCTCGAGCCGCTCTTTTTCGGGTGGCCGCGGCCGGCGAGCAAGGCAGAGCCGAAAGGCATGTTCGACCCTTTCGGCGCTCGACGCGTCCGGCCGTTCACGAACGACCCGCTGCGCCAGTCCTTGGGCGAACTCATAGAAGCCCGCGTCGTTCAGCAGCGTGAGCGCCTGCAACGGGGTGTTCGACCGGTTCCGTCGGGTCGTCATCGTCAAAGCGTCCGGACTGTCGAAGACCATCAGGCCGGGGTGAGGATTCGTGCGCCAAAAGTGCGTGTACATACCCCGCCGGTAGCGAGCCGGCCCCTCACTCTCCTTCCAGGGCCTTCGAATGATGGCCCCCGGCGGCTGTGCGGGGTAAACGCTGGGTCCCCCGATCTCGGGAACCAACATGCCGCTCGCCGACAAGGCCAGGTCCCGCACGACCTCCGCCTCGACCCGCAGCCGGTTCTGACGTGCCAGCAGGCGGTTGAGCGGATCTTTCTTGGCAGCATCCGCCCGATAGTCCGACGACTGCCGGTAGGTTGCCGACGTCACGATGAGGCGATGCAGCGCCTTGAGACTCCAGTCGCGGGCGATGAACTCGGACGCCAGCCAATCCAACAGCGCCGGATGGGTAGGCGGCGTACCCCGCGTGCCGAAATCGTTCTCCGTCTCGACAATGCCTCGGCCAAAGTAGCGCTGCCAAACACGGTTGACGGTCACCCGTGGTGTCAGAGGGTTCTTTTCATCCACCAGCCACCGGGCCAGGTCAAGCCGCGTGTAGCTCTCCTGCTTCGGAAGGGCCGGCAGGACGGTGGGTGTGCCGGGCCAGACACGGGCTCCCTTGTCCAGGAAGTCTCCACCCAGGAGAACGTTTGTAAGGCGCGGCTCGGGCAACTCCTTCATGACCAGCGTACTTGGAACCTTGGGCTCAAGCTCCTGAACAGCAGCGATGGCCTTCTCGCGCTCTTGGTGCCCCAAGTCCTGACCAAAGTAGGCTTTCCGAATGGCGTCGAGCTGAAGCTTGTAGCGCTCGCCGATGGGAACGCCGAGGACGACGCGCTGGTTCGGAGTGAGCTCGGCAAGGTCCTCTTCACTCAGAGACGCTTCCCACTGAGCCTGCTTCGTCAACAACTGTTCTTCATAGTTCTCCAGCTCCTCTTCCATGACCTCGAGTTGCGCCCGGATGCCCTCTCGTCGCGCGTGCTGTTCGGGCGTTCCGAACTCCAGCACCGGCTCGTAGGGGCGGGCGCGTCCGTCGTCGTTGTTGAACTCGCCGCCTAGCTCGTCGATGTTATTGAAAAAAGCGAAGAAGCGATAAAACTCTTGTTGCGAGATCGGGTCGTACTTGTGGTCGTGACAGCGGGCGCAGCCGAGGGTCAGTCCCAAGAAAGCCATTCCGGTCGTATCGACGCGATCGACGACGGCTTCGACTCGGTACTGCTCGAAGTCGACGCCCCCCTCCAGATTCAACAACGTATTGCGGTGAAAACCGGTCGCCACGATTTGTTGTTTGGTGGCGTTGGGTAACAGGTCCGCGGCGATCTGTTCGATCACGAATTGATCGAAAGGAAGATCGCGGTTCAAGGCGTGAATCACCCAGTCGCGGTACATCCAGATCTGGCGTTTGTGGTCTTTGTATCCGTTGGAGTCGGCGTACCGAGCCAGATCGAGCCAGTGGCGGCCCCAGCGCTCGCCGTAGTGGGGAGATTCCAGTAGCTGTTCGACCAAACGCTCATAGGCATCCGGACGAGCGTCAGCCACAAAAGCATCGACCTCTTCCGGCGTGGGCAGCAGCCCGATCAAGTCGACGTACAATCGCCGTATCAGTGTCGGCTTGTCGGCTTCGGGTGCGGGTTGCAGGCCTTCTTGCTCGAGGCGGGCCAGGATGAAACGGTCGATGGGATTGCGAGCCCAGGACGCGTTGGAAACCGTTGGCTCGCGGGGCCGGCGTATCGGCTGAAACGACCAGTGCGTCCCGGACCCGTCCGCCGTAGTGCCGGTCGGCCGGGCCGGCCACGGTAGAGCCATCTCAACCCAGCGAACAAGCGCGGAGAGTTCCTGCGGCGCCAGCGGGCCTCCGGGTGGCATTTTCAACTCGCCTTGCCGGCGAACCGCATGGATCAGCAGACTCTCTTCGGGCAGCCCTGGCGAGGCTGCTTCCCCGCGGCTACCTCCCTGGAGAATCGCCTCGCGATTTTCGATCGACAGTCCGCTAGTGCGCAGTTTGTCGTTATGGCAGGCCGCACACTTATTGAGAAAAACCGGCCGGACTTCGTTCTCAAAGAAGCGGACGGCATCGGCTGAGAATCGTTCACCCGGCTCTTGCTGCGCGGCGAGAGGGAATACCGCCCAAGCGATGAAGATTGCCACCGCGTGAACCCGGTTTGATACACAGACCACTGAGCGAACAATACCATAGACCTGCCAGGCGATAATTGGAAGGACTCGACGGCATCCACCACGGAAAGACATATCCGGGGCTACGTGCATAAGATCAGTGTATGGATGTGATCAACGCTGCTAGAACCAAGTCCAAGCCTGGGCGGGGGTGACCCGTGGCACGTGTGCGCGATGCATGCGGCGCTAGTTCTCGGCGGGGAGAGGGCAAAGGGCCCACTCAACGCTGGTGCGGTAGGCGTAACGGTCCGCGAAAAAACCGACCCCGCCTTGCGCGAGCTCGCCCGGCGGTACGTCCAGGGCACACGGCAGAAGCTGGGTCGGTTCAAGATCGGTTGCCCCGCCAAGCCAAGCAGGTGGCTCGATTCTGCCGGACAGGTGAGCTGCTGCTCGGAGGGCGTCAATGGTCTCACTAACCTTTCGCGCAGTGGGTTTGAATGGGCGGGTTGCCCCCGGCCCCTTCTGCACCACCGAGCCTTCAAACAACGAGTACAGTTGTGCCCGGAGTTGGGATTCCGTTATCTGGCGGTAGGCTGGTCCGTCCCAGCGATGGAACTCGCCCCGGTGGTGGTAGAGCAAGGCAGCACCGCTCAGCGTGTACCGCTCGGCCATGAAGCGGCGGGCGTTGGCCAAGGGGTCCGCGGGATCGAGGATACGGGGAAGCTGGAATGGCTGAGCATTCGCCGACGCTAGGGAAGGCTGGGGTAGCTCTGATTCCCGCATCGCCGGAAGACTCACGCCTTTTCACCCCGGAGCACGCGCATTAGAGCTTCGCGTGGTACGAGGATTCGTTTGCCCCATCGCAGGCTCGGAATGTCGCCTCGGCGGATGGCGGCGTAGACGCCGTGACGCCGCGGACGCGCCACGCGAAGAACTCAACAAACGCGCCGAGGGTGCGCCGGTTAAGCCCGACCCCCAAACGTTTGCAGCTTGGGTTGAGCGGTGGTTCGCTGAGTTTGCGCCCCGTAGGTGTAGCCCGAAAACACTTGAGAGGTACGGCCAGCTAGTCGCCTATGCCCTGCCCGACCTCGGCGGCGTTCGGCTACAGGAGCTTTCCGCCCTGATGATCGAGCCGGTCCTGTTTCGCCTGCTCAAGTCCGGTGGCCGCGATCGCAAGACCAAGAAACCCCAACCGTTGAGCGCCAAGACCGTGCAACACATTGCCAGCGTGCTTGATGTGATTCTCAAGAAGGCCCTCAAGATAAAAAACACACGATCACGTCGAACCTGATGGAGGGGGTTGAGCCTCCCCAGGTCGAACCGAGAGAGGCCGTCGCCCTGGATCCTGAGCGGCTTTGTTGGTATCTCGATGTCGCCCGCAAATACGGCCGGTATGAGATCCTGCTGTTTGCATCGGCGACTGATGCTCGACGTGGCGAGGTGCTTGCACTGACGTGGCCGGATCTCGATCTTGAGACTTGTTCCGTCTGCATCTCCAAGAGTCAGGAACAGACCCGAGCAGGCTTGCGTCTGAAAACGACGAAAAACAAGCGGACCCGCAGCCTAACGTTGCCCGCCTCGGTTGTCGAGGTGCTCAAGTTTCATCGCAAACAGCAGGAGAGAAACCGTTTGTTGTTCGGTGGCGACTACCGCACCGACCTAGACCTCGTCTTCTGCGACCCGTCAGGAGAGTACCTGAAGCCCGACTCAATCACCGCGAAGGCCTGCTTGGCTGCCCGGAAGGCTGGCTTTAAGAGCGTCGGGATTCACACCCTGCGCCATTCACACGGCTCGGAGCTGCTCAGTAAGGGTGTACCGTTGCCCACCGCGAGCAAGCGTCTCGGACATTCCAGCGTCCACACTACAGCCAAGATTTACGCTCACGCTCTACCAAAAGACGACATCACTGCGGCCGAAATGTGGGACGCCTCCATCCGCGCGGCAATGGAAACGAAGCAGACGGAGATTTCCTGAGCCGAACGGGATGTTTGCATATGTTTGCACGAGCCCGCCAGCGCAAGGCTTAATCCATTGAAAGTAAGAGGGTTGGGTTGGCAGCGCTAACGGGATTCGAACCCGTATTTGAGCCTTGAGAGGGCCCTGTCCTAACCCTTAGACGATAGCGCCAGAGAGGCCTATCTAGGATTGTAGGCTGATCCACGAACGCGGTCAAGAACTGGGTCGTGTCTCAGTTGCAGAGTTTCTGTCGGCCCTAGTGTAGTGCACTATAAATAATGTAACTTATATTGGCTTCCCGTCGTCTCTATTAACAGGAGGCATGGGATGCGAAGAGCACAACCAGTAACTTTGAACACAGCGCAATGCAAGCAGTTGGACCGCTACGCGCGCGGCCGCCAAGTCGCCGTTCGTCTCGCCCTGCGAGCCAGGATTGTCCTGCTGGCCGCCGACGGTCTCGAGAATAAGCAGATCGCCGCACAGCTCGGTGTCTCGCGGCAGTTGGTGGCCCGCTGGCGCACGCGCTTTCTCGAAAGCAGCATCGCCGGCATTGCAAAAGACGCCCCACGGCCCGGTCGTAAACCTGCCGTCTCGAAGCAGAAAGTACAGCAGATCATCCACAAGACCACCCGCGAGAAACCGTCCAACGCCACCCACTGGAGCCGCCGCACCATGGCCGCCGCGGCCGGCGTCAGCGCTTCCACCGTGGGACGGATTTGGCGCGCCCATGGCCTCAAGCCCCACCGCGTCAAGACCTTCAAGCTCAGCAATGACCCGCGTTTCGCCGAGAAACTCGACGACATCGTCGGACTCTATCTCAATCCGCCTGAGCATGCTCTGGTTCTCTCGCTCGATGAGAAGTCCCAAATCCAAGCCCTCGATCGCACCCAGCCCGGCCTGCCGCTCAAAAAGGGACGCGGCCAAACGATGACCCACGATTACAAGCGCAACGGCACGACCACCCTGTTTGCGGCGCTCAACAGCCTTGACGGCAGCGTGATCGCCGAGTGCATGCCCCGACACAGCCACCAGGAATGGCTGCGCTTCCTGCGCTTAATTGACCGCCGCACTCCCAAGGACAAACAGCTTCATCTCATCGTGGACAACTATGCCACCCACAAGCATGCCGCTGTGAAGCGTTGGCTCGATCGTCACCCGCGCTTCCACATTCATTTCACCCCGACCTCGGCGTCGTGGCTGAACATGGTCGAGCGATTCTTTCGCGATCTCACCGTCAAGCGCCTGCGCCGCGGCGTGTTTCGCAGCGTGGACGAGCTCGTCGCCGCCATTGACGACTACATCGCCCAGCACAACGGGCATCCCACGCCCTTCATCTGGACCGCGACCGCCTCCGACATCCTCGAGAAAGTCAAGCGCGGACGTGCCGCCCTGCATAAGGTGCAATCTGCTTGACGCACTACACTAGTTGGTTCAGGCGGCGCGTCCATTCTCGGACAGGCGCCTTCAGCGTCCTCCCACGGGCCGGCTTCAGCCACCCGCCAGTCCCGTTCGATCGCGCCTCTCAATAGCAACCGCCGCACGGCCGATACGAAAGATAGCGGGCTCTGCGCCCGGCTCGATCGCTTTTCAGTCCGAAACCGCCGATGGGGAAAGTATGGGCGTAACCGCTGGGGAGAACGGCGCCCCGCCAACGTCGCACGTCTACTCAGAGCCGCAGTGCGCGGTCTACGCACAGGCGGTGGCCGACTATCTGGGGGACGAGTCAAAGGAGAACCGTGCCCGCCTGTCCCTGCTGACTCGCGAGCTGGCCTCGCAGCACGTACCGATAGCCGAGGCGGATACCGCACTGTGGGAAGTCGCCAAGCCGTTCCTCTTCTCGGCTCCCGAAGCCGAGCGCTCCCGCTGGCTCAGCACGATTCTCGACGTCGAGCGTGAGCTGTGCAGCGTTGTGGAGGAGACGTTTCAGTTGGAGCGCCGAGCCCACCTGCGGCTCGGCTCGGCCTACTCCCAAAAGATTCGCGAAGTCAATACTATCCTTGACAGCCTCCCCGCCTTGGCCTTCCTCAAAGACTCGGAGTTCCACTACGTCTCGGTGAACCGCACCTTCTGCGACGCCCTGGGCATACCCGCCGAGAAGATCATCTCAAAGACCGACTTCGACCTGTTCCCCGAGGATGTGGCCCGCGAGTTCACCCAACGCGACCGCGAGGTGATGGAGGCCCGCATCGCCCTGCGGCACGAAGAAGCTGTCGAGTTCAACGGCCAACCGCATACCCTACTGATCATCAAAGCGCCCGTCCTCAACTCCGACGCCCATCCAACCGGGCTCATCGGCGTGGGTTTCGACATCACCGACCGCAAGCGCATCGAGCGCGAACACGCCCGCCTCGTGGCCGCGCTCGACTCAGCTGGGGAAGCGATCGTCATCACCGACACCGACGGCGTCATCCAGTACATCAATCCCGCTTTCGAGCGCATGACGCAGTACGAACGCGAGCAGGCCGTCGGGCAGACCCCCGCATCCTCAAAAGCGGACGCCACGACGCCGAATTCTATCGGCAGATGTGGTCGAAGGTCACCTGTGGGGAAGTCTGGCGCGGCATGATGACCAACCGCAAGCGCGACGGCTCGATCTTCGAGGCTGACCAGACGATCGCCCCGGTGCGCGACGATGGGGGCCGCATTGCCGGCTTCGTGGCCGTCTCGCGGGACATCACCGAGCGCAAGCGGATGGTGGAAACTCTACAGCGCGCGGTCATGGTGAAGACTGAGTTCACATCAATGGTCTCGCACGAGCTGCGTACACCGCTCACGGCCATCAAGGAAGCCATCAACGTGGTCGAGGACGGCACCGCCGGCCCGCTCAACCAACACCAGGAAAACTTCCTTGCCCTGGCCAAGCGCAACGTCGACCGGCTTCACAGGCTGATCAACGACACGCTCGACTTCTCGAAACTCGAGCGCGGCGACTTCCGCCTGGAACTGCGGATGCACGATCTCAACGCGCTGACCAGCGAGGTGGTCCAGCAACAGCGACTGGCCGCGAAGAAGCACGGGCTGCAGCTCGAGCAGTCGCTCGACGAAAATCTTGGTGAGGTGCGGCTTGACGCCGACCGCATCAGCCAAGTGCTCGTCAACCTGATCGGCAACGCCATTCGCTATGGCGGCGGCGGATGGGTCGAAGTGACCACCCGCCAGGCCCGGGTTTCGTTGAGAGAAACTGCGCCGAAGCGAGAAAAAGCACAGCATGAGCACGGTACGCGTATCAACCTTTGACGGCCCCGGAACCACCGCGCGCATCGAGACCGTTCCGCAGCCCAAGATTCCCGACAAGGCAGCGCTGATTGAGATCGGATTCTGTGGCGTGTGCGGCACGGACCTTCACATCCTGCGTGGACACTGGCCCAAGCCCCTGCCCTGGCCTTTCACGCTCGGTCACCAGTTGGCCGGCGTCATCGTTGAGAAGGGTCCCGGCCTCGAGGCGGACTTCATGGGCCAACCGCTTACGGTCGGCAGCAAGGTGATGCTGCCGCCTCTGATGCCCTGCGGCGAGTGCTGCTACTGCGTGCATTACCCCGCCAACGCCAATCGCTGTCTCAATCCCACCTACTATGGCCGCTACCTCCCGTTCAACAAAGCCCCGCACCTGTGGGGCGGTTGGGCCGAGGTGGTTTACGTGGATCTCGACATGCTGCCCGCTACGAAGATCTACCGCTTGCCCGATGAGATGACGCTGAGGCTGGGGTCGCTATCCGAACCGCTGACCTCGTGTGTTCGCGCGATGAACCGCGCCGGCTCTGCCGGCGGCTTTGGCGGCGGCGACACGGTGGTGATTCAGGGTTCGGGGCCCATCGGTGTGCTGGCGATTGTCGCGGCCAAAGAGATGGGAGCCGGCCGCGTGATCGTCGTCGGCGCCCCGGAGAAGCCCCGGCTGGCCCTGTGCCGGGAGTTCGGCGCCGAGGCCACCGTCAGCATCGAAATCCATACGACTCCGCAGGCCCGGACCGACGCGGTGCGGCGGATCGTAGGTGGCTACGGGGCCGACCTGGTGCTCGATTGCAGCGGCCATCCCTCGGCCGGCCCCGAGGGGATCGAGATGCTGCGCGACGGCGGCACGTACGTCGAGATGGGGCAGTTCACCGACGCGGGCGCCATCGGGACCAACTGGCATCGTTTCTGTGTCAAGGACGTCAACCTGCTGGGCAGTTGGGCCTTCACGGCCAACGACATTCCGTTGGCGATCGACATGCTCGACCGGGCGCGCGACCGCTATCCCTGGTCCCGCATGCAGACCTGCTTTCCATTCAGCGAGCAGGGCATTATGGAAGCCATCGAAAGCGCGATGGCCATGCGCAGCGTCAAGGCGACGATCGTGCCGAACGAAAGCCTTGGCTGACGCCGAGTGCCGGCTAGCCTAGTGGAATGTCGCGGAGATTGCTTAGGCGTAGGAGTATACAGCGGGATTGTAGGGGCGGGCCCCTGTGCCCGCCCGGTTGCTCGTTTTCCATCAAGTCTTCTTTACGAGTCCACTAGGGCTACCGGCTAGGAGGTGGTGGCGGGGGCGGCTCAGGGGTCTCGGTGTCACCCGGCAGGGGAGCGCCGCCTCCCGTGGGAGCGCCAGGGCCCGTGGGACCGCCGCCCGCGGTTCGGCCGATGCGGTTCCAGATGTAGGCCAGAGTACGCGCTACGTTGTCGGCAAGTTGAGCGGCCTTGACCTTGTCGACACCCGCTTTGGCGAGCGGCGCGTCACGGTACACCACCAGACTCTCGCCCTCGGCGACCGGGATCTCTCTCCCGCTCGGAAGCAGCCGATGGGCTACGGAAACGAGACCCTCATCCACCAGGAGCAGAGTCGTCTCGTTCTCATCCACTTGGACGTCAAAGGTCGTGCCGCGCACGGAAATCACGGCCGTGGGGGTAAAGATGCGGTTGTGGTTGGGCCGCCCGCCGAGCTTCTGAATATGAACCTTTATGCGGCCGAGAAAGATGTCCAACAGGTCGCGCAAGCTGCCAGGGTTTTTCCGGAACACGACGTGAGAGTTCGGGAAGACGAAGAACATGCTGCCGTCGGAGACCTGCAGCTCGGCGAAGCCGTCGTCGCCGGTCAGGATTGTTTCTCCGATGTTGACGGTCTCGTCGGGGAACAAAGCCCAGGGCTCGGCGCCCCGCAGTACGGAGACCTGCCCCTCGACGGTGATAACGCGCGCGGCACCCCCGTCAAATCCCTGTGCGGCCAGCCAGCCGGCCGTAAGCAGACAGGCAATCAAGGCCAGGCAGACGACCATCCCGGCTCGTGGTGGCTTGGAGCGCACCATAGCGTCCCCTTAGTATGCACGCGGGGGGCCGCTCGTGCCACGGGGATTTGTCTTACGACTAACGGCTCAGGGAGTGGCGGCAGATGCGTACGTCGCGGGTCCGGCGCAGACGTCGGAAACCGGCGAAACGCTGCTTTGCCGCAAGCTGGCGAGCACAGCACGCTGCGCCGCACAACGTTGCACAGAAGGCAGTTACGGCGCAAGGGCAGAGCGTGTCACGCCCGCCGTGCCGGCTGATGGACGGTCCGGCCAGGCCCCAGAACCCGTGTACAACCACGAGCCGGCACTGCTCAGCCCAGCGGAGTCAGAACCGGCATTCGTGCCCGCCGCCTCCCTCGATCCCAGTCCAGACCGTGTCCAACCGACACACCCGACCCCTGAACCACCCAGCCGAGCCGGGCCGAACCACGGGTTGCGGTCACCCTCACTACGGGGTCGGATTCTCGCTCAGCGGACGGAATCGCGGGCCTTGCGGCGGAGTATTACGCCAACGCTTCTTCAATCAACTTCCCGCCGTTAACCGTGGGGCGCTCGGCGCGGGCGTTGTGGAGGTAGGTGAGGTCGAGATGATTGAGCCCGAGCAGGTGCAGCATCGTAGCGTGAATATCGTGGACGTGGTAGGGCTTCTCCACCGCATTCAAGCCGATCTCGTCGGTCGTGCCGATGGCCTGACCCGGCTTGATGCCGGCGCCGGCCATCCAAATCGTGAAGCCCCAGGGGTTGTGGTCGCGGCCGTTGCCCTTCTCGTTGAACGGGGTGCGGCCAAACTCACCGCCCCAGACGACCAACGTGTCCTCGAGCAGACCACGGGATTCGAGATCGGCCAACAGCCCCGCGATCGGCTTGTCCGACGCCTTGCACCACTTCGAGTGGTTGCCCTCGATGTCTTTGTGGGCGTCCCAGCCGCTGCCGCTGCCGCTGTAGCACTCGACGAAGCGCACGCCGCGCTCGACCAGCCGCCGCGCTAGCAGGCAGTTGGCGCCGTATTTGGCCGTGTCTTCCTCGTCCATGCCGTAGAGCTTCTTAGTAGCTTCGGACTCGCTCGCCAGGCCGACGGCTTCCGGCGCCGCAGACTGCATACGATAGGCCAGCTCGTAAGCTTCGATACGGGCGTCGAGCTCGCTCTCCTCGGGACGTGTCTCGGCGTGGTGGCGATTGAGAGCCGCCAATAGGTCGAGCTTGCCGCGCTGTTGGCTGTCGCCGACGGTGTCAGGCTGGGCCAAGTTGAGGATCGGGGGCCCCTCTTGTTGGAACCGCGTTCCCTGAAAAGCGGCCGGCAGGAATCCGGAGCTCCAAGTTTTGGCGCCCCCGACCACACCTTTGTAATCGGTCAAAACGACGAAACTCGGCAGGTCTTGATTAGCCGTGCCTAGGCCGTAGCTGACCCAAGCGCCCAGCGAGGGCCGTCCGGCGAGGATGGAGCCGGTGTTCATCTGCGAAACCGAGCCGACGTGGTTGAGGCCGTCGGCCTGGCAGGAGCGGATGACAGCCAGCTTGTCCGCGTGCTCAGCGATGTGTGGGTACCAGTCCGACACCCACAGGCCGCTCTCCCCATGCTGCTTGAAGGTCCTCTGGGTCGCCATCAGGGTGTTATGTGCGGTACCCATGGCCGTGATGGGACGTCCGAACGACTCGGGCATGGGCTGCCCGTCGAGTTTGTCGAGCACCGGCTTGGGGTCGAACAGGTCGATATGGCTCGGCCCACCCTCCATGAAAAGCCAGATGACCGACCTGGCTTTCGGTGGGTGGTGAGGCTCTTTCGCCGCCAGCGGATTGGCGTGGGCTGCCGAGGCACGGGGTAACCCCCCGGCTTGGTCGAGTAAGTGGCCCAGCGCCAGCAGGCCGAGTCCGCTGCCGGCGTGGGTCAGGAATCGGCGGCGCGTGCGGAGCGTGGCAACGTAAGGTTGTGTCTCTGGTCTCATGAGCAGACGTTGTTGACTATCAGCGACTAATCAAGTGTAGTGGCACGCCATAGCGTGCCCGCGGGCTCGGCATGCCGAGCCCCTACATCTCACGACCACACGACAGCCGCACTCTCAAAACCGATACACAAACTCGTTCGCATTGAGCAGCGTGTGACAGAAGTCAACAAAAGCCGCCGCACGGGGCTCCGCCAGCCCATCCGGCACGGTGGTCGGCAACGCCAACTTCTCTCCCGCCGCTTGCCGCTTGGCGATGACCGCCGCCTGACGCTCGAGGAACCTCAGCGCTTGGTCTTTCTCCCAGCCGTCGGGCTTGCGGGAGAAGGCGGCCTCATAGGCCTGGGCCACTCCTACCCTAAAGTCGGCGCCGGAGTTCTCCAAGACGCGGCCCGCCAACCCACGCGCCCAATTGATCGTCTGCTCGCTGTTGAGCAAGGCCAGGGCCTGCGGCGCGGTCGTCGTAATGGTGCGCCGGGCGCAGCTCTCATGCGTGTCGGGCATGTCGAACGCTTCGAGCATCGGGTAGCGCGCGTTGCGGCGCACGAAGACGTATATGCTTCGCCGCCGGTGACCGGCGGGATCCTCGGTAACATCCCACCCGCCCCAGGGCTTGGGCATGCCCGGGGGCAGCGGCGGGAATATGCTCGGCCCGCCCATCGCCGGATCGAGCATGCCGGAGACGTAGAGCGCCGAGTCGCGGATCACCTCCGCCTCCAACCTCTGCGGCGGAAAGCGCCAGAAGAGCCGGTTCATCGAATCAGCCCTGTTAGCGTCCTCGCGAAAAGCTGAGCTCTGCTGATAGGTGGCCGAGTTCATGATCAACCGGTGCATCTGTTTCACGCTCCAGCCGTTGTCGACGAACTCAGCGGCCAGCCAGTCGAGCAGCTCGGGATGCGTCGGGTCTCCCCCCATGCGGCCAAAGTCGCTCGGGGTGGCGACGATGCCTCGCCCGAAGTGGTAGTGCCAGAGGCGGTTGACGATCACTCGCGCTGCGAGCGGATTGTCGCGATCGGCGACCCAGTGCGCCAGCGCCGTGCGGCGTCCGGTCGACTTCACGTACGGCAAATCGGGGATCACGGCAGGCTTCGGATCGAGGATCGACAGGAACCCCGGCCGCACCTCTTCACCCGGCGCGTCGTAGGAGCTGACACCGAGAACATGAGTGGGCGAGGCATCACGGCCGAGGTCTTTCACGCCGGTGCCTAGCGGCAGCTCGCCCGGATGCAGGCGCTCGTACTTCGCCAGCTTTGCTTGAAGCTGCTCGTAGCGTTCTTTCTCTTCCCCTTTCAGGCCCTTCGCCATTCTCGTCTCGCCGACGAGGAACTTCATCTCCCAGTTGTGCTTGCGGAGGATCTGACGCTCGTACGGCGTATGTTCGCCTCCCTCACGGTCTAGCATTCGCTGGGTTTCGGGCGTGCGCCGTCCGACCTGGTGCGCCCAGTCCTCGTCACGCTTGGCCTTGAAAAGTTCGTCGATCTCGGCCCTTATGTCTTTGGTGGCCTCTTTCCAGACAGCAAGCTTGCGGCGCTGCTCGCGCAACTCGGCCGGACTGACCATCGGGACCTCGTCGTACTCGGCGGTGTTGGCAAAGAACGCCTGCAGGCGGTAGTAATCTTTCCGCAGGATCGGGTCGAACTTGTGGTCGTGGCACTTCGCACAGCCGAAGGTCAGGCCGAGGAAGGTGGCGCCGACGGTGTCGGTGATGTCGTGCAGGATCTCCTGGCGGCGTTGCTGCAGGTTGGCGGCGTTGCTCTCATCCGGAAAGTGGCGGTTGAAGGCGGTGGCGACATGCGCGTCGGGGTCGCCGGGCCACAACTCATCACCGGCAATCTGCTCTTTGACGAATAAGTCGTAGGGCTTGTCGTCGTTGAAAGCTTTTATGACGTAGTCACGATAGCGCCAGGCGTTCGGACGAGTCTCGTCTGATTTGAAGCCTTCGCTATCGGAATAGCGTGCCAGATCGAGCCAGTGGCGTCCCCAACGCTCGCCGTAGTGGGGCGAATCGAGCAGGCGGTTGACGACTCTCTGAAACGCCTCGGGGGAATCGTCCTCGACGAACGCCTTGACTTCCTGCGGCGAGGGTGGCAGCCCGATCAGGTCGAACGTCGCCCGGCGGATGAGCGTTACCTTGTCGGCACGCGCCGCCGGCTCGATGTCTTTGTTTTCAAGCTTCGCAGCAACAAAAGCGTCGATGGGATTACGCACCCAGCCCGTGTGGCTCGTCTCTGGGACCGCGGGCCGCTCGACCTTCTGAAACGCCCAGTAGTTTCTTTGCGCCGGGGTAAAGGGGTCGCTGACTGGCGAGGAGACACCGAGAAAAGGAAGCAGAAAGGCGCCCGCAAGCGAAATCGTGGCCACTCGCAAGAACCCCTTACGTTTCATAATGTGTTCCTGGATGATGTATCAACCGAGTCGTCCGAGCTCATCGGGCATATCAACCCCGAACCGTGTTCTCGCTACCTGCCATGGTCCGCTCAAAGGGGCTGCTCACCGTGCGTAACGCATGTCGAGCCCGTGGGCGAGTTGCGAGAACGCAACCTCGCGCCAACATTTCGTCAGCTCCCGGCACCGCTTCATGCGCGAAGGACCCAGTACGAACTGGCACGCCATCCTTTTCGCTACGCTGAGTTTCTGCGGTCTCGCATTGATCTGCACGAGCTCAGCGCTGTCTTCAGCGCGAGCCCACGCAACCCAGCCACCCGCGGACGGCCAAAGGCTTAACCGAAACCCGAGCAGGCCGTCGAGCAGGTAACCTCTCGCCAATTGTCTCATCGCTGTCCATCCTACCATGTGGCGTAAGCCTCCAGGCTTGCCGAGAACCGATTCCTCGGTTCTCAGGACAGCAAACAACCGAGCACTCGCTCCCGACCGCAAACCTCAAGTCTCGGGCAATCAAGACTCGCCACTGCACCCCGGCACCACATAAAACCCAACCTGCCAGTCTGAGGTGGACACCCCCGCTACCGTCCCCAACCAGTCGAGTGGTACAATCAGCTCCTTCCTGCTCGGCTGGGAGAAGGTGCTAGGTGTCGCTCCGGCTGTGTAGATGCTTCGTACACCTCCACAAGCCGGCGCTCCTATAAGCTCTCCTCGACCGATTTCGTGGCGGCGCTGTATCGCCCCCTCCGCACTATGAAAAGAAGCGTCCTCGCAGTCTTAGTAATCTTGTTCTTGATCGCCGCGGTCTTTTTCGTTGCGTTTCGGACAGAGATCAACTTTTATATCGGCGAGAAGGTCGCGAGGGTTGTGCGTCCCGTTGTCCGCCGGGAACTACACAGTGTCACGTCTCATCTCGTCGACAGCCAAATGGCGGCGTTGGAGACGATGCGGTTCATCGACGCGAATCTTTCCCGGGTGGAGAGCTTCGGCTCTCGCTTCGATCTCCTCCGTCATAGCCTAGGGAAGGCGGACCCGGACCTGGGGGGGACCCTATTGCGAGTTTGGAGTTTTCAAGGGCGAAAGCATCAACTTCATCGCCTCCGAGACGAGCCACACCATTCATGGTTTTGATTCCTTTGAGGGGCTGCCGGAGGAATGGAGGCCCGGTTTCCCCAAAGCGGCCTTCGAGCTAGAGCAGATTCCTGAGGTTCGACGGAATGTCGTCCTCCACAAAGGATGGTTTGAAGACACCTTACCTGTGTTCACAAAAAAATACGAACGACCCATCGAGTTCGGTCACTTCGACCCCGACCTGTACTCGTCGACTATTGACTTCCGCATAATATAGAGTCAGTCAAAACAAAGAGAAGACTGTTTCCAGAAGGCCGTGATCAAACGCGGTTTGCGGTACATGCGGCGGAGTGCCTTGCGGGCCCGCTCGTTCAGCTCGCCGTAGTCTTTCGGACAGACGTTCGGCAACTCGTGCTGCTTCCAGTAAGCCCAGATGTATTCCACCGGATTCAACTCCGGCGCATAGGGTGGCAAGTACTCGGTTGCGATGTGGCCTTCGGAGAGTTCGATGAACTCTTGCACCAGGCGGCTACGGTGCGCCGGCAGCCGATCCCAGACGATCAGCAGCGGGCGATCGATATGACGTACCAACGCCTTGAGAAAGTCGGTCACTTGCTCTTTGCCGATCGCACCGGGATAGAGCCGGAAGTAGAAGTTACGCAGCGTCAGCCCCGCCGAGACGGAAAGCTTCTCCCAGTTGAAGTTAAACTGCAGCACCGGTGTTTGGCCACGTGGCGCCCAGGTGCGGCAGCGATGCGGCTTCTGACTCAATCCGCTTTCGTCGATGAAGACGAGCGTACGGCCTTCGTTTTGGGCTTTTTTTAATGCGCTTCCAGGTCTTGCGCTTCCAGGTGCGGATCCGCTCTTCGTTGCGCTCGCGCGCCTTTCCGGCCGGGCGTTGCGGGCTCCAGTCGAGCGCTCGCAGGATCTTCCAGGCGTGGCCTGCGTGGTATGCGACCCCGAACTCGTCTCCGGTCAGCCGAGCCACCCGCGGACAGCTCCACAGGGGCGTTGGGAAGCCGTGGGCTTCCGGGCCTTCCAGCAGCAGCGACGTCAGGCGTTCGCGTTGTGCGGCATCGAGGAGCGGCTTGCGTCCGGCGCGCCCGGCCTGGCGGAGTCCGGCCGCACCCTGCTCGCGGTATTGCCGCCGCCACTCACTGACGGTTTGGCGAGCGACGTTCAGCCGTCTCGCCGTCTCGGACTGATTGTGGCCTTGGTGGAGCAGCCGCATCGCTTCGAAACGGCGCTTCTCCAGCGCCTTGAAATCCCGCTTCACACCTTTGGGGTTGCCCATACATATATAGATGCCCCACACTGTCAAAAAGTGTCATAATAATTTGCGGGATTAAATAAGCTGATCGCTGCACAGTCACAGCAAGAGCACAGATAGTAACCACTCCCTAGAGTTGGCCACGTACTAGACACGCAACGTCGCGGGTCCAGCGGAACCCTCTCGGTCCCGGCGTACAACAGGGAGTCATCGACCGAACGACGTGCTTGGCGGTTCGTGTCACTCGTACTGCCGGCAAGGTGGACACCCGGTTGAGGGTCCCGGGTCGTCCCGGAGTTCGGCCGATGCGATAGAGTTGGAAGCGAGTTTTTGCATAGAGTGCGACGTGCCGACCGCGTGCAACGGCGACGACTTTTGGCACACCAGCAGGCGAACCCCAGGAGGTGCATCGTGAAAAGATCCCGAACCCGAAGAAGCTTTCTGCGGGCCACCGCGGTGGGTGCTACGGCGGCCGGCGTATCCGGTTGTGGGGAGTCGGCGCAGTCGACGGTCGGCGCAAGCGGCGCTACGGTGACCTACGAGAGTCTCGGTGTACGCCACGTCATCAACGGCGTGGGCGTCGTTACGACACTCGGCGGGTCCATCATGCCCCCCGAAGTCATGGCCACGATGGTCGAGGCGTCGAAGCACTTTATCTCTCTACCCGACCTGCAAACAAAGGCCGGCAAGAGGATTGCGGAAATCATCGGCGTGCCCGCGGCCATGATTTGTTGCGGCGCGGCCTCGGGGCTGACCGTAGGGACGGCCGCCTGCATCACGGGCGGCGACGACCAGAAGTTGCGCAAGCTGCCCGACACGACCGGCATGCCCAACGAGGTGGTGGTCCAGAAGAGTCATCGCTTCGGTTTCGATACGCAGATCTGGGCCGCCGGCGCCAAGCCGGTTGAGGTCGAAACGCGCGAGGAGCTTGAGAAAGCCATCAACGAGAACACAGCGATGATGTTCTTCTTGAACGTCGCTGAGCCCAAGGGCCAAATCAAGCGAGCTGAGTGGATCGAGGTCGCCAAGAAACACCAGATTCCGTCAATGAACGACTGTGCGTCCGACGTCCCACCGGTGGAGCGTCTGCATCAGTACGTCGGCGAAGGCTTCGATCTGGTGGTCTTTTCCGGGGGCAAGGGCCTGATCGGGCCTCAGGCGAGCGGCCTGGTCGTAGGGCGGTCCGACCTGGTGGAGGGGGCGCAGAAGGCGATCAGTCCCCGCGCGGGAATCGGTCGCGGCATGAAGGTGGGCAAAGAGGAAATCATGGGCCTGGTCGCCGCCGTGGAACGCTACCACCGGATCGACCACGCCGCCGAGCGGAAGGAACTCGATGCGCGCGCCGAGCACGTCATACAGACCGTGGGCGCTGTCGACGGTGTGGAGACGGAGCTTCACATCCCTACCATCGCCAACCGTGTCCCCCACGTCCTGGTGCGCTGGGACGAGCAAAAGAAGGGGCTCACAGCCAAGCAGGCCGGCCAGAAGCTACACGACGGAGAGCCTTCGAGCGCGGTTTCTCAAACCGAGGGTGGCCTGCGCATTTCGATGTGGATGCTCCAACCTGGCGAGCATCGTGTCGTGGCCTCGCGGGTGAAAGAAGTCCTCACCTCGCTAGGTTAGGCGGCCCTGACCTCGGCGAACTCACTTTCGGAACTCGGCGGGGGGACGGGAAGTCCATCCTGTCTGCGGCCCTCGCAAGCTCTCCGCCCCCTGGCCATGCCTTTGCTCGCGCTGTTCGTCTGGATTCTGATCAACAAGCAGAGCGTCGCCCGGGAGCACAAGCCGTCGGCGTTGCTGAACTTAGGCATGGCGATCACGGTGGCGTTCTCGTTCTACATGCTGTATCTCGCGGCCATTGGATTCCTCAGCCGGGACTGAGAACCTTCTTTTCGCGAACGGAATGCTCCCGTCTGGTTTCGGTGCGTGGCGCGTCTGCGTTAGGATCGATTCGGCATAGAGCGGAGTCGGTATGAAAACCAGACGTGAGTTCCTGACTAGAACGGCAACCGGCAGCGTGGCGAGCCTTCTGGCATCCGGCGTTGCATCGGGTGCCACAAAGGAAAAGCACACAAAGAAAACGGTCACCCTCGAACAAGCCCAAGAAGTTCACAACCGGGCTCTCATCATCGACGGCCACAACGACGTACCGGTCGAGCGGGTCCACCGGGGCGAGATTCCCTTCGGATGGAAAGAGCGCGACCTTGCCTACCACACCGACATCCCCCGCATGAAGGAGACCGGATACGACGCTGCGTTCTTCATCGTCGGCAACGGTCCGACCGCTAACGTGTGGATCACGATCGAGAACGTGCTTGACCAGATCGACAAGCACCCCAACGACCTCATGCTGGTGCTCTCCTCCCAGGACGCCGTCCGCGCCGCGGAAGAGCGAAAGATCGGCATCCTGATGGCCATCGAGGGCATTGGCCGCTGGATCGACGGCAAAGTCGATATCGTCCGGCTCCTTCATCGTCTTGGCGTGCGATCGGTGGCGGTTACTCATGGCGAAGGCGGAAAGGAACCGACTTTTCTCCAGGGAACGAAAAGCCCCTATGGTCCCTGTACGCCCGCTGACAGGGAAAGCGAGCGCAAGAACGCCGGCGGGTTATCGGCGTTGGGCCACGACATTCTTAAGGCGAACCACGAGCTGCACATCATCACCGACCTGGCCCACATCAACGACAAGTCGTACTTCGAAGTACTCGAGACCATCTCCCGGCCGCCGATCGTAAGCCACACGGCGGTGTTTTCGCTCTGCCATCACTGGCGTTGTTTGACGGACGACCAGATCAAAGCGCTTGCCGCCTCCGGCGGGGCCATGGGAATCGCCTTCGCGCCGGCGTTCATCCACCCCGACCCCCAGCAAGCCACCATCGACCGTTTCGTGGAGCATATATGCTACGTGGCCGACCTCGTGGGCATCGACTATGCCGGCATCGGCACCGACTTCGACGGGCTGGGCCGCACGACCCCCGTGGTGCCGGAGATGTCACAGCTTGTCCATCTCACCCGCAGCATGCTGGCCCACGGCATGTCGGAGGCGGAGATTCGGAAGGTCTGGGGCGGCAACTTTCTACGCCTACTAAGGAAGAATATCGATCCACCATCCGCCGGCTGAGCCCGCACGACCGGCAACGGTATACGTCGTTGGCGCTTCCGGGCACGGTCGCTTGGGCGGATGGCTGCTAAGGGCTATCCGCGCCGTCGGTTAGCCAGGCCAGGTTGAAACGGGCCAAGATGAACTTCGAATACTTCTCTGCTTCGTAGAGACACAGCACCGTTTTGTCGGGCGCAATCGCCAGATCCGAGTAGGCGGACGAGCCGGGCTGGAGGACCTTCGCCACCGGCCATGTCTGGCACTCGTCGTAGCTCATGCGCACGGTCAACTGGGCGCGCTCGGTTCGGCTCGATGGGTGTGCGAGGAGGACGCGGTTCTTACCGTCCGCGTCGGCGGTCGTGTAACGCACCACGCTTCCCTGCACGGAGGGCTCGGGCATTCCCGCGTCGAACTCGACCTTCGACCACGTCTCGCCGCCGTCCTCGCTCCAGGAGTAGGCCCGCATGCGCTTCTGCTGGCGGCTGCGCATGTTCATATAGATGCGTCCGCCCTCGGTCTCGACTGACATCGACTCGTCGGAGAGATCCATGTCGAGCGGCTCGCTGCGCTTCCAGGTCTCGCCGTGGTCGTCGCTGTACATCGTGTAGGAGAACTGCACTTTGCCCCAATTGGCCGGCCGCCAGGTCTTCGGTCCCGGCGAGAGGTCGCCCCAGCTTGAGGCCAACAGGCGTCCGCTCGAGAGCTGAATACCGTGCCCCGGACCCGCACCGAAGTAGCTCCAACTGGGGTCGGTCACCTGGTCGGTAATCTCGCGCGGCTCGGCCCAGGTGGCTCCGTCGTCGGCGCTTCTCGTGACGAACATGCGCTGATTGTTTTTGCAGAAGACGAAGACGACTTCGCCCGTCTCGTCATCGACGATGGGCGTGGGCTGATTGACCGACAGGTCGCCGTCGTCGAAAAGCACCTGGAGATCGCCCCACGTCCGCCCGTGATCGATGCTTCGTTTCAGCACCATGTTGATATCGGCATCGTCGGCGCAGCGGTCCACGCGCCCTTCGGCAAAGGCAAGCACGGTTCCGCCCGGGCTGACGACGAGCGCCGGGATGCGAAAGCAAGCGTAGCCCTCCTCGCCTTTGCTGAAGACGGTGATTTTTTCAAGGAGCGGCTCGACTGGTGTACGGGTCGGCGTTTGCGTCGGGCCGCATACTGCGAACCAGACCACGACCACGCCGAGCAGCAAACTGGCAAGCTTGGGTACGCGGCAGGTGATTCCTACAAACGGTTGAATCCGTATCATGTCCGATACTTTACCGCCTGGAAGGGGAATCCGCGGATCTCAAAACCAAGATCCGCGCTACGGGCTCCGGGCCGACGTCAAATGGCTGCGCAAAAAGCGTGTCGCCTAGCACGTAAACGAGATAGCCTTGCGGATGCGATGCCCTGGGAGGTGCGTACCAGACTCGGCTCGAGGCCTGGAGCAAGGGCTTCGTCTCGTTCACTTGTGTCCGCGAAGGCGCAATGTCGAGGTTTCCCAAGAAGACGGAGTTTTCGATTTCCCCTGTCTCTTCCTGCTGTATGTAGAGAAAGCGTTGGCCATCTGGCAAGAACCGGGGATGGCGGTGACTGAAAGCGCCGCCTGCTTCGGAAAGAGCCATAACCACGGTGGGTTCGCCGCCCGCGGATGACACGCGCTGTAACGGCGAGCTGATCCCAGGCGCGAAAACAATGACGCCCGATCCCTGATCGTCCTCCGCCCACGTGCCCCCACGTCCCCTGAATGCGTCGGACAGCGTTTGCGGCGGTCCGCCCGTGGTATCGATTTTCTTCAGCTTGCCGTCAGCGAAGAAGGCCAGATAGCGGTTGTCGGGCGACCAGAAGGGAAACTGGGCGCCTTCCGTGCCGGGTAGAGAGGTCGCTTCCAGAGAATCGAACGGCCTGACCCACAGACTCCTGGTGTTGTCGGCGAGGCCGACGAACGCCAGCTTGGTGCCGTCTGGAGAAAGTACAGGTGGCGCCGTCTCTCCACTTTCGAAAACGACGCCCTCGGGCGGGTCGATCGTAAAGGTGATGGGCTGGGGCGGGGAGGGTTGCGTCGTGAGGTAGAGCCAAGCGAAGACGGCGGCGGCTGCAAGGAATGCGGCCGCGAGAGCCATCCAGATCCGCCCGCCGATCGTGGCAGGTGCCGCTGTCGGAGCAGGGGGAGCAACATGCTCCGTCGCGACTTTCGGCGATTCGCCGTGCGGACCGGCAAGGGCGCCCGTAGCTGCTCCCGTTCGCAGAATCGTCGAGCGCCCCGACTTGAGTTTCTCGGCGCACGTTCGTAAATCGACGATCGCGTCCGCTGAGGTCTGGTAGCGGTCCTGCGGGTCCTTCGCCAGGCATTTCGCAGCAATGAACTCCAACTCCATCGGAAGACCTGCTCGAATCGAAATGAGCTGCGCTGGCTCTTCGTGGACGATCTCATAAAGCAGCGCCTGGTCGTATTCGCCTTGAAACGGCCGCTGCCCTCGGACCATCTCGTACAGAACAACGCCGAGCGCCCAGATGTCAGAGCGGTTGTCTACGTCCATCCCCTGGGCCTGTTCGGGCGAGATGTAGGCGACGGTGCCCATCGTCTGATTGGCTTTGGTGAGACGCGAGGCTTCCGTTAGGTGTGCCAGGCCGAAATCCATGATGGTGGCACGGCCTTTGGCGTCCACCATCACATTGGCCGGCTTGATGTCCCGGTGGACAACGCCCTTCTCATGCGCCGCTTCCAGGCCGTCGGCGATCTGGCGGCCGATGTCGAGTGCTTCCTTCAGTGGCAGCGGCCCTCGCTCGACGCGGGCTTCGAGCGGCTCCCCATCGATGAAGGCCATCGAAAGGAACGTCTTCCCCTCCGCCTCAGCGATCTCGTACACCGGACAGATGTTGGGATGGTGTAGACCCGCTGCCGCCTTGGCCTCGCGCAGAAAGCGTGCCTTGGCTTCGTCGTCATTGAGCAGATGCGCGGCCAGAAACTTCAGCGCGACGGTCCGCTCTAGCTTGGTGTCCTCGGCCTTATAGACGACACCCATCCCGCCCTCACCGAGCTTCTCGGTGATCTTGTAATGCGAGATCGTTCGGCCGATCATGCCGGTCCAATTCTACCGCCACAGCATAGGTGGCGAAAACAACGCTGCCATCTGTATCAAGGATCACCCTAGGGACGCGCCGCCGCCTCTTCCCTGCTTTATCCCTGCGGCTGCACGCTGATCTGGACTTCAACTTGTCGACCCAAGCGATCGACGATCGTCATCAGCCGGTCGATCGTAAAGCGATTGAGCTTGGCGTTACGGATGCGGGCGAAATCGGCGTGGTTGATGCCGGTCCGCTCTTGCGCCTTGCGCGTCGAGAGCCCTTCATCGTCCAAGATGCCGATGATCTCCGCAGCCAGGATGGCCTTGGTCTGCTCGACGTCAACGGCCGGGTGGCCGAGGTCGCGGAACACGTTGCCGCTGCCGCGCACGAGCTCAAAACCGTCTTCGTCAGCCGTCGATCCCAGTCCCTCCTTCATTGTGGCTGCCGATCGCTTTCCATCAGCACACGCAGCATGGCGTTCATACGGGTTTGGTAGCCCTTGCCCTTCGACTTGAGCCAATCCAGAACGTCCGTGTCCAGGCGCACATAGACCCCTTTCTTCGGCTGCGGCATCTGGAGCTGGGCACGCCGCCAGAAGCTTTCATCAGCTTCCGGGATGTCCGAATAGTCGATGCCCTCGTCCCTGATCGCCTCAATTTCCTTGAGCCGCTTCTTGGAGATGCTCATAGTACGCCTGCCTTTCTTTTCGGCTGGCCTTGCGGGCAGAAATCAACCGGATGCGCCCATGGCGGCTGGTGTGAACCACGACGACGACCAACGTGCCAAGTTGCCCGTAGCTGATAAACCGCTCCTCGCCGTAATCCTGACGATCATCGGGAGCGGTGAGCACTGGGCCGTCGAAAATGACGCTGGCCTCCTCAAAACTGATGCCATGCTTTGGAGGTTGGCGCGATCCTTCTCCTCGTCCCATTCAAACTGTGGCAGCATCGGTTCATTGTCGTCATCGTGATCCGCGCTACTCTATATATACACTTCGTATATATACATGTCAACAGGGCCGCCCTTTCCTACAGAACCCTCTTGCCCTCCCTCCAAAAGAGACCCTACGTTTCTAACCCGCCAACTGCCGCAACACCGAGTAGCCCATCATCACCGCCATCAGGGCCGAGGTGACCCACAGCGCCAGCGTCAGCCACCCCTTGGGGACGATCGCGCTCGGCAGGTGCCGGTATCGCAGATAGACAGTCGAGAACGCGAGCATCGGCAGCATCGTGGCCTCCACCACGCCGGCCATCTTGACCATCATCACTGGCTCCTGAAAGAACATGTAGTACAACGACGGCACAATCAGCAGCACCACCACAAACCATCGCGTATAGCGCACCCGCAGTCGGTAGTCGCGCCGATCGTAGACGCCCACGATGCCAAGCCAGTCGGCCAGCATGCGGCTGCGTGCCGCCGTGCCCGCGAAGACCGTCGAGTAAAGCACGGCCGCCGCACCGGCCAGAAACAGATACCTCGACCACTCGCCGAGCGTTTGCGTGTACATGTTGGAGAGGGTCTCGACCATTTCCGTGCCCTGCGGCGCGACACCCATGCTGTGCAGCACTCCTGCACCAAGCAGGTAGAAGGCGACCGTAGCGAAGGTATAGATGGCCATCGAGCTGACCACATCCACGCCCATCACCCGAATCCATCCCAGCGCTCGGCGCCGCCACGCGGGTGTGTCGTCCCGCGGCCCGGTGAATCGGGCGTATCCCTTTTCAAGGCACCAGTAGGGATAAATCCCCAGCTCACTCGCACCCACGCCCGTCACGCCAAACACAGCTACAGCGGTGAAGAATCCGCCCTGGGGCGGCCGGAATGACAGGCCTTCGACCACCGCGGCCCACGAAAAGTACTGTGGGCTCTCAAGGAGTACAAACGCCGCGCCGACGGTCATCAACGTGAAGCCCGCCACCATGCCCATCGCAACCTTCTCGATCAACCCGTAGCGCCCCACCAACAGCAGGACGGCCGTCCCTAGGTTGACGATCCAGACCCAGGCCATGATCGGCACGGCGGGGACGATCTTGTGAAGGACTTCAGCGATGCCACCGAGCATTGCTCCCACCGCAACCAACGCCAGTGCGAGCGAAAGGAACCACGCCCACACGACCCAGCCGGCCCGCAGCCGAGGCCCCGGGACGCGGTCGAAGGCTTCAAGGGCCGTCTCGCCGGTCCCGATCGTATAGCGGCCGAGTTCGTTTTGCACGACGATCTTGATGGTGCAGCTCACCAGGATCAGCCACAGCAGCGTGTACCCGTTCTCAGCCCCAAGTACGGTCGTAGCGATCAGCTCACCCGAACCGACGATCGTGCTGGCGAGGATGATGCCTGGGCCGATGCGCCGTGCAATCGCGGACCAACCGGTCGGCGGGTCTTCAACACTGTCCGGGTGCAATCGGTAGGGGTCGTCCGTCGGACGTTCCGGCATCAGCGCATCCTACTGTAGGGGTGCGGCGGGCTGCAAGTGG
The DNA here is from genome assembly GCA_965248255.1 of Bryobacterales bacterium. Taxonomy (GTDB): domain Bacteria; phylum Acidobacteriota; class Terriglobia; order Bryobacterales; family UBA6623; genus JAKZVK01. The sequence continues at coordinate 2,649,475 of CBDFIW010000004.1, forward strand.
TGAGCTCGACGAGCGCAGGCTATTGAGAAACCTGAGCGTTTGTACCTACAGAGTGATTCTTGTCAACTCTGGCAGCGAATCCGCCGCGGCGGCGCAGACCGTTGAAACCGAGCCGTGACGGTAAGGGAGCGGTTTTCTCAAGGCCCTGATCTCTTCACGGCACGACCGAGCAACTCATTTGGTTCCGGCTCGTCCGCGTCAAGACGCGGCCTTCTTGGGTGGAGCCGCTGAAACGCCCGACAGCCCGCCGTTCACCTGCAGCACCTCGCCGGTAATCCACGAGGCCGCCGGACTGCACAGGAACGATACCGCCTGAGCGATATCCAGCGCTTCTCCCCAGCGGCCCAGAGGAATCGCTTTGCGGACACGGTCCACCATCTCGTCCTCGCCTACGCCGAGGGTGACCGACCGCTGTGTCATGACCTTCTTGTTGAAATCCGTGTACACCGGGCCCGGACTCACCGCGTTGACACGAACGCCGTAGGGCGCCAGTTCCATCGCCAAGGTCTTCGTCAAACTGACAACCGCCGCTTTCGCGGCGTTATACGATGCAACCAACGCCGCCGGGCTGTGGGCGTTGATCGATGCCAGGTTCACGATCGCGCCGGACTCCTGCCGTTCCATCACCCGGCCCGCGGCCCTGCAGGTATAGAACGTTCCCGTCAAGTTGACCCTGATGACGCGCTCCCACTCCTCATCGCTGACCTCGATCGTGGGTTGGACGTCTTGGCCTAACCCGGCGCTGTTCACCAGCAGGTCGACTTGCCCGCGTTCGGAAACCAGGGACTCGAAGAAGGCGTCCGCTACGGCGCTGTCGGTCACGTCGAGACGTCTAGCGTGCGTGCGCAAGTCTTGCGCCACCAGCCGATCGGAGGCCGCCCGGGCCTTCTCGAATTGCAGGTCAGTCAGGAAGACTTCGGCGCCATCCGCCGCCAGTTGCTCGGCAATCCCGAGCCCGAGCCCTTGGGCCGCCCCCGTCACGACCGCGATTCGGCCTTCCAGACTACGTGCTTCGTTGCTGCTATTCACAGCGATCCCCTTCTCCCAGGCGCCGCCGAGGAAGACACAGCCTAGCAGACCGTTCGGCGCCAAGCTCAAGGCCCTACATTCTTCTTTGCGGCCTTGGCGGACCTTGGCGTCTTTGCGAGCAACCTAACTCCCACGGCCCCTCTACGTTCGGTACTCGGCGTTGATGCGAATGTAGTCTTCGGTCATGTCGCACGTCCAGAAGCGTGCCTTGCCGGGGCCGCCGCCGCGAATGCGGAAGTGCAATGTGGACTCGTCGGCTTCCATGGTCTTCTGGACTTCAGCCTCGTCAAAATCCGCACGATAGCCGCGCCGGCAGACCCGGCAGCCATTGATCGAGACGTCGACTTTGGAGGGATCGAACGCAACACCGCTGGCGCCGGCGGAAGAGAGAATGCGGCCCCAGTTGGGGTCCGCCCCGGCAAGTGCGGTCTTGACCAGCGGTGAGTTGGCGATGGCCCGCGCGATGGTGTCGGCGCTGCGGTCGTTGGCGGCGCCCTCGACGTCGATCGTCAGCAGCTTGCGTGCGCCCTCGCCGTCACGGGCAATGGCTATCGCGAGCTGTTCCGCGACATTCGCCAGCACCTGTTCGAAGTCTTCCCGATTCGACTCGGTGAGCCGAACGCCCGACGCTCCGTTGGCGAGCAGGAACACCGTGTCATTCGTGGATGTGTCGGAATCGACCGAGACACGATTGAAGCTTCGTGCGACCGCCTTCTTGAGCATTCTGTTCAGCGAAGCCGGGCGCGCGGCGGCATCAGTGAAGAGAAAGCCGAGCATGGTCGCCATCCTCGGCTGGATCATCCCGGCGCCCTTCGCCATGCCGGCCAGCCGGATAGGACCCGCGGGGGTGGCGAGGTCGGCGTAAGCCGTCTTGGGCACGGTATCGGTCGTCATGATCGACCGGGCGGCGTCATCGAAGCCCTCCGGCGCAAGCGCCTGATAGAGCGTTGGCACCGCCTTCAAGATCAGGCCGCCGTCGAGCGGTTCGCCGATGACGCCCGTCGAGGCGACCAGGATTTCCTGTGAAAGCGCTCCCAGCGTCTTGGCCACGCCTCGAGCGGTCCGGCGTGCCACGTTCGCCATCGTAGGCGTGGCACAATTGGCATTCCCGGCGTTGGCAATGATTGCCCGGCAGCGCCCCCCGGACTTCTCAAGGTGCTTGGCCGACAAAGTCACAGGCGCTGCGCGCACCATGTTTTGCGTGAAGACCGCCGCGGCGGAGGCCGCCGGCTCCGACACCATCAGGGCTAGATCGAGCTCCGGCTGCTTGCGGATGCCGGCGTAGGTGGCGGCGAATTGATAGCCGCGAGGCAGGTTCACGGCGTCTGTTCTCCCAAGATCTCAGTCTCCCGTGGCTGATGGCCTCGCAGGAAGTCGATGGCGGCTATGCGTTTCTTGCCTTCCATTTGGACTTCCTCGATCGCCAGAGCCGTCCCGCCGCCGCAGCCGACGCGGACGACGCCCCGCACCGGCAAGATTACGCCAGGGGCCGGCGACTCACCCATGAGCGGCCTGGCACGATGTAAGCGCAAACGCTTGCCCCGAAACCAAGTGTACGACCCGGGCCAGGGTGCAAACCCGCGGATACGGTTGAAGATCTGTACGGCCGGGAGGCCCCAATCGATTCTACCGTCCTCGCGCTTGAGAAGTGGGGCGTAGGTGGCCTCGTCGTCGTTCTGCTTGCGGCGTGTGATGGTCCGTTGTTGGAGGCCTAGGAGCGTTTCCATCAGCAACTCGGCGCCCATCGGGGCCAGTCGCGCCGAAAGCTCAACGGCGGTTTCCTCCGGGCCGATCGGAGTTGCGCGTTCCAGAAGGACATCGCCGGCGTCGAGCCGTTCCTCGATGAGCATGGTTGTCACCCCGGTGGCCGTTTCGCCTAGCGCGATGGCCCAGTTGATCGGCGCTGCACCACGGTACTTCGGAAGCAGCGACGCGTGCACGTTGACGCAACCGAGTTGCGGGAGATCGATGACTCTCCGCGGAATAATCTGGCCATAGCCGACGACGACGAACGCGTCCGCACGCGCTGCTTCGAGGCGTGCGAAGGCCTGCTGTTCTTTGACACGCCGGGGCTGGAAGACGTCGAGGCCAAGCTCGATCGCGGTCTCTTTAACGGGCGGCGCGGTCACTCGGCGGCCACGGCCCACGGGCCGGTCGGGCTGCGAGAGTACCGCTACTACGTCATGTCCTACCTGGACCAACGCGCGCAGAGTGGGCACGGCAAAGGCAGGCGTGCCCATAAAGACCACGCGCATGGTCTCAGTCCCACTCGCCCTTGCGCCGGAGCTTGCGGATCTTGCGCTTGATGAGTTCCCTTTTGAGCGTGCTCAGATGCTGCAGAAACAGAATGCCGTCGAGGTGATCGTTCTCGTGTAGGATGACGCGAGCCAACAGCTCCTCGCCTTCGACTTCAAACGACTCGCCCTTGAGGTCCTGTGCGCGAGCCGTCACCTTGAATGCGCGTTTGACGTCCTCGCGGAATCCGGGGATACTCAGGCAGCCCTCTTCGCCGACCTGATGGCCGTCGGTAGCGACGATCTCGGGGTTGATGAGTACGAGTTTCTCCTCCGGCCGTTCGCCGCAAGAGCAGTCGATGATGCTGAGACGCTGCGGCACCGCCACCTGCGGGGCGGCGAGACCCACACCGCCGGCGTCGTACATGGTCTCGAACATGTCGTCAACAAGCTGCTGCAGTTCGGGGGTGTCGAAGTCCGTTACCGCGTGGCAGGGCGTTTCGAGAACCGGGTCCCCGTACTTGACGATCTTGCGGCGCATCACTGATTTCTTATTTTAGCGGCCTGATTCAGGGCGCTCCACGCCGTTGGCGGAACTCCGATCGCCGGGAGCCGGCGGGTGGAAGAGCCACAGATCTGAAAAGCTCGATCCGCGCCAAGAGGCTTGCCTCACGTCTCTCTCTAGGACACTCCCCTTAAGCCGCCTAGGGTTTCCATCTGATTGTTCCACCCGTCCGAGACGGCGATACTGGGGGGGGCATGCGCATGTCTTGGTCGAAGTGGTGGCCGCGGGGCCGTCGCAAAGAGGGGACGCGGGCCGCCAACCCGGTCTCACCGCTCTCAGATGGCGAAACAGTGATGCTCGCCTGGGTTTCGGCGGATGGAGACGCGCACTGCGAGTCGGTGCGGCTCGACAGCCGCGGGGACAGGGAGATTGCAGTCCGACTCGGCCAGACAATCGGAACCGACACCCCGGTTTGGCTCATCTCCGCCGACGGGTTCGAGCGGGCCGGCTCAGTGGTTGCCTGCGACGTCCAGCAGGACCGCCTGATCGGCCACATCACCCTCCGCGACGCGACACCAGCCGCAAAGTCGCCGCAAGACGCAGCATCCCGTATCCAGTGGGTCGAGCCCGGCGGCGAGAGGGTGGATTGCGCCGCTTCTCTGGCCGGAACGGGCGAAGGGCGGGTCCGCGTGTCACTGCCCCGGGCGCTGCCCGCCTCGACGGTGGTCCGAATCGCTGCGCTCGAGTATCAGTGTCTCGCCGCCGCGAAGTCCTGTGAGCCGGAGGGCGAGGGCTGAGTGGCGGACGTGGAAGTGATTAGTCCTGCCCTTAGGATGCCCCGTAGCGAAGCTGCTTGATCACAGCAGTCTCCAGCAGCAACCGTGCCGGAACGCCAGTGACGGGTTTGAAGCCTGTTATCGCCGCCAAGGCCCCCACCCCTCACGTGTTCAGGACACCGTTTCTATCGACGTACGGTTCTATCGAGGTACCGTCCTATCGAGATACGGGGGCTTGCTCTCGTCCCTGAAGGCAGGTCAGTAAATCCTCTCCCGCTTGCGCTGGCGCCGGTAGGGCTGCTCGAGGTACTTGCGAGCCTCTTCCAAGGCTCCCTGGGTGTCGTCGCGTGTGCGGATCGCCAGTTGGTACTCGTTGACCGCTCGCTCCCGCTGATCGGTAATGTCGAAGATCTTGCCCAGGTTGATGTGAGACCACACCTCGGTCCACGGCGGCTCCTGGTCGCCGTTGAGCGACTCGCGGAACTCGTTGGCCGCGGTCTGGTAGTTGTTCTGCAGAAACATCACCTCGCCGATCCGGTAATGAGCCAGTGAGCTGTAGCGGTTAATGTCGAGGGCCTTCTGGTACTCCTGCAAGGCGTCGGCGTAGTAACCCAACTCGACCAACTGCTCGCCGCGACGGATCGCCACCTGCACATGCGTCTTCTCGTCATAGCGGAGGATGCGATGGTGTGGGTCGAGAATGACCTTCCGCGGTTTGCCGAAGGTGTCGATGATGTAGTCCGAGGACGTTCCTCGCACCTCGACCACCTGCGACTCGGGCTCACCCTCGGTCTCGATCTGTAGCTCGACCGGCATGCTGAAGGTGTCGAGATCCTGCGTCACCTTGCCCATGACCCGGAAGCCCTTGCCGGCGCCCAGACGGAAGATCGTGTACTCCTGCTTGAACTCCGGCGTGCCCGTGTTCTCGAGCCACTGGATAAAGAACGCTTGCAAGCTCTTGCCGCTGACCGCCGCGGCCGTTTCCTCAAGGTCGGCGGAGACCACTGACTTCCAAAGGTTCTTCTCCAGAAACTGCCGCAGTGACGCGAAGAACGCCTCGTCCCCGATCGCCCAGCGCAACATGTGCGCGATCATCGCGCCCTTTGAGCCGGCCAGCGCGTGGAACTCGTTCGAGAAATCCGGCAGACGCCCCGCCTGGCTGACGGGGATCTCGTCGTACGTCAGCGCGTCGACGTGCAGATCGAGCACCATCCTGTTGAACTCGGTCTCGCCCTCGTTCTCCTCGACCTCGAGAAGGGCCGCGTATCGTGCTAGCCCCACATCGAGCCAACTATGATTGCGGTTGCCGGGAGAGACGAGCGCGCGCCACCACTGATGCGCCACCTCTTTGCCTAGCAGACTCCGGTTCACCGCCTCGCCGATCCCAAAGGGACTCAGGAAGATGATGCCCGGCGCTGAATATCCGACCGGTGCGAACTCGCCGGTTTCGACCACCTCAAGGTTTGTCGTGTAGGGCGCGCCGAAGGTCTGTGAGTAGTAATCCATCATCAGGCTGAGGGCTTCCCCGTACTCCTCGGCCAACCCTTCGGAAGCGGTGTTGAAGTAGAACTGCGCGGTCACGCCGTCGTAGTCCGTCTGGACCGGATCTTCGGCGACGACCGCCACGCTGCCAGGGAAGGAACTCTGAGAGAACGAGTAGCTGTGTTTGATGCGGCCTTCAACCTCTTCCCGCGTGCCAACACCGCTGGCTATCACGTGGTAGCCTTCGTCCACGGTGATGCTGATCTCGGAAGCGAAGCGGTCGGCGGCGTACCCGTTCACCGGAAACCAACGGGCCGGGTAGAGCAGGTAGGCTCGGTCGGGTTCAATCGCGGCCAGACTGACCCCCTCGACAGGCGAGTTGTCGGTCCCGATCAGTTGGCCTTCATAGTGAAAGGTGAGGGAAACAGGATCGCCGACGGGCAGCGTGTCGGGGAAGCTGAGCCGCACCGTGTTGTTCTGACGATAGCGGTCGACGGGGATGTTGTCGCCTGCCTCGGTGAGGACGCCGTTGACGTTCAATCCGTTGTGTAGTTCAAAGACCATCATGCTGGTCTCTTCGCGCGGAATGAAGCGTACCTCGGCGAGAGCTTCCATCGATTGACCGAGCAGATCGACGTCCGCGCTGATGCGGTAGAACTCGACGTCGATCAGCGGGGGCTCGTACGAGTCAGACTGCGCCTCGATGGCCGGGGAAGCGAGAAGCAGCAGCGACAGGGCCATCAGCAGAATTGCGCAACGCTGGAGGCTTTGAACAGATAGGCGACCGCGACGAGCGACGGCGGCTGCGCGGATCCCCACCCCAGGGCCGGCCGCGATCGGCTGCCACCCGTTTTCTCTCACAGCCTGCTGTCCACTTGGTCGCATCCCTGGGTTCACAACGCCGCCAAGGAATCTCTCGGCTCGATCGCCCCATCTTGACGCCACTTGAGTTGCTCGCATATTACCTCCGCTGCTCGCTGCGCCGCGGGAACTTTTCCCTTAAGCGCCCGGTCGACGGCCGCCAAGTCCTCTTTCATGCGCCGCCGCGCGCTCTCATCGTCGAGCAGCCGCTCGGCCTCCGACGCCAACCCCGCCGCCGTGCAGTCGCCCTGGATCAGTTCGGGAACGATGCGGCGGCTGGCCAGCAAGTTGACCATGCTGTAGAACGGCACATCCGCAATCAGCTTTCCCACCCACCAGGTCGCGGCTGTGACTCGATAGAAGACCACCATCGGCGTGCCGAGGAGCGCGGTTTCGACGGTGGCCGTTCCGCTCGCGACCAGCGCCACATCCGCGTGCCCGACTGCGTTGTGGAGGTCATCTTCAACTACTTGGACGCCTGAATCGCCGACACGTTGCGAGAAAAACGACTTGCCGGCCGTGTGCGAGGCCGGCAGGACGAAGTTCATCGGTCTTCGGCGCTCGAGCCGCGCCATCGCTTCGAGCAGCACCGGCAGGTGCCGGGCGGCCTCGGCTCTGCGGCTGCCCGGCAGCACCGCTATCAGCGGACGGTCGGGGGCAAACCCGTAGCGCTCGAAGAACTCCGGCCGCGGAACCGAAGTTCGCGCCGTGCCGCTCAGCGGATGTCCCACGTAGGTCGCCGGCACCCGCTGTTCCTCGAAGAACGTCTCCTCGAACGGGAAGATGCACAAAAGGTGATCGACATACCTGCGCAAAACACGAATACGACTCTTGCGCCAGGCCCAGACTTGCGGGGCGACATAGTAGAAGACCGGGATGCCGGCGCGGTGGAGGTGCTTCGAGAGGTCGATGTGAAAGCCAGGCGCATCGGTCACAAGGGCGAACGCCGGCCGCTCCTCTCGCGCCGCCCGTGCCATGCGCCACAGCTCGCGATAGATACGCGGCGCATGGGCCAGCACCTCGAATACCCCCACCACCGACAAGTATTCCGACGGCGTCACTGTCCGCACGCCCGCTTGCCGCAGACGCGGCCCCGTACAGCCGAAGAACTCGGCCGCGGGCAGCCGCTCCCGCAGCGCCGCGACAAGTTCCGCCGCGTAGCGGTCGCTCGAGGCTTCCCCGGCTGAGACCAGGATCTTCATACCGAAAATCCAGTGTATCGAAGCGGCGGTGCGCCGGTGCCGGTGGCTGCAATCGAGCCCCTGCGGCCTCAAGGGGTCGGATTCAATCAACAGCCCAGGGCATCAGCTCCGGGATGCGCTCATGCCTCATCGCCCTGGACCGGGCTTTGAAGTTGTCCGATCGCCCACTCAGCGTGCTCTCGAACCAGAGGGTCTGGTGATGCCGCTAACTGGCCCAACAAAGGCAAGAAGTCGCGGTTGCCGCTGTTCCCCATCGCCACAGCGACGTTGCGGAGGAAGCCGCTGTAGCGGGCACGCTCGATCGGCGAACCAGCGAAGCGCTCGTTGAACTCCTCCTCGCTCAACTCGGCCAACTCGTTCAATGGCGGCAGCATGTTGCTGGGCTGGAACTCGCGGGCGCCGGTCACGGCCGCACGGCCATTCCAAGGGCAGACGTCCTGACAAATATCGCAGCCAAACAGGTGCGGGCCCACGCCGGCGCGGTGCTCCTCCGGGATCGGCCCGCGCAACTCAATCGTCCAGTAAGAGATGCATTTCGTCGAGTCAAGGGCCCAGTCCGGCCCGTCGGGCTCGCCGGTCGGGACAATGGCATCGGTCGGACAGGCCTCGATACAGCGCGTGCACGACCCACAGCGAAACGGAGCCGGGTCATCGGGCGCAAGCTCCAATGAGGTGAGAATCTCACCCAGGAAGACCCACGAACCGAGTTGTTGGTTGATAAGGCAGGTGTTCTTGCCAATCCAACCGAGGCCGGCCTGGTGGGCATAGGCGCGCTCGAGCAGCGGTGCCGTGTCGACGCACAGCCTGAAGTCGAACGGCCCCGTCTGCTCTGTGAGAAGATCGACAAAGCGACGCAGCTTGGCGCCGACTACGTCGTGATAGCCCTCTCCCCAGGCGTAGCGCGAGATCCAACCACGATCTCCGCACTCCACCTCGGTCGTCAGGGGTGCCGGCGTGTTATAGACTAACCCTAAGCAGATCAGTGACTTAGCGGTAGGCAGTAGCTTATGGGGGTCGGACCGCATCTCGCCGCGGCGGCCCATAAGGTACTCCATCTGGCCAGCGTAACCCCGATCCAGCCACTTAGGGTAGAACAGCGACTCCACGGTTGGCTCGGCCGAGGCGACACCGACCAGGTCAAAGCCGGCTTGCTCCCCAAGTGTGCTGACACCTTCGGACGTCACGTTACTTGTTGATAATAAGGCATCTAGGAAGAGTAGTCGGCACCCTCAACCCTCGGGGATGCCGGCACGTGCAGTCACGCGCCGCCCTGGTCCTTCTAACATATTCAGTTTCAATCGCTTACAGGCTAAGTCGCGGGTTTATCCCAGGGCCTCGATTTCCATTCGATCACCCGATTCACCGTACAGGCTGCGAATCTGACCATTCAATGGTTTCCATTAGTACTCTGACAGGGATATGCCCTACCCTGAGCGCTAGGAGAGGTGTACAGTTGCGCCTGACCCAGTGTTCGACCGGAAAGACGGCGGATACAGCCGGCACGGATGGACGCGGCGCGCAGTTCTAGATCGATCGGAGGTAGTAAAGACCCCATGCAACGACCTGTTAAGTACGTCGAGAAGGGCTTCACAAAGGCCGCGAAGGGCCTTTGGAACGCCATCCAGTTCGTCGACCAGAAGTTTGACCCCAACAAAGCGTTCACACCGAAGTGGTCGGACAGACCCGTCCTCAAGACGTGGGAGAAGAGCAAGCCACCGCTTGGCTGGCCGCGCCAGACGGATTCGCTCTGCCCCAAGTGCGTGGTCGAAGCGCGGGACCAGATCATCAACGGCGACGTCGACTACAACGTTCTTCGGAACCAGAAGGTCGGCGAAATCAAGGCCACGATCGTCGAGCGCGACGACCAGATCTGGATGATCAAGGACTGCCCGACGCACGGTCGTGTCGAAGACCTCATGGCCATCGACTCGAAGTTCCTCGAGCACATCGAGTCGAACTTCCCCGGTCGCGACATCCGCGCGCACAACGATCGCGACCTGCACAACCACGGCAGCAGCACGGTCAAATTCGGCCGTGGCTCCGTGCTGACGGTCGACCTGACCAACCGCTGCAACATGATGTGCGACCCCTGCTTCATGGACGCCAACCAGGTGGGCTTCGTCCATGAGCTGGAGTGGGACGAGATTAAGCAGGTGCTCGACAACTCGCTGCAGATCAAGCCGCGGCGTCAGATGTCGGTGCAGTTCTCCGGCGGCGAGCCTACGATGTCGCCGTACTTCCTGAAGGCAGTCCGCTACGCACGGGAGATCGGCTACAACAGCGTGCAAGCGGCAACCAACGGCATCGAGTTTGCCAAGAGCCGCGAGTTTGCCGAGCGCGCCGCCGACGCGGGCCTGCGTTACGCCTATCTGCAGTTCGACGGCGTCGGCAACGAGCCCAACTCGCACCGCCAGGTCGGCAACCTGTTCGACGTCAAGCTCAAGGCGATCGAGAACATGCACTCCGCCGGCACGGAAATCATCCTCGTCACCACGCTCGTCAACAACGTCAACAACGAACAAGTCGGGCCCATCATCCAGTTCGCGATGGATAACCCCGGCAAAATCGCCTTCATCGCTTTCCAACCGGTTTCCTTCACCGGACGCGACGAGTTGATTACCGACGACCGGCGCCTGCGGCAGCGCTACACGCTGTCGCACCTGGCGCGGGACGTCAAAGACCAGGTCGGCATCACCGAGCCCAACCGCGACTGGTTCCCGATTTCGGTGATGAGCTCGTTCGCCGACGCGGCCGACATCGCGCACGGCCCCGACGCTGTTTGGGGACAGGTGAGCTGCGGCTGCCATCCGAACTGCGGCGTGGGCACGGCGCTGATGATCAACAAAAAGACCAAGGAGATGGCGCCCGTGGCCGAGTTCATCAACGTGCCTCAGTTCGTGCAGGACATTCGCAAGATCAGCGATAGCGCCCGCAAACCCTGGCTGAGCAACCTGCAGATGGGGCTGGCGTTGCTCAAAAACTATAGTCCGGACAAGGCGCCGAAGAGCTTCAGCCTTTTCGCGCTGCTCAAGAAGTTCGACAAGTCGTTCGGGCTCTCGGGGACGAACTACGGCAAGGGCGTCGGGCGGCGGAACGATCAGTGGAACTTCCTGTTCGTCGCCGGCATGTGGTTCCAGGACCTGTTCAACTACGACTTTCGCCGTACGGAGATGTGCATCATTCCTTACGGCACGCAAGAGGGCGAGATCTCCTTCTGTGCTTACAACACCGGCGTCGGCTGGCGGAACATCATCGAGAAGATCCACATGACCGCCACGCTGAGCGAGTGGTACGACCAGCACGGTCGCCACAGCATCTACGCCGGCAACAAAAAGGTCGAGGAGATCGCGGTCGGTGGTTACCTTGACGTCAACGCCGAGCACGCCGCCCGCCAGGCGCAGCAGTACGAGGGCCCGGCAAACGCGCGCGAGGAGAAGATCATCGAACGTGACCGCAAGCTCGCCGCCGCCAAGGCCAACGGCGAAGTACCGATGTCGGAGAAGAAGAAAAAGATCCTCTCGAAAGAAGAGCAGGAGCGGCTCATGACGATGTACCGCGAGCAGGTGCTCAAAGAGCCGCCCAAGCCGAGTCTGGTGCAGATCGGCGGCAACGGGAATGGCACCAATGGTTCCCATACCGCCAAGCAGGCTGACCAAGAAATGGTGGGGGTCAGCGGCGACTGACGATACCGACCATCGTTAGCTTCGCTTGAACAGAAAGGCCCGCCCGCAAGGGCGGGCCTTTTGTGTTTGCAGATGGTGGCGCAGACGCCACGCCTCACGACTCACGCTCTGTCCCATTCGCGCTGACACCGTTGTCGAAACACAGCCCCCAGGGAGTCTGTGTGAGAACTCGAGGGCGAAATCGGCTAGGAGAGGCGGAAGCCGTCCGAGTCAGTGACGATGGCGGCAACGACGCCGCGAGTTCGATAGGCCGCACCGCCGACCGGTGTGACCCTCGAGAGGCAGCAAGGTGTCAGCCGACTGGAAGCCTAGTATGCCTGCTGAGTCTTGGGAGTGACCTCTTCCGGCGGAGTTACACCCGCGGCAATCATCACTTCACGAATTGCGGCCTCGGCCTTGGGCTGAGGCCTAAAGCTTCGGGGCCTTCTGTATCCCACTGCGATGGCTAAGGGCGTCGATCCGTACTTGTTTTCCCGATTCCAAACTTCAATCCTGGCACCTTTGTCGGCAAGGAGCTTTATGCTCTCAGGCCGGTTTTTGTAGGCGGCGGAATGCATCGCGGTTTCACCGTTATGATTGACTGCATCGATATCGACGCCGATATCTAGTGTCAGTTGCATCGCCGCCAACACTTCTTCCTCGGCTCCGGTCCTCCCTCCCGCCAGCATCAAAGCCGTGCTGTTGTCTGCATTCTTGAGCACCGGATCGGCGCCCAGATCGGCCAGTGTCTTCATTAACTCGACGTCTGCTGTCTGGGCAGCCATCAAGAACGGAGTTGTCCCGACCTTAATCCGACCTGGATTGCCCGCGTCCGCTTTTCGGATTCTCGCGTTCAAGTTTGCGCCATGGGCCGCCAGCTTACGGACGAACTCAAGACTGGTCATGTTTCCTGAGCCCTCGGGAGGAGGGTTCGCATCGCCCAGAGGGACCCTGCGCGCCCCTGGAATTGCGTGTAACGCCGTATAACCGGTCGGGTCGGAGGCATCAGGATCCGCACCAAGCTCCAGCAGAGAGGCTGCCAGTTCGAAATGACCATTTTCCACCGCCACGTGCAGCGGACTAGCCCCGGGCCGTAAGCGCGCGCCGTAGCCGGGATGCCGCCAAGCCGGGAGAGGGTCGATGTGTTGGTTCACGTCCACGCCCGCCTTCACAAGGGTCCTCACGACTCCAATGTGGCCCTCCCTCACCGCAAAGAGCAGAGGTGTAAACCCTGAGGCCAGAGTGGTCCGGAATTCGGCGCCGGCCTTGATGAGTTCCTCGACGACCTCGGCGTGACCTTCTGCGGCCGCCCACATCAGCGCCGTTTGTTCGGCTTTCGTCTCGAAATCAAAAATGGTGGGGTCACCCAGGCGAGCTATGAAGGCGCTCGCGCCCGCTCCGTCCCGCCGTCCCATTCCGTGAACCGCCGCGTGAACGGCGGCTCCGCGGGCCAACAGCGCCTTGACAGGCCGGAGCCGACCCGTTCGGGCGGCGGTCATCAAAGCGGTCTCGCCCCCGGGAAGGGTGGTGTTTGGGCCCGCTCCCGCATCGAGGAGCAGGTCGACCAGCGCAGGGTTTCCGTTTGTGCAGGCCAATGTGAGCGGTGTCACCCCATATCGGTTTGCCACGTTCACGGCGGCGGCGGCTCGCACCAGCAGTTTCGCCATTTCCAGATCATCGTGGCGGGCGGCCCAGTGCAGAGCCGTCATCCCGTCAACCTGGGATGCGTCCAGATGCACGGGCTTTTCAAGTAGGGCGCGAACGCTCTCCAGATCCATGTTTTCCGCCGCATCCGCCAGCGGGGCGTCGGCGGCGCCGGCCAGGCCGACCGCGGACAACAGCCAGACCATCCCCCAAACGCCTATTTGTTTCACGGACATGGCAATCGTGTCCCCGGTTCCTTCACCGGGAATCAAATAGACAGCAGTTGCTCGACCTTTCCCCGGCTGTCGGCGAAGGAATCCATGTGGACACCCGCCTTCTCGAGCAGGGTCAGGTGCAGATTCGCGAGCGGCGTCGGTTCGGCATAGCGGATGTGACGGCCGCCCTTCAACCTGCCGGCGGCGCCTCCAGCCACCAGAATCGGGAGGTTGGTATGGTCGTGCGCGTTCGGATCTCCCATGCCGCTGCCATACAGATAGATGGAATGGTCGAGCAGACTGCCCTCACCGTCAGGCGTGGCCTTTAGTTTTTCGAGAAGATAGACGAACAGCGAGACGTGATACTCGTTGATCTTGGCCATCTTGGCTATTTTCTCCGCATCATTGCCGTGGTGGGTCAGCGGATGGTGCGGCTCGGACACGCCGATCTCGCTGTAGCTTCGCGTGCTGGTTTCCCGAGCCAGCTGGAAGGTAATCACCCTGGTGATGTCGGCCTGAAGAGCCAGCACCTGCAGGTCGAACATCAAGCGGGCATGATCCGCGTAGGCAGCCGGTACGCCGACCGGCCGCTCGAAATCCGGTGCCGGATTCTCAGCCGCTCCGTCCTCAGCTATTTGAATGCGGCGCTCCACTTCCCGCACGCTGTCGAGATACTGACTCACCTTCGTACGATCGCCGGCGCCCAGCTCACGCTGAAGGCGCGAAATATCGCTCTTCACCTGATCCAGTAGACTGGCCTTCTTTCTAAGGGTCTTGCTTCGTTCCGCCGTACTGCCACCCTCGCCAAACAAACGCTCAAAAACCTTCCTGGGGTGAGCCTCATAGGGAAGGGGAGTGGTGGGTGAGGACCAGGAGAGATTGTTCTGGTAAACGCAGGCATAGCCGTCGTCGCATTGCCCCACTATATCCAGCAGGTCCATGCCGAGCTCGAGCGAAGGCAGCAGCGTGTCCTGGCCGATTTCCTTGGCTGCAATTTGATCAACTGTGGCACCTAGATAGTAGTCGGTGCTTTCCGTTAACTTTGCCTTCGCACAGCTCAAGTAGGCGGAGTTGGAGGTCGCGTGGGTGCCCGGATAGGCGTTCTTCAGCTCCATGTTCGTTACAGCCGTAACGTAGTCGTTGACCGGCCCAAGCGGCCGCAATATGGGCGAAAGCTCCATCAACGATTCCTCGCCTGGAGGAGTCCATCGGGAAATATCCGATCCCATCGGAATGAAAATGTAACCCAGGCGGCGCACCGGACTCGCCGGTGTAGCGGCCAAAGCGGTCATTGCGGGCACCATCGCGTCCAGTAGCGGAAGCGCCACCGTCACACCCATTCCACGCAGGAACGTCCGCCGTGGAAGGGCTTTCCTGGTGATGATCATAGTGATCTCCTCATCTGAAACGGTTTGCTCTCAGCGATCCCAACAATGAGAGAAGAGAAACGAAAACCCTCAGAGCGCGAGTCTCGCACGATTTTGCGAACCGCCGGCGCGTCGTAGGGCTCGACTACCCTACCTAGAGCATACGTCAGAAGCTTCTCGACTAGGGTGCCAACAAACATTTCAGGCCGGTCCAAGAGGGCCTTCTCGAGGCCTGAGACTCCCTCGAACCGGGTGCCGCCCGGAAAACTTCCGGAAGCGTCAATCGGCTGTTCATCTTCGGATTCGCGCCACCGGCCAACGGCGTCATAGTTCTCCAGCGAAAAGCCCAGCGGATCCATCAGACTGTGACAGCCCGAGCAGGCGGGATTGGAGCGGTGCTCGATCAACCGCTCCCGGACGGACAGGCTCCCATCTATCGTCTTGTCCTCCAGCGGCGGAACGGTGGCCGGCGGTGGTGGCGGTGGCACTCCCAACAGATTCTCCAGCACCCAATGCCCTCGTATCACCGGCGAGGTCCGCGTGTGATACGAGGTCACGGTCAGAATGCTTCCGTGGCGAAGCAGCCCGCCCCGTCTGCTATCGTCGTCAAGCTTCACCCGCCGGAACCAGCTCCCGTACACGTGCGGTATCCGGTAGTGCTTGGCGAGGCGTTCATTCAGAAATGTGTAGTCGGAGGTGAGCAGGTCAAGGACGCTCCGATCCTCCCTGATGACGCTTTCCAGAAGCAGTTCTGTTTCGCGGCGCATCGCCTGCCGGAGATTGTCATCAAAGCTCGGGAATAAGCGCATGTCGGGAGTGACCGACTTCAGATTGCGCAAGTGCAACCACTGGGAGGCGAAGTTCGTCAGCAAGGTGCGGCAACGCCGGTCCGCCAGCATTCGCCTCACCTGCTGTTCCAACACTTCAGGTTTTCTCAAGTCTCCCTGAATCGCAATATGTAGAAGCTGGTCGTCCGGAATACTGCTCCAAAGAAAAAATGAAAGGCGGGATGCCAGCTCCAAATCACTGATATGGTAGGCCGCATTCGGTGAAATCCCGGCGGGGTCTCTCTCGACACGGAACAGAAACTTCGGACTTACCAGGATCGACGACAGGGCCATCTCAAGCCCGGCTTCAAAGCCTTCCGTCGACCGGCCACGCCGATAGAACTCCAACGGGCTTTCAAAGTCCCGCTCGGTTACCGGTCGCCGGTAAGCTCGGCGCATCAGCGTCATAAGAATACTTCTGACGCAGCCTTCTTCCTCTCCGGCGCCCGCCGGTCGGCATACGAAAATCCGGTTCCGGCTGGGCGTGTCCCCGGGGCCCTTCGTGTCATAGGGGCCGGTAATCGAGACTTCATAGACTGCCGGCTGGACCCGCGGATGCCGATACGCATTGAAATGAGCCTGATACGGCTTACGGTCCGTTTCGAGCACTGCCCAGGGCTTCTTGAGAAAAGTCACGCCAAGCTGGTGGGGACCAGCCTTGACAGGAATGCGGGCTTTGAGGTGCTTGTCGACAGCGGAATGATCTCCGACGTGCCGGGGCGGCACGACATCAAACAAGCCGACCCGTTCCCTATCCAAGAGTAGTTCTAGCTGGTGGGTGTCTCTCAAACCCGCAACCTGTTCGTCTCGGTCCCGCGTCAGCCGGATCACGATGTCGTACTCCCCGTCCAGCGGAAAGGTGTGAGGAAACAGTGTCCCGCCGCGAGTGCCGACCGGGAGTTCCTCAAACGGCCACTCCTGGGTGAGGTCCGGCTTCATCTTGATGGTCTCGACAGCGAGGGAGGAAACCGGCCTCCCCACCGCCAAGCGACTGATCTTGTCCGCCGCTGATACATAGCTTTCCAGCAATGTCGGGGAAAGGTCCGTTACCGTGATGTTGTCAAAGCCCTGACTGGACTCATCTCGCGGCAGCAGGGAAGAGAGGTCCACATCGAGGGCAAGAAGGTCGCGGATGGCGTTCTGGTATTCAGTGCGTGTAAGTCGCCGCAAGGTGTCCGTACGGCCAGGGTTGGTCTGCGCCGCGGCTGCACTGTCCAACGAGACCTCCAGCGAATACACCGCCGCCTCATAGGTTGTCTCATCCGGTCTCGGAAGCCCCACGGGAGGCATCTGGCGTGCGCGAAGTTTACG
The DNA here is from genome assembly GCA_965248255.1 of Bryobacterales bacterium. Taxonomy (GTDB): domain Bacteria; phylum Acidobacteriota; class Terriglobia; order Bryobacterales; family UBA6623; genus JAKZVK01. The sequence continues at coordinate 2,666,590 of CBDFIW010000004.1, forward strand.
CACCACCTTCTCCCAGGTCTCCGCATTCTCCTCCACCGGGTCAGCGCTTACCACGTCGAGTGCGAGCTCGGCCGTTTTCACGCTGTCGTTGTGGCAGGAGGTGCAGTACTGATCGACGAGGAGCTGGTGTGGGGCTGTAGGCGGCGCGGGCTGCTGCGCCTCCAATGTGCACAGAAACCCGCCGGCCGCGAGCAGACCCGCCAGGCAGATATGGACCCGCAGTTTCCAATAGTTCAGCACAGGCCGCCTATCCTGGTCGAAAGAGACTTCCAGATTCACCGAGTTAGCATACTATGTTCTTGTCACGAGGCAGACCACAAAAACCATCGTAAGACTGCCTCTTCGTATCCTAGCCGTTTCAGGTTGATCCGGTTCGATCTGGTCTAGATTCCCGCAGAAAGCCGTGCTGCTCACTTCGGTCCGTCGGTTCACCACCCCCACAATACGCTGAGCCTGCTTTTCATAGCCGGTTAGTACTCATAGATTTTCAAAAGCAATTTCCGCCATCCTTTCAATCACTTGCCTTCCCGGATGCCCGTCGGCCCGCAACCGGTTCGTATACTGGAGGCGAGGAAACCTTGACAATTATACGGAACCCCACCAGGCCAATAGCGGCGGACACCGCGCCCCAGCCGTCCCCTCCCGTACCCTCAGTCGCCCTTGGGTATGTAGCCGCACTGGCCCAATGGGCGGTCACCCATGGGTAACGAATCTTTACAAGCCGCATTGGCAAGCAGAGCTTTGCGGGCAAAAGCGCGCCTTTGCGGGCGTTCCGCCGACGCAAACCCCGCACTCACCCCGTCTCAGGAGCGAGCCCTCCCCGCTTGGCTCAGGTCCCGCTCCATCGCGGCCGCCTCCGAGCCTCTGGGTAGCAAGGCTCAAGAGGGAACCACGCAGACGAAACGAACCCAATTTCGCCGAAGATCCTTGGAGTTAAGGGTTTGGGGGCGAATCCGGAGTCCGGCGGTGTCGGGGCCAGGGCGTCTTCCTGCGTTCAGGGCATGTCCGGATCCGCGTCAATCTAGCTGGCGCCCGGCCATGGTGACGTGCTGCCCGCCAAATAGATCGCTCTTGCGCGGTTGGGCACGAAATGAAGCGGCCTGTTGCGGTACGCCCGGCCAACGGCACCGGTCCGTCATACTCGAAGGCATGATGCGCGAGATCCTCGACTCGGGTGATCGATCGATCTATGACATCAAGACCCGTGCGCCGGGCCCTACAGGAAGCCTCCCCCTCACCGCGGAGATGCTGCGCCGGCGACCGAGCGGCGACATCTTTGGGTGGACGCAGGACGCCGGCATGGGCTGGGATCCCGCCACGCTCGGCGGCAAGGAGTTCCTGATCCTCAGCACCCAGGGCGGTATCCGCGCGCCCGACGGCACTCCGATCGCACTCGGCTACCACACCGGCCACTTTGAAGTCGGCCTACTAATGCAAGAGGCCGCCGAGGAGCTGAAAGCGCGCGGCGCGATCCCCTTCGCCGGATTCTGCAGCGATCCCTGCGACGGCCGCACGCAGGGCACCCCCGGCATGATGGACAGCCTGCCCTATCGCAACGACGCCGCCCAGGTCTTCCGCCGGCTGATCCGCTCGCTGCCCACGCGCCGCGGCGTGCTGGGCGTGGCCACCTGCGACAAGGGCCTGCCCGCGATGATGATCGCGCTGGCCTCGATGCACGACCTGCCAACCGTGCTCGTGCCGGGTGGCGTTACGCTGCCGGCATCGGATGGCGAAGACGCCGGTGCAGTGCAGAGCATCGGCGCCCGGTTCTCGCACGGCAAGCTCACGCTGGAGGAGGCGTCCGAGCTAGGCTGTCGCGCCTGCGGATCGCCGGGCGGCGGCTGCCAGTTCCTGGGTACCGCCGCTACCGCGCAGGTCGTCAGCGAGGCACTGGGACTATCACTGCCGCACTCAGCGCTGGCACCCTCGGGCCAAGCCGTGTGGAAGGATGCTGCGCGCCGCTCGGCCCGCGCCGTGCAGCACCTGGAAATCAGTGGCATCACAACCAAGGACGTGCTCACCGAAGCGTCCGTGCGCAACGCCATGGCGGTACACGCCGCGTTCGGCGGCTCGACGAACTTGCTGCTTCATCTTCCCGCCGTGGCTTTCGCCGCAGGCCTGCCGCGTCCCACCGTGGAGGAGTGGGCTAACGTCAACCGCCGCGTGCCGCGCCTGGTCGACGTGTTGCCCAACGGTCCGCGCATGCATCCGACCGTCCAGGTGTTTCTCGCCGGGGGCGTCCCGGAGGTGATGTTACACCTTAGGCGTATGGGCTTGCTCGAAACGTCGGCGCTCACCGCTACCGGGAAACCGCTCGCCTCGGTGCTCGACTGGTGGGAAGGATCTGATCGTCGTCGGCACTTCCGCGATGTTCTGCGCGAGAATGACGGCATCGATCCCGGCGACGTCATCATGAACCCCGACAAGGCGCGTGCCGAGGGCCTCACCAGCACGATCACCTTCTGCCGCGGCAATCTCGCCCCCGAAGGCTCGGTCGTCAAGAGCACGGCGATCCACCCTGCTGTCGTGGACTCCGACGGCGTCTATCACAAGACGGGGCCGGCGCGGGTGTTTCTGCGGGAGGCCGACGCGATCGAAGCGATCCGGTCAGGCGGCATCGAGGCGGGCGATGTGATGGTCCTGATCTGCCTGGGGCCGATGGGCTCGGGCATGGAGGAGATCTATCAGATCACCTCCGCGCTCAAATACCTCCCATTCGGCCGGCAGGTCGCCGTGATCACCGACGCGCGTTTCTCGGGCGTCTCGACGGGCGCCTGCATCGGTCACGTTGGCCCGGAAGCGCTGGCCGGCGGGCCGATCGGCAAAGTGCGCGAAGGCGACCGCATCGAGATCACGATCGACCGCAACCGGCTCGAGGGGAGCATCGACCTCGTCGGTCAGCAGGACGAGACCTTCGGATCCGCAAGAGGCGCGCAGGTGCTCGCCGCCCGCCCCGCGCGCGACGACCTCTCACCCCACCCGGGCCTGCCCGACGACACGAGACTCTGGGCGGAACTACAGCGCGTGAGCGGTGGCACCTGGGGTGGATGCGTCTACGACGTCGATGCCATTCTATCGGCACTCGGCCGATAGGGGCGTCGCCTCGGTGGTGTCTCAGTCGGGGCTTTTTGTGCAGGGCCTGGGACGAGTACTGATGTCCGAATCGACGACGGTCAGAACGGGAATTGCGGGCGGCTCAACGCTGCAGAACTAGAGCTTTTCGTTCACATCGTCTGGCTCGCCGATACGGTTCGAACCCTAACGTTTAGGTTTCGTTGACGCCGTCCCACGCAACCGGTTGGGACGCCCTGCTTGCTGTGAGCGGCTGTGGCCGGGGCCACTCCTGGAGTATCCTCTGCTGTTGCCCGACCGAGCCCCACCGAAGCCGTGGGCCTTCCGAAAGGCCCGCGGCCGATGGCGCCAGCGGGCGGCATTCAGCCGCGCATCCATCAGCTGTTCAGAGAAATCAACGTGAGGGCCGTTGATCTGTAGCGGACGGAGCCGTTCGATCAGGGCCGACAGCTCCTCGGAGGGTTCGATCACCGTGGCTGCGGGGTTGGCGGCGGCGAGCGGTTCCACCACGAACTTCGCCGGTTCTCCGTCCCCGGCCCAAACAGGCAGCACGACCAAACACACCAACAATCCGCCTTGTAGCGCTGTGGCAGGTCTGGTCACGACACCTTGTGATGAGATGGCTCGGAGTTGTCCTTCCGATACCGGCGTTAACCACCAGTCTGCTCAGGAGTATCTACCTTCTTGCCGGTTTGTGTCAAGACCGCTAGTCCATCCCTTCAAGGGGTTTCGTGCGAGTTTTGGCAACGATTTCGGTGATTGTTCCTTGCGGTCGCGGCTGGCAAGTTCCCTATATTGGGAGGACGGGAGCAGTACGGTAGCCCACTTTTGCTCTTGGCGTGCGGGAGTTTCTCATGAGGGTCCAGATATTCTCCGACATTCACAATGACCTACAGCGGCTGGAGGCGCTGGTCGCCGAGTCCGCGGACGTCTATATCTCCGCGGGCGACCTGGTGAGTTGGGCCAAGGGGTTGGGAGACTGTGGGAAGATCCTCGAACCCCTGGGTGAGAAGGTATGGGTACTGCCGGGCAATCACGAGTCGGCCGATCAGATCGGCAAGTTCTGTGACCGCTTCGGCCTCCGAAACTTCCACGAGCAGGTCTTCGAAGCCGGTGGTTACCGTTTCGCCGGGCTGGGTTACTCGAACCCCACGCCGTTCAACACGCCCGGCGAGTACACCGAAGAAGAACTGTCCGAGAGGTTGGCGAAGTTCGCGGGGCTCTCACCGCTGGTGTTGGTTTGCCATGCCCCGCCGCTGGAGACCGACCTTGACGGCACCAAGCCCGGACAGCACTTTGGCAGCCGCGTCGTCCGCGAGTTCCTCGAGACCCAGCAGCCCGATTACTTCTTCTGCGGGCACATTCACGAAGCGGCGGGGAACGAGATCATGTTGGGCAAGACGGTCGCCCGCAACGTTGGCAAGCAGGGTCATTTGCTCGAGTTGGACGTGGCGTAGGGCGTCGCAGCAGGACTGCTGCCAGGCCGGGTAAGACACCGACTCGGACGCTGGGAGTTCATTCCAGCGCTTCCCGCAACAGCCGCCCGTCGGGCTCGGTCGGCATCTGTAACCCAATCAACATCCCTAACGTCGGCGCCAGGTCTTCCGGGCCCGCCGGCTTGCCGTAGCGACCGGGCTTGATCCCCGGCCCCCACAACATCAGCGGGACGTGACGGTCGTAGTCATAGGGCGAGCCGTGGCCGGTGCTGCCTTGCGAGCGGTCGACGTAGTGATACTCCTTCAGGCGCACGATGAGGTGTTGGCTGCGCCGCTCGTGGAACGAGTTGACGTACAGAGGCCGGTAGGGGTCGTCGTGTTGCGGGTCGCCCAACAGATCGGCGTGAGTGTAGACCTTTTCGACGAAGCCAGTCTCGAGCAGCGCCTCGCGGCCTAGCGCTTCGGCCTCGGCGCGCGGGACGCCGCCTTTGTCGAGTTCTTCCAAGTCGAAGAAGATGTGCGGCGGATCGAAGTAGGCAACGACCTTGCGGGCTCTTGGGAAACGCTCCCGCACGGCGCGCGTAACGGCGTCCGGCAGCTCCGGCTTGGGAAAGCGCTTGGATGGCACCCCCTGCTTCTCGAGATACTCGACGAGCGGCAGCGCACCATGGTCCGACGTTAGCCCGATGACGGTTTGATCCAGCCCGACCTTCCGGTCTATCGCTCGGAACAGCCGGCCCAAGACCCGGTCGAGCCGAAGCATGGTGTCCAAAGCCTCCTGGCTCAACGGCCCGTAGGGATGCCCTACCCGGTCGAGGCCTGCGAGACTCACGGCCAGAAGATCGGTCGTGTTATCGGACCCCAACTCATAACCCTCGATCGCAGCTAGGGCGCCTTCGAGAACGACCTCGTCGCAGAAGCCGGAGTCCATAAGCTGCGTGTAGAAGTCCTTTTCCGGCGGTCGCGAGGTCCAGTTGTGGGGGAAGGTGTGGCCTTGGCCGAAGTTTTCCGCCGGGAAGGCATCCTCGCGGGCGTGCCGCCGATACAACTCCACGTCTGGCCGCAGGCGCTCCCACGGTTTCATTGCAAACCGGTCCGCCGGACGATTGTGATTCAACTTCTTTATCCATGCCGGCGCTTGACGGTGGTAGTAGCTGCTCGTGACCCAGCATCCGCATTGGGTCGAAAACCAGTACGCTCCGTCGGCCTCTCGCCCGGCCAGCAGAATCGCGGAACGGTCCTTCAAGGCGACGGACACGGCGCGCGCATCGGGGTTTTTTCTCTTGAGCCGGTCGCCGAGCGTGTCGGCGAGCAGTCGTCGCGGCGATGACGTGCTGCCGGCGCCTCCCACGGTGTTCTCCGCGGGGTCGAACACCGAGACGACGCGCTTCTTGAGGTGCGGGTCGTAGAAGTTGTTGGCTGTGATGCCCGTGTGGGAGGGGTGCATGCCGGTCGAAATGGCGGCGTGCCCGGGTGCGGTCAGGGTGATGCCGTGTCGGAACCTGGCGTTGGTGAAGGAGGCGCCCTCATCGAGCAGTGTGCGCAGTCCGTCGCGGAACAGCCCGTCAAGCTCGGTGAGGCGGTCAAAGCGGAGTTGATCGATGACGATCAACACGGCCAGCCGCGGGAAGGACGAGACCGGGGGCCCGGCCAGCACAGCCGCAAGCGCCAGGGCAACTGTCGCACCCAGGACGGCGAGTGCGAATGCTTTTCTCACTCGGGCGCTTCTCCGGCGGCTGCTGTTCGGCCGGCCCCTCCAGCCTCTTCGATCAGCTTCTCCGCATCTTCCTTGTCAGAGGCGAGAACCTTGATCGACACCCTGCCCACAGGGACCATGGGTACGTTCTCCCGGACGATCAGAGATTGCAACCCGGCCGACTCCAGTAGGCCGTGGATCGCCTCGGCCTCGACCTCGGCGGCATGAGAGCGCGATGCGAACACGGTGACGAACTCGTCCTTGTTGTAACGGTCGGAGGTGTCGGGGTCGGGGTTGTCTTGGTCGGACAAGGTAAGCCTCCCGGCAAGGCGCGTAGAACAGTTCCCGACCGGCGGGCACTCGATGTCCGGTCAGTCTATATAATCATTGCACGATGGCCACCGGGCCCACCGCCGCCGAAATCGAAGTCGAACGAAAGAAAACGCGCCGTCTTCAGTTCATGATGTCGATGGTGATGAGCGTCATTGGTCAAAACGATCGCATGAGTGTCGAGGAGGCGAGTGAGCTGATCGCCTCGGCCCGCAAGGCGGCCCTGACGATGTTCCCCGGCAAAGAGCTGGCCTACGATCTGATTTACCGGCCACGGTTTCAACGGTTGATGACCGAGAAGTACCGTTTGCAGTAGGGGCGTGGCGCCTTACGCCTGCCGGGTTCCGGCTTGCCGGCGCGTGAACGACCTCAGGGACCAATTCAAGGCGAGCAGAAAGGACGTTCCAGCTAAGCCCATGATCGCGTAGGCCTTCATCAGGTCAAGTGCCAACCATCGGTCGAACCTTGCGCCTTTCATCAAGCCCGGATGCCAGAAAAATCCATCCAGTGTCCAAGCAAGCATGAACCCGAACCAGACTGACGCACATAGCAGCAGCAAGACCGGAAGTCGTTCCGCAAGACCCCTTCGCAGCAGCCAGAGTTGCGAGATGACACACAACAACAGAGCCCACCCCCCGCCCAGGACGAGCGGTGCCGGCGGACTAAGGAGCCGACTGGCCTCGACGAAGATCAAAAGGGAAAGCCAAAGGCCGAGGGCGTTCGCTATCAGCCACAAGATCACTTCTCGGATCATGAACGTCTGGTTACCGGGCACCGACGTTCGGAAGACCGAGGCCCGCCCATCGGTTCGCCGTTCGGGCACGCATACCTTTCCCTAATATACGCCAGCGCCACCGCCCCGTCGGTCAAACGTCCCTCGAGCTGAGCGTCCTCGACGTCGGACAGGATCGTTTGGAAGGCCGGTCCGGGCTCGTATCCCTCGGCGATCAAATCGTCCCCGGTGAGTAGCCGCGGCGGGCGCAGGACTTCTTGCGGCAACTCGACCAGCTTGTCGCAAACAAACTCGTAGGCCCCCAAACTGCCGTGGCTCGACAGGCAGTCCAAGCGATGCAGTTCGACGTGCTCCTCAAACCTGGGCATCCGCAGGAACCTCTTGAGCTTGCTCGCCCGCATCACGGGCGTGTCTTTGAACCGCATGTGCTGTCCGACGAGCGCCATCACCTGGTCCGTGTCGTTTCGGGAGTAGCGCAAGCGCGTGCAGATCTCCTCGGCCATGCGAACGCCCTCGTCCACGTGCCCGTCGAACCGAATGCGCTCCGCGACACGATAAGTGCCCGGCTTACCGACATCGTGGAGCAGCATTCCCAGGGCGAGAGTGATGGTGGGGTCTTGCATCTGCTCGAGCATGAGCAAGGTGTGTGTCCACACATCGCCCTCGGGATGGAACTCCGGCGGCTGTTCGACGCCCTTCATCGCCGACACCTCCGGCAGGACGACTTCCAGTAGCCTCGACGCGTCGAGCAACTCGAAGCCGCGCCGCGCCGCACCTTCGGTGAGAATGCCGCTGAGCTCGTCGCGGATGCGCTCGGCGGAGATTGCGGTGATTTCACCGGCCTGCTCGATGATCGCCTTCAAGGTCCGCTGCTCGATGGAGAAACCGAGGCGGGCGGCGAAGCGGACGCCCCGCAGCATACGTAGTTTGTCTTCCGCGAACCGCTTGGATGGATCTCCGATGGCGCGGATGAGACGCGCCTCAAGATCCACTCGTCCGCCGACGTAGTCGAGGTATCGGTCCGCGGCCGGGTCGTAGAGCAGCCCGTTGACAGTGAAGTCGCGGCGCTGGACGTCTTGCTCGGCGCTGCGAGTAAAGCTGACGCCTTCGGGGTGGCGTCCGTCACGGTAGTCATGGTCGGTGCGGAAAGTAGCGACCTCTATCTGGCTCTCTTCCTTGCGGACCAAGACGACGCCAAAATGGGCGCCGACGGGCAGCGCGTCCGGAAAGCACGTGACGATCTGCTCGGGCAGCGCGTCGGTCGCCACGTCATAGTCCTTGGCCTCGACGCCCAGCAGCATGTCACGTACACAGCCGCCGGCGAGGTAGGCGGAATGACCCTTCGCTCGTAGCGCGTTGATGATTTGTAGCGATAGTTCGCGAGAAGTCACGGATGATTGCTCCGGCCCTACATTGCTGTCTTACGGGGCCGGCTTCTTTGCTCGACGGCTGGGGCCGCCCGGCAGGCCGGCCGGATTCTCGTGCACGCGCTCCTTGCGGCCGTGCTTCAAGGCCGCCGCCAGTCCCACCGCCGATTCGCCGAAACGGTCCCGCAAATCATCGGCCGCTTCAAGCGCTTGGCTCCACTTCTGTTTACGCTCGCGCTCGAGCAGGTCTAGCTGGCCCTCGGTCAGTTGCAGCGTTGAGACCTGGACACCTAACAGCCGCACCGGCCGAGACTTCTTCCAGTTGTGGCGGAATAGAGTTCGAGCCGCTTCGAGGATGACCATGTCGAGTTGCGTCGCCTCCTCGAGCGTCTGCGCCCGCGTATATGTCGAGAAGTCGGAATAGCGCAGCTTGATCTGGACGGTATGCCCGTACAAGCCATACTCGCGCAAGCGGCGGCCGACCAGTTGCGCCAGCTTTGCCAGCGTCGAGTCCAGCAAGTGCACGTCAGCGGTGTCTTTGGAGAAGGTCGTCTCGTGGCTGACCGACTTGGGGCCTTCGCCGGCGGCAATTTCGCCCTCGAACCAGGCGCCGGTGTCGCGTCCCTGCGACTTGCCGGCCATGGCGAGTCCGGCCTTGCCCCAGGTACGTTCGAGATAGCCCTCGTCGAGGTCGGCCAGTTGCCCAATCTTGTGAATCCCCCGCTCACGGAAGCTCTTCTCGGCTACCTTTCCCACACCGGGGATCTTGCGAATATCGAGCGGCGCAAGGAAATCGGCCTCGGTGCCCGGGGGGATCCATAGCACGCCGTTCGGTTTGGCCTGGTCGGAGCAGATCTTCGCAATCAGGCGCGAGGCGCCGATCCCGATCGAACAGGGAAGGCTGGTCTCCTCCTGAACGGCCCGGTGTAGGCGGTCGCCGGCTTCGAGAGGTGGTCCGAACAGCTTCTCCGATCCGCTCATATCAAGATAGGCTTCGTCGATCGAAACCATCTCGACGCGGGGCGAAAACCGCTGCAATACGCCGTGGACCCTGTGCGAGTAGTCTCGATAGCGCGACGGGTGACCCTCGAGGAAAATCGCCCGCGGACAAAGCTGGTAGGCCCGCCGCAGGGGCATGGCGGAATGGACCCCGAACTTGCGCGCCGCGTACGATGCCGCCGAGACGACGCCGCGCTGATTGGCGCGTCCGCCTACGACGACCGGTTTGCCTTTGAGACTCGGGTCGTAGAGCTCTTCCACCGAGACGAAGAACGCGTCCATGTCGAGGTGGAAGATGGTTCGGGTTGCCACGATGGCCACTCTTGGACCGGTGGGGACTCGGCATGCCGAGCCCCTACATTGTCACAGTCCACCTGCGACTGCCTGGGCCGACAGCTACCGCACGCTTACGTGCTCATTGTCCTTGATGAAGAAGCGCAGCGGAAGGTGTTGGCTGACCGAGATGCCGATGCGCTTGGACGTGACGATCTCGAAGGGCTCGGCTGAGCGAGGCGGTCGAATGGTGAGCGCCCCGCGAGTCACGTCCGTGCCGTTGTGCTCGCGTGAGATCCCCAGGGCCCGCGTCAGCTTGCCGGGCCCGGAAGCCAGATCGCGAGGGCGTCGAGCCTTGGGCCGGCGGCGGCGGATCTCTTGCAGTCCGCAGATCGGTTCCAGCCCCCGGATCAGCACGCAGCCGGCTTTGCCGTCCGGTTCGGCAACCAGGTTCAAGCACTCGTACATCCCGTAGCAAAGATAGACGTAGGCGTGGCCGGGCGGGCCGAAGAGGACACGGGTGCTCGGGGTACGTCCGCGGGCGCTGTGGGCGGCAAGGTCGCCTTGACCTAGATAGGCCTCGGTCTCGACGATCCGCCCGGCGAGCGCTTGCACATCGATCTTGTGGATGATGATCTTGCCCAACAGATCGCGCGCCACTTCGGGCGCGGGCCGCTCGTAGAAGCGCCGCTCGAGCGCGCGAGTCCGAGCCAGCAGTTGACGATAGGTCACGGGTTAACGCAGATTCCCACAGGCGAGTGAAACCGCGGCGCCCTAGGGCTTGGTTCTCCCTATACTCGTACCATGCGCCGAGTGGAGTCACGACTGCGGGTCCGGTACGCGGAGACCGACCAGATGGGTGTGGTCTATTACGCCAACTACTTCGTGTGGATGGAGATCGGCCGCGTAGACTACTGTAGCGCGGTTGGTTTCGAGTACCGTGACATGGAAGCCGAGGACGGTATCATTCTCGCCGTGACCGACACACACTGCCGCTATCGGGCCTCGGCGCGCTTCCACGACGACATCCGCATCGTGACTTGGGTGGACGAGTCCCGGTCGCGAACCATCCGCTTCGGCTACGAGATGCGGCGGGTCGACGGAGACCAACTGCTGGCCACCGGCGACACGCTCCACATGGCTTGTGATCCGGATGGGCGGCCGGCGCGGCTGCCCGAGAAGTACCGCGAGTACTTCCCGTTGACGACGACTGAAGGGGCTTAGTATACCGTTTCATAAACACGGTCACGTATCTGAGCGGGGCATCCGCCGCCATCCTGGGCGGGCGGGCATGGGGGCCCGCCCCGACATTTCCCACCACCGGCCCCTGACTTGCGTTCGGGGCGGATTGTCGGTTGGCACTCCCGCTAACTGATTCTCAGGTCTCGGCCGGTCATCTCGGCCGGTGGGTCGACGCCCAAAATGCCGAGCATGGTCGGGGCGATGTCGCGGAGCGAGCCGTCTTCGCGCAGGTCACCCCCAAACTCACTGACAAGGATGAAAGGTACGGGGTACGTGGTGTGGTAGGTATGCGGCTGGCCGGTCTTTGGATCGACCATGAGGTCGGCGTTGCCGTGGTCGGCTGTAATCATCCAGGCTCCGCCCTTGTCCTTGAGTACCCGGTATATCCTACCCAGGCAGGCGTCTACGGTTTCGATGGCCTTGACGGCGGCCTCGATGTTGCCGGCGTGGCCGACCATGTCGCCGTTGGCGAAGTTCACGACGATCCAGTCAAACTCACCGCTCTCGATTCCCTTCACGACCACGTCACACACGGCCGGCGCACTCATCTCCGGCTGCAGATCGTACGTCGCTACCTTTGGCGACGGGATCAGCGTTCGCGCCTCTCCCTCGTAGGGCTTCTCGCGGCCGCCGTTGAAGAAGTACGTCACGTGCGGGTACTTCTCGGTCTCGGCCGTTCGCAGGTTCCGCCAGCCTTGTTCCGCTGACAGCTCCGCCAGGATGCGCTCCGGCTGGTGGGGCGGCAGCACGTGCGGATAGGGGTAGCTTCGGTCGTACTCCGTCATCGTGACGAAGTGCAGGTTCTTGGGAGCGAGCGAGCGCGGCAGTTCTTCCAGCGCACGGTCGTTCAGCGCCATCGTGATCTGCCGGGCCCGGTCCGCTCGAAAGTTGAAGAAGATGACAGCATCTTCGTCTTCGATGCGGGCAACCGGCTCCCCCTGCTCGTCGACGAGCACGACCGGCTCGATGAACTCGTCCGTCACTCCGGCGGAGTACGAAGCGCGGACGGCCTCGAGTGGATCGGTCGCCACTCGCCCCTCGCCGGCCACCATCACCCGGAAGGCACGGGCGACGCGCTCCCATCGCCGGTCGCGGTCCATGGCGTAGTAGCGGCCGGTGATGGTGGCGATGCGGCCCACTCCCAGCTCGTCCATCCTGGCGGCCAGTCGCTCGACAAAACCAGCCCCACTCCGCGGCGGCTCGTCGCGGCCGTCGGTGAAGACATGGACGAAGACCTTCTCGACCCCTTCTCGCTGCGCCATCTCGAGCAGGGCGAACAGGTGCCCGATGTGCGAGTGGACTCCGCCCGCGCTGACCAGGCCCATCAGGTGGAGCATGCGAGGGCGTGCATGCTCCATGGCCTTGTTCAAGACCGAATCCGCGCAGATCTGGCCGCTCGCGATCATCTCGTCGATGCGCGTGACGTCCATCTTGACGATACGGCCGGCGCCGATGTTCAGATGACCGACCTCGCTGTTGCCCCTCTGACCCTCGGGCAGCCCGACAAAGGACCCGTCGGTACGGATCGTGGTGTGGGGGTAGTGGGCCCACAGCCGGTCAAAGTTTGACTTCTGCGCCAAAGCGACAGCGTTGTACTGCTGAAGGCCGGGGTCGGTGTTGTGGCCCCAACCGTCCATGATGGTGAGGACCACGGGCGTGCGTTGACTCATTTAGGTTCTGGACGAGGGTGACGTGGCAATTCGGTCGCGGGGGTAGGAGATCCTGTAGTTCCCCATCATTCTACAGGCCAGTACTGTCGCGGTCGGAATAGGCCGCTAGTGGTCTGTCCCAAAGAAAACTCAAATGGGGTATTTACTTGACTCAGGTAGCCCCAAGATGTAGTATGCGGTGCGATGGAGGACTATCCGCGGAACTTGGCTGAGTTCGAGGCCCGCTTTGCGACGGAGGAGGCTTGTCGGGATTATCTGTTCCAGCTGCGCTGGCCGGAAGGATTCCGCTGTCCGCGCTGCGGACACGGCGCGGCTTGGCCGGTCCGGCAAGGGCTGTGGGAGTGCTCGGGCTGCGGTCGGCAGACCTCGGTCACCGCTGGCACGGTGTTCCAGGACACTCGTCAGCCCCTGCGGCTGTGGTTGCGAGCCATCTGGTGGGTGACCAGTCAGAAAAACGGAGTGAGTGCCCTGGGGCTGCAGCGAGTCTTGGGGCTGGGCAGCTACAAGACGGCCTGGAGCTGGCTGCACAAGTTGCGCCGCGCCATGGTGCGCCCCGGTCGCGACCGCCTCAGCGGCCGTGTGGAGGTGGACGAGACGTACTGGGGCAGCCCAGAAGAGGGCGTGCGCGGTCGCCAGACCTATACCAAATCGTTGATTGCCATCGCCGCCCAGGAGGACGGCAGGGGAACGGGACGGCTTCGGATGCGCAGAGTCCGGGATGCGAGCGCAGAAAGCTTGATGCCCTTTGCCGAAGAAGCGATTGAACGGGGCAGCACGGTTCATACCGACGGCTGGCTGGGCTATGAGCCGCTACAGAAGCGCGGCTACCGGCACGAAGTAACGTTCCTCGATGAGGGGCCGGAGTCGGCCTCGAAGCTGCTGCCCCGAGTGCACCGCGTGGCGTCGCTTTTGAAGCGTTGGCTGCTGGGGACGCATCAGGGGGCCGTCAACCCCGAGCATCTGGACTACTACCTGGACGAGTTTACCTTCCGCTTTAATCGACGCAACTCTCGCAGCCGAGGGAAGCTCTTCTATCGACTTGTGCAACAGGCGGTCGCCATCGACCCCGTGCCATACAAGTCCATCATCGGCGGCACTGAAAATGCTGCTTCTGTCGACCACAAGATGTAGGGGTCACCTGAGTCAAGTAAATACCCCAGTAAACTCAATGGTAAACGAGCAGCCGGGCGGGCACAGGGGCCCGCCCCTACGGCGGTATTGACCGGGGACATGGGTAACACCTAATGCCAAGCACATAGGTAACACTTTGAGGCATAAAACATTTCTGAGAGGGAATGATCTATGCCTTGGCAGGAGACCTGTGTGCGAAACGAGAGAACTCGCTTTGTGGTGGACTGGGAAAGGAAACTCGAGTCGATGGCCGAGCTGTGCCGGCGCTACGGCGTGAGTCGCAAGACCGGCTACAAGTGGCTGCAGCGCTACGGGCAGCAGGGCTGGGAAGGATTGCAGGACCGCTCCCGAGCAGCGCGACGCCATCCGCAGCAGACCGCGGCCGCGATCGAGCAAGAGATTCTCGCTCTGCGGGCACAGCACACGCGCTGGGGCGCGGTCACCTTGAAAGCGCGGCTGCAGCGGGCGCAGCCCGAGGTGGCTTGGCCGGCGGTGAGCACGATCGGGAATCTGCTGCGGCGACACGGTCTGACGGTGCCGCGGCGGCGCCGGGCGCGCGCCGCGCCGACCGCACCGCCGCTGACGCCGGGGAGCGAGCCCAACCGGGTTTGGTGCGCCGACTTCAAAGGTTGGTTCCGCACCCAAGACGGCCAGCGCTGCGATCCGTTGACGATCTCGGATGCGGCTAGCCGTTACTTATTGCGTTGCCAGGCGGTGGCGACACCGGATCGAGAACACGTCCAGCCGTTGTTTGAAGCCACATTTCGGGAGTTTGGCTTGCCGCGGGTGCTGCGCACCGACAACGGGCCGCCGTTTGCGACGCTGGCGGTGCACGGGCTGTCACGGCTGGCGGTATGGTGGATCAAGTTGGGGATTTATCCGCAGCGGATCGAGCCGGGACATCCCGAACAGAACGGGCGGCATGAGAGGATGCACCGCACGCTGAAGCAAGAGACGGCCTCGCCGCCGGCGGCGAACCTGCGGGCGCAGCAGCGGGCGTTGGATTGCTTTCGCCAAGATTGCAACGAAGAGCGACCGCACCAGGGGCTGGAGCTGCGGACGCCCAGCGAGTGTTATCAGGGCTCGGGGCGGGAGTATCCCTCGCGGCTGAAGGAGCCGGAGTATCCGGCGGCGATGGCGGTGCGGCGCGTGGTGGATGGGCAGCTTCGCTGGCGGCGTCAACGAGTGTTTGTCGGCAAGGGACTCAACGGCGAGCGGGTGGGGCTGGAGGCGATCGAGGAGGGGGTGTGGCGGGTATGGTTTTCCTTTTACGAGCTGGGCCTGTTCGACGAACGGGGGTGGCGGTTGCGGCCTTGCCCGGACCCGGCGGCGGGCCACTCGTCCGAGGTGGGACCGGACTGCGGTCGCCCTCCGGGCTCCCTACGTCCGGCCCCACCCCGGACGAGAAGTGTTACCTATGTGCTTGGCATAAAGTGTTACCTATGGCCCGGTAAGTTCAAGCTTCCTCCGCCTCAGGAATCTCCGCGACATTCTGCTAGAGCCGGTACAGCATCCAGTAGATCGTCACGCCGGTAACCGAGACGTACATCCAGATGGGCCAAGTCCAACGGGCGATGCGGCGGTGCCGGTCGAACTGCCCGCGCCAGGCCCGGTAGAGCGTGACCAGCGCTAGGGGTACGATCGCCGCCGCGAGCGCGACGTGTGTAATCAGGATCGTGAAGTAGACGGGCCGGATCCAGCCCTGTTTTGTAAACGGCACCGACCCGGCGTAGTAGTGATAGACGAGGTAGCTCGTGAGGAAAAGACAGGATGCCACGAAGGCCGCGGTCATCGATAGCCTGTGGCGGCGGACCTCTCCACGGCGGATGAAATAGTACCCCGTGGCCAGCAGGACCGCGCTGGCGGAATTCAGACAGGCATTCACCGCGGGCAGGTCAGTGATCTCCACGGTGTGTGATCTCCAGGGGCGCTGCGGCGGGAGCCATCAGCCGGATCAGCTCAGGCTGTCAGGCGAGGGACGGTTGGTCTGGTAGAACGCCGCGGCCGGCGTCACCACGGCGAATAGCAATGTCACAGCCCAGCAAACGGCGAGAGAGGGTCCCGCGACCTCGGTCCCCACCGGAGCCAGGTAATGCCGCAGTGACGTGAGCCCGTAGCTGAGAGGGTTGACCACCATTACCCAGCGCACCCAAGCCGAGGCCCCTTCCGCCGGGAAGACCGCCCCGGAAAGCAACCACATCGGCATCAAAACGATGTTCATGACGGAGTGGAACCCCTGCACGGAGTTCAGCCACCAAGCGAAGAAGAACCCCAGCCCCGTCAGCCCAATCGCGACCGTCACCAGCACCGCCAGCACCATCGGGACCCGGGCGGGATCGATCGCGATGCCCGCCAACGGGGCCAGGGGCAGAAACACCAGGCCCTGCAAGACTCCAATCGTCGTCGCTCCGAGAATCTTTCCCGCCACCAGCGCCCAGCGCGAAACCGGAGCGACGAGTACGGAGAGGATGAAGCCTTCCCGCCGGTCTTCGATGATCGAGATGTTCGAGAACATCGCAGTGAACAGAACGACGAGCGCGATCGAGCCGGGGAAGAAGAACTCGAGGTAGCCGCCCTCGCCGCCGGTCGAGGTGCGCAGCGACGAACCGAAGCCCGAGCCCAGGAGCAGCCAGAAGACCAGCGGCGTGGCCAGTCCGCCGATCACGCGGCTGCGCTGCCTGTAGAAACTCCGAATCTCGCGCAACCAGAGCGTAGCGATGCTTAGCAGCAGGCTTGGACGCACGACAAGTCCGGTGCCCCGGAGCGAGCGGGCCGGCGCTGCGGCCGCAGCGGCGTGCTGCTCGATTATCACGCGTGATTGCTGGCTTGCCATGGATGGCTCAGTCGGGCGCGTGTTGCATCCGGGACCGCGCTGGACCCTCCATTATCCCTGATCGCCTTCGGCTTCTCCGAAGCGATGGCCGGTCATATGGATGAAGACATCTTCGAGGTTGGGGTGGGAGACGGTGACCGAATCCACTTGATCGGCCAGCGCCTGCATCAACTCGGCGACCAGCTCAGCTCCTCGCGGGTGCTCGAATCGCACGTTCCCGTTAACAACACCGGCTGAGATGCCGAAGCGCTCGTTGATCTGCCGCGAGAGGTTCTGGGAGTCACGCGAAGCCAGCACGACGACCACGTCGCCGCCGATCTGCTGTTTCAGAGCCTTTGGCGTTCCTTCGCCCACTAGTTCGCCACGGTCGAGTATGCCCAGCCGGTCGCACTTGTCGGCTTCGTCCAGCAAGTGGGTGGTCAGGACCACAGTGACACTTTCTTCGCGCCGTAATACCTGGAGGTACTCCCAGAAGTCCAAGCGGGCGCGAGGGTCGATCCCCGTGCTCGGCTCGTCGAGCAGCAACAGGTCAGGCCGGTGCATCAATCCCTTGGCGAGTTCGACCCGCCGGCGCAGGCCTCCGGAAAGAGTTTCGACCACGTCGCTCCGGCGGTCTGACAGCCCCACACGATCGAGGATTTCATCGGTCCGGCGACTGAGCGCCTCACCACGCAATCCGTAGAGATGGCCTTGGTGCATCAGGTTCTCGGATGTCGTGAGCCGCCGGTCGAGGCTTTGATTCTGGAAGACGACGCCAATGCGTCGCCGCACGGCGAGAGGCTCGCGGGCGACATCGAGGCCGAACAGGCGCGCGCGACCCTCGGCCGGAGTGAGCAGGGTCGAGAGGATACGGAACAGCGTGGTCTTTCCGCCGCCGTTGGGTCCGAGCAGACCGAAGATCTCGCCTTGTGGGACGGAGAAGCTGATCCCGTTCAGGGCCGTCCTGTCACCGTAGCAATAGGTCAGATTCTCGACGTCCACTGCGGGAGTCTCGGCCATGTTCCTCTTTCACGCCACCTTAGCACAACGTCTGAAAACGCCCTCAGAGGCAGTCCCGGAACCTCGTACGTTGACAAGCCGCCTTCCAAACGTGACGGGGAAGAGCAGAGCCCCCCTGCCTCTAACTTTGGCCCGTAAAGAGGCGTAATAAGAAGAAACTAATCAGAGATGCCGAGCGATTCACCACTCTTAAGAAGAGGCTGAGAGAAAATGCTAACCTCATCCTGCGCGGCAACTGGTTCGGGGCCGGCGTGGAGAAGTCAATCCGGCGGCAGCTCGCCTA
Organism: Bryobacterales bacterium; assembly: GCA_965248255.1. Classification (GTDB taxonomy): domain Bacteria; phylum Acidobacteriota; class Terriglobia; order Bryobacterales; family UBA6623; genus JAKZVK01. The sequence continues at coordinate 2,684,654 of CBDFIW010000004.1, forward strand.
GGCTCTTGAGCATCCGCGTCGCCACCCGCTCCGGATATCCAAACTCGTCGCCTAGTACGCCCTTGAGCGTCTCGACGACAGGCCCGCTCGACTCACCGAGCGCTTCCAGAGCATGCGCAGCGTGTAACCGCACGCCTCCGTTGTCGTTCCGGAGCTCTGCGATAAGCACTGGGAGGCCGGCCTCGCTATCACCTTGTCGGCACAGACCGTAGGCCGCCCAGATGCGAACCTCAGCCGACTTGTCTTCGAGAGCGGAGTGGAGGCACTCGACTATGGCTGCGCCGGGCTGCGCCATCACGCCAAGGGATCGTACAGCCCAGTAGCGGACGGCGCTGTCAGCGTGACCCGACGCCCGTAACAAAGCCTCTAGCGGGGCGGACGCCCCTGGGTTCCGCCGAGCGATCTCTCCCACCGCACGGACAGCGGCCAGCCGATCGAGCCGTTCTTCTGTGTCGAGCCGGCGGCCCCACTCGTCGAGCGACCGACCCAGAAGCGCGGGTTCCGGAAGGCCGCAACCCAGCAGGCATGTGATCGTGATGACCGTCACTGCCAGGAGCATACGACTCTGAGGAACCATGAGTCTCTAGAGAGTATCAGGTCTGCTCAGCACTTCGCGGCCTGCGGGCACTGCGGGAGACGTTGGAATCGAAGGCATCGGGGGATGCAATTCACCCTGTTTCGTCGGCTTTCGCCGCAAGCCGAAAAAGGATCGAGTTACTGCTATACTGGTCTCGATTTCCATCGTTTCCTGCGAATGTTGAGATGACAGTCGCGGAACCACGCCCACAGGTCCTCGTCGACGACGACGATCCGTCGATTCTTGGTCTCCTGACCGCGATCCTGCGTAAGGAGCACTATAGAGTAATAGCGGCTGCCGGTGGGCAGAGGGCTCTGGAAGAAGCCGAGCGTCATGCGCCGCAGTTAGTGATCCTCAATCTAGCTTTGCCCGACACGTCGGGGCTCGAAGTGTGTCGCGAGCTCAGACGCTGGTATGAGGCGCCTATCTTGATTCTCTCGGCCGACAGAGAAGAGAGCACCATCGTGGAGGCGCTCGACTGGGGCGCCGACGATTACCTGACCAAACCATTCCATCATCGCGAACTGCTGGCTCGAGTCCGCTCTTTGCTGCGACGTGCTGCGGCGCGGCCGGCCGGCCAACCGGTTGTCCAGATCGGAGGGCTAAAAGTTGATCTTCCCAAGCGCCGCGTCTATCGAGACGAGATGGAGATCGGTGTCTCACGAACCGAGTTCGACATCCTGACATGCCTGGTACAACACCTGGATCGTGTGGTTACGGTGGAGACGATTCTCAGCAAAGTGTGGGGTCCCTCCCATGGTGACTACACTCAGACGCTGCGCGTGCACGTTGCCCATATCCGCCAAAAAATGGAGCCAGAGCCTTCGAAGCCGGTGTATCTGCTCACCGAGCACGGCGTGGGCTATCGTCTCACCTCCCCTCCAGCGGCCTGACCACGTGAGGAGGCCCGATGAAGTTCTTTCTCGACACCGCCAATCTTGACGAGCTACGAAACGGCGTGTCCTATGGCATCGTGGACGGCGTGACCACCAACCCCAGCTTGATCGCCAAGGAGGGCAACCCCCACTCCGAGCAGATTCGAGCCATTTGCGACATCGTGGACGGCGACGTAAGTGCCGAGGTCGTTGCCACCGAGGCCGACGAAATGATCCGCGAGGGACGTGAGCTGGCGAGTATCCATCCGAACGTGGTAGTCAAGTGCCCGCTGATTCCCGAGGGTATCAAGGCGACGAAAGTGCTTTCGTCCGAGGGCATCCGCATCAACCTGACACTTTGCCTCACCGCCGCGCAGGCGCTGTTGGCCGCCAAGGCGGGCGCTTACATCATCAGCCCGTTCATTGGCCGTCTCGACGACATCTCTCACGAGGGCATGGACCTGATCCGCGAGATTGTCGCCATCTACGAGACCTATGGCTTCCCCACCCAGGTGCTGGCGGCATCCATTCGCGGCCCACTGCACGTCAAAGAGGCCGCTCTGGCGGGGGCGCACATTGCCACCCTGCCCGCCAAGGTGCTTGATCAGCTCTTCCATCATCCGCTGACCGATAGTGGGCTTGAGAAGTTCCTTGCCGACCATCGCAGGACGCTGCAGGCAGTCTCCGTCGGTTGATGCTCGAGCCGCAATCCATCGTTTCCATCAGCCCGTGGCTTGCCATGGCGGCGCTAGCCACCGCGACGGCAGCTGCTGTCTACTTTGCCTGGCGTCCGGCGGATACCCCCGCCGAGAAGGAGCGCCGGCTCAAGGTGAATGCGAGCGGCCGGCTTGCCGACGGCACCGTGGTCGATTTCCGCTCAATGGCGTCTGCGGAGGGGAGCGGGCCTGAGGAGCTGGTCTTCTATCACTACAGCGTGGGAGGAGTCGAGTACTCCGCGGCACAAGACGTCGCGACGCTGCGGGATCGGATCGGCGGCTGGCCGTCCCGCATCGTCGGTGCGGTCAACGTCAAGTACCAGTCGCAACGCCCCTCCAACTCGATCATCATCTGCGAGGAGTGGAGCGGCCTTCGAAACAACGGGCTTGAGGGTCGGGGCTCTGGTGGGCGAAACGGGTCGCGCTAACGTTGCTTGACCACCCTCAACTCCGTTAGCTTGTCCGAGGCCTGCTGGTAGGCCTCGACGACCCGCTCGGACGGGCCGTCCATCCGTATGCCGCCTTTCTCGAGCCAAATGGTCCGCGGACACATTGCCAGAACAGCAGTCATCTGGTGGGAGACGAACAGCAGCGTCCTGCCGCGACCGGTCAGCCGCTGGATCTGTTCCTGACATTTGTTCTTGAAGGACTCATCTCCGACTGACAGGACCTCGTCCATGATCAAGATGTCGGGATCCACATGAATTGCCACCGAGAACGCCAGGCGAGAAACCATACCGGTCGAGTAGGTTCTGACCGCTTCATCGATGAAGTTCTGCAGTCCGGCGAAATCGACGATCCGATCGAACTCCCGCAGTACGTCCGAGCGGCGGAAGCCCAACAACGAAGCGTTAAGATGGACATTTTCGCGTCCGGTCAAGTCGGGATGAAAACCTGTTCCCAGCTCAAGCAGCGCTCCCAGGCGGCCGTGCCGTGTCAGCCAGCCACTCGTGGGAGCCGTCACGCCCGCGATGATGCCCAGCAGGGTGCTCTTGCCGGCGCCGTTGCCGCCGACGATGGCGACGTTCTCCCCTGCTTCGACTCGGAACGAGATGTCTCGCAAAGCCCAAAATGGCTCCATCACTTTCTTGACCTTCTTGCGTGCCCGCTGGGTGACCAGCTCGCGCGTGTGATGCAGCAAGTAGCGCTTGCTCAATCCCTGAACATCGATGACCACTGCCGCCAAAGCGTTCGCCGCCTACAGACAGTCTGAGAAGTTCCTCTTGATTCTGCCAAACAAATACGTTCCCGCCGCCAGCGTTCCGAACGAAACCACAATCATCTTCCCAACGGTGAGCGGCGGCGGCGGCGCACCACTCAGCAGGATGCGGCGCAGGACGAAGATCACCGCCGCCAAGGGGTTCAGTTCGTAGAGCCACACATACTCTGTCGGGACATCGTCAAGCGCATAGAAGATGGGAACCAGCCAGAAGAGCACCAAGTTGATCGACTCGACGACGTACTGGACATCCCGATAGTAGACATCCAGGCTCGATGAAAGCAGTGACATCCCGCAAACAAACACCACCTGTAGGCCCACTACCACCGGCAGCCATAGCCAATACGCATTGACGCCCACAATCAAGAATACGGCCGTCAGCAGAAGCACAAGCTGAATCCCATAGTGCACCAGGTTGCCCAGCACCACGGAAACGGGCAAGAGCTCTCGCCAGAACGGGACCCTCTTGACGAGCGGGGCGTTGTCCACCACCGATCTCTTCCCGTCAACCATGCAAGGCTGAAGAAGTTGTAGGGCACGATACCGCACAAAAAAACAGCGGGCCAGATGGACGTTGGACCACGAAAATCCGGCTGAAGACAAACCAGAGTACCGCCAGCATCACCAACGGATTCACCAGCGACCAGAACACACCCAGTGACATGTTGCGGTAACGGACCCTGAAGTCCTTCTCCACCAAATTGCGGAGGATGTAGAGGTGGTCGTACCCTAACGCCGCCTGGGCCATTGTTTCTGTGAGGGTTGGGAAACCGGAGGACTCTGCGGCCCTGAGGGATTCGCGTAGATTCTCTACTGTACTAAAACCGTGGGCGAGGTACCCGCCCCGACGAGGCAGACGAGGCAGTAGTTAGAAGAAGAGTGCCGCTTACGGCAGACCGTAATTAGGTTTGCGCTGTGCCCGACACGAGGCTCAGCATCACGAGATCCGCGGGACGAAAGCGCATCTTGGGCAGATTGCGGATGCCCTCCGGCTCGTCAAGAACGTGGCGAATAAGAAGCGATCGCAGCTCACTCGCGCTGAGGCCCAGGACACCGGCGGCTTCTTCGATGTTGAATTCCGTTTTCGATGTGGGGAGTCTTAGGTCCATTGCGTGGTCCGAGCCCTGCGACACTCTTGCCTGATGGTCCGATTGTAGGATGACTCCGATGCCGCAACCATCCGAAAAAGCGCCTAGTTGAGGCAGTGGCTTACCCCATTTTCGCAGGCATGCGGCTTTAAGCCTCGTCAGTACGTTGATACTCTTCACGGGGCGTGACGCTGCGGCACTCGCTGTCAGGCCTGGACGGCTATAGGGCCTAGTGTAGTGCGTCAAGCAGATTGCACCTTATGCAGGGCGGCACGTCCGCGCTTGACTTTCTCGAGGATGTCGGAGGCGGTCGCGGTCCAGATGAAGGGCGTGGGATGCCCGTTGTGCTGGGCGATGTAGTCGTCAATGGCGGCGACGAGCTCGTCCACGCTGCGAAACACGCCGCGGCGCAGGCGCTTGACGGTGAGATCGCGAAAGAATCGCTCGACCATGTTCAGCCACGACGCCGAGGTCGGGGTGAAATGAATGTGGAAGCGCGGGTGACGATCGAGCCAACGCTTCACAGCGGCATGCTTGTGGGTGGCATAGTTGTCCACGATGAGATGAAGCTGTTTGTCCTTGGGGGTGCGGCGGTCAATTAAGCGCAGGAAGCGCAGCCATTCCTGGTGGCTGTGTCGGGGCATGCACTCGGCGATCACGCTGCCGTCAAGGCTGTTGAGCGCCGCAAACAGGGTGGTCGTGCCGTTGCGCTTGTAATCGTGGGTCATCGTTTGGCCGCGTCCCTTTTTGAGCGGCAGGCCGGGCTGGGTGCGATCGAGGGCTTGGATTTGGGACTTCTCATCGAGCGAGAGAACCAGAGCATGCTCAGGCGGATTGAGATAGAGTCCGACGATGTCGTCGAGTTTCTCGGCGAAACGCGGGTCATTGCTGAGCTTGAAGGTCTTGATGCGGTGGGGCTTGAGGCCATGGGCGCGCCAAATCCGTCCCACGGTGGAAGCGCTGACGCCGGCCGCGGCGGCCATGGTGCGGCGGCTCCAGTGGGTGGCGTTGGACGGTTTCTCGCGGGTGGTCTTGTGGATGATCTGCTGTACTTTCTGCTTCGAGACGGCAGGTTTACGACCGGGCCGTGGGGCGTCTTTTGCAATGCCGGCGATGCTGCTTTCGAGAAAGCGCGTGCGCCAGCGGGCCACCAGCTGCCGCGAGACACCGAGCTGTGCGGCGATCTGCTTATTCTCGAGACCGTCGGCGGCCAGCAGGACAATCCTGGCTCGCAGGGCGAGACGAACGGCGACTTGGCGGCCGCGCGCGTAGCGGTCCAACTGCTTGCATTGCGCTGTGTTCAAAGTTACTGGTTGTGCTCTTCGCATCCCATGCCTCCTGTTAATAGAGACGATGGGAAGCCAATATAAGTTACATTATTTATGGTGCACTACACTAGAGAGTAGCTGCCTACGAGGAACCACGGCCCTGCCGGCAGGAGACTTGAATACCCCTAGATCCGCGGAAAGAGAAAGCGTTGGACTATGACCACCAGCGTGTGGGTGACGTTTGAGGCCACGATGCTGCGGCGCTGAGCATACGCCGTGCCGCAGAACCAGCCTGTCGCAGCCGAGACCGTGACGTAGCCCCAGTTCGGGAAGCCTCGGGAGATGTGGACGAAGCCGAACAGCAGGCTGGCGATCAATCGCGCCAGGAGAGGCCGCCTGAGCGACTCGGTCAGCAGGTTTTGAATGATGCCGCGGAAGAACAGCTCTTCGGAAAGACCCACGGTGGCATAGAACGCCAAGGTATTCCCGGCGACTTCGAAAGGATAGGTCCAGGAGTCCACCGGCTGCGGGGCCCAATGGGCGAACCCGATCCCCAGTGCCAGCGGCAGCCCGATTGGCAGGAAGAAGAGGAATTGCCGCAGTCCGGCAACAAGGTCTTCACGGGAGATGGCTAAGCGGAAGTTCGTGCCTCCGAGACCGCGAAGCGAGAGATAGGCCGTCGCCCCGAGCGGCAGCAGCATAAGGCGGCCCAGGGGGGCGAGGGTCGGTATCGCATCGTGCGGACTGCGATAGATGTCCTCGAACATCGTGCTCAGCCCGCTCACCATCGGGTAAGCCAACAGCGCCAGCACAATGCCGTCCTGCCAAGAGAGCCACTGGGGTTTGGGGGGAGCGATGACGAACAGCAGCGAGATGGCCAGGCAGTAGCCGAGCAACCCGCCGAAGGATGACCATGAGAAGACGCCGGTGGGTATCGAGTAAAGCAAGTAAGGTAGTATCGAGATTCCGGCGGTTAACAGCGCCAGCTTGGAGCGTGCGAAGCGGTTCTCCACGCGCTGGCGGACGTCCGGGAAAGCCGGAACCAAGTAAGCCGATGCTTGCAAGAGAAAGGCCAGGCCGATCGGAACGGCCAGCGCAACCGGCACGTCGAAGCGAGAAGCGTAGAAAACCGCCGCTATGATCAGAGCGAGATTGAGAACAACCAGGGTGATGTGAAAACTAGTGAGGGGCGCCTGAGGCGGAGAGTGGTTCACCGCGGCCAAGCTCCCATCTTAACGGAGTAGGTGGGAGCCAACGGAGTCGGGAGGAGCGAACGAGTTGACAGCCCTGGGGCCAGACAAGCGGGCGGGCGAGGACACCATGGCCGGATCGCGCCGGTGGAAGCCTTCCAGTCCGTACCGCGTCCCCGGGCGATGGGTTTGCCTCGCGACCCTAGCGGCCGGTTTCGTCACTCACGCAACAGCGCAGCAGCCGTCGAAGATCCTTATCCGGCGGCTCGCCGACCAGGGCAGCCAGTTCGAGAAGGAGCGCAACTACTACTCCTACCGGCGGTCGTTCCAGTTCTATGAGATGGACCCGCGGGGGAAGCGAGGCGGCTTGTACCGGGAGGTGAGGGACGTCCTGTTCACGCCGGACGGCGAGCGGGTCGAGGAATTCGTCGGCCGGCCGCACTCCCGGTTGAAGCGCATTCGACTGACCGACGAAGACTTCCGAGATCTGCGCGAGGTGCAGCCGTTCGTGCTGACCAAGGACACGCTGTGGCGATATCGGCTGACCTACAAAGGGCCGGAATCCCTCGATGGTGAAGTGTGCTACGTGTACCGGCTCGCTCCCCGGCAGGTGTTTGATGAAGATCGACTACTCGACGGATTGATCTGGGTCAGTCAGGAGCATGAGCAGATCGTTCGCGTCGCCGGCCGGCCGGTACCCCAGATTCATGCGTCCGAGAATGAGAACTTGTTCCCGCAGTTCACGACCCTATACGGGGCGGTGGATGGCAAGTTTTGGTTCCCGATCAAGACGGTGGCGAGTGACATCCTGGCGTTCAGCAGCGGCGTGCAGCCCGTGCACTACGTGATTCTGTATGAGAACTACCGACGGTTCACGGCAGAGTCGACGATTGTGTTTGAATCGTCCGAGCCTTGAGCGCGACGGGTTGTGGACAGTACCGTGGCTGTCGACAAGCGCCGGCTCCGATCGGCGGCGCGGGCACGACATGTCGTGCCCCTACTTCACAGACTCGTTCGACTGCAGGCGCCCCGACCCGTTCGCTAAGATGAAAAAGCCTCGCGGTCTTCCCCGCTCCCCCAATGGCTTCCCCGGCTTCCAATACACACACCGTGGCCGAGTTGCGGCACGGCGTGCGATCTTCGCGGGACGCTGCCGCCGGGCTTTACGCTCGAATTCGCCGGACTTCAGAGGATATTTGTTCGCCCCTCGACACGGAGGACTACGTCGTTCAGACGATGGACGATGTCAGCCCTCCGAAGTGGAACCTGGCGCATACGAGTTGGTTCTTTGAGGCTTTCCTGCTGCGGGAGTTCTTGCCAGGTTATCGAGAGTTTCACCCCCAATACGGCTACCTCTTCAACTCCTACTATGAAGCCGTGGGGCAGCGGCATCCGCGCCCTCAGCGCGGTCTCTTGTCCCGCCCAACCGTGGCGGAAGTCTACGAGTACCGCGCCCACGTTGACCGTTCCACGAAGGAGCTTCTGCTCTCAGCGGACGATGACAGTTGGGAGCAGATCGCCTCGCTGGCCGAACTCGGACTGCATCACGAAGAACAGCACCAAGAGCTGTTGCTCACCGACCTCAAACACATTCTGGCGGCCAATCCACTCCGGCCGGCCTACCAGACCCGCGATCGCGGTCCTCGCCAAGAAGCGCCGCCCATGATTTGGATTTCCCACCCGGGCGGCCTGGTCGAGGTTGGTTTCGATGGCACGGGATTCAGCTATGACAACGAGGGCCCACGGCACAGCGTCTACCTGGAGCCTTACCGGCTAGGGTCACGGTTGGTCACCAACGACGAGTATCTGGAATTCATGGAGTCGGGCGGGTATGAGAAACCGCAGTTGTGGCTCTCGGAGGGCTGGACCACGGTGCAGGAGCAGGGCTGGCGAGCCCCTCTCTACTGGGAGAACGTGGACGGTCGCTGGTGGATGATGACGCTATCCGGCTTCCGCCCGGTGGATAAAGCCGAGCCGGTCTGCCATGTGAGTTACTTCGAGGCCGACGCGTACGCCCGGTGGCGCGATCGGCGGCTCCCCACCGAGGCGGAATGGGAGGCCGCGGCACTCCGGGAGCCGATCGAGGGCAACCTGTACGAGACGGGCTTCCTACACCCAACGCCGGCTTGCGGCGGCCCGGGTCTCGATCAGCTATACGGTGACGTGTGGGAATGGACGCAGAGCCCTTATGTAGCGTACCCGGGCTTTCGGCCCGCGGCGGGCGCCGTGGGTGAGTATAACGGCAAGTTCATGTGCAACCAATACGTGTTGCGCGGGGGGTCGTGCGCCACGTCGCAACGCCACATCCGTCCCACCTATCGCAATTTCTTTTCGCCTTCAGCCCGCTGGCAGTTCATGGGCATTCGTTTGGCATTGAATTGACGTGCTCACGGCCACCCACAACATGGAAGTCACGGACGGCGTCGAGTTCCACGACTTCCATCCCGAGGTGGGTGACTTCCACAAGGCAGTGCTCGAGGGACTGAGGCTCGAGCCCAAGCAGATCTCACCCAAGTTCTTTTACGACAAGCGCGGCGCGGAGCTGTTCGAAGAGATCTGCGGTCTGGGGGAGTACTATCCGACCCGAACCGAGATGGGGATTCTTATGCAACGGGCGCCCGAAATCGCCGCTCGCTTCGGCCTCCACTGCCGTGTCATCGAATACGGCAGCGGCGGCAGCCACAAGATTCGCATTCTGCTCGATGCGATGCAGGGCCAGGCGTCCTACGTTGCCATTGACATCTCCAGGCAACACCTCATCGATTCCGCCTCTGAGCTGTCCACCGCCTACCCGGAACTCGAAGTGATCGCGGTCTGTGCCGACTACACCAAGCCGTTCGCGCTTCCGAAGCCAAGTAGGCACGCGGTCGACCGCAGTGTCGTTTTCTTCCCGGGCTCGACCATTGGCAACTTCAGCCCCGACCAGGCGCTGGAGTTTCTGCGAAACACCGCGGCCCTGGTGGGTGACGGCGGATCGTTGCTGATCGGCGTCGACTTAAAGAAGGACCAGGAGCGCTTGGACGCTGCCTACAACGACGCGCAGGGTGTCACCGCCGCCTTCAACCTGAACCTGTTGACCCGTATCAACCGCGAGCTGGATGCGGATTTTGATCTGTCAGCGTTTCGCCATCGCGCCTTCTACGATGCGGGCCGCGGCCGCGTTGAGATGCATTTGGTGAGTCTTAAGGAGCAGACGGTGAGACTAAATGGTTCCGGCATCCGATTTCGAGAAGGGGAGACGATTCATACGGAGAACTCTTACAAGTTTAGTGTTGAAGAGTTTCGTGGTCTGGCGCTTCGGGCGGGCTTCGAGCCTGTTGAGGTTTGGACCGACCCGGAGCGACTGTTTAGTTTGCACTTTCTCACGGTCACGAGCTAGCCAGGTCGGCAACTGGCGCTCAGAGCCGCAAGCGTGAGCTCGCGTGGTGGGGTGATGTCCAAACGGATGTCCTGGGGCGCGATCCGCCTACCGTACGCAGGCGTGCCTGGAGTGTTGGTGACGGCTGCGGACGGAGTTGGCGGGCCTCTTCAATTCCTCTCGGGTGCTTGGGGCCCATCCGATACAAGATCGTCAGCCGGTTGTTCTGACGGAGATGCCGTGGCCCTTGAGAACTTGCTTCAGGCCGGCTACCGTATAAGTGGCGTAGTGGAAGATCGACGCGGCTAGGGCGGCGTCGGCCTCTCCCTCCGTAAAGACTTCCACGAAGCTCTCGGGCTTGCCGCCGCCGCCGCTCGCGATCACCGGGATGTGAGTGTGGTGCGAAATCGTGCGCGTCAGTTCGCAATCGAAGCCCGTTTGTGTACCGTCGCAGTCCATCGAAGTCAGTAGGATCTCTCCCGCGCCGAGCGACTCGCCCCGCTCGGCCCATTCGACGGCATCGATGCCGGTGTCGGTTCGGCCGCCGTAGGTCACGACGTTCCACTTCGTGGCTCCAGAGTCATCGCCGCCACTGCGCCGGGCGTCGATGGCGAGTACGACGGCTTGCGCGCCGAATTCGTCCGACAGCTCGGTGAGCAGCCCGGGGCGTTCGACCGCCGCCGTGTTGACCGACACCTTGTCGGCCCCGACGATCAACATGTTGCGCGCGTCGGCGATCGAGCGGATGCCGCCGCCCACGGTAAGTGGGATGAACACTTCCCGCGCTGTCCGCTCGACCACGTCCTTCATGATGTCGCGGCGGTCGTGGGAAGCGGTGATGTCGAGAAAAACAAGTTCGTCTGCGCCGTCGCGGTTGTAGATCTTGGCCAGCTCGACGGGATCGCCTGCGTCCCGCAGCCCCACGAAATTGACGCCTTTGACGACCCGCCCGTCTTTGACGTCGAGGCAGGGGATGATGCGTTTCGCTAGCATGCCAGAAAGTTGCGGACGATCTGCTGTCCGACAGCACCCGACTTCTCGGGATGGAACTGCACGCCGAAGACATTGTCCGACTCCAGCACCGCCGTATACCGAAGGCCGTACTCACATAGGGCGGCCGCCCGATGGCCCGCCACGGCCGCCGGCACGTAGTAGCTGTGGGCGAAGTAGACGTAGGGTTGAGGTCGCAGACCGCCAAGCAGCCGGGGCTGCCCCCGCAGCTCAAGCTGGTTCCAGCCCATGTGAGGCGCCCGGTAGTCGGCTGGGAAGCGCCGCACTTTGCCTCGGTAGACACCGAGGCCTTCTAACTCAGGGGCTTCTTCGCTTTTTTCAAACAAAGCGTGCAGTCCGAGGCAGATTCCCAGAAAGGGCACCCCGGCGGTGATGCGTTCGCGGAAGGCATCACGCACACCGAGAGAGTCGAGGGAGCGAATCAACTGGCCGAAATGACCGACGCCGGGCAGCACGATCTTCTCCGCCCGTTCGAGGCCGGCACGATCGTTGACGATCTCGTAGGGTTCGCCGATCGCATCGAGGGTGTTCTCGACCGAGCGAAGGTTGCCGGCTCCGTAGTCAAAGATCGCGATCATGGTTCGTGATTCGTGTTTCGTGATTCGGCCGCGCGCCGTGGACCCTACCCTCGACGACCCTTTGTTTTCTCCAGAAGACCCTTTGTGCTCGGAAGCTGGTCTTTCAAGCGCTTGTCCTTCGAGCAGGCGAACCGCATGGCGCGGGCGAAGCACTTGAAGATGCCTTCGACCTTGTGGTGATTCGAGCGGCCGTACATCACGCGCGCGTGCAGATTCGCTCCGCAGTGGTGGACGAAGCCGTCGAAGAAGTCGTGAAGCAACTCGGTCTGCAAGTCTCCTACCAAACGGAAGCGCGTCGGCGCGTGGTAGACCAGCGCGGGGCGTCCGCCCAGGTCGACCGCGACCACGGCCAGCGTTTCATCCATCGGCATCACGAAGTAGCCCGCTCGGTTGATACCGACGCGATCGTCGAGGGCCTTGGTGAAGCACTGCCCCAGCACGATCCCGACGTCCTCGACGGTGTGATGCTGGTCGACGTCTAGGTCGCCCTTGACGCTCAGTTCGAGATCGAAGCCGCCGTGCTTGGTGAACAGTTCGAGCATGTGGTCGAAGAAGCGGATGCCGGTGGAAATCTTGTGTTGCCCCTTGCCGTCGAGGCGCAGCTTGGCCCGGATCCGCGTCTCCTTCGTGTCGCGTTGGATAGTGGCTGATCTCATAGCGAGCGGGGCGTTCGGGCCGCGAGCCTCAGGGGCGGCACGCTGTGCCCCTACAAGACTTCCTGCAAGACTTCCAAGAATCTGCGCGTTTGCTCCTTCGTCCCGGCGGTGATGCGCGCCGCGCCGGAGATCTCGTGGCTGCGGTCGCGGATCAGAATCCCTCGCTCGCGCAGCTCGCTGCAGATCTCTTTCGACCGTTCTCCCAATTGCGCCAGCACGAAGTTGGCGCAGCTTGGATAGTGAGCGATACTAAGCCGATCGAGCCCCTGGCAGATCAACTTCCTTGCCTCAAGAGCCTCGCTCACGTAGCCACGGACGTAGTCCTGGTCTTCGATGGCCTCCAGGGCACAGGCGGCGGCGACCGTATTGACGCTGTAGGGCGACTGGCCCTTGCTGACGGCGGCGATATTCTCGGCTTGCGAGAGCAGGCACCCGATGCGCAGACCCGCCATCCCGTACGCCTTTGAAAACGTGCGGCTGATGAATACGTTCGGGTACAAGGCCAGCAAGTCGGTCGCGGTAAGGCCGTAGAACTCAAAGTAGGCCTCGTCGATCATCACGGGCGCCTGATGCGCCCGCTCGACGATTTCCTCGATGGCGTCCAGATCGATCGCGGTGCCGGTCGGATTGTTGGGATTGGCGATCAACACCGCCCGCGTCGGCTCGCCCACGGCCTCCAGCAATTCATCGAGTGGGAAAGCCAGGTCAGGCACGCGATAGGGGATGGCCCGCGGCACAGCGCCGGCCAACTCTACATAAAAGCGGAACATCGAGTAGGTCGGCGACGGGATCACGACCTCGTCGCCGGCATCGACGTAGGTGCTGATCAGGCAGTGGATCGCCTCGTCTGTCCCGCTTGTGAAAAGCAACTGCTCGGTGTCGACGCCGAGAAACCGGGCCATCCGCTGACGAGCTTCGGTGTATTCGGGGTAGACGGCCAGGAACTCGGGATCGGCCAGGTGTCGCAGGAATGCGGCCACGCGGGGAGAAGCGCCGACTGTGTTCTCGTTGAAATCCAGCCGCAGCTTGCCCTGCCGGCTGCTGGTCGGCGGTAGGTAGGGAGCCATCCGCTGGACGGCTTCCCTCGGTCTCGGCCGCTGCGCGGTCACGGCTTTCGTCATGGCCTTACTCATCGACGCGCACTTCGATGGAGCGGGCGTGCCCCTCAAGGCCCTCGGCCCTTGCCAAGGTGGTGATGGCCGGCGCGAGGCGCTTGAGAGCGGCCCGGTCGAGCTGCTGGACCGAGATGATCTTCACGTAGTCGAGCACGGAGAGGCCGCCGCGGAATGTCGCTACGCCGCCGGTCGGCAGCACGTGGTTGGGTCCGGAGGCGTAGTCGCCGGCCGCCTCGGGGCTCCACGAGCCAACGAACACACTGCCGGCGTTGGTCACCTTTTTGAGGAACGAATCGTCGGGAATCGACAGGTGTTCGGGAGCGAAGCGGTTGGCGATCTCGATCGCCTCATCGAGGCTGCGAGTCAAGATAATCGCGCCGTTGCGCCCCAGCGAGGTCGCTGCAATCGCGCGCGTCGGCAGCGCCTTGAGTTGCCTTTTGACTTCCTTCTGGACGCCGATCGCCGTCCTTTTCGAATGGGTGAGCAACAGTGCCGTCGCATCGACATCGTGCTCGGCCTGGGCCAGCATGTCGGCTGCCAGCAGCGTGAACTCGCGCGCGCCGGCGCCTTTGGGAGCGATCAGCATGATCTCGGTCGGACCGGCCACGAAGTCGATGCCGACCTCGCCGGCCAACAATCTCTTCGCCGCCGCCACATAGATATTGCCGGGGCCGACAATGCGGTCGGCCCTGGGGACGGTGTCGGTTCCAAAGGCGAAAGCGGCGATGGCCTGGGCGCCACCCATGTGGAAGAAGTTTTCCACGCGCAGAAATCCGGCCGCCGCCAACGTTGCCGGCGTCGGCTTGGGCGAGGCGACCGAAATCACCTCCACGCCGGCCACCTGCGCCGGGACCACCGTCATCATCAGCGTGGAGGGAAGCGGGTAGCTGCCGCCGGGGATGTAGGCGCCCACCGAGCCGATGGGGCGAACAATTTGACCGAGCTTGATCCCGCGCTGCACTCGCTTCCACCAGGGCTGCGGCATCTGCAGCTCGGCGTACTGCCGTATTCTCTGGGCCGCCGTCTCCAAAGCGTCACGGAAGTCCTCGCTGGTTTGATGGAGGGCGTCGCGGAACTGCTCGGGTGGAATGCGAACCGTGTTGCCTTTGAGACCGTCATAACGGCGGGCGTGGGCGAGCAGGGCCCCGTCACCGCGCTCGCGGACCGCCTCGATGATCGGCGCGACGGTTGACTCGGCCTGCCCCAGACGTTGTCGCCGTTTCGCGAACAGCCGGTTGAGCACGGCGCGGTCACTGCTGCTGATGATCCTAAACATCAGAGACCTGTTGCCTCAGGGTTTGTAGACAGCCTTGGGGTCGTAGGCGGGGTCTTCGAATCGGGTCCACTCGCCGTCGTCGAAACGGCGGTAGAAGCAACTTCGAAATCCATTATGGCAAACGCCCGGACCCAACGCCTCTGCCTTAATGACCAGAGCGTCTTGGTCACAGTCGACCTGAATTTCTTTGGCCAGCAGGTAGTGGCCCGACGTCTCTCCCTTGACCCAGAGGGCCTCGCGGGAACGGCTGTAGAACGTCACCTTGCCGGTCTCACATGTCCGGCGAAACGCCTCTTCGTTCATGAATCCCAGCATCAGGATCCTGCCGTCGGCGGCGTCTTGGATGACGGCCGGCAGGAGGCCGTCCTGTTTCGAAAAGTCAAGTTTCATAAGCAGCAGGAATAAAAAAACCCGCACGGCTGGCAGGGCCGGCGGGCGTGGGTACGGTCTGAACCGTCTCGCTTTACGACTGGCAACGCCTCCGCCGGCCTTCGTCCCGGTCCCGATGGACGTCGTGGCAACACCAGTGAAGAAAATAGCGGTTCATGATGTTTCAGTTACCAGTATATCGTGGTCGGCGACGGGGGTCAAAGTAAGGAGACTAGTTCAGTTCAAATCGATCTGGGGCAGGTCTGAAACCTACACCTACTGCTACAGTGGGAGGGGGCGGCGGCTGCGATAAGATGAGACTTGATCCCGGTGGTCCGAGGGGAAGCTCTTGGCGGACGAGGCGAGCAGCAAGCGCGAACTAGATTTCTCGGTCGAGTGGAGCGAGGTCGAAAGAGACATCGCGAAGGTCGCCGACCAGTACCGGCGGCAAGTCCGTATGCCCGGGTTCCGGCCCGGGAAAGCGCCGGCGGCCGTGGTCCGCGCACGCCACTGGAAGGACATCAAGCAGGAGGTCATCGAGAGGCTGCTGCCCAAGCTGTTCTGGGAGAGGGCCAAAGAAGAGAGTTTCAAGGTGATCGGCTCGCCCGACGTCACCGATCTGCACTTCGAGAATGGTGAGACGGTCACCTTTCGGGCCGAGTTCGAGGTGCGGTCCGAGTTCGAGTTGGGTGAGTATCTGCGCATCGAAGTCCCCTATACGGAGCCTCAGGTGACCGACGAGGAGGTCGGTCAGGAGCTCGAGCGGCTGCGGGAGCGGCACGTCAGCTACTTAAACCTCGACCCCAGGCCGCTCGAGGACGGCGATGTCGCGGTTTTGTCTCTCAAGAGCATCGGGCACTCGCCCAAAATCGACCAAGACGAGATGATGCTCGGGATCGGCGAGGAAGCGACGCTGCCCGAGTTCACCGAGAACCTGCGAGGCAAGAGTCCGGGGGGCGAGGCCGAGTTCGACGTAACGTATCCCGACGACTACGGCAGCGAGCAGCTCGCCGGCAAGACCGTGCGCTTTGACGCCAAGGTCGTCGCGCTTCGCAAGAAGGAGCTGCCCGAGTTGAACGATGACTTCGCAGCCGACGTGGGCAACTTCCCAAGTCTCGACGAGCTTCGCACGCAGATCCGCGAGAGTATCGCGGCCCATCGCCGCCGGCACGAGATGTCGGTCGCGAAGGACAAGCTGGTCGACACGCTGGTCGGGCGGCACCCGTTCCCGGTTCCCGAGAAGATGGTGGACCGCCAGATCGCGAGTCGGGCTGAACGGCAGATGCGCCAGTTGGCCGAGCAGGGCGTCGATCCCTCGAAGCTCGATCTGGACTGGAGCAAGATCCGCACCGACCAGCGGGAAGCGGCGGTGCGTGACGTGCGCGCGGGGTTCATCCTGGAGCGCATCGCTGAAGTGGAAGCGATCGAGGTCAGCTCTGATGAGATGGACGAGCAGATTCGCCGCTACGCCGACCAGAACAAGAAGACCGTCGCCAATGCCCGAGCGGAGTTGGCTGAGGATGGCACGTTGGATCGTGTTAAGGTCCAGATGCGCAACGAGAAAGCCCTGAACTTCCTTTTTGACGAGGCGCAGAAAGTCGATCAAGAAGTGAGCGCGGCGAGCGAGCATAGGGCTGCGTCATAGAAGAGCCGGCCTGCCAGCCCTACATCTCCGGCCCGAGCGGGCCCGCACCGAAAGACACGAGAAGGAGCTTACATGGCAACGTCACCCCAACCCCAGGCCGGTTTGGTTCCGATGGTGGTCGAGCAGACCAGCCGGGGCGAACGCGCCTACGACATCTACTCGCGGCTGCTGCGGGACAACATCATCTTCGTCGGCTTCCCGATCGACGATGCCGCGGCGAATTTGATCACGGCCCAGTTGCTATTCCTCGAGGCCGAAAACCCGGATCGCGACATCTGGCTCTACATTAACTCGCCCGGAGGCTCGATCACCGCCGGTATGGCGATCTATGACACGATGCAGTTCGTCCGCCCCGACATCACCACGGTTTGTGTCGGCCAGGCGGCTTCGATGGCTGCGGTTTTGCTCGCGGCCGGGGCGAAGGGGAAACGCCATGCGCTGCCGAACTCTCGGATCTTGCTGCACCAGCCCTCTATCGCAGGAGGGCTCGCTGGGCAAGCGACCGACATCGACATCCATGCCCGTGAGATCCTGCGAATGAGGGAGAACCTCAACAAGATCATCGCCGGCCACACCGGCCAAACGGTCGAGACGATCGCGAAAGACGTCGAGCGCGATTTCATCCTCGACGCCGACAAAGCCAAGAAATATGGCGTGATCGACGAGATCATCTTCAAGAAGAGTCAGGAGTAGCCAAGAGCGGGTGGGAGTTGACTCCGCAGTCTCTTCGTTGCTACAGGCAAGGTCCAGGCGGGGGGCTCTGCGCTGTTCCCGTTGAAACCTGACTGCTTGTCACGTATGATCTTAGATTCTCGTGCCAACGCCCGTTCATGATGTATTGATCGTCGGGGGAGGCGGCGCCGGCCTTCGCGCCGCGATCGCCGTCGCGGAAGCCGACCCGAAGCTCAAGGTGGCCATCGTCTCGAAGGTCTACCCCATGCGAAGCCACACCGTCTCGGCCGAGGGCGGATCCGCCGCGGTCATAGCCGACGACGACAGTCTCGAAGAACACATCTATGACACGATCTCGGGCGGCGACTGGTTGTGCGATCAGGATGCGGTCGAGATGTTCGTGAACGAGGCTCCCAACGAGCTGCTGCGTCTCGAGCACTGGGGCTGCCCCTGGAGCCGACGAGACAACGGCCGAGTCAACGTACGCCCGTTCGGCGGCATGAAAAAGAAGCGAACCTGGTTTGCCGCCGACAAGACCGGTTTCCACATGCTTCACACGCTGTTCCAGACCAGCTTGAAGTACGCCTCCGTCACCCGCTACGACGAATGGTTTGTCACTCGGTTGCTGGTAGACGACGGGCGGGTCCAGGGCGTTGTCGCCATGGACCTGGCGAGCGGAAGCATCGAAGCGATCACCGCCAAGGCCGTCATCATCTGCACGGGCGGTTGCGGCAAAGTCTTTCCGTTCACGACCAACGCCAACATCAAGAATGGCGACGGCGTGGCCATGGCTTTCCGAGCCGGGGCCCCGTTGAAAGACATGGAATTCGTGCAGTACCATCCCACCGGTCTGCCCTTCACAGGAATCCTGATTACCGAGGCGACGCGGGCCGAAGGAGGCTACCTCCTCAACAAGGACGGGTACCGGTATCTGCAGGACTACGACCTCGGCAAGCCCGAACCGGAGCCGGTACTTCGCAGCATGGAGCTAGGCCCCCGCGACCGGCTGTCGCAAGCCTTCGAGCAAGAGCGCCAGAAGGGCCACACGATCGAAGGTCCCTACGGCCCGATCGTGCATTTGGACCTGACGCATCTGGGAGAGGAGGTCATCAACACCCGACTCCCATTCGTGCGGGAATTGTGCCAGAAGTATCAGAACATCGATCCCGTCACTGAGTTGATCCCGGTGCGGCCCGTTGTACACTACGTAATGGGGGGTGTTCACACCGATCCGAATGGCGCCACTCCCTTGGAAGGACTTTATGCCGCTGGGGAAGCGGCGTGCGTCAGCATCAACGGCGCGAACCGCTTGGGGTCGAATTCCCTTACCGAGCTACTGGTCTTCGGAGCGCGTGCCGGAGCCCAGGCGGCCGCTCATGCTTCCGAGTCCCGGGAAGTCAGCGCGGCGATTGACGCGCAGGCGACCGACGAGAAAAGGCGCTTGGAGGATGGGTTCCTCCACAAGGCCGGCGGCTCGGAGTCAATCGCGACGATTCGGGAGGAAATGCAAAAGACGATGGAGGAAGGCGCGGGCATCTATCGCACCGGCAGCGCCCTCGAGGCTTCGGCAAGCAAGCTCGCCGAACTGAAGGAGCGCTTTCGCGACATCGCCATCGCGGACAGCAGCCGCATCTTCAATACCGAGCTAACGTCGGCTATCGAACTCTCCTTCATGCTTGACATCGGTGAAGCGATGTTGCATTCCGCCTTGAATCGAAAAGAGTCCCGCGGCGCTCATCAGCGCACCGACTTTCCGAAGAGAGATGACCAGGAATACCTGGCTCACTCGCTTGTGCACCGCAACGAAGATGGGTCCTGCCGAGTAGACCTGCTGCCGGTCACGATCACTCGCTGGCCGCCAGGCGAGAGGGTTTACGGAAGGTAGGAGGCTTGCGGACTGCGGCAAGTCGGTTGCCTAGGGTTGCACCATGACAGGTTCCTATACCGCCAGGTACACGACACGGCCAACGAGCTATGCAAGCAGGTGGGGTTGAAACCGAAGTTTGGAGAGGCAGACGGTAGTCCGATGCCGGAAACGATTACGCTCGAAGTGACTCGCTATTCCCCTGAGGGCGACGAGGAGCCGAGACAGCAGGAGTTCGAAGTTCCCTATCGGGAAGACTGGGTCATTCTCGACGCGCTCAACCACATCAAAGATCAGATCGACGGGTCTCTTTCCTATCGCTGGTCGTGCCGCATGGGGATCTGCGGAAGCTGCGGCATGATGGTCAACGGCGAGCCGACGCTCACCTGTGCCACGTTTCTACACAGCTACCTCCCAGGGCCCATTCGTGTCGAGCCGCTTCGATACTTCCCGGTTGTGCGAGACCTGGTCATCGACATGAACGATTTCCTGGTGAAGCTGCAGAAGGTCAATCCGTGGATCGTTCGAGAAGAAGAGAAGCCCTTGGAAGAAGGGGAATATTTACAGAGCCCCGAGCAGTTGGACACCTTCAAACAGTTCAGTATGTGCATTAACTGCATGCTGTGCTACTCAGCCTGCCCGGTTTACGGACTGGACAAAGAGTTCATCGGGCCGGCGGCGATCGCACTGGCGCAACGCTACAATCTCGACTCACGCGACCAGGGGGCGGACGATCGTCTCAACGTCCTTTCCCAGCACGAGGGGATCTGGGATTGCACCTTCGTCGGCGAATGCACCCGGGTATGTCCGAAGAAGGTGGATCCCGCCGGCGCCATTCAGCAGTACAAGGTGGCGGCCACCACCGACTGGTTTAAGTCGCTTCTGATGCCGTGGGGTTCGAAATGAATCAAGACGCAGACACGTCCGTCACGTCCAAGACCTATCTGCCGCCCATGCCGACCTTTTGGTGGCTTCAGACGCGGCCGTTCATTAAGTTCATGGCAAGGGAGATGAGTTCCTTCTTCGTGGCGTACCTCGTTGTCATCACGCTGATGTTGGTGAACGCTTTGATCAACGGGCCTGAGGCGTACGAGGAATTTCAGGCCTGCCTCGCGAGTCCCATCATGGTGGCCATCAGTGGCGTGGGTCTGCTTTTTGCCCTATTCCACACCGTCACCTGGTTTAACGCGACGCCCCGGGCCGTGGTGGTTCGCATCGGTGGAAAGAAACTTCCCGAGGCAATGATCATTGGGCCGAACTACGTGGCGTGGGTCGTGATCTCCGCCTTCGTGGCCTGGGTGGTCGTGGGGGGCTGAATGGCAAAGAAATCAAGTGAACCGTTCTTTTGGGGCATCTTTAGCGCCGGCGGCGTCGTGACAGCCCTTCTGGTACCCGTGCACCTCCTGCTTTTCGGCTTGGCGTTCCCGCTGGGATGGATCGAAGCGCCTAGCTACGAAAGTCTCCGAGGTTTGATCGCACACCCGCTCACCCAGCTCTATCTCTTCGTACTGTGCTCGCTGGGGTTGTTTCATTGGGCCCACCGGTTCCGGCACACGCTCTACGATGCTTTTCAAATCAAGCATTTGGGCGGGCTGGTGGCAGTGCTCTGCTATGGAGCGGCCCTGGTGGGGACCGCTGTGGCCGCCTATCTCGTGCTGAGCGTTTCCTAGTCGGCGGGCCGATGCGTCGAGCGGGTCCGCGCGATCAGGGAGACGTGAGCAAGGACCCCTTGCCGAGCCGCGACCGTGAGGGAGCGTTGATGGCCTTCGTGCCTTCGTGGCCGCTTAGGTATCGCGGGCGGCAGCTTCCGATCCTGGGCTCCCTTTTCGGGGCTTCTACTCCTGTAGGAACTGTACCCACCGGCAACATGCAACCATGGTCTGAATCCGGTGCCGAGACGTCTGAGTCACGACAAAACGCGCAACCTCGTCCATGCACTACTGCGCTGGTACCGCCGCGACCACCGGGACCTCCCCTGGCGCAATACGCGCGATCCCTACCACATCTGGGTGTCTGAGATC
The DNA here is from genome assembly GCA_965248255.1 of Bryobacterales bacterium. Lineage (GTDB taxonomy): Bacteria > Acidobacteriota > Terriglobia > Bryobacterales > UBA6623 > JAKZVK01. The sequence goes on from CBDFIW010000004.1 coordinate 2,706,152, forward strand.
ATGCTGCAGCAGACGCGTGTGACCGCTGTCATCCCCTACTACGAGCGTTTCCTTCAGCGCTTCCCGACCATCGAAGGCCTGGCGAACGCCCCGGAACAACAACTCCTCGAATGTTGGAGCGGTCTGGGCTACTACCGCCGCGCCCGGCAGATGCAGCAGGCCGCCCGACGGATGGTCCGGGAGCACCGGGGCGAATTCTCGCGCGACTACGATTCGATTCGCGCGCTCCCGGGGATCGGCGCCTACACCGCGGCCGCACTGGCCAGCATCGCGTTCGGCCTTCCCCACGCCGTGGTCGACGGCAACGTTCTCCGCGTCCTCACACGATTGTTCAACGATGCGGGAGATATCTCGAAGGCCGAAGTCCGCGCCCGAATCGAGAAGCAGGCGCAGAGCTTAGGTGAAGCCGGTGCACCCCGGCGCTTCGGCCTGTTCAACCAAGCCGTCATGGAGCTGGGAGCGACCCTCTGCCTACCGCGCAATCCGCGCTGCCTGTTGTGTCCTCTCGCGGGGGAGTGCGCGGCCCGCAAGAAGGGTCTCGAAAACCAGCGGCCGGTTAAGGCGAGAAAGACCAAGGCCGAAAAGCTAGATATGGCCGTTGCCGTGGTCCGCCGGGGGACGAAACTGCTGTTGCGACAGCGCCCCGCCGACCTGCCGCTGATGCCGGGCTTCTGGGAACTGCCCGAAATCTCGGGCAAAAAGATCGGCGCGAACTGCTTCAACCGCCTGGGACTCACTCGGATCGAGAGCCTGGGCGAGTTCCGCCACGGCATCACGTTTCGCGACTACCGGGGCCGCGTCTACCGCGCCCGGCTGCGAGGCAAGGCGCCTCGCGGATACCGCTGGGTTGCACCGGACCGGCTGTCCGATGTGGCCTTGACCACGGTCACGCGCAAGGCCCTGGCTGTGGCGGACATTGCGCTTACATCCGAAAAATAGCGGTACAACCGAAACTTGCGGCCCACGACAGGAGTTAACTAGTAGTAGAGAGGGTCCACAAATAGCCGAGGCCCCCAGCAGGACACGTTCAGGGTGAGGTTATGAATTCTCGGAGAGCGATGGTCGGGATGTTGTTGACCCTGTTTTTCTGTTTCCCGCTCTTTCTTCTTTCCGAGCGGGACGGTCCGGAACCTCGTAGGACCAACGGCAAGCTCGCCAGCGGGGTCAACTTCCCTGGCGAAGACACCTGTGGTAACTCCGAATGCCACAACGTGACGCCAAACACCGGGGCCGGCAGCGTCGAGATGTCCATCAACGGCGGGCCGATTGACAACTACCGCTACGCGCCCGGAGAGACGGTCCTCGTCCAGGTCAAGGTGAGCGATCCCGATCCGCTGCAGCAGCGCTTCGGATTTCAGATCACCTCGCGGACGCCGGACGGCTGTCAACAGGCGGGGACGTTTGCGCCGTCGGGGACGGACCCGCAGGTGCAGATCATCGAGGACTTCGATCGGTTCGACCCGTGCCCTCCGCTGACTCGCGGGCTTCAGTTTCCCGAGCACATCTTCCCAAAGTTCGGTCCTGACATGGCCACCTACGAGGTAAACTGGACCGCCCCGGGGACGAACATCGGCCCAATCGTCTTCGCTGCCGGAGGCAACGGCGCCAACGGCGACCAGGATAACACCGGCGACAACATCTATCACAGCCAAGCCACGATCGAACCAGCCGGCGGTGGCGGCGAGCCTACCCACGAGGTCACCGGCGTCTTCGACGCCGCCGGGTTCCAAGACCTGATCTCACCCGGCTCCATCGTCGCGATTGGCGGAGAGTTTACCGACCAGACGGCAGTGGCCTCCAGCGTCCCCTTAAGCTTGAACCTCAACGGCTTTTCCGTGACCTTCAACGGGCTGCCGGGTGCTCTTTTCGGTGTCTTCGAGGGAGACGACTTCGGAGTGCCGTTTGACCAAGCCAATGTGCAGGTGCCGTGGCTCCTCGACACCAGCGCCGGTGCCGTGGATGTGGTCGTCAATTGGGACAACGGCGCGCTCAGCGAGTCGAGTCGCGCCAAGGTGTCGAGTGCGCCCTTTGCAGCCAACGCCGCTCCGGCCTCGCCCGGGATCTTCGCCATCGGTCTGCAAGCAATCGTCACGAATTTCAGTTTGGCCGGCGACGACGTCATTCCGGGATCGTTTGCCCAGCCCGCCAACTCAATACCGGGGGTGGACAACCAGCCCGCGGCGATTGGCGGCGTGATCACGATATGGTGCAACGGCCTTGGGCCGGTGACGCCGTTGCCTCCGACAGGCGCCGCTCCAGGCACGACGCTCTTCGTGGAGAAGATCATACGGGTACTGGTCGGCGGGGAGCAGGCGACGGTGCTCGCAAGTGTTCTGCATCCCGATCTGGTAGGCCTGAATCAGATCAACGCCTTTGTGCCCGAGGGGGTAACTCCGGGCGACGCAGTGCCGATCGTGATCGAAGTCGACTGCGACGGCGAGGTTTTCCGCAGCCGTGCCGATGTGGCCATCGCTGTGCGGCCGCGTCCGTAACGCGGCGGCCCCTTAACAGTAAGAGCGACCCCTTCAGTCGCGGCTCCTTGCCGGCTTCACCAGACGCACCAGGCTAAGAGCTTGGCTAAGAGCTCGCGCCACGACCGGTAGAGGTCGGCATGGCGTCACGAGGCTTGCTCAACCCGTGAAGGACCTCTAAGTAAAGTTGAGTGACCCTCTCCAACGAATGTTGTTCGGCCAGGTGCCGGCGAGCGTTCCTGCCCAAGAGCTCTCGTGCCTCCGGCTGCTGCACCAGCAGAGAAAGGTATTGTGCCAGCATCTCCGTCTCAGACTCGTCGGGATCCACGCGAATCACGGCGTCAGGCGGGAAGGCCGCGGTCTCGGCCCCGCTGGTCACGATCGTAGCCTTGCCCAGCGCCATCATTCGCATTGTGATCCCGGAGGTTTCGCCCGCCGACGGATATCGCAGGTTCACCGAGATGTCGGTTGTGCTCGCCAGACGCTGAAACTTCGCCTGGTCGACATAGGAAAACCGCATCACATGGCTCTGTGCCAGCCTTGGCGCCAGCGCGGCTTCGTAGTCCGGGGAATTAAACTCCCCCACCAGCAGAATTCGTAGCGGTAGAGATACCGCGTCGACGGCGTCAAACAGCGACCGTAGCCGTTTGGCTGGACGCAGGAACCCGAAACAGGACACAACCACCTCCTCATCGGAGATCCCTAACGAGCGCCGAACGGAGTTGCGCTCGGTGTCATCGAGCAGCTCGGGGAGGTCAACGAAGTGGGGAATCTCCACCGCTTCCGTTGAGGCCCCTGCGGCGCGAGCCGTCTCTTCCACCGTCCGGCGCGCGGCTGGATTATGAACGATGATCGTGGGACTCCGCTCCACCAGCCGCCGCAGGATCGGGTAGGAGAAGTAGCGTTCCTCCGACGCTGACAGGGCCCGCATGCGCCAAAGTTCTTCGGCGAAGTCGCGGAACCACTCGCCGTAGTTGTAGACGAACTCTTCGATGTAGCGCCCTTTCGGAAGCCAACCCAGGGCGAAATGGTGCAGCATCGCGTCATGCAGAACCACGGCTCCGGGTACTCTTAGGGCCGCTTCGTACATCGGACCGTGCAGAGAGTGATTGCCTATGTGGTAGAGCACGGCGTCGAAACGCCCCAGAGCTGCGGGGTCGGGAGAAGAAACTCGGACCACGCCGGCGCGGTGTGAAAGCGCGTCGGCGATGCGGGCCGCGTAGTCAGCCACGCCCGAGCGGACGGGCGGGAACGGAGAAACGACCGCGACCTTCATTTGCGATAGACTCTTTGGCCGAAGATCGCGGTGCCCACGCGGATCAACGTCGCCCCTTCTTCAATCGCCACGCCGAAATCGTGGCTCATCCCCATGGAGAGCTCGTCGAGCCCGTTGCGTTCGGCCAGCTCACGCAGACGGCGGAAATAGGGGCGGCTCTGTTCGGGGTTCTCGCACCAGGGTGGCATCGCCATCAAGCCCCGCACGCGCAGATGCTCACAACTCTCTGCCGCTTCCTTGACCTGGGCAATTCCCTCCTCCGCCATTCCGCTCTTGCTTTCCTCGGGCGATAACTTGACTTCAAGGAAGATATCGAGCGGCTTGCCTGCTCGGTCGAGGCGCTGGGCGATTTTGGCGCTATCCACGGTTTGAATGACATCGAAGAGCCTCGCGGCCGGCGTCGTCTTGTTGCTCTGGAGCTTGCCGATGAAGTGGAACACGGCCCCGGGCAAATCGCGAAGCTGACGGGACTTCTGCTGGAACTCCTGGACATAGTTCTCCCCAAAGTGCCGCTGGCCGGCCTCGTAAGCGGCTAAGATGTCGGCGGCCGGCTTCACTTTGGAAACCGCCACGATCGTAATCCCTTCGGCGCTGCGCCCGGCGGCCCGGGCCGCCTCGGCCACACGCTCCTCGAGCCGCAATAAACGTTCAAGAATCACTTCCACATTCTAGCGGTTCGCTTTTTCGCCCCCCAGAACAGTCCTACCGCGAGAGTGGCCGATCGCGAGATGCATCACGTTCGTGTGGTTCCGCCGCTCGGGTCGGGGCCGTGAAGAATCTTGGGCGGTCAGCCGCGGCGAGGACTGCTGTTGATGATACGAGGCTTATGTCTTGCCGCTTGTGATAGTCCCCAATTTTTTCGTTGCGTTCGTCCGGTCGGCCGGATGAGTCACGAAGACGCCGAGATCATCGGGTCCCCAGCTTCGCTACAATCGGGCCATGTCCGGCCAGGACACCTTGATTCGACCCGAGACTACGGCACTCGTCGTGGTCGATCTTCAAGAGAAGCTGGCCCCTGTGATCGAGGGTATCGACACGGTGCTGGCCAATACCAAGACGTTGCTGCGGCTGGCCAGAGCCCTGTCACTTCCGACGCTGGTCACGACCCAATACCGCAAAGGGTTGGGCGACATCTTGCCTGAGATCGCCGAACTTGCCGCGGTGGAGCCCCTCGATAAGGTTTGTTTCGGCTGCGCCGCGGATGAGGCTTTCCGGTCCAAGCTCGCCGAGATCCTGCCCTCGGGCGCAACGGTGCTCCTAGCAGGCGTCGAAACCCACGTCTGTGTCATGCAGACCGCCCTGGGTGTGATCGAGCAAGGCTACCGTGTCCACGTCGCTAGTGACGCGACCGGGTCGCGGACGTCGGCCAACGCGAAGCTGGGCATCGACCGCATGCGCGACGCCGGCGCCGTCATCTCCTCGACGGAAATGGCCTCCTTCGAGTTACTGGGCGATAGCCGCCGGCCGGAGTTCAAGCAGATGCTGCCCTACTTCAAGTGACCCGCGAGCGCGCCATACCGTGCCTCCATTCCTGACACAAAATGCCTGATGAGGCCTCTGAGCTTGGTCGGAGCGCAAGAAGAGTAGACACAAAAAGGAGGGGGGGCCGAAGCCCCCTTCTGGTTGAAAGGTTGTTAACCCCTGTTAACCCATGTTTCGGGTTCTTCGCACTAGAAAGCCTCAGCTACCTGCAGTTTCGTCCGTAGCTCAACAAGCCAGCACCGCGACGTGCCCTGCGCGCCCATACTCCAAGATCCGTCGGTCGCGGGTGACTAACGTCAAGCCCATCGCGCGGGCTGTCGAAATAAGCAAGCGGTCGGCCGGGTCGGAGTGCAAGTTGCCCGGCAGGCTTGACGACTCGACGGCAATCTCGGGGGTCAAGCCGGCCACTCTCACGCCCGGCTGGGAAAACACCTTGGCAACATACTTGTCCGCGGGAAGATGAAGCGAGATTCGGCCTCGACTTGCGAGGACTCCGATTTCCCAAGCGGACACGGGAGAGAGGTAAAGCGCCGACGCCGCTGTCGCTTGAGAGAGCGCCTTCACGGCGGTGGGACTCAGCGGTTCCTGGTTAGCGCTCCAGAGCAACGCGCAGGTATCGAGCAGGATCACCGGCTAGTCCTGGAGAGCCTCCCAGTCGCCCCCGGTCGGTTCGGTCAGGTCACCGTTGATCTCCACCATGCCCTTCAGGCAACCGTAGAACGACCCCTCGCCCTCGTCCGCTGGAATCAGCTTCACATAGGGCTTGCCGCGTTTTGTGATGAGGATGGAGTTGCGCTTGCGGTCGTGGACTTCGCGCATTAGCTCCAGGCACTTCGCCTTGAACTCGGTCGCTGCGACTTCGATTGACTCGTCAGGTGTGGGCATCGAAATGGTCCATTTACAATGACCATTTTAGGAAACCTGGCCGCCGAAGTCAAGTCGCAGATTAGTCGGTCGAGACGGCGGGGCGCGCACAGCGGCGCGCCCCTACGAACGGAGGACGACGGCGACCTCAAGCCGCCACGGCTTCCTTCTTCTCGAAGTGCATGCCGTCTTTGTCGCCCTCGCGGTCGACGATGACCACATCATCCTCGCCGAAGTCGCCATTGAGAATCATCAGCGCCAGTGGGTCTTGGATCAACCGCTGAATGGCACGCTTCATCGGGCGCGCGCCGAACTGCGGATCGAAGCCCTCCGCGAGCAGCAGGTCCTTGGCGGCTTGGGTCACCTCCATATCGATCTTCTTCTCCTCGAGCAGCTTACGTAGATACTCGAGTTGCAGATCGACAATGCGGCCCAGATGCTCGCGGCCGAGGCTGTTGAAGACGATGATGTCGTCGATACGATTGAGGAACTCGGGACGGAAGGTCCGCCGCAGCTCCTCCATCAGACGCCGGCGCACCGAGTCGTTGCTGTCGCTGCCGTCGTGCGTCAGCGAGAAGCCGATCTCGGTGTGGTTGATCTCGCCCGAGCCGACGTTCGAGGTCATGATGATGACCGCGTTGTTGAAGTTCACCGTGCGGCCCCTGCCGTCGGTCAGCCGGCCGTCGTCGAGCACCTGCAACAACACGTTGAAGACGTCCGGGTGCGCCTTCTCGATCTCGTCGAGCAGGACGACGGAATACGGCTTGCGCCGCACATGCTCGGTAAGCTGGCCGCCTTCCTCATAGCCGACGTAGCCGGGAGGCGCGCCGATCATGCGCGAGAGAGCGTGCTTTTCCATGTACTCGGACATGTCGATGCGCACCATCGCTCTCTCGTCGTCGAACATGAACTCGGCCAGCCCGCGCGCCATCTCGGTCTTGCCGACGCCGGTCGGTCCCAGGAAGACGAAGGTGCCGATGGGACGCTTCGGGTCGCTCAAGCCCGCCCGGTTGCGCCGGATCGCGTTTGACACATGCGCCAGTGCCTCGTCCTGGCCGACCAGACGCTGCCGTAGCCGCTCCTCCATGTGGACCAGCTTCTGAATCTCACCCTCCAGCATGCGGGTCACCGGGATGCCGGTCCACTTGGCGACGATCTTGGCGATGTCCTCTTCGTTGACTTCGCCGCGCAGCAGGCTGCTGTCGGTCTGCTGCTCCTCGAGACGCGCCTCGGCGGCAGCAAGCTCCTTCTCGATTTCGTTCTTCTGGCCGTAGCGGATCTCGGCCGCGCGCTGCAGATCGCCGCGGCGGGTGACCTCTTCCTCTTCGTTGCGAAGCTGCTCTTGCCGTTCCTTGAGCGACTTCACTTTGTCGATAAGCTGTTTTTCTGACTGCCAACGCTCGCGAAGCTGCGAACTCTTGGAGCGCAGCTCTTCCAGCTCGCTTTCGATCGTGTGCAGACGCTCTTTCGAGGCCCGGTTGGACTCCTTCTGCAGCGCCTGCTTCTCGATCTCGAGCTGCATGACGCGGCGGTCGATCTGGTCCACCTCGACCGGCACCGAGTCGATCTGCATGCGCAGCGCCGCCCCGGCCTCGTCGATCAGATCAATGGCCTTGTCGGGCAGAAAGCGGTCGCTGATGTATCGGTCCGACAGCGTCGCCGCCGCGATCAACGCCGCATCGGTGTAGCGCACACTGTGATGGATCTCGTAGCTCTCCTTCAGCCCGCGCAGGATCGCGATGCTGTCTTCGACCGACGGCTCTTGCACCAAGACCGTCTGGAAGCGTCGCTCGAGCGCCGGATCCTTCTCGATGTATTTGCGGTACTCGTTGAGCGTCGTGGCGCCGATGCAGCGGAGCACGCCGCGCGCCAGGGCGGGTTTGAGCATGTTGGCGGCGTCGATCGACCCCTCGGCCGCACCGGCGCCGACCAGCGTGTGCAACTCGTCGATGAAGCAGATGACCTGGCCTTGCGACTCCTCGATCTCCTTCAATACAGCCTTCAAGCGGTCTTCGAACTCACCGCGGAACTTCGTGCCGGCGACCATCGAGGAGAGATCGAGCGAGATGAGCTTCTTCTCTTTCAGCGTCTCGGGCACGTCGCCGCCGACGATGCGTTGCGCCAGCCCCTCGACGATCGCCGTCTTGCCGACACCGGGCTCGCCGATCAGCACCGGGTTGTTCTTCTTGCGGCGGGAGAGGACTTGGATCACCCGCCGGATCTCCTCGTCGCGGCCGATCACGGGGTCGAGCTTGCTTTGCCGGGCTGCCTCGGTCATGTCAAGCGCGTATCGCTCCAGCGCCTGATACTTGGCCTCGGGGTTTTGATCGATGACCCGCTGGGTCCCGCGAACGCTCACCAGCGCCTGCAGGATCACGTCGTGCGAAGCGCCCATTTGGTTGAGCAGCTTTCCGGTGGGATCGCTCTTGTGTCCACACATCGCCAGCAACAGGTGCTCGGTCGATACGTACTCGTCCTTGAAACGCTCGGTCTCCTTCTGCGCCTGCTGGAAAATCTCATTCATGGACGGCGCCATGTGCGTGCCGCCCTGCGCGCCGGTCACCTTCGGGACTGACTCAAATAGTCCGCGCGCCTCCTGGCCTACCGCGCCCGGGTGGATCCCGACCTTCGACAGCACAGCCTGCACGACGCCTTCGGGCTGCTCGACCAGCGCGACCAGCAAGTGGGCCGCGTGGATCTGCTGGTGGCTCTGCTCGGCCGCCAGCACCTGGCTCTGTTGGACAGCCTCCTGCGCCTTTTGCGTGAACTTGTCAAAGCGAATCATGATGCGTCTCCAAACCCAACGACAGGCACTCTGGCCTGTCGGCCGGCGCGAAGCGCCGGGAGTAAGCGATGGCGTCCTCTTGGTGACCGCTCCCTTACGGTCACGGCTCGGTTCGTCCTCATCTTATCTTGCCGTTCCAAGGGCCTGGCAAGCGCTCAAAAAAGGCGGGCCGGCTGACGGCCCGCCCCCGCTGCCTACTTACTGCACGGTCACGACCTTGACCGTCTTCTCTTTCGTCTTCACCTTGGGCAGCGTGATCTCGAGCACGCCCTTCCGATAGGAGGCCGAGATCTTCTCTGGGTCCACCGTCTCGGGTAGCGCGAAGCTCCGCCGGAACGATCCGTAGGGCCGCTCGACGCGCCGCAGGTTCTCCTCTTTGGTCTCCTTCTCGAACTTGCGCTCGCCGCTCACGGTGAGCGTTCCGTCGTCGAGCTTGACGTGGATGTCCTTATCGTCAACACCGGGAAGGTCGCTTCGTAGGACGATCTTCTTCTCGTCCTCGACGATGTCCACGTCCGGGACGAAGCGGCTCTGGGCCGGCTCCCGCCCAACGGTGTGGAACGCGTCGGCAAACCAGCGATCGAGATCGCCGAACCAGGGTGCGGCGGGTCTTGCTGAGAACTTGATGAGGCTCATGGTCTTCCTCCTAGAGATGATATCTAAGTACAGTTAAAGTATAAAATATTAGTTATGTATTGTCAAGTATGAGGATAGACCCTCTATCCTGCTAATAAATATAGTCTTTGCTGCTAGGGAGCGCATGAATCTTAGTATGGTACTGTCAAGTATGGGACAGAATTCTGCTCTTTGGTAGTCGTTCAGTCGTGCCGTCGCTACGCGCCGGCCGAGAGGTAGAAGCGCCGATCGCCACCTATCCGTGATTCAGGTACAGAAACCTCGCCAGGAACAGCAAGGTCATCAGGTAGACCAGCCAACTCACGCGGCGGCCCCGGCCGCTCAAGAGCTGCAGCAGCGTATAGGCGATGAGGCCGATGGCCAAGCCACTGGCGATGCTGTAGCTGAGCGGGATGGTGATGAGGGTCAAGAAGGACGGGATGGCGATGGTCGGCTCTTCCCAGTTGATTCCCCGCACAGTGGTCATCATCAGCGAGCCGACGATGATGAGCGCGGGCGCCGTGGCGGCGCCCGGAATGGCTCCCACCAGCGGCGCGATCACCAGCGAGACCAAAAACAGCAGCCCGGCCACCACCGCCGTGAAGCCCGATCGACCTCCGGCCGCGACCCCGGCGGCACTTTCAATGTAGCTGACGACGGTCGAGGTCCCCAGCAACGAGCCGGCCGTGCTGGCCACCCCATCAGCGATCAGGATCCGCCGCAGGCGGGGGATGCGGCGCTCTGCTGTGAATAGCCGGGCCTTCTTGCCGACCGCCACCAGCGTCCCCACGTTGTCGAATAGGTCCACGAACCAGAAGACGAACACGATTTCGAGCAGGCCCAGGCTGAGCGCAGAGCGGATGTCCAATTGAAGGGCGGTGGCGGATATCTCACTCCAGCCGAAGTCCGGCTTCACCCAGCGGACCAGGCCAAACGGAATCCCCACCAGGGTCGTGGCGAGGATGCCGACGGCCATGGCGGCCTTTATGCGCCAGGCCAGCAGCGCGCCGGTCAGCAGCAGGCCGAACAGAGCTAGCAGCGTGGCGGGCTTGGAGAAGTCCCCGAGCGAGACCATGGTGACGTCGTCGGCGACGATGATGCCGGCGTTCTGCATGCCGATGAGCGCCAAGAACAGCCCGATGCCCGCGGCGACGGATCCGTGCAAGTCGTGCGGGATGGCATGGACGATCGACTGTTGCAGCCCGGCGAAGGTCAGCGCCAGAAAGATCAACCCCGAGACGAACACCGCGCCCAGCGCCGTCTGCCACGACACCCCCATCCCCACGACCACGGTGTAGGTGAAGTAGGCGTTGATCCCCATCCCCGGCGCCAGGGCGATCGGGTAGCGGGCGTAGAGACCCATCATCAGACTGCCGAGCGCCGAGGCGAGACACGTGGCCACGGCGACGGCGGTAGCAGGCATCCCGGCGTCGCGCAGGATGGAGGGGTTGACGAAGATGATGTACGACATCGTCAGGAAGGTCGTCACCCCGGCCAAGGTTTCGGTCTTCCAGTCGGTGCCCAGCGTGTCGAATCGACAGTGGTCTTCGGCTTGTCGCAGGAGGCTCATGTGAAGGGTAAGGTCAAAGGCAGCCGAGAAACCGAGCCCCGAACACAAGTGAGGGGTCAATCCGCCGCTCGACGGCTTTGAGACATCGCGCCCGTCACTGGCGTTCCGGGCTCGGTTTCTACTGCACCGACTCCGACACCATGTCGGAAACAGGATTAATGAGCGGTTTTCTCGATACGCGCGCCGGCAGCGTCGTCAGAATCACGCAGGTCAACTTCGTGGCAGGGTCGGCCCAGAACAGAGTCCCAGTAGCTCCGGAGTGGCCGAAGGTGCGCGCCGAGCAGGCCTTGCCGAACGAACCCGGCTCCACCCCGAAGCCGATGCCCCAGGGTTTATTGAGTCCCTGGTTGTGATCGACGATCATCGACCGGGCGGTCGCGGGCTTGAGGACGCGGTCGTCGGGATCAAGGAAGTATTCAAGCAGCTTCGCCAGATCCGGACCGGTCGAGTGCGCCCCACCCCAGGGCGCGCCGAGGTCGCGCCAGTAGAGGCTGTTCCAGTGCCAGCTCCGGTTGTCTCCGCCGCCGTACAGGCCGGGTGCGTGCTCGACCTGGCTTTGGGCGGTGCCGGGGATCTTGAATCTGCCGAGCCCCAGCGCGGTACGCTTCATGCCGAGCGGCGTGAACACGTTGGCGCCGAGGAACCGGCGGAAGGGTCGCTTCGTGATCCGCTGGGCGACTTCCGAGGCGATGAGCAGCCCCATGCTCTGGTACTTGACCTCGGTTCCGGGCTTGAAGAGCAGCGGGGTTTTGAGCGCCCGTTCGACAAACTCCTCGATCGGCGCGTGGCGCTTGCGCAGCTCGACGTTCTCTGGAAGCTGATCGGGCAGCCCCGAGGTGTGGCACAGGATGTCTTTGATCGTGATGAGCTTGCGGTCGCCTTCGGTGAACTCGGGGATGAACTTGTGGACCGGGTCCGAGAGCTTCAGCTCCCCGCGGTCGGAGAGCACCATCATGCCCACCGCGGTCATCGGCTTGGTGATCGAAGCCAGCAGAAAGACAGTGTCAGGAGTCTTGGCTTCGCCGAAGGGGCGGCGGAAGGTATAGCTGCCCTGGCGTACGTGCAGCCCGGCTGCACGCAGCTTGCCGTCGTCCACCCACTTCTGAATGAAGGCAGCGGCCTCGTCGAGCTTCGTGCGCTCAAGTGCCGCGAAAAGCGGGCGGCTGAGGGCGGCGGATGTTGTCAGGGAGAGGAACGTTCGTCGTCGCATGGCCGATCCAATCGTGGCTGATGATAACACGATCGATCGTGCTTCCCATGGGCCGTGATCCTCTCCCAAAGCTTGGCGTGTAGCCCGTAGCGTTGGTCTCAGACAAATCCAGAGCACGACATGCGGGCACCTGCGTCGCCGACCGTCTCCGGGCCGGCGATCAGGCGCGGGACCAGCGTCTGGGGTCCATGCCGGGTGCTTCGTAGCGCATGTGGGAGGGCTTGTTGCCGACGTCGATGTCGGCGCGGCGAGTGTTGCGGTCGCCGAGATATTTCTGCACCGCCGGGGGCAGGTTGGCGACCTCCAGGCGGTCCCAGTCGTCCACCTCGGCCAGCGGACCGGCCCACGCAGGACGGTAGGCCAGCGCCAACATCTCACGGGGGCGGTCGCCGCCGTTGGGATAGTTTCCGTGAAAGACCTTGTAGTTGATCAGCACCGCAGAGCCGGCTTTGGCGGTGACCATCACCTCCTCCGGGTGACCCTCGTAGCGGTTGTAAGGGTTGGCGTCGGAGTGCATCGACAGGTGCGAGCGCGGCAGGACGCGGAATGGTGACACTTCCTGCGTCAGATCGTCGAGGTAGTACAGCACGCGCACCATCACCGGACAGGTGTGCTTGGCGCCGAAGATCGTCGAGCCGTAGGGCTGGCCGTCGGTATGGAAGCTCACGCCCGGATGGCCGGGCTCCGAGCGCGCGTAGTCGTAGCTCATCAGGATCAGCTCGTCACCGAAGAGCGTCTCAAGGAATTCGACTGTCGGTGGGTGAGCGATTAGATCGCTGATGCCGCCGCCGCGGAACTGCACGCCCGGACAGCCGCGTTGACGAGGGCTGTAATCGACGGCGCGCGTGGGGAGTTGCGAGGTCTCCTGCTTCAGGCGAGCGACGAGGTCCGCGGCCAGCAAGCCGGGCAGAACGAGGTAGCCCTCGAGTTCGAGTTGCTTGACTCGTTCCCCAAAAGTGAGCAGCGACCAATCACGGTCGTCCAGGATGGGTGTCGTTGTTGATTCGGAGATGCTCATGGTGTTGCGACAGAGTCAACGAAGCGGGGCTGCTCTCGTTAATCGCACCAGTCCAATTAGACAACAAGCAACCCTGCTCGCGCTAGACGCGGGCCAGGGCCTAATCCGTACTTGAGAACTCTGCTGCCAATCCCACGGAGCAAAGGCCGCTGGTCTCTCGAGGGCGCCCGATGTCCGGAGCGCGGCCCGTTGGGTGCTCAGAAGGTCACGTCCCATTGCAGCCGGAACTGGCGGTCGCTGAGACCCGGACCCTCGATCCGGTCCAACGAGTATCGCGAGGTGTCGAAAGTGAGCTTGTTGGCGTGTCCGTCGAAGAACCAGTTCACGGCGAAACTGCGTTCGGTCCGCAGGTCCCCGCCGGTGTGAGTATTGGGATCCACGAAGGCGTAGCGCGTGGCGACTTCAAGTTGCCTGGGAATCGTCGGTATCAGGTTGTGGAAGAAGTAGCCGGCCTGCAGAAAGCTGCCTCGCATGTAGGTCGCCTCTGCGTTGACTCGGTCGAAGATTCTTTTCCAGTGAAACTCGTGCTGGAGGGCGACGCCGCGATACTTGAAAGAGGTTTCTTCCATGAACTGACGCAGCAAGTACTGGCCAGGGAGGCCTGCCTCAAAGCCGTCGAGTTGCCCGCCGCCGCTGCTGGAAAAGAGGGTGTAGCGACCCCGGTTGTGGACCGTGGCGAACGCCAGGGCGGCCGTCGGTTTCTCGTGATACTCAATCCCGTTCTCACCATACTCAATATCACTGGATGAGTACTCGAGATCACGGCCGAGAAAGTTCCACTGGTAACGCGCCATCCACATCGGCGCGCCGTCTTCATTGTCAACCTTGCGTTCTCTGGGAGTATGCAAGCCCCGGCCGTTCCCGGAGAATACCCCGACGTAGTACCAAGAGTCACCGGGGGTCTGTTTCATAACGTGCCCCAGAAACTCTACGCCCTTTTGACGGTCGGGAGTGAACTCGCGGTTCACGATCGAGCGGTCAGCGAAGGTCTGCTTTCCGGACGAAACGCTACGCTCGCGGCTGTAGTCGATCTTCCACTGGCCGAACCGGACCTGAAACCAGTCCAGTTTCTTGATCGTCATGCGGGCATTGAGGACCAGAGTGTTAACCAAGTCTTCCTCGAACTTGTAGGCAATCCAGGGCCTGAAAGCGTGGCCCTCCATCTTGAAGCGCGCCCGCCGAAAGCGGAAGTCGTCTTCGTCTTCCCGCTCGAAATGACCCGGTCTGCGCGGGCTGCTTCGGAAAGGTGTTGAATAGCGCAACTGCGAGCGCCCATTGATTTTTGCCCGGCAGAGCGTCTCTTTGTTGCCAATCTCCAGCCCTTTGCGGCTGTATCGGAAGAGTCCCCTTGACTTGGGTGACGAGACCACGCCCCCTCCCAGACCAGTGTCGGCCTTCTGCTGATTGTCTTTCGCCTTCTGTTTCGGGGCGGTGCCCCCCGTATCAGCGGTGTCGGATGCGGCTGCGACTACTTTCTTGGGTTCGGCCGTCTGCCCCTCGGTGTTCTCGCCGATAGCAGTCCCCGCAATGAGCGCGGCTCCGACAGTGAGAAGTGCCGCCGACCTCAGAAGCAACGTACCAACCGGCTTCATACGACGATCATAACCGACGTCCCGAGCACAACGTCCGTGTTACGAATGAATTAAAGGAAGATTAACCGGACCTTAACCGGCGCTTAACGGTCCCGTGGCCATCCTTAGATTGGGGCCGTCTGGAAGCGCTCGTAGGGGCAGTCGGGCAGACCTCCGCGGGAGGTAAAGGCGGGCTGTTCAGGAGCGCCCACCAGTGCACCGCCAGCCCGTAAAACCGCCCTGTCGTTTAGGTCGGCGGCGGCCACGCCCCCAGGCGTTACGCCTTGTCGACCACAAGAAAGACGTAGAGCAGGGGGAGGTAAAGGACCGACGCTTGGAGCAGCCGTTTCGCGCACGTTCCGGTCTTGGCTCGGGCTACGTTGATCCCGGCATAGAGGTAGGCCAAGCTCAGCCCTATGGCCGCTGCTAGGTAAATGGTCCCTGCCGTACCCAACCAGGTCGGGGCCAAGCTGACCGGCACGAGAAGGGCTGCGTAGCACACAATCTGGCGCCCCGTGGAGACCCCGTCCGGCTCGACAACGGGCAGCATCTGAATACCCGCCCGCGCGTAGTCTTCACGATACATCCAAGCGATGGCGTAGAAGTGGGGGAATTGCCAGAGGAACAAGACCGCGAACAGCACCAGGGCCTCGATGGTAATGTCGTTTCGCGCTGCGGCCCACCCGATCAGGAGTGGCATCGCTCCCGGGAATGCGCCGACAAAGGTCGAAAGCCAGGTGCGCGTCTTCAATGGTGTGTAGAGGCCGAGATAGGCCGCCCAGGTGATGAGTCCAAGAAGGGCGGTGAGCGGGTTGACGACGAAGAGGAGATACCCCAACCCTGAAGCCGAGAGCAACGCTCCGAAGGCGCAAGCGGGTCCGGAGCGTAGGCGACCCGCAGGCAAAGGCCGGTTCTCCGTACGGCGCATCTTGCCGTCGGCTTCGCGCTCGAGCCACTGATTCAACGCCCCCGTTCCCGCCGCCAGCAGGGCCGTGCCGAGTAATGCATGCAGCAGCCCGAGGATGTCCAGCGACACTGAGGCCATGTAGAATCCGATGCCAGTTGACATCAGAATCAACCACACGACGCTGGGTTTTGTGAGCTCAAGAAAGTCTCCCACGAAGGCCTGTGCGTCCGAGAAAGCGGTCTGCGCGGTGGAAGCCTGCGGTCTCATATCGCAGCGGGGATCGTCTGCTGTTGGATATCGGCGCATTGCGCCCGAAGACTGTAGTGTACCTGGATCGTTAACAGCACGCTCGTCGCCAGCACCAGCGCGCCCAAGGCGACGTGGGCGACTGTGAGCGCCACCATTGCGAGCAGCGGCTGGGGGGCGTCTTGGGTGATCACACGAATCCAATAAGCGCCCGCGCCGAGCACCAACTGCAGCATCACCAGCCCGTTGAGCGCTAGAGCCCAGCGTTGGATGGACGGCCGATTCGGCCAATAGGTGGTGGCTCTCACAAGTAGCCAGACAACCAGGATCGCCACGACCACCGCGCCGGCCAGGTGGGGCAGAATCCCCGCCCCCTGGTGCCGGAAGGCAGCGCCAAGCAGGAGCTGCAAAAAGATCGCGACGTTGGTTGCCAAACAGAGCTGGGAAAGAAGCGGCCGTGCGGAGTCTTTCTCACTGGAACCCTCGCCTCCCCGAATAGCCTGGCCCGACCAGCTCGGAGACGTTAGGAATGCAAGGCTGACCGTCATGGTGAAAAAAAGCTGCGCGAGGCAAGCATGCCCGACCGAGATCGCTGTCGGTAGCAAGAGCAGAACTGTCAAGCCACCGAGCAGACCCTGTGCGATGACCACGCCGAGGGCCGCGAAGCCGACGTTGCGTACCCAGCGTCGGCTCTCAGTACGCCACAGCCAGACGGCCAAAATGATCGTGAGCAAACCGACGAAGCTCGCAATCATGCGATGGCCGTGCTCATAAAAGATACCGCCCACCATAGGCGGCATCCATTGACCATACGAGAGCGGCCAGTCGGGTACGGAAAGACCGGCGTCGCGGCTAGTCACCAGCGCCCCGGCGATGATCAAGCAGAACGTCGAGGCCGCCGTGAAGGCCGCAAAACGATGGAGCCCGAGCGAGACGGTCGGGTTCGAATCAGCCCGCTGCGTTGAAGGAGAAGGCAATCTCTTTCGACTCGGCATCGCCCACGGTGACACTCATCTCCTGCTCGCCCAAGCGCTCGTGCTTCGCTTGGATGGTGTAGGTTCCAGGCGGAAGACCCTTGATCTCAAAGCTTCCGTCCGCACCGCTCACCGCGAAGAAGGGGTGATCGACCACGTTGATAAAGGCGCGCATCCAGGGGTGGATGTTGCACTTGACGGCGAGCATGATCTCTTGCCGCGCAAACCTTGTGTACTCGATGTCGGAGGCGCCGGCCGGTTGAGACTTGTTCCACTCGCGGTTCACCTTCGGTAGCGGGTGGACATTGTGAGTTGTCGGATCGCTGTTGGAGACCTTGAGCATCTGCCGCGTCTGCATCGCCAGAACGTGAGGGCTATAAATGCAGCCCTTCTGGTCAAGCTGCACCGCGTCTTTGGAAACCTCGAACTTCTTACCTTCCAGCCCGCTTTTAACCCATACGAAGACGTTCTGCAGCATGTCGCCATTACGAACGACGGCATCCGCGGACGGAGCTGTGTCGTGCAGTTTCTTGCAGTCGGGCTCGGCGCTCATGTTGATGGCCCTCATTAGGGCCTTCGGAGTGTCACCCTCGATGCCCACCTTGCCCGTGACGGTCGCCGCCGTGGCAGGGTCAACTTTGAAATAGTCGGCCGTTTCTGCCGGCTGGTCGCCCTCAGGCGCTTTCGCCGCGTCGTCTCCACCACCGCAGCCGCTGGCCACGAGCCACAGGCCGATCACAAGACAACCAAGAGCTTTCTTTGATGACACCATTGTCAGCACCTTCCTTTTTCTGTTAAGAACACTTTCCGAGGAGCCCGGCCCGCGGGCTTTGGCCCGAGGCTCCGCCGTCCCCTCATCGTACTCCGCTCGCCATCAAGCGGCGGACTTCCGCCGCGTCGAGCTCGAACATGTATCGGACCAAAAGCTGAGCATGATCTTTGTCGTAGTCACGCAATGACGGAGGCAGCGGCCCGTTGAAGATCCAGCGACCGCCATCCATCCGGAACAGCTCGGACGGCATGGCGGTACCGGGCGCGATCATCGCTGGCTCGAGCATCCACCGGAACGTCCAATCCGGCTTGAGGCGCGTGGCGCCGGTCAAGAAGTTCGGGGCCGTGGCATCACGGTCGTGCGCCGGATCCCCGGTCATGTGGCACCGCAAGCACGGCGCGCCTCTACTCGTGAAAAGCTGCCGCCCCATGGTCTGCTCGGCCGGCGTTAGCGGCTCGATTTCGTCGGGGATGTAAGGGTGCGGCTGCGTGGACCGTGCCATAAAAAACCGCATCAGGGTCGCCACCTGGCGATCGGAGAAACCGAAGCTGGGCATGCGGGCCTCAAGATACTGGCGCAGCCCGTTGCGATGAATGTCAGTTTCGCTGAGCGGGGGGTTCTCAAGAAAGCCGAGCAGCCAGTCGGGCTGGACTCTCGCACCCTCGCTATAGAGCTGTGGTGGAAACTGTTCCGCCCAGTCCGGGTCCTGATAGCGGGGAATCGTCATGAATGAGGTCACGTCGCCGGGCTTGATTTGGTGGCAACCAGTACAGTTATATCGGCTAACGATCCACCAACCCTTCTGCACGTCGGCCCTTTGATCCTCGGGCAAGTACTGATATTGCTCCGGCAACACCGACTCGACCGCCCCGAGCACGAAGGTCGTGAGCGCGGTAATCTCGTCATCGGTGAGGTTGAAGTTCGGCATGCGAAGCTTCTCGAGATGCGGCCGAATCTTGCCTTGGTCGTAGATGGCGGGGTCTTTGAGCTTGCGGTCGAAAAAGCCCTTGTGGTTATACCAGCCGTCGTGTTCGGCTTCGTGCGTCAATAGGGCGAAGTCAAGTCGCTCGATGGGTTTGCTGCCCTCGGTTGTCAGCTCCGTGCCGACGCGCCCCTCGGTCTCGAGTCCGCGGATTTCGTGGCATCCCGAGCAACCGTAGTGCCGAATGAGGGGCAAACCCTCTGCGGCGAGATCGGGGTCGTCCATGAAGTCAGCCGGTGGGTACGTAGCGTCGGTCTTCTGCTCGATCAAGTAGCTGGCGATGTCACGAGCCTCCTGAGGGCTGAGCCGCAGGTTGGGCATGATCGGAAGGAGCCGCACGTCGTCAGGCCCTTGCTCGGGATCAGGCGTCAACTCGTGTGGGTTACGGATCCAGCGGACGAGGAAGTTGTAATTGGTCTTTTCTCCCACCCGGCTGAGGTTCGCGGCGAATGTGCCCCCGAATCTCTCCTCACCCTCGCCCATGGAGTGGCAGCCCATGCATCCGCGTGTCTCAAACAGCTCTTTCCCCCGTGTCGTATTTCCGGGGGCATGCTTGTCGAGTTCCGCGTCCAGGGCGTTTTGCCAGAGGTAGGCGGAGATCGCCTGAATCTCTTCATCGAGCAAGCGGAACACGGGCATCTTGCTGCCGGGGCGGAATTCGTGCGGGTCCTTAAGCCAGACCGGGATCCACTCCTTGCGGTCTTTGACTTTGATCTCGCGCAGACTAGGCCCGAACTTCTTGACCTCCTGTGCCAAACTGGCTTGCTCAACGCGCAACGTGTGAAACTCGGCATCGAGCTTGCTCAGACGAAGCCGCAGTTCCTCGACTCGCCCGTAGAAGCGCTGAGCGGTTTCATTGTCTTCGGCCAGGTCACCCTGCTCCAGGCTGAAGCGCTGTTCCTTGTCGATGGCGGCACGCTCATCGCGCATGACCTGCATTTGCTGGCGGACAGCGGCCAAGCGGTCGGACTCAGAGTCGAATCCCTCAAAGCGGTGGCAACCCCAGCAGCCCCGGTTCATGAACAGATTCCGGCCCTTGTTGAGCACGTCGGCGT
Source organism: Bryobacterales bacterium (assembly GCA_965248255.1). Lineage (GTDB taxonomy): Bacteria > Acidobacteriota > Terriglobia > Bryobacterales > UBA6623 > JAKZVK01. Next base: position 2,725,950 of record CBDFIW010000004.1, read on the forward strand.
GCTCGGTCACGATCTCCCGCGCATGGCACTGGTGGCAGCCGGCTTCGGTGTTTTCTTTTTCCCAAAGCGGCCAGAGCCAAAACTTGTGACGGCCGTGGCCCTTGGTGATGCTTCGCGTGGCGCGTCCGTTACCGTTGTGACAGGTTGTGCAGCCGAAGCGTTCAGGGTCGTGAATGTCAAGCAGATCGGGCGAGGGGTGGCTCACGAACTCGGCACGGCCTCCCACGTCCGAGGCCTTGATCATCACGGGCTCACGCGTGCCCAGGTGGCAGGACTCGCAACGGTCCACCAGATCGATGTCATTGAGATGGATCTGTTTGATGTCAATGACAAAGTTGCCCATCTTGTTCATCAGGCCGTCGACCGCAGTCTCCGTCAAGCCAAAGAGCTGCTCGCTGAGGTAAGCATCGCGCTGACTGCGGATCGCACTCGCGGGTTCAGTCAGACGGGCGCGCTGGGCCTGCAACTCCACCCGGCGGTCCTGTAGTCTTCTGAACTCGGTCTCGAGCGCCGGGTATTTCCTCGTGACGGTCTCGGTCCCTCCGGAGCCGTCCTCGAGGGCTAGTTCAACCTCCACATCACGCTGTCGGATCTCGTCGATGTCCTGCTGGAGTGATTGCTTGCTCGATTCGCTCGCGGTGGTCTCGATCTGATAGTTGATGGCGTCGATTTCGCTGCGAAGTGTCTGGTAGGCCTGGCGGGACGCGATCATTCTTGGTGTGACGCCGTTGCGAACGATGCCGTCGATCTCAGCGATCTTTTCAGCGACCGCCGCCTCGGCTTGGTCGACTTGAGCGCTGAGATCCGCGTATTCGCTGGACTCCTTGACCTCCTGCTCACGCCTCGCCTGATCGGGTTTCACCTTCGCCAAGTGCGCCTTGTACAGCTCGATGAAGTCCGCTTGATACTGCTTCCACGGGCGCATGGCCCAGACCTCGTCATAGATGGCCCACACGAGCGTCAGCATCAGGATGAGCGTCGAAACCAGCAGCGGAACGCTCAGTGATTTGGTGACGACCGGATCCTGGCCTGGAGTCGGAGTTTCAGCCATTCAAGCTCCCTAAGAATTCGCAGACAGCGGTGTTGTCGGACACCGCAATGTAAGAGTCCAGCATGCCGAGCCCGCCGGCACGCCGTAGCATGCCCTTACATTTGCCCAGTAACAAGGATTCGCCGCACATTCCTCTAGACGTTGAACCAAGGCGTGACCCAAACGTACTTAATTCGGAACAGAAGACGTGCAAGGATTTTCGCCGGCAGACTGATCATGGTGATCAGCAAGAACTGCAACGTCAGGTATTGCAGAGCCGTCATCCGCGCGAGAATCTTGCGGTTGAATTCGCTCAGCGTCATGATCTTGTGGACGCCGTACCCCACGACCAAGTAAAAGCCGGCCACGACGATGAAGCCGAAGATCCCGGCCAGGATCGGATCGGCGATGCCGGCGGCCTCGTGCAGGTCGCGGTTCACCTCGAAGACCAGCTTGTTGTGGTCCCAGGTCTGTCCGGGCCAGAACCACATCCAGCCGGGCCCACGGATGATCGTGCCGATCACAACCATTACGCACCACAGCACGATGAAGCCGAACAAGAACGCCCAAATCGCCGACTTGCGCTGCTTGTAGGTGTAGTAGCCGTTCCCCAGCGGATTCGTGTCGACGTAGGGAATCACGATCAGCCCGACGATGATCAGCGTCGGCATCACCACGCCCGCGATCCAGGGGTCGAAGTAGACCAACATCTCCTGCAGGCCCAGAAAGTACCAGGGGGCCTTTGCGGGGTTCATGGTGAGGGTTGGGTTCGCGGGCTCCTCAAGCGGCGCGTCGAGGGCAATCGACCACACCATCAGAATGGCGGTGACGATGACAGCGGCCAAAAACTCGATGCGCAACAGAAACGGCCAGACATGAACCTCCCGTGCCCAACCCTTCTTGAAGGGGAAGGTCTTGCGGTGATGCGTCTTGGCCATTTCGGGGTCGGCTTCCAGTTGCTCGATCAGCCGGTCGTTGGCGAAGGCTTGGCGCAGTCCGTACCAGGTGTAGAAAGGTATCAGGATCATCACGCCGAAGATCGGCACGTTGTCCGGCAGTGTCAGGATTTCCCAGAGTTGTGCCCAGTCCATAGCGTTTCCCTATCTTTCAGAGGATCGTCGGCTCTACAACTTGCGTATGGGTTTGATCTCTTTTTCCAGCATGACCGGCGACGGACCCGAAATGCCGCCATCCTTACGGACCCGCCAGAAGTGCACGATCATGAAGGTCGCGGCAAACCCGGGTATGGCGATGCAATGCCAGATGTAGGCCCGCAACAACGCGTTGGCATCCACGATCGAGCCGCCCAATAAGGCGAATCGCACGTCGTTGAAAGGGGTCATGCCGAATTGCTGGCCGAAGGGTCCCTCGTGCCCCAGCATCGGACTCGCTCGGGCCATGTTCGTTCCTACCGTCACCGCCCAGAAGCCGAGCTGATCGTCCGGCAACAGATAGCCGGTGAACGAGAGCAGCAACGTCAACACCAACAGGATAACGCCTACACACCAGTTGAACTGGCGAGGCTTCTTGTACGAGCCCGTCAAGAACACTCGGAACATGTGCAGCCAGACGGTCAGCACCATGGCGTGCGCCCCCCAGCGGTGCATGTTCCTCAGCAGTTTCCCGAAAGGGACGTCGTGCTCGAGGTACAAGATGTCACGGAAGGCCTGCACCTTCGTGGGGTGGTAGTAGAACATCAACAGAACGCCCGTCCACGTGAGCACCCAGAACAGGTAGAACGTGATGCCGCCCATGCCCCAGGTGTAGCTGTAGCGGACCGCGTCGCGGTTGATCTTGGCCGGGTGCAGATGCAGGAACACATTGCTGAGGACGCCCAGCGTGCGGCTGCGGGGCGTCTCGTCGTGCTTGACCCGGAAGATCGATTTGTACAGTTCGGTCTTCGTGGGCTTCTTCAGTGCCTCGAGATCCTCGGCGGCCTTGTCTTTGATCGCGGCGGGGCCCAAGCCCAGGAAGCCTTTCTTTCCGTTCGACCCGGCGCCGTTGCCGGAGACGGACTGCTTGGACTCTTCAGTGCTCTGGTCTGCCATGACTCGTTTGCTCCCTTGGGCCACCCGAGCAACCGGCTGATCCGGTTCCGCAGGCTCTCGTGCCGGCGATCGCGAAAAATTAGGAAAACGTCATGCCGCCGACCGCCGATTTGCAAGTAGCAACCGCTCGCTTGTCCCGGCCGCGGGCTCTGCCGCTAAATTTAAATCTAAACCGGAATATAGGCGTCGGGATCGTCGAACTGGCTTGCTTTGCCTTTCTCCCACTTGTAGACGATGCTGGTGTCGACGACGATCTGCCCCTCGGCATCCAACTCGACCTTAGCTCGGTCCATCGGACGGGGCGCCGGGCCCTCGTAGTTGACACCTTCCGGGTCATAACCGCTGCCGTGGCAGGGGCACTTGAATTTCTGCTCGGACTGCTTCCAGTCCGGCGTGCAACCCAGGTGCGTGCAGATCGCGCTGATCACAAACAGCCGCTCGGTGTTCTTCACCACCCAAACGCGATTCGAGTTTTGGAACTTCGTATCGACGCCGATGCCGAAGTCGTTCGCGGTTCCGATCCGGAAGATGGTCTTGGGCTCGAAGATCGTCCGCGGGAAGAAGAACCGCAGGAACATCAAGAAGTTCGTGGTGAGGAAGCCGCTGATCGCGAAAGCGACAAACCGCCGCCGGGTCTTGACCTGCTCCTTCGCGGAGCCGCCCTTCTTGAAGCCCTCGATCAGCTTGGTGACAAAAGAAGGCTCGGGCTCCTTCACCGCGCCCTCGTTCGGATCAGCCATGACTATACCTCTACCTCAGGCCCGCGTAGGGCCAACGGCCTACCCGCGTCATCCTCGCGAACCATCTAATCCCTTAGATTGCCGACTACTGGCATGCTCTGTCAAGCTGGTCATCCTGTGGTGCAGTAAAAAATATCACTGAAGAGAACTGGTCACCGTTTTACAGTACCTTGACAAAGTTCTAGACTTCAGGGCTGTTCGCCGAGAAGCCTGTTTGCTTTCTCGAGATCTTCAGGCGTATCAACGCCGATTCCCGAATACTCCTCAACCTCCAGCACGAGAATTCGGTGTCGGTGCTCTAACGCCCTGAGCTGCTCAAGAGCTTCTGCCTGTTCGAGTCTTCCGGGAGGCAAGCTCGCAAACCGCAGCAAGAATTCTTTACGGTACGCGTACAGCCCGATGTGCTGGTATGCCCATACCGCTTGGCGCCTGCGTGGATGAGGAATCAGCGAACGCGAGAAGTATAGCGCGTAGCCGTGGCGGTCTACAACGACCTTGACGACGTTCGGGTCGTTTAGAGTGTTTTCCTCGCTGATGGGCTGCATCAGTGTGGTCATCTCGAGGTCAGAGTCACGTTCGAAAGGCTCGACGGCTTGGTCGATCGCGCGGGGCGAGATGAAAGGTTCGTCGCCCTGGATGTTCACGACAACATCGACATCCATGCGGGACGCTGCCTCCGCAATACGGTCGGTTCCCGATGTGTGTGTGGCGGACGTCATCACCGCATTGCCGCCGAAGCTCCGGACAGCGTCGGCGATGCGGGCGTCATCGGTCGCGATGAAGACGTCGTCGAGTCTCTCAGCCTGCGACGAACGCTCGTAGACGTGCTGCACCAACGGCCGTCCGCCGAGCAGTGCCAGCGCTTTACCTTCAAACCGGCTCGAGGCGTAACGTGCCGGGATCACACCTATGACTCTCATGTTCTATCGTCGATGGGGACAGGGTGACTTTATGAGCAATTCAGCGTACGAGTAGCGGCGATGAGATGTTGACGCTCGTGCACCGGGGCCCTGGCGGTACTCGGAACAAGGGGCAGCAGGCCTGTTTAACCCCTGCGCCACAGACCACCCGAGGCCGTTGTACCGAACTCGGTCGACGCGAGCGGACGATTGCAGCACTGAGGGGTTGATGGCGCGCCGCATGCCTTTCCAGACGGCCAAAACCGCTATGTTACATTGTGCTCTGGCTGGTCCATTGTCCCATGTCGTCAGAGAAGTTTGATAGGTTGCTGCGCCTGATGTCACGCTTGCGCGCGCCAGGCGGTTGCCCCTGGGACCGCGAACAGACGATCGAGTCGCTGAGGCGCTACCTCATTGAGGAATGCTACGAAGCAATCGATGCCATCGATCGGGGCGACTGGACAGCGCTGGCTGAAGAACTGGGCGACGTACAACTACAGATCGTGTTCCAGTCTCAGATTGCGTCGGAGAAAGGCTGGTTCACCGTCGAAGACGTCCTGGACCACATCAACGATAAGCTCGTGCGCCGGCATCCGCATGTCTTCGGCCAGGAGTCGGCCGACACGGCGGGCGAGGTGCTCCAGCGGTGGGAAGAAATCAAGGCCGAGGAGAAACGGCGCCAGGGGTCGCATGGAATCACTCGTCCAGGCGACGGTTCGCTCCTCGGTGACGTGCCAAGTTCTCAACCTGCGGTCCTTGAGGCGCGCGAGATTGCTCAACGAGCGGCGAAGGTAGGCCTTGATTGGAAAAGTGACGACGAACTGGTCGATCGCATAGCGGCTGAGGCCGAAGAATCCCGGGACGAAGAACGAGCAGAGGACTCCACAAACGCGGAGAGGCGAGTTGGGGATCTACTGTTTCTGATCGTGGTGCTCGCACGACGATGGCGAGTAGATCCTGAACTGGCGCTACGGGGCGCCAACCGCAGGTTTCGTGAGCGTGTCCGCACGGCCGAGGTTCGTATCCACGAGCAAGGCAAGAGTTTCGAGGCAGCAGAGGGGCAGGAGAAAGAGCGGTTGTGGAAAGAGGTGCAGCAAGGATGAGCAACCGCAACGGAATCGAGGTCCGAGTCTTGCGTCATCTCGACGAGTTCCGAGACACGCTTGCGGTGCAGAGTGGCGTGTGGAGATTCTCCGAGATCGACCAGGTGCCGCCACGCATCCTGAGTGTCGCCAGGTACATCGGTGGGCTAATTTTGGGCGCCTACGACGGCGACCGGATGATCGGCTTCAGCTTCGCGTTGCCGGGCGCCAAGCGTGACGGCAGCGCCTATTGGCACAGCCACATGACGGGCGTGCTCGATGACCACCAAGACCTCGGTATTGGGCGGCTGATCAAACTAAAACAGCGGGAAGAGGCCCTTGCCGTGGGTGTCGAAAGGATCGAATGGTTTTTTGATCCGCTAGAGATTCGCAACGCTCATTTCAACATCGAAAAGCTGGGCGTGATCGTCGAGCGTTTCCTGCCGAACCAGTACGGCATTACGTCGTCGCCGTTGCACGGGGGGATGCCAACGGACCGTCTTGTCGCGGACTGGCGGCTATCGAGCGCGCGGGTGACAGCCAACATAGAGGGAAGGCCTGGACCGGACGTGCCGGTAGAAAAGACGATTGAGATCCCGGCGGAGATCGCCGGGCTGCGCTCACAAGACCCGGAGAAGGCCAAAGCGATCCAGACGGGCGTGCGTGAACAGTTCCAACAGTGTTTCGGACAGGGCTTGGAGGTAGTCGGCTATCGCCGGTCGGACGCCGGCGGCGCCTTCGAGCTGGCAACCGTTGCGGACTGACTTGTGGCGTAAGCCCCCAGGGTTGCCGGCTCGGGGCTCTTCCCGAGCCAGGACAACTACCTGGCGCCGATGTGCCACAGGGCAACCCCGAGTCCCTAAGAATCGGGACTCGGCCAGCCTGTGGGCTTGCGTCACAACGTGTAACCGAGTCTTCAGCAAAACACGGTTCACGAAATCACGACCATGCAACTCGACCGCATCACACTGCGCGAAATCCGTATGCCGCTGGTCCATCATTTCGAGGCCAGCTTCGGACGCACGACCCAACGGCGGATCCTGCTGGTCGAAGTGGATGGAGAGGGTGCGACCGGCTGGGGAGAGGTCACCTGTGGTGAGCGGCCCTTCTACAACGAAGAGTGGGTTGATGTCGCGTGGATGATTCTGTCCGAGTTCGTGGCGCCCCAGGTGCTAGATCAGGAGATCGACTCGGCGGCGGACGTAGCGGGGCTGAGTGCGCACATCCGCGGCCACCTCATGGCCCGCGGCGGTCTTGAAGCGGCGGCATGGGATCTCGAAGCACGCTTATTGGGCTTGCCGCTGTGGGAGCACATCGGAGGCAGCCGCCCGCAGATTGATTGCGGCGTATCGATCGGCATCCAGGACTCGATCGATGAGCTGCTCGCTTTGATCGAGCGGGAAGTGGCCGCCGGCTATCAGCGCATCAAGGTCAAGATCAAGCCCGGCTGGGACATCGACGTCATCCGGCAGGTGCGCGCCCGTTTCCCCGACATTCGCATGATGGCTGATGCCAACTCGGCTTATGCGCTGAGCGACACGGAGCATCTCAAACAGCTCGACGAGTTCAACTTGATGATGATCGAGCAGCCACTGGCGCACGACGACATCATCGACCACGCCGCTTTGCAGGCACAACTCGATACGCCGATCTGTCTAGACGAATGCATCCGTAACGCCCGGCACGCCGAGCAGGCGATTGGCATGAAGGCCTGCCGGATTATCAACATCAAGCTCGGGCGCGTGGGCGGGTTCTCCGAAGCCTTGCTTGTACACAACACTGCAAGGGCGCACGGCATCCCGGTGTGGTGCGGGGGCATGCTGGAGAGCGGTATCGGGCGCGCCCACAACATCGCGCTGTCCACTCTTGAGAACTTCTCGCTCCCTGGCGACGTTTCGGCGAGCAAACGCTACTGGAAGCGCGACATCATCCAGCCGCCGGTCGAGGTCACGGCGGATGGCGTGATCGAGGTTCGCGGGGACCCCGGCTTCGGTTACGAGGTCGATCGGGAGTATATCGACGAGCTGGCCGTTCGCAAGGAAACGCTCGCCGGGTAGCCTGGCACACTGCTCCTACCGAGCCGCGACCGACAGGGAGTGGTAGGGGTTGACCTACGCGATCAGCGCTTGGGTAGCGGAGCGTGGCTCGGTGAGTGGGCAATCGCTTTGAGGAAGCTGCCGCTTGCTGACGCGCGCGGCTCTGGACCCTCAATGAAAATCATGTGAGGCGATCTCGAGCTTGGCCACGTCCGCCAGCGGCCTCACCGTCTTGGCCTTCACTGAGGTTACGTTGTCCTGCTGCTGCACAACACCCTCGAACCAAAGGAAAGGCTCGGTGGTGAGTACGAGCCGATTGTCCTGGAAAAACGGAGGCTTGCAGATGATGTTGGCCACTCCGGTTTCATCTTCGAGGCTGATGAAGAGGAATCCCTTGGCGGTGCCCGGGCGCTGGCGAACAATGGCGGCTCCGGCGACACGCACCCACTGCCCGTGACGGCGCTTTGGTAGCTCAACAGCCGACAGCACGTCTAATGCATTGAGCCCCTCACGCAGGTAGTACATCGGATGGGGGCCGGTCGTGAGGCCGGCGCCGCGGTAGTCGGCGTCGAGGCGCTCAAAGGGGTTCATGGGCGGCAGAGGACAGGTTTCGTGATTCGTGATTCGTGATTCGTGAACCGTGGGCCGTGACGCTGTAGGGACACGGCATGCCGTGCCCGCTGCTTCCTTGGCCCTGGAACGGACCGCTTCCTTACGGTCACGGCTCGGTTTTGGTTCGGATTGGTCCTCGAACAAGGGTCCTTTGGGGCGCCAGGCTTTTTCGATTTGCCAGAGGGCTTCGCGGCGATGTACACCCCGGCCGAACGAGTTGAGCGCCCCAATTCCAGCCAGCACGTCCAGCTCGGGCTTTTTGAGCTTAACGCGCCGGACCAAGTCGTCGATCGACGTGAACCATCGTCGCCGCCGTTCGTGCTCGATTGTTGCGGCGGTCTCGGCGCGTAGGCCTGAGACGAACATCAGGCCGAGACGGATGGCGTTTTCGTGAACCGTGGACCCTGTAGGGGCACGGCACGCCGTGCCCGCAGCTTTCTTGTCCGTTATCCCCTGTTCCTTGTCCCTAGACCTGACCGCTCCCTTACGGTCACGGCTCGGTTCCACTCTGCACTTGACGCTGGAAACGTTGACGTCGATCGGCCGCACGCGGACGCCGTGGCGCTGCGCGTCTTTGACGAGTGTCGCCGGGCTGTAAAACCCCATCGGCTGGCAGTTGAGCAACGCCGTGGTGAATACGGCTGGGTAGTGTGCCTTCAGATACGAGCTGGCGTAAGCAAGCAGAGCAAAACTGGCGGCGTGGGATTCCGGGAACCCGTACAAGGCGAACGACGTGATCGAGCGAATGATCTGCTCGGCCGCTTCGCCGTGGATGTGGTTGTTCGCCAGCCCGCGCCGCAACTTCTCTTCAATCGACTTCATGCGCTCGGCTGAACGTTTAAAACCCATCGCGCGCCGCAGCTCTTCCGCCTCGCCGCCCGTAAACCCCGCCCCCTCCATCGCCAGACGCAGCAACTGCTCTTGAAACAGAGGTACACCGAGCGTGCGCTTCAAGATCGGCTCTAGCGACGGATGCGGGTAGCTGACCGGCTCGCGTCCGACCCGACGGTTGATGTAAGGGTGCACCATGTTGCCCGCAATCGGCCCCGGACGGATGATCGCCACCTCAACCACCAAGTCGTAAAAGCACTGTGGACGCAGCCGTGGCAGCGTGGCCATCTGCGCGCGGCTCTCGATCTGAAAAACGCCAATCGTGTCGGCCTTTTGGATCATGGCGTAGGTCTTGGGGTCATCGGGCGGCAGCCGAGCCAGGTCGATGTCATGACCTTGCGAGTGCAGGATCTCGATCGACTCCTCGAGCGCGGCCATCATCCCGAGGCCGAGCAGGTCGACCTTGATGATGCCGAGGTCGGCGCAGTCGTCCTTGTCCCATTGGACGACGACGCGGCCCGGCATGCGGGCGTTCTCGAGCGGCACGACCGAGTCCAACGAGCCCTGGCAGATGACCATGCCGCCGGAGTGCTGTCCGAGATGCCGCGGCAGGTTTTGGATCTCGAGGCACAGGCGGATCAGGTGCCGCACGCGCGGGTGCGACAGGTCGAAGCCGGTGCCGCGCGCCTGGTGGACGAGCTTGTCGGAGTCGTCGGTGTACTCGAAGCTGTGGATGCATTTCGACAGCCGCCGGATCATCTCCTCGGGAAAGCCGAGCGTCTTGCCGACTTCGCGTACGGCGCTCTTGCCGCGATAGGTGATGAGGTTGGCCGTCATGCCGGCGCCGCGCGCGCCGTAGCGGTCGTAGACGTGTTGGATAACCTTATCGCGCTGGTCGCCGCTCGGCAGGTCGATGTCGATGTCGGGCCACTCGCCGCGCTCTTCAGAGAGAAAGCGCTCGAACAGCAGCTCCATGCCGACCGGATCGACCGCCGTGATACCGAGGCTGTAGCAAACGGCGCTGTTGGCGGCCGAGCCGCGTCCTTGGGCGAGGATCTTGTGGCGTCGGCAAAACTCGACCAGGTCCCAGACGATCAGGAAGTAGCCTTCCAGCCGAAGCTTTTCAATCACCCGTAGTTCGTGCTCGATCTGCCGGAAGGCGCGCTCGCGGTGGGACGTTTGGCGGTAACGCTCGGCGGCGCCCCGCAAGGTGATTTGGCGTAAGTAGGACGTGGCCGTCTCACCCGCCGGGACCGGATAGCGCGGGAACTGGTAGCCGAGGTTTTCGAGCGTGAACTGGAGCCGCCCGGACAGTTCGCACGTGTTCTGCACAGCGTCAGGGAGGTCAGCGAAGAGCCGTTCCATGTCGCGCGGCGATTTGAGGTGGCGTTCGGCGTTGGCGTCAAGCAGGCGTCCGGCTTGATCGAGGGTGGTTTTGTGGCGGACGCAGGTGAGCACGTCAAACAGCGCCCGCCCGGACTGCTTGGCGTAACGGACACCGTTCGTCGCCAGCAGCGGCAGGCCGTAGTGACGAGCGAAGTCGACGCGGACACGGTTGGCTTGTTCCTGCTCGCGCCGCAGGTGGCGCTGCACCTCGACGTACAGGCGACCGGAACCGAAGATCGAGCGCACGGGCTCGGCGTTGCGCAGGTCGGACAGCAGCGCAATCAAACCGCCGGAGAATTCCTCGATATCCCGCCATGAAGCCCGGCCTTCACCTTTCGGCGCCCGCGTGTTCATACGGGTCAGTAACCTGCAAAGATTCTGATAACCATGCCGGTTCTCCACCAATAACGAAAGAGTAGGGGAGGGTGCTGCTGTTTGTTTGACCGGCGCAGAGAGAGGAGTGGGTTTCGTGGTTCGTGATTCGTGATCCGTGATTCGTGATCCGTTGGCCGTTGAACCTGTAGGGGCACGGCATGCCGTGCCCGCCTCTGCACCCCTATGCCTACCTTCTTCCAGCGAAACCTCGCACCCAATCAACGCCCGCACCCCGGCTTCCTGGGCCGCCTTATGAAACCGCGGCGCCCCCGAGACGTTGTCTTGGTCGCACAAAGCCAGCGCCCCATAGCCCAACCGCGCGGCCTCAGCCACAAGATCTTCGGGCTGTGAAGCCCCCGCGAGAAAACTGAAGCCGGAAACAGCGTGTAGTTCGAGATACATCAGGTGAGGTCTTCTTGGGGGTCGTGCAAGATAAACCCTCAGTCGCCCCTCCGGGGCTTGCGATCACGTTGGGACGGTTACCCCCGGCTTGCGCCCGGGGCTATTTTCAAACGCCCCTGTCGGGGCTTTGGTCCTCAGCCTTACGTACAGGAAAATTACGCAGAACTGCTTTCATCTCCTGGAGGGTCTGCTTCAGGTATGATTGGTCGCTTTCGATTCCGCAAGATAGTGACGCCTGTTGACGCCATCCTTGCAGGGCATATCCCAAAGATCGAATCGTACAGTAGATGGAAACCGCCCCTCGTTCTCTAAAGATCAACGTGAGAGTAAAATCTTTGTCTAAGGTTTCTAAAAAAAACACCTGACAAACACTCGTATCCTATCTCCAGTCGTCGATAAAACTCAGTTAGCCACATAACCTCAGGGGTCGTGCCGATACAAGCAGCGATAGGAGAGACAAGGTCCTCCGAAAAATAGCGGGTCTGAATCTTTGCCAGTACAATCAGCAAATCCGTCGGACTATATACCGTATCGAATGCCTTTTCATACTCAGAAACCTCTAAGATGATCCGGTCTTCACTCGGACCGCGAAACACGATTCGGTTGTCCATCTCGACAAGGCCCCCTGTCGTTCAATCATACGCCCCCGTCACATACCAAAGCCGCGTCGGCTTCTCGCAACACACCCGATACAATCGCTGGTTCACCTCCAGGTCCCACTCTTCGTAACTCCATCCCTCGGGCGTCCACCATTCGCCGCAGACGTGCCACGGGCCGGTGCGGGTGCGCACCGAGCCCTGCAGATCGCCGGCACGGACGTGCACCGGCAGCCCGTCGCGCAGGATGACCTCGGCCTCCGCCGGCGGACGAAAGCAGCGAAACGCCAGGAAGCGGCGGGGGGCGTCGGTGAGCGAGTCCGGCAGCTTGAGCGTAGCGGCGGTTTGGCTCTGACGCGCCTGCTTCGCACGGAAATCGTAAACCTCAAAGGTAAGGGCAGGCACTCTTGCCTCTTCAGCTGACTTTGCATGGGCCACCTGTTGCCCCGTTGCTTTTTGGATAACTGTAGGGGCACGGCATGCCGTGCCCGGCGGGGCGGACATCCCACCTGCCCTGAGATTTGTCATGACCAGTACGCTTGCGGTCCCGTTGCTCGAAGAGCAAGATCGCTCGACCAGGGAAGACCTGCCTCGCGAAGAGTCGCGAGGCGGCAAGCCTAGGGGCTTACGCCACATTGCCTCGGCGGCTGTGTGGAGGACAGTGCCGTTCTTTGCTGTCCCGAGAGAACGCAACGCTCCCTGATCCGCACCAGCCGGAACCAAACGGGGCTCCGTGTCGGACCGGACAGACGTGGGGCCTCGAGGAGCGCGCGGCTTTAGACGCGCGCCTCTGTACGGCCTTTTAAATTTTCTGCCGCGCTTGGCAAGGATTTCACTCGGTAGATACTTACGGTCACGACACGGTTGGAGGGTCGGCTCAAACACCTCCACCGCAAACGCTCCCGGACGGTGAGTGTCGACCACTTGCGGCGCGCCCACGTGGTCAGAACCGACAAGGTTCGACAGACGGGCCAGGGTGACGGCCAGCTTTTCAGGCGTGGGCGCCGACGGCTCGAACAACGCGAACTGCATCATGCGCCGCGGCACAGGCTTGGCTGAGACGCTTACGCCTTCGATCGCGTCGCCGGGCGGATGCGCCGCCAAATCCAGCCGTACGAGCGTCAACAACACCCGTGGGTCGGCCAGGGGGTATGACAGCGATACGGCCCGCTCGAAACGGGAGCTATTAGCGAGCCTAAGCGCGACGCGAATTTCCCCCGCCGCCAGATTCAAACTTTGCAGCTTGAAGCAAAGCCGGTTGAGCAGGTCCGACAGAAAAAAGGCCAGCGGCTCGAGTTCGCACACCTGCCAATCGAGATCCGTCGTTTCCTCCAGCGATGGGGGCGGCTCGTAGGGATGGAGCACGGTGTCGCCCTCGCCTCGGGCGAGCTTCACTAGCCGTGCGCCGCGCGTGCCGAAGCGGGCGACGAGCGAATCCTCGGGCAGCCGCGCCAATTCGTCGATCGTACGGATCCCCCAGCGCGTGAGCGTCGCCTGCTCGTTCTCCTCGAGCGGCAGCACGTCCACCGGCTGCGCGCTCAAAAAGCCCGCCTCCTGACCGGGATAGACGTGCGTGACCCCGGTCTGCGTGCGCGCCGCGCACAGTGCCACAAAGCGGTTCTGCGAAACGCCCACGTTGACCGCCAATGCCAACTTCTCCGCACCGAGCGAAAGGCGGCTCGCTGAGTGATAGGGGTCGGGCAGCCCGGCCAGATCGAGCACGATCATCCCCGGCGCGGCGTCTTCAACCCGCGGGGATACTGACAACGCCAGTTCGAGCAGTTCCTGCTGCGTCTGCTTTTCGGCTTCGGGATCTCGGGGGAGAACCTGCAGCGTGGCACCCGCTTGGGAAGCCTCCTCCGTTTGCGCGGGTTCGGACCGAGAAGCATGCGGAACCCCCGGCCGTAGGTTTCGTGGATGGCCGACCCCGCCGGCCGGCCGGTTGCCTCGTAAGAGGTTGCCTCGCGAGGGGCTTCCTTTCAAGGACGATGGCGGCCGCACCGGAGATGCAAAGGAAAAAGCCTCCCACCGGGCCTTGGCTTCGGCCAAAGGCATGCCTTCTCGAATTCCGCCGCCCCGCCCCGCCTCGTTCACGGCGTAGACAAGCCGGTTCGGCGCCTTGCCGGTAAAGGCCACCGTCGGCGGCGCACACAAGTTCCGCTCCCCCCGCAGCCGCACCGCTGCTGGGAAGTCGGGAACGTAGAGACAGGCATGAAGATGGGACATAACAAATGACACAAAGCAGGGCGCACATGATGTTGCCGCTTCATCTGCCCCTAAGGGCATGCCTTTGTCTACCGCCGCTTCTGCAACACTCGCACCTGACTCTCCATCCCGTCGAGCAACAACGACACCCCCGCCTTGCCCGACCAACAGGTTTTCTCACGAGACAAACCCAGCACCAAGGCCGAGACACTCGCCGCCAAATGCTCAGAGGCCAACACCGCTAATACCGTCGGACTGTTCTCCACCGCCCGCAACAGCCGCAACCACTGCCGGCTTTGCCAGGCACGCAGTTTACGGCGCGGCAGCCCGCCCAGATCGAGCACGATGACGCCGAACCCGCCGGCCGGCGCTACCAAATTCACTGCTTGCCAGGCTTTGTCCACCCGGGCTTGCTTTGCAACGATCCGTTCGTACCTCCTTCCAGTCGGCGCCCGTCCCGATGTCCCGCAGCGCACCCACAGCAGCCGATCGAGCACGACCCCGGCCCGCTGGGCCGAGGGCGGATCGAGACAATCGGTCGCATCGACATAGGCCGCCACCTCACCGCTCCCGGTCGCCCCGGCCAGCAACGAGAAAATAACGCTTGTGCGCCCGCTGGAGTCCGCCCCAACCAGCTCGGTGATCTGTCCGCGCGGGACGCCGCCGCCGAGCAGTGCATCCAGCTCGGCAAAGCCGGTCGAGGCGGGCGGCTCGCGGTGTCGCGCGGGCTTCGGCAAAGCTCCGCCCAGCCCCTGCTCGCGCAGCAGGTCTTGAAGAGCGTCGATACGGGGAGAAGCGGGCAATTGAGCATTCCTTTGTTCGCTTTTTATTCGCCATCGTATCCTACCACGAATGGCCGGGGAATGCAAATACAAAAGAGGCAGGAAATGTTTTGGTCCGAACGGGCCGTGGAGACTGCCGTAAACAACCGGCCTATGAGGACGACTTTGTTGCGCAGACCGCGCGAACGCGGTTGACCCCTACGTTCGTGCTGATGCGGCTTGCGCTGTGAACGGGTTCGATCGCCCCTTCCCGGGGCTCGGATCGGCCCATGAACGGATCTGGGGCTGTTGTGACCGTTACGTCCTCGTCGGTGCTCACGCGCGTTGACCGGTATAATGAGGGATTTGCCGCGGAAGCGACGGGGCCGGAGCCATGAAGATTCACCGCTGGAACGAGATCGAACACGAGCAGATGACGCCCGAGATCGGGCGGCAGGTCGTGCACGCCGAGCGCATGACCATCGCCCGCATCTATCTGAAAAAAGGCGCTGTGGTCGCCCGACACCACCACGAGCACGAGCAAGTCAGCTATCTTCTGGAGGGCCGGCTGCGGTTCGACTTCGACGGGGAAGAGAAGGTGATCGGGGCGGGCGAACTGATGCAGATCGACTCCCAGCGCCCTCACTTGGTGGAAGCGCTCGAGGACTCCGTGGCGCTCGACCTGTTCCAGCCCGTCCGTGATGACTGGTTGCGCGGCGATGATGCGTATTTGCGGAACCCTTCCAGCCCTTCGTAACGTATTTACTCTAGTACTGTATTCTGGTAGTAGCTGGTCTCCGCCCGCATCCCTCCGCGTCTCGCGAAGATACCGCCAAGAGCTGTCAACGTTGAGAATCAAGGATATTCAGGCGTACTGCGGGTGGTCTGGACGTGCCGGTCGCGCGCGTCCCAGATGAGGACTTGGCGGCCGAGACGTAACGAATTCTGTATGACTTCGGAACAACATCTGAGGAACGTGATGCTTCAACGGCTGGCGCTTGCCTTAGTGCTGGGATTGGTCTGCGGTGTCCCTGCGGCGGCCGACCCGATATGGGTCAACGGCCAGGCGGCGCGTCTCGTCATCGGCCAGCCGCACTTCACCCGTCAGGCGCCGGTGTCCAGCCAGGAAACCATCGGTGGGGCCGCCGGCATCGGCCTCGCGGGTGACCGGCTGTTCATCGCGGACGGGAACAAGATCGGCTCCACGCCGGTGAACCACCGTGTCCTGATCTATAACAATCTGTCGGGTTTCCTTCCTGCAGTTGACGCCGAGCTTCCGCAGGCGGACGACGACTTCTGCCCCGTCTGTGTCGGCATTCCGGAGGTCGTACTCGGCCAGACCGACTTCGACAGCTTCGATCCTTCGCTGGCGGGTATGCAAAACCCCACCGGCGTCGCCTCCGACGGCGTGCGTCTCGTCGTGTCCGATACCGACAATAACCGCGTCCTGATCTGGAACACAATCCCGGCAGCGAAGGCACAGCCACCCGACGTCGTGATCGGGCAGCCGGACTTGACAACCAACCTGCCCACCACCACTCAGACTGGGATGCGGGGGCCCCAGGGGATTTGGATCGACAGTGGGCGTCTCTTTGTCGCCGACACACAAAACTCCCGCGTCCTGATCTACAACACGATCCCCACCACAAACGGCGCCGGGGCGGACCTCGTGCTGGGCCAGCCCGACTTCGATACGCGGCCCGAGCCCGACCTCACACAGTCCAACGTCGAGCCCAGCCCGACCTCGATGCTCGACCCGGTCTCGGTGACCGTCAGCAACGGACGTCTGATCGTGGCCGACCTTGGGTTCAGCCGGGTCCTGGTGTTCCTTACCGTGCCGACCAGCAACACGTTTCCGGCCGATGTCGTGATCGGCCAGCCCGATTTCGAAACGACCGGGGGAAACAGCTCGGAGGAACTCTGCGACCCGCTTCCGGAGCCGGAGCCGATCGAACCCCCCGAGGGCGAATGCACTCCCACGCAGGAGACGGAGCTGTTCTGCTCGGACGGCATCGACAACGACTGCGACGGCGCGATCGACTTCTTTTTCGACGATGATTGCGGCCCTGCGTTTCCGCGCCGGTGCGAGGCAACCTTGAGCTTTCCCCGCTTCGCCCTCTCTGACGGTGAAAAACTCTATATCGCCGACGGCGGTAACGACCGCGTCCTGATCTACAACGAGGTCCCACTGGAGAACGGCGCGAGTGCGGACGCCGTGCTCGGCCAGCCCGACTTTCAGGACCTCGTCGAATCCGACGGGGCCGCGAGCCTGCGCGCGCCGACCTCGCTCGCCCACGACGGAACCAACCTCTACGTCGCGGATCCGTTCAGCCGCCGGGTGCTCGTCTTCACGCCAGCAGAAGACCAGATCGCCCGCGATGGTCTGGTCAACGGCGCTGCCTTCATCATTCCCGCCACGGGCTTCATGATCTTCGAAGGCGCGCGCGAAGAGGAGATTACGGACACCATTTCCATCGGGGGCATAGATTACGCACACACCGCTCCAGAGGGGGGGGCCACAGCAGAGGAGGTACGCGACGCCCTGTTCGAGATGATCAGCGCCGACGCCGACGCGGTTGTGACCGTCAACCCGATTGTTGGCAACGGCCGACACGCCGCCGGGAGGGTGACGTTTGGGGGCGAGGTCGCGGCAGGTGACCGTGTCACGCTCGAGGTTGCCGGCAGCGTTTATGAGACCGAGGCGCAGGCGGGCGACGAGGCGTTCGTCATGGTTGACCGTCTGCTCTTCGCGATCAACCAAGCCCAGAACCCTGATATCTTCGCCCAACGTGATCTCCGTCCTACCTTGGATACTCTGGCGCTGGTGGCAAGGGAAATCGGGCCCGAGGGCAATCGTTTTATGTATTCGGTCTCTGTCTCCGCGGGCTCTCTGCTCACCGTCGAACTCGACGAAGAGGACGAGCCGGAAGAGCAGAGGGGGGACGGCGTCGCTCCTTTTACCGGCGGCGAGTTCGAATACGGCTTCAGCATCACCGCCAAGGAGCTGGGTACCGCGGGGAACGGGATCAATCTGAGCAGCACGACCTCCAACGTGAGGACCGCCTCGGCGGCCCGGCGCTCGGGCGCCAGACTAACGGGCGGAGGCGACGCACGCAATCTGCCTGCCGGCACACTGGCATCGGTCTTTGGAAGCGGTTTTTCCGAGCAGGTCTTTGAGGCCGAGTCAGCCGATCCCGCGTTGCCAGAGGAGCTCGGGGGCATTCGGGTCTATGTCAACGGCATGCAGGCGCCGCTTTATAGCGTGACTCCCGAGCAGATCAACTTCCTGGTGCCGTTCGAGACGGAGGGCACGACCATCAGCGTCTACGTTTGGCGCCGCTTGGACGATGGCACGATCAGGGTGTCTGCGCCGCGCGCCAGCGAGGTGACCCGAGCCACACCGGGCCTTTTCGCCTTTGATGGACCTGAGCCTCGTCGGGCCATCGCTGTGCACGGAGGGGCACTAGCCCAGGGTGCCGTCGCCGTGAGCGTCACCGCCCAAGGTGGCACCGCGGATGCGTCGGCCGTGGTGGCGGGCACGCAAGTCACGATCACGGTCAGCGGCCGCGACTACACATACACCACGGAGGCCGGCGATCTAGCCACTGAGATTCGCGACCGGCTTGTGGATCTTATCAATGCCGGCGAGGGAGATCCCGACGTAGTTGCGTCTTCCGCGACAGAGGGCTTCTTCTCCGCTCGGTCGACCATCATCATTAGTGGTGAGATTCAGGCGGACGATATCCTGTCCCTAACGATCCGCGACCGGCTCTATCAGGTCGCTGTGGAGGAGGACGACACCCTCATCATTATCCGCAACAAGATGGTGGATCTTATCAACTCCGGGCTGGGTGATCCCGAGGCGACGGCTCGGCGGCTGGAGGGGTTCGATCCTGCAGCGCCTCAGATGCAAGTAGTCGCTCGTTCGTTGGGGGCCGACGGCAACGAAATTCCCTTCACTGTGGCGGTCAACGACGGGGCGATGCTGACGGCGACTCCCGACCTGGACGACGACGGTGAGCCCTTCGGCGTCCTGCGTGGCGGCCAGACGCCGCCTGTGGTCAAGCTGACTGCCCGTGCTTCAGGCCGTGAGGGTAACTCGATTACATTCTCCAGTTCCAGCTCGGACATCGCGCAGGTCACTACGGCCACCCGCCAGCCCACCTTGTGCTGTGGCAACGATTTCTTCTCGCTGATCACCCCGGAGAATCCCGCGGTACCCGGCGAGACGATCGTCGTGTTCGGCGCGGGGCTGGGCCTGACCGCGCCGTCGATTACGTCGGAAGGGGTCGTCTCGGGCCAGCCGATACCCCCCACTCCTCTTTTTAACGTGCCTCTGGTGGCGGATGACTTCGTTTCGTCGCTGGTGGACCGCCGAAGCGCCACCATCGAATTCGTCGGTCTGATGCCGGGCCAGGTTGGGGTCTACCAGCTCAACCTGCGCTTGAACGAAGGGCTCGAAGACAACCCCGCTGCTCGGTTGACGATTGCTCAGGTGTTATCCATCAGCAACGTGGTGACCATTCCGATCATGAACCTGCGGCCACGCGACGATGCTTTCTAGCGTTCCCGGAGATCCAGGCTCAAGGGGTGGTTGAATCTTCTGGATTGTCACAGGCACCGGCGGAACGCTCTCTGGTTTTGCTACGGCTCACACGCGGCTCGGCTGACGGTCCCAGCACTCTTCATCCGCGCCCGGCAGCTTTGAAGATCTCTGTGATCCGGCGCGCCACGATCTTCTCATCTCCGCGATCGTTCATAAAGACCGTCAGTTGAATCCCCTGCTTGCCGTTGCCCGCGACGGCGATGCGTGGCTCGCCTTCGAGCAGTTGCTGCTTGAGTTGCTTGGTCGTGATGCCGAACTGCGATTCATCCCACTCCACGACGACGCGATGCACTTTTCGTGTCCGTTCGAAGGGCGCTCGACCGAGACGCAGGCCACGAATCTTCTTGAGTCGACCCTCTAGCCAATCAGCCTGGGCCCGTGAGTCACGCTCGACGGCATCGAAGTCCATCTTGGCGTATCGCTCGACCGCCAGCCACAGCGCAATCATCTCCTCGCGGCCGACCTTCATCGCGCGGCCGTTTGAATCTGAGTGCGGGTTGGAGTTGAGCCACGCGGCGTGGATCAAGTCTTTGCTTCCGGCCAGCACGCCGGAGCACTGGGGTCCGCTGATGTGCTTGCCGCCGCTGACGCAGATCAGGTCGGTCTCGATCGCGGCCAACTCTTGGACGTTCTTCCACGGGGGCAGCATGTTGGCCGCATCGACCATCACGGGAACACCGGCCGGCTTGGTGACGGCCAGCACGCCCTTGATCTCAACGTGATTCTTCCATTCCCGGTCTCGCGGTGTGCCTCCGAGGTGGTAGACCATCGCCGTTTTCGGGTTGATCGCGTTCCTGAGCTGTTCCGCGCCCTCGACTTCGACGATCTTCACACCCGCGCTGCGAGCGGCGTGGTCGTAACCGTTGCGGTGCACCTTCTGGATGATCACCTCGGACTTCATGCCGCTGATGTCGGGAAGCTGCTTGATGTTCTTCGGATCGGCGCCGGCCACGCAGGCATAGGTGCCGATCGCAATCGCCCCTGCCGCGCCGGTACTGACCATGGCGTCTTCGGTGCCGATGAGCTTCGAGAGCCGCGCGCCGATGGCGTCCTGCAACTCTTCGAGAACCACGAACTCCCGCGCCGCCTGTGCCTGCGCCTCGAATAGTTCGGGGGCTTGCTTGGAGGCGCCGATCGACGTGTAGGTCCCTTGGAAGTTGATCACGGGCCGCAGCCCCAGCTCGCGGTAGACGTCCCTGTTTTTCTTCTTCTTGCCGTAGGCCAGTGAGCGGCCAGGCCACAGGCCCATCAACGAGCCGAGGCCGGCTCCCTGGAGAACCCTTCGCCGAGAGGTGGACATGACATCGCTCCTTCTTCAGGACGTAGTCTGTTGCCCAATCATCCTACAGGCTTTTGGTCGTGCGGGGTGCGTCGGCTGCTTCGGTATCCTATGTACCTTGCCGCCCGCCTGCAGAACTGTGCCCATCTTGCTGTGGTTTGTTGCACTTGCGCCGGCCGGCCGGGCCCAACTGAAAGATTGGCGGTTCGAGGGCCGCTTCCACGGGCACCTCACGCACCACCCGAATCGGGGCGGCCAACTCTTTGTCCGGCGATCCAGAATCCTGGCCAATGGATTCTTCCTTCCGAAAACCAGCACTCGCTTCCAGTACGACTTCACCCGCAGGGTGACGATGGACCTGTGAGCGTCTTTTCATCCCACGGACCGTCTTGAGCTCCGCGCCGGCCGGAGCTGGCTGCCCTTTGTGGGCGACTATACCGAGTCACCATTCTATCTCGACATGATCGATTTTCCCGCCGCTGCGAGGTTGTTTCCACCCCGCGAACACGGTGTCTTTGCACTCGGAAAGGTCAAGTCGGTTGACTACAGTGTTTCGGTCGTGCGAGGGAGCGGCTTTGACGCGGACCCCAACCGCTGGAAAGACACGTTCGGTCATGTCAGGTCGCCGTTATTGAACGACCGGCTCACTCTTGGATTTGGGCACTACGAAGGACGCGATGGAGCCGGCGCGGTGCTTGCAACCAAGAGACGGACGACCGGCGACTTCATCGTCGAGGTCCACCGGCTACTCACGCTAAAGGGGTCGTACATCACCGCCAAGGACGGCCGGGTAGAGAGTCAGGGTTGGTGGGGTCGCAGCGTTGTTCATGTGACGAAGAAGGTGGACATTGTCACGGAGGTTGACCAGTTCAATCGGGGGCCAGACGAAATCCGCTACGTCACCTGGGGAGGAACCTACCACTTCCCATGGGGGCTCACGCGGCTCAAGTTCAACCATCGGCACTTCTTTCGGCCCCGATCAGTGAACGAATTCAAGATCCAGTTGCAGGTGTTCCTGGAGACCCGCTGGCGTAGCAGCCGAAAGCGGGCGGGCCGCTGAGCGAGAGGCGATCAGCAGCCGCTGTTTCCCGCACCCTGATCATCGGTTCTCCGTACGCCGAAATGTGGCGTAGGGCTCCAGCCTTGCCGAGTCTCGATTCTTCGAGACTCAGGACGGCGGGCAACCGAGCAGTCGCTTTGCTAGCAGCCCTGAGAACCGAGGAATCTGGCCGATCATGGCTTTGCCTTTGTGCTTCTACGCAGTCAGCGGAAATTCTCGACCAGCATGATGTCGGCCTCGTTTTGGTCTTCCTGGACGAAGAGCGTCCACTGTCCATCCGGCGAGACAGCAAAGGAATCACGGAAGATCCGTACGTTTTCCGGGATGGTCGCTACAGGCTCCAGCCGCCCCGTCGCGAAGTCGAAGAATTGGATGGTGCGTCCCGGTCGATCGAGAACGCAGATCCCCTCCTTCAACAAGGCCCAGAGACCACGCCGGCCTTTGTCGAGAACCTTCTCCTCTTCACCACCTTGTTCGGGCACCCTCCAGACACCATCCACACCAGGTTTGACGTAGTAGACGAACCGGCCATCGGCGGACTCAAAGGCTTGACGGCCGCCGTTCCGAGTTACCGGAACAGCCTCGCCGCCTTCCGCGGGGATCTTCCAAATCTGCGGGTCGCCGCTTCGGCGCGAACAAAAGTAGAGCCAGCGGCCGTCTCGCGACCAACTCGACCGGCCGTCGTAGCCTGGATGCAGAGTCAACCGGCGTGCGGGTCCCCCGGAGGCTCTGATCACGTAGATGTTGGCGTCACCCTCTTTGCGAGAATCGAAGGAGATCCACTCCCCGTCGGGAGACCATTTCGGAACCCCCACCGGCGGGCCGCCGAAGGAAGTCAACTGGACAGGATTTGTTCCGTCACTATCGCAGACCCAGACTTCCTCGGTCCCGGAACGGTTTGAGTCAAAGACGATCCTCTTGCCGTCCGCCGAGTAATGCGGACTATAGTCCTCTCGGGTTGAGGCTATCAGTCGTTCTCGGCGATCGGGCTCTCGCTCCCTTGCTAAAGGCCCCACAATCCTCCATATGTTGTTATCGAGGGCGGTGCGAACGTAGGCGAGACGGCTCCCCTGACGGGAAACGGAGGGAAAGGAGGCGTCTTCACCGGTCACGCCAAGCAGCTCGGGCTCATCGCCCGACACGGGCATTCTCCACAGACGCTGCCCGCCCAGTCGGTTGGACGAGAACACAACGCTGCGGCTGTCTGCGGTCCAGTCCAATCCCTGAATATCCGGCTGATCGTTGGTGAGGCGCCTCTCTTCACCGCTTGGAGCACCATCGTCGTCCAGAGGCAAGACATGAATGTCAGCTACCCAAGCACTGGAGAACCGCGCGAAAGCCAAATAACGACCGTTGGACGAAAACGCCGGGTAGCGATCGATCCCGCGTGGCGGTGAAGTCAGTCTCTGCTTTTCGCGGGTGTCGATCGAGAGCAAGAAGATGCCCCAAGGTTCCCGCAGGGAGACTCGGTCCAAAACTGCTAAGAATTTCCCGTCCGGCGACCAGGCCAGCACCCCACGAACCCGAGGCCGAAATGGGAACCCCTCGAAATCAGCTAGTTTGCGCTCCGGGCCTCCCAAAGCCGGAACTACAATGACCTCCTTGTGATTCGCTGACCGCCGGGCAAAAGCGATCTCGCGGCCGTCCGGTGACCAGGTCGGGCTGAAGTCTGCATCGGGGTGGGTGGTAAGACGTAGCGGCGACTCAGAGCCCAACCGCTTGACGTAAATGTTGTAGTTGTCTTGCTGCGCACCGTTCCAGACAAAGGCCACGTCTTCACCGTTCGGTGAGAAAGCGGGCTGTGATTCCATACCCGCCAGGCTGGTGAAAGGAACACTGGTCAGAGGGGGCCCTTCGACGCTCGGTTCCGACGAGCGGCCAAACCACCAGCCCAGCCCGAGTACGGCCAGCAGCACGACAACCCCCGCACCGATCAAGGCAGGTGAAGTGCGCTTGGCCGCCGCCGGTTTCGTCGCGACACGCGACGGCTGCGGTTCCAGTTCCTGCCGAACCGCCTGAAGGTCGCCGAGCAGTTCATCGATATGGTGATAGCGCTGCTCCGGCTTCTTTGCCAGGTACTTGTTGACGACGCGCTCCAGCTCTTTCGGCACGCCTGTCCGCACCGCCGTCAGCAGTTCCGCCGGCTCGTTCATGATCGAATAGACGATGGCTCGGTCGAAATCGCCCCGGAACGGCCGTTGGCCTGCGACCATCTCGTACAGCACGACGCCCAGCGACCAGATATCCGTGGCCTGGCCTGTCGGGGCGCCTTCGGCCTGCTCGGGCGACATGTAGTTGACCGTGCCAAGCGTCGTCCCCTCGCGTGTGAACTTCGAGCTACCGGCGAGCTGTGCCAAGCCGAAGTCCATCAACTTGACGAGGCCGCGCGAGCCCGACATCAACATGACGTTGTCGGGTTTGATATCGCGGTGCGTGATGCCCTTAGCGTGCGCTGCTTCCAACCCCTCGGCCATCTGAATCGCAATCGATAGGGCCTCGGGCAGCTTCAGCGGACCCTCTTGAATCTGCTCGCTCAGCGGCCGGCCCTCGAGGAAGGCCATGACGATGAACGTGCGGCCATCGACCTCGTCGATTTCGTAGACCGTGCAGATGTTGGGGTGGTCGAGCTTCGCCGCGGCCTTCGCTTCGCGCTCGAAGCGTTTACGGCCTTCCTCGTCGCGCAGCAGGTGCGGCGCGAGAAACTTGAGGGCGACGGGGCGGTCGAGTTTCGTGTCCTGGGCTTTGTAGACGACGCCCATCCCGCCTTCACCGAGTTTCTCGGTGATCTTGTAGTGCGAGATGGTCTGGCCGATCATCACCGGACCGCTGCCTTACGGTCACGGCTCAGAATAGGCCGCTACGCTACAATACCGCTTCCCGCGGCCCGTCCGGGCGGGCTCCCCGCAAATGACCTCTCTCATCGACCGCTTCCGAGACCTCGGCGGCGGGCTCTCTCGCTTCACCGAGCGTTGGGTGCCCGACTCCTGGGTCGTCTGTATGATTCTCACCGCGTGCGCACTGCTGTTGGCGGTGCTCGGCGCCGGAGTCGGTGTCGAAGACGCCATCCTCGCCTGGGGCGGCGGGATGTGGAACCTGCTCGAGCTCGCCATGCAGTTCACCATCATCTTGGTTGTGTCGCACGCGTGCGTCTCGTCGCGGCCGGTGTATCGGCTGATGGACCGCCTCGCACGTGCTCCCGACCCGGCAAAGCCTCTGCAGGCCGTCGCTCTCGTGGCGGCCTATTCGCTAGCGACGGGGTATCTGAATTGGGCATTTTGCATCGTGGGATCCGCACTGTTCGTTCCCTTCGTTTGCCGGCACAATCCCAAAGCGGATTTGCGCGTTCTCGTTGCAGCGGCTTACTTGGGCCTGGGGACCGTCTGGCACTGTGGCCTGTCGGGTTCCGCGCCGTTGATCCTCGCCACGCCGGGAAATCCGCTCATTGCGCCTCTGACCGGCGAGCCGGTGGTCGATCACCTCCTGCCGGTGACGGAGACTCTGTTCGCTCCATTCAACCTCGCCTACATGTTCGTGATCGGGACGGTGGGTGTTCTGGTTACCCTGGCCCTCCATCCGCGGCAGGCTTCCGTTACGCTGACGCCGGACCAGGTGGAGGCGCTGCTGCCGAAGCCGCCCGAGCCGCCTTCCCCCGTCTCCACACCCGCCGGACGCCTCGACCGCTTTCCGGGTTGGATCCTCTTGGCCGCGGCCTTGATCGCCTATCCCTTGGGCCACTCGATGATCACGCGCGGCTTCGGAACGACCTGGACCATAAACGCCTACAACATGACTTTCCTGGTGGCGGCGCTCTTGTTGCATCGGCGGCCCCAGTCATTCGTGGCAGCCTGCCGTCAGGGCGTCGGCACGACGTGGGGAATCATCCTCCAGTTCCCCTTCTACGCCGGAATCTTCGGGGTGATGAACAACACCGGTCTAGGCGCCTGGCTCGGCGGCCTTTTTGCCGACTACGCCACACCGCGAACCTATCCGCTGGTCGTCTACGTCTACTCGGGTTTCATGAACCTCTTCGTTCCGTCCGCGGGCTCGAAGTGGCTGATTGAAGCGCCCTACCTCATCCCGGCCGGAGAAGAGTTGGGTGTCTCGCTGACGACGGTGGTGTTGTCGTACGCCTACGGGGATTCCACGACGAACCTGATCCAGCCGTTTTGGGCGCTTCCGATCCTGGCCGTGGCCCGGCTGCGCTTCGGTGAAGTGTTGGGATACACGTCGGTGGTGGCCGCGGTCTGCTTCGGCGTTACGGTCATTGCGATGCTCTTGATTCCCATCAACCTGTGAAACAGCACATTCGTGTCGCGCGCCGATGGGTTTTTCTCTTGACTCTACAGTCGGCTACAGAGTATATACTAGAGGCATGAGCACTTCCCCTAACTACGCCCTCAGCGGCAAACTCAGCAAGATCGGCGAGGTCGCCAAGGAGTCGGGCGTCGGCGTCGAGACTCTGCGCTTCTATGAAAGCCGGGGCCTGATCGAGCCGGCTATGCGGACGCAGTCAGGCTATCGGCTCTACGATGGCTCGGTTCTCGACCGCCTCGCTTTCATCAAGAAATCGCAGGCCGTCGGTTTCACGCTCGACCAGATATCCTGGCTCATCGCGGAGTCCAAAGAAGGCCAGCGCCCGTGTGTCGAAGTTCGGCACATGGCGCGAGAGCGTCTAGGCGAGCTCGACGAGCGGTTGAAGCAGTTGAAGCGCTATCGGCGGGAGTTGAAGCAGACGGTCGACGCCTGGGAGCGCCAGGGTGAGAAAGAAGGCGTGATCTGCGGGCTGATCGAGGGACTCTCCAGCGGCTCGATCCATCCACCGAAAGACCGAACCATGCGATCGCCAAAGAGAGCTACGCGAAGGAGCAAGTGATGGCGGCCGACCCGACTGTGACGCTTTCCCGAGGCGAAACGAAAACAGTTCGGATACGGGTGACCGGGATGACTTGCAGCGGCTGTGCGCATACCGTCGAGACCAGGTTGAAAGAGACACCCGGCGTGGCCGATGCACGGGTTGATCTGAACGGGGGCGTCGCCACCGTGGAAATCGATCCCGGCCGGGCGAGCACGGAAAATCTGGAGCGAGCGATTCATGAAGCAGGGTACGGCATTGCCCCGGACGAGGCCGACACCGGCGCTACTCCGCCGGCCGCTACGGTTCCTTCCACCCCGCCGGTCAACATGACCCAGGCGGCGCCGAACGGCACCGCCGCGGCCGAAACCGCCACCGTGGATCTCATCATCAGTGGCATGACGTGCGCGGGCTGCGTGCTCACCCTCGAGCAAGCTGTCACGGCACTCCCTGGCGTCACCCGGTCCGACGTGAATCTCGCAACCGGCACGGCGTCGGTCGAGTACAACCCTGGGGCAGTCGAAGTCGAGGCCATTCGTCAGGCGGTCGATCGGGCAGGGTACCCGGCCCGGGAAGCTGCTGCCGCATCGGCGGAGATGCCCGGCGAAGAGGAGGAGCGCGAAGCCCAGGCCTGGAAGCGCCGGTTCCTGGTCTCCGCAGTTTTCACCGGGCCTTTGCTGGTGATCGCCATGTCGCACGGGGCGGTCTCGTTCCCGGGCGTTCACTGGGTACAGTTGCTCTTGACGCTGCCGGTCGTTCTCTACGCCGGACGACGCTTCTACGCCCTGGCCTGGAAAGCCGCCCGCCGCGGTTCGGCCGACATGAACACGCTGATCGCGGTCGGTACCGGAGCCGCATTGCTCTACTCGGTGGTCGCGACGGTTGCCCCGCGAGCAATCGACCCTGCGGCCGTGAGCCCGCAGCAGGTGCCGGTCTACTTCGAGACGGCGGCAGCGATCATCACGCTCATCCTGCTCGGGCGCATGCTCGAAGCGCGTGCACGTCGTCGGACGTCGTCGGCGATCCGTGGGCTCTTGAGCCTTCAAGCGCGCACCGCCCGCGTGGTGCGCGACGGGGTCGAGTTGGACATCCCCGTGGAAGACGTACGGGCAGGTGACATCGTCGTCGTGCGGCCCGGCGAGAAGATCGCGGTCGATGGGGCGGTTCTCGACGGGCAGTCGGCTGTCGATGAATCGGCCCTGACCGGCGAGAGTATCCCCGCGGAGAAATCGGCGGGCGACCGAGTGCTCGGAGGCACAGTCAACACGTCCGGCAGCTTCCGATTCACCGCACGCAAGGTGGGGAGCGAGACCGTGCTGGCCCGCATCATCGAGATGGTCAAGCGGGCGCAGGGTTCGAAAGCGCCGATCGCACGCCTGGCGGACGTGATCAGCAGCTATTTCACGCCGGTGGTGATCGCTGTCGCCCTCGTGACGTTCATCGCCTGGTATTGGCTTGCGCCGCCGGATGTCGCGCTGCGGCTGGCGGTGCTGAACGCCGTGGCGGTGTTGATCATCGCCTGCCCGTGCGCGATGGGCCTGGCGACCCCGACGGCGGTGATGGTGGGGATTGGGCGCGGTGCAGAGAGCGGCATCCTCATCAAGGGCGGCGAGGCGTTGGAAATCTCGCACAAGATCAGCACCGTCGTGTTCGACAAAACCGGCACGATTACAACGGGTCAGCCGAAGGTGACCGACGTCGTCCCACTTCAATCGAATCTCTCCGGCCATGAGCTTCTCACTTCGGTCGCGTCCGTCGAGGGCCGTTCGGAGCATCCGCTGGCCGGGGCCGTCGTGGCTGAGGCGCGGGCCCGCCGCTTGGTACTCACGGAAACGGATAACTTCCAGGCGCTTCCGGGCATCGGCGTGGAGGCGAGGCTCAATGGGCGAACGTGGCTAGTTGGAAGAGAGAAGCTGCTCTTCGAGCGGGGAATTGAGACAAGCTCGGCGTCTACACCGAGAGACCGGCTTGAGGCGCAGGGCAAGACAGTCATCCTTGCGGTTGTGGACGGCGCACTGGCCGGGTTGATCGCTCTTTCCGACACAGCCCTCCCCGGGGCACGCGCAACGGTCGAGAAGATCAAGGCTGGCGGGCTTGACGTGGCGCTCATCACCGGCGACAACCAGCGGACAGCCCAAGCGGTTGGCCGGCAAGTAGGCATCTCCCGAGTTCTGGCCGAAGTGCTTCCCGACCGCAAGGCACAGGAAATCCAGCGCCTACAGGACGAAGGCCGTGTCGTGGCGATGGTAGGCGACGGCATCAACGACGCCCCGGCCCTAGCGCAAGCCGACATAGGGATCGCCATCGGGCGGGGAACCGACGTGGCGATCGAGACGGCCGACATCGTCTTGATGCGCGACGATCTCGCAGGCGTTGCTGCGGCGATCGAGCTGTCGCGAAAAACCATGTCGACGATCAAGCAGAACCTCTTCTGGGCGTTCTTCTACAATGCCGTTGGGATACCCCTGGCCGCGGGCGTCCTCTACCCCTGGACCGGCTGGCTACTCTCGCCGATCATCGCTTCCGCGGCAATGGCGTTGTCGAGTGTGTCCGTGGTGACGAACAGTCTGAGGCTCAGAAGGTTCCGGGCGGCCAGATAGCTAGTGTAGTGCACCATAAATAATGTAACTTATGTTGGCTTCCCATCGTCTCTATTAACAGGAGGCATGGGATGCGAAGAGCACAACCAGTAACTTTGAACACAGCGCAATGCAAGCAGTTGGACCGCTACGCGCGCGGCTGCCAAGTCGCCGTTCGTCTCGCCCTGCGAGCCAGGATTGTCCTGCTGGCCGCCGACGGTCTCGAGAATAAGCAGATCGCCGCACAGCTCGGTGTCTCGCGGCAGTTGGTGGCCCGCTGGCGCACGCGCTTTCTCGAAAGCAGCATCGCCGGCATTGCAAAAGACGCCCCACGGCCCGGTCGTAAACCTGCCGTCTCGAAGCAGAAAGTACAGCAGATCATCCACAAGACCACCCGCGAGAAACCGTCCAACGCCACCCACTGGAGCCGCCGCACCATGGCCGCCGCGGCCGGCGTCAGCGCTTCCACCGTGGGACGGATTTGGCGCGCCCATGGCCTCAAGCCCCACCGCGTCAAGACCTTCAAGCTCAGCAATGACCCGCGTTTCGCCGAGAAACTCGACGACATCGTCGGACTCTATCTCAATCCGCCTGAGCATGCTCTGGTTCTCTCGCTCGATGAGAAGTCCCAAATCCAAGCCCTCGATCGCACCCAGCCCGGCCTGCCGCTCAAAAAGGGACGCGGCCAAACGATGACCCACGATTACAAGCGCAACGGCACGACCACCCTGTTTGCGGCGCTCAACAGCCTTGACGGCAGCGTGATCGCCGAGTGCATGCCCCGACACAGCCACCAGGAATGGCTGCGCTTCCTGCGCTTAATTGACCGCCGCACTCCCAAGGACAAACAGCTTCATCTCATCGTGGACAACTATGCCACCCACAAGCATGCCGCTGTGAAGCGTTGGCTCGATCGTCACCCGCGCTTCCACATTCATTTCACCCCGACCTCGGCGTCGTGGCTGAACATGGTCGAGCGATTCTTTCGCGATCTCACCGTCAAGCGCCTGCGCCGCGGCGTGTTTCGCAGCGTGGACGAGCTCGTCGCCGCCATTGACGACTACATCGCCCAGCACAACGGGCATCCCACGCCCTTCATCTGGACCGCGACCGCCTCCGACATCCTCGAGAAAGTCAAGCGCGGACGTGCCGCCCTGCATAAGGTGCAATCTGCTTGACGCACTACACTAGCGGCGCGCTCGAAGAAACCGAACTCCGAACGCCAGTGAGGGCTACAAAGCCCGTTGGGCCACCGTCGGTCTTTAGACGTGGTTGGTCGCCGAGCGCGGGCGCGAAATCAGCTACACCAAATCCAGCCGCTTGACTCGAATCTGCTCGTCGTCAAACACACCGAGGCCGAAGTTGCCGGCGATCTCGATGTGCTCAACGTGGCAATTGAGCCACTGGCTGTCTTTGTCGGGCTTGAGAAGCTCGATTGAGGCCAAGTCCAGTTCGGCGCGCTTGGCGTCAATCGCCCTCCAGCCGGTCTTGTCCATCGCTACCGGGTCGGTGCCAAAGTACATCGTCTTGTGCTCCCACGAGTACTTGCCGACCGTGCTGCCCGGCCCCCCGTGGTAAGCCGCTTTCACGCCGTCGAGGATGTTCAGTACGATCTTCTCGCGAAAGATCGGTAAATCGACCACCGCCGGGATGAAGAGCCCGCAGGCGTTCGCCGTGGTCGAGGCGTGGCTGCGGTTCACATTGTTGACAAAGCCGTGGGAGAGGTTCTTGAGAGCGAGCGTGACCCCTGCCGATTGGTGATGCTTTAGAAGGCATAGATTGACGACCTTGTTGACTTCCTTGCTCAGGAAGTTGCATACGTAGGAGCGGCGAATGTGCGGGTCGTCGAGGCTGAACTGGCTCTTGTACTCAGGGTGAACCAGCGGCATCTCCATGTAGAGGTCGCGGTCGTAGCCGTCCATATCCATCTGCATGGTCTGGAACTTGGCCGAGGCGGACATCCAGCGCACGCCCTCGGGAAGCCATTTGTCGAAGCCTGCTTTCTGGAACTGGTCGTGGTAACGGTCATAGACGACGATGTCTTGACGCTTCACCCCGGCTTGTTCGAGACCGTCGAGGATGTTGTGGACCACTTCGGGCGCAGAGATCACGTGCGGCTGACCTACAGGGTTGAGCTTGAAACCGACCACGTCGCCAGGCTCGAAGAACTCGCGCCAGGCGTCCGTCCAACTCTCAGCGTGGGTCAGCTCCATCATGCCGCGCTCCATCATCTGACGAACCGGCTCAGCCTGGTAGTGGTCCCCGACAATGCTGTTCGGGTGTCGAATCTCGACCACCCGGCCTGGATAAGGTCCGGGGATGCCGAGCTTCTTACCTGATGCCGAGGTAGCGGGCTTAGAAGCCTGCCGCTCGGATGCTTTCTGCCCGCACGCCACCGTAGCCGCCGCCAGTGATGAGGCAAGAAACTCTCTTCGATCAAAAGACATGGGGCCTCCTTCGAGGTATGGGTATCATTCTACAAGGATTGGGCGTGGAAACAACCCTTTTTTTGAACCCAGTTTGCGATGACGGGGCCAAACGTCAAGACGCTCGCCAAGGGGCTACAGACAACTCGGCGGTCTGAAGTCGTAGGCTCTATGCCGCCGCTTGACGACTCATCTCCGCCAGCCTTTCAGCTACCGTCGCCCGAGCGCCCACGATCGAGTCCAGCTTGATCTGCTCGTAGCCGCGGATCTGGTCCGGGATGCGGGCGATCTCAACAGCTTGGTCAAGGTTTGCGGCGCTGAGACCCGGCAGGAGCCCACGCACAGTCTCCCGGTACCACTCAATCAGGGCGCGCTCCTCGCGCCGGATGTGCACCCAACCAAAGGGGTCCAGCGGCGTCATGCGCAGCCATTTCATCTTCGCGAGCAGGCGCAAGAACGGACCGACCCACGGTCCCAGCGACAGCTTGCGCTTCCATCCCAGCGCCCGCAGTGTGGGCGGATGTAGATGGTAGAGCTTCTTGACCGGCGCCTCGAACGTCTCACCTACCCGGACGTCGAACGCCGGATCTGTCAGCAGCCTTGCCACCTCATATTCGTCCTTGTAGGCCATCAGCTTGTAGAGCTGGCGGGCCACCGCGTCGGTCAGCTTGGTGCTTCCCCGTCGCGCTCTGGTTTCGGCCTGCCGAACCTCTTCGACGAACTGCCGGTACGTCTCGGCGTAGGCGGCGTTCTGAAATTGCGTGAGCTCTTCCATCCGGCTCCGGATCAGGCTTTCGAGCCCTTGCGCCTCGGGTGGGACGGCCGGCTCACCGAGGATCTCGTCAAGAACCTTGGGGTCTTGCTGGTACTGCCGGCCCCAACGAAAGGCCTCCAGGTTCCGCTCCACCTGGACACCGTTGAGACGAATGGACTGCTCGATCGACTTTGCGTCAAGTGGCGCAACCCCGGCCTGATAGGCAACACCCAGGAGGAAGACGTTCGTATACACGTGCCCACCGAACAGCGCTTCAGCCACCCTCGAGGCATCGACAAACACACTCTTGTCCGACTCAGTGAATTGGCGAACCGTGCGGGCGAAGTGGCCGTCCGTGGACAGGACGGTCAGCCCCTGGCGGATCGAATCCCCAGTCGGAATCTCGTGCGAGTTCACGACCGCCGCGGTCTGATCGGGATCGACGCGGCGGAGGCTCGCTGCACCCGCCGCTCCCATCACGTCAAAGCCGAGGAGCAGGTCTGTGGAGCCGTAGCTGATGCGGTTTGAGGCGTCGATCGGCGCGTTCGCGATCGTGAGGTGCGAAACCACCGCCCCGCCCTTCTGCGCTAGGCCGGTCTGGTCGAGCGTGGCGATGTACTTCCCCTCGATCAGCGCCGCCGTCGCGAGCAAAGCGTTGATCGTCACCACGCCGGTGCCGCCGACGCCCGGCATGAGGACGTGATACGACCCATCGGCCACGACCTTCTGGGCCGGCTCGCCGATCGAGATCCCCGGCAGCTCGGGCAACGGCTTCTTCTTGAGGCCCGACCCCTCCTCGATCATTACTGAAACGAACGACGGGCAGTCACCCATCGCGCACGTGTAGTCGGCGTTGCAAGAAGACTGATGGATTCTCGTCTTCGGCCCGAACTGGGTCTCGACCGGATGCAGCGACACGCAGTTCGACTGCGTCACGCAGTCGCCGCAGCCCTCACAGACGCGCTCGTTGATCATCATGCGCCGCACCGGCTGAGGCATCAGGCCGCGATTGCGCCGACGGCGCTTCTCCGCCGCGCACATCTGGTCGTAGATCATCGCCGTCACGCCGGGCGTGGCTTCTAGCTCCGCTAACACCGTCTCGATGTCGTCGCGCGGGCGCAGCTCGGTCATCTTCGCGAGAGAGGAACGGTCTTTGTAGCGTGTGAGATCGTCGGTCAACAGGACGATGCGCCGAACGCCGTTCGCTTCCAGCTCACGCGTCATGGCGGGGATGGTGAGCTTGCCGGCGGCGTCCTGGCCGCCCGTCATCGCCACTACGTCGTTGTACAGAATCTTGAACGTGATGTTGACGCCCGAGGCGGCGGCGGCGGCGACCCCGAGCCGTCCCGAGTGGACGTAGGTGCCGTCACCGACGTTTTGGAAGATGTGGTCCTTGCCGCTGAAGGGAGCCGCGCCGATCCACGCGGCACCTTCGCCGCCCATGTGGCCGAGGTAGGCGACGCCTCGATTCCCCTCGAACCGCGCGGCCATCCCGTGACAGCCGATGCCGCCGCCGGCAATCTGTCCGTCTAGCAGCAGGGTGGAACGGTTGTGCGGACAGCCCGAGCAATAGCTCGGCGCGCGATTGGGCGCACGCTTGCTCTCGTTGACGCGCTGGTCGATCTCGTCGAGCTTCGCCAGGCGTTGCTCGATACCGGGAGTGAACTGCTCCGTGGGTGATGTAGAGGCACGCCATGGCGTGCCCGCGGGCGCAGCATGCTGCGCCCCTACATCCGAAAAGCTGAGCAACCGGCCCGCCAGGCCCCTGCTGATGATCTCCGCGTCCAGCTCGCCGTCGCTGGGGAAGAGGATGCTGCCGTCCTTGTCGTTCTTGCCGTAGACGGCCGGCCGCCGATCGCGGTTGTACAGCAGCTCGCGAAGCTGCAGCTCGATGAAGCTGCGCTTCTCTTCGATCACCAGCACTTCCTCGAGTCCCTCGACAAACTCGTCGATGATCGACGGCTCGAGCGGATAGACCATCGCCAGCTTCAAGATGCGTACGCCGAAGTGTTCGAGGGCCGTGTCATCGAGACCGAGATTCGTAAGCGCCGACCGCAAGTCGTAGTAAGCCTTACCCGCGCTGACGATGCCCAGCCGGTCGCCCTCGTGACGCACCTTGATCTCGTTCAGCCCGTTGACGCGCGCGAACTCCTGGGCGGCCAGCAGACGCCGGTAGCGCAACTCCTTCTCGAGATGAAGCGAGTTGGGGACGATCAACAGCGGGTTCATCACCTTTTGGTAGGGCTGGCCGTCGATCATCAACTCGGGCTCGACCATGCGGCAGCGCTCGGAGTGCAGCTCGACCGTACCGCCGCCGTCGCACACGTCGGTGGACAGCTTCATGCCGGCCCACACGCCCGCGTAGCGCGACAGCGCGATGCCGTAGAGGCCGTGATCGAGCACTTCTTGGGTGTTGCCGGGGTGCAGCGTCGGCAGGCCGAAGTTGTAGAACGACAGCTCGCTCTGGTGCGGGATCGTCGAGCTTTTCGAGACGTGGTCGTCGCCGGCCAGCGCCAGCGCACCGCAGTTTTTGCCCGTCCCGGCGAGGTTGGCGTGACGAAGGACGTCGCCCGAGCGATCGACTCCCGGCCCCTTGCCGTACCAGATGCCGACCACGCCGTCGACCTGCGGATCGGGCAGCGCCTGATAGACCTGACTGCCCATGACGGAGGTGGCCGCCAGATCTTCGTTCACCCCGGGCAGGAAGTGGATATTGTGCTCGTCGAGCAGCCCGCGCACGCGCTCGAGCGCCAGGTCATAGCCCCCCAGCGGCGAGCCCTCGTAGCCGGAGATCCACGTGCCCGTCTTGAGCCCCGCGCGCCGGTCGCGCCGCATCTGCTCGATCGGCAGCCGCACCAGCGCCTGGATGCCGGTCATATAGACCCAGCCGCCATCGAGAACGTATTTATCGTCGAGCGAGTACTCCCGCACCCTCCGCCTCCCCGCGGTCGTTTTTCACTCTACAACAGTGGGGGGGGGCCGCCGCTGAAGCCTGAGCGATGGTGTTGAGCTAGTTTTTCACCCAAGAGCTTAACCGGCCCTAACTGTGTTCGTTCCGTCCCAGCCCAGCCTCGACCTTAGTGGAGTTTCTCCCTCTCGAACTCTAGGCGCTGCAGATCCGACCGAAAATCCTGTGCCGTGGACCGCATGATGACCGTCCGATTCTTTCAGGCCACGTCTCGGCACCGCGCTCAGAGTAATACAAGCCCATGTTGCCTAGTGTAGTGCGTTAAGCAGATTGCACCTTATGCAGGTGTCAAGGCCCAATAGAAATGTCCCCTTCGGTAGCCCAGTAGAAGTGTCCCCTTGGTGATAGGAGAGAATCGTCATCGTCGGGGCTGTGGAACTGTGGGAATCGCGTAGCGATTTCCAAGGGGCGGTGGGAAGGGTGGAAAACCATCCACGGATCCGCGAGCCCGGCACGGCTGCCGCCACAAGGTTTTCCACGCTTTCCATCCGACCCGGCATTTCCACAGCCCTCTTATGAATTCGCAGCTCGTGTTTTCCGCAACACAGCTCGCCGCCAGGGGTGGTTCGCCGCCGGCTTGCGTCTGGCCACCACGTTCCCCTGCGGTGCCGGCTTCGTCCGCAGCCGTGGCGTCGGCGTGGCGATCACTTCGTGCTCGATCTCGTGCCCCTCAAACCTCACCTGCAAGCTCTCATCGCGCCCCTGTTGGACCGTCACCCGTGCACCCGCCCCCACGCCCTGATTGCGTTTCGGCTTCAACTGCAAACAACGATTCTCGAAACGCACCACCTGGTCGTTGCTCACCACCCGTTCGTATTCGAAGCAGAACACCCCTCGCAGCTCGGTGCCGCGGGGTAGCGCCTGGTGAAAGTCCGCTCCCGCCGCCGGCTCGCAGCAGAAGCGCTCGTTGTGCTCGGCTAAGTACTCCTCGCCGAGGTAACGGTTCGCCGCCTCGTAATCAACGATGCCCCGCAGCCGCATCTTCTTGATCAGGCGGTCCTGGTGCGTGCCGTGATGGCGTTCGACACGTCCCTTGGCTTGCGGCGACGATGCGGCAATGATGCCAATGCCAAGCTTCGCGCACATGCGCCCGAACTGCGTCTCGGGCTTGATGCCTTCCAGTGCTTCCCGCGACGTCGGCTGGCGCTGGTAGACGTTTTTCCAGTCGCAGTACAACGCCTTGGGAACGCCGTGTTGGCGCACCCAGGCTTGGAGCAGATCGGCCGCGGCCCAGGTCGTTTCCTGGCCCGAGAAGCGGCACAGTGCAAGACCGGTCGCGTCATCGACAAAGTTCATCAAACAGGCTTTCGGGCCGCGTCCTTCCAGCCAGTGGTGGTGCGAACCGTCGAGTTGAATCAGTTCGCCGAAGTGCGCTTTGCGTTGCCGCCGGCTGCGATGCGGTGGGCGCTTGCGACTCCGGCTCCACAGGCCCGCCGCGAGCATCCAGCGCCGCAGCGTTTCGCGCGGCACTTCCAGGCCCTGATCGGCTGCCAGATGTTCCGACGCCAGCGTCGGCCCGCAGCGCTCGTGCCCCTCGCCCGCATAGTTTGCGTGCACCAACTCGAGAACCTGCTCGCGGCGCTTGTCATCGGCTCGGTTCGAAGCGCGGCCGACGTTACCGTGCACCAAAGCCTTGACCCCGCCTGCTCGGTAACGCTTGTTGAGCCGCTTCGCTTGGCGGTAGCTGACCTCCAGCAGTGCGGTGGCTTCGGTCAACTTCAGTTCCCCTCGTTTCACTCGGCTCAGCACTTCGCCGCGCCTCAACTCCTTGGCACTCATCCATGTCCTTCCCAATCTTTCACCTCCTCGCAGAGGTCCAGATTAGGGGACATTTCTATTGGGCGCTCAAGGGGACATTATCATTGGGCTTCAACAATTGCACCTTATGCAGGGCGGCACGTCCGCGCTTGACTTTCTCGAGGATGTCGGAGGCGGTCGCGGTCCAGATGAAGGGCGTGGGATGCCCGTTGTGCTGGGCGATGTAGTCGTCAATGGCGGCGACGAGCTCGTCCACGCTGCGAAACACGCCGCGGCGCAGGCGCTTGACGGTGAGATCGCGAAAGAATCGCTCGACCATGTTCAGCCACGACGCCGAGGTCGGGGTGAAATGAATGTGGAAGCGCGGGTGACGATCGAGCCAACGCTTCACAGCGGCATGCTTGTGGGTGGCATAGTTGTCCACGATGAGATGAAGCTGTTTGTCCTTGGGAGTGCGGCGGTCAATTAAGCGCAGGAAGCGCAGCCATTCCTGGTGGCTGTGTCGGGGCATGCACTCGGCGATCACGCTGCCGTCAAGGCTGTTGAGCGCCGCAAACAGGGTGGTCGTGCCGTTGCGCTTGTAATCGTGGGTCATCGTTTGGCCGCGTCCCTTTTTGAGCGGCAGGCCGGGCTGGGTGCGATCGAGGGCTTGGATTTGGGACTTCTCATCGAGCGAGAGAACCAGAGCATGCTCAGGCGGATTGAGATAGAGTCCGACGATGTCGTCGAGTTTCTCGGAGAAACGCGGGTCATTGCTGAGCTTGAAGGTCTTGACGCGGTGGGGCTTGAGGCCATGGGCGCGCCAAATCCGTCCCACGGTGGAAGCGCTGACGCCGGCCGCGGCGGCCATGGTGCGGCGGCTCCAGTGGGTGGCGTTGGACGGTTTCTCGCGGGTGGTCTTGTGGATGATCTGCTGTACTTTCTGCTTCGAGACGGCAGGTTTACGACCGGGCCGTGGGGCGTCTTTTGCAATGCCGGCGATGCTGCTTTCGAGAAAGCGCGTGCGCCAGCGGGCCACCAACTGCCGCGAGACACCGAGCTGTGCGGCGATCTGCTTATTCTCGAGACCGTCGGCGGCCAGCGGGACAATCCTGGCTCGCAGGGCGAGACGAACGGCGACTTGGCGGCCGCGCGCGTAGCGGTCCAACTGCTTGCATTGCGCTGTGTTCAAAGTTACTGGTTGTGCTCTTCGCATCCCATGCCTCCTGTTAATAGAGACGATGGGAAGTCAATATAAGTTACATTATTTATGGTGCACTACACTAGATGGCCGAACAGGCTCTGCGCGCGAGTGTCGTAGTCCCTAACGTCTTGGGGAGGGAAAGGTAGATTCAGAGCCTGATTGGTGATGTCGCTGATCTCAGGGGTCACGGCACGGACTTGAGACATCAAGGTTAGCTCGTCAAACTCACCCCTCTCGAAAGCATCGAACCAACCAGCAATCTGACTTCCAAGTTCGGTCGCCTGCTGGACAAGCGGCTCAAGCCTAACCAGCGCCTCTCCTTTGTCCACTGAATGCTCGCCGTAAAAGGTCCGCTGGCTTGCGTAGCTCTCGCCCCAAGCAACCGCGATGGCATCTACATGCTCGGAGGCTGGCAGCTCACGTGGCCGCATTCTGGGATCAAGCGCTGAGTCGATCCACTGGGTCTGCGCAAGCCAATTGGCATTACGGAAGTCCTGAAGGTCCGCTACTAGGTATAGCCAGACGACATGCGCGTTTGAATCGCCCAGCGCCGCGCGACCAAATCGCTGCGGTGGTACGAGGATTTTGAGACCTCACGTGTCGCATCACGGATGATTTCTCTCAGCACCTCACGGTCGTAATTTGGATTGACAAGTACTGTGGCTCTTAGCCTGCGGGCACCTCCGTGGCTAACATCGCGCAGTTCAGGGATCTCGTATCGTATGCTATCTCTGACACGGATCGTGAGCTCAACACCTTCGTGTTGTTTGTGGCCACGAAGGCACAACCCATCCCCACCGAAACGCGTCCCGTCCGACTCGCAGATCTTCTCGTACGCCAGCAAGAGCCGTGCGCAGTCCAACCCTTCGATGATCAGATAGTCGCAACCAGCGTCCATGGCCATTCGCAGGAAGTCCTGCTGCGCCGCACCCTGAATATGGCCTACCGCAACCAATGCCATCAGGCCGAGCCCTGGCAACTGTCGAAGTCGAATGACCTGGTGGTCAACGTCCTTTGACCGAATCTTGGTGAAGCTCCTACCCTTCACGACGAAGGCTGCCAGAACTTTGTGGCCCCTTACTCGCACTTTGGTAGTGAGGATGTCAGCGATTTCTGACGGTCCATGCGGTGTTTCGGTTGGGTCCCACAGGATCTCGCGAAGCATGGGCTCAAGCTCTCTTCGCTCATCGAGGTTCCGCACGCCCTCCAATACAGCTGGCATGATCGCAGCATCCGGAACTTTTACGACTTCAAAGAACTGGTCGATATCCTGGATCTTGATTAGCCGCCCCATAGATGTGTTTGGCAGCATTGACCGTTCCGAACGCCAGTTGAACAGCCTGATGCAGCGCAGTGCAGGCCGTTTCGGCCCCGACCCTTACGGACTTTGGCTCAAGAGTCGGTCCAGAAGATCAGCCACCCCGAGTTGGCTCGACCACTTGCTCAGGTAAGCCCCGTCAAGTTTGTCACCCTGAACCTGAACGATGGACCTGACATCGTTCCAGTGCCTCTCCGAGACCTCCCCGGCCAATCGGTACCAGACCAGCTTGGCGAGGATGGCGTCCTCGGCGGTAACAACGTCGAACCGCACCGGCTGTTCGCCGACCGTAAACTCGGGCCGGCTCGCGGCGCTCGAACTCGACGCGATAGTAGGGCTCATCCGGCAGAGGGAACAGGTCGAACTTGTATCCGCTCGCGTAGTGGATGATGTTGAATGCTCGCCCGGCCTCAATCGAGCCGGCGATCATCTCTTCGTCGGCGAAGAAGTCGTCGTCCAGGGCTGTGGCCAAGGACCCGGCGTGGACCGGCCGGATGTCGACGACGAGATGAATGTCCGCCGTCGCGCGTGGCGTTCCGTGTACTGAACTGGCCAGCGACCCGCCGACCGCATAGGGAATGCCGACCTGGTTCAGCACCTCCAGGAGGCGCTTGAAAGCCGCCCCGGCGTCACTCATGGCCGTCACTCATGAAGCCGCGGGTCCCAACCGCAAACCTTGACCATCGTGTCGGCGTCGAGACGCAGGGCCGTGGCGCGGAGGAAGACCTCGCGCTCGTCGGCGTCGGGATATCGCATGCGAACACCGGCCTTGGACACTTCGAGCATGATCTCGGTCAGCTCGAAGACCATCGCGACCTTCCGCGACGGGCTCATCTTGCGGTGGATCTCGAAAAACACCTCCAGCGCTTTGGGGTGGGTGTCGGCATAGTAATCCGAGCCCGCCATGGATTCCATTGTAGGAGGTCGGGCAACGATGCCCGCGTGGCGCTGATTCGGGCATCTTCCTAGTAGGCTCCGGCCAACAACCTAGAGCCGCCAGCGCCAGCATGCGCTGATCTCTACCACTAGAGACGGATGTCCCTGGACGCAACCATGCTCTTGCTTCGGAAGGGCCAGCGGCCGCGGAGACGGCTGGAGCGACCTCAACGCAGGCTAATGCCTGGGGCTCCGAGTGGCGGGTACCGGTCTCCGCATCGCAGACTGATTCATGCACCCACGGCTGCATCCAGTTGTACGGCGGCTGCTCGGTAAACGACCATGAGAGGGCATGCCGGGCACGATCTACCTCGTTGCCACACCCTTGGGGAACCTCGAAGACATCACGCTGCGCGCGTTGCGCATCCTGAAAGAGGCGGACCTGATCGCTTGTGAGGACACGCGCCACACCGGCCGCCTGTTGCGGCGCCTTGAGATTGACAGGTCAGACATTCGCAAACCGCTCGTCAGCTACCACGAGCACAACGAGGCCAAGCGCGCCGCCGAGTTGGTCGAACGGGCGCGCAAGGGCGAGTCGATTGCGGTCGTCTCCGACGCCGGGATGCCGGGGATTTCCGATCCGGGCTACCGGCTGGTCAGGCAGGCCATCGCCGCCGGGTTGGA
This sequence comes from Bryobacterales bacterium, assembly GCA_965248255.1. Classification (GTDB taxonomy): domain Bacteria; phylum Acidobacteriota; class Terriglobia; order Bryobacterales; family UBA6623; genus JAKZVK01. The sequence continues at coordinate 2,767,296 of CBDFIW010000004.1, forward strand.
CGTCGTCCCCGTGCCCGGACCGGTGGCGATCGAAACGGCATTGGCGGCCTCCGGTCTGCCCACCGACTCGTTTCGCTTCGGCGGGTTCCTCCCGGCCCGGCGCACGCAGCGCCGTAAGGCGCTGGCAGAACTCGCGCACGAGACCGCGACGATGGTGTTCTACGAAGCCGCGCGCCGCATTCTCGCGACACTCGGCGATGTCGGCGAAGTCCTGGGCGAGCGCCCGGTCGTGGTGGCACGCGAGCTGACCAAACTGCACGAGGAGTTTGTGCGTGGAACGCCATCGGAGGTGTCGGCTCGGTTGAGGAACGGGGGCGGCCTCCGAGGCGAGATCACGCTTCTGATCGGGAAGGGCGAGCTGCCGGCTGCGCGTTCGCAGGACGTCGCGGCTCATGTGCGGGAGCTAATCGACAACGAAGGTCTCCCGCGCATGGACGCAATCAAGCGCGCAGCCAAAGAGCGCGGCATCCCCAAGCGCGAAGTGTATCGCCTGTTGGAGCAAAGTAACCGTGCCCGGAAGGCAAGTGACGCGTAGCAGCCCCGATGCGGGCAAGATAGTTAGAACCAGTCACTACCATTCCGGGCACGAATGCCTGTCTTGTCGAATTCAGCGCTAAGCTGAACTGCCCGAGCGAAAGGGGTCCAAAATGTTACGGCTCTTGCTCCTACTAACCATCCCATTCACCGCCCTTGCCCAACTCCAAGGCATCATCGACCTGCACGTCCACTGCGCGCCCGACAGCGGCCCGCGCTCGATCGACGCGCTCGATATCGCCCGCGTGGCGCGCCGCCACCACATGCGGGCGCTGCTCTTCAAGAACCACTACACCCACACGGCATCGCTCGCCTATCTCGTCTCCCAGGCCGTGCCCGGCATCGAATCCTACGGAGGCATCGCGCTCAACCGCACGGTCGGCGGCGTCAACCCGGCAGCCGTCGAATAAATGGCGCGCACGACCGGCGGGCTCGGCCGCGTCGTCTGGATGCCGACGTTTGATTCCGAGCACTACCACCGCACCGTCCAGCCGAACCCGAACCACGTACCGGTCTCGCGCAACGGCGAGCTGCTCCCCGAAGTCCGCGACGTTCTTGCTCTGATCGCCAGCTTGAACCTCGCGCTCGCAACCGGACACTCGAGCCCTGCCGAGTCTCTGCTGCTGATCCGCGAGGCAAAGCGGGCGGGTGTCGGCCGCATCATCGTCACGCACCCGATGCTGCCGCAGGTCGGGATGTCGATCGCGACACAGAAGGAAGCGGCGCGCCTCGGCGCGTCTCTCGAATACCCCGCCGCCATCGCCCTGCCCAGCGGCGACATGAGCGTCGAAAACTACGCGGACGCCATCAGGGAGGTCGGGCCCGAGAACGTGATCGTCACCAGCGACCTAGGCCAACCGCTCAACCCCGTTCACACCGACGGCCTGATCTGGTTCTTGGATCAACTGAGAGCCCACGGCTTCACCGAGGCCGAAATCGACCGGATGACGAAGCGCAATCCGGCCCGCTACCTCGCACTCGAGTAATCAGCTTCGCGCGGCTGCGGTACTCACGGCTTCGGCAATCGTTGCAACGCGTCCCCCTGCTCGCCCGTCTATCACTTGACTAGGCGGAAACGTGTATGTCGATCCGCCGAAGCGATTTCCCCGTAGGGACCACACGATGACACAAAACGTGAAAGCGCATCCGCGCATCTCGCTCGTGACGGTATTGGCGGCGAGCGCGCTCTTGGCGGCTCAAGCGGTGGCGGAGTCGCCGCGACTCCCCTTGCTCGACCTGGCCGTCAATGAGTTCCGGGTGCTCGCCACCAACAAGACATCAACGCTCGAGGATGAGCTCAACCAGGCCGCCGGCGAAGGATTCGTCTTTCACGCCATGATGGCAGGCGGCACCGGTGGCGGAGAGGAGCTGGTCGTGGTGATGTCCAGGCCGTTGGATGAGACGCCGGTGCAACGGCTCAAGTACAAGGTCTTGGCCACCAACAAGACCTCCACGATGCAGCGTGAACTGGAAGCCATGGGGGCTTTGGGTTACCGCTACTGTGCCCAGTCCGTTGCCCCGACCACGTTCGGCGGACATCAGGTCCTGGTCGTCCTCGAGCGCGACCCCGCTGACCGATCGGCGCAGTATGAGTACCGTCTGCTGGCGACCAACCGCACCTCAACGATGCAAAATGAACTGAACGAGGTGGCACGCGAAGGCTACGAACTCGCGGGCCTGACCGTCGCTGAAACGGCCTTCGGGGGCGCCGAAGTCCTCGCCATTCTCTCGCGGCGGTAGTGAGAGGACGTGGCGCAAGGCCCCAGCGCCGTCAAGTCCCGATTCTTCGGGACTCAAGGTCCCGGGACGACACGTTTGTGGCAGATAGTGGTCCTGTCTAGCGAGGAATCGCGAGACGGCAAGCGTGGACGCTGACGCCACACCCTACCCGAACTTCTTCTTTAAGCCCACCGCGAAGCGTTCCACGTCGATGATGTAGCGCTGGTGCGTGCCCCTACCCACCACTTCCTTCGAATCCCTTGCTTCCACCGCGAAGGTCAGCTTGCGCCCGTCCACCTCGATCAGCGTGGCCCGGTAGGTCACCTCGTCGCCGAGCGGCGTGGCCGCTAGGTGTGAGACATCGACCCGCGTGCCCACGGTGTCCTGCCCTGGTTCGAGGTGCGGCAGAACGGCGTCGCGGGCGGTGAACTCCATGTGACCGATCATGCGGGGCGAGGCCAGTGACGGCTTCACGTCCTCCCCGAGAAACGAGATCGCGTCCTGCTCGCCAACGACTTTCTTGCGTTCGAGGGTTGTCCCGGGCTTGACCATAGCGACCATAATAACGAGTTATGGCTCACCCAAAGACCTTCCTCGAACGCCACGGCGTCCGGCGCCTGTTGAACGGCCTTGGTATGTCCACGCTGGTCGGCGCCAATGTCGTTCCACCCGAAGTACGAGCCGCGGTCGACGAGGCGATGTCGGTCAACGTTGAGATCGACGAGCTGCAAGCCGCCGCGAGTCGGGTGATCGCGCAAGCAACCGGCTCCGAGGCCGGCTGTGTCACCTCCTCGTGCTCATCGGGCCTGGCGGCGATGACCGCCGCCGCGATGACCGCCGCCGATCTTGGGAAGATCCTGCGGCTTCCCGACACCAGCGGGATGCGTGATGAAGTTGTGATGCAGTACAGCCACAACCTCAACTTCGGCGGCGAGATCGCCCAAATGGTACGGCTTACCGGCGCCAAGCTCAAGCTCATCGGCACCGCGAACCACTGCGACGCGTTCTACCTGCGCGACGCCATCGGGCCGCAAACCGCCGCGGTCTGGTTTGTGGAGAATGCTGTCGTTCATCCCGCGGGTGACTTCATCCCGCTCGCGCAGTGCGTCGAGATCGCCGCCCAGCAGAGCGTGCCGGTTCTGGTGGACGCGGCGGGTGAGTGGGACGTACGGCCCTTGCTTCAAGCCGGCGCATCGATGGTCGTCACCAGCGCTCACAAGCGGATGGGGGCCACGACCTCGGGAATGATCTGCGGCCAAAAGAGCCTCATCCGGGCCACCTACCTCCAAAACTGGGGGATCGGCCGCGCGATGAAGGTGGGCAAGGAAGGCATCGTCGGCTGCATGGCGGCCGTCGAGCGTTGGTACGCGCGCGACAAGGCGGCCGAGAAGGAGGGGTACCGGCGACTGGCGGAGGTCCTAGCCGAACACGTGACCGTTCACCTGAGCCGCTGGCCGTGCTCGGTCGAAGTCGAAGTCCCCCGCGAGAAGACCGGCCTCACCGCGCGTCAGTTTGCGAATGCGTTACGCGAAGGCGATCCGCCGATTTGGGTTCGAAGCGCACACGACGGCGAAGGGACCGAGCGCATCTCGCTCAGCCTGACGGTAATGGACCAGGCAGACGCGCGCTCGATCGGGGAAACGATTGCCCGCCTGATCGAGAACCCACAGCCCCCGAAAGAGGACGTCGCGTTCCACGATCTTTACTGGTCCGAGCAGCGCTTGCTGAACTGGCCGGACTGATGCTAGTCCTGTCGCCAAGCGGTGACGCAGGGCATCGCCATGGCGTGCCCGCACATTCCCGCAGGTTTCGGTCCAGTGTACGCAGAAGACAGATCGGAGGCACCCCATGCAACACCCTCTTGCACACCCCTACCTCACCGACGCCACCGCTGAATTCCGCCGCCTCAAATCCCTCGCCGACCAATCGATCACGCAGATCACCGACGACGAATCAAACAGCATCGCCGTCATCGTCAAGCACATCGCCGGCAACCTGCGCTCCCGTTGGACCGACTTCCTCACCTCTGACGGCGAGAAACCCGGCCGCCATCGCGATCAGGAGTTTGAGATCCAAGACGACGAGAACCAATCCTCGCTTCTCGACTCTTGGGAACAAGGTTGGCGGCTCCTCTTCGGTGCGATGGAAGCCCTCACACCCAGTGACCTGGGGAAAACAGTTCTCATCCGCAGCGAGCCGCATACGGTGCTCAAGGCCATCCAGCGCCAACTCACACATCAGGCCTACCACATCGGCCAGATTGTGTTCCTCGCGAAGCACATCCGGTCGGCAGACTGGCGAACGCTCAGTATCTCGCGAGGCAAGACCGAAGAGTTCAATGCCGAGATGCACCGGCGGTTTGGGCAAAATTAGAGACCTGGCCCCTCGCCGCGTGATCAGGACCGCCGCCCAAAGCCGCCGTCGTTGGCTGGCGTTGAGCCGTTTCCAGCCCGCCTTCTGCTCTCCTGTGGCTTGCCCAGCCTATGCCAAGAGGTCGAGCGATTCCTCGGCGATCTCGTCCGCTGTCTTGGCAAGCTCGATCGCTGACCGGAATGCCGTCCTGGCCGTCAGGAGCTTGACGACTTCTGTGCTCAGGTCGACCCGGTCCACGATATCCGGATCCGGGTTAGTTGCGTGCTGAATCCCTTCCGCCGCCCGGTCGAGTTGCTCTCGAGCCTGCGACAAGGCCACCAAAGCCGTGTTCGATGTGGTCATAGGTTCCGTCTGAACGCTGGAATGCTAAGGCACACATCGGCCATGGGGTCTGATCGTTGATTTCTTCACTTTTTCTTGGTCCTGTTCGCAAATTTCTCTAACACAATCTCTCGAAGCTGCCGATAAGTTCCATTCGGGCAGTTTCTCGCTTCCCCTCTGACCCACTGACGATGCTCTTGACGGCTACCTCGCCGGGAAGACTATTCAGCCCCGGGGGAGGCCGAAGGCCCTGGGATTTCGGGAGAAGAGATCGCAACTATGGAACCTGTGAACATGGACCGCGTGCGCGAAGTGTCGATGGACGATGAAGAGTTCATGATGCAACTTCTCGACATCTTCCTTGACGACATGCCCAAGCAGTTGGAACGGCTGAGGAAGGCGGTGGGGGCCCAAGATGCGCAGTCGGTCGCGATGACCGCCCATCGGATGAAGGGCTCATCCGGCAACGTGGGAGCCAACCCGCTCAGCGATCTCTGTAGGCAGGTCGAGACGTCGGAGCGCAAGGGCGGAATCGTGCCCACCCTGGTCGAGGACATCGACTCGGAGTGGGTACGGGTGCGGGAGTTTCTGGTGCGCGTCAGGGAGCGTGCCGGCTGATCCTTGATCACCCCAGCAGACCGATTCGACCGATTCAGGCGCAGCGGGCGTCCACGTGACGCAGGAAAGGGTAGAAAGACCTTGCGAATTCTGCTAGCCGACGACGACCCCGTCGCGAGGCATCTGGTGGCTTATGCCCTGCAGCGCTATGGGCACGAGGTTACCGCTGTTAGCAACGGCACCTCGGCGAGGACAATGTTCCTAAAGGAGCGGTTTCCCGTCGTCATCACCGATTGGGAAATGCCGGGGCTCGACGGCCTGCAGCTGTGCCGGCAAATTCGCGATGCCGGCTTGCCGGCCTACACTTACATCGTGTTGCTGACGGCCAACAATCAGCGGAGCGCAATGCTGGAGGGACTTGCCGCGGGCGCCGATGAGTTCGTTTCCAAGCGATGCGATCCGAAAGAGCTTCGCGTGCCCTTGCGGAGCGCGGAGAGAGTCTTACGTTTGGAAGCGCACTTGCGACTCGCGAACGAGAAGCTAAGTCAGATGAATCAGCACCTCCGCAAGATGTCGCGCCTCGACCCGCTTATGGAAATCGGTAACCGTCTGGCCTTCGAAGAAGAGTTCTGTCTTTTTCACCAGCGGGCGATGTCCGAACAGCAGGAGTATGGGGTGGTCATGTGCGACATCGATCACTTCAAGCGCTGTAATGACACGTACGGGCACCAGCAGGGAGACGTGATCCTCAAGCGAGTGGCTGAGACGATTCGGATGTTGCTGCGCTCGGGGGATGCGGCCTTCCGATTCGGGGGGGGGGGGGGAATACTGCTGTTGCTTCCCAAGCAGAGCCTGGAAGGAGCCTCGGCGGCGGCGGAACGGGTTCGGCGCGAGGTCGAGCGGCAAGAGTTTTGGGTCGAATCAATCGCCGAACCGATCCACGTCACGATCAGTTGCGGCGTCGCCTCCTACCCGGCGAACTACGATCGGCAGCTCGGGTGGGCCGGTCTTTTGAAAGCGGCTGACCAAGCCCTCTATGCAGCCAAGGACGCCGGCCGGAACCGCGTGGCAGCCGCCCAGCCGCTGAGCTCGGATCCTCCGAAGCCGGCGGCGGTCCGCGATGATTCGGGGGAGTGGGCTTCTCCTGGGTCGGAGCTGTCGGCTGAGCCGGAACCCATCAGCACTGGTTAACGGATAGCCCGCGGACCGCGGGCTCTCGGAGTTGCTTCCTCTCAAGAACCTGAAGATGTCGAAGGCCCCCGGATACAATAGGGGCTTCGACTATGAAGCTGAGCGGTATCTTCGCATCGGTTACGACTCCCTTCGATCACCGGGGTGAGATCCATCCCTCGAAGATCCGCCAGAACGTGTCTCTGTGGAACAAGACCACCTTAGCCGGATATCTCGTCTGTGGCGCCGCGGGTGAGGGGGCGCTGCTGCTGCCCGATGAGAAAACCAAGGTTTGGGAAGAGGTTGCTCAATCCGCGGGCCCAGGGAAGACCCTGCTGGCGGGTTGCTCGGCGGAAAGCGTTCGGCAGGCAGTGGACCTTGCCGATCGAGCAGCCGAGACCGGCTACCAGGCTGTCGTCGTGGCGCCGGCGCGCTTTGATCGTCGTGAGTGCGGACGGTTCTCCACGCAGGCGCTGTTCTTTCGAACGACGGCCGACCGGTCGAAGATTCCGTTGATCGTCCATCACGCACCCGAAAACGACGAGGTCCATTTCGAGGCTGAGGAGTTGGCATCACTTGGTGAGCATCCGAACATTGCCGCGCTATGCGTTGCAACGGAAGACGTCGCCTACCTCGAAGAATGCGTTCGGCTGGCGGGGGATCGCTGCCAAGTGCTCGCCGGCTTGGGCTGTTGCCTCTACCCGGCACTAGCGCGAGGCGCTGCGGCCGCCATCACCGATTTCGCGAGCGCAGCCCCCTACTTCTGTTTGTCGATTGAAGAGGCAATCAGGACGCGCGAATATGACGCCGCCCAAGAGCTACAGAACTCCGCCACCCTGGCGGCGGCCCTCGTCACGTCGGCCTTCGGCGTGTCCGGCCTCAAGTTTGCCCTCGACCTGCAGGGGTACTACGGGGGCCTGCCGCGCTTGCCGCTGGTTCCTGTGAGCGAGAAGGCTAGGGACGAAATTCGGGCGGCGTTCCACGACATCCCGAGCTGACCGGGGCATCGGCTCTCACGTCAAAGCGAACGCTCGGCAAGCTCGCCCACGATCGGCAGAGAGTAACGCTCGCCCCGGCTGGTCTTGATGAGCATGAGTATCCAGACACTGAGAAACAGCAGCCCGAACAGCGGCTCAACGGGGATATCCGGGCCCGGCAGCAACTTGAACCAAGGTTCGATGGCCCAGTCCACGACGAGCCAGCCAACGAAAAGGAAGAGTCCCTGATAAGCGTGGAAGCGCACGTCGCGCCCGCCACGGAACTTCGTGGACGCAAGGACGTACACGGCGATGATCCATCCGAACCAAGGTACGTACGATAGGATCGACGCGGCCCGGGGGCTCAGAAGGCCCGGAGCGCCGTTCCCCGGAGTATTTCCGGGAACACCTGGCGTCGTCACCGGCTGCCGCGCGCCGCACATGCGGCAGAAGGCGTCGCTGACTTCGGCTTTCTTACCGCATCGATTGCAATAGGGCACGTACCCTTCGCTCCTACCCGAGACATACGAAAGCCCGGAGGTTGCGGTTCCCAGAGCGGTTCCCAGAGCCGAGTGTTCGGCCGGTACTTCGCCCCAAGAGCCGACGGCTCGGGCAAGACGCCGGACGCCGCTTCACAGCGCGAGCACTTGGTGGTCGCGGCAACTGGGTTGAATCGCCTCGGCCACCTGGTCGATGAATGCTAAGCCGTGGCGAGCCAGAAACGGCAGCACCGAATAAACTCTCTCCTGCAGGGTCTGGTCGGGAAAGATGAGCCCCGCTAGGTAGGCGGCGTCGGCCTCGGCGCGCGAATCTCGGCGTAGGCTCTCTTGGGCGGCCTTCGAGCGGATCTTGCCAAACTGGTAGAGCATCTTCTTGCTGGTTGTCGTCAGCGCGCTGCTGAGCGTCGGATCGAAAGCCTCCAGCTCGCGGCGTGCAGCTTCGAGGGCTTGTCCGATTTGTGCTTCGCTATCCGCCAGACCTTTCTCGAGCCGCGGCGGGATGAGCCTCTCAGCGATGCGTGAGCGCAGTTGCTCGGCCCCCACGAAACAGTCGGGGACGGCCAGTCCGTAACGCTCCAGCAGGCGTTCGGCGCGCGAGTCCAAGATCGTTAGCGAAGCGCGCGGCAACACGACCGGCATTCTCCCGAGCAGGTCAGCGTAGAGCACCTCGGCTTGCGCCAGGTAGGCCAGTTCGGCAGGGCCGCCAATGTAGGCCGCCGTGGGAAGAAGGAAGTCCTGCGTCACCGGGCGGAGAAGGGCGTTGGGCGAAAAGCTCTCGGGACCGTCGGCCAGCCGATCGAGGCAGGATTGCTTTGAAAAGGAAGTTGCTTGTCCCGGCGATTCGTCGATTCTCAGCGGGCGCCTCGCGCCACCGTCGATCAAGAACAGCAAAGATGAATCTTCGCCGACGCGAACCTGGGCGTGATACCCGGCGTCTTCCAGGGCCGTCGAGCGCTCCTGCAGGCGGTTCCGCAGCTCATCGGCATTCTCGATCGCCTTCCGGAAAAGTGGAGCTGCGAGCCGCCGGATCGCCGGATCCATCGGATCGAGAAAGATGAGGCCTCGTCCTGACAGCAGCTTTTCGAGTAGAGCGGAAAAGCCCGATTGCAAGGTTTCGTCACGGTGGTAGGCTGCCTCCGCGGCCTTAATCGCCTCTGCACCATGCGGCAGATTCTCGAGCGCAGCCTGAAGGGACTCACTGTCGTTGCTAGTGATCGAAACCGAACCAACGGGTTGGTTTGGGCGATGTTGCGCTTCGGCCTGCAGCCGTACCGGCTCGTTTCGATCGTTAAAGACCCAGGCGTGGTCGACCTCGGCAAGATCGTGGTCTTCGGTAGCGAGCCAGAACACGGCCACCGCCGGAGTGCCGCTCGCACGGAGCTGACCGGCAAGCTTAAGTGCCGTGAGTGCCTTGTAGAGGGTGAAAACGGGACCGCCGTAGAGGCCCACTTGCTGGCCTGTGGCAACGGCTACCGCATCGGGTTGGGCCAGCAGGTCGAGGTGAGCGGCGGCCGCCGGGCCGCCCGTCTCGTTCTGCTGCCTGAGGATCTCGACCAGCCTTTCGCGATGTTTTGGATCGACCCGCAGCTCGCGGGCAGCGCCGGGAATCAACTCTACCTCAGGCGCGTAGCGATAGAAACTGCGGACGTGGTCGAACCGGTACAGAAAGTCCGAAAAAAGCGGCGTCGAAGATGGGATCTCTGTCCGCCTGACGCAAACGCCGCCGGTTTTATTCAAGGAAGCGGGCCCCTTATCGTCTGAAGCAGCATTGGAGCCGGTGGTTGGCTCCACGGCGATATTCGGCATGGGCTTACCGAACCCGTTCTGTCGGCCGACCGTAAAGCAGCCTTGACGACCAGAATAACAGAGGTCTGACGGGCTTCGCCCTAAGTAGCGTCCTTTGCAAATACGATTACGCTTCGGTCTGCCATGTAGGGGAGTGTCCCACGTGCCCGCCCGCCCGTGATGGCGGATGCCCTCTTGGTCTCCATCAGCGGGCTCGAATCCCGATAATGACGAGAGGCGGCTCGCAGCCCTCTTGGGTCTGGCTCGCCCCTCAGTAGATGCCCGCCTCCGGGGTGACGATGCAAAAAACCAAAGGCCGGCCACCCGCAACGACAGGAGTTTACATCTCGTTCCCGTTCTGCCGCCAGAAGTGCACCTACTGCAACTTCTCCTCGGGAGTCTTTCCCGAGAAACTCGTGGGCCCATACCTGGAGGCGTTGCGGGCCGAGATCGACAGGGCGGAATACCCCTCGCCGCCGGAGACTCTGTATCTGGGTGGCGGGACGCCGAGCCTGATGGAGGCCCAGGAGCTCGAAGCGGTCCTGAATCGATTCCCCGTCACCGGCTGGCGCGAGGCCACCATTGAAGCAAGCCCGGGCACGGTCACCGAGGAGAGGGCGGCTTCCTGGGCCCGCCTGGGGATCAACCGCGTAAGCCTGGGCGTGCAATCCTTCGTGCCGACCGAGGCGGCTGCGGCGGGCCGGAAGCACACACCCGAGCAGGTTGCCGACGAAGTCAGGCTCCTCCGGCGGCACGGGATCCGGCGGATCAACCTCGATCTGATCGCGGGTCTGGCGCATCAGACCGAGCGTAGCTGGCGGACGTCTCTCGACTGGATTGAGCGCATCGAGCCCGAACACGTGTCGATCTACATGCTCGAGGTCGATGACGACAGCCGCCTGGGAGGCGAACTGCGGGCCGGCGGCCAACGCTACGGAGCGAAGGCGGTTCCAAGCGAGCAGCAGATCACGGAATTCTACCTGACCGCCGTCGAACGGCTCGGGAGCCTCTCTCTGCTTCGCTACGAGATCTCGAACTTCGCGCGTCCTGGTGAGGAGTCGCTCCATAACCTCAAATACTGGACCATGCAGCTGTACGTGGGCTTTGGCGCCGACGCCCACTCATTCGACGGGCGGCGGCGCTGGGGCAATGTTTCTTCTCCCGCCGAGTACGTCGAGCGCCGGGGGCGGGGTGAGGAGGTGCGGCGGTTCAGCGAGGCCCTGGACGACCGCCGCTGGATCGAGGAACGTTTCATGACCGGGTTGCGCCGCCTCAACGGTTTGGCGATGACCCCAGCCGAAGAGGAGGCCTTCCGGCAGCCGCTGACGGATCTGCGCGCGAAGGGCTGGGTCAGCTTCGACGAGGACCGGCAGCTTCGGCTGACCGACCAGGGGGTATTGTTCTCTAACGAAGTCTTCGGCGAGTTCCTGCTCGATAGGTCCCCATAGCGACCGCTGCGCCTACACGTTTCCCCCTTGGAGCCCTAGGGTGGCCCGTGCTGTCGGCTAATGCGAACCGCCGGTCAAAAACAGTACCGGCGGGCCATTGTCGAGATCGCTCGTGACGCCGGATAATGGCCACTAGCCCCTCGAACCGCCACGACAGGGGCGCGAGTGATGTTTGGAAGTCAGCACTTGTTGAAGAAGACGATTGCGCGGTGGGCCCGTCTCATCCGCGAGACCCGAGGCCAAGACATGGTGGAATACACCCTGCTGGCAGGGTTCTTTGCCGTGGCCGCAGGGGCCACGTTGCCACCTATCGCTGAGAGCGTCGGCGAGATTTTCACGCGTACACACCGGATCCTGAATAACGCGACCGGTACCAACGACAGCCCCACCGATGAAGAGCCCTCACAGGCTTGAAGCGGAAGGTCGCAGAGGGACTCAGGGCGCAAAGGCCCCGGTGGACTTTCAACTCCGGTCCCTCCGGAGTCCGCCGTTCGGGCCGGGCGCGTTACGCTTCCCTTTCCTCCGGCATTCCCGCTATTCTCAATAGCGTCTTCCCTAGTGGAATGTCGCGGAGATTCCTTAGGCGTAGTAGGGGTGGACCGTTGCGTCCACCCGACTGTAGCGGCGGGCCCCTGTGCCCGCCGGCTGCTCTGCTCTGTAGGGGTGCGCCCCTGTGCCCGCCCGGCTCGTTTACCATTAGGTTTTCTTCGCGACAGTCCACTACTTCGGTAATGCTGGGGACGCCATGGACCAACTGATCGATCTGCGTAGCGACACGATTACTCGCCCGACGCCGGAGATGCGCCGCGCGATCTTCGAGGCCGAAGTCGGTGACGACGTTTATGGCGAGGACCCCACCGTCAACCGCCTCGAAGCCCGCGCCGCCGAGATCACCGGCAAAGAAGCGGCCGTCTACGTGCCCTCCGGCACGATGGGCAATCAGACCGCCATCAAAACCCACACACAGCAAGGGCAGGAGATCATCGTCCACGAGCGTTCGCACGTGGTGCGTTATGAGATGGGCGGGCCGGCGCAGCTCTCGGGCTGTGTTACCTGGACGCTCGCCAGCGAGGGCGGCATCCTGAGTTGGGAGAAGATCGAGCCCTACATCCGAACGTCGAGCGATCATTTCGGAGGAACCGGCTTGATCTCGGTCGAGAACAGCCACAACAGCTGCGGCGGGCGCGTCTACCCGCAACCGGTACTCGACGAGATCTGCGACGGCGCGCATGATCGTGGACTCAAGGTTCACATGGACGGCGCACGCGTCTTCAACGCAGCCACCTACCTGGGTACGCCGGTGCGAGACGTGGTGGCGAAGGTTGACTCGGTGATGTTCTGTCTCTCGAAGGGCCTGGGGGCGCCGGTGGGATCGATGCTCGCAGGGTCGGGGGAGTTCATCGAGCGTGCGAGGTTGGTGCGCAAAATTCTCGGCGGCAGCATGCGGCAGGCGGGTATCCTGGCGGCGGCGGGACTGGTCGCGCTCGAGAAGTCCCCGGCGGGACTGCAGACCGACCATGACAACGCGCGCCTCATCGCTGAGTCGCTGGCCACCATGCCCGGCATCGCAATTGACGCATCCAAGGTCCAGACCAACATCGTGATCTACGACGTCTCGGGAACCGGCATGACCGGTAAGGAACTTTCCGCCAAGCTGAAGGAAAGAGGCGTGCTGTCGAACGCGATCTCTGAGTACCAGATGCGCATGCTGACCCACTTCGACGTCAACCGCGAACAATGCGAGCGGGCGATGGAAGTAGTGAAAGAAGTGTTAGTGGAATCTCGCGTACCGGTCGGCGCGTAGCTGCATAGGGTTCGACCATCCACAACCGAGCCCGGAACGCAAGTGACGGGTAAATCGCTTCCAGTAGCCCGTGAAGCCGGGGGCAGCCCTCGGGTTCAGACGCAACGCTGACGAATTCAGCCACAATGTCGTCGGTCGATGGGGTCCGGCGGCTGCCCGCGTATCGCGTCCGCAGCGCCTTTAGCTCTCGAAGCCAGGCCGCCCTGCCGGTCGCCGGAGCCGGCTGTTGAGCGCGCGTGAGGCGGGCCTTCACTTCGCCTCGAACGGTGATCAGTACGTCTTCGCCACGGCTCGCCTGTTCCACCAGCTCGGAGAGCTTCGCCTTGCTCTCACGAAGCGTCTTGATCATGTAATCAATGTAGTCTCTTCTGATTTGTGTCGCCCGTTGGGCGGCAAGGCCGAAGATCTCGGGCATCGGCATGACCGGCAAGGAAGTATCCGCCAAGCTGAAGGAACGAGGCGTGCTATGGAACGCCATCTCTGAGCGCGAGATGCCCATGCTGACGCACTTCGACGTCAACCGCGAACAGTGTGAGCGGGCGATGGATGTGATGAGCGAGATGTTGGCGGAGGCTCCAGTGCCGGCCGGCGCCTAGCGCCCGATGGCTTTCAACCGTAGCGACTACAATCGTTGACCAGAGGGCGTCAACGTCAGATAGGCGTCCGGAAACAGTTTCCCATTGAGGAAGCCAGGCGTCATACCTTCCTCAATCCAGGAAGAGATCCGCATGACCGGTTCGTCGTTCCAAACACGCATTGCTACGCGGGGCGAGATGCCTCAAACAGTCGCGTGCATTGTCGCCGCGTTCATCACTGACCCGCTTGCGCGCTTCCTGTGGCCTTCTCCGCACGATTATCTTCATGCAATGCCTTCGCTTACGCGCGAGTATGCTACCGGAAGCTTCGAGCACGGGAGCGCTTTCGTTTGTGCCGACTTCGGCGGTGCGGCGCTTTGGTTGCCTCCCGGCATCAGCCCGTGTGCCGAGGCTCTCGAGAGGCTGTTCCGGGAGACCGTGAAGCCCGAGCGACTGGATGATGTGCGAGCCGGCTTCGAGAAAATGGAGGAGTGGCGTCCGAACGAGCCTCACTGGTACCTCCCTTTCATTGGCGTTGACCCCAACGCGCAGAACAAGGGCATCGGTCACGCGCTCATGACTTACGCCGTGTCGCGGTGCGATCGAGAGGGGCTGTTGGCCTACCTTGAGTCGACCAATCCACGCAATATCTCGCTGTACGAGCGCCACGGATTCGAGGTGATGGGGGAGATCCGGGTTGGAGAGGCGCCCGTCATTACACCCATGCTGAGGCGGCCGCGTTAGCAAGGTGGGCCGCCGTCGCGAAGATCGAAGGCTGTCGCGGATCGTTAAGGTAGGCTCGTACAAGGTGAGAACACTTGCTCCAAGACGGCTCTTGGCTAGGCTTCAATGACTTCGTCCTTCGCCGTCATCTTGGGTTATGTGGCGCTGCAACTGGTGATTGCCTGGTTGGTATCGAGGCGGATCACCGGAGAAGACGACTACCTTGTAGCGGGCCGTAGCCTCGGCCCGGTGCTTTGTACCTTCTCGATCTTTGCGACGTGGTTTGGCGCGGAGACCTGCGTCGCAGCGGCGGCGGCCACCTACGAAGGGGGACTTTCGGCTGCTTCGGGCGACCCGTTTGGGTATGCACTTTGCCTGCTCATACTTGGGGCGGTCTTTGCGCGGGCGCTGTGGAACCGTAAACTGTCGACATTCGCGGACCTTTATCGGCAGCGGTACGGTCCGAACGGAGAGCGCCTTTTCGCGATCCTCCTGATCCCGTCATCGCTGTTGTGGGCCGCGGCTCAGATTCGGGCCATGGGGCAGGTGCTGGCGGCAAACTCGGAGTTCGGTGTCTTCGCGCGATGACGTTCTCGGCGGCAGTAGTTGTCGCGTACACGACGCTTGGAGGGTTGAAGGCCGACGCCATAACGGACTTGGTTCAAGGCGGTACGATTGCGCTCGGACTTTTGGCTTTAGCCTGGACAGTCTTCGGCGGGGCAGGCGGCGTAAGTGTGCGCGAATTGCCGCGGGAGCGCTTGACGTTGCTCGATACTAGCCGGCCGGCGTTGGAGAACCTGGAGCTGTGGGTTCTACCGGTCCTCGGCGGCTTGTTTGCGGCCGAGATCGTCGCACGAGTCGCCGCGGCCCGAAGCGCCGCCGTGGCACAGCGAGGAACGGTGTTAGGCGGCGTGCTCTTCCTCGGCTTCGGAACCTTAGTCGCGGTGCTGGGCGTAGCCGCATCGACGATGGAAGTGGAGGGGGTTGAGCACTCTGAGCAGATCCTTCTCGAGCTTGCGTCCGCTCAATTGGGGCCCCTCTGGGCGACCCTGTTCTCGGGCGCCCTGGTGGCCGCAATTCTCTCCACCGTGGATAGCGCTCTGTTGACTGCGGGTTCGCTCGCCGCACACAACCTCGTCATTCCCCTGCGGCCCCACATGGACGACAGGGCAAGGCTGCGGTTGAATCGGCTGGCGGTGGTTGGGTTCGGCGTGCTCGCTTACTTTCTGGCGACGCGGTTTGAAAGCGTATACGAGCTGATCGAACAGTCATCAGCGTTCGCCACTGCCGGAGTGGTCGTGGCGACGCCGATCGCATTGTTCACTCGCGTCGGAGGACCCGCCGCGGCGATTTCCAGCCTTCTGGCGGGAGCGGGGTTTTACTGGTACGGCGCCTATCTCGCCCAGTGGCCGTATCCCTATCTCACAGCCGTGGCCGCCGCGGTCGCTGCGTATGCGGCTGGAACGTTGCTCGAGCGAAGTCGTTCGATGTGCGCACAAACCCGCATTTCCAATTTGATTCAAACCTCTCGACCTTCCGGCGGCCTTGAGCGTCTTTATTCATAGGGGCTAGAGCCCGATGAGGACGCCATGGAGGCCAACACCCAATGGGTGAAAAACAAAACAAGCCGTTCCAGCTAAGCTTCAACGGTTTGTTGAAAGTCGATTTCCAAGGATCGCGTGTCACTTCCGACGGCGGGCTGATCCTGGTTCGGGAGTTGGACGAACGGCTCGGGCTCGGGAAGCTGATCGAGGAGCATCTCAGCGACTCGCGACAAGGCTTGAACAAGAAGTTCCCGCTGGCCGATCTGCTGCGGCAGTCGGTTTACAGCCGACTCGCCGGCTACGAGGACCTCAATGACGCCGTTCGAGTATCCGCCGATCCGACCTTTCGCTTGATCGGCTCGCAGAAGAACTGGGATCGCGGCGGGGCGCTCACCTCGCGGCTACAGAGCTTCGAGACAGGGCTGCTCGCGAGTGAGGAGAATCTGCTGGGATTGATGGCGGTGAACCGCGAGTTGGTCGCGCAAGCCGAGACGACGGACGACTGCGAGCGCGTCGTTCTCGACATGGACTCCACCGAGAGCCCCGTCCATGGCCAACAAGAAGGCAGCGCCTATAACGGCCATTTCGAGTCCATCTGCTACCACCCACTGTTGCTGTTCAACCAGCACGGCGATTGTCTGGCCGCCAAGCTGCGTCCCGGCAATGTGCACAGCGCTGACGACTGGGACGAGTTGCTGCTGCCGGAGATCGAGCGCCAACAGGCTGCGGGCAAACAGGTCACCTTCCGCGGCGATGCGGCCTTTGCTAAGCCGGAGATTTATGAGTCTTCGGAGAAACGCGGAGTGCAGTACGCCATTCGCATTCCGGCCAACAAGAGCTTGGAATTGGAGATCGAAGACATCTTGTTTCGCCCGCCGGGAAGGCCCTCCCGGAAGCCCTTGGTGCGCTACAAGAGTTTTCGCTATCAGGCGGAGAGTTGGTCGCAGGCGAGGCGGATCGTCGCCCAGGTCGAACATCACCAGGGCGAGCTGTTCCCGCGGGTCGGATTCATCGTGACGAGCCTGCGCTTGCCAAGCCGCTCGGTGGTGCGCTTCTACAACAAGCGCGGCACGGCCGAGCAGTGGATCAAGGAAGGCAAACAGGCCACGCACTGGACGCGGCTGTCGTGCCATCGCTTCCGGGCCAACGAAGTGCGACTGCAACTCAGCGTGCTGGCCTATAACCTGGGCAACTTGTGGCGGCGGCTGGGGCTGCCGCACAGGATCAAGAGCTGGTCGCTGACGAGCTTGCAGCAGCGGCTAATGAAGACCGGCGGCCGTCTGGTCAAACATGCCCGCTACTACTGGTTGCTGTTGGCCCAGGGACATCTGAACCGGCGGCTGTTCGGTGACATGCTGAGCAGGATCTGGGCGCTGCCTGTGCCCGGAGGGTAACGCGGCGAGCGCGGGGCAGCCGGAGCGGGGAGTTGCCGAGAGGCAAGGTCGGAGCGGTGTCGGCAGAGTGGCCGCTGGCGTTGCCGGAACGCCTTGACCGGACCCGATCTGAAGGCGGACCGGCGAAGAAAGCAGGATCGAACGTGAAAGCAGTGCGAAAACGTTGCACCGCAGCCGTGGCTCGCCTATGCTGTCAGTACCGGGATGGCCAAAACGGTAATCCTGGTTGGAATGTCAATGCAGCACGACAGAATTGATAATACTGGGGTATTTACTTGACTCAGGTGACCCCTACATCTTGTGGTCGACAGAAGCAGCATTTTCAGTGCCGCCGATGATGGACTTGTATGGCACGGGGTCGATGGCGACCGCCTGTTGCACAAGTCGATAGAAGAGCTTCCCTCGGCTGCGAGAGTTGCGTCGATTAAAGCGGAAGGTAAACTCGTCCAGGTAGTAGTCCAGATGCTCGGGGTTGACGGCCCCCTGATGCGTCCCCAGCAGCCAACGCTTCAAAAGCGACGCCACGCGGTGCACTCGGGGCAGCAGCTTCGAGGCCGACTCCGGCCCCTCATCGAGGAACGTTACTTCGTGCCGGTAGCCGCGCTTCTGTAGCGGCTCATAGCCCAGCCAGCCGTCGGTATGAACCGTGCTGCCCCGTTCAATCGCTTCTTCGGCAAAGGGCATCAAGCTTTCTGCGCTCGCATCCCGGACTCTGCGCATCCGAAGCCGTCCCGTTCCCCTGCCGTCCTCCTGGGCGGCGATGGCAATCAACGATTTGGTATAGGTCTGGCGACCGCGCACGCCCTCTTCTGGGCTGCCCCAGTACGTCTCGTCCACCTCCACACGGCCGCTGAGGCGGTCGCGACCGGGGCGCACCATGGCGCGGCGCAACTTGTGCAGCCAGCTCCAGGCCGTCTTGTAGCTGCCCAGCCCCAAGACCCGCTGCAGCCCCAGGGCACTCACTCCGTTTTTCTGACTGGTCACCCACCAGATGGCTCGCAACCACAGCCGCAGGGGCTGACGAGTGTCCTGGAACACCGTGCCAGCGGTGACCGAGGTCTGCCGACCGCAGCCCGAGCACTCCCACAGCCCTTGCCGGACCGGCCAAGCCGCGCCGTGTCCGCAGCGCGGACAGCGGAATCCTTCCGGCCAGCGCAGCTGGAACAGATAATCCCGACAAGCCTCCTCCGTCGCAAAGCGGGCCTCGAACTCAGCCAAGTTCCGCGGATAGTCCTCCATCGCACCGCATACTACATCTTGGGGCTACCTGAGTCAAGTAAATACCCCATTTTGATAATTTCTGGTTTGTCGTGCGCCACGAGATCGAACACGTGTTGGTTCGGCATGGGATGGCCCAAGAGATGATCGACCAGGAGTTGGAGGGCGAAGGTGCTGGCGTAAGCGAGTCAATCCCTGAAGAGGAAAGGGTTGCAAACACTGCCGCCGCCCAGTTCTGTGTTCCTCAAGATAAACTGGACTCGTTCATGGCCCGCAAGCACCCTTTCTACTACGAAAAGTATGTGATCGCGTTTGCACGTACTTTGAATGTTCATCCAGGTTTGGTGGTTGGTCAGATGCAGCGACGACTTGACGACTACCGATACCTAAAGAGGCACCAAGTTAAAACTCGCCACTTCGTTCTGCCCGGCGCGATTGCTGATGGGTGGGGTCAGGTGGCATCAGTTTCTCTGTAGGTAAGGGGGGGTAATGAAGATGCCGAGCGCTACTGAGCGACTACAAGCGGCGTGGCACCGCTTTGAGGACGAACACCAGCACCCGGCAACCGGTACGAGGAAAGCCACTGAATGGGCTCTCGAACAGGGTCTATTGGAGATTCCTGAGATTGACCTATTGACTCCCGCATAATATAGAGTCAGTCAAAACAAAGAGAAGACTGTTTCCAGAAGGCCGTGATCAAACGCGGTTTGCGGTACATGCGGCGGAGTGCCTTGCGGGCCCGCTCGTTCAGCTCGCCGTAGTCTTTCGGACAGACGTTCGGCAACTCGTGCTGCTTCCAGTAAGCCCAGATGTATTCCACCGGATTCAGCTCCGGCGCATAGGGTGGCAAGTACTCGGTTGCGATGTGGCCTTCGGAGAGTTCGATGAACTCTTGCACCAGGCGGCTACGGTGCGCCGGCAGCCGATCCCAGACGATCAGCAGCGGGCGATCGATATGACGTACCAACGCCTTGAGAAAGTCGGTCACTTGCTCTTTGCCGATCGCACCGGGATAGAGCCGGAAGTAGAAGTTACGCAGCGTCAGCCCCGCCGAGACGGAAAGCTTCTCCCAGTTGAAGTTAAACTGCAGCACCGGTGTTTGGCCACGTGGCGCCCAGGTGCGGCAGCGATGCGGCTTCTGACTCAATCCGCTTTCGTCGATGAAGACGAGCGTACGGCCTTCGTTTTGGGCTTTTTTTTAATGCGCTTCCAGGTCTTGCGCTTCCAGGTGCGGATCCGCTCTTCGTTGCGCTCGCGCGCCTTTCCGGCCGGGCGTTGCGGGCTCCAGTCGAGCGCTCGCAGGATCTTCCAGGCGTGGCCTGCGTGGTATGCGACCCCGAACTCGTCTCCGGTCAGCCGAGCCACCCGCGGACAGCTCCACAGGGGCGTTGGGAAGCCGTGGGCTTCCGGGCCTTCCAGCAGCAGCGACGTCAGGCGTTCGCGTTGTGCGGCATCGAGGAGCGGCTTGCGTCCGGCGCGCCCGGCCTGGCGGAGTCCGGCCGCACCCTGCTCGCGGTATTGCCGCCGCCACTCACTGACGGTTTGGCGAGCGACGTTCAGCCGTCTCGCCGTCTCGGACTGATTGTGGCCTTGGTGGAGCAGCCGCATCGCTTCGAAACGGCGCTTCTCCAGCGCCTTGAAATCCCGCTTCACACCTTTGGGGTTGCCCATACATATATAGATGCTCCACACTGTCAAAAAGTGTCATAATAATTTGCGGGATTCAATAGTAGATTATTTGGCTGGGCAGATGGCGAATGCCCTTCGCGCTGAATACCGTGTAGACGACAAGGGCAGACCGCACCGTTTGAATCATGCAGTTCGGATAACCACAAGCGGGGTACAGCACACGTTTTGGGGTGTACTCGGGTTCGCTGACCATGACCACATGGAGAGGGCGTTTGCTCAGCGCCGAGATCAGATCATAGGAGACTGCTGCCAGTTGAAGACGGACGTTGATGTCTACAACGACATGAACCGTCGCAAGAGACCCATCGTTCAACTCGTTCTTGACTTCACGGATGATGTTGCAGAACGCGAAGCCATATCCGTTCGAGGGACCATACAGAAACAGGTTCGATCGGAAGAAGGCGATCTAGCTGTCGCCTGACTTCTTCCATCTCGCCCGTGCAGCTACCCTTGCGATCTCCGTCCGCTGCTCAGGCGATAGTTTGGATGCTCTTGCCCTGCCGCCTTTCCGCCCACCAAGACGCCCAAGCTCGACCGCTGCGGGGTTTTTGTTGCCGTAATCGGGCTTGTCCTCGACTTCCCCGGTAGCTATATCTACGATGAGCTTGGCGCGCCGGTTCAGATCCGCTGGGCGCTTCTTGCTTGAGCAGCTAGGCATGTCCTCAATTGTAGCACGTCGGCAAGTCGGAACCCAGCGGCTCCGGATTCAAATTGAGCCACTACCCGGCTTGGTGTTCAATTCGTGGCACCTCCTCCCCATAGGTCGGTATGACGCGGGACGCGTCGTGTATGCGCTTTGGGGGCACCGTGTCGCCCGTTGGGTCAGCTTCGTTTGTGCAATCGGCTTGATTGCACTCTTCCCCATGACGCCGGCCTGGGCTATGACAGCGGTCATTGGTTTATTGACGTTTATCCGAATTCGCCGCCAGCATCCTCGTGAACAACTCACTGAAGAGCTGGATCCCTGGACCCGCCGCATGGTTTGGTGCGCGGCGGGCATCCTGTTGGTTTCCTTCATTCCAGCCCCGATCGATATGGAACTCTGAACGGTCTAGATGGCGATATTGAACGAACATAAGCTCGGTGATCTGGAATGAACAAGTACGAAGTCATCATCTACTGGAGCGAAGAGGACGGGGCTTTCGTAGCGGAGGTACCCGAACTCCCGGGATGCTCCGCCCACGGTCCAACCCAGGAGGCCGCGCTCGCCAACACGCAGGACGCCATTCGGCTTTGGATTGACACTGCCCAGGAGTTCGGGGATCCCGTTCCCGAACCGAAGGGACGCCGCTTGATCCTCGCCTGAACCTGTAACGCGTCGGGCTCGAAGGACGCCGCACCAATCACAACCTATCCAGCCGCGCCACGGCACGCATGACAGGCCGCAGTCCTGACCGGCCATGTGGCCCAATGTTCCCGGACGCCAACAGGCCCGTTCAACGGGCCTTGGGTTCAACTAGGCCAGGCGTTCGACGCCTGGTAGAATGCCCCCCCGAGTGATGAACCAGGCCCCTTCCAGGGGCCTTACCCCAAACCGGCTTGAGCCACGAACCGGCACGACCGTCTCGAACGAATCAAGGCGCCACCGCCCGCCGGGGAGCGGCTCAAGCTTGCTGCTGTAAGGCCGCTGAAATGAACCGGCCTGTGGGGGTTGTCGGGGGCACCAGGGAAACCAGCCGTAGAACGGCTGGCCTAATCGACCCAAGCCGCGTGAATGCGACTGGACGCCAAATTCCGCCATTCTCAACGAGGCCCTTCCTGAGGCACTTACGGTCACGGCTCGGTTTGCTGGTCTTTGAACTCAGCAAACCAGTTTTGGACGACGTGAATGGTAGGAGGCTTGCTGGCTTCGCCTTCCAATTGCTCCGGCAGAACAAACTTCTGCCCGTCCGCTGACACGTCATACCGCGGCTCACGATTCGACCCCATATTCAGCAAACCTGGATCGTCAAACAGGGGCTCCGGCGGGCCCACTGTAAAGCTTCCGCTCGTTCTAACCGACACCGCCATGAGTGTAGTGCGCTCGACGTAGAATAATTCCTTGCCGTCCCGGCTCCAGCGGGGCTGGTCCCCCTCGTTGAGCGAGACTTTATCCACTCGATCTCCTTCCGGAAAGGGCCGCACGTACACTTCGTACTGCCCTGACTGATCTGACAAATACGCCACAAAGCGCCCATCGGGTGAGAACGTCGCGGTTCGCTCATTGAATGGCGTCGCTACAAAATCGACGGGGGCGGAAGTGCCGCCTCCCCCCTTGGACTCACGGTACCGGATGTCCCGCTGCGTCTTCAGATCTCCTCGGGTGTGATAGATCAGATACTTGCCGTCATCGGACCAATCCGGCGCAAACTCGGCCAGTGGCTCGTCGGTCAGTTGTGTGTCCTCGCCGCTGCCGTCGGCGGACGTCTGGAAGATGTCCGTGCGACCTTCCCCGAGGAACGAATAGGCAATCTGCCTGCCCGAGAGAGCCCAGGTGGGATGAATATTGACACCCGGACTGAATGTGATGCGCGTTTTATTTCCCCGCGCGATATTGTGAATCCAAATATCGAACTTCCCGCTTTCCGTACCCAACACAGCCACATGGAGTCCGTCAGGTGAGAGGGATGCATGAGTAATGCCGTCCTGGGGCTGACCGATCGCCGCCAACCTCTCGCCAGAGCGGCTGCGCCAAACCAACTGCTGCCGGGCTCCACTGCGATTTGCATACACCAGCGTTCCGTCTTGCGCCAGGCTGGCGGAAAACCCGGCTTCGACGATCGGGAAGGTATCTCCGGCCGCGGTCAGCGTCTCCAACGAAAAAGGCAAGGCTCGCAAACCAGAGTCCGAAGAGGAGCTGTCGCCGTAGAGAAGGTGGCCCGAAGCTGAGTAAACAGCTTTGGTTCCGGGAACCAGTTCCCGGCGCTCGCCGGTTCTCAGATCCAGGACTCCCAATTTGAAGTCGCCGGCAGAAATGAACGTGTAGACCAACCCCCGCGAACCTTCGGTCTCAGGCAGGAACCGAGGGAAAACGAAGAATATGCCGCTTTCGGCCTCGTCCTGCTCGAAGAGGAGCTTGGGTGTGCCGCCCCGAGAAGGCACCTGGAACAACCGGAAAGAAGCCGAGTAGGCGATTTGTTCACTGTCGGGACTCCACGACCCTCCCGCAAACACTGCTCTGGCGTGAGGTAGCTCACACAGCGTAATCGGCTCGCCCCCGCTAAGAGAAATGCGCTTCAACTCGGTTTCGGTTCCAAAGCCGATCGACTGGCTATCGGGCGACCAGAAAGGATCTTCGGCCTCCTCGGTTCCCTCGAGTTTACGGGGTGTCTCGCGGCCGAGGTCCCTCACCCATAGCGCCCTTTCACCGTTTTCTTCGGTGACGAAGACGATATGTCTGCCGTCCGGAGAAACTACGACAGGTGCTGACCCGGAGATCTCGAGATTCACGAGGGTGGAGGTCGCGAGATTCTCGGGGGTGAAGGAAAACCGGACCGGCTGCTGGGGGGGCATCCGACGAGGTGCCGCGGAACCACAGGAGCACCCACAGGGCCAGGGAGGCGGCCAGCGGGGCCCCCATGCCCAGGACTGCCCGTCGCTGCAGACGCTGGCGGCGCTCGAACTGCTGCTCCGATGACTGCGGCAATACTCGGATCGCGACGGACCGATGCAACTCGGTGTCCTCCGCGACGTACTTGATCGAGTCAGCCGATTCTTCGATGTCCTCTATCACCCGATAGCGCGCCAGCGGACCTGCGGAATGTAGGGGCACAGCATGCTGTGCCCGTGTTCCTGTTGTCTCCTCAGGCGCGGCGGGCACGGCATGCCGTGCCCCTACATCGCCTACTGACTGCGCTGGCAGGATGGTTGATTTCCCCGACTTCAACTTGTCACTCAGCGTCTCCAGGTCGACCACCATGTCGGCGGTGCTTTGATAGCGCCTGCCGGCGTCCTTGGCGAGGCACTTGTTCACCAACAGTTCCAACTCCATCGGGACGCCGGTCCGCAACGCCGTCATCGGTTCCGGCTCTTCGTTGGTGATGGAGTACATCACCGCTTTGTCGTAGTGGCCCTTGAACGGCTGCTGGCCGGTCACCATTTCGTAGAGCACCACACCCAGCGACCAGACATCGGTGCGGTGATCCAGATCCATGCCGTAGGTCTGCTCGGGCGACATGTATGTCACCGTGCCCATCGTCTCGTCTAGCTTCGTGAGCTTCGAGCCGTCGGTCAGCAAAGCCAGGCCGAAGTCCATCATGGTGATCTGTTGCTTCGAGCCCAAGCCGGTGACCATCAAGTTCGCGGGCTTGATGTCGCGGTGGACAATCTTCTTTTCGTGAGCCGCTTGAAGGCCTTGCGCGGTTTGGATGGCGATATCCAGAGCGTCGTTGAGCTTTAGCGGGCCGGCTTCGATCTTTGGCTCGAGGTTATCGCCCTCGATGAACGCCATGGCGATGAAGGTCTTGCCCTCCACCTCATCGATTTCATGCACGGTGCAGATGTTGGGATGGTTCAGCGCCGCCGCAGCCTTGGCTTCGCGCTCAAAACGCTTGCGGATCTCTTGATCGGAAACGAGGTGGGCCGCCAGAAACTTGAGCGCGACGGCGCGTTCCAGCTTGGTGTCCTCGGCCTTGTAGACGACACCCATCCCGCCTTCGCCGAGTTTCTCGGTGATCTTGTAATGCGAGATGGTCCGACCAATCATGGCGCGTCCCCTAGCCTGATGGGATTGTACCGAAAAAGCCGAGCCCCGAACGCGAGTGAGGGGTAAATCCACACCCTTTGGCTGAGAGGTAGCGAACCCGTCACTAGCGTTCCGGGCTCGGTTTCCCCGTAGCTGCGGATCAGCTTGCCCACCCGTCATTCTGCCTCGAGAAAGGAGCGCACAGGTCAGCTACGCTGTGGCGAGTCGTGCCGGCTGCTGCTTTCGGTTGCGGCTCTGCCTGAAGCGTGTACGCTTCCGGTTTCGGCGGACCTGATGGGCCGGTTGGACCGCGCCACAAAGAGGTTGCTATGCGTTTACTTCGGTTGGCCGTAACGGCGTTGGGTTGTTCGATTGTCTGTCTCGGGCAGGGCGCGACGTTACTGTCGGTGAAGAAGATCTGGGACCAAGGCGAGCACAACGCCTTCACCGATCTGATTCGTCATCAGGACAAGTGGTTCTGCACGTTTCGTGAGGCAGGCGATCACGTCAGTCCCGACGGCAAGATTCGGGTGATTGTGTCCGACGACGGGGAGCGCTGGGAGTCGGCGGCGTTGCTGGCTGACGCGGGCTTCGATCTGCGCGACCCCAAGATCTCCCGCACGCCCGGCGGACGGTTGATGCTGCTCATCGGCGTCGCGGTCAGGCAGCCGGGTAGCAGGGCAAAGCTTCATTCGCGTGTGGCGTTCTCGAAAGACGGCCGCACATGGACGCCGTGGTCGCGCGTCGTCGGGACCGGCGAATGGCTCTGGCGTGTGAGTTGGCACGGCTCGAAGGGCTACGGCGTGACCTACCACGGCGTGGGCAACGACGTGGACAAGGGCGTTCTCTATAAGACGACGGACGGTGTGACGTACACGCGGATCAAGGAACTCGACGTGCCGTGCATCAACGAGACCGCGATTCGGTTCCGTCCCGACGGCGAGGCGATCATGCTGGGCCGGTGTGACGACGGCGAACATGCGGGCTGGATTGGGACGAGCCGTCCTCCATATCGCGATTGGAACTGGGATCGGATGACGAAGCGGCCAGGCGGGCCGAACTTCATCCTGCTGCCGAACGGTCGGATGTGGGCGGGCAGCCGGAAGTATCTTGGCGACGGGTCTCGGCGCACCGTGTTGTGGCACATGACACCCACGTCCTACGAACCGGTGCTGGAGTTTCCCAGCGGTGGGGATACCAGTTATCCGGGCATGGTCTACGACAACGGGATTCTGTGGTTCAGCTATTACTCGTCGCACGAAGGGAAGACGAGCATCTATCTGGCCAAAGTGCAGCTTGAGGAATAGAGCGTCCTTGTTCAGTCCACGTAAAGAAACTCGTTCGAGGTGATGAGCGCGCGAACGAGCCGGCCGAACTCGGGGTGCAAGAGTCGCTTGATCCGCGTCGATGATGGAACAGCGGACGAGCCCGTCGGTGGCAAGGCCTGGGAGAAGGCATCGTGGAACGAAACGAACCCAATTCATCCGTGCTCACCTCCGTCTAACCCAGAGTTTGAGCGATGATGCTTCCAAAGGGATGAGCTTACGAACAGCCACTCAACCCCACCCGTACCCCTACGTTGGAGCGGCGGCTCCCGGACTAATGTCGAGAAGTCAGAGACAACCGCAATCAGCCGTTGAGCCGGAGTGCCCCGATCAAGTCGGTTGCGCGTCCAACGTTCTCGGCTTGAAGGAACTTTGTGAACTCGTCGACAATCCTAGCGGGCGATTGAGGGTCCCAGAAGGTTGCTGTACCGACTTGCACTGCCGAAGCGCCACACAGCAAGTACTCGGCCACGTCCTCCCCTGTCGCGATGCCTCCGATGCCAACCACCGGAATGCGCACCGCCTGCGCGACCTGGTGGACCATGCGCAGGCCGAGCGGCTTGATGGCCGGCCCCGACAGTCCGCCGAAATTGGCGCCGAGACGGGGGTGTCTCGTCCGCGCATCAACCGCCATACCCAGGAAGGTGTTGACCAGCGAGAGCGCATCCGCGCCGGCGTCTTCGGCGGCATGGGCCATCGAAGCGATGTCGGTGACATTGGGAGAGAGCTTCACAAGCAAGGGCCGGCGCTCGACAGCCTTCCGGGCCAGACTCACCACTTCGCTCAACAGACTCGGGTCGGACCCGAATTGCATCCCACCGTGCTTCGTGTTCGGGCACGAGACATTCAGCTCGTACCCGGCGAGCCCCTCGGCATCCTCCAACACACGCAGAACCTCGACATAGTCCTCGGGCTGATAACCGAAAACGTTCGCGAAAACCGCCGTGTCGAGGCCGGCCAGCTTGGGGAGTTTCTCATCCACGAAGGCCCGCACGCCCACGTTCTGCAGGCCAATCGAGTTCAACATGCCCGAGGCCGTCTCCACCAGACGCGGCGGCGCATTGCCCGCGATGGGCTCTTTCGACAGGCCTTTGACGACAAACCCGCCGAGCCGCGTCACGTCGAAAATGCTCTCGAACTCCAGTCCGTAGCCGAAGGTCCCACTCGAGGCAGCGATCGGATTCTTCAGGCGTATCCCGCAGAGCTGAGTTTCGAGATCGGGCACACTCTTCTCATTCAGGCGGCTGAGGACCGACGAAGGTGGAGGGCTCGGACCGCGGGTTCGGTCGAAGGGCTTCCGTCAGAGCCCGTCCCGTCGCCGAGCCCGGCGGAGCGATACCCAGCAGCGCGGCTACGGTGGGGGCAACCGAGGCCGCATCCACGACCGGCTCAAACCGCTGTGCCCGGAACGCCGGACCCAGGAAGACCAGCGGCACGTCGGTGTCATAGCGATAAGGAGATCCCGAGCTAGTGCCACGCCCCTGGCCGTAGTCCTCGGAGAAATTCGGCTCGTAGAGCAGTATCAGATCACCCGACCGCGACGAATGCCGGCTCCGCCGAAGCCGGGCGCGCAGAGCCGAAGGCATGGCCTCGACACCAGGAGCGTAGTAGCCCGCAACACCCGCTACGCCGGCCGCGGCCTCGCCGGCAGCCTCGATCACCGCGCGGCGCTTCGCAGGGTCCGCCTGTCGCGCGGCTTCACTCAAGTAAACAAACGGCCAGACGTACTTCTCAACGAACACCTGGCCATCGAACTCTATGGCCAACCGCTCGTTCATCGCCTCGACGACGAGCCCTCCGTCCACACGGCCGGCCCGCAGCCCTTCGCGGCGCAGCGACTCGGGCAGCGGAGGCGTGCCGTGCAAGGCAGTGAAGACGACTGCGGTGTTGTCGAGGCCGATCTCTTCCTCCAAGCTCACCAGGAAGTCTGCGATCATCTCGTCGAGCCGCAGGACCATGTCGCGCATCAAGGGGGAGTACGCCCCTGTCTCCAGGGCGAGCAAGGCTGGGGCGCTGAGGTTGACGATTAGCAAGTCCGTGTGACCGCCGCGCCCGAGTTGCTCCTCCTGGATGGCGTGGCGCGCCAGATCCAGAACCTCCTCGGCTGCGAAGGGCGAGGAGCGGTAGAGCCCCCGATAGCCGTTCTGCTCGCCGGGCGTGCCTAGGTGAAGCACCCGCAGCGGCAGAGCATCGGGACGGGCGTCGAGGGCGCTCCAGCGCCGCCCCGCGTTGCGTGAGACGTCGTTCTGCGCATTGAAGACTTTCACCCACTCGGGCAGGGTGTCGCGATAGTAGGGTGCGGTTGCAAACCGCCCGCGCGAATCCTTCCAATAGCAGCCCACGGGACGGCGTCCGGCCAGAAGGACGGCGGGCCCAGGGCGGTCCGAGACAGCTACGACCCGCGAGCGGCCGAGCGTAGCCAACCGCAACTGATCGGCCAACGTAGAGCCGATCAGCCGTCCCGCGGAAGGCGCTTCGCCGGGCCCAGACTCAACGGCATTGACAACTTTCGAGGCGTCACGATCATACCAGCGGTCCGCTACGATGCCGTGGGTCTCAGGGTAAGCGCCCGTGGCCAGGGTAGCTGCGTTGGGCGCCGCGAGCGTCACGGCATGATCAAACCGGCAGCGCGGGAACACCGAGCCTTCCGAGAGGAGACGCCGGAATCCACCAGTCGAGAAACTGGGCCCGTAGAGGTCCAGGTAATCGGCCCGAAACTGCTCGGCCACAATGAGGACGACGAGGTTCGGCCGGGGAAAGGCCGTCGCGTAGAGACCGATTGCCGGCAACAGGGTTGCTATCGGCAGGCACAAGCCGGCGATGCATCGGCTCCACCTACGCTTCCGCCGCCTCCCTGATGTCAAGTCTCGCACCCTTTGGGGAGTGTACCAAGAAGGGCGTCCAGGGCCCATGAAAGGACCAAAACCGGCCCGTAAGAACCGCCGATGCCCTAGCAGCCGGCCGTATGGTGTCAGCTACCTCACCCCCGCCGAGAGGAACACAAGGAAGCCTATGTTACAATCCCGGAAAAGTGGTTCGAAGAGTTGGTTCGAGCAAGTGGTTCCGCCTCGGCAGGAAGGGCTTATCATCTATGTCATTACAAATCCGTAGTATTGGTGTGCTTGTGGGCCTCGCCTGCGCCGGTACGATGTGGGCTCAGGGAGGCGGTGCGTCCGGCCGATCGCGGAAGAGCCCTTCCGACAACGTTTTGGCGGTGATCGGTGACAAGGAATACACCCGCAGGGACGTTCGGCGCCTGCGCCGGCTGATTCAGCCGAACCTTCAGGCGCAGACCTCCCGGATGACGAACCGGCAGTTTCTCGCACTGATGCACAATCTGATCGCCACGGCCACGGCAGCCGAGAGCCAAGGTCTGCTCGAAAAGGAGCCCTATGAATCCCAGTGGGAGTTTATGCGTTTGCAGTTTCTGGCAAACGCTTACGCTAACGAGCTAGGCCGTACGATCACAGTTTCCGACGAGGAACTGCGCGACTACTACGAGGAAAGCAAGGCGCTTTATGAGTCGGTTCAAGTCTCGGCCATCTATATCCACTACACGCCGGAGGCCGGCAGCGTGCCATCGCCCAGCGCGAAGCAACGACCCACCGAAGCCCAGGCAAGGGCAAGGGCCGAAAAGCTTCTCGCGGAAATCAAAGCCGGCGCTGACTTCGCCGAACTGGCACGGAAGCACTCCGATGACAAGATCTCGTCCGAGAAGGGCGGCGACATGGGTTCTTTCAATGTGGATTCATCAATTCCGCGGGCGATCAAGGCCGCGATTCTAGGGCTTCAAGAGGGTGAAGTATCCGAGATCGTGAAGGACGCCGGGCGCTTCTACATTTTCAAGGCCACGGGCCGCCAGGCTCGGGCGTTCGAAGAGGTCAGGTCGGAGCTCGAACCGACCCTGCGAAGCCGCAAGCTACTACTCACGACGCAGAAGGCTCAAATGTCGGTACCGATCAAATACACCGACGACCCCACACTGGACGAGTCTCCCGGAACCGGCGGCGGCGGAACCCCGCGGAAGTAGCCGCGCGCCGAGCCGGCTCACCCATTCCAAGAGCTGCTCTCGATCAAGTGCGGAGCACATTTCGTTTCGTCAAGAGCGACTCCGTGGCCCGGAGTTGCCGGCGGGTAGGCGAAGCCGTTCTCGATCCGCAGCGGGTCCACCACAAAGCGGCTCAGGAAGGGAATGTGCTCAACCCACAAAGCATTGGGCACTCCGCAAGTGACTTGGATGTGCAGCTCCATCAGAAAATGGGGTGAGACGTTGACATTGAAGCTGTGAGCCAGGTGGGCGATGCGAAGCCACTCGGTGATGCCTCCCACGCGGCCCACGTCGGGCTGAAGAATCGAAACCGCGTCGCGCGCCAGGTATTCTTTGAAAACGTGCCGGTTGTATAGGCTCTCGCCTAGTGCAATCGGGATCGACGTGCTCCGCCGCAGCTTCTCATGGCCGAGGACGTCGTCGGCCTCGATCGGCTCCTCCAGCCAGAACAGGTCGAACTCTTCAAACAGCCGTGCGCGCGCGATAGCCTCCGCCGCCGTCCAGTGAAGATTGGCGTCGACCATGAGCTTGACGTCAGGACCGATGACTTCACGGACGGCCTGGATGCGGGCGACATCTTCGGAGCGGTTGGGCTTACCCACCTTGATCTTGATCCCGGTGTAGCCTTGCCTGACCTGCTCCGCCGCTTGCGTCACGAGCTCTTCCTCGGTGTGGTTGAGCCAACCGCCGTCGGTGTCGTAAACCGGCATTCGCTCGCGGCAGCCGCCGAGCAGCTTATAGAGCGGCAAATTGGCGTGCTTGGCCTTGAGGTCCCACAGTGCGATGTCGATCGCACACATGGCGACCGAGGCGATGCCGCCCCGGCCCACCCAGTGTGGACCCCACCACATCTTCTCCCACAAGCGCTCGATGTCATTGGGGCCCTCGTCGAGCACGAGCGGCACGAATTCGTCGTCAAGAAAAACTTTGACGGCCCGGCCGCCCCGCCCGATGGTATAGGCGAACCCGACACCGTCGGTTCCCTGATCGGTGTGAACCGTTGCGGTGATCACCTCCATGGCGTCGAACTCCTGGATGGCATCCACGATCTTGCGATGGGCAGGGAAACGATACAGGTGCGTGTCGATTCGGGTGACTTTCATAGCCTGTATTCAGACCCGAATCGGCAGCTCGATCAGGATCTCATCTTGGGCGGCAAACGGTGCGCCGCAGTGCGGACAGAATCGGAAGGGATAGAGTGTCGGCTGCTCGTACTCGCCGCCGCAGCAACGTGCGCCGAGAGTGCCGTGGCAGATCGTCGGTCATCATCGCTCCGACGGCCGCGGGCCCCTTCAGGTCAACAGCGATCGCAGTTGCTTGGCGCCCGCGACCGCGCGCTCGACGTGCTCCGCGGTGTTATACAGGTGCGGACACAGCCGAAGGCCCCCCGTGCTGGCACCCGCGATGCCGTGCTTGTGGTACATCGTGGCGTGGGCCTTGGCGCGGTTCTCCTGGGGCACTTCTATGATGCAAACGCCTCCGCTGAGCTTCGAATCCATCGGCGTAACGAGCTTGGCCCCGGCTTCATGAAGGCCCTTCTTGAGAGCGGTCGCCAACTCGTATACCCGGCTCTCGATGGCGGCGGACCCAAGCGTACCGTGGAATTCCACTGTCGTTGCGATCGCCGTGAGCCGCGAGTCGTCGCGCTGGCCGAAGTTCTCGAACTTCCGAGCGCCCTTGAGAATCGTATCGGCAGTCGTACCCCATCCCGGCGCGACGACGTTAGGCCAGATCTCACCGATTCGCTCTTTCTTGACGTAGAGCAGGCCCACTTCCCTGGGGCCGCAGAACCATTTATGGGAACTGGCGGCGTAGGAGTCACAGCCGATGTCGTGCAGGTCAAGCTCGGCCATGCCCCACGACTGCGCGCCGTCGAGGTGGACGTAGACGCCGCGCTTCTGCGCTTCCGCCGTGATTTCCTTCGCCGGCAGTCGGATGCCGCTTCGGTTCGAGATGTGGGTGATCGATAAGACACGTGTCTTCGCCGTCAACGCCCTGACGAACACGTCGATCAGCTCGTCTTCGCTGCCCGGGTTCTTCGGTACGGCGATCTTCCTGACACTGAAGCCGCGCCGCTTGGCCCGGACTTCCCAGGCCACGTTGTTGGTTGGATGGTTTTGCTCCCATAGCAGGACTTCGTCGCCTGCCTTGAGTGCAAGTCCGTTGCTGATGGTGTTGTTGGCTTCGCTGGTGTTGCGGACCAGAGCCACCTCGTCGGCATCGGCGCCGATCTGTTCCGCCACCTTCTGCCGCGACTCCTCGAGCAGCTTCGAGAACTTGCCGCGGTTGTTGAACGAGCAGTCGAAGTCGATGTCCTTGGTGAGGCTTGCCACCTGCTCGGTGACGGCCCGCGGCGACGGACAAAGGTTGGCCGCGTTCATGGGAACTTTCTCTTCGCTGAACGAGAACTGTTGGCGAACCAAGTTCCAACGGCTCTCCTCGCCGGCGGTCGCGGCCAGCAACGGCTTGAGTTCGCTCAGCGAGGCGGCGGCTGCGGCGGCGCCTCCGAGGCGGCCGAGAAAGGATCGGCGGGATGCAAGAGACGACATTTCAAGGCCTCCAAAGGTGGTCGCGGATGATGGACTCAACCGCCACCGTCTGTTCAACCAACTCGCGCCCGAAAGCCAGGCGCAGGCTGGTTGAACAAATCATAGCGCATGACTGCTCCGGAAGCGGTCCACGAGAAAGCGCCGCAAGGTTACACAGGATCAATCCCAGGCCTTGCTCAGCCGCAAAACCCGTTTCACACAGACTCCTCAGTGCTGCCGGGTCCTGCCTTCTCGGGACTCAGGTCCTCGAGTCGGCGTACTTGGCGTGGGGGCCATCCTGTCTTGCGAGGAATCACGAGACGCCAAGGCCCGAGCCCGGTGCCATCTGGTTGTCATGAAGCCCCGCGTTACTCGGCGGGCTTATAAGCGATGCAGTCAATCTCCACCTTGAGGCCCTGGGCGGGTAGGAGGGCGTTGACCGTTGTGCGCGCGGGCTTGGCTTGTCCGAAGTACTCCTCGTAAACCTGGTTCATCTCGGCGAAGTCCCGGATGTCAGCCAGGAACACCGAGCACTTGACGACGTCGCTCAAGTCCGAACCGACCGCCTTCAGAATCGACTGAACGTTCTTGATCGTTTGGTGGGTTTCCTCGGTCACGGTCCCAGGCTCAGACTTGTTGGTCGTCGGGTTGAGCGCCGCCTGGCCGGAAACAAAGATGAAGTCACCCGCCCGGACCGCGTGAGAATAAGGCCCTCGCGGCGATGGGCCGCCGGGTGCCATGATGCGTTCGATCATACGAATGTCTCCTTTTCGATGAGAAGTGGTTTCAAACCATCCCGCGGCGGCGCCGATCTTGAGAAGCCGCGCCGGCTCTTACTGCAGCTTCCCGCGGCCCTTGACCTCCCACACCTGCTCGACCTGCTCACCGCGAATCCCATACACCCGTTCGTGCATATTGGTAGCCGCGCAAACGTGATTCGGGATGATCCGCAGGCGGTCGCCGATGCGGGGGCTTGGCGAACCGCCCCGCCACTCGATGTAGCCGTGCTCCTCGTTCATCTTGTAGAAGCGGCTCTCGGGCGCTTCGGTGACCCGGCCGAAAGTGATCTCTTCCATGAAGGGCCGCGTGTCGGACGTGAAAGTCTTCGAACCCCCGTCGATGATCACGAAGCCTTGGCGGGCGGCCGAAACGACCGTCGCCATGATCGTCACTGCGCAGTCGTCCCAGCCGGGCGCACCGGCCCACACCTGCATCACGTCGTTAAAGACATAGGTGCCGGGACGGATCTCGTTCATGCCGTCGATCTTGTGTGAATGAAACAGAGCCGGCGTCGAGCCGCCGCTGATGATCTTGAGCTCGAGGCCCGCGTGATCAAAGTCCGCCCGAATTTGCTGCACGCGTTCATTGACTTTTTGAAGCTGCTCCTCGCCGTCGGGGAGCGGCAACCAAACGTGGCCATAGTAGAATTCGACGCCGTCGAAACGCAAGCCGGGAAGGCGGGACAGTTGGCGGCTCAGCGCGACGAGTTCGTCTCCCGGCGGGACGCCGCAGCGGTCCATGCCCACGTTGGCTTCGGCCAACACGCCCACCGTCACACCGGCGGCCTGCGCGGCTTCTGACAGCGGCCGAGCCACGTCGATGTGATCCAACGCGACGCTCACGTTGGTCTGCTTGGCGACTTCCATCAGGCGCTTCAGCTTCGACGCGCCTACGATCGGATAGGCCACCAACAGATCGGGTGTCTCGGTCTCGAGCATCACTTCGGCCTCGCCCACCTTGGCCACGGCGAGGCCCACCGCCCCCAGGTCAAGCTGCATGCGCCCGATGGCCGGGTTCTTGTGGGTCTTGGTGTGTGGGCGCAGCCGGAACCGGTGCTCCGCGGCGTACTCGGCCACGCGGCGCAGGTTGCCCTCCATGCGGTCGAGATCAATCAGCAGCGCAGGCGTATCGAGTTCCGACAGGTGCATGTGAGTGGAAGGGGTCAGCTTAGCGAAACTGGTTTCGGATCACAACTTGGGCGCCCGGCAGCCGTGCCCGACTCGACAACCTCGTCCAGAGCGCCGCTGAGGTGTGTGAACCTTTCACAGTCGCGGCTCGGCAGGGGGCGTGATAATAATAGAGCGCGGACCCCCCTGGCGTTGCTGCTCCTGGGAGCCGCGCTCGCATCCCGCCATGACCCGCGACGAAATCATTCTCGCCAGCGACCAATACCTCTTCCCGGCCGTCTTCCACTACTATCGGGAGCAGCTCGTGATCGAGCGCGCCAAGGACCAGTACGTTTGGGACGCCGACGGCAACCAGTACCTCGACTTCTTCGGCGGCATCGTCACGATCAGCGTCGGCCACCTGAACGACCGTGTGCGGAAGAAAATCCATGAACAGGTCGACCGTCTGCACCACGTCTCGACCCTCTACGGTTGCGCGCCCCAGGCCGAGTTGGCCAAGACCATCGCCTCGCTTGCCCCCGGGGGTGAGCTGACCAAGTCGTTCTTCACCAACAGCGGCACTGAGGCCAACGAGACCGCGATTCAGCTGGCACGCTGTTACACCGGCCGGAGCGAAATCGTGGCCTTGAGGCACGGCTACCACGGACGAAGCGCTCTCGGCACCACTCTGACCGGTCACAGCCCGTGGCGGAGTCCGACGGCGCCCCAGCCCGGCGTCGTTCATGCGCACAACGCCTACTGCTATCGTTGCCCGTTCGGCCTGGAGTACCCTTCGTGCGAAGTGCGTTGCGCGCAAGACCTCGAAGAGCTGATTCAGACCTCCACCTCAGGGCAAATCGCGGGCATGATTGCCGAGCCGATTCAGGGCATCGGCGGCTTCATCACGCCGCCCAAGGAGTACTTCCCCATCGTCCACGACATCGTGCAACGCTACGGTGGGATCCTGATCAGTGATGAAGTGCAAACCGGCTGGGGCCGTACCGGCGGCAAGTGGTTCGGCATCGAGCACTGGGGCGTCGTCCCCGACGTCATCACCGCCGCCAAGGGGATGGCCAACGGCCTGCCGATCGGCGCTACCATCGCCCGCGCCCAGGTCGCTGACTCGATGCGCTACCTTACCTTGTCGACCTTTGGCGGCAACCCAATCTCGACCACCGCCGCCCAGGCCGTGATCGACTTCGTGCGCGAGGAGGACTTGCTCACCAACTGTGAGCAAGTCGGCGGCTACTTGCGGGGACGGCTCGAGGAGTTGCAGCAGAAATATCCGTTGATCGGCGACGTGCGGGGGATGGGTCTGCTGCAAGCGCTGGAGCTGGTCAAAGACCCTGTTACCAAAGAGCCCGCCAAGCAAGAGGCGGCGGCCCTTCTCGAAGTGACGCGCCGCAACCGCCTATTGATCGGCAAGGGAGGCCTCTACGGCAATGTCATCCGAATCAGCCCGCCGATGAACGTGGCCCGAAGTGACGTCGAGGAGTTCATCCGCCTGTTGGACCTCAGCCTGGCCGACTTGCAGAATTCCGGAACCTAACCCGCCAAGCGCGCCAGGGCGCTCGGTATCGTCCGGACCGAAGCCCGTCTAGAGGAAATCAACAAGGGCTGGGTCTACCCTTCTTCCCTCTTCTTCATGCAGACCCGCACTTCGAAGGAGTCAGCAGCGACGGTAGGGCTCTCGTCAAAGCTTCCTGGACCTGCTCGGCGGTGAACGGCTTGCGAATGAAACCCTTGGCGCCCAGCGAGATCGCCTCCATCACGGTGTTTTCCCCTCCTTCGGTGGTGATCATGATGACCGGCAGATCCTTGTGGGTGGTGTCCTTCAACTTCTTCAGGAAGTCCAGTCCACTGACATTCGGCATGTTGATGCCGGAAAAGATCAGCGACACCGGGTTGCCCTCGAGCACGTCGAGCGCTTCCTGCCCGTCGCCTGCCTCCACGACCTCGCCGATCTCGCCGTTGTAGGCTTGGCGGACGCTTCGCTGGACAATCTTACTCATGACAGCGGAGTCATCGACGATCAATACGTTGAGTGCCATGACGCAAGAGACAGTGTCGTTGTAAAACTTCTATCGTCCAGTCGGCAGGGATTCGTTAGGGGCACTTACGCCGTCAGGAGCCAGGCGCGGGGACTCCCCACCGATCTCGCGAATGGGGAATCAACCGTGGCGTGCGGTGCCGGATGGCTAGCTCCGGGCGTCGTCCACCCTGCCGGGGACGATCGGCTGGTTGGCTTCCAGGTCTTTCATCTCGTCCAGAGTGATCTCCCGGCCTTCTTCGTGGTATTCCTGGTCTACGTTGACCTGCCAGAGGTCATAGCTGCCGCCGAGGATGTTGCGGGCGGCCAGCATAGCGGTAAGCATAGAGTGGTCTTGGTTGTTGTAACGGTGCATGCCGTTGCGGCCGGTCAACTGCAGGTTGGGGAAGCGGGTGAGGAAGCCGCGAATCTTGTCCATCGCCTGAGCGTATCCGCCATCGTAAACCGGGTAGGCCTTCTTCATGCGAACGACAGCGCCGTCGATCACGTCCGTAGGGTCGGCGAGCCCGAGTTGGCCGATCTCGTGCTTGCCCTGCTCGATCAGATCCCGGTCAGAGCGGGTCCACAAGCCGTCGCCCTCGAAACAGAAGTACTCGAGCCCGAGGCAGGAGGTGGCCGGGTCGGGAACCATCTCGGGGCTCCAGTTGCCGTAGTTCTGTACGCGGCCCATGGCGACGTTGGGGTCATGGATGTAAATCCAGTTGTCGGGGAATAGGTCGGTGCGCCGGAACATTAGCGCGACGGTCAGGAAGTCGCGGTATTGTAGGTCACGCGCGGCGCCCAGGATTTCTTCCGGCGGGGCGGGATCAAGGCTTTCGACCAGGTCGCGCACGGCGATGCTGCTGATGAAGTGGTCCCCTTCGTAGGTCTCGCCGCCGGCTTCGACCGAACGCACCCCGCCCCAATGGACCCGGCTGACAGGAGCATCGAAGACGACCTGCGACCCCATCTCTTCAATGCGCTGCCGGGTGCGTTCCCACATCATCCCGGGACCGTGGCGCGGGTAGGAGAAGCGGTCGATCAGGGTCTTGACCACGGCGTCCTTGCTTTTGGCCCGCTCGCCGATCAGCGCGTTCTTGATGGCCGTGGCCAGCGATAACCCCTTGATCCGTTGCGCCGCCCATTCAGCCTGGATTTCGGTACAGGGGATGCCCCAGACCTTCTCGGTGTAGGTCTTGAAGAAAAGCTCGAACAGCCTCTTACCGAAGCGGTTCGAGATCCAGGTAGCGAAGTTGTCCTCGGGCTTGCGGGGAAACAGCCGTGCCCAGCCGTAGCTTCCCACACAGCGCAGCGTCTCGAAGATGCCGAGTCCCGCCAAGGCATTGAACGGCTTGAGCGGGTAGCTGAAGAACTTACCGTTGTAATAGATCCGTGACATCCGCGACCGCTCGATTAGGTCGTTGCCGAGCACCTCGCGCCACAGATCGTCCACCACCGAGACCTTGGTGAAGAAGCGGTGGCCGTCGATGTCGAAGCGGTAGCCTTTGTGGACGACGGTCTGCGCTAGGCCGCCGACGGTATCGGTCGCTTCGAGCACGGTGCTGCGCACGCCCTTTTTCGCCAGCTCATAAGCGGCCGTGAGGCCGGCCGGACCCGCGCCGAGAACCACAACAGGAGAGGAATCCATAAGAAAATACGTATCTTAGCAGAGGCCCCCAGAGGGCTCCCGGAAGACCTCGGGCAGGGAACTTCTGGGCGGAATCAGAGCCCCGCCTGGGTGGGGTCGAGCCCGCCGTGACGCCGGCGCTACCTGGAGGTCGCCCCACGACCTCAGTTGACGCCGGTTCTCGCCGCAGGGACAATAGGGCTAGTGCGCCCGTAGCTCAGCTGGATAGAGTGCCTGCCTCCGGAGCAGGAGGTCGCGCGTTCGAATCGCGCCGGGCGCGCCATTCGCTCCCTTTCTTTTCACCGCTTTCTTGCTGAGCAGAAGAAGCGGCCACAGCCGCTCCAGGGGCGTTTCGACCCGTCTTCCGCTCGTTCTGCCGAGCGATCTAGCGAGCGCGTGCCCACCCGCGGGCCTGGGGGCGCATTGAACCGGCGTCGAGCCGAGACCTATACTTCTACTTATGAAGCATCTGCTCTTGCTTCTGGCGGTTGTGGCGCTACTCGCACCGCCCGTGCTCGCACAGGCTGAGCCGGTTTCAAGGACCGAGGCACAACGCTGGACTCGGCATCTCATCCCGCTGCCGAAAGAGATTTCGATTCCCCACAAGGTGACCCTGGCGCCCCGAAAGGTTGCCATCCAGGTCGACCCCGATGCCGGAGCGATCGCCGAGAGCGCCGCGGTGGAGTTACGTGAGCTGTTTGAGGCCAACACGGGTAGCGCGCCGGCCGGCGGTGCTTTCGAGATTCGGCTCACGCTGACCGACAGCCCGGAAACTCGCCAGCATCCTGCGCGGGACGTGGTGGAGCGTCTTGCGACCCTGCCGAATCATCGGCAGGCCTACTTGATTGCGCCCATCAAGCAACACGGCCTGCTGCTTACCGCTGTCGATCCCAAGGGTCTTTATTACGCCGCTCAGACTCTACACCAACTTCTCGAACCCTTTCTGACGTCAGAACGGGTGACCATTCCGCTGGCGAATATCGTCGACTGGCCGGACCTCCAGGAACGAGGCCTGTGGAACTTCCCGAAGCCGGCCGAGTGGGTGCCGTGGATGGCCTCGTTGAAGCTCAACTACGGCAAGATGGCCGAGACCAAACTCAGGCCTATCGAGCGCGGCAAGCCGAACGGCGTGATCATCAATCACGACCTCTACCGGGCGGCCTCGCGCATCGCTTTCGAATACCAGCCCTTCCTGACGCACTTCAACTTCCTTCATGCTTACGGTTTGTATGAGGCCTATCCCGAGCTTGCCGGGAAGGGAGACGGGGCCCTCGCCGGACGCTACTTCGCACACAAGCAGGGCAACCAGCATCGCGTTCCCAATGCCGCCCATCCGCTCTTCCGCAAGCTGCTGGTCGAATGGCTGCGGGATTTCGCGCGCCAAGGCGTGAGTGAAGTGAGTTGTTGGCTGAGCGAGCGTCCGGGGGAAGACGGCCGCCCCGAGACGACCGCCGTGGGCCAAGACGTCATGGAATCGCGGGCCATCATGGCGGCGTTTCGCGAGGTGCAGAAGGAGTATCCGCGGTTCAGCATTCGGGTCTTCCTTTCGACTGTTCCGACGGGGCGCTACTATCGGGTGATCGCCGAGTTGCCCGAAGCAGTGAAGATCGAGCGCGCCTGCGCCACCAAGATCGAGCGGGTGCTGCATCTGCCGCGAGACTTGCTTCGCAATCCGGTGCTCGACCACTACGCCGCGCAAGGGCGCTGGATCGCCAGCTACGACGTCCCGATCACAGCCAACGCACGCGTCGATACGCCCGAATTCATGGTGCCCGAGAGTTCGGCCCACCGTGTTCGCGAGTACTTGCGGCAACTCATCGAGCGCGGGTTCCAAGGGGCCTACGGCATGATGGCTTGGGCGGATAACGGCAAAGCCACCTGTGGATTCAACATCCACGCCCTGGCCGAGTACGCTTGGAACCTCAACGGCCGCAGCGAGAAGGAGTTCGCGATCGCTTGGGCCACCCGGGAGGGATACCAAGACCCCGAGCAGGTCGGCGAATGGGCCGAGCTGATGGGGCCGATCGAGTTCGACGTTTACGATTCCGAGTTTCCTATCGCCTACTCCTGGGGCAAGGCGGCGAAGATGATCGACGAACGTCGCCGCCCCTACCTCGGCGAAGGGATCTTCCGCTACTACACGAGCCGCAAGGACTTCGACCGCAAAATCGCCGCTTGCGGCCGGGCGTTGGCGATTGCGGAAGGCTTCGAGAACAACTACCTAGCGAACGAGACACGCGTCGTGCGGTCGTATGTTCGGCTGGCCAAGGGACTCTATGAGGTGGCCGAGCAGCTAGCCACAAGCGACCTCCGTACCTTGGAAAGCCAGTCCGCACTACGTAAGAACATCGATGAGCTGACAGCGGCAGGCAAGGAAAACTTGGAAGCGATCCGGCACTGGCGCCGCGCCTTGAGCCCCGAGCCGTGGCACTATCGCGTTCACGACGCCATCAAGGGCACGGAAGACACCGTGCAAGCGGTCACGGAGTTTGTGACGGGACGCTATTATTTCTAACGCAGAGACCCAACCCAGCCGTCCTCGAGGCTTGGGTGCGGATTTGAGTCTAGATGCTGTACACAGAGGCTCTCCGTTCCGACGGCAATCGGGGCATACAGCTGTGGAACGCCGCTAGTCGCGAATCAGGCGGCGCAGACTGCGTAGCCTGTCTTTCAGCTCGTTGCTCTTGGTCAGGAGCTCATTCTCGTCGTAGATGACCTGAGGCGTGATCATGACGATCAATTCGGTCTTTTCATGGGAAACACTGGTGGAGCCGAAGAGCGCTCCCAAAAAGGGGATCTTGCCGAGTCCCGGCACACGGCTGCGCCCAAAGATCCTGGTTTCAGACATGATCCCGCCGAGGGCGATGGTGTCGCCGTCTCGCACTGTTACTTGCGTACTCACGTTCCGGCGGTCGATCGAGGGGGACCCGATTGACCCCGTGGGCGGGAGGGGTGAGCTGACTTCTTGGTCGATCATCATCGTTACGATCCCTGAAGCGTTGACTCGGCTCGTGATCGATAGCGTAATGCCGGTTTGGACGTTGGCAATGTTGTTCCGAAACGTATCACTGCCACCGATTTGAGCCACACTGGCCAGCGTAGGAATCGAGGTGCCGGCGGTGATGGTCGCTGCGATGTTATCCGTTGCGATGATCGAAGGGGCTGAAATGACCCTAGTACGACCGTCGGACTGACTCGCCGCCAGAGCGGCGGCCAATTCCCTCGTGTTGCCCACCAGGGTCCCAATTGACAAATTCACACTGCCGTTTGAGTCGAACCCACCCGTGGTTCTCAAACTGGAGTTGCCCTTCTCCCGGAGTACGGCCGACACGCCACTCGAGAACGCCCCGGTCAACGACACTTCGTAGATCTTTGCGTCGATCAGTACTTGCCGCGGAGGGAAATCAAGCTGTTGCAACGTTTTGCGAATGACTTCCCACTCTTGCTGGGTGCCCTGAACGAGGATTACGTTGTTCAGATCGTCTGGGACGATGCGGATGGTACCGGCACCTGCTCCAGCTACGCCCGCAACCGGCTGTTCTCCCAAGAGTTCCCCCGTGGCATCTAAGGGGACACCCGCTTGGGGTACGAGAGCATCGGGGCGGGGCCCCATCGCCGGCAAACCGGGCGCTCCGGAGCTGGGCAAACGAATGATCCCGCCGCCACCGCCACCATAACCACCACGACCGTAACCGCCACCGCCATAGCCGCCACCGCCAGATCTACCACCGCCACCGAACCCGCCTCGGCCGAAACCACTGGAGCCTCGGCCGCCAAAACCGCCGCCGCCGTAACCTCCACCTCCGTACCCACCACCGCCGTAACCGCCACCGCCGTAACCACCACCATAGCCTCCATAACCGCCGCCGCCGTAACCTCCACCTCCGTACCCACCCCCATACCCCGGGGCGCCGTAGAGCATGATCAGCGTCTCGGCGAGTTGAGGAGCATATCCATACTGGACGCGGTAGACGAAGGTTTGGTATCCGCCTATGGAAACGGGTTGATCCAGCTTACTCAGCCAATCCTCTACGTCCTTGAAAATATTCGCGTTTCCGGCGACAACCAGAATTGAACTGATGCGCTCGATCGGCAGAAACTGGATGCTGGACTGGGTTTCCGAGAGCGAGTAGGCCGCGAAGATCCGGCTCAGCTCGGTGGCAAGAGTGGTCGCTAGGCTGTTCTTGACCTTGAACAGCCTGACGCGTTGCTGTGCCATCTCTTCGGTGTCAAACAGGGCGATCAGCTCCATCGTGCGCCGCATGTTGCGGCTGTTATCGAGGACGAGCATCATGTTGGCCTGCTCGATCACTTGCGTGACGGCCCCGGGGCCGAGAAACGGCTCCAACACCTTCTCAATGTCGACAGCAGTCGTGTAGTTGAAGCGGATTACGTTCAGAATCACCCGCTCATCGTCGGGGATTTCCGCGTCCGGGTCTGTGGTCGGGGATATGGGCAGCCTGGGGATCTGTGGCGCCGGCGAAACGCGGTAGAGGTTCCCGACCTTTACAGCCGCGGCGCCGTGCATTCGGAGGATCGTCTCCAGCAATGGGAAAAGGTCATCCCTGGTGAGCTCGCCGTAGGTATTGATCGAGACGTTGCCGGTCTGGACTTGTGGGTCGAGAATGTAGTTCATCTCGAGCTGCCGCGCAATCAGGTCGATCACCTCCAGTAAATCCGCGTTGCGTAGATTCCGGAATGACACGCGTCCGCCCGAGGCAGTGGCCTGCGGTGGCGGTTGCTGCGGAGGGGCCGGTGCCGCGGCAGCGCCGGGATCCGGATCTGCCTGTGCAGGAGCGGCCGGTTGGGGCTGGGCGGCCGGCGGCTGTTGGGGATCGGCGGGTTGCTGCTCGGCCTGGGCATCGGCGGCCGCTTGCGGTTGGGCGTCTTGCTCCGGTGGCGTCTGCGCCGGCTGTTGCGCCGCCAGGCTGGAAGCGAGCAGAAGTAAACAAAGGGCTGCGTTTCGCATGATTCTCCCTATGACCATGGCTGATGAATGCCGACTCGGCCGGTACCTTGGCCTCTTGTCGACCGTCACTGGGCTTTCTCGGGCGGATCGTCGCCGGATCGGTCGGAATACGATGGTGTCCGGCCAGAGACAGGGCCCGACTTCCCCGCCTGGTAAGTTTCCAGGAGCTCTCGCTCCTGGGCGGAGAGTTCCGTTCGCGCTCGCTTCCAGACCTTTTCCCCAAAGGGTGTGCGCTGGCGGAATACGATGGTGTCGCCCCGCTCTTCTACCTTCACGAGGTGGCTTACGGCGGCGGCTGATGGTCCCGCCGGACGAGAATTTGAGTTGGTAATCTTCGCCGCACCGAAGGGGGTCTTCCTGGTCGTCGGCCGCTTTTCGCCCGAACGGTCGTCCGCTGAAGCTTTGGCCGCTGTCGCGGCTCGCGGCTCGCGAGGCTTAGGATCTTTGGGCGCCGTAGCGCTTGCGGCGAAAGCCGCGATCGACATGAGGAGCAATAGAGAAACCACCCGACTCGCCTTGATCACTTGGTTTTCTCCCACCAGCTTTTCCTTCCGAAGGGGGTGTTCCGGACTGTCTTGACCAAGCCCTTGTACACGGTACCCGCCGGGGAGTCGTCCTTCGGATCCCCGTTGTAGACGCCCGGTCTGATCTGTTGGCCGATGTTGTACCTGCCACCCAGGCCCTGCGGTTGCTTTTTCGGCGCCGACGCAGCGAGCGCCTCAAACGGGTCCCGTCCTCGACTCGCGCGGCGTGCCGGGCGCTTTGCGCGCGGCGAGCCGTCCCCGCCTCCAGTTAGCTCGCTGTGATGGGCTTCGATCTTCTCGCTCTTCCACTCCAGGGTGATGTTGTCACCGGCGGACCCCAGAAACACGTACTCGCCAACCTTTTCGCCCACCTCGACGGGAGTGGCGGGGGTGTCGACATCAGGCGCCATCAGCGCGATCGTCCCTTCGCCCAGCTCCATCACGCCGACGAGTAGCGGGAGTGCAGGCCGCAGCACCGGCGCCGGTTCAGGTGGAGGCGCCACTTCGACCACGGGGTTGCGATCCTCGGAGAAAAGCAGCCGCTCGACGATTGACATATGGTCCCCCGGGCGCACCTTCGACGGCGCCTTCGGACCAGCGAAGCTGGGAAGCTCCTTCGGGGGCTGAGACGTATTCAGAATCCGATAGCGATCCCTAGCATT
Organism: Bryobacterales bacterium; assembly: GCA_965248255.1. Lineage (GTDB taxonomy): Bacteria > Acidobacteriota > Terriglobia > Bryobacterales > UBA6623 > JAKZVK01. The sequence continues at coordinate 2,811,889 of CBDFIW010000004.1, forward strand.
ATCAATGCGTCCCTTTAGCTCCACGCCGCCGAGAACGACCAACAGGCCGAGCGCGACGTTGAGGGCCAGAAGTTTCTTGTTCTTCATCGACGCCTCCGGGAGGATCTCCTCTTCACCAATTCCGGCGTACGAGACACCGGGAGGTAGCCGCTGACCGTCAGTTGCACGTTTACGGATTTCGTCTTTGGATTCCCGGCTCCGACCTCGATAGCCCGCGAGGATAACAACAGCTCGGCGTTCGCGATGTCCGACATGAGATTCACGAACCGCTCGATCGTGCAGTTGAAGTCAACGATCAGGGGTATCTGTGCGTAGTCCTCACCCTCGAGTTGTACCGTGCCGAAGCGTGAGGCCTTCATGGCGATACCGGCGCCTCGCAGCAGTGCCCCGACGGTCTCACGCATCTCCGCCTGGGCCAGGGCCGCGGTTTCAGACGACAGCAGTCCTTTCTCAAGCGCCTCTTGCCGGGCGATGATGGCCTTGAACTCCGCATCCACCTCCGGCTTCTGCCGGACCTTCGTCTGCGCCAGAAGCAGCTCCCGCTCCGAGGCTTCGACATTGGCGACAATCGAGGCGCCGCCCCCGCCGGAGGGAAACAGAAAGTCCGTCTGCAGCAGCAGGAAGAGGATCACGGCGCCGCCGAGGATGGTTAGCGCCCGGCGGTCGCGGCTTTGCAAGGTGCCCGCCATCAGCGCGCCTCCTCCGCTGCGGGCTCGGGCGCGGCTGCCGGCGATGGGGCCTCGTCATCGGTCAGGGTGGGGTCTTGTTCGGACATCGTTGTCAGCGTGGCGGACTGCTCGGCCTCGGCAGTGGCTGGAGCCTCCATAAGTGTGCCGGCCGTCTCGATAGGCTCGCCCGCACCTTCACCGCCGGCAGCTCTCTCGGCAGCAATCTGGAAGCGCTGCCCCCGCGGGGTCTCGCGAAGCGACGTACTGAAGGCGGCGTTCGTCACATGGCGCGAGTCGCTCAGTCTTCCTAGCAGCGGGGCGGCCTCGTTCGCCTCCCCACTCATTCGCAACCCTTTGCCGTCCAGTTCCAGGCTGGTCAGCCAAGCGGTGTCGGGGATTAGCTCCGACAGCTCGCCGAGAGTTCGCATGTCGATCTCGGTTCTCGCCTCTAACGACCGCAGCGTTCTCACCTTCCGCTGTGCATGAAGGGTTTGTTCCTTGGTCGCGTCGGCTTGTTCGACCACCGCGGCCAGCCGGCTGTACTCGGTTTCCAATGCCTCGACGTAGCTACGGTCTTGGATCGTGGGCCGTAACGCAAAGGCGACCAACAGCAGAAACACGATCGAGGTCAGTGCCGCCGTCGGTGCATACATCCAGCGGGAGCTGGATTTTCGGCGTTCACGGGGCAAGAGATTCGCGCGCCAGCCCAGGCGCGGACACGCTGACTCCAGCGCCACCGAGAGTGCGGCGGCGTCGCGCCGAACGTCGAAGTCGAACGGGCTTTCCAGGGGCATCGGGAGGATCTCGGCGATCGAACGCCACTCAAAGCCACTCTCCCCTTCTTCGAGCTGCTGCGCCGCGAGAGGCCTTGCCGCCTCTCCCCCCTCACTCTCCTGGCCTTGCCCGCAGACCGCCAAGAGCGCTGACTCCGACTCGGCCAAGCGCAGGTCCGCTTCAGCAAGGTGTAGGGCCCGTTCGGCCGGCATCGAGGAGAGATCGAACTCAGCGCTGAAGAGCGGCCGATTCTCGCCCTCCCCGTAAATCTCGAGCTTTTGATGATGGAAGTCCGTGATCAGAAAGGGAGCGGGCGGAGAGTCCCAGCGAACGCGGACTCCCGCGAAGAAGGCGGCGGCCGTGACACTGAACGAACGGACCGCGATGCCGGCCTCTTCGAACAAGTCGGCGTAGGCATCTACTTTGGCCCTCTCCGCAATAACGACACCGACCGGGATCTCGCCGGCACCTTCTGCGGGGGAACGCAAGGGTGCATGTCCGAAGCAGACTTCATCTTCGCCGAAAGGGTGCAGAGTCTCGATCTGAAAGCTGACAGCCGCCGCTAAGTCTTTGCCCTTCACCGGCGGCAGTTGTACCTGGCGGACGATGACCTCGCCTCTTGGCAGGCTGACGGTCGCCGCCAGGTGTGACAGGCCCCTCTCTTTCAGGAAGGCCGTGTATTCCTCTCCCCACTCCCGGGGAGGGCGCTGGCGGAAGTCCTTGATCGCCTCACGGCCGAGAACGGTCACCCCTTTCGGGCGCGACTTCACTGCGACGACCAACAGGTCGTCGTCGCGGACCTCGATTCCGCAGCCGGTTCCGATTCGGAATAGGCGCGCCGTATTCATGAGCTAGAACTGCGTGTCGTACCAGCGGACAACCCGGATGGGCTCGGAGTCCTGAGACTGCGCCCGCTGGACCAGCGCTCCCACCATCCGCCGGGTCCTACCCGTGTGTAGCCGCGCTTCCGCCCAAAGGGTGTACGCCATGGGGGATGTTGCCCCCGACAGCCGGATCGGCCCTTCGCGGTTGACGAGCTCCCGAATGGCCGGATGGTCACTTCCGATCGGCCCATCTTCCCGCGCCTCCAGAATCGCACCGATTACGGAGCCAGCAACACCGGCCGCGCGCAGCACCTCCGGCGATGCGTAGTTCACGTCGATCGTCTGAGAGCCGACGACCGACAAGTGCCGGTGGAGTCCTCCGATTCGCATCCAATTGCCCTCGAAATCCTGACGGTAGGTCCCAAACAGAAGTTCCGGCATGATGCCGGGGACTGCCAGCAACTCTTCCAGATACTGAAAAGACGCCGGGCGCCGCGAGAAAGACGACACATCTCCCGCATTTTGGCGCGGGTTGAGGCTGGCCTCGCGGGATGGCGAACGGGCGGCTTCGATGCGGTCCGCGACGGACATCGCAAGGCCGGGGTCAACACCGCTGGCAGCCAGGGTCCGGCCAAGCGCCTCGGGGGGCGCGTCGTTCACATTCAGCTTGCCGGACTCCCCCACGATCTCTACGGCGACATCTCCGGCCGGGAACGAAAAGCGCATCCAGCGTTGTCCCGGAATGAATCCCGGACCGGGCGCGTCCTCCTCCGGAGACCGGGGGTTGAGCAGGTACATCATCGCCCGCTCGATGCCGCCGCGAGCGAGAAAGTAAGCTCTCGTGGAATCGACGTTAAGGTCAGCGCGGTCAAACTCGGTCCGAACGGTGCGCGAGAGGGTAAAGGCGATTGCCGCGAGGGCGATCGAAAGCCACATCACGGCCAACAGGGCACTGCCTCGGCGCGAGCCAAGTCCGCGCAGCAGCCTCAAAACTGCGGCCTCCCTCGCAAGGCGATTGTCCCTGGTGGCGGAGGCCCCCCTCCACTGCCGGTAGGCGCCCCGAGATCCAAACCCTTCGAAGCAATCCCGGCAATGACCGAGATCGGCCGCAACCGCGTTTCCCCGCCGTTGGCTGTGACGTGGATGGCGACCGCCTCGGGAAGCTCAAGCAGGTTCATCCACTCCGGAACCCAACGTGTCGGCCGCTCGAATCGGGGGCGTTCTTCCAGGAAAGCGAAACGGCAATCTTGAAGCTCGTCGACGATGATCAAAGAGGTTGCTCGGGGCCGTATGGGAATGAACAAGGGACGCTGGCGGCCGCTCTCGGGGTGCCGGGCAAAGCCCGAGACAAAGAATCCGGCGCTCCGCGGCCCGAGGTAGGGCGATTGGTTGAGCAAGACACGTAGGCCCCGTTCGTAACGGACGACTTGCAACTCGGTGATCAGAAGCCCGCCCCGTACGCCTTGGGTGACCGAATAGGTCGTCACGAATCGCATCGCCAGCGGTTCGCCTTGAAAGAAGGCGAACCGTCGGCCACTCTGGTCGCGGCCCGGGGGCACCTCCGCCTGGATAGGCACGATGCCGTTCAGGGCGCCGTGCAGGATGGCGTTGGCGGTTGCGATGCGGCGGTCCAGCATCAGACGGTCGCGGGTGCTCTGCCAAGAACTTGCTCCCACTTGAAAGGCCGTGAAGATGCCCGCCGACAGTAATCCCAGCAGCGCCACCGCGACTGTGATCTCGATCAAGCTCATCCCGGCGGCCGCCGACGGCGGACGCGGCACGGATGGCGGGGCCCGAGACGGGTGGTAGTGTACGGGCCTAGGTGTCATGCTTGGCTGGTCTTGGCGACAGTGGAAGAGGTCAGCGGAAGCCCCCGAGGAATCGCTCGTGCTCTGGTTGAATCCTCATGGAGCGATAGCCCTCGAGCTGGATGAACTTTTCCCGCTCGCGAGCGACCCATACAACGGTAAGTTCCACGCGCACCAACATGGTCCTCCCGACTATCGCCGGGGGCACGATGTCGAATGGCTCCGTGCGCACCTCCCAGCGGGTAGATTCATCGAAAGCTCCCGCCATGACCTCGCCCAACGGAAGCGGGTTGACCTCCAGCAGTTCACTCATCTTCGAGCGGGCCAACATCGAAGCCCGGTCGTACTCGCGAATGACCGCCGCATTGGAAAGCGACACGCTCGTGAGCGTCAGAAGGCCAATGATCGCCGTTGCCAGGATGGCCGTGGCCACAATCATCTCGATCAGGCTGAAGCCGTGCCGGCCGGTCCGCCTCGAGGCTTCGAGACCTCTGGTGAAAGTTGTTGCGGGCATGGCAGGGTCGCTAGAGCCGCTCCTCGCCGCCATCCCACAGCTCGGGCACGCCGGTAAAGATGTTGACCTGGAGCCCCGCACGCCCCCCGGATTCGGCGCTCAACATGACGCGAAGCCGCGGTGCGGGAGCGCCAGGGAAAAGGATCACACTCGCCCGCTCGCTCGGCATCACGACCCGTATGCGGTCGGGCAACTCATAAACGTCCTGCCACCCTCGATCGAGGCTGACAGCGATCACACTCCGCAACTCGGGGTCCACGATCAGGTGCACCGGCACCTGGCGCCGGGACGCCATGTTGCGGACCTGATTGAAAAAGGTGCCGACGCGGTCGACGGTGGTTCGTAGGCGAATCCCGTCGAGGCCCTTTGTGAAGCTCGGGTACGCGATCGTGAGAATGAGCCCCGCAATCGCGACCACGATCAGGATCTCGATCAGGGTGATGCCACGTGTGCCGTAGCGCCCGCGGGCAAGCCGTCGAACGGAACGAGCGGCGAACAAATGGGGCCGAGAGCTGCTCGCGCCGGTATACGTCGTCGCCATGACGGATACAGTCCCTTTATAGACTGACGCGAAGTCACACAGGAAAGTCGACTGCACGGCGCGCTCTTGGATCCGGAAGCGTCCCTAGAGCCAGAGTGAGTGCCGACCGGCGGAGTCAGGCTCGCAGCTCAGCTTACCGCTACCTCCAACTGACGATATCTTCGTCCGGCCCTTCGCCGCCTTCCTCGCCGTCGGCGCCATAGCACATCACGTCCGGCTCAGGACCGTGGTCGCCCGGGTAGCGGTAAATGTAGGGCCGCTTCCAGGGGTCGAGCGGCAGATCCTGCTGCATGAATGGCCGCAACGTCGCCAAGCCCTCTTCCTCGGTGGGAAAGCGGGCATGCTCGATGTTGAAACGCATCAAGATGGCGTCCAGGGCTTCGATCTGGGTCTTCGCGGCCACGCGGCGGGCGTCATCGAGTGCCGGAACGAAGCGTTGGTACGCCACCGCCGAAAACAGAGAGATGATCGTAATGACAACAAGCATCTCGATCAACGTGATACCTGCTGCTTCATGCGTGCGTCTGAATCTTTCTCGCCGGTAGATTTTCATGGTCAGAACCCCACTTGGTTAACGGAGGTGATGGCTATCATGATACTTAAAACCATGGCACCCACAATAATTCCCATAAACACAATCACAATGGGCTCGAACAGAGAGGTAAACCGCTTGACGGCTTCGCGGGTATCCTTATCGTAGATATCGGCCATCCGCTCGAACATTCGATCCAAGTTCCCCGTCTCTTCGCCGACGGTAAGCAGGTGCCCCGCCAACGTCGGGAAAACCTTCGTCCGTTTCAACGGCCCGGCGAGGCCCTCGCCGCGCTTCACCCCTTGCGCCACGGCCTCCAGCGCGCCGGACAGCACACGGTTCCCCAGGATGTCGCGAGCGATGGTAATCGACTGCACCAAGGGAACACCATTCGACACCAATGTCCCCATGGCCCGCGCAAAGCGCGCTGTGTCGGCTTTGCGTAATGCGATGCCGAGCAGTGGCACCTTGAGTTGCCAGCGGTCCCAGCGCAAGCGTCCGGCGGGGGTTCGGACGTAGTAGCGCAGGGCCACGATTCCGAGGATCAGTAAGAGAATGGCCGGAATACCGAACGTGCCTACCGCATCGCTCGCCGCCACAAGGGCTTTCATCGGCCCGGGCATCTCGATCGCCGACTGCTCGAACGCGTCCGCAAATTTTGGAATCACGAATCGCAAGAGCACAAAAATCGATCCCGAAGCGACCAAAATCAGCAGACAGGGATAGGTCAGCGAAGAGATGACGTAGGAGCGCAACTCGTCCCGGGCGCGCTCAAATTCGGCCAGACGATCCAAAACGACCGCCAGACTGCCGCTCACCTCGCCGGCGCGGATCATGTTCACGTACAGGTCATTGAAGTACTCGGGGTGTTCGGCGAGGCTGTCGGCGAACGATTTGCCGGACCGAATCGATCGCAACACTTCCGAGACGATCGATTGAAAGTCCTTCTTCTCCGTCAGCTCGGCGACGATCGAGAGGGTGCGGTCGAGCGGCACGCCGGCGTTGAGCAGCGTCGCGCTCTCCTGCGTGAAATGCAGGACTTCGCGAAACCGCGCGCCCCCGAATTTGGGCAGCCGAAACGAAAACCCTCGGGGCCGCGAGGTGCTGACGGCCACCGGCGTGAGCCCCTGCCTGCGAAGCTCCCGGACGGCCGTCCGGCCGTCGTCGCTCGACAACGTGCCGCTGCGGACCTTACCCTCGGGGTTGAGCGCGCGGTAGTAGAAGGTCGACATGGGAGTAGGTCGTGTTTCGTGCTTCGAGAAGCGTGTTTCGGGAACGGCCCGACCCTGTGCTAACTCCTCTCCAAGCGCTTCTTCAACGAACGTTCCAAGGCTGCCAACATCGCTCCGATCCGATTAATGGGCGCGTCGGTTTCATCGCGTTGTTCGGCTTTGCTATAGCCCAGATCTGTAGCCAGCAACAAAAAGTACCGGGTTTCTTCCAGAGATCCGTTCGAGATCGCAAGGTGTCGAAAGAAATCCTTGGTCGATCGCCTGCCCCAGCCTTCGGCGATGTTACTCGGCACGGAAAAGACCGCTCGGCGAACTTGTGACGTGATTCCATATAGCTCGTACTTTGGGAACTCCCCAGTCATCCGATAAACGCCAAGAGCCAACTGATGCGCCGCCTGCCAGACATCCAGTTCCTTGAAACTCTTCAGCGTCGGCATCTCATCCTCTGGATCACCTCACACGAGACACGAAACACGAGACACGACTAAAACTCCTGTGTTACCCTCACCACCTCATCCACCGTCGTCACCCCTCGGGCGATCTTATCCCAGCCGTCCTCGCGCAGATTGCGCATCTGGTTGCGACGGGCGGCGTCGGTGAGCTTCGTGGCGTCGGCGTTGTGCATGATCAAGTCGCGGATCTCTCCGTTGAGCTCCATCAGCTCGAAGATGCCGACTCGGCCCGTGTAGCCGCTACCCATGCAGTGGTCGCAACCGGCGCCGCGCCAACTCCGGATCGATTCACCTTCAGGGGTGTTGACCGCTCCGTCCTCGTTCTTGCAGTGATCACAGATCTGCCGCACCAGACGCTGTGCCAGCACCCCGACCAACGACGAGGTCAACAGATAGTTCTCGATCCCCATGTCGGTCAGGCGCGTAATAGCGCTGGGAGCGTCGTTGGTGTGCAGCGTCGAGTACACGAAGTGTCCAGTCAACGCGGCCCGAATGCCGATGTCGGCCGTCTCGCGGTCGCGAATCTCACCGACCATGATGACGTCCGGGTCCTGGCGCACGATGTGCCGCAGCCCCGCGGCAAACGTGAGCCCGATCTGCGGATTGACGTGAATCTGGTTGATGCCGTCCATCTGATATTCGACCGGGTCTTCGATGGTGATGATCTTCTTCTCGGGGCCGTTGATCAGCTTGAGCGCGGAGTAGAGTGTGGTCGACTTGCCGCTGCCGGTCGGTCCGGTGACGAGAAGAATTCCGTGTGGCAGAGCGGTGAAGTGCTGTATGCGTTGCAGCATCGACTCGTCGAAGCCGAGCCGCGTGAGGTCGTAGAAGTCGCCGGCGCTACGGTCAAGCAGACGCATTACGACGCTCTCGCCGTAGAGCGTCGGGAGGGTCGAGACCCGCAAGTCCACCTCGTGGCCCATCACGCGGATCTTGATGCGGCCGTCCTGCGGAAGCCTGCGCTCGGCGATGTTGAGCCTCGCCATCAGCTTGATGCGTGAAATGACTGCCGCCCGCAGCTCCCGCGGCGGGGGATCCTGGTTGTGCAAAATCCCGTCCACGCGGAAGCGTATCCGGAACTCCTTCTCGAAAGGCTCCAGATGAATATCGCTCGACCGCCGCTCAAGAGCCTGTGCGATCATGTTGTTGACTAGCCGGATCACCGGCGCCTCGCTGGCCATGTCGCGCAGGTGTTCGATCTGCGCCGCATCGTCGGCATCCCCCGGGCCGAATCCTGAGTCGCCGGAACGCTCCTGCTCACCGAAGTATTTGTCGATCGAGTCGTGGATGTCCTGCTCGGCGGCAAGCACCGCCTGGATGTTCAAGCCACTGAAATTGCGCAGCGTTGCCACCGTCTCGAAATCCAGCGGATCGCTCATCGCCACCGTCAGGGTCGAGTCCTCGACCTCGATCGGTACGAATGAGAACTGCCGCATCAACTTCGGCGTTAGACGGTCCAACTCGGGAAGCACGGGAGGGAATTCATTCGGCGTGACGAGCGGCACCTGAAGCTGCTCGGAAAGCGTCGTGAGGATGTCCTTGGGCGCGACGAAGCCGAGGTCGACGAGAATCTTGCCGAGCTTGTCACCGCGCTCCTTCTGCAGTTCCAGCGCCTGCTCGAGGTCAGCTGTGTCAAGCAGCCCCTTGGCGATCAACATTTCACCGAGACGCGCAGCCATGATGTCGTGATCTGGTGAGTCTTGCCCCGAGAGCCGGCGCTAGAAGTACCGTACTTGGAGACGCTTCTTGAATGAAGGTTTGTCGAGGTCTCCCGCCTTGCGGTCCACGAGAGTCTGTCGCGTGGCTTGCATCACAAGTTGGGCCGGTAGGCCTGTCCAGTCCTCCCAGCCATAGTGAAAAAGCGAGACGATCAGGGCGATCTTCTCTTCCAAGGGGACGGCCGTCAGCCTGCCGCCCTCTTCGACCAGAATCTGCCGTGCGAGCACCTCCAGGTCTTCCAAACGCTGCCGCTTGCGCAAGTTCAGATCCCGCTTCTCTTTTTCTGTTACGGACGGCCGAAAGGGACTCAGACCCTGGACAGGAACCAGCATGACTTCCAGCGCGAACACGGCTCCAAACCCATCGAGATACCCGCTACGGGTGACTCCGATCTGATCCATGCGGACCGGGTCGGAGAGATTGCCGAATCGGCCCTCGATCGAAAGCTCGCTCCGGGACACTTGGCGGTATACGTCGTCGTCCTTCGAGGCCGGCGGTTCCGCGGTGCAGAGGAGCGTGGCGGCCAGCACGCAACAGGCGATCCGAATCATCCTCACGGCCCTTTACCTCCTCAGCGCGGCGCCGTCGGCTCGGGCCGTGACACGATACAACTTTTCGGTTTCGGATCTCATCAAGTGGAAGGTCTGCTCCATGCCGGTCTGCAGCTCGTTCATAGCGGTCTCCCGCACCGCTGCCTCTTGCCGCGCGTGCCCGGCGACCGCCTCCATCATCGCCTCCCGCAGACGATCCTCCTGAGCCCCGGCTGCGTCAAGAACGATCTGGCGCACCTGCTGGGGAGTGAGGCTCGACGCAGCGGCCTGCGGGGGCGCCGCCGCCGCAGTGGGGTCCCCGCCGAAAGCGATCCGCCAGCCCTCCGTATCGACAGTGAGCGTGGGCTGGGCGGCCGAGAGTCCTACCAGCACAGCGAGCACGACGGCTGCGGTGCCGAACGCCAGGCGCGGAGCGCCTGCCCATATCTCACGCCAAATGCGTTTGCCACGGGAGGGTTCAAAGACCTTATCGGAGACAAAGGCGACTCGTCGAGGGATCTCCTCATCGGGGACGCTCACCAGAGCCGCCTGTGTGAGTCTGAGCCGTTCGAGTTCCTCGCGAGCTTCAGGTGAGGCGTCGAGGTAGTGTTCGACCTCGGTGCGCTGTTGCTCGTCCAACTCATCGAACAGGTAATCTCGTAGATCATGGGGCGGCTTCTCATAGGGCGGCTTCATCACGTTCACACCTCCGCAAGCGTCTGCCGGCTTCCGATGCCTACAACCGATTGACCGGCGCCAAAACGTCTTTCAGCACGTCGAACGCACTGTAGAGCCGAGACTTGATCGTCGAAGCCGGGCAGGAGAGGATCTCGGCGATCTCATGGAACTTGAACCCGTGGTACACCTTCAGCACGACAACGTCACGCTGCTCAGGGGCCAAGCTGTCAAGCGCCTTCCCCACGGCCAGGCCCACCTCGGCCGGGCTCAGACTCATCCCGCCGAAGGTGAGCGGCGCCGCATCGGCGACCTCGGGGACCTCTTCGTCTGAGCTGTATCGGTTGCGCCGAAACAGCGAAATGCTCTCGTTGTGCGCAATCCGAAACAGCCATTGCGGGAAGCGATCCGCATTCTCCAGCCGACTCAGCCCTCGATAGGCCTTGAGAAACGTATCCTGGCACAGATCTAGGGCGTCCTCCCGGTTCCGAACCGCCCGCAGCAGGTAGTTGTAGACGCGCTTCTCCCAGCGCGACACGAGTACGTTGTACGCCTCGACGTCGCCTTTGCCCGCCCGCAGGATCAGATCCCGATCCTCAACCTCGCGGAAGATCAATTCCGGCTCCGTACATCCTTGAAGACGTGGCACAGGCCGAAAAAGTCGACCGCTGCCACCCTGATTGAGATTCTACCACAATCTTCCCATTCAAGTGTCTTGTTATCAATGACTTAAGATACCGAAGCCAGTTTTTATCACCCGGCGGAGAAAAAAACCGGCTGCTCGATCGTCTTACACAATGAAGACAAGAGAGCAATAACGACTGCCAGTTGCTTCTCCTTGCAAATCCACAAGAGAACCAGTGGCGTGGGAGGTCGGCCCACGCCACTGTTGTTTTTGAGCTCTGTTTTTCCTGCCGTTGACGCCTCACCACCCGGGCCGGTACAGTCCTAAACATGGTTGCCATGGACCGTATTCCGGGGGCGAAGTTTGTCCTCATTCTGGTCCGCCACCATAGTCTCATCTATCAACTCGTACGGCGGGACTTCGAGCAACGCTACATCGGGTCGTTGGCAGGCTGGGTGTGGGGACTGATCCACCCGCTAGTCCTGCTGGGTGTGTATACCTTCGTCTTCCAGTACGCGTTGGGGATTCGGCTTCCCCCCGAAGAGGTGACGACGAACTATCCGCTGTTTCTGTTCGCCGGCATGTTGCCTTGGTTGCTGTTCTCAGAGACCCTGCAGCGCTCGGCCTCGTCGCTCATTGAGTACACGAACCTGATCAAGAAAAGTGTCTTCCCGGCCGAGGTGGTGCCCTTGACGATCCTGCTGTCCACCTTGATCAGCCACTTCCTGGCCTTGCTGTTGTTGGTAGCGATCACGGCGGGGGTGCTGGGGCAACTGAACGTTGCCGTCATGGTCCCACTGCTGTATCTGGGGCCGCTGGCATTGCTCACCCTGGGCCTTTCTTGGATCGCGGCTGGTCTGCACGTCTACATCCGCGATACGGCGCAGGTGTTGACTGTAGTGCTGTTGGCGTGGTTCTGGTTGACTCCGATCTTCCTCTACGAAGACCTCTTGCGCAACATGTTTGATGGCCGACTGCGCTTCCTGCTGCATCTCAACCCCATGGTTTTCGTGGTCAGGGCCTATCGGGAAAGCGTTCTGGGCGGCCGGTTGCCCGCCTGGACCGACCTGGCCGCGATCACGCTCTTTGGCGTAAGCGCTTTCCTCCTGGGCGGCCTGTTCTTCCGCTACGCCAAGCGTGGCTTTGCCGACGTGCTGTAAGGCCAAGTCACCGCTCTCGCCCAAAACCTCGCCCTCTCCAGCAACACTTCAGAGCCGCGGATGTGAATCCGCGGGCGCGCGGGCGTAAGCCTGCGCCGAGCTGCGGCCAAGAGAGATTTCGCCAGAGCAGCGAGCCTGCCGGTCCGAACCGGCCCCTCCAGACAGCCTTAACCTAGAATCAAGTCATGCCGCAAGAGTTCGACGTCGTCGTGGAGCGAGACGAAGACGGTCACTATGTTGGACAACGCCACTTTCTTTCTGGAGAGATGGCATGAGTACTTTGGTTGAAAAGGCTGAGGCGCTGGCGGTCGAGGTGTCATTCTCGAACGACGCCCTGTCGGTGACGTTGTCGGACGGGCCGGTCGTGTCGGTGCCTCTGGTGTGGTTCCCGCGCTTGGCCGACGCGACACCCCGAGAACGACCCGATTGGGACCTGATCGGTGGCGGTATCGGCATCCATTGGGAGGAGATCGACGAAGATACCTCCGTGGAGAGTCTCCTGCGGCCCGAAAACTTCATCAGGCTGCCTAACGAGGCGCTGCAGCCGGCGAGCCGCGCCGCGGGGCGCGGTAGAGCCGTCAGCGCCCAGCTCGCAGTTGAGTTGAATTCTCAGCTTAACCCAATTACCTCAGAGACAATCAGGAGGAAAAATGCCATGAGGCTTACCACTTCACTGCTACTCACAGTCTTACTCATCGCCGTCGGAGGGCACGCATGCGTCGGCGACACTTCTACCACGAAGGGAGATCCCAAGAACATGACGAATCAAGACCGACAAGATCTCCAAACGCTCCTCGACCGCTATGAAGGGGCGCTCAACACCTCGGACGTCGACGCCGTGATCGAGCTCTACGCCGCTGACGGCGTCTTCATGCCCTCGTCGGCACCCACCGCGGTGGGTATCGAGAGCGTGCGTGCGGCCTACGAACACGTCTTCACCACGATCAAGCTGAACATCGCCTTCACTGTAGAGGAGATCGTCGCCGACGGCTCAATCGCCTTTTGCACGCACTGGCTCGAAGGGGACGGTGACCGTCCTCGCCAACGACACGTCCGCTCCTGAGGAGAATCGCGAGCTCTTTGTTTTCCAGAAGAAGGACGGCGTCTGGAAGATCTCCCGCTACATGTTCAACAAGACCTCTTGATCCCTGCGGAGCACGGGCGTGGGTATGGAGAGCCCGCTCCGGCTTCCGTTTTTCACCGCGTCGCGATGCGTCAACCCTAGAATAAGGAGCCAATCCATGTCACAGAACACGCGTTACCTCCGCGTCGACTGAGGAGGGCCGATCATGCGCACGAGCATGAAAGCTGTCGTCGTCGAACGCCCCGGACCGCCCGAGGTGCTAACGCTCCAGGAACGGCCGGTGCCGCAGCCGAAGACGGGCTGGGTGCTGATCAGGGTCCGAGCCTTCGGGCTCAACCGCTCCGAGCTGTTCACTCGGCAAGGCCACTCGCCCTCGGTCACGCTCCCGCGTATTCTCGGGATCGAGGCGGTGGGGGAGGTCGTGGCCGCTCCGGGCACCGAGTTGTCGCCGGGCCAGACCGTGGCCACCGCTATGGGAGGTATGGGCCGAAAGTTCGACGGTTCCTACGCCGAGTACACCTGCGTTCCGGCGAGGCAGGTGCAAACGCTCGAAACGACGCTTGACTGGCCGACGCTCGGTGCGCTTCCCGAGATGATCCAGACTGCGTGGGGCTCCCCCCACACCTCTCTCCAGGTGCGATCCGGCCAGACCCTCCTCATTCGCGGTGGCACGACCTCCGTGGGACTGGCGGCGGCGGTTCTGGCGCGAAAACACGGTGTCACTGTCGCAGCGACCAGTCGTCGCCCGGAACGTGAACAGCTCCTGCGCGACAACGGTGCGGATGCTGTCTTCGTCGACACCGGCAGCATCGCCGAGGAGGTCCGACACACGTTTCCCGATGGAGTCGACTACGTTCTGGAGCTCGTTGGGACGACGACGCTGCTCGACTCGCTCCAGGCCGCCAAGCGTCACGGCGTCGTCTGCATGACCGGGATGGTCGGCGACAAATGGGACTTCGAGCATTTCGCGCCGATGGAAGCCATTCCGACCTCCGTCTGCCTGACAACGTACGCTGGCGGTACCGAGGATTTTGTGAGGACTCCGCTTCAGGAGTTCGTCAGCGAAGTCGAAGCCGGGCACAGCCGCGTTAAGGTGGGGCGAGTTTTTAGGCTGGATGAGATCGTCGAGGCCCATCGCTTCATGGAAGAGAACCGTGCCGAGGGGAAGCTCGTCGTCCTCACCGGGTAGGTGCCTACCAAAGTGCTAGGGTCTTTGTTGCGACGAGCGTCGTCGGGAACCGAAGTATACGAAATTAACTAATCTAGGTTAGGCGTCACAGCAATATGGAGAGCGATTATGACTGAAAAGAAAGCATCGACGGATTATCCAATTCACGAGCTTCTTGCGGAACGGTGGAGCCCCTACGGCTTCGAAGACCGGCCGGCTGCGCAGGCCGACCTCCGTTCTTTGTTTGAGGCGGCTCGCTGGGCAGCGTCCTCCTATAACGAACAGCCTTGGAGCTATCTCGTTGCGACGAGGGAAAACCCTGTGGAGTTCGCACGACTCCTCTCCTGTCTCGTAGAGGGAAATCAGGCGTGGGCGAAGGCCGCACCGGTGCTTGCGTTGGGTGTCGTTAGTCTGAGATTTTCGCGGAACAACAAGGAGAATAGCGCCGCCGTTCACGACCTTGGTCTGGCCGCCGGAAATTTACTTGTCGAGGCGACGGCCCGAGGCCTGTGTGTCCATCAGATGATCGGCATACTTCCCGACAAGGCGCGTGAGGTATACCAGATACCGGAGCATTCTGAGGCGTGGACGGCTATCGCGATCGGATACAACGGAGACCCGGCCAAACTACCAGATGCTCTCAAGGAGCGCGATCTTGCACCGAGGCAGCGAAAGCCGCTGAGTCAGTTTGTGTTCACCGGCAAGTGGGGGGATCCGCTCGTGCTGAAGCGCGACACCTAGGAAGGCTAGGAAGTCAGAAGTAAGTCAGGGAGGAAGTCAAAGAGGAAGTCAGGGACGAGGAAGTCAGGGACAGGCTGCTACTTTTGGAGATTCGCGACTTCATCGCGAATCGGGTCGGCAAGGCTTTGGAACTCCCGGTTTGCGGACAGGGCGAGCCTGAGCGTCCAGCTCATAACCGTTGTCCGAGAGGAACTCTTCGAGCGTCAGCGCGGACGCACGCTCACCCTCGCGCTCAACCGCAACGTGGTGGCCTTGTCGCGACCTCCGACGCATAGGATCACAGGTTTTGCGGAAATTTTCGTCCCTATTTTTCAACGACTTGCGTCTCTGGACGGTCCTCGTGCCGGCAACCGAATCGTATACTGGAGGCGAAAAAGCTTGCCTCAACGATACCGGATGCAGGCTCGCGCGGTCGTGGGCGCACCTAGCCTGCATTTCTCCCCACGTGGCGAGGCGAAGTGCGTGAGAAGGCCATCAGGACGAGGCGCGGGGCGCTTGGCGCGCGGAGGTGTACTTGACGGTACATTGAGCACGGCAAGCAAGCGCAACGAAGTCGCGGCGGTCTTATCGCGTGCTTCGTCCGTCAGGTGGTGAGAAATGCAGGCGAGGCCCGTGGCCTTCTCTTTAACCGGCCGCACCGGCGAGTTGCGTCGTCGACTATGTGTCAGAAGTTTTTTGAAAACCTTGCCAAACCTTGCCAAACCTTGCCAAACGGCGGGCCGGCCCGAGCAGGTCAGCCCATGCGATGAAGCTGCCAGGACCGCCCCGTGGCGCAGGTCCCCAGACCTGCCGTATCGGTACTCCTACCGACACAGGGCTTCAGCCGCCCCAGCCCTCGCAAACCTAAGCAACGAAACAAACCCAATCTCCCCGAACTCGCGTGAAATCATGGATTGCAAAGCCGCCCGCAACCACTCCTACACACCTGTCAACCTGGAAAAACGAAGCGAACCCAATTCCCGCCTACGCTTCAACCGATCACCCGTCCAACGAAGATATCCGGAACGAACCCAATTCCGTCCAAGCTACTTGGGATCAATGGCTTGGCATAGATGTCTGTTCGCAACTCTCGGTTCACGAGCGTGCCGGACACTTCCCCTCGTGCGGACGGCTCACGGCTCACGGTTCACGGTTCACGAACAATGACAGCACTGGCTTTCCATTCCGTCTCGAAGAGCTACCCGGTCTATCGCTCGCCCTCCAACCGCCTCAAAGAACTCGCCACCTTCAACCGGCTGAAATACCATCGCGACTTCTGGGCCTTGAAAGACGTCTCGTTCGAGGCGCGCCGCGGCTCGGTCTTCTGCCTGATCGGAGAAAACGGCTCGGGCAAGAGCACCGCCCTGCAGCTTGCCGCCGGGATCTTCCCGCCGACCGAAGGCCGCATCGAGGCCGGCGGGCGGGTCGCGGCCCTGCTCGAGTTGGGTGCCGGCTTCAACCCGGAGTTCAGTGGCCGGGATAACGTGTTCTTGAGCGCGGCACTCATGGGCCTCTCCACGAGGCAGATTGAACAGCGCTATGCTGACATCGAGCGCTTCGCCGAAATCGGCACCTTCATCGATCGGCCGGTGAAGACCTACTCGTCGGGCATGCTCGTCCGGCTGGCGTTTGCCGTGGCCATTTACGCCGATCCGGAGATTCTTTTGGTCGACGAGGCGCTGGCCGTGGGCGACTACTATTTCCGGCGGCGCTGCCTGCGCAAAGTACAGGAGTTCCGCAGCCGCGAGGTGACCATTCTTTTCGTGTCCCACAACGTGGCCGACGTCAGAGCGCTGGGTGACGAAGCACTCTGGCTTGAGAAGGGCCGATGTGTCGAGATCGGTCGGCCCGCGGACGTGGTTTCCCACTATCTGGCCCGCATGGCCCGGAAAGACGCCCTTTACGCTCAGGCTCACCCCGGCCCTCGGGTAGCCAGTCAGATGTTGGGGGCCGATTCGCCGCCCGATATCGTCGAGACGATCCCGAACGTCGATCGGCGGCACGGAGATCAACAGGCTGAGATCATCGGAATCGCCGCCCTCGATCAGAATGGCCGGCATGTTCAGCTCATCGAACCCGACACAGTTCTGACGATCCGGGTCAGCTTCCGGGCGCGGACGGCCTTGCTGAACCCGGCCGCCGGCGTCCTCATACGCAACCACGTCGGTCTTGAGTTCGCCGGGACCGATAGTGCACGTGAGAACGTCTTACTGCCACACCGCGCGCCGGGTGAGATCTGTACTGTCGATTTCGAGTTCGCCGTGCCCGAACTCTACCCGGGCAACTTCTCGTTTACCCCCTACGTCAAGAGCGGGCCGGCCGCCAACAGCAGCGTCTGTGACTGGATCGACAATGCTTTGACCCTCCAGATGGCCCACCGGGGCCGCCAGGTCTACGGCTACATTCACCTCCCGTGCCGCGTTTCCGTCAACGGCCGTTTTCAAAGCGCCGGGGACGCCCAACCCTTCGAACCAAGATGGGCAAGCTGATCGCCGTCGCCAAGGCGGCCGGCCGCGCCGTCTTTCTGCTTACAGCCTCCCCTGTCCTGCTGCCATTGGCGTTCGTTAGTCTCCGGCTCGCCGACCTCCGCGCACGTGTCGGCCGTCCGAAATCGTTACCCGAAGAAACCTCTGCTTCAACCAGCGCCGTAAGCGTCGTCATCCCGACCTGGAACGGCCGCGACCTGCTCGCACGCAACCTGCCTCATGTACTGGCCGCTCTGGGCGACGGGCCCCGGCACGAGGTGATTGTCGTCGACAACGCGTCGAGCGACGGCACGGCCGACTTTCTCCGTGATCGTTTCCCGCAAGTCACCGTGCTTGCACTCGATGAGAACCTCGGCTTCGGCGGCGGTTCCAACGCCGGCATCCGGCGGGCGCGCAACGACATCGTTCTGCTGCTCAACAACGACATGCGGCCCGAGGCGGGGTTCATCGAGCTGCTGCTGGAAGGGTTCTCGGACCCACGCGTCTTCGCCGTGACCGCGCAGATCCACTTCTCCGATCGCGCCAAGCGCCGCGAGGAAACCGGCCTCGTGCAAGGCAGTTGGGTCAACGGCAGCCTGCATGTTGAGCACCGCGCCGACGACCAGGTCACGAGCCTGTTCCCGACGTTCTATGCCGGCGGCGGATCCACCGCTTACGACCGCCGGAAGTTCCTCGAGTTGGGCGGATTCGACGCGTTATTCGAGCCGTTCTATTTCGAAGACACTGACATCAGCTACATGGCGTGGAAGCGAGGTTGGGTGATCCTCTACCAGCCGCGTAGCGTCGTCTATCACGAGCATCGGGCGACGATCGGGAAGGCCTTTCCAACGGCCTACATCGACGCGGTGTTTGAGAAAAACCGCCTGTTGTTCGTCTGGAAGAACATCCACGAACGCAAGCGCCTGGCGGCACACTTCTTCTGGACCTATGCCGGCATGTGGGTGCGTTTGCTGCTCGGGCCCACTCCGACACGCCCCGCGCCGCGCAGCGTCCTGCGGGCGCTGAGCCAGTTCCCCGCGTTGTTGAAGTCTCGCCGCCGAGCCCGGCATCTATCCGCGGTCAACGACACGGAGGCCTTTCGGCGTCCGCTGGGTGGGTACTTCCGAGACCGCTTCTGCGAGGTCGCTCCCGACCACCGCAAGCTCAACGTCCTCTTCGTGTCGCCTTATCCGATCGAGCCCCCCATCCATGGTGGCGGCGTGTTCATGAACCAGACAGTGCGCCATCTGGCGCGGCTGGCCCGACTGCACCTGCTCTGTCTGCTCGACGAGCCTGACGATCTCGACACCCATCAGACGCTGCGCAACGTGTGTGCCGGCGCCGAGTTCATGGTTCGTTGGAAAGAGGCGTCGATGGGGATCGGCTCCTTGTCACCTCATGCGGCGCGCATGTTCTACCATCCCGACCTGCTGTGGAAGATTCATCGCACCATCTTCCAGCGCGAGATCGACGTCCTACAGCTCGACTACACGCAACTGGCAACCTACGCGCCGGACTTCCGCCAGATAGGCTCGTTTCTGTTCGAGCACGACATCTTCTTCCAATCCATCCTCCGATCAATGAAGAGGCAGCGCAGCGTGGCTGGCTGGCTGCAATACGGCCACGAGTATCTGCGGGCCCTTCGCTTTGAGCGGCGGGCGCTAACCCGCTTTGACGCAGCCCAGGCCTGCACGGCGGAGAACCGCCGCCACCTCGAATCCTTCGTGTGGAACGGCGCGCCCATCGTCGAGGGACTGCGCGCCGGCATCGACGTCGACCGCTACCGCTATGTCGAAGAGGGCCGCGAGCCGGACACGGTCCTCTTCGTGGGCAACTTCAGGCACCTGCCTAACCAGGACGGCCTGCGTTACTTCGTCCGGAAGATGTGGCCGCGCATCAGGGCGAAGCGCCCCGAGAGCCGCTTGGTGGTCGTCGGGGCACAGGCGCCACCCGCCCTCCGCAATACCCTTCTCCAGCCGGGTGTCGAGTTCACCGGCCGCGTCGCCGACATCCGTGAGCCCTTGGAGAAGTACGCCGTCTTCGTCTGTCCGGTGCTGGTGGGTTCAGGGGTTCGCGTGAAGCTGCTGGAAGCCTTCGCGGCGGGCATTCCTGTCGTCTCCACATCCCTGGGGGCGGAGGGCCTGACCAACGGCCGTCCGGGCAATCGTGCAGAGCCTCTTTTCGAGCGAGCCGACAAGCCCGACGACTTCGCCGACCGCGTCCTAAAGCTACTCGATGACCCGGCCCATGGCCGTAGGCTCGCCCGGCGCGCGCGCCGTGAAGTCGAGGAGAAGTGGAATATCGAGACCAACACCGTGCGCCTAGAGCGGCACTACCGCGAGGTCGTGCGGGAGAAGCTCTCGAAAAGCGGTGCAATGCCCAACCCGTTGCGAGTCGGCGCCACCAAGGCGGTCGCCTGATTCGGTTCAGTGAACCGTGTCGAGCACCCAGCCTGGGCGAGCTACTGAAGGTCCGGCGTGGTTTCTTTCTTGAACCGCTGCACGACGTTACGTGCTTGTTTGTGGAGCTCGTTGGGAGCGGGATCGAACTCTTTGAGGTAGGTAGACCACACTACCCGACGTGAGGCTACGTCCACCAGAAAAAGCGTCCCACGCGACTGGCCCACCGGCCGGTTCGGTGGCCGCTCGGGGAGGTAGCCTTCGCCGTAGATGCCGGCAGATTCCTCGTCCTCGGCGTCCTCAGGTTCTTCTTCCTGGCTCTTCTTCTCGTCCTCTTCTTCCGGCAGGGGGAAGAACTCGTCCATTCCTTCGACGAATCGTGCGTCGATGCGCTCGGTCATGACGGCCTGGGCCAACTTCGGATCCACGACAACATCAAACGCACCCGCGGCCGCCGCCTGCTCGGCGAGGTAGTGGTCGAAGCCGTGGCTCATCGGCCAGAAGTAGACCTTCTGCCCCGACCCCAGCCCGGCGGGCCCACCCGCGTGGACCGCATCAGCCGTGACCAGCAGCGCAAGCGCACATGCTGTCACTAGGGCTCTCCGCATGTCCGCGATTATAACACCGCCCTCTCGAGGCACCTGTTAGACAACCGTAGCGGCGGCTCGCAGAGACCCGCGGGGCTTCGCCTCCTCAAGCCAACGTGCCTTTTCGCTTGAGGTAGGCAATCACCTCATCAGGCACTTCATACTTCGTCAAGCTCATGTTGCCCATGTAACCGACGTCTTGGAACCCCATCGGACTGGTGTAGAAGGCGTCTACGGTCATCTTGCGAACCCAGTCGAAGAAGAGCGCGCCGGGCGCGAGATCGGGAGCGGGCTCGGTCAGGTAATCTCGATATCCGGTGTTCTCGTTCGCCTCGCGGTAAGTGGGCTTTCGGTTCCGCAGGGCCGCCTCGGCTCCGGCCAGCCTTGCCAAAACAGCATCTTGCTGCACGGCCGTCGCGTCAACAAAGCGCTTTCCGTGCACTTCGAGCATGTGGTTGTCGAGCCATAGGATGCCGCCGTTGTAGATGTGGGCCAACGTCTCACTGCCGCTGCAAAGCACGTCAATGAACTCCGGCGCGCCCGCTTCCACCGCGCTGCCCGAAACATCGTCAGCAGGGATGATCAACTCAGCCAGGCGCCGAACGGTCGCGAACTCATGGGAGGTGAGAGCCCGCGGCGTATACTCGCCGTTACCCTTGGCCGCCTCGGCGGCTCGATGAACCCCCTGCGCGGAAGCCTGGTCGAGGATGCCGGCGCCGGTCAGCACCAGCGCGATCGCACGGATGGCGTCGCGACGGCTCAGATCGCCGCCCACGGCGTCGATCGTGACGAGCTTCGCAGCCCGGCCGGACTTCGCAGGCGCGTCAGACATTGCCTTGCCGCATCTCCTCGGCCATGTGGTCGGCCGCCCGCCAGGCAAGCGCGTTGATCGTCAACGTCGGGTTCTTGTCCGGGTTGGTCACAAACGAAGCGCCGTCGCAGACGTACAGGTTCGGCACATCATGGGCACGGCAGAAGCGGTCGACCACCGAATCCCGCGGGTTGTCGCCCATGCGTGCGCCGCCGACCTCGTGGATGATGGTGCCGGGAATCGAGATACCGCTCTGCTGGAACAGCGGATGGCCGAGCCGCGTGACGCGCCCGCCCATCTCTTCGATCAAGCCGGTGAAGGTCTTCTCCATGTGCCGCGCCTGCTTCCATTCGTAGTCGGCGAAGCGGAACTGGAATCGCAACACCGGAATGCCCCAACGATCGACCACTTCGGGGTCGAGTTCGCAGTAGCTCAGGCTGTTCGGAATCATCTCGCCGCGTCCGGCGAAGCTCACCGACGCGCCGTACTCTTCGCGAATGCGCTGCTTGAGCTTTCTGCCGTAGCCCATGTCCCTCGCCACGCCCTGGAACGAACCGATGTCCGGCATACGGAAGCCCCCGCCGACCTCGACGTGATAGCCCCGCGGAAAGCCAAGCTTGTGATGGTCTTCCCACAGCCACCAGGGCGCATAGATGTGCGCTCCACCGAAGCCGTCGGTGTCGTAGCGCGGCACATTCTCAAGCGCGGGCACATAGCCCGAGACGCCGAACCCGACCGTGTCCATCAGGTAACGCCCGACGAGGCCGGACGAGTTCGCGACGCCGTTGGGGAACTCTTTCGTCTTCGAGTTGAGCAGGATGCGGATCGACTCGCACGTGCTCGCCGCCAATGCCACGACTCGGGTCTCGATGCGCCGCTCGGTACGCGCTTTCTTGTCGACGTAGATCACACCGGTCGCTCGGCCGTTGCCGTCGGTGGTGACTTCGCGTGCCATCGAATCGGTGAGCAAGGTGAGATTACCCGTCTCGAGTGCCGGGAAGACGTCGACCAGGCTGGCGGAATAGTTCGAATTCGTGATGCAGCCGTTGCCGCAGTGGCCGCAGTAGTGGCACGCCGGACGTCCGTTGATCGAATGCGTGATCACCGCCCGCCGATTGGGGATGAACGAGACACCGAGCTTCTTGCCGGTCTGCCGGATAACTTGTTCGTGGGCCTTCGGCGGCGGCGTCTTGTGGAAAACACCGTCCGGCGCGGTGGGGATGCCTTCCCGGCTTCCGGTGACCCCGACATACTTCTCCGCCCGGTCGTAGTAGGGAGCGATGTCGCTGTAGTCGATCGGCCAGTTGAAGCCGAGTCCGTCGCGGTCGTATGCCTTCAGGTCGAGCTGCGAGAAGCGAAACGACATGCGGCCGTAGTGGTTGGTGCGGCCGCCGACCTTGCGCGAGCGAAACCAGAGGAATTCGCTGCCCTCCGCCACCGTGTAGGGCTCGCCGTCCAGGTGCCAATCGCCATTGGTAACGCGGAAAAACCCGAAAGGCTTGCCCTTTCCAAAGTACTTCTTGCCCCCTTCTTCGGCGCCACGGTGGTCCTGCTCCCACGGCCAGGCGTGCTGATTGAATTCGTTCTGGTAGTCAAGCGCCGGCCCGGCCTCGAGCAGCGCGACCTTGAGCCCCTTCTGTGCGAGAACACGCGCCGTCGTGCCTCCCCCGGCCCCGGCGCCCACAACAACCACGTCGTAGCGGTCCGCGCTAGGCTTGACCTGCGACATCGCTCTATTACATCACAAGGTTCCCGTTCGACCGCGCCGGCGGATGTAGTGCTCGAGTGGACTGTGAGGCAATGCCGTAGTAGTCTGAAGGTGCGAAAAGCGTGTTTTCCGTTGGGCGACGTGAAGGCGCAAGTCACGTCCTCGGCATCTTAAGGGCCGAGCATCATCTGAGCCTGATCGCAGGTCGGGCCACATGATCTCGGCCCTCGTATTTAGGGTCCGGCGCCGCGATCAACACACCGTTAGGACACCACCCGTCGGATGCGAGAGGCAAGGGCACAGCGTCCTACGCTCGGGTACCCCCGTTCGGCAGGGTTGACCCTTCTTGCCGACCTCGAACCGAGATCAAAACGTCAAGCGAGGATCTCGGAAATGACGCGGGCCGGGAACTGGTCAGTAAGGCGTTCGTCGAGGCCGTGGCGATGGAAGGTGAGGCCGCGGAAGTTCATGCCCAGCAGGTGAAGGATCGTAGCGTGGTAGTCGTGCGCACTAACGCGATTCTCGACGGCTTTGTGACCCAGCTCGTCGGTCGCGCCGTAGATCGTGCCGCCCTTGACGCCGCCGCCGGCCATCCAACTACTGAAGCCGCTCGGTCCGTGATCACGTCCGGCCTGCGACAGGGCGCCTGTGGTCTGGGCGATCGGCAAACGCCCGAACTCGCCGCCCCACAGGACCAACGTGGAATCCAAAAGACCGCGCTGCTTGAGGTCCTTCAACAAAGCCGCCGTGGGCTTCTCGGTCTTGCCGCAGGAGTAGCGTAGGCCCTTGTCGAGCACACTGTGGTTGTCCCAGATTTGCCCTTCGATGTAGATCTGCACGAAACGCACGCCGCGCTCCACCAAACGCCGGGCCATTAAGCAGCGCTTCCCATAGGAGTGGGTTCGCTCCTCGTCGAGACCGTACATCTGCTTGGTCTGCTCGCTTTCCCGCGAGAGGTCCAGCGCGTCAGTGGCCTCGAGCTGCATCCGCGCCGCCAGCTCATAGCTCGAGATCCGTGCGTCGAGATTCGGCTCGTGGGGACGTTCGGTGCGGTGCCGGTCGTCCATCCAGCGAAGCAGCTTGCGCTGCGCGTCGAGCACCGGGCCCGGCCACTCCGGACGCGGTTCGAGATTGAGCACCGGCGGGCCCTCGGAGCGAAAACGCGTCCCCTGATAGACCGGCGGCAACCAGGCCGACTGCCAGTTCTGGATACCGTTGATTGGTAGGCCCTTGGGGTCGTCGAGGACGATGTAGGCTGGCAGGTTTTGGTTCTCCGTCCCCAGCCCGTAAGCCACCCAGGCGCCGAGCGAGGGACGGTTCGGCGTCAGGCGGCCGGTATGCATCAAGAACAGCGCCGGCTCGTGGTTGATGTGCTCGCTGTACATCGACCGAATCAGTGCGATGTCGTCCACGCACTCTGCCGTATGAGGCAGAATCTCGGACAGCTCGATGCCCGATTCGCCGTGCTTGGAAAACTCGTACGGGGACGGCAGAATGCCACCCGTCGCTTTGGAAAAGAGCACGTCGGTGACGAGGTCACGCGTGGGCACAGTGCCCGCGTACTTCTCGAGCGCCGGCTTTGGGTCAAACAAGTCGACCTGGCTGGGCCCTCCGTTCATGAAGAGTTGGATAACCGCTTTCGCTTTCGGCTCGAAGTGAGGGCGCTTCGCCGTGAGGTCATATACGTGCGGTGCTTCGCCGGCGGCCGAAGCGGCCGCGGGCGAGTAGAGGTCCTTGCCCAACAGGCACGCCAGCGCCGTGCCGTGCAGGCCGTCGGCGACGCGCGAGAAGAAATCGCGGCGTGTGGGTTGGTTTTCGCGTTGCACTGCTTGTCCTAAGTACACCATTTCATGAACACGGTCACGTATCTGAGGGGGGCATCATCCTGGACGGGCGGGCGCGGGGGCTCGCCCCTATAGGGCAAACCGAAACGTAACCGTATTTGCGAAACACACTACTCAAGGATACGACAGGCTGGAACCCGCCGCCACGAGCCTTATTCGTTCGGCTCTGCATGGACTTGCATCCCGTTGACAACCTTCTTTCGGATTGCGCAACGGGAAAGCCCGCCCATCAGCCGGCTTCAGCGGATTCGGCCCGCGCGGTCTTGGCCGCCTTGCCTGCCTTCACCTCCGCCTCCGGACCCAATAAAACGGCGATCCAGTGTGTGTCCTCGTGGCTTTCGAGAGCGATCTTCACCGTCATCGTCAACGGCACGGACAGCAGCATGCCGACTGCGCCCCACACCCAGCCCCAGAAGACCAACGAGAGGAATACTACGAGGGTCGACAGGCCCAGCTCTCGGCCCATGAACTTGGGCTCCACGACGCTTCCCATAATGAAGTTGACGGCCAAGAAGCCTACCGCCACGATCACGGCCTTCCCCAGGCCGAATTGAATCAAAGCGAGCAACACGGCCGGCACGGCGGCGATGATCGAACCGATGTTCGGAATGTAGTTGAGAAGGAAGGCCAGCAGCCCCCACAGCAAGGCGAAGTCCACACCCAGCACCAAGACCCAGCCACCAATCAGCAAGCCCGTAACAAGACTCACCGCAGTCTTGATCGCCAAGTATCCCTTTACGCTATCGCTGAATTCGGAGAACTGAGGAAACGAGGCGGCCTTCTCTCCGAACGCACGTCGCAGCTTGGCCGGCAGGCTCGATGCTTCGAGCAGCATAAAGACGACCGTCAGCAAGATCAAGAACGCATTCGTGAAAACACTACCCAGCCCGGTCAAGGTGCGCGCGGCCATCGACATCGCGGCTCCCGGGTTGATGAACTCGAAGATCAAAGATGGGTCGAGATCGACCCCGAGCTCGTCGAGCCACTCGATCGCCACTGCCGATTCCTGCTGCAAACTAGCTTGATAGCCGGGCAGGTTGGTGGAGAAGTCGTTAACCGACGTCCCGATCAACGCTCCCAGCCCGAACCCCACTCCGACCATCCCCGCCACGATCAGCAACACCGCGAGCGGCGCCGGCACACCCAGCCGTTTGAGCCACAGCATGGGAGGGGCGCCGATCACGGCCAAGAAGGCCGAAATGAGAAAAGGCAGCAGGATCGACTGCGCCTCCCTCATACCGGCGATCACGATGACCAAGCCGGCGGCCACAAGCACGCCCCGAACCACCGCGTCCGGTTTCCCGTGGTCAGGCATGGGTTTGGTTACATGAAAGCCTTGATGATTTGTGCCTGGATATCTTGCAGGTTCTGCTGTACGTTCTGTACTTCCTTAATCTTGTCTTCCAGTTTTTCCATCAGGAAGCGCCGCTCCAAGCCGTTCTGAATCACCAGCCTGAGATCTTCGTTTTCCCAGGGCTTCTCGACATACTGGTAAAGACCGACTTCGTTGATGGCCTTGATGGCGTTCTCTTTGTCAGCGTACCCGGTGAGCAGAATACGGGTGGCGAAGGGGTGGATCTTCTTGACTTCCAGCAGGAACTGGATGCCGTTCATGCCCGGCATCAGGTAGTCGCTGATGATGAGGTCGATGGGCTTCCGACGGACCTCGTCCAACGCCTTTTCGGGGCCGTTGTAGGTGAGCACCTCATAGTCGGTCTCGAGCAGCAAGAACGACCGCAGGCTGGTCAGGACCATTTCCTCGTCGTCGACAAGCGCAATCAAGGGAGTCCTCTCCATGCCTACTCGTTGTCGCTTTCTTCGGCGCCTTCCCGGATCGGCAGCCGGACGGTGAACGTTGAGCCCCGGCCGACCTCGCTCTGGACATCGATATCGCCGCCGTGGTCCTGCACGATCTTGAAGCAGATCGATAGGCCTAAGCCGGTGCCCACGCCGACGCCTTTCGTGGTAAAGCCGGGATCGAAAATGCGGGACAGGTCTTCGGGAGGGATGCCTACCCCGGTGTCGGAAAATTGGACATTCACTATATCACCTTCCCGGAAGGTACGGACCGTGATCTTGCCCATGCCGTCGACGGCCTGCGAGCCGTTGACCAGCAGGTTCATGAAGACTTGGTTGATCTGATTGGGATGGCAGTGGATCGCCGGGATCTCGCCGTACTCCTTCACCACCTCAATGCGGTTCTTCAGCTCGTGATGCACCAGAGTGAGGGTGCTTTCGATGCCCTCATGGAGGTCGGCGGTCTTCAACTCGGCCTCGTCGAGGCGGGCGAAGTTCCGCAGGCTGCTTACGATGTTGATGATCCTCTCGCAAGCAAGCTGATTAATGCGGGCGATGTCGTCCAGAACCGTCTGCACCTGCTTGAGCGGACGGATGGCGCGGACCGATTCGGGCACCTCGTCGGACCCCAGCGTGGACGCCAACTTATCGAGCGAACGCCTCAGGGTGTCGGCGTTGGAGGTGATCGTGCCGATGGGCGTGTTCATCTCGTGAGCGATCCCGGCCACTAGCTTCCCCAGGGCGGCCATCTTCTCCTGCTGCACCAACTGCGCCTGGGAGTTCCGCAGGTCCCGAGTACGCGCCTCGACTTCCTGTTCGAGCTCCTCGGCGTGGTGTCGCAGGTGCTCGGCGAGCTTCTCGCGCTCGGTCACGTCGTGGCAGATCACCTGAATGATGCGGTTGTCCCCGTACGTCACGAGCGTCGCGCTGACATCGATGTACTTGGCACCGCCCCTGCTGCTCTCGAGCTTGACGTTCGAATAACGCAGGTGGCCGCTCTTGGCCATCGCCTCGAACGTAGCCGGGTCTTTCCACTCCTCGAGAGGAATCACGTCGGCCAGGGTCCGTCCACGAAGAATGTCACGAGGAACGGCGGTTAAGGGCTCGACCTGATGGTTCACCTCGAGAATGCGCCGCGTCCCGAAGTCCGCCAGCAGAATGGCTTCGCCGGCTTCCTGCGTCAGGGCGCGGTATTTCGCCGCCGACTCCTGCAACTCGGCGCTGCGGCGTTGCAACTCCTCGTAGAGCCGGACGTTCTCGACAATCTGCGCCGACTGCGCCGCAATGATCGAAAGCAGCCGCTGATCTTCGTCCGTAAACCCCTCGTCGCCGCTCTTGTTAAACACGTTCAGCAGGCCCACCATCTTGCCTTTGGCCCGCAACGGCACGCTCAGCAGCGAGCGCATGGGGAAGTCTTCACCGGCCAGCCCGTGGAAGCGGGAGTCACGAGCGAGATCGTTGACCAGCAGCGGCTTCTGGTTCTTCAACATCCAGCCGGTGAGCTGCTGGCCGAAGCGGTAGGGCACCACGTCGGACCCCGAGTAGGCCTTACGGGCCATGGTGCGAAACGGGTCGCTGTCTTCCTCGTTGCGCAGCAACATCACCGCGCCCTGCTCCACGTTGAGGTACTTGACGCTCTCCTGGACGATCATCTCCACGATGCTATTGAGCGACATCATGGAGCTGATCGCACTGCTGATGCCGTTGAGGATCGACAGCTCCTCCACCGCCCGGCGGAGGCGTATGTTCTCCGCCTGCAGCTCAGACAGACCCTGTGGTGGCGCGTCGGGATTCATACAAGCTTCTTCGCAGAGTCAGTTCTTGCTTTCGGCGCGGTCCTTTATGGGGGCCGCAGGCGGTTAGGGCCACCGATGACTCTATAAGTATAAAGGGCACAACGGTTTGCGATTGGGAATGCGGGAAGGCCTGAACAAAAGCGGCGCGGGCCCACCCAACCGTGACGCGGGGCTCGAAGAAACCTGCGGCCTTCTCACCGCTGCCTCTGCGAGCGCTCGCCGCTACAGTTTTTCGCTAGAGCTAGACTCCGGGGCAACCGCCGCGGCCGGCGGTCTCTCGAGCCCGGCGGTAAGCAGCGACCGCATGCGCTTGAACAGTGCCTGAAACAGCTTGCGCGTGATTTCAGTGTGGTCGGCCAACAGGTCGAAGAAGTCTTCGCGGTCGATCCGGAGCAGCCAGCTGTCTTCCGCCGCCCGCGCGGTGACCACGCTCGGTTGGTCATCGAATAGAGCCCAATTCCCGATCGTTTCATCCACGCCGACCGTGAACATCGCCTGGCCGCTTCGGCTCATCTCCATGCGGCCCGCCAACACAACGTACAGCGAGGGTAGAGGACGGTTTTCCTCGAAGAGGGTCATGCCCTTGTTCGCCTCCAACTGGTTGGCGATCGAGGCGACCAAGGCCAACAGATCGGTTTCGAGATCGGAGAATAGATCGACCTTCTGTAGCCGGATGGCGCGTTCCAGTGTGGTCAGGGTTTCCATGTACGCGACTGAGCCGCGGGCGTTAGCCCGCTGGCGTTGTGAAAGAACCGGTGGGGCAGGCTTCTTGCCTACCAATCAGATAAGCTAACAACCTGAAAACGGGCAGGTAAGGAACCTGCCCCAGGTGGATCGCGGGTACATCGGGCATTGTTCCCAGCCTCTTACGCGCGCGGCTCTTCCCCTTGGCGCGAAAGCCTCTTGTATGCCAGTGACGCCGTCTCGGCCACAAGCGGGTCGCTGCTGCGGGCAAGCGCGCCGATCTTCGGCAGCAGATCCGCCGTCCCGTTCTCCCAGACCACGTAGCAGGCGCAAGCTTGCAGCCAAGGGTCGGGTGTGTCGAGCAGCCGCTGCAACAAGCCAGGGTAAGCCACGGGTCGCAGTCCAAACAAGTCCCGCGCCGTCTCGCGGAGCCTCCCGCTTCCACTATCCTCCAGCGCCGGCAGCAGCATCTGGCGCACCGGATTGTCGAGACGGCTGTCGAGGAACTCCAGCGCGTTGGAGCGAAGCTCGGGCCGGCCGCTCAGAGTCCAATGGTAGGCGTCGGAGATCTCCCGCCGCGGGTACACCAGCGCCAACAGGCGAAAGATCGAATCGATACGCTCCTTGAGGCGTTCCCTGAGCGCGCGCTGCAGGAAACGCGCGCCCGGGCCCAGCCCGTTCGTGGGAATGCCGTCCAGCAGTAGGTTTTCGGAGTAGTATCGCCGCAGCTCCTCCACCACCAACTCCGACGTTCTTTCACGGTCGAACCGAACAACGGGCTGGTTTTCACGGATCCGGATCAACGCCCGTAGAATCTGATAGCGAAGGTCGCGGCCCGAGCCGTTGAGCTGCGCCAAGAGCAACGTGGCGGCCTTCGGCCCACCGACAGCACTCATCACACGCGGCAGGGCCAGCCGTGCTCCCAACTCCAAGGAAGGTTTTTGCAGGGAGTCGTTGAGTTCTTCGAGAATCGGCTCGCCGAAAGCGGCCAAAGCCTCGCGCGCCGGGCGCCGCAGCCGCCGGTCGCGCAGCGCGGCGAGAATGGTGGGGACTTCGTCGGTCGATTTGACGGCCGCCGCGCCCAACAGAGCGGCCCGTACCACCTCGACATCATCGTCTCGGAGGAACTTCGAGAGTGCGCTCCGCACTCCGTCGGCCGAAGGCACGAAGCCGATCAGCCGCGCGGCGTTGGCCCGCGTCATCGGGTCTTGACTCGCAGCCCACTCGATGTAATCTCGAAACGTCTGCTCGGCCTTGTGTTGATCGTGGTCCCGCCGATGCAGAATCCAGGCCGCGGCGGTTGCCGCCAAGTTGCGGTCGCCACTATCCAGAAAGCTTTCGGCCGCTTCCGCCGCCTCGTCCGGGTCTTCGTTTTCGAGATACGTCAGCCCTTGCCAGCGCGCCTCGACTTCCGGCTCGAGTTCGAGAAACCGGCGGACCTCTTTGCCGTAGTCTTCGAGGCCATTCGAGGCCACCACCGCCATCGTCTTGCGTCGGATCACGCCGGACTCGTGCGTCAATAACGACGCCAACTGCGCCCGCTCGGCCGTCGCCCCGCCGTACTGCATCCAGTCAACGGCGGTTTCCACCGCCCGCAGGTCTGAACTCTGGAGCGTCGTATCGAGCTGCGAGCCCGGGGCCGATTGCGCCACGCTGCGCAGCAGCGCCTCGGGGCTGACGTCCTTGCGCTCGATACTGCTCCGCAGCGTGTGGACGTATTCGCCACGAAGCCGCGACAAGAAGCCCAGCCAGACAGCAACCACGCCGAGGCTCACCCAACTGATTTGGCCGACATTAAAGTGGAGAACCGTCAACACCAACAGCAGGATGCCGCTGGCGAGCCCGTCCGCCGAGCGGCTGACCACCATATCGAGAAAGCTCTTGACCTGGGCGCGGACCGCGGTGGAAATCGGCACGTAGAGCAACTCGATCGAAGCGCGGTCGAGCGAGTGCCGAAAGCCCTGGTCGGCCCCGCGCGCGAAGATGGCGACCCCGAGCGAGCCCGAGAACAGCAAAGCCGCGGCACCAAGACCCAACGAGAGCGGCAAGATCAGCAGCGTCAGCCCCAAGCCGACCCAGCGCAGCAACCGGCCGCTCAAGAGCACGTGGAACAAGAACGAGACGACGGCGATGTAGCCGTAAAAGTCTCCGAAGAAGGATACGAGAGCGCTTTCATCCCCAAGGTAGTGCAGTTTGGCGGTCGCCTTGAATTGATACTTGACCAGCGTCCCGACAATGGTCGACAGGAGCAGCACGCTCGCCATCAACCGCAGATAGCGCCGGCTGCGGATCAGCCGAAAGCTCTCTTGAATGGAGGCCTTCTTTCCTGAAGCCCCCTTTTGCATGACGCGCGCGCCGCTCGCCGTGCAGGACGTCAAACGGAAGACGAGCGCCGCACACAGCAATAGGAATCCGAGGGTGGCGAGAAGCAGGTTCTGCGGTCCGAACATCCGTCCCAAAACGCTCGCGAACCGGCCGCCCAGCGCGGCACCCAAGATGCCCCCGCCGCCGATCAGCGAGAACAGCCGCTTGGCCTGGCGCGTGTCGAATAGCGATCCGGCCAATGACCAAACCTGGCTCGGCACCAGGACGGCGAAGATGCCCACCCACACGTAAATCAACGCCGGGATCCCCGTCACCTCCCAGCGCATCAGCAGCCAAAACAGAAGCAGGTTCAGAGCCAGGAAGATCTGGCTTAGTCCGATCAGCCGGCCGAGGGGGAAACGGTTCGAGAGCCGAATGTAGAAGCCTACCGCGACACCTACTAGCGCGGTGATCGCCAGGTCCACTAGCGGCAGCCGTTCCGCATCGAATCGGCTGAGAAAAAGCGCGTCGGCGGCCGATTTGAGGCAGATGACCGAAGCGATGCCCAACATCAACTGCAAGCCCAGCAAGATCGTAGGCTCGAGCTCCCCGTCGCGAATCCCAAAGTAATTCCGAGTGCGCTCGGCGAGTTTCGGACGTGACGCGGAAGCAGGCATGACCGCCGGGACCCAAGGGCCGCCGCCGAGCGCCGGTAGGCGGCACGCGGGGCGAACTCATTATAGTTCGCGCCTGCCAAGCGAACGATCGAGGGCTATGTCGTTAGCCGTGGCGCACGGCATCTCGAAGAGGTCTGCGGCTCTTGCTTACGGGCGGACTAATGTTAAGACCGGAAAGCGCCGCCGATCGGCCTGCAGAAACCTGCCCGACCGCCGGTCTCACGGAGGTTTGCGCTGCGTTTTGAGAGAACTTACTGAACGTCAGGCTTGTTTCTCAGCGAGATCGCCGATGACCGGCAGCTTATACCGTTCGCCCTGATACGCCTTGATCACCAGGACGATCCATAGCACGAAGAAGCCGATTTGCACCAGGAAATTCACAATGCCGAGCAGAAACCCGATACCGACAAAAGCGAGAATAAGACTCAGGATCGTAAGTGCGATGCTGATCGCGATCGCCGCGACGCAGAAGAAGATCGACTGAAACGAATGGAAGCGCACGAACTTGATGTTCTTGTAGGGATCGATGACCAAGAAGATGATCGCCGGGATCGGCGTCGCATAGGCCAACGCGCCCATCAAGTTGTCCTGAGAACCGGAGGCCGCAGGCGGGGGCTGCGCTCCAGCGGCGCCTGCGCCAGGCGCGGTGCCGCCGCCCGCAGGCGGAGAGGGTGCGGATTCCGCTGCTGGTGTTCCAGCGCTGGGCGCGGCCGCGGCTCCGCCAACCTCGGCGGCGGCTCCGCATTGGGGGCAAAAACTGGCGCCGCCAACCTCAGCGCCACACTGTGTGCAAAAGGGCATGGGATCGTACTCCTCGAGAAAATGGTGACCGAGCGGCTCAACAAACGGCCTGACCCGGTCTGCTTCGCGGCCCTAGTATAGCAATCCGTCTCGCAAGAACGGCACAGAATGAAGTCTTTTTTTTAAGGGGTTCTCTGCCCGACGCCGGGCCTGCCGATCTCGGCGGCCGTGGCGTGAACGTCCACGTTCGCCGCGCCCCCCGCCTTCCGGGCGTGTGCAGCCGTGCCGGACGGCGGACCCGCGCTTCGCGAATGCAGGCGCGCAGCGGGTTGCGCCCGCCCGTCGCGATAGCCACTCCTGCCTGTGAGCCGGCACAAGAGCCGCCTGCTGCTCCGCGGCGGCGGACAGGTAGGAGTGCGTGTCGCTACCCTCGTGGCCGAATGCGCCGCAACCGTGTCATAAGGCGTCGATCGGTCGGCTCAGTTCACCCTAAGTGTCAATGATAGAATAGGTTAGGATTGGCAGTCAGGTTGCTCCGAGCAATTCCGTGATGCGTTTTCGAGACGGTTTGGTGTGTCTGCTCCTCCTCGTCATCGGGGTGGCCCCGGCACCCGGCGCGACCCTCGAGCAGATGTCGCTCGACGATCTAGTCGAGAAGTCCACAGCCATTGTCCGGGCAAGGGTGGGCGGCCACCGCGCCGTACAGGCCGGCGCTCTCATCTACACCCATACCGCGTTCGAGGTCGTCGAGCAGTGGAAGGGGGAGCCGCTTGGCCGTTCTGAGGTTGCTCTGCCCGGCGGACGGGTTGGCGGCTTGAGCCAGCGCTTCGGCGGTGTTCCGGAACTCGAGAGCGGGAAAGAGTACGTCCTCTTTCTGTGGCGCGGACCCAGCGGCCGGACGCAGATCACCGGCTTGAGCCAGGGTTTGTTCGAGGTCGAACGCACCGGGAACGGTGAGCTGCTCGTCCGCCGCAAGCCCAACACCGACCTCCTACTCCAACCGGGCAGCAGCGTCTCGGCGCCCAGCACCGGCATCACGATGCCGCTCGATCATTTGGCGGCAAAGGTGCGGGCGATCCTGCAAGGCCGGGGAGCACCGGCGCCGTGAAGCGCCAGTTCGCCATCGCCGTCCTGTTCGCCGTTCTCGCGGCAGGTGGACTCCCCGGCTACTCTCACTTCAAACATTTCCTCCCTAGTGACGGATCCTCGGCCGAGCTTCAGACACCAGTTGTTGAGAAATTCGATCTCTCAGCACTGACCGATCAAACGGTCTATTTCTTCGTCTCGAGCACCCGCCCGCGCACCGCAGCCAACGACAGCTACGAAGCGATGGTGAGCCAGATTCGCCAAGCGCTTTCCGTGTGGGATTCGGTGCCAACCTCGGCGCTGCGCGTCGCCTTCGGCGGTGTCAGCGATACACCGTTGCCCGGCGCAAGCCCGGCGGGTGAGATCATCTTTGCCGAGCTCCCCCCCGGTGTGATCGGCCTGGGCGGCCCTGTCACGCGGGCCGATCCGCGTGACGGGGCCATGCCGATCCTGCGCTCGCAGGTGATCCTTTCCAACGACCTGACCCTCGGCGCCCGTCCGCGGCCGAGCTTCTCGGAGATTTTCTTCACCAGCTTGGTTCACGAAATCGGCCATGCCCTGGGCCTGCAGCACACGATGACCAGCTCGGTGATGAGCACCGATGTCACACGGGCGACGACCCGAGCCCTGCCGCTTGCCCCCGATGACGCAGCCGGGCTCTCGGTGCTCTACCCCAATCAGAGTTTCTTTGATTTCTTTGGAAGCCTCTCCGGCCGGGTGCTCACGGCGTTCGGCGCCCCCGTTCACATGGCGTCCGTCGTGACGGTCAGTTCCGATGGGAGAGTTGTGAGCACCTTGACGGCTCCCGACGGCGCTTATCGCATCGAGGGGTTGTCTCCGGGGAAGCACTTGGTCTACGTCCACCCGCTGCCGCCCGCTACGCAGGACGGGCTTGGGCCGGCCAACATCGTGTTACCCACTGACGGGACCGGACAGGTCATCGCGGCGAGCGGTCCCTTTCGCACGATCTTCCATGGCGGTACGAACCGGCCGGCGGAGTCGACGCCCGTGCAAGTCAAGCCCGGCGTCGATCACGGCGGCGTAGACTTCCGGGTCGACCGCATTCGCGCTCCTGCGTTGTTCAACATCACAACCTTCAGCTTCCCCGGCAACGGCGCTGCCGGCGTGCACCCGGCCTTTCTCAACGTAAACCGCCTGAGCCCGTTCATTCTGGCCACGGGACCGGGGCTCGTCGAGAACTTGCCGGCCGTGTCGCTCGAAGTGCTCGGCGGCGACGTCAGGGTCAGCCGTCCGGTCGTCTATCCGTTCGACGCCCGCTTCGCGCTGATCCGCTTCGGATCAACTCTGTTCAGCCCCTTGACACCGAGGCACCTGCTCTTTCGCTTGGGCAACGACATCTATGTTCTTCCGAGCGCCGTACGATTCACTGCACGGCCCGCGCCGGTGATCCACTGGATCACCCCGGGCGTCGGACCCGATGGCCAATTGCTTTGGCGCGTGCGTGGCGCGAACTTCGAGCCTCGCTCCACTGTCTACTTCGACGGCCTTCCCGCTCGGACGGTCGGCTTCGACCCTCTGCTGAGCGAGATCTGGATCCGGCCGCCGGAAGGCCCCTCCGGCCGGGCCGCGGTCGTCACCGTCTACAACTCCGATGGACAAAGCTCCGCCTTGACCTTGCCGGACGGGAATGTCCTGTTTCCGTTCCCGGCCCGAGCGGCGCCGACAATCGAGCTCTCGCCGCGATCAAGCCGGCTGGACCGCGACCTGATCGTTACCGTGGAAGGATTCAATACGAACTTCGTGCGCGGTGAGACCGTCGTTGGTTTCGGCACCAGTGATATTGTCGTGCGGGAAGTGCTTGTCGTCAGTCCCACCCGAATCCAAGTGGCGGTGACGATCCGGCCGGAAGCCGCTCCGGGCTCGTATGTTCTCAGTGTGATCGGCGGCTTGGAGGTGATTGCGTTACGCGATGCGTTTCGCGTCGGAGAGGGAGCAACGGAACCGGAACCGCGCCCCTCGGTACGCTTCCGCAGCCTCGTCAACAGCGCCACGATGAGGCCGGACCTTTCCCCTGGCGTGCTGGCGACGCTGCAGGGCGCACATCTGACCGTCGCGACCACGGGGGCGGCCAAGGCCGAGCTTCCCCGCGTAACGCTTGACGGCCAGCCCTGCCGCATTCTGAGCGCTACCCCTGACCGTATCAACCTCCAGGTGCCGTTCACGGTCGATCTTGGGCCCGCGGCACTCGAGGTCGAAAACGAGTTGGGTACGAGTGACCCGATGTTGGTGGACATCCAGCGCGCCTCCCCTGGGCTGTTCGGCGTTGCCGACGCCGCGGGCAACGCGATCAGCGAGAAGAACCCGGCGCATCCGGGGCGGTCGCTGATCCTGAGAGCCACGGGACTTGGCCGCCCGAGGACTAACGTCGCGGACAACCCGGACGACGTCGCTTCCTTGAGCCACCCGCCTCTTGTGTTGCTGAACCGACAGCGTCTGGCGCCCACTGCCATCCGCCCGGTAGGCGGCGTTTCGGGGCTCTATGAGATCCGCTTTTCGTTGCCGGCGTTTCTGACGGCCCAGGTGTTGCCAGTTGCGTGCTGGTAGAGGGGCGGCGCAGCAACTCGCTCCGGCTTGTAGTGGCTGCGCCCGAGCGGCCTCCGGACGATGTCCAACCCGCCCGGCTCGACAACGAGCTTGGGGAGCCTGGAGGGGGCATTGAAGACAGGCGCGCGGCCGGCGTGCTGCGGTCGGCGCGGTAGTCAGAGTCTCGCTATTATCCGTGGTCCGTCCGTAAGCAAGCCAAAGCCCCGCGGATTCGGCTATCGTGTCCCGCAAGGCTTCCTCCCCGCGGTAAGCTGAAAGCTGCACGGGCCGGTCGCGTTGCGACACAGTCGTTCGGTCAAGGGTACGTTCGAGCCGGCCGTGGCGTGTTGAAAGGCAATGATAATGTCCCCCTGAGCAGGCAATAGAAATGTCCCCTAATCTGAAGCTCCACGAGGAGGTGAAAGATTGGGAAGGACATGGATGAGCGACAAGGAGCTGAGACGTAGTGAGGTGTTAGGCCGGGTGCGGCGTGGGGAGTGGAAGTTGAGCGAGGCGGCCATGCGGCTGGAGATCAGCTATCGCCAAGCCAAACGCCTGTGGAGCCGCTATCGCAAGGGCGGTGCCAAAGCGCTGGTGCACGGCAACGTCGGCCGCCGCTCGAACCGGGCCAAGCCGGCGGAGTTTCGTCAGCGCGTGATGGCCTTGGTGCGGGACACTATGGGGGCGAGCCGCAGCAGCGCTTCGGGCCGACACTGGCCGCGGAGCAGTTGCGAGAGGATCACGGCCTGGAGGTATCGGTGCGCACGCTGCGACGCTGGATGCTCGCTGCCGGGCTGTGGAGCCGCCGCCGCAAGCGCCGGCCCCATCGCACCAGGCGGCAGCGCAAAGCGCACTTCGGCGAGCTGCTGCAACTCGACGGCAGCTTCCACGATTGGCTCGAGCAGCGCGCTCCGCGGGGCTGTTTGATGAACCTGGTCGACGACGCCACCGGGACAGCACTGTGCCGCTTCAGCAAAGAAGAAACCACCTGGGCGGCGGCGGACTTGCTGGCCGCTTGGGTGCGGGCCTACGGTGTACCGCAGGCGCTCTACCTGGACCGCAAGAGTGTCTACCAGCGACGCGCGACGACCAGCGAGCTGATCGAAGGCATCGAGCCCGAGACGCAGTTCGGGCGCATGTGTGCGAAGCTCGGCATCACGATCCTGGCGGCGGGCTCGCCGCAAGCCAAGGGACGTGTCGAACGCCATCACGGCACGCACCAAGACCGCCTGATCAAGAAGATGCGGCTGCGCGGGATCGTCGATTATGAGGCGGCGAACCGTTATCTCGACCAGGAGTACTTGGGCGAGCACAACGAGCGCTTCGCCTGCGAGCCGACGGTGGGAGCGGACTTTCACCAGGCGCTACCCCGTGGCACCGAGCTGCGACGAGTGTTCTGTTTCGAGTACGACCGGGTGGTAAGCAACGAGCGGGTGGTGCGTTTCGAGAATCGCTGCTTGCAGTTGAAGCCGAAACGCAACCAGGGGGTGGGGGCGGGTGCACGGGTGACGGTCCAACAGTGGCGCGATCAGAGCTTGCAGGTGAGGTTTGAGGAGCACGAGATCGAGCACGAAGTGATCGCCACGCCGGTGCCGCAGCCGCGGGTGAAGCCGGCAGCGCAGCGGCGTCCGGGGGGCGGGCGCAAGCCGGCGGCGAACCACCCCTGGCGGCGAGTTGTATTGGGGAAAACACGATCTGCGAATTCATAAGAGGGCTGTGGAAATGCCGGATCGGACGGAAAGCGTGGAAAACCTTCTCGAGGCCGCCGTGCCGGGTTCGAGGAGCGGTGGATGGTTTTCCACCCTTCCCACCGCCCCTTGGAAATCGCTCACGCGATTCCCACAGTTCCACAGCCCCGACGACGACGATTCTCCCCTACCACCCAGGGGACACTTCTACTGCCTTGCCGCAGGGGACATTTCTATTGCCTCTTGACACATGACACAAACGGCCATTGCAAGGGCCGGACGAATCTGGTAGAGTCCGGGGAGTTAGTCTATCTGTCGCTGTCACAGGGGAGATTCCGTGCGGAGCGGCGGTTGGTCGGCAGGTTGTTTTGGCACACTGGCAACCAAGGGGGGGGATTAGATCCTGATTCAACGCTACGGGACGGTGGAGTCCCAGCGCGAGAGTCCCGACGGGCGATTCTGCTCCGCAACACCCGCCTCCTGGGCCTGTCGATCGTCCTTCTCTTCGTAGGCGTCGTTCTCTTTGCGCACAACGCTTCAGATCCGATGTTCTTCGCGGTCTACCTCGTCAGTTCGTTTGCACTATCGCCTACCTGCGCTGAAGAGCTTTCCAACGGCATTGTTGGCAATGCAGTCAACTCCAGATGGGGAACCTAAGGGGAAAACATGAAAAGGTACATAGTCTCTACGTCGAAGATTCTGGCGAGCTTGCTGCTGGGCGTCTTGGTGAGCGCGTCGATCGTTCTGGCCCAAGGGAACTTCGGGTCGATCACCGGTGGCGTGTACGACGCGACCGGCGCCGTCATTCCGGGAGTCGAGGTCACAGCTGTCGGTTTGGAAACCGGCTTACGGCTGTCCGCCGAAACGACTACCGTGGGCACCTATCTCATTCCGAACCTGCCTAATGGCGAGTACAGTGTGACGGTAACCTCCACGGGGTTCAAGACCTTTACCCACCCGGCCGTTACCGTCTCGACCGGGACCGTCACAACGGTGGACGCAACTCTCGAGATCGGCGACGTGACCGAAACCGTCACGGTGGAGGCGGCCAGTGTCCAGCTAGAGACCACCACCTCCGGCGTTGGATCCGTCATGAACGAGGACGTCTTTCGCAAGGTCCCGTATGACCTACATGGCATGAACGTGCAATCCGGCGTACGACAACCTCAACAGTTCATCGTTTTGGTTCCGGGGGTCACGGGTGACTCCTCGAACCACACCATTAACGGGGGGCAGCTAAACAGCTCGACGCTACAGGTGGATGGCCATAATTGGCAGCTCATCAACCGTCCGGGCATCATGAACTCTTGGCCGCCGCCGTTCGAAGCCATCGAGGAGTTCAAGCTCAATACAGCGCAGTATGGGGCCGAGAACCCGATCGGGACCGCCGTTACGCAGTTTACGTTCAAGTCCGGGACCGACCAGTTTCATGGAAGTATCAGCCATCTCTCGCGAAACGACGTTTTCAATGCGAGAGGATTCTTCGCCGCCGCGCCGTCTCCGACTAAGATCAACGAGAGCACGATCACGGCCGGTGGGCCGATCGTTAAGGGGAAGACCCACTTCTTTGCTCTGCTTACACGCTACAGCCGGCGGGGCAAGGCGAACGCGGCGCAGCAGATCACCGTGCCGACCTCTCTCATGAAACAGGGGGACTTTTCAGAATACACTTTCCCCGATGGTAGTTTGCGCCAGATCTTCGATCCAGCGACCACCGCGGACAATGGTACTGGAGGGTTCACCCGAGATCCATTCCCCAACAACGCGATTCCCTCCAACCGCATCGGGGCAGTGGGACGAAACGGCGCGGACTTGATGGTCGCCCCGTCCCTTCCGGGCATTATCAACAACCACGTCATCGTTGGCGGGGCTGGAGAAAACGTGTGGCTGCCT
The DNA here is from genome assembly GCA_965248255.1 of Bryobacterales bacterium. Lineage (GTDB taxonomy): Bacteria > Acidobacteriota > Terriglobia > Bryobacterales > UBA6623 > JAKZVK01. The sequence goes on from CBDFIW010000004.1 coordinate 2,851,939, forward strand.
AACGTAAAGATCGACCACTCCTGGACGCCCAACCAAATCACACGCGGTTCCTATTTTGGGACCCGCAGAGATCGAGTCCGGCCAAGCGGATATGAAGGTCCTCTTGGACCCGGTGACCAGTCCGATTTCAATAACAACAACTACATGGTTTCCCACAACAGTGTATGGTCGCCGTCGCTGGTTTCGGAATTTCGGTTCGCCATCGCGCCCTGGATCGGGCCGCAGCAAAATTTGGGCATCACTGACATCGCGGGAACCGACGCCTTGGGGATCAGCGGTATTCCGTCCATTCCCGGCATCACCCCGCGTCTCGCGATCAGCAGCATCTTTGGCCCGCTGGGCAATGCAAATCGACAGATCTTCTTGAGCACGAGGAAGCACCACACCTTTGGGAGCACGACGAACTGGACCAAGGGACGCAACCAGTTCAAGTTCGGCTTTACCGGAGTCATGAGTCACGATAATACGAGCCGGGGGTTGAATGTAGTAGGAACTTTCACGTTTAGCAACCGCAGCACCTCGGATCCGGACGCATCCAACGTCGGACAACTAGGCCATGGCATGGCCAGTTTTCTGCTAGGAGATGTGTTTCAGTCGTCCCGATTGATTTGGCGGCCGGAGGTACAGGAGCGACAGAGGATGCGGCGAGTGGAGGTCTTTTTCCAGGACGACCTCAAGGTAACCAACAAACTGACGCTGAACCTTGGGATGAGCTACCACATCCCCTATCCGTACAAAGACGCGGAGGATAACGTTTCCGCCGTCTATCTCGACGTGCCCAACCCTGGCGCCGACGGGCTACCAGGAGCCTTGGTATTCGCGGGGGACGGCGCTGGGAGAATCGGGCGCAGCCAGTTGGTTGATACGTATTACAACTCTTGGGCCCCCAGGTTCGGTTTCGCCTATCGCTGGAACGAGAAGACTGTCTTCCGCGGCGGCATGGGCGTCTACTACGGCTTTGCGCCCGCGCATACGGTATTGAACGGCACCCCCAGAGAAGGTATGATCTTTACCGACACGCGCACGAGCCTGGATCAAGGGATCACCCACCCGTTCAACATCAACGATGGGGTGCCGGCGGCAAACATTACGCTTCCTAGTTTGGACCCCACGTTGAAGAACGGGGGCACCGGTGACTATGTGCATCCCCAGGCCGGCGTCCCTCCCTTCAGCACAAACTGGTCGGCCGGGATCCAAAGGGAACTGCCAAGGGGCCTGTTTTTAGATGTCGCGTATGTCGGCAACAAATCCAGCCGCTTGCCGTCGCAGTTGGAAAACATTCAACAGTTGTCGCCAAGCCTCCTCGATGACCCCGTTCTCGGGCCGATTCTGAACAGGAACGTCAATGACCCCTTGGCTGTTGCGGCCGGTGTCGTGAAGCCGTTTTCCAGCTTCAGCGGAACCGTGGGCCGGGCCATTCGTCCTTTCCCGCAGTATCAGAACTTACGCAACAGACATCAGGGGAATGGTTTTTCCCAATACCATTCCTTACAAATCAAGTTCGACAAACGCAAGGGCGATTTCTTCTTCCTGAACGCCTATACCTTATCGAAGCTTATCGACACCGGCGGAGACAATCGAGCACGTGGAAATCCTGCAGCGCTGGACACTAACAGAAGGTTCCTAGAAAAGTCGTTGTCGTTGAATGACCAGACCCACACGTTTGTGACGAGTGCCGCTTACGAGCTTCCCTTCGGACCCGGAAAGAAATATCTCAACTCCACTGCCGGCAATATCGTCGGCAACTGGAGACTCTCTTGGTCCATGCGTTATTTCTCCGGAAATCCAATTGGCCTCACTTCAGGTCAGTCCCTTCCCATTTTCGGTGGCACCAACAGACCCCACCGGGTGGACGGCGTACCGATAAAGGGGTTCTCGGGGAAGTTTGATCCCAACGCACATCGCTATATCAACCCCGACGCATTTGAAGATCCAGGACTTAACGCATTAGGCCTGCCTACTTTCGGGACCCTGGGCCGGACGCTGTCAGACTTGCGTCAACCTTTCTTCCTGAATGAGAACTTCATCTTGACGAAGAAGATTAACCCCAGGGAGGGCCACACGGTCGAGGTGTATGTGACGATGCTCAACGCGTTCAACCGAGTGCGTTTCGGCCGCCCCACCACAAACGTGAGTTCTGCCCGGTTTGGAACGATCAACCGCCAGGTTAATGAAGCGCGGCAGCTCGAGCTCGGATTCCGTTATTTGTGGTAAGAGGTCGCGAGAGGTACTGACTGGTTGTGACCGGCGCTGCTTCCTTGGCAGCGCCGGTCGTTTGATTCCGCGAGCCGGCTGCCCCTACGACAGGGGAGGGCCGTGAGGGCAGGTTCACTGGGCATCATACGGTGTCATTCGTCGGGGATGACGCTTGACGGCCCACTAGCAGAGTGTCGCAAGGAAACCTTAACTGTGAGTAGTAGTCGGGCGGGCACAGGGGCCCGCCCCTACATACTCCTGCGCCTAAGGAATCTCTGCGACGCTCCACTAGTAGGCTTTCGAATCAGGGTTGGGTGACACTGAGTCAAAAGTGAAACTGAAGATGCTCGACCGTTCACTGGGTCTAGTCTTGAAATCGAGACTGGAGCTTGAGGGAAGCCTATGACTATTTCGCGGCGTGAGCTCCTTGGGTCGGCTGCCAGTGCTTTGGCGGCCGCTGGAGCATGCGGGACACGTCCGGACGTTGCGGAGAAGTCGTTTCCTCGTCAACACGACCCGCTTGTCTACGACTTGCTGCAGATGTCCGAGACGCAGCTCGCGAAACTCGAGGAGGGTCGCCAAGACGGTCTGATCGAGTTGGCGCCGGTCAGTCTGCCGCCGAATCCCGAGTCGGTTTACAGCCACCGAGGTTGGCCGGTCGGGACGATGGTGGGCGACACCTTGCTCGTCGTACACCGGCACATTCCCGCACACCGCTGGCGGCGCGGAGCGGAACGCAGAGCGGAACTCAGCCAGGAGCACACCTATGCGATGGTGACCCGCTCGACGGACGGTGGCAAAACGTGGTCGGCGCCGTTCGACCTGCGCCAGGTCATGAAGCCCGAGGACCGCAACCGCGGCGGCTTTATCCCGCTTTCTCACCGCTATAAGTTTGCCCCGGACCAAGACCCCACCCTGGGATACAAAATCCACTTGAACGCCATTGGAACGGCATCCGACGGCGGAGTCGTCGTCGTCAGTGATCACGGCGTTTTTCGGAGCGACGATCAGGGTAAGAGCTGGGTGCACTTCTCGAAGGCGATGCGTGAAGACACGACGCCGGGCAAGGTGCTCTACATCGGCCCGCGGCTGTTCGAGCATCCCGACTACGGGCTCGTCGTGGTGGGACACTCGAACATCGTGACGAAGGAATACACGAAAGGGAAGCACCCTCCGGACACCACGGGACGACCGGTACGCATTGCCGACAAGATGCATTTCCGTTACTCGAAGGACGGTGGCGAGAGTTGGCAGGAAGAAGAGCAGGATCTGCCTTCGTTCGTGCGCCCTGGTGAACCGGTCGGCTTGCTTCATGACGGCAAGCTACTCATCGTTTCACGCAGCTACGATCCAGCGGCCTACGACCCCGCGACCGATACCTCGGTCTACGCGCAGTTATGGTCGGAAACCGGCTGGCATCCGGTAATGGCCAAGCACACGACTATCCGCGTCGCGGGCAGGCGGGGCCGGCAGGACACGCTTGACATCGACTACAACCCGGTAACGAAGCGAATCGAAGCGGCTGTGCCGGCCCGCTCCGGTGGTGGCGAAGGACGCTTCCATGCCAAGGAGATGTCCCTCAACCTGTGGAGCATCGACCCGAACGAGCTGTTTGCCGGCAGCGCCCAGTGGCGCTTCGAATGCACCTTGTTTGCCCGGTTGCGCAACGGCGATCGGCCTGCTGATGGCCGTTTCGGTCGCGCCGACGGGTTCCACCCTGGCGGTGCCGTGATCGACGCGAAAAGGGGCGTACAACATGTTTTCGTCTACATAGGGTTTAAGGAAGGCCCCGCGGGCGTTTTCCGCCTGACACGATCGCTGGACACGCCGAAGCTGAAAGCGTTTTTGGGAAGTCCTGCGAGTTCGAAAGCCTGACGACCGGCTAGCAGCCCGTGGTGAATCCGTGTCGAGACGGATTGCTTCTACAGCTAAGAGAGGGCGGATCGGAACGGGTGAGCAGACTGCCCTTGCTCTAAAGGAGGACCGCATGAGTCGCAAGCAAAGACGTGTAGCTCGTCGAGCGTTCCTGTCCGTGTCAGCGGCGGCCGCCGCCGCGCTGTCGAGCCGCCTACCCGCAGCATCCGCACAGCAAGGGATTGGCGAGAAGTACTCGCTCACCGTCTGCCCCTGGACCCCCGAGAACCCGCGTCACGACCATCAGCAGATCTTTTCGCTGAGCGACGATCGTTTGCTGCTCGTTTGGTGCGAATACTACGTGAAGAAACCGTCACGGATCTTTCGATCGCCGTACTCGACGGACGGCAGCGGTGACGCCGCACCATGCCATATCTCGGCACGCGTTTCCAAAGACCGCGGCCGGACCTGGAGTGGTAAGATCACGCTGCAAGAGAACTTCGGGGTGGATAACGTGAAGCACCCGAACTTGCTGCGCTTGCCGTCGGGTGAGATCCTCTTCTCGTTCACGGTGCGGGACATAGCTAAGCGTGACCTGAAGATCTTTCTGAAGCGGTCCAAAGACGAATGCGAAACGTGGACCGAGCCTGTCCAAATCTCACCGTCCGGCGGCGTCTACTTCACTAACGCCGACCACAATCTGCTGCATAGTTCGGGGCGCATCATCCTGCCTTGCCATTGGGGAGAGTTCTACGGCCGCGGAGACCACTACAACGCCTTTTGTCTCTACTCCGACGACGAGGGAAAAACTTGGAACACCAGCCGCAAGAAGGTTGACCTCCCGAAACGTGGCGCCGAGGAGCCAGGTGTGGTTGAGCTGAAGGACGGCTCGCTGTTGTCGATGATGCGGACGACTCTAGGGAAGATCTACCGCTCCGTTTCAAAGGATCGCGGCGAGACGTGGTCGGACGGCGAGGCGACCGAACTGCCTTCACCCTCGGCGGCCAACTGCATCAAGCGCATCCCGAAGACGGGCGACTTGGTGTTCCTTTGGAACAACGCGACTCCGGAGGTCCTGGCGATTCCCGGTGGAACCAGCTACCACTACCCGCGCAACCCGCTCACGGCCGCGATCTCCAAGGATGAAGGCAAGACGTGGACGAACTTCAAGGACATCGTGCGCCGCGAAGGCTACATCAGCGGCTACCCGTCGATCTCATTTGCCGGTGACGAAGCGCTGGTAACCTACTACCACTCGTCGCGATCCATGTCGCGCGACACGGATCTGCGGCTGAAGATTCTCGACGTGGACTGGTTCTATTCGTGAACCAGGACTCGGAATGGCTCGGTCAGGAAGGCTGGCGGCCGGCTCCATCCCGAAGCCTTTGAAAGGAATACATCATGAAGCAAACGTCTCGACGGTCCCTCCTGAAGGTCGTCGCCGCGGTGTGGGCGGCTGGATGTCGGCAAGAGCCCCGGGACTCGGCCTCGGCAGGACTCGAATCGCCCCTCGCCGGGAATGAGCTGGCGCTCAAACTGCTTCAGATGTCGGACGCCCAGCTGGCGAAGCTCGAAGAGGCGCGACAGAAGGGCTTGCTGGAGTTGGCGCCAGTAAACCTACCTACACCCGATCGTTACACCGGCCACAACGACCATTTCGGGTGGCCAGTGGCCACGATGATTGACGACACGCTGATCGTCAGCCATCGCCGCAACCTCGGCCACAAGAAGGCAGCCGAGCAAGAGCAGGACGAAACGTCGAGCTACTCGGTGGTCGTTCGTTCGCAGGACGGCGGCAAGACGTGGTCCGACCCTTACGATCTGCGCGACTGCATGACGCCCGAGAATCGCAACCGCGGCGGCTCCACCCCGCTATCGCACCGCTATAAGTTCAATCTCAAGCAAGACCCGTTTCTGGGCTACAAGCTCCATCTCATCGCGATGGGAACGACCAAAGACGGGGGAGTCGTCATCATCAGCGACCATGGCGTCTTTCGGTCCGACGACAAGGGGAAGACCTGGAGGCATTTCTCTAAGGCCTTCCGCGAAGACACGATGGAGGGCCCGATCCTCTACATTGCGCCGAAGCTCTTCGAGCATCCGGAATACGGATTGGTGCTGCTGGCGCACTCTATGCCCAACCGCTACCCGCATCACGTCAAGCATCCGGGCCCGCTGACCATCGCCGATACAGTACATATCCGCTATTCGAAGGACGGCGGCGAGACCTGGAAGAGCCTTGACATCGCCATGCCGGAATGGGCCAAGCCCAACGAGCCTTGCCCCCTCTACCTGAATGGCAAGCTCATCGTCTTGGCGCGGAGCTGGGGCCAACCTCCGAAAGATGCCGAGGGCAATATGCGATACGTGCAATTGTGGTCTGAAACGGGCTGGCCCCCTTTCAAGACCAAGTTCACTAACATTCGCAGCGCCAGCCAGGATACGTGTGACCTCGACTACAACCCGGTCACGAAGCGCCTGGAGGTGATTCACCCCAATCGCAGGGGCGCCGGACTGGGGCAACTCAACAACGGTAAGATGTCGCTATTGCTTTGGAGCATCGACCCGGATGCGCTGTTGGCAGGCAGTTCCGATTGGCGGTTTGACGGTACTTTCTTCTCGCGGGAGGGTGGCCTCCAGTGGCCCGATACGAAAGCTATTGACGGCCTGCACCCGACCGGCAATGTCATTGATGAAAAGGCCGGAGTGCAGCACATCTTCATGTACGTCGGCTTCCCCACCGGGCCCGCGGGGGTGTTCCGTTTGACGCGCACTTTGGATACGGAGAAGCTTAAGGCGTTTTTGGCCTGACGACCGTTTTGGGGATACCAGGCTGCTCGTCACGTGAAAGGCAAAGGCAAAGGTTCACGGGCCCAGTTCATTGTGCCCCAGTGCATGGTGCGTCGCGCGATGCGGCACGCCCTCTGCATGTCGCTCGTTGCCGGCGCGGCCGCATCGACCCTCGCAGGTCCCCAGAAGCCCAGGAGAAATCATCCGTCGTTCGTGCAGGTCAAAGATGTGCCCGGCTTGCCGCGGGTTCTGCTGATCGGCGACTCGATCTCGATGCAGTACACGCTTCGTGTTCGGGAGCTACTCGGCGGTACGGCCAACCTTCATCGGCCCGCGCGGAACTGCCGCTCGACACGGCAGACGCTGGCCGAGCTGGATGACTATCTGGGCCAAGGGCGCTGGGACGTGATTCACTTCAACTGGGGCATCCACGATTTAACCCATTTGAATGCCGCGGACAAAGTCGCGCTGCCGCCTGAAGGCAAGCACCAAGTTCCGCTCGACCAGTACAGGGCGAATGCTCGCACGCTTGTCCAGCGATTGAAGAAAACGGGTGCGCGGCTGATTTGGGCTTCCACCACGCCCATCGGGCGTCAAACCGAATCGAAGGGCTACCGCCGGGACCGGGACGTTACAGCGTACAACGCCGCCGCGGCCAAGGTGATGCAAGACTTCGATGTTGCCACCAACAACCTGTACGGACTAGTCAAACCACAGGCGGAGAATCTGCTGAGCGACGGCGTCCACTTCAAGCCCGAGGGAGCCGAGGCACTGGCTGAAGCGGTTGCCGCCGCGATTCGCAAGCAGCTTATTGACAAACGTGTCAAGCTTTGAGGCAGCAATGCGTGGTGGCCGATTCCATCCCGAAGCCGCTGAGAGGAGTTCATCATGAAGCGAACGTCTCGACGGTCCCTTTTGACGGCGGTTGCCGCGGCGTGGGCGGCCGGATCTCGGCAAGAGGCCTGGGGCTTGGCCGCGGCAGGGCTCAAGTCGCCCCTCGCCGGTAATGAACTGGCGCACAAACTGCTTCAGATGTCCGACGCGCAACTGGCCAAGCTCGAAGAGGCACGACAGAAAGGCTTGCTGGAGCTGGCACCGGTGAACCTGCCGACACCGGACCGTTACTCCGGCGACAACGACCATTTCGGCTGGCCGGTGGCTACGATGATCGACGACACCCTGATTGTCAGCCACCGCCGGATTGTCGGCCACAAGCATGGAGAGGGCCAAGAGATGGACGAAACCTCGACCTACTCGGTCGTGGTCCGTTCACAGGACGGCGGCAAGACTTGGTCGGAACCGTACGATCTTCGCGACTGCATGAAGCCTCAGGACCGCACTCGGGGCGGCTTCATACCGCTGTCGCACCGCTATCGGTTCAATGCCCAGCTGCAAGACCCCTATCTCGGCTACAAGCTCCACCTCATCGCTGCTGGGACGACCAAGGATGGCGGAGTCGTCATCATCAGTGATCATGGGGCCTTCCGCTCAGACGACAAGGGAAAGACCTGGAGACATTTTTCGACGGCCTTCCGCGACGACACGATGCCGGGCCCGATCCTGTACATCGCACCCCGGCTGTTCGAGCACCCCGAGTACGGTCTCGTACTGTTGGCGCACTCGATGCCTAACCGCTATCCGCACCACATCAAGCACCCGGGCGCCCTCACCATCGCTGACGCAGTACACATCCGCTACTCGAAAGACGGCGGCGAGACCTGGAAAAGCCTTGATGTCCCCATGCCGGAGTGGGCCAAGCCCAACGAGCCCTGCCCGTTGTACTGGGATGGCAAGCTCGTCGTTATAACACGAAGCTGGGGCAAACCTACGAGAGATGCCGAAGGCAATGCGCGATACGTGCAGTTGTGGTCCGAAACGGGCTGGCCGCCGCTCAAGGCCAAGTTCACCAACATTCGCAGCGCCAGCCAGGATACGTGCGACATCGACTACAACCCGGTAACGGAACGCCTCGAGGTGATTCACCCCAATCGCAGGGGCGCCGGCCTCGGTCAACTCAACAACGGCAAGATGTCGCTGCTGCTCTGGAGCATCGACCCGAAAGAACTCTTTGCGGGAAGCTCCGATTGGCGGTTTGACTGTTCTTTCTTCTCGCGAAAGGGCGGACTTCTCTGGCGCGAACCGAATCCTGTTGACGGCCTGCACCCGGCTGGCAATGTCATTGATGAAAAGGCGGGAGTTCAGCACATCTTCATGTACATGGGCTTCCCCGAGGGGCCGGCCGGCGTGTTCCGTTTAACCCGCACTTTGGACACGGAGAAACTGAAGGCATTTCTGGCCTGACGACTATTGCAAGTTTGTGCCCCGGAGGGGCAGGAGATCATAGCCCACGGCTTCAGCCGTGGGAAGGAGATGACCGACCCGAGGAGCCCTGGAAGGGCGCTACAAGCGACTCCTGCCCTTCCACTACCGGCACCGGATGAGCCGCGGATCTTCTCGAGGTGGTCAGAAGTCTTTCACGAGGGCTGTGTCGCCCCTTTCAGGGCTCCTGGCGGCGGATCGGCCTATACCCACGGTTGGAAGTGGGCTATGATGTCCTGGCCCCTTCGGGGCGTTGCGCCACATCACTCCGCAGGGAGAATCAGTTCAGTCCGGGCCGCCGCCAGTGGCGAAACCCGGGCTACGAAACTTGTGAAGATCGTCTTGGTGGGCCGAATGGCGACCGCGGCCGAAAAGCTCTTGCGAGCTGCGGTGGGAGCAGACCACGAGGTATTGGCCATGCCGGACGCCTCCGCCGCCCAAGAGAATCCACGTTCATTCGACGGTGCCCATGTCATCGTGGGAGGGCCCGTCACGCAACAGATGGCGGAGAGAGCCCGAGACTTGAAGCTCTTTCACGTGTTTCGAGGTGGAACCGGCGGCCTCGGGGTCGAGCACCTGCCGCCGAGCGTCACCATCGCCAACACCTACCACCACGAGAAATCCATCGCCGATTTTGTCTTGTTGGCGATGTTGGTGTTGGCCCGAAAGGGCTGTGAGCGGGACCGTCAATTGCGGAAAGGCAATTGGAGCGGCAGCGCTTGGTGGTCGGCGCCTCCCGAAGTTGACGCGCTCGATGGGAAAACGGTCCTGATCCTAGGCTTGGGGCACATCGGAAGCGAGGTCGCGCGGCGCGTGGGCCTTCGGGATGAATCTCCACGCCTTGTCTCGGACTCCTGAGAGGTTGACGGCCGTGGTCGACCGCGCCGTCTCGTACGAGGCCCTTCACGACGAGTTGAGCGAGGCAGACTTCGTCGTTGCGAGCTGCCGCCTCGCACCGAACACCGCTGGGCTGTTCGGCAAGCAGGAGTTCGAGCGCATGAAACGGTCGGCCTACTTCATCAACGTGGCCCGCGGGGGCGTCGTCGATGAAGAGGCGCTCTACCAGGCTCTCAGAGGGACACGGATCGCTGGAGCGGCGATCGACGTGTGGTGGCGGTTCCCGTCGAGCCGGGACGAGACCTGCTTCCCTTCCCGCCTCCCGTTTCATGAACTGCCGAACGTTCTACTGTCACCGCACTGCTCGAGCTGGACTCGACACATGCTGGAAGCGCGCGCGCGTGACGTGGCCGAGAACGTTCGCCGCCTCTACCAGGGCAGACCGCTGATCAACGTTGTCAGGCAAGGCGACGAATGAAAGTGATCCCCCCACGCCGTCCGACACTGTTTCTTCGGTTGACCCTTGCCGTCGTGTCTTTGGCCGTTTTGGCCGAGGCCAAGACCATGATCTGGACAGGCGCCGCGGGCACGCGCCTTTGGATGGACGGAGGCAATTGGACCGGCGATGTTGTGCCGGGGAGCGAGGACATTGCACGATTCGAGTCGGCAGCGACGGTCTCGCTCGATGAAACGGCCGCCGTCGGACGGGTGGAGGTCGAGCCTGCTGACAAGAACGCAAGCGTTGTTCTGCGTGGAATGGGGAGGTTGATACTGACCGGTGTGGATACCGTCATCGGCAAGCCGCTGTCGTTGGCCGTGAAACGGGGGATGCTCGAGATCGGGCCGAACTTGGCGATCGACATTCAGGGAACACGGTTTAGCGCGCACGCGGGAGGGACGCTGTTCCTTCGTGGCGAGAGGGTCGGTGCCTCCAAACCGGACCTGAAGCTCGCGGTTTCTCAAACGGGAACGCTGCGGTTGGGTATGCGGCGATGGGATTCCCGACTGGACCTCGACCTTTCGACCGGGTCAACGCGAGGCCTGGGCGCAAAGATCATTGACTTCGCTCTTCCCATCCACGTGCACCAAATCATCACCTTCGGCAAGTTCAAGGAACATGACGGCGACCCCATCGTGATTCGTGGCTTCGAGCCGGGGGATGCACTATGCTTTCGCGAGGATCCTTTGCGATCGACCGACCCCGGTAAGGAACTCCACCTCTCGGCGGTAGGGTTTGAGGGCTGGGGCGTCAGTAGCGCGGCGGAGATCGAGTCGACGGGCGACCTTTGGTGTCTCACGCCGAAGCGTACGAGCCTTTCGAAGACAGCAGTCGAACTTTCGTCCGTGCGCACCAAGAGGATTTCTCGGCCGCGGGTGCGGCTGGCGGACATGCGAGTCCAAACTGTCGTCCCGGCCACCAAGCGCTACCCCCGGAACATGGGCGCGGATATAGTTAAGCTGCATGACGGCCGGTATCTTCTGGCCTTCTCGCAGTGGCTGACCGGCGCGACCGACCGCGACGACTCGCGAGTCATGGGCATGGTTTCCGGCGACGCGGGAGTCACCTGGAGCGGGACCTTCCCCGTCGTCACGGCCCACGGTTCATGTAAGAGCATCCGCCAGCCCAGTTTTCTGCGCAGCAACGACGGCAAGCTGCTTCTCTTCGTGCGATGCCGCAGCCAGTTGACAGAGGCCTGGGTGGGCATGCTGCGCTGCCGAGACGAAGCGCACATCGCCCAGGGAGAGGCGGTCTGGACTCGGCAGGTCCGGATTACGCCGCCGCCACCGGGACGACACATTGCGCTGAACAATCGTGCGATTCGCCTGAGCACGGGACGGTTGCTGCTGCCCCTCTCGACGCCGTGGCCCTGGGATCGCCCCGACGTGAGCGGGAGCGGAAAGAACATCCGATCCTGGTGTCTCTATTCCGATGACGATGGAGAAACCTGGCGGCAGAGCCAGTCGATGTTGGCCGGTCCGATGAGGGGCGCCATGGAACCCTACGCCGTCGAGTTGAAGGACAGGCGGCTGCTGATGCTGATGCGCACACAAACGCATCGCCAGTATCGTTCTTTCTCGTCCGATGGAGGGGACACCTGGACCCGCCCTACCGAGGTGACGCAACTGACTTCACCGGAATCGCCGGCGGCGGTCCAAAGGGACCCCGAGACCGGCTGGCTCACCGTGGTTTGGAACTACAACAGCCGGGGTGAGCAAGGTCGTGATCGGACACCGCTGACTGTCGCCTTCTCCGACGACGAAGGGGAGTCGTGGTTCGGATTTGTTAACCTCGAAGCCAATCCGGCGAAGACCTATTCGTATCCCAGCCTCAACTTCATCGACGGACGGGCATACGTCACTTACTATGAGTCTGTTCGTACCCCAGCCGGGAGGAGGCTTTCTCTGAAGCTGCGTTCCTTCGGTATACAAGCGGAAGCGGCCTTGGACGTCTCGGTTGCCAGGCGGCCTGAGTTGAAGAAATGATCCAATGAGAGGCAATACCGCGGACGGAGTACGCCGCCGGGAGTGGCTCCAGACCACCGCGATGAGCTTACTGGCGCTCGCTCCGCGTTCCGCGAGAGCCGGGGAATCAGGTCGGCCCAAGAACGTCGTCTTCCTGCTGGCGGACCAGCTGCGAGCCGACTCCCTGGGCTGCTACGGCAACTCCATTGTCAAGAGCCCCAACATCGACGGCCTGGCTCGCGACGGTACCCGCTTTGCCCAGGCCTTCTCGCAGCATCCTCAGTGCGTCCCCAGCCGGTCCGCCATGTTCACGGGCCGGTATCCACACGTGAACGGAGCCACGTCGAACTACACCGCCATGGCGCCTGGCGAGCGAACGTTCCCCGAGGACTTGCGCGTGGCTGGATACCTCACGATCGCTACCGGCAAGCTGCACGTCTTCTCCGCCAAGGAGCGTGCGGGATTCACCGACACCATGCTGAGCGGCGGCCAGCGTTCCGGAGCCACTTCGGCGCACATCCTCGGGGAAGGGTACGTGAGTTGGATGAAGCGGCACGGGCACTGGCCTGCGCTGGAGAAGGCCTACGCCAAGCGCGCCGAACCCGCCTACCGAGAGAATTTCCAGGCGCACGTCAGTCCGCTCGATCCCGAGATCTACGTGGACGGCTGGGTCGGCAATCGCAGCGCCGAGTACCTTCGTCGCCAGCCTAGAGATCAGCCCTTTCTTCTATTCGTCGGGTTTCCGAATCCACACAATCCCTTCGAGCCGCCCGAACCTCACGCGTCGATGTACGACCCGGGCCGGATGCCTGTGCCGGAAAGCTTTCACGAAGATTTGGCCACGAAGCCTCCCCAGCACTTGGCCTACAAGCGGCACGGCCGGCCGGGTTACGATTATGAGCGACTCGATGAGGCGCGCTTGCGGCGCGTGATCGCCTACTACCACGCGTCGATCTCGCTCGTGGACGAACAGGTAGGCAAGATCATTCAGGCGCTCGAAGATCGGGCAGTTTTGCAAGACACCCTGATCGTTTTCTCTTCCGACCATGGCGAGTTTCTCGGGCATCACGGTTTGCTGCTCAAAAGCACCGACGCCTATCCGATGCTCTACGACGACCTGATCCATGTGCCGCTGATTATCCGTATGCCGGGCGTACCCGGCGGACGCGTGGTCGAGGAGTTGGTCGAGACCATGGACATCTGTCCCACAGTGCTTGATTGGGCCGGGCTTCATGCTCATCTCGGCATCCAAGGTCAGAGCCTGTTGCCCGCCGTCATGGGCGGAAAGCCGCCGGAGAAGGAGTTCGTACTTTCGCAGAGCGGGGCTGTCAAGGCGCTGCGAGGCAAGCGTTACAAGTTGGTTCACTACCCTGGCCAGGCCTATGGCGAACTCTACGATGTTGTGGCCGATCCGGGCGAAACGCACAACCTTTACGCAAGCCGCTCTCATCGGAAAACGCGGGACGAGATGACGCGCTTGCTACTCGATCACTTGATCACGAGCGAAAGTCCTAGTCAGGGCGAGTCACTGCGAGGACCGGTGTACTGGCGGAAGCAGTACCAAGCACCGTTTAAGATAGGTCCGGAGGGTGACTAGAATTCGCCTGGAGCCCTACGGCACAGAAGTCGGAACTCACCTCTATACACAAGGAAAACCATGCCAACAACAAAGAACAGCTCAGCAATCACACGGCGTTCCTTCGTCCTCGCCGCCGGAGCCGTCGCGGCTTGTTCCAACCAGGCCCCAGTCCAGGCCCCAGCCGAACCGGCTCTCGGCGACGACCCGCTGATCGCCCGTCTGCTCTATATGTCTGACGACCAGTTGGCGAAGCTCGAGGAAGGCCGCAAGCAGGGCCTGCTCGAACTCGCCCCGGTGAGCGTGCCTCCCGACCCCGAAGCGCTCAACAACCATTACGGCTGGCCGGTGGGCACGCAGGTCGGCGATACGTTGATCGTCGTGCACCGCCACATACCCGGCCACTGGAAAGGTCTCGAACGCACCGACGATAACCACAGCTACGCGATGGTCGTGCGTTCGACCGACGGTGGAAAAACGTGGACCAAGCCGTTTGACTTGCGGCAGGTCATGACGCGCGAAGATCGCTACCGCGGCGGCCACATCCCGCTTTCCCATCGTTACAAGTTTGCCCCGGATCAGGACCCGACGCTCGGCTACAAGATTCACCTGAACGCCATCGGGCCAGCATCCGACGGCGGAGTGGTCGTCGTCACCGATCACGGCGTGTTTCGCACTGACGATCAAGGCAAGACCTGGAAACACTTTTCCAAGGCCATGCGGGAAGACACCACGCCCGGGCCCGTGCTCTACATCGGCCCGCGGCTGTTCGAGCACCCTGATTACGGGTTGGTGGTCGTAGGACACTCGAACATCGTGACCCAGGACTACAAGAAAGGGGACCACCCTCCCGACACCACCGGAGGAACCGTACGCATCGCCGACAAACTGCATTTCCGTTACTCGAAGGACGGTGGCGAGAGTTGGCAGGAAGAGGAACAATCGCTGCCCAGCTTCGTGCGTCCCGGCGAACCGGTGCCTTTGTATCACGATGGCAAGCTTATCGTCGTCCCGCGAAGCTACGATCCGGCGGCCTACGACGAAGCGACGGACACGTCGGTCTACGCACAGCTCTGGTCCGATAGCGGCTGGCACCCCCTCGAATCCAAGCACTCGACGATCCGCGTCGCGGGCAAACGGGGCCGCCAAGACACGCTCGACATCGACTACAACCCGGTGACGAAGAGAATCGAGGCGGCGGTTCCGGCTCGCGCTGGAAGTGGCGCAGGCAAGCCCTATCCCGGACAGATGTCGATGAACCTCTGGAGCATTGACCCGAATGACTTGTTCGCTGGCAGCGCGAATTGGCGCTTCGAGTGTGCGCTGTTCGCACGGAAGGAACCTATGGGTGAGATCGACGGCCTCCATCCCGGCGGAGCGGTCATCGACGCCGAGCGTGGCGTCCAGCACATCTTTGTCTACATGGGCTATCCGGCTGGACCGACGGGTGTGTTCCGCGTGACCCGTACCTTGGAAACGGAGAAACTAAAGGCCTTCCTTGGCTGAAGAAAAGATGAGGCCCGTTTCACTCATTCCCGAGTCCGTACTCAGGCCGCGAACGGCAACGGAGGCGAGTCCGCGAAGCGGACGTCAGAAAGTAGCCCCGGGCGCGAGCCCGGGGTCCGCGTTCCTCAACGACCAAGAGCCCCGGCAGGGGCAAAGGAGAATCACCCTCGTCCTGTTGGTTCTGCTGACTTCCGTGGCCGCACAGGCTGCCCGCCCGCCCAAGATCGTCGACTACAGGGGCAGCATCGGCCACATCGCCAAGCTGCGGGATCGCACGCTGGTTACGGTCTACACACTGGGGCGCGATCGCGAAAAGATCCCGCTGCCGGGTCCGGACCAGCCCCTCTACGTCCGTTATTCCAATGACCATGGCCGCACCTGGTCTCCGCAAGAAGTCGCGTTCTCATACCCCGCGGGCCGGGGGACGATGCCCCGCTACGCTCAGTCGGTCGGGCCGTACCTGTTGCTCGATCGACAGAACACGCTACACGTCTTCGCCACCCGTTACTACGGGATGCCTGGGAAGGGATATCCGTCGGCGATCGGGTTGACTGAGCTGTATCACAACGTCTCTCGCGACGAGGGCAAGACCTGGACCGACCCAAAACGCATCGACATGGGGCATCACTATGTCCCGGTGATCGAATCGATCATTGAGCTTTCGAACGGGCGCATCCTCTTCGCATCGAACTACGCGACGGACAATTACCTTCCCGAGCGCGGTGAATACGAGTACCGCATTTTGACCCTGTTCTCCGACGACCACGGTGACACCTGGCAGCTCGGCCCCGACGACATTCGCGTCCCGCTCGGACCGGGCAGAGGTCATCCCGGCGCAATCGAACCCGTGATGGTTGAACTCAAGAATGGCCGCGTTTGGATGCTCTTCCGGTCACAGCACCGGCGTCTCTATCAGACGTTCTCGTCCGGCGGCGGTGACTCGTCGGAACCCTCCTCACCCTCCGACATCGAGGCGGCCAACGCACCAGCCGGCATCTTGCGGTTGTCCGACGGGCGTCTGGCGCTGTCCTGGAATGACTGGTCGAGCTATCCCGGCGGGAAGATTCACCGGTCGGGACGCCAATACCTCCACGTGGCGATCTCGGCCGACGACGGCAAGACCTGGAGTCCTTCGAAACTGATCGCGAAGCCGACCACTGAAGAACGTCGAAACGCGAACATGCGGTATCCGTTTCTCTGCGAAACCGACGACGGCTCGATTCTGTTGCGCTACCACCGCATCGAGAGTAGTATCGAAGTCCGGCGGCGGGAGCTGTTGCGCATTGACCCAGCATGGATCGCGGAGTAAGCGCTCCTCAAAGGAGGGAAGCTGCGCGTGAACGCGGCTGGCAGCTCACCGCCACCAAGCCACGACCCGGCCCTGCAGTCGAGCTGTGGCAACCATCAAGCTAGTGTAGTGCGTCAAGCAGATTGCACCTTAGGCAGGGCGGCACGTCCGCGCTTGACTTTCTCGAGGATGTCGGAGGCGGTCGCGGTCCAGATGAAGGGCGTGGGATGCCCGTTGTGCTGGGCGATGTAGTCGTCAATGGCGGCGACGAGCTCGTCCACGCTGCGAAACACGCCGCGGCGCAGGCGCTTGACGGTGAGATCGCGAAAGAATCGCTCGACCATGTTCAGCCACGACGCCGAGGTCGGGGTGAAATGAATGTGGAAGCGCGGGTGACGATCGAGCCAACGCTTCACAGCGGCATGCTTGTGGGTGGCATAGTTGTCCACGATGAGATGAAGCTGTTTGTCCTTGGGAGTGCGGCGGTCAATTAAGCGCAGGAAGCGCAGCCATTCCTGGTGGCTGTGTCGGGGCATGCACTCGGCGATCACGCTGCCGTCAAGGCTGTTGAGCGCCGCAAACAGGGTGGTCGTGCCGTTGCGCTTGTAATCGTGGGTCATCGTTTGGCCGCGTCCCTTTTTGAGCGGCAGGCCGGGCTGGGTGCGATCGAGGGCTTGGATTTGGGACTTCTCATCGAGCGAGAGAACCAGAGCATGCTCAGGCGGATTGAGATAGAGTCCGACGATGTCGTCGAGTTTCTCGGAGAAACGCGGGTCATTGCTGAGCTTGAAGGTCTTGACGCGGTGGGGCTTGAGGCCATGGGCGCGCCAAATCCGTCCCACGGTGGAAGCGCTGACGCCGGCCGCGGCGGCCATGGTGCGGCGGCTCCAGTGGGTGGCGTTGGACGGTTTCTCGCGGGTGGTCTTGTGGATGATCTGCTGTACTTTCTGCTTCGAGACGGCAGGTTTACGACCGGGCCGTGGGGCGTCTTTTGCAATGCCGGCGATGCTGCTTTCGAGAAAGCGCGTGCGCCAGCGGGCCACCAACTGCCGCGAGACACCGAGCTGTGCGGCGATCTGCTTATTCTCGAGACCGTCGGCGGCCAGCGGGACAATCCTGGCTCGCAGGGCGAGACGAACGGCGACTTGGCGGCCGCGCGCGTAGCGGTCCAACTGCTTGCATTGCGCTGTGTTCAAAGTTACTGGTTGTGCTCTTCGCATCCCATGCCTCCTGTTAATAGAGACGATGGGAAGCCAATATAAGTTACATTATTTATGGTGCCCTACACTAGCAGGCCTGTTGACGGGCCTTGGTTTCGATTAGGCCAGGCGTTCTACGCCTGGTAAGATGACCGCGAGTGAATGAATCAGGCCCCTTCGAGGGGCCTTCCCCAAACCGGCTTGAGCCCATGGACAAACGCATCGATAGGCGAAGGTTCGTTGCGCTTTCATCCAGCGCGTTTGCGTTCGCCAACAGCCGAGCCCGGGCAGCCCAAGGGGGCCTTGGCGAGTTGTTCAGCCTCACGGCCTGTCCTTGGAGCGCCGAGAATCCCCGTAACGATCACCAGCAGATTTTCCCGTTGAAAGACGGCCGTCTGCTGCTGGTGTGGTCCGAGTACTACGTGAGCCGGCCCTCACTCATCTTCCGCTCGCCGTACTCCGAACACGGCAGCCGCGACGACACACCCTGCCGCATCTCGGCCCGCGTGTCGAAAGACAACGGTCGCACGTGGAGCGGCCGTATCATCCTCCAGGAGAACGCCTGGGGACGCAACGTCAAACACCCCAACCTCGCCCGGACTCCCTCCGGCGATGTAGTGTTCTTTTTCACCTCTTGGGAGCACGACATTCATGAGCGCCGCATCATGATCCGGCGCTCTAGGGACGACTGCGAAACGTGGAGCGAACCGAAACAGATGTCCCCGCCGGGCGGCTTCTACCCCATCAACGCCGATCACATCTCGGTGCACAGCTCGGGCCGCATCATACTGCCCGCCTTTTGGAGCCCAAAGATCTGGGCCGAAGGCGAGCATTTCCGCGCGTTCTGTTTCTACTCCAACGACGACGGGCACACCTGGCAACAGAGCAAGAACCGCATCGACTTGCCTAAACGCGGCGCCGAAGAGCCTGCCATCGCCGAGGCCGCCGACGGCTCTCTCGTCTGCATGCTGCGCACGACGCTGGGCAAGATCTACCAGGCCTTCTCGAAGGATCGCGGCCAGACCTGGTCCGAGGCCAGGGCGACGGTTTTGCCTTCGCCTTCCTCCGCCAGCGCCCTGAAGCGCATTCCGGGGACGAGCGACCTGCTGTTTCTGTGGAACAACGCCCCGCCGTACGCCTTGAGCCGCCCGGGATCGAAGAGCTTTCACCACCCTCGCAACCCCCTCAGCTCAGCTATCTCGCGTGACGGCGGCAAGACCTGGGACAACATCAAGAACATCGAGAAGCGCGAAGGCTACGTCAGTGGTTATCCTTCGGTGACGTTTGTTGGTGGCCAGGCCTTGGTGACCTTCTACCACGCGTCGGAATCGAGCTCAGGAGCTTCTGACGTTCGATTGAAGATTCTCGAGAAGGACTGGTTCTACTCGTGAACGGGTCTCTCGCTTAGGCGAGCCCGGAAGCGTCGCGTAGCTCTTGCCGCGCGGGAGGAGTCGATGACGAGAAGAAATTGGTGCTATCTGGCAGGCTCCGGGGCCGTATCGCTCATGGCGAACCCGAAATTGAAAGCTACTGGCGGTGGGGAACTGTATTCCGCCACCGTCTGCCCCTGGACAGCGGAAAACCCCCGGCACGACCATGCGCAGATCTTTCCCCTGAAGAACCGAAACCTGATGCTTGTCTGGTCGGAGTACTACGTGCGGCGGCCGTCGAACATCTTCCGCACGCCGTATTCGACGACTGGCACCGGGGACCAGTCTCCATGCCGCATCTCTGCGCGCGTGTCACGAGACCGGGGACGCAGTTGGAGTGGCCGCATCACGCTACAGGAGAACATAGGCCCGGACAACGTCAAGCAGCCAAACCTCGTGCGTCTGCCCAACGGCGACGTGTTGTTCTTCTTTACGTCATGGGATTTTGCCGCCCAGCAGCGCCGCATCCACATGCGACGGTCCAAGGACGACTGCGAAACGTGGACTCCGCCGCGGCAAATCTCGCCCGAGGGCGGGGCTTACATTCTGGATGCCGGCCGTGTGTTCCTGCACAGCTCGGGGCGCGTCATCTTGCCCGCCTATTGGACCCCCGAGATCTGGAGCGAGCGCGAGCACCTGACAGCCTTCTGCTTCTACTCCGACGACCACGGAAAAAGTTGGCAGCAAAGCCGGAACCGGATCGACATCCCTAAGCGCGGCGCGATGGAGCCGGCGGTCGTGGAGCGCAAAGACGGGTCGCTTTTCGCTCTTCTGCGAACGCAGCTTGGAAAGCTCTGGCAGGCCGAATCGCCGGACCGAGGTGAAACCTGGCGAAACGTCGGGCCCACGGTGCTTGATTCGGTGCAGTCGGAGCCCGCGCTGCAAGTCATTCCCGGGACCGGTGACTTCCTCGCTATCTGGAACCATACTGTGCCGTATGCCTTGCGGGTCCCTAAGCCTTCGGACAACTTCGGCGGGCCCCGCAATCCCCTCAGTTGCGCCGTCTCCCGGGACGAGGGTAAGACCTGGGAGCACATCCAAAACATCGAAGACCGCAAAGGCTATGACAACGCCTATCCGAACGTCTTCTTTCTGGACGACGAGGCGCTCGTGACCTACTATTGGAGGTCTGAGTCGAGCGCCCATGTTCGGAACCTGCACCTGAAGATCTATCCGACGCAGTGGTTCTACGGTCAAGCATAGATTCAGCGGTAGGCAGGGGGCGTGCTTCAAGCCTCTCCTGCCCTCGGAATGGTTCGGAAACGACAACAAGGGTTAGCCGACGCCGATTCGTGATAGCCTCTGCCGGCGGACGGTTCGGAAGCGTGGCAGGGTTTGGCAGGATCTGGCGGAATATGGCGTGGTTTTGCCACAGCTCCTAAGGATTCTTTATGTTCTTCAGTCATGGGTCACCTCGTACGGCACCGGTGCGGATCGGCGACCAGGTTTGGGATTTGTGGTGTTCCACTTGCTGTACCCGTTGGGGCGACGGATCGCCGTTCGCTTTCTTCGTTTCTAGTGTAAGGGCCTATTGTGGGGTCGGCGGGGTCGGCGGAGACGTAAGTGGTTGAAAGGATGGGGAAAATTGTTTTTGAAAATCTGTGACTCGTCTCCCCAAGGACCTACGGACGCGGCAGCGAGGCAGCGGCGGCGGTTAACGGCCATGAGCGCACTGGCGCTTCGTTCCGTACGGCTGTACCAAGGAGTTGGGAGTTGGTGGCTCCCTGAACGTCCCTAGGAGAGCCGGGAGCGCTTTCGGTGTGGGGTGGGGCACTCTACGTCCGACTGGGGCTTGGTCCGACCTACCGATCCTAAGCACGCATTATAAAAGGGCGCCCTTTTGAGGTACGGTTTGAGCGTTGACTCTCGTCCCTACAGAAAGGAGCACCCTCATGGATAGTACGAAGTATATCGGCATGGACGTTCACAAGGAAACGATTTCGATCGCCGTGATGAACTCCTCCGGCAAGCTGGTGATGGAGTCCATTCTGGAAACGAAAGCGGCCACCATTGTGCAGTTTGTCGAAGGGCTGCGCGGAAGTTTGCATGTCACATTTGAAGAAGGGACCTGGGCGGCCTGGCTCTACGAGCTGCTCAAGCCTCGTGTCACGAAGGTTACGGTGTGCAATCCGCGGAAGAACGCTTTGCTGAAGTCCGGCAACAAGAGCGACCGGATCGATGCGCGAAAGCTGGCCGAACTGCTGCGCAATGGATCGCTCTCGGCGGTCTACCACGGAGAAAACGGCATCCGAACGTTGAGGGAACTCTCGCGCAGTTACCTGACGATCAGCAAAGACCTCACGCGAGTGATGAATCGGCTCAAGGCGCTGTACCGAAGCTGGGCCATTCCTTGCGCCGGTACACAAGTCTACGCACCGCGACATCGGTCGGAATGGTTGAGCAAGATCACGGAAGCCGGCGTGCGCCGGCGTGCCGAGTTCTTCTACCAACATCTCGACGGGCTGCAGGCTTTACGCCAAGCAGTGCGGCGAGATCTATTAACCGAGAGCCGGAAGCATAGTGCGACGAAATTGCTACGCCAGATTCCCGGTATCGGTCCGATCCGGGCGACTCTCTTGATGGCGCTGATGCAGACACCCCACCGGTTTCGCAGCAAGCGGCAACTGTGGGCCTACAGCGGTCTGGCGTTAGAGACGCGCAGCAGCGCGGAATACCGCTACGTGGAAGGTCAGCTAGCCGTTTCAATGCATAGGTAGTGGCGAAGAGGAATCCTCCCGGGGGCAAAATGCTGAGAA
Organism: Bryobacterales bacterium; assembly: GCA_965248255.1. Classification (GTDB taxonomy): domain Bacteria; phylum Acidobacteriota; class Terriglobia; order Bryobacterales; family UBA6623; genus JAKZVK01. Next base: position 2,874,153 of record CBDFIW010000004.1, read on the forward strand.
CGACCAGCCGGTCGGCTCAGAGCCAATCCCAGGAGGATTCCATGCATGAACTCTACTACATCGGACTCGATGTCCATAAGAAAAGCATCAGCTTCTGCATCAAAACGCAAGACGGAACCATCGTCGCCCGCGGTCAGGTCGCGGCCACCCGCGCAGCCCTGACCACTTGGGCGTCAGCCCTCGAGCGCCCCTGGGTGGGCGCGCTCGAAGCCACGCTGTTCACGGGTTGGATTCACGATCACCTCCAGCCCTTCGCGCGCGAGTTGCAAGTCGCGCACCCGGCCATGCTCAAGGCCATCGCTTGTGGCAAGAAGAAGAACGACCGTCTCGACGCCACCAAGATCAGTGACCTGTTGCGTTGCGACCTGCTGCCACGCTGCTACTTGGCGCCGCCCGCCCTGCGCGAGTTGCGGCGTGTACTGCGCTATCGCAATCTGCTGCTGGGCGAAGCCGTCCGCATGAAGAACAAGATCAGCGGGCTGCTGATGGAGGTCGGCGAACCCTACGATGCCCGGCGGCTGCACGGCCGGCGTTATTTCTATTCGTATCTCGACAGCTTGCGTGACACGCCCGAGTCGGTCATCGAACTGCTCGCCATCACCCGCGGCAGCCTGGAAATGTTCGATCGTTTGCAAGACGAGTTACTGCGCGGCTTGCGGCGCCATCCGCTGCTGCGGGAACGCGTCGAGCGCTTGCAGTCGATTCGCGGCGTGGGGGAGGTGACGGCGCTGAGTTGGGCGCTGGAGACCGTTGAGCCCGAGCGCTTCGGTTCGGTGGGCCGGCTGGTGAGTTACTGCGGGCTATGTGCGGCGCAGCGCGAGTCGGGGGGCAAAACGCAGCGCGGACCGCTGTCGAAGCAACGCAACAAGCATTTGCAGCGGGTGCTGATCGAGGCGGCGAAACTCGCGCCGCGCTGGAACCCGCAGCTGCACGACGTCCATGAGCGGGAGTTGCAGCGCGGCCCGCGCAATCGCGCGACGTTGGCCGTGGCGCGCAAGTTGGTGGCATATCTGCGGGCTGTGGACACCAGCGGCCGAGCGTTCGTGCCGCGGGTGGCGGCCGCGGCGTAACGAGGAGAATTTACTTTTTTTCTGTTGCAAGGAGAAACGAAGAGTTTCACCGACGCTGTGCGGTGTCACGAGCTGCCCGCCGGTCCTCGCCTGTGGGGGACTACGCGAAGGGGTTTCCTCGAGAGTTTACGGGGAAACCTCTGATGCGTCCGTATTGTCTGTTTCGAGGCCGGCGGGCCTGAAAATCCAAACTGAATCTTCCGCGACGGTCCCCCGCCGCTGAGGTGGGGCGACCCGATGCGCGCACATGGATGTCTGGTCACGTGACTCGTTGACCTTGTGACTTGATTCGCAAAAACGCTCGGGCTGCGAAGCGTCACTGCTGAACACCGCGCCCCCGCTGACGGGAGGTTCCGGATGACTGCGTCCATCCTTGACAGATACCTATCATGGATGTCCCCCACTTCCCGACTTCCCGACTTCCCCGACTTCCCCCCGACTTCCCCGTGGGCAGCGGCATACTTGTATTGGCGGATGAGCGCCTTTTCGATGTTCTGCCGCACATATTCCTCGGGCGGATCGTTGACGAGCTTGCCCGTGAGGAAATCGACGACTTTCCCCTCGGGTATTGCGCCGACAGGGATAGCCGGGGGAGCAGCAAACGTGGGAATAGTCGAGGCGGCCGTGGACACTGTCGCCCTTGAGGACTTGGTCTTTGCCTTCTTGTTCATGTGTGTGAGGCGTCCCCCCTAGAATGCCCAACGTTGCAAAGCAGCGGCGCGGTTTACCGCGTCCGCTGTATTTGTCTTGTTGGGCAGGCACCCTCGTCGTTCTGCGGTCATCGAAGAAAATCCCGCCGGATGTTCCTGGGATTCTGCTCATTCCGCCACCTGCCGAATATACTCGATGGCTTCAGGTCCAGATAGTAAAGGATACGTGTCTCCGGGTCGAAGATGAAGTTCTTAATGTGCCAGTTGATGTGGGAGCAGAGATTCGAACTCGGCAGGGGCCGCAACTGCAATGTGATCTCCGGTACCATCGGCTCGCATTCCTCCCTCACAAAAGGCTCGTGTTCCGGGTCCGCATGGACCGCTGAGTGATCGATCATATCCCACAGGCAAACTCCATTTACGCGCTCTTGCACGAGCCCCGGGTGAGTCGATTTGAACAGGAACCTTCTCATGACAAAAAGGCAGTATTTCGTTCTAGGAATTCGGATGGCCGCCTTGAGCCGGTCGTACTGCAGCATCTGAAGCAGAAGCCAGTGTATTTTCTTGTCGCCCATAGAACTGCGAGCGTGCCGAAGTGAAGGGTAGCGGGTGAACAACTGGCCCAGATTGCCGAACTTCTCGATAGTCTCGTTGCCACGTATGGCATCGCTGTCGGACTCCTCTCTGACCACGTATTTATCGTATTCGTCAAAGCCGTACGAGGACGGCACCTTGACGACGACATGAGCGAGGGACTTGACAATCGAATACGGCCCCTCAGACACCGACGGCACATTCCGACCGGTCGCCGGCCATTGATAGAGTCCTCCGTCCTCAAGCATCTGTACAGTGCATTCATCCGGCAGGGCCGATGGTGTTCCATTGGCACTCATAAGGTCACTCCTCGCTGTGTCAGTGAACGTACGATGCCCCACTCCCGTTTAGGCTGACCTGGATAAAACCTGTCCTGGTCGGCCTAAGACGAAGTCGCCGACCCCAACCCGGGCAGCAACCAATTTGTTTGCAATGACGTTCGTCGTGTTCCCTGACTCCCCTCCCGGTTTTAGGCCGACCGGCTGGTCCGGATCATCCTACCGCTCTCGCTGGAAACGACTTTGCGCAGGTTGTCGAGGGGGCTGCGGACCCCTTGACCGCCGCGGTTCAGCACGTGGGTGTAGACCATGGTGGTCCTGACGTCCTTGTGTCCTATTGACTCCCGCATAATATAGAGTCAGTCAAAACAAAGAGAAGACTGTTTCCAGAAGGCCGTGATCAAACGCGGTTTGCGGTACATGCGGCGGAGTGCCTTGCGGGCCCGCTCGTTCAGCTCGCCGTAGTCTTTCGGACAGACGTTCGGCAACTCGTGCTGCTTCCAGTAAGCCCAGATGTATTCCACCGGATTCAACTCCGGCGCATAGGGTGGCAAGTACTCGGTTGCGATGTGGCCTTCGGAGAGTTCGATGAACTCTTGCACCAGGCGGCTACGGTGCGCCGGCAGCCGATCCCAGACGATCAGCAGCGGGCGATCGATATGACGTACCAACGCCTTGAGAAAGTCGGTCACTTGCTCTTTGCCGATCGCACCGGGATAGAGCCGGAAGTAGAAGTTACGCAGCGTCAGCCCCGCCGAGACGGAAAGCTTCTCCCAGTTGAAGTTAAACTGCAGCACCGGTGTTTGGCCACGTGGCGCCCAGGTGCGGCAGCGATGCGGCTTCTGACTCAATCCGCTTTCGTCGATGAAGACGAGCGTACGGCCTTCGTTTTGGGCTTTTTTTTAATGCGCTTCCAGGTCTTGCGCTTCCAGGTGCGGATCCGCTCTTCGTTGCGCTCGCGCGCCTTTCCGGCCGGGCGTTGCGGGCTCCAGTCGAGCGCTCGCAGGATCTTCCAGGCGTGGCCTGCGTGGTATGCGACCCCGAACTCGTCTCCGGTCAGCCGAGCCACCCGCGGACAGCTCCACAGGGGCGTTGGGAAGCCGTGGGCTTCCGGGCCTTCCAGCAGCAGCGACGTCAGGCGTTCGCGTTGTGCGGCATCGAGGAGCGGCTTGCGTCCGGCGCGCCCGGCCTGGCGGAGTCCGGCCGCACCCTGCTCGCGGTATTGCCGCCGCCACTCACTGACGGTTTGGCGAGCGACGTTCAGCCGTCTCGCCGTCTCGGACTGATTGTGGCCTTGGTGGAGCAGCCGCATCGCTTCGAAACGGCGCTTCTCCAGCGCCTTGAAATCCCGCTTCACACCTTTGGGGTTGCCCATACATATATAGATGCTCCACACTGTCAAAAAGTGTCATAATAATTTGCGGGATTCAATAGTTGCTTCTCCGCTCGGCTGATTGCCTTCAAGCGAAACTCGTGATTCTTCTCCGCCTTCGCGGCCAGCAATACTTCGCGAGTTTCCTGGTTCAACTGACGGAGGCGGTTGAGCAGGCTGTCGCCGCGGGCGACTTCCCTGGCTTCCTGTGCCTTCGCGAGCGCCTTCGGGATGTGGCTCTGCTTGTGTCGGTGCAAGGCAGTGACGGACGTTTCGAAGCGTTCCGCTATTTTGCGGAATGTTCCGTTATCGAGAGCGCAGGAGACGTTTGTCGTCACGCGCCTCGAGCAACTCGTGGACCAGCGCCGCGGCGGTGGTAAAGCGAACCCGATAGCCTTTCTGGCAAGCGGCCAGCTCCAACGCCAGGGCCAAGTGCGTCTTGCCCGTACCGGAGTTGCCCAGCGCCAACACGTTCTCTCTGCGATCCAGATACTCCGAGCGCGCCAGCTCCAGGACTAAGCTCTTGTTCAGCGACGGCAGCGAGGGGAACTCGCAGGTCTCCAGGCTCTTGAGCACCGAGAAGTTGGCGGCCTTGATGCGCCGCTCGGTGGCGCGTTGTTCGCGATCCAGCAACTCCAGCTCACTGAGCCGCAGCAGATAGCGCGGATGATCAACATCTTCCTGAGCACATTGTCGTGCCACCTTGTCGTACTTGCGCAGGAAGGTCGGCAGCCGCAGGGCCTTGAGATGCTCTTGGAGCAGGACTTGGGGCTTGGCCATCACTCGGCTCCCGCGCCCAACAGAGCCAGATAGTCGGCCGCCGCCGTAGTCGAGACCCGAGCCGTCGGCAGATGGGGATAGTTTTCGAGTTCCAGCTGTGGCGGTCGCTGTTCGATACGACACAGCAACAGATGCTTCACCGCATCGAACGAGATGGCGCCCAGCCGTAAAGCGTCCCCGACGGCGGCACCGACTTCTGCCAGACGAAAGTCTTCCAAGAGGCGCGACACCTGGATATACTCGCGGGAACCAGCCTTGCCCAATCGTGTCTGGAGTAGCCGCCGGAGGTGAGCAAACTCCTCGGGCAACTCCCAGCCTTCCAGCGGCGCCGCTTGTTCGAGTGCTCCGGTCTTGCGCTCCAGCAGCGCCAGATAGTGCAGCGGGTGAAAGATCAGCTCTTCACGTCCGTAGCTGCGCCGATGTCTTGCGATCTCTTCGCTTCCCGAGCAGATCACGAGCTCATCGACGTAGCCCTTGATGAGCACTTGGCGGTGTCCGTACTCGGTCGGCACCGAGTAGTCGTTGGTCCGGTAGCGTACCAGCGACAGCGACGTCACCCTTCCCGGGCGCTTGTCGCAGGCCTCATACGCCACGGCCGGCAGTGGCAACAGCGCTTGCCGATCACGCTCGAAGCGCTCTGCGATCGTCTCTCGATGTCCGCGTTGCCGGCGCTCTCGCCTCGGCCGGCACTGCTCTTCCAGCCACAGGTTCAACGCTTCCCAGCTTGGGTACCGCGGCCGCGGGACGAAGAAGCTCCGTCGGGCGATCTTCACAAGGTTCTCGACCTTCCCCTTGTCGTTTCTCTTGCCCGGTCGCCCAAAGCGCTCCTCGAACAGGTAGTGCGACTGCAGCTCCGAGAACGCCTGCGGCTTGAGCCGCGTCCCGTCGCCTAGGATCCGTGCCACGGCCAGGGTCGTGTTGTCGTAGAGAATCCGCCGCGGTACGCCACCCCAGTAGCGAAACGCCTCGACAGGCCCCTCCAAGAAAGCTTCCGTCGTCTCGGCCGGGAACGCTCGCACGTAACTCTCGTCGCTGTGGGGGAGATCGACGACGAAGTAGTGCGCCTTCGCCAGTACCCCGCCGATCTCCACCTGCGCCTCGCCAAAGTCCGCCTGCGCATGCCCTGGCGGATGGGTCAGCGGCACGAACATCCTCATCCCCGTCCTCGGCTCCCCCGGCATCTTCTGGTTCCCCCCACCCCTAAGCCTCAACTGACCCGCTCCCCAGACTTCGACAAAACACGACAGGTTCCGTCGACACCTCTTTCAAGGCAGGGGCACCGCTGGGGCACAAAATCCGCCGAACACGAGGCGAAACCGCCCCGTCGGCGGGTGCGACGAAGACCGTAAGTTATTGAAAACTGGAGCGGGAGACGGGGATCGAACCCGCGACATGCAGCTTGGGAAGCTGCCGTTCTACCACTGAACTACTCCCGCCCGGGTGGCAGCGATGCGCCTTACATATTACTGCTGTTGCCCGCCCGAGGCAACGCCACGGCCGGCTCGTGTCAAGAGGCAATAGAAATGTCCCCTGCGGCAAGGCAGTAGAAAGTGGAGTGGGCCCCTGTGGCGAGGCCAAGAAAGTAGGGACGGGTCGCGGTTGACTGAAAAAGGATAGCCAATCCAGCCCAATGGGGGCATGATCAACTCATCCGGGGAAGCGGAGGCGGGCTCTGCTGGAGAGCAACCCACCAAGGAATACCCGGCCGCAGACTCATCGCAACGATGAGGGCGGGGTGCTCGCCTACTGAGGCCGCATCCCGCCTTGTGCTGCGCCATCGGATCGATAGATCTGCTCATGCCTTAAGAAAACTCAGGCGGCGTTAGCCGCCTCTTCCCACAGCCGCTCATACTCTTGCGGCGGCCGATAGCCCAGCGCCGAATGCAATCGCGTACGATTGTATTCCCGCTCAATATAAGCGCCGATCTCGGCCTGCGCCTGGGCCAAACTTTCATACTCGCTGCAGTCGACTTCCTCGCTTTTCAAAGTCTTGAAAAAGCTTTCCACGTACGCGTTGTCCTGCGGGCAGCCCTTGCGGCTCATCGATATCCTCGCGCCCGCTTGCCGCAGGGTGGCTACATAAGCTTCCGCGGCGTACTGCGAACCTTGATCGGAATGATGAATCCAGCCCGGCGCCGGACGCCGGCTGCTCAACGCTTGTTGCAGCGCCGCCAGCGGCAATTCGGTTTTCAGGTTCGGACCCACGGCCCAGCCCACCACGCGCCGCGAATACACGTCCAACACCACCGCCACATAGACGAAGTGGTTTCCCAATCGTACGTAGCTGAGATCGGAGCCCCACAGTTTGTTGGGACCCGTGGGTTGGAAATCGCGCGTCAGGTTTTCATAACGCCGCAGCGAGTGCTTCGAATCGGTCGTTCGCGGAACGGTGCGGCGACGTCGCCGCAAGAGCTTCTCTTCGCGCATCACCCGTTGCACGCGCTTGCGATTGACCAGCAGCTTTTGACGGCGCAGCTGTTGGGTCGTCCGCCGGGTGCCGTAGGCCGGATGGTCCAAGGCGGCGTGGACAATGGCCTGCCGCAGTTCCCCGACCTGCTCGCTGTCGGGTTTGGCCTGGCGGTAGAGGCTGGCTCGCGCCAGTCCGCTCAAGCGGCACAAATCGCGCGTGCTCAGCGTGCTCATGTTGCCTTGCCGCCTTGCGGCCCGTACTTCCTCAGCGACGCGCCGGTTCCACTGACGATGCTCGGCCGGCGCAGATCCTCGACACGCCGCAAGGCTGCGGACAAAAAATCAATCTCCATGGCCTGGCGGCCGACTTTGCGTTCCAGCTCCGCGAGGCGGGCCTGGGTTTCGTGGCCGGGCTCGACACGGGCGCTGCCGCCGGGACGCCGCCCCGCGCCGGGAAAGGCTTCCTCGACGCCGTAGCGCTCAACTTGTGCCAGCCAGTCGTAGACCTTTTCGCGCTTCACCTCCAGCTCGCGCGCGAGGGCCGAGCCGGACTCGCCGGCTTCGAGCCGCCGGACGGCCGCCAGCTTGAACTCCTTCGTGAATCGTCTTCGAGACAATCGAACCTCCTTACCGTTCCCTGGTTCATTGTCCCTTCTCTACTGGTCTCGCTTTTCGGGTCCATTCCAAAGTGTCCCCTGGGTGGTAGGGGAGAATCGTCGTCGGGGCTGTGGAACTGTGGGAATCGCGTGAGCGATTTCCAAGGGGCGGTGGGAAGGGTGGAAAACCATCCACCGCTCCTCGAACCCGGCACGGCGGCCTCGAGAAGGTTTTCCACGCTTTCCGTCCGATCCGGCATTTCCACAGCTCTCTTATGAATTCGCAGATCGTGTTTTCCCCAATACAACTCGCCGCCAGGGGTGGTTCGCCGCCGGCTTGCGCCCGCCCCCCGGACGCCGCTGCGCTGCCGGCTTCACCCGCGGCTGCGGCACCGGCGTGGCGATCACTTCGTGCTCGATCTCGTGCTCCTCAAACCTCACCTGCAAGCTCTGATCGCGCCACTGTTGGACCGTCACCCGTGCACCCGCCCCCACGCGCTGACGAAACTCCGCCGGCTTGGCCCGGTTCGAGCGGCGGCCGACGTTGCCGTGCACCAGCGCTTTGGCACCGCCCTTGCGATAGCGGCTCCACAGGCGTTTGGCTTGGCGATAGCTGATCTCCAGCCGCATGGCCGCCTCGCTCAACTTCCACTCCCCACGCCGCACCCGGCCTAACACCTCACTACGTCTCAGCTCCTTGTCGCTCATCCATGTCCTTCCCAATCTTTCACCTCCTCGTGGAGCTTCAGATTAGGGGACATTTCTATTACCTTTCAACAATCTCGGCCAAAGAATTTTGGGGACGTTCCCTGGCACCCATCTTGCAGATGGCTGAGGTGGCCGTGGGGTTAGCCTGAATGACTCGGACGGACCCACGTTGAAGTGATTGGGAACGATCAGGGCAGGAGTCGAGCCAGGAGTCGATCGGTTTCCGGAGAGCGAATGCAAACAAGGCCCCACTCGTGGGCTGAGTCCTGCCTGGTAGATGAGTTTAGGCGGATACCGACCGAATCGTCCGAGAACTGAGGAACTGGCGACGCAGCTTGTCCTCGGCTACCGAACCAGCAAGTGAATGAATCAGCGTGCGGCATTCGCCGAGATAGCGTTCCGCGAGGGGCACATTGCCGTAAGCACTCGCCATCTCGGCCGCCGCCAGGAATACCTTCCACTCCAAAGTGGGACATCGGTGGTTCTTCAGAGTTTCGAGAGCGGCGGTGTACTCACGTCGGCCGTCCTCGAATCTCTCTTCCATCACGGCAATATCTCCGAGCAGCTTGTGTGCCCATGCCATGTGCTTGCGGGCTTTGCGGGGCCTACAGAACTCGAGGGATTCCGAAGCACAGACGGCGGCCTTTTTTGTGTCCCCTCGTGTGATCCAGTAAGAAGCGAAAGTTGCTTTCAGACGAATATAGTACCGCCAACGAAACCAAAGGTCCTGGTTGAAAATCTCTTCGGCTCGTTGAAGATGCTCGAGCGCCCTTTGGGGCTCGCCCAGATCCAGATACATCTGGCCTAGATTCACGTGAGACTGTGCTTCCGGCTTGCCGAAACCGTTTTCGCGGGCGATCGTAGCGCCTTCGTGGTTGAGCCGCAGCGCCTTCTCGGGCTCCTGCAACTCTTGATAGGCCCAGGCGAGCGTGTTGGGGTATCGAGACAGCCAGTAGCGCTCATGGGTGACCTCGGCCAGCCGCATTCCCTCTTCGAGATCGGCTAGGCCTTCACCCAGCCGTCCCTCATTGAACAGGGCCATGCCGCGCATGAACAAGTTCATGACGATGTGGTAAGGAGTACCGAGACGGCGGGCTCTCTCGAGCGTCCAGTTCACAGCCTTGCCGGCCTCGGCGTAGTCGAGTTGCCAGGCGTGGAGCATACCCGCGAAGGTCATCGCCTCAAGGGCATGCAGTGGCGTCCCCTGGTCCCGCAAGACCGGAACCGCCCGATCGGAACTCGCCTGAGCGTCGACGACCTGCCCAAGGCCCATGTCAACGAGACCCAAGACCAAGCCAGCTGATGCCGCGCCCCTCTCCGAGCCGGCGGCTCTCGCGATCTCTAGCGCGCGCCGGCCGCTCTCCCGGGTTTCCTCGATACGCCTGAGGTTAAACCGTGCGTTGGCGCCTGAACAGATGGCGGTGACCTGAGCCTCTACATCTCCCAGTTCCGCAGCGGTTTTCTCGGCGAGATCGAAAGCTGTGACGGCCTCCTCCAACCGCGACAACGTCAGGTGCACCTGGCCGAGGCGATTGGCTGCTTCGAGCAATCGGACAAGGCGGGGCCGCCCGGTAAGCTTCTCGGCGTTGCTGATCGCTCGAAGAACAAGTTTCTCCACCTCCCGGCTTGCGTAGACGGAAGCTGCCTGGTCGGCGGCGGCGAGGAAGTAGTCGACCGCTTTCTCGAACTCCCGAGCACTCTCAAACAGGTGCGCCAGATCGGAAGCGATCTCTGAGCTTCTTTCAGCGTGAGAGGTTAGGAGGGCCTGGGCGATGGCGGCGCTGAGGGCGGCTCTCTGCCGCGTGCGGAGTCGAGCGTAGAGAGTGTTCTGATACAAGGCGTGAACAAAGCGGTACCGCTGGGTCAGCGTTCCGTCAGGCAGCTCGCGTTCGTCGAGCAAGCGCACGAACCGATGAACCCGTACCAGGTCCTCTAATTGCCCTTCGATATCGTTGACGTTTGTGCCAATCACCGCGCTTACCGTGCTGGAATCGAACTCCTGCCCTTGCACACTGGCGGCTGCCAGGAGCCGTGCATCTTCTTCATCCAGCTTGTCTATTTTCCTTTCGATCATTCCGCGGATCGATTCCGGCAAGTCGGTCTTGATCTCGGGGACCGGACGGGCCAGCACCCACTGCCCATCCCGTTGAGCGATCACGCCGCGATCTCGCAGATCCCTCAGTAGATCGGTCATGAAGAGGGGATTGCCTTCCGTTCGTGAGTGCACGAGCGACGCCAGAAAGGGCGGGAAACTATGCCCGGCAAACGCGAGATCGAGGTAGCCCTGGACATTCTCCTCGCTTAGAAACTCAAGGGCCAGTTCGCGGCACAAGCCGCGGCTTTGCAGCTCGCTCTTGACAGGCAAGAAGGGGTGTTTGGCAAGGAGCATGTCCGAGGGACGATAGGTGCCCAGGACGAGCACTCGCATTCTGTCACTGCGGTTTCCGATGTAGGAGAGCATGTCCACCGTAGACACATCGGCCCAATGCAGGTCGTCGCAAAAAATCACAACAGGACGCCCACGGGACAGTTCCTGCAAGAACGCGTTCAGTTCCCTTTTCATGCGTTCCTGAGAAGCGACTTTCGCATCCTCCAAAACCGCAGCGAACGAAGCATCAGAGGCAGCCGAGACGGGAGCGATCTGCACATACCAGGTCGGCGCGTGCTCTTTCATGACCCGGGCAAAGAAACCTCCGGAGTCTGCCCGCAGCAAGCTCTCCAGGGCTTCCAGAATGGGCAGATACGCTTCCGTACCCGCTAGCCGCTCGGAACAACGACCGCGCGCGATGTAGCATGACGGTGTTGTGTGGCTCAGCGACGCAAGGAACCCCTCCACGAGTGTCGTCTTGCCAATTCCGGGTTCCCCACTGACACAGATCACCGCTCCCCGGCCACCCACGCAGTTGTCATACGCTCCCCGGAGTTCAGCCCGCTCTTTCTCGCGGCCAACGAAGCCTTGGCGACTGGCACTGCTCTTTGATGCTGATGTGTCTCCGGCGGTGCCGGCGATCGAGCCGCCCGAACCCGTCTGCACAGCAGTTGACTCTGGCTCCGACAAGTATCGGATTTCCGTCTGAAGCGCGCGCAGATCGTGCAACACATCCTGTGCGCTCTGGTAGCGGTCTTCGGGGGCTTTCTCGAGCGACTTGTTGACGATCTGTTCCCAGGCGGAGGGAAGGCCCTTCATGCTTGCGAGAACCGGCTGCGCAGCTTCGTGCACGATCGCATAGAGAATGGCATCCTGATACTCGCCCGGGAAGGGGTTTCGTCCCGTGACCATCTCGTAGAGAACGACTCCTAGTGTAGTGCACCATAAATAATGTAACTTATATTGGCTTCCCATCGTCTCTATTAACAGGAGGCATGGGATGCGAAGAGCACAACCAGTAACTTTGAACACAGCGCAATGCAAGCAGTTGGACCGCTACGCGCGCGGCCGCCAAGTCGCCGTTCGTCTCGCCCTGCGAGCCAGGATTGTCCTGCTGGCCGCCGACGGTCTCGAGAATAAGCAGATCGCCGCACAGCTCGGTGTCTCGCGGCAGCTGGTGGCCCGCTGGCGCACGCGCTTTCTCGAAAGCAGCATCGCCGGCATTGCAAAAGACGCCCCACGGCCCGGTCGTAAACCTGCCGTCTCGAAGCAGAAAGTACAGCAGATCATCCACAAGACCACCCGCGAGAAACCGTCCAACGCCACCCACTGGAGCCGCCGCACCATGGCCGCCGCGGCCGGCGTCAGCGCTTCCACCGTGGGACGGATTTGGCGCGCCCATGGCCTCAAGCCCCACCGCGTCAAGACCCTCAAGCTCAGCAATGACCCGCGTTTCGCCGAGAAACTCGACGACATCGTCGGACTCTATCTCAATCCGCCTGAGCATGCTCTGGTTCTCTCGCTCGATGAGAAGTCCCAAATCCAAGCCCTCGATCGCACCCAGCCCGGCCTGCCGCTCAAAAAGGGACGCGGCCAAACGATGACCCACGATTACAAGCGCAACGGCACGACCACCCTGTTTGCGGCGCTCAACAGCCTTGACGGCAGCGTGATCGCCGAGTGCATGCCCCGACACAGCCACCAGGAATGGCTGCGCTTCCTGCGCTTAATTGACCGCCGCACTCCCAAGGACAAACAGCTTCATCTCATCGTGGACAACTATGCCACCCACAAGCATGCCGCTGTGAAGCGTTGGCTCGATCGTCACCCGCGCTTCCACATTCATTTCACCCCGACCTCGGCGTCGTGGCTGAACATGGTCGAGCGATTCTTTCGCGATCTCACCGTCAAGCGCCTGCGCCGCGGCGTGTTTCGCAGCGTGGACGAGCTCGTCGCCGCCATTGACGACTACATCGCCCAGCACAACGGGCATCCCACGCCCTTCATCTGGACCGCGACCGCCTCCGACATCCTCGAGAAAGTCAAGCGCGGACGTGCCGCCCTGCATAAGGTGCAATCTGCTTGACGCACTACACTAGCGACCAGATGTCGGCGCGGTGATCGACTTTCTTGCCCAAAGCCTGTTCCGGCGGCATGTAGGCAACTGTGCCCAGGCGGGTTCCGGGGTCGGTCAGCGTCATGAGTCCCTGTTTGGCCAAGCCGAAGTCCAGTATCTTCACGCCTCCTCTCTCGGTGAGAAAAATGTTCGATGGCTTGATGTCGCGGTGAGTTACACTCGCCTCGTGTGCATGCGCGAGCCCCCGGGCCACCTCGATCGCCACACCGATGGCCTCCGGCAGCAAGAGCGGGGCGTCCCCAATCTTTTCCGACAGCGTACGCCCTTCATAGAAGGCCATCGCCATGAACATCTGGCCCTCAGCCCCTTGCCCGATGTCGTAAACGGTGCAGATATTGGGATGATCGAGCGCCGAAGCCGCACGAGCCTCGGCGAGCAGCCGCTGCTTTGCTGCTTGATCGGCGGTCAGCGAGGGCGGTAGCAGTTTTCGGGCTACCAAGCGGTTGAGCCGCGGATCCTGGGCCTTGTAGACCACACCCATGCCACCACGACCGATCTCGGTGACGATGTGGTACGGTCCGACCTTCTCGCCGGCTGCCGCCGCGACTTGCCCCTCCCACGCCTCTTCCATGTCCAGAGGCGTTAGGGGTGCGTCCATTGCGCCTTCGGAACAGTCATGAGCCGCCAGCAAGTCCTCGACTTTCTGCTTTAGCGGCGTGTCCGACTTACATGCGTCCGCTAGCCAGGCGAGGCGCTCTGCCTTGGGCTGTTCGAGTACCTGTTCGAAGATGGTTCGGGCCTGCTGCCGGGATGATACTGCTGCCATGGAGTGCCGCTACGTGTGGCCGCTTGAGACGGCCACGGAAGATTATACCGCCTATGCCGTCTAGTGCCCGGTGAGCGTCTCGCAACCATCCGGTGTCATTGACATCCGTTTACGAGACGACTTGTAGTCACCTGCGCGCGGCCAAGACATCGCGGTTCTCATAGACGGCCTTTCCATCCACGATCGTCGCCAGCGCCTCGATGTCTCTGATTTCATCGACCGGGCAGGTTAGGTAGTCCTTTGAGATCACAGCCAGATCGGCGAACTTGCCGGGCTCGATCGAACCCCTAACCTCTTCATCAAAAGTGAGATAAGCGGCGTTCCAGGTCCACATCTTGAGCGCCTGCTCGCGGCTGATCCGTTCCTCGGGGTTGAACACCGTCCCGTCAGTCGTCTTGCGGGTGATGACCATCCACATGCCAAAGAAGGGATGGTAGGGGTTAATGGCGGTTCGCGAGTCGAACTTGATCATGTGGTCCGAGCCCCCACCCACGATCAATCCTGCGTCGAGGAGCGACTTGTAGGGCTGGAAAGTCTTCATCCGTTCCGGACCGAGCACTTCCGAGATTGTCGGGCCGTCGAAGTGGTACCAAGCCGGCTGCAGGTCGAGCAGGATGCCGAGACGCTTGGCCTTGGCGATCGATTCGGCGGTGTGGAAGTTCGAGTGGGTAAGCGAGAAGCGCCGGTGGCGGATCGGCGACTCGCGGTCCATCTCTTCGTAGACGCCGAGCAGGACGTCGGTCGAGGCGCCGCCCGTGGTGTGCGCGGTCATCTGCCAGCCGAGGTCGTGGCCCAGTTTCATGATTGCGAGGATCCTCTCGCGAGGAATGCGCAGCACGCCGCGATAGTCGGGATCGTCGAAGCCGTACACCTCGGTGCGAGGGCCGTAGGGAGCTCGCAGGTAGGCCGTGCCGATCAGGATGCCGCCGTCGAGAAGGATCTTCAACGCCCCGACGCGCACGAAATCATCGCCAAAGCCGGTTGCGAACCCGAGGTTGATCACACGCTCCCGCACTTCGTCAAAAGGCTTCTCGCCATTGAGCCGCACGGTGATGTTCGTGCGCACCGTCAAGTCACCCTCGGCCCAGAGCTTCTGGTAGATGCGGATCTGGTCGGACCGCAGGGCGCGGTCGATGACGCTCGTAATACCGACTGCGTTGTAGGCCTCGTGCATCTTGCGCAGCGCCGCGACGCGGTCTTCGTCGGAGTACTCGACCGTCGCAACGAGTTTCGAGACCAACTGCCGTGCGCCAAGAATCAGGCCCGTCGGCTCGGCGGTTTTCGAGTCGCGGATGATCTTGCCGTTCGAGGGCTCAGGTGTGTCGCGATTGATTCCGACTGCGCGCAAAGCGGCCGAATTGAGCGCGGCGGCATAGTTGTTGTCGAGCATCACCATGTGCTCGCCGCTGAACTGGTCGAGTTGCCAACGGGTGGGGTACCGCCGCTCTTTGAGCCGTGTTGAGTAGACCTTGGGCACGAAGATAAGCTTGTCGGTTGGGGACGACTCCACCAGCTTCTCGACATGCGCTTGAATGTCGGCGAAACTGCGCATGATCGGGATCTCGAAGTCCCGCTCGGCCAGGCCCGCCTTGATCGGATGGACGTGCGTTTCGATCAGCCCGGGGACCATCGTTTTGCCGTGCAGGTTGATTTGTTTGGTCTTGGGACCAGTCGTGCGCCCGACCTGCTGCGTCGTGCCGACGGCCAGAATGCGCCCCTCCGCAATGGTGACCGCCTCGGCGATGGGCCTCTCCGGCCATATGGTGATGATCTTGCCGTTGTAGTACATCACCTCGGCGCGGCTGTCGGGAATCACCCGTTCCCGCTTCGGGTTTTGCCCGGCGAGCGGCGCAGCGGCGACGAGAAGAGCCAACAGAATCACGCTAGACCTATTGATCATCGGAATCACGAACGCCAGGATAACAGCCCCAGCCAGTGGCGCAAGGCTCCAGCCTTTGCCGAGTCCCGATTTTTCGGCGCTCGGGTCCTCGCAGCGCGACGTCGGCTGCGATATCCTCATGGCCCTCCGCTATGCTTGAGAATCGCCGAATGCGGGACTCAACCATCAAAGCACTCCTGTTCGACCTGGGAGATGTCATTATCGGCCTTGACTTCGACCGGGCCTACCGAGCTGCGGCCGAGCTATCCCCCTACGCGGCCGACGAGATCCCCGACCTCATCCGCCAGGCCGGTCTCGCCAACCCTTACGAACGCGGGGAAATGTCGAGCGAAGACTTCCACCGCCGGTTTTGCAACGCTCTCGGCATGGACGTGCCGTTCGGCCGCTTCCGGCAACTGTGGGGCGACATGTTCGAGTCCGAGCCGCTGCTCGACGACGCCTTCCTCGGCGGACTCGCAGCCAACTACCGGCTGGTCTTACTTTCAAACACCAACGAGCTGCACTTTGAGTTCATCCGCGATCACTACACCGTCCTGCGGCACTTCGACGAGCTGGTGCTCTCCTACCAGGTAGGCGTCATGAAGCCGGGACAGGAGATCTACGCCGAGGCGGTCCGCCGAGGCGGATGCCGCACCCACGAGTGTTTCTTCACTGACGACAAGCTCGTCAACGTCGAGGCCGGAGCACGCCTGGGGCTCGAGGCGGTCGTTTTCGAGAACCCCGAGCAACTGCGGCGGACCTTGGCTGAGCGTGGCGTGCTCTGGAACTCAAGAGAGGCCGGCACCGAGACGCAGGAGCCTACGTAACTGAACGCGTGACGGCGGCAGCATCTCGGGCGCAGCCAGGACGGGTGGCCCTACTCGAGAATCCCCAGAATCTCTTCTTCCTTCAGGATCAACAGCTCTTCGTCCTCGACGTTCACGTCGGAACCCGAGTACTTCCCGAAGAGCACCTGGTCGCCCGCCTTGATATCGAGCGGTGCCAGCTTGCCGTCGTCGAGGCGCTTTCCCTGGCCGACAGCGACCACGTCGCCCCGCTGAGGCTTCTCTTTGGCCGAGTCCGGGATGATAATGCCGCCCTTCTGTTGTTCTTCCTCCTCCACGCGGCGAACGACCACACGGTCAAACAAGGGTTTCAAGTCCACTGACATTTCCTCCTCAAAAGGACCGTCGAAATCAACGGCTCACGTTAGCGATGCTGTCGCCGCTCCGGCGACAAGCCAGAACTGGCAGGCTAGCAAGTGGTCAGACGACGTGTCAATAAGCGGCCTGTGGCCCGGGGTCGGCAGGAGGACCCGAGGTGATGCCGTCTACGCCACGAAATGCGGTCTGACGAAGTCATAGGTCTGGCGGATGGCCTTCATCGCGTCTTCGTCGAGTGGCCGCGCATCGGGGTTGCGGACCCTCCAGTGCGAGATCACGCCTCGAAGATGCAGCACGTAGAGCAACGTCGGGAATCCGTAAGCTTGGGCCTGGGTCACAAACAGCATGATCTTCGAAAACGCGTGAAGCGCCTCGTTCGTCTTGCCCTCCATTACCAGGTCCCAGACCTTCACGTAGAGATCGACCCACCCCGAAGCCGGCATGTTACCCGCGACGCCCAGCATCATCTCGTCGGGTAGGTTGCGCCCGTGGCTGCCGGTGAAGACGGTGACGCGATCACCACCCTCGGCATGGAAGTCCTTGATCCGTGACATCGAGTGGCCTGCCTCGTCCTTGACGAAGCGTAGCGTGGGTACCTGCTCGGCCATCTTGAGGACGAACTCGACGCTCATGTTGCCGGTGGTTTGGACGAACATCGGCAAGCTGCAGGCCTTGCCGACAGCGGCGTAGTACTGGGCGACCTCGTCGAGGTTGAACTCGCCACGGTCGCGCGTCGGCAGCGCGATGATGGCATCCGGCCGAAGCTTCTCGGCGTGCTCGGCGTACTTGACGGCAGTCTCCGTGTCGGGCCCCTGCACGCCAATCACAACGACCGGCTTCAGGCCTTCGTTCGCCTTGACGATGACCTCGGCTCCCTCGATTCGTTCCTCGAACGTGAGGTACTGATACTCACTGGCGCGCTGCGGCCAGACGATGCCGTGAACGCCGGTGCGGTCGAGGAACTTGACCTCTTTCTCCAACTCGTCGAAAGCGATCTTGTTGTCTTCGGTGTACGGCGTTTGAACGATGGGGAAGATGCCCCGGAACTTCTTTGGGTCCACCGCACCGGCCGAGCAGGAAAGCTCCCCGAACAAGCCCGCCCCCAGCGCCGCGCCGCCGAGCATCCGCAGGAAGTCACGGCGTCCATGAGCGGGCGAGGATGAAAGGTTATTCAATTTCCGCATGGCAGGTAGTGTAGCGGCTTGTCGTGTTCGGTGATTCGTGAACCGTATGCCGGGGTGGCGTCGTGCTGGGCCGAAGCACGAGGGTCTCATCGAGCTGGGCCGGTGGGACGGGGCGCATGAGTCGAGAGAGTCTCGACTCGGCAAGCTGAGAGCTTGCGCCACGGCGGGCACAGCATACCTGCCCTAACCGGGTGATGAGCGACGGCGTGGGGCCGGGTGTGCAGGCGTTGGCCGCCCTTGGCCGCCTTTGGCCACCAATAGCCACTCTCCATAGGGGCCCTGGGGGTCCGGTGTGCGTGGATGGCTCCCCGGATTGGCCTCGCATGCCGGTGACAGATGCTGGTGAGATCGTCTGCAACGTTTCCTCGCCTTCAGTATAGGAACCGGTGGTAGAGGCCGCGGGGCCGCCGGAGCGGTAAGTGATTGAGAACATGGAGGAAAAAGATTCTTAAAATCTGTGAATGGATCATGGCCTTCGGCCACAACGGGGCATGAAAAGCGGGCTCGGCGTTCCGCTGCTCCTGCTGCCGACGACCCCAATGGTGATTTGATCAAGTTGTTGATTTGTAAGGTTCTTAGGTCGCCTCTTTTCAAAGGAAGGACTGGGCAGGAGCTCGTGTTTCGTGAACCGTGATCCGTGAAGCGTTGAAACCGTGAACCGGGAAACCCTTAGGGTGGGGAGACCTATGCGCGCCCGTGGATGTCTGGTCACGTGACTCGTTGACCCTGTAACTTGATTCGCAAAAACGCTCGGGCCGCGAACCGTCAGCGCTGGTGCCCACGCCCCCGCTGACGGGAGGAGTCGGATGACTGCGTCCATCCTTGACTTTCACCCTCATGGATGTCCCGGAGCTGTCCGCACCATTCGAGACGCAAACAGGCCGTTTACGGGCGTTGGTTTCAATTAGGCCAGGCGTTGTACGCCTGGTACTGGGCATTGGCCCAGTCAGCTATAGCGGGAGCTATAGAAGACAGCGGGAAAGGGGTCGTGGAGGGCATTGTCGGGACTTCGTGGTGAGGCGTTGGGAGCGACGAGGCCGGAGAAAGGCATGGCGCGGCCCCACAGCTCATACCGCAGCTGCTGAACCAGGCGAGCGGTCGTGGCGCGGGCCGGTGGTTTGCGCTGCCACTTCGGGCGCGGCAACGCGAAGGCCTCGTCTCCGGGCCCCGCCTCACACGCCGCGGTGAGCAACAACGCATACGCCGCCACTTGCGTCGCCGTGACGTTCTGTACCGCGTGAGCCTCCCGCACCTGCGCTTCGCCCACGCCTAACAGCGTCTTCTCGTCGCGGAAGTTGACCTCGATATCCCAGCGCCGAATGTAGCGCTGCACGATCACCTGCGTGTCCGCGCGCGGGTCGGTGCAGATCAGATAGGCCGGCTTGCGGTACAGCCGCTTGCCGCTCGGCGTGGTGTAATACTTCATCGGCGCGATCACCACCAGCTTGAGGTCGTGTCCGGAGCCGGTCGGCCGCCAACGCAACCGCTCGAGCGTCTTCACCCGCAGCTCGTGCTGGTTGGAGCCGATCCAGACGCGGACCCTGTGCCAGCGAACGCTGTCGTCCTGGCGCAGCTGTTCCGGCGCCGGCGCCGTCTCGCCGCACCCCAGAGTGAGGTTTTCGTCAAGCGAGAAAATGGTGACAGTCCTGACAGTCCGAAGTGAAGCGTATCGCTTTTGGCGCCGGAGAGTAGCTAGAAGTTGAAGCGCACGTTAGCTTGAAACGTGCGCGACAGCCCCTCGGAGCGGACGATGCCGAAGAAAGGATGGTCGATGTTCTGGAAGGGCAAGCCCCAGTTCTTGTTGTTGAACACGTTGAGAAGATCGAGACCCATGGTGGCCGACAGGGACTCCCCGATGGGCCAAGGCCGGGTGATTCGAAGATCCCACTGCTGGAAGCCTCGCGAGGTGAAGGCGTTGCGCTGCACGGTGCCCGGCCGCAATTCGTCGAAGTCGGTGGGCACGACCCGCACGAACGCGGTAGGATCAAACGCGAATCGTCCCGTCGTTGTGGGGCCGTCCGCCAGGGTAAACGTTCGCGCCTCGCCTGGATCCAGGCGGCGAAACGCAGCGGTCTGGTCAGGCCGGCCGATCGCCACGAAGCTGAAGGTCGGATCCTGTGTTTGACGGATATCCAGCGGCAAGCCTGCGCGCAGGCGCCAGATGCCGCTGATCTGCCAGCCGTCCGCCCAGGGCAGCCGGTCGCGGATGCCCGGTGCCAGACGCATTTGATAGAACCATGATGCGGTCAGCATGTTGCGCCGATCGAAGTTCGAGCGCGCCCAAATCTCGGTCGCCAGCTCATCGCCGAACGTGGTACTGCCGTTGTCGAAGGCCTTCGCCCAGTTGTAACTGAGGTCGAAGGCCAGGCCGCTGGTCAGGTAGCGGGTTGCGCGGATCTGCGCCGCGTTGTAGCGGCCACTCCCTGAACTCTCGAACTGCCGGATGTCGCTGTACTGCGACAGCTTGCGCATCTGATGAATGAAGCCGAAGCCGAATAGGCCGCTCCGGGAGAACACGTTTAGCTCGCGTTGGCGCTGCAGCCGAAGCGAGCGTGTACCGACATAGGTGGCGCTGAAGAACACCCTGCCCGGTAGCAGCCGCTGCCAGCCGACCGTCCAGTGATGAGCCAGCGCGTTCTCGAAGTTGCGGTCGAAAACTCGGATTGGATAGCTAACCGCCGATGTGCGAATCGACGCCGTTGTCGGTGCGGGAACGGTCGACAGCGGGGCTTCGAAGCTGCCCCTCGTATCGGTGACCGACGTGAAGTCGAACCGGTGGTCCGTGCTGAAAGGCGGGTAGGTGGCTTGAAACAACGCGGCGGCGCTCGAACCGGCGAGCGTGCCGAAGTCGTAGAACATCCCGTAGGAGGCCCGAAACACGGATCGGCCGGCTTCGCCGAAAACCCATCGCTCTAGCCGGGAGTCGGAGCTTGGCGAAATCGTCAGCCCGACACGCGGGGCCAGTTGACGACCGTCGCTGCTGATTGTCGAGCGCGGCAGGGTCCCCCGTTCCCCGTCCGGATCGCCTGCGAAGATCAGGTTGGGCAGCGTGTCTTCAAACCTCTGGCTCTCGACGTCCTCCAATTCCCGAAACGCCGCAATGCGATCGAAGCGATCGACAGCGGGCGGCTGCGACTCATATCGCACTCCCAGCGTGAGCTGCGTTCCACGCAAGGGACGCAGTGCCACCTCGCCGTAGAGCGACAGCTCGTGCCAGCGAAGATCGAGGCTGCGGGGCGTCTGCAAGCGATAGGAGCTTGGAATCCCCGTAAGCAGATTCGCGACGCTGTTCCGAGTCCCCTGGAAGGACCCCGCTCCGAAACCGAAGCTGCCCGCCGGGTTCTCGAAGTTCGAGAACGGCCAGATGCCCCGGTGGTAAGCGATCCCGCCCCGGAAGACGTGACCGCCCCGACGGTAGGCCACGTCGTTGCTGATCTGAAGCGTTGTTTGCACCGCAGATTCACTAAAGAGGAAGGGCGCAATCCGCAGCTTCTCCGTACCGTCGTTGTGGAACAACAGAAGGTCGGGAAGCATGCCCGGATTACTGCCGAAGCTCTCAAAATCAAAGCCAAAGCTCTCAGCCGTTGTGTTACGGAACTCCGGGATCCCCTGCCAGAGGCCGATCGCAAGCCTCTGGGCGGCAAAACGGGTCGCGTTCGTCCATCGCGGTGAAGGCGAATAGGTGAAAGTCAGTTGCGAGTTGCTCGCGAGTTGGCGCCGTTGCTCGGTCATGCCGGGGGTGGTGAGCAGCACCTCGGTTAACGGGTCGAGCACGCTGTTCCGAAAGGTATGATGACTGCTGTTGAGGGACCAGCTCCCGCGCTTGTAGTCGATTCGTCCCAGCAACATCTGGCCGCTGCTGTTGAGGTTGATCTCAGATTGGTGCAGGTTCGTGCCCAAGTTGGGCAGCGGCACAAACACGTCAAGATACTTGTCGATCAACGGATTGCGCGCGCTGGCCGGCACGGTGGCGTTGGGGTAAGGCTCGAGGGTTCCCGGGTCAAGGGGAGTATTCGCCGCCGGCGCGGCGGCAAGATCACCCGCCCTCTCAGCGGCGGTGAGTACGGTGGCTAGATCGTCGTGGCGGCGCTCGGTACGCCAGCCCTCCGCATCGAAGAACAGGAACAAGCCATGCTTGCGCGAGATCGGGCCACCGAGCTGTCCTCCACCGGCCCAACCGTTGAGCGAGTCGTTCGAGCCGTCGAAACTCTCCAGCGGATCACTCTGGCCGGGCCGCCAGAAGGTGCGTAGCTGCCCATGCCAAGCGGTGCCCCCCGAGCGTGTGACCGGTGCCACCACCGCACCAGCGTTGCGGCCGTCTTTCGCCGAATACGTGTGCGTAATCACTCGAAACGTTTCGACCGCCTCGGGGACCGGCCCGAACGTCGCAGCCTGCGCTCCGGTGAGCCGGTTCTGTGAGTTGTTGGGAGCGCCGTCGAACATGTAGTTAATCGCCGAACGTCGCGAGCCGTTGGCCGAGACCGCGGCACCGCGGCCAGAGAAAGGGCTGATTTCAAGCGACTCGACCGGACTCATGCCGGGTACCAGCAGCAGGAGCTTGTCCGCCGACGTGCGGCCCTCGCTCCCTAACAGCACCGGTACGCTTTCGATCTGCTCACGTACGAGCCCGTACTCGAGAGCGATTCCTTCGAGACCGGCCTTGGCGCGAGTCAATGGGGCCGAAAGGCGGCTCAGCTCGACATTCAACTCGCGCGGCACGCCGGGCAGCAACTCATACGGGCCAAGCCGGCGGGCGACGTAGTCTTTGAGTTGAAACGCGAGCGAGTACTTGCCGGTTGCAAGGTCGGAAAAGGAGAAGCGGCCTCTGGCGTCAGTGTGGGCCGAGATCGGTTGGCCGCTCGAGAAGTCGATTAGCTCAACTTCGACGCCGGGTAAGGGAACCTGCTGCGGATCGACGACCCGTCCGTGGATGACACTGGTCGCTGTCGGCTGTGCGCACAACGCGCCCGCCAGCGCCAAACACGCCGTCCAAGCGAGAGCTCGGCAGCGGGGCATGGCCGTCTACCGCAAGCTGTCGGTAGCGGCTCTTAGGTAGCGCACCCGGCCTCGGATGCGGCTAAGGAGAGATCCGCAGGAGAGATTGGTCTGGGAAGCGTCCAGCGTCGACTCAGGCGTGCTGAGCAACGCGGTGAGTGTGGCATCAAGTTCGAGGGTGTCGCCCAGCAGCGCTGCAGCTTCGCCCTGCCAGTCCGGTGCGCGCGCCAGGCTTTTCTTCGAGGCCCGGTAGCTCCAGAACCTCCGCGGCAACGTCTCGGACAGGCGGTCGTAGATCCGGGCCTGCGCCTGGCTCACAGCGCTCAAGTGGAAGTCCGCAAGTTTGCGGATTTTCGCGCGTGCATCGGATCCAAGCGCGTTAGCCTGCCCGGCGTTCACTGGGACGAGAATGCTCTTCAGCGCATAGACGTGGGCCAACAGCTCGGACTGGTTCTCGAAAACGTCGCTCACAAAGTGGTCAATCTCACCCTGCAGAACCGACGGTTCCGGCGCCACGAACGACCTGCGAGCGGCGTCTCCGAAATGATCCAGCAGAGAAGTCCGGACGACACCCCCTGACGGGTGTTGTTCCAGCTGCTCGGAAGCCAGGGCTACGGTCGGAGTCTTTGACGCCAAACCGCGAAGCCGCAGGTCTGCAGCAATATCGCTGCCGCCCTTGGTGCGTCTGATCGCCTGCAGTACTCCACGCTTGGCGGCTTCGTTCTCAACGCTGCCTCGTAGGACCAAGCCGGCGGCGGTCCACGCCGGCGCGATGTCCTCGCGCCAGACCTTGGCCTGGTAGAGAATCCAATGCCCGTCGATCACAGCTTCAGCGGCTCTGGGGGTGAGTGCCGCGAATTCTTGAGCCCGAGGTCTCAGCGGCACCGGGGCCAGCTCCACCGGATTGATCGAAAGCACATTAGCTGGCAGATTGCTCGGCGAAACCCACTTCGCCTCCACCACAGGAGCGGACAGTTCGGCTATGGCTGAGCGTGAGGGCGGTTGCGATACATCTTGGGCAGTAGGGAACTTGAATCTCGCCGGCGCACTACGTGGCTCGTCAACCAGCCGCGGAACGGCGAGAGGGGTCGAAGCAACCGCCGCTTCGGTAGTTTGAGCTTGCGCGGCCGCAGGAGCCGGCCCGAGAGAGGCACTTACATTCTCACTGGGCACAACCTCACTAGGGGCAATGAGTTCCTTGGCCGGTTCGACTGCATCGGCGATCTCAACGGCCGGGCTGGGCGGCTGCGTGCCGAAGAACTCCAGGGACAGATAACCGCTGATGACGACGAAGCCCAAAGCGGCCGCGGCTGCGTAGGCCGCCGCCCAACGCAGCGGGAACGGCTTAACCTTCTCACGCGAGCGCAGACGCGCCTCGAGTGATGCCCACGCAGCCTCATGGCTCTCGGCGGTCTCCGCGGGCACGGATACCCTTAGCTCAAGCTCGGCCTTATGCAGCACCGTGGTCAGATCGACCAGCGCGCAGCCGCACTCTTCGCACTCATCCAAGTGCGCCGTACGCTCGGAGCCTAGCTCGCTGTCACACTGCAGCAGGAGCTCTTCGGTGCTTAGATGAACTTTTGTCGTCAACCTCAACTGCTCCCAGCTTCTTTGCGGCTCGTGCTAGATAACTCACTACCGAAGAGATCGTCAGATTCAAGACCTCTCCCACCTCGCGCAGCTTCAGGCCCTCGCTTCGCAACCGCAGGCACTCAAGTTCCATGGGGCTCAAATCCTCCCATGGCAATTGGGACAAGTAAACCTTTGTCTCGATCGATGCCGGAGAAACCGTTAGGCGTCTCTCGGCGTTCACCCAGCCATTCTGATCGAGTAACTGCGGTTTTTTCTTTCGTCCCCGATCAACTAGCAGGTTGCGTGCCACTCGGAACAGCCAGGCCTTGGGGTGCTGAATCGGCTCGTCCCGCTGGCGGGCTTCGAAGAACCGAATGTAGCTTTCCTGCGCTAAATCTTCTGCCTCGTCCGCGTCGTCCAGGTGGTAACGCAGGTACCGTAGCAAGCTATCGCGGCACTCTGCGAACAGCTCCTCGGTTTCCCAGGTCGCGGATCTCGGGTGGCCAAATCCTTGCACAGGGGCCCCTCCGCGCCGCTGTGCCTGAATGTACTAGACGAATCAGGCAGTGATTCTTACGGCAAGCGAGTCCTCTGCTTCCTATTGTCGTCGCCGCTTCGTACTCTTGTCAATACAGCCAGGAAACGGGTTAAGTGTCCTCACACCATAGCCTTACGGGAGTCTGGACAAGCCCTAGGTGCTGTTGCTCACAAGAAAACCACAAGGGTGCGCCGAAAAAAACCTGTCGTGGTTCGTCTTACTAGACAGAAGAGGCGGCCTAGGTCGGTGTCGGCTCACACCAAGCCGGCAATTAGCGTCCCGAACCAAAGCTACCGACAAAGGCAGCCTCGGCTCTTCCCGCACACGAACCCACCTACGCCGGCGCGGGATATCCTCCCTCGCCGGCGTAGTTTTTTTGGATCCCTACTAGCCTAAGGGTAGCGGTGCGCCGTTCAAGGCAGGAGTCGCTGAATGTGATCCTCTCCCGCCTGATGCCCTTGTAGCTCCGCTCGTAGAAGGTCAAGGTCGGGGACATAAGTTCTGACCGCTTTGGTCGGTACTGACGGCTCGACGCGCAGGGGTAGCGACTCCGCGGGCAGCAGATAGCAGTCGCCGGGACGATACTCTTGGCCTCCGATCTCGCCACCGCCCTCCAGGAACATCAGTAGCTCGACCCCAGTGCGCCCCTCTGGGTAGTCGAACCCATCCTTCCAGCCGAGACGCTCGACAGCAAAGTGAGAACAGGCAGTAAGCAACTCGCGCCGCCACGCTCCCGCGGGGAACCGGAACGGGGTAGTCGCCCTAGGGCGCGCCTTTATCTCCGACACCTGAGCAGCCTGGTCGATGTGTAGATCGCGAGGCTTGCCGTCGGAGCCGAGGCGTCCGAAATCGTACAGACGGTAGGTCAGGTCCGAGTTCTGCTGGACCTCGTAGAACACAAGCCCGGGCCCGGCGGCGTGGATCGTCCCGGCCGGAATGAAGAACACTTGTCCTGACCGCACTTCCACCCAGTTGAGGTTTTTCTCGATTTCGCCGGACTCGGCGGCGCAGCGCAGATCTTCACGAGACCATTCCTGCCTTAATCCCAGTGCCATGGAGGCCCCAGGCTTGGCGTCCACCACATACCACAGCTCTGTCTTACCGGGCCCGCCTTCGTTCGCGAGCGCGTAGGCGTCATCAGGATGCACCTGCACCGAAGGAGCGCGGGAAGTGAAAAGCAACTTCGCAAGAATAGGGAAATAGGGTTTCGCGTTGCCTGTTTCGCTGCCCGGAGTCTCGCCGGGCGAACGACGCCGCAGCGACAGGGGCGCGTACGACCTGCCCATCAACTGTGGTCCGTACCGCTCCAGGACCTCACCGAGCGAGCGACCTTGGAGGGGGCCGTTGGCGATACGGTTCTCCTCGAACGAATACCAGGCCTCGCCGACGGGCTTCTCTTGGCGGCCAAAGAACGGCGAGAGGTCGCGGGCACCCCAGATGCGCTCCCGAAAGCTAGGCGGCAGCTTCAGTGGATAAAGCGGTGAAGCAAGTGAGGTCAAGCCCTGTCCGCGAGAAACTTCCGAATCCGCTCCAGGCCGCGCTCGAGTTCGTGCATCGAGGTGGCGTAGGAAATCCGAACGTGCTCTTTGGTGCCAAACGCCTCGCCGGGTACGACCGCTACGTGGGCTTCTTTGAGCAGTGCCGCCGAGAAGTCGAGCGCCGTGTTCATCCCGTTTTTGCCGAGGCAGCTCCCGATGTTCGGGTAGGCATAGAAAGCGCCGCCCGGTTCCGCGCAGCGCACACCCGGCATGCTGTTGAGGGTAGAGATCACGTACTCCCGGCGGCGGCGATACTCTTTGAGCATCTGCGGAATCGAATCCTGCGGCCCCGTTAAGGCTTCAATGGCCGCCTTCTGTGCGATCGAGGTCGGGTTTGAGGTGGCGTGACTCTGGAGCTTGTTGATGGCGGAGATCAACCCCGCGGGCGCCAAGGCGTAGCCCAGCCGCCAACCCGTCATCGCAAAGGTCTTGGAAAGCGATCCGGCAACGATCAGATGCGGCTTGGAGCGCTCAACTGCGGCGATCGAAAACGGTTCGCTTTCGTAAACGAAATGGCAATAGCACTCGTCGCTCAGCAGCATCACGCCGCGGCTCGATGTCAGCGCATAGATCCTTTCGAACTCCTCACGGGAGACCACTGCGCCGCTCGGATTGCTCGGCGAGTTGACGATCACCAACTTGGTCTGCGGCGTCAAGGCCCGTTCGATGTCGGAGGCGCGCAGCCGGAAGCCGTCGTCCTCGCTCGTCTCGACTAAGACCGGCTTGCCCCCGTGGTAGTTGACGACGTCGTAGAACGTGACCCAATACGGGACCGGCAAGACTACCTCGTCGCCCTGTTGGACGAGCGCAGCCATCGAGTTGAAGATCACGTGCTTCGCGCCCACGCACGTAATGCACTCGGAGGGCTCATACTGCGTCGCGAAGTTGTCGCGATGCCATTCGCAGATCGCCTTGCGCAGCTCGGGGATGCCGCCGGCCGGGGTGTACTTCGTGAAGTTGTCGTCGAGGGCACGGACGGCGGCCTGTTTGATATTGTCGGGCGTCGGGAAGTCCGGCTCCCCGGCTCCGAAGGCAACCACATCCACACCAGCGGCCTTCAATCGGCCGGCCTCGGTGCTGACCGCCATCGTTGCTGATTCGCTGATCCGGGAGATCCGTTCCGTTAGCTCCATAAACGCTTAGGCCGTTCCTCTCTTAGCTTCGAGCCGCGCCTCGACGACCCCCGGCACCAGCTCGCGGACGCTGCCTCCCAAGCCCCAAACCTCTTTCACCAGCCGCGAACTGAGGTAGCTGTAGGCCTCGGCGGGCAACATAAACACGGTTTCGAGGTCGGGCGAGAGCTTGCGGTTCATCGACGCCATTTGCAACTCGTACTCATAGTCCGATACCGCGCGAATGCCGCGCAAGATGAGTCCGGCTCCGCGCTCGCGGGCGTAATCGACCAACAAACCGTCGAAGCTGTCCACCGATACATGGGTTAGGTGTTTCGTCGCCTGGCCCAACATATCCAGGCGATCTTCGATCGAAAACAAAGGCTGCTTCGTGTCGTTGCCCAACACCGCCACCACCAGCTCGTCGAAAAGTTTCGCCGCGCGTTCGATCAGATCCAGGTGCCCGTTCGTTGGCGGATCGAACGAGCCTGGGTAGATAATGGTGTTGTGCTTCGACACGAGAAGCCGGTTATTGTAACAGCACTCCCAGCGCGGCACGTCGCAGCAACATGGCGCTCCGGCGGGCGCGGCTCGGAAGCTCTCAGTACCGACCTTATCAGGTCCGCAGAGTCCGGTTCGGGTCGACACTCGACACGGCGAAAGGAACCGACATGATCTTGAGCAACACCGAAAACGTTCCGGGCAAAACCATCCAGGAATTCTACGGCATGGCCACCGGCAGCACGGTCCGCGCCAAGCACTTCGGCAAAGACATTCTCGCCAGCTTGAAGAACATCGTCGGTGGGGAACTCAAGGGCTACACCGAACTACTGAACGAAGCGCGTCAGGAAGCGCTGGATCGGATGGTGCAGCAGGCCGAATCGATGGGCGCCAACGCGGTCGTCAATATCCGATTCTCGACCAGCTCGGTGGCGCAGGGCGCGGCGGAGCTGTTCGCCTACGGCACGGCGGTTCGGGTGGAGTAGCGGGTCCGCGTGGACTAGGAAGAGAGGCCGCTCATGGATCTGATCATCAATATCGGCATAGTTTTGATTCTGCTCGTCATCGGGTACGGCGTTGGGACCCACCTCGAGCGCCGGCACTACGATGACATCCGAGCCCGCGAAAGCCGCAGCAGTGACTTTCCGGTGATCACCTTCCGCTCCGTTCCCGCGGCCTGGCAGGTGGACTCCTGCCATCTGGTCACCGGCAGCGTGGTCGTTTCGGTCGACTATTTCAAACGCTTCCTGGCGTCGTTGCGGCTACTGGTAGGCGGACGCGTGAAGTCGTATGAACCGCTGCTCGATCGCGGAAGGCGCGAGGCGTTGCTGCGGATGAAACAATCGGCGATGGATCAAGGCTACGACGCCGTGATCAACGTCCGGTTAGAGACGTCGCGACTGGCCAACTCCGGCGAGCGCGGCACGGCGGGGATCGAGATGCTGGCATTTGGGACCGCCGTGCGCTTCGCACCGGACTCCTGAAAGAACGCGGGAAGCCCAGCGAGCACTTCGGACCCGTCCCAGGGAAGTTTATTTCACAGTGAAGTTCGTTTCAAAAACACCGGATGACGGCGTCAACGTCTCCAAGCAGCATCCGCTTCGAGAGGCGCTCGAGCTGGTGGCCGGGGTAGCCGTCGTGGGCGCCCTGGCTCTCGCAGCGCTGGCATACTTGGCCGAGTTCCTGATCTTGCAGATTCCGCCGGCGTACGAGGCCCGCTATTTCGGCCAAGGTTGGGCCGATGGGCTTGCGGCGGAAGGGGGGGATTCACAAGACACTCGCCGCGTCCAGAAACTCACTGACCGCATCGCCGCCCATTGGTCCGAGCGCCCTTATCCGCTCCGCGCCGGCATCGTGGAGGGCAAGGAACCCAACGCCTTCGCGCTCCCCGGAGGCACGATTCTCGTGACACGCGGGCTTCTCGATCTTGCCGAAACCGAGAACGAGCTGGCCTTCGTATTGGGACACGAGATTGGCCACTTTCGAAACCGCGACCATCTACGAAGCCTGGGCCGGCAAGTAACCGTCGCCCTGGCCCTAGCGGTGTTGTCGGGGAGCTCAGTGGGTGGATCGGTCGACGTTCTCGGAATCGTGCAAGCAGTAGCCGAACGAACCTTCAGCCGCGAGCAGGAATCATCGGCCGATGAGTTCGGACTCGATGCCCTGTACAAGGAATACGGCCACGTTCAGGGCGCTGAGGACTTCTTTCGTCAGATGCCGCGCGATGACTTGTTGACCGGGAATAAGCTGGGCCGGTACTTTGCAACGCACCCCCTCGGCGACGACCGCATCGAGGGACTGCACGAACTGGCCATGAGCCATGCTTGGCCCACGACGGGAACGGTACGGCCCCTCACTCGCCTTCCGGTTCCGGAGAAGGATCCACCCCTGTGAACTCCGTCCCCGTTGAAGTCGGCAAGACCTCCGAGAGCGCGCCGGGAATACCAAGCTGCCGCGGTTTGGCCGCCGCCGGTGCATCCGCTTGCTTTTCGCGCCGGGCCCTTCGGGCCGCCGCCTCGCGCCGTTTTGCTTCTCGGGCCGCCTGACGGAACTCGTAACCGTCGAGGCGGTCGAGAATATACGCTTTCCGGTCCGCCTTGGACGGACGAGGCAGCGGCAGCTTGAGCTGTCTGGCGACTCTCCGCACGTATCCCCTAAATATCTTGACACATGGGCGGTAGGCTGAACCGTGTCTTGGCGCGGGTTACAATGGCCTTGGCCCGCTTCCGCAACTTTCCACTTCCACACGCCTCATGTCGAACCCCAAGGAAAACGCCGTGGAACTGGCGACGTCGAGCATTCGCTTCGGCGCGGGCGTCACCCGAGAGATCGGACCGGATCTAGCCGACCGCAAGCTCGGCCACGTCATGCTGTTCACGGATCCCACGCTGGCCAACCTGCCGGTCGTCAGGACCGTCCGGCAGTCACTCGACGACCAAAAGATCTCTTACGTGCTCTATTACCGTGTGCGAGTCGAGCCTACGGATCGGTCGTTCCAGGATGCCATCGATGTTGCGTCTGCCGAGCCTTTCGACGCTTTCGTTGCGGTCGGCGGCGGCTCGACGATCGACACGGCCAAGGCGGCGAATCTCTACTCGACTCACCCTGCGGATTTCCTTGACTATGTGAATCCGCCGATCGGCAAGGGCCTGCCGGTGCCGGGGCCGCTGAAGCCATTGTTCGCCATCCCTACAACCGCGGGCACCGGCAGCGAGACGACAGGCGTCGCGATCTTCGATTTCACGGAGATGCATGCTAAGACCGGGATCGCCCACCGCATGCTCAAGCCCACTTTGGGCCTCCTCGACCCCGACAATACGCGCACACTCCCCCCGGAGGTCGCGGCCTCGACAGGGCTTGACGTACTGAGTCACGCGGTGGAGTCCTACACTGCAGTGCCCTATACCGATCGGTTGCGTCCCGAGCGCCCGATCCTGCGGCCGGCCTACCAGGGTTCAAACCCCATTAGCGACCCCTGGTCGCTCCAGGCCCTGAGGATGGTACGGGAATACCTGCCGCGCGCGGTGGAGGATCCGGGCGATGACGAGGCCCGGGGGATGATGTTGCTGGCGGCGGCTTATGCGGGCATCGGGTTCGGCAATGCGGGCGTGCATTTGCCGCACGGCATGTCGTATCCGGTTTCCGGCATGGTGAAGGAGTACCGCCCGCCCGGCTACGCCATCGATCGCCCGCTGGTGCCGCACGGCGTCTCTGTCATTCTCAACGCGCCGGCGGTTTTTCGATTCACAGCACCGGCATGCCCCGAGCGCCACCTGAGCGCGGCCGAGGCACTCGGCGCAGATGTCTCGAGCGCCAAGGCCGACGACGCCGGCACGATCCTGGCGGATACGATCACCGGCTACATGCAGCGGTTGAAGGTTCCCAACGGGCTGCGCGCACTGGGGTACGACCGCTCCCACATCCCCGCGCTCGTCGAAGGTACGATCCCGCAGCACCGTGTCACGAAGCTCTCACCACGGCCCGCCGGTAAGGACGAACTGGCCGGGTTGTTCGAGGATGCCCTGACGGCCTGGTAGGTTGACCGCCGCTCACGCGGTCTAGTCGGACGGCTGGCCGAACCGCCCTGCTCTAGCCGCGGGCGGACACAGCGGTCCGTCCCTCCAAGCTGCTTCCTCGACACTCCGGGATATCAAGGGCGCAGCCCTTGGCTAGCTAGTGTAGTGCGTCAAGCAGATTGCACCTTATGCAGGGCGGCACGTCCGCGCTTGACTTTCTCGAGGATGTCGGAGGCGGTCGCGGTCCAGATGAAGGGCGTGGGATGCCCGTTGTGCTGGGCGATGTAGTCGTCAATGGCGGCGACGAGCTCGTCCACGCTGCGAAACACGCCGCGGCGCAGGCGCTTGACGGTGAGATCGCGAAAGAATCGCTCGACCATGTTCAGCCACGACGCCGAGGTCGGGGTGAAATGAATGTGGAAGCGCGGGTGACGATCGAGCCAACGCTTCACAGCGGCATGCTTGTGGGTGGCATAGTTGTCCACGATGAGATGAAGCTGTTTGTCCTTGGGAGTGCGGCGGTCAATTAAGCGCAGGAAGCGCAGCCATTCCTGGTGGCTGTGTCGGGGCATGCACTCGGCGATCACGCTGCCGTCAAGGCTGTTGAGCGCCGCAAACAGGGTGGTCGTGCCGTTGCGCTTGTAATCGTGGGTCATCGTTTGGCCGCGTCCCTTTTTGAGCGGCAGGCCGGGCTGGGTGCGATCGAGGGCTTGGATTTGGGACTTCTCATCGAGCGAGAGAACCAGAGCATGCTCAGGCGGATTGAGATAGAGTCCGACGATGTCGTCGAGTTTCTCGGCGAAACGCGGGTCATTGCTGAGCTTGAAGGTCTTGATGCGGTGGGGCTTGAGGCCATGGGCGCGCCAAATCCGTCCCACGGTGGAAGCGCTGACGCCGGCCGCGGCGGCCATGGTGCGGCGGCTCCAGTGGGTGGCGTTGGACGGCTTCTCGCGGGTGGTCTTGTGGATGATCTGCTGTACTTTCTGCTTCGAGACGGCAGGTTTACGACCGGGCCGTGGGGCGTCTTTTGCAATGCCGGCGATGCTGCTTTCGAGAAAGCGCGTGCGCCAGCGGGCCACCAACTGCCGCGAGACACCGAGCTGTGCGGCGATCTGCTTATTCTCGAGACCGTCGGCGGCCAGCAGGACAATCCTGGCTCGCAGGGCGAGACGAACGGCGACTTGGCAGCCGCGCGCGTAGCGGTCCAACTGCTTGCATTGCGCTGTGTTCAAAGTTACTGGTTGTGCTCTTCGCATCCCATGCCTCCTGTTAATAGAGACGATGGGAAGCCAATATAAGTTACATTATTTATGGTGCCCTACACTAGCACTTGCCGCGGCGTATGCGTGCCCGGGGACGCGTCCGCACTCGTTCGTCCGGCAACGGCACACCCATCACCGTCGGTGAGGTCACCGGGCCCCCGCGTCCGCGCCCAGGCGTCGTGATGCCGGGTGGCGTAATCACTGTCGGCAGCACCAAAGCAGGTGTCTTTGGGATAGGGACGGGCGCTCCGTTGAAACCGGGCGTCGCCCCAACGCTACCCAAACCTCCAAACTGCCCCAAGGCGAAGGCGGGAACCAGCAGCGCCACCGCCATGATTGTCAAAAGCCTCATAGCCTCTCCTGTTCGAATCCGGCGCCAACACCCGAAGGCTGGCGCCTCACGCTCTGTGGCGTCGGTGCAAGTCTGAGGCCAGTTCGCTAACCTGTTGAAAACAAGGTGCACAGAAGACCGCGATCAGGCTATAGAGCGGTCGATAAGCACCGTCATGATTGAATTCAACCACCCAGCAGTAGGGCCGAGCAGTAGGCGTGGAGAGCGTTGATCCCCGCAGTTCGCCGCGGCGATCCGATCCGCTTCATGATGAATCGTGACGATTTCGAGCGTTTGGTTGACGAGGCCTGGGAGACCATACCTGAGGAGTTCCGGGAACGCTTCTCCAACGTGGCTGTCTTTGTCGAGGACGAACCCGGCCCTGAGTATCTCGCAGCCGGCCGCGTTCCGCGGGGTAGGACGTTGCTGGGGCTCTACCAAGGAGTCCCGCTGTCGAAAAGAGGCTTCGGTTACACCCTGGCGATGCCCGACCGCGTGACACTTTTCCAAGGGCCCATTGAGCGCGCGGCCCCCTCCTACAGCGATATTCCCCGGATGGTGTACGAAACCCTCTGGCACGAACTGGCGCACCACCTGGGGATGAACGAAAAAGAAGTGCGAGCCGCGGAGCGCCGGCGCGGAACGAGATGAGTCCATGTGAAGCCCGAGCTCCTTGCCTTGCTTCATTCCGCCTGCTATACGCTAATAGCAGTCAACGCCCAGCCAGAGTTCGCAGCGTGAGGAGTTTACTTGCTGAATGGTGTCTGCGCATTCGCGCTCCGCCATTGTCTCGAATGAATCAGCAGCTCGGGTCACTTCACTCGAGCGCGCCAGGGGCCGAAGCCGATGAGCCAAGCCGGCAGGGCGTTTAGGATCGGCGCTCGTCGCAGCAGCCGCAGGGGCAGGGGCAATTGGAAGGGACGCGTGGAATCAAGTGCTCCCGCAATCAGCCGCTTTTGGGCCACCGATTGGAAGGCTTGAATCACACGAGTCGGCCACCCTCGGCGGCGCTGCACGGCCGCCAAGTCCGAAAGGCGAATGCGACCGGCCTCCAGCGGACCGGTGAGGATATTGGCCGCCACGACGGCGTCCTGAATGGCGAGATTGATCCCCACCCCACCCACCGGCGACATGATATGGGCGGCGTCCCCGATGAGCAGCAGCCCGGGCCGATACGAGCGCTCGACGAAGCCGGATTCCACCGAGAGCACGGCGACCTGTTTCCAATCTTCGAGAGCTTCGACCCGGTCCGCGAACTCCGGGGCCAGTTCCGCGATCGATGTGCGCAGAGCCCCTAACCCAGCTTCGCGCAGCCGTCGATATGTCCCCTTGGCAAACACGTAGGCCACCTGCCAGCAATCCGAACGATCAAATACGATCATCAGCCGGCCCGTCTGGACCCGAAACGTGATGTTCTCGGTGGCAACGTCGGTCGGGTAGCGCGGCAGACGAAACCAGAGGACATCCATCGGAGAGGATGTCTTCACGGACCGAAAACCCGCCAAATGACGCACCAGGGAGCCACGACCATCAGCACCCACCGTCAGCACTGCGCGAATCTGACGCCGTCCGTCGTCGGAACGGTAACGAACGCCCCGAATCACTCCGTCCTCTTCAACCAATTCCTCGACTCTTCCGCCCATCAACAACTGGAAATTCGGATACGCCCGTGCCTTGGCAGTAATGAACCCCAAGAAATCCACCTGCGGAAGCATCGTGATAAAGGGATACGCCGTTCTCAAGCGCCTGAACTCCGCTATGGTTACGCCGGCGGCGGGAGTTTGGATCACCGCGGCATGAATCTTCGAGTGGCGGAGTTGCAGCAGCCCCTCCGCAAGACCCAACTGATCCATGATCTCCATCACGGCGGGGTGGATCGTATCACCGCGGAAGTCACGGTCAAAATCGGAATGGGACTCGACGACGGTGACAGGAACGCCGGCGCGAGCCAGCAAGAATCCAAGGACTGCCCCCGCGGGTCCGGCCCCGACAATGCAGCATTGCGTTTCCACTACGTCCTGCGCTTCGTACTGCATGGTTGATCCAAGAACAGGCTCGGCATTCGGCTGCTGAAGCTCACGGTGCTTTTTGTGCCGACTTTGCCCGGTTGAGCGTACGGTGCCCCGATTGTAGCGGCCGGTGCCGTGGGAACGGAGGAGAACGCCTGCGGCTACCGGTGGGCTTGGTCGGCGTGGTAGGAACTGCGGACGAGCGGGCCGGCTTCGACGTGGCGAAAGCCCATCTGCTCGCCTGCGCGTT
This sequence comes from Bryobacterales bacterium, assembly GCA_965248255.1. Taxonomy (GTDB): domain Bacteria; phylum Acidobacteriota; class Terriglobia; order Bryobacterales; family UBA6623; genus JAKZVK01. Next base: position 2,909,730 of record CBDFIW010000004.1, read on the forward strand.
TCAGGTCGGCGAACTCGGCGGGGGTGTAGTAGCGGCGAATCGGCAGGTGGTCGCGCGAAGGACGCAGGTATTGTCCAACGGTGACAATGTCAACCTGGTGAGCGCGCAGGTCCCGCATCACCGCAACCACCTCATCCTCGGTTTCGCCCAACCCCAACATCATTCCTGACTTCGTAGGGACGTCGGGGGCGGCCTGTTTGGCGTGAAGCAGCATGTCGAGCGAGCGACGGTAGTCCGAGCCGCGGCGAACGTCGTAGTAAAGCCGTGGGACGGTTTCCACGTTGTGATTGAGCCCGTCCGGACGGGCCACGAGCACGATTTCCATGGCCTCGTGCGAGCCCATAAAATCCGGAACCAGCACTTCGACCTTGCATGCGGGAACGCGTTCTCGAATCGCACGAATCGTCAGCGCGAATAGCTCAGCCCCGCCGTCTTTGCGGTCGTCGCGGTTGACCGAGGTCACGACGGCGTAACGCAGCCGCAACGCCGCCACGGCAGCGGCCACTCGGCGCGGCTCGTCGTAGTCGACCTCCAAAGGGGCGCCCTTGTGCACGGCGCAGAAACCGCAGCGCCGCGTGCAGACATTGCCCAGGATCATGAACGTTGCCGTCAACCGGTTCCAGCAGTCACCGACGTTGGGGCAGGCCGCGCTTTCGCAAACCGTGTGCAGCCCAAGGCCGGTCACGAGGGCTTTGAGGCGGCTGTAGTTCTCGCCGATCGGCGCCGGTGCGCGGAGCCAGTCGGGACGGCGTCCGGCGGGGCCGGGGTGAGGACCGTCGTACGCGGGCACGAGAGGTTTGGCGCGCGGTGGCGCGCTGGTGCCGGTGCGTCCGATTTGGATCAGGTCGGGCATCCGCAAGCTCGCCGGTGAGTCGGCGCCTATTTTATCTTCTCGTCTTTCTCGACCTTGCCGTCGCGGAGATGGATGACCCGATGGGTATGCATGGCGATATCGTGTTCATGGGTGACGACGATGATGGTGTTGCCCTGCCGGTGGAGGCGGTCGAACAGTGACATGATTTCGGCGCCGGTTGCGGAGTCGAGGTTCCCGGTCGGCTCGTCGGCGAGCAGAATCGAGGGCGTGTTGACGAGAGCGCGGGCGATGGCGACGCGTTGCCGCTGCCCGCCGGAGAGTTCGTTCGGCTTGTGGTGCATGCGGTCGAGCAGGTCCACTTGCTGAATCGCCCTGCGCGCGCCTTCAAGCCGCTGCTCCAGTGCAGTGCCGCTATAGACTAAGGGCAACTCGACGTTCTGCAAAGCGCTCAACCGCGGGAGCAGGTTGAAGGTCTGAAAGACGAAGCCGATCTCCTTGTTGCGGATCGCCGCCAATTCGTTGTCATTCAAGTTGCTGACCAGCCGTCCCGCAATGTAGTACTGGCCCTGCGACGGCGTGTCGAGGCAGCCGATCAGGTTCATCAGAGTCGACTTGCCGGATCCCGAGGGGCCCATGATGGCGACGTACTCGCCTTTGGCGATCTCGACGTCCACGGCCGAGACCGCATGGATCTCTTGGTCGCCCATGACGTAGCTCTTCCAGAGGTCGTACGTGCGAATGACGACGCCTTTGTCGCGCAGTTGTTCGCCTCGGTCTTGTTCGGTTGCGGTCAGTACTTCGGGCATGATCGTTCGGCCGCTCGCGCGTTCGGCACCGGCCTGGAAAAGTTACCTTCCGGGTTTCAGTGTATCAATCGGTTGCGGGCTCACCAGAAGTCGCGGGCGTGCTTTCTGACGCGGTCGCCGTGGTGGCGGAGCACTTCGTAAGTGCTTGGGTCCGGTGGGCGCCAGTCGTCGAGCAGAGCCAGGTCCTGTTCCAGTTCCGCACGATTGCCGGGCGCGGTGAGCGCGACGGAAACGGCGGGATGCGCCAGACAGAAGCGGTAGCATTCCGGCGCCGGGGGCGGTTCGAAGCCCGGCGGATCGTCAGGCGTCGGCCCCATCAGGTCGCCCCAACGTAGTCCGGTGAAGGTAACGACCGGCATCGGCCGCTCTCGGGTGATCGGGAAGACTTCGGTCTCCGCGCCTCGATGGGCGGCGTTGTAACGGATCATCAGCAGGTCAAGGTAGTGTCCGTCCTCCTGCGTGGTCGCCTGAGCCCAGCCCGCGGCGAGCTTGCGCTGGTGGCTGGTGAGGCCGATGAGCTTGAGGGCGCCTTCGCTTTTGAGGCGGCTCAGCGTATCCCATGCCCCGCCTGGAGCGATGAGCCGCTGCCACTCGTCCTCGGACTCCACGTAGTAAAGGGTTGCCACGTCGAGATAGTCGGTCTTGAGCTGATCGAGGATCCAGGCGAACTCGCGCTCGGCTTCCTCCGCGCCGGACGACTTGAACTGGGCCGCAACGACCACGTCTTTCCGTCTCGGACCGAGGGCGGCGACCGTTCTCGACAAACCGTCAGGCTTTCCGCACCAATTGAGGTAGTTCAGGCCACGGTCAAGCGCGTGAGCGACATCCTCGGGGCGCAGGTGCGTGTTGCCTCGAGTGGCCAGACCGAGGCGATGGACGGACGGTAGGCCGGGCGCCAGTTCAACGGTCTTGCGCATCGGTTCCCCAGGATCAATCGGCCAGACCTAACACTAGTGCTTGATGACGCCGGCCAAGGCCGACTATTGCTAGCCTACACGCAACCGCAGACAAGAACCGGCGCAGGCTTCGATGCCCCGTAGCCGCCCATCAAACCGTGCTGCGAAACGTGAGAGGGCTGAGCGGCGCACATGGGTGTACTAGCGTAGTGCGTCAAGCAGATTGCACCTTATGCAGGGCGGCACGTCCGCGCTTGACTTTCTCGAGGATGTCGGAGGCGGTCGCGGTCCAGATGAAGGGCGTGGGATGCCCGTTGTGCTGGGCGATGTAGTCGTCAATGGCGGCGACGAGCTCGTCCACGCTGCGAAACACGCCGCGGCGCAGGCGCTTGACGGTGAGATCGCGAAAGAATCGCTCGACCATGTTCAGCCACGACGCCGAGGTCGGGGTGAAATGAATGTGGAAGCGCGGGTGACGATCGAGCCAACGCTTCACAGCGGCATGCTTGTGGGTGGCATAGTTGTCCACGATGAGATGAAGCTGTTTGTCCTTGGGAGTGCGGCGGTCAATTAAGCGCAGGAAGCGCAGCCATTCCTGGTGGCTGTGTCGGGGCATGCACTCGGCGATCACGCTGCCGTCAAGGCTGTTGAGCGCCGCAAACAGGGTGGTCGTGCCGTTGCGCTTGTAATCGTGGGTCATCGTTTGGCCGCGTCCCTTTTTGAGCGGCAGGCCGGGCTGGGTGCGATCGAGGGCTTGGATTTGGGACTTCTCATCGAGCGAGAGAACCAGAGCATGCTCAGGCGGATTGAGATAGAGTCCGACGATGTCGTCGAGTTTCTCGGCGAAACGCGGGTCATTGCTGAGCTTGAGGGTCTTGACGCGGTGGGGCTTGAGGCCATGGGCGCGCCAAATCCGTCCCACGGTGGAAGCGCTGACGCCGGCCGCGGCGGCCATGGTGCGGCGGCTCCAGTGGGTGGCGTTGGACGGTTTCTCGCGGGTGGTCTTGTGGATGATCTGCTGTACTTTCTGCTTCGAGACGGCAGGTTTACGACCGGGCCGTGGGGCGTCTTTTGCAATGCCGGCGATGCTGCTTTCGAGAAAGCGCGTGCGCCAGCGGGCCACCAACTGCCGCGAGACACCGAGCTGTGCGGCGATCTGCTTATTCTCGAGACCGTCGGCGGCCAGCAGGACAATCCTGGCTCGCAGGGCGAGACGAACGGCGACTTGGCGGCCGCGCGCGTAGCGGTCCAACTGCTTGCATTGCGCTGTGTTCAAAGTTACTGGTTGTGCTCTTCGCATCCCATGCCTCCTGTTAATAGAGACGATGGGAAGTCAATATAAGTTACATTATTTATGGTGTACTACACTAGGACGCCGAGCCCCAAGAAGACCCGGTCCGGACCCATACGATCAAGGATCCATACCGCCTCATAGAACGCCGTCGCGGCCAACGCGAGAATCATCAGCACCGGCCAACCTCGCCGGCGCGCTAGCGTGAACAGACCGAAGTCCAACATCAGAACGTACGCGAACAGCCCGATCGGATTGTCGCTGCCGGTCGAGAGCAAAATCGGCGTCGCAAAACCGCCCACCAGGCCCAGTAGCGCAATGTCGCGCGCACGGTGCCGCCACGACAGTAGGCCGCAGGTCACCGTGATCAGGATCATCAACACGTACGCAAGGCCGCCGCCGATCAGCTCATACAAAACACGCGCCGACCAGACCGAGACATAAAGGATCACGATGCCCCCGCCCGCGAGGGCGTTGGCCGTGGTGGCGTACTCGCGCTTGCGAAGCGTCTCTGCGAAAGCAATGGCGCCGAGACCGACACTCAGCCCGATCGCGACGCGGACAATCGGGGGAATCAGACCGTGCTCGATGGCGTATCGCAAGAACATCACTGCCGCCAGCGCGAGGACGATGGCACCCAGCACGGCGGCCCCGCGAATGCCGATCCACTGCTCCCAGTCGACGCCGCTGGAAACAGGGGGCACGGCCTCAGGAGGTTGCTGGCCAGGGGGTGTTCGTTGCGGTTCCTGCGGCTTGAGGGGGGCCGGTGGTGCTTTGGGGGTTGCCGGTGCAGCCGGAAAAGGAGGCGGAAAAGGAGGCGGCGCGGCCGCCTTGGCGGGCGCAGATTCCTTTGCGGGAGCTTCCTCCGCAGGGACTCGGGCCGCTTGGTGTGGTGATACGTCCCAAACGCCATGACGAGATCGAGGGTGTCGTCGGGGAGAGGGATCGACTCGGCGGGCGAGCAGAGATAACGGATGTTGGTGTCGTGACCGAATGAAAGTTGTCGGATGTTTTGCTGGGTGATGCGCTGCGTCTGTTTGCTGACCTCGACGTGGTAAAGGTCTTTGCACTCGGAACGCAGCATCATCGCCAACGAGTGGCCGGTGCCGCCTACCTCCATGCAGGTCTTGTCGCGAAGATCAATGTCCTTGAGTTCAGGAAGCATTCGGTGCGCGCTCTTGTTGAAGGATTTTCCACGGAAATAGTCCTGCACGGTGTCGGTGTGCTTTCGAAGCCGGCAAGTGGGAAATTCCTCTACATGCTCATCCCAGTAGTCGACTTCTTCTTGGAGAGCGCGGTGGGAGGGATTGCACGAGATGAAATCGAGAATGCCGCTGTCAGATTCAACGGTCAGGCCGCAGGGCTCGCACCGTAGTGCCGCGAGGGGCTGTCTGCACTGAGGGCAGAGGTAAGCATCTGATACGGGGGAAACTTCGGCGGGCCGGTTGTCCAGGGCCAGTTTCGTCGTCGTCTGCATGGATGGAGTTCCTTCGGGCTATCTTCCTGGGTATCTGGTGCAGCGTCCTCGAGGAATCGTTCGTGTAGGCCTGTGTGGGCACGATATGTCGCTGAGCTGTCCAAATTAGCGCTGGCCAGTCGTTGTTGGACAAGGTAAGCCCTTTGCTTGCACTCAACGGGGATGGCACGCGTAGGGCAGACCCCCTCACTAGCGGGATGCTGTCCAAGATGCAGGCGCTAGACGCCTCGTAGCTTCCCCTACGCTCCTTCAGGGCTTGTCGCGATTTTGTTTCGGTGCCCCACGGTTCCGCCTGACGGCTCCACCGTGGGCTACTACCCTTCCGTCCGCTTCGCGGACTCGCCTCCTGTCTGGTCTGGTAGACCGAGATCAGAGTGAGGTTTTCGTCGAGCCCGTCCGATAACCCTACGTGTTGAGGCGAGCCAGGTGGGCAAGACATGGCGCTGAGACGCTAATTTGGACAAGTCAGCGAGATGTCGTGCCCACGGGCTCGGCATGCCGGGACCGCATGGCAACGATATCTTCGAGACAATCCACCCGAGGAGATCGAGAAAGGGAACGTCTTGTTGGGAGCACCTTGTTGTGGGGATCGACGCCGGACCAGGGAATCTTTACGGAGGCATCCGGTGGGTGGGTGTTGCCGGGTCGAGCGTGGGCCACGTCGCGGAGCTGCCACGCCCCTGGGTCCCGCCACGTCGTAGTGCCTAAGGTGTACCACTGGGACCGGCATTCCCTTGGGTGGTGTTACGATAGTTCCGCCGCGTGGAATTCTTCCTCTTTCTTCTAATTGTTGGGACGATCGGGGCGGTTTACGTCGCTTCGAAGCGGGCTCAAGAGCGATCTCGATCCAACGAAGAGCGCATCGCGAACGTCCGCGTCGAGATTCAGGCGACGCGGTCGGCGTTGCTTCGGCGCGTCTCGCTGCTGGAAGAGAAGCTACAAGAGCGGCGGGTGGCCGAGGCGCCGGCCGCGGCAGCTCCAGCCCAAGGTCGACCGCGACCATCCCGACCGCGCTCTGAGCGGCAGACCCCTCCTGGGACTTAAGATCCTCACGGGTCTTCTCTACACGGGCGACGGACAGTGGAACAGCGGCCACATCTACGCCCCGGACACAGGCAGAACCTACAGGGCCCACGCACGGCTGACGAAAAACGGCACGCTCAAAGTGCGCGGCTACATCGGCATCTCACTCCTGGGCCGCACAATGGACTGGACCCGGCCGGCTGCCACTCCTGTTCCGGAGGTCTCGACGCGCATCACTACAGACCCGTCCCAACCACATGAGTTAAAGTGACTGCCCTCTTGATGTTCCCAAGCTGGCGGAGGTGCATGATATCATTGGCACGCTATGCACAGTCAAGCTTCTCGGCGAGGCTTTCTGCAGAGCGTTCCGCTCGGGGTCGCGGCCGGGTATGCCGCGGTTTCTCGGGGCGCAGGGGCGGTAACCGCCAGGGCGGCTGCACCGGCGGTCGTCGGGTCTTCCAGTACGGATGTTAAGAGCGTCGACCGGACTTGGGTCGATGTGCCGTTCCGTCCCGTGCCCAAGCGCCACATGCACCGCGAGCGTCCGGGATGGACGCTGTTCGAAATCACCAAGGTCACGCTCGCCAACGGCGTCGTTGGCTTCGGCGAGTCGATGGTGCAGTACGGCGGGCAGCCCCTACGCGACGAAATCATCGGCCGAGTGCTCGGTCATCCCGCGGCAGAGCAAATGTGGGACGACTCGATCGGTCACGGTTTGCAAATGGCGCTATTCGACGCCGTCGGCAAGAGCAACGGCGTGCCGGTCCATCGGCTGTTGGGGCATCAGGTACGCGAACGTGCCTTCATGAGCTGGTGGGCGTGCGACCAGCCCGCCAAGGATTGGGTCATCGAATGCAAGGGCGCCGTGGCGCGCGGCTACACCGACTTCAAAGGGAAGGCACGCTCGTGGTTCGACCTCTTCGAGCAGTGCCGCGTGCTGACACCAGCGCTGCCGTCGCACTTCAAGATCGACTTCGACTTCAACTCGCTCCTGCTCGACTCCGCTCACGCGGGGCGGTACTTGGTGGGCCTCGAGCAATTCAAGAACCTGGCGATCTACGAATCGCCGATCCCGCAGAACGACGTCGAGGGCAACAAGCTGCTGCGACGCAAGACCACGATTCCGATCGCGATGCACTACGGCAATCCGCCGATCATGACGGCGTTGCGCGAGGAAGTTTGCGACGGCTTCGTGATCGGAGGGGGCGCGGCGCGGGTCCTCAACAACGGCACGATCGCTGCAACGGCCGCCAAGCCATTCTGGCTGCAGATGGTCGGCACCGGTATCACCGCGACCTTCTCGATGCATTTCGCCGCCGTGCTGACCCACGCGCGCTGGCCGGCGGTAAACTGCAACAACCTCTATGAGGAGCAGTTGGTGAAGCCCGCGATCCGCGTGGAGAACGGCTCGGCGAAGATTCCCGAAGCCCCGGGCCTGGGCGTGAACCTCGACGAAGACGCGGTCGAGCGCCACCGCATCGAACCCCTCACGAAGCGCCGCGAGCCCCGGACCGACATTCTGCTGGCGATACGCTTTCCTTCGGGCGCGACTAGCTACTACGTGAGTGCGCGGCAGTACCGGGCCGAGTTTCTGGCGGGGAAGCTGCCAGTGTTCGCCAAAGGCGTATACATGGAGCAGATCCCCAACAACGGCAGCCGCGAGTGGAAGGATTTGAATGCACGGGCTCAGGAAGGTGGCGTGCACTTGGGTGGAAGGCCACTTTAGGGACGGGTTTCGTGTCTCGTGTTCCAAGAAACGTGATTGGGGAATCAGAAAGCGAGCCGTGACCGTAATCGGAGCGGTTGCATCGAGACCGTGATCACTCCTTGGCAGCACGGAACAGCCCTAGTTGGTTCGGGCTCGTCCGGGTTAGGATTTGGAGGAAAAAGTTATGAGACCGAAGCTGACTCGCAGGAACTGGTTCCGTCGCTGTGCCGCGGGGGGTGCCGTGTCATTGGCCTCTGCGGTTCCGGGAGCGCGGCCCGTGGCGGCCTCCGCCATGGCACCGGCTGTGGTCGGCAATTCGAACATGTCGGTCAAGAGCGTCGAGCAGATCTTCATCGACCTGCCGTTCAAGCCCGTGCCCAAGCGCCATCAATACCGCGAGTTCAACCATGAGGGGCGTCGCTTTAAGACGCTCTACAAGGTGCATCTCGCCAACGGCGTCACCGGTATCGGCGAGGGCAGCCTTGGAGACGACGCGTTGAAGCGGGTCGTCGGGCAGAACGCCGCCGATCACATGTGGGATGACTCCGTCGGTAGCGGCCTGCAGATTGCTTTGTTCGACGCCGTCGCCCGGACCAACGACGTACCTATCTATCGCTTACTGGGCAACAAGGTTCGGGACCGCGCTTTCCTGAGCTGGTGGGCGGTCGACATGCCGGGTACGGATTGGGTGCTCGAATGCAAAGAGGCGGTTTCGAAGGGCTACACCTCGTTTAAGGGCAAGGCTCGATCTTGGTTCGACCTCATCGATCAATGTGACGTATTGGCGCCCACGCTGCCGAAGCACTTCAAGATCGACTTCGACTTCAACTCATTGCTGCTCGACAGCGCCCACGCCGGACGGTATCTGGTCGAGTTGGAACGGTTCTCGAACATTGCGATCTACGAAACGCCCATCCCGCAGCAAGACGTGGAAGGCAACAGACTTCTACGAACGAAGACCCGCATCCCGATCGCCATGCACTACGGCAACCCACCGATCATGACGGCATTGCGTGAGGAGGTCTGCGACGGATTCGTTGTAGGCGGTGGAGCGAAGGGCGTGATCGAAGCCGGGACGATCGCCGCCACCGCCAGCAAGTCGTTCTGGCTACAGTTGACCGGCAGTGGGGTGACGGCGGCGTGGGCGCTCCATTTGGCCGCAGTGCTCACCCACGCGCGATGGCCCGCGATCAACTTGAACCACATGTTCGTCTCCGACATGGTCAAGCCGGTGATCAAGCTGGCGAACGGATCGGCGCAGATCCCCGACACGCCGGGCCTGGGATACGAGCTCGACGAGGACGCGCTCGAGAAGTACCGCATCGATCGATTCCCCGACCGTCCTCGGCCCAACAAGCTTTACGCGATTCGCTGGCCGTCAGGCGCGACCAGCTACTACCGCAACGCCGATGAGTTCCGTGCGGAGTTTGTCGCGGGCAAGTTGCCGGTGTTCGCCCGCGGGGTTTACATGGAAGAGGTCATCGACAACGGCGGCCGCCAATGGAAGGACTTACACGCCAAGGTGCAGAGCGGCGGAGTTCACATGGGGGGCCGGCCGCTGTAGCGCGGGGTCTGCCGGGGCGAGGCGGTTCGACCGGAGTTTCGACCGTCGGGCGGCTGCCTTACGCGGCGGGGCGGTTCCTTTCAAAGCGCGTTTCCCGAGACACGTGAGCTGTGTCTTCGCGAGGCGTGCTCACAGCTCGAAAAGAACGGCCAAACAAACCCAATCTGCACGCATCTCCCTAGGGTCAGAGAGCCGGGCCTCACGCCGTCCGCGCCCCGCACTTCAAGGTCGCGGCTCAGCGCACAACAAAAGCCGCGAAACGAACCCATTTCTACTGAACCAATGTGGAATCAGTGTCTTGTACGAGTCGAAGCGGAGCCCACCGGGGAGTGTTAAGCCAAGGGCCAGCACAGACGCCCAAACAAACCCAATCTCTCCTAACCCAATTGGAATGAGGGAGCTGGAAGCCGGCTGTGCCGTACCCTTCCGCGGGCGGCTGACTGCTTGCCCCTTATCTCCCGGCCCCCAAAAGGCACTGACGTGACGGCGAAACAAACCCAATTTCGAGCAGGCATAGGCACCGGAGCCCAGTAGCGGCCTGCCAGAGCGAACGGCAGCCGTCGCTAGCGCTTCGCGCTCGGCCACTTGCCTGACCGACGCCGCGATCACAGCCGACCAACACGCGCGACGGTATACTAATGTTGGGCAGTCTAATGAAACAAGGCCACTTAGGTTGGCTGTTCCGACGGATGGTGCCGCCGGTCCTGTGTGTCTTTGCCTGCTACGGACAGTCCCCGAAAGTCCTCCAGGTCGACGTTGAGCATGTTGTTCACCCTCTGACCGTCGAGATCGTCTCGCAGGCCACCGCGCAGGCGGAGGCCGACGGCGCCGCCGCCGTGCTTATTCGCTTGAACACGCCCGGCGGGCTGCTCTCGGCGACGCAGCAGGTGATCCAAACCATCGTCGCCTCGAAGGTTCCGGTCATCACTTACGTCGCGCCGAGCGGCGGGCGGGCGGCCTCAGCGGGCTTCATGATCCTGATCGCCGGCGACGTCGCGGCCATGGCGCCCGGTACAAACAGCGGGGCGGCTCATCCGGTGCTCATGGCGGGTGAGATGGACGACGTTATGAAGCAGAAGGTCGAAAACGATGCGGCGGCTTCGGTGCGCGCCATGGCCGACAAGCGCGGACGGAATCCGGAGCTGGCCGAAAAGGCCGTGCGCGAAAGCAAGGCCTTCACCGAGCGAGAGGCCCTTGATTCGAAGCTCATTGATCTGATCGCCGATGACCCCGCCGCCCTCATCAAGCAGCTTGACGGCAGGACCATAAAGCGTTTTGACGGGTCCGAGGAGACGTTATCGCTCGCCGGGGCTTCGATCACGAACTTCGAGTTGAGCTACCGACAGACCATCTTGCTGTCGCTCATCAACCCCAACCTGGCCTTTGTTCTGCTGATTCTGGGCCTGGTCGGAATCTACGTGGAGTTCACGAATCCGGGGCTGATCATTCCCGGCGTGGCGGGCGGGATTCTGGCGATTGTCGGCGCCATGGCGCTGACTCTGTTGCCCATCAACTGGGCGGGGGCGGCGCTGATCGTGCTGGGGCTCGCCTGCTTCATCCTCGAGGCCACCATCACTTCGGGGGGCTTGCTTGCCGGGGGAGGAGTGATCGCCATGACCCTGGGCGCCGTCATGCTGGTCGACACCGAGGTTCCGGAACTCTCGATCGATTGGGGGACGGCCATCGGAGTGACGTTGCCGTTCGCGGCGATCACGGTATTCTTGCTGCAGCTTGCGGTCAAGTCGTTTCGGTACAAGGTTGCGACCGGTTCGGAGGGGATGGTCGGCGAGACGGGTGTGGCCAAGACGGACGTACATAGGGCCGGCCGCGTCTTCGTGCACGGAGAATGGTGGAACGCCCGCTCCGACGAGCCGATCGCCGAGGGACAGCCGGTTCGAGTTGTGGGCATGGATGGGCTGCTGCTCAAGGTGCAAGCACGTAACGGCCGCATGGAGCAGACGCCGATCCCGGACGAAAGTTCAGTGGGCGCCGCCTAGGCGTCTGATCCAATCGAAGACCTCGCTAGTGACGTGCCGCAGGGAAGCAGGTAGTCTAGAGGGCGTCCCGGCAGATCCAGGAGGAGAGTTATGGGATTCAATGTGACTTGGGTGTTTTTCTTCATCATCATTCTGTACCTGCTCAACTGCATCAAGATCTTGCCCGAGTACGAACGCGGCGTGATCTTCCGGCTAGGGCGCCTGCTGCCTAACCCCAAAGGACCGGGCCTGGTGCTGGTCTTTGCGCCGATCGACCGCATCGTCCGCATCTCGCTCCGCATCGAGACGATGGACGTTCCGTCGCAGGACGTCGTCACGCGAGACAACGTGACTGTCAAGGTCAGCGCGGTGGTCTTTTTCCGGGTGATCGACCCGGCCAAGTCGGTCGTCGCGGTCGCTCACTACGTCCACGCGACCTCCCAGCTCGCACAGACGCGCCTGCGGGCGATTCTCGGCGAGGCCGACCTCGATGAGCTGCTCAGCGAGAGGGAGAAGCTGAACGCTCGCGTTCAGGAGACCCTCGACGAGCAGACGGAGCCCTGGGGCATCAAGGTGCAGGCTGTCGAGGTCAAGAACGTCGACCTGCCCGACCAGATGATCCGCGCTATTGCCAGGCAGGCCGAAGCCGAGCGTGAACGGCGCGCCAAGGTGATCCATGCCGATGGCGAACTGCAGGCCGCTGGAAAGCTGACCGAGGCGGCCCGCTTGCTTTCAAGCCAGCCTGCATCGATCACCCTCCGCTACCTGCAAACGTTGACCGACATCGGCACCGAGAAGAACACGACCGTAGTGTTCCCGCTGCCCATCGACCTTTTCCGTGGCATCACCAACTGGGCGGCCCAGTTGGGCGAAGGGACGGGCGAGGGAGAGGGCTCCGGCTCAGGGCAGGTGTAACCAAAACAAAATCGGGGTAAAATGTTATTACTATGTCCCCCCAAGAAGAGGAAGAGTTCGAACTGGTCCTCGGGAACAAGCAGCTCCTGAGTCTGTTTTTCGTCGTCGTCGTTCTGTTTGCGATCTTCTTCTCGTTCGGCTACATGGTTGGGTTTGGCCGAGGCCAACAGGATCGAGTAGCCACGATCGCAGAGGCGGAGCCCGCCGCCGAGGAGCCCGGCGGTGTTCGGATTCCCGATGCATTGCTTGAGGATGTCCCTAAGGAGCCGGTCGCGGCTCCGGAACGGGTGACGCCCGCGCGCGCGGAGGTGCGTCAGAAGCCGCCGCCGGCGCGCGGTGTGCGGACCGAGCCTGCGGCGAGACCCAAAGCGCCGCCCAGGGTTTCGCGGCCGAAACCGCGGCCGGCGGCAAGCGGCGCCGCCGGCGCGGCGATCGCCCACTCGATCCACATCCAGGTGGCGGCGATGCGGGTCCGTGCGGACGCCCAGATGCTAGTCGGCAAGCTGCGCGCCAAGAACTATCCGGTAGCGCTCTATGCCCAAGCGGGCGACGGCTGGTATCGTGTGGTGATCGGGCCGTTTCCGAACGCCGATTCGGCGAAGGCCGAGCAGAGGAAACTCGCCGCCGACGGGTTCAAGACGATCCTGCGGCGTCCCTAGGGAATCCTGGCTGCCCCCCGGCGAACATCTCGGGAGCCTCGCAGAGTGGTGACCGGCTGGCTAGCGCCCGTCGCTCTGTCCGTGGCATATATGCAGTCTCCGAACGACCCCCTTGTCCAGATTCGGCCGCCCGCGCCACCCCGGCTCCCTGCCTGGCTGCGCCAGGGCCGCACCAACTTCCCCGCGCTTCACGATCTGAAGGTCGAGTTACGGCAGCGGAATCTCCACACCGTCTGTGAGTCGGCCCGCTGCCCGAACATTCACGAATGCTTCAGCCGGAAGGCGGCGACGTTCATGATCTTGGGCAACGTGTGCACGCGCCGCTGCGGTTTTTGCGCCGTGCCGCAGGGCTCGCCGCAGGCGCTGGATGCCAGCGAGCCGCGCCATGTCGGCGAGATGGCAGTCCGCTTGGGGTTGCGCTACGTTGTCATCACGAGTGTCAACCGCGATGACCTCCCCGACGGCGGCTCCCATCACTTCGCCGATACCGTACGAGAAGTGCGGAAAGCGGCGCCGGAGGCGTGCATCGAGGTGCTCACGCCCGACTTCTGCGGCGATCACGATGCCGTCGCGCGCGTACTCGACGCCGACCCTGACGTTTTCAACCATAATATGGAGACGGTGGCGCGGCTCTATCGCCGCGTGCGCCCGCAGGCGAGCTACCGCCAGTCGCTCCGCGTGCTGGCCTTCGCCCGCCGATTCGCGCCGAGTGTTCTCACCAAGTCAGGTCTGATGGTCGGCCTCGGGGAAACCGCGCGCGAGGTGAAGCAACTGTTGCGCCATCTGCGCGACGTGGATACCGACGTGGCAACGATTGGCCAATACCTGCAGCCGACACGCAGGCGCTTGCCCGTGGAGCAGTTCATCCGTCCCGAAGTATTCGACGCGTATCGGGTGTACGGCGAGTCGATCGGCTTCCACGCAGTTTTCAGCGGCCCGCTGGTTCGAAGCTCGTACATGGCGGATCAAGTCAGTGAGGACGCGCGCGCCGGCCGTCCGGTGCTCGGAGCGGTCCCTTGAGATTCCGGAGGGCGTCGACCTGCTACCTGCTCGCCGCCTCCTCCGGGATGCTGCAAGTTCTGATCTTCCCTCGCTTCGGCTTGTCGTGGCTGGCCGTGGTTGCTTTGGTCCCACTCCTGGTTGCCGTGACGGATGAGCCGCGCCTGAGAGCTCGGTTCCTGCTCGGCTGGCTGACCGGCATCATCTTCTGGGGCGGCGTTTGCTACTGGATCTACGATGTCATGCATCGCTACGCCCACTTGTCCGCGCCGGCGGCGACAGCGATCTTTGCCGGCTTCTTTATTGTCAAAGGACTTCACCTCGGTGTGTTTTCAGCGATCGCAGGTCCCCTCATGACGCGCTGGTGGGCCGTTCCGGTGGTGGCGGCAGCGTGGGTGGCAGTGGAGGGCAGCCATCAGTACCTGGCTTTCACTTGGCTTCAGTTGGGTAACGCGGGCATTGACCTGCTGCTGCTCGCCCGAGCCGCACCCTTCACCGGCGTGTATGGAGTGTCGTTCCTGCTCGCGATGGTGAACGTGGCCGTCGCTTGCCTAGTCTTGCGCCGCACGTTCCGCGAGATGGCGTGGCTCGTCGTCGTTCCGTCTGTTCTGCTGTTGCCGCCGCTACCGGCCGAGATCGAGGGGCGAGAAACGGTGCGGCTGGTGCAACCAAACTTTCATCCCGACGAACTCATCGAGCGGGGCTGGAACCCGATCCGGCAGGCGACACACTGGGAGACGATGCAGGTGCTTTCGACCGCAGCCGCGGAGGCGATCGACCCTTCCGCCCCGACGCTGGTCGTCTGGCCCGAGTACCCGGCGCCGAGCTTCTACGCCCGCGACCCGCACTTCCGCGATTACGTCGCGGGGGTCGCCCGCAAGCTCGGTGCACCGCTGATTCTCAACTCTGTCGAATACCTGCCGTCCAACGCAGGCCGTCCGCTCAACAGCGCGATCGCACTCGACTCGCACGGCGACTTCGTCTCGCGCTACAGCAAGATCTTCCGGGTGCCGTTTGGCGAGTTCGTTCCTTGGCCGTTCTCGCTCTTCGTCGAGAAAATCACTCTCGCCGCGGGCGATTTCTTGCCGGGCGAGGAGGTTGTCGTGAGCAGGCTTAATGGCCACAGCGTCGGTACGTTCATTTGTTACGAGTCGGTCTTCGCACGCGGCGTGAGGCGCTTCACGGCCGCCGGGGCCGAAGTGCTCGTCAATATCTCGAACGACAGTTGGTACGGACGGACCGCGGCCCGTCACCAGCACTTGCTAATCGCTCGCATGCGGGCGGTCGAGAACGCCCGCTGGCTGCTGCGCGCCACCAACGACGGCATCACGTCGGTGATCGATCCGGCGGGCCGGGTGACGGCCTCGCTGCGCTCGTTCCAGCAAGGCGTGCTGGTCACGAGTTTCGACTACTCCGCGAAGTCCACTTGGTTTGTGAGCTTTGGCGAATGGTTTTGGTGGTTAACCTTGGCAGCGGCGGTCGCCTCGCTCCTGGCTGTCGCCAAACGTGAGGTTCGCTGAGCCGACGCCGCCGCGAGCGGCGCTGCGCACCGGCCGACAGGCAGGAGTGACTGTCGCGACCTGTGGCTTTTCGATGGCCTCCCCGCTGCGCTAGAGTCAAGTGGATGCGCCGCTTCCCGCTGTGGCTGGTTTTGTTGGGAGTGCTCCCGGCCGGGGCGCAGTTCGACGCCAAGAAGCCGTTCGACGTCTGGGCGCTGCAGCGCATCGCTCGAGTCTCGGAGCCGCAGCTCTCTCCGGACGGTTCGACTCTGGCCTTCGTCGTCGAGCGAGTCCTGCTATCGGACAACCGCAAGGAGAAGCACATTTACACCGTGCCGCTCGACGGAGGCACGCCGAGCCAGCTTACCTACGACGGCAAGTCGAACCACCGTCCGCGCTGGTCGCCGGACTCCACTCACATCGCCTTTGTCTCGGACCGCTCCGACTCGTCGCAGATTTGGATCATGGAGGCCGACGGCAGCCGTCCGCGCCGGGTCACCGATCTACCCACGGAGGCTGGTGGACATCTTTTCGCTCCTGACGGCCGGCATCTGCTTTTCACCAGCCGCATTGTCCCCGAGTGCGGAGACGACTGGGAATGTAACACGCGCGTGATCGAAGAGCGTAAGCAAGACCCCGTCAAGGCGAGAACGTACGACCACTTGCTCTACCGCCACTGGGACAAGTGGGATGACGGCCGGCAAGGGCATCTGTTCCTCGTTGACCTCGAAGGGGGAGAGCCCCGCGACCTGACTCCCGGGGGCCGTGACGTTCCGCCTTTCTCTCTAGCAGGACCCGACGCCTACGACATCTCGCCCGACGGGCAGGAAATCTGCTTCGCCATGGCGGTTGGCGAAGACCCAGCGACCAACACCAACCTCGATCTCTTCGTCGTCTCAATCGAGGGCGGGGAACCGGTACCCATCGTCACCGGACCGGCAGCGGAAACCTCGCCGCTCTACTCACCCGACGGGCAGTCGATTGCTTTTCGCGCGCAGGTGCGTCCCGGTTATGAATCCGACCGTTACCGTCTGATGGTCTACAGCCGTCCGACATCCGAAGTAACGAATCTCACCGAGAACTTCGATCGCTGGGTCTCGGGAGTCGCCTGGGCGCCCGACTCCAAGCGTCTCTTCTTCACTGCCGAAGATCGCGGACGTGGGCCGATCTTCAGGGTGCCGGCAACCGGGGGCGGCTTGACGTCGGTGGGGTTCGGTGACGCTCACCACGGCGACATTCAACTCACGCCCGACGGCCGCTCGATCATCTATAGCGTGCAGAGCGCTTCTCACCCAACCGAGATCTTCCTCGGTTTCGCGTCCGGGGGCCCGCCGGTGCCCCTGACGCGCCTCAACGACGAGCTGATGAGCGAGTACGCGATTGACTCCCCCGAAGAAATCTCCTACGAGAGCCTCGACGGCACGGCGATTCATGGGTTTCTCGTCAAGCCGCCGGGCTTCGACTTCGAACGCAAGTACCCGCTGCTGTTACTGATCCATGGCGGACCACAGGGCGCTTGGGGACAGAGCTGGAGCTACCGCTGGAACCCGCAGGTGTTCGCCGGGGCCGGCTATGTGGTGTTCATGCCGAACCCACGCGGCTCGACCGGCTACGGCCAGACGCTGACCGATGCCATCAACGGCGACTGGGGCGGGCTGGTCTACGAGGACATCATGGCCGGAGTGGACTACGTGCTGCGGCGGCCCTATATCGATTCGTCGAAGCTCACGGCGGCGGGCGCCTCCTACGGCGGGTATATGATCAACTGGATGCTCGGTCGCACCGAGCGCTTCCGCGCCTTCGTCTCTCACGCCGGCGTGTACGACCTGCCCAGCATGTTCGGTGCGACGGAGGAGCTGTGGTTCCCGATTTGGGAATTCAACGGCACCCCTTGGGAGAACCCGGAGATGTATGAACGCTGGTCGCCGAGCCGCTTCGTCGACCGCTTCAAGACGCCGACGCTGGTGATTCACGGTGAGAAGGATTTCCGGGTGCCGGTGACGCAGGCGATGCAGCTTTTCACGGCGCTGCAGTTGCGGAAGGTGCCGTCGCGGTTCCTGCACTTTCCGGATGAGGGCCATTGGATTCTCAAGCCGCGCAACAGCGTTCATTGGTATCAGAGCGTCATCGCGTGGCTGGACGAGTGGATCGCTCGGCCCCATCGTCCGGTTGAGCCGCCGACCTACCGCCGGGACGAGGGACCCGGGGAAACAGAAGTGGAGGGAAAGCAGCCGGTGGTCGAGTCGGGTCCGCTGTGACGGCGCGGCTCCGAGTCAACCGCTCGCACGGCTCGGTTTGGGCTCGGCAAGGAAGTGACTAGCATGTCGTTGCTGAAAGACAAGACAGCTCTTGTTACTGGTGCGGCCGCAGGTATTGGACGCGGTATCGCCGACCTCTTCGCGGAGGAAGGGGCGCGGGTCTATCTGCTGGATGCCGACGAGCGGGGTGCGGCCAGAGCAGCCGAGTCGATCCAAAGTAACGGCGGCGCGGCGTTCGCCTACGGATCCGATGTCCGCAAGCCCGAAACCATCCAACCGGCGATCGACCATGCTTTGGCGGAGTTCGGGAGTGTCGACATCCTTGTCAACAACGCCGGCATCTATCCGCGGCGGCCGTTCGCCGAGATGACCGAGGCCGAGTGGGATCAAACGCAAGAGGTCAACATCAAGGGGATGTTCCACACAATCAAGCTCGTCCTGCCGCACATGACAAAGCAGAAGGCGGGGAAGATCGTCAACATCTCGTCGGTGACGTTTCACATCGGCTACGCCAATCTGACTCACTATGTGGCCTCGAAGGGAGCGGTGATCGGGTTGACGCGAGCGCTCGCGCGCGAGGTGGGCGAGCACAACATTCATGTCAACGTGGTTACGCCGGGTGCGATCGAAACGGAGGGCGAGAAGGTCCACGCCAATCCGGACGACATCGCGAAGATCCTTACCGAGCAGTGCATTCAGCGCAGGATTGTACCGCTCGACGTAGCGCGGGTGTGCTTGTTCTTGTCCTCGGAGTTAAGCGACGGTCTGACGGGCCAGACGGTCAACGTCGACGGCGGCTTGGCGATGTATTGAGGAGCAACGGAGCCGCGGGCGGGAGCCTGCGGGCCCCGCCCTCACGGTCGCGGCTCTGATGGTTGCTGAGAAGACCCCATGCGAATCGGTGTTGGCTATCTTCTGCAGGAAAGCAATACCTTCTCGCCCGTCGAAACTCACCTGCGCGACTTCCATCCGCTGTTCGGGGCGGCGCTCCTCGACCGCTGGCGAGGGACACGCACCGAAATCGGCGCTTTCCTCGATGTGCTGGAACCCAGCGGGCACGAGGTCGTACCGCTGTTCGCCGGCTGGGCCATGACGGCCGGGCCGATGTCGGCCAAGACGTTCGACCAGCTCAAAACCAAAGTCACCCGACAGGCCCGCGAGGACGGCCCCTTCGACGCCCTGTTGCTCGCGCTGCATGGGTCGCTGAGCGCGGTCGGAACCGACGACTGCGACGGCGAGCTATTGGAAGCGCTGCGTGAGATCGCCGGGCCGGACGTTCCGATCGCCCTGACGCTTGATCTGCACGCCAACATCACGGCGAAGATCGCCTCGAATGCCAATGCCGTCATCGGCTACAAGACCTACCCACACACCGACATGTACGAGGCAGGCCTGGCGGCAGCGGAGATCCTGGTGCGGGCCCTGCGCGGCGAGGGCCGCCCCGTTACCGTGATGCAGAAGCTTCCCTTGATCGTGCCGCCCGAGAACATGCAAACGACCGGCGGGCCGATGAAGGAGGTCTTCGATACCGCTGAAGCTTGTCGCGAGGCACATCCGGAAATCCTTTCCGTGTCGGTCTTCGGCGTGCAGCCGTGGCTTGATATCGGTGAGATGGGTTGCGCGACGCTCGCGGTCGCCGACGGAAACACGGATCGTGCCGCGGCGTGCGTCCGGCGGGCCGCCCAACGGTTCTGGGACTTGCGCGATAGGTTCGACGCCACCCTCACGCCGCCTGAGGAAGCCATCCGCGAAGCGCTGGCGGCTGGTGGAGGCCCGGTGGTTCTCGCTGAATCGGCCGACTCACCCACCGCCGGGGCTCCGGGCGACAGCGCCGATCTGTTACGTCTGCTGTTGCAAGAAACTCCCGATGTCCCAGCGCTGGTGTGGGTGCGTGACCCGCAAGCGGTCGAACAGGCTTGGAGCCTGCGGCCGGGGGACTCGATTCACGCGTCGCTCGGGGCCCGGTTCAACCCGGCGCAGTACGAGCCGGTTTCGATCGAGGGGCGGGTACGGTCGATGTCGGACGGACGTTTCGTTTTTCGCGGTGCGTACAACCACGGGATGGTGAACGAGATGGGCCGGACTGTGGTTCTGGACGTTGGCGCGATTTCGATCGTAGTGTCCGAAGAGGCGGCCAGCATGATCGGCACCGAGGTCTATCGCAGCCAGGGCCTCGAGCCCAAGGACCACAAGATTGTCGTCGTCAAATCGGCCAATAGTTTTCGCTCCGAGTACGGCCCTTTCATGGTCAAGGCCATCATGGTCGACACGCCGGGCCTCAGCTCATCGAACCTGCGCTCGCTCCCTTACCGGCGGGTTTCGCGCCCGATTCATCCGCTCGACCCGGTTGAGTTCTCCACGGCAACGGGGTGAGCATGCGTGCTGTGCGAAGTGGGTAGGCATGCGGGCGCTACTCATGAAGAGAGCCCAGAGATTGAGACTGTGGCGGCGTGGGCACGGCATGCCGTGCCCCTACACTTTCCTGCCGTTGCTTTCACACACGCTTGCTGGTGCGGCGCTGTTGCTTGCCTCGTGCGCACCCACACTACCCGACAGCAAACCGCTCGATCCTGACGAGGCTCTCGAAACGTTCCAAGTGGTCGACGGGTTCCGCATTGAACAGTTCGCTGCGGAACCGTACGTTCTCGACCCGGTCGAGATCGCGTTCGATGAGCACGGCGGGCTGTACGTTGCCGAGCTGGCCGACCACCCCGACGACCCTCTACCAGGCGAGCCGGCCAAGAGCCGTATCTCCTACCTCGAAGACACCGACGGCGACGGGCGGGTAGACCGCCGCAGCGTCTTCGCCGAGAACCTTCTGCAAGTCGAAGGCGTGATGCCGTGGAAGGGAGGCGTGATCGCCACTGCCGCGCCCGACATTCTCTTCCTCAAAGACACCGACGGCGACCGCAGGGCTGATGTTCGCGAAGTTCTCTACACCGGATTCGGCCTCGGCAATCCCGAGGGACGCATCAGCAACCCGCGCCTGGGTCTCGACAACTGGATCTATGTCGTCAACCACGGCTATCCCGGCGAGATCTGTGCGCCCGGCCGACCCGATGTGGTACCGGTCGAGGTCCGCGGCTGGGACTTCCGGTTTCACCCCGTGCGCGGCATTGCCGAGACGGCCTCGGGCGACGGGCAGTTCGGGCTGTCGTTCGATGAGTGGGGGCACGCGTTCGTGTCGCAGAACACGGTGCACTTGCGCCAAGCGGTGATGGACGCTCGTTACGTGATGCGGAACCCGCTGCTGACGCTGACGGGCGCGGATCAGGACATCTCCGACCACGGCCGTCCCGCCGCGCGCATCTTCCCGACGAGCCGCCCGCAGCAGTGGCGCATCGACCGCACCGAGGCGCGGCGAGAGCGGTATGCCGAAACGCGTCCCGGACGCATCGAGCGGCTGGAGGGGTACTTTACCGCCTCGGCTGGGGTTACGGTTTACGTCGGCGACGCCTTCCCGGCGGAGTTCGTCAACAACGCTTTCGTGACCGACGCCAACGGGAACCTGATTCACCGCGACATCCTAACGCTCAACGGCTCCACGATGAAGGCGTCGCGCTGGCCTGAGGAGGCCGACTTCCTGACGTCGACCGACAACTGGTTCCGGCCCGTCAACTTCGCCAACGTGCCCGACGGTAATCTCTACATCGCTGACTACTA
Organism: Bryobacterales bacterium; assembly: GCA_965248255.1. Taxonomy (GTDB): domain Bacteria; phylum Acidobacteriota; class Terriglobia; order Bryobacterales; family UBA6623; genus JAKZVK01. The sequence continues at coordinate 2,931,278 of CBDFIW010000004.1, forward strand.
CCGCCAGTACGTCGAGCACCCGGACTTCATCCCCGAGGCGGTTCAAGAGAAGCTGCGCATGGACTTCTACGCGGGCAAGGACCGCGGCCGCATCTACCGCATCGTGCCGGAGAACCCCAGGAGCGCGAGGAACCTGCAGCCGAACCTGGGCGAGGCGACGACCGCGAAACTGGTCGGATATCTGTCGCACGCGAACGGCTGGCACCGCCGTACCGCGCAGCGCTTACTGTTTGAGAAGCAGGACAAAGCCGCCGTCCCCTCGCTTGAAGAACTGGCGCGGGAGACCGCAACACCGCAAGCGCGCCTGCACGCTCTGTGGACGCTCGAGGGCCTGGATTCGTTCGAACCGGAACACGTCCGCGCTGCTCTCAAAGATCCCCACCCCGGCGTGCGCGAGAATGCCTTGCGGTTGGCCGAGCGTTTCCTACCGGAGGTCGGCGACGAGGTCGTGTTGCTCGCGGACGACCCCTCGCCCCGCGTGCGGTTCCAACTGGCGCTCACCTTGGGTGACGTGCGCGACGACCGCCGCGCCCGCGACATCCTCGCCGCGATCGCCGCGCGGCACGCCGAAGACAGTTGGTTTCGGGTCGCCGCGGTAACGGCGCCGCCAGAATGGGCGCTGCCGATGCTGCGGACCCTGCTAAGCCACGAGAAGGAGTTCTTCGCCGAGACTTCCGAGGGCAGGGCCGAGCTGCTCTCGGAACTGAGCCGCATCGTCGGCGCGCGGCGCGACCCGAAGGAGATCGCGTTCTGGCTGCGGGCCCTGGCCGGCGATTCGCGGCTGGCGGACGCGGCCTGGCAGGAAGCGGGCCTCGAAGGGCTGACTGCCGGATTGAAGCTCGAAGGACGCACCGGCCTGCACGTCGCGTCGATTGAGCAGGCGCTGACGCGCATCATCGACAACTCGCCGGAGCCGGTACAACTCGCCGCGGTCGACGTGGCGCAGTTCTTCCAGCTGCGCTCATTGCTTAAGGGCGCGGTTCGCGACGCCCGCAACGAGTCATTGCCGATCACGGCCCGCGTGCCTGCGATCCGCCTGTTGGTCGGAGGGCCGTTCGACGATCCGCGAGTGGCGCCCTGTCTGCTCGAAGGCTGGAGGGGCTACAGACCAGAGACCCGTCTGCGCGTGGTCGACGCGCTGCCCGGGCGGCGAGATCGCGTCACCACGCTGTTGGACGCGGTTGGTGAGGGGCGCATCGAGCCGTTCGCGGTGGACGCCGTCACGCGCATCAAGCTGACGCAGTATCCCGATGAAGCGGTGCAGCAGCGGGCGAGGAAGTTGTTCGCGGCTGAGCTGGGCGCCCGCGCCCGGGTCGTTGAAGATCACCGTGACGTCCTTGACTTATCTGGCTCGGCCGAGCACGGTAAGGAGGCTTTCGAGCGCGAGTGCGCAAAGTGTCACGTGCGGACGGCGGAACGAGGACGCATCGGGCCCGACCTATCGGGTGTCAACAATCGCGGCAAAGAGACACTGCTGAGCCACATCCTCGACCCTAGCGCGGCGATTCAGGTGCGCTATACGAACTACGTCCTGATGACTAAAGACGGCCGGGTGCTCGATGGCTTGCTGGTCGGCGAGACGGCAGGTACTGTGACGCTACGGGGCGAGCTGGAGGATGTGACGGTGCTTCGCGGCAACGTGGAAGAGTTGCGCGCCTCGGCCGTGTCACTCATGCCGGAAGGCCTCGAGGATGCCTTGACGAAGCAAGAACTGGCCGATGTGATTGCCTACTTGCCAGCGGGGTTGTAAAGGGGCTTCGGGTGTCATTGACTGGCGGGATCGGTAGCAGGTCACCTTCCTTGCTGGTGCTACCGGTCGCCGCTTGAAACGCAGCCGGAGCAGCAATCCGACGGCCTCAACGCTCCCTGACAGTCGCGGCTCGGCAAGGGGGGTGCTTTGCGTTTTAGACGAAGGTCTCAAGAGCCTGGAGTGCAGCCTTGATGTAGCCGTAGCCGAAGGCGAACGATTGCAGGCGGTCGGGGTCGTCAGGGTGGCGAGGCATATGGTCGGGCATCACCATGTAGGGGTAGTCGACCTCGTATAAGGTGAGGGCGAGCTTGATCATGTTCATGTCGCCGTTGTCGGGATACACTTCGTAGAAATCGCCACGCTTGCCTACAATGTTGCGGAAGTGGATGTTGAAGATCTTCTTGCGCTCACCGAAATAGCGGATCACGTCGGGCAACTCGTTCGCGGGGTCTTCGAGCATCTCGGCCGTCGTTCCAAGACATAGATTCAACCCGTGGTAGGGGCTCTCCTGAATCGAGACGAGTTTCTTCAGGCCCTCGACCGTTCCCAAGACACGATCAACGCCCTTGTAGCCTGACGGCGGCACGCCCGGGTCGTGCGGGTGGCACATGGCGCGGATCTTGTACTCGTTGCAGACCGGGATGACGCGGTCGAGGAAGTATGTGATGCGCTCCCAGAAGGTATCGGCGTCCATACGGCCGACTTCCGGCTCGGGTGGATCGTCTTTGACCTCTTCGAACTCCCAGGTGCTGTAGGAGGACCCGCCGCGTCCCGGCGTGAGCCCCGAACGGACGTTGAACAGCACCCGCAGGTTGTATTTGAAGGCAGGGATGCCGGCTTTTGCGCAGGCCCGGATAAGGTTTTGCATGTAATCGATCTCGCGATCGCCCTCGGGCTGTTTGCCCAGCAGGAACCGTGGGGCACGTTGAGTGTTCAGCAGACGCACCTGGGCAATGTCGAGGCTGAGCCCGTACTTGGCGCAGTGTTCCTTGGCGCGGGCGAGGTCGTCGGCCAGCGTGGCTTCGGTGGCGTCGGCCGGCCAGCCGGCAATGTGGTCCACGCCATGGCGCTTGAAGAAGAGAAGCTTTTCGGGTGCGAGGTCAGCGGTGCGCTGCGTACCGACGTGCATGCGGATAGGCCTGCGGTCGGGCTTCTTCGTGTCGGTGTGCTCGGCGTCATTTGCACATGCGGAAAGCACGCCGGCCGCGGCCGTGGCCGAGAGGAACCTGCGACGGTCGACAGACATAGAACCCCTCCGGTTCGTCATCAGAAGATGGGAGCACAGAGCTGGTGGTATGTCAACGCTGCGACGGCCGGCATTCAGGGCCGCTTCTCATCCGACAGAGGTTCAACCTTTCGGATCTGTGCCGCGAAGACCTCGGGGTCTGTGGTGGGTAGTTCGCACACCCGCTGTTCGCAAACGTAAGCCGTGGTCTTTCCCTTGATCGCTCGCTTGTCCTCGACCAGGGGGATGAGTTGGGTGTGCTGTTCGAACGCTCCGCCCTCTGCCACCACCGCGAGAATCCGATTCGGCAACAAGGTCCCACGGAGTTTTGCCAGGAAGGGTTCGGCTTGCGCGCGTGAATCGGGCGCCACGATCACCACCTCCTTCGGACTGTCGAGGTGGAAATCGAGCGCCAGCAGCATCTCCGACAGCGCCGCCGGTGCGCGCGCCAAGACGCTTTGGAAAGCCCGAAACGCCTTCTCGGCACGCAGCCGATACTCGTCGCGCGTCGTGAATTCGTGCAGCCGCAGCAGGTTGAGCACGGCCACCGAGTTCCCTGAAGGCTCCGCGCCGTCGTAGGCGGGCTTCTCGCGGGCCAGCAGTTGCTCGTGGTCGTCGCTGGTCATGAAGAAGCCGCCGAGCACTTCGTCCTCGTAGTGCTCCTCGAGGACCCCATCCAGCTCGGTCGCCGTTCGTAGCCAACGAGGCTTGCCGGTAGCTTCATACAGATCAAGCAATGCTGCGATCAGGAAGGCGTAATCGTCGAGGTAGGCGTTGTGGCGCGCCTGTCCGTTGCGATAGCTGCGCAGCAGGCGGCCGTCGCGGCGCAGGTGGTCGAGCAGGAAATCCGCGGCACGCTCGCCACGCCGGGCGTACTTTTCTTCACCCAGAACGAGGGCGGCGGCCGCCTGCGCCGAGATCATCATCGCGTTCCAGGAGGTGAGGACCTTTTCATCCCGCAACGGCGGCGGACGCTTCAACCGCGCGTGGTAGAGCTTGTCCCTCGATGGCTCGATCACCGAGCGCAACGCTTCGGGCTTCAGTGAAAGTTCTTTCGCTACGTCATCGAGGGCCTTCGGCGTGTTGGGGATGTTGCGTCCCTCGAAGTTGCCGTCTTCGGTGATGTCGTAGTAGCGGTTGACGAGCTGCGCGTCCGTTTCTCCGAGGATCTTCTCGACTTCGGCGGGCGTCCAGGTGAAGAACCAGCCCTCCTCGCGACGGCCTTCAGGGTTCAGGCTGTCGGCGTCGGTGGCGGAATAGAAGGCGCCTTCAGGCGACGTCATGTCGCGCTCGACATACCGCAAGATCTCGCGCGCGAGATGGGCAAAGTCTTCGCGGCCGCTCGCCTGGTAGGCCTCGAGGTAGATGACAACGAGCAGGGCGTTGTCATACAGCATCTTTTCAAAGTGCGGCACCTGCCAGCGCGCGTCGGTCGAGTAGCGGTGAAAGCCGCCGCCGACGTGGTCGTAGATGCCGCCGCGGGCCATCACCTCCAAGGTCTTGACGACCATGTCGAGGTACTGTTGATCGCCCGTCCGCCGGTGGTAGCGCAGCAGCAGCCGGGCCGATAGACCGCTGGGGAACTTAGGTGCTCCGCGAGTTCCACCGTGGTCGGGATCAAACCGTGTGCGGTAATACGCAACAGCTTCGTGGAGCACCTGCGCGCCGGGCATGGCGAGGCCGTCGGCAGGCTCAAGCTTCGCTTGGACCTTGGCGGTGATGGCCCGCGCCCGCTCGGCCACGCTGTCAGGCTGCTCGCCGTAGACCGCGCGCAGATCCTGGAGGATCGTCAGGAAGCCTTTCTTGGCGCCGCGGTCGCCGTCGCGCGCCGGGAAGTAGGTACCCGCAAAGAAGGGTTGGCGGTCAGGCGTGAGCCACGCTGTCATCGGCCAGCCGCCGTGTTGTCCCATCGCTTGCACCGCACTCATGTAAATAGCGTCGATGTCGGGACGCTCTTCGCGGTCGACCTTGATGGCAATGTAGTTCTCGTTGATGTACCCCGCGATCTCGACGTCGTCGAACGACTCCTCCTCCATGACGTGGCACCAATGGCAAGTGGAGTAGCCGACGCTCAACAGCACGGGGCGGCGGAGTCGCTTAGCCTCCTCGAACGCTTCGTCGCCCCAGGGGCGCCAGTTCATGGGGTTGTGCGCGTGCTGTAACAGATAGGGGCTGCCCTCGAGAAACAGACGGTTCGTGAACTTGGGCGTACCGTCGTCGTTGAGGTGTTGTGTACGTGGCTTGTAGCCGGGCTCCCGTTGGGCCCAGGCCTGGTTGAGTTGCCGTGTCAGTTGATCCGGGAATGCAGGTGCGCCCGGAAGTACCGTGGTGATTGAATCCGCCTCCGTGCCGAGCTGTGAGAAACCGTTACTACAGGCCGACAATGCGGTAAGGAGGATGAGCGCCGGAATCGAGCGGAGAAGCATGGGCGATGCAAGGTTCCGTCGAATCAGCACGTTCACCCATCGTAGCCGAGTCGTGGCCGTCACTCGGTTACGTCGCCGAAGATCACATTCGAGTCCGCTGAGAATTTTCGGTAGTTGCTGAAGGTGCTGACGACCTCACGGTTGAAGCCCTTCACCAGTCCCAGCCGCGCTTTGAACCGCACGCGGAAACGGTCGACCAACCAGATCTCGTCGTTGATCTGTCGCTGGTTTACTTCCATCACGGACCCCTTGCCCAGCCTGAACAGGGCCCATCCGAACGACACCTTCTTGATCGTTTCCGCATGGATCCTCACCCAGGCGTGGTCCTGCTTGGCGATATACATCCGGCCGCGCAGTTTGGTGAGGAATCTCGCCTTTTTGAAGGTGGCCTTGTAGCCCGGTTTCGGGTCGGCTTCGACGACGTAGGTTTCGATGCCGTCGATCGTCTCTTCGCCGGCGAGCCGAAAGTGGAATGAGTTCAGGATCTCGGGAATCCACTTGCGCTCCTCGGCCTTCCGCTTTTCTTCCTTGGCCCGGCGCTTGGCGCGCTGTTTCGGAGTTTCCTTCCGCATGCGCTCGATGCTCTTGTCGAGCTTGCGCTGCTCCTTCCGCTCTTCTTTCGGGCTGAGCGGCTGGTCGTTGCGCGCGATGAGCCGTTGATAGTGTGACCCGTCGAGCATGGTGATGTCGTAGGTCTTTGACTTGGTCGACTTCATCTCGCCCTTCTTATTGAAATCACGTTCCTCGTCGCGTTCGTGGAACGTGTAGTTGCGAGCGAGCTTGTCGTTCTGCTCGTCATATTCGAAGGCAAGCCGAACGATCTCGGCCGCCTCGGGCTCGGCGGCAGACGAGACGCCACTAAGAGCAACGACCGCAAGCAGTATGAGATAAGGCCGAGGTGAAAATCGTGGGACTCGATTTCGGGGCACGGGCGCCTCCCAGGAAGAAGTATAAATACATACGCGACAAGGCAAGCAATGGTTGCCCCCAGTGACATCGGGGGGTTTCAATTAGGGGGACCGCGTGGTTCGGCTAGAGCCGGCTGCGTCGTCCGCTTTCTTGAACAGTCTTCAGTACGAACGCTCCCGCGGGCTCAGCGCCGGTCGAAGCTGCCGAAGCCGGCTAGCCGCGCTTCCGAGCCTGTTGTGTTAACGTCTCGTTGACAGCTCTGCCATCGTCCAGCATTCGGAGCTACTCTTGACGCTGCGCGCATCCAAACGACGTCTCACGCCTACGGCGTCTGCGGCCACACTCCTCTTCGTTGCCGGCGCGCTTACCGCCGGCGATTGGCCCGAGTTTCGGGGGCCGACGGGTCAGGGCCACGCTGAGAGCCAAGAGCTCCCCGTGAGCTGGAGCGAGACCCGCAACATCGTCTGGAAAACCCCGATCCCGGGTCTGGGTTGGTCGTCTCCGGTGATCGGTGAAGGCAAACTTTGGCTGACTGCGGCGACCGAAGAGGGCCGCTCGCTGCGGGCGATCGCCATCGATCCCGAAGGCGGAAACATTCTCCACAACGTCGAGCTGTTCCGCTTCGAGGAGCCGCCAAGGATCAACAACAAGAACAGCTACGCCTCGCCAACGCCGCTGCTCGAGCCGGGGCGAGTCTACGTTCACTTCGGCACTCAGGGTACCGCCGCCTTGACCAGTTCCGGCGTCGTGCTATGGAAGACGCAAGAGCTGCGCTACTATCACCGTCACGGGTCTTCGGGGTCGCCGGCCCTTTCGGGCGATCTGCTGCTGATCAACTGCGACGGCTATGACGTGCAGTATGTCGCCGCCCTTGACAAGAACACCGGAGAGATCCGCTGGAAGACCTACCGGGGCGACGCAGCACACGCGTACGCCACGCCTCTCGTCATTAGTGCCGGCGGGCGCAAGCAGTTGGTGAGCCCGGGCGCGGACCGTGCCGTGGCCTACGACGCCGAGACCGGCGAGGAGCTCTGGTGGATCCGCTACAAAGGAGGGTTCTCGACCGTCCCGCGGCCGGTGTTCGGCCATGGGCTCGTCTACATCACTTCCGGTTTCTTCAAGCCGGTCTTGTTCGCCGTACGGCCGGCCGGGCGCGGCGACGTCACGAAGTCGCATGTCGCGTGGACCTATCAGCGCGGCGTACCGCTCACGCCGTCGCCTCTGCTCGTGGGCGATGAACTCTACCTTGTTAGCGACAACGGCATCGCCAGCTGCGTCGACGCCAAGACCGGGGAGCAGATCTGGCGCGCACGCCTCGAAGGCAAGTACTCGGTCTCGCCGGTGCTAGCGGGCGGCCGGATCTATTTCCTCAACGAATCCGGCCTGGCGACGGCCATCGCCCCCGGACGCGAGTTCGAGAAGCTGGCGGCCAGCCAGCTCGATGGGCGTTCCTTGGCATCCATGGCCGTCGTCGACGGCGCCATCTATCTCCGCAGCGACACACACCTCTACCGCATTGAAGATCTAGAGGCGCGATAGGAGCGAAAAAATCAACGGGCACAGTCAGCCTTTTTTCGCGCAGGGACACGTCCGTAAGTGTCTGATATCACGGCGACGCGAAAAGGTGACAGTCACCGAAGCGAGGCATTGTACGTCTGCCACGGGCTGCTAGCTACTTTCCGGCGTAAGAAGGGTGGAGCGGTGCCCTTCGTTGCTTTTCCAGCGCCCCTTGTATGTTGATAAGCAAGGGAGGAGGCGGGTCGCGGATGCGACCCGCCGTGCATCGGAAGATCGTACGCCCCTGGGTGCCTCAGACACCGTCCTGAAGCCGGATCTCCGACGTACCCTCCCGGATCGAACCCCGAACAGTCGCTAGGGCCGGTCTGTGACCGAGCCCGCATAAACAAGGATGGGAGGTCCGAATCGTGTCGCAATCGAATTCTATCGCAGTCTATCTCGGCGTGGACGTTTCCAAACAGTCTCTCGATGTCTGCGCCCTATCGGCCGAAGGCAGGTTGTTGTGGAGGCGGCGAATACCACGCACGGCAGCCGCCGTGGGCGCCCTGGCGGCACGGCTGGAAGGTCCTGCGCTGGCCGTGTTGGAAGCCACCGGCGGACTCGAGGCGCTCCCGGCCCGGGCCCTGGAGGAGGCGGGCGTGGGCGTGAAGGTTGAGAATCCGGCCAAGGTCCGACACTTCGCCCTCAGTTGCGGATGGCTGGAGAAGAGCGATCGGCTCGACGCACGCATGCTGGCCGAGTTTGCTCGCGAACGCAAGCCGGCGGCGCGCTCACGTCCGGATCCATTGATCGAGAGCTTGGCTCAGTTGGCCAGGCGACGCCAACAGCTGGTGCGGTTGCGAGCGGTCGAGCGCACCCGCCTGCGCGGCGAAACGCTAGCGTTTAATCGCGGCAGCCTCGGCGCAGTGATCGCGACCTTGAGCGAGCGCATCGAGGAATGTGAGCAAGAGATCCGCCGTTGCGTACACAGCTCAGAGGCGTTGACACAGCGGGCTCGGTTGCTCGCCAGCGCGCCGGGTGTGGGCGAGCTGACGGCGTATCAGTTGTTGGCCTGGCTGCCGGAGTTGGGAAGCTTCAATCGCGGAGCGATCGCCAAGCTGGCCGGGCTGGCGCCGCTGGTCAAGCAGAGCGGGCGCTGGCGCGGGCGAGCGATGACACTGGGCGGACGCTCCCACGTACGCTCGGCGCTCTATCTGGCGTCGCTCAGCGCGGCGCGTTGGAATCCATATTTTCGCGACTTCTATCAGTGGCTGCTGGGACGCGGCAAAGCCAAGAAGGTGGCGTTGATCGCGGTCGCTCACAAGTTGCTCAGCCTGTTGAATCAGATGGTGCATCAGCTGCGCACGTTCGATCCCGCGTTGCTAGTCGATGGCTGCAGGGAAGGGGGTTTCACGCCGGAGCCGTCCGTCGCTCACCCCCGGCGCGACGGCGGCCCGGCGGGACAACCCCTTCCCGCTGGTGAGTCCCGAGCCCTTTGTTCTTGACTCTCGCTCTTGACTTTCAACACAGTCGCTTCAGGGCTTGTCGTGGTTTTTGTGTGGCGGTCCCGCGGTTCCACCTGACGGCTCCACCGTGGGCTATTATCTTTCCGTCCGCTTCGTGGACTCGGCTCCTGTATGGTCTGGTAGACCCAGGTCAGAGTGAGGTTTTCGTCAAGCCCGAAAAAAGTGACAGTCCTGACAATCCCCGAAGTGGCGTTCTCATTTCCGCGATGGGCTGTTCTAGCCTAGGGCGTGTTAACGCTAACGTAGGGTATCGAAACGTAGAGCCTCGACGATGAGGGCGAAGTGGAGGAAGGCGAGGAACATGACGTCGAGCTTGTCGAAGCGGGAGAAGATGCGGCGGAATCCCTTGAGCCGTCGGAAGAGTCTCTCGATCTCGTTGCGGCGGCGATAGAGCGCTCGGTCGTATTCCCACGGCTCCAGGCGGGTGCGCCGGGGCGGCACGACGGGAATCCATCCGAAATCCAAAGCCAGTTGGCGTGTCTGATCGTCCTCATAGGCGCCGTCCATCAGCAGCGGCAGCGGCTCGGGCAGTGGCCCCAGACCACCGAGCAGTTCGCGGCCCTGCTGGGCGTCGTGCGCTTGGCCGGGCGAGAGAGCGAAGGTTATCGCCGTTCGAGCATTTGCGGCAACCATATGAATCTTGGTGGTCCATCCGCCGCGGGATTTGCCGATCGCTTGCGGACCGTTTTTTTAACGCGCCCGTGCCGTCGGGATGAACCTTCACGATGGTCGAGTCCATTGACACGGCTTCGATTCGGATGCGGACCAGCTGCTCGCGCTGCAGTTTCTCGAAGACGGCGTCGAGCACGCCGTTCTTCGACCAGCGGTTCATGCGGGTATAAATGGTGTGCCAGTTACCGAAGCGTTTAGGCAAGCCGCGCCATTTGCAGCCCTGCTCGGCGACATACAACATGGCGTTCAAAACCGTGAGGTTCGGCAGGCTCACATTGCCGCGCTGGCGGGGCAGGACCGGCTCGATGCGGCGGTATTGCTGCTCGGTGATCTCCATACCTCCGAGTATAGCAGCTTTTGCGACTTAGTGTTAACACGCCCTAGGCTAGTCATCTCGCGGCCAGGCCGCGCCGCCACCAGAAGTAGACCGGTAGGCCGCTCGCGATCAACGCCAGGCCGGCAAGGGACGGAAGAGGTTTGGTGACGAGAGTATTGATGACCAGCAAGAGCGAGGCGACGCCGAACAGCATGGGAGTCACCGGGTAGCCCCACATGCGATACGGCCGCTCCCACTCAGGCCGCTTCACACGAAGGACGATCACTCCCAGCACGGCGAGGCCATAGAAGACCCAGGCAGCGAACATCGCGAACGAGAACAAGCCCACGTAGGAGCCGCTTAGCGAGAGGATCGCCGCCCAGACTCCCTGTAGGAGAACGGCGAGAGCTGGAGTTTCGAAGCGCGGATGGACCTCGGCGAACTTGCGGAAGAACAGCCCGTCCCGAGCCTGCGCAAAGTAGACGCGCGGGCCGGTGAGAATGCCGGCGTTGAGAGCCCCGAGGATCGAGATGAGAATGGTGGCGGAGATGATCGTCCCGCCGGCGGGTCCGAAGACGCGCTCGGCGACGACGGCGGCCACACGGTCCGTCGCTGCGATCTCTTCCACCGACAGGACGTTCATATAGGCGACATTGGCGAGGATATAGAGGGCCATCACGGCGCCGACACCGGCTCCGAGGCTGATCGGCAAGTTTCGGTGGGGGTCCTTGATCTCCCCGCCGACGAAACCGGCCTGGAACCAACCGTTGTACGCCCACAGGCACGCGATCATGGCGACACCGATTTCGCTCAGTCCGAAGCTGGCCGGGGCCGTGCCCGCTTCCGCCGGCAGCTCTCCCCGATAGCCGAGCGCCACGACGGCGACGAGCAACAGGCCGGCAACCTTGAGGAGAGTCGTCACATTCTGTACGAGCGCGCCGCCGATCAGGCTGCGGTAGTTCAGAAGAGTCAACAACAGAATGACCCCGGCGGCACACAGCCGCTCGAGCAGCGGCGACAGCGGCATGAAGTAGCCTAGGTAGATCGAAAAGCCGACGGCCAACGTTGCCGTGGAGCCGGACCGTACCACCAACAGCAGCACCCAACCGAACAGAAAGCCCCACAGGGGTGAATAGGCCTCGCGCAGGTAAACGTACTGGCCCCCCGAGTGCGGCAGCATCGCTCCCAGCTCGGCGAATGCCAGGGCGCCGCAAAGCGAGAGCACGCCGGCCGCCAGCCAGATCCCCAGCATCCACTCGCCCGACGGCAGCGTGCGGGCGATCGAGCCGGGGACGATGAAGACGCCCGAGCCGATGATTGTGCCGACGACAATCGCCACGGCGTCCCACATGCCCAGACGCCGCGATAGTTCGCGCGAGTTCATCGGACTAGGATAGACGAACCTTCTTTGCGGTGAGGGCGGTCTAGTGTAGTGCGTCAAGCAGATTGCACCTTATGCAGGGCGGCACGTCCGCGCTTGACTTTCTCGAGGATGTCGGAGGCGGTCGCGGTCCAGATGAAGGGCGTGGGATGCCCGTTGTGCTGGGCGATGTAGTCGTCAATGGCGGCGACGAGCTCGTCCACGCTGCGAAACACGCCGCGGCGCAGGCGCTTGACGGTGAGATCGCGAAAGAATCGCTCGACCATGTTCAGCCACGACGCCGAGGTCGGGGTGAAATGAATGTGGAAGCGCGGGTGACGATCGAGCCAACGCTTCACAGCGGCATGCTTGTGGGTGGCATAGTTGTCCACGATGAGATGAAGCTGTTTGTCCTTGGGAGTGCGGCGGTCAATTAAGCGCAGGAAGCGCAGCCATTCCTGGTGGCTGTGTCGGGGCATGCACTCGGCGATCACGCTGCCGTCAAGGCTGTTGAGCGCCGCAAACAGGGTGGTCGTGCCGTTGCGCTTGTAATCGTGGGTCATCGTTTGGCCGCGTCCCTTTTTGAGCGGCAGGCCGGGCTGGGTGCGATCGAGGGCTTGGATTTGGGACTTCTCATCGAGCGAGAGAACCAGAGCATGCTCAGGCGGATTGAGATAGAGTCCGACGATGTCGTCGAGTTTCTCGGCGAAACGCGGGTCATTGCTGAGCTTGAAGGTCTTGACGCGGTGGGGCTTGAGGCCATGGGCGCGCCAAATCCGTCCCACGGTGGAAGCGCTGACGCCGGCCGCGGCGGCCATGGTGCGGCGGCTCCAGTGGGTGGCGTTGGACGGTTTCTCGCGGGTGGTCTTGTGGATGATCTGCTGTACTTTCTGCTTCGAGACGGCAGGTTTACGACCGGGCCGTGGGGCGTCTTTTGCAATGCCGGCGATGCTGCTTTCGAGAAAGCGCGTGCGCCAGCGGGCCACCAACTGCCGCGAGACACCGAGCTGTGCGGCGATCTGCTTATTCTCGAGACCGTCGGCGGCCAGCAGGACAATCCTGGCTCGCAGGGCGAGACGAACGGCGACTTGGCGGCCGCGCGCGTAGCGGTCCAACTGCTTGCATTGCGCTGTGTTCAAAGTTACTGGTTGTGCTCTTCGCATCCCATGCCTCCTGTTAATAGAGACGATGGGAAGCCAATATAAGTTACATTATTTATGGTGCCCTACACTAGTGTGGAGTGGGGCGCGAAGACTAGGACTGCTGTACTAATTCAGAACTAATCCTCGCTCTTCTGCTCGGCACGAAGTTCGCCGGCAGCGGTGCTGAGGGCCTTTAGTTTGAGGTAGGCCTCGTCAAGAGAGATTGGGTTGTCGTGGGCAGGGGCAAAACCGCAGTCCGGGTTGAGGATGAGGCGGGACGCATCGACGAAGCGTAGCGCCTGCTTGGCGCGATCCGCGATAACGGCCGGCTCGGCGACCTGGTCGCTGAGGATATCGATCGCGCCCAGACCCAGCATCTTGTCCTCGGGGAAAGTCTTCAAGGATTCGATGCTTCCGGCGTCGGGGGCCGCCAGCTCAAGCGCCAGGATGTTCACCTGGGCCTGGTACGCATACGGGAGGATCGGCTCGAACCCGCCGTGGGCGGCATGCATGCGGGCGCGGTGCCCCCGGCAGACGTGCAGGGCCGTCGTGACATTCTCGATTCCTTCGACGACGCGGTTGAGCCGCCAGATGGCCATCTCGAGTTCCGCGTCACGGTCCGCCATGGTGATCTTTACCTTTGGATTCGTGCTCATGGAGTTGTATTCTTCGCCGACGTAGCGGCCGATCATGGCATCGTCGAACTGAATGATATCCACGCCGATGTCACGCAAGACCAACACCTCTTGGCGCAAGATGTCGGCCGCGTCCTGGATCAGGTCTCTGCGGTGGGGATAGGAGGCCCCGCTGTAATCGGGGTCATAGAACCACCGGTCGACCATGTACGGGCTCGGCAGGGTGGCTTTGACGGGATGGGCGGTGTGATCCTTCAGAAACTGAATCTCGTGGGCCGCGATCGAATCCCGGTAGCGAAGCTTCTCGACTACCCCGGGCCAGCGTTTCGTCCCCCCGTCGAGAAGTCCGACTTCGATCACGTCGGGGGCAAAGCCCTCGACCGCCCGCGCGAATCCGGTGAAGTAGGTTCGGCGACGCCATTCGCCGTCGGAGATTACATCGACACCTGCTGCTTGCTGCAAAGCGATGCCGAACTCCACAGCGGGGTCTACAGCCTTCTGGAAGTCCTCCTCGCTAACGTGTCCCGCCTCGCGCCCGTCCACCAGGTCAATCACCCATCTCGGGCGGGGCAAACTACCGATCACCATTGTGGGGAAGAGTTGTTGACCAAACATAACGATTCTCCGGCAACGTGAAACGCGTTTCCAGTCCTTTGGCGGCCAAGCGCGTCGCGAACATTCTAGCGCGGGCAATCGGCAAAACGGGCCCACCTACTTATGAAGGACGCGACTCGTGACGCCCGTCGCCATTGGATCGACTCCCTGACCTCGGTAGGGCTCAGTTGCGACGTATCTCAGAGCAGTCCCTGATTGAAACTTGGCTAGAATAGCTCCACCATCGATCTATTATCTGTATGAGAGCCGGTCACGGCCTGACTTGTGAAGGTGAGGTCGATCTACATGAGGATGACAGAGCACACAGTGCAGTTCCCTTCTTGTTTGGTGCTCCTTCTGTTGCTCCCTGTGTCCGCAAACGCCGCGAGTCATTCTGCCTCGGGAACGATCACTCAGAATGGTAAAACGGTCAGCCTGAAGGCGGCGGTAGCCGTCTGGGACCAGACCGAGAAGGAACTAACCATTGGCCTTGTTCCCTTTGCTGTCACGTCCCAAGATATTGACGAGATCAGAGGAGCCGGCACGTTGTTTCTGGTTGTCGAGAAGCCAAGTCCGGACCCCGGAGTCTGGCAGCACCCGCCGTTTGCAGAGCTGGTCATTCAGTTTGAGCCCAACACGAGGCTCCTGAGCCGCGAGAGAGTGATCCACTATCGGTTGCAGGTGAGCTGGCTGGACCGGATGAACCATACCTCTACGCTCAATCGCAACTCCCCCGATGAAGTCCTCAGGGAGTTCAGCCGCCTGACAGGGAGTTTAAGAGAAGGCGGGAGCGTGGAGCTGTCCTTTGCCGGCTCTGATTCGTTGATGAAGGACACGATCCAGTGGGACGTTCGCGTGAACTCGACGATCCACCTGAAGAAGTGATCGGCACTACAAGTGTATGCTGTTCCTACCTTCTGAAACGGTGCGTGCGGAGGTGGCGGACGTGTGCCTAAGCATAAGAAGAAATCTCGGACTCGAGACGAGCCCAATCATTCTCGTTGCAGCAGCTCTTTTATCGCTTTCTGGACCGCTTGGGGCCGGTGCCGCGGGAGTTGAGGGGCTAGCCCAGGACGCCGAACTCATCGCCGCGGTCCGAATCTTGTCGGTCGACGACACGGCGATGCCTGCCGATGGTCCCATGTATGTTGAGGCACGAGTTCTCAAGCTTGTCAAGGGCAACCCTAGGGTGGGGCCGCAGATTCGATTCGGAAGCAGTGCGTGGGTGGGACCGACCTATCGCCCAGGTGAAGAGCGGGTCGTCTTTCTCGCTCCGGTCCCTAGCGGACACACTTACTACGACAAGGCAAGGTGGAATAGCGTTGAGGCGGGCAAGGTCGACGTGTTCTTCGCACATGGGGACCTGAAGAATTGCTCGGAAGCGGCCCTATTGACTCCCGCATAATATAGAGTCAGTCAAAACAAAGAGAAGACTGTTTCCAGAAGGCCGTGATCAAACGCGGTTTGCGGTACATGCGGCGGAGTGCCTTGCGGGCCCGCTCGTTCAGCTCGCCGTAGTCTTTCGGACAGACGTTCGGCAACTCGTGCTGCTTCCAGTAAGCCCAGATGTATTCCACCGGATTCAACTCCGGCGCATAGGGTGGCAAGTACTCGGTTGCGATGTGGCCTTCGGAGAGTTCGATGAACTCTTGCACCAGGCGGCTACGGTGCGCCGGCAGCCGATCCCAGACGATCAGCAGCGGGCGATCGATATGACGTACCAACGCCTTGAGAAAGTCGGTCACTTGCTCTTTGCCGATCGCACCGGGATAGGGCGTTGGTGCATGAATCGGAACTTGGCACGCAACGAACCCGACTCACAGGTCCATCACCTACCAAGAGCGTACGACGATGGCCTACCGAGCTCGGCCATCCGGTTGAGGATGTGACACCCGATCGCGGCTTCTCTGCGTTGCGCCTTGCTGTGCCTCGCCTTCAGGTCGCCTCCGAACACGGACTTGTATCGGAAGAAACTGTTCTCAACGCGCGCCTGCTGTCGGTAGCCCGACTCCTTCTGCCACTCCCGTCGCCCGACCTTGCGAATCCTCTGAAGAGACGCTTCACGCTGCGCCCAGGGGCCGTCGGTGGGCCCCGTCCGCCGTGAAACGCCGGATGGGAACTTCGAGCGGGGCGAGAAGAGCAGGGAGTGTGGAGGCGTCGTCCCGGCAGCTCGCTGTGAGTTCGGCCGCCACAATGGACCCCTCGGCGAACCCCTCGGCATCCACCCCGATGTGCAGCTTCCGCCAATCCCGGCGTTTCTTTGATGCCTTGTGCTTGTGCGCGTCCATTCGCCGCAACCCAGAATCTTCAGCCCTGTGGAATCGACGATCAAGTCGATCGGGCCGTCGTAGGATCGGGTCAGGGGCGGCACCGCAACGATTTGGTTCCGGCGCGAGAGGGTGGTGTGGTCCGGGGCCTTGAGGTCGCGGCCCATCAAGCGGAGCAGCGAGGCCAGGAACCCCTCGGTCTGGCGGAGCGGCAGGCTGAAGACGACCCGCAGCGTCAACGCGGTCCGGACCGCGAGGTTCGAGTACCGCCGCTGGCCTCCGCGAAGACCGTTCTTCGGTGGTACCCACGCGGCAATTGCATCCTCGCTCAGCCAGATCGTGACGTCGCCGCGGCTCCTGAGGCCACGCTCGTACTCCCTCCAGTTCCGGATTCTGTACTTCTTCTTGTACTGGCGGTTGACTCGGCTCGACTTCGCTGCGACCACGACGTTACCCCCCCCCGATCTCTATGATGGACTGGACCCCACCCCCGCCGCTAGCGTGCTCGCTTACACCGATTCATGCACCAACGCCGTGCGGACCTGTCAGCCGGATGGTCAGCAGAGAATCATCGGGACCCGGATCCCACCCTCGTACATCCACCCACTTCACGGATCCGCAAATCTCTTAGACATGTCAAAAGTGAGCGTAAAGTCGCTGTCTGCATCCGTTTCGTATTCGTGAAGGGATGGCGAGTACGTTCTCACCCGTATTTCGCTCGCCTCTGGAACGAATGTCATGGTCCTTAGCCACCCGTCGCCGCCGTTCCTGCGGGTCTGGTAGTCTGCGAGAATCTCGAAGACTTCTTTTCCAGCATCGTTATAGGACACTTGATGCCATTCGCCCGCCCAATGACCGCAAAGAACCATGAAAATCTGAGGCTGCCTCTGAATAAGCTTTTTCCATATCGCCTCTCCAGAATTACCAGCGTCCTTTTGGTAAAAAGGATCAGTAGTACGACTTCTCGTATCGTCATCAAGGTAAATATGTGTGGCAACAATCGTAGGTAAGCGTCGGTTCTCTTTGATAACTTGTTTCACCCATTGAATCGCTTCATCGGGCACGTCGGTCTCCAGGTGAAGAATTAGGAATTGCCATCTGCCTGCCGTGAAGACCTGATAGGAGTTGAGACCATTCCGAGAGCTTCCCATGTACCAATCGTACTTCTCGAACCGTTTCGGTCCGAAGTATTTCAAGTAAGCCGTCCCGCGGCCTTTGGGCTCGTCAAGATCATAGTCGTGGTTACCGATAGCGACACCCCACGGGACAACGCCCCCCAGACGTGACAGAGCCGCATCCGCAACTCGCCACTCCTCCGGAGCCGCATCGCCATTTTGGACGATATCTCCCACGTGCGACACAAACACAATGTTTTGCGATTTCGCTTGGTCCCGAATCCATTTGGTCTGGCCGTGAAACAGATCGGGAAAGCTCTGGCTGTAAAGTTGCGTGTCAGGCAACATCACAATTGTGAAGGGCTCCACATCATCAGCTTCGCCCGCGAGGCCGAGCAAGAGCACGGTTAGAGTTAAAGCGGACAGTAGTATTAGTCTCTTCATTGAGGACATCGAAATAGCGCCGTCCGACGGGCCCACTGTTCCTAAGTACTCCTTTTCATAAATACGATGACGTATTATCCACTGGCTTCAGTTGCTTTGCTTAGGCTAGACTGGTCTTGGACCTTCTCGGTGGCCGCCGGATTGGAGAATAACAGACGGTTCTTGGAAAATTCATTTTTCTTGATGAAACGCAGCAGGCTGGCCTGACACACCGGTTCGATCAATGCGGCGGCGAACTTGCTTTCTGTCCACGTTATACCCCCATCCCGGCTTTTGGCGATCTCGCGCCTATTCTTTCCTTTTTTACTCCGCATGTTGATCATCAGCGAACCGTCCGTCAATTCCACAACCGTAGATTCATTGGTGTCCTTGTCTACGGTGCCGCCCAGCTTCCACGTCTCTCCATGGTTATCGCTGTAAATAACGTGCGAGTAAGTGGAAGAGGACCCGGCCTCTGCGTGATCACAGGGAATGACGAGGCGGCTGCAGGTCGGTCCATCTTTTGCCATTGTCGAAACTCCGCTTCAGCACGACGTCAATATTCCCTGTGTCACCTTACCGGCCAACTAAGTGTGTTCCCTCAGAACTTGATTTCGGCTCCGAACTGCCAGATGCGCGGGTCATGCACTGCCGAAATCTGACCGAAAGAACTGGAGTTTACATTGTCTTGGGGATTTCTCAAGTTCGGATGGTTCAACGAGTTGAAGGCTTGTATGCGGATCCGAAGAGCGATCTGCTCGGTGAGATGGAAATCGCGGTGCAATCCGAGGTCCAACAGAAAGAAACTTGGTCCCCGATTGTGAGCGTCCCGAATCGGCGCGGTACCGTAGCGTCCGTCCACAAGCGAGTAGGCATCCGGGCTAGTCCAGATTATGTTTCCGTTCGACGCCACAGTCCCGCGGACGCTCCTGCTGGCCTCGCCGGCGTCGGTGAGTAGATCAGGACGCTGACTACCTGGCAGTCCGTTACTGGCGCTCTGGCGAACTGCAAGTGGGGCACCGGACTGAGTCATCAGCGTGCTTGTTATCTGCAAGCGCCCCAGCAGGATGTTGAGGGTCTTGTTGCCGGAATACCTGCCCCCTGAGCCAAATGGGGAATCATATACCAAATTAGCGACTAGGTTCTGCGGCCGGTCGTAAGCACCCACAGCCCGAGCGTCCCGCAAGTTGTAGCGGTTCTGCTCGCGTCCCCTGATGTTCCCGCTGGCAGAGGCGCTGACGTTGTCGATCTCCTTCGACAAGGTATAGCCAACTAGGAAGGCAAGCCCGCCACTGAAACGCCTCTGAAACGTAAGCTGCAAGGCGTGGTAGAGTGAGTCGCGATCGTTCTGAAACGCCCCTGCGCCGCCATACTGCGGGAACGGATGTGAGGCGCGCTCGCGAGTGATCGTAGGAGCGCCAAGAGTGCCTGGGACGAGGCCGGCAAGCGGGTTGGGAACTCTCTCATCCAAGAACGTCCGAGCGGCTCCCTGTTGTCCGCTAGCTTCCTGCAACGCGACAGCCTCCTGCATCAGGGACTCAGGGGCAAGATTGTAGGCGCGATTTGAAAGCAGGCGTAAGCCTCTGTTCCCGGTGTAGAGGAGCTCTAACAGCGTGTTCCGCCACAACTCCCGCTGGACTCCGAAATTCCATTGATAGATGCGGGGATTTTCAAGCTGCCGGTTCAGTGGATTGGTAAAGCCAAGACCAAGATAGGCGGCTTCCCCACGCGGCCCATCTGCGGGAGGGAGTTCATAGTTCCCTCTCAGTATCAGAGCCGGCTCGGCGGAGGCGGGTTTTAGCGGGCTGAAAGTCGTCTCAAACCCTGGCGCGGCGGCGAAATACCCCGAGGTCGGAATCGGCGAGTAATAGACACCGAAACCCCCACGAATAACCGTACCTGCCAGACGACTCGGAGAATATGCAAATCCAAACCGAGGCGACCAGTTGTTGTAATCGCCGATCCGAATATTTCGCGAATTCCCCCCGATGCCCGCGTACTGGAATACCCCCGGAAGGCTGACAATCGAGTTTACGGAAGTTGTGTCTAACCAACCGACTTGATTGTTCTGCTCCAACAAAGGCCCAACCGCTTCCCAACGCAACCCGAGATTCAGTGTTAACGTGGGTAGAACCTTAAAGTCATCCCTAATATACAGCGCTGGAGCGCTCTGATGAACACGGACGAGCGGCTGCCGCTGAATCCTCACAGCGTTAGGCAGGCCAAGCAGTCCGGACGCCACAGAGTGCCCGGTGCCCGCCGTTCCCTTCCCGGTCTGACTTGCGCTGAAAGACCACGATCCGTTTGGCAAGCCGGTGGCGACGAGGCCCGAGAGATACTGCACACGTAGATCGGCGCCGAAACGCATACTATGCTCGCCTTTTTGCCAGGAGAATGCCGGATTGATCTGGAAATTTTCAGAAATAAAGCTCTGTGGACTTCCTGTGCCGATAGAGTGGAAACCGTTGAAATTAGCGCGAGGAGTCAGGTTCAGGATATTCCCCTCCTCCAAAGCTGGCGTGATGCTGTACCCAAAGAGTGAAGTTCCTTGGGTGTTCTTCGTCAAATCGGTGATCTGTCGATTCCATTTCGTATACCCGGCGCTTGCAGAAAACAGCAACGAGGGACTAACAGCGTACGAATAATTCGCTGTCAGGTTGGAGGAAGGAAACTTAATGAATTGGGACGCGGGATCGTGAAGACCTAGGACCTTATCTGAATCTGCGTCTGATCGTACTCTTGTGACTTTGAACATCAGCTTCTGCCTGTCGGACAAGACGTGGTCGACCCTGGCCGTCATGTTATCGACTTTGACAAACGAAAAAAACCTTCCCAGGAAGTTGGAACCGGGCCCTACTCCCCTGTTTGGTTCAGGATAGACACGCAGCATCTGCTCCCCGAAGCTATTGAACTGCGACACGGGAATTTGATTGTTGGGGAATGGCGTGCGATCAGCGGCAGAGCTCGCACTTGCGGGGTCATATACGGCCCCGCTGATCTCAGAGAAATCACCAGCACGCATCTTCAAAGTTGGGATCGTGGTGACTTGAGGGAATTTCCGAATCCACCGGGCTGAGTCCCATCCGAAGAAGAAGAATGAGCGATTTCGTGCGATCGGCCCGCCTACACTGCCACCGAACTGGTTGTAGACATTGGGTGGTTTGGCGGCTGTTGCGGGCAGAGCTAATCTTGTCTGGGTTGCCGTACTGCGGTGAGCATAGAAGAGGTTGCCGTGGAATTCATTGCTGCCGCCTTTCGTCACGAAATTGACTACGCCGCCCACCGTATGACCATATTCAGCCGACATCGCCCCAGACTGCACTCGGAACTCCTGGAGGGCGTCCGCCGCTGGAAGCGCCAGTATAGAACCATCGCGTAAGTTTGTTACGCTAATTCCATCCACCAGATATTCCTGATAACCACCTGTGCCGGTGCGAATGCCTCCATTGATGTTGTAACGCGACGTGATGTTTGCACCGTCGCTACCTGGCCGATTGAACGACGCATTCCCTTCTCTGGTGACCACCCCGGGGGTCAGCATCATCAGGGCGAGAGGATTCCGTGTTTGAAGAGGCAAGGATTCGAGCTGGCGCTCGGTTACGATTTGTCCCTTAGTGCCAGTGTCATAGTCAAGTAACGTGCTGTCAGCGGTAACAGTAATAACTTCCCGAGTGGAAGCAATTTGCAGAACCACATCGACCCTGGTCACTCGGTTCACCTCGACCGCGATCGCGGTGACGCGAACCGGATCGAAGGCGGTGTGCGTGGCGGACAAGATGTAACTCCCCGGTTGTAACTGCACGAAACGATAAATCCCTTCTTCGTTCGATTTCGTTTCGAATGACACACCGGTCAGGTCATGCCGGAGCTGCACTGTCACGGCGGGGATGATGGCCGCGCTCGAGTCGCTCACAGCTCCTGTGACCGTGCCAGTGGATTGGGCTATTCCCGCATGGGGAATGGCAAACATCAAGAGTATCCAAACAACCGAGAATACTCCTAATACTCGGATCCTTTGTTGTCGTGACTGAAGCATTGAAATAACCCTCTCATCACCCTTTCGTTAATCTACTTCCGGGAACCGTCGATTGCGGCGTCTGCACGCCTCAGCGTCTCGGAAGCTTTTGACTGCCCGTCCTCGTCGGAGCTAATGTATCGCCCGTATGACAACTCGATGTGTTCACGAACCGCCTCGGCGATGGCCTGGCCTTCCCGGCTTCGGAGGGCCGCGACAAGGGGCTCATGCGGCTGGACAACTGCTGTAAGATTCTCACGAAACCGGCTCCGGGGAAATTATACTGAACCCTCCGGGGTTTGTCAAGCAAACTCTGACCAGCTGTCAAGGCCCAATAGAAATGTCCCCTCCGGTAGGCGCTGTTGCATGATTCAACTGCGGCGCGAGTGGGGGCGCTTTTCCAACTTCTCGTTCAGGACACCACAGCGCAGGATTTCGGCCTACCCAGTTCGGCCATCCGGTTGAGGATGTGACACCCGATCGCAACCTCTCTCCTTTGTGCCTTGCCGTGCCTCGCCTTCAATCCGCCTCCGAGCACGGACTTGTATCGGAAGAAGCTGTTTTCAACGCGCGCCTGCTGTCGGTAGCCCGACTCCTTCTGCCACTCTCGTCGCCCGACCTGGCGAATCCTCTCAAGAGCCGTGTCACGCTGCGCCCATGGGCCGTCCGTTGGCCCCGCCGACACTGCGGAGCGACGAGGGGGAATCACAATCACGACGTTCTCTGTACCGGCCGCGCTGAGTTGATCGTAGACTGACCTGTGGTCGTAGGCTCCGTCTGCCGTGAAACGCCGGATGGGAACCTCGATTGTGTCGAGAAGAGCAGGGAGTGTGGAGGCGTCGTCCCGGCTGCTCGCTGTGAGTTCGGCCGCCACAATGAACCCCTCGGCGAACCCCTCGGCATCCACCCCGATGTGCAGCTTCCGCCAATCCCGGCGTTTCTTTGATGCCTTGTGCTTGTGCGCGTTCCATTCGCCGCAACCCAGAATCTTCAGCCCTGTGGAATCGACGATCAAGTCGATCGGGCCGTCGTGGGATCGGGTCAGGGGCGGCACCGCAACGATTTGGTTCCGGCGCGAGAGTGTGGTGTGGTCCGGGGCCTTGAGGTTGAGGCCCATCAAGCGGAGCAGCGAGTCCAGGAACCCCTCGGTCTGGCGGAGCGGCAGGCTGAAGACGACCCGCAGCGTCAACGCGGTCCGGACCGCGAGGTTCGAGTACCGCCGCTGGCCTCCGCGAAGACCGTTCTTCGGTGGTACCCACGCGGCAATTGCATCCTCGCTCAGCCAGATCGTGACGTCGCCGCGGCTCCTGAGGCCACGCTCGTACTCCCTCCAGTTCCGGATTCTGTACTTCTTCTTGTACTGGCGGTTGATTCGGCTCGACTTCCCTGCGGCCATGACGTTGCCCCCCCCCCGATCTCTATGATGGACTGGACCCCACCCCCGCCGCTAGCGTGCTCGCTTACACCGATTCATGCACCAACGCCCCCATGAGGGGAAAGAAGGGGGCTCGATCGGTCCCGCCTCAGCCGCCGCCTCTTTCGGGTGGAGAAATGGTTGCGCTTCGCCGGGTGAGGGTGTAGACTCGTGCCGTCAGAGGAGCCAAATCGGAAATCCTGGCTACACCACTCCTCAAGAAATGAAGAGCAAGAAGAAGCGTGTGCGGGACGGAGCTGTCGCCCTGCCCGCAGAGTTTAACGCCCTTGCTGTGATCGATCCGACGAAAAAATAATACGGCACTGTTCATACTCAGGATGCATCTCGCCATCATGGTTTTCGCGGTGCTCGTGTGCGTCACGAGGTGGCTTGCTTAGCAACTGCGATCCTGATAACTCGTGGAACAGCTAGCCAGAAAGTCGTGGGGTGCTGCAGAGCCGAACGCGCTTATTCAATTGCGGCTTCGGGTGGCCCTGAACAAGAGGAGGCTCATGCCAACCAAATCATGCACGCGGGTTACAGGAAACGACCCAGAGGCCAAGTTGCCTCTTCGCTGTTAGAAGGGATTGACAACCATGGACAACAAACTCTTTGACTTGACCGGCAAAACTGCATTGATCACCGGCGGCGGCCGGGGGCTCGGCAAGGCGATGGCCCGCGAATTCGCGCGGACGGGCGCGGACGTCATGATTTCGAGCCGCACCGAGCAGGAGCTTCGCGCCGCCGCCGCCGAGATCGCGGAAGGTCTCGATGTCCGAGTCGAGTGGATGGTCGTCGACATGGTCGACCGCGGGCAGGTTGACGGACTGGCCTCGGAGGCCGTCTCACGGCTGGGGCGGGTCGACATCCTTGTCAACAACGCCGGCTCGAATATCCCCGAGCCGATTGACGAAGTCACGGACGATTCTTGGGACCGAATCCTCGAGCTGAACTTGTCGAGCTGCATGCGGCTGACCCGCGCGCTGGTTCCTCAAATGAAGGAGCGCAGGTGGGGAAGGGTGATTCACATCTCCTCGGTGCTCGGGCTTGGCGGAAAAGAAGCCCGCAACAGCTATTGCTCGACGAAATCAGCATTGGTGGGCCTGGCTCGGGCCAGCGCGCTTGATCTGGGAGCGCACAACATTACTGTAAATTGCATCGCTCCGGGGCCCTTCTTGACCGAGCTGCCGGGGAGAATGCTAACGGACGAGCAGAAGAAGGCGTTCGCTGAAATCACGGCTCTGGGGCGCTGGAGCCGGCCAGAAGAGCTGGCCGGGCCGGCCCTGATGCTGGCCAGTGAAGCGGGCAGCTACGTCACCGGCACGACGATCCTGGTGGATGGCGGCGTCTTGGCGCGGGCGCTGTGAGCCAGCGGAGCGGTCAACGCTTTCCCCTTTCGGTTGCGGCTCGTCCTCAACAGGCACAAGGTGATTTCGCGATGAGACAGAAATTCTTCTCCGTTCTTGCGATGGTGATATTGGCCGCTTGTGGCCAAGAAGCTGAAGTCCCGGCAGCTCAAGCGCTATTCGAGCAGGTCAATATCTTCGAAGCCGAAACCGGCGGCTACGCGCACTATCGTGTGCCGGCGATTGCGGTTTCTCCGAAGGGAACCGTCCTGGCGTTCGTCGAAGCCCGCAAGAACTCCTCCGGCGATTGGGGCACGCAGGACATCATGATGAGGCGCAGCACCGACTCCGGCCAAACCTGGGAAGAGCCGCGCGTGATCGCAAGGGTCAAGGGAAAGATCCAGCAGAACGAGGTGGCGTTTACCCAGAACCTCGCCAAGCCGGGCGAGGTGACCTACAACAACATCGTTCCGATCGTCGACCGCAAAAACGGGGTCGTTCATTTTCTTTTTTGCGTCGAGTACGCCCGGGCGTATTACATGCGCAGCGATGACGACGCAATGACCTTCAGCGAGCCGGTTGACATTACCGGCACGTTTGAAAAGTTTCGCTCCGAGTACGACTCGAAAGTGCTGGCGACCGGACCCGGCCACGGAATCCAGCTCGAAAACGGACGCCTGGTCGTGCCGGTTTGGCTCTCTGACGGGACCGGCGGCCACGCGCATCGTCCGTCAATCGTTTCCGTCATCTACAGTGACGACGCCGGAAAGACCTGGGAGCGTGGTGACGTGGTTGTGCGCCACCCTGAGCTGAAAAACCCCAGCGAAACACTGGCCCTGCAACTGACCGACGGACGGGTGATGCTGAACATCCGCAACGAGTCGCCCGAGCACCGCCGCGCCGTCTCCTACAGCGAAGATGGCGCCACCGGTTGGACCACGCCTGTGTTTCATGACGAACTCCTGGAGCCGGTGTGCATGGGCAGCCTCATTCGGCTCTCGGCCCAACCGCGTGACAGCAGGAACCGCGTCCTGTTCGCCAATCCCGACAGCAATGAGCCGCGGGATCCCGAACGGCCGGAAGGCAACCACAAAAGACAAAACGTGACGGTGAGGCTCAGCTATGACGAGGGTCGAACCTGGCCGGTAAAGAAATCAATCGAGCGCGGGGTCAGCGGCTATTCGGATCTTGCCACCGGTCCCGACGGAACAATCTTTTGTATCTACGAGCGCGGTACCCCAACAGACCGGGGAACACACGTGAAATACGTGACGGTCGCGCGCTTTGACTTGGCCTGGCTGACCGACGGGAAGGATCGACTGTGAGGCCGGCCGCTTGGACTTGACCCCATCGACTTCCAGACCCGCCCGTGGCGGTGAGCTGAAAATCTCTTATCTGGATTCAGGCCGCAGCTTTTCCTCCCGTTGCCGCAGTCGTTCGAAGAACTCCTCGCCATCAACCCAATCGCCGCGATCGAGCGAGTCCAGTCCTTCTACGATTTTCTTGCGCAGCTCTTGAAGTCGAACTTGGTGCACTTCCCCACGCTCCCGAAGCGGCCGAAGCGCTTCTCTGTCCTCAGGCTACATCATTGACTTCTTTTCCGTACCCACACCGGCGAGGACCAGGCCATCTCGCTGGGAAAGCGGCTACCCGGCTGGCCTTCGTAACGGCTAGCGAGTCCCGGGGACAGTTGCTGCATGACCCGCAGGTAGTAGAGGCTGTTTCGAGTAAAGTTGGGGTCACGCTGGAGTGGACCCCTGTGGCGAGGCCAAGAAAGTAGGGACGGGTCGCGGTTGACTGAAAAAGGATAGCCAATCCAGCCCAATGGGGGCATGATCAACTCATCCGGGGAGGCGGAGGCGGGCTCTGCTGGAGAGCAACCCACCAAGGAATACCCGGCCGCAGACTCATCGCAACGATGAGGGCGGGGTGCTCGCCTACTGAGGCCGCATCCCGCCTTGTGCTGCGCCATCGGATCGATAGATCTGCTCATGCCTTAAGAAAACTCAGGCGGCGTTAGCCGCCTCTTCCCACAGCCGCTCATACTCTTGCGGCGGCCGATAGCCCAGCGCCGAATGCAATCGCGTACGATTGTATTCCCGCTCAATATAAGCGCCGATCTCGGCCTGCGCCTGGGCCAAACTTTCATACTCGCTGCAGTCGACTTCCTCGCTTTTCAAAGTCTTGAAAAAGCTTTCCACGTACGCGTTGTCCTGCGGGCAGCCCTTGCGGCTCATCGATATCCTCGCGCCCGCTTGCCGCAGGGTGGCTACATAAGCTTCCGCGGCGTACTGCGAACCTTGATCGGAATGATGAATCCAGCCCGGCGCCGGACGCCGGCTGCTCAACGCTTGTTGCAGCGCCGCCAGCGGCAATTCGGTTTTCAGGTTCGGACCCACGGCCCAGCCCACCACGCGCCGCGAATACACGTCCAACACCACCGCCACATAGACGAAGTGGTTTCCCAATCGTACGTAGCTGAGATCGGAGCCCCACAGTTTGTTGGGACCCGTGGGTTGGAAATCGCGCGTCAGGTTTTCATAACGCCGCAGCGAGTGCTTCGAATCGGTCGTTCGCGGAACGGTGCGGCGACGTCGCCGCAAGAGCTTCTCTTCGCGCATCACCCGTTGCACGCGCTTGCGATTGACCAGCAGCTTTTGACGGCGCAGCTGTTGGGTCGTCCGCCGGGTGCCGTAGGCCGGATGGTCCAAGGCGGCGTGGACAATGGCCTGCCGCAGTTCCCCGACCTGCTCGCTGTCGGGTTTGGCCTGGCGGTAGAGGCTGGCTCGCGCCAGTCCGCTCAAGCGGCACAAATCGCGCGTGCTCAGCGTGCTCATGTTGCCTTGCCGCCTTGCGGCCCGTACTTCCTCAGCGACGCGCCGGTTCCACTGACGATGCGCGGCCGGCGCAGATCCTCGACACGCCGCAAGGCTGCGGACAAAAAATCAATCTCCATGGCCTGGCGGCCGATTTTGCGTTCCAGCTCCGCGAGGCGGGCCTGGGCTTCGTGGCCGGGCTCGACACGGGCGCTGCCGCCGGGACGCGCCCCGCGCCGGGAAAGGCTTCCTCGACGCCGTAGCGCTCGACTTGTGCCAGCCAGTCGTAGAGCTTTTCGCGCTTCACCTCCAGCTCGCGCGCGAGAGCCGAGCCGGACTCGCCGGCTTCGAGCCGCCGGACGGCCGCCAGCTTGAACTCCTTCGTGAATCGTCTTCGAGACAATCGAACCTCCTTACCGTTCCCTGGTTCATTGTCCCTTCTCTACTGGTCTCGCTTTTCGGGTCCATTCCACGCCACCAGATTTTCGCGCTGCCAGGATTGGTAGTGTGGGGAAATAAAGATACCAGAGGCGACGATTCTTCTTAGCGTACGATTTTCCCCGTTTCGTGAGGTGACCCCTACAAGCTCATGAGCGTAACCCGCAAGCGCGGCTTGGATGGTTTCTTTGAGTGTGGGCTTTCGGGGCATGTTCTTCCTCCTTTGATGGTTTGCTGTGTTTTCCCTTCACAAAGGACAGAGGGAAAACCACAAACCGGAGAAGGGGAAAAGAGCGAACCCGGCGCAGCGGGCGCGGGAACCAGACGAGTCAACGCGAGTGACAGACGCCGAAAGCCCCAAGAAGATACGGAACACCGCATTCCGGGGGGGGGCAGTTTGCCAGCTGTGAAGTCGGATTAGGAGCGAACCGGGAAGGATCGGAGAGCGGCGAGGACGGGCCCCGCCGCTCTCTAAATCCGCGTCCCCTAGGACTCGGCCTGCTGCTCTTCTTCCCGCGGAAGCTCGAAGAGGTGCGTGTGGGCCTGATCGGCCACTTTGGCAAGCACCAACAAGTCGTTGCGCCCGAAGCTCTGTGTACTCTTCCATTCACCAGCGTCGTCTTTGTAGAGACGCGAGAACGTGACGTTGTGCCTCGGTTGCTCTTCGGTTCCGTTCGGCCAGATTGTGGCCTTGACGCGACCGATGCGGATTTCTGCGACGGGTTTTTGGTTAGCCATGATGTGTTTCCTCCTGTGAAGTTAAGGGTTTGTGAGCGTTTCCGCTCACCAGCGCAAGGCGGAAACGGCCAAACCCTGACGAAGGAGGAACAGCGCCGCCGAACCCGGTGACGGGCGGGACCGACAAGGGCAAGAGAGAGTGCCAGACGCCGCGGGCGAGGGAACCGTTCTGGCGCGAGTCTTGCGTCGGGCCAAACCGGTCCCGGCTGCGGCCAGCGCCCAATGGCGCAACCTTTACCCGTCTTCCGGTCAGGTGCGGTAGGCCACAGATTAGCGCAACATTCGCAGCGTGGAAGCTGAGCGCCCGCGCCCGGTGAATGGATCGCAGCGTGAAGGGTGCAAACGGCCACTTGCCAAAGTGAACGTTGTTGACGCGCAAGTTCAGCAGGAAGCTCCCTCGAGTCCGTTCTTCTCGCGGATTCTTTAGCGGCGGTTCCACGAGCCGAATCCTCGCTTCCGAGCCTGTTCCTCAAGGTCAATGAACTCTTGCCACTTCGAGAGGGGAAAGCGGCGCTAAGCGTGAGCATAGCCCTCGCGGATGAGCAGGGAGTTGAAATTTCAGCCGCCGGCATAGACGTAGCGCAACAGCCGGTCGTAGAGGTCGCGCGTATCTCCGGTGCTGGGCACCTCGTTACCCTGGCGCCAGCGGTCTATGACGCTGGACGGCGCCGGCGTGGAGAGGATCTCCCCTCTCAGAGGGGCGTTAGCCCCTCGTCTGCTGTGGTTGTTTTGTTGCGGTTCCGTTTTTCAACAGGCTGGCCGTTCCTACTACTTGTTCCTTAACTACATGCTTCTTTAACTAATGTATGTCGGGGTGTTTCATCAACGAAATTGGCCCCGTGTCGGGGTGTTTCATCCAAATTCCGGCGGTTGGAGTCAGGGTGTTTCATCCTGGACCCCCCCCGGATCCACAGGCATCTGTGGATGAAACCCGCCCTCGGAAGCCCGTGAAGCTCTGTGCGGGGCTTCAGGAGGCGAGGCAATCCTACTCCCCTCATACCTCCCACGTCGTCAGAGGGTGATCCAGGGGCAGGGAAGGGGACCGGAGGGCTGTCATCCCACGAGCTGAAGGTGCGTGGGTGGCACAGCGGGTTTCGAGGGCCAGAGGACCAGCACCCCCTTCCCTGTCGCGTAGTTCAGATCCGGCCAGGCAATCTTGATCTTGATCAACTCCCGCAGGCAGTCCTTGCGAAAGTCATCAACGGTGCGCTTATCACCCGCCTGGGCGGGATCCACCCCGAACTGGCGGTAGAGGCGCGGCCAGGAGAGCCGTAGCGGACCCTTCAGCGAGAACGTCCGGCAGGTGAGCCACAGGTAGAGATCGAGGCCCAGCGGAGAGCGTCTGAGAGCTTTGAGGATGTTCATGTCGAGCGGCACGGGATGGCTGACGATCTCCTGGAAGAACTTCTCGCCCAGCTCGATCCTGCTCTCCCACAGCGCGCGCCCATGGGGCTGCTTCGGGTTCCACCAGAACTCGGTGCGGCTGGCCAGCGGTGCATTGACGCTGGCCGAGACCTGTCGATCTTCGTAGGCCAGCTGGATATGAGCGTTGAAGAGCCGCTTCATCTGGTTGTGAACTCGCGTGCGCTCGCCTCGTCTTCCTCCACCGACGGGGGCCAAGTCCAGCTTGCGCATGAACTCGGAGAGCGAGGCCCCCAGGAACAGCTCGCGGCTTTGGGTGTGGACCGCCTCGGTGGAGACCCAGGCCAGCAACAGGCGGGGAAGATTGCCGAAGGGCAGCCCGGTTTTACCCACGGCGGTCATGATCAGGGTGTAGGGGCCGTTGATCCTCTTGTACTGCAGCCGGCGGCTAGGGTTGGCGCGGGGCAGGGAGCAGAGCGCCATCAGCCGCGCCATGAAGCCGAGATCGGGGTCCGCTTCGCTGGCCCCGACCAGCTGGTTCACCTGATCGAAGCGGGTGAAGTGGCGCCGCGTCTGGGGCGAGGATGCGCGGAGCGCCTTCACGAGCCCCTCCCGGGCAGGGAAGTCTCCCCCGGCCGTGGCCAAACCGGCTGGATGAGCCAGCGGTTCTCCTTCGCTTCATAGCCTTTGACGAAAGCGGCTTCTTCCGCGAAGCGCCGCCCCTCGTGGCGCGTCATGTGAATCACCATGGCGATTCCGTCCACTACGCCTCTACAGGTGACTTCCCAGGGAAGCTCCCCGCCGCCTTGCATGGCGCAACTGGCGATCCGGGATAAGGCGCTCTCAGCGTTGTTGGCGTGTACGGTCGTCAGCGATCCGCCGTGGCCGGTGTTGAGGGCTTGCAGCAGGTCCGCCGCCTCTCCGCCGCGAACCTCGCCCACGACGATGTGATCCGGGCGGTGACGCAGCGCGTGGCGGACTAAATCGCGGATTGTAACCGCTCCTTCCTGCAAACCGCGAGCCTCGAAGCGGACGCAATTCGAGCGCTCGATGCGAAGCTCCAGCGTGTCCTCGATGGCAACTATCCGCTCGTCATCGGGGAGAAGTTCGATGAGGGCATTGAGCAACGTGGTCTTGCCCGATCCGGTGCCGCCTGAAACCAGGATGTTGCGCCGGGAGCGCAACACCCGCTCTGCTTCGGCCCGCACGTTTTTGGGGAGTGCGCCTTGCTTCACGAGATCATCCGCCGAGAACGCCCGCTTGCCAAAGCGCCGCACGGTGATAGCGACTTGAGGACTGGCGGGCGGAACGCAGATGGCAACCCGCGATCCGTCATCGAGCCGGGCATCGACAATGGGAGAGCTGGCCGGGTCCAGTCCCAAAGGACGGGCGATATGGATAGCGGCCCGTAACAGCGCCGCTTCGTCCAGGTCCGGCGCGGCGTGTGCGGCCAGCCGTCCGGCCCGCTCGACCCATACATTACCGGGGCCGTTAATCATGATCTCGCTGACTTCGGAATCTTCCAGGGCGCTCTCCAAACCCGGTAGAAACGGTTTGAGATGTTCCAGTCCGCTTGCGGCGCTCATATTTGGCCCGCCTCCTTCGCTCTCCAATAGGAGTGTTCGGCTGGTAGATAGTGCGGTTTCAGGTAGACGCGGCGCGGCTCAAGCGACTGCACCCCGTCATAGGGCAGACAGACCGCTTGACAGTTCCCCAGCAAGGCGAAGTCTCGCGGGTGAAACACGGCCTCGCGTTGCTCCCGCCTCCGGCCCGGCCTGAGAGCGGGGAGACTTCCGAGCGCTTGGAGGTCTCGCTGATGGTGTAGGATTCCTTGATCTTCGCAACCTGGCCGCACAACTCGGACGCAATCTTGGCGCTGGCGTCGTCGCTGAGAGACAGGAAGATTCGTGTGCGGAGCGTCTGCAACAGCGAACGCCACGCTTCCGAGCTTCCCAACACGGCCCGCAACGAGGAAATAGACTGCGTGGCGACAATCGGGATGCAGCGGCATTGCCGGGTCAGCGCAAAGGATTTTTCATCGCCCGATGGGTCGTCCTCGCCCACCGAAGCAAAGGCTTGATATTCGTCACAGATAAAGACGGCGGGCCGGAAGTAGCTGCCCGGCTTCGCCTTCATCTTGGCCGGGCGCATGAGAAGCGCCTGTAGCCAAGCGTTCTGAGCATCACGCCCACGGCGCGGGCCAGCGCCGGGTTGATATCGGCGGGCATGTTCAAGGCCAGCACCTTGCCCTGCTCGATCAATTCATAGAGCGGCGGCAGGTGCTGCGCGATCTTGGCCGTTTCTTCGTTAGCCGGAGGAATGGAAGTAGTGGCCTGGTTCCTCTCGGCTCCGGGGTCCGGCTTCTTGTCGTCCGGCTGCTCCGCCTCCGCCGCCGCGAGCTGGTCCCAGCCACAACGGATTGTTGCGAAAGTCGAGCATCATCAGGAGGAGTTATTCCCGCGACCCGGCTTCATCGTCACCAACATGACCCTGCCGAGCCGCTCGCTGGTGCGCTTCTACAACAAGCGCGGGACGGCCGAGCAATGGATTAAAGAAGGCAAGCAGGCGACGCACTGGACGCGGCTGTCGTGTCATCGCTTCCGGGCGAATGAAGTGCGACTGCAGCTCAGCGTGCTGGCCTACAATCTGGGGAATCTCTGGAGGCGGCTCGGGCTGCCACAGCGAATCAAGAGCTGGTCGCTGACGAGCTTGCAGCACCGGCTGATGAAGACGGGCGGACGGCTGGTCAAGCATGCTCGCTACTACTGGCTGCTGTTGGCCGAGGGGCACCTCAACCGGAAGCTGTTCGGCGAAATGCTGGGGCGGATCTGGGCGCTACCTGTGCCGGGAGGCTAGCGCCGACGGCCCGGACAAGGCAGCGTACGCGGGTTGCCGAGGGTCGGCGCGGGAGAGATTTTGCCAAAAAGCCCTCTGCGTTTGCTGAAACGGCGCAAGCGGGCAGCATTCGATGGCCGCAGCAGCAGCGAGAGGAGTCCAAACGGGGAAGTAGTGCGAAAACCGTTGTATGGCGGCCCGTGGATCGGCTACCCTGTTCGTGCCAGGACGGCCAAAAAGGAAATCCTGGTTATAGGGCCTCGCCAAGTCGGTAAGACAACTCTCGCTCTCGATATCGCTGAACAGCGCAGCGCACTTTATCTTGACCGCGAAGACCGGGCCGACCGGGAGAAACTGCGCGATCCGGCGCTCTTCCTTGACCGCTAACGTGCTGCGCAGCCGGTGGACCATGGCCGAGCAACCACCGTCAAGAAACCGTCAGAAAAGTTGCCCATCAAGCGGGCTAGGCCGTAGGCGTTGCGAGCGAAAGCAGACGCCCTGAAACCGCGTAAAGTTAATGAGAGGAAGGAGTTGGCAGAAAACCATGGAAGACGCCAGCCTGCTTCACGCGCAGGAGGTCCCCAGTTCGAGTCTGGGCGCGCCCACCATTTTTTCAATAGTTTACAGACGATAGTGTCGTTGCCCTTCGGCTTTGTCTCAGCACGATGTCAGCCGCAAGGTAGGTCCCGAGTGGCCACGACTGTCGCCGGGTGACTGCGAGAACGTTAGCGTTTCAGGGACCATACCGCCAGATTCTTCCCACCTCAACGCGTCCACCCGGCCGATCCCCTGCCGAGGACAGGCGGCGATACCGACCGCGAAATGGCCTGCTGCTGGCTCGCTCGCACTGACCACCAACGAGTCTGGGGGGTGTCTACAAGGCCGAGGACACAAAGCTCAATCGTCTCGTCGCGTTGAAATTCCTGCCAGCGCATTTCCTCGACGACGAAGACATCCACAAGCGCTTCGAACGTGAGGCGAAGTCGGCCGGCGGCGCTGTGTCATGCTATTGACTCCCGCATAATATAGAGTCAGTCAAAACAAAGAGAAGACTGTTTCCAGAAGGCCGTGATCAAACGCGGTTTGCGGTACATGCGGCGGAGTGCCTTGCGGGCCCGCTCGTTCAGCTCGCCGTAGTCTTTCGGACAGACGTTCGGCAACTCGTGCTGCTTCCAGTAAGCCCAGATGTATTCCACCGGATTCAACTCCGGCGCATAGGGTGGCAAGTACTCGGTTGCGATGTGGCCTTCGGAGAGTTCGATGAACTCTTGCACCAGGCGGCTACGGTGCGCCGGCAGCCGATCCCAGACGATCAGCAGCGGGCGATCGATATGACGTACCAACGCCTTGAGAAAGTCGGTCACTTGCTCTTTGCCGATCGCACCGGGATAGAGCCGGAAGTAGAAGTTACGCAGCGTCAGCCCCGCCGAGACGGAAAGCTTCTCCCAGTTGAAGTTAAACTGCAGCACCGGTGTTTGGCCACGTGGCGCCCAGGTGCGGCAGCGATGCGGCTTCTGACTCAATCCGCTTTCGTCGATGAAGACGAGCGTACGGCCTTCGTTTTGGGCTTTTTTTTAATGCGCTTCCAGGTCTTGCGCTTCCAGGTGCGGATCCGCTCTTCGTTGCGCTCGCGCGCCTTTCCGGCCGGGCGTTGCGGGCTCCAGTCGAGCGCTCGCAGGATCTTCCAGGCGTGGCCTGCGTGGTATGCGACCCCGAACTCGTCTCCGGTCAGCCGAGCCACCCGCGGACAGCTCCACAGGGGCGTTGGGAAGCCGTGGGCTTCCGGGCCTTCCAGCAGCAGCGACGTCAGGCGTTCGCGTTGTGCGGCATCGAGGAGCGGCTTGCGTCCGGCGCGCCCGGCCTGGCGGAGTCCGGCCGCACCCTGCTCGCGGTATTGCCGCCGCCACTCACTGACGGTTTGGCGAGCGACGTTCAGCCGTCTCGCCGTCTCGGACTGATTGTGGCCTTGGTGGAGCAGCCGCATCGCTTCGAAACGGCGCTTCTCCAGCGCCTTGAAATCCCGCTTCACACCTTTGGGGTTGCCCATACATATATAGATGCTCCACACTGTCAAAAAGTGTCATAATAATTTGCGGGATTCAATAAGTCTGCCATGTCTACGAGATCGAGCGCCGCCGGGAGAACTCCGCGAGACGCACGTATGAACGTCAAGTTAGCCGCGTTTTGTGCAGTTGCGAGCGTCGCACTTGCCTCGGATTCCTCGGACCGCCACGCGCTTTCTCTCCCTGATTTGAACGCAAACCGGCAAACGTTAGAGCAGTATCGCGGTCGCATCGTCGTGTTGAATTTTTGGGCCACCTGGTGTGTACCCTGCCGCGAGGAAATGCCGCTTCTCGTTGATCTGCAGAAACGCTACGCCTCGCGAGGCGTCGTCGTCGTGGGCGCTTCGGCCGATGACGAGAGCACACAGGCGCAGATCGAACCTTTCGTGGAAGAGCTGGGCATCACGTTTCCGATCTGGATCGGCGCGAATACCGCCGACATGGAACGATTAGGACTCGGCGCAGTGCTTCCCGCGACGGCAATCATTGACAAGGATGGACGAATCATTTTTCGCCTCATCGGCCCTCTGAAGCGAAAGGCGTTAGCTCAGCGAATCGACTACCTGCTTTCCGACAAACAGGGTAAAGCCCCTGAGCCGCTTATCGACGCGCTCAGCAAAGCGAACCTCGACCACGACCAAGAAGGCCATGATCACGGAGAAGACGAGGAGCACTCGCATGGGGGCGTAGGCGTCGAAGGTGCGTCTATGGTTCCCTCGTGGCCGCTTTGACCGGGCGAGGGCCGCGCCGTGAGCGGGGCAGAAGGCAGCAACAAAAACCGATTTACATACAGCGCCCGAGTCATCCCCGATGGCGTTCGTCGCGCACAGCTGCGGACCACGCTCACCTATCGCCTCAAGCCGCGGCTGCAGGCGGGCATTGAGGTCAACCCGCGATCGACCGAAGAGCGAGCCAACCCATTAGTGAACTGGCTCGCCGTGCCTGAAGGGACGAACACACCTGCCGTTATCGTCGGTACGAGTTCCGACCGCATCGGCACGCCTGGAGGACAGAGCTTCTACGCGACTGCAAGCAAGAACCTCAAGCGTGAAACAAAGCTTCCGATTGCCCCTTACTTCGGTGTCGCGGACGGAACTTATCAAGACCGGTTACGCTATATCGGCGGGGTCAACATCGGCTTCACTGAGCGGTTCGGCGCGCTCGTCATCTTCGACGGAGTACACGTTCACCCGCTGCTCAACTACAGTTACAAGCGCCATGTGTTTTCGTTTCTGCTAGTGCGCGGAAAAGAGCCGGGGCTCAGCTACAGCGTCTCCTTCTGAAGTCCGGCCTGTCTGACCTACACGCATGCGGCGCTTGCTGCCCGTACCGTGAGTTGAGGCTGGCTTACCCTTGGGCTCGCGGACCCCTCTGCTTCACGCAGGGTCCCTGGGGTGAACTGAAGCGACGACGTCAGGGCGCTAGTCGCGATCGTCGAACAGGCATTCTTCGGGCATCCGAACGCTCGCCGAATCATCGCGTTGTCGACTTTCGATAGACGCTTTCGCGACGAGCGGCGGCGATTCAGCCGTCTACGCATAGATGTTGTGAAATAATTTCCCGCCGAACGATGAGGCCTACGAGAGGCTCAAACCACCGTCTGGAGGGCGTATGAGGGCTCTACGCAAGGGTTTTGGAGGCCCTCGGCGGAGAGTTTGCGGCGTCGATTGTTACCGCCACCTATGCTGCGGCGGTACAATTCCCTCAGCTTCGGGGCAGGCCATGATTGGCCAGAACAGCTCGTATTGCCGCATCAGCGAGAAGCTCGGGGAAGCGGGATCGGTGTCGTCTACAAGGCCGAGGACACAAAACTGTACCGGCCCGTCATCCTCAAGTTCCTGGCATCCCACCTCGTCTCCGACCAGGAAGTGCCGAACCCGAGAAGCCGAAGAGAATCCCGTCCGACACAGGCGCCGTTATGGACTGGTGGCTCGTAGTTACGTTGATGATTGCCGCAGCACTGGCTTACGGCTATTGGACCCATAAACATGACCGCCGCCACCTTGCCAGACTATTCGATCTGCTCGCCGCGGAGTATGGAGGTGAGGTGAAGCCGGGCAACTGGCTGGTGTACCCGCAGCTGCGCTTTGAGGTGAAGAACCGGCACTACCTTGTCGCTGCCATGGCAACCAGCGGCGACGAAGGAAGCGGGCCCTTCACGTTCGTCGATTTGGATTTACCGTTCGACACAGGGCAGAAGATCCGCGTCAGCCGGAGGACAGGCTTTGCCAAGCGTCCTATCGGTGCCATCGCTCCCGGGAGGCCACCGACCACCGGGCACAGAGAATTCGATGAGGCCTTTCGGATCGAAGGGAGCAACCAAGTATTTGTGTCCGGCCTGCTTGAGGTGCCCGTCCGCCAGAAGCTAATGGGGTCGCGGATGCCGCACCTCGAGGTACGGGTGGCAGGCCAGAAGATTACCGTCCATATTGGAGGGATCGCCAAGTCGAAGGCTGACCTTGAGGAGTTGATCGACATCGCCACTCTCCTGGCCGACCACTGTCCGAAGAGCCCTTGAGCGACTGCCTAGTGTAGTGCGTCAAGCAGATTGCACCTTATGCAGGGCGGCACGTCCGCGCTTGACTTTCTCGAGGATGTCGGAGGCGGTCGCGGTCCAGATGAAGGGCGTGGGATGCCCGTTGTGCTGGGCGATGTAGTCGTCAATGGCGGCGACGAGCTCGTCCACGCTGCGAAACACGCCGCGGCGCAGGCGCTTGACGGTGAGATCGCGAAAGAATCGCTCGACCATGTTCAGCCACGACGCCGAGGTCGGGGTGAAATGAATGTGGAAGCGCGGGTGACGATCGAGCCAACGCTTCACAGCGGCATGCTTGTGGGTGGCATAGTTGTCCACGATGAGATGAAGCTGTTTGTCCTTGGGAGTGCGGCGGTCAATTAAGCGCAGGAAGCGCAGCCATTCCTGGTGGCTGTGTCGGGGCATGCACTCGGCGATCACGCTGCCGTCAAGGCTGTTGAGCGCCGCAAACAGGGTGGTCGTGCCGTTGCGCTTGTAATCGTGGGTCATCGTTTGGCCGCGTCCCTTTTTGAGCGGCAGGCCGGGCTGGGTGCGATCGAGGGCTTGGATTTGGGACTTCTCATCGAGCGAGAGAACCAGAGCATGCTCAGGCGGATTGAGATAGAGTCCGACGATGTCGTCGAGTTTCTCGGCGAAACGCGGGTCATTGCTGAGCTTGAAGGTCTTGACGCGGTGGGGCTTGAGGCCATGGGCGCGCCAAATCCGTCCCACGGTGGAAGCGCTGACGCCGGCCCGCGGCGGCCATGGTGCGGCGGCTCCAGTGGGTGGCGTTGGACGGTTTCTCGCGGGTGGTCTTGTGGATGATCTGCTGTACTTTCTGCTTCGAGACGGCAGGTTTACGACCGGGCCGTGGGGCGTCTTTTGCAATGCCGGCGATGCTGCTTTCGAGAAAGCGCGTGCGCCAGCGGGCCACCAACTGCCGCGAGACACCGAGCTGTGCGGCGATCTGCTTATTCTCGAGACCGTCGGCGGCCAGCAGGACAATCCTGGCTCGCAGGGCGAGACGAACGGCGACTTGGCGGCCGCGCGCGTAGCGGTCCAACTGCTTGCATTGCGCTGTGTTCAAAGTTACTGGTTGTGCTCTTCGCATCCCATGCCTCCTGTTAATAGAGACGATGGGAAGCAAATATAAGTTACATTATTTATGGTGCACTACACTAGAAGCGCGCGACAAGATCCAGAATCGGCGGAGGAGGATCTGGCGATTCTACCATCGCCACCTGCAAGGCTGGGCTGAAGAGAGTGAGGTTAGGCTACCCTTCGTCTCTGCTGATTGCAAACAGTCATACCACATGTTCTATCTCTTGATGCCGTCGCATGAACAGCGGGAAGCGTTGATCAAACATTTGGGCGATCACGAAATCCTCGCGCTGTTTCACTACATCCCGCTGCACCTCTCCGAGATGGCAAAGCAGTGCGGAGCCGGCGGAGGAGAGTGTCCAGTGAGCGAGGATGTCAGCAGGCGTCTTGTTCGTCTGCCATTCTACACCGGCCTTTCCAGACAAGATCAGGAACGCGTGATCGAAGTGATCGTACAGTTTCGGAGCTAAGGTGCAGGTGAGCACGTGAGGCAAGGGCCGGCTGTGGGGCCGAATTATGAACCCTCATACTATGACTCGATTGCGGACGTTGAGGAGCGACACTTCTGGTTTCGAGGCCGGCAGAAGGTCGTTTCCGCAATGGTGCGAGACATCGTTCGAGAGTTCCGTACGGGCTATCGAATACTCGAGATCGGCTGCGGGACCGGGTACCTTTTGCGCGCTCTTGCGGATGCGTCGGCTGACGGAACCGCCATTGGAGTGGATGTGTTCCCTGAAGGCCTGCGGTACGCAAGGCAGCGAGCTGGGTGCGATCTGGTGCTGGCGGATGTGGCGCGTCTACCTTTTTCCGCTCGGTTTGAAATGGTCGGGGCTTTCGATGTCATTGAGCACATCCAAGACGATGTTGGGCTCCTGCGCAGCTTGCGTGATGTGTTGACACCGTCAGGGACGTTGTTGGTGACGGTTCCCGCCCATCGCGCCCTCTGGAGTTACTTCGACATCGCCTCTCATCATTGCCGACGTTACGCTGAAGCTGAGCTGCGGGAGAAGCTCGAGGCTACGGGCTTCGAAGTGAGTCACCTGACACAGTTCATGTCAACGATCTATCCTTTAGTTTGGTTACGGCGCAGGTTTGCAGGGGGATTGCGACGAGGCTCGCATGAAGAGCCCGATAGGGTGGAAGCCCTCGCGAAACAGGAGTTGGCAATCGTCCCTGTGTTAAACCAAGTACTGACGTTCCTCTTGTCGGGGGAAGCTCGGTTGATTGCCCGGCGTTGGAAGCTCCCGGTCGGCACTTCTCTCCTGGCGGTGGCCCGCCGCAGGTCAGATTGACTGCACCCAACGGAGCGCTACCGTCCCTCGGGCTACACCTCGATCAGCGCACCCCCCCGCTCGCGCGAGGCTCGCATGGCCAGCGTCATGCGCGTGGCCACGGCCGATTCCTCCGGCCGGCACTCGTCGGGTGGCTTGCCGGCCTCGCAAGCACGGACGAAGGCTTCCAACTCGGCTTGGAAGCCGTCCTTCTCCGCCAGTTGGGGCTCTTCGACTTCTCCGTTTTGGCGATAGAGTGTCAGGCGCCGCTGCGCTGAGTGGAAATCGAGCGTGCCCTCTTCGCACACAATCGAGAACTCCATCGAGAAGGGATAGCCTTGAGGATGGTGCCAGCCGCCAGAGACATGCACCTCCACCGGCGATTCGTACTCCAGCCGCGCCTCAACGACGTCAATACCCTTCTCCATCTTCTCGACTCCGCGGGCTTGCACCGCTGTGGGCTGTCCGAAGGCGTATAGACAGAAGTCGAAGTCGTGAATCAGTAGGTCAAAAACACCGCCGCCGCTTCTGGAGCGGTCGTGCATCCATTTGCCCCAGGCCGGCGCCGCGCACTTTCGACGCAGGAACGCCGACTTCACCGGGCCCAGTTCCCCCGATTGGATGAGATTCCTTGCGGCTACGTAGTCCGGCCAGAAGCGAATCACCTGGGCCACCATGAGCACCTTGTTGCACCTCTTGGAGTCGGCCACCATAGCGTCACATTCCTGGCCGGACAAAGCCATGGGCTTCTCGACCAGGACGTGCTTGCCGGCGTGGAGGGCCGCCTGGGCAAGGGGGGCGTGTAGATCGGAGGGCACGCACAGGTCCACCGCTTCGACATTCGGATCGGCAAGCATCTCCTCGGGCTTCTTGTAGCGCGCGGCCGCCCCGAAGTCCATCGACTCTCCCGACCGGTCGAGATTGCCCTGGATGGCGCTTAGGTCGCCGGCAAGTTTCCGCTCGTCGCCGCTCGCAACGGCGGTGATTTCAGCGCCGGGGATTCCTTGATAGGCCTGCAAGTGCGTACTGCCCATGAAGCCCAGTCCGACAACCCCAACTTTCACCTCATCCTCCTCACCAGCTCGTAAGGAATGCACCGAAGGGGGCCACTAAGCGGGCGGCTAGCGGCGCTTCGCGGCGCGTGCTTTCTTCTTGCCGAGCAGCTCGCCGGCCCCAAGGGCCAGGAGCTTCTCAGCCGTTTCCTTCCCAAGAGCGATGGGATTGGTCGGACTCCCCTCCACAACCCTCGCGAAGGCCCGGCGTCCGTCGCTGGAGACCACCAGAACCGACAATCGTAAACGGTCTCCCTGGATCGAGGCGTAAGCACCCATAGGGACCTGGCATCCGCATCCCAACGCAGCCAACAGCGCTCTCTCGGCCAAGACCCTCGCCTCCGACTCATCGTGATTCAAGGGCGCCACGACACCGCGGACGTCACCGTCATTCTTGCGAATCACGATCGCAACGGCGCCTTGACCCACTGCGGGAAACATGACGTTGGGTTCGAAGATCTCGCTGATGCGTTCCTCCAAACCTAGCCGTTGCAGTCCTACCGCCGCCAGCACGAGCGCTTCGTAGCGACCCTCATCAAGCTTCTTGAGGCGCGTCTCAACGTTACCTCGAATTTGCTCGATTTTGAGGTCCGGCCGGAGCCGGCGCAACTGGCACGAGCGTCGTAGCGAGCCCGTACCGACCCGGGCGCCTTCCTCAAGGGCCTTGAACTCTTCCCCGACGATAGCATCGCGGGCATCACCGCGTTCAGGGACGGCCCCGAGCGCGAGCCGGCGATTCAGCTCCGTGGGAACATCCTTCAAGCTGTGGACTGCCACGTCGATGCGGCTCTTGAGCAAGGCTTCATCGATCTCTTTCGTGAAGACGCCCTTGGCTCCTTTCGTTGCGGTCAGCTTAGCCAGAGCGGTCTTACTCAACTTGTCGCCCGTCGTCTTGATGACCTTAATGCGGCATGACACCCCCGCCGCTTCGAGTTGTTCCTCTACCCATTGGGCCTGCCACATGGCGAGTGCAGAGCCCCGGGTGCCGATCACAATAGGTTTCATTTTCGGAGGTTAAAGGCGCGCTTAACGAACTCCACGAAATGCAGCCCATCGGGATGGCTTGCTAGTCGTTTCATGTGGGAGATCGGCGAGTGCGCGATCTTGTTGATCATGCTGCGGGTCATCGCATCGACCGCTTGCTGTTGGTCGGTGTCGAGTGGGCCCAGCTTCGAGCGAAAACGGCCTATCTCGGCTTGGCGGATGCGCTCCAGCTCGTCTTGCAGCGAGACGATGGTCGGCGCGACCTGGTGGGTCTTGAGCCGGTGCATCAGCTTCGCGAGCTCTTCTTCGACGATCGCCTCGGCGCGCTCGGCCTCGCGCTTCCTCTGCCGCAGGTTGGCGTCGGCAACTTGCTGCAGATCGTCGATGTCGTACACGAACATGTTGTCGATCGAGTTGATGGCCGGATCGATGTCGCGCGGAACCGCGATGTCCACCAGAAAGACCGGCCGCTGCTTGCGGGCGGCAATCACGGCTTCCGCCGTCTTCTTGTTGAGGATAAAGTGCCGAGCCCCCGTCGACGAGATCACGATGTCGACTTTCGTCAACACCTCAAACAGACGGTCAAACGCAACGGCCTCTCCTTCGAACGTCGCGGCCAGAGCAACGGCGCGCTCATGGGTGCGGTTGGTCACGTAGACTCGCACGGCGCCGGCGCCCAGGAGATGCCTGGCCGCCAGCTCGGACATCTTGCCAGCTCCAACGATCAGAATCGATCGGTCGCTCAAATCCCCGAAGATCTTCCGGGCCAGCTCGACCGCCACGAAGCTGATCGACACCGCCATCTGGCCGATCCCGGTCTCGTTACGAACGCGACGCGCCACCCGGAAGGCATGGTTGACCACGAAGTCCAGCTCGCCGCGGATCGCACCAGCCGCCTTGGCGTGCGCATAGGCCTCTTTCACCTGGCCAAGGATTTGCGGCTCCCCCACCACCATCGAGTCGAGGCTCGAGGCCACACGGAAAACGTGGCGAACCGCCTCTTCATCCACGTAGCGGTAGAAGTAGGGCTTGGCATCCGCGATCACGCCTTCGCCCGAGGCCTCTAGAAACGAGAAGAGTTCCTGGGAAGCGTCGGAACCGGTGCCGGCCTGCAGCAGGAACTCGACCCGGTTGCAGGTGGAGAGTATCAAGGCTTCGGAAATCCCGGGCTGCTCGACTAACTTTTCCATCTGCTTGACCGCCACGCCCTCCGCGATGGCGAAGCGCTCACGCACCTCGATCGGCGCGGTCTTATGACTGAGGCCCAACAGAAGTACGCTCATCGCTGCATGAAGGAGTGGACGCCACTGTTGACGATCCAGGTCAGCGCCGCCGAACAGAACCCTGCGATGGAAAAATAGGCCGCCTTGCGACCCCGCCAACCGATCGCCACGCGGCTAAACACCATGGTTAGGTAGATGGCCCACGTCACGAAGGCCAGAGCGATCGTCGGATCGACAACCCAGGTGGGGCCCCACTCGACGAATGCCCAGAAACTGCCCGAAATCAGCCCCAGCGTCACCAGCACGAAGCCCACGGCCAGGGTCCGATAGGCCATGTCGTCGAGGGTGCCCAGCGGCGGGAGACGATAATAGAACGCCCTCGGGCGCTTTGACTTAAGTTCCTTTTCTTGAATGATATACATCACGCCGGCCACGAACGTCAGCGTCAGCGCCGCGTAGCCCAACAGTAGCAGGACCACGTGAACGGAGAGCCACCATGTGCCGAGTGATCCGGCCGGCGGTGCCGGCGCGCCGGCGCCTAAGCTAGCCACTAGAGTCAGCAGAAACACTGTGGGGAACACGAAGACGGCCAAGCTTTCGTACTTATAGCGCCAGTAAACGAGTAGAAACGCCCCCGTAACCAGGAATCCGACCAGCGAAGCCATCTGGTGGAGGGTGTGGACCGGGAACCGGCCCAGAGCCATGCCTTGGTCGACGATCGAGACCAGATGAAGCACCGCTCCCAGCGAAATCGACCCGAGCGCGAGCTTGAACATGCGCTGGCGCCGCCTGACGACCGTGACCAGTGCGTGCCACAGTCCCAGCGAGTACAGCACCAGCGTCACACGCAGCCAGAAGACGCTGGACTCAGCCATAGCCGCTTCATTATACAGGGCAAGCCAAGCCCGCCCCTAGCATGCCCAAACCGGGTCGTCACGGAGGTTGATGTCAGCCGGGGAACCGATTGAGTTTCCAGGAGTTTCAGACCACACTAGAGGGACCATGCCCGAAAGAGTCCGCAAGGCTGTCTTCCCCGCGGCCGGATGGGGCACCCGCTTTCTGCCCGCCACCAAGTCGCAGCCCAAAGAGATGCTGCCGCTGGTGGATAAGCCCATCATCCAATATGGGGTCGAGGAAGCCCGACTGTCGGGCATTGACAACATGATCCTCGTCACCGGCCGTGGCAAGGCGGCCATCGAAGACCACTTCGACGTGAGCTTCGAGCTGGAACAGGTGCTCCGAGAGCGCAACAAGACCGCCGATCTGGAGATGGTGCGGAGCATCTCCGATCTGATTCAGGTCTCCAGCGTTCGGCAGAAGTCAGCTCTGGGGCTGGGACACGCGGTGTGGGTGGCCAAAGAGTTGGTGGCCGGCGAGCCTTTCGCCGTCATCCTGGCCGACGACGTGATCGACGCTGAG
Source organism: Bryobacterales bacterium (assembly GCA_965248255.1). GTDB lineage: Bacteria > Acidobacteriota > Terriglobia > Bryobacterales > UBA6623 > JAKZVK01. The sequence goes on from CBDFIW010000004.1 coordinate 2,975,727, forward strand.
ACGCCGTGTCTCAAGCAACTGCTCGACGTCCAGCAGAGCGTCGGCGGCGCGGTGATCGCCGTCATGGAGGTCCCCCGGGACCAAATCTCGGCCTACGGCGTCGTCGATGTCGAGCCGGTGAAATCCGGGAACGCCAACGATCGACTCTACCGGGTGAAAGATCTGGTCGAGAAACCGCCGGCGGACAAAGCCCCGTCCAATCTTGCGATCATCGGGCGATACGTGCTTCCGCCGACCGTTTTCGAGTGCCTCGAAACGATCACGCCGGGCAGCGGAGGCGAACTGCAACTCACCGACGGCCTAAGGAAGCTGATGGAACGCGAACCGGTCTACGCATACCGCTTCGAGGGCAGGCGCTACGACGCGGGCGACAAGTTGGGGTTCCTCACGGCAACCGTGGAACTCGCTCTGTATCATGACAAGGTCGGTGACGAATTCCGCAACTATCTGAAGTCCCTCGATCTCTAAGCGCGTAGCCACGGTTTCCGGCCTTGTGGCGCGGGCCTCCTGGCCGCCGTTTCCGCCCCACACAGCCCCTCCTCTAGACACGAGACCGATGAGGGCCGACGGAGACTTAGTGCGAAGGGACTTCAAGCCACCATACCCTTGGGTTTCGCGAGCTGTGACTCGAGCGCCTGGTTTCTGGCTTCAAGCTCCTCGATCCGGTCGTGAAGTCCTTGCACTATGGGCTGCATCTCGTCGGCGGTATACCGTGGCTGGATGTGCTGTGTGTAGTTGACGTCCCAGGCCTCAACGTGAAACACCAGGGCCCGCTGGGGCCGGGCTGGATAGTCGGGGTCGTGCACTTGGTCTAGGAGCGAGGGGTTATCCTCGATGAACTCCGCGGTGCCCCAGATCTTGATGCGGTGTTGGTTTGGGTAATCCATCAAGAAGATGAACGCTTTGTTGTTCTCGGCCAGATTGCCCAATGAGATGTACTGGGCGTTGCCGGCGTAGTCGGCCATCGCCAGGGTCTTGCGGTCGAGCACTTTCAAGAAGCCCTTCGGACCTCCGCGATGCTGGATGTAGGGCCGCCCGTCGGCGCCGGCGGTGCCAAGGTAGAAGAATTCGCGTTCCGCGATGAGCTCCTCCAGCGAAGGAGTGATTACATCGTTCCAACCTCCCCGCTGCTCCATCTTGGCGTAGGCGGCTCGAGAACCTCGTGCCTGCTGGGCGGCCTTGACGGCTGGGGTAAAGGCGATGTCGCTGATAGGGCGGGCCATGTTCGTCTCCATAAGCAGGGCCACCGATTCAATAGCGGCGGCCCGATCGACGTGTCGTCTGTTTACGCGACGGCAGCCTGGTCGCGTTGGCGTACAACATTCCTTTCGAGGAAATCTTGCATCAGGTTGGCGATGACCTCTCCGTCTTCCTCCAGTGCGAAATGCCCGGTGTCGAGCAGGTGGAAGTCGACGTTGTTCAGGTCACGCTTGTAGGGTTCGGCGCCTTCGCCGGGGAAGATGTAGTCGTTCTTTCCCCAAGCGACGAGCGTCGGGGGCTGATGCTTGCGGAAGTAAGCCTGCCACTCGGGGTAGAGGGGCGGATTCGTCCCATAGCTGTGAAACAGCTCGATCTGGATGTCTTTGTTCCCCGGACGGTCGAGCAAGTACTGGTCGTTGAACCAATTGTCCGGTGCGATGGTTTCGACGTTGCGAACGCCGTGCGTGTACTGCCACTTCGTCGCCTCGATCGTCAGCAGCGAGTCGCGAAGGACCTTGGCGTTCTCGGGCGTCTTATCCTTCCAGTAGGCCTTGATCGGGTTCCAGAAGTCCCGAAGGCCCTCTTCGTAGGCGTTGCCGTTCTGAACGATCAGGGACTCCACACGGTCTGGACGACGCGCCGCAATGCGGTAGCCGACCGGGGCGCCATAGTCCATCAAGTAGAGGCTGTAGCTGTTGATTCCGACCTCGTCGATGAACTGCTCGACGACACGAGCAAGGTTGTCGAACGAGTAGCCAAAGTCCTTCAGGTCGGGCATCGCGCTTGCGCCGAAGCCCGGGTAGTCGGGAGCAACCAGGTGGAAGCGATCGGACAACCGCGGAATCAAGTTGCGAAACATGTGTGACGAAGTGGGAAAGCCGTGCAGCAGCAGGACCGTCGGGGCATCCTGGGGACCGGCTTCGCGATAGAAGATTTCCAGTCCGTCGATTTCGACCGTTCGATGGTGTGTCGGGTTTACTGTGGTCTGTGACATTGCTCTTCTCCTCTGATTAGTGGGTATCGGTAAAGATGCGGGGCCGCGCGGGCGGCCCCCATGCCCGGACTGAAGTTACTTCAGTTCGGAAGGCGCTTTCTCCCGTATCCGCGACCAGTTGCCATCGGCCTTGGCGATGTTACCCGGGATGTCTTTTCCCCAGGTGGTTTGAATCTCTGGATTCAGGTTGAGGTAGAGCTTGTCGTCTACAACCCGGAACAGGGCAGGGTCGCCGTCGAACTTCGCGCCGACCGACACGCCAAAGGCGCAATACCCGCCATATTGCGGGACATAGCGCTCGGGGTCCTTTTCAAACTTCTCTTTGTTCGCTTCGCTGACGAACCGGTAGGCCGCATCGGCGTGTTTTACCGTGAAGGCGGCCTTGCCGACCCGAGCCCGACCTTCGTCAAAGTAGGCCACCGGGTCGTAGCCGTGGATGGCGAGCGGGGCTCCGGCAAGGGTCATGCCCGTGGTGGCGTTGACGTGGTTGGCGCTCATAGGAACAGAACCTGCCAGCATGAGGGCCAAGACGGCGGCCAGGCCCCAGCGGGTGATCTGGCCGGTTGTCCGGCGCGCTGAAATCGTTCGGTACAAGTTTCGGATTGTCATCTTGTTTCTCCTTTGGTGGATTCGATTCAGCAGCCAACGGCTGACTGACTTGAGTAACGGGCACGTAGCGGTCCACAACCCGGTAAGTAGCTTATCTATCTGATTTCATTAGCTTTAAATAATATACCTAGGTCTTAGGCATCCAAACGAAGCCTCGTCAAAATTACGATTTATCGTTGACAGTTAACGGGATCTCGTTTCTAATAGGTGCAGGCTATGACGGGGCCGGACGCTCAGGGCAGGCGGGAACAGGTCGAACCTCGGTCTATCAATCTGGAGTTGCTGCAGTCGATCTCGCTGGCAGTCGCAAAGGCTCGCGACGTCGAGACCGTACTGCGGATGATCGTGACGGGACTGGCCGACGAGGCGTCGTGTACATTAGCGCGCATCTGGCTGATTGGCCCCGGTGACATTTGCGAGCGGTGCGACCTGCGGGCCGAGTGCCCGGATCAAGAACGCTGTCTGCACCTCAAGGCGAGCATGGGAGAGCCGGCCAACCCTTCGAGCGGCCATCGGTGGTACCGCATGGACGGCGATTTTCGCCGCTTCCCCTTGGGTATCCGGATCGTTGGACGTATCGGCGCGACAGGGGAATCGGAGCACTTGTTCGACACGGCCGGTGATAAGGAGTGGATCGGACGCGATGACTGGCTGCAACGAGAGGGCATTCGTACGTTCGTCGGCCACCCGCTCGAATTCCGAGGGGAGATTCTTGGAGTTCTAGGAGTGTTTACCCGGGAGCGGCTGGGTCCGGAAAAGGTGGTTTGGCTGCGTCTGTTCGCGGACCAGGCGGCGGTCGCGATCGCCAACGCCCGCGCGTTTGAGGAGATCGAGCAACTCCATCGTCGGCTGGAACTCGAAAACGAATACCTTCGAGAAGAAGTCAAAGTTGCCCACGGCTTCGGGGATATGGTGGGCAAAAGCTCAGCGTTGAGGAAGGTGTTGGACCAGGTCGGTCTGGTGGGGCCGTCCGGTACGACGGCGCTGATCTGTGGAGAATCGGGTACGGGGAAAGAGCTCATCGCGCGAGCGATTCACGAGCGAAGCCGCAGAAAGGACCGTGCGATGGTCACGGTGAACTGCGGTTCCGTCCCTCGGGAGTTGTTCGAAAGCGAGTTCTTCGGCCACGTCAAGGGAGCGTTTACGGGGGCGATTCGGGATCGCGTAGGCCGCTTTCAGTTAGCGGATGGAGGAACGCTTTTCCTGGACGAAGTGGGAGAGATCCCAATAGATCTGCAAAGCGAGCTGTTGCGTGTACTGCAAGAAGGGACCTTCGAACGAGTCGGGGAGGAGCGGGCGCGCAAGGTCGACGTAAGAGTCATCGCGGCGACCAATCGGGATCTGAAACAGGAGGTCACAGCGGGCCGGTTTCGGGAGGATCTTTACTACCGGCTCAGCGTGTACCCGATCGACATCGCTCCCCTCCGCGAGAGGCTGGACGACGTACCGATGCTGGCCGCCAATTCCTTGAGCAGTCCTGTCGGCGGTTGGGCGTTCCACCGCAGAAGCTCAAGCGCCGACATGTCGAAGCGTTGCAGCGCTACGAGTGGCCGGGCAACGTCCGCGAGCTACAGAACATCATCGAGAGGGCGGTCATTGGGGCGCAGTCGGGTCCTCTCGAGTTTGATTTGCCTGGGGGCTCAAACGGCGAGCAACGAGAGTCCGACGCAGCGGCTGGGTCGACAAGCCGTAAGAAGGTACTGAAATACGGCGAGCTCAAGCGTCAGGAACGGGACAACCTGCTTGCGGCCCTGGAGGTGACGCACTGGAGGATCTCCGGTCCAGCGGGGGCTGCAAAGCTGCTCGGACTCCGGCCCACGACGCTGGCTTCTAAGATCAAGGCGCTGAGACTGCGCGACGAATAAGCGTGCCAAGCGAGCTCCGAAACCACGGATCAGAAACCGGCGCTCGAACACGGCCGAACCCCAACTAAGAACCGCGGTTGAAAGGCGTTTGCCGCTGCTGCATAATTGCCATGACGGGGTTGGGCTTGGTCCTGTCGTCGGGTTCGAAATGATAGAGCTCAGCAGCGAGCAGAGTGCGGCCCTGCGCCAGGCCATGCAGGAGGCCCGAGAGGCCCCTCGCTACCGCTACCCGTGGGACGGCGTGGAAGAGGAGTTGCGGCGTAGGGGCCGGTCGTCATTGGCGTTTTTTGGCTACGGAAGCCTGGTCAACCTGTCGTCGGCCCGGCGCACCTTGTCCGAGGAGTTATTGCGCTCCCGGCGGCCGGCGCTGGCGTTTGGGGGGGCGCCGCGTTTTTGAGTATGAGATGCCGGCCGACGGAGGGGCCTACGGCCCGCCCGTCTCACCCTCAGCCCGTGCGGCTCTGAACGTGCGCCCCAGCGGCACCATCGATGACCTCCTTAACGGGGTGTTGCTGGAAATGCCGCTTGCCGAGATCGCTCAGCTGTGTGCGCGCGAAGTCGGGTATGACTTGGAACCGATCCCCTGCATGCTTTGGGATCGCGTTGCCGCAGGGCAGCCCTTCCTGGCGTACGTTCTGCAGTGTCCCGACGAGCCGCGGGCCAGCTTGAAGCGGACGAATGCCGCGCTCGAACCCCACCGCGGCTACTACCGTGTTTGCCGTGACGGCGCGCTAGAGTTCGGCGACGACTTCCTACGGTTGTGGCTTTCAACGACTTACCTGGCTGATCAGGTGACGCCGGTTGCTGATTGGGAAACCGGTGAGTCGACCGGCGTCCCCGGGGGCCGGATGGGAGGCGCGCCATGATCGACCTCGACGAGTCGCGATCCAAAGCCAACCCGAGAACGCCCTGTTTCACAATACCGTGGGATGGATGCTGCTTAAGCTCGTGGAGGGCGGGGTTGGGGAGCTGACTCCACAGGACGGAGTACCGGAAGAGCTGGCGGGCAACGCGGCGGAGACAGCAGAGGTGTTCCTCAAGCGATCGATCGATTTGAGTTCCGCCAATAAGCTGTCTCATGCGAATCTCTGCTTGCTGTATGCGACCGAGCACTTCCGCAAGCAGCAATACCTGGACAGTTGTGAGTTTCACGGCTTGGAGGCAGTAGGAATCGATCTGCAATACATCAATGACTACCGAGATTTGGCGGTCAGCATGCTGCGATACGGCGAGGTCGACCGAGCGTACCCGTATTTCGAGAAGGCCTTGGAGTTGGCCCATGAGATCGAAAAGGATCGGGAGATCATCGGGGACGCACTCAAGGTCTTAGAAACCATTGAAGGCGTCGGCGAGCAAGAAAAGCAGCGCTGGCGAGAGCCCAATCCGGAACTGCTGAAACCGCCGTCGGCGATTCGGCCGGCCGCGGAACCTCACGAGTCGCAGACCGAACAAGGGGCGGCATCCAACTTTGAGTAGCTCACATCTTATTGACTCCCGCATAATATAGAGTCAGTCAAAACAAAGAGAAGACTGTTTCCAGAAGGCCGTGATCAAACGCGGTTTGCGGTACATGCGGCGGAGTGCCTTGCGGGCCCGCTCGTTCAGCTCGCCGTAGTCTTTCGGACAGACGTTCGGCAACTCGTGCTGCTTCCAGTAAGCCCAGATGTATTCCACCGGATTCAACTCCGGCGCATAGGGTGGCAAGTACTCGGTTGCGATGTGGCCTTCGGAGAGTTCGATGAACTCTTGCACCAGGCGGCTACGGTGCGCCGGCAGCCGATCCCAGACGATCAGCAGCGGGCGATCGATATGACGTACCAACGCCTTGAGAAAGTCGGTCACTTGCTCTTTGCCGATCGCACCGGGATAGAGCCGGAAGTAGAAGTTACGCAGCGTCAGCCCCGCCGAGACGGAAAGCTTCTCCCAGTTGAAGTTAAACTGCAGCACCGGTGTTTGGCCACGTGGCGCCCAGGTGCGGCAGCGATGCGGCTTCTGACTCAATCCGCTTTCGTCGATGAAGACGAGCGTACGGTCTTCGTTTTGGGCTTTTTTTTAATGCGCTTCCAGGTCTTGCGCTTCCAGGTGCGGATCCGCTCTTCGTTGCGCTCGCGCGCCTTTCCGGCCGGGCGTTGCGGGCTCCAGTCGAGCGCTCGCAGGATCTTCCAGGCGTGGCCTGCGTGGTATGCGACCCCGAACTCGTCTCCGATCAGCCGAGCCACCCGCGGACAGCTCCACAGGGGCGTTGGGAAGCCGTGGGCTTCCGGGCCTTCCAGCAGCAGCGACGTCAGGCGTTCGCGTTGTGCGGCATCGAGGAGCGGCTTGCGTCCGGCGCGCCCGGCCTGGCGGAGTCCGGCCGCACCCTGCTCGCGGTATTGCCGCCGCCACTCACTGACGGTTTGGCGAGCGACGTTCAGCCGTCTCGCCGTCTCGGACTGATTGTGGCCTTGGTGGAGCAGCCGCATCGCTTCGAAACGGCGCTTCTCCAGCGCCTTGAAATCCCGCTTCACACCTTTGGGGTTGCCCATACATATATAGATGCTCCACACTGTCAAAAAGTGTCATAATAATTTGCGGGATTCAATAATAGCCCATAACTACGGCCAAAATCAGGGTCGCAAACGCGATGACGTACAGCCTAAGAAGCAGCGGCACAATGAACCGAGCCCAGCGCGGAAAAGGCACGCGGCCCAGCGCCAGCATGCCCATCAGCAAGGCGTTGGTGGGGACGATCATGTTCGTGAATCCGTCGCCGAACTGATAAGCCAGCACCGCCGTCTGGCGGCTCACTCCGGTCAGGTCAGCCAGAGGCGCCATGATCGGCATGGTCACATACGCTTGGCCGCTTCCGGAGGGGATAAAGAAGTTGAAGACGCTTTGGACCAGAAGCATTCCCGACGCCGAGAGGGCAGCCGGCAGGTTTGCCAAGCTGCCCGCAATACCGTGGATGACCGTATCCTTGATGGACGCGTCGTCCAAGACCACTTCGATCGTACGCGCAAACCCGATGATGAGCGCCGCCGAGGTCAGCTCAGCCGCACCGCTGCCGAACTCCCGCGCAACGCGGTTCGGGCCCAGCCCGCCGAGCACGGCCGCCAGCACCATCAATCCCAAAAACACCGCCCCGAGTTCGGTGAGAAACCAATCCCAGCGCGCGACACCGAACACGAAAAGCCCGATGGCCGCGGCGAAGCACACGAGAATACCGGCCCGGCGCGGGGAGAAGGCAACTTCCGTGAGGGCATCGAATCCGGTTGAGAAATCCACATCGGCAACCAAGCTGAGTTGAGGGTTTTCGGACACGCGCTTGGCGTAACGCAGCAGGTGATGGATGCCAACCGCCAGGCAAATGACGAACAGAAACCAGCGCAAGAGCTGCCCCGAGTACAAAGGCAAGCCCGCGATTCTTTGGGCGATAACGACTGTAAAAGGGTTGAGGGCCGCACAGCCGTAACCGATGCCCGCTCCGACGTAGACTAGTCCCAGCGCGACAATGGCATCCATCTTCAAAGCAACACACATAGCCACCAACACAGGGATGAACGGCATGTACTCTTCCGCCATGCCAATGGTCGAAGAGCCCAGAGCGAACAACGTCATCGTTCCCGCGACAAGCAGGGTCGGGCTGTCTCCAAACTTCCGAATCGCCGTACTGATCAGGGCGTCGATCGCGCCCGTGGCTCGAATCACTCCGATGGCACCGCCGACGATAAACACGAAGAAAATGATGTCGGCGGCGGCGGCCATTCCGCGCGGAATGGTGGTGAGGAAGGCGAAGGCCGGCAGAGGAGCCGCTTCCACTTCGTGGAAGGTTCCGGCGGCCACCTGCTCGCGCTGATGTCCGGGCTCGCCCACTAGGACGCGGTCGTATTCGCCGGCGGGGAGCACGTAGGAGACGAGCTGCGCCGCCAGGATCATGCCGAAGATCAAGACCAGCGAGTCGGGGAATTTCGACGCTTTCATGGGGGGAGCAAGGCCGGCCCAGGCACTCGTAGTGGGCGCCGGAACGTCATCAGGCTAGCACAGGAGTCGTGAGGTCCCGGTTCTGGGGCGGTGAAAGTTGCCAACACCCCGAACCTGTAGTTAGGGGACGACGCAGCTGGTCTAACCCTTAGAGCTGAAAAGCACCCGCGCCGTGATGCTGTTAGCCGATAATGTCGGGCTCGAGGACGGCGACGCCGATCTTGCCGAAGGCGCGGCGTAGGGTGTGGAGTTGCCGGCGGCTGCGATAGGTGCCGACGATCGCTCCGCCCGAGCCGGCGAACTTGGCGGTGGCGCCTGCGGTGCGGGCGGTGTCGATCATCTCGCGATTGCCGCGGCTGACCTTATAGATGTTGGCCCGTAAGTCGAAGTTGGCGTCCACGAGCTGGCCGATGGTGTCGCGGTCGCCGGCCAGCAGCGCCTGACGGCCGCGCGCGGCGATACCGGCCCACGTCTTCATCGCACGCACTACCTTCGCTTCGCGGCGGTTGAATCGCGCGCGAATGTCGTTGTGGAAAACCTCCGTCCCTTCGCTGAGGCTTGTGCGGTAGGCCACATAGACGTTCGACAGCAGGGAGGGATCAAGGGACTCGTAGGCGCCGTAACCCTGCTTCTTCATCAGGCGCTCCGCGAAGTCCATGTAGACGAGCCCTTCAAAGACCTGGATGACGCGGTCCTGCAGTCCGGCGGAGACGCCCAACTCCTGCGTCTCGGTCTCAAGAGCCAGCTTGGCCTGAATCGGCTCCGGGATCTCGATGTCGAAATAGCGGATCAGCGCACGTAGCGCGGCGGTGATGATGGCACTGGAGCCTCCTAGGCCGAGCCGCTGCGGGATCGTCGATTCGTACTCGATCGTGAAGTTGCGATTGGGAAGCGTTATACCGCGGTCGTCGCAGTAGTGGCAGAAGCGCATGAGCAGGGCTTGGATGATGCGGATGCCGCCGTAGTAGCCGCGCCATTGAGTCGTGTGCCTCAGGTCCTCGAGGTTCTCCCACAGGGGGATGTCGGCCGCGGAGGGTTTGATCTCAAGGCGCGCGCTGGGGTAGAGCAGCACGCGCGCCCGAAAGTTCCGCAGGATGAAGGAGATTGTTTTGCCGTGGTAGCCGTCGCTCGGATTGCCGAGGAAGCCGACGCGGGCGTAGGCGTAGGTCTCAATCATAGGCGTGAGCTGCCTGGTTTAGTACAGCGTTTCACAAGTTCGGTGACGTATCTGAGAGGGGCATCCGCCATCCGGGGCGGGCGGGCACGGGGGCCCGCCCCTACATGGGCACCCCATTGCGCGGTGTGGGGCCAGGGGATGCAAACCAAGCGCGGGCATCCCATGCGCGGCCACGGCTGGATCGCCGGGATGTCTTCTCGCCCTAGAAGGATCAGGCGGCAGACTGGCGCATGGTGTCGTCAGATGGCAGCAGTGCCCAACAGATCGCGTAGGCGAACAGGCCCGGCATGAACGGCAACAGCGACGCGCCGGCCCATCCGAGCCGTACCAGCGTAACGTCGACGTTGTAGCGCCGCGCGACACCTTCGCACACACCCGCTACTCGACGGTCGCGCGAGCGCCGCAGCGGACGCTTGACGTGACCGGCCCAGCGGCCGTGTTCCACCATCCGCCCGCCGCACTGCGGGCAGAAACGATCACCTTCCTCCAGCGGGAATTGGCAGGTTGTACAGTACATGTCCTCTCTGAGGCTACCGCAGGGTTGGCCGCGAGGCAAGCGTCGGTGTAGTATCGACTGAGCCGGAAGGACCCCGGAAGGACCATAGATGCGAGCTGTCGTACAGCGGGTGAGCCGTGCCCAGGTTACCGTCGGGGGTGAGATCGTCGGGGCGATCGGTCCGGGGTTGCTGGTTTTGTTGGGGGTGGAGAAGCAGGATGACGAGTCTGATGCGGCCTACTTGGCGAAGAAGACCGCCGGTCTTCGTATCTTTCAAGACGGGGCAGGAAAGATGAACGCCCCGGTGGCCGATGCCGGCGGCGAAGTGCTGGTGGTGTCGCAGTTTACTTTGTTCGGCGATTGCCGTAAGGGGCGGCGGCCGAGCTTCGATCGGGCCGCGGCTCCTGAGAAGGCCGATGCGCTCTATCAGCACTATGTGGGCGGCCTGAGGGCGGAAGGATTGCGGGTCGAGACGGGCGTTTTTCAAGCGATGATGCAGGTCGAGTTGACGAACGACGGGCCAGTAACCATCTTGCTGAATTCGAAGAAGGTGTTTTAGGCAGTGGGTCCCCTTGCCGGGCCGCGACCGTGAGGCAGCGTTGAGGACGGTCATGTCCGCAGGGCCAGACGGTCCGCGAAGGAGGCGCTGACTACCACCTGCCTAAGCGCGCGGCTCTAAACCGGCATGGAGCGTCCTTACGTGGGACCTGTTACCCGAAAGCCGTGCGTCCGAGAGCGCTTTCGTAGCGGCTCCTTCTTCGAACCGGCCTCAGCAAACTGTACGAGTGTTCCTAACGCTCCCTCACGGCCGCGGCTCGGCAGGCCGGAGGCTTGTGCCACGACCTCAATCACCCTGCTTGGTGCCGCACCGTCACTCCCTTGGCCACGACTTTGCCGTCGACTACGTTCATGCCGCCCGCCGGGGCATCGGAGGTCTGTCGCGATCGCGGAAAAATAGAGGGAGGCATCACCCGATTCCGGTGCCCTTGGATCTCATCGACTGATGTGGGAGCCCTGCGAGGGAGGCTTGCCCAGGCGGCTGCTTGCTGGGCGCACTCCGCCGATCAGTGCGGCTGAGCCGGGCGGACGGGGAACAGAGCGGTGAGGTCCTTCAACACCTGCTGCTCGTCGGTGCTGAATTGGTTGGTAAACTCGTCGGACTCGAAGCGCTCCTGGCGGGCGTCCGCAGCTGCGGCTCGGAGCGAATCGTACTCGCTGAGCAACTCTTTGCGGCGGCCGTCAGGAAACTGCCTCCAGCGCTGATAAATGGCGCGCGCCTGCGTTTGCTTCTCTCTGGGCAGGCGGTCAAACAGACGATAGCGCTCGAGCACCTGGGCGCGCCGCGGCGCCGGCATCTGGCTGAGCCTGCGAAGGCGCTGCTGGAGTTGCCGCCGCTGGCGGGCCGGCATCTTCTGAAACCTGGGGTTCTGCTGGAAAAACCAGCGGCGCTGCTGAGGCTTCATCCGCATCAAACGCTCGAGCAACTGTGGACCCGGCCGCGAACGCCCCGCTGCGGCGGGATTCTTGCGGGATCTCGGTCTCTTCTGCTTGGCCGACTTGAACGATTGCTTGGCGCGCTTCTGCGCCGCGGCGACGCGGACGAACGCTCCCTGCGCGGCCCAAGCGCTACTCGCCGGCCCGCCGAGACCCAGTACCAGCGCCAGCAGCCCGGCCGCCGGCCAGCTGGCGCCGAGGATGGTGCGGGAGGTCATCACGACTCATCCTGTGTCGTGCCGTCCACCACAACGTCGAAATCGGCAAGCATTTCGATGTCGTCCAGAGCTCGATTGAGCTGGTTGAGGTACATCTCGTCGTCGAGGGGCTCGACCACCGCCAACTGCGTCCCGACCGTGGCGTCCGGACGCTGTTGCACCACACCGGCGGCGGCGATCAGCAGCCCGGCAAGCCCCACCGCGAAGGTGGGCCGCCAGGTCGTGAACATCCGCAGGTACCAGGGCTCCTGGTTCGCCAGATCCTCGACCCGCTCCCGCAAGCGGCGGTCGAAGTGAGCCGAGGGCTCCACGGGCTGCCACGCGTCGAGCGCCCCCCCACACCGCCTGCTGTTGCTCATAGAGCGTCCGTGTTTCGGGAGAGGTCTCCAGAAACTGCATCAGTTCCCGATGCTGGAGCGAGTCGACCGGCGGTCCGCCGCCGGTCTTCACAATCATGTCAACCGCTTCCTCGCGAGTCATAGCACACCTCTTGACACCTCTTAGCGGGCACGCTGTCTCCGGTCTTCCGCCAGATGTACCAGTCGTTCCCGTAACGTCTCATAGGCCCGGAACAGCAGCGACTTGACTGCCGAAACCGAGCAGCTCAGCGCGCCCGCGATCTGCGAGTAGTTGAGCTCTTCGTACTTGTGCATCAGCACCGCGGCTCGCTGCTTCTCGGGCAGGGAGGCGATGGCGCGCCGAACCACATCCAGTTGCGCGTCGGCCACTAATTCCTGCTCGCGGGTGCGGCGCGCATCGGGCGGCTCAAAAACCGGCCGGTCCTCGTATACCACGTCCAGGCTCTGTTGGCGCTGCTCGCCCTTGCGGTCACGCAAGTTGTTCAGCGCCAGGTGCGTGGTGATGCGAAACAGCCAGGTCGTGAACTTGGCAGTGGGCTCGTAATTCGTACGCGCCCGGTAAACCCGCAGAAACACTTCCTGCGCCAACTCCTCGGCCACGGCTTGATTCTGCACCATGCGATAGAGGTAGTTGACAACCGGCCGGCGGTACTTGCCAAGCAGCAGCTCGAAGCTGTACGTGTCGCCGTCCTTGACGCGAAGCATCAACTGGGCGTCTGGCTCCAACGCGACCGTCACTCCCACACGTTTGTCAACACGATCGGCCATCAAAAAGTGTTGAAGCCCAATGATAATGTCCCCTTGAGCGCCCAATAGAAATGTCCCCTAATCTGGACCTCTGCGAGGAGGTGAAAGATTGGGAAGGACATGGATGAGTGCCAAGGAGTTGAGGCGCGGCGAAGTGCTGAGCCGAGTGAAACGAGGGGAACTGAAGTTGACCGAAGCCACCGCACTGCTGGAGGTCAGCTACCGCCAAGCGAAGCGGCTCAACAAGCGTTACCGAGCAGGCGGGGTCAAGGCTTTGGTGCACGGTAACGTCGGCCGCGCTTCGAACCGAGCCGATGACAAGCGCCGCGAGCAGGTTCTCGAGTTGGTGCACGCAAACTATGCGGGCGAGGGGCACGAGCGCTGCGGGCCGACGCTGGCGTCGGAACATCTGGCAGCCGATCAGGGCCTGGAAGTGCCGCGCGAAACGCTGCGGCGCTGGATGCTCGCGGCGGGCCTGTGGAGCCGGAGTCGCAAGCGCCCACCGCATCGCAGCCGGCGGCAACGCAAAGCGCACTTCGGCGAGCTGATTCAACTCGACGGTTCGCACCACCACTGGCTGGAAGGCATCAAGCCCGAGACGCAGTTCGGGCGCATGTGCGTGAAGCTTGGCATTGGCATCATTGCCGCATCGTCGCCGCAAACCAAGGGACGTGTCGAACGCCATCACGGCACGCACCAGGACCGCCTGATCAAGAAGATGCGGCTGCGGGGCATCGTTGATTACGAGGCGGCGAACCGTTACCTCGGCGAGGAGTACTTAGCCGAGCACAACGAGCGCTTCTGCTGCGAGCCGGCGGCGGGAGCGGACTTTCACCAGGCGCTACCCCGCGGCACCGAGCTGCGAGGCGTGTTCTGCTTGGAGTACGAACGGGTGGTGAGCAACGACCAGGTGGTGCGTTTCGAGAATCGTTGTTTGCAGTTGAAGCCGAAACGCAATCAGGGCGTGGGGGCGGGTGCACGGGTGACGGTCCAACAGGGGCGCGATGAGAGCTTGCAGGTGAGGTTTGAGGGGCACGAGATCGAGCACGAAGTGATCGCCACGCCGACGCCACGGCTGCGGACGAAGCCGGCACCGCAGGGGAACGTGGTGGCCAGACGCAAGCCGGCGGCGAACCACCCCTGGCGGCGAGCTGTGCTGCGGAAAACACGAGCTGCGAATTCATAAGAGGGCTGTGGAAATGCCGGGTCGGATGGAAAGCGTGGAAAACCTTGTGGCGGCAGCCGTGCCGGGCTCGGGGAACCGTGGATGGTTTTCCACCCTTCCCACCGCCCCTTGGAAATCGCTACGCGATTCCCACAGTTCCACAGCCCCGACGATGACGATTCTCTCCTATCACCAAGGGGACACTTCTACTGGGCTACCGAAGGGGACATTTCTATTGGGCCTTGACAGATCGGCCATCAAAAAGTTGCGGAAGAATCGGGCAGGGTGGAACCGAAGGTACTAGAACTATATCGCAGGAGCGGGATCGTAGGTCCGGGCGACCCACCGAGGGGCGTCGTGCCGCGGTTCTCGCAAGCGAGATCCGCGCTACGAGCATATCGTCCCGAGGCTACAGTAACCCGAATGCTGTACGAGGCGATCGCACCGTCCTCACCCGCTTCCTTGCGCGTGTAGCTTTGACGGTGGAAACCGAAGGCTTCCTATATCTGGCCCGCCATCATCGGACGGGAGGCCAAGGCGGCTTCCTGCTCCGGCACGATCGTGACGGGGAACTCGGTGACTTTGCGGTAGATGGCCCCCGAGTTGGTGGGTGTGCTCTCAAAGAGCACGAAGCGGTCCGGGGAAATCGTCCCGAATTCACGCGTGGGCAGATCCTCGATGGCGAGGTGCAGGTCGTCGAGCGGCTCGCCCTCACGGATCCGCCCCAGGGTGAGGTGCGGGAAGTAGGGCCGCACCTCCGGGGCGATGCCCAGAGGCTGCAGCACAACGTCGACGTTGCTGGCCAGCTGACGCAGGGTCGGCGTATTCTCGGCACCCACCCAGAGAACACGCGGGCGGCGGGCGTTGGGAAAGAAGCCCATCCCCGCCAGCGGAACGTTCATTGACGCCGGACAGCGGACTTCGCTGAGGGCCGAGACCACTTCGTCGACGCGATGAACCTCCCACTGCCCAATATACTTGAGCGTGACATGCATGTTCTGTGGATGGACCCAGTGCATCGGCGCGTAGGGTTGGAGACGCCGTACCAACTCAGTCAAGTTGGCAACGACTTTTGCATTGAGTTCGAGTGCGGTAAAGAGACGCATACCTCTTGTAAACCTTCTGGCAGATTCTGAACTAATCCGCACCGAGGGCCGGCCGCCCCGGTGCTACTTCGTGACGGAATACTGCTCCTGCGGCGGCTTGAGCGTGACTGTCAAAGTTTGTTGCGGCGGCACGAGGTCAAACCGGTCCCCGAACGTCTGATACCCGGTGGCGATCACCTGCACCAGCACGGCGGACTCGAAGATGGGCGGAAGCGGCGCTGTACCCTGCTGGCTGGTTCTCAATTGAAAGGTTTCTCCAATCTTCTTTTTCTTCTTCCCCTTCAGCGTCCGAACTATAACACTCGCCTGCGCAACCGGCTCCCCGCTCTCAGTTTGCACACTCACTTCGACCTGGGTCGCCTCTTTCTTCGCGTGGACGAGCGCTGGTACAGCCAGCCCGCCCGCCAACAGCAGAGCTACGAAATACTTCATTCCCTCCAGTTTCTCCTTCGCCTGGGGACACGCTGCCTTACCACTAGAAAATGAAGCTTAGTGCGCCGCGGTAGTTGCGAATCGCCTGGAAAAGATACAGCTGCCGTCCGTCGTGGGTCTGGAGCGGAGTGTATCCCGTCTTGAGGAGATTGCTGAAGTTCGCCGTCGCCTCCAGTTTCCCCGGTAGCCCGCCCGAAAAGGGCAACGGCTGCCGTATGATCAGGTTGAGCCCCGGGTCGGAACGCGACGCAAAGTCGTTATACACATCGGGAGCGATGACGGCAGGCACGCTGCTCCACTGGTAGGCGGTCAGCAAAAATGTGCCGCTCTTGGGCAGCTCGGTCGAAATCGAACCCGTCACCAACTGTGCCCGTTTCACGTCCAGCGCCCGCTGCAAGTCGCCTATCGACGGGCTGGCCAGATCGCCGGTGTTCGGCGCAAGAACGCCCGCGACGCCGTATCCGATGGCAGCCTGCAGCCGGTCTTTGATCCTTCGCGCATAGGAGACCCGGTAGCCGGACGAGCGAAAGCGTCCCGCGTTCAGCGTCGAGCTGTCGGAGAACAGGTCCGGCAGCACGTCCCCGTTGGCGAAATAGCCCTGCGGGACCAGCGCAGACACCGCCGCATCGCTCATCGAATCCTCGTAGACCGCCGCCTCGATGATGCCTTCGCCGACCTTCTCGCGGTAGGCAATCTCGACATGCTCGGTGCGCTGCACCGTTGGACGGCCGCCGTTCACCGCCACACGCGGGAACAGACCAAGTGACGACACCTGGCGCCGTAACGACTCGTTCTCGTCCGCCACGACGCTATCCTGCAAGTGTGGAACACCCGAAGCATAGCGGAGGTGGATCTCCCTACGGTCGCCCAGTTCGTAGACCAGCCGTCCGTAGGGGCTCACGAAATTCAGCCGATTCAGGAAGCGCACCGACTCGTAGAGGAAGCCGTACTCGAACCGCATCGACTCGCCCAACGCCGCCGTATCGGCGAAACCCAGCGTCACGGTCTGTAGCGCCGGCCCGTTGTGCTCGCTTTGAGGCCCGTAGATCGCCTGGCTCGCCGTCACGGGCATCTGGAGCTGCCGCACCGTGAGCGACACTTCGGGATTGCCCAGCGGCAAGTCGCGCCGGTAGCTCGTACGGAACGCGGCCGCCGGGGCTCCCGTGGTCGAGCCGTAGCCGAGGTTTCCGCTGACGACGACGTCGTTGTTGCCGAACAGCGAAGTCGCCACCGCAAACGCCGTGCCGAGGTCCGACTCATTGGCCAAAGCCGTCTGCCGCGTTCCCGCGCCCGCGCTCACCTGGGCGTAGCCGTGTGTATCGGTGAAGCGGCCCGAGGCTCTGCGAACGACTCTCTTGGTCTCGGGATCGAGTGAGGGCAGGAACCGCAGGATGGGACGCGTCGAGCTGGAAGTTCGCAGCACCCACTTCCAGTCGTTACTCATGTCGCGCACCTGGCTGCCGCCGGGATAGACCAACTGGAGCGTGCTCAAGAAGCCCCGCAGGCCCACGTCGAGGATCGCGCTGGAGCCCGAAGCGACTTCGATGCCTTCTTTCGTCACCGGCAGGAAGCGGTCCAGCGACACCCGGATCGAGTACTTGCCGGGAAAGAGCTTCTCCACCGCAAAGAGCCCGTCGTGATTGCTGTAGACCCGTTTCGCAACGCTGCCGTCGGCGGTCAGCAAGGTGACCAACGCCCCCATCTGAGGGATGCCCCGCTCATCGCGGACTAAGCCGCGAATGGAGCCGAGAATGGTTGCGTCGACCACCGGCACGGCCAGGAGTGCAACGATCAGGGGGACGGTTCGAACCCAACGCGCCGCAGCGCTCAGCCCTAGACCTTCGCTCATCGTCATCCGATTTGCGCTCTCCGCTCCTTGGATAGGTCCGGCTCTTCGGTTTCGCTTCCCAAGGTCTTCAATGTCCAAACCTACTTGATCTTGAAGGTCGCCGTCGGCGTCAAAGTCTCGTTCCTCACGCTGTCGGCTACCCGCAAGCTGAGGCGGTACTCACCCGGATCCAACGTCTGCAGCGGCAACAACTTCTCTAAAACCATCTGCTTGCCCGAAGCGCCGCGAATCTTGTCGATGTCTTCAGTGAAATCAAGCAATAGCTCGTCGGGTTCATCAAGCCGAGCCACTTGGTAGGTGATGGTGCCTTGCGGCAGGCGGGTCTCGTCGTTCTCGCCCAGGTTGTAGACCTGCAGATAGATCCCCAGCCTTTCGGCTTGCTTGAACTCCTCGGTGATCCGCGGCCTGACTTTCGAGCTGCCAATGACGAAGGCGCCCGTGCCGAGAGTCCGCATCGGGACGCGCTCAATGCGATCGGCCAGGATCAGAGAACTCGACGCCAACTTTTCATCATCGAAGCGCGGCACTCGAAGAGCGGTCCGATAGGTCGCCATCGTCTCGCCCACGATGTCTTTGGTGACCACTTCCAAGCGATACATCCCAGGGCCCAACACGAGAGGCTTCTGGTAGATGGAGGATCTCTCGGACTCGTACGGCAGCCGCTCGGCGGTCGTGTCCACCGTTACGACGTCTTCAAAGACGGCGATGACCTTGCGGGTAACACTGGTGACACGACCGTAGATGTTGACGATCGCCTTGTGCCGGCCTTCCTCTTCCTTGAAGAGCAAGTCCTTGTTCGCTAGTTGGACCGTCACCCCGGTCAGCACGGCGTCGTTCGTGATGCGCGTGTATTGAACCTCGACACTAAACGGCAGCGTGTTGTACTCAATGGTCGAATCGACCACGGCTTCGAGATCTTTGAACTTGATCTCGGGGGGCTTCTGGAGGGCCGCGTAGCGCTGCAGGCGCTCGAACTGGTTGTATCGCATGCTCGTGTGGCCACCCGCAGGAGAGCCCATGCGGGTGCCATCGGTGCGCATGAAGCGGTCCCTCTTCTCGGACAGGCCCATCTGCTCGGCCATCGTCAAGCCCGCGCCCGGTACGTGGAGCAGAGCATCCTTCTCCGACGGATCGAGCGTCATGCGGTATTCGCCCGTCATCGTGGGATCGACGAACTCGACCAGCACGTCCTGGCCCACGCCCTCGATCCAGCGGTAGCGCCAGATCTCGAACGGATAGGTTGAGGTCGTTCCACCCCCTTCTTCGTAAGGGCGCTGGTACATTCCGCCCGACGGATGAGACTCGATCTCATCGGGCGGCCCATGGGTGATGTAAATACGGCCGCGGTCCGTCTTCCAGCCCGGCCAGCCCGATTGATAGCGCTCGTTCGAGAAGGCGATGCGGCGGTAGTGCTCTTCTCGCATCTCGTTCTCCATCGTGTCCGGCGTGGGGTCGCGACGGAGCCAGAACTGCTCAATGAAATTCTCGCGTTCCTCGTCGGTCGCCAGACCGAGAAAAGCCCTCCTCTCCTCACCCGTGATGATGTAGAGGACGTCCTCCTTGAGCCACTTCTTGAAGGGCCCGCGAAGCTCCTCGCGCAGGCGCTTGAGACGCCTCTTCTCTTCTTTCTTGGAGAGCTTGCGGGGAGCCTGATTTTCCGCGGCCGGAACAGGCGACGCCGGGAAGACCAAGGCGAGACAAAGCAGGAGCGAACCGCGTAGAAGCACCTTCCGCATCATCACCCTTGACTCCTTCCAGTAGACCTCTATCCTGCCGTTCGGACCACTGACGCTTGAACGACACTATTCTAGCCTCAAGTCTAGGCGCTCGGATACCCGAACGTCAAGCAAATGATGGTATACAAATCACCCAAAAGCCCCAATCCCTCAACGGCATATACGATCTACCCTGGCATAAGGTTTCGAGGCCGGACGGCGAGGTTTCCGGAGACGGCCCAGCGCTGGTCCGGTGAGCTTCACTCCTGCCCCGTATGAGAGGGGGCTGCTACCAAGATTCAGAGAGTATTCCTTCCAGAACTCGGATTCCGTTGCTGACGGAGCGGTGCCGGACGGCGGCAACGTCCTTGGGGCTCAAGTACTTAGGCCTCAGGCATTTAGAACCGGCCGCGACCCTTCGCTTTGGCATTGCGCGTGCTATAAAGAGATAACCGTCTTTCTCCAGGGGAGAAGTGTGCCTTTCCTGCGGGGCCAAGGCCGGATGCTCCAGTGAAACCGGACGTGACAAGCCGAATCGAGACAGCGCTGCTGGCGCTGGCGACTTTGGCCTGCGTTTTGACGGCTTTAGCGAACTTCGGCCAGAGGCGGAATATCGAGCGGCCGGACGATGGTGTCGTCTGGGCGGACGCCGCAGCCGGGGTTGTGGCCCTGCGAGTCGCGCCCGAGGGACCCGGAGAGCAGGCCGGCATCCTACCCGGGGACCTGCTGCGAGCGATCGACGCTCGCCGGGTCGACCGCGCCGAACAAGTCGGCCTGGTTTTGGAGGCCATCGGGGTTTGGCATGAGGCCGCTTACGGCCTGGACCGTGGAGGCATTCCCTTTGACGCCCGCGTGATCGTCGCGTCGGCGCGCTCCTTGGATCTGGTTTACACCTTCCTCTGGATCGTGGCACTGGCCTATTTGGGCGTCGGTCTGACCGTACTGACGAGGCATCGGCAGAACACGATGGCGCGGCACTTCTACGCCTTCACTCTGATGTCGTTTGTCCTCTACGCCTTCAGCTACACAGGTGAATTCGACGGCTTGGACCGCTTCGTCTACTGGGGGGATGTGTGGGCCACATTGCTCGCGCCGACGCTGTTCCTGCATTTCTGCCTCGTCTTCCCGGGAAGCTCGCAGGTGTCGCGCCTGCGCCGCTGGTCGGGAGCCGCGGCGTACCTGCCGATCGTCCCGTTGCTGGCGGCCTATCACCTAGCGGCGGCGGGTGTCCTTGAAACGGAACTGCCTTTGGCTGATCTCAGCTTTCTGCTCGACCGGCTCTCGTACGGCATGCTTGGGGCCTATTTCGTCCTGGGCGCGGTGATGCTCAACGTGACCGGCCGGCCGGCCGAGGACATCGTCCTTCGGCAACAGAGGCGCTGGCTGGCTACGGGGGCCTTGTGGGGCGTACTGCCGTTCGCACTGTTCTATCTGATCCCCTTTGTGAGCGGACAGGTCCCGGGCCCCAACCAAGGCCTGTCGGTCTTCTCACTGGTGCTGATTCCCTTGGCCTTCGCCTACGCCATCGCCAAGCACCGTCTGATGGACGTCGAGTTGACCGTTCGCCGCGGAACGGCGTACGCGATGGCGACGGCGGGAACGCTGGCGCTTTTCTACGGCGTCGGTTTCGGGCTAGGGGCGGCCTTCGGCCTTCGATTAGATGAGTTTGGTCCTGCGGTCTGGGTCGTGTCGCTGGTGGCAGGCGCGCTGGCCTTTCAGCCGCTGCGCCGTCACATCCAGGCTGTTCTCGACCGGCGCTTCTATCGCGAGAAGTACGACTACCGCCGCACGTTGGTCGAGTTCACCGCCGATCTCAGCACCGAGACGGACCTCCACCGCATGCTGTCGGCGGCCACCAGCCGGTTGGCCGAAACGCTCGGGCTGGCTCGCGTTGCCGTCTTCCTGCGTGACGAGGCGCCAGACGAGGAACAAGCCGCGAGCTTCCGGTTGGTTTGCGGTGTCGGGCTCGAGGATCGCGACGGCGGGCTGATCGGCCCCGAAGCCGTGCTCGACCTCGCATTCCTAGCCGCGCCGCAGCCGCCGGCCGACGCTCGAAAGCCTTACCTTTACGTCGAGAACCCGCGCGGCCAGAGCGCCCCCCGGACCGTCGCCGACCTCGACCTCAACTACTACGTCCCTTGCCGCGTACAGGGCCGCACGATCGCCTACCTCGGTCTGGGGCGGACCGAGAGCGGCGACTATCTATCAAGTGATGATCTCAGTTTGGTGCGGACCGTCTCGGGCTCCTTCGCTATTGCGCTCGAGAACGTCCGTCTGCACGCCTCGCTCGAACACAAGGCGCACGAGTACGAGCGGCTCAAGGATTACAAGGAGAACATTGTTGAGTCGCTGAGCGTGGGCATTGCCGCCGTCGGCCTCGACGATCGCGTGGAAAGCTGGAACACGCAGCTCGAGCTGATGTTCGGAATTCCACGGCACGAGGCCGTGGGACGTCGGATCGGCGAACTTCTGCCGCTGTCTCTGGCCACAGAGCTGGAGCGCGTGGTCGGCGAGTCGGGCATCCATAACATCTACAAGTTCCGCGTTTCCGCTGCTGACTTCCCGGCCGAGTTTCAGCCCTCCGACACAAATGGGGCCGGTCAAGACGAGCAGGAGCGTGTCCTCAACGTCATCGTGACACCGCTGGTCGCCAAGAACTTCGACCGCATCGGGCGCCTGATCATCTTCGACGATGTGACCGAGCGCATCCAGTTGGAAGAGCAACTCGTTCAGGCCGACAAGCTCAGCTCGATCGGCTTGCTGGCCGCGGGCGTCGCGCACGAGGTCAACACGCCACTGGCCGTGATTTCGAGCTACGCGCAGATGCTCGCGCGGCAGGTTTCCGAAGAGCCCGGCCACGCCAAGATCCTCGACAAGATCACCGCACAGACGTTCCGCGCCAGCGAGATTGTCAACTCGCTACTTAACTTCTCGCGCACCTCGACGCGCGAGTTCGACCGGGTTGACCTCCCCAAGGCGATTCGAGACACACTGGACCTGGTCGAGCCGCAGCTACGCCACGCCAAGGTCGAAGTCGAGACGGATCTGGACCCCGCTGCTTCACGAGTTCTGGGCAGCGCGGGCAAGCTGCAACAGGTCTTCCTCAATCTGTTCCTCAACGCGCGTGACGCGATGCCCGAGGGCGGCCGTTTGCGCGTTCGCACCCACGCCTCCGCGGACGGTCCGTCGGCGCACATCACAGTCAGCGACACCGGCGCCGGCATGAGCGCGCAGCAAGCGAAACAGGTCTTTGATCCCTTCTTCACGACCAAGGCCCCCCAGCGCGGAACCGGCCTCGGCTTAGCGGTCTGCTACGGCATCATTCAGGAGCATTCCGGTACCATTACGGTAGAGAGTTCGCCCGGCGAGGGATCGTCCTTCCACATCGAAATCCCGCTGGCTCGAAAACCCGTACATGCTTAGTCTGCGTTTCTCACCGCGTGGCGAGGCGAAGTGTGTGAGAAGGCCGCCAGGGCGAGGCGCGAGCCGCTTGGCGCCCCTGGCTTCTTGGGGATCTGGGTGTACTTGACGGTACCGGGAGCACGGTAAGCAAGCGTAACGAATGTCATGGCGGTCTTATCGCGTGCTTCGACCGTCAGGTGGTGAGAAATGCAGGCCGACTCTCCATCCGAGGAGACCTCCAAGGGCAAGATCCTCATCGTAGACGACGAGGAAGCGATTCGGGATAGTCTCGAAACGCTGCTCCATCTCGAAGGCTACGAGGTAGCCACCGCCCCGGACGCTCGCTCGGGGCTCGCCTGTCTCCGCGGTGAACCGCACGACCTGGTTCTGCTCGACCTCATGCTGCCCGACCGCAGCGGCCTCGATGTCGTCGAGGAGATCCGCAAGAGCGACAGCGGAACGCCCATCGTCGTCCTCACCGCCTACGGATCGGTCGAAAACGCCGTCTCCGCGATCAAGCTCGGCGCCAACGACTTCCAGACGAAACCCTGGAACAACGACAAGCTGCTCATCGAGATCGACCGCACGATCAAGCAGCACCGCCTCGAAGAGGAGAACGCCCGCCTGCGCGACGAGCTTCGCCGCCGCTACAGCTTTGCGAGCCTGATCGGCAAGAGCGACGTCATGCAGCGTGTCTTCGAGCTGGTAGCGCAGGTGGCCAAGAGCCGCTCGACGGTGCTCATCCGCGGCGATAGCGGCACCGGCAAGGAGTTGATCGCGCGCGCGATCCACGCCCACTCGCCGCGCGTCGCGAAGTCATTCGTGGCGGTCAACACGGGCTCGATCCCCATCGACCTGCTCGAGTCCCGGCTGTTCGGCCACGTGCGCGGCGCCTTCACCGGCGCCACGCAGACGCAGAAGGGCTGCTTCGATCAGGCCCATAGCGGCACGATTTTTCTCGACGAGGTCGGCACGCTGGGACTCGAGACCCAAGCCAAGCTCCTGCGCGTGATTCAGGAGCGCGAGTTCATGCCGGTAGGTGCCACCGAGACCGTCAAAGTGGACGTCCGGATCGTCGCCGCCACCAACGTCGACTTAGAGAAATGGGTCGCGAAAGACGAGTTTCGCGAGGACCTCTACTATCGGTTGAACGTGATCCAGATCGACCTGCCGCCTCTCAGGGACCGCCGTGAAGACATCCCGTTGTTGATCGAGCACTTCTTCACCAAGTACTGCCGGGAAAACGATTGCTTTCTCGATGAACGGAAGCAGTCGCTGCTGCATTTCACGCCCGACGCCTTGCAGATCTGCCTGGATCATCCCTGGCCGGGCAATGTTCGGGAGCTGGAGAACGTCGTCGAGCGCGCCGTCGTACTAGCGACCGGCCCCGAGGTGCCAGTGGACAAGTTGCCCGGGGCATTACTTGCCTCGAACGGCGTTCATCGGCCGAAGGTCCCGACAAACTTCAAGCCCGCCGCCGGAGCCAGCCTGCCCGAAATCATGGAGGAATTCGAGCGCCGGCTGATTACCGAAGAGCTCGAGAAGTGCGGCTGGAACCAAACCGAGTGCGCCAAGACCCTACGCGTGGCGCTGTCGACGCTGAATCAGAAGATCCAACGACTGAATATCGACATCAGAAAGAAGCGTGGCCACAGTCACGAGGAAGCATCGGGATCGGCTTGAGGTCCGCCCCGCATCGACATCGAGTTGGCCCCGTTCCAGACTGTCGAATGCCCGGTTGAGCCTGGACTTGATCCAGGCTATCTGAGCTTGGTGGCCCTGGGGGTCAGGTGGCCATCGAGCTTGATCTTGGAGTTTCTTGCAGAGTGGGGTGTCGGCTCCTCTTCGCGGGGCGGCGCAGCCGGTACGACTTGCAACTCTGCATTCAGGGTTAAGATTGAGCCGGGCTGCAGCGTTACAGATCGCACCTGGAGTGGACCCCTGTGGCGAGGCCAAGAAAGTAGGGACGGGTCGCGGTTGACTGAAAAAGGATAGCAAATCCAGCCCAATGGGGGCATGATCAACTCATCCGGGGAGGCGGAGGCGGGCTCTGCTGGAGAGCAACCCACCAAGGAATACCCGGCCGCAGACTCATCGCAACGATGAGGGCGGGGTGCTCGCCTACTGAGGCCGCATCCCGCCTTGTGCTGCGCCATCGGATCGATAGATCTGCTCATGCCTTAAGAAAACTCAGGCGGCGTTAGCCGCCTCTTCCCACAGCCGCTCATACTCTTGCGGCGGCCGATAGCCCAGCGCCGAATGCAATCGCGTACGATTGTATTCCCGCTCAATATAAGCGCCGATCTCGGCCTGCGCCTGGGCCAAACTTTCATACTCGCTGCAGTCGACTTCCTCGCTTTTCAAAGTCTTGAAAAAGCTTTCCACGTACGCGTTGTCCTGCGGGCAGCCCTTGCGGCTCATCGATATCCTCGCGCCCGCTTGCCGCAGGGTGGCTACATAAGCTTCCGCGGCGTACTGCGAACCTTGATCGGAATGATGAATCCAGCCCGGCGCCGGACGCCGGCTGCTCAACGCTTGTTGCAGCGCCGCCAGCGGCAATTCGGTTTTCAGGTTCGGACCCACGGCCCAGCCCACCACGCGCCGCGAATACACGTCCAACACCACCGCCACATAGACGAAGTGGTTTCCCAATCGTACGTAGCTGAGATCGGAGCCCCACAGTTTGTTGGGACCCGTGGGTTGGAAATCGCGCGTCAGGTTTTCATAACGCCGCAGCGAGTGCTTCGAATCGGTCGTTCGCGGAACGGTGCGGCGACGTCGCCGCAAGAGCTTCTCTTCGCGCATCACCCGTTGCACGCGCTTGCGATTGACCAGCAGCTTTTGACGGCGCAGCTGTTGGGTCGTCCGCCGGGTGCCGTAGGCCGGATGGTCCAAGGCGGCGTGGACAATGGCCTGCCGCAGTTCCCCGACCTGCTCGCTGTCGGGTTTGGCCTGGCGGTAGAGGCTGGCTCGCGCCAGTCCGCTCAAGCGGCACAAATCGCGCGTGCTCAGCGTGCTCATGTTGCCTTGCCGCCTTGCGGCCCGTACCTCCTCAGCGACGCGCCGGTTCCACTGACGATGCTCGGCCGGCGCAGATCCTCGACACGCCGCAAGGCTGCGGACAAAAAATCAATCTCCATGGCCTGGCGGCCGACTTTGCGTTCCAGCTCCGCGAGGCGGGCCTGGGCTTCGTGGCCGGGCTCGACACGGGCGCTGCCGCCGGGACGCGCCCCGCGCCGGGAAAGGCTTCCTCGACGCCGTAGCGCTCGACTTGTGCCAGCCAGTCGTAGAGCTTTTCGCGCTTCACCTCCAGCTCGCGCGCGAGAGCCGAGCCGGACTCGCCGGCTTCGAGCCGCCGGACGGCCGCCAGCTTGAACTCCTTCGTGAATCGTCTTCGAGACAATCGAACCTCCTTACCGTTCCCTGGTTCATTGTCCCTTCTCTACTGGTCTCGCTTTTCGGGTCCATTCCAGTTACAATCACTGCTAGTTTACCGGGCAAACAGAGGTTATTCAATCCGTACAAAACCTTATTGCCCATACCGGGAGTGGCTCTCAGTCGCTGGGAGTTCTTGCGACGGAGGGCCAATCTCAACCCGGATCTCCCGGTTCTCCCCATCCAAGTGTTTCAGGTGGATCAGTAGAGGATGGTGCGGCAGTTGCCGGGCGAACTTCTCGCCCCATTCGATCAGTACGATCGCGACCTCGTCCCACAGATCGTCAAGCCCCAGGGTTTCCAACTCGGGGACACGGTCGAGCCGATACAGGTCGATGTGGTAGACCTTCGGCGGGCCCTCGTATTCGTGAATGAGCGAAAACGTGGGACTGAGCACGTCCTCTATCGGGGCAACGCCCAGCCCTGCGATCAGTCCCTTTGTGAGAGTGGTCTTGCCCGTACCCAACTCGCCCGTCAGCAACACCCACTGCGGGGGCCGCAGGTCGGCGGCGAGGCGCTTGCCGAGGTCGATGGTTTCTTGCTCGGAGTGGGTGTGGTAGACAGGCATCAGGCGCAGATCAATAACGAAGGGGGTCGGCAAGGCTCCTTCACCCTACCGATCTGTCGTGAAAACCGCGGTCGCAGCTAGGGAAGGCCCACATCCAGGCCATTCGGCCACGCGGGCGGAACATGTCGCACCCCTACATTTCCCCCGCCCCCTTCTGTCCCTACATCTCCTTCATCTGATCCAGGATCTCACTCGCTGCGAAATTGTCGGCGATGGGTCGCCTGTTCGGACCCTTCGGACGCGGGCCGCGGGCCCGACAAGACGCTGTTACGCATCGCCCAAACCTCGACCGGAGCCTGGCCCACCATCGTGAAAGCGATGAGTTTCCCGTCGGGAGACCATTCGGGAGATAAGGGTATGGGGCTGTAGGCTTCGCCGCCCGCCCATGCCACCCGGTGCTTCCCCGTATCGCGGTCCACCACCCACAGCTCCACTCTTCGTTTCTCGGGGATGGCAACCGCCCAAACGAGCATCCGGCCACCGGGAGACCAGGAAAATTTCAGTGAGCCATGCCAATGCAACAGCCGCAACCCATCGGGCGCCCACACAGCCTTCGGCAGCGGAGGCCCGCAGGCGATCGTGACCGATTGGCCGCTGGTGGCGAGCACGGCGTACAAGCAATTAGCGGCTGTATATGCTATTTCCGTATCGTCAGGGGACCATCTCGGCCATGTCACCAAGCGGCCACGGGTTTGTATCAGTGTCCGAACGCTGCCGCGTGTCAAATCGACTACCTTCAACTCCCACTCTTTCCGTAATTGAGAGCCTTCGAAGAATGCCGCCTTCTTGACGTCATGCGAAAATTGGGGCGTCGCGTTCCCCTTCAGTGCGAGCAGTTCGGAAAGTTCGTGGGTTTCCGCGTTAAAAAGATGGAGCGCGCGGCCCTTCCCGCTGCCGGCATCGGCGACAAAGAGCCCCTTGCTGTGATCCCGGCTATAGTAGAAGGCACCCATATCGGACAGCTCCGGCCACGGAATTTGGTGAATGCGCTCTTTGCCGGTTGCGACATCCCGTTCACGAAAGGCAAGCAGATCAGAGATCACTTGCCAGCTCGGGTCAAAGTAGTAGAATTTCATTCCTTGCGGCGCCCAGTGCTTGCCCTGCGAGTCCTCGGGAAAATCCGACTCGGGTTCACCACGCGCTTCGCCGCTTTCGGGATCCACGGCAAGCAGGTGCACACGACGACCACTCTTCCGCCGCGCGAAGAGGACTTCACCGTCAGGCGTCAGGGTTGGCGGCAGCCAATTGAAGTGATGAGGCAACTCCGCCAGTTGAAAAGGCGCTCCTTGGGGCGCGCCGGCAGCGGAGTCGATCCCTAGGGCCCACAATTCGTGTCGGTCAGATCCTCCTACGCCGTATCCCCGGATAAACAGAAGGGTGCGGCCGTCGGGTGCCCAAAACGCGTGCCTGTCGTAGGTTGAAGGGGAATGCCGTAGTCGTGGTGCGGATGAAGTTGAGGATCTTCTCGTAGCTGCGGTGAGCTGGATGGGATCGTGCTCCCCATTTGTCGCGACAAGCTCGAGGCCCCAAAACTTACCGTTCTGGTAAGAGTATGCGAGGAATCGGCCGTCCGGTGACAGGGCAGGGTCGTAGATCCGGGAGCGGGGCATCGTGAGCGGAGTCAGTGTCAAGTCCCGCAGCGAGAGAAAGCCGTACCCGTCGCCGCCGACGGTGCCGCACAAAAGCCGGTTCCCTTCGGCGTCCCAGGCCATGGGTCGTCGCCGCACGTCGTCAAGCGAAGAGCCCTCTCGAAGAACCTGCCGCTCGCCCGATTTGATATCGAGGATTTCGAGCCGGCGAACGCCGTCTCGCCTGCTTACCAGCGCCAGGCGTTTGCTGTCAGCCGACCAGACGAAAGGAAAAAAGGTGGAGTCCGTGACGAGCAGTCGGTCGCTCTTGCTCCGGAGATCACGCAGACGCAGGGGGTGATTCCCGTGGGCGGAATAGGCAAGGTAGCGCCCGTCGGGTGAAATTTCTCCGTAGATGTAGGGAAACGAATCGAGCAGGCGCTCGGAACGGCTCCCGAGCGTCTCGGCTCGAGGATTCGAGGCCGCTTGCCACCAGACGGCCCCCCCCAGGCTCAGCAGCACCACCGCTAGAACCATGGCCGGCCGCGCCCAACTCCCATGGCGTCTTCCCGCCGCGTCCGCCGCTGGTTGTGAAGGCGCGCTCGCGCCGGTCGCGGTCTCATCCCGCGGAGTTTCTGTTGGTGTGCCGTGGACCCACGGCGCTAGCTTCGCCGGAGCAACAAAGCGGTATCCCCGCTTCGGCAGGGTCTCGATGAAGCGTGGGTTTCGCGGCGAATCCCCCAATGCCCCGCGCAGATTCTTGACCGCCGCATTCAGGCTGCGGTCGAAATCGACGTAGGTATCTCCCGGCCAGAGATGCTGCTTCAATTCCTCGCGCGTTACTAACCCGCCAGGCCGCTCGAGCAACAGCTCCAGGACACGAAAGGGCTGGTCGTTAACCTTGATGCGGATGCCGTACTTCCACAACTCCCCTGCGTGCAAGTCCGCTTCGAAGGCCCCGAAGTGAACAATGCGCCGGGCGTCGATCTGCCGTGGCGGATCCATACCCAAAACCCGTGGACGCTGACAAGTATACAGCTTCTTTCCAGTCCTTGGACCGCCCATCTTGCCGAAAGACCGTGGTTCTGTTTTCCCGTGTCGCAACGGGCGACAACTGCCCTGAAACGAGGGAGTTAGTCCATCACAAAGAAATCACACGGCGATGGCTTGAAACAGTCGCCTTCCTGGGGCAAACTTGTCGCGATACATGGATGAAGGGCGAGTTTCCGAGGCCGGTTCGCGGCTGATGGAGATTCCGACCATCATAGACCAAACCAGGAGAATCCACCAATGCTGACCAGAAGACCGTATTTGACCGCCGCTACGGCCATATTTGTCATCGGCTTAGCAGGGCCCACCCCCGGACTGGCTGCGAGCGAAAAGGGGCCCACCAGGTGCAGCGACGGCGAGGACAACGACGTAGACGGCAAGATTGACTGCGAAGACCCTGACTGCAAGTGCGGGGGCGGCAACGACGGCGACAATCAGGCAACCATCCCGTCCATCGTCACGTTCCGCGATCGCGTCGATGACCCGGGCGGCCTACCAGACGACGGCCTACAAAGCGACGGCGATCTTTTTGCAACAGGGCCAGACTATACCGATGGCGAGACCCATGACCTTTGGGTAGGCATCGGCAGCAGAGCAGCGAACGAGGGCAATATTTTAATGGGATTCGGCCCTGACGAAAACTTCCCGGCCATCATCGCTCGCGGATTGAAGTTGGATTTCTCCAACCCGGAAGTAGCAGGAGATTCCGCAAACTGTCCTCTACTCCTCGATCCCTCCGGTCTCGAATTCATCGTGCCCCACTTCCTCAAAGTGACTGTGACCGACTTTACTCACGGCGGCGTTCTAGCTCTTGAGAACGTGGGGGACCCGAGTTTTGCAAACATGAGGTTCCGCTTCTTCGACCCGATTACCGAGGATCCCTACTTCCTTTACTTCAAGACCCGCAGCGGCAAAAGTCCTTGCCAGGGCCAATGGGACTCCGTCTTGGTCGTACGGACGAGCGCGGTTGCCCAAGGCGGCGACAAGGACGTATGGACGGTGACGGTGCACGACGACCCGCTGGCCTTAGCATGCCTTGAAAAGTCCAGTACCGGTCGGGGAACCAAGGCGAAGTTCTGCGGCACCTACAACTTGCCGTCCTCATTCACGGTCGAACCGTGCTTGACCTGCCCATGAGAAACGTGTAGCGCAGGGCTCGCAGAGACCTGCGGCTTTTACTGAGTGGTCGCGTGGGCAAAAAGCAAGGCGAGGGACACCCGAGAAGGGCATCAGAAAAATCGGGGACCCAAAGGGGACGGAGCCCTTTTCAGGAGACCCGTGGCGCAGTTTTTTTGAGATCGAGCGCTAATGAAAAGTGTCCCTCCTTCTGCTGTCTCATTTCTGGGGTTCACTCCCTTCGGCCTTCGGGGGCTGACTCTGTCTTTCACTCGCCGCTGACGCGCTCGGTTGCCTTGGGCAGGTACTCCAATAGGTCCGTCGCGGCCACCGTCTGCTCGCTGCTCTCCTCGACCGCCACTTCCGCCGCGAGGCCGTGTAGATAGACCGCCGCACCGATGACGACCTCCGGCTCAGCATCGGTGAACTGTGCCAGGAAGCCGGCGATCATCCCTGTCAGGATGTCTCCCGATCCTCCCTTGGCCAGGGCGGGCGTGCCGGTCGGATTAACGAGTACGCGCCCCGCGGGTGTAGCGATCAAGGTGCGGAACCCCTTCAGCACCAGGAAGACACCCCGCTCCTGGGCGAACGATCGAGCCAGATCGAGACGGCGCTGCTGAATCTCTGAGGTCGAGAGGCCGGTGAGCCGCGACATCTCGCCGGGGTGCGGCGTCAGGACCAGCAATCGACTCTTGGCGCCCCATTCCTCGGGCGGCGTCGCGGCCAGCGCCGTTAGCCCATCTGCATCGACGACCAGCGGGGACTCAACCTCGCGCACGATCTTCCGAACCAGCTCCTGGTTGGCATCGAGCGTACCGAGCCCCGGACCCACGGCTACGACCGTCTTGCGATCGAGCCACACAGGGTCAAACGCTTCCCCGCCCATCGACCCGTCTTCGATCTCCTCGACCGGTTGCGTCATCAGCTCGGGCGTGTCTCCCACAACAGCCGCCGTGGCCCCGGAGGCGGTCGCGACTGTCACCAGGCCTGCTCCAGCTCGCATGGCCGCCGTGCCCGCCATCAGCACGGCGCCCGGTTTGGACCTCGATCCACCAACCACCAGTACGTGGCCGAAGTCGCCCTTGTGCGCCGTGGGTTCGCGAGAAGCAAAGAGCGGGGCGACATCCGAGGCTTCAAGCAGGGCCAACTTCAAGTCCGGGTTCGATTCCATCACCGACGGTGCTGTGCCGATGGGCGCGACCGTCAGCCGGCCAACTTGCTCGCAGTTGGGAGGGAAAACCTGACTCACTTTGGGAGCGGTGAACGTTACCGTTTCGTCGGCACGCACCGACTCACCCCACGGCTCGCCGCGATCGGACGGCAGGCCCGAGGGCATGTCCACCGCCACGATCTTGGCGTGCGGAAACCTCGTGTTGACGTCACGGATAACCTCGGCGAAGAGCCCCTCGGCAGGTCCCCGCAGCCCGGTTCCGAGCAACGCGTCGACCACCAAGGTGGCGGGCGTCAAATCCGGCAAAGTCTCCCGCCATCCAGCCGAGTCGGTCACGACCGTAGGCTCGACCGCCACCCCATGCAACGCGCGGTAGTTCGTTGCGGCATCGCCTTTGAGTCGATCCGGCTCGGCGAACAGCACCACCTGCATGACGCCCGCGTTGCCGCGCACGGCCAAGTGCCGGGCCACGACCAAACCGTCGCCGCCGTTGTTGCCCTTACCGCAGAGAATCACGATGCGGTGCCCGCCGAGCGGCCCGTAGCGATGCGCCAGCAACTCGTAGACGCGGGCGCCGGCGTTTTCCATCAAGAGCAAGCCCGGTACCCCGCGCTCCTCGATCGTGATGCGATCGACCTCGCGCATCTCGGCGGCAGTGAGAATCGGTTGCAACTCAGGCCTCCACCTTTCCCTCCATCTCCTTGAGCTTCGTGCGCTCGCCCATTGCGATCAGCACATCCCCGGGCTCGATCCGAGTGTCACCGTCCGGGTTGAAGACCATCGTTTCAGCGCCCTTTCTCATCGCCAGGACAATCACGCCGTACGCCTGCCGGATACGGGATTCTTCGAGCGTAGCTCCCGTCACCGGACTCGTGTCCGATACCCGGATCTCTTCGATCTCGATGTCGAGGTGCGCGCCTCGGCTGAACGCGGACGCGATATCCAGGAAGCTCAGCACGTGCGGCCGTAGCATCGACTGCGCCAGGCGATGTCCGATGAAGGTGTAGGGCGTGAAGACGGTGGTCGCTCCCGCCTGCCGCAGTTTCTCCTCGGCTTCCTCGTTGCTGGCGCGGGCCGAAATCAGCAGGTTGGGGTTGAGCACCCGCGCGGAAAGCACGACGTAGACGTTGTCTGCGTCGGTCCCCATCGCCGATACCAGGCCCTTGGCCGACGCGATGTGCGCTTCCTTCAGCGTCTCGTCGCGGGTCGCATCGGCCTGTACTGTGGGGATGTCCTGATCGACGGCCCACTGGCATCGCGCCGGACTGTTCTCGACCAGCAGCACAGGGGCGCCGTTGCGCCGCAGTTCGCTGACTACGCCGCGGCCCACACGGCCGGCACCACAAACAATGTAGTGCTGGGAAAGCTTTTGCAATATTTTCTTCCTCCGCCGCCGGCCAAAGAAATCCGCCAACTCAAGCTTGATGACCATGTCGGTAAGGATCCCGATGGACGCAAAGATCGTCGTCACACCGGCCAGGATCAACAGCGAGTTGAAGATCTTGCCTTGATCACTGAGAGGATGGATCTCGCCGTAACCGACCGTGGTGAGAGTGATGAGGGTCATGTAGAAGCTATCCAGCAGATTCCATCCCTCAATCAACTGAAAGCCGAAGGTCCCCCCAGCAGCAGCCAGGTCATCAGACCGAGCAGGAGCAGGACTTGGAAACACAGGCCCCTCATAGGTTCTCCTGATCCGTGCGTGGGGGTCCGAGCCGAGTCCTCTTGGTTAACGTGGCGGTATCAGGCAAGGTGCTTCATAGGCCCGCGACGTCAGCCACAGCCGTTCGCGCCCTCATTGTAGGCGGGCCGACACACACTCCCGTTAATCGGCGGAGGCGCTGCTACTCTATCCACCCGCCGCCGACAACCAAGTCGCCCTGGTAGAAGACCGCCGCTTGGCCCGGCGTGACCGCCGGCTGGGGCGCATCGAACTCGACTTCGATACGGGCCGTATCACCAGCGGGCCGAACTT
Organism: Bryobacterales bacterium; assembly: GCA_965248255.1. Taxonomy (GTDB): domain Bacteria; phylum Acidobacteriota; class Terriglobia; order Bryobacterales; family UBA6623; genus JAKZVK01. The sequence continues at coordinate 3,009,398 of CBDFIW010000004.1, forward strand.
CCCCCGGCGCGGGCTTGAACTGATGCCGGATCCTTACGTCGACGCGCAACGGCTCGTCGAGTTCGGGGATCGAGATCCAATTCACGTCGCGGGCGCTGAACTTCTTGCGCAACAACTCGTCCTTGGGGCCCACAAACACCCGGCGAGAGGCGGGTTCGATCTTCGTGACGTACTGCGGCCTACCGCTCGCGACACCCAGCCCCCGGCGCTGGCCGATCGTGAAATGATGAATACCTCGGTGCTCGCCCAGGACCTCGCCGTTCGATGCGACGATCTCTCCCTCGCGCTCTTTCCCGTTTACGCCCTTACGCTCGAGGTAGATCTCCACGAATCGGGCGTAGTCGCCGTTGGGCACGAAGCAAATCTCGTGGCTTTCGCCCTTGTTGGCGACGGCAAGGCCTAGATCGTTGGCGACGCGGCGAACTTCCGACTTTTCGAGACCGCCCAACGGAAACATCGAACCGGCGAGTTGCTCCTGCGTCAAACCGAAGAGAAAATACGACTGGTCGCGCGTCTGATCCACGCCCTGGCGTAAGAGATACCGGCCGCTGTCTTGATCAAAATCGATGCGCGCGTAATGGCCCGTGGCCACCCGCTCGGCGCCCACCTGCCGCGCCATCTGCAGGAACTGATCGAACTTGACGAAGTTGTTGCAGGGGGTGCAGGGGATCGGCGTGCGTCCGGAGAGGTAGTCGCTCACGAACGGTGCGACGACTTCCTTTTCAAAGCGCTCCTCGAAGTTAACGACGTAGAACGGAATCTCGAGTTGGCCGGCCACCTGCCGCGCATCATAAACGTCGTCGAGCGAACAACAGCGGCCCGACACCGCCCCCTCGGGGACGAGTTCCGGCACGCGCCGCTGGTTCCAAAGCTGCATGGTCATACCCACGATGGGTTGACCCTGTCGCTTCAGCATGCCGGCGACGGTGGAGCTGTCCACGCCACCGGACATGGCGACGGCGATGAGGTTTTCGCTCATGGGGTGTTGGGGATCGTTGAGTTGAAGCCGAGAGCCACTTCGCAGCGCGGGGGCGGACACAGCGGTCCGCCCCTACAAGTTGGCGCGGCTGGCCACACCAACAATGAATCAGCCCGCATACGCCGGGGAGAGTTTGCGCAGGTGCTCCACGACGTCCGGAATCACTTCGAGCAACTCGTCGACCTGCTCGTCGCTATTCTGTGCGCCGAGAGAGAACCGCAGGCTCGATCGCGCCTGCTCTGACGTGAGTCCGATCGCCGTCAGGACATGCGACGGTTGTACCGCACCGCTCGAACAGGCCGCACCGCTCGAGACCGCCATTCCTTTGAGGTCGAGCGCGATCACCATCGCCTCGCCTTCCAGATAGTCAAACCGGATGTTGGCCGTGTTCGGCATCCGCTGCCCTGGGGCGCCGTTGACCGAGCAGGCCTCGACCCGTTCAAGAACGCCCGCCTCGAGACGGTCTCGCAGAGCCGCCAGCCGCGTAGCTTCCGCCTCGCGCTTCTCCCTCGCCAACTCCGCCGCGCGGCCGAGCCCGACGATTCCGGGCACGTTCTCCGTTCCCGGGCGCCGGTCGCGCTCGTGATGGCCGCCGAATTGGATACGCTCGAGCGGCGTCCCTCTGCGCACGTAGAGCGCCCCGACTCCCTTCGGTGCGTAGATCTTGTGGCCGCTCAACGCAAACAGATCCACACCCAGTGCGTCGACGTCAGTCGGGGTCTTGCCCGCACTCTGCACGCCGTCACTGTGCAGCAGCACCCCGGCCTCGCGGGCGATGCGAGCGATCTCTGCGATCGGCTGCACCGTGCCAAGCTCGTTGTTGGCGTGCATGATCGTGATCAACACAGTGTGAGGCCGCAGCGCCGACCGGACATCCTCCGGCGCAACGATCCCGTCCGACCCGACCCGCACGTAGGTCACCTCGACACCCTCTTGCTCCAGCTGCTGACAGGTATTCAAGACGGCGGGGTGCTCGATCGTACTGGTGATGACGTGCTTACGCCCGCCCTTCGAGGCACGCACCACACCGACGATCCCGAGGTTGTCGCTTTCGGTTCCGCCGCCGGTGAACACGATCTCCTTCGGCTGCGCGTTCAACAGATCGGCGACCTGCCGCCGCGCCTGCTCAACGCCCTTCCGCGCGTCTTGGCCGAACGTGTGGATACTCGACGCGTTGCCATACGCGCCCTCCAAATAGGGCATCATGGCAGCGAGCACCTCGGGCGCGACGGGCGTCGTCGCATTGTGATCAAAATAGTAGCGACGCATAGAAAACGCTGCCAAGATTGATTATATCGTGGCCTCAGGAATCATCACTTTGACCACCGACTTCGGACTGGCCGACCACTATGTCGGCGTGATGAAGGGGGTCATCGCGGGGATCAACCCAGATGTTCGGATGATCGACATCAGCCATGACGTGAGTTCTTATCAAGTGGCTCACGGAGCGTTTGTCATCGCCCAGGCTTATCGTTATTTCCCGGCGAGGGCGGTCCACGTCGTCGTCGTTGATCCGGGGGTCGGCAGCAAGCGGCGCCCGATCGTAGCCGAGGCGGCGGGCCAGTTCTTCGTGGCTCCCGACAACGGCGTGTTGTCGCAGGTTTACGAACGCGAAGACCACACTGTGCGCGCCATCGACGCCGACCGCTTCACCCTCAAGCCAACGAGCCGCACCTTCCATGGCCGCGACCTCTTCGCTCCGGTGGCGGCGCGGCTATCGAAAGGCGGTCGCCTAGAGCAGTTCGGTGAGGTTGTTGACGACTACACTCGCCTCGAACCGACCACGCCGAGGCTCGTCGAGCCGGGATACTGGTGCGGCCGCGTGTTGAACATCGACCGTTTCGGAAATGTTGTGACCAGCTTTCCGGCGGAGCTGCTTACGGAGTCGCCGGCGGAATTCCGGCTCGTCGCCGGAAGTCTCACCGTGGATGCAACCGCGGTGACCTACACCGAAGCACCCTCTGACGCGCCATTCGTGATCGCGGGTAGCTCGGAGTATTTGGAAATCTCCATCAACCAAGCGTCAGCGGCCCAACGGGCAGGCATAGACGTAGGTGCGGTCGTGGAGCTGAAGTTCGACGGTGCAAGGCCGTAGCCAGTGGGACTGCGCAGGGTTTCCTCAGAACTTGACGCGGTCTCTGATATGACGGCCCATTAGACACCCCGCGAGCCGTACCTTACTTGCGCCAGAACGCCGGCGTCAGAATCACCAACACGGTGTAGTACTCCAGCCGCCCAGCGATCATGCAACCACTCAATACCCATTTTGCGAGGGTCGGCAGGTGTCCATAGTTGTCGAGCGGACCCACGCCGCCGAGACTGGGACCGATGTTGAACATCGAAGCCGCCACCGCGGCGATCGAGGTCAGCACGTCCACACCCATCGCCGCCAACAACAAGCAAGACACGAAGTTCACCACGAACGCCAGATAGACCAGGTTCAGTAAGCTCTGGATCGTGCCTTCAGGAATGACGACACCACCGAGACGGACGGCAAAAACACCCCGCCGCTCGACCATGCGTTTGAACTCCCGGTCGACCACCTTCGCCAGAAGCAGCAGGCGCGACATCTTGAGTCCACCCGCTGTGGAGCCAGTGCAGCCGCCGACGAACATCAGCGCCAGCAACATCAACTGGGGCAGTGGGGGCCAGATTTCAAAGTTGTCCGTCACAAAGCCCGTGGTGGTCATGATCGCGGTGACCTGGAACAGGGCGCTCCGAAAGGCTGCCTCGAGCGCGTAGCCCTTATCGAGAATCAAGATCACTCCGATGATGGCCGTGGCGCCCACGGCGGTCAGCAGGTAGAAGCGGATCTCCACGTCCCCGAAGAATCTGCGAGGCCGTCTCTCCACCCACAGCCGGTAATGCTGTACGAAGCTGATCCCCCCCAGGAGCATGAACAGAGTGAGTAGGTATTCGATCGTCCTGCTGTCGAACCCCGCGATGCTCGCCGTGCGCGTCGAGAATCCGCCCGTGCCGAGGGTCGAAAAGGTGTGGCAGATCGCATCGAACCAGCTCATTCCCGCCAGACGCAGCGCCGCGAACAGCAGCACACTGAGAGAGAAGTAAATCTTCCACAGTGACTTCGCCGTCTCGGCAATGCGCGGCTTGAGCTGCTCGGACTTGGCACCCGAGAACTCGGCCCGGTAGAGATGCATGCCCCCGTGCCCCACCAGCGGCAGGATCGCCACACCCAGCAGAACAATGCCCATCCCGCCCAGCCAGTGCGAGAAGCACCGCCAGAGTTGCAGTGCCGGCGGAAGAGCTTCGACCTCGGAAAGAACCGTGGCGCCGGTGGCGGTGAAACCCGATACCGCTTCGAACAGAGCGTCGGTGAAGGAAGCAAAGTAGGGTGAGAAATAGAAGGGCAAGCACCCGAACAATCCAACCGACACCCACAAGGCCACCACCAGCAACAGGCCTTCGCGGCGGCTGAGGTCCCGGCCCGGCCGGCCGGAGACGCCAAACAACAAACCTCCCGCGGCAGCCGTGAGCAACGCCGCCGACCCGAGCGGCCACAAGTCCGCACCCGAGGTCAGAGCCCCAAAGATCAAAGGAACCAGCATCGTCCCGGCGAAAGCCAGCAGGAACTGGCCCAGCACGTAGCCAATCGCTCGGTAGCGAATCAAGAGGAACTCTCTACGAGGCGTGTTCGACCAGGAAGGCGGATTCTAGTTCTCGCACGAAGCTCTCGATCGTGAAGAAGATGACACGATCACCGGCCTTGATGCTTGCTTCGCCGCGCGGGACTACCACCTCGCCGTCCGGGCGCGCAATCGCCCCGACAATGGCTTCGCGCGGGAAACGCATGTCCTTCAGCTTCTTGCCAACGTATTTCGACCCCTCGCCGGCGATCAACTCGATCGCTTCGGCCTCCTCGGCTCCGAACGTCGTCACCGAAAGCACGTGCCCCTTGCGCACAAACTGAAGCGCGCGATCGACCGCCGCCAGCCGCGGGCTCACCGACGTATTGATGCCCAGCCGTTGCACCATCGGCAGATAGTTGAGCCGGTTGATCAGCGCCACGACTTTCTTGGCCCCCAGCCGCCGGGCCAACATGCAGGCGATGATATTGGCCTCGTCATCGGTCGTCATGGCGAGAAACGCATCGACGCCCTCCACATTTTCATCCTCCAGAATCCCTTGGTCGGTCCCGTCGCCGTGAATGACGATCGTCCTAGTAAGGATGGTCGAGATCTTCTCGCAGCGTCGCGTGTCTCTTTCGAAGAGCTTGACCTGTACCCCTTCCTTCTCGAGTGCTTCGGCAATCCCGATGCCGAGCTGTTTGCCCCCGACGATAAACACACGAGAGACGGACTCCTGCCGTTCGACGCCCATGAACTGGAGCACATCGTCCAGGTTCTTCCGTGTCCCCATGACGTAGATATGGTCACCCGGGCTCAGCACTTCCGCCCCGTGCGGGATGATCACCTGCTGGCCACGGAAGATCAACGCGATCAATGAGTCCTTGGGAGGGCCGGCGGCGTCCAGTTCCTCGAGCGTCTTGCCGTTGAACCAACTTCCCTCCTCGACATTCATGCCGAACAGCTTGACGTCGCCGCCCGCGAAGTCAACGATGTCCGAAACTCCGGGCAACCCTATCACCCGCATGATGCGCTCGGACGTCTCACTCTCGGGGTGAATAACCAGGTCGATCTGTAGTCCGACCTGCTCGATGATGCGGCGCCAGTGGTCCACCTCGTGCGTGCGCATGCGGGCGACCTTGAACTTCACGTTCGCCTCGGCCTGCGCCACCATACACGCCAGCACGTTGGCCTCGTCGGAAGTCGTCACCGCGATCAGCATCTCCGTGTCGGCGATGCCGGCACGGCGCAGGGTCGAGATACTCGCTGCGTCGCCTCGGACGACCTTGGCGTCGAGCGCCTCTTCGAGTTGGGCGCAGCGCTCTGCGTCGCGCTCGACAATAGTGATTTCGTTGCCCTCTTGGGTGAGTCTGCGGGCAATCAACTGGGCGACTTGGCCCCCGCCCGCAATCAGGATTTTCATGAAAACGAACCCGCCACTACGAGACTATCACAGGGTCTTGGGACTACTAGCCTGTCGCCGCGACACGGCGTGGGCGGGCGGGCCCCGGAGCAAGGTAAGGGCGCAAGGTGCCGCGCCCGGCTGGGGAAACAGCCGCTATGCAGCCTCCGCTAACGCCTGCTCGCAACACAAAGCCGTGGCAAGCAGAAGCCCCTCGCTGCCCGCCGCCGCGCTCAGTTGGAGGCCCAAGGGAAGTCCCTTCTCCGAGCGGCCAAACGGAACAGAAATCGCCGGCGCGCCCAGCGCCGTAAACGGCAGGTTACAGATCGGATCGCCCGTCGAGCCGAGCCCTTCAGGAGCCGGTCCCGGCGCGGACGGCGTCAGCCAAACCGCGCCCTGGCGCGTCCACTCGGCGAAATCGGCTCGCGCCGTCTGGATGATCTGCTGCGCTTCGCGGTAATCCGGCTCCCCGATCGCCAAACCTTCCTCCACCAAGACCGCCAGCTTCGCCCCGACCTTCGGCCCGTGCTCCCGGAAAGGCTGCTCGTGAGTTCGCGCCCCTTGGTAGGTCATGACGGTACGGGTCGCCTCGGCCAGCTTTTCGAAAGCCGGAGGGAGGCCGATCCGCTCCATCGCAAAGTCAGCCCCGGCAAGCCGGACCGTCAAAGCCCCGAAAGCCTCTGCCATCTCAGCTTCAAGCGGCGACCCGATCGGCCACGGAACCACCGTCAGCGTCCGCGCCCCGTTTTTACTCGGTACAACCTCGTTCCCCAGCGCCTGCCACAGAAACGACATCTCCTCCACGGTGCGGGTGAAACAGCCGGCATGGTCGAGGCTCTTGGAGAACGGCATCACCCCTTCGAGAGCCAGCCGTCCGAAGGTCGGCTTGAAGCCGACGACCCCACAGAAGGAAGCCGGCCGCAGTACGGAGCCCATCGTTTGGCTGCCCAGGGCGAACGGCACCATGCCGTCCGCAACCGCCGCCGCTGAGCCACTCGACGACCCTCCGGGCGTGTGTTCGAGGTTGCGAGGGTTGCGCGTCGGTCCGGCGTCAAAATAGGCGAAGGCGGTGGTGACGGTCTTGCCGAGAACAATCCCGCCGGCTTCAGCGAGCTGCGCAACGAGCGCACAGTCCTCGCCCGGCGTCCTGCCGGCGTAGAGCGCCGAGCCCCACTCGGTCGGCATGTCCGCGGTATCGAAAATGTCCTTAACGCCGAAGGGGATGCCATGCAGCGCGCCCCGTGACCCCGCCGCTTTCAGTTCTTCGGTGAGAGCACCCGCGCGCTCGCGCGCTTCAGCCGCGGCAAGGTACGCCCAGGCCCGCAGGTCGTCTTCTCGTTGTTCGACCCGTCCGAGGCAGCGCTCGACGAGGGCCGCGGGCGTCATCTCCCCGTCGCGGATGCGCCGGCTCAGCTCGTCGAGCGGCGGAAGCGAGGGCGGGGCGTCCGACTTGGCCGACGCCGCTTGAGAAAGTAAATCAGTCACGACCCGCCTGATTCTCCGAATTGCGCAAACCCGCCTTCTTCAACTCAGCGAGGGCTTGGCGGGTCTTCGCGGCCTGTTGTGAATCCGGATGCTTCGCGACAAAGTCCTCCAACTCGCGGATCGCCTTGCGGTGTTCGCCACGCCGGCGATAGATGTCGGCCAACGTAACCTGCGGCAGGCTAAAGTGCGAGGGATCGAGCCGCTTGGCGATCGTGAGGTATCGAATCGCTTCGCGGTCGTTTCCCAGCAGGAAGAAGTTTCTTCCCAATTGCGAGTTGGCCAGTGCGTCGTCGCTGCGCAGGGTCACGGCGTACTGGTTGAACCGCAGGGCCTCGTCGTGACGATTGAGGGCCAGCAGAGCGGCGCCCCGGTTCACCACCGGCGGGAACGCGTCAGCCTGGAGATCGAGCGCCGTTCGAAAATACTCCTCCGCCTTGGCAAACTGCCTGTTTTGGTACGCTATCGTTCCAAGCTGGTTCCACGCGTTCATGAACTGCGGAGAGATCTCGACCGCTCTCTCAAGGTGCGCCAACGCGCTTTCGGTGTCGCGCTTTTCAAGCCTCTTGTTGGCCTTGCGCACCTCCACCCTCGCTTTGGGCGACACCGAGAGGTCTTGGGCCGAGACCGTGTGCCGTCGATTCAAGTGGCGTTCGCGTTCCTTCTTTGAGCGCTTGACAACGACCGTGACCGGGACGCGGTTCTTCTCGTCAGCGAAACTGGGGGTCACTTCCACCGACCTCCGCTGCTCCCCCCAATGAGGATGGAAGACGACCAACGTATAGGAACCGGGAGCCAGATTTTTGAACTTGAACTTGCCGTTCTGGCCGCTCAATCCGTGCGTGCGGAAGGGGGTTGCCGCGGACTGGATTCCGATCCACGCGCTGCGCAAAGGCGGGAAGATCTGCCCCCGCAACTCCATCTCTCCTTCCCCGGCCGCAGCGACGGCGGGAGCCAGAATCAATGCCAGGAGCGCCGAGCGAAGACGTGCCATGCCCGTGTGTGCATCTTACCACCAACTTACCGCGAGTCCCGCCTCCTCGCGATGTCAAGGCCCAATAGAAATGTCCCCTTCGGTAGCCCAGTAGAAGTGTCCCCTTGGTGATAGGAGAGAATCGTCATCGTCGGGGCTGTGGAACTGTGGGAATCGCGCAGCGATTTCCAAGGGGCGGTGGGAAGGGTGGAAAACCATCCACGGTTCCTCGAGCCCGGCACGGCTGCCGCCACAAGGTTTTCCACGCTTTCCATCCGACCCGGCATTTCCACAGCCCTCTTATGAATTCGCAGCTCGTGTTTTCCGCAGCACAGCTCGCCGCCAGGGGTGGTTCGCCGCCGGCTTGCGTCCGGCCACCACGTTCCCCTGCGGTGCCGGCTTCGTCCGCAGCCGTGGCGTCGGCGTGGCGATCACTTCGTGCTCGATCTCGTGCCCCTCAAACCTCACCTGCAAGCTCTCATCGCGCCCCTGTTGGACCGTCACCCGTGCACCCGCCCCCACGCCCTGATTGCGTTTCGGCTTCAACTGCAAACAACGATTCTCCAGCAGTTCGGTGGCTTCGGTCAACTTCAGTTCCCCTCGTTTCACTCGGCTCAGCACTTCGCCGCGCCTCAACTCCTTGGCACTCATCCATGTCCTTCCCAATCTTTCACCTCCTCGCAGAGGTCCAGATTAGGGGACATTTCTATTGGGCGCTCAAGGGGACATTATCATTGGGCTTCAACAGTCCCGCCTCCTCGCGATACCACGTTTCGTGTATTAATCGTGGCTTCGGCGACGCTTCCGATCAGTCCCCCATTCTCCGGAGGTCATTCCGATCTTCGAGGGGCCGCCTGAGAGAAGTCCCTCGAACTTCTCTTTGGGAAGACCGGCCAACAAGAAGAGATTGGAAGAGCCGAAGAGTCTAATACCAATACTTCGTCCTCTCGGCCCACTCGCTGTTCGGGTACCGGCGGTGCAGGAGTTGGAACGCGGCTTTTGAGAAGTCTGACGTCGCACCATCGACACAGCCGTAACGGGTCGTACGAACAGAGAGGTGGAGCGCCTCCGCAACACGCCGATCTCCCGGGGCATCCTTGGCCCACTCAATCACTTGCGCGCTCAGATAGTTCGGCCCCGATTCAAGAGTGCGAAGTTTTTGCATCTGCCGCTGGGCCTCCGCCTTCTCGCTTGCGCTTAAGAACGCCAGCTCTTGATCAGACGGCTCGGCTTGCGACCCATACGTGGACCGGACGCGAGGATTTCTTCGTTCGTAGTTGAGGAGTGTCTGATGCTCATAGTTCGACTTGAGCGAGCCCAGTGTGCGCTCCATTCCGCACCACCAGTTGTCTCGGAGGTTGTCAATTCGCTCGATGGGCGTCGCGCGGTGAACGGAGACTCGAAGCACCGGCCGGATCCCTGGATGATGAAGCAACATGTAAAGGAACATCCGCTTCCGCTCAACCGGGTCTCCTGTCGCCGCGAACTGATCGAGATCGGGGGCCAATGCGGGCCAATGTTCTCTCACCAGCGGGGTAAGCCGCAGTTGGCTCTCCGGTTCATCGATCAATCCTGCGCGAGCCCATGCCGTCAGCGCGATCTCCTTCCGAAGGGGCTCAGGAATCAGTTCGCTTTGGGCCGACTCTTCGAGCAACGTCAAGGGAAGTTCGGTGTTGAACACCTTGCGGGAATCCTGATCGAAGAGCATGGGTGACCCCGGCTTTATGCCGTAGAACCGATCGTTCGTGGCGGTTCTAGGGGCGAACTGAAGGAACTCGCGAAAACTTCGAGCGAGCGGCATCCGAAGGGCCAAGAATTGGTTCCGTGAGATCGGCGGCAGCGATCTCGCGAGCACCTCGTCGAGTCCGTCCCTTAGCTCTTGCAATCGACCTAACTCAGCCAGCAAGCGGAAGCGGTAGTAGGTCACGGTGAGATGTCCCGAGGACGTGCCTGGTATCGCTGCGGCAGCCTCTAGAACTTCATCCAGATTCGGGTGCTCGGCATCGATTTTGGTCAGCGAGGCAACCAGCCACGGCAGAGCGCCGGTTCGTTTCCAGTTTTTGAGTGAGCGATCCGACGCATCACTTCCGGGAGTGGCGAACGTCAGAATCCAGTCCGTGAGATCATCCGCTCGATCGGAACCATGGCCACGGTCGAGTAGATAGTGGTAGTCGGTCCACAGCTCGTGCAACGAGGCCTCCGGATCCGGCCGGACGAGCCTATCTGCCAACCCCCGAATACGCCGAGCCGGATTCAGCCGGGCCGACACAAATCCTTTCAAGCCCTCCGCAGAGGCGTGCCGTTCCGCCTCTTCGGGATCTCCGAGGACCGATTCGAGAAGCTCCGCAGCCTTCGCGAAACTTTCCTCATCGACTTGATCGACGTCCGTTTCAAGTGTGGCTTTGCGAATCCAAGAGCGAGCCGCAAGGTAGGTGCCCCACAGTCGCCAGGGCGAATCGCCATCGTGTCGGATGGCCTGAAAGCGGGCCGCCGCCTCGGCAAAGTGTCCCGAGTAGAAGTGTGCAGCGGCAATCTGATACGCGCGATCGGCACGGATCAACGGGTCAAGATCATCGCTCGCGTCAGGAGGGATTTTCTCGCCGTCCTGACAGTTGGAAAACACAATGTCTTGTGCCTCGACCCACGCTCTCACCTCCTCGCTCTCCGATCCAAACTTCTCGACACGCTCTTGCAGGGTAGCCGCCGCCGTGCGAAACGCGTGATCCGGGCAATTGAGAAAGAACTGCCACTGCTGTCCTGGCACCTTCTTCCGGTAATCTCTCCGCCAGTTGCCTTTGCGCGAGGTCTCTCCTTTACCCACTGATTCGGTTCGCGCCCTTTGCCAAAGGTCGATGCCCCGCTGTGGCCTTCCAGATCGGCCGGCCGTTCGACTAGACCTCGGCGGATACTCCGCTTTGGACTGCTCAGCGAATCCAATCCCCGCGAGGTGCCTGTACGCAACAAAGAGGTAGAAGTGCCGAAAACCAGGCTTGACAATGCCCAGGTCTCCCGCCACGTACTCAGGGAGCGGTAGGTCAGGGTGGTAGCTCTGAGAGAAAGTGGGCGCCCACTGAACATTCATGCACGCAAGCTGAATCTCAACCACGATCCCGTAGGCCGCGAGAACGGCACACACCACCCACCGAAAGCTTGTGTTCACTGCCATGACTTCGCCTCGCGGACCGCCGCGCGCGCCTTGTGCCGCTCCCAAGGTTTGGAACTGAATATGTAGGTCCTACGCCCGGCAGGACGCTCGCCCAGCGGTTCTTCGGTAGAAATCCCTAGGCTTTGCGGGCACACAGCAAGCGAGAAGTCCCGGCCTTCACCAAGGTGTCTCCTAACGATCTCCTTATCGGGACCCATCTCAAACAGCATCGGAACAGCATCGGTAATCGGCAGCTCACGGATCCACGGATCGCCCAGGCACCACGATGCCAAGGCCGTAATCACGAGCGGAACTTGAGACTTCCGCCGCTTGTCGAGTTCGATCAGCAGATCGCGATAAAAACTACGCTCGGAGGTCGTCGCGTCGAAATCGACTTGCACAGCGTCGGCGCTATCGGAGGAAGTCAGCCGCTCGATCGCGTCAGCGGTCCGTTGCAACTGCCTTGACGATAGGCGGGCTCGGTCGGTTTCAACCCGCACCACAGGTATCAGTGATGCACCGGGCGCTGTCCGAAGCGGCTGAAGTCTGGGGCGAACGACGATCTCGTCGCCCGACAGCACGATCGTCCCGGCTAGAAACGCGACGCCCGCCTCCGACGCGTCGAGGAAACGTAAATCTTCGGGGCGCTCCCACGCCCATACGAAAACAGACGGCGCACCGGAAACAGGATCAACAGTACGAGGCAAGGCCCACGAGAGGATGAGCGTTCCAACAGCTCCCACCCCCAAGCAAACCGAGAGCCACCGAACGGCTACACGACCTCCTGCCCGACGAGGGCGACTCAGGCCGGCAACTGAGGAATCCGCCAGCCACCGTCTATACGGCGCACGGCCTCGCGACTGCCGGATGCCGTATCTGAATTCTCCCAGCACAATCAACGGTACAACGATCTCGGTTGCTTCGCGAGAGTGGGTTCCACCGTAGGGGCGCCGTTCGCGACCACCGACAGCCCGTTCGTGTCCGGATCACCTTCAGCCCTCGGGCTGCATCTGAACTAACTGTTCTCCGATGAACCGGTTGGTCCTGGCTGTCTCCCTGCGGAGGCTCTGCAACCTACGAACGTCTTCATCCACAGTTTGCCTTGGCCACCGCGAGGGCGCAGCTTGTCAGCCACTGCCTCCGATACCAAACGTCCGTTAGGGGAATTCCTAGCTCAGCCGCCGCCGACTCTGCGCCGCGGAACAACGCGGCCGGGATCTCAATAGTCGTCTTCGCCTGCCCTCATTCTCCCACGCTTGCAGCAGGGTGTCTCCCACTCGGAAGCAAGCCAGTAGCTGGTTGATGGTCGCCCCCGAGATGTCTCCTTCGAGGTCGCGTCACTGCCCGATAATCGGGAATTCCTCGGAAGCGTTCCCTGACAGCTAGCCTTGCCGTGGAACCGGAGCGAAATCCACTCTAGCTAGGCCTGTGCCCTTAGCTTCTTCACAAACGGCAAAACCAAGCTCGCGGCGGTCGCCACCAGGAAAAACAGCAGAATCGGGCTCTCCAACATCCCCAGCCAATCCCCCCGGCTCAAGATCAACGCCCTTCGCAAGTTCGACTCCATCATCGGCCCCAAAATCAAGCCCAGCACCAGCGGCCCCAGCGGCACGTCCGCCTTGCGCAGCAAGAAGCCGACAATCCCTGCCACAAACATCACCCACACATCCACCACGGCGTTGTTCATCGCATAAGAGCCGACCGTGCCGAAAAGAACGATCCCCGCCCACAGCCAGGGGTTGGGGATACGTAGCGCCCGCGCCAAGGGCTTCGCACCGAGTAGGCCAATCAGCATCATCAACACTGCCGCGAAGGCCATCAAGAACACTAGGCTGAAGACGAACGGCCGGTGGTCGCGGAACAGCAACGGCCCGGGCTGGATGCCGTGAATCAGCAGCGCGCCGATCAGTACTGCCGAGACGGCGTCACCCGGGATGCCGAGTGTCAACATGGTCGTCATCGCTCCGCCAATGGCGCTGTTGCAACCCGCACAGCTCGACGCCAGCCCCTCGATCGACCCCTTGCCGAACTCTTCCTTGTTCCGTGACAGCCGCCGGGTCTGCTCCCAGGCGATCACCGAGCCGATGTCGCCGCCCGCGGCCGGCACGGCGCCAACGAACGTGCCGATCCCCGCTCCGGTGAACATCGCGGGCAGCATGCGCCTCCACTGCTTCAGTGTCGGCCAGATGCGACCGAGCGCCGACGGCGCGTCCTCGATCTTGCCGTGGCGGTCGGAGATCTGCACCAGCACTTCCGCCAAGCCGAAAAGCCCAATCATCGCCGGCACGAATGAAATGCCGTCGAGGAACTCCGACCACCCAAACGTGTAACGCGGATAGGCCGTCATCGGATCGAGCCCGACGGTGACCAGCGCCAGCCCGAGCATGCCGGCCAGCATCCCCTTGACCACCCGATCGCCCGAAACACTGGCCATCAAACTGATGCCGAAAAGCGCCAGCCCGAAGTACTCGGCCGGACCGAACCGCAGCGCAAACCGGGCGATCGGAAACGCGAAGACCGCGAGGAAGAAGATGCTCGTGAGCTGCCCTACCGCGGACAGCAGCGCATTGATACCCAGCGCCAGCCCGGCGTGGCCTTGCTTCGAGAGCGGATAGCCGTCCCAGGTCGTGGCAATGGACGCCGGCGTCCCCGGAACATTGATCAGAATGGCTGGAATGCCGCCGGCGGGTATCGCCCCGCAGTAGATACCGAGCAGCATCGCCAACCCCTGCTCGGCCGAGACCCAGAAGGTCAGGGGCGTCAGGACGGCCACGCCCATGGTCGCGGTCAGTCCGGGCAGCGAGCCGAAGATCGCGCCCAGCACGACCCCCACCGCCAGGAACCCCAGCACCTTCAGTTGCAGGACGGCCATCAGGCCTTCGAGGAGGTCCGCTGTCATCCAGGTGTTACTCCAGAGAGACCCTCAGCCCATATTGAAATGCCGCGGTGACCGCCGCCGTCAACACCGCGGCGACCGTCAGGCTTTGGCACCAACGCTCCCCCAGAAACCGCAGGAAGAGGGTCAGGAAAACGAGCGTGCGGAGCGCGAAGAATCCGGTGCCCCACAACAAAAGGAACAGGAAGGTCAGCCCGATCGCGCCACCGATGGCCCAGTGGTTTTCTATGGCGAACTCTACGCCGCTGCTGCTGCGAAGAGCCTGCGCTAGCAGCAGTGCCCCGAGCAACAGAATCACCACGCCAATGGTTTGCGGGAAGAAGCCCGGGCCCGGAACGCGCCCCGCGCCTTCGGGCAAGAACTCCGCGCTGACAACCAGGTATACGCCGAACGCGAGGAAGAGTGCGGCCAAGGTAAGCTGAGACCGATTCATTCGTCGAGCACCTGGCCTCTATCGCTCTAACCGCAAGAGCTGCGGAATCTGCTCCGCGAAGAACTCGGCCTGCTGCAAAGCGAAATCACGGAAGTCGTGGCTCCCAAGGAACGTGGCCTCCATACCGCGCTCGGCGCACAACTTCGCCCAGGCGGGACTCTCAAATCCTTTGCGAAAAGCACTCTCGAGACGCAGCCGGACTTCTTGCGACACTCCCGCGGGAGTAAAGAACCCGCTCCACGCCGGTGCCCCGAACGGATAGCCCAACTCGTGAGTCGTCGGGGCGTCGGGAAAGATCGGCGAGCGCGCCTCGTCGAATACCGCGAGTACCTTCAGCCGGCCGGCTTGGACGTTCGCCACCGCTTCGCCGGCGCCCGCGATCACCGCGTCGACGTGCCCGCCGAGCAACGACGTCAACGATCCCGACGACCCGCCGTACGGCACATGGGTCACGCGGATGTCCGCGGCGTGCTCCATCAACAGGGTATTGAAGTGCCAGATCGAGCCCGTGCCCGAGTTCGCCATAATCAACCCGCCCGGCTCGCCGCGCGCGGCTGCGAGAAAGTCTTCGAGCTTCGCCCACGGGGCGTCGCTCCGCACCACCAACACCGGCGGCGTCTTCGACACCATGCAGATCAGGCCCATGTTGTCCGGACCCACGTCGGCATACCCGAGCGTCCTCACCATGGCGATCTCCACTGCCGCATGTCCCAGCGTGTAGCCGTCGGGAGCGCGCCGCGTCACATACGAGAAGGCCAACGCACCGCTTGCACCCGGCTTGTTCTCGCAGACGACGGGCACCCCGAGGTCCTTCTCGATGAGGCTGCCCATGAAGCGCGACACGGTATCGGAAATCCCTCCGGGCGACGCCTGCACGATCAGCTTCAGCTCACGAGCGGGGTATGGCCCGTCGTCCTGCACGCAACCCGCTAGGGCCGAGACCGCCCCGAGAAGGAACGCCAGGCACTTCAAAGACATCCTCGTAAGGATAGTCCCTCCCGCCCGCCGGCTCAACCTAACAGACCTCGGAAGCGAAACCGTGGGTCACGCTTTGTAGAATGGAGACCTGTGAAGTGGGTCTTCTCGCGGCGTGTTCCGCCGATCACGCGAATTCTCCTGATTGAAAGTGGGCCGAGGAGCGCCGCAGAGGCAGTCCTGCCCCGGCTGCGCCAGGCCTTCGGACAGGATGCGCCGATCGACCTGCTGACTTGCTTGGCGGATGATCCGGTTGAGTTGCACGCCGCGGGCAACCGCGGCGGCCAAGTGTGGCGCGTGATCGACTATCCCGATGACGCGGCAAGGTGGCGTCTCCTCAAAGAAATCCGGGCCGAGCGCCACTCGGTCGTCGCCATTCTCTGCGCCGGAGTGGGAATCATGGCGCCCTGGCGGCGGGCCGCCCTGCTGCTGCTGCCCGCGAAGTTCCTCGCGGTCAATGAGCATGGGGACTTTTTCTGGCTGGACTACGCCCATGCCGACCACCTCACGCGACTGCTTCTGAATCGGGCCGGGCTGGAGGGCGACTCCGCCGCCCGTACATTGGCCGGGCTGCTGATCTTTCCGTTTACGCTGGCGTATCTGTTGGCCTACGCCTTCTATGTCCACCTCGTCAGGCTGGGGCGGATCGCGCTCGGGTTGCACCGGCGGTGAGGGGGTTAGAGACGTGGCGCTTCGCGGCCCTGAGAACCGAGTAATCGGGACTTGTAGGGGCGGACCCCTGCGTCCGCCCCGCCCTGGCCGTTGGCAATTCCTATTGTCTCTGCGTTGACGGTGAAAGCAGATCAGCGGCGCCGGGCCGGACACAGCGGTCCGCCCCTACAGTCTCCGCAGGTGGAAGCCGCCATCGACATCCAGAGCTTGACCTGTGGAGTAATCGAGCAAACCGTCGGCGACAGCTCGTACCGCCTGGGCGACGTCGTCGCTTTCGCCAAGCCGGCCCTGGGGCAGCAGTCCTTCCGACACTAGCTTTTCGTACTTGGCAACGACTGGAGCCACCATGTCGGTGCGGATGATTCCGGGCCGAATCTCGAACACGCCGATACCGTCGGGAGCCAGCCGGTCGGCGAAGAGCTTCACCGCCATGCTGAGGCCGGCCTTCGACACGCAATACTCACCGCGGTTGGGCGACGAGGTATAGGCGGAGATCGACGTGATGAACACCACGCGCCCCGATTTGCGCTCGCTCATCCAGCGCACGGCAGACTGTGTCAAAAAGTAGGGGCCTTTCAGATTGGTGTTGAGCACCTCATCGAAGCTTTCTTCGGTGGCTTCGAGCAGATCGAACCGCTGCCGGGGGGCCATACCGGCGTTATTGACGAGCAAGTCGAGCTTTCCGAACCGTTCACGGCAGAACGCGAGCAGCGCGTCTCGATCTTCCCGTCGGCTTACGTCTACTTGCAGGATCTCGACACCGGCCTCCTCCTGTAGAGTGCGGGCGGCATCCTCACGGCTTCGGTAGGTTGCGATCACGCGATGCGTGCTTGACAACTCTTTGGCGATGGCCCGTCCGATGCCGCGGCTGCCGCCGGTGACGATGGCGACAGGACAATCCGCGTCCGCAGCGGGTAAGTTGGGCATAGCAAACCGTCTATGATAACGGCTCGGCACTTGACTCGGGTATGCTCGAAGCAAACCCCGACCACGGTGCTCCAGTGGTTGCACGGTCTTGTGGCGTAGCGCTGCCGGGCGTGACTGCCGATCGAAGCTAGTGGGGCATCCCGAACGTTCGGTCGCGTATCGGTGAAGCCTAGGCGCTGTTTCTAGAAGCCCCGGCGTGCCGTGCCCCGACGTTACAAACCGAGACGGCGACTGCCATTGCGAAGCGCACTGTCTAGTGAAAGAGGGTCCCGCTGATGAAGCGCTTCAAGAAGATCCTAGTCTTCGCCGACACGACTTTTGACAAGCATCCCGCACTGACCCGCGCCGCTCGGCTGGCCCAGGCCACCGGGTCGACTCTGAAGGTGGTCGACGTCGTGGAGGACGAGCCGCTGTTCCATGCGCGGCTTAACCCGCCGGCATGGGCGCTGCCCGGCAGGATGGCCGAGCGAAAGGCGGCGCTCCTCGAGAAGCTGGTGGCTCCCTTGCGCGCCAAGGGCTTGCGGGCCAAGACCGAGGTGCTCTTCGGCAAGCCGTTCGTCGAGATCATCCGCGAAGTGCTGCGCAACCGCCATGACCTGGTGATGAAGACGGCGCATCAAAGCGGGATCCTCCATCTGGTCGATTCGACCGCCATGGACCTGCTGCGCAACTGCCCCTGCCCAGTCGAGCTGGTGAAGCCGACAGGCGCGCGCCGCCACCGGAGCATCCTGGCATGCGTCGATCCGGTGCGGGACGACCCGCAGCAAGCGGCGATGAACGAAAAGGTGGTCAACGTGGCACGAGCGCTCGCTCAATGGGAGCGCGGCGAGCTGCACCTGATTCATGTGTGGAGCGTGTTCGGCGAGAGGATCCTGCGCGGGCATTCCGGCGTGCAGCGCCGCGAGTTGGAGGAGTACGTCGCCTCCAAGCGTGCCGAGAGACGCCAGGACTTGCGAGATCTCCTTTCTAAGCAGGGCGTGTCTGTCAAGCGCGACCGAATCCACTTCATCAAAGGCAATCCCGGCGAGGCCATACCGCGCTTTGCCAAGCGCCGCCGCATCGACCTGGTCGTCATGGGCACCGTCGCCCGCTCGGGCATCGACGGCTTCCTCATAGGCAATACCGCAAAAGGTCCTAAGCAAGCTCGACTGCTCGTTGCTGGCGGTCAAGCCGGACGACTTCGTATGCCCTGTCCGCCCGAAGAGGTAGCGGCTTAGCCCGCGCCGGCGGCCGCGATACTCACCGGCTTGCCATTCGCGAGCCGAGGAATACATCAAGTGGCGGTCTTCGAGGCGGAGCACAGAGGACGCCGAGTAACGGTACTTGCTGCGGAAAACCAACGTCCGTTCGAGGTCACCCACGGGTCGGGGTGATCCGTCCGCGAACTGCGCCGAGAGGCGTTCGGCCATCGTCGCGGCAGGGAAGCCGCTATGACCCTTGCGTCGGGTCGCGTACCGCGGTAATTCAGTGCAGTGCTAAGCTGGCGCTTGGGCGATTGCCGGCGGGCTGTAATCTACCGTCCTAGAGAACAGACGAACCCCTCCCCCAAATCAGGCGCGAAGCAGACCTGCGGGTCCGGATTCTCAGCCCTAGCTCGCTTCTTGGACGCTCTCTATTGTGATCCCGCCGTCGGTTTCACTGCCGGTCACATCGACTTTCTTGCCCTCGAAGCCCGCAATTTTGTCCTGGTTGGCAATAGGATGGATGTTCCCGTCCGCGTCCACTAGGACTGCAGCCTCGCCGCCCTCAATGCACTTGGCTGCGCAACCTGCGTGGTCGTCCCCAGCCTTTCCTGCTTTGGCACACTTAGCGTCGGTAACATAACCGGTCAAAGTCGAGGCATCGCTGGTGCCTCCGCACGAGATGCTCAAAGTCACGATCAAGAGCAAAGACACCGCTAGAATTCTATTCATAGAATGTGTATCCTCCAACTGGAACCCTTTAGGGCGATCATGCTGGTCAACTGCCACGTGGTCACCAAGCTGGTTCCTAGTCACTGTCAATTGATACAGTAGTTGCAAGTTCGTATCACTGTCAACAGGCCGTTCGAGTAGCGGGCATGGCCGTGAGTCCCTCGGCCACATACCCGTCACCGCCAGTCAAGCCGGCACCAAAGTAGGATCTTGGATTGCCACCGACGTCGTCCTGGGAAGCTCAGAGGCAGGGCAGGCGCGGCATCAACGCGGATTACGACAGAACGGACAACTCTTGCTTGGCCAGGCGAAGAGCGATGGGATCTCGTCGTAATGGGCACGGTCGCCTGCTCAGGCATCGACGAGTTCCTCATAGGCAATACCGCCGAGAAGGTCCTAACCAAGGTCGACTGCTCGTTGTTGACCGTGAAGCCGGACAACTTCGCGTGCCCTGTCCGGCCGAAGGGGTAGCGGCTTCGCCCGCGCCCGCGGGCGATGTGACTCACGGCCGTTTGGATAACACAGCGACTCCGATGTGCCCGTAGACGCCGGCGGAGTCCGTTCGTGTTCTCCCCTGGTTGTCTATGTACTCGTTCTGCCAGTCGCGCGCCGAGTAGTACATCAAGTAGCGGTCTTCGAGACTGAGCACCGAGGGCGTCGAGGTGTATCGGCCGTCAAAGCGATCCTTGCGGTGGGAAGCCGGAAACGCGACCCGGCTGTGATCGGTTTCCCAGTTTGAGCCATCCCGGGAAGTCGCGCAGAATATCTCGAAGGTTCCACCGTCGAGGTGGCAGCCGTACCACATGTAGTATGTGTCGCCCTGTCTTAGGACGAACGGATAGACGGTCGAGTTCGCCCTCCCCGTCGGCCGCAGAACAGGCTGATCAGAGCGCGTCCATCCGATGCCGTCGGTTGAGGTGAACTCGTATACGTTCTTATAGAGATCGCTGGGCGGGTGTTCAAGACTTGGCCGTGAGCCCATCCACATGCGATAGCGTCCCGGGCCTTCTTTGATGACTGAAGGCGAACGGCCTGATTCGTAGATTGGCTCGGGGTGAATCCGCCACCGGATTCCGTCGCTGCTGGTGGCGTAGCCGAGCGCCTGTGTCATCTCGGTCATCTGTCCCGCCTCATCGCGCTCAATCTCCGTCACCGACACGAACCACATCTTGTAGATGTGCTCCTCGTCGTCGAACATCACAAAAGGTGTTTGAAAGTTCGAGCCCCAGGGTAGGTCGTCGCCCGTCAGGATCGGATTGGCGTCGTGCTCCCGCCAGTCGATGCCGTCGTCGGACTCGGCGTACCCGAGGGCGATGTCGCGAGCACGGGAGCCGGTCGAGGTGCCGAGATACCACATCTTGAACTTGCCGTCCCGGCGGAGGACGTAAGGGGTATAGAGAACAACCCTCGACCAAGCTTGCTTGGTCGTGCCGGCTGAGAGAATCGGCTCCGGCCTTCTCTCCCATGGTTGCGGACGTTGATCGAGCAAACGGGGGACGAGGCTTGCGCCGGCCTCATCAGTTGAGGGAGGAGAGGCGTCGGGCGATCCCGAGCATGCCAGGCCGGCGAGGAGCAGACACAGTCCAAGCGATAGACGAATCACGTTTCAGTCCTTATAGGTCACGAAGAAGGGCGATACCCAGGCGGCTTCGGGGTCGCCCGACGGGTTCTCGGGATCGCGCTGGAAGACACGCAGGTAGTAGTAGGTTTCTCCCGCGGCGGCATCGAGATCACGATAGGAAACCGTAGCCGTGCGCTTGCCGGGCCGTGTGGTGTACACATACTTCCCGTCCTTGACAACGTCAATCCGCACGATCTCGTCCGGCGCCTCGATTTCAGCCCGGATTGGGGGTGGACGCACCACCGAAGCTTCGAACCGCTCCCCGGGCATGTGTCGGCCCGCCCACGCCCGCACGATCATCTCGTCGCTTGCGCCGTAGCTACGCCGGGCAAGCATCCCGTCGAGGATGCCTCGGCGGTCCTCGGTTTCAGCCCAAACCGCGGCCCAGCTATTGTGTGTCGAGAAGTGGTCGCTGAACGAGACGAATCCGTAGACGTTGCCCTTTGCCAAGGCGTCCTGCGCAAAGTGTCCGGGCTCGTCGGTCTGCGTTGGGCCCCGCTTTTCGTCATCCGGTAGCCGCCAGGCCTCGTAGCTGCCTCGGAACGCTTGGTAGATTTCAAGCACCGAGTCGTAAGGCGGATTCTGCCAGTTCCAGTCTGCCAGCGGCCCCGCACCGAACGTGTGTGGTACGACGACGACCTTTTGCCCGGGTTGCGTGAGAACGTTTCCCTCGATCCATTTCCACAAGTTCGGAGGCAGGTTGTCTTCTTGCACCCGCCGGCGATCGATCAGCCGCATCGGCGCGCCCCGCTTCAAGAAGAGAAGATTGCGATGCCCACCCGGTCGCTCCATGCTGTGCTCGTAGCTGTAGATGCCGACGAACCGCGGCGCGTGGGTCATCAGATCAACGGCCTTCTGTGTCCACCACCACTGGTAGTCGCGCAAGCCCTCTGGATTGCGGCCGCTAAGAGTCTCCGTGTGGTCGGCCGTGCCCAGGAAGTCCATCTGCGCCGCGTCCATGGCATAGCGGTAGGTGTCGAGGATCGAGCCGTCGGGACCTTCGTGGGGCTCGATATCAGTGTGGCGGTGACAGTCGCCCCACATGAGGTGGTAGGTCTTGCCGGCGAGCGTCATCGTATGCCGAGGTCGGGCTGGAGGCTTCTCGGGAGGCACCGGCAGTTCGACATTGGCCAGCTCGGCGGCCGCGGGCTGATTCCCTTTCGGTAGTTGCGTCAGATAGGCGCGATAGTGCAGCGCGTGCGACTGTTCCGTCGGAAGATTGTCCGCGGAGCGGCCGTCGCTGGCATAGGCGACGGTGATGCCTCCCTGTGGGTTCCGCGCCAGGGAAGCGAACTGCGTTGCCCGGCCGCCGCTGTCCGTCAAACGATGCGGTAGGGACCAGCTCCCCTCGCTCAGGCGGGTAGCGAAGAACTGGTGTACCGTCATCGGCTCCGAGAGCGTCCAGTGGCGGAACAGCAGCCACAGCGACCCCGTGCCGTCAAAGGCGAGATGCGGAAGCGCGGCGTAGCGCGTCATCCCGCCAGAGAGGACTTGTGAAACGTTCGTGGTGGGCTGCTGCAGGCGTCCGTTCGCCCATACCCGAAGACCGATCGAGCGCGAATTGTAAAGACCCCGGCTGCCGTCGGCGGCGCTCGAGCGCGAGAAGTCCTTGCCCCAGTTCTCGCCACCCTCGTCCCAGGCGACCCAGACGCGGTCGTCGGCGTCGACGGCGACGCTGGAGTGAAACTGCGCCGTCGTTTCGGTCGTAATCGGAACGACCTCGCTGAGCTTGGAGCCGTCGAACGAGCGCAGGAAAACGTCATAGTTGCCGTGATGGTAGGAGTCCCAACTGATCCAGGCCCTGCCCGCCTTGTCCAGGGCGACGGCGGGTTCCCAGTCGTTGGCGTCGCTGGTGGACACCCGCACCTCGGGTCCCCAGTCACCTTCGCCGAAGCGCCGGGCATAGATGTCCCCGTCGCCATTGCGGAATGACTGCCAGACGATGGTGACGTTGCCGGCGTCGTCGGAAGCAGCTTTGACGTTGAAGTCGCTGTGGAGCCCGCGTGTGAGACCGCGTGGCTTGGAGACCGTGCCCTCGGGAGAGAGCGTGCTGCTGAACAGCTCGAAGTCCCCATCGACCGGCTGGGACCAAACCACCAAAGCGCCGTCCGGGGTGGCGGCGATCGCCGGGGAGTAATGGTCGCCCCAACCGCTGATCTCGATGGGCTCAGACCACCCCGCGCCCTCCCTGCGTACCCGAGCCACCACCCGGTCGGCCTGCTTGCCGTCCCACTCAACGTAGGCGCAGTAGAGCGTGCCATCCCCGCCGTACGCGATCGTCGGCCAGTCAGCAGTGTGCTCCGGGGCACTCACCGCAACGCCGGCCAACTCTCCCGCGAGGCGAAGAGGCGAAGGCTTGTAGCGGGTCTCGCGCACCCACTGACGTTCGGGAGCACTCGGTTGCTGAGCGAAAACGAGAGGGGTTGTGCAGAGCGCAAAGCCAAGCAGCCATCGTCGCGGATCGATCAAGCTTGTCACGGCACCCGCGATTATACATCCGCCGGTTGGGCAACCCTCCTCGGCCGGGAGCCCAGCTCCTAATCCGTCTGTAAGCTCTTGCCGGTAACGGAGGAGCCTAGTCCGCGAAGCGGACGTTGGAAAATAGCCCACGGCGCAAGCCGTGGGAAACTCGGCACCCACATAACAGGGAGCCCCGGCAGGGGCGAAGGAGAACGGGAAGCAGCCCTCCATGTTCCGTAAGATCGAGTATCAACCGTGCCGGTTCGGGCACCCAAAGGGTGATGAGGATGAGAAGCCCGCAGGTCTCTCAGAAATCAGCCGTTTCTCGTTTTCCTCGAGCCGGCAGGCACCGAGAGGAAAACACCTCGAATGCCCCTGCCGGGGCGCAGGGTGGACTCGTCACGGATTCCGTACGGATTTGGGACCAGCCGGCCTTGGGAGCACATCTACTTCTTTCTATTGGGCGGGGCGGGCCGCAACAGCCAAGTCTTCTGCTTCCTCCTGATCGCTCTCCCCAGCCCTCACTCGGTGTTGGAAGCGGGCCCTCATCCGTTTGCCTTGCTTTTGGGTGAAGCGAAACTTACCGCGAATCGCCTTTTCCAGGTCTCCGTTCTGCCAAGTCGCCCGCATGATCCCTTGGCTGGAATGACTTCCCGAACCAAGGAGCAAGTGCCCGATCTCATGCGCCAGAATGTGACCCAGCGCGACAGAGCGGTAGGAATCCATGTCGGCCGTGAGTTCGTTCACACGGTGATAGAAGACAACCGCCTGGCTGCCGAACCCGTTCGCTTTGTCGGAAAGCACGGCGAAGCCAAAGCTGCCGTCCGGCACGGTGAACCGCTCGGCCATTTCACGCGGCAAGATTTTCAGAACCACAATGGTCGGACCGGATGGGGCCCGGCAGGCCGGGTCGAGTTCGTCGTCGGGGACACTCATCGAGCAGTCCAACCAGTGAGTTGGAATCCCGGCTTTCGAGAGCACCTCCTTGGCGTCCCCGGTGGCCCACTCGATCATCGTCGGCGACAGCCGTGCATAGTCGTAGAGCCGTACCTGTAATCTGGCCGGCTCGGGCCCGGCGGTGCTCCTCGGCTCCGCCGCGGCCGGCAGGACGACGCTCAGCAAAAGGCTCAGTTGGAAGATCTTTCTGCATAGGTTTCTCATGGCACTCACCTCCCGGTTGGGGTTCAGGTGAGGCCAGAATCAGCCAGGTGAGCGGGTACCTCAATGCAGAGCGGGTCGCCGCACGCTCAACAGGCCCGCAAGTTTTTATAGAGAGTCAAATCGCAGAAACGAAGGAACTTATGTTGCGACCTCATCTACGAAGGAGGCCGCCGAAGCAAGCGGCCGGCGGGGTTCAAGGCAGTGCTATACTTTGCCCAGGTTGACGACCCCTGAAGCTTGACCGCAATGGACACGGGCTCGAGCAACGGCCGGCGAGTGCGCTTTGGGGCGTTCGAGGCCGACTTGCAGGCCGGCGAACTCCGCAAGAGCGGCATCCGCGTGCGGCTGCAGGACCAGCCCTTTCGGGTACTGGCTCTATTACTTGAGCGCTCGGGCGAAGTCGTCAGCCGTGAGGACTTGCGGCAGGAAATCTGGCCCGACGACACCTTCGTCGATTTCGACCACAGCCTCAACACCGCCATCAACAAGATCCGCGAGGCGCTAGGCGACTCAGCCAGTCATCCTCGCTTTGTCGAAACCATCCCGCGGCGTGGGTACAGGTTTCTTGGCGACGTGCAGGGCCCGCGGCAGGCGATACTCCCCACTGCAGCGGGGACAGAGCCCTCAACTCAAGATTCGAGCCTGCCAGCGCCTTTGCCGGACAAGGTCTCTCACCTCGAAACGCGATTGCGATTCCTTCGCATCTCGCTGGTTGTTTCGTTGGGTCTACTTGGTCTCACGGCAGCCTATTTCCTGGTCATTTCCTCCAACCGACAGGACATCGTTGGCGAGCGGCCGGTACGAAAGTTTGTCTTTCCTTCCAGTCACTTGCGTGGCGGCGTCATCTCCCCGAATGGCCGCTACTTCGGGTATGTGTCGGCAGGGAGTGTTTGGGTACAGGACCTGGAGAAAACGGACGCAATGCGTCTGGAAGCAACCCACGGAGCCGAGAACAGGCGGGTTTGCTGGTCACCGGACAGCGAGTTCCTTTGCTACGCAGGCGAGGGGGAACTGCGGAAGATCTCGCTGAAAGAGCAGACACCGATCCCCGTCTGCCGTCTCGCCGGACGCCATGGCGGATTCACATGGAGCCCTGATGGGAACTCGATCGTATTTGCAATCGAGGGCGAAGGGTTGCTCGAGGTGCCGGCCACTGGAGACGAGCCCCACTTGTTTCTACAGTCGGATCCCTCGGCTGGGGAGCACCATTTCGAGTTTCCAGCATTCTTACCGGACGGGCGCGGTCTCCTGTTTACCGCCCACATGGAGGACGGCAGCCACCCGATCTACTCTCATTCCATCCAAACAGGGACCCGTGTGCGGCTGGCGATGGGATCGGACGCGGGCTCTTCTCCGGTCTATTCACCGACCGGTCACATTCTGTACAAGGGGCCGACGGGCGACGTCCCGTCCATCTGGGCCCTGCCCTTTTCGCTCCAACGGATGGAACCGGCCGGAGAAGCTTTTCCGGTTGCTCGGCGAGGCCGGTTCCCAAGTGTCTCGTCCAACGGGACTCTGTTGTATTCGGAACGACGAGACTCGAACTACGCCCTCATTTTGAGGGATCGGAAGGGTACGAAACTGCGTGAGCTGAACCAGCGTGGCGAGGGGCAAGGGCTGATGCATAGGCGGGCGTCTCTCTCGCCGGATGGAAGGCGCGTCGCCTTTTCGAAGGGAGAAGGCGGCAATCTGGACATTTGGGTGCAAGACGTTCGGAGCGGTATCGCGAGTCGCCTGACTCTTCGGCCTTCGCGGGATGCTCGTCCTTTATGGGCGCCCGACGGGAAGCAACTCGTATTCAGGTCAGATCGGGATGGTCACGATGAATTATTCCTGAAGTCAGCAGACCGGCCCGGTGAAGACGCCAGGCGACTAACAAGCAGTCCGACTCACAAGTTTCCGACGATTGGTCGCACACCAGCCGTTATATCCTTTACACCGTTGTTCCTTGGCTAGATCTCGCGTACCTTCAGAGAACCCGAGACGAGGGGGCGTGGGAATCCGTACCCTTTCTTGCCACGGAAGCTCTCGAGCATTCGGCTGTTCTGTCACCTGACGAGCAATACGCAGCGTTCGTTTCGGATAAGTCCGGCCGAGCAGAGATCTACGTACGCCCGTTTCCGCAGGGAGACACCGAATGGAGAATATCGCCGAACGGGGGTAATATCCCCAAGTGGAGTGCAGACGGCAAAGAGATTTTTTACGTTGAGAACGAAGTGCTGATGACGGTCAGGGTGAGTACAGAACCGCGGTTCACGCGTGAAGAGCCGCAACGGTTGTTCTCGATCAGTGGATTGGCCGGCTATGATGTCTCGGCTGACGGTCAGCACTTCTTGACCACTGAAAGCGTCGGAGAACGGCCGGGGCCTGTCATCCGCGTCGTTCAAAACTGGTTCACGGAGTTCAAGGACCGGCAGCAGAATTGAGCGGCGATCCAGTCAAGTTTTCACGGCGGCGGTAGGAGAGCCGGCGCGGACGCCGATCGAGCCCAACCCGTCCACTCGGAGCCGCAGGCGTCAGCCTGCGTTGAGGCCCTTCAACCCGTCACCGCGGACCGTAGGGACGCCGCCAACGACCGCTTGCCTCCTTCCGGCAACGTCGCCTCCACACAGCAACAGCTCAGCGCAAGCTCACGCTTGCGGCTCTGAGTGTGAGGGGGCGGCCATGAGGCTCACCCCTAGATCTGCGCCAATAAGTCGAAATGAACTTGTCGGTTTGAGGTCGCAGACTTCGCTAGGCTAACGCCTTGACGGCATCCTCGATTCGACTTGCTGCCTCGTCGTAGGTGTGCCTGGAGTCGAACTCTAGTGGCTTGCCGAAGCGAACGATGGCCTCGCCGGGTTTGGGCCACTCATCATGAACGGAATGGATCTCGTAGGTGCCGCAGATGAACACCGGCACGATGCTCACCTTGAGCCGGATCGCCATCAGCCCGATACCCGTCTTGAACGGCTGCATCTTGCCTGTTGGCGAGCGCCCGCCTTCGGGGTAGACCAGCGGACAGAAGCCGGCGTCGATCAGCTCGCCGGTGTACTTGAGCGCCCGGCGCGTCCCGCCCATCTTCTGCGGCAGCGGATAAGCGTTGAACAGGCCGCACGCTGCGTAAAACTGCGCCGCCATCTGCAACCGATCTTGCCAAGGCTCACCGCGAGGCTCCAGGTAGGCTCGGAAGTAGTCTTGCGACATCGCGGGGGCCAGCTTCCTTCGCCAGCGGTGGGGAAGGGCTGCGGCGATGCAGGCAGTGTCGAGATGGCTGAGGTGGTTGGATGCAAAGATCAAGGGCGGCTCGGCATGCCTCAGGTTGTCCAAGCCCTCGGCGCGGAGTTTGATCGTCTGCCGCGTCAAGGGCAGCACAAACACATTCAGCAGAAGCGCTCTTGCCCACCGAACGGGAAACGAACGACTCCAACGGGGCAGGACAGCGACACGCGCGGGGGATGGAGCCGGCCGCTCGATCACCTCGGCCGCTCGGTTTCCCGCAGAAGCCCGGCTGCCATGATCGGCCGCCACGCTTTCCAAACCTTCTGCCGCGGCGGCTGCGCGCGGCTCTTCATGTCGACGGGCCACCCGGCGGACCTGGTCCAGCGCCTCCTCCACCTCCCCGACCGTGCTGAGGCGGGCAAACTCTTCCTCGTCGAGCTCAACGGCGAATTCATTCTCCAGCCGCGCCAGCAGGTCCATCCGTTGGAGTGACGTGAGAGCCAAGTCTTCTTCGAGCCGTGTTGCCGCATCGAGCCCAGCCGGATCACGGCCGGTGGCTTCGGCCAGAGCGCCCATCACGCCTCCGGCTGCCGGACGGGCGACCGCCGCGGCCCCCTTGCCGGCCGCATCCAGGCTTCGAGCAACCTCCCCGCGCTTGATCTTCTGCGTCGAGGGTGTTCGCGGGAAATCCTCTCCGGGCCAAAGCGACCAACTCTGGATGCGCTGATGGGCCTCCAGCCGACTGTTCGCTTCTCGGATCACAGAGTCCGGGGCGCCCGCTCCTTTCCGCAAGATCAGCACCGCATGAATGCCCTCGTCGCCGTTGTGTTTCTGCCCGACGACCACACTTTCCTTCACTTCCGGCAGCGTGTGGAGCACGGACTCAACATCCTGCGGAAAGACGTTCAACCCTTCCGCCGTAACAATCGTGTCTTTCTTGCGGCCTTTGAAATACAGCCGCCCCTCCGCGTCGATTGCGCCGACATCGCCTGTATGCAGCCAGCCCTGTTCGACCCAGGTAGCGGACTCACTCGTGGCACCGACATACTCGCTCGTGACGCTCTCGCCGCGCACGAGGATCTCGCCGTCCGGCGCCAGCCTGACCTGTTGACCCTCGACCGCCTTGCCGATCGAGCCCCGCCGAGTATTGAACGGATGGTTGATGGCGACCACGGGGCTGGTTTCGGTGAGTCCGTAGCCCTGAACCACCACGATTCCCACCTGCTTCCAGAAGTCTTCCAGTTCCACGTCGAGACGGGCGCCGCCGACGACGACCGACCAAAACTTCAAGCCCAGGCAGCGGTGGACGTCGCGAAAAAGCCACCAGCGCTCCGCGGCGCCAACCCAGCCTCGTCGCTTGGGCCTGCGTCCGCCCAGGTGGAACCTCCTCTCCAGCTCGTTGCGGACGTTCTGCAACAAGCGGGGTACGGTGATGAACGCCGAGACTCGCTCACGGCGCACGGTGTCGATCAACCCGCCGGGACTGTAATCGTCGCTGAAGACGACCGCCCCACCGAGCATCGGCGGGATGAACAGTCCCGCCAACTGGCCGAACATATGGCTCAAGGGCAGGGAGTCCAGCAGGCGAATGGGTTGAAAGGGCCGGGCCCATGTCCGAAAACGGTCGATTTCGCGCCCGATCGGACCCAGGTTGGCGCAGAGGTTGCGGTGGCGGTGCACCACCCCTTTGGGCTCGGCCGTGGTGCCCGAGGTGTAGATGATTTCAACGACGTCGTCCCGGCCGACGGGGACGGGCGAGAGTGTACTGTTGTCGGGAACCGCGGCCATGTCGTGAAATGAAATGACTTCACTGTCCAGCCTGGCAAGCGAGCCAGCCGCCTCACGCGCCGGCTCATCCCCCACAACAATCAGCCGCGCCTTGACGTCCCTCTGAATACGGGCGGCCAGCTCGAACGAGCTATGGAAGTCGATAGGGACAATCTCGACCCCACGCGCGACACATGCCCAGAACACGACCGCCCACTCCGGCCGGTTCTCTCCCCACAGCAGCAGCCGATCCCCCCGCCGGAGACCTTTTTTGTCTAGGTAGTCAGCGAAACCACAGATCCGGCGGTAGAGCTGCCCGTAGGTCAGCTTCCAGGTTCGGTAGCCGTTGTGGTATCGAATAGCCTCCCGGTTGGCTGCGGAAGTGAAGCCGCCGAGAAGGTCTAAGAGGGTGTCCATGGATAGGCCGTGCGCACGCGGCCGATCGCACTCGAATCCGCGGCGTCAACGGCTTTCGGAGGGACTCGAATCAGAACGCCGGGCCGTTGCGCCGCGCCGGAACGACGGCGGTTGCTGCGGGTATGGCGCCCGTCTCTCTTATCGTAGGGGCCGCGCACAACCCTTGCGGCCACGCCGCGCTTTCGTTGTGGACCGCCCGGTCAGAGTCGCTTCGCCGCGCCGGCCTGGGTCGTTGCTGCGTCTGTGGCGTCGCCGGCGTTCTCATTCGGCGGGTCTCGGCTGAGTGAGAAAGGCTGCACTCCCGGGGCGAACCGCAAGGAATAACGACGCCACGGACCGAGCCGGTAGCATCGCATCCAACCGACTGGGTGGAAGCCGATTTTCCGAAACATTCGAAGCGCCCGCTGATTCTCCGGTAGCACCGCTCCGACCAGCGCGGCATATCCGGCCTTGCGGAAGTGCTGTGCGATGTGAGCGTTGAGTTGATGAGCGGTCTTCGGCCCGTGAAATGGCCTGATCGCGAGCGCCTCGTACACGTAGACACGATCGGGCGCGAGCTTGATCCGGCAGTCAAGGTATTCGATGGATGCCCGCCCCGTGGCCGCCCAGCACACCGCAACCATTTGATTCTGCTTGCGAGCCGCCAGGCAGGGCTCTCCCTGTTGCAGCCGCCGCCGAATGGTTTCCCGATCCGCTAGAGGGCGCGCCGCCATGTACTCGTCCAGATCGTCGGGTGTGAGCAACCCCGTTTGGACGTCTTCGGACAACCGAATCGTCCGGCCGACCGGCGCCAAGGGTTGCTCGATGACCGCGAGCCGCCGATAGCATAGCTCTCCGAGGACCTTGAACCACAGGCTAACGATCCCTTCCTGGCGTAGCACCGCCCAGAATCGGGCGACGATGTCGCGCAAGGTCCACTTTTGGTTGACTGGCCGGTGCTGAGCTGGCGAGGCCATAAGCGCTCTAGGGTTTTATGCTACGCACAGCAATCTTCGCGAACAGTGAAAAAGAGGAGCACTCGGGCAGGCAGGACTGCGGCGGCACAGTGCGTCGAGTCAGGGCGTCGAGTCAGGGCGTCGAGCGTCGCGGAGAACGCTCCGATCATAGCTCAAACCGATCGGCGGAAGCAGGGACGGGTCAGGTCTAAGACTTGGGTCACAAATAGAAAATCCGGCCCCATAGGGCCGGATTACGAGATGCGGCAAAACTGGTCTTGCCTTGCTTCTTAAATATCGAAATACAACGCGAACTCGTACGGATGGGGACGCTGACGCATCTCGTCCACCTCCGCCGTCCGTTTGTAGTCGAGGTAGGTCTCGACGACCTCGTCGGTAAAGACGTCGTTCTTGGTCAGGAACTCGTGATCCTTCTCCAGGGCATCGAGTGCGCCTTCGAGCGATGCTGGCAACGATGGCACGGCCTGCAACTCCTCAGGAGTCAAATCATAGATGTCTTTATCCAGCGGCTCACCCGGATCGATCTTGTTTTGAATACCGTCGAGGCCCGCCATCAACATGGCCGCGAATGCCAGGTAGGGGTTGCACGCCGGATCCGGTGAGCGGAACTCGACTCGTTTCGCCTTCGGGCTGGGGGAGTACATCGGGATGCGGCAGGCCGCGGAACGGTTCCGCCGGGAGTAGGCCAGGTTCACCGGCGCCTCGAAACCAGGGACGAGCCGCTTGAAGCTGTTCGTCGTCGGGTTGGTGATCGCCACCAGCGCCGGCGCATGCTTCAAAATGCCGCCGATGTAGTGCAGCGCCATGTCGCTGAGGCCGGCGTACTTGTCGCCCGCGAAAAGAGGGCTATCGCCCTTCCAGATGCTTTGGTGCGTGTGCATGCCGCTGCCGTTGTCGTTCCACAGAGGCTTCGGCATGAAAGTCACCGTGTGGCCGTGCTGGAAGGCGACGTTGCGCGCGATGTACTTGTAGAGCATCATGGCGTCGGCCGAACGCACCAGCGAGTCGAACTTCTGGTCGATCTCGGCCTGCCCGCCGGTGGCGACCTCATGGTGGTGGCACTCGATCGTCAGACCACAGCGCTCCATCACCTCGACCATCTCCGTTCGCAGGTCCTGGTGATGGTCCGTCGGCGGTACGGGGAAGTACCCTTCTTTGTAGCGCGGCCGGTACCCGAGGTTGTTGTCCTCACGCCCCGAGTTCCAGCGGCCCTCCTCGGCGTCGATGTAGTAGTAGCCGCAGTTGTAGGTCTGGTCAAACCGTACGTTGTCGAAAATAAAGAACTCCGCCTCGGCTCCGAAATAGGCAATGTCGCCCACTCCGGTGTACTGCAAGTAGTTCTCCGCCTTCTTCGCGATCCAGCGCGGGTCCCTTTCATAGTGCTGCTTCGTGATCGGGTCCACGATGTCAGCGACCAGAATCAGCGTAGGGACGCTCGTGAACGGGTCCATCATCGCCGTGGAGGGGTCGGGCACGATGAGCATGTCGCTCTCGCTGATCGTCTGCCAGCCGCGAATGCTCGAACCGTCGAAACCAAAACCGTCTTCAAAGACCGACTCGTCGAGCTGCTCGATGGGATACGTGACGTGCTGCCAGAGCCCGGGCAGGTCGGCGAACCGTACATCGAGCATCCGGGCGTCGTTCTCTCTCGCGTAGGTCAGGACCTCCGCGGGCGTGCGATTGGTACTCATGACTCCTCCAAAGATCTTGACCAAACTTGTGAAACGGGTAGGGATTCCCCGGCGTTCTGAGGTCCTAATCGTAGCACACCAACCTTAGAGGCCTAGTGCGAAATGATTCCCATAAAAAGTTTTGATCCACGGCGCCGTACCGGGGCCGCCAAGTAGCGTGCAAACCCCGTGCGAGGCAGGCTTTACGGAGCCCTTTCTCTCGCGACCGAAGGCCGGCCGCCGCGTCTGAGAGGCGATGGGATCGCTAGGGGGAATTCAGTAGACGCCTAGTGCGATTTGCCAATATCTGGCCTCGCTCACCCTTCCCTACCATCGAAAGAGGTACTATTAGGGTGCTTCCGGGGTAAGCGTGGTCCCGCACGTTTCCGTGCGGGGGGCCCGACAGCTTCGGTCGATAAGTGCGTCGGAAGGCGTTCTTGCTCGTGGCCGTTGGTCTAGCCAGTGCCCCCAACCGCCCTGCGTCCCGACCCACATGCCTGAACCTGTGCAGCCCCCAAGAAACGCAACCGGCGAAGCCCGAAACCGGCAGCCGGGGAACCAGCAACAAGGTAGCGGGGATCCCGCGAGACAGAAACTGCTGATCGTGGTCGGGATAGATCTGGTTGGAGCTGCCGCTTCGACTTTCCTCTTCTATCACTTGATCTCGGGACACTTTGCAGGCACCGCCGTCGCTCCGGCGGAGAACTCGATCGTCGTGGCGGCAAGGGACCTGCCACGCGGCACCCTACTCAGTGCCGGGGACGTACAGATTTCCGCTTGGTCGGGTTCGCAGCCGCCTACCGGAGCGTTCCTCGACCCAAGGGCCGTGAAGGTCAGGTGCTGGGTGAGAGCGTTCCGGCGTCCAAACCGGTTCTCCCGGTGCACCTCGCCGACCAAGACCGGCTCTGGCTGGCGGCGTCAGTCCCCGCGGGTATGAGGGCCGTCACCGTCCACGTAAACGAGTTTGCCGGCGTGACCCAGCTCGTCGAGCGGGGAGACCGAGTCGACGTGATGGTGGCGAATCTGCCTCGCGCTCCGGGCCGCAAAGACCTGCGCCTCAAGACCGTTCTGCAGAATGTCGAGGTCGTGGCCACCGGTCGCGAGCCCCTAACTGGCGGCAGGCCCAATCCGATTCCGGTCATAACACTCTTGGTCGAGGCCGGCGAATCGGAACGGCTCAGCCTGGCCGACCAAAGCGGGGCCATCCGTTTGGTGCTGAGGAACCCGCTTGATGAGGGCGTGGAGATCACCGGCGGGCCGATTCAACTGTCCGATGTGATGCGCGCGACCCCGCGGCGTCGCGCTGCAGCTCGTCGCGCGAAGACTCCTGCCGCCCCACCGGCAAAGCGGGCCCAGTCGGCGACCCCTAAGAAGGCACCCGACGTGGCGGCACTCCGGGACGACTGACGGCCCAGCCGCACGCGAACCAATCGTCATGGCCACTCCATCGGTCCCACCCTCCACGATCCCAAGTGGAGCACCAAACGGAGGAGAGGTTCAGCCCGGCCTTGCTGAACCACCCTCCGACATCGAGCTGAAGCACGCTCTGCACCGCAAGTTGATCGGACGCATCAATCTCGACCGCCTCGCGGAGATCGATGCCCCCGGGTCCGGCGCGAAGTGCGTTCGGCGCTGGTGGCGCTGGTCGACGAAGGCGAGTTCCCGGCTCCCGAGGAGCACAAAGAGGAGCTCATCGATCAGGTCCTCAACGAGGTCTTCGGCCTCGGCCCGCTCGAACCGCTGATGCAAGACCCCGGCGTCGCCGACATCCTGGTGACGACTCCCGACCTGGTTCACGTCGAGCGCGCCGGAAAGCTGGTGAAGACTGCGGTCAAGTTCAAAGACAACGCCCACCTGCAACGCATCATCCAGAAGATCGTTTCGCAGGCGGGCCGGCGCATCGACGAATCGTCCCCCATGGTGGATGCGCGCCTTCCCGACGGCTCGCGCGTCAACGCGGTCATCGCCCCGGTGGCGGTGGACGGGCCGCTGCTCTCGATCCGCAAGTTCTCGAAAGAGCCCCTCGGCGGCGACGAGCTCGTCTCCATGCACGCCTTGACAGAGCCCATGATGGGTCTGTTGGCCGCATGTGTGCGGGCGCGCCTGAATATCCTGGTGGCCGGCGGAACCGGCTCGGGCAAGACTACGCTGCTCAACATCCTTTCCGGATTCGTCCCCGCCGACGAGCGCATCGTGACCATCGAAGACACCGCCGAGCTGCAGCTTCGCCAGGAGCACGTTGCACGGATGGAAACACGTCCCGCGAACCTGGAAGGCGAAGGAGCCATCAAGCAGCGCCATTTGCTCGTCAACAGCCTGCGCATGAGACCCGACCGCATCATCCTGGGCGAGGTGCGCGGTGAAGAGGCGCTCGACATGCTCCAAGCGATGAATACCGGGCACGACGGCTCGCTGGCCGCCATCCACGCCAACAGCGGCCGTGATGCGGTCGGCCGTCTCGAGCTGATGATTAGCCTTGCCAACTCCAACATCTCCGTGGCCTCGATGCGCAAGCACATCGCCGCCGCCATTCAGGTCTTCGTGCAGACCGAGCGGCTCAGCGACGGCACCCACAAGGTCACCCAGATCTCCGAGTCGGCCGGCATCCACGACGGCGAGGTCGAAATCCGCGAGCTGTTTGTCTTCGAGAAGCTCGGCCTCGAGAACGGACGAGTCCAGGGACGGTTTTACGGTACGGGAGTCAAACCGCGGTTTCTCGAACGCCTCCGCCGCAGCAATGAGAACATACCCGACAGCTTCTTCCAATCCGTCGTCGAGGTCTAACCCGTGGCCGAGATCACCTTCTACAGCGCGACCTTTCTGTTGACGTTTCTGGCAACCGCTGGATTGTCCGCGGCGGCGTGGACCTTTGTGTTTCGCGACCCGCTTAAGGTGGATGCCGTTGCCGCCCCCACGGCCGCGAAGGCCGAGACCGCCCGCATCCTCCGCAGCGAAAGGCTGAGCACACTCTCCGTCTACAACCTGCTGCTGTCGCGGCTTCGTGTGACTGAGTTGCTCAAGACCCTCTTGCTGCAAGCCAACGTCAACTGGTCAGTCGGCCGGACCAGTGCACTGATGCTTCTGGGCGGGGTCATCACGCTTAACGTCCTGCTTCAACTAGACCTACTCCCGCTGTGGGGCAGCTTGCTGGCCGCAGCGGCCGGTGCGGCGGCGCCGATCTTGTACCTGCGAAAGAAGCGGGCATCCCGTTACCGCGAGATCGAGGACCAGCTCCCCGAAGCGCTCGACTACCTTTCGCGGGCGACCATCGCCGGGCACTCTCTGCCGATGTCGATGGAGCTGGTGGCCGACGAGGTGGGCCCCCCTCTCTCGACCGAATTACGCAAGACCGTCGATGAATACAACCTGGGTTCCTCGATGGACGACTCCCTGCAAAGCCTGGCCGCGCGCCTGCCCATGGTCGATGTGCAGTTCTTCGTCTCGGCCATATTGACGCAGTCCAAGACGGGCGGCAACCTCCACGACCTGCTCGACAACCTCTCCGAGACCATTCGCGAGCGCTCGTCGCTCAAGGGGCAGGTCCGAGCCCTCACGGCCAACGGACGATTGACCGCCGTCATCTTAACGCTGCTGCCGTGCCTTGTCGCAGCCGTGATGTGGATGGTCAATGGCGACTACTTTGGCATCTTGTTCACTCATCCTGCCGGGAAGACCCTGGTCTTTCTCGCTGTTTGCGCGCAAGTAGCGGCTTATTTCGTTATCAACAGAATTGTCGATATCAAGGTCTGACGCGCCATGCTCTTCGCTCTTTCCACGGCCTTCTTTGTTGCGATGGCCTCGGTCGCTGCCCTGATCGGCTTTTGGGTCTGGAACCGGGACGCAGCCGCGGCCGTTGCGGTCCCGACACGTCCTCTAGCCGCCGCGCCCGGCGCGCTCCCACCCGAGCCGCAGGTTCCCGAAGATCTGCCCGGCTGGACGCACAAGCTCTGCGCACTCGGCTCGCACTGGCGGCTCTCACAGGAAGAAAGTCGCCAACTCCGCGGCCAGTTGGTCTCGGCAGGCTTCCGTGACGACTGGATCGTTGTCGCTTTTCAAGGACTACGGCTGCTGACGAGCGCCACACTTCCCGTCCTGACCGCCGTTCTCCTGTACAACGTCCACCCGGACATCGTGGCCCTCGGCCCCGTGATCCTTTTGGCGGCCTACATTGGCTTCCGCCTGCCGGGGATGGCGCTCGGCCGGCGCATCCAGGGACGCCAGAACGCCGTCCGCCGCGGGTTGCCTGACCTGCTTGACCTGCTGGTCATCTCGATCGAAAGCGGACTTGCGCTCGACTCGGCGATCGCCACCACTGCGGAAGACCTGGCGGTCGTCCACCCGGTTCTAACCGACGAGCTGGCGGTCTTTCAGTACGAACTGCGCGCCGGCGCCAGCCGTGCCGAAGCGCTTCGCAATCTGGGCAGCCGGGTGCGCGAACCCGAGATGCGCAAGCTGGCCTCGCTGCTCATTCAGGCCGACCGCTTCGGTACCGGCATCTCGAAAGTGCTTCGGACGCAGGCGCGCTATCTCCGCAAGCGCCGCCGGCAGAGTGCGGAAGAGATGGCCCACAAGGTGGGCGTCAAACTGGTCTTCCCGATCTTCTTTCTGATCATGCCCTCCCTGTTTCTGATCACCGTCGGGCCCGCCGTCCTGCAACTGTTCGGCAACCTCGGCAGGATCGTCGACGGCATGTAAGGGTAGGGACAGGCAGTGCGGCCTGTCGGGGGCGACCCGAAAGGGGAGCCCCAAGACCCAGCCAACAACAGCAGCCCTGTCCTGCCATCCCCGAGTCGTGCCAACGCCGGCGCCCTTCCGCGGCAGGACACGCCCGTTTTCATCCACGCTACGTTCGTGTTAGCATTCGGCTGCGCAAACTGAGGAGACGTACACGGCATGACCCCGAGAATTCTGCTAACGACGCTCGCATTCTTCGCCGCTGCGGCCTGCGCCACCGGCCCGACCGACACCGCCGGCGCCCTCCAAATCACCCACGGCCCCACGCTGGGCCGCCTTTCCTCCGACGGCGTCGGCGTCTGGGCCCGCACCTCCCGCCCGGCCGCCTTCCAAGTGCGTTATGGCTCCGACCCCGGGCAACTCAACCAAGTCTCCGAAGCCGTCGAGACCGCGCTCGATCGCGACAACACCGCATGGGTCCATCTCACCGGACTCGCATCGCACACCAAGTACTACTACGAACTCCTACTGGCCGAAGCCGGCGCGACGCAGCTCGGCGGTTCGTTCCATACGCTTCCTGACGCCGACGACTACCGACACGCTCAACACAATCCCGACGGCCTGTTCAACTTCCGTTTCGAGTTCGCCTGCGGCAATAACCAAAACACCGGCGGAGGCAGTGCGTTCGGTCCGAGCCTGCCGACGTTCGCGACGATGAACCGCGAGCTCTACCGCGAGCCGGACCGCAGCCGCATCGACTTCGCCATCCAAAACGGCGACTGGCTCTATGAAGAGATGCGCGAGTACAGCCCCGACGACTGGCTGAGCCAGGTCGGCGCCGACGCCCAGCCGCGCGTCGTCGAACTGATGCCGACCATCGCCGGCGTCTGGGAAAACTACAAGCTCTATCTCTCACGCGGGAAGAACCTGGCTGCCTGGCACCGCGGCATCCCGTCGTTTTACACCTTCGACGATCACGAGATCCTCAACGACGTCTACGGCTCGGCCGAGGTCGGACGAGTCGACCGCCGGGCCGTCTTTCGAGACATCGGCGTGCGCGCCTGGTACGACTATTTGGGATGGAGCAACCCTGTCGGCGAGGTCCAGGCGTTGCGCTTCGGCCGTGGCTCATTCCAAACCGGGAGCGACGTTCTCACGGATGCAGAAGCGGACTTTGGCAACCTGAAGCTGGCCGAGGCGGCGACGCTGCACGTCCATTGGGGGACCCCCGACGCCGGCGTGATGGAGGGTCCCTCGGACACGGAAGGGGGCGACCCCAATGCCGGCGTCTACGAGATCGTCGAGGTGATCGACGCCCAGCATCTGCGGATTCGTCCCCCGGCTAAGGCCGACGGCGAACAGACCTACTCGGTCGGCCGGGTCTCCTACTTCAACATGCGGGTCAGCAACGCCGGTTTCTTCTTTCTCGACACGCGCACCTACCGTGAAATGCACGACGTGACGAAGCCCGCCGAGAAGGGGCGCACGATGCTCGGCGCGCTCCAGAAGAAGTGGCTCCAAGACGGCATGGCCGCCAGCGACGCCGACTATTTCATCGTCGTCTCGTCAGTGAACTTCATGATCCCCCACGTCGGCGGCACGGGCGCGCCCATCCCCGAGGAGAACAAGGACGACGCCTGGACCGTGTTTCTCGACGAGCGCGAGGAGTTGATCAACTTCTGGGACGCGCTGGGCAAGCCTGTTTTCGTGCTGACCGGCGACCTCCACAACAGCTTCGCCATCAAGATCACCGACCGTGTGTGGGAGTTCGCCTCCGGCCCGCACAACTCGATGAACCACCCGGCCGGGTCCGAAGCCAATCGCCCGGCCAACGGGATCTTCGACTCACTGGGCCGCAAAGCCGACATCCGCTGGTCGAGCTACATCCTCAGCGACACCCCCAACCAGATGCGCAAACGGCCGGTCTATTGCGTCGTGCAATCGAATGCCGTCTTCAACAACCCGGCCGAAGAGGGTGTCGACCGCTGGGTTGCCTTCCCGCACCCGCAGGTCGTCTTCCAGTACTACGACGGCCTCACCGGCGAGCTGCTCTACGCCGAGTCGATCGTCGCCCCGGGCGGGAAGTAGGGACCTCTACTATATGCGCACGCTTCAGCTACTCTTGTTCGCCTCTGCTGTCGCCTTCCCCATAGCTCCACTCACCGCACAGACAACTCACTACTCCGTGAAGTTGGTGCCGGACCTCAGTCGCCAGTCTCTGAAAGGTGAAGAGGAGATTGAGTTCCAGCATGACGCCGGAGTGGTCGAGTGGCAGAAGCAGGAGGGGTTACGGGTTATTTCGGCAGAATCCGACGGTGCAGAAGTGACACTGCGGGGTGAATCCCTCGCAGTGGGCTTACCCGCTAGCGGCAGGCATCGGTTGCGTGTTGAGTACAAGATTACGAAAGTGCGGGGTCTCAGGTGGCTTGAAGATGAAGCTGGTTTCTATACAACTTTCGATTGCGACGCATGGATGGTATGTGACAACTCTCCAGGCCAGCGAGCCACACTCAAACTTGAGATCGTTCTGCCGGTTTCCAGGGGCTTGAGAGCAGTTGGTCCAGGGCGCCTCACTAAACAATGGCGCGACCAAGAGGGTAGTCACTGCGTTTTCGAGCAGAAGGCGCCTGTTCAGACGTACCTGTTCAGTTTTGGGATGGCGAAGCTGGAAGCTTCGGTCGATGGGGAGTTGTCGATCTACGCCGGGGCCGCGGGCCATGAAGTCAGCTTACGGAAAACGGCCGATGCCTATAGCTTTCTCCGCGGAAAGGCCACCGTGGATCCCGTAAACCCGGAATACGCTCAGGTGTTTCTGCCGAGCAGGGTCGAACAGGAAGCGGCCGGACTCGCTCTGATGCCTGAGGAGTATCTTGTTGATCTCGAAAGGAACGACGACGTGTACTTGATGGCTCACGAACTGGCGCACCAGTGGTGGGGCGCCCTCGTCGGTATCCGCTCGTGGTCGGACTTCTGGCTGAATGAGGGCATGGCAGAGTTCATGGCGGATGCCTATATAGAGCGCCGTCAAGGGCGGGAGGCGCACGACCGCCGGATCGCCGCATTGAACGAGCGCATGGACACACTGCGTGCGCAAGGGAAGGATCGTCCGTTGCACTGGGAGCAGTGGAAGGATGCTCGTGAGGCCCTCGGGCGAATCCCGTATGTCAAGGGTGCCCTGTTCCTTGACCGCCTCAGGACAACCCTGGGAGAAGAGAAATTCTGGCAAGGAATCGCTCTGTATACTTCCCGGAATGCACAGCGGCTCGTCGATTCACGGAACTTCGAACGTGCCATGGAAGAGGCAAACGGGGGCAACCTCAGGGCGTTATTCGAGGAGGCTGTGTACCACTAGCCGTCTGCTCTTATCGTCATCTGAACAGAAATGTCAAATCTCGAATCAGCGAAGAGTAGTCATATCAGGAGCCGGATCCTATTTGACTTGAAACGAATATAAGTCCGCGTCTTTTAACTCGAAGCGGACGCGAAGCGCCTTGCCCGCCAGCGTACTCACATCGGATCGTTTCTTCCACACGACCTTGCGCGCGACGGTGTCGCCGTAGATCGGCGGGCAGTCGTCCAGCGTGAAACCTTCGATCGGGCTGCCGGTAGCGTCTTGAAGCTCGACGCGAATGCTGCCCACGGTGGAGGTCGAGAAGTTGAGGACCAGTTCGTCGCCGTCGAAGACAAGCGGCTTCGTGACCATCCCGCCGCCTGCAAACGGCGCTTGGACTGACACGAACCCATCAAGGCGAAGCGTGTAGCGGCGAAGACGATTGCCGTCGGGTTGACGCCCGCCTTCGCTGGCATAGATCGATAGCTCGTTCGGCGCACCCTCCATCGATGACGGCGTTTCGACCAGCCCCCAGTTCCCGTAGTTGTCACCGTAGAACCAGCTTCCCGGACGCTCGATGCCCGGCCGCCGGAACGCCTCCGGCCACAGCTCGAAGTTGTGTCCGTCGCGGCTGGCCATGAAAACACCGTCGGTCATCGCTGTTCCGGAGCGCTGGGATTTGCTCGCCACAATGCGGCGGTAGTCAAGCTGCGGCAGCGCCTTGGTTGACTCCGACCAGCCGTAGTCGATGTAGCGCGTTGGGAAGCCCAGGAAAATGTGTGGCGCCCGGTGGTAGGGGATGACTCCGTTTGTGTAGAGCTGGTGAGGTCGCCCCGGCGTGTAGTCGAGGAACCGGGACTCCGACCAATGCACGAAGTCCCTCGACGTCGCCGTACGAATGTCGCGCCCGTCAGGATATTTCGGGTCGTCGCGGCGGGAGTCTCGCCAGTAGGCACGGTACTCGTTGCGTAACGAGTCCCAGAACGCGACGTTCTGCGAGTCGAACTTACCCTTGGTCACCACCAGCTCGTCGGTCATCAACTGCCAGTGAATGCCGTCGGCGGACTGGAAGGCTTGCAAACCGCCCTCTGCCCAGTGGTGCCCGCCGAGGGCCTTGTAGCGTGACTCGCGAGGGCAGTTGGGGTTGGCATCTTTGAACACGGTGAAGTTGTGCGAGCCGACGCCGTCCCAGATGATGTTGTTTTCCTTGGAGCCATCGGACTCGACTAGGCCGAGGCGGGGCCGCTTCCAATGGATGCCGTCGCGGCTTTTCGCGTAGCAGACAACTTCGCGGTTAGTGGCCTCGCTCTCGCCATCGCTGTACGCGATGTGCAAGCCGCGGTAGTACATGCGATAGAGGTCGCCGTCTTGGAAGACCGTCGTGTATCCGCTGGCGTTTCCCTCCCACGGTTTGGTGCGGTCGAGAGAGACCTCGCGCGGCACCGGCCTATGAAGGACCCGTCGCGCACCGCCCGACAGCTTGTCGAGCAGATAGTCGTCAACGAAGAGTTCGAGCCGCGACCCGATATCAATCGGGTCGGCCGCAGCCAGAGCGACCGGAAGGAGCACTAGGGCAATCAGAAATCGAGCGGGGCTTGGCAGGAAGGTCATATTCTTTCCCCAATCCGATGAAGGGCGCCTCTACTATAGTCCGAACGGGATATGCTCGACTGTCGTCTCCGCGGGCTCCAGACGTGTCCTCCACCAAGTGGTTTCCGTTACACGACGCCGTGGAGAGGGAGGTCCGCCACCCTCTGCTATCGTGATCCCATGTCTGATTCGACGAGGCTCCGAAGCGCCGACTGGTTCGAAGGCGCGGGATACGAGTTCCTGGCACGCCGCGCTGCGCTGCGCTCGGAGGGCCTCGCGCCCATGGGCTTCGCCGGCAAGCCGGTCGTGGGCATCTGCAATTCCTGGAGCGAGCTGACCCACTGCAACATCCACTTGCGTCGCGTGGCGGAGGCCGTCAAGCGCGGCGTGTGGGCCGCCGGAGGCGTACCGCTCGAATTTCCCACCATCTCCCTGGGCGAGCTGTTTATGAAGCCCACCACGATGCTCTTCCGCAACCTAATGTCGATGGACGTCGAAGAGTCCATCCGTGCCAACCCGATCGACAGCGTCGTCCTGCTAAGCGGCTGCGACAAGACGACGCCCGCGCAGCTGATGGGCGCGGCCAGCGCCGATGT
This sequence comes from Bryobacterales bacterium, assembly GCA_965248255.1. GTDB lineage: Bacteria > Acidobacteriota > Terriglobia > Bryobacterales > UBA6623 > JAKZVK01. The sequence goes on from CBDFIW010000004.1 coordinate 3,052,223, forward strand.
GCCGGCGATCATGGTCACCGGTGGCCCGCAGCTCAGTGGCCATTGGGGGCAACAGCAGATCGGGTCGGGCACCGACGGCCGCCGCGTGTTCGAAGAGTACCGCGCGGGCCGGCTGACCGACGAACAGTTGAACGAGGTCGAGGGCTGCATCGCGCGCAGCAACGGCCACTGCATGGTGATGGGCACCGCGTCGACCATGGCGTCGATGGCCGAGGCCCTAGGGATGACGCTGCCCGGCAACGCCGCGATCCCGGCCGTCGACTCCCGCCGCTACCAATTGGCCGAGGCTGCCGGACGCCGCGCCGTTGAGATCGCCCTCGAAGATCTGCGCCCTTCGAAGATTCTCACTAAAACAGCATTCGAAAACGCCATCCGCACCGACATGGCGATCGGCGGCTCGACCAACGCCGTCGTCCATCTGCTGGCGATCGCGGGACGCTCCGGTATCGACCTGCGTCTGGCCGACTTCGACCGCCTTTCGCGCGAGACGCCCTTCCTCGCCAACATCAAGCCCTCAGGACAGTACTTGATGGAGGACTTCTACTACGCCGGCGGCCTGCCCGCGATCATGAAGGAGATCCTGCCCCTGCTCCACGGCGCCAACCCGACCGTCAACGGTAACACCCTCGCCGACAACTTGGCCGACGCGAAGTGCATCAACCGTGACGTGATCCGCACGATGGCGGAGCCCCTCGGCTCCGAAGGCGGCACCGCCATTCTCTACGGCAACCTCGCCCCCGACGGTGCGGTCATCAAACAAACGGCTGCGTCACCACATCTGCTCAAGCACCGTGGCACAGCCGTCGTCTTCGACCGCTACGAGGAACTGCGCGCCCACATCGACGACGACGATCTCCCGATCGACGAAAACTCCGTGCTGGTTTTGAAGAACGCGGGCCCGACGGGCGGCCCCGGTTTCCCGGAGTGGGGTCACCTGCCGATTCCGGCCAAGCTGCTCAAGCGCGGTGTCAAAGACATCGTGCGCATCAGCGACGCACGCATGAGCGGCACTAGCTTCGGTACCGACGTGCTCCACATCTCACCCGAAGCCGCGATCGGCGGTCCGCTGGCCGCAGTGCAAACGGGGGACGAAATCGAGTTGGACGTTCCCGGCCGCAAGATCGAGCTGCGCCTCGACCCGAACGAAATCCAACGGCGTCTCGACGCCGTCCCACGCCGGCCGCCGCACTACCGCCGCGGCTACGGCAAGCTCTTCCTCAACGAAGTGACCCAAGCCCACGAGGGCTGTGACTTCCGCTTCCTGCGGTCAGAAGAAGCCGCCTAGCGGAAGCCCTTCCCGTCACCGGCCCGTAACGCAAGGCTCGAACACGATCCGTTGCAGGAAGAAGGCCAGGCGGCGGTGGTCCTCCGACGGGCCCTCCTCGCTCGGCGCGAACCACTTGTCGCAGGTAATCTCTATCTCCTTGCGCTCCCCCTTGCGGACATCGACATCGAGAGTCAGCTCGAAGGAGTCCCGGAGAACGGTCTTTTCGCAAGACCGATCCCCGACCACCAGCGTGATCGGTTCGCCTCTCCTTGCTCTGGCCGGGAGGGAGCCCGCTCAAACGCACGCGCCCGATATCGTGACCGGCGGCGGCGGAGAATCGCAGCGGCGACGTCACCCATTGATCGAACCAATACCCTTCCGTCTTGCCCTGTTGGAACACGGGACCGTGAATCGGCAGAGCGCCGGGCACACACGTCTTCGACCGTTCAACCTCGAAGAGAATCCGTATCACCTTGAGTGCCAGCAGACGCTGATCTTCGGATATCCCGAGGCGGGCCAGTGTTACCGACTGATCGGAAGTCAGCTCGACCGCGACTTCGTCAGGCGTGTACGAGCTACCTTACAACGCGATATTCAGGGTCGAGATCGACAGTATGTACTGCAATCAGTTCAACGCTTACATGAAGGCAAGATCGAACGTCTGAGTGGAAGGCGCTTCTTCGCGGCGCGAGAAGACGCACCTGTCCTGCACGGTGGGGGTGATTCAGATTGTTGCCTGGGAGGCTCCGTCTCAATGAGCGGAGCCTCCCAGGCCGCCAGGTTTCTGACGTGGTGTGAAGGAGGATCCTAAGCGCTTTCCGGGACGGCTGCGAGAGAAGGTCTCGGCTTGGCTTACTCGCCCCTTTGCATCGGGGCTTTCGGTTTGTCGCCGAGGCTTGACAAAGGCAACCGTCTGCACTCGTAATCCTACAAATCCTTACTTCCGGAATCGATTCCGGGGCGTCGCGGCCCTCTCTCCGTCTTTGGACCGCCTAGCTCGGGTCCGGTTAAGGAACCGAGCCGCCTGAACACCATGTGCGTTTGCTCGAGGCCTCGAGAATGGCAACGCGTGAGGGCGGGTAACCGTGTTACCTACCCTCACCCGGAGAGTAACACGCGAGTGTGGGGGTAGCCGGGGAGTGGGGACGGTAAGTCGAGTGATATCAACGTCAGAAAAAGCCGAAACTTCTGTGACTGAAACGGGTCGGTGCAACAGAGCCGATCTGTGTGCTGGGGCGGGTGCGGTTCATCGGCGGGGTTCGTCATGTTATTGTCGAGCTTCGTTATGCCTGGAAATCTGTCCTCTGAGTTGGTTGAGAAAGTGCACGCGGCGGTGAACCGCGATCGTCTTGTTGAGACCGCGATTGCGCTGGTCGAGGTGCCGAGCCCGACGCGTACCGCGGGGGCTGTTGCGGACCGTCTTGCGGAGATCCTGAGCGGTGACGGCTTCGCGGTTGAGCGGCACGTGGCCGACTGGCCCGACGCGCCGGCGGTCGTCACGCGTGTTGAAAGCGGCAAGCCCGGGCCCGTGCTGCAGTTCGACGGGCACCTCGACACCGTGCACCTGCCCTTCGTCCCGCCGCGTCACGAGAATGGCTGCCTCTACGGCTCGGGTGCTTCGGACATGAAGGGCGGGATCGCCGCGTTCGTCGAGGCTGCGCGGGCGTTGCGCGAGATCGGCGGGTTGGAAGCGGGCGGCGTCCTGCTCACGGCGCACGATCTGCACGAAGGCCCGTGGGGCGACCGTCGCCAACTGCGCGCGCTTATCAGCCAGAGTATCCACGGTGACGCCGTAATGCTGCCGGAATACTTCGCCGACAAGCTACCGCTGGCCGGGCGCGGCATGGCGATCTTCGAGATTCATGTCCGGCGAGACGGCGAACCCGTCCACGAAGTGCTAAGGCCGGCGGGGCTGCCTTCAGTGCTCAACGCGGGTGCGGATCTGGTGGTGAAGCTGCGGGACCTCGACGACACGCTGACCGGCACCGAGACGGCCGGCGTCGGGCGCGATTCGGTGTTCGTCGGGCAGATCGAGGCGGGCGAGATCTACAACCAGTCACCGGTCGACTGCCTTGTACGCGGCACCCGGCGCTGGGTGACGCCCGGGACCGCGGCGGAGGTCGAGCAGGGCTTCCGCGAGCTTCTTGAACAGCATGGCCAAGCGACCGGCACGCGCATCGATCTAGACTACTCGCTGCAAGGCGACGCGTTCCGGATCGACGAGGGCGAAACGGCCGTGGCGGCGTTTCAAACAGCGCACACCGCGCTCACGGGTGCGCCGCTGCCGAGCGGCGCCAAGCCGTTTCTCGACGACGGCAACTTGTTTTGCTCGATGGCGGGTGTTCCAGCGCTGACCCACGGCCCCGCCGCGACGGGGGCCCACACGTTGAACGAGTGTGTGGCGGTGGATGAGTTGGTGCGGGTTGCGCACATGTACGCGCTGACGGCGCTGTCGTTTTGTGCTGAGACAAGCGGGGGGTAGTGCGAACCTCCGATACGGGTGTGGCGCGGACGCCCACGTCTGCCGCATCGACACTCTTGTCGATGCTTGGGTTGGCCTGCTGCGGAGCCGAAACCCATGTGTCGGTAAGAGTACCGACACGGCAGGTCTGGGGACCCGCGCCACACCGGACACGGCATCAAGTGCCCCTGCCGAACGTCGGGTGGGCCACGAGATCCGCCGGTGTCACATTGGAGTTGGGCGCCTTTTGGGGCATAATATCTACGGGTAGCGGTGGGATGTCAGTATGCGTCTGATTCCTCGCACAGTTCGGCTCGGTTTAACCCTCTGCTTGGCTGCTTCCTTGGCCCCGGCGGCAAGCCCGGTCTTGGATGCCTCCTTGGAGCAAGTAGGGCCCGTTGGTGTCGAGATCTATGAGGACCTCCCCGCTCCACCCCCTCCGACCCCCGAAGAAGCCAAGGCAGGGTGGAAAGAGAAGTATGTACACCACAAGGCCCTCGACATCGACCTGACCGGATTGACTCCGACCTACCGCTATACGGAGTCAGCCTTTGGCTTTCCCCGGCTGCCAACCAAGTTCTCGAAGAACGCTCTGGCGTTGGATTACTCCGAGCCGTTCGCGCTCAAGGCCGGCATGAAAGCCGCGCCGCCGGCCGGGAGCTACCGTTTCCGGCTTCGTTCGAAGGGATCGGCCCGCTTTGAACTGGACGGGAAGGTACTCGCGACCACCAAACGCCAGAAGCCGAATCGGTCAAGCAACGATGACTTGCCGCCGCCTCCCGAGTTTGTGGAACCCCCTCTGCGCCCGGCCAGCGTTGCGCATCAAGACGTGCTGGTGACCGTGGATCTCGATGGCGGTGAGCATCAGTTCACACTGATCGCGCTGATCGGCGGGTATGGCCTGATTCCCGATCCGGCGGAGCTTTCGTTGAGCTACTCCCGTGACGGTGAACTCGACCGATTGCTCGGGGGCGCCGAAACGCCTTTCCTGACGAACGAGGGCTGGAAGGCCTACGAGGCCAAGGTCATTGCGCGCCACAGCCAAGGGGATGTGGCGCGGCGACGCGAGGTCGATGGAGCGGTCGATACTGCTTGGGCGGAACGGCATCGTCGAGTGCAGGAGTGGCTTGCAACGCAGGCCCCGGTTGAAGTGCCTGGGGTCGCTTCGCAAGAGTCGGTCAATAACGACATCGACCGATTCGTTCAAGCGAGGCTGGACGAGGCCCATGTCCGGCCCATGCCTTTGACCACGGACATCGAGTTTCTGCGCCGGCTGTCGCTGGACGTGATTGGAGTGATCCCCACCGCGGATGAGATTCGCGCGTATCTCAAGGATCCGCCCGAGCGGCGAAGACAACGGGCCATCGAGCGTCTTTTGAGCGACCCGGGCTGGGCCGACCACTGGATCCCCTACTGGCAGGATGTGCTGGCCGAGAATCCCAGCATCCTGAAGCCGGATCTCAACAATAGCGGTCCGTTTCGATGGTGGCTGCATCAAGCATTCAGCGATGACTTGCCGTTCGATCGCGTCGTAACGGAACTGATCGAAATGGAGGGGAGCCTGTACAAAGGCGCACCGCGGGGATTTGCGATGGCCAGCCTCAACGATGCCCCGATGGCGGCGAAGGCCGACATTCTTTCGCAGGCGTTTCTCGGACAGAAGTTGTCGTGCGCCCGCTGCCACGACGCGCCGTTCCACCCTTTCAAACAGAAGGACTTGTTCAGCGTCGCCGCGTTACTCGACGGCCAACCCATCGAGCTTCCCGAGGCCAGCACCGTGCCGATCCGTGAGGGGGCGCGCAAGCCGTTCGTTGAGATCTCGCTGAAGCCGGGGGGCCGGATTGATCCGCACTGGCCGTTCCAAGGCCTGAACGGAGCCACTATCGTGGCCGAGCCACCGAGCAACACGTCTGTGGCGAGCCGCCACCAGTTGGCGAGTGCGATCGTTGACCCCCAAAACGAGCGCTTTGCGCAGGTCGTGGTCAACCGCGTCTGGAAGCGCTACCTGGGGCGCGGCTTGGTGGAGCCGGCGCACGATTGGTCCGAGGCGGAAGTCTCGCACCCGCAATTGCTGCGGTACCTGTCGCGGCAGTTCCTCAAGAGCGGCTACGACCTCAAGCATCTGGCGCGTTTGATCCTTTCGTCTCACGTTTATCAACGAAAGCCCGATCCCGCGGCCGCCGAGTCAGGCAGCGAACGCGGCACCCTTTTGGCCGGTCCCGTGCGAAGGCGGCTAAGTGCCGAGCAGTTGGTCGATTCGCTCCACGTGGCGGCGGGCAAGAGTCTCGATTGCGAGGAGCTGAATCTCAACCCATTGGGCGACCGTCCGCTGAAGCAGTTCGTGAATATGGGGACTCCACAGCGCGCATGGGAGATGACGGCGTTGTCGAACGAGCGGGACCGTCCGTCTCTGGCGCTGCCGAGGGCCCAGGCGTTGGTGGACGTGTTGACGACGTTCGGTTGGCGCCAGGCACGGCAGGATCCGGCCACGGTGCGGGACGACGGGCCGTCGCCGATGCAGACCCTCATGCTGGCCAACGGTCCGATGGGCACTCGGATCACGCGGCTCTCCGACGACAGCGGCTTCACGCGGTTGGCTCTTGAAGAACGGCCGCTGGACGAGTTGGTCCGCGAGACCTATCTACGGCTCCTCTCGCGTCCGCCCACCCAGGACGAAACGAACGTCTTCGTCGATTACTTGCAACCGACCTATGGCGACCGCAGAGTATCCGGGATGTCGCTGACAGACGTCGACCTGTCGAAGAAAACGGACAAGAGGGTTTCCTGGGCCAACCACATGTCTGAGGAGTCCAATCTGATTCGAATGGAAGAGGAACGGAGCGTGCGGATGGGCGACGAGCCGACTGCGGCGCTGCAGCCGGCCTTCCGTGAGCGCTACGAAGATGTCGTTTGGACCTTGGCGAACTCGCCGGAGTTCAAAATCATTCCGTAACCCGACAAGAGGACGCCATGACGAGTTGGAAAGGCACGCGACGGGATCTACTGAAGACCACGGCGGCGGCCGGCGTAGGCATGGGTCTGGGGGCCAACGCGGCATTGGCGGGGGCAGGCCGGGTCGGACCGGATCCCCGTGGCAAGGCCAATGCCTGCATCATGATTTGGCTTGGGGGCGGCGCCGGCCACATCGATACCTTTGATCCTAAGTGCCGAGGTGACGCCGAGCGCAATGTAGCGGGCTCTTACTACGATTCGATCCCAACCGCTGTGAAGGGTGTGCGTGTCGCCGAGCACCTACCGAGAACGGCGAAGCTCATGGACCGCTGCGTCATCCTGCGCACGGTCAGCCACGATCTGGTCGGCCCGCATGGCGCGGCATCCAACTTGATGCACACCGGCCGCAAGCCGAGTGGGACCTTGCAGTATCCATCGATCGGCTCGGTAGTTTCCCACGAACTCGGCACGAAATCGGACGATGTGCCGGCTTACGTGGTGATGGGATACCCCAACATCATGCGTGATCCGGGCTTTCTAGGCGCCCGACACGGGTACGTCTACCTGACCCAAACAGAGACCGGCCCGGGCGGGCTGACCCGCGCCCCGGATGTCGACCGCTCGCGGCAACAGCGGCGCGAAATGCTCCTTGGGACGCTGCGAAACCGGTTGGAACGAGAGCATGCCGATGACCCCACGGTCCAATCACAGATCGACGTCAACGAACAGGGCTTTCGCATGGCGGGACCGCGCTTCATGAAGGTGTTCAATCTCGATAAAGAGTCAAGTTCGTTGCGCGAAGCCTATGGCGGCGAGTTCGGGCAGCGCTGTCTGCTGGCGCGGCGCCTCGTCGGTGCAGGGGTGCGTTTCGTGGAGGTTTCGTTCAACTTGAACTTCCTGAACGGTTCCGGTTGGGATGTGCACCAGCAAGGGATTCTGAAGCAACATCTCCTCATTCGGGACCTCGATCAAGGCTTGGCGACGCTGATTCAAGACCTCGAGAAACGCAAGCAGCTTGACCGCACTCTGATCGTTGTGTCGACCGAGTTCGGCCGGCCACCCGAGTTCGACAGCAAGGGCGGGCGAGGTCACCAATCACTCGCGTTCAGTTGCCTGCTGGGGGGTGGCGGACTTCGCACCGGTCAAGTCGTTGGAGAAACCGACGAAACAGGCAAAGAGGCCCTGACGAAGCCGATTGGCGTGCCGGACTTTCACGCCACGATTCATGCCGCATTGGGGATTGACCCCGCGAAGGTCCTCTATGCCGGCAGGCGGCCTGTGCCCATCACCGATCATGGCCGGGCGATTGAGCAAGTGTTTAGCTGATCGCACGAGTTAGGACGGTCTAGGGCACTCGGCGCTTTGTAGGGGCGGGCCGCCGTGCCCGCCCTCTCCAGCCCTCACCCCTGTAGGGGTGGACACAGGTCCACCCCTACAGGTACGGGGGCACGACCCTCGGTTCCTTGCCACCGTTCGATATCATGAGCAGGTTATGAGGGCGCCAAGCCTCGTCGCGATTGCTCTTCTTACGAGTGTCAACGCAGAGGCCATCGACATCTGTCCCCCCACGGCCGTCTATGAACCCTGCGAGATCACCATCGACCTGACTGCAGCCGAGGCGGCACAGCATCCCAACCCCTACGTGAGCGTCGAGCTGCGCGGCGAGTTCCGCTCCCCGAAAAAGGGCACGACCCACGTGATACCGGCCTTCTGGGACGGCGGCGGACGCTTCAAATTCCGCATTGCCCCCACCGCTGCAGGCCACTGGGACTTTCGCCTCCTCTCGAACATTGAACGCTTCAACCACAAAGTCGACAACTTTGAGGCCACCGAGGCGCGCACCCCCGGGTTCGTGCGCGTGTTCAATATGCGCTACTTCCGTTACGATCAGCCCGAGACGCCGCACCTGTGGATGGGCAACACCAGCTATAAGTTCGCCACGATCCCTTGGGACACTTTCCTGCCGCTCGTCGACATCCGCGCGACGCAGAAGTTCAACCACATTCGAGGGCTCGTACTCGGCGACGAGGCCAACGCCGCGCGCGTCCTGGCCGACCCCGACCACATCCAGCCCGCTCACTTCCAGGAAGTCGACCGCCGCGTAGCCTACATGAACAGCAAGGGGATTACCTACGACTTGATCCTCGCCGGTGACCGCAACCAACTCCTCGATCTGCTCCCGAAACGCCGCCAGCGGCAGCGCTACATCCGCTATCTCGTGGCGCGCTACTCCGCGATGAACATCACCTGGCAGGGCGTGCAGGAGTTCGAGGAATACAAAGACGGCGCCCGCATGCTGCGCGAGATCAACGGCTATCTCAAGAAGATAGACCCTTATCAACACCCGCGCTCCACACACGCCGTGACCACGTCCGGCGCGCTGTTTAACGAAGGCTGGATGGACTACATCGTTCACCAGTCCTCGAGCACCGACCTGGCGGCCGTCGAGTTCGAGATGTACCCCGTGCCGTTCGTCAACACCGAGCTCGGCTACGAAGACAGCGGGGCCGGCAAGTCGCACTCGCACCACGTCGACCCCGACGAGTTCCGCCGCCGCTTGTGGCGCGCCGCCATGCACGGCCAGTACGTCACCTACGGCAACACCGGCACCTACGGCGGACGCAAGTTCGACGTCGACCTCAAGTACGCCGACTCGCCCGGCGCACGGCAGATGACGCACTTCTACGACTTTTTCGCGCAAACGCGCTACTGGGACCTCGAGCCCTACCCACGTGTCGCCGGCGGTCCCGCGCTCGGCCTGCAGTTGACCCGCCGCCGTAGCGACATCATGGAAGGCGTCGAGTACATCGTCTATGTCGAGAAACCCCGCCGGGTCGAGTTGCACGTCGCCAAGGGCAAATACCGCGTGAGCTGGTTCAACCCGATCGACGGCACGTGGATCGACCAGAAAGGCGAGTTCAAGGGCGAGCGCTTCATCACGCCTGGACCGCCCGATCCGTCACACGACTGGGTGCTCTACGTGCGGCGCGAGGGCAAGAAGCAAGGCATGCGCAAGTCGTACAAGTTGGAGTCCCGCCGGCCAAAGCCGAAGGAGATTGAGCTCCTACCCTCCGAGGTACCCTACACCATCCAGCTCCCTACCGAGGAGGAGCTGGTCGCGGGCGAGGAATACGAGTTCAACGCCACTCTCACGAAAGACACGCGGACCGCCAAAAGGATGCGTTGGATGTGGGTCGCCGAGGTGCCGGGTACCAAGGCCGGCTATCGCGTCCTCGGCGCCAAGCAGTTCGGGCGTTTCAAGGTCCCCGAAGGGCTGACCCGACGCTACCCGACGACGCTGCTGGTACGCTTGCTCGGGGTGGACGGCGCCCGCCGCCTCTTCGAGGCTTCCAAGACTTATCGGCTGGTTGGCGAGTAGCCGACGCCACGGCCGAGCCCCTCTTCCATCGCTGCCCGATGATCGTTCTGGCCCTCGACACGACGAGCCGCTCAGGCAGCCTGGCGCTTGCTTCCGGCGAGAAGCTTCTCGAAGCGAAGGCGGTGGAAGCTCCCGACGGTTTTGGGCAGATCCTCTATCAGGAAGTCCGTGAGTTGCTCCAGCGCCATGGCATTGGGCTGGCCGAAGTGGACTGCTACGCCGGTGCGACGGGCCCCGGCTCGTTCACCGGTATCCGCATCGGCTTGACGGCCGTCAAGGCGCTGGCTGACGTCCACGAAAAGCAGGTGGTCGGCGTATCGAACCTGCGAGCGATCGCATCCTGCGCTTCGGGGCACCACCGCGCTCCGATCATGGACGCCCGCCGCGGCGAAGTCTACGCCGCTGTTTACGATGAGCAACTGAGGGCTGTTGTACCGGAGGTCGTGACCGGCTGGAGTGAGTTTTTGGACATGCTGGAGGGGCGCGAGGTGACGTTTGCCGCTACGGACGTTTCGTTGTTTGGAGCGGATCGGGTCGCGCCTCTGACGAGGCAGGAAAGTAGGCGGGAGGTTGTGGGGGAACTGCTGGCGGGGGCGGTGGCGCGTCTTGCGATTGTTGAGTGCCGGGAGGGTAGGGCGATCGCCCCCGAACAGCTCGATGCGAATTATGTTCGGCGGCCTGACGCTGAGTTGAATTGGAAGGACCCTACGGCGGCTCGTCGTTGATGCTCGAAACGGCGTCTAGCCCCGGACACCCCGACGCGGCCCCCGCCATTCGACACTCAAGAGCCGCGAAGCGGCGTTGGATATCAGCCTAGGGTGCAGCCGTTTACGGCGGAACCCTAGGAAACGTTGTCAAGAGCCAGGGAGCCCTGAAAGGGCGATGGAACGATGGCTCAGACTCTCTCTGAGGCGTTCGAGAATCATCAAAGCGAAATCATCGCCAAGTGCGGCGACTCAGCCTGGAAAGCGTTTCGGATCGAGGGTGTCCGTTTGGACGTGCGGTATCAGACTGGCGTAAGCCTGCATAGAGGGCTGAGCGCCCCGGGTATCCCGACGCGGCCGCCGCCATTTGCCGCTCAAGAGCCGCGAAGCGGCGCTGGATGTTAGCCTAGCGTTCAGCCGCTCGACAGCGAACCCTAGTAAACGTCTTCAACCATCATCTTTCTACCTTCTCCAGGTGTACCTGATCGGATTCGCAGCGCCACGCTTCCGGTATTCGTCAGGCACGCGCTTCCCAACGTAGAGTCTCTTGAGGTCGTCGGCCGCCTCCTCCCCAACGAAGCCGAGACGGCCGGGCATACCCTGCCCCTCCGCAAGACCTGGGAAATTCGCTGCTGTCGCCTCTAGCCAGTCGTGTGCGATGAAAGCACCAATGATCAGTCCCTGCATAGTGGCCAGGATGACCTCAGCTTGCTTCGTCTTCGCCTTGCTGACCTTCCATGCGTAGCGAGTTGCATCGTATATAGATCGCTCGTGGCCGCTCCTGTTGACGCTGATTAGTAACGCCTTGTGTCGGAACACGGCCGGCTCAGCAGAGTAGCGCTGAATGATCTCCTTAGCATGCATGACCCCATAGTCGCTACCACCTGTTCCGCCGGCGATATTCGTGAGCCCAGGATACGCGTCAATAAGCGCCGCCTCCACCTCGACAGCGGTTCTGTCGTCCATCCCGTGACGGTGAATCACATGTGCCACCTCGAAGCCCGCAAGTCGAATCTCACGGATCCGCTTGATCTTGTTGTCGAGATCATCCCCTTCAAGGTTCTGCTCAGCACGGATGTGAGAGAAGACGCGATTTTCCTTGCCCTTTCCAACGTAGAAGCTCTCACCGTTTCGCGGGTCGATGAGCCTGTAGACATAGGTCTTGAGCTTGTGAGCCACTCCCACCGGAAACGAGCCACTCTCTGGCTTCCTCATCACCATTCGATACGTCTCGTGACTATCGACCGCCGTACTTCACCCTCAGGGAAAGTCGGAGACAGGCTACTACTTCTCAGGCCGGAAGGCAACTGGGCAACTCGAGAAAAGTCCGAGGCGAAGCTGCGCAGAATTCCGGGAACTCTGGTCGCCGCATCAGACACTCTGTCCGAATCCGCCCCTTAGACGTAGGCTCAACGGGCCATGACGGCCACTCGTGCCACCTCCCGATATGCCTCACCGCCACGAGTCCTTTGAAAAAAGGGCGACATAAATACCTGGCATATCAACGACTTGTCCAAATCACCCTTGGGCCTGCTAGCCGCCACCCTGCATAACCTCGAGCCCGCTTTTCATACCCCGTTGCGGCCGAAGGCCATGAACCGTTCACAGATTTCCAAAAACAATTTCCCCCATTCTTTCAACCACTTACCTCTCCAGCCACCCGGCCGCCGCGCCACCGACTTCTATACTGGAGGCGAAGAAAGCTGGCGGCGATCCGTCGCCCAACAGGACAACGGGTGGAGCTCAACATTTACCAATTCCGGTCACCGATCCGCACCGGTGCCATGCGAGGTGACTCATGAATAAAGAATCGTTAGTAGCCCCTATGGAAATGGGGCAAAACAGCACAAAAGCGGGCAAGAACGGGCATCGCGGGCCGCTATTCGAGCTGCCCACACCCTCCCGTGACCAGGAGGCCAACGCCCAGGAGGAACCGCCCCTCAGACCGGCGCAGGAACAGGCCCTACCTGCCTTGCTCACCTGCCCCACGATCAGGGCCGTCGCCCACCGAGTCGGCGTCCACGAGCGCACCGTACGCCGCTGGCTCCACGAGGACAAGCAGTTCCAAAAAAGACTCCGCCAACTCCGCCACGAGGCCCTCGGCCAAGCGTCGACGCACCTCCAACAAGGGGCGACCCAAGCGGTCAGGGCGATGTACGACCTCATCGGCTCCGACCGGCTCATCGAAACCGGCCGCGCCACCCTTATCCGCACCGCGCTCGACTTCGCCTTCCGCTCCGGCGCCTACGGCGACCTCGCCGAACGCATCGCCGACCTCGAAAAAGCCGCCCCCGAGGAGAAGAAGGACTAGCGGCGAGTGTCTGCACTCGCCATGGCTCTGGAGGGGCCCAAAATAATAGCCTACGGCTTCAGCCGTGGGAAAACGAACAAAACACGAGGAGCCCTGGAAGGGCGATACAAACGGCTCGGTCCGTCACGGCTCGGGCGCTGACCCCAGCATGCCCATCACCCGAAACGGCGCCAACCGAAAGGAACCAACCATGACCCAACTCTACTACCGCCCCTTCCGAAGACAGGTTGACAACCTCGAAAGGCGCTATTTCCCCGACCGGAAGCCATTGAACATCTTCTGCTGGTTCGACGAGAACGGTGAGGTCTTCGAGATGTTCGGTGTCGACTTCTCCTGGTCCCGATCCCGCGACGGGGGTGAACCGCCCGAAATCACCGACGAATTCATCGACTCCGTCCGGGCAGCTAGGGCGTAAGGGCGGCAACCCGAAAACGGGGGATGCTATGGTGTACACAGACGATATGGGTCGTGGGTGTGTGAACGATGATCGCAATGCCGCCTAAGCTTCTGAAAGCACGGATCGCCGCGATCCTGGTCGCCGCCCTTACGATATCTCTGGGGGCCCCCGCGGCCGATTCGGAACCCGAGGTCGTTTCGATTCGCCTGGTTCCCCGTTCGCGCACGCTTTCCGGCAAAAACGCCTCGCAACAGTTCGTCGTGATGGGCAAGCTCGCCGACGGCCGGGAACGGGATGTCACCGGCCAGGCCCGGTTCTCGCTCTCGAACGCTGACGTCGGACGGATCGACCACGCCGGGCACATGTTCGCTGCCCGCGACGGCGAAACCGCGGTCGAAGCCCTGGTCGGAGACCATAAGGACACGGCGACCCTTCGCGTCGAAGGCTCCGCCGAGGAGCGTCCCTTCAGCTTCGCGCGTGACGTCGTCGGCATCTTCACCCGCCGAGGGTGCAACGGCAGCGGCTGCCACGGCGGGGTCAAGGGACAGAACGGCTTCAAGCTGTCCGATAACGGAGTCCACCCTCATGACGATTACCGGTGGATCGTCGAGGGCGGCGTCTTCCAGGTGCTGACCGACGAATCTGAAGGCCCCAAGGTACCCCGTATCGACACAAACAATCCCGAGAAGAGCCTGCTGCTCCAAAAAGCCACGATGCAGATCGCCCATGGCGGCGGGCCGCGCTTCGAGAAGGGCTCGGATGATTACCGGACGATTCTCAACTGGGTGCGCGCCGGGGCCCCTTACGGTGAAGAGGGAGGAGACGGAGACGGACTCCCGAAAATCGTGAGACTCGCGACGTTTCCGCAAGACGTCGTTCTCGAAGTTGGGGAGAAGCAGCGCATTCTGGTAACGGCCCACTTCTCCGACGGCAGCAAAGAGGACTTCACCCACCAGGTGCTCTATGAGGTGAACGAGCCCGAGGTCGGCCGAGTTTCCGCCGGGGGGCTGATCGAAGCCGCGAAACCGGGCGAAACGGCTGTCTTCATCAAGGCCGCCGGACGCAACGCCCGGGTCGGAATTGGCGTGGCGGCGGAGCCGCGGTCGAACTATCCTGACGTCTCCCGCAACAACTTCATCGACGAAGAGGTCTTTTCGAAGCTGCGGAAATTTAACATCGTGCCGTCGGAGCTTGCGAGCGACGCCCAGTTCCTGCGGCGCGTTTGTCTGGACCTGACCGGGCGGCTGCCGCCACCGAACCGCGTCCGCGAGTTCCTGGCCGACCGGGATCCGAGCAAGCGCGAGAAGGTGATCGAGGCTCTGCTCGGTTCACCGGAGTACGTGGACTACTGGACCTTCCGGTTCGCCGACCTCTATCGTGTCGCGATCTTCCCTATAGGCATCAATCCCAAGTGGACGCAGATGTATTGGGAATGGATTCGAGACGCGATCGAGCGGGACCGACCCTACGATGAGGTGGCGCGGGAGCGCCTGGCGGCTCAGGGCTACAACGCCCCGACACGGCACTATCTGCCCTATCTGCAGATCCCTCCACCGGAGAACATGATGGGCGAGGAGGTGCGTGTTTTCATGGGGCGGCGGTTCGACTGCGCCCAGTGCCACGACCACCCGTACGAGGAATGGACCCAGGACCAGTTCTGGGGCATGACGGCCTTCTTTGGTCCGATGTTCAAGTTCGGTGGAAACGAGCGGTCGGTCATCTTCGACTTCCCCGAAGGGAAGGAAATTGCTCCGGACGTTCCCAGTCCGAAAGAGATGCGGGTCGTCCACCCCCGGACGCAGGAAGTGGTGCAGCCCACGTTGCTAGACGGCACGGTCGTTCCCTTCACCGAAACGGATCTGCCCCGGCGCGAACTTGCCAAGTGGATGACTTCGCATCCCTACTTTGCCGAGGCAACGGTCAACCGCATCTGGAGGCACTTTTTCGGCCGTGGCTTTGTGAACCCGGTGGACGATTTCCGAAGCACCAACCCGCCGACGCATCCGGCATTGTTGAGCCGGCTCGCGGACGACTTGGCGGGGAACGGCTACAAGCTCAAGAGGCTGATGCGGCTGATCGTTAACTCCCGGACCTACCAGCTCTCGAGCGAGACGAGTGAAACCAACGCAGCGGATCGGGTCAACTATTCTCACTCGCTGCCGCGTTCGCTCGATGCGGAGATCCTGTTCGACGCCATCACGGATGTAACAGGTGTGCAAGAACGATTCGAGGTCGGCACGAACCGGGGAGTGTGGAAGGGCGGTACCGCCCCCAAGGGCACTCGGGCCGTACAACTGAAGGAGACCGACATCTACCCGTCGGTGTTTCTTGATCTCTACGGGCGAGCCAACCGCTTTTCGGTACCCGAACGCGACGCGACCCCCAAACTGACGCAGGCGTTGCACATGTTGGCGGGCTCGACCTACAACGACAAGCTGTGGGCCGACGGCGCGCGGGTCTTTGAGCTGTATACAGCCGGCGCTTCGGATGAAACAATCATCGAAGAGTTGTATGTGGCCGCGCTTTCGCGTCTTCCGACCCGGACAGAGGTTCGCAATTTGAAGGTCCTGATCGCGCAGACACCCACGCGAGAACAGGCACTGCAAGACTTGCAGTGGGCAGTAATTAGTTCGCGTGAGTTTGCGGAAAACCACTGAATGTTGCGATACACTTGTAGGGACTGTGGATTCGGGCACGACATGTCGTGCCCCTGCGCTGCTGAGAGCGGCTTGGTTGGAGGTCCGTTGTGTTGAGACAAAAGGGCTGTCTGAGCGGCACCGAGGAGCAGTGGGGCCGCCGTGACTTCATCAAGGTTGGGTCGCTGGGCTTTCTGGGCTTGAATCTCGCCCAGTCGCTCCGCATGCAGGCGGCTACGCCGGCCCGGCTCGGCTCACAGGCCAAGGCGAAATCCTGCATCCTGCTGTGGCTCGAGGGTGGTCCGGCCCAGATGGACACCTGGGATCCGAAGACCAACAGCTCCTTCCGCCCGATCTCGACCAACGTTGACGGCATTCAGGTTTCCGAGCTGCTCCCCAAGCTCGCCAAGCGAATGGACAAGCTGGCGATCATCCGCTCGATGAGTTCGTTTGGCGACGATCACCCGCAGGCGGTTCACTACACGGCAACGGGCCACCTGCACAACCCGGCGATGCAGTTCCCGAGCCTGGGCTCGATCGTCGGGAAGGAATTGGGTCCGGCGGAAGGGATGCCGCCTTACGTGATCGTTCCGCGCTGGGAGCGCAGCCAGCAGTATCAGGAATCGTTCCGGTCGGCGTTCCTCGGTCCCGACTACGCACCGATGCTGATTCCCGACCCCTCGAAGGATAACTTCGAGGTGACCGACCTGAGCCTGCCGAAGTCGCTGGCTCCGGCGGCGGTCGAGAACCGCCGGGCGTTTCTCGATGTGGTCGACCGCATGTACCGCAACAAGGTCGAAGGCGCCGAGCACGCCAAGATGGACGCCTTCACCGAGAAAGCGTGGGAGATGCTTCTCACCCCGGGCGTGCAGAAGGCGTTCGACCTCTCCCATGAATCCGAGAAGACCCGGGACGCCTACGGCCGCGACTCGGTGGGCCAGAGTCTGCTTCTGGCACGCCGGCTGGTCGAGTCCGGCACCCGCTTCGTGACCGCGGCCGGCTTTCACGGGAACTCCTGGGACACCCATTCCAATAACGACAAAGGCCACAAGGACCGCCTGACGCCGCCGCTCGATCACTCGCTATCCGCCTTGATCGACGACCTCGTGGCCCGCGGGCTCTACGACGAAACGATCGTCGTCGCCCTGGGCGAGTTCGGCCGCACCCCGGACATCAATCCTGGCTTGGGACGCGACCATTGGCCGCGGTGCTGGTCGCTGGCGATCGGGGGGGGCGGCCTCAACACCGGCCTCACGGTCGGCAAGAGCGATGACCGGGCGGCCACGGTGGTCGAGCGCAAGACCAGCATCGGCGACCTGTTCGCGACCATCTACAAAGCCATGGGCATCGATTGGACGAAGGAGTATATGACGCCGGTCGGCCGTCCCATCAAGATCGCCAACTCGTTTGAAGATACGACCGGCGAGCCGGTTTCGGAACTTGTGTAGGCTTCCCGCCGAGCCGCGACCGTCAGGGAGCGTGGAGGAAGGTTGTATCGCCCCAGCCGGATTCAGCTCACCGTCCGAGCTTCGTTGCGATTAAGGCCGCGCTATTCATTCTCGGCCGGCGCGGGCTTGGGTCCTTTTCCTAGCGGCCACAGTTCCCAGCGGCGGACGAAGCATTCGGCCAGTTCGGTTTGCAACTGCAGACGGCCGTGCGTGGGGAACGAGTCGAACGCTTCGTTGACCTTGACGCCGTTCACGAAGATCTGGACGTGGCCGCCGTCGCAGATGACGTCCATCCGCGTCCACTTGCCGTCGGGGCTTTCGACGTCGTGCTTGCCGCGGAACCCGAGCACGTCTTCCCAATCGGGATCGCGGCCGTACCAGTTGATCCGTCTGCGGTTTTGCATGTCGAACGTTTCGCTCCGGCCGCCCTCTTTCCAGATGACTTCGCCGTCGCGATCGCGCGCCGTTTCGGAGGTCAGCGCGAGCGGCACCTCTTTTCCGTCTCTGTATGTGCCGCGGACGAGGATGAAATCGCCGAAGCCGCCTTCGATGATTTGCGCTTCGATCGACGGCATCCAGATGCCGTTGTAGCCGCCGTCGGCGCCCACGCTGTGGATCAGCAGGCCGGAATCCTTCGTCCGCTCGGTGCGCTTGGCCCAGGTGCGCACGCCCCACTTGATCTCCAGAATGCAGTGATAGTCGCGGTACTCTTTGTTGGTCAGCAATCCGCCCAGACCGTCGCCGGTCACGTGCAGCATGCCGTCGGTGACGCGAAACACTTTGCGCGGGTCTTCGCGCTGCGTGTCCTGCAGCCAGGTGTAGAAACCGTCCAGCGACTTGCCGTCAAAAAGCCGGATGACTTTCGTGGGCCGCACGGCGCTGTCGCGCGCGTCGTCGGCCGCCGTTTGGGCAACCGTACCGCCGACCGCCAGAAGCATGGCCAGGCAGCGCAATAAGATCTTGTTCATGATTCGTCTCCGTCACTGACACAGGTAGCACACACACGCACCCAAGCTTACTCGAACCGACGCAGGATTGTGCGGGCCGGTGGCATTGTCGGATAAAATTGTCCGCTGAACGGCTGGCGTCCGCGTCCTCGAACGCCTCACCGCAGCGCAACTCCGGCTCCGTTCGCCGCCGCTTTCCCTCGCCGCCGCCTGATGCCTCGACACGCTCTAGCTCCACGTCTCCGGTTGCCTCGGCACGAACCTCCTTCGTGCGCCTGGACGAGCGCCGGCGGCACCGGCCCCTCGCTGCGACCGCTCGGTCAGGAGCAAAACTGCTCCCTTCACCGTGCCATCACCGGTCCCTTCAGGCTGCCCAGCCCCTCTCTCGCCCTCGAACAGCTACCACCTTCGCGTCAGGTCCTTTCGCCGACCCGATTCAAATCATCAATCTGCGAACGGGCGCTATGTGGTTCGTTCCGGGGGGCTTAGTCCTGCTCGCGGTCGCGGAACTCGGCGAACCAGTTCTGGACGACGCGGATGACTGTAGGGTCATCAACCTCCATAAGTTCCCTGAGGACAAACCGCTGCCCGTCGGCTGAGACGTCGTAGTACTGCACGGTCGGAGAGTTTAAGCCCTCGGATTCAAAGAGCTCCCTCGGCGAGCCCATTGAAAAGTTCGGTATGGTCGTCACATCAACGGCCAGCAGCGTGCGATCTGCAACGTAAAACAACTCCTTCCCGTCGCGACGCCAGCGTGGTTGGCCGCCACCGTTGCTCGACACCAGCCGCTTGCCGCCCCCTCCAGGAAATCGCTGGACGTATACCTCGTATCTGCCCGATTCATCCGAGACGTAAGTCACAAAATGGCCGTCCGGCGGCAAGTTCGCTGCAAGTTCGCGAAACGGCGTCTGCAAGAACGGAACCGCTTCAAGGCCGCTGTTGTCGTCCTTGCGCTGGAGATACCAAAGGTCATGCCCCGTCTTTGTCTTTGGGTCGTTCCGATGGTACAGAATGTATCTTCCGTCCGACGACCAGTCGGATACGAATTCGTGCCAACGGGTAGCCACCAGGGCTTTCGCCTCACCACTGCCGTCGGCGGGCCTGACAAAGATATCGTTGTTCCCCTGGCGATGGGACGAGAATGCGACCTGATCTCCCGCAGGGGACCACACTGGGCGGTGTTCCAAAGCTCCATCGAAGGTCAAACGAGTCGCGATCAGGCGGTTAGCATCGCGGATCCAGATATCGGCATTACCGTTTTCAATGCCCACCGCAGCTACGAGGAGGCCGTCGGGTGACAAAGCCGGGTCGAAAACGCGTTC
The DNA here is from genome assembly GCA_965248255.1 of Bryobacterales bacterium. Lineage (GTDB taxonomy): Bacteria > Acidobacteriota > Terriglobia > Bryobacterales > UBA6623 > JAKZVK01. Next base: position 3,072,047 of record CBDFIW010000004.1, read on the forward strand.
GTGTGGTTGGCCGATCACCAGCAGTTTTCTGCCGCTGCGGTCTCGCCAGACGAGTTGCCATCTGACCACAGGGAGGTGGAGGTACACTAAAGTCCCATCGGCCGAGACACTGGCGTACCGCAGATTCTGTCCAACAGGAACAAGGAAGGGCTCGCCGGTAGGTCTCAGCGTTTCGATTGAAAACGGCAAGGCCAAAAGTGGACCCGTCGACCCCGTTTTGTACAAAATATGGCCACTCGGGGAATAGACAGGGCCTTGTCCAAAATACAAGATCTCCTGTTCGCCCGTGTCGAGGTTTCGCATTGTCATCTGCCCTTGGTTTCTGAACAGGAGGATTCGCCTACCGTCCTCAAGGGGCAGAAAATGAGGGGACCCGTGTACCCTTCCAGTTTTTTCCGACTTCTCAGGCTCGATCAAGAGGCTGGGCTTGCCCCCAGAGGCGGGGAGTTCATACAACAGGCCCCCCACGCCCCCTCCGAAGCCCGAGCCCGCCCTGACAACGATGGAGTTACCGTCCGGGCTCCACGCGCCAGTCACAAGTCTGCGCCGGTCTTGACACAGCACGATGGCTGGCCCCCCCGCGGACCGAAACCTTCTTCAACTCGGTGCCCAACTTGCCGGCCTCTGCGGGCACAAAGAAACCGATAAAATCGCTTCCCGGAGCCCAAAACGGCCAGTGAGCACCCTCGGTGCCATCGAGTTCTCGGGGCTGCTCCTGATCGAGATCCTGAACCCACAATTTGCTTCCCCGCCCTGTGCCCGTCGGGTCGCTTGTTGACTCCCTCCCATGTGTCCCAGTCTCGTAGACGATATGCCGGCCGTTGGGTGAGATCACCGGGGCCCAGACATCATTCCCAGGCGCAAACGCAAACCTAGTGTAGTGCGTCAAGCAGATTGCACCTTATGCAGGGCGGCACGTCCGCGCTTGACTTTCTCGAGGATGTCGGAGGCGGTCGCGGTCCAGATGAAGGGCGTGGGATGCCCGTTGTGCTGGGCGATGTAGTCGTCAATGGCGGCGACGAGCTCGTCCACGCTGCGAAACACGCCGCGGCGCAGGCGCTTGACGGTGAGATCGCGAAAGAATCGCTCGACCATGTTCAGCCACGACGCCGAGGTCGGGGTGAAATGAATGTGGAAGCGCGGGTGACGATCGAGCCAACGCTTCACAGCGGCATGCTTGTGGGTGGCATAGTTGTCCACGATGAGATGAAGCTGTTTGTCCTTGGGAGTGCGGCGGTCAATTAAGCGCAGGAAGCGCAGCCATTCCTGGTGGCTGTGTCGGGGCATGCACTCGGCGATCACGCTGCCGTCAAGGCTGTTGAGCGCCGCAAACAGGGTGGTCGTGCCGTTGCGCTTGTAATCGTGGGTCATCGTTTGGCCGCGTCCCTTTTTGAGCGGCAGGCCGGGCTGGGTGCGATCGAGGGCTTGGATTTGGGACTTCTCATCGAGCGAGAGAACCAGAGCATGCTCAGGCGGATTGAGATAGAGTCCGACGATGTCGTCGAGTTTCTCGGCGAAACGCGGGTCATTGCTGAGCTTGAAGGTCTTGACGCGGTGGGGCTTGAGGCCATGGGCGCGCCAAATCCGTCCCACGGTGGAAGCGCTGACGCCGGCCCGCGGCGGCCATGGTGCGGCGGCTCCAGTGGGTGGCGTTGGACGGTTTCTCGCGGGTGGTCTTGTGGATGATCTGCTGTACTTTCTGCTTCGAGACGGCAGGTTTACGACCGGGCCGTGGGGCGTCTTTTGCAATGCCGGCGATGCTGCTTTCGAGAAAGCGCGTGCGCCAGCGGGCCACCAACTGCCGCGAGACACCGAGCTGTGCGGCGATCTGCTTATTCTCGAGACCGTCGGCGGCCAGCAGGACAATCCTGGCTCGCAGGGCGAGACGAACGGCGACTTGGCGGCCGCGCGCGTAGCGGTCCAACTGCTTGCATTGCGCTGTGTTCAAAGTTACTGGTTGTGCTCTTCGCATCCCATGCCTCCTGTTAATAGAGACGATGGGAAGCCAATATAAGTTACATTATTTATGGTGCCCTACACTAGGGCGTGTTAACACTAACGTAGGGTATCGAAACGTAGAGCCTCGACGATGAGGGCGAAGTGGAGGAAGGCGGGGAACATGACGTCGAGCTTGTCGAAGCGGGAGAAGATGCGGCGGAATCCCTTGAGCCGTCGGAGGAGTCTCTCGATCTCGTTGCGGCGGCGATAGAGCGCTCGGTCGTATTCCCACGGCTCCAGGCGGGTGCGCCGGGGCGGCACGACGGGAATCCATCCGAAATCCAAAGCCAGTTGGCGTGTCTGATCGTCCTCATAGGCGCCGTCCATCAGCAGCGGCAGCGGCTCGGGCAGTGGCCCCAGACCACCGAGCAAGTTCGCGGCCCTGCTGGGCGTCGTGCGCTTGGCCGGGCGAGAGAGCGAAGGTTATCGCCGTTCGAGCATTTGCGGCAACCATATGAATCTTGGTGGTCCATCCGCCGCGGGATTTGCCGATCGCTTGCGGACCGTTTTTTTAACGCGCCCGTGCCGTCGGGATGAGCCTTCACGATGGTCGAGTCCATTGACACGGCTTCGATTCGGATGCGGGCCAGCTGCTCGCGCTGCAGTTTCTCGAAGACGGCGTCGAGCACGCCGTTCTTCGACCAGCGGTTCATGCGGGTATAAATGGTGTGCCAGTTACCGAAGCGTTTAGGCAAGCCGCGCCATTTGCAGCCCTGCTCGGCGACATACAACATGGCGTTCAAAACCGTGAGGTTCGGCAGGCTCACATTGCCGCGCTGGCGGGGCAGGACCGGCTCGATGCGGCGGTATTGCTGCTCGGTGATCTCCATACCTCCGAGTATAGCAGCTTTTGCGACTTAGTGTTAACACGCCCTAGTGTAACTAGGCTCACCCTTACAGGCCGCCGGGGCTCAAGCTGGTGCGGTCACTCGCAAGGCTACGACCACCTCTGTCGAAACGCTGACCGTGGGGGGAATTCGGGGCCGAACGCTCAAGACAGCGCTGCCTTTCGCCAAACTTCGGTTCTCCCGACGCCCGAGATGGCAAGCCATGTGGCTCCTCATCTCCTCGCCGCGATCGACCGACAGACTCTAGCCCAATGTCTACTAGTGTAGACGAATTCTCGGGCCTCGTCATCCATAAGAATTCTCGTCACACAAACTCTCGTCCAAACGGCCCATCCGAGCGCCGGGGCCGCTGCGGCCTTCCGGTGGCACGATTTTCACAATCGTGCTAACTTGGATCGGGGCCGAATCCTTGCATATCCCTGACGGTTTCTTATCGGCACCCGTGTGGGCTTTCCTTGACGTGGGGGCGGTTCCGGCGGTTGGATACTACGTGCGGCGGACGCGGGAGGGCTTGGACCCCGCAAGGGTACCTTTGCTAGGCGTGCTGGGTTCATTTGTTTTCGCGGCCCAGATGATCAACTTCCCGGTCGGGGCAGGTACGTCGGGCCACCTGGTCGGAGGGGCCTTGCTGGGCTTGACGCTAGGCCGCTATGCAGCCACGGTCGTCATGATGGCGATTCTCGTGGTCCAGGCGCTGGTCTTTCAAGACGGTGGGGTGTTGGCGCTGGGGGCCAACGTCGTAAATATGGCGATCGTGGGAGTCTGGGCCGGTTGCCTACCGATGACGTGGTTCGGGCGGCGAGGACCTCGTGCCCGCTACTGGGCGGCGTTCTTGGGTGGCTGGCTGTCGCTGATGGCCGGTGCTACGCTGGCGGCCTTCGAACTGAGCCTGTCGGGTGTGGCGCCCGTGGGGCCGTTGGTGGCGGCGATGCTTGTCATTCACGCCTTGGCAGGGGTCGCTGAGGGGCTCATCACAGCTACGAGTCTGGCAGCCATTGGCCGCCTGAACCCAGCCTTCGTTCAGCCCGAGGGAGCTGGGATGAGGGCACTTCGATGAGGAGCGTGGCGATCGTCTTCAGCACCCTGACCTTGGCGCTGGTTGTGTTGGCCGTCTTGGTAGCGTCGTCGTTGCCGGATGGGTTGGAGTCGGTCGCTGAGTTACTGGGGTTTGCCGGGCGTTCAGAGGAGAGCGGCTTCGACAGTCCGTTTGCCGATTACCAAACACGCTTCATCGGGAACTCGTGGCTCTCGGAGGTGGTCGCGGGTCTGGTGGGGATCGGGGCGATGTGGAGCTTTGCCCTTTTGTTGGGACGATCGCTGCGCCGGAGGCAGCACTGATTGAACCACCTCACGCTTGATCGTTGGAGCTTACAAGAGAGCCCGATCCACCGGCTCGACGCACGAGTCAAGATCGTAGCCGCACTGCTGATTCTCTTCTCGCTCGCCCTGACGGCGAAGACTGCTTGGGGAGCCCATGTCACCTACTTCCTGATGCTTTCGTCGGCGGCTCTGGCGGCGAGGCTTCCGGTCCCGTCGCTGCTGTTACGCACGTTGGTTGTCTTGCCGTTTGTCGGCGGCGTCGTGGTGCTCAACCTATGGGGCGGCGACATCGGACGGGCCATCGAGGTTTTCTTGCGTAGCGCCCTGTCGGCCTACACGGCCTTGCTTTTGCTTGCCACGACACCGTTTGCCAGGCTACTGAGGGGGCTAGAGCTGTTCAGAGTGCCGGCGTTCTTTCTTTTGATTCTCTACTTCGTGTACCGCTATTTGTTCCTGCTCGTAGACCAGGTGCAAAACATGCGGCGTGCCAGGGAATGCCGGGCGTCCCGCGGGCGTCGGGAATCGCTCTTCCGTGCGGCCTCAGGAGCACTCGCCGTGCTGTTCGCCCGCAGCTACGCACGAGCGGAGAATGTACACCGGGCTCTGCTGGCGCGACGGTTTCAGGGTCATTTCATCTCTCTTGAAGCTCCACACCTCGACCGCCGCGACTGGGCGTTCTTGGTGGGCTGCCTGGCGCTTCTTTCGGTTGTCCATGTGACGGTGCTGTGGAGGGGCTTGGCCTAAGATGGCGGATCGAGCAACCGATCATCCGATCATCCGCGTTGAGGATCTTCACTACTGTTACCCGGATGGCACTGTGGCGCTGCAGGGTGTCAGCTTCAGACTTCTCGCTGGGGAGACCGTCGCTGTTCTGGGAGCGAACGGTTCGGGCAAAACCACTTTCCTTCTGCATCTGGTCGGCCTGCTGCAAGGCGAAGGTGAAGTCGTGATCTGCGGGAAAGCCTTGCACAAAAAAACCTTGGGGTTCGCAAGGCAGAAGATTGGGGTGCTGTTTCAGGACTCCGAAGATCAGCTTTTCATGCCCACCGTGGCGGAAGACGTGGCCTTCGGGCCCCTCAACATGGGATTGGAGCCGGGCGTCGTGCGTCGCCGCGTCGAGGAATGTCTGTCGCTGGTAGGGATGGAGGCTGCCGCCGCTCGTCCCCCCTACCACCTAAGCGCGGGGGAGAAGCGGCGCGTGGCGCTGGCTGGCGTGCTGGCTATGGATCCGGAGATTATCGTCCTCGATGAGCCCGCGACCTTCCTTGACCCACCGGGGCGGGCATCACTGATCGAGATCCTTCTGGGGCTGCCGCAGGCGAAGATGATCGTCACCCACGACCTGGATCTCGCGAGGCGTCTGGCGACTCGAGCGGTCTTCTTCGCGAAGGGTCGAATTGCCATGGACGGGCCGCTGGAAGAAGTCGTCGGGCGTTTCGGGTGGGACACGGCGGCTCCGCGAAACCGAGCAGAGCGCGTCGCTTCCTAGCCCCTTGGCCGTAGGGGCCAACCGCCACAGCGTGCGCCCTAGGGCGTGTTAACGCTAACGTAGGGTATCGAAACGTAGAGCCTCGACGATGAGGGCGAAGTGGAGGAAGGCGAGGAACATGACGTCGAGCTTGTCGAAGCGGGAGAAGATGCGGCGGAATCCCTTGAGCCGTCGGAAGAGTCTCTCGATCTCGTTGCGGCGGCGATAGAGCGCTCGGTCGTATTCCCACGGCTCCAGGCGGGTGCGCCGAGGCGGCACGACGGGAATCCATCCGAAATCCAAAGCCAGTTGGCGTGTCTGATCGTCCTCATGGGCGCCGTCCATCAGCAGCGGCAGCGGCTCGGGCAGTGGCCCCAGACCACCGAGCAAGTTCGCGGCCCTGCTGGGCGTCGTGCGCTTGGCCGGGCGAGAGAGCGAAGGTTATCGCCGTTCGAGCATTTGCGGCAACCATATGAATCTTGGTGGTCCATCCGCCGCGGGATTTGCCGATCGCTTGCGGACCGTTTTTTTTAACGCGCCCGTGCCGTCGGGATGAACCTTCACGATGGTCGAGTCCATTGACACGGCTTCGATTCGGATGCGGACCAGCTGCTCGCGCTGCAGTTTCTCGAAGACGGCGTCGAGCACGCCGTTCTTCGACCAGCGGTTCATGCGGGTATAAATGGTGTGCCAGTTACCGAAGCGTTTAGGCAAGCCGCGCCATTTGCAGCCCTGCTCGGCGACATACAACATGGCGTTCAAAACCGTGAGGTTCGGCAGGCTCACATTGCCGCGCTGGCGGGGCAGGACCGGCTCGATGCGGCGGTATTGCTGCTCGGTGATCTCCATACCTCCGAGTATAGCAGCTTTTGCGACTTAGTGTTAACACGCCCTAGTCTGGAAGGGCATAGCGTGCTCTGCCCGGGTTCCTTCAGCCGTTTCCGACGTAGCGGCCTCCGCCAGTCACAGAAATTTAAAATTTTCATCTTACTCATTCTACGATACTTACCCTACCAGGCGGGCCTCGAACGCACCAACCTTACCGTACCCTGGAATTGGAGACTGCCGGTCCACAGACCGGTTCAACCGCTGAACGGATCTATTGCTTGACGCTCCGACTAGAAAGGGGAAATATCATGGCCACGAACAGACAGGTTAAGGCGAACCGTAACAACGCCAAGACATCCACAGGACGACCGACCGAGGAAGGCAAGAAACGTGTCGGGAACAAAGCCCTCAGGCACGCGCGGCTGGCCCGCGACGCCGTGACGGCCGACGAGGACCCGGCCGACTTCGACCGCCAGCTCTGTGCCCTCGAGGACGAGATCCGACCAAGGAACGTTCTCGAATTCGAGCTGGTCCGTCAGATGGCCACTGCTCTATGGCGCCGCCGCCGCCTGTTCCGTTTCACAGCTGCATGCCGAAACAGCGACACCATGCCGAACCGCACGCAGGTCCTCGCCGACCTCGCCCGCTGCGACGGTTACGCCCGCCGCGACCGCCGCCGAGCCATGAAGATGCTCGTCGAACTCCGGAACCTCGAGCGTCAGGGCATGGGCCTCTGCCGACCCCAAACACGAGCGCAAAACCGTTGAGTGGTCATCTTAGGATCTCTTGAGGTGGATTCGTTCTAGTAGTCGTTCGGCAAGCCGGTGATCACGTCGTTTCCCGGCCCAACGTACTTGTAGTCGCCGTCCATTCCCCCGTGGCTCGCCAGATAGAGTGACAACGCCAACAGGAACAGCGCGCTGTGTGCGATTACGAATACGTTTCTCAGATGTGTCACTTCGTGGGGAACCCCCCTGGGTGAGTGGTTCGGATACACCTTTGCGGCCGACCGTCGTAGCAAAACCGCACGGTGGGCGTGTTCACCTCACGCGGCGTCTTGTTGGCCCTTGAGGCGTTCGGCCTCGTAGTAGGCGGTGAGGGCGTCGACCAGCGGATCGAGGCGGCCTTCGGTAATGAGGTCGAGCTGGTGGAGGGTCAACCCGATGCGGTGGTCGGTGACACGGTTTTGGGGGAAGTTGTAGGTGCGGATCTTCTCGCTGCGGTCGCCGCTGCGCACCATGCCACGGCGCTCGGCGGCCTGTTGGGCCTGCTGCTTTTCGCGCTCGATCTCGTAGAGCCGCGAGCGCAACACCTGCATAGCCTTGTTCTTGTTCTTGATTTGGGACTTCTCGTCCTGGCAGGTTACAACCAGGTCGGTGGGCAGGTGGGTGATTCGTACGGCCGAGTAGGTTGTGTTGACCGACTGTCCGCCTGGTCCTGAAGAGCAGTAGGTGTCGATACGCAAGTCTTTGGCGTCGATGTTCACCTCAACGTCGTCGACCTGGGGCATCACCGCTACGGTCACGGCCGAGGTGTGGATCCGTCCCTGGGTTTCGGTCTGCGGCACGCGCTGCACACGGTGGACGCCGCTCTCGTATTTCATCTTGGAGTAGACGCGCTTGCCGGTCACCAGGGCGATGACTTCCTTGAGGCCGCCGACGCCGGTCTCGTTCGAGGAGATGATCTCGACCTTCCAGCGCTGCGACTCGGCGAAGCGTGTGTACATACGGAAGATCTCGGCGGCAAAGAGCGTCGCCTCGTCGCCTCCGGTGCCGGCCCGGACCTCGAGCACGATGCCTTTCTCGTCGTTAGGGTCTTTGGGCAGCAGCAGACTCTTGATCTCGGCCTCCGCGTCCGCGACGCGCTCTTCCAAACCGACCAGCTCGTCACGTGCCAGCTCGGCCATCTCGGCATCGGCCTCCCCGACCATCGGGCGGGTAGACTCGATCTCTGACTGAAGCGACTTCCAGAGCTGGAACTTATCGACCACCTCGGAGATGTCCGAATGCGACTTGGCGATCTTGCGGTAGGCGGTCGGGTCCTGCACGACGGCCGGGTCGGCCATCTGCTCGGACAGCTCGGTGTGGCGAGCTTCCAACTCTTCGAGTTTCTTGAGCCCTTGCATGGGGTTGAGGCCTTTGCCCCAGGGTAGTTACGCGACGATCAAGTCGCCGCCCTGCTCCTTTTCGAGCGCCATGGCGCCCTCCAGGGCGCGAATCGAAATTTCGACTTGGTCGTTGGAAGGATTCTTCGTGGTGATGCGCTGCAACCACAGTCCGGGTGCGACCATCCAGGCCAGCACGCTGCGACTGCGGCGGGACGCGAAGCGGATCACCTCGTAACTCAGTCCGGCAATGACCGGCAGCAACACGACTCGCGACAGCATCCTCATCGCGAAGCTCTCGACCGGAACGAGCGAGTAGACCACGATGCTGACGATCATGACGACCATCAGGAAACTGGTGCCGCAGCGGGGGTGGAAGGTGGTGAACGACTGCGCGCGGCTGACCTCCACCGGTTCACCTGACTCGTAGTTGAAGACTACCTTGTGCTCGGCCCCGTGGTACTGGAAGACGCGGCGGATGTCTTTCATGCGCGACACCAGCGTCAAGAAAGCCAGAAAAATCGCCAGGCGGATGATGCCGTCCACCAAACTGAAGCCAAAGTTGCCTTCCAGCGCGCCCGTGCTCTTTTGCAACTCGGTTGTCAGTACGAGCGGCACGAACTTGTAGAGGAAGATGAAAAAGCCGACCGAGAAGGCAATGTTCAATGCCATCATCCAGCCGGGGATCTCGGAACCCTTCCCGTCCGGTTTCTTCTCCTGGTTGCCGGCGGATTCCTCCTCTTCTTCGACGGCCTGGGCGGCGGAGAATTGTAGCGCCCGGAACCCGATCTTGAGCGCCTGGCCGATGGTCGCCAGTCCGCGGATACCGAACCAGCCGTACGCCTTCCGTCTTTCCGAGGGCCGGCTGATGGGCGATTCCTGGGTCGTGACTGTCCCGTCGGGACGCCGGACCGCCGTGCAGTAGCTGTGCGGTGCGCGCATCATCACGCCCTCGATCACCGCTTGGCCGCCGATCAGGGGGTCGTCGCCGCTTTCCAGCAGCGGCATGAGCTGGATGTGCGTAGCGACACGACAGAACTGGAGGAATCGATTGCGTAGAGTCATTTCGTTACCGTGCGGAAGCCTTCGGATCGTGAAGTATATGACCGGCGGCAGAGTGGCGGGAGCATCACACCATGCCCTCCGTACCGGCGAAGCGTTTGAATCCTCATTTTACGATAGAATGACGGCATGTTTCGGCGGCTGTGGCATGCGATCCGCCCCGCGATCTTGTGGAGCTACCGGCGCGGCTCGTGGCCGTACGATGTGATTGTTATCGTCATTCTGGCATTTATCTTCTTGACGCCGAGAAGCTTCTTCAATGACCAGCCGCGGCTGCCGAGCGTTCGCGAAGTCGGGACGATGACGGACGACCAAGGCGCCATGGTGTTTCTCATCGAAGCTTTCGAGTTGGACGGGACTTCCGAATCGGATCAGTCGACAAAACTGCAAGAGCTGTTGCGGCGGCGCACGGGAGAGGATCTACAGGTGATCGAGGCCCGGCCTACAACCGATGAGTCTGGCACCGTCACGGCTTATCTGGTGTACGCCCGTCCGTAAGTTGAACCGTCCCAAAACCCAAAACCCAAAACCCGAAACGCGGCACGGCCGTATAGCGTCGTGCTAAGTAGGCTTCGGTCATGCTGAGAAAACTGTTGTATCCCCTCGTCCTACTATTCCTGCCGTCTCTGAGTGCGTCGATCGATCTCGATACGGTGCTGGCGAACATGGACCGTGCAGCGGTCTCGTTTCGGAGTTCGCGGGCGGACATCTCTCGGCTCAAGTACACCGCGATCGTCGATGACAAGAGCATTGAGTCCGGGATGATCTATGTGCGCAGGGACAAGGGCAAGATACGCCTACTGGTCGAGTTCACTGACCCCTACCCCTACTATCTGGCTGTCAACGGAAATAAGGCCGAGATCTATCGGCCGCGCATCGCCCGGGTAGAGGAGTACAACCTGGCGAAGTCGCGCGAGATGTTCGAGCAGGTGTTTCTTCTCGGTTTCGGGACGACCGGGCAGTACCTGCGCGAGAACTACAAGCTCCGACTGGAAGGTGAGGAGACCGCGGCCGGCAAACCGACCGTGAAGCTGGAGCTGATCCCGAAGTCCGAGAAGATGCTGAGGCATATCCCCCGCCTGGAGATCTGGATCTCGACCGAGACTTGGCAGGCGGTACAGCAGAAGCTCGACCAGCCGGCGACGGGCGACTATCGGCTCTTTACCTACACCAATGTTGCGATGAACCCACGGCTGCCGAACAAGCAGTTCAAGCTCAAGATCCCCAAGAACACGAAGCGCGTCTTCCCTGGGAAGTAGGCGTTGCCGCGATTGGGTAAGGCGGTTAAGGCTAGGCTTCCGCCTGACTTGCCCAAATTAGTTAGCGTCTCAGCGCCATGTCTTGCCTGCGTGGCTCGCCTCAACACGGTCAGGTTATCGGATAGGCTCGACGAAGAACTCACTTTGACCTCGGTCTACCAGACAACCAAGGAGCCGAGTCCGCGAAGCGGACGGAAGGATCGTAGCCCACGGTGGAGCCGTCATAGCGTGGACCCCAAGGCTGAGACAAGCAGTTAACCCCGCTTTTGCCATTCGCTGAAAAATCGTTGTCTTGCCAGCCGGCTGGGTGCACAATGGCCCTAGCTGGTGAAGCGGAGGCCGGCTCTGCTGGAGAGCAACCGGCCAAGGAATAGCCAGCCGGAGACTCATCGAAACGATGAGACAGGGGGCGGCCACCTCGCCGCTCCCTGCTTCTGTCCCCCCATCGGATCGATAGATCTCCCGATGCCTCAAAAAACTCATGCCCCCACCTCCACCGCACCCGCCCCGCGGCGCAGCTGCCGCTCGAATTCCGCCGGCGGCCGATACCCCAACGCCGAGTGCAGCCGTCGCTGATTGTAGGTCCGCTCCAGGAAGTCACCGATCCGTGCCTGCGCGTCGGCCAGGTCGCGATACTCGCTGCGATCCACTTCCTCGCCCTTGAGCGTTCGGAAAAAGCTCTCACGGCGCGCGTTGTCGTAGGGGTTCCCCTTCCGACTCATGCTGATCCGAATCTGATGCTGGGTGAGCAACTGCGTATAGGCCTGGCTAGCATACTGCACGCCGCGGTCGGAATGATGCACCAGCCCTGGCCGCACCCGCCGCTTCGCCAGCGCCATCTGCAGCGCCGCCAGCGGCAGCGTGTGATCCAGGCCCGTTCCCAGCTGCCAACCGATCACCCGCCGCGAATAAGCGTCCAGCAACACCGCCAGATAGAGGAACTCCTCGTTGAACCGGATGTAGGTGAGGTCTCCCACCCACAGCTGATTCACCCCGTCCAGAGCCAGCGTCGGCGCCAGGTTCGGGTACACCGCCAGCCCGTGTTGCGCATCGCTCGTCACCACAAACTTGCGTTTGAGCCGGCACAACAAGTTCTGTTCCCGCATCTGGCGCTGGACCCGCTTGCGGCTCACTCGCCAACCTTGTCGCCCGAGCTCTTGGCGGATGCGCCGGCTGCCATAGCTGGGCCATTGCAGCGCCAGCTTGCGGATCTGGCGACGCAGTGGGGGCTCTGGCTCGGCGGGCTGCGACGCACTCGGTCGGCGGTAAAAACCGGCCCGGCTCAGCCGCGCTAGTTCGCACATCCTCTGCACCGTCAGCTTCGTCGCCCCGCTCACTTCCTTCTCGATCTGTTCGTAGACGTTGCGCCGCCAGGCAGAGCCCGCAGCAGGCGCTGTTCCTCGACACGCTGCCAGGCTCGCTTTAAAAAATCGATCTCCATGGCCTGCTGGCCGATCTTGCGTTCCAACTCGGCCTCGCGGCCGGGCGGGGGACGCTTTTGGCCCTGGCCGGAGAAGGCGCGCTCACCCTGCGTGCTCAACTCCCGCCGCCAACGGCGCACATCACTGGGATCCATCTCCAGTGCCCGGGCCACTTCGTTGACCGACTCCCCCGCCTCGATGCGCCGCAGCGCCGTCAACTTGAACTCCCTGCTGAACTTCCTACGAGACTTCTTCATGACTCCAGTTTCTCCTTTCGCTGTACGAAAGGGGTTAACTGGCTGTCTCAAATCCTGGGTCCATTCCAAATTAAGCGCAGGAAGCGCAGCCATTCCTGGTGGCTGTGTCGGGGCATGCACTCGGCGATCACGCTGCCGTCAAGGCTGTTGAGCGCCGCAAACAGGGTGGTCGTGCCGTTGCGCTTGTAATCGTGGGTCATCGTTTGGCCGCGTCCCTTTTTGAGCGGCAGGCCGGGCTGGGTGCGATCGAGGGCTTGGATTTGGGACTTCTCATCGAGCGAGAGAACCAGAGCATGCTCAGGCGGATTGAGATAGAGTCCGACGATGTCGTCGAGTTTCTCGGCGAAACGCGGGTCATTGCTGAGCTTGAAGGTCTTGACGCGGTGGGGCTTGAGGCCATGGGCGCGCCAAATCCGTCCCACGGTGGAAGCGCTGACGCCGGCCGCGGCGGCCATGGTGCGGCGGCTCCAGTGGGTGGCGTTGGACGGTTTCTCGCGGGTGGTCTTGTGGATGATCTGCTGTACTTTCTGCTTCGAGACGGCAGGTTTACGACCGGGCCGTGGGGCGTCTTTTGCAATGCCGGCGATGCTGCTTTCGAGAAAGCGCGTGCGCCAGCGGGCCACCAACTGCCGCGAGACACCGAGCTGTGCGGCGATCTGCTTATTCTCGAGACCGTCGGCGGCCAGCAGGACAATCCTGGCTCGCAGGGCGAGACGAACGGCGACTTGGCGGCCGCGCGCGTAGCGGTCCAACTGCTTGCATTGCGCTGTGTTCAAAGTTACTGGTTGTGCTCTTCGCATCCCATGCCTCCTGTTAATAGAGACGATGGGAAGCCAATATAAGTTACATTATTTATAGTGCACTACACTAGCGGCTGCGTCTTGGACAGCATGCTGCACAGCACCGGCCGCGTTCCGAGTTCAATGAGCGCTTCCTAGCCCCTGCCATCGTTTTGTTTGAGCGAGCAGTGCTAATTCGGACTGCTCAGCGGGCGCCCGCACCGCTCTATGGGAGCGTAGTAATCTTCGGCAACTCTATCGTCTCGGCCGGCTCGAACAGGCCAAACGCAAAGATCGCGGTGGCCGAGGCGATGGCGACGTGCTGCTTGCCGTCGACTTCGTAGGTGATCGGCGATGCTGTCAGCTTCTCGCCCATGTTGAAGTTCCACAAATGGCGGCCCGTTTTCGCCTCGAGCGCGATCAACTGGCCGGCGTCGTCGCCGGAGAACAGCACGCCTGTTGCCGTCGACACGGTGCCGGTCCACATCCGCCCGAAGCCCGTCATCGGATACTCCCAGGCGCGCTCACCCGTCTTGGGGTCGATGGCCCGCAGGATCACCTGCCCGCCCTCCTCGGTGGCGCCGCCGCCGGGAAAGTTCTTCATCGGGACCGGTTTCTGCTCGGAGGTGTTGAACCAGCCGCACTGCTCCAGGGTGAGCGCATAGAGCAGCCCGGTGCCTGGGTGATAGGTCTGCCCCATCCAGTTGGTGGCGCCTTTGACGCTCGGACACACCCAGTTGCCCTCGAGCGTCGGGTCCTTGCCGGGCACGAGGATGGGCCGGCCGTTCTTGTCGATGCCGGTGGCCCAATCGACGCTGTCGGTCAACTGGGTCGCCCGCAGAAACTCGCCCGTCTCGCGGTCCAGCACATAGAAGAACCCGTTGCGGTTGGCGTGCAGCACCAGCTTGCGCGGACGGCCCTCCCATTCGAGATCGACCAGCATGGGCCAGCTTTGAGCATCCCAATCGTGCGTGTCGTGCGGCGTGAATTGGAAGTGCCACTTGATTGCGCCGCTTTCGGGATCGAGCGCGAGGAGCGAGCATGTGTACAGGTTGTCCCCTGGCCGTACCGACGCGTTGAAGTCCGGCCAGGGGTTTCCCGTTGTCCAGTAGAGCGTGTTGAGCTGGGGATCGAAGGTGCCGGAGAGCCAAGTGGCGCCGCCGCCCCACTTGCGGAACTCGTCACTGCCCCAGGTCTCCGAGCCGGGCTCCCCTTTGGCCGGAATCGTGTATCTGCGCCAGATCTCCTCGCCGGTCTGGGCGGACAGAGCAGCAATAAAGCCGCGCACGCCGCTGTCGCCGCCGGCGCTGCCGACGATCACCCTGTCTTTGAAGGCGAGCGGCGCCGAGGTGGAGGTCGCTCCGTCGTCAACGCTGGCGTACTGCTCACTGAACAGGACCCCGCCGGTTTGCCGGTCGAGCGCCGTCAGATAGTTGTCGCTGGTCACAAAATAGACGCTGTCACCCAGGATCGCCGGGCCGCGGTTGGGCGCAGCGCCCTGCAGCTCGGCGCGTGGGTCGGCATAGCTCCAGATCAGCCTCCCGCTGCGTGCGTCCAGCGCATACACCGCATTGGTGTTCGTGACGTACATCACGCCGTCGTGGACGATGGGCGACGTTTGCAGCCCGAGCGCGTTCGGAACGTGATAGACCCACCTGGCCACCAACGACCCGGCGGTCTGCGGCGTGATTTGGTCGAGCGGGCTGTGACGCCAGCCGTTATAGCTTCCGGCATGGGTCAGCCAATTCTTTCCCGGCCCTTCGAGAATGTCCTCGTAGCGGACCTGCGCCGCCGCGGCGCTCGATAGCGCGAAAGCCAGCACCAACCGCAGTATCACTTGAGCTCCTCCCGGACCCCGCGCAAGCTTTGCCGGGCCAGGAAAGCGAACAGGCTTTCGAGTTCCTGGGCCGACAATCGGCTGCCGTAGTCACCCGGCATCGGCGAGCCTTCGCGGATCTCGATCTCGGCCACGTCGCGCATCGAGATCAGATGTAGCTTGCCTTGCCGGTCAACCACCTGCAGAGAGTAGTTGTTGCGGTTGCGAGCGACGCCCCGGATGGCCTCGCCGCTCGCGAGCTTCACGGTAACTGCCTCGTGCCCGAGCATGTAGAGCCCCTCGGAAGGCTCGAGCACGGCCTGCTTGATCACGGCCAGCGGCCGCAGCCCGCCGATGTTCGTCAAGTCCGGCGCCATCCGTCCGCCCTTGCCGCGGATCGCGTGGCAGTTGGAGCATCCGGCCTTCTCGCTCCAGAAGACCTTCTCCCCGGCAGGGGCGTCGCCGGGCGCGGGGTTTTCAGCCGCGGGACCGATCAGGGCGTGGATGAAGGCGACGAGCTGCCACGTTTCGTCGTCGGAGAGGTTTGTTGGGGGCATGCCCGCGCCGGGCAGTCCCTCGCGGATCGTGGAAAAGACCTTCTCGTCGCTCAGCGGATGCCACATCGGCCGCTGCACGAGGTTAGGGCCGCGGCAGCCGGCGCACGATCGCGCGTAGAGCTTCTCGCCGGCCGCGATGGCTTGCGGATCGCGGATCGCCGGGTTCTTTGACTCGCCCTCGTACCGGCCGTGCTGGGCCGCCAGCGGTGCGGCCAGCAAGAGCATCCAAAAGCACGCCCTCATGAACACACAATCATACAGCAAGCCTGGCCGAGGGCTTGAGTCCTCCGGACGTGTGCTATCCCTCCGTCTCTTCGCGGCGGGCGAGCTTGAGGGTGAGCAGCCCGAGGAAGACCACCGCGACGAGCAAGGCAACCCACAGGAACGCTTGCTGCGTGCCGGACTCGGTGGCGAAACGCGCGCTGGCGCTGTAGTCAAGGTTGGCAGTCAGTTTGTCGGCGCCGGCGTCCTCACTCCGGACCGCCAGAACGATGTGCCGCACTCTTGCCAGTTCGTACTGCGGCGACTGATCATCAGGATTGCCGAGCAGTAGCGAATAGCTGCCTTGCGGCGCGGCGAAATACAGGTCCGGGACCGGGAACTCGGCCTCCACCTGTTCGAAGGCCAGCGGCGCGTCGTTGCCGTCCTCGATGGTGAGCTTTAGCGAATCCGCGCGCGCGGCGGGGAAGGGGATCTTCACCGGACGAGGATCGCCGATGCGTCGAGCCATGCGGCCTCGGGAGAGCGTTCGCTCCCGATCTTCGAGAACGGCGACCAGTTCATAAGCACGGTCAAAAAAGGGCACATCCGTGTCGAGCACGATCTGTGTCAGTGTGGCGGGCGCCGTGGGGAGACCGAGCTCGTACTCAGACGAGCCATCCTCCGAATCGGGACCTAGTGTAGTGCGTCAAGCAGATTGCACCTTATGCAGGGCGGCACGTCCGCGCTTGACTTTCTCGAGGATGTCGGAGGCGGTCGCGGTCCAGATGAAGGGCGTGGGATGCCCGTTGTGCTGGGCGATGTAGTCGTCAATGGCGGCGACGAGCTCGTCCACGCTGCGAAACACGCCGCGGCGCAGGCGCTTGACGGTGAGATCGCGAAAGAATCGCTCGACCATGTTCAGCCACGACGCCGAGGTCGGGGTGAAATGAATGTGGAAGCGCGGGTGACGATCGAGCCAACGCTTCACAGCGGCATGCTTGTGGGTGGCATAGTTGTCCACGATGAGATGAAGCTGTTTGTCCTTGGGGGTGCGGCGGTCAATTAAGCGCAGGAAGCGCAGCCATTCCTGGTGGCTGTGTCGGGGCATGCACTCGGCGATCACGCTGCCGTCAAGGCTGTTGAGCGCCGCAAACAGGGTGGTCGTGCCGTTGCGCTTGTAATCGTGGGTCATCGTTTGGCCGCGTCCCTTTTTGAGCGGCAGGCCGGGCTGGGTGCGATCGAGGGCTTGGATTTGGGACTTCTCATCGAGCGAGAGAACCAGAGCATGCTCAGGCGGATTGAGATAGAGTCCGACGATGTCGTCGAGTTTCTCGGCGAAACGCGGGTCATTGCTGAGCTTGAAGGTCTTGACGCGGTGGGGCTTGAGGCCATGGGCGCGCCAAATCCGTCCCACGGTGGAAGCGCTGACGCCGGCCGCGGCGGCCATGGTGCGGCGGCTCCAGTGGGTGGCGTTGGACGGTTTCTCGCGGGTGGTCTTGTGGATGATCTGCTGTACTTTCTGCTTCGAGACGGCAGGTTTACGACCGGGCCGTGGGGCGTCTTTTGCAATGCCGGCGATGCTGCTTTCGAGAAAGCGCGTGCGCCAGCGGGCCACCAACTGCCGCGAGACACCGAGCTGTGCGGCGATCTGCTTATTCTCGAGACCGTCGGCGGCCAGCAGGACAATCCTGGCTCGCAGGGCGAGACGAACGGCGACTTGGCGGCCGCGCGCGTAGCGGTCCAACTGCTTGCATTGCGCTGTGTTCAAAGTTACTGGTTGTGCTCTTCGCATCCCATGCCTCCTGTTAATAGAGACGATGGGAAGCCAATATAAGTTACATTATTTATGGTGCCCTACACTAGCACTGTCAGTGCCTGCACGTCACGACTCGCATCTCTTTCCAATAGGTAAGCCCACTGGCGGGACTCCCCGTCGATAATGCGCAAGTCATCGAGATCAGGCTGCGAGTGCGCCAGGTCATCGAGGCGGAGCTTTAGGCGAGTGAGCCCTTCGGGCGATGGTCGGGCTTCCATCCCGCGCCGGTGAGAGTAGAGCCGCGGGTCGATCGCCGCGCCGGGGCGCATCGCGAAGGACAGTACCGGAGCCGGGTCGAAGTCAGGGTTCGACTCGATGTCGCCGAGCCGAGCCAGGGGCAACTCGTGGATCTGTCCCGCCATCCGGGCCCGCTCTCCCTGTGAAGGGATCCACAGAGCTGAGCGAACGTGCTCTAGGTCGTAGCGGGCACGGAAGGCGCGGCCGCCTCCGAACCGCAACACGGCTGCCGGCTCGCCGGCCTCTGCCGGCGGCAGTGCGAAGACCAGCGCCGGGCGCTGGATCACGGCGGTGAACGCCAGGTCCTCGAGAGGCGGGCTGTCGCCGTTCGCAATCACGACGCGAAGGCGATCCCCTTGCGCGCGGCGCACACTCAGCCCCACGTCTTCGACCGTGGCCGAGGCCGGAACTCGAAACAGACGTTTGCGGCCGAGGACCTCATCCGAACCCCCTGGCCCTTCGTCCCACACCTCCACCTGCCTGTGGAAGGACGCGGTCGCGGTGGACAACGTCAACGAGTCCGGCACGAGACCGTTCGGACGCTCTAGTTCGATGACGGTGCGTTGATCGACTTCGCGCCGACTCACCTCATTCAGCGCAACCGCCGCCCGCTCCCCCCAAGGGCCGTCGAGGGCAATACCGATCGTCAGCAGCGGTTTCTGGGCCTGTCCCCAGCCCACCCCGAGGCAGATGAAGCAGACAACGATGAAGGCTTGCCGGATACGGCGGTAGTCGTTGTTCATGAGAGCGTCCTCGGAAGATGAAGTCCACGTCGGGAAGCAAGATTCCGCTTCGGACCCGAGCTAATCTTCAATCATACGCCGAGGCTGCTGCAAAGCTGCTTCTACGTCGCGGCGAGACCGCGATGAAAGGAGCATCCCTCCCTCATCTCCTGCCTTGCGGCAATAAACTCGTTGTGTTCGGGAGGGAGATCGTATATCCTGTGCGAGCCTGGAGGTCCAATTCAGATGAACCCGAGTAATCGTGCCCTGCTCGCGGCGACGTGCACCACTTTGTTTTGCTGCGAAGCGGATTCGGTCAGGCCTGCCCCCGACCGTACCCAGACGATTCTGAGTGAGTTCAGAGCGGCTGCTGCAACTCCGTCGGATCTACCGTTGAGCGCGGACCTTCCTTGTGCTCCGGCCGAGGGATTCCCGGGCGTCACCAACAACCGCTACTACTTTCTCAGCGAGGTGGGAGGCTGCCCCAACCTCCCGTGCTTCCTCAACGAGGTCGCCGGCACTCCGCACTCCAATGCAACTCTCATCATCGACCAGCAGTGCACTCTGTTCCATACACTGCGGCTCCCATCTCGTTTCACGCTGGCCGGAGTCGGAATGGCCGGTGAAGGTTCCTTGGTATTCGAGGGCATCAGCGCCAACTCCTCGGCGATCATCGTCGAGGATGCGATAGCGCAGGGCGGCAACTCTGAGACGACGATCCGAGACCTGGCCATCTTTGGCGACTTCGCGGGCGACCCGGAGCAGACGGTCGCGGGGCTCAACGTTTCGGGTGGCAACATCGTCCGAATCAACAATGTTCGGATCTCCGGCTTTACTCTCGGCATCTACGGCGAGCAGGCCTTTTCGGTGCTGGTGAGCGAATCCAACGTATCCGCCAATGACATCAATGTGGCCCTCGCCACCGACACCAACCATTGGCGCATTCAGAACAGCGTCATGAGCCAAGCCAGCGAGTGGAGCGTCTACGTACTGGGGCCCGCCAACGACCAAGTGATCTCTGGTACACGGTTCGAAGGGAGCCAACAGGGCGCTGTGCGGCTGGGTAGCTACGGGGCGATGCTGATGAACAATCGCTTCGAAAGCAACAACGACGGAGCGGGCGAGGGCAGCATCGGTATTCAGGTCGACCCCGGCGCCCAAAGGACAAGAATCATCTCAAACATCTTTTCCACCGACACTGTCGTCGACCAGGGAGAAGATACCGTCTGCATCGCCAACATCTTCGAAGGGGCCCTGGGATGCGGGTAGGAGGGTTGCGTCAGGCATCGATGTCCCCCCCTGTCGGACCATGCTCTAACGAGAAAGACGAGGTAAGATCGACCGGCGCGGCCACCTGTCGGGTGCGGGCAGTGAAGGTCGCAAGTCTGCTCGAGCCCTGCGACACGCGCGTCCGGTAAACCCGCCTTACTTTGGTTCAAGGCTTACGGACGGATCCGGACCGAACCCCTCCCAAACGGCTGATATAATAGCTCTGCTGTCATGACCCTTCGCATCGTCAGGGATGGCATCTACTATGGGCTAGGCCTCACGGGTGCGGGTCTGTTGATCGGCATCCTGTTTTCACCGGCATGGAGCACGCCGTTCTTTCTGACAGCGGCGTTCTGCCTCTACTTCTTCCGGGATCCCGAAAGGCTGATCCCTGAAGGGCCGGTGGCGGTATCGCCGGCCGATGGCAAAGTCGTCGATGTTCGAGCCCTGGACAACGGCTCTCGCCGCATCAGCGTCTTCCTCAACATCTTCGACGTGCACGTCAACCGGGTTCCGATCGCCGGCAAGATCACGGACCGGAACTACCAGCGGGGACGCTTCCTGATGGCCCATCGTGCCGACGCCTCGGCCGAGAACGAACAGAATGCACTGCAGATCGAGGGGGACGGCGTGACCGTCGTCGTCAAACAGATCGCCGGCTTGATCGCGCGCCGCATCGTTTGCCATAAGCAGGTCGGCGAGTCGGTTGAGAAGGGCGAGCGCTTCGGCCTGATCAAGTTTGGGTCGAGGATGGACATCTTTCTAGGTCCGGAGTGGGACCTGACGGTCCGGGCCGGCGACCGGTCAAGGGTGGAAGCTCTGTCATTGCACGTCTTCGGGAGTAAGCGAACATGACCCAGGCAGCGCGGAAGACTCCCACCCGGCGGACCTACGCCTTGCCGACGATCTTCACGGTCGGGACCCTGTTTTGCGGCTACTACTGCCTGGTGAAGACGCTGCAAGCTCTTTCGCTGCCCGCGGATCAGCTCGGCGAAGCCGCCCGGCTCTACAACTACGCCTCGCTGGCGATCGGGTTGGGCGTTTTCACCGACGGCATGGACGGGCGGGTGGCGCGGATCACCGGAGCGGTGAGCGATTTCGGCCGCGAGATTGACTCCCTGGCGGACGTGATCACCTTCGGCGTGGCGCCGGCGATGTTGGCGGTCGCTTGGGGCATTCGCGCACCCGAGTTGAACGCCCACCCCCTCCTTGCGAGCTGGTTGCCGGCCATCGGCTACCTGATGACGTTCCTCTACCTGACGTGTGGCGCGGCTCGCTTGGCTCGTTTCAACGTTCAGAAGAACCCCCGGCCGAAGAATCCGGGCCGGCCCAATAGACGGTACTTCGTGGGGTTGCCGATTCCACCCGCGGCGGGGATGCTGGCCGCGGTCGTCCATTTCAACGACGGCTACCCGATCCGCTTTTGGTGGCCGCAAGGCATCCTTTGGCTGGGGCTGATCGCGGGGCTGGCTTTCCTGATGGTCTCGACGTGGCGCTACACCAGCTTGAAGGACATCGGCTTCTTCCAGATTCCATCCCTGGTGATGGTCGTGGTCTTCGCGGCGCTCATCTTCCTGATCTGGAACTTCTCGCAAGTCTTTTTGCTCGCCATGGCTTCCGCGTTCGTCCTGAGCGGAGTGGTCACGCGAGTTGCGGGTCATGTGAACCACCGCTTCCGGCAGCGCCGGCATTCCCCTGACGCCGCCCCGAGCTAGGCCGGCCACCCGTGTCCGCCCCCGACCTTCCGTCCATGCCTGGAAGACCGTCCGCCGTGTTCAGACTGCTCGTTCTTTTACGGTGTTTGGCGCCCGGCTTGGCCGCGACGTTGCTGACCGCATCCTGCGGCTATCATATCGCCGGGCGGGCCGACACGCTACCCGACACGATTGAAGTGATCGCAATCCCGGCCTTCCAGAACGCGACGACGGAGTTCAAGATCGAGCAGTACATGACCCAGGCGGTGTTTCGCGAGTTCATCAGCCGGACACGCTACCGAGTAGTGAGTGAAGAAGCCCTCGCGGATGCGTCGCTGCGAGGGGTCGTGGTCAACTTTTTTGTCTACCCGGTGATCTTCGACCCGGTGACCGGCCGCGCGACGAGCATTGCCACTCTTACGCAAATGCGGCTCAGCCTGCTCGACCGGAAAACGGGCGAGGTGCTGTATGAGAACAACAATTTCGAGCATCGCGAGCACTACGAGGTCAGCACGGACCCCGACGCTTATTTTGAAGAGCGGCAGTCGGCCCTACGGCGCTCGAGCCAAGCGGCTGCCCGCACCCTCGTGTCCGCCGTGCTGGAGCGCTTCTAGCATGAAGCCAC
This sequence comes from Bryobacterales bacterium, assembly GCA_965248255.1. GTDB lineage: Bacteria > Acidobacteriota > Terriglobia > Bryobacterales > UBA6623 > JAKZVK01. Next base: position 3,094,328 of record CBDFIW010000004.1, read on the forward strand.
GGAAGTTTCTCCAGCAGATCAAGACCTCATCACCGGCGGCGGGATATCTGTTTCTCGGCAACGAGCAGTTCTATCGAGATCTGTGTCGCCGGGCGCTCTCCGAGGCCGTCCTTGGCGGGGACTCGGCAGCCGAGCGGCAAGCCGAAGCCGTGGCCGAGTTCGATCTCTCCCAACAGCCCATCGAGACGCTGCTCGATGATGCTCGGACGCTGTCGCTTTTTGCCAGGTCCCGTTTGATCGTCGGCCTCCATGCGGAAGCGGCCCTGCCGAAGCGCGTTACCTCCGGCGGTTCGGCCGAGACCGAGGCGCTGCGCCGTTACTTCGACAACCCCACCCCGGGCGTGGTTGTCGTTCTCGAGGCCACACGGCATGACTGGTCCGAGCGAGACGATAAGGCGAAGATCGAGCGTGTCGCGAAGTTCTTCACCGCCCTCCCCGAGCGTATCGACCTCGAGAAGCTCTCCTCGAGCGAGGCCATGGCCGCGGCCGGGGCCATGGCGAAGCGGCTGCCATTGAACATCGGGCAAGAGACGCTCGCCGAGTTGGTCGAGTTGCTGGCCGCGGACATGGGCCGCATCGCCAACGAACTCGAGAAGCTCTCGCTCTACGCGGGCAAAGAGACGCCCGTCACCAGCGCTGACATCGAAGTGCTGGTCCCGGAAGCGCGGCAGAGCGGCATGTATGAATTCTCCGACGCTCTCTCGCGCAAGGATCGTCGCCGGGCACTGGAAGTTCTCGACACCTTGGCCGGCACGGGCGAGTACTGGCCCATCCAAATCAACCTTCTCGCCGGCCTGTTTCGCCACGCTTTGGTTGTGAGCGAGCAGAAGCTCCGAAACCCGCAAGACATCGGCCGCTTCTTTCAAGGCCACGGCATGCGCATGTGGCCGACTCGCGCGCGCCAGGTCCTCGACATCGCCCGGCGCTTCACCAGGACCGAACTCGAGACCGCGCTCCGCCGGTTATTTCACGCTGATCGCGACCTGCGCCGAGAGCGCCCCGACGACCGCCTCATCATGGAGCAGCTTGTGTTGCGCCTGACGAGCTGAGCCGAATCGGCTTGCGGACGGATCTGGTTCTGATAATGTCTCAGGCTCCAACCGGAATGGATGACCGGGAGACGACCCGGTTCCGCGATTTCACGTCTACTCCGGCCCCTCTGTCGGCGGCAGCGACGACCGCCAGCCGTCGCGCAGCATACCCGAGAGGCCGTTTACCAAGCTGAGGTTCTCCGGGCGGTTGGCGATGTTCGCCGTCTCGTGGGGATCGGTCTCGTAGTCATACAATTCGGCAGACTGGAACGGTGCGTCGTCGGCGCGCCACTCGGTGTAGCGGTAGCGGCGGGTGCGCATCGACTGTCCCATGCCACGGCCGACGCCGGGGATCTGGCGCGGGTATTGGCTAAAGGCAGCACGCTTCCACAAACGCTCGGGGTCGTCGATGAGCGGCACGAAGCTCGATCCCTCAAGGCCGTCAGGGCGGGGAAGGCCGCACAGCTCACAGAGTGAAGGATAGATATCAACGAACTCGGTCAACCCCTCTGTCGTCTTGCCCTTGTTCAGGCGGCCCGGGGCGCTGACGATGAGGGGCGAGCGCGTGGCGGCTTCGAAGTTGGTGTGCTTGTTCCAAAGGCCATGGTCACCAAGATGGTAGCCATGGTCTCCCCACAGCACGATGACCGTGCGCTCACGCAGCCCCAGTCGGTCGAGCGCGTTGACCACCCGACCGATCTGCGCGTCCACGTAGCTCACCGAGGCGCGATAGCCACGAATCAACTCACGCGCCTTCTTCTCCCCAATCGGGCCGTCCTGGGGGATATCGAGATATCCTCGCATCTCGCCCGAATTATGCAGCGCGTACGGCGGCGCGTCGGCCGGGGCGTCGGTGAACTCCGCCGGCTCGATCTCTGATTCCGGGTGCAGGTCGTAGTATTTCTCCGGCGCGACGAACGGCAAGTGAGGCTTGAGGAATCCCGCGGCCAGAAAGAAGCGGCGACTCTTCAACTGATCGAGCGCCCCGACGACGGCGTCGGCGGTCATGCCGTCAGGCAGAGCGTGGTCGGGGACGGCACGGCTCTCCCAACTCGGCATGCCCCAACCGCGCTGTCCCTCGACCCTGGGCTTACGCTTGGAGGGCTCGTAGTAGAAGCGCTCATTCGACCTCCAGCCGGTTTCGCGCAACTCACTCCACTTGCGCGCCGTGAAGGCCCGGCTCTCGGGACTGTCCCAGCGATGGAAAGCGGGGATCCAGGAGGCGACGCTCCACGAAGGATAGTCGTCCATAGCCGGCTTGTGATAGATCTTGCTGAACGCCGCCGTCACATAACCGTGCTTCATGAAGTGCTGCGGCAGAGTGACGGCGTTGGGCCGATAGCGCCGGAAGTGCGTTTCAAGGTCGTAGACTCTCGTGGAGTCGGGCCGCAGACCGGTCAACAGCGATGTGCGCGAGGGGCTGCAGACCGCCTGCTGGCAGTAGGTATGGTTGAATACCATCCCCTCGGCCGCCAGCGCGTCGAGGTGGGGCGTGCGTGCGTTCGGGACCCCGTGACAGCCGAGAGAGGGCCGCAGGTCGTCGACCGCGATGAAAAGGACGTTGAGCTCAGGGGGTTTCTTCTGCTTGGCGGAAGCACTCCGACCGAGAGCCGCGGCTGAAACCGCGCCCCCGGCCGTGCGTAGCCAATCTCGGCGTGAGTAGGTGGACATCGAATCTTCGAGTGGCGTATGAACCCGTCCTGCCGGACGGGGCTCCGTTTCGCGTGGGTGCGGAGTGACAGGACTCAAAGCGGAACTCCGATGTCCAGCCGTGCCCTTATCTAGTTTCGCGCAAAGAGAGCATCTGGTTAGCCGGCGAGAGCCCGCTCCAAGTCGGCCTCTATGTCTTCCACCGCCTCGATGCCGACCGAGAGCCGCAGCAGATTCTCACGAATGCCGAGGCGTTCACGCTGCTTTGGCGCCAGGTCCCGATGGGTACTCATGGCCGGATAGAGCACCAGCGTATGTACGTCGCCCAGCGTAGTGGCCCGCACGACGAGTTGCAGTGCGTCGATGAAGCCGAAGATCTCCGGCTGCTTGGCGTCCTTGATCTCGAAACTCACGACCGCCCCGGCGAGGCCGTCAGGCAGCAGCCTCTTGACGGTGGCGGCGTCCGGATGGCGCGGGTCGCCCGGGAAATGCACTTTCTCAACGCGCGGATGCTGGCTCAGCCAGGCGGCCACTTGGCAGGCGTTGCGGCACTGCCGCTCGATGCGCAGCGGCAACGTCTTGATGCCGCGCATCGTGAGGTATGCCTCAAATGGCCCTAGGTTCGGCCCCAGCGTGCGCGTCAGCGCTTCTAACACCGCGCGGTGCTCCTCGCGCGCCACGACCACCCCGCCGAGGACGTCCCCATGCCCGGCGAGGAACTTCGTGGCGCTGTGGACCACGAAATCCGCCTCGAACTGCATGGGCTGCATCAGGACCGGCGTGGTGAAGGTCGCATCGACAATCACTGTCGCCGCGTAGCGGTGGGCCATCTCGATGATCTTGTCGATCTCTGGTACCCGAAGCAGCGGGTTCGATATCGTCTCGACCAGCACGCAGGCCGGCTTTTCCTCTGCCACGACGGCCTCGAAGGCCTCCAGATCGCAGGGTTCCGAGAACCGCACGGCGACACCAGCCGGCTCAAGCACGTTCAACAGCATCGTGAGCGTTTGCCCGTAGAGCACATTCGCCGCGACAATCGACTTGCGGCGATCGGTGATCGCGGCCAACAGCGCCAGATGCAGAGCCGCCATGCCCGAGGACGTCGCAACGGCCAGGTCTCCTCCCTCGAGCGTCGCCATCAGCTCTTCGAGAGCCGCCGTCGTAGGGTTGCCGTAGCGCGAGTAGCCGTGGCCGGCGGCTTCGTCCCGGAAAACCCGGTCGAGGTCCTCAACGTGCTCGTAGTAGTAGCTCGACGCTCCGTAGATCGGCGTCGTCGTTGGGATGTACTCACCCGGTTTCTTGCGGTCGCCGGCGTGAACGGCTAGGGTATCAAGCTTCATGGAACGCGCCTGAGGCGCCAATCCGGCCAGCAGCCTCGATTATAGGCTGTGGCGCAACGCTCCAGCCTCCCTGCAATATTCGACGGTGCGATTCGTCGCGAGACAGGATCGCTACCTGCCGCCGTTGTGCCAATTCAGGGACCCGGATCCCGACGAATCGGGGAGATTTGCGCCACCTGGGCGCGGTTCTATCACCCCATTTGACACGCCCTGAGCAGTACCTCGTGCGTGATGAGGTCGTGCTCGACGGAGTAGTTGGGTTCCTCCCCATCGCGGATGACGCCGGCGAGGACTTTGAAGTCCGGCTCGTAGGGCGCTCGCTTCGGCTTCGGGATATCGATCGTCTGCCGCCCGCGCTGATACGGGCCCTTGGGATGCTGCAGATCGAAATGCACTCGTAACTCGGGAGAGAGCGGCCGCACGGCCGCCGTGCCTTCGGTGCCAAGGATCTCGAAGGTCCGGTAGCGGCCACCGTTCGGCTGCTGGGCGGCGATATAGACCTCTGCCATGGCCTTTTGGAACTCGAGGACCGCGAGCGTGTTGTCGGCGAGATCATCGTTGACCGTCGAGTCATGCCGGATCCAGCTCTTGATCGTCTTGGGTCTGCCAAGCAGATGGACGATGCGGTCGATCATGTGCGAACCAAGATCGAACATGATCCCGCCTGGGTAGGCGGCGTCGTAGAGGCGTGCGTCACCACCCAGTGGCTTGTTGATGGTGGCGCGCACCATGTAAATGTGACCGAGCCAACCCTCGCTGGCGGCCTCGATCGCCTTCTGCATCGCGGGGTGGTAACGCCACTGATAGCCAATCTGGACTACCCGGTTTCTCTTCCCAGCTTCGCCGAGCAGCTTCTTGAGCGCCTCGAGGCTGTCTCCCGGCGGTTTGTCGAGGTGCACAAACTTGCCGGCGGCTACGCACTTCCGTGCATATTCGATGTTGAGATTCTTGCGGACGTCGGATTCGACCGCGATCACCTCGATGGAAGAATCTTCGAGCATCTCTTTTTCTGAGAGCCAGCGGACACCTTGATACACCTCATGCCGCCGAGGCTGAGATTCGTCGGGCTCGCAGATGCCGACGAGCTCGTACTCGCCCATTTCGCGCAACGTCCGCACCTTTCCGCGGGCGTGGCCGTGGCCAATGCCGTAGACTGCCGCGCGGATCTGCTTCGGCGCCGAAGCCGCCGTCAATGCACCAGCGCCCGATGCCGCAATGAACGTCCTGCGACCCAATCTTGATGGAGAATCGGTTGACATAGGTAGCTCGGATTGTAGCATTGCGCCCCCCGTTGGGCAGCGCAAGAGACGGAGCGCTTCACCGCCACTGCAACTCACCCTAATCCGTCCATAGGCTTGCTGGTAACAGAGGAGCCGAGTCCGCGAAGCGGACGTTTGAATGTCCCTACCGGGACTTACGACAAATAATCCGGAGCCCCGGCAGGGGCGTTTGAGCCGTCTCTCTCGGACACTACTGAGTGGGGAAGACTAAAACTGGCGGGTGCCTCGAGCCCTGCCCCTCGCGTCATGGCGGAGGTCCGATTCGCAGGATGTGTTATACTCACGAGGTCTTTTTGTATCGCGGACCCCCTCCTTTTTGTGTCCCAGCGCGCTTTGTAGGTGCTACGGGTTAGCGAAAGACAATCCGAGCAGGAAGACTTCACCCGAATGGCTCATAACATTTACCTTGGCAACCTTCCCACCTGGGTTACCGCGGATGATATCCGCTCCTGGCTGGAAAGCAGTGATTTGGTTTGTGACTCTATACGTGTGATCCGTGACTTCGAGACCCAGGAGTCGAAGGGCTACGCTTTCGTCGAAGCCCCGAACGAAGAGGAAATGCAGGCGATCATCCATCGGTTTAATCGCGCCCCCATCGACGGCAAGTTACTCAGAGCCAAGACGGCGCACCCGAAAGGCGAAAAGTCCGCCGCCAACCGAGCAGGAGGCGGGATGCGCCGCCGCAGACGCAGCCAAGACGAACCCTCGCAGGCCGCGGCCGCCGACGGGGCAGCCGCTACCGTTTCCCCCGCACCGGCCAAGAAGGATTCCGAATCGGAAGCGGTTGGCACTCTCGGCGAGGCCCTGCAAAAGGCCCTCTAGAACTTCCGACTGATTCGGCCGGATTCCAGACCAACGTGGGAACCCTCGCGGCTCGCTGATCCGACGAGGTCCGCTCGGCCCACTCGCGCCCGTGGCGTAGAATGGGACTAGCCATTCTGTTCCTCGATCGAAGGTCCCGACCCATGAAAGCCCTGCTATTGATCTCGATACCGTTTCTTGCCGTCGCCTGTCTTTGCCTGTCCGTTCCCGCCCAGAGCCAGTTGTCGCAAGACGGCGATACGGTTCTGGCCACTATCGACGGTCAGCCGATCAAGGAAAAAGACCTCGACATCTCGGCGAAAATGACTCGGCTCCAGCAAGAGGCATACCAGGCGCGGCTGGAAGCGCTGGACGAGTTCATCGCGGACCGGCTCGTGGAGAAGGCGGCGACCGAGCAGGGCATGACGTCCGCCGAATTCCTTCGTCACGAAATCGATATGAAGCTCCAGGATCCCACGGACGAAGAGGTGCGCGCCTTTTACGAGGCCCAGAAAGGCCGCATCAAGCAGCCCTTTGAGGCCGTTCGTGAGCAGGCCGCCAAGTTTCTCAAGAACATGGAGCAGCAGAAGCGCCGGCAGGAGCTCATCGACGGGCTAAAGAAGAAAGCCGACGTTGCCGTCCTGCTTTCGCCCCCGCGCATCCGCTTTACGGTCGGGGATTCCCCACGCCGCGGACCTGCGGGCTCGCCCGTCACGATTGTTGAGTACTCCGATTTTCAGTGCCCCTACTGCCGGCGCGTGCAGCCGACGTTACTCGAGGTCCTGGATAAGTACGGTGACAAGGTGAGCCTGGTCTATAAGGATCTTCCCTTGCGTCAGATCCACCCGCAGGCCCAAAAAGCCGCCGAGGCCGCCCGTTGCGCGGGCGATGAAGGTAAGTTCTGGGAGTATCACGACAAGCTGTTTGAGCTTTCACGGATTCAGAAGTCCGACTTCGCGACGATTGCCGCCGACCTCGAACTCAACACGCTCTCTTTCGGCGAGTGCCTGGACTCGGGGAAGTATGAGTCGCGGATCAACACCGACTACAAAGAGGCCGTCGCCTTGGGCGTGCAATCGACGCCCATCTTTTTCGTGAATGGCATCGAAGTGAAGGGTGCCCTGCCTCTACGCGACTTCAGTCAGATTATTGACGCGGAGTTGGCCTCCCCCCGCACCGCCGGCGAGTAAGTTGCGTGGCGCCGCCTTCCCGCTGCGCCGCGGTAGGGAGGTTAGGAGCGAAGCCCGAACGAACACCCGATCGTAACCTCCCACCGCAAGTTCGGCCTGGAAAAACTTACCGGCCGCTCGCTCGAATCTACACACTCGGCGTCCCGTCTTTCCTACCGGCACCACACTTCGAGTTCACCCGGTATCTCTAGCTGCTTGAACGACATGGGCCGTGTTTGTACCCGAGGTGTTCGGTATGGCATCGCTCTTGCTCTATAGCGAGGGTGACCGCTATGCGATGAAGCTGAGCATTCAGGAAGGAGCAACCCATGAGCCTCATGAAACCGGAACCAGAACCAGCCAAGAAACCGAAACACCGCGTCTTTCTATGGACCGTCTCGCTGATAGGCGCGGTCGCGGTGAACGCCTATTTCGTCACCCGCATCAACCAACTCGAGGTCGAAACACACACTCTGCGCCACACTCTCAACCAGGAGATGGCACGCCTGCAGACCTCTTCAACCCGTCAGGCAGGCGAATCCCGCCACGCCGTTGACACGCTGCGCGCGGAGTTCAAGGCTTCGCAAACTCGCAAAACCAAGAAGGTGGAAGCCAACTCCCAGTGGCGCACTAAGAAGCTCGCCGAAAGCGTTGCGAAGAAGCAGCGCGAGCAGCAGGAAATGCTGCTCGGAGAAATCCACACCGTTTCCGGCAAGGCCGACGAAGCCCAGGAGGGCGTGAACCAGGTTCGCGGCGAGCTGGGAGAGGTGAAGACCGATCTCGACCAGATCGACTTCCGCGTCAAGGAATCCGGCGCGGCTTTGAAGGCGACGCGTGGCCACCTGATGGACCTCGACGGCGAGGTCGGCCGCAACCGCTCGTCGATCACCGACCTACGCCGTTTGGGCGAGCGTGAGTACGTCCCGTTCACGCTCAGCAAGTCGAAGGGCATGACGCGAGTGAGCGGCATCTCGATGCGGCTCAAGAACGCCAGTCCCAAGCGCAGCCGCTATTCGCTCGAGTTGATCGCCGACGACCGGACGATCGAGCAGAACAAGAAGCACGCGCACGAAGCCCTGCGCTTCTATCTGGCCGGGTCGTCCCAGCCCTTTGAGATCGTCGTGACCTCAGTTGGCAAAGACAAGGTCAGCGGCTATGTCAGCAAGGCCAAAGTCGAGATGACGCGAGTGTTGATGGCGCCGGCGTCCTAAGCGTTCGAGTCGAGAGCCTCGATTGCCCCCCCTGCGCTCGCGGCTTCCGGGCCGCGGGCGCCCCCCTTCCTCCCACCTGAGTCGACCGACGCCGCTGACGCTCCGCGGTGCGACCGCCCGCAAGCTGCAAGTGGACGCCCGGGGGCATTGAAGCTGGCCTATTACGTCCCCTACCGGGTGCGCGACATATTTTTGTCGGCTCTGTCGAGCGCCCCAGGCGCGTTTCAGATAATAGCCCAGGGCGTAAGCCCTGGGAAATCGGACCCCCCGCACGACACGAGCCCTGAAAGGGCGGCACAAGAACTAGGCCGATCCTAGCCTGTGCTACACTCCCAACCGACTCCATGGCCACCGCTGTCCCGCCACCGCAAGCCGCACCCGCGGAGAGCACTGAGGTTCCGAGCGCAGAAGAGACCTCTCTCGGCAAGAAGTCAGGGCCGATGCCGCGCTCCGAACGCCTGGTTTCGCTCGATGCCTTCCGCGGCTTCATCATGGTCACCCTGGCGGCGCGCGGGTTCGGGTTGAGTTCGCTCGAAGGCGACCCGAACTTTGGGTGGCTCGCCAACCAGTTCCGTCACGTGGCTTGGGAAGGCATCGTGTTCTGGGATCTCATTCAGCCGGCTTTCATGTTCATGGTCGGGCTGTCGATGCCGTTCGCCTTCCGTAACCGCACGGCCAGAGGCGCGTCTTCGGGCGAGTTACTGCGTCATGCGCTTGGGCGTGCCTTCCTGTTGCTTCTGCTCAGTCAGGTCTTCATCTCGATCGGCCGCGGCGCGCTCAGCCTCCAGTTGATGAACGTGCTCTCACAGATTGCCCTCGCTTACCTCGTCTGCTTCTGGATCATGAAGCTGCCGTTCCGCCGACAGGCGATTGTCGCGGTGCTGATCCTGGGGGGCCATGGGGCGTTGTTTCCGCTGTTTCCCGGCTCCGAAGGCGCCTTCTCGAAGGCGGACAACGTCGGCGCTGTCATCGATCGTTTCTTCGGCCTCAACTACGGTGGCTACTACGTCACGATCAACTTCGTGAGCAGCGCGGTGACTATGCTGCTCGGCGTCTGGACCGGTTACTTGATGATCGGCGGTCACACGCATCGCCACCGTGTGAAGGTACTCGGGGGCGCGATCGTGGCGTGCTTTGTCGCCGGGTTCGCCCTGGAGCCCTTCAACCCGATGGTCAAGCGCATCTGGACGGCGTCGTTCACCTTCGCCAGCACCGGTTGGGTGCTGCTGATGCTGTTGGGGCTCTACTGGCTGGTCGAGATGCGCGGTTGGAAGAAGGCGGCGTTCCCCCTAGTCGTCGTCGGGATGAACTCGATCTTCATCTACGGCCTGCACATGATCTTGCACCGTTGGCTCAGCGACTCCCTAGGCGTCTTCACGTTCGGATACGAGTTCCTCGGATCCTGGTCGGAGGTAGCCCAGGCCTGCACGGTCTTCCTGGTCATGTGGTACCTCTGCTATTGGCTCTACCAGCGGCGGATCTTTCTCCGCGTTTGAGCGGGCGACGCCCCCTGGAAACGCCTACCGCGCTTACCGCCTGGGAGTTGCGCCGCCGCCTCCGGGTAGTGCTACCGTGGGGGCCCCACACTCCATCTTCGACCCTTGTCGGGCAGCCGGTTTGGTCGGCTGCCCTTTTTTTGCGCGACCGCCGACCTCCCTCTTCGCTGCTGATCGGATGCGCTATGATCCCAAAGCTGCCCGCCGATATCGGCAAGGAGGCGTCTATGTCTACCATCGATCGTCGAACCTTCCACCGCATGGCTCTCGGTGCCGTGCTGGGAGGGGCCGCCTGCACGCCGCAAGAAAGTACGAGCGAGGAAGCAGCCGCCTCCGAAGCGGCGCCCACAAAGCACATCGACTCCACGGTCGCGGGCGTGCGGATCGGCTGCCAGAGCTACAGCTTCCGTGACCGTTCGCGCGAGCAGGCGATCGAGGGCTTCGTCGAGGTGGGCATCGGGGTCTGTGAGCTGTACTCAGGCCATGTAGAGCCCGAGGAGGTGCGGCGGGATCGCGAGCAGTTGCGGCAGTGGCGTGAGACGGTTTCGCTTGACCACTTCGAGCAAGTCGGCAAGCAGTTCCGCGACGCGGGCATCGACCTCTACGCCTTCAACTGCAGCTTCCGCGACGACTTCTCTGACAGGGAGATAGAGCGCGGTTTTGAGATGGCTCAGGCCATGGGCGCCAAGGTGCTCACCGCTTCATCCAACGTGTCGACCGCGAAGCGCATCGACTCCTTTGCGAAAAAACATAGGATGCGCGTCGGCATGCACAACCATTCGCGCATTCGCGAAAACGAATTCGCCACTCCCGCCGATTTCGCCGCTGCCCGCAAAGGTGCGTCCGACTACATCGCCATCAACCTCGATATCGGCCACTTCACCGCCGCTAACTTCGACCCGGTCGACTACATCGACAAGCATCACGCCGACATCCTCACCCTGCACATCAAGGACCGTAAGCGCGACCAGGGCGATAACATGCCTTTTGGCGAAGGCGACACCAAGATCGTCGAAGTGCTGCAACTGCTGCGCGAGAAGAAATACCCCATCCCCGCCAACATCGAGTACGAGTACAAGGGCGAGGACACGGTCACCGAAGTCCGCCGCTGCTTTGAGTATTGCAAGAAGGCGCTGCTGAGCTAGAGGTGGTTGGTGGCCGCCTGCATGAGAGGCCCTCCGATCCCTCTTCTCACGCTCCTCAGGCACCGTGGTCGTATGTAGTGCCGTGCGATGCCGGGAGCTAGGAGAAGATGTCCTTGGGTAGCCTGAAGCGCCGAATGATCGAAGAGAGGATGCCTCTGCGGATTTCCTGGTTTCTGCTGTGACACTTCACCGGATACGACTCTGCTCGGCCTTCCACGTCAGGATGGTAGATCATCCGGTGGCTGCCCTTGCCGCGCTGAGCCCAACTCAAACCTGTCGTCGTGCTTGCTCAGAAGCTTCTGCAGCTCTCTGAACTTATACGCCTTCGGCATTCGCTTGCCGGAATGGGGACAGTGCGTCTATGACATGCGGCTCTGGGAGCGGCAGGCTGCGCGCCTCGTACTCTGGGTTCTTGGGGAACGACCCCACGGCGAAGTTCCGTAGATAATCCCTCATTGCGTTCTCGAACAGCCGCCAGTATTGCGGCTCCGCCGGCCTCGAGATCAGCTCCGGCTGCTGCTTGAATCGAGCGAAGCTGATCTGCATCGCGACATGATCATGCAGATCACTCAATGCGTCCTCGAATGTCTCCCCCGTGCCCCGAAGATCCATCTCCAGCGCAAGGGCGATCCACTCGCCCTCCTCGCGGTACCCAAGCACACTCAGAACCAACTCGTGAGCCGCCGGCGCCGGCTTGCTAGGCTTTGTCTTCTTCGCCATGCGGAACCCTCTCCTGCCCTCCATCGCAAAATCCTACACTTTGAGTTTACCAGTTTGCAAGCTGAAAATTCCCCTACCGGCACCCCCCGGTCAGCGCTGCGGCACCCTTCTAGAATGTTCATTCTAATCGACTTGTCTTTGGGTGCCTGTGTTTTTTCAGTGCTTGTGACTTTGTGTGCTTGTGCTCGTGTAGCCCACGAGTAGCCAAGGGCACAGTCTGGTGCTCGGGGAGCCGTCATCCGACCCTTCGGCTAGCTGCCGGACGCTCCTGACGCGATAAAATGGGTAGTGATGCGAACTTGGTTGCAGTTTCTTGCGCGGGCCGTGTGGGCGCTACTCCGACGCCGCGCTACGCCCCGCCCGTTCCGGCTCAAAACGGCTATCACCAAGGGCGACGGTCTGGCGACTGATGGTGACTGGAGCGAGGTGCGCTCTCTCATCTACGAAGGGCATGGCGGCTGACTGCGACGATCCGCTCGCGCCGCGTCCAAGTAACGAGAATCAGCAAAACCGCACGCAAAAACTGAGATACCGCTAGGTAGGAGCCCGGAAACAACTCCGCGAGGACACTTCGGCCAGCGAGGCAGCGGCCGAGCCCCTCACCCCAGCACGGCCTGCAGCGCCCGCTCCAACTCCTCCTTCGACATCGCGGTCGAGATGAACAGCTCCTGCCGCGCGCCGCTGGCGAGAGCGATGCCTTTCCAGCCGTTGCGGGTCGGGGTCGTGATGCGGATCTTGACCTTGCCCCTGGCGTCGCGCACGCGCCGGATCACGCCGGGAATGATCGACTGAATGGCGGGGTTCTCAGTAAGTAACTCCTCGAGCACGGGCCGCAGCCCGTCCAGGATTGAGTGCTCCACCTTGAGCCGGTTCTTGACTGCGCGAAGCCGCATGGCAATTAGCGAAGGACGCTCTCACGGGCCGGGAGATCACGTGCTGCGTACCGCGGTTCCTTGGCAATGTGTTTCGCAGATACAGTTACGTTTCGCTTTGCCATGTCAGGGACACGAGTCTGCTCTCGGCATGGCCCCGGAGGGCCCAAAGATTCATAGCCCACGGTTTCAACCGTGGGAAAGATGACCCAACACGAGGAGCCCTGGAAGGGCGATACAAAAGACTCCCGCGTCTTCCATATTTGCGCCGGATGAGCCATAGAGTTCCTATGGGGGTGATCAGAGGTCCGCGGCGAAAGCTGTATCGCCCCTTTCAGGGCTTCAGGGAGATGATCGTCGCGTACCCACGGCTGAAGCCATGGGCTATGATCTCTCGGCCCCTCCGGGGCGTCAGCGCACCATGTAGCGCTGCAGCTCGTCGTCCCTTGCGCAGTGCGCCGTTGCGATGTCGATCGTGATGCTGCCGTTGTGAACCAGGTCGGCGAGCGACTGCTCCATCATGATCATGCCCTCGGCGCGGCCGAGGCTTAGCTGCGATCGCAGCATGTGGTCCTCGCCTTTGCGAATCAAGTGGCGCACGGCGGTATTGGCCAGCAAGATCTCGACGGCCGGGAGGCGCCCCTGCCCGTCCGCGGCGGGGACGAGTTGCTGCGCGATGATCGCCAACAGGCCAAGCGAGAGTTGCTGCCGGATCTGCGTCTGCCGGCCGCTCGGGAACAGATCCACAATGCGGCCCAGCGCCTGCACCGAGTCGTTCGTGTGCAGGGTCGAGAGAACCAAGTGGCCGGTCTCGGCGGCGGTCAGTACGGTGGCCACGGTTTCGGGGTCGCGCATCTCGCCGACGAGAATCACGTCGGGGTTCTGACGCAGGATGCTGCGCAGCGCACCGGCGAAGTCATGGCAGTCGTGGCCGACTTCGATCTGCTCGAAGATCGACTTGCGGTTGACGTGGTAATACTCGATCGGGTCTTCGATGGTGACCACGTGATAGGGATAGTTCTCGTTGACGATCCCCATCAGCGCCGCCAGGGTCGAGGTCTTGCCCGAGCCGGTAGGGCCCGTCACGAGAATCAGCCCCTGCTTGCGCTCGGTGAGCTTGGCCAGCGACGCGGGCAGATTGAGCGACTCGAGCGTCGGGATCTCCGGCGGCAGTAGCCGCACGGCCGCCGCCAACGTGCCCCGCTGAAAGTGCACGTTGGTGCGGAAGCGCCCGATACCCTCGCGCACGAAGCTGAAATCGCACGACCGGCGCGTCTCTAACTCTTCGCGGCGCCCCGCTGCCAGCATCGGCAGCAGCAGCTTGTTGATGTCGTCGTGGTCGAGTGCCGGCCCGCTGCCCCGGATCAGACTGCCGTTGACCCGCAGGACGGCGTTGCAGCCGGCCACCAAGAGTACGTCCGACGCGCCGCGCTCGACCGCCTGCCGCAGCAGCGGATCCAGCGAGTCGGAATCGACCGTCACGTCTGTCTCGACGGGCAGTGGCGTCAATGCGGCCTGAGCGCCGCCGGCTGTCTGCGCCTGAGCCGGCCCTGGGGCCGGCGTCGCCTGCTCGTTTAGCTCGCGGACAATGCTCTCCAACTCGGGATTGAATTCGGCCATATAGATATGACGGTATTGTAGCCGCTAGAGTCGAGGCAAAAACGCGAAACCTCCGCAGTCAACTCGCAGTCAACCCGTTCAGGCCGGTGACGGGGATCACGCCCCGGACCGGGCCTCGGCAACCCCTGCGCTACAATAAGCGCAAGACCCTCCCGCCCCAGCCCCCCCCATGCTCGACAACCTCCTGGCGAAAGTTTTCGGCACCAAGCATGAGCGCGAAGTCAAGCGGATTTCGCCCATGGTGGCGGCAATTAACGACCTGGAGCCGGGAGTCCAGAAGCTTTCCGACGAGGAACTGGCCGCCAAGACGGTCGCGTTCAAGCAGCGGATCGGGCAAGGAGAGCCGCTCGACGATCTGCTGATCGAGGCCTTTGCCGTGTGCCGCGAAGCGGGCCGCCGTGTGCTCTCGATGCGGCACTTCGACGTGCAGTTGATCGGCGGCGTTGTGCTGCACGAGGGCAAGATCGCCGAGATGAAGACGGGCGAAGGAAAAACGCTCGTTGCCACCCTGTCGGCCTATCTCAACGCTCTCGGGGGCAAGGGCGTGCACATCATCACGGTGAATGACTACTTGGCACGCCGTGATTCGGAGTGGATGGGCAAGCTCTACCACTTCCTTGGGCTGAGCACCGGGGTCATCGTTCACGATCTCAGCGAGCAAGAACGGCGCCAGAGCTACGGTGCCGAGATCACCTACGGCACCAACAACGAGTTCGGGTTCGACTACCTGCGCGACAACATGAAGTTCGATCACGCCGATTGCGTGCAGCGCGAGCACAATTTCGCGATTGTCGACGAGGTGGACTCCATCTTGGTCGACGAGGCGCGTACGCCGCTCATCATCTCGGGGCCGAGCGAGGAGTCGACCGACAAGTATTACAAGGTCAACCGCTCTATTCCTAAACTCGAGCGAGGTGAGGTCATCGAGGGCGACGAGCCACGCGACAAGACCTACACCGGTGACTTCATTATCGAAGAGAAGCACCGCACGGCCTGGCTCACCGAGCAGGGCGAGGCGAAGGTCGAAAAGGCCCTTGGCATCGGCAATATCAACGAGCTGACCAACTACGAGTTGAAGCACTGTGTCGAGCAGGCGCTCAAGGCCCATACCCTCTTCCAACGCGACAAGGACTACGTCGTCAAGGACGGCCAGGTCGTCATCGTCGACGAGTTCACCGGGCGCCTCATGCCCGGCCGTCGCTGGAGCGACGGACTCCACCAAGCGGTCGAAGCCAAGGAGCGCGTCAAGATCGAACGCGAGAATCAGACGCTGGCAACGATTACGTTCCAGAATTACTTCCGCATGTACGCCAAGCTGGCCGGCATGACCGGTACGGCCGACACCGAAGCGGCGGAGTTCGGCAAGATCTACAAACTCGATGTGGTCGTCACCCCGACCAACCGTCCGTTGATCCGCAAAGAGCACGCCGACGTCGTCTACCGCACCGAGGAGGAGAAGTTCCGCAACGCTGCGAACGAGATCAAGGAGCTGCACGAGTCGGGCCAGCCCGTGCTGGTGGGTACGATTTCGATCGAGAAGTCCGAGAAGCTCTCCCGCATCTTGAAGAAGGCGGGTGTCAAGCATGAGGTCTTGAACGCCAAGCAGCACGACCGCGAGGCGATGATCGTCGCGCAGGCGGGCCGCAAGGGGGCAGTCACGGTCTCGACCAACATGGCCGGCCGCGGCACCGATATTCTGCTCGGCGGCAATCCCGAGTACCTGGCTCGGGAAGCCATGCGCAAACAAGGCCGCAACCCCGACTTGATGACTCGCGAGGAGTGGGACGCCGAGTTGAAGACGTTCAAGGAGCAAACGGACGCAGAGCACGACGAGGTCATCGAACTGGGCGGATTGCACATTGTCGGTACCGAGCGGCACGAGGCCCGGCGCATTGACAACCAGCTTCGCGGCCGCGCCGGCCGCCAAGGCGACCCCGGTGAGTCGCGCTTCTTTCTCTCGCTGCAGGACGACCTGTTGCGCATCTTCGGCGGCGAGAAGGTGCAGAACTTGATGCTGCGGCTGGGCATGGAAGAAGATATGCCCATCGAGTCGAAACTGATCACGAAGCGCATCGAGGCCGCACAGAAGGCCGTCGAGGCCCAGAACTTCGAAGCGCGCGGGCACCTCGTCAAGTACGACGACGTCATGAACAAGCAGCGTGAGGCCGTCTACGGCATGCGCCGCAAGCTGCTCCAGGGACGTGACCAGAAGGAATACATTGTTGGGCTGGTTGAGGACCTCGTGCAGACGGCGGTCGAGGCGCGCTGCCCCGCGAAGACCCATCCCGATGCCTGGGACCTGACCGGTCTCCGGACCGACGTCGCCAACCAGTTCGGCCAGACGATCGAGAATCTCGACCTCGACTCGACCGGCCGGGAGGAGATCGGTGAGATCATCACCGAGTTCCTGACGGGCCAGTACGGCGAGAAAGAGCAGCAGATGGGAGCGGAGCGGCTGCGCTACTCCGAGCGCATGATCATGCTGCAACTCCTCGACGCGCAGTGGAAAGACCATCTACTCTCGATGGACCACCTGAAAGAGGGCATCGGCCTGCGCGGCTACGGCCAGCGAGACCCGTTGGTCGAGTACAAGAAGGAGTCTTTCGAGCTCTTCCAGACGATGATGGACCGCTTCGAAGAAGAGACGATTAAGTTCCTGTTCTACCTGCGCCCGGCGGTCGGCGCACCTCCGTCGGAAGAAGCTCCGCGCCCGATGATGACTCCGGCAGGCCCGACGAACGGCGAGGACGGTGAGATGGTGCCGGTGGGCGTCGGCGGTGGAGCGGACTCGATCGAAGAGTTCACGCGCGACATCCGCCGCAGGAAGAAGAGAGAGCTGGCGCACGTGCAGACGGCCGGTGCGGGTTCGTCGCGGACGGAGGTCAAGCAGGTCGTCCGCGGCAAGAAGGTCGGCCGCAACGATCCCTGCCCCTGCGGCAGCGGCAGGAAGTACAAGAAGTGCTGCGGACGCACGGCGTAGCGTCGCGCTGGTGCCAAGCGTGGGTCTGAGACATGTGGCGTAAGCCTCCAGGCTTGGCGAGAACCGATTCCTCGGTTCTCAGGTCCGCGGCTAACAGCGGGTGCTCGGTCGCTTGCCGTCCTGAGTCTCCAAGAATCGAGACTCGGCAAGGCTGGAGCCTTACGCCACATCCGCGCGGGCACTTCTTCAAAAGTTGACACTCTTGTTCAGATGACGCCTAGATCAGACGGCTAGAGCCGCGGGCGTGAGCCCGCGTGACTGATGTCGACTACGCACAACACAGCGGGTGAAGAGCTTCCTCGTTCCGAAGCGTCTCAGCGCAAGCTCACGCTTGCGGCCCTGAGTGGCCTTTGGGGGGGCTTCCTTGCCCGGAAGTGTATCCTGGAACCGAAATCATGGAAACAACGGTTCGTGACCTTGCTCATGGCGGCGCTCCTTCTAATTCCTTCCGCCGCCCCGGCCGAACTTCTCCCCGAGGCGCTGGGTGCTTTTGAGCGCAAGAGCCTCGAGCCGTTCCAGCCCTCCCCCAAGGACCTCTTCGTGGAATTTGGTCTGGAGGAAGCCGAGCAAGGTCGCTATCTGACGGCCGACGATAGGGTGCTCGATATGGCGGCCTATCGTTTTCAAGACGCAACCGGGGCCTTTGCCGGCTACCAGCGGCTACGGCCCCCGGAAGGCCGGCCGATTCCCTATGGCGAGCAGGCGCTCGGCCAAGGAGATACCACAGCCATCCGTTTCGGCAACTACGTCGTCCGCATGATGGGTGCGGAGGCCGTCGACGAGCACATCGAGGCGATGCTTGCTTTTCTACCGCGCGTGCACCTATCCGCCGCGCCTCCGGTTCTGAAGTACGTTCTGACCGACCAGCTCATCCCGTTCTCCGGGCGCTACATCCTCGGTCCGGCGTCGCTGGAGGAAGTGGCCCCCGAGATCCCTCCCTCGGTGGCGGCCTTCCATCTCGGGACGGAGGGACAGTATGGGCTCTACAATACCTCGTCGGGACAGTTGAAGATGATTCTCTTCAGCTACCCCTCGCCGCAGATCGCGCAGGGTCAGATCGGGCCGTTCAATGAACTCGAGCGGGTCACTGCCAAGCGCACTGGCCCGTTGATCGCGGCGGTGGTCTCATCCCCTTCGCCGGATGAAACGCAGCGGTTGCTCTCTCGCATACGGTACGCCGCTGAGGTGACCCTTACCCACCGCACCCGTCACCGCTATGACGACCTGGCGACGCTGTTGACGGACATCATCGTGTTTTGCGTTGTCCTGGCGGTGCTGATGATCGTAGGCGGCACAACCGTCGCCGGCTCCCGGCTCATCGCGCGTCGTTACGCACCCAACTCCATCCTCGGCGCCACCGACGAGGCGACCATGGTCCGCCTCGACATCAACCGACGTTGACACCTTTTGTCTCAGCCGGAGTACTACCCAAATCCGTACGTAAGCCTTGACGACCGCTTGACACCTCAGCCCGGCGTGACCGACCCAGTCGCCACGTCAGAGCCGCGGACGGGAGTCCGCGGTTGGTGTAGGGTGGAAGCGTCGTACTGTCCCACCGCGCAAGTCCGCGCCTCCGCGCACGGTTCCTAGCTAGCCCCGGTAAGGGCGATTGAAAGTAGCCCACCGCGCAAGCGGTGGGTCAACCTCCTGCGGATCGCACAACGCAACCTGCGGCCTCCGTGCGGACGCATTACGGGTACTTGTTGAAGCCCAATGATAATGTCCCCTTGAGCGCCCAATAGAAATGTCCCCTAATCTGGACCTCTGCGAGGAGGTGAAAGATTGGGAAGGACATGGATGAGTGCCAAGGAGTTGAGGCGCGGCGAAGTGCTGAGCCGAGTGAAACGAGGGGAACTGAAGTTGACCGAAGCCACCGCACTGCTGGAGGTCAGCTACCGCCAAGCGAAGCGGCTCAACAAGCGTTACCGAGCAGGCGGGGTCAAGGCTTTGGTGCACGGTAACGTCGGCCGCGCTTCGAACCGAGCCGATGACAAGCGCCGCGAGCAGGTTCTCGAGTTGGTGCACGCAAACTATGCGGGCGAGGGGCACGAGCGCTGCGGGCCGACGCTGGCGTCGGAACATCTGGCAGCCGATCAGGGCCTGGAAGTGCCGCGCGAAACGCTGCGGCGCTGGATGCTCGCGGCGGGCCTGTGGAGCCGGAGTCGCAAGCGCCCACCGCATCGCAGCCGGCGGCAACGCAAAGCGCACTTCGGCGAGCTGATTCAACTCGACGGTTCGCACCACCACTGGCTGGAAGGACGCGGCCCGAAAGCCTGTCTGATGAACTTTGTCGATGACGCGACCGGTCTTGCACTGTGCCGCTTCTCGGGCCAGGAAACGACCTGGGCCGCGGCCGATCTGCCCCAAGCCTGGGTGCGCCAACACGGCGTTCCCAAGGCGTTGTACTGCGACTGGAAAAACGTCTACCAGCGCCAGCCGACGTCGCGGGAAGCACTGGAAGGCATCAAGCCCGAGACGCAGTTCGGGCGCATGTGCGCGAAGCTTGGCATTGGCATCATTGCCGCATCGTCGCCGCAAGCCAAGGGACGTGTCGAACGCCATCACGGCACGCACCAGGACCGCCTGATCAAGAAGATGCGGCTGCGGGGCATCGTTGATTACGAGGCGGCGAACCGTTACCTCGGCGAGGAGTACTTAGCCGAGCACAACGAGCGCTTCTGCTGCGAGCCGGCGGCGGGAGCGGACTTTCACCAGGCGCTACCCCGCGGCACCGAGCTGCGAGGGGTGTTCTGCTTCGAATACGAACGGGTGGTGAGCAACGACCAGGTGGTGCGTTTCGAGAATCGTTGCTTGCAGTTGAAGCCGAAACGCAATCAGGGCGTGGGGGCGGGTGCACGGGTGACGGTCCAACAGGGGCGCGATGAGAGCTTGCAGGTGAGGTTTGAGGGGCACGAGATCGAGCACGAAGTGATCGCCACGCCGACGCCACGGCTGCGGACGAAGCCGGCACCGCAGGGGAACGTGGTGGCCGGACGCAAGCCGGCGGCGAACCATCCCTGGCGGCGAGCTGTGCTGCGGAAAACACGAGCTGCGAATTCATAAGAGGGCTGTGGAAATGCCGGGTCGGATGGAAAGCGTGGAAAACCTTGTGGCGGCAGCCGTGCCGGGCTCGAGGAACCGTGGATGGTTTTCCACCCTTCCCACCGCCCCTTGGAAATCGCTACGCGATTCCCACAGTTCCACAGCCCCGACGATGACGATTCTCTCCTATCACCAAGGGGACACTTCTACTGGGCTACCGAAGGGGACATTTCTATTGGGCCTTGACAACGCATTACGGGTACTACACTCGCGGCCCCCGGTCGTGCTAGGATGCATCGGTAGGACCCAGCGCCGCATCCCGTTCGCATCAAGCCGGAGAGTCGGAAACATGACCAAAGCGGATCTGATCGAGGAAGTGTCGAGAGTAGTAGAGGTTACACGCAAAGAGTCCGAGGTCATCGTGGAAACGATTCTCGACAGCGTGGTCAAGTCCCTTCGGCAAGGCGAGAAGGTCGAGATCCGGGGATTCGGCAGCTTTCGGACAAGGGAGCGGCGCGGCCGCGTGGGACGGAACCCGAAGTCGGGCGAAAGGGTAGAGGTTCCACCGAAAACGATTCCCTACTTCAAGCCGAGCAAGGAGTTGCGGGACGTCGTCAACGGTCAGCCCGCGGCTGGTGGCGAGACGGCGAGTCCTGAGCCGGCCGGTGTGGACCTGGGTGGCGCTGAGCCGCCACAGGGTTCCGGCTTCTGACCAGCAACTCCGTTTACGCCGATTCCGGCGATTCTGCCGCGGTGCTGTAAGCTCCGTCTGACTGCAAAGCTCGATGGATTATCTGTGGAGCCCGTGGCGCTACCAATACATCAAAGAAGGCATCGGCGCCGGGGGATGCGTCTTCTGTGACATAGGCGCGTCGTCCGAGGACGAGGCGAACTACGTGGTCTTTCGCGGCAAGAGCAACTTTATCTTGCTCAACCGCTATCCCTACACCAGTGGCCACGCGATGGTGGCCCCCTACCGGCACGTGGCTACCTTGGCCGATGCGGCGACCGAGGCCGCGGAGGAGATGATGCGGCTGACGCAACGGGTGGAGGGGGCGCTGCGGAAGCTCTATGGCGCCGCCGGGGTGAATATCGGAATGAACGTCGGGGAGGCCGCCGGTGCCGGTGTGGCCGGACACATCCACATGCACGTGCTGCCTCGCTGGGTCGCCGACTCGAACTTCATCACGGTCGTAGGAGAGACCCGCGTGCTGCCGGAAGAGCTTTCCGAGACCTGGCGACGGCTTCGTGGCGAACTCGTGCCAGGAAGCCGTGGCCTAGCCGCGAAGCGGCGACCGGATGTTAGCCCTGGGTGAAGGCGGAGCCGAAACCCAGGGTACTGTACCCCCGTATTCTTGAAGCCCTGAAAGGGCGTTGGAAAGGCCCTTGGTTCCAGAGACGACCATGGACCCAGCGCCGAGTGTAAATCTGAGCCATGGTTCCATCACCCTTTCAGGGCTCTAATCTCTACTGATCTTGTCCTAGTGTAGTGCACCATAAATAATGTAACTTATATTGGCTTCCCATCGTCTCTATTAACAGGAGGCATGGGATGCGAAGAGCACAACCAGTAACTTTGAACACAGCGCAATGCAAGCAGTTGGACCGCTACGCGCGCGGCCGCCAAGTCGCCGTTCGTCTCGCCCTGCGAGCCAGGATTGTCCTGCTGGCCGCCGACGGTCTCGAGAATAAGCAGATCGCCGCACAGCTCGGTGTCTCGCGGCAGTTGGTGGCCCGCTGGCGCACGCGCTTTCTCGAAAGCAGCATCGCCGGCATTGCAAAAGACGCCCCACGGCCCGGTCGTAAACCTGCCGTCTCGAAGCAGAAAGTACAGCAGATCATCCACAAGACCACCCGCGAGAAACCGTCCAACGCCACCCACTGGAGCCGCCGCACCATGGCCGCCGCGGCCGGCGTCAGCGCTTCCACCGTGGGACGGATTTGGCGCGCCCATGGCCTCAAGCCCCACCGCGTCAAGACCTTCAAGCTCAGCAATGACCCGCGTTTCGCCGAGAAACTCGACGACATCGTCGGACTCTATCTCAATCCGCCTGAGCATGCTCTGGTTCTCTCGCTCGATGAGAAGTCCCAAATCCAAGCCCTCGATCGCACCCAGCCCGGCCTGCCGCTCAAAAAGGGACGCGGCCAAACGATGACCCACGATTACAAGCGCAACGGCACGACCACCCTGTTTGCGGCGCTCAACAGCCTTGACGGCAGCGTGATCGCCGAGTGCATGCCCCGACACAGCCACCAGGAATGGCTGCGCTTCCTGCGCTTAATTGACCGCCGCACTCCCAAGGACAAACAGCTTCATCTCATCGTGGACAACTATGCCACCCACAAGCATGCCGCTGTGAAGCGTTGGCTCGATCGTCACCCGCGCTTCCACATTCATTTCACCCCGACCTCGGCGTCGTGGCTGAACATGGTCGAGCGATTCTTTCGCGATCTCACCGTCAAGCGCCTGCGCCGCGGCGTGTTTCGCAGCGTGGACGAGCTCGCCGCCGCCATTGACGACTACATCGCCCAGCACAACGGGCATCCCACGCCCTTCATCTGGACCGCGACCGCCTCCGACATCCTCGAGAAAGTCAAGCGCGGACGTGCCGCCCTGCCTAAGGTGCAATCTGCTTGACGCACTACACTAGGCTAACATCCAACGGCGCTTCGCGCCTGATTCAGATCGCCCTGCGGACAGAGCCGACACAAACATGTCGCGCACCCGTATGCGCTGCAGTCCTCAGGAAAAAGCCGCCGGGCGGCGGCTTGCCGCGACCGGGCGGGGCTTCTTGGCGCGAGACTTGGGCGCCGGTTTCGCTGTCTTGGGTTTCTCGAGCACCAACTCGATGACCTGCTCGATGCTGTCGACGTAGTGGATCTTCAGGCTGCCGAGCTGTTCGGACTTGAGATCTTCCCGCACCTGGACTTCGTTTTCGCGTGGCATCACGACGTCGGTGACGCCGGCGCGCTTGGCCGCCAGCACCTTCTCTTTGAGCCCACCAACGGGCAGAACCAGGCCGCTCAGCGTCGTCTCGCCCGTCATTGCCAACCGTGACTTCACCCGCTGGCCGGTGATGAGCGACACCAACGCGGTGACCGCGGTGACGCCGGCCGAGGGGCCGTCCTTGGGAATCGCCCCGGCGGGGACATGCAGGTGCAGGTCGTGCTCCTTGAAGAACTTGGCGTCGATCTCGAGCCGGTGGGCGTTCGCACGGACCCAGCTCAGCGCCGCTTGCATCGACTCCTGCATGACCTTGCCGAGGTGGCCGGTCAGCAGAAGGCCCTTGCCGGAGCCGGACATCTTGGTGGCTTCGATGAAGAGCGTGTCACCACCGGCGGGCGTCCAGGCCAGCCCCACAGCGACGCCTGGCTTGCGCGTGCGGTCGGCGATTTCAGCCTCGGCACGGAACCTGGGCGCACCGAGCATCTCCTCGACGATCTTTGGTGAGACCGAGAGCGCCGAGCCAGGCTTCTTCGCACCCTTTTTCTTCGGCGCCGCCGATCGCTGCCCGGCCATTCGGCGCGCCTTCTTGCGGCACAGCGTGCCGATTTCGCGCTCGAGATTGCGTACGCCGGCCTCCCGCGTGTAGCGGCGGATGATGTGGCTGACGGCGTCCTGGCGGAATCGAATGTGGCTCTTCTTAAGTCCGTTCTCCTCGATCTGGCGTGGGATCAGATAGCGGGAGGCGATCTGTTTTTTCTCGTACTCGGTGTACCCCTGGAGTTCGAGCACCTCCATGCGGTCGCGAAGGGCGTCGGGAACGGGGTCCATCACATTGGCCGTGGTGACAAAGAGCACCTTCGAGAGGTCGAACGGCACGTCGAGATAGTGATCGCGGAAGGTGTTGTTCTGCTCAGGATCGAGGACCTCGAGCAAAGCCGAGGAGGGATCGCCGCGGAAGTCGCGGCCCAGCTTGTCGACCTCGTCGAGCATGAAGACGGGGTCCTTCGTGCCGGCGCGCCGGATTCCCTGAATAATCTGCCCCGGCAGCGCGCCGATGTAGGTACGGCGGTGGCCGCGGATCTCGGCCTCGTCGTGCACGCCGCCGAGAGAGATGCGAACGAACTCGCGGCCCAGCGCGCGGGCGATCGAACGGCCGAGCGACGTTTTCCCCACACCGGGAGGCCCGACGAAGCACAGAATGGGCCCCTTCAACGTCGGCTTCAACTGCAGCACAGCCATGTAGTCGAGGATGCGCTCCTTGACCTTCTCCAGATCAAAATGGTCTTCGTCGAGCACCTGATGCGCCTTGACGATGTCGACCTCGGCGGCCGAGGTCTTCTGCCACGGCAGCAGCACCAGCCAGTCGAGATAGGTGCGCGTGACGGTGTAGTCGGCCGCGGCGGGTGACATGCGGGAGAGGCGCTGCAGCTCGCGGAGGGCTTCTTTGTTGACCTCCTCGGGCATGCCCGACTCGTTGATCTTCCTGCGCAGCTCCTCAACTTCGGCTTCCTCTTCTCCCTCGCCCAGCTCCTTCTGGATCGCCTTCATCTGCTCGCGCAGATAAAACTCGCGCTGCGATTCGGAAAGCTGGTCCTGGACCTGACTTTGAATCTTGCTGCGAAGCTGGAGCACCTCGCGCTCTTTAGCGAGAAAACGGACGGTGTTCTCAAGGCGGACACGGACGTCGAGGGTCTCGAGTACGCTCTGCTTCTCCGAGGAGGACAGACCCGGCAGCGTCGCTGCAATGAAATCGGCCACGCGCCCGGGGTCCTCGATGTTGGCCAGAATGGTCTGCACATCTTCGGACAGCGCCGGCGACAGTTTGACGATGTCCTGGAACATGCCCAGGGCGTTCTGGCGCAGCGCTTCCATCTCCGGGTGGGGCTCGTGCTCCACCTCCGCGAGCCGCTCATAGCGGATGCTATGGTAGGGCTCGGTGCTGACAAACTCGGTGACGCGAATGCGGTCGATCCCCTCACAGAAGATCAGCAGGCTGTTGTTGGGCATCCGGACGGCTTTGTGGATGATCGCCAGAGTGCCCAACTCGTAGAGGTCATCTGCTTCGGGCGCGTCGCTGCGCGGATCGCGCTGGGTGACGACTGCCAGGATCTTGTTCTCCCCCAACGAGTTAACCAGCGAGATGGAACTCTGCCGCCCGATATTGAGCGGCATGACGGCGTGAGGGAACAGGACCGTGTCGCGCACCGGCAGCAAGGGCACCTCTTCAGGGATCTCCAGGTCTTCCGTCTCGTTCGGATCGAGTTGTTGTTCAGCCATAGGTACCTACGTAATCGAATCCTTGTCAAAACTGGCAAGAAATCTCTGGACAAGAATCAGAGCCCCGCCCGTGAGGGGCTGTGAAAAAATGGGGACTGTCCCGAGAGCCGCCCACGTAACTTCTTTTTTTTCAAGTCTTACAAGCGGTGCGAAGTGGACTGTCCCCATTTTTACCGGCTCGTCCGGGTCAGGTTCCGTGTCAGTTCCGGCGGCTTGGCCGCCATATTTGTTAGACGCGCCCGAGGCGCGATACGATGCAAGCTACGCGGCCTGGGGATAGCAACCCAGCACTGCCAGCAGGTCCGTCATCTCGCCAAGGTGCGACATGGCGTTGCGGCAGTTGGGATCCTCGGGAGAGCCGAGGAAGTCCAAGTAGAACAGGTACTCGAAAGGCTTGCCACGCAGCGGCCTCGACTCGATCTTGGCCAAATTGATGTCGCGTAGCGCGAAGGCGCTCATCGAGCGGAACAGCGCGCCGGGCCGGTTGGGCGTGGAGAAGACAATCGAGGTCTTCAGGAGTTGCCCTTCCTTCGGACGCGGCTTGCGGGCTTTGCGGCGCAGCAGGAAGAAGCGGGTGTAGTTGCGGCGGTCGTCTTCGATCGAGCGACGCAGGATCTTGGCGCCGTAGTACTCCGCGGCAGCGGCCGAGGCGATCGCGGCGACGGAGCCGTCATCGCCCCGCATGACGTGCTTGACGCTGCCGGCCGTATCGTAGTAGGTCTCCGAGCGAATACCTGGATACTTGCGGAAGAACTCGAGGCACTGGCGCAGGGCGACCGGATGCGAGATAGCCCTCGTCAGTTTCGAAAGCTTCGAACCGGGCCGCCCGATGAGATTGTGAATGATGCGCATGTGGGCTTCCGCCACGATCGGGAGCCCATAATTCAGCAGGTGATCGTAGTTCTCGTGGACAGAGCCGGCCAACGTGTTCTCGATCGGTACGACGGCGCAATCCGCCTCCGCCGACTCTAAGGAGCGAAAGACTTCTTCGAAGCGCTCCTTAGGGAGAAATGACACGTTGTCTCCGAGAAAGTGACGGCAAGCCTCCTCGCTGAAGGCTCCCCGCTCACCTTGGAATGAAACCTTGGTTCGTGCCATGAGTGGACCGCGCCGGTCCGCGCGACGTGCTTTGAGACGTTGCAGCGGCTAGCCTTATCTTATCGTTGTTTTCTTTTGGACTTGATTACCAGCGGCGTTCCTTCGAAATCGAAGGCGCGCCGGAGCTGGTTCTTTAGAAAGCGCTCGAACCCGAAATGGAACTTGTCCGCGCGATTGGTGAAAAAGACGAAGGTCGGCGGCGCGACGGCCGCCTGGGTCACATATTGGATCTTGGCCTTGCGAGATCCCGGCCTGGTCGAGCGATCCAGATCGACAGATTCCATGAAGCGGTTTAATTCGCCGGTCGGGATTCGCCGGCGCGCCGCCTGATGAACCTGCCGCGCTTGGGCGAAAATTTGTTGCACCCCTTGGTTTTCAAGCGCCGACACAAAATGAATCGGTGCGTAGGTGAGAAACTTCAGTTTCTCACGAGCGGTGCGCTCGAAGGCGCGGCGGTTGCCGTCCGGGGCTTGGTCCCACTTGTTAACCAGGATGATAAGCGCTTTCCCCGCTTCGTCGGCGTATCCGGCGATGGTTGCGTCGAGGCCGGCGACGCCCTCGGTGGCGTCGAGGAGCAGGAGCGCGACGTCGGCCAATCGGATATGCCTCTGCGCCATGACCACGCTCAGCTTCTCAGCCATCTCTCTGGTCTTGCCTTTGCGGCGGATGCCGGCGGTGTCCACGAACTGGAAGCGCGTCCCGCGGCGAACTACCTCCTCATCCACGGCATCCCGCGTGGTGCCGGGCGTGGGGGAAACGATGGCCCGGTCTTTGCCCGTGAGGCGGTTGAGCAGCGTGGACTTACCTACGTTCGGCCGGCCGATGATGGCGACACGGAGGGGCCGCGAGTTCTCAGCCCCGGTAGCCGCCACGGGCATTCCTTCCACGACGTGGTCGAGCAGGGTGTCAACGGCTCGGTCGTGCTCGGCCGACACGGGGAAGACGTGCTTGATGCCCAGCTCGTGGAACTGCACGGCGCGTACCTCGGCGGCCGGGGTATCGCACTTGTTCACCGCCAAGGCGACGGGCTTGTCGAGCCGCCGCAGCAGGTCGGCCAAGTCCCGGTCAGTGGCGGTGAGTTCGGCGCGACCGTCGACTACGAAAATCACGCGGCAGGCCGCCTCGAGCGCCGCGCGCACCTGTTGCCCCACGAGGGTGGGGAACTCTTCCTCGTCCCCGAAGAGCATGCCACCGGTGTCGGTCAGATCGAAGCGGCGGCCCTTCCATTCGACCGGAAGGCGGATACGGTCGCGCGTGATGCCTGGCTGGTTGCCGACGATGGCGCGCCGGCTCGACGTGATGCGATTGAAAAGCGTGGACTTACCGACGTTGGGCCGCCCGACGATGACCACCGACGGGGGCTCTGAGGGACTCATCTTGTGCTCATGATAGCATCGGGTTGTTGGTGCTCCCGCACACGCAACTAGTGGCATCTCCCGGAGATTACCTGGGTTGAACTTACCGGGCCATAGGTAACACTTTATGCCAAGCACATAGGTAACACTTCTCGTCCGGGGTGGGGCCGGACGTAGGGAGCCCGGAGGGCGACCGCAGTCCGGTCCCACCCCCGGACGAGTGGCCCGCCGCCGGGTCCGGGCAAGGCCGCAACCGCCACCCCCGTTCGTCGAACAGGCCCAGCTCGTAAAAGGAAAACCATACCCGCCACACCCCCTCCTCGATCGCCTCCAGCCCCACCCGCTCGCCGTTGAGTCCCTTGCCGACAAACACTCGTTGACGCCGCCAGCGAAGCTGCCCATCCACCACGCGCCGCACCGCCAGCGCCGCCGGATACTCCGGCTCCTTCAGCCGCGAGGGATACTCCCGCCCCGAGCCCTGATAACACTCGCTGGGCGTCCGCAGCTCCAGCCCCTGGTGCGGTCGCTCTTCGTTGCAATCTTGGCGAAAGCAATCCAACGCCCGCTGCTGCGCCCGCAGGTTCGCCGCCGGCGGCGAGGCCGTCTCTTGCTTCAGCGTGCGGTGCATCCTCTCATGCCGCCCGTTCTGTTCGGGATGTCCCGGCTCGATCCGCTGCGGATAAATCCCCAACTTGATCCACCATACCGCCAGCCGTGACAGCCCGTGCACCGCCAGCGTCGCAAACGGCGGCCCGTTGTCGGTGCGCAGCACCCGCGGCAAGCCAAACTCCCGAAATGTGGCTTCAAACAACGGCTGGACGTGTTCTCGATCCGGTGTCGCCACCGCCTGGCAACGCAATAAGTAACGGCTAGCCGCATCCGAGATCGTCAACGGATCGCAGCGCTGGCCGTCTTGGGTGCGGAACCAACCTTTGAAGTCGGCGCACCAAACCCGGTTGGGCTCGCTCCCCGGCGTCAGCGGCGGTGCGGTCGGCGCGGCGCGCGCCCGGCGCCGCCGCGGCACCGTCAGACCGTGTCGCCGCAGCAGATTCCCGATCGTGCTCACCGCCGGCCAAGCCACCTCGGGCTGCGCCCGCTGCAGCCGCGCTTTCAAGGTGACCGCGCCCCAGCGCGTGTGCTGTGCCCGCAGAGCGAGAATCTCTTGCTCGATCGCGGCCGCGGTCTGCTGCGGATGGCGTCGCGCTGCTCGGGAGCGGTCCTGCAATCCTTCCCAGCCCTGCTGCCCGTAGCGCTGCAGCCACTTGTAGCCGGTCTTGCGACTCACGCCGTAGCGCCGGCACAGCTCGGCCATCGACTCGAGTTTCCTTTCCCAGTCCACCACAAAGCGAGTTCTCTCGTTTCGCACACAGGTCTCCTGCCAAGGCATAGATCATTCCCTCTCAGAAATGTTTTATGCCTCAAAGTGTTACCTATGTGCTTGGCATTAGGTGTTACCCATGTCCCCGGTCAATACCGCCGTAGGGGCGGGCCGCTGTGCCCGCCCGTGCCCGCCCGCCGTGCGGCCAGCCGGGAGAGAGTCTTCTCAGTTACTCTCGAGTGGTTGCTCATCGGATTGCTCCTCAATAGTCCGCGGCTCGGCCGCTGAGAGCGTGCACGGCCCCCAGAAAGAGATGAACCGATGAAACGGACTCCTTGGAATCTAATGTGTTATCACCATCTACCTCAGAAACGGTAGAATCGGCCGGACCATCTCCCACTAGTGCACCACAGCAAACCCCTCTAACAGCGAGAGGCTTATTGTCTATCGGGCCGAGGGCTGCACGTCGCCGCCATGGCTCTCGTGGGAGGGTCAGAGCCTCGACAAGATAATCAAGCCGCGGCCCGTCGAAACTAGACTGGATTGCTCAGCGCCTCGACCGTCTAACCACGTTTTCCCTCATGAAGCCCGATTCCTGGCTGGTGAACAATAGACCCCCGGCGGCCATCTTGCGAAGATCTCCTCGGTCCCAGTGGGCTTGCATGATTCCGGCGAGAGAGTGGGAGGTGCTGTTCAAGAAGAGGTGGCCAATCTCGTGCGCCGCGGCGTGGCCAAGGATTTGACCGCGGGTCGCCGCTCCTTCCCGGCTGACTTGCTCCACCCGGCTCATGATCACGGTAGCCAGGAATCCTCCTTCGTCCGCCACCAATGAGAAACCCAGCCCGGTGTAGCCGAAGCGCTTCCTTGTGGCCGATCCCCCTTCGACGATTCTCAGAACGATACTCGTGGGTGTCCGAGGGCGCTCACAATCCGGATGTTTTGTTAGTTCTGCACCAGAGACTCGACAGCTCAACCACGCGGACCGGATTCTAGCTTTGCCGAGGATCCGGGTGACCTCCGTTTCCATCTCTGCCAGTTGCGCTGCTGGAACCCCGGAGTAGTCATAGACACGCACCGTCAGGGTCGGCGCCAGCTGCTGGCCCGGGAGGCTCCCCGCAAAGCCGTCGGCCCCTTCACTGGGCCGCCTGTCCGCCCAAAGGGCCGAGCTGAAAATCGAGACAACTCCAATAACAAGGCATTTCCTGAAGGACCGTTTCATCGCCTTCACCTCCGCGAATGGGTTGGTGAGGGCGATGAGGGATCAACAAGCTCAAACGAGAATCATGTCGGTATCACTTGCCAATGGCGTTGCTCTCCAGGATCGAGAAGATCAGAGTTCCTCCCGCCCTCTCGCTCGCATAGGCGGGTTTTCGCTCAGAAACCGATCACGGGAAGAGAAAAAAAAGATGAGGGCACATTCTTGGCTGCTAAATCAGCGGCGAACTGAGGTAGACTTTCGGTGTCGGCTAGTGATAGAGGCAGGCCCAATGACCGCACCCTCCGGTGAGATCACCGCCCCGCTCAAGCACGTGGCGGACGGCGATGAGCAGGCCCGCGGGCAGCTCATGGAGCGGGTCTACCGAGAGTTGCAACGGCTCGCCGGGTACTACATGCGGGGAGAACGCATAGACCACACCCTGCAGCCCACCGCTTTGGTCCACGAGGCCTACCTACGGCTGTTCGGACAAGAGCAAATCAACTGGCAGAATCACTCCCACTTCGTCCACGGGGCTGGCCGGGCGATGCGTCAGATTCTGGTCGATCACGCCCGTCGGCGGGCGACAGCAAAGCGTGCCGGGGGACAGAAAAAGGTCTCGTTCGATGAAAGTGCGGTTATTGTTTCCGACCAGCAGCCGGAGATCATGCTCGCTCTGGACGAGGCCCTTCAGAGTCTGGAGTCGCTCGATTCGCGCCAGGCCGTGATCGTCGAGATGCTTTACTTCAGCGGCATGACACAGCAGGAGGCGGCCCAGGCTTTAGGTCTATCGGAAATCACCATTCGGCGTGAGTGGCGGACGGCGCGCGCCTGGCTTCGAGGCGAGATCCGAAAGGCTGCATCCGTATGAACCCGGAACGCTGGCAGCGGATCAAGGAAGTGGCCTTTGCGGCCATGGAGTTGAAGGAAGGCCAACGCAGCCAGTTCTTGGATAAAGAGTGTGGATCGGATAGCGAACTACGCCGGGCCGCGCAGGCTTTGGTGGACGAGGACCAGAGAAACGGCGGGACCATCGAGCGCGCGATTGCCTCGGTGGCCGCCGGAGTTCAGCAGAGGCACACTGCGGATGACCGTGACGCGATGCTGGACCGCACCATCTCGCATTACAAAATCACCGACAAGCTCGGTGAAGGCGGGATGGGTATTATCTACAAGGCCGAGGACACAAAGCTGGAGCGCCCTGTCGCCCTAAAATTCCTCGCCGCACACGCCATCGAGGACCCTGAACACAAGGCCCGTTTCGTCCGGGAAGCAAAGGCCGCCGCACGTCTCGATCACCCCAACATCTGCTCGGTGTACGAAATCGACGAGGCCGAGGGGCAGACATTCCTTGCCATGGCCTACCTCGAAGGCCAGACGGTGAAGGATAAGATCGCCGAGCGGCCGCTCAAGCTCGACGAAGCCTTGGACATTGCCATTCAGACGACCCAGGGTCTCAAGGTGGCACACGGAAAAGGGATCGTTCATCGCGATATCAAACCCGCGAATCTGATGCTGACCCAGGAAGGTCAGGTCAAGGTCATGGACTTCGGGCTGGCACAGCTTGCCGATCGCTCCAAGCTCACCAAAACCACAACCATGTTGGGCACGCCGGCCTACATGTCGCCGGAGCAGGCTCTACGCGAACCGACCGACCGCCGTACCAATGTCTGGTCGCTCGGAATCGTGATCTACGAGATGGTCACGGGTAAGCTGCCGTTCGAGGGCGAGCGTGAGGATGCCGTGGCGTACTCGATCGTCCACCAGGAACCGGAACCCATAACCGCTCTGCGAGTCGGCGTACCGGTCGATCTGGACCGTATGTCAGCAAGGCGCTGGCCAAAGATGCCGACGAACGCTACCAGCATGTCGAGGACTTGATCGTCGATCTGCGTGGGTTGGGCAAGAAGCTGAAGTCAGGCAAATCGACGATCCTGAAAGCCGCGCCACCGGAACTCCCTCAAACCCACGAGCTTCAACGGCGGCACCGTCTTTCTCGATTCGCGAGGGTCGTGGTGTTAGTACTGTTTGCGGTGGCCGTGGGGGTCATCGTGTGGCAGCAACGGCGCCCGCGCCAGCCAGAGCGACAAGCTGCGCTTACTAGGGCGTGTTAACACTAAGTCGCAAAAGCTGCTATACTCGGAGGTATGGAGATCACCGAGCAGCAATACCGCCGCATCGAGCCGGTCCTGCCCCGCCAGCGCGGCAATGTGAGCCTGCCGAACCTCACGGTTTTGAACGCCATGTTGTATGTCGCCGAGCAGGGCTGCAAATGGCGCGGCTTGCCTAAACGCTTCGGTAACTGGCACACCATTTATACCCGCATGAACCGCTGGTCGAAGAACGGCGTGCTCGACGCCGTCTTCGAGAAACTGCAGCGCGAGCAGCTGGCCCGCATCCGAATCGAAGCCGTGTCAATGGACTCGACCATCGTGAAGGTTCATCCCGACGGCACGGGCGCGTTAAAAAAAACGGTCCGCAAGCGATCGGCAAATCCCGCGGCGGATGGACCACCAAGATTCATATGGTTGCCGCAAATGCTCGAACGGCGATAACCTTCGCTCTCTCGCCCGGCCAAGCGCACGACGCCCAGCAGGGCCGCGAACTTGCTCGGTGGTCTGGGGCCACTGCCCGAGCCGCTGCCGCTGCTGATGGACGGCGCCTATGAGGACGATCAGACACGCCAACTGGCTTTGGATTTCGGATGGATTCCCGTCGTGCCGCCCCGGCGCACCCGCCTGGAGCCGTGGGAATACGACCGAGCGCTCTATCGCCGCCGCAACGAGATCGAGAGACTCTTCCGACGGCTCAAGGGATTCCGCCGCATCTTCTCCCGCTTCGACAAGCTCGACGTCATGTTCCTCGCCTTCCTCCACTTCGCCCTCATCGTCGAGGCTCTACGTTTCGATACCCTACGTTAGTGTTAACACCCACTAGTGTAGTGCACCATAAATAATGTAACTTATATTGGCTTCCCGTCGTCTCTATTAACAGGAGGCATGGGATGCGAAGAGCACAACCAGTAACTTTGAACACAGCGCAATGCAAGCAGTTGGACCGCTACGCGCGCGGCCGCCAAGTCGCCGTTCGTCTCGCCCTGCGAGCCAGGATTGTCCTGCTGGCCGCCGACGGTCTCGAGAATAAGCAGATCGCCGCACAGCTCGGTGTCTCGCGGCAGTTGGTGGCCCGCTGGCGCACGCGCTTTCTCGAAAGCAGCATCGCCGGCATTGCAAAAGACGCCCCACGGCCCGGTCGTAAACCTGCCGTCTCGAAGCAGAAAGTACAGCAGATCATCCACAAGACCACCCGCGAGAAACCGTCCAACGCCACCCACTGGAGCCGCCGCACCATGGCCGCCGCGGCCGGCGTCAGCGCTTCCACCGTGGGACGGATTTGGCGCGCCCATGGCCTCAAGCCCCACCGCGTCAAGACCTTCAAGCTCAGCAATGACCCGCGTTTCGCCGAGAAACTCGACGACATCGTCGGACTCTATCTCAATCCGCCTGAGCATGCTCTGGTTCTCTCGCTCGATGAGAAGTCCCAAATCCAAGCCCTCGATCGCACCCAGCCCGGCCTGCCGCTCAAAAAGGGACGCGGCCAAACGATGACCCACGATTACAAGCGCAACGGCACGACCACCCTGTTTGCGGCGCTCAACAGCCTTGACGGCAGCGTGATCGCCGAGTGCATGCCCCGACACAGCCACCAGGAATGGCTGCGCTTCCTGCGCTTAATTGACCGCCGCACCCCCAAGGACAAACAGCTTCATCTCATCGTGGACAACTATGCCACCCACAAGCATGCCGCTGTGAAGCGTTGGCTCGATCGTCACCCGCGCTTCCACATTCATTTCACCCCGACCTCGGCGTCGTGGCTGAACATGGTCGAGCGATTCTTTCGCGATCTCACCGTCAAGCGCCTGCGCCGCGGCGTGTTTCGCAGCGTGGACGAGCTCGTCGCCGCCATTGACGACTACATCGCCCAGCACAACGGGCATCCCACGCCCTTCATCTGGACCGCGACCGCCTCCGACATCCTCGAGAAAGTCAAGCGCGGACGTGCCGCCCTGCATAAGGTGCAATCTGCTTGACGCACTACACTAGGGTGCTCGTCCGCGGTCGGCGATAGAGCCCACACGTCAGGCAAGTTGGGACGGATCGCGTGGTTCGAGCATCCGGGCGACCCCCGAAAAACGGTTTGGGGGGGGGACCGTCAGGGCTCCAAAAGGCGTGGGACATCGGACCTAGGGTCTCGGCTTCGCCTGGCACCCTAGGCTAACGTCCGGTCGCCGCTTCGCGGCTAAGAGAGGAACTCGAAAACGCCCACCATCGTGCCAGGTCGTGCCATTTCGTTCGACTCGGCTCGTCTCAAGGCCTGTCAGCCACGGCCGTCTACGCCCTGCTCACGCCAACATCCGGCCCCATCCTGGAGCAAAGACCATTGGGTGGCGCGATCCTCGGCGGTGCTCTGACCCCATGCCTCAGCGTGGTTCCTCGGTGGTGGCGAAATCGGCGGGCATGGTTATCTCGATCACTTCCCAGTCGTCGGAATATTCCAGCACCTCATGTCGGACGCCCGGAGCCTGGTACCACGCGTCTCCCGCCTCCACACGAATCTCTCCGCCGTCTTCCAGGTAGATCCGCGCCCACCCCTTGAGCATGTAGACCATTTGAAAGTCCAGGCTGTGGGAGTGGCAGCCCAGCGGCCCCTCGCAAGGGTGATCGGCCCGAATGACGTGCGCCAAGACCTTGCCCCCCGTGACGTCTTTGATGCCCAGGTCCCGATAGGCGAAGTACGGCCGTAGACCCTCCCGGGACCAACGTGCACCCTTCGCGTATGCGGCAAACGATTTTGCTCTCTCTTCAGCCATGCTGCTCCTCCGCTTGACGCCAAGATGCCACATCCGGGATGTCTGGCGCCATATCCAGTGGTCCTCCAGCGCCATCTGGTAGGGGGAATCGGGGCCCTAAGGAGGGGGTCCTAAAGAGGACGGAGCCCTTTTCTGGTCCGGCCGTGGTTCATCTCTGGTAGGCAGGCTGGCCCCGAGCATCGACAGGAGTGTCGATGCGGCAGACGTGGGCGTCCGCGCCACACCAGTGGGCCTGCCGACCCAAAAATCCGAGGCGATTGACGGGGTCTCGACGATCGGCTAAGGTCAGACTTCGCCTTCGCGAGAGGATGTATCGAGACTTGTTGTGTCTGTCGATCTAGACAAAACCTACGATGCGATCGTCGTCGGTAGTGGCGCGGCCGGCGGAGTGGCTGCCAAGGAGCTGACGGAAGGCGGTCTCGAGGTGCTGCTGTTGGAGGCGGGACCGAAGCTCGACCCTTCCTCCTTTCTCTCCCACCGCTGGCCGTACGAGATGCCCTTTCGGGGATTCGATAAGCCGGGCGACAAGGAGAAAATCTATCCCCACCAGTGGACTTCGAGCGAATACACCCGGCCTCTCTACATCGACGAGCGGGAGCACCCCTACACGACCACGCCGGGAACATCCTGGATCTGGGTGCGGTCGCGGTGTGTGGGTGGGAAGATCCTGCATTGGAGCCGCAATGCGCGCCGGCTGAGCGATTACGATTTCAAGGCGGCCGATCGCGATGGCTACGGCGAGAATTGGCCCATCACCTACGAAGAGCTCGCCCCGTACTACGACAAGCACGAGAGCTTCGTTGGCATCAGTGCGTCGATCGAGAACATCCCGCACCTCCCGGATGGGAAATATCTGCCGCCTTTTCCGCTCAACTGCGGGGAGCGCATCGTCCAGAAAGTAGCGCCCACGCTGGGGCTGGGGATGCGCGTGATTCCCAAGCGCGCGGCCATGAGGTCCCGCAGCATCAACGGCTTGGCGGCCTGCCACCATTGTGGTCACTGCGGCCGGGGTTGCGATATCGGGGCGTTTTGGAACTCGATCTCGGACACGCTCCCCGCTGCCGTGAAAACCGGCCGGCTGACATTGAGGCCGGACGCCGTCGTGCGCGAGATCGTCGTCGACAACAACGGCAGCCCCCGCGGCGTGAGCTTCGTGGACCGGCTGAGCAAGGAAGACTACGAGGCGAAGGGGCGGGTCGTCGTCCTGGGCGCATCGGCCTTGGAGTCCACCCGCATCATGTTGAATTCGGTGTCCCGTTTCTGGCCTGACGGCATCGCAAATTCGAGCGGCGTGCTGGGCCACTATTTGATGGACAACATAGGCGGTCCGAACGTCAGTGGTCTTTTGCCTCAGTTGCGGGACCGCGAGGTCGTGAACGAAGATGGCAAGGCCAGCGGGGTCGATATCGTGCCCTACCGCAATATCGATTCGCGCCATCCGAAGTTCATCCGCTCGTACGTTCATGAAGGAGGCTCGGGGGCGCGAGTATTCCCACACTTCGCGCGGTCGATGAGCGGCTACGGCCAGAAGTTTAAGACGACGGTGCGGAGCTACTACACCACCTCCATCGCCTTCGGCACTCGCGGCGAGATGCTTGCCCGTTTCGAGAACTATGCCGAGATCGACAAAGACGTCGCGGATGCCTGGGGCATTCCAGTGCTCAAGTTCAATTGCCGTATGAGCGACAATGAACGCGAGATGGCCAAGGACGCCGTCGAAAACTTGAAGGCCTTGATGGAGGCGCTAGGGGCGGAAAACGTCAGCGTCCGGGACCGGCTGATGGCCCCCGGCTTTGCCATCCACGGTATGGGCACGGCCCGTATGGGTGCCGACCCGAAGAAGAGTGTGCTGAACAAGTTCAATCAAGCGCACGACGTGAAGAATCTCTTCGTGGTCGACGGCGCGTGTTTCGTGACGTCAGGTGGCTATGGGCCGACACTTACGATCGGGGCCTTGGCAGCGAGGGCATCCGACTATATCGTGAACCAGATGAAAACGGGCGAGTTGTAGACGCGTAGGGTGCCACGACGGTGGACCAGCAAGGAGAGCACGGCATGGACCAGCACGGCATGCAACGCCGCACAGCGCTGAAACTAATGGCTGCGGGCGTCGTGGCCGAGCGGGTTCAGGTCGCAGGCGGACAGTTGATCGCCTTGGCCCAGGCCCCCGCCGAATACAAGCTCCGCTTCTTTGGTGAAGACCAGAAGACGCTGCTGGATCGCCTGACCGAACTGATCATTCCCGCTGATGACCACTCGCCGGGCGCTCAAGAGGCGAAGGTGAGCCTGTTCATTGATCTCATGGTGTCCCACAGTAAGCCGGGCGTGCAGGACCAGTGGGCCCGCGGCTTGGGCGCTGTGGAGAAAGAATCCCAAACAAAGTTCCAAAAGCCGTTCCTCGAGTGCGACGCCGCCGAGCAGGACCGGATCATGCAGGCGATGGCCGGGAACGAAGGTCGCCCCACGACCGAACTCGAGAAGTTCTTCGCGGTCCTCAAATCGAGAACAATCGACGGGTACTACACGTCGGCGATCGGGATCCACCAGGAGCTCGAGTATAAAGGCAACCGTCCTCAGGCCGAGTTCGTCGGCTGTACACACCCCGAGCACGGCGCTTAAGCGTGCCGGCCGGCGACGGGCCTTTGGGCGAAGACGGACCCGAGCCCCCTAAGGGGGCGGTTCAACTATCAACCCAGTGCGCAAGCGCTGGGAAACGAAAGACCAAAACCAACCGAGCCCTGCAAGGAGCGACTCAACAAATCGCGGTTCACGAACCGAGCTACAGACCCCATCCACAGATTACGCAGATTCACACAGATTGTTCGGAGGACTGCGTGGGTGGATCTTTCATCTACGAGAATCTGCGTAATCCGTGGATGACGAGCCCCCAAAGGGGCCGTCCCCGTCCGGGGATGCGCGGATGCCGATGCCGACCGACTGAGTTCAGGCTCTGTCCCCACCGGGGCTGTCCCCACCGGGGCACGGCTCTACAGACCTCGGCCGAAGACCAAACCAAGCACAATCGAAATTCCTGCCAGAGTGGGAACCAGCAGCAGCCAGAGGGTGTATCGGTGGCGGTAGTATTCCAGCTTTGCCTCGTCAAAGTATTTTGCGAGACCGTTGTCCTCGTACATTTCCATCAGTGTTCTCGTCAGTGACAGCGCCTCCCTTCTGCTGTTGTTCAAAGAAAGAGCAATCAAAGCGTTCAGAAGAAGAACGCACCCAGCTGTAGCTACTGTGGCTGTCATCCGGGTTGGGAAGACGCTAGCCAACGTAACAAAGCCGGCGAAGTTGATCGCATAGAGTACGGCCAAAAGCACACGGTCCGTATTGAACACGTGACGAAGGGAAGACCAAAGGTTGGCGTGCAGCTCTTTCAGTAATTCCGGTTGGGGCATCGCTATCTCCTCGATCGACTCGATGTATCGCGTAGGCCTTGCTCTCCTGCCTCCCGTCCGCGGAGGAGAGTTAGGCTGGAGTGAACGGCCGCGAGTTCTGCAGCCTAACTGTAGCGATTAGCTAACTGCTGCTCGGCCTCGTCAAGAACCTTCCTGGCTCGGCGGTAGTTCGCGGTACGCCGCAACGCCTCCTCCGCCGCGTCCTTCGCGTTTTCCCAATCACCGAGCGCGGCGAACGCCTCTGCTAAGAGGCAAGGTGGACGTGAACCACGATTCAGGCCGGCGGCTGCCGCCAGCGGGACGATTGCCTCTTGGTGCCGGCCAAGGTGGCAGAGTGAGTCGCCGATCAGTTCGAGGGTCTTGAAGTGCACATGATACCCAAGGGATTGTTGGAAGAGTCCAAGTGCGGGTTCGAAGTCGCCTTGGTCGAAGGTTTCGCGGCCATCTCGGAACAGATCGGACGATTTCTCGAGATCTGCTACCGCGCACCACTCGCAAAAGTCAGCCGACAAGCCTTTCGGATTCGCTGAGGCGGTTCTCTGGGCGGTATCCTCACCGTATTCCAACCCGTGGATTAGAATCGGCAAATCCCGATCAAAGACCTCCCGAATCGATCCTATCCGGTGCATTTCTCTCGCTATCGCAACAGCCACTTCGTTCAACAAGTCTTTGACTGATGTTTCAAAACCCTCAATATCAAAGTCATCGGAGTCGCTGTACGAGATGCCTCGTTCCGCGAGAAGCTGCTGCCAGAATCCTCTGTCGACGCTCTCACGCGGAACGAGGCAGCGCAGGTTGGGCGCTCGCAGCCAAAACGCATAGTTCCATCTTGCCTCGATCTCATTGGAAGGAAGGCCATCGATCCCGGTCTGTCTGGCTAAAGCGCGCGTTATTTGTGCAGCGGTATTGAAACTGAGCACGAGCTCCGGCTCGGTAGTATCTCCGGCATCCACGTAAAGAGAAAGGGCGTACACGTCCTCGCGCACCGCGATGTCGAGCTTCTGCAGGAAGCCGCGACATCGGACAACGAGGAGGTCTCGAAGCGATTTAAGGATCACGAATTGCTGCCTAGTCACCTGCCAATGAGCTGCAAAGCCGCTGCGTGGCCCGTGCTGCACAACGACGCTCAAGGAGGATGGCGGCGCGCCGGCCGCACCACGAACTGGCCTCCGTAGGCTCCACCGGCTGGTCAGTCGCCATCAAACCCCATGACCTCATCGAGTCCCTTAGTTAACCGCTCCGGCGAACCATCGCATTCACGCAAATGGAAAAGCTCCTCGGCCTGTGGCTCCACACGATGCAGAATGAACTCCTCGCCTGCACGCTCGGCGAGAATCAGGTATTCACCGTCTTCTAGCGCCACCCGATGGGCCGTGTCCTCATTGTGTAACGCCCAGCCCCTGTGCGGTTCAGCGGGGTGCCTCTCGAGGAACGTGTGCCAAGCCAGCGGCAGCGGCTCCGGCTCTTTGCGGCCGACGGGCGGACGGTTGGGATCATCGAGGAGTGTTGCCCGTGGCTCCTCCTCCCACGTCGCGAAGGCGACAGCCTTGGGGCTTGGAGTGATGGCAAATTCGAAGATGTGGCCGCTAACGCTGTATAGCGTGGCCTTGTACCCCGCGCCGGCCAGGCGGAAGCGCACTTCGGCCAGCCGGAACTCGTCGGTACACGGAAAGGCCGGAACCCCACTCCAGTCGGCCTTCCCGCTCCTCAGGCAGTAGAAGCTGATCGCGCTCCACGCAGGGGGAGACCGTTGCACCCGATTGATGCCTGCTACCCGTGCATCGAAGAGCGGCTGAACACTGCCCGGAAGCACGGTCCGCACCTCCGCCAGAAGGCGTTCTTCAAGCGGTGTAAATCGTTTCCAGAGCAGGCTCAGCCTCGAAGTCACTGCTACACCTTCCGCCGGTGCCTACCGTCCAGTGAGCTACGGTCGGCCAGGTAGGAAGATCGCAGCATGAATGCCGTTGTCCTTGAGGCTGCGGGTCGCTCGATCGGACTGTTAAGTGTAACGGTTTGGCCATCAGCTAGAACCGCAGCTGGCCGGGGACCACTTCAACACAGCGCTCGGCAAGCAAGCGGCGTGACGAAGGGGCTTGGCAGCTGATCAGCCGGGTCACGCGTTCCCTTCCACGACGATGATCTCGTCCTCCGGAAAGACCCCGCCACGCGCTTGATACTCTACGACGCTTAGTTGGGATCTTCGGGGAGCCGGCAGATCCTCCGAGTCAATGAGTCCTGAGTACCAGTGACCAAATACGCAGGCTTGGTTGGCTGATCCCGCGACCCTGCAGAACGCCTCCACGAAGGCCTCGCGAGCGCTTCCTTTCGTGGCGCGATCGTGATCACGAAGAGCACGCTCGATCTTGGCAGCCGGCCAGCCTTTTCGTTTGTACTTCGATCGAAGACGGTCTCGCTGGGCTTTGGGAGAGGAGTAGAAGTCGCAGGAGCACATGCCGTTGGTGACGTAGAAAGCTGCGACGCCTGGACCCAAGGCCGACAGCACGTCTCGGTTCGACGATCGCTGGATCTGAAAACCCGCTTCACGAAACGGTTCAAGCAGGTTCGGATTCTCGGGCCGCACCCCTGCAGTTAGGAAGAAACACATCGAAACGGGTCCTCCATACGCCTATTGACTCCCGCATAATATAGAGTCAGTCAAAACAAAGAGAAGACTGTTTCCAGAAGGCCGTGATCAAACGCGGTTTGCGGTACATGCGGCGGAGTGCCTTGCGGGCCCGCTCGTTCAGCTCGCCGTAGTCTTTCGGGCAGACGTTCGGCAACTCGTGCTGCTTCCAGTAAGCCCAGATGTATTCCACCGGATTCAACTCCGGCGCATAGGGTGGCAAGTACTCGGTTGCGATGTGGCCTTCGGAGAGTTCGATGAACTCTTGCACCAGGCGGCTACGGTGCGCCGGCAGCCGATCCCAGACGATCAGCAGCGGGCGATCGATATGACGTACCAACGCCTTGAGAAAGTCGGTCACTTGCTCTTTGCCGATCGCACCGGGATAGAGCCGGAAGTAGAAGTTACGCAGCGTCAGCCCCGTCGAGACGGAAAGCTTCTCCCAGTTGAAGTTAAACTGCAGCACCGGTGTTTGGCCACGTGGCGCCCAGGTGCGGCAGCGATGCGGCTTCTGACTCAATCCGCTTTCGTCGATGAAGACGAGCGTACGGCCTTCGTTTTGGGCTTTTTTTTAATGCGCTTCCAGGTCTTGCGCTTCCAGGTGCGGATCCGCTCTTCGTTGCGCTCGCGCGCCTTTCCGGCCGGGCGTTGCGGGCTCCAGTCGAGCGCTCGCAGGATCTTCCAGGCGTGGCCTGCGTGGTATGCGACCCCGAACTCGTCTCCGGTCAGCCGAGCCACCCGCGGACAGCTCCACAGGGGCGTTGGGAAGCCGTGGGCTTCCGGGCCTTCCAGCAGCAGCGACGTCAGGCGTTCGCGTTGTGCGGCATCGAGGAGCGGCTTGCGTCCGGCGCGCCCGGCCTGGCGGAGTCCGGCCGCACCCTGCTCGCGGTATTGCCGCCGCCACTCACTGACGGTTTGGCGAGCGACGTTCAGCCGTCTCGCCGTCTCGGACTGATTGTGGCCTTGGTGGAGCAGCCGCATCGCTTCGAAACGGCGCTTCTCCAGCGCCTTGAAATCCCGCTTCACACCTTTGGGGTTGCCCATACATATATAGATGCTCCACACTGTCAAAAAGTGTCATAATAATTTGCGGGATTCAATAGTAGCCGAATTCAGCGGCGAGACCAGCCCCACGCCCATCCGCACGAACTTGACCCGAAGCCGCCACCGACTCTTGCTGTAGACCATGCCACCGAATCGACAAGGGCCTCGTCCACTTCAGTTCGTAGATGGGCAGCGCACCTCCACCTCTTCGTGAAGCTGCGGGTTCCCGTCACGGCAGGTAGATCGAGTCCACCTTCTTGACCTTACAAGGGGAATCGGTCCACGTTTCGAGTGCGCCCAGCACAAGACTCTTCAGTTCCTCAAGCTCTGGGGTATCGACGACCTGATCTAGCACCATCCAACGCTTTCGACTCGAGGTGAGAAGGATTCGGAACACGCCTTCCTCGGGCGCGTCACAGAAGACATTGACGGCGAGCGACGTCCGGCCCTTCCGGAACCAAATGAACCAGCCCCAGTCTTCCTGATTGTGCTCAACGTCTTCGTACCGCCCGTTCATGGCTGGCACCAGCTGGTCGGTGACGACGTCCCCGCCCCAGCAGCAATCATTGAAGTACACGTCGTCGTCATCAACCTCAAGGGCCATTGTAAAAGCTATCACGTACGGCACGGGATTCCCCCTTTTGGGCTGACCCGGATAAAAGCGGTCCTTGGTTGAGTCTATGAAGAAGCGCCGACGCCCACCCGGCCCGCAACCACTTTCGTCGTTTGTAACAACTTCAAGCGGGTTCAAAAACTTCATCCGCCCTTTTGCGCTACTAACATACTCGCATCCCGTCGAGTTCTTGGGAGAGCGCAGACGTTAAAACCTGGTCTTCCGTCGGGAACGCATCAATCATCCTGATAGCTCCTCCTAGAGTGGGGAACTCGGCCCGCAGAGGTAGAGGACACGGGTCTCCGCCAACCCCACGCTACACTGGAAGCATGATTCAGATCTCCGGCGGCGCGATGCGCTACGGCGAGCGGACGCTGTTCGAGGGGCTCGAGTGGCTGGTGGGTCCCGAGGACCGCATCGGCATCGTTGGGGCCAACGGCAGCGGCAAGACCACGCTGCTGAAGATCCTCGCCGATTTGGAGCATCTCGACGGCGGCACGATCACGCGCCAAAAAGGCCTCAAGATCGGCTACCTGCCCCAAGACGGCCTGTCGCTGTCCGGGCGCACCCTGTTCGACGAGTGCCTCAGCGCCTTCGACGAGGCGCTGGCGCTCGAGCGCGAGCAGGAAGAGCTAGCGCACAAGATGGCCGAGCTGGATCCCGCGGGCGCCGAGTACGAGGCCGTCGCCGACCGCTACCAGTGGGTCCACGACCGCTATCAGGCGCTTGACGGCTACACCAAGGAGGCGCAAATCGGCACCGTCCTGCATGGGCTGGCCTTCCCGAAACACGATTGGCACCGGCGCACCGAAGAGTTCTCCGGCGGTTGGCAAATGCGTATCGCGTTGGCGAAGCTGCTGCTCGAAAAGCCGAACCTGCTGCTGCTAGACGAGCCAACCAACCATCTCGATCTCGAGG
This sequence comes from Bryobacterales bacterium, assembly GCA_965248255.1. GTDB lineage: Bacteria > Acidobacteriota > Terriglobia > Bryobacterales > UBA6623 > JAKZVK01. The sequence goes on from CBDFIW010000004.1 coordinate 3,138,341, forward strand.
CACGCAATTGGCTCGAAGGGTATCTGAGAGAGTACCGGTTCACGTTCCTTGTCATCTCGCACGACCGCTACTTTCTCGATGTGACGGTCAAAAAAGTAATGGACGTGTGGAACAAGAAAGTCCACTTCTATTCGGGCAACTACACGAAGTACAAGGCGGCGAAAGCGCAGCGATTGGAACAGCTCCAGTCGGCCTACAGGAATCAGCACGACTACATCCATCACCTCGAGACCTTCATCAACCGCTTTCGCTACAAGGCAAGCAAGGCAAAGCAGGTGCAAAGCCGTGTTAAGGAATTGGAGAAGGTTGAGCGCGTCGAGGTGCCCGAGGAGGAGGCGACGATCCACTTCAAGTTTCCGCAGCCGACGGCCAGCGGACGTGTGGTGACGCAGTTCGAGCACGTCGCCAAAAGCTACGGCGACCTCGAGGTGTTCCGCGACGTCAGCTTCTCGATCGAGAAGGGCGACCGCATCGCCCTGGTGGGCGAGAACGGCGCCGGGAAATCGACGCTCATCCGCATGCTGGCCGGCGAGGAGCTGTTGACTGCGGGGACCTCCAAATCAGGACACAAGGTCGAGGTGGACTACTTTGCGCAGGATCAGTACAAGGTGCTCGATCCCGACGCGTGCCTCCTCGACGACCTGGTGAAGGCGACCCCACGCTCGTCCGATAGCGAGCTTCGCGGGCTACTCGGGTGCTTTCTGTTTTCCGGCGACGACGTCTACAAGCCGATTGGGGTGCTCTCGGGAGGAGAGAGAAACCGCTATGCGTTGGCGCGGGTTCTGGTGCATCCGAGCAACTTCTTGCTGCTCGACGAGCCGACGAACCACCTCGACATGCGCGCCAAGGATGTGCTGCTCAACGCCTTGCTCGACTTCACGGGCACGGTCGTCTTCGTCTCGCACGACCGCTATTTCATCGACAAGCTGGCGACGAAGACGTTTGCTGTCGGCAACGGCGAAGTGATCGTCTATCCCGGCAACTACGAAGACTATTTGTGGCAAGCGGAACGCGGCAGCCAAAGGGGAAGGGAAAGCGAGGCTGCCAACGTGAGCGAGACGCTGCAGGCCGCTTTGCAGTTCGTCCGCGGCGAGCAAACGAAAGACAAGTCCAACGGTGCGCCGCCCTCGAAGCGCCGCATGAACCCGATTCAGGCGAAGCGTCTGCGCAAGCAGGTCTCCGGTGCCGAGGCGGAGATCGCGCGGCTCGAGGCCGAGATCGGGCAACTCCAGGAGGAGCTCACGGCGACCGCCGGCGATCACAAGCAGTCCCGTCAGATTGTCGCCCGTATGGAGGAACTGCGCTCCCGCGTGAGCGAGTGCGAGCAGCAGTGGGAAGAGTTCAGCGAGAAGCTCGAAGCAGGGGCCTGACTACGCTTACCGCTTCCCCCTTTGCCCTTTCGCGGCTCCCGGGAACGGCCCAACGTGTGCTGGACAGGTTCCCCGGCCCGCGACTAAGATGGCCTTATTGCTTGCCCGGGCCGACGGTGCCGGGTGGAGAGGAAAACGAATGCGGTCGCGATTGTGCTTGTGGTTCGTTCTAGCCCTTGTGTCGGCGAGCGTGCCGCTGTGGAGCCAAACAGCAGGCTCGTCGCTGCGGGGCCAAGTGAGTGATCGCTCGGGGGGAGCGGTCGTCGATGCGAGGCTGTCGATCACGCATCTGCGCACCGGTCTCGCCCGCGTGACGCGGAGTAACGAGAAGGGTTACTACGCCGCGCCGGCTCTACCCGCGGGCTTCTATCGCATCGAGGTCGAGGCTACCGGATTCAAGAAGCTGGTGCAGGACGGCATCGAGCTGACGGTGGGCGAGCAAGCGAGGCGCGATCTGGTGCTCGAAGTGGGCGACTTGTCAGAAGAAATCACCGTCACGGCCGAGTTGGTGGCGCTCGGAGCGGATTCGGCGGCCTCCGGAACCGTCATCCTCAACAACTACATCGTCAACCTGCCGCTCAATGGCCGCAGCTTCATCGACTTGGCGCTGCTGGCGCCGGGCGTGACGCCCAGCGTGGAGGGTTCGGCGGGTTCGGAGCGCGGCCGGTTTACGCTGCATGTGAACGGCTCACGGGAAGATGCCAACGCGTATCTTGTCGATGGCGTCTACGTGATGGACCCGGTTCTGAACAGCTTCTCACTCACGCCCTCGGTCGACGCCATCCAGGAGTTCCGCATCCACATCAGCAATACCGACTCCGCCTATGGCAGGCAGAGCGGCGGCCAGGTGGCGATCGTGCTGAAGCAAGGGAGCAACGAGTTCCACGGGTCGGCCTACGAGTTCTTCCGTAATGACGTGCTGGATGCGCGAAACTTCTTTACCGCTCCCGATGGTCCGACGCCGAAGCTGCGTCGGAACCAGTTCGGATTCGCCGTCGGGGGCCCGTTGCGCAAGAACAGCAGCTTCTTCTTCATGGACTACGAAGCGCTGCGCGAGCGGCGCGCGATCACACGAGCCACCAACGTCCCCAGCGAAGCAGAGAGGAGGGGTGACTTCTCGCAAAGCGTGCTGCCGCCGCCCATCGACTTCACCACGTTCCAGCCCTTTCCCGGCGGGCGGCTTCCCTTTGTACATCCGATCGGAGCGGCCGTCGCCGGCCTTTATCCTCTGCCGAATCGAAACGTTGCCGGGCAGAACTATATCGGGAGCCCCACCCAAGCCGACCGCAACGACCGCTTCGACGTCCGGATCGACCAATCGGTGGGTCAGGGGGGCACGCTCACCGGCCGCTACAGCTTCGGTGACCGGGATCTGTTCGAACCCTACGCGGCTGCTGCGTTCTCATCGGTACCGGGCTATGGCAACGACGTCGTCGAACGCGGGCAAAACCTGATGATCGGCGAAACCCACGCGCTGGGGCCGGCTTGGATTAACGAGTTGCGCTTCGGCTACAACCGCGTGGGGTCGGCCGTGCTCCACGAAAACATCGGGCGCAGCGTCAACCAGCAGGTCGGCCTTCCCGACTTTGCCAGCCGGCCGCGCGACTTGGGTCTCACGTTCATCAACGTGACGGGCTTCTCGTCGCTCGGTGACGAGTTCAACAACCCGCAGGAGAGCGTCGTCAACAGTTACCAAATCCTCGACACCGTGAGCTACACGCGCGGCGACCATCTGCTGCAGTTCGGCTTCGAGCAGCGGTGGATCCACCAAGACGCTTTCCGCGACGTGCAATCACGCGGGCTGATCAACTTCACCAACTTCGCCTACACCCAGAACGCTCTGGCCGATCTGCTGCTAGGATTGCCAACGTTCAGCGGCGGGGCGGTCTCCGACAATCCTCAGGCGCTGCGCACGAGCAGCACGAACCTCTTCGCACACGATAGCTGGCGAGTCAGGCAAGACCTGACGATCAGCCTGGGCGTGCGTTACGAATACAACACCCCGGCGCACGATGCGCACGACGCAGCCGCGGTGTACGACCCAGCGACGCTGTCGATCGTCTCTGTCGGGGCGAACGGCGTGCCGCGCGCGGGGTACGACTCCGACAACAACAACTTCGCGCCGCGCGTCGGCGTGGCCTGGAGTCCGTTCGGCACGCGTCGCACCGTGCTGCGCGCCGGCTACGGCGTGTATTACAACTTCTCGCCGCTGGCGCCCGGACAGGGGATTTACTTCAATCCGCCGCTCTTCAATTTCCAGCTCTTCTTCCCCTCGCGCCAAGCGCCGATCACGATCGACAACCCCTGGCCGGCGCAGTTGCAGGCACCGCTTCCGCCGAGCGCATTCACCTACGACCGACGGTTGCGCACCGGCTACACGCAGCAGTGGAACACGGCGGTGGAGACGGACTTCGGCCACGGTGTGGTGCTCGAGTTGGGCTACTTCGGGACGAAAGGGACGAAGCTGCTGGGCGCGCGGGACATCAATCAACCGGCGCCGAGCCCGCAGATGCCCAACCTGCGGCCCGTCCCTTTTTTCCTCGACATCAACCAGATCGCGTCGGCGTTTGATTCCATCTACCACGGCCTGCAGGCCCGGCTGCAGTGCCGGCTGCGCGGCGGGCTGACGGGCATGTTCTCCTACGCCTGGTCGCGGTCGATCGATAATGGGTCGGGGTTCTTCCCTAGCGGCGCCGACGCCAACTACCCGCAGAACAGCAACGATGTCAGCGCGGAAAGAGCACTGTCGAGCTTCGACGTCGGACACCGCTTCTCCGGCAGTTTCGTGTACGACCTTCCGATGGGTCAAGGCAAGCGCCTGGGAGGCGGCGCCACGGGGCTGGCCGGGACGCTGATCAGCGGCTGGAAGATCAACAGCGTCATGACGTTCCAGACCGGACCGCCGTTCACCGTCGCGCTCCCCGGCGAGTTCGATAACAGCAATACGGGCTTTGCGAACCTGGGCTTCGGCGCGGGCGATCGGCCCAACGTCATCGGGAATCCGGTCCTCGCGCATCCTGACCCGCAGCGCTGGTTCAACACCGAGGCATTCGCACTGCCGCCGTTCGGCTCGTTCGGCAACGCGGGGCGCAACATCGTGCGCGGTCCGTCGTTGCGCAACGTGGACTTCTCGCTGCTCAAAGACACGGCGCTCACCGAAACGACGACGCTGCAGTTCCGCGCGGAGTTCTTCAATGTGATGAACACTCCGAACTTCGGCCTGCCGAATCTCTTTTTCGGGACGCCGGGCTTCGGCCGGGTGCTCTCGGTTCGCGACGGGCGCGAGATCCAGTTCGGAGTGAAGCTGCTGTTTTGAGGGCCGCGGGGCTGACGCCTCTCACACCTCTAATCCCACCGAGCGCATTAGCTCGATCGCGTTGCTCTTTTCGACCACGCCGGGGCGCATCTTGTAGTCGAAGCGCATGCGGTCGTTTTCGAGGTGATCCTCAAAGTGCACGTTGGCGCCGCGCGGGCCGAGCGCGTCGGCGATATGCGCCAGGGCCAGGTCGTGGGTGGTGACCAAGCCGATGGCGCCCCGGCCGGCCAGGCCGCCCACAATGGCCTCGGTGCCGATCCGCCGGTCGTGCGAGTTGGTGCCGTGCAGGAACTCGTCGATCAGGAACAACACGGGCGGAGCGTCGCCGGCCCGGTCCATGATCCGATGCAACCGGGTGATTTCAGCGTAGAAACGCGACGTGCCCTCCTGGAGCGAGTCTTGGATGCGGATGGACGCACCAACTGCCAACGGCGAAAGCCGCAACCGCCGCGCGCGTACAGGTGCACCCGCCTGAGCCAGCACGGCGCTGATGCCGCCGCGACGGCGGCCGGCCTTCGACATCCAGCTCCGCGCGGAGAGCTGCCAGCCGTGACGAGGCGAACCGTTCGGCTTCCAGCCTGCGAAGCACGCCCGCCAGCAGGCCGAGGCCGCGCGCGGCCTCTTCGACTTCATGGATGATGCGGTCGGTGCGCTTCTTGAAACGCAAAAGTGTGAAGGCGATGGTGACAGCCATCAACAAGAAGTAACCGCCTAGGCCGGTTCGTGTCCTCGGCGCCAGGTCGAGAAACCCGGCGGCCAGATACGCGATCAGAGCGACCACCGCCATCGCTCCGAAGAGCGACAGGACACAGGCCGCTGCCCGGAACGGCGAAGACTGGAGCAGCGGCTGCCGTTCGCCCCAAGCGACCAGCGCTTCCGGATGCACGCCCGCCCGTGCGTCCTCGCCAAGCACGGCGAGATCCTCACGCAAGTTCAGGCGCGGTGCGAGTTCCACCACCGCCTCCTGACGCGCTAGGACACGATCCGGCGAGGCGGGTGTTCGGAGCCATCCCGCCAGCGTTTCCTCGCCCATACGGGTACGGGCATTCGAGAGCAGTTCGAACAGCGAGGCGTTGCCGAAGATATCGAAGTCCCGCGCATAGAGGTGGTGTTCGTCGACGAACCGTGCGCCGCTCTCGCCCGTTCCGGCCCAGCGGCCGTCCAGCCGGGCCAACGCGCGTTCATAGAAGGCCGCCGCCCGGACAGCCTGGCCCGCTCAGTTTCCAAGCGTTGCAACCCCCCGCCCAGTCCAAAGAACACCGCTGCGGGAACAAGCAGCCACCAGCCCGACAGCGCTCCGCGGTCAAAGGCTACAAAGGCCATCGCAACGGCGGCCAAGACGACCAGCAGACGGAGGTAACCCAGGGTTCGGTGCTGCCTCTCGCGAACGGCCAACGCGGCGCGCCGAGCTTCGAGGCGCTGGGTGTACTCTTCGCGCGGGTCAACGGGCGACGTTGGGAGTTCCTCCATACGTCCATTCTTGCAGGAGGAGGGCGGGTTGCCGCACAAGGGGAGCCGCGGCAATCTTGGCGAGCGTGCTTGGCCGGGGTCGTGGCGTCAGGCGACGACCCTCATGTGTTGAAGCCCAATGATAATGTCCCCTTGAGCGCCCAATAGAAATGTCCCCTAATCTGGACCTCTGCGAGGAGGTGAAAGATTGGGAAGGACATGGATGAGTGCCAAGGAGTTGAGGCGCGGCGAAGTGCTGAGCCGAGTGAAACGAGGGGAACTGAAGTTGACCGAAGCCACCGCACTGCTGGAGGTCAGCTACCGCCAAGCGAAGCGGCTCAACAAGCGTTACCGAGCAGGCGGGGTCAAGGCTTTGGTGCACGGTAACGTCGGCCGCGCTTCGAACCGAGCCGATGACAAGCGCCGCGAGCAGGTTCTCGAGTTGGTGCACGCAAACTATGCGGGCGAGGGGCACGAGCGCTGCGGGCCGACGCTGGCGTCGGAACATCTGGCAGCCGATCAGGGCCTGGAAGTGCCGCGCGAAACGCTGCGGCGCTGGATGCTCGCGGCGGGCCTGTGGAGCCGGAGTCGCAAGCGCCCACCGCATCGCAGCCGGCGGCAACGCAAAGCGCACTTCGGCGAGCTGATTCAACTCGACGGTTCGCACCACCACTGGCTGGAAGGACGCGGCCCGAAAGCCTGTCTGATGAACTTTGTCGATGACGCGACCGGTCTTGCACTGTGCCGCTTCTCGGGCCAGGAAACGACCTGGGCCGCGGCCGATCTGCTCCAAGCCTGGGTGCGCCAACACGGCGTTCCCAAGGCGTTGTACTGCGACTGGAAAAACGTCTACCAGCGCCAGCCGACGTCGCGGGAAGCACTGGAAGGCATCAAGCCCGAGACGCAGTTCGGGCGCATGTGCGCGAAGCTTGGCATTGGCATCATTGCCGCATCGTCGCCGCAAACCAAGGGACGTGTCGAACGCCATCACGGCACGCACCAGGACCGCCTGATCAAGAAGATGCGGCTGCGGGGCATCGTTGATTACGAGGCGGCGAACCGTTACCTCGGCGAGGAGTACTTAGCCGAGCACAACGAGCGCTTCTGCTGCGAGCCGGCGGCGGGAGCGGACTTTCACCAGGCGCTACCCCGCGGCACCGAGCTGCGAGGGGTGTTCTGCTTGGAGTACGAACGGGTGGTGAGCAACGACCAGGTGGTGCGTTTCGAGAATCGTTGTTTGCAGTTGAAGCCGAAACGCAATCAGGGCGTGGGGGCGGGTGCACGGGTGACGGTCCAACAGGGGCGCGATGAGAGCTTGCAGGTGAGGTTTGAGGGGCACGAGATCGAGCACGAAGTGATCGCCACGCCGACGCCACGGCTGCGAACGAAGCCGGCACCGCAGGGGAACGTGGTGGCCAGACGCAAGCCGGCGGCGAACCACCCCTGGCGGCGAGCTGTGCTGCGGAAAACACGAGCTGCGAATTCATAAGAGGGCTGTGGAAATGCCGGGTCGGATGGAAAGCGTGGAAAACCTTGTGGCGGCAGCCGTGCCGGGCTCGAGGAACCGTGGATGGTTTTCCACCCTTCCCACCGCCCCTTGGAAATCGCTGCGCGATTCCCACAGTTCCACAGCCCCGACGATAACGATTCTCTCCTATCACCAAGGGGACACTTTGGAGTGGACCCCTGTGGCGAGGCCAAGAAAGTAGGGACGGGTCGCGGTTGACTGAAAAAGGATAGCCAATCCAGCCCAATGGGGGCATGATCAACTCATCCGGGGAAGCGGAGGCGGGCTCTGCTGGAGAGCAACCCACCAAGGAATACCCGGCCGCAGACTCATCGCAACGATGAGGGCGGGGTGCTCGCCTACTGAGGCCGCATCCCGCCTTGTGCTGCGCCATCGGATCGATAGATCTGCTCATGCCTTAAGAAAACTCAGGCGGCGTTAGCCGCCTCTTCCCACAGCCGCTCATACTCTTGCGGCGGCCGATAGCCCAGCGCCGAATGCAATCGCGTACGATTGTATTCCCGCTCAATATAAGCGCCGATCTCGGCCTGCGCCTGGGCCAAACTTTCATACTCGCTGCAGTCGACTTCCTCGCTTTTCAAAGTCTTGAAAAAGCTTTCCACGTACGCGTTGTCCTGCGGGCAGCCCTTGCGGCTCATCGATATCCTCGCGCCCGCTTGCCGCAGGGTGGCTACATAAGCTTCCGCGGCGTACTGCGAACCTTGATCGGAATGATGAATCCAGCCCGGCGCCGGACGCCGGCTGCTCAACGCTTGTTGCAGCGCCGCCAGCGGCAATTCGGTTTTCAGGTTCGGACCCACGGCCCAGCCCACCACGCGCCGCGAATACACGTCCAACACCACCGCCACATAGACGAAGTGGTTTCCCAATCGTACGTAGCTGAGATCGGAGCCCCACAGTTTGTTGGGACCCGTGGGTTGGAAATCGCGCGTCAGGTTTTCATAACGCCGCAGCGAGTGCTTCGAATCGGTCGTTCGCGGAACGGTGCGGCGACGTCGCCGCAAGAGCTTCTCTTCGCGCATCACCCGTTGCACGCGCTTGCGATTGACCAGCAGCTTTTGACGGCGCAGCTGTTGGGTCGTCCGCCGGGTGCCGTAGGCCGGATGGTCCAAGGCGGCGTGGACAATGGCCTGCCGCAGTTCCCCGACCTGCTCGCTGTCGGGTTTGGCCTGGCGGTAGAGGCTGGCTCGCGCCAGTCCGCTCAAGCGGCACAAATCGCGCGTGCTCAGCGTGCTCATGTTGCCTTGCCGCCTTGCGGCCCGTACTTCCTCAGCGACGCGCCGGTTCCACTGACGATGCTCGGCCGGCGCAGATCCTCGACACGCCGCAAGGCTGCGGACAAAAAATCAATCTCCATGGCCTGGCGGCCGACTTTGCGTTCCAGCTCCGCGAGGCGGGCCTGGGCTTCGTGGCCGGGCTCGACACGGGCGCTGCCGCCGGGACGCCGCCCCGCGCCGGGAAAGGCTTCCTCGACGCCGTAGCGCTCGACTTGTGCCAGCCAGTCGTAGAGCTTTTCGCGCTTCACCTCCAGCTCGCGCGCGAGAGCCGAGCCGGACTCGCCGGCTTCGAGCCGCCGGACGGCCGCCAGCTTGAACTCCTTCGTGAATCGTCTTCGAGACAATCGAACCTCCTTACCGTTCCCTGGTTCATTGTCCCTTCTCTACTGGTCTCGCTTTTCGGGTCCATTCCAGTTTGGCCACGTGGCGCCCAGGTGCGGCAGCGATGCGGCTTCTGACTCAATCCGCTTTCGTCGATGAAGACGAGCGTACGGCCTTCGTTTTGGGCTTTTTTTAATGCGCTTCCAGGTCTTGCGCTTCCAGGTGCGGATCCGCTCTTCGTTGCGCTCGCGCGCCTTTCCGGCCGGGCGTTGCGGGCTCCAGTCGAGCGCTCGCAGGATCTTCCAGGCGTGGCCTGCGTGGTATGCGACCCCGAACTCGTCTCCGGTCAGCCGAGCCACCCGCGGACAGCTCCACAGGGGCGTTGGGAAGCCGTGGGCTTCCGGGCCTTCCAGCAGCAGCGACGTCAGGCGTTCGCGTTGTGCGGCATCGAGGAGCGGCTTGCGTCCGGCGCGCCCGGCCTGGCGGAGTCCGGCCGCACCCTGCTCGCGGTATTGCCGCCGCCACTCACTGACGGTTTGGCGAGCGACGTTCAGCCGTCTCGCCGTCTCGGACTGATTGTGGCCTTGGTGGAGCAGCCGCATCGCTTCGAAACGGCGCTTCTCCAGCGCCTTGAAATCCCGCTTCACACCTTTGGGGTTGCCCATACATATATAGATGCTCCACACTGTCAAAAAGTGTCATAATAATTTGCGGGATTCAATAAGCTTGCTTTACGGAACAGTCGCCTACGTGATCTTTCTGGGGGCGTTCCTTTACGCCATCGGGTTTGTCGGCAACATCGGGGTCCCCAAGACCATTGACTCGGGCGAGGCGGGGCCATTTGTACCATCACTGTTGATTAATGCGGTGCTGCTAGGCATCTTCGCGGTGCAGCATACAGGCATGGCGCGCAAAGGGTTCAAACAGTGGTGGACACAGATCATCCCGTCGTCAATCGAGCGCGGCACCTAGACGCTCTTTTCGAGCTTGGCACTGATTCTGCTCTATTGGCAGTGGCGACCCATGCCCGAGGTCATCTGGAGCTTGGAAAGCGCGGCCGGCCAGGGAATCGCTCTTGGACTCTTCGCCGTGGGTTGGCTGACGGTCCTGCTGTCGACCTTCATGATTCACCACTTTGACCTCTTTGGCCTGCGCCAAGTCTGGCTGCGTTTTCAGGACCAGCCGTATCGCGACTTGGGCTTCCGGACGCCCGGCCTATACAAATACATGCGTCACCCGATTCAGGTTGGATTCGTGATCGCTTTCTGGGCCACTCCCACCATGACCGTCGGGCACCTGGTCTTCGCCCTGGCCACCACGGGCTACATCATCGTTGCCGTCAAGATGTATGAAGAAAAGGACCTGCTCAGAGAGCACGGCGAACGATACCGGACTTACATGGACCAAGTCGGCGGATTCGTGCCCAAGGGCCGCTACAAGGAAGCCGGCAGCGTCGAAGGGACGACGTAGGTTGGCCCGGGCCCATCAGGAAAGGCTTAGGTTATCGTCTTCAGTACTGCCTTGGGGCAGGGGTCTCGTCGGCCGAGGCAAGGTGGATGCGGGCGATGCCGTAGACAAGGAACTCGGGCACGGTGAATTGGACGCGGCTGCCCGTAACCTTCATCGCCAGCTCCTGCGGTTCCGGCTTTTCGGGTGACAGGGCTTCTACCTTCACGGCGCGCTGACCCTCTGGGACGATGAAGTCGACGCCGACGCTCGGGGCTGCGATCGGTTTCTCGTCTACGATGCCGTTGCCGCGATAACCCTCCGGACCCTCTTCCCGGTTGTAGTTCACGAAGTGTAGGGTCACCTCGTTGCCTTTCACGGGCCGGCTGGCGGACACACGCACGGTTGCCGGTGCGTCGAACCGGCTGAGCTCGTCGAACGTCTCGGTGTCGATTCCATCTTGCGAAGAGATGTCGTACGCACGCGTGTAGGCCGCGGTCTGCTCGGGCGTGATGACTTCGTCGGGGATCACGTCGAAGAGCACGTGCTCGTCCATCAGGCGGTGGCCGATCTTCTGAAAGGCGGTCATGGCCGGAATGAGCTTGCCCTGATGGTTGTGGCTCCGAGGATGCACTAGCACGGCTTCGCCGTAGGGCCGGTTGGCACGGTAAACGTCGTCATAGCGTTTGAGGAATTGGTAGTACCGCACGAACTCTTTGCGCGCAGCCGGATCAGTGAAGTTGATGTACCTGGCCATCGGCGCGCCGCCGTTGGCCATCAACTCAGCCATGGAACCACGGATCTTGACGTTCTCGTAGTGGCAGACCGTATAGGGCTTGTCGTCGAACGCACCGCGCAGGTAGCGCAACTGTAGGGTCGGCTCCTGCTTACCGAGGCAATACCACAGGTAGCTCTCGTCCTTGCCCCACAGCTCGGTGGGCAGCATCATGCGCTCGTCGTTGTTGCCGCGGGGCGGATTCCCGAAGTCACCCGAGCTATGTCCCCAGATGGAGGTGATCAGGTCGGGCTTGAGCGAGCGGCCGTACTCGTGGAAAACCTCGTCGAAGGCCTCTTTGTTGACGGTGTCGGAGAAGCGCTGCATTTCACGGCGCAGCGGCGTTGTTTCGGCCGGATTGTGGCGGGAAACAATCTCGGAGAATTGGTGCGTCTCGAGGTCGTCAATGTTTAGCTTCGTGCGTAGTTCCTCCGGTTCGAACCGATCCCCCAGGTACTTCTTGAAGCGGCGAACGCAATGCTCACCGAGGCAGTTGACGCGGTAGAAGTAGTTGATCTGAAAGCCATCCAGGCCGCGCTCGATGCCCCTCTTGACCCATGCTTTCATGACGTTGCGCCAGTGAGGGTTGCCCGGGCAGCCCCAGTAGACGTTGTAGGGGGCCGCGTCGGCGTCCGACGTGAAGTACGGTGTCCCGTCGGCGTTCTTAGCCAGCAGGTCCACGGGGTCTTCGACTGGCTTGGGGCCGAGTTCAGCCTCGTCCCATAGCTCGTTGTAGAACTTGAAGAAGCCGCCGGTGAGGTTCCCTAAGTCGTCGGGTTTTCCGAGCAGGTATTTGGATACGCAGAAGTGGCCAATCGGTTTGACGCCGCGTTTTTTCAGCTCGGTGTTGATGTTTTCGAAGTAGTCGCCGCTGACCCTGAGCCGCTCGGCTGGATCTTCCGCCTGCACCACGCCGGCATGGATGGGCAGCAGCGGGCCGGTGAGGCCTTTAACGTCATCGGGCATGTGAGCGAGCGTCCAGAAATCACCTCCGTAAAAACCGACCTGGCCGATCTCGGGCTCGGCGTCCTCGACGAACTCGAGATAACCCGGCTCGACATACCGGCTCCAGTGAACGATCATGCGGGTGAATTCGAGGCGCTCGGGGGCAGCGGCTGTGGGGGGTGGTGTGGTGCTGTCGCTGCAACCGGGCAATGCGATCAGTAGTGAAGCGATCGCACCGAAAGCAATGAAGGACCTTGGTATCCGTTGCATGGTTCGTTCCTCGAAGACGTAGGTTGCCGGCTCGCGGACCTGAGTCCCCAAGAATCGGGACTCGGCAAGGCTAGGGCCTTACGCCACCTCGCCCGGCGGTCCCGAGTATAGCACCGAACCCGTCTAGTCTTGGCTCTTCTTGGCAACTTCGCGGTCCTTGGCAAGCGGGCGCGGCACTGAGTAGACCGGGGAGTGATTGGTTAGTATCATCAGAGGCGGTCATGATCTACGGAATCATCTTCTCGCTGCTGATTACCGTTTCTGTTGGGGTAAGGCCGGCCTCTGGCGCCGACGAGGAGCTCCTTGATCTTGCCACGAGAGCGATGAACCAACTCACACACGAGATCCGCTGGCAAGCCTTCTGGTTTAATCGACCGCCGCCACCCGATTACCGCGCGGGCGACGAGATCGAAATAGAGTTCTTCTTACCGGAGTCGCGTGATGCCGTTGGATTCTGCTCTTCGGTGTTCGGCTAGTCCTATAAAAGGGGATGTCAAGAGAAAAATCTCCCCTAGGGCTCGGTACCGGGCTCGGCATCCAGCCAGCCTGCCTAGTTGAGCGCGCTCTCTCGATCGACGAGCGGCTTATCACGGTCTTGTTGTCCTGTTTCGCTTTGTCGAGCGAAAGCGACGAAGCAGTCTTCCGTCCCTGTGGTTCCATCTCACCGTTGTGACGACGCTGTTCGGTTTCCGAGACTGACAAGCGTGGCGATTGCCGCGTTGGCAACCATGGTCCTATCGGAGACTCGTGGCCTATTGCTTTCTTGGGTTATCCGAGGGGGCATAGGGTGTCCTATAAAAGGGGATGTCAAGAGAAAAATCTCCCCTAGGGCTCGGTACCGGGCTCGGCATCCAGCCAGCCTGCCTATTGACTCCCGCATAATATAGAGTCAGTCAAAACAAAGAGAAGACTGTTTCCAGAAGGGCGTGATCAAACGCGGTTTGCGGTACATGCGGCGGAGTGCCTTGCGGGCCCGCTCGTTCAGCTCGCCGTAGTCTTTCGGACAGACGTTCGGCAACTCGTGCTGCTTCCAGTAAGCCCAGATGTATTCCACCGGATTCAACTCCGGCGCATAGGGTGGCAAGTACTCGGTTGCGATGTGGCCTTCGGAGAGTTCGATGAACTCTTGCACCAGGCGGCTACGGTGCGCCGGCAGCCGATCCCAGACGATCAGCAGCGGGCGATCGATATGACGTACCAACGCCTTGAGAAAGTCGGTCACTTGCTCTTTGCCGATCGCACCGGGATAGAGCCGGAAGTAGAAGTTACGCAGCGTCAGCTCCGCCGAGACGGAAAGCTTCTCCCAGTTGAAGTTAAACTGCAGCACCGGTGTTTGGCCACGTGGCGCCCAGGTGCGGCAGCGATGCGGCTTCTGACTCAATCCGCTTTCGTCGATGAAGACGAGCGTACGGCCTTCGTTTTGGGCTTTTTTTTAATGCGCTTCCAGGTCTTGCGCTTCCAGGTGCGGATCCGCTCTTCGTTGCGCTCGCGCGCCTTTCCGGCCGGGCGTTGCGGGCTCCAGTCGAGCGCTCGCAGGATCTTCCAGGCGTGGCCTGCGTGGTATGCGACCCCGAACTCGTCTCCGGTCAGCCGAGCCACCCGCGGACAGCTCCACAGGGGCGTTGGGAAGCCGTGGGCTTCCGGGCCTTCCAGCAGCAGCGACGTCAGGCGTTCGCGTTGTGCGGCATCGAGGAGCGGCTTGCGTCCGGCGCGCCCGGCCTGGCGGAGTCCGGCCGCACCCTGCTCGCGGTATTGCCGCCGCCACTCACTGACGGTTTGGCGAGCGACGTTCAGCCGTCTCGCCGTCTCGGACTGATTGTGGCCTTGGTGGAGCAGCCGCATCGCTTCGAAACGGCGCTTCTCCAGCGCCTTGAAATCCCGCTTCACACCTTTGGGGTTGCCCATACATATATAGATGCTCCACACTATCAAAAGGTGTCATAATAATTTGCGGGATTCAATAGTTGAGCGCGCTCTCTCGATCGACGAGCGGCTTATCACGGTCTTGTTGTCCTGTTTCGCTTTGTCGAGCGAAAGCGACGAAGCAGTCTTCCGTCCCTGTGGTTCCATCTCACCGTTGTGACGACGCTGTTCGGTTTCCGAGACTGACAAGCGTGGCGATTGCCGCGTTGGCAACCATGGCCCTATCGGAGACTCGTGGCCTATTGCTTTCTTGGGTTATCCGAGGAGGCATAGGGTGTTTACAGAGACTCGGTGCTCAAGGCACACAGGGCCTATCTAGCCGATCGATGCTCTCCCTCGAACCCGAGCGTCTCAAGAACCCAATGGGCGCCGCCGCGGAGATGATTCCTGCGGACGGAGCGGACTCTCTGCCAGAGACGCTCAAGCTGCTTGTTGTTTCAGATGTTCAGCGTCGAAATGTACTCCTTTCTTCCAGACGATCAACGTGATCGTGGCAATCTTGCGCGCCAGGGTAAGACGAGCCATCGAAGGCTTCATTCCCTTGGCAAGCAAAGCTTCGTAAAACTGGTGGGCGGGCCCAGCAGGACCGCTGGCTCTCGTGGCTGCGCTCTTGAGGATCGACTTGAGATCATGGTTATGGTCTTTGTTCAGGCCGCGCAGGGCCACTCGCTCCTTGATGCGTTGTAGCTGACCTTCCACGTAGCGGTATTCCGCGCTGCTGCGCGTCTCTAACGCCAGACCGCTGTAGGCCCACAGTTGCCGCTTGCTGCGAAACCGGTGGGGTGTCTGCATCAGCGCCATCAAGAGAGTCGCCCGGATCGGACCGATACCGGGAATCTGGCGTAGCAATTTCGTCGCACTATGCTTCCGGCTCTCGGTTAATAGATCTCGCCGCACTGCTTGGCGTAAAGCCTGCAGCCCGTCGAGATGTTGGTAGAAGAACTCGGCACGCCGGCGCACGCCGGCTTCCGTGATCTTGCTCAACCATTCCGACCGATGTCGCGGTGCGTAGACTTGTGTACCGGCGCAAGGAATGGCCCAGCTTCGGTACAGCGCCTTGAGCCGATTCATCACTCGCGTGAGGTCTTTGCTGATCGTCAGGTAACTGCGCGAGAGTTCCCTCAACGTTCGGATGCCGTTTTCTCCGTGGTAGACCGCCGAGAGCGATCCATTGCGCAGCAGTTCGGCCAGCTTTCGCGCATCGATCCGGTCGCTCTTGTTGCCGGACTTCAGCAAAGCGTTCTTCCGCGGATTGCACACCGTAACCTTCGTGACACGAGGCTTGAGCAGCTCGTAGAGCCAGGCCGCCCAGGTCCCTTCTTCAAATGTGACATGCAAACTTCCGCGCAGCCCTTCGACAAACTGCACAATGGTGGCCGCTTTCGTTTCCAGAATGGACTCCATCACCAGCTTGCCGGAGGAGTTCATCACGGCGATCGAAATCGTTTCCTTGTGAACGTCCATGCCGATATACTTCGTACTATCCATGAGGGTGCTCCTTTCTGTAGGGACGAGAGTCAACGCTCAAACCGTACCTCAAAAGGGCGCCCTTTTATAATGCGTGTTCACTCTACATGGAGTGGGTTGATGGCGAGTTGTACGACAGGGGTGGTGAGAGCTTCGATGAGGAGTGTGGGCGGCAATGCCGTGTGCAGCAGTTCCAGGAAATGTACGTCAGAGCGCCTCGGCCTCAGGACCTCGCCTCTTCGATGCCCAAAGGCTATGAGCCAAAGTACTTCGACCCCAACAACTTTAGCGTCCCGGGCAGACGGCAAGTGGCTGGAGAGGAGAGACCCTCTTTCGATCTGTCGCTGAGTCTGTCATGGATTCTTCCACCGGTTTCGGAGCCACCGACTCCGCAGGCTGGCATACTTCCTGAAAGCTATCCGCAACTACGCAAGGTGGTTGAGAATTACATCCAGAGCAACCTGGGCGGGCCGTGCGGTGACATAGCTCGGGCGTCAATTCCTTACTACGTAGGCGCTGATAGGCGCATCTATATTCGGTACCAGTTCGAGAGTCCTTGTGAGGACCGGGTTGCACTGTTCAGCTACTATTCCGGTTACTGGGGGATTTCGTACGACATCAATGACCCGGTTGAAGCACGAGAATCCACAGCGCGCATCGAGGAGCTGTTGATGCAGCGCATCACCATCACAGCCTCGACCAAGGCGGATCAGGATTAGGGGTGAACCGGTCCAGGGTATAGCACCGAACCCGTCTAGTCTTGGCTCTTCTTGGCAACCTTCGCGGTCCTTGGCGGCTTGGCGAGAAACCGCCTTTGACTTTCGTTCCACCCATTGATAGAATCCGCGCCGGAAGAGCTAGGCCAGGAGGCCCCATGCAGAGAAGAGATTTCCTCGGCGGTGTTGCAGGCGCACCTATCCTTGCGAGCGCCCAAGCGAGGCGCTCTCGGAGCAAGCCGGGGACCCCGCCCAACGTACTCTTCATCCTCTTCGACAAGTGCCGCCGCGACGCCTTCGGCACCTACGGGATGAAGCCCGTGCACACGCCTAACATCGATGCGCTCGCCAATAACGGGATTCGCTTCGACGCCTACTACGCCCCAGCGGGACTCTGCGGACCGTGCCGGGCCTCGATCATCACCGGCAAGTACCCCCATGCCCACGGCATGCGACGCAACTGCCATCCCACGCACGGGGCGGGACGCAACTCCTATCACGGCCGCAACCCCGACCCGTTCCACGACGATCGCTTCGACCTGTGGGACAATTTCCCCTACGTTCTCCACAACGCCGGGTACCAAACGGCGCACATCGGCAAGTGGCATCTGGGTCCGTCGAACCCCGGCTTCTTCGACACGTGGCGGACGTTCAACTCACAGATGTTCCACTGGGTGGGCAAGCCCCATGAATCGCCGTACCGACCCGATATTCAAACCGACCGGGGCATCGAGTTCATCGAGCAGAACGCGCAGAGGCCGTTCTTCCTTTACCAGTCGTTCTACCCGCCGCACCCGCCGTGGGACCCGCCCAAGAAGTACTACGAGCCCACCCGCGGCAAGAACCTCAAACCCGAAGGTTACTACGAGACCGTCGCCAGCTTGGACTGGAACGTCGGCCGGCTTGTCGACACGTTGCGCAAACGCAAGATCCTCGACAACACGCTGATCATCGTCACGACCGAGCACGGCATGACGATGGGGGCCAATCGCCCGGGGACCGGGCAGTATGGTTACAGCAGCCCGTATGACGAAGTGTCCCGCATTCCCCTCGTCATGCACTGCCCGGAGTTGTTGCCGCAGGGTAAGGCATGGGAGTCGGGCGTCAGTGTCACCGACCTCGCGCCGACAATCATGGACGCCGCCGGGGTTGTGGGTCGACTCCAGGGCCGGTACATGCCGCTTGAGGAGCGAAGTTTACTGCCTGACATTCAAGCGGGTCGTGACCGCTGGCGGGGACCGCTGTTCATGATGAATATTTGCCAGCGCGTGTACGAAGGCGCTTACTTTGAAGACCGCGCGATTCGTACGGAGCGGTGGAAGCTGATTCTGAGGAAGTTTAAGGGGGAGTCGACCGGGAGTCCAGGTTCGCTCTACGACGTGGCGGCCGACCCTGAGGAAGAGAATGATCTGTACAGTTCGCCCTCGCACCGTGAAACGGTAACCGATTTAGCTCGGCAGCTCATGGCGTGGGGAGAAGCCGAGGAAGACCCGCTATCGGTGGAGCTAGGTGCAATGGCGCTGATGGGGTAGCACAACCGTGAAGGCCAGAGCTCAACCACCACTCCTCGTAATCTGAGGAAACAGGCGCCTAGCCGTACGGTAGTCTGCGAACGGAAGAATGAAACGTTTGGTTAAGTACCTACTCATAGGACTAGGCGCATTCATTGTTCTAGGGGCGCTGGCCGTCTGGCTTGTCTCGTGGGGCGCTCTTCCACTGGAAGATGGTACTCACCTTTCCGACGGGGCCGTCATCGTTGTGGTGGACGAGTCCAAGGGCCCCGTCGCGACGGCTGCCTTATCTATTCCGGCTGCGGGATGGGGGCTTCGGGCTGATCGACGCCACAATGGACCCGGAAGCCACCGCTATTCGCGCAGCGCTTACTCGGCTTGGCAAGACCAGCGACGAGGTCCGCGGCATTCTTTTCACCCACGGTCATGGCGATCATACCTTCGGCGCCCAAGCGTTTCCTCACGCCGATCTCTATGCTCTCGAGCCCGACGCCGATCTAACAGCAGCTAGTCTCTGGAGTCGACTCCAGCGAATGCTGCGTGGACCTATTGACTCCCGCATAATATAGAGTCAGTCAAAACAAAGAGAAGACTGTTTCCAGAAGGCCGTGATCAAACGCGGTTTGCGGTACATGCGGCGGAGTGCCTTGCGGGCCCGCTCGTTCAGCTCGCCGTAGTCTTTCGGACAGACGTTCGGCAACTCGTGCTGCTTCCAGTAAGCCCAGATGTATTCCACCGGATTCAACTCCGGCGCATAGGGTGGCAAGTACTCGGTTGCGATGTGGCCTTCGGAGAGTTCGATGAACTCTTGCACCAGGCGGCTACGGTGCGCCGGCAGCCGATCCCAGACGATCAGCAGCGGGCGATCGATATGACGTACCAACGCCTTGAGAAAGTCGGTCACTTGCTCTTTGCCGATCGCACCGGGATAGAGCCGGAAGTAGAAGTTACGCAGCGTCAGCCCCGCCGAGACGGAAAGCTTCTCCCAGTTGAAGTTAAACTGCAGCACCGGTGTTTGGCCACGTGGCGCCCAGGTGCGGCAGCGATGCGGCTTCTGACTCAATCCGCTTTCGTCGATGAAGACGAGCGTACGGCCTTCGTTTTGGGCTTTTTTTTAATGCGCTTCCAGGTCTTGCGCTTCCAGGTGCGGATCCGCTCTTCGTTGCGCTCGCGCGCCTTTCCGGCCGGGCGTTGCGGGCTCCAGTCGAGCGCTCGCAGGATCTTCCAGGCGTGGCCTGCGTGGTATGCGACCCCGAACTCGTCTCCGATCAGCCGAGCCACCCGCGGACAGCTCCACAGGGGCGTTGGGAAGCCGTGGGCTTCCGGGCCTTCCAGCAGCAGCGACGTCAGGCGTTCGCGTTGTGCGGCATCGAGGAGCGGCTTGCGTCCGGCGCGCCCGGCCTGGCGGAGTCCGGCCGCACCCTGCTCGCGGTATTGCCGCCGCCACTCACTGACGGTTTGGCGAGCGACGTTCAGCCGTCTCGCCGTCTCGGACTGATTGTGGCCTTGGTGGAGCAGCCGCATCGCTTCGAAACGGCGCTTCTCCAGCGCCTTGAAATCCCGCTTCACACCTTTGGGGTTGCCCATACATATATAGATGCTCCACACTGTCAAAAAGTGTCATAATAATTTGCGGGATTCAATAGGGCGTGATATATGTCGCGAGCCTCCGTGGCCGAGATGTACGCCTGTCCCATCGGACCTAACTCCTTAGTCTAAGAGCGCAGAGCGCTTAGTTTGAAACAAAACCGACCAAAACCGACCAAAACCGGGACAGCCTCAATTCTCTCAGGTGCTCCAGGTCCTCAGATCGCAAGTGGCTGACAACACTCGGTCTTACCCTATATTGGGATCCACCTCCGTCAGGCAGCATCGGGTTCGGTAGGAGCACCCTGCTGCCCAGAAATCCCTGTATACAAGGTCTACTGCCTCTCGCGCGACTCTCTAGCGGTGAGGTAATTGAGGCTGTCCCGATTCGCCCCACTGATCGGCTCCGCTCGTCCGGACCATTCCTGATCCGTACTATGGGACAGTTCATCAACCTGGAGATCCAGTCTCTCCGCTGAGAGTCGCAGCAGGTGCGCTTCGGGCTCCCGGCCTGCTATGCGGAGGTCCTGTTCGATCCGATGCGGGGTCTCCTTCGTCTTGAGCAACTGAGCGAGTAGAGCGTTCCTTTCTGTTGCGCCTATGGCCATGGTCGATTCGCTTCAGTTCCCCGAGTCTGGTGAACTCCCTAGCGGCACCGATCGCTCAGGGTCGCTCGCATCCCTTGTCAAACGGCGCCTCGCCGTTTCAGGCCTCGGCTCCTTCCTCATACTCTTCGACAACGCTATCCGATAGGTAGGAAAGATGCTCTTGCTCAGCGAGTTCGCGGACACTGTCGTATGACAGGTAGGTGCAGATCTCGGAGAGCGGGCCGCGATCCAGCAGGGAAAACACAGGTCGCAAAAGCTCCTGAAACACTTTGTCCCGCCGAACGCTGGGCGCGACGATGTGGAGACGAATGTCCATGTTCGGCTGGAGAGCCAAGAGATCCGCCATACGCAGGATCCCTGAGTACACAGACGTGGTGTGTTCCACCTCGAAGGCTCGCCTGATTGCGCGACCCTTTAGCCAAAGAACGTCGATCTGCTCGATCGTCTTCAGCGTCGTTTCGTCGTAGTTCAACGGTAGCCGTTCTAGAGGGGGCGGGTGATCGCTCGTCCACTCGCCGAGAACGTTCGCCCGGTCGTTTCGAGGGAGCCATATATTCATGCCCATTCGCGACCTGATTTCAGCCAGCAACGCTTGGATCCTCGTGGACTCCCGGGTTGTGGGCTGCTCGGATTCTTCCGATTGTTCCTCGTGGGTTTCCTCGGGCACAGTGACGGTCACGTCCTTGTCGGCGCGGCGAACACGGTGTGTCGCTAGCTTCCTGTAGGCATCCGGATCGACCGGGTACGTTTCACCGCCGTCCACCTGTTCCCGGATGATCCCTTCAAGAAACGATCCATCAGTCTCGTCGAGTCGGACGAGACTTCCGCGCAGCTTCCCGGTCCAACTCGAGGAACGTTTCGATTCGTTCTGGGTGAATGACAGCCTGTTCCAAACACGGTCTTCATGAATCGGGATAGCCTTCTCCACGGGGAGCCAGACGTCAGGCCGCACTCGAAAACGAACGACGAACGGATCGTCCTCGGGGTAGAAGATTGGTTTGTCGTCGATGAACGACTCCTCAAGCACATCTAGCAGTCCGATCCAGCGTGAGAGCTTGGTCATGTAGCAGATGAACTTGTCACCCGGTCCGACCCTCCGCGCCACATTCCGCTGCCGCATCCGGAACCCTGACACACTTCGGCCTGAGCGCCCAAACGCCTCGTAAGTCTCAGGGGAGAATAGATCTAGGAAATAAGCCATTAGCTCGTCAGAATCGTGATTCTCTGGCGGAAAGTCGGGGAAAGTCAGTGACAGACTACTACTTTTCCGGAGCGGAGAGCAACCGGGGAAGTCGGGGACAAGCTACTACTTTCGGGGCCGAACCCCTCCGTGACGCGTAGTCTCGACCTTCCTGGATCTTCCGGGCCGCCGCGAGTCACAAATTTCCTAGAAAAATATCTCCTATCTCTTCAAGCACTTACGTGCCCAGGCACCCCGTCACCCCCACCACTGACACCTATACTGGGGGCGAGAAAGGTTGAAGGCGATGAGTCACTCCCACAGAACAACCGCGGCAATCCCCGCTACCGTGGGACCGGCTCCATCGCCCTTCGCGTCACCGATCCGCACCGGTGCCATGCGAGGTGACTCATGAATAAGGAATCCCTAAAGGCCCCCACGAATAAGGGCCAATGGCGACCAAAGTTGGCCAAGAACGGCCACGTCGGACCGATGTTTGAACTCCTTCCACCGTCCAAAGAAGAGGAATCCGGCGACCAACGGGAAGGCGACGACCCAAAGCAACCCTCCCTCACGCCGGGCCAGAACCTGGCCTTACCCGCCTTGCTCACCTGCCCCACCATCCGGGCCGCCGCGAAGCAAGCCGGTGTCAGCGAGCGCTCGATGCGCCGCTGGATGCACGAGGATGAGCACTTCCAAAAGAAGCTCCGCCAACTCCGCAACGAGGCCCTCGGCCAAGCCTAAAGGGGACGGAGCCCTTTTCGCACGGGCCTGTTCATCCAGCGACTGCACGTTGCGCCTTGCGTTGTGGCGGACGTCCCGGTCCGCGGAGCGCCAGGCAGCGGCCGCTGGTCCGTTCCAAGGCACTCACGAAACGCTGACTCCCCAACGGAACGCCCGCTGCGTCGCCTCCCGGAGACGATGGATCGCCTCTGCGTCCATAGGTCGATTCAAACGCTCCGCCCAATCACCGCGCCCCCTCACCTCGCGCCACGGCGAGACGTCGATCAGCCCGAGCGGGTCCGCCTCCTCGACGTGCGCCCGTGCGCTCGAGCACGGATATTCCCGCGCATCCTCGACCATCCCCGCTCTCACGGGATTCAGGTCTACGTAGGCCCGTGCCGTGACCAAGTGGTCGCGGTCGAGGCAGCACGAGAAGAAGCGCTTCTGCCACAGATGTCCGCTACGCCGGTACCGCTGATTAAAGCTTTGCGCGTAGCGGGAGTGCATCCGCCGCAGCGCGTTCGCCAATGGATCCGGTCGGTTGGGGACCGCCACCAGATGCACGTGGTTCGTCATCAAGCAGTAACCGAGGATCTGCATGCCGCAGTGACGGCTGTTTTCGGCCAGCAGCCGGATGTACCCGTAGCGGTTAGCGTCAAGCAGGAAAACGTCCTGGCGGTTATTGCCTCTCTGGGTAATGTGATGCGGCGCGCCCACCGCCACCACCCGCGCCTGGCGGGGCATGTTCGAGAACGGTGCGATTATCTCACACTTCCTCACCCCTCGGAAAAGGGCTCCGTCCGCTCCGTTCCCTTTTGGGGGATTAGCGCCCTGGGGGGAGCGGGCGGCACGGAGTAACCGGCCGTAAACGACGGGCCTACCACGCGCTCCGAGCGGAAGCCGCCTGAAGGGGACTCGTTGGGGCTTTTCGTCAAGCCCGTCCGATGTGGTTAGCGGTTCCGCGGGACTGGCTTCCGTGGGCAGAGGGCGACGACGACCCTCATCGACTTGAGTGTACGTCCGGACCCCGTGGGCGCCCCGGGCCTGATCGGCGCCGTGGCAATGGGGTTGTGTCGCCCTGTCAGGGCTCACGAGGGATTGGCGGGGATCGGTGTCCCTGGGCTGACGCCCAGGGCTGTTATTTGGATCACCCCGTCGGGGTTCGGCGTCGTCAGCTTCTTCGTTGTCGAGGCGGCGTCCCTTCGCAGCAGAGGACCGGGGCACCGTCTACGACTTCTTGTTGACCGGGGAGATGAGGGACTGCTCTGAGGGGACGGCGGGCCGATTCGCCGGAACGTCGGCGGGCGGGTGCGGCCGTGGGCTATGATTGTGACTCCCCACCCGGGGGCCGTGCCGTCCGGCGCGTTCCGTAAAACCACCATGCGCATCAACCAAACCAAACAACTTCTCCAACAGGGCAAAGTCGCCCTCGGCTGCGGCATCACCCAGGTCCGCTCGGCGGAGATGCCCAGGATGTTCACCGCTGCCGGGCTTGACTGGGCCTTCATCGACACCGAGCACGGCTGCTTCACGATCGAGACCATCCAAGATCTCGTTCGTGGCGCGCTGATGACGACGATTACGCCCATCGTCCGCGTGGCCGACTTGCAGTACTCGCTCATCGCCCGCGCTCTCGACATGGGCGCCGAAGGCGTCATTTTCCCCCGCATCGAGTCGCCCGAGCGGCTCGCCGAGGCGGTGAGCTGGACCAAGTTTCCGCCGCAAGGCGTGCGCGGCTACGGGTTGACAATCGCCCACACCCAGTACGAGAGCGGCAGCTACGAGGACATCATGCGGCACTACAACGAGCAGACACTCGTCGTGCTGCAAGTCGAGACGCAACTCGCACTAGACCGCTGTGATGAGCTGGCTTCGGTCGAAGGGGTGGATGTGATCATGGTGGGCCCGGGCGATCTCTCGATCTCACTCGGCGTGCCGGGCGAGTTCGAGCATCCCAAGCTCGTTGCGGCGGTTGAAAAGGTCATCGAATGCTGCAACCGCCACAATATCTGGCCTTCGATCCAGGTGCGCACACCCGATCTGGCCCGGTTCTGGATGGAGAAGGGCGTCAAGTTGGTGGGCTGCAGCAACGAAGCCGCCCTCCTCTGGAGTGCTGTCCGCCAAATGACGCAGGGCCTACAAGCCGCCCGCGGCGACCCGTAGGCACGGGCACTCCCGTCTATCCGCTCGACGCGCAACGTCGGTACACTGACCCGATCATGAAAGGTTCGCGCGAAGGCGTGGATGGTGTTCCGAGCAGCCGGCCGGCAAACACACAACCGCCGTCCGGCGGTTGAGCAACCAAGCTCGTTCGGGAAACGCCCGAGCTACGCAGCTTTCTCGGCAGGCGAAGCCGCTTGCTTAAGCAAGTCGATCGCCTTCTTGAGGAATGGGTCCTTGTCGGGATCCGGCGGGGCTGTGGAGCTGGGCGGCTCGTCGCCTGCCGCCTCCTCCATCTCGGCCAGGCGATAGCGCCGCAGCTCGGCGGGAGCAACAGGGTCTGACGGCTCGATGCCGCCGTCGTGAAAGGCCTTGCCGCTCGGACGGTAGTACTTCGCCACCGACAGCACCAGCGCGGAACCATCATCGAGTTCGATGGTTTCCTGCGACGTGGCCAAGCCGTACGTGCGTTCGCCGGTGATCTTGCCGCGCTCGTTGTCGAGTAGGGCCGCAGCTACCAACTCAGCGCCGCCCGTGGTGGCTCTGTCGGTGATCACGACGAGCGGAACTGCCGTCACGGTGGATTCTTTATCCGCGACGAATGTCTCTTCCTGGCGCCGCTGGCCCTTCAGCGAAGCGATGGTCCCGCTGTTCAGGAACAGGTTGGCCATGCGGATCCCCTCGGTCGTATCACCCAGTGCGTTACCCCGCAAGTCGAGAACGAGCCGGCTCGCACCTTCACCTTCGAGATCACGGATGGCCTGAGCGACCTCGTCGACACGGGCGGCATCGAGAAAATCCATGTCGATATACCCGATGCCGTCCTCGAGAGGCTGATGGCGGACGGGCGGAATCTTGACTTCGCCCCGCACGAGCGAAAGCTCTTGTGGCTCATCGGGCCGCCGTGCGGGCCGCACCAGTATCCGCACCGTCGTGCCGGGCTTGCCGCTCAGCACGCTGCGCAGATAGGCCGGGGCCATGTTGCGGGTGCTCTGGCCATCGAGCGCCTCGATGAGGTCGCCACGCCGAATGCCCGCTTTCTCAGCCGGCGAGCCGGGCAGCACAGCCAGCGCCTGTGTGTAGGAGAGCCGCTGCTTGAGCAGCACCAGACCCGTCGAGAGGCCGCTCCCACCGTCGTCGTTCGCGCGTCCGGCGATGTACTTCTCATACTGGTCGGCGGTGAGATAACTCGACAGCGGGTCAAGATGCTCGACCAAACCCTGCAGGGCGCCGCGTGTAACCTTCTTCATGTCGGGTTCTTCGACGTAGTCGCTCTTGATGTGAGCGAGAACCTCGGTGTAGACCGAAAGCGGCCGATACGCACCCTCCTTGTCTTTGCCTTTGCCGAGCAAAGCGCCGATGATCAGCATCAACGTCAGCAGGGTAGAGGTGAAGACAAAACTGAACTTCATCCGTGCGTTCATGGGTATCCGCTCTGGAGCGGGCCTCAACGAGGCCCAACGCTACGTATTCATGATACTACGGGCAAGCCAGCCCGAAGGTTGGCTGTGATGGCTGTGATCCGTCCGTAAGCCTTGAACGAAGATCGACCGGTGACGCGCGTTCAGCTTCCCTCACCCCAAGGGGTTTGCACCCCAGGGAGTCATCGGCCCCGCGCCTTCTGCTTGTTCACGTACTCGGGATAATTGCGGTAAACCATCACGTGGAAGTTAGGCTGACGGAATTCCTCGACAGGGAACAGATAGCCCTTTCCCTTCAGCGAAGTGAGCACCCTCCGCATCCAGGACCGCTCTCGGCTGCGCAGGTTCTTCTTAGAGATGTCTAGCGACGAACCAGTCAGGTGGAGCGAGCGTTTCTCACCATAGGGCGAGGCGGCATTACCGTTCGACTTTCGTAAGGATTTCTGATACGAGACCGTGCGCGTGAGGCTGCTGATGCGGAGCGGCTTGCCGAAGCGGCGTCGAAACTGGCCGCTCAGCCGGTCGAGGAAGAGCTTGGTCCAGGGCCGTAGGTAGCGGTACTGAGTCGGAACATCGTGGACGTAGTAGTTTCTCGTCTGGTCCGGAACCGGGGAGAGCAATTGCAGCCGCGCATAGCGCCGCAACATGGCACCGTCCTCAATCCGGCCAAGCCGGTCCCGGTCAGCACGCTTGTTTTGAATGTTCTGCGAATCGCGATTGGCTCGCAGGCTCGACCGCGGAGCCGCCACCGCCGACCAGGCCATGGCGAGAACATTGATAACTACAAATGTTTGAAACAATTTCACTGCCTGCTAGCGTAGCATAGCCGAGCCGCGACAGCGCGCCCGGGGGCACCTGGTTTTTGGACGGGCGGGCCCGGTTCATCCCTCCGATCGTCCGAGCTCAGGTAAAACTATAAGCAGGCATGCAGCGTTCGGCGGTAGCGGTCCTTCTTCTGATCTGTGGCCTCCCCTTGTGTGGCGGCGTAGAAGCTCGCACGCATCATGTTCGAGTCGTCACCGAGTTAGAACCGTTGTTTGCTCATATTGCCGCGGTACATCTTGAGCGGGCGCGAGCACTGTACTGGAGTCTGGGACTGCGAACTCATCGCCGAACACCCGGTCCGCTGATGGTCCTTCTTTATCGTGACGCTGCGGAGATGGAATCGGAAACCCCGGTGTCCGGGCCACGCCCGCGCTTTCCCCGAGGCTTCTTCCAGGCGGGCGTGGATCGCGACTACATCATCCTCGCCTGGGACGCGCCGGGGGATCCGCTGGTTGCACTGGCACACGAACAGGTACACCAGCTCACGGCGGGCGCGAATCATCCGTTGTGGTTTCGCGAGGGCCTGGCCGAGTACTTGTCGCGCTGGGATTTTCGCGAGGGCCAGGCGTACCTAGGCGGGACCGTTCCATCGTTCCTCGGCTCACTCGAGGAGGAAGACTGGATTTCGCTCTCGAGATTGGTGGAGTCGTCCGATGAGCAGGAACTGGTCTCGTATCCGGCGTACTACGCCCAATGCTGGCTGCTCGTCCACTGGCTCGCCACGTCGGCTGGGCAGGGCGAACTTCCCGACCCCAGGGAACTCGCGCGAAGGATGAACTCGATGGGCGCCGCCGGGGTGGACGAGCAGCTTCGCGCTCACGCCCGGGCGCTGCCGGCCGCGTCTCCTATCGCGGTCTCCCTGCCCGCTTCTCCCGCCGTGAGCCTGCGGCGCCTGGAAGAGTGGGAGAGCGCCTTCTGGCGCGCCGACGCGCTTCGAGAAGGGAACCAAACCGTGCAGGCGCAGGCGCGGCTCACGAAGTTGGAGAAAGCATTCCCGGCTCAGCCGGAGCCCAGCGCCGCGCTCGGAGCGCTCGAGATGGACGCCCGGAACTACCGCAAGGCCGAGGTGGCCTTCGCGCGCGCGGTGTCGAAGGGTCCGGTCGAACCGCGCACGCATTATCGCTATAGCCTGATGTTGATGCGGCCGGTTGAAGACCCACAGAGCGCGTCCAACCGCACGCTTCTAGCGGTAGAGCACGCCCGGGAGGCGCGGCAACAAGACGGCGACGAGCCGTTGTATGCCTTCACCGAGGCGCAGGCGCTGGTCCTCGAGGGCCGCTGGTCCCGGGCGGCTCAGATCCTCTCGGATCTCTCGCGTGATCCCTCATGGCGTGACCGTGCGGAGCGGGAGTTCTTGGTGCTCGTGCGGCGGCGCCAACAGTCACTCGCTACGGTGTCTCCGCCCATCTTGAGTGCCCGCTTGGAGCCATTCCGCCTGTCCGTCCCGGCCAAGCGGCCCGAGTCGGTACCCAAACCGGCCGCGCCGCCTCCGCTGCGCGGCGATGAGCCAGCTTGGCCGCCACCCGGCACGATTGTCATCTACGGGTGGCTTAGGTCCGTTGACTGTCAAGGTGCCGAGAAGATTGTGACGATCCAGATGCCTCGCTGGCGGGTACGCCTTCGGGAACCCGCCGGCCGGCGGGCCACCCTTCACTCGCCTCCAAGAAAGTGGCGCAACCTGCCTTGCGAAGCGCGGGGCTTCTGGGAGGTCAATGTCGCCTACCGGTCGACGCGCAAGAATCGCGACGTGCGCGGCGAGTTAGTAGCGATCCTGTTCTGATCCTGACCCCCGCTGACAGGACTAAGGCCGGCTACTTCGTGGCCAACATCGCATCCACAGGGCGGCCGGTTCGCCTGAACTGGAAGGTGCGGAAGCCGGCCTCCTTCACAAGCGATCCGTACTCGCTTGCGGAGCGTTCCCGGCCCTCGGTACAGACCAGCATGTTGAGCGACTGGAGGTAGGCATCCGCTGGGCCGTCTCTTCCTTCATTGAGTAGCTTCTCGCAAACGAGCAAAGCCCCGTTGCGAGGTAAGGCCTCGCAGACCTTGGCGAGTAGGAGCGAGACCTGTTCATCCCGCCAGTCATGCAGAATCCGTCCCATCGAGTAGAGGTCGGCCGAGGGCAGTGGGTCGTGAAAGAAGTCTCCTTCAACGGTCTGAATGCGTGCCGCCAGGCCTGCGTCCTCTATGTAGCCCCGAGCCACAGAGCAGACCTCGGACAGGTCGAACACGGTCGCCTGTAGGCCGGGATAGCGGCGGCAGGCCTCAATCGCCAGATGGCCCGTACCGCCCCCCACATCGACAAGATGACCGAAGCGGCTCAGGTCGAAGGCAGTGACTGTCGCAGGCGAGCTAAGCAGGCCGGCCCCGTGCATCCCGGCTAGAAACGTGATCTTGTCCTGCTCGGTGGCGAAAAAGTGGTCGAACAGTGCTCTCTTCGCACCAAACTCTTGCTCCCATCGATGCCCACCCTCTCGGACGGCGTCTTCGAGCCGGCTCCACAGGCGGTAGAGTATGCGGTCTGAATAGAGAATGTAGCCGGACAGAGTCTCCGGGCTTTCGAGGCGCAGGAAGCGCGACGCGGCCTGCTTGTTGTGGTAACGTCCCCCCTCAATCCGCAAGAAGTCGAGCCCCACACACGCGCCGAGCAGCCTCTCGAGCTCCCGTTTCCGAACGCCAAGAGCGTCGGCCAGTTCCGCGCAGGTCGCGGGCCGCCGGTGCAGCCGATCAAAGACCCCGAGCGAGACCGCGGTAAAGACGGCTTTCGAGGACCGAAAGCCGTCGATGAGGGCCAGCACCCGTTGCGCTTCGGGATCAGATCGGGGCGGATTCGACGATTCGCTGCTCATCGCATACCGTCAGGTTGGATCACCGTACCTGAGGCGGACGACCTTCGCCTTCCTCCGGGCATACACGGTGACGACAAAGAGGTTGTCGTAGTCAGTCTCGTGAATCGGTGGAATCTTGCCGCCGCCTAGCTTTTCGACAATGCGTGGCACGGTGCCGCTATGGCCGGCCGCGAGAATGACCTCGCCGCGATGGCTGGAGAGGATCTTGCTAACAAGCCCCTGCACGTCACGAATGTTGAGGATTTCCGGGTTCAATCCCAGGGCTTTTGCAGAGGGTAGGACGGTCTGCCGGGTGCGAATCCGGTTGGTGGCGAAGATCATCGTGACGCCGGCCTCGCGCACGACCGCACGCAACGCGCGGGCGCGCTTCCGACCGGCCGGCGTGAGCGGCGGATCATCAGCCGGTCGAGCAGCCTTCTCGGCGTGGCGGACGAGTAAGATCGTGGTGACGGGTGATTCGTCGGCAGCCACAGTCAGCGTGAGAGATGTGATCAAGAAGAAGACCGCCGCCAGAAGGGAAAGGCTTGGCCTTGGTCGGCAGCGTGGCTCTTTGCTGGTCATGGACAGGCTCATGGGCATAGGTTAGCGCGTCGCAGCAGGTTGGGCAGACCACTTCCTGCCTTTCCGTTCACAGGCGCATCGCGACTCCGAAGGATAGGAGGTAACGTCGGCACCCTCGGCATCGTCGCTATGATCAGTGTGGTGAGCGACTTGACTCCCAGCCGAATCGGCAACGCGTACGCTGGGCTTTTGATTGCCGTTACGCCGCTATTTCTCCTGGCGGCTGCGGCCCTCAATGCATCGGAGCTTAAGGTCAGAGAAATTCCCGCGGCTTACCCTCACACCTGCAAAGTCGAAGCCGGAACGATCGGCGTCGACTACCTCTATCGCAGCCTGCCGACGCCGCGTGGCACACAGATCATCCCGGGTATCGTTATCGTTGAGGTCGGTGTCTACCCTGCGCCCGAGCGATCCTTGCGGCTCCCCGAAGGGGCTTTCCAGCTGGACTGGAAGAGGGCTGAGTGGCCCCTGGGGCCGATCGGAGCGGACTTCGTCATGACGCAGCTGCAGCATCCCGAGTGGGCCTATCCGGTACACCGGGAAGGGCTCGAAGGGCACGCAGGCACAGTCAATCGGCGCGGCGGCGTATTCGAAGGAGTCGTCATCGGCGGAAGGCCTCGACCGCGGGCGCGCTTCCCCTCGGGCCCCTACCCCGGCGACCCCCGCCGGGAGGCCCCTTTGCCCGCGCCGAACCCGATGCCGGAGGTACCCAGACGCGAGCCTCACCCTGACGAGATGCCGGAGCGCATCATTCCGCTGCATGCGCTCGGGCCGCACGAGATCGACGGGCCCTCTGCTGGATACGTATACTTCCCCTATCGAGGCAGGCTCAAGAAGTTGCGGGAGCTCACGCTGAAGATCCATCTCGCCGACGAGAGCTGTGAGTTCCTGCTGAGGAAATAACGGCGGGCAGCCCGGCACCGGCGACCGAAGGATCGGTGGTTCAGCCCGTCTGACCACGGATCCGGAGCACGTCTCGACTCCCTCCGTTGAGGGCTAAGAAAAGGACCGCCGCTGACGGTTTAGGGGACTTCATCTGCGATGCTCACCATCTTTGAGAAGATGGTCGAGATCGAACCGGCCACGGGAGGAAGCGAAGCGCCGGCGGCCACAGCGACGAATCCTGCCAGCAAAGCGTATTCGATCATGTCCTGCCCGTGCGTGTCGTGCCAGATCTTCCACCGACAGAGCCAGCGCGCTAGTTTCATCGAGAGATCCCCCGTCGACTCGTGGGCGAGCAAAATTGATGATGCCAACAGGATCGATGCTACCAAGCGGTCCATCCTGTAACAATTGGTAGAACACCTTACCCCCAAGGGACTAAAAAACTACTACTCCCACGACAGAGGGGCGGATTCAAGCGCCGCGCAAGGAGCGGCGGAGGCCGCCGGTGGTCGCCGTGACCTCGCCCATCGAGGCGTGCGCCAAAGCCGGTACGATGGAGGAGCGGTTTCCTCAACGGGAGGAACGATGTTCCGTTTCGCGGGCGTGGACTTCATCGACTTCGACTCGCTGCTGAGCGAGGAAGAGAAACTCGTGCGGCAGACGACGCGCCGCTTCGTCGATGAACGGGTCCTCCCCGTCATCAAGCAGCACTTCCGCGAGGCGCGATTTCCGCTCGAGCTAGTCCCCGAGATGGGTAAGCTGGGTTTCTTCGGCGCGTCCCTTGACGAGTACGGCTGCGCGGGTA
Organism: Bryobacterales bacterium; assembly: GCA_965248255.1. Lineage (GTDB taxonomy): Bacteria > Acidobacteriota > Terriglobia > Bryobacterales > UBA6623 > JAKZVK01. Next base: position 3,170,259 of record CBDFIW010000004.1, read on the forward strand.
TGGCCGACGTCGAGTACGGGCTGCTGATGCAAGAGCTGGAGCGAGGCGACAGCGGCCTGCGCAGCTTCGTCTCCGTGCAGAGCAGTCTGGTGATGTGGCCGATCTACCGATACGGAACCGCCGCCCAGAAAGACCGCTGGCTGCCGCTGCTGCGGCAGGGCGGCACGGTCGGCTGCTTCGCGCTGACCGAACCCGATTTTGGGTCGAACCCCGCCGGGATGCGGGCGCGAGCCGTCAAGGACGGCGATTCCTACGTCCTCGATGGTGAGAAGACTTGGATCACCAACGGCTCCCTCGCCGACGTCGCGCTTGTTTGGGCCAGAGAGGGCGAGGAGATCCGCGGATTCCTGGTGGAAAAAGGCACGCCCGGCCTGACGGCGTCCGACATCCACGGGAAGTGGTCGATGCGGGCCTCGGTGACGTCGAGTTTGTCACTGGCCGAGTGCCGGGTGCCGGCCGAGAACGCCCTGCCGGGCGCGGTCGGACTCAAAACGGCGCTGGCTTGCCTGTCGCAGGCGCGCTACGGGATCGGCTGGGGATGCCTCGGCGCCGCGATGGACTGCTACGAGACCGCCCGGCAGTATTCGCTGCTGCGGAAGCAGTTCAACGACCGCCCCATCGCCTCCCACCAGTTGGTCCAGAGGGAGCTGGCTTGGATGATCACCGAGATCACTAAGGCGCAACTACTTGCCCACCAGGTGGCCCGGCTCAAGAGCGAGGGCCGCCTGCACCACTCCCACATCTCGATGCTGAAGCAGAACAACGCCTGGATGGCGCTCGAGGTCGCGCGCCGCAGCCGGGATCTTCTGGGCGCGAACGGCATTACCGACGAGTACCCGATCTTTCGTCACATGGCGAATCTCGAGACCGTCAAGACGTACGAGGGGACCGACAATATTCATACCCTCGTGGTGGGGGAGCGGGCGACCGGGGTGGCGGCCTATTCCTGAGCCGCGCCAAACGCTAATCACATTGACACATTCGTCTTGCACCTGTGGCGCTTCCGTCTCCGTGGAAGCCCAGTTTTGTCCGATGTGCGGGCGCCCGCTCACCGAAGCGGCCGAGGCGGCAGACGCCGCGTGGCGCACCGGTAGGACGACTCCTGAAGCGGAAAAGACGCTCCAGCTTCCCGATCCCGCGATCGGTTTCGGAAACCCACAGGCATTGCGGGCGGCTTACCTCCCGGCCTTGATGGCGGCCTTCCTCTCGCACTTGCCGTTCTTGAACTTGCTTTTCTTTCTCTGGTACCCAGCCGCCGGGTTCTTCTCCGTCCCCGGCTACCGCCGCCGAACCGGACATGTACCAACGATGGCGGAGGGGGCTAAGCTGGGAGCCATCACCGGGGCGATGAGCTTCACGATCTCGCTGACGCTGGGGGCGCTCAGTAGTTTGTTCCCTGCCGACCGCCCGGACTTTAGCGAACTCCTCCGCCAGCAGATGGAGCAAACGCCAGTCGAGGACGAGATACGTCGCCAGGTTCTCGACCTCATCGACAACCCAACCGCGCTCGCGGCGCTCCTTGTCTTAGCGTTGCTGGTGTCATTGGCCTTCACAATCGGCCTCACTACAGCGGGAGGAGCTCTCGGTGCCAAGGTGCTCGACGATAACTGATGTCCCCACACGTGGCAGCTACTATGCTGGCCGGTTTTCGCCGTGTGGAGGGCTGGGTGACAGCACAAAAACCTGCTACAGGGCCTTGTTTTCCGCCCCCCCCCTGGTGCACGTTGGCTCGGGCGACGTTGTCGAACGTGAACCTCGGCGCCCATCCTAACCGAACCGGGCTTGTCGTCAGGCTCGCCGGGGCGGGTGCACGCCGCGACGTATCCCGGTTCCGCGATGGGACAAGGCCTACTCCTTCCAGCCCTCTTCCCCAAACAGTGGCACAAAACGGCAGTAACTGATTATTTCCGTGTGAGTGCCCTCGGGGCGCTTTACGACGACCCGCATCTCCTGGTCGTATTCAGAGCCGACCGGGATCACGAGCCGTCCACCCTGGCGGTCAAGTTGTTCCAGCAGGGCCGGGGGAACGGTGGGAGCACCGGCAGCTACGGAGATTCCCCGGTAGGGACTCTCCTCGAGGTGCCCGAGACTTCCATCCCCTTGGAACACGGTGACCTGCTTGGAAAAACTCGTTCGCGCAAGGTTCTCCCGCGCCATCTTGGCCAGCTCGGGAATCAGCTCGACACTGTAGACACGGGCGCAAAGCCGCGCCAGGACCGCCGAGGCGTAACCTGACCCTCCTCCGACCTCCAAAACCGTTTCGGCCCCCCTCAGATCGAGGGCCTCCGCCATCGCAGCGACCACGTAGGGTTGCGATATCGTTTGGTCGTGGCCGATCGGAAGCGGCTCGTCCGCGTAGGCTAGGTAGCGGCGCTGTTCGGGGACGAACTCATGCCGCGGGACCTGCTCCATCGCCTGAAGCACCCGCTCATCACGAATACCCCGGGCCCGGAGTTGCTGCTCGACCATGTCATGCCGTAGCTGGTCCCAGTTCCGCAATCACCGCAGCCTCTTCTTAAAGAGTACATCCGCACCCACCAGACCGTTCTCGTCGCGGGTTACGATAAACGACCACTGTCGCGTGGGAGCCCATTCGACGCGAATGACCTGCTGCTGCGCCGAAGAAAGATCGTAGCTGTAGGTGAAAGTGAGATCCTTCGTCACCTGCTGTTCCGTCGTCACGCGGGCGCTCGGGTTGGCTTCCGCCCCGCCGGCCCGAGGGTCGACCTTCAGCCGGCTCACTCCAAAGAACCTCTGCAGCCGGTTCGAGCCCGGCCGCGACAGAATATTCGAGAAAATCGTGTTGGCGCCTGACTGCGTGTAGGCATGTCCCTCGACGGTTTCCCGCGCGGCGAGAACGGGGTCGGTCGTGGGAGACCGGCTGAAGGCAATCAGGGCAACCAGCTCATCGAAACGCAATGGCGGGTCCGAGCGGTAGCTCAGGTTGATCCGGCTCGCCGGGCCCGACAGCGTAAGTGCGATGTCGACGTCTCGGACTCGCGTCTCCAACTCGAAGTTCACCACCGGCTCGGCACGGAAGGGGTTGTAGAACTCGATCACGCCGCGGTTGATCGTGTAGCTTGAGCCCGAAAACAAGAGATCGCCTTGAGGAACTTTGATGTCCCCCAGCAAGGACGGTTGCACGGCCGTCCCAGCCAGCCGTAGGTCGACGTGCGCCTCGACGTTCTTGACGGTTGGCGTCTCAATCAGCAGGTCGGGCACCGACCCGATCTGGACGTTCAACTGCATGTTGACGAGGGCCGGATTGCTGGCGGGTGTCCGCGTCGGTTCGGCGAGCGAAGCGATCACATCACCCAGCGAAACCCCCGAACCGACGGTCACCCGGCTGATCACCACGTCCCCGCTCAAGAGACTGCGCAGGTCGCTGCCTGAGTACGTCAACTGTCCGTCCACCACGCTGCCGAGCGACTCGGGGTATCGAATGCGGACTCGCTCGATGTCGACGCGAAGCCGGTAGTCCCATTGCTCAGCGCCGTAGAGCACCGTGCCGGCAAGGCCCAAGGTCCCGCCTCCCGAGGCGGCGCTCAGCTCCTCGACTCGCACCAACCTTTCGTTGAAGCTTAGCGTCCCGTTGACCTGGCTCAGACCGTTCGAGAAGCCGATGTAGCGCAGAGTGCCGTCCTTGAGATTCATGCGGCCGCGAATGATGGGCTCGTCGGCCCGGCCGCGAAGCGTCGCTTGCAGTTCCGAACTGCCCGCGGCCTCCAGCCCTGCGCGGAAGCTCTCGAGAACCGCCAAGTTGAAGATACCGTCGAGCGACAGGTCGAATGAATCGTTCCGCTGTCCGAATCCGCCGTCGAGGTCCACCGTGCCGTCCATGACGAGATCCGTTCCGTCTCCCAGCAGCCGCACCTGGTCAAAATCCAGCTTGCCGCCGGAAATACCCCAGCGCATCGGAAACGGATTCCACAGCTCGTAGCCGCGCCCGGCTCCCGGTACCTCTGAGTAAGAAACCTCGAGCCGTGTGACTTCGCCTTCAGCCGACAGTGTGTCGGAGTCCGCCAGCTCTCCCGAGAACCGGAACTTCGCGTCCACTTCGCCGGTCATCTTCTGCACCTCGATGTCGGCCAACCGCCCCAGATGGATGACATCGAGGTTCTTGATCTCGCATTCGCCCTGATAAGGACTTCCGGCGCCCGGACGGATCTCCGTTCGTCCGTTGATCCCTCCGGAGAAAAGATTGCCCTGCCAACTCAGATTGACTCGCTGGTTGGCGGTTTCCACTTTGGCTGAGAACGAGCCAACCTCCTGCTCGTCGACTTCGAGGTCCCGCAGATCGAGAGAACCTTCGACCAACAACTCCTCGAAGAGGTTTTGACTCGGGCCCATGCGGCCGGAGCCCTTCAGAGCGAGTTCGAGATTGCCGGCAACGCGCTTGTCGCTCTCGGCAAGCGCCTGTAGGTCCTCAAGGCGCCAGTGATCTCCCCGGAGATCGAACTCATAGCGGCCCTCGCCAGTGTGTAGCGCGCCCCTGGCGTTGATGCGTGCCGTCCGGTGTACCAACTCCAACGAGTCAACCGAGAGCCTCTCTTCTTTGAACTCCACCTCGGCTCGGAGATGGTCAAAAGGTTCGCCCCACGCCGTTCCATCACGCACCTCCAACTCGGCCGAAGCCGTCAGCGCGGCCGGCGGCCCTCGGAAGTGAACCTGCCCATGCGCCTTGCCGGTCAGCGGTTCCGTACGTCCCGCGGCTTCAAGCAGCCTCGCTACAGACAGTCCATTGAGTTGAATGTCGCCTTCCACGCCGGAGACGGCTGCCGCGGGCCCCACACCGCCGAGACCCCCGGCTCTGAGAGACACGCCGAAAGTCAACTGCGCGGAGCCCGCCTCGTCCTCGATGACCCACCGGCGTAGATCGAGCCGGTCCGGCCCGATTTCAACGTCACCCTGAAGGTGCTTCACCGAGTAGTGCGCGATGTCGAAATCCGTGGCCTCCAGCCGCCCGCTGAATGACAAGCTCGGCGTGCCCGGCAGGACCCGACCCGACACGGCGCCGTCGATCCCTATGCCTCCGCGGATTTCCATCGGGACACCTTCGACGGTCATCCCAGCCGCGCGCGCCACCGCCGAAACATCCTGCAGGTCCTGGAACCGCGCGCTGACTTGCAGCGAGGTCTCATAAGCCCTGTTCATCGAACCTTGAAGCTCCAGCCGGCTCGTGGGCGTGGCCAGATCGAGCTGTGCTAGAGAGAAGCCTTCCGCCGACGCGGCATAAACTAGATCGACCGCTCCTTCCAGTCCCCTCCGGCCCGCCGAGACCCTAACCGGCCTGCTCACGATCAGCCCAACCGCCGCCTCGAGGTCGCTCCAGTCACTGCCTTTGACCTGGACCGAACCGTGCAGTGTTCCGCTGTAGGGAAGCCGCCCTACCTGCGGGCGGGTGCTCGTCAACCCCGCGAGCACCGGCTCCAGCGGAAACTCATCGAGCACGCCATCGAATTGGAAACGCGGCTTGCCGGAGCGGAGGCCCTCGACCGCGGTCTCTCCCGTCAGTGTTCCTTGCAGGCCACGGGCCTCGATGCTGTGAATCCGTAGCCGGTCGGCGTCTCCTTGGTACTCCGCTGTGAGAGAGAGCGGCTCGGTCCCCGCGCCTGCGACGATCACTTCGCCGAATCTGATGTCGCCCTTTAGGCTGAACTCCCCGATGCCGGCGTCCCATCGTGCCTCACCCGCCGCACGAGCGTCGCCGCTCTGAATCAGCGTCAGGCCCATCCGGTGCGCCCATTCACCGAGTGCCACCGTCGACTGGTACTTGAGCACGCCCCGCGGCTGGTCCGGCCGCTCGATTGCAAGTTCAGCGCGAATGCGGGCGCCGCTGCCTGCCAGATAGATCTCGGGCGCTTCGATCCGGTCCCGGTAGATGAAGAACTCAGCCTCGCCTTCGGAAACTCCGGGATGGTCGCCGAGCACCTCGAACGCCGACTCGCCCAACCGCAGCCGAGCGCGGTATCGATCCTCGGCCGGCTCGTATCGCGTGTGTAGCTGGAACTGCTCGCTGCTGAACGAAATCGGGTAGTGCGAGTCGTTCCACTGCAAGCTGCCCTCGCTCAGGTCCAGCGTCCCGACGGCCAGGTCGAAAAGCCCGCTGCCGGCCCAGCCCGTTGGGAAAGCAGGGAGGTTGATCGTATCGTCCGGACCGGCGACGACCCTTACCTGAGGGGATTCCACCTTCATCGAGCGCAGCGAGACTTCCCGGGCCCACAGCGACTCGATGCCAAGCTGAAGCTCCACAGCAGCGACCATAAGAAAAGGTGGAGCCGACGATGGTTCCGAGGCGCTCACGACCAAGCCCTCGACACGCACGAAAAGCCGATCCGGATCGAATCGAAAGCGCTCGATCTCGACTTTGCCACCCGTGGCGGACTCCACCTCGGCGATCACGCGCCGGCGAGCGTAGTCCTGGAACCAATCCGTGTAAAGAAGCCCATAGAAGGCCCCGATCGCCCCGATCAACAGACCGGCGGTGAACACACCCCAGCGCACCCAGCGCGGGCGAATCAGACGGCCAAGAGTGAGCATGAATGTCATGTCGAGGGATCAGCGCCTAGTTCTCGGTCGGCTTCAAGGCCGCATCGAGAATTTCGATGCGTGTCCGGGCGCGGACTTCGAGGATCCAGTTCTCCAACAGGGGATTGATTCGCTGCTCGATCAGGGTCTGCTCGATCACTGGGTACGCCTCGTCGAGCGTCTCAGTGCGGTTGATGCGCTCGAGCGCCGGCAGGTAAACCTCCTTGTAATAGGCGACGACGTCGTTGCGTGGCGGGACTAATCCGGTCTTGAATCGGAAGTCGATGAAACGCTCGAAGTCGAGTTGACGGCGAAGAAACTCGGCGACCTCTTGCTCCGTCAGCCCGTAGCGCCCAAGAGACTCACGAAAACGATTCGCGCCCCCGAAAAGCTGCTTTTGATGCTCCAGCTGCGCGAGCACGTCTCGCTCGCCCACTCCCGCAAAGTTCGCAACGGCCATCTCCTGTGCCACAAGACGCTGTCGAATGACCCTCTCAAGCGCCTCCCGGCGGTTCGGGTCGGAATACTCGGCAGACTTTCCCTCGCTGAACGACTCGAGCGCCACCTGCTGGTCCACCTCGCTGGCGGTAATAGCAAATTCCCCGACCGCGGCCACCGTCTTGTCGATGATCTCCGTCGCGGCCGCGGCGTAGACCCCGGCGCCCAGAGCACACCACCCAAGCAGTAGAAAACGGCAGTGCCCTACCTTGATCAACAACCTCAAAACGTCTGCCCCAACGAAAAGTGAAATTGAAACTGTGAGATACGCTGACTGGTCACCATCCCTGCCCCCCGGAGTAGCTCGTCGCGCGTCCCTTCGAATCCGATGAACCGTGGCGGGTTGATGTTGTACGCCACGTCGAGGCGCACCGGCCCAATCGGCGTCCGGTAACGAACCCCTAGACCGACCGCGTGAACCATGTAGTCGAAATTGTAGCCGACCAACTCCCCGTCCTTGAGGATGCGTTCCTGGGTGTTGCGAAAACTGATGTTCTCGGGACGCGAGTATACGTTGCCCGCGTCATGAAACAGCACCCCGCCGATATCCTGCCACCGGAGTGGAAAGCGTAGTTCAACGCTGTGGAGAAACTGCGCCCCCCCACCGATCGGAAAGCCGGTCGTCGGATCGCGCGGCCCCGCCTGGTTGAACGGGAAGCCGCGATGGGCGTTGGCCCCGCCGGAAAAGAAACGCTCGGACAGCGGAACCCTGGGGTCAGGTGTCGAGAAGCCCGCCGAGGACGCGACAGCCGTGCCGGTCCCGAACGTGCCGGCCGGCAGCATCAGACCCATTTGAAGCGTCCGGGCCAGCACGGCACGAGTGTTACCCAGGCGATGATAGGTGCTGTTCTGTCCCAGGATGCGGAAGAAGTCCGGCTCCGATCCCCATACGCCGCTCGCGAGGCCAAGGTCGACGCTGTTGAAGAGACCTCGGGTCGAGTCCGTCGGGTCGTCTCGGCGGTCTTGGATGTAGGTGCCGGACAGCAGGCCCACCCGGACCGGCTGCGACACCAACGGAATCAGGGGCGGCGTGATTTGGAGACTCTGCTCTTCGATCGACGTGCGCCGGTACGTAAAACGATACAGCGCCTTCGACGGCCTGCTCAACTGGTGACGAAGCTGCAGCGCCCCTTCCAGCCGTGTACCCGTGAAGGTACGTACGTTGCGCGAGGTATCGATCAAGCTGCTGATCGTCATGTGCCATTTCTCGGAGCCCGCCCAACGCGGCGCTTCGTACGTCAGCAGGGCGCGCTGCTGCAGGTTCGAAAAACGCGTCCGCAGGCTCATCGTGTGACCGATACCGCGAACGTTCAGCCGGGTCAATTCCAGCGTCACGCGCGGACTGAACGTCGCGCTGCCGACCGGCTTAGACAGGTCCGCCGTGCCGCCACCGATGCGGGCAAACTCGGCTCCGCCTCCGATGCCGGCGGTCCAACGCCGGCCCTCCGTCACCTGGACCAGAACGTTCTTCGATGGTTCCTGGCCATCGGGATTCTGCAGATCCACATCCACCTTCGAGAAGATCCCCAGGTCGTAGAGCCTGCGCTGTGTTTCGAACATGGCGTTGGCCGAGAGCGGTTCACCGGGGAGGATCCGGATCTGCTGCTCGACCAACGACGGACGAGTGTGCCGCAAACCCGACACGATCGGTCGGCGCACGAACAGCGTCTCGCCCTCGTGGATCTCGTACGCGAGCTTGACCCGCGCCGGGCTCTCCCCCGGCAACGCCCGCCAACGGAATTTCGCGTTATGATAGCCCGCGTCGAAATACTCGCCCAGGATTAAGTCGCGGTCCGTAGCGACGCTCATCTCGCTATAGGGCTGTCCCGGGCTCGAGGCCAGCCGGCCTCGAAAGACCTCCGTGGCAATCGTCTTTGCCCCCTCGATCTCCAGCTCCTCGACGAGGGTCAACGCGCCTTCGTCGATCCGGAAGAACACCGCCATCTCGTTCTCGCGGCCCCGGTAATCATGTTCCCGGGTTGGCGTGACTTGAACGTCCCGAAACCCGTTCGTGCGGTACAGCTCTTCAATCGCCCTACGATCCCGCTCGACAAGACTTTCGCTGAAGCGGCCTCGACGCACATCGACTGTTTGGTCGCGGACTAGCATCCGCTCCCGAACCGTCGCCGAGTCGAAGAACCGGTTACCGGTCACCTCCACCTTCACCAGTTTCTGCCGCAAGCCGGGCTCAGCCTGATACGTAATAAGGACTTCATCTTCGTTTTGGCGCTCCAAGATCGGCGTCATATGCGCCGAGAAATACCCCCTCGTTTGCAAGAAGTCGCGGAGGTTCGAGGCACCCTCGGCCAGTAAATCCTCGTCCACAACGCCCTCTTCATAAACAGGCAGATAGCGACGAAGCTGACCCTCCGAGAACTCCGCGCCCTCAACCTCGATGCGCACGAGCGGTCCTGGATCGATGTCCACTACCAAGTCCACCTCGTTGGCGTCGGCATTGAACTGCCGGCCGGTTACGGGCGTGACGGCCTGCCAGCGTTGGTTCCTTTCGAAATGCTTGCGGAGCCGTTCCAGGCCGCGGTCGATGCGCTTCTGTGTGTAGGCGGAGCCCTGGCCCCACTTGGCGATCCGGCGCACCAGCTCAGGCGTCAGCGGAGGCGTCGCACGAGACCGTTCGCCGGTCAGGAAAATTCTCCCGATGCCTGCCCGGGCACCCGGCGTGATCGTGAAGTTGATGTCCTGCTGCTGGTTTTCGGAATTCGGTACGACTGCGCGCTCGACGTGGGCAAGAAAAAGACCCTCATTCCGCAGCAGCTCCCGCATCTGCTCTTGCGCGAACGCAACGTTCTCCTCGAGATAGCGGTGACCCAGGCCGAGCTGCGCCGCGTTGGCCAAGCGCACCGCGGTCGGAGGAGCGTCGGCGCCGGCAACGCTCACCAACCCGACAAACCAGCTCCGGCGAGTCTCGAAAATCACCCTGACGCCGCCTTCAACCTCCTCGCTTCTGACCTCGATGTATTCGTAGCGGCCCGTTGCGTAAAGGTTGTGGATGCTCTCTCGGACGGCGTGGCGATCGAGGGGCTCCCCCTCGCGAACGGCGACGATCCGGCGTAAGTGATCCTGGGTGAGCGGCTGGCTGCGGGGTACGAACTCGACCTCAACCACCGGCCTCGAAGCGACGCCCTCAGGCGCGGCGCCGGCGCCAGCCGCCAACAGCACTATCAACAGGAAGATCCGTACCAATACCAAAATTATAGGACGCGCGTTTTCCGCGCATGGTTTTGCTGAAATGTCCCATCGATCACATCGATCACTACCCTCCCGGTGCTGGGTAGCGTACGGGGCAGCCGGCGCGGCCCGCGGGCGGCCCGCGAGATATCGTACCTTTCATGGCCCCTTGGCGCCCGCAGCGCGGGTCTGCCATCAGACCTGTGGCATTTGTCTCGATGGCGGCGTCAAACCCACCTCCATCGACGCCGGCCTCCTAGTGTAGTGCACCATAAATAATGTAACTTATATTGGCTTCCCATCGTCTCTATTAACAGGAGGCATGGGATGCGAAGAGCACAACCAGTAACTTTGAACACAGCGCAATGCAAGCAGTTGGACCGCTACGCGCGCGGCCGCCAAGTCGCCGTTCGTCTCGCCCTGCGAGCCAGGATTGTCCTGCTGGCCGCCGACGGTCTCGAGAATAAGCAGATCGCCGCACAGCTCGGTGTCTCGCGGCAGCTGGTGGCCCGCTGGCGCACGCGCTTTCTCGAAAGCAGCATCGCCGGCATTGCAAAAGACGCCCCACGGCCCGGTCGTAAACCTGCCGTCTCGAAGCAGAAAGTACAGCAGATCATCCACAAGACCACCCGCGAGAAACCGTCCAACGCCACCCACTGGAGCCGCCGCACCATGGCCGCCGCGGCCGGCGTCAGCGCTTCCACCGTGGGACGGATTTGGCGCGCCCATGGCCTCAAGCCCCACCGCGTCAAGACCCTCAAGCTCAGCAATGACCCGCGTTTCGCCGAGAAACTCGACGACATCGTCGGACTCTATCTCAATCCGCCTGAGCATGCTCTGGTTCTCTCGCTCGATGAGAAGTCCCAAATCCAAGCCCTCGATCGCACCCAGCCCGGCCTGCCGCTCAAAAAGGGACGCGGCCAAACGATGACCCACGATTACAAGCGCAACGGCACGACCACCCTGTTTGCGGCGCTCAACAGCCTTGACGGCAGCGTGATCGCCGAGTGCATGCCCCGACACAGCCACCAGGAATGGCTGCGCTTCCTGCGCTTAATTGACCGCCGCACTCCCAAGGACAAACAGCTTCATCTCATCGTGGACAACTATGCCACCCACAAGCATGCCGCTGTGAAGCGTTGGCTCGATCGTCACCCGCGCTTCCACATTCATTTCACCCCGACCTCGGCGTCGTGGCTGAACATGGTCGAGAGATTCTTTCGCGATCTCACCGTCAAGCGCCTGCGCCGCGGCGTGTTTCGCAGCGTGGACGAGCTCGTCGCCGCCATTGACGACTACATCGCCCAGCACAACGGGCATCCCACGCCCTTCATCTGGACCGCGACCGCCTCCGACATCCTCGAGAAAGTCAAGCGCGGACGTGCCGCCCTGCATAAGGTGCAATCTGCTTGACGCACTACACTAGGGCGTCTCCGTTGAGGGTAGGATCAAGGAGGCCCATCGATCCCAACCGGCTCTGCAACCTCCCGATCATGACCGGCCGCGACCGCGAGCGCTACTCACGCCAGATCCTGTTCTCCGAACTGGGCGAGGGCGGGCAAGAGAAGCTACTCTCTTCCCGCGCGGTCATCGTCGGTTGTGGCGCCCTCGGCACCTTCCAGGCCGCGGCGCTGGCCCGCGCCGGCGTAGGCCGCCTCGTGATCATCGACCGGGATTACGTCGAGCCTGGTAACCTCCAGCGGCAATGGCTGTTCGACGAAGACGACGCCCGCCAAGGGTTGCCTAAGGCCGCGGCGGCGGCCACCCATCTCGCCGCCATCAACTCTGGCGTGTCCGTCGAGCCCCGCGTCGTTGACCTGATATCTCTCAACGCCGAGCAGCTCCTGCTACCCGCCGACATCGTCCTTGACGGTACAGACAATTTCGATACCCGCTATCTCGTCAACGACGTAGCCGTTAAGCACGGGGTGCCCTGGGTCTACGGTGCAGCCGTCGGCAGCTACGGCCTTACCATGCCGATCATCCCGCACCATACCGCCTGCCTAACCTGTCTCTTCCCCACCCCTCCCGGCGGGACGCAGCCCACGTGCGACACGGCCGGCATATTGAACTCGGTCGCCTCACTGATCGCCTCTCTGCAGGTTTCTGATGCCGTCAAGATCCTCGCCGGCAAACCCGACGCCCTTGAGCCGAGGCTGCTTGCGATGGATGTGTGGAAAAACACGATCCAGAGCGTTTCGTCGCGTGAACGCAACCCGGATTGCCGGGCCTGCGCGCGGCGCGACTTCGCCTTTCTCGCCGCCAAGCGCCGCCGCCCGGTCTCTTTGTGCGGACGAAACGCCGTGCAGGTCCACGAACGCGAGCGGCCTCTCGACCTACAAAAGCTGCGTGTCGCCCTCGAACCTCTCGGGCAGGTGCGAGCCAACGAATACGCTCTGCGTTTCGTTTGTAATCCCTACGAGATGACGATCTTCCCCGATGGACGAGCCATCATCAAAGGCACCGAAGATCCCGCTCTAGCCCGCAGCCTCTACGCCCGCTACGTGGGAAGCTAGAAGGGGCCTCCGGTCAACGGCAAGAGAAGGTGCGGAAACTCTAGCCCGCCGGGCCGGCGTGGCTACGCCCGCAGCCCCCACGCTGCTTACCAAGCATCCGCATACCGGTACCCGTAGGGGTCGGCACCGGCTGAGATTACACCGTTAGGCATGAACAGCACGGCTACCGGCGCCGAGCCGCTGTTCCACTTGCTGCGCCGCTCAATCTGGTGGCCCCACTCCTTGAGCTGCCCCTCGACGGACGGCGAGATGCGCTCGTCAAGCAGCAGCAGATTCGGCTCCATGGCATGGTCGTCGAAGCTGGCGACCATGTGTCGGGTCTGGAAGCGGGGCGCCTCGACCGCCGCCTGTGGGTTCAGCCGAAACTCTATCACCGCCAGCATCACCTGCAGCAACGCCTGGTCCTGCTGATCGCCCCCCGGCGTGGAAAGTGCCAAGAAGGGCTGTCCCCGCCGGGTCACAATCGTTGGTGACAGCGTGATGCGGGGACGTTTGCGCGGCTCAACGACGTTTGGGTGATCGGGAATCATCAGGAAGCTCTGCGCCCGCTGGGTCAGCGGAATCCCCGTGTCGGCCGCGATCACCGACGGCATCCACGCCCCCGACGGCGTCACCGAGAACATCACGCCGTTGCTGTCGATGATGTTGATGCAGGTCGTGTCCTTCGAAGCCAGAGCGTCGGTCAACGGCCGCAGTTGGCCGGCGTACCGCGAGGGGTGGGGCGGCTCACGGCCGAATTCTCCCGGACGAAACTCGGTCGACGCCCGCGCCGGATCGATCAGCCGACGGCGCAGCTCAGCGTACTCCTTGGTTAGCAGATCTGCGGGGATGTTTGAGAACTTCGGATCCGCATAATAGGTGTCACGGTCGGCGTAGGCCAGCTTGAGCGCTTCGGTCAGCGTGTGAATGTACTCGGGCGAGTTCCAACCCATCGTGCGCAGGTCGTATCCCTCGACGAGATTCAGCGCTTGCAGCAGAATCGGCCCCTGCGTCCAAAAGCCGCTCTTGTAGATCTCGTACTCGCGATAGGTCGTGACCTCCGGCTTTTCCAACTCGAGTCGGGTTTGCGCGAAGTCTTCATAGCGCAGCAGGCCACCGTTCTCTTTGCTGAAGTCGGCGATCTTCCGCGCGATCTCACCTCGATAGAAGTGGTCACGCACAGCGTCGATGGCCTGCTCCCGCGTCGCTCCCCCTTGGAGAGCCTTCCCTTCGGCTGCCGCCAGCGAGCGCAGCGTTCGCGCTAAATCGGTCTGTCGAAACACGCTGCCCGGACGTGGCACCCGCCCTCCGGGCAGGTACACCTTCTGCGATGTCGGGAACAGCTTGAAGATCCGCACCGCTTGCGCGATCGAGCCCGCGCGTATCGAGTCGAGAGGCATCGCGTCGGCCAAATCGATCGCCGGTTGGATCACCTCGCCGAATGACTTCGTGCCAAACTCGCGCAGCGACAGCAACCCCGAGTCGACCATGCCGGGAACCAGCGCCGGCAGGATTCCGAACGGCGGGATCGGCCCGCCATTGCGCCCGCGCCGACGTGACTCCTGGATGATCTCAGGGTGCTGCCGGTGCGACTGGAAGAATTCCAGTGTCATTCGCCCGGGTGCCGCGCCGACGCCGGGAATCGAGTGCACCTCGCCGTCACGCGTGCGAATGAGGATCGGTGACTCCCCGCCAAACCCGAAGTGCGAAAACTCATTCACGGCACCCGCGTAAAGTGCTGCGACACCCGCGTCCACAGCATTGCCTCGGGCGTGCAGAAGGCGCATGGCGGCCTCGCTGCTCAGCGGCGTCCCCGCGGCCACCGCGGCGCGCGTCCCCCGCACGACGGGCCGAAGCACCCGCCAGCGCATCATGTTCTGTTTGTCTTTGTTGCCCTGCCGGCGTGACCGCCGGGCCTGGGAGTGTAGGTCACCACCGGCGAGCAGCAGGCACAACACTCCCGCCATGAGGAGCCAGAACCGTTTCATCGCGACGCTCCGAAGGATTTCCCTTGTCATGATAACAGTCCGTTTTCGCGGCCAGGTCGGCCAACCGTACTCCGTCCGCAAGCTGCCGCCCGCTTGCCTCGAACGCTTGTGGGATCGTCCCGCGGCGCGGTTCCCAGAAACCTGCGGCGATCGGTCTCCCTTAGCCTGCAAGGTGTCGGCGGTAGAACGGTTCCAATCCCGATCTTGCCCTGGTGCGAACGCGTTTCGGGCTGCTGCTACGGTCGGACCCGCCGCCTTTGCTAGTTGACCCAGCGGCTTCCCCCGCCGCGATCCCGTTTCTTCATATAAACCTGGAACTTCCGCCGGGCACGCCGCAACCGCCACTGGCGGTACGATCCCAGCCAGTCGATATCGAGGGCGCTCGGGCGGTGGCGCAAGTAGAAGTAGCCGATCACCATCCCGCCAAGGTGGGCGAAATGCGCCACTCCTCCGCCGGCTCCTCCCACAGCCGACAAGAACGCGATCGCCCCCATGATGGCCACGGCTATCCTTGCCGGGATCGGGAACATCAGCATGAAGTAGATCGTTCGGTTCGGGTAGAGCAGACCGAACGCAAGCAGCACGCCGTAAATCGCGCCGGAGGCGCCAATCGTCGCAGTGCCCAGGCTCCCTCCGAAAATCAGGCGGGAGACGACATCACACAACCCCGCGCCCACACCGCAGACGAGATAGTAGTTAAGAAAGCGCCGGCTCCCCCAGTCACGTTCCAGGTCGCTGCCGAACATCCACAGCATCAACATATTGATAAGAATGTGGCCGAACCCCGTCGGGTCGTGCAGAAACAGATATGTGAAGGGCTGCCAGATCGCTCCCCGGAAGAGCCAATCCGGAATCAGGCTCAGCGAATGAAACAGCAACAGCAGAGGAACGAACTTCAACCACTGGCAGAGGAAGTAGACGACAAACGCCGCCGTGTTGGCTATCAGTAGAAACTTGATCGCCGGAGGCACCATCCGGCTGTAGCCGAAGTTCATCGGAGGATAACGGGAGTAGGTGCCCATACAGGGGGACGTCGAAACGTCTCCTTAGCAGCATAGGTGTTGACTCCAGAGAGCGTCAAACATCAGGTGGTTCGTCAACGTGGCGGCCACTCCCCTATGTCTGGAGCGGGGGCGCGGCACTACAAACCGTTCCAGTACCTCTCAACTGGCCGCCGCGGCCCGCCGACCCATGAACTCATTTCACCAGCATTGAAGCACCAGCAGCGCCCAGGGTACGGTCACCTGCCGCCGCGAGCTCTTCGCGTCCACTTGCAGGTAACGTTCTAATCGTGCCCGCTGGAACAACCCTCCGGAAGAGTCAAGCAGCACTTCTCGCGCGAGCTTCCGTACCGTCGGATGCTGGCTCAGACTCCGCGGGAATTGTATTCCAAACTTCCGGCGGCGTGCGACATCGAGCGGGAGCATATGCGTGAGAAGCTTGAGGATGTACTTCTCCTGCCGTCCCCGTAACTTTAGATTCGACGGCAGGCGCAGCGCGAAATCGACCAACGGGCGGTCGAGGAACGGGATCCTCGATTCGAGCCCGTGTGCCATGTTGATCTTGTCTCGGTCGAGCATGATTCCGTCCGCCAGGCGATGGGTGAACTCCAGGGCGAGCCGGCGCTGCAACACGCCGCGGCACGAAGCCAGGGTTTCGGGCTCGACCCGCAGCGAAGGCAGATCCGGCTCGGCGTCGCGTAGTTCGCCCTGGAGAACTTCGTCGCGGATCGAAGACGGCAGCGGCCGGAACCACTCGAGATCCGCCAAGGCCAGGTCCTTCGCGCCCAGCACGCGAAGCAACACTTGCCAACGCGACGCCGGCACTCGCGTCGACAGCATCCGAGCCAAGGGCCGAGGTGTCAGGTAGCGCAGCGGATAAGCCAACCTAGTGTAGTGCGTCAAGCAGATTGCACCTTATGCAGGGCGGCACGTCCGCGCTTGACTTTCTCGAGGATGTCGGAGGCGGTCGCGGTCCAGATGAAGGGCGTGGGATGCCCGTTGTGCTGGGCGATGTAGTCGTCAATGGCGGCGACGAGCTCGTCCACGCTGCGAAACACGCCGCGGCGCAGGCGCTTGACGGTGAGATCGCGAAAGAATCGCTCGACCATGTTCAGCCACGACGCCGAGGTCGGGGTGAAATGAATGTGGAAGCGCGGGTGACGATCGAGCCAACGCTTCACAGCGGCATGCTTGTGGGTGGCATAGTTGTCCACGATGAGATGAAGCTGTTTGTCCTTGGGAGTGCGGCGGTCAATTAAGCGCAGGAAGCGCAGCCATTCCTGGTGGCTGTGTCGGGGCATGCACTCGGCGATCACGCTGCCGTCAAGGCTGTTGAGCGCCGCAAACAGGGTGGTCGTGCCGTTGCGCTTGTAATCGTGGGTCATCGTTTGGCCGCGTCCCTTTTTGAGCGGCAGGCCGGGCTGGGTGCGATCGAGGGCTTGGATTTGGGACTTCTCATCGAGCGAGAGAACCAGAGCATGCTCAGGCGGATTGAGATAGAGTCCGACGATGTCGTCGAGTTTCTCGGCGAAACGCGGGTCATTGCTGAGCTTGAAGGTCTTGACGCGGTGGGGCTTGAGGCCATGGGCGCGCCAAATCCGTCCCACGGTGGAAGCGCTGACGCCGGCCGCGGCGGCCATGGTGCGGCGGCTCCAGTGGGTGGCGTTGGACGGTTTCTCGCGGGTGGTCTTGTGGATGATCTGCTGTACTTTCTGCTTCGAGACGGCAGGTTTACGACCGGGCCGTGGGGCGTCTTTTGCAATGCCGGCGATGCTGCTTTCGAGAAAGCGCGTGCGCCAGCGGGCCACCAACTGCCGCGAGACACCGAGCTGTGCGGCGATCTGCTTATTCTCGAGACCGTCGGCGGCCAGCAGGACAATCCTGGCTCGCAGGGCGAGACGAACGGCGACTTGGCGGCCGCGCGCGTAGCGGTCCAACTGCTTGCATTGCGCTGTGTTCAAAGTTACTGGTTGTGCTCTTCGCATCCCATGCCTCCTGTTAATAGAGACGATGGGAAGCCAATATAAGTTACATTATTTATGGTGCATTACACTAGTATACGGATGGCAAAGCCATGCGTAGCCCGCAAAGAGTTCGTCGGCGCCCTCGCCGCTGATCGCGGTCTTGACTTCGCGCGCGGTCATCTCGGCCAACTGGTACTGCAGCAAAGCGGGGCTGCGAATGAATGGCTCTTCGAGGGCCCTCGTGACCTTGGGCAGTTGATCTGGGACGGCGGCCACGTCGAACTCGACCTCGTGATGCTCGGTCCCCAAGCGCTCGGCCACCTGCCGGGAAAAGCGGCCTTCGTCGACATCCGGGTCGTTGGGGAACGTAATCGAGAACGTCTTCAGCCTCGCCCCCAACTGCCGGGCGGCCAACGTCGCCGTCAATGACGAGTCCCAGCCGCCGCTGACAAACGCCCCGACGGGAACATCGGCGGCGAGATGAGAGCGCAGCGCGGCCTCGAGCAGATGCTCGAGCTCCTCGGCGTACTCTCGATCGCTTCGCCGTGGCAGGTCATGGCGGAACCGAAGCCGCCAGAACCTCCCTCGGCGGATTTGTCCGGGCCCGACAACCAACCAGCCGCCGGCCGGAAGCTTTTCGATTCCGGCAAAGCCGCTCCGCGGCGCCGGGATGTAGCCCGACGTCAAGAAATTGGCCAGGCCCGTCCAGTCAGGCTGCGCTTCGACCAGCCCGGACGCCAGCAAGGCTTTGACTTCCGAGCCGAACACGAACCCCGAAGGCGTTGCGGCCGAGTAGAGATATTTCATGCCCGCCCCGTCTCGCGCCAGCACGAGCTTGCGGGCTTCTACGTCCAGGATGGCCAGTGCGAACATCCCGTGAAGCTTGTCGAGGCATTCGACTCCGAGGTCTTCGTAGAGGTGAGCAATCACCTCGGTGTCGCAGCGCGTCCGAAACCGGTGCCCGCGCTTCTCGAGATCTTGGCGCAGCGCCGGGTGATTGTAGATCTCCCCGTTGAAGACGACTTGCACGGTGCCGTCTTCGTTCGACATCGGCTGCTGCCCGTCCGCGACGTCTACAATGCTCAGGCGGCGGCAGGTCAGGGCGGCCCCGAGGCCGGGGCAATCGAAACTCCCATCCTCGTCGGGCCCGCGGTGGCGGATCGCCTCGCCCATCTGCGCCAGGGCCGCCAGACGCTCCCCCTTCGGGAGCTTGCTATCGAAGATTCCGGCGATACCACACATGAAGGCAGATGAGGTGAGAGGGAAAGACTTCCAGGGGCTCTTTCCAGGGGTTCTATCGTAGCAGCGAATTCCGAGCTTGCGGCTCGACTCGATAGAATGGGTCTTCGACGCCGTTCCCGGACGAAAGGACGTAGCGTGCTGCGCCCCCGGTCACGGCGACGCTTGCACAAACTCGGCTACACAGACCGATGCTCGTCGAAATCCTACGCGCGACGAAGGGCAAACGCCTTTGGTTCATCAAGGCTCTAATGCTGGACGTCCTCGCCGGCCTCTGGAGGCGCTGCCTGCGGCGGACCACCTTCATCGCGATTACGGGAAGCTTCGGCAAGACCACCACCAAGGAGTGCCTCGGCTCCGCGCTTGGCGCCCACTACCCGATCGTGAAGACCCCGCGGAACGACAACGCGTTCACCCGTGTGTCCCGGACGCTCTTTCGTGTTCGGCCGGGCCATCGCTTTGCCGTCGTCGAGGTGGGCACCGAGCGCCCCGGAATGATCCGGCACTGGGCGCGGGTCGTGCGTCCCGACATTGCCGTGATCCTGAGCGTCGGCGGGGCCCACTTGCTCAGTTTCAAGGACCTCGACGAGATCGCTGCCGAGAAGGCTAAGCTGCTGCGGGGTCTGAAGCCGGGGGGCATCGCCGTGCTGAACGGAGATGATCCGCGCGTCGCGGCGATGGCAGACGAGGCGCACCGCCGGGGTTGCGAAGTTATCTTCTTCGGATCGTCCCCTTCGTTCGCGGTCACCGGAGGGGCCGCGACCGGCCAGTGGCCCGACCGGTTTGCTTTGACGATCCGGGCGGGTTCGGAGTCTGCGCGCTGCCAGACGCAGCTGGTCGGCACGCAGTGGTCGGTTTCGGCGCTGGGCGCGGTGGCCGTCGCCCACCGGCTCGGATTGACGTTGCGGCAGGCCATCGAACCGATCGAAAAAATTCCTCCCCTGCCGGGGCGGCTACAGCCCGTACGGTTACCCAATGGGGCGGTCATTCTGCGCGACGACACGAATAGTTATCTCGAAGCCTTCACGGCCGCGCTTGGCGTGTTACGGGCGGCACGCGCCGCGCGCAAGATCTTTGTCACCAACGGCTACACCGAGGCCCCGGTCAACAGCCGCCGTAGAGCGATCGAGCTTGGCGAATTGGCCGCTCTCGTCGCGGATGTCTTCGTTTTCTTCGGGCAGTTCCGAAACGGGGCCCGCCGGAGTGCGATACGGACGGGGATGGCGGAGGAGAGTGCCCACACTTTCAAAACCATGCAGCAAGTGATCGCATTCTTGCGAACGGAACTGCGCAGCGGCGACTTCGTGGTCCTGAAGGGCCGGTTCGCCTCCCATATCGCGCGCATCCTCTACGCCCTCGTGGGGGACGTGAAGTGTTGGGTCGATCAGTGCGACATTAGGCTCCTGTGCGAGAATTGTCCTGAGTTGGGTGTTGACCCCACTGTTCTCGCACCACTCGTGGGGGTCCCGCAGTTCAGCCAAGCCTACCTGTCACCTCCTGGCGGCGAACCGCGCCGGGCGGTAGTGAGCGAAGTCACCTAGTCCGCCGGGGCCGGCGGACAATGCCGGCTGTATACTGTGGCTTGGTTGACCCGAGACGCTTGGCTGACGGCCTGCACGGTCTCGTTGGTGTACTCCAGGGCTTCACCTGGAGCCGCGCACAGCTCCTCGACTATCAGTCGCGACGTCTGCGGTCGATCGTTCTCCACGCCTATCGCCGAGTCCCCCGCTATCGCCGGTTGTTCGACGAAGCGGGCTTGAAACCCGCAGATATCCGCGGCCTCGAAGACCTCTCCCGTATTCCAAATTCCGCGCGCGCGGCTTTTCAACAGGCGCCCGCACGTGACGTGGTCACCGAAGGAGTCGACCCCGATGCGCTGGTCATCCGCAAGACCAGCGGTTCCACCGGCGCACCCCTGGTGATCCGGCGATCGGCGTTAGAGCATTATCTGCTCGGGATCCTACGGGTGCGGGACATGCTCCGCTGCGGCATGCGGTTCACGCATCGTCGCGCGGTCACAAGTCTGATGCGGTCGGGCGATTCGAGGGCCCAGCCGATGCCTGCCGACCGCCTCTTCGGTGGGATGGGGCTCTTTCGGTGGGTGCCGCTGGACTGTCAAGACCCCGTCGATCAACTGATTGACCAGCTTCGGCGGATCCGGCCCGACGCAGTCATGGGGTTCCCCGGGCTGGTCACCGACATCGCCGAGCGCCTCACCGAATCCGACCGCGCGCGAATCCCGTCCCAAACTGGTCGTCGTCGGTGGAGAAACTTTCACGGACGACATGCGCCGCCGGGTGCGTGAAGGCTTTCGCGCCAACGTCTACGCGGCGTACACCAGCCATGAGTTCCGCAACATTGCCGTGGACTGTCCCGCCACCGGGCGCTACCACGTCTGCGATGAGTCGGTGATCGTCGAATTGCTGCGCGACGGCCGGCCGGTGCAAGTGGGCGAGGCCGGCGAGGTCGTCGTCACAGGCCTTCACTCCTATGCCATGCCTTTCATCCGTTACCCGCTGGGCGATCTGGCTGTGCGCGGGCCGTCGCCCTGCGGCTGCGGAGCGCCCTACGCCGCGCTCGAGCAAGTCCTCGGCCGCGTCGTCGACCGTTTTCCTCTACAGGACGACCGCGCAATTCTGCCGTACGGACTCGCCGGGCGAATCAACTCGGAGACGCCCTGGGTGTTACGATTCCAGGTCAAGCAACAGCGCCTCGACAGATTCCGCGTTCGGCTGGTGGCCAAGTACGATCCTTCCGACGAGGCCATCGCGCGGCTGCGCGAGATCTTCACCGGCCATTTCGGCGAAGACATTCAGGTTGCCTTTGAGTTTGCCGGCACGCTGTCTCTCGAGGCCCCCGGCAAGTTCCGGACCCACCACCCGCTGCCGCTCCCCGGGGCTGAGCGGACAGTGAGTGCCGGCCAGGTGCACGCTTGAGGCACCGCGTCGACGTGCCGTGAAACGCCGGTTCTTCGTTATCCCGAATCCTCTGAGGATCCTTACAACCCGGCCACAACCGGGGTTGCCTACCGGTCCTTTCCCACGACCTGCGTCGCCAGGCTGGTTCGAAAGCGACGCCGGTCCTCACCTTCAGGACCGGCAGCAATGTGGCCAATCGAGTAATACATCCATAGCCCCACGTCGCGGCGCACCACGTAGGGCGCGAAGGCCGCGTACTCATCGATGTTGCCAAGGGGGCCGTTGAACAA
This sequence comes from Bryobacterales bacterium, assembly GCA_965248255.1. Lineage (GTDB taxonomy): Bacteria > Acidobacteriota > Terriglobia > Bryobacterales > UBA6623 > JAKZVK01. The sequence goes on from CBDFIW010000004.1 coordinate 3,192,366, forward strand.
GGTCGGTTCGGGGTCTTTCACCCAATGGACTCCATCCGTGCTCGAGGTATGGCGGATGCAGTTGCCCTTGGGGACGACTTCGCCGGAGCGGATGCCAGTGCCGGCGCTGTACCACATGTCGAAGGTCTCGCCTTCGAGAAGGACCATGCAGTTGTACACATACTCCTCGGTAACGTCACCCTTAGCGCCACTCAGCGTCTCGGGCTCGACGACCGGGTCGCCGCCATTCTCACGCGTCCAGTGGATCCCGTCGCTGCTGGTCGCGTAGCCTAGCCGGAACCCTTGTTGTGGCCCGTTGCCCATGTACCACAGATGCAACTTGCCGGAGCTGTCCCTGACGACCGCAGGATGGAGCACGACTTGGTCATCGAACTGGCCCTTCGTGCCAACACCAAACACGGGTTGTCCCCCGTTCTGCCGCGTCCAGTCCTTGCCGTTGGTGCTCGCGGCGTAGCCGATGGTGTAGCTGCTGTTCGTCGCCCATCGTGAACCACATATGGAGGCGACCGCCGAATCTCACAACCGCGGGATGATCCACCTTGGTGGAATCGGGCGCACCGGGTGGCCCGTGGCGCAGGACCGGCTCGCCGCCGTTCGCCTTAGTCCACCGAAGGCCGTCGGGGCTTGTCGCGAGTCCGATTTCGCCGGTAAAGCTGTCGGCGGATCGGCCGTTGTACCACATCCACCATTCGCTGCCCACCTTGAGTACACAGGGGTACTTGGCGTTAGTCTCATCGAACGACCCGCGGCCACCCAACTCGAGAATGACGCGGTTGGTCTTCTCGAAGACGAAACGGCCGGATGGAGGGTTCCGGACAGGGGGGTGACACCCCAGGAGGGCCGCACAGTAAGCCGCCAGGGCCAACAATCAGACTCCTCGATTGAAGTTCCGCTGCTCCATCACAAATCCGTTGATTCTACGGAGACCGTCGAAGACAAACCAGTACCCGCCGAGTGTGCCTATTGCATCCGCCTCCACGTCGAATGGTCTGACCGTCCTGATCGTGCGCATAGCACCAGCGACGAATAGGGGGCCGTGGAGCGGATTTTCGCCCTTGGACCGGTCGCAGGCGTTCCGGGTGCAACTGCGAACCTACCGGCTATCTTCGTTGAAACTCAGGGGAGCCCAAGACCAAGCCTGTGAGGTAGCGGATCTCGCGGTCGCCGAGCGGGGCTTCGGGGTCGGCGCGCAGGGCCAGTTGCTTGGTAACTGTCTCTTCGATTTTCGTTTGGGTCTTCTCGGAAAGCTGCGCGCGGAACAGACGGTCAGCGAGCTTCGTCAGCACCTCCGTCACATCCCCGTCCCCCACATCGTCGGGAACGTCGGCTTTCACGCCGGGCATCTTGCCGCTCGCCACACCCAAGGCGAACTTCCAGCGATAGAGCAACGTCCCGGTGTTGAGCCACTCTTCTCCCACGTCGGGATAGCCCGTGGGCGGCTGGCACAGATAGAGCGGCTCGCCCATGCGCTGCATCGCGAGGATGGCCATCGGCGTCGGCGTGAAGTCGCCGCCGAGTGCGCGGACCGCGCCGGCGAACAACTCGAGAGGCTTCTTCGTCTTCGCTTGGAAGGTCTCCTCGGACCAGAACTGCGGCGAGTAGAGGATCGTCCGTAGCATGGCGCTGATGTCGCCGCCGGTCCGCGTGTAGCTGCGGGTGACCTGATCGACGAGCCCGGTGGGCGGCTCGTCGGCGACGAAGCGGCGCACGAGTTTCGTCGCGAGGAAGCGCGCGGTCGAGGGGTGCGCCGCCAAGATGTCGAGTACCTGTTCGCCTTCGTCCATGCCACCCTGGCGAATGCGCCGGCCGAGCACCGCCTTGTCGCCCGGCGCATGAGCGGGTGGCAGGAAGACGAAGCCCGACTCGCGGAAGACGGGCGCGCTCATCTGCACGCCGAACCGGCGGCGGCCCATACGTGCCATTTCCCGGCTGCGGCCTCCGAGGAACGTCCAGCCGGTGAAGACCTTGGCGACCTCGATCACGTCCTGCTGCGTGTAGCCGCCGTCGACGCCGAGCGTGTGCAACTCCATCAGCTCACGCGCGTAGTTTTCGTTGAGACCGCGGTCGCGGCGCTTCCCAACGAACGAGTCGGGAGAGATGCTCTGGAAGTTATCGAGATAGAAGAGCATCGCCGGCGCCTGGGCCGTCGCACCCAGCAGATCACGGAACTTGCCCAACGCATGCGGACGAATCACGTCCCGTTCATAGGCGGGCAACAGGACCGGCATCGGCCCGCCCTTGCGCGCGTAGACGTTGAAGTGGTTCAGCCAGAAATCCACCATGACCGCCTCGAGCTGGCGTTCGCTGTGAATTGCGCGCGTTAGTTTGGCGGCCTGCATCTGCATGACGATCAGCCCCGGCCGGTTCACGCCCGCGATGGTGCGGGAGCCGTTCGGGCCCCGCTCGGCCTCGAGGTGGATCGGCTCGGCGAGACGTGTAATCTGGCCGTAGATGGGGTTGGACGCACCGCGGACCCGATCGCGGCGGCGGGCGCGCGACTGTGGAATATCGTGAAAGGCCTCGTCCTCCCAGCGCATCCCCTCGGCCGGGCTCTCGGAACGCAGCTCCTCGGGGGGCGTCGCAAACGAGTTGGCCATCCGCGGTTTCTGGAACAGCTGCGTTTCGCCTTGTTGGCGCGAACGGCGGCGGGGGAAGTCCGCTTGGTCGATCAACCCTTTCTTGACCAAGCGCCTGCGCAGTGCCGGATGGGGAAAGAGCACCCCCAACTCCTGCGTCGACAAGCTGATGGTTTCGAGCGGGCGCAAGCGGGCGTCCAGTTCGGCATCGCTAATGTCGGCCGGATTGAGCTGCTGCTCGATGAACCGAACCACTCCGCGGGCGCGGACGGTCTCGAGGTCGCCCGGCCGTGGGCCGTAGGTGATGCGGTTCAGCAGGTGCACCAGCTTCTGGTTCTCGCTCAGCGGCGAGCGCTCGATCGCCTCGTGCTTCACCGCGTCGCGCTTGCTCGGCGCCGGCGCAGCCAGCGCTCCAGAAACCAGCCACACCCCGTTGAGCGCCGCGGACAGACTCGAGAGTAGTATCTTCTTCATGGTGGGGACTCCCCCGCTTTAAACTCGCCTCGACACTTGTATCTGTTTTACCGAACCCGGCCGCGGCGGGAAAGTTGCTATCCGGCCCCCCCCCAGCAACCCCCTACCGAGCCGCGCTCGTGAGCAGGCGTCGAGGATACTCGGCCCACTTCACGACCGCTCACCCTCCCCGATCGCCCGGCCTATCATTCTTCGTTCTGGTATTCGGCCCAACCTCCCAGCCTATGCAATAATGTGGTTCCCTCCCCCGGAGCTGGCCCTATGTCTGAACTGCGCCTGGGCGACGTCATTGACGACCATTGCACGCGCTGTCGCATGCTGACCAACCACTCGGTGGTTGCGATCGTGGACAGCGTACCGGCCAAGGTCGAGTGTCGCACCTGCTACGACACCCACAAGTACCGTCACGGCAAGGGCGGCGCAAAGAAGAAGCCCAGCAAGAAGGCCGAACTTTTTGAAGCAGTCCTAGGAACAATGCCTGCCAGCCCCGACGTCGACACCGCCAAAAAGCGTAAGCCGTAGGGTACTGTCCGCCATCTTCCCCAGGGCTACTGGCCTGCGATGCAATAGAGATGTTCCGCCGTGCGGATGAAGATCTCGTTGCCGACCGGCGCCGGCGTCGCCAAGGTGTGGCTGTCGAGCTTATTGACGGCGAGAATCTCGAACTCGGGGCCCGCTTTGAGAACGGTCGTGGCACCGTCTTCGCTGGTGGCGTAGATCTTGCCGTCGGCGAGGATCGGCGACGAGCTATAAGTGCCGGGCTCGATGCGCCTGCGGTCCCAGACGAGATCGCCTGTCTTGGCGTCGAAGGCGATGGCGATGCCGCGGTCGTTGATGACGTAGATGATCTTGCCGTCGCTCGTCGGCGTGGGGACATCGGGCCCGAGGTCGTTCTTCCAGACCATGTTCGAGTTGGTGATGTCGCCGCTGCCTCCGGGATGGAAAGCGATGAAGGGACGCCCGCGCGTGCTCGAGGTGTAGACGATGTCGTTGTTGACGATCGAGGACGCGATCGTGCGATACGCCCTCTCGTGGTTGGGATTGAGGCCGCCCATGCGCCAGAGTTCTTTGCCGCTGTCGAGGTCGTGGCCGGTAACGTAGTCGCCGCCCGAGACGACGAGCTGTTGCTTGCCGTTCACCGTGGCTAGCACAGGCGTCGAGTAGTCGTCCGGCGATTCGGACATCGCGTCGGTCGGGCGCTCGACCTTCCAGAGGGTCCTACCGGTCTTGGTGTCGACGGAGAAGACGTAGGAGGGGTCGTCGGTCTTCATGCCGTGCAGCACCTGGATGTAGAGACGCCCCTTGTGGAGCAGCGGCGAATTGGCGTAGCCGTGATTGAGGCCGAATGTTCCGTAATCCTGCTGGATATCACGCTGCCAGAGCTGCTTGCCGTCGAAGGCAAAGGCCGTGAGCGTGCCGGCGCCGGTCATCGTCCAGATGTGCTTGCCGTCGGTTACTGGGGAGGGGGAGGCCAGGTTCTGCTTGCGGTACAGGCGGTTGCCGGCGCCCATGAGCCTGCTCCAGCGGACCGTACCGTCGACACGGTTGACGGCGAGCAGGTACATCTCATCCCTGTCACTGGTTGGGCCGGGGCGCGGACCGCCGTATCCGCCGCGGCGGCGTCCGCCCTTCTTGCGCCCGCCCCGGGACCGTTGACGCAGTTGCTGGAAGCCTTCTTCAGCGGAGGTGACCAAGACGGTGTCGCCCCAGATGATGGGCGTGGCGGCGCTCCAGCTCGGGAGCGCGATGCGCCACTTGACATTCTTGGTCGTACTCCACTCGGTCGGGAGGTTTTTGGCGGTTGTGCTCGTGCCGTTGAGGTGTGGGCCGCGCCATTGCGGCCAGTTGTCGTCGGCCGTGGCGGTGCTGAGGCCGGCCGTGAGAATCAGTGGCACGAGGACTGACAGTGATACGGTTTTACTGAACACGATCTCACCTCCCAAGGCTTGCTTGAACCGTGTGCCGCAGGGTTTCCGGCATGATATCACAGCAACTTGCAGTGGCCTTTCGGGACCAGCTATGCCCCTCACGATGACTTGGCTTTGGTTCATTACCGCCTAGTAACGGTGAAAGGCGGTGGTAACCTTGAGACCCCGGTGCGTTCTTCGGGGCGTGCTGGTTCGGTGGAGATTCTTCGGAAATGACGGGCGAAGGCGGGGAATCGCACCGCCCCGTGAGGGGCTATACTACTATCACTGAGTCCTTGTTTTGGCCCGACGATTGTCCCGACGGCGGCCCCTTCACGCGGTTTCAAACGGAGAACTCCGGCAGCGGCGAGAGATAATGGCCGACGGCGCAAGCCGTGGGGGAATGGTGTTGTGATTCGGCTCGGCGAAAGGCTTTCGGAAGTGAGGAGTTGGAGGTCGAGGTTTGGGGTTCATCAGGCCGATCTCTTATGGTCACGGCTCGGTTGGGGAGTGCGGCGATGAGCCCGCGACGGCGATTCGCCTGGGTGGACATTGCGTTTGCCGTGGTGATGGCCGCCTTCTGGGCCACCCTGGGAACGGTGCTTGGCGATTCCGCGCGCCGTCATGACTTTCTGAACTTCTATGTCGGGGCAACTCTGGCTGGGTCCGGACGGTTTGCGGAGCTATACGACCAGCAAACGTAGCTCGAACTCCAACACGAGTTGGTGCCATCGACGCAGGAGTTGATTCCGTTTGTTCGTCCCCACTTCTACGCAATGGTGTTGGCGCCGTTGTCATGGCTGCCGCTCGACGCAGCGCTCCATGCGTGGATTGCGCTGCATGTGGTCTTGCTGGTGGGCTGTTGGGCGTGGGCGTGGCGGCCATTTGGTTCGAGTGCGCTGATTCTGGGTTTGCAGTATCTGCCGACGGCATTGGGCATCGCGCATGGGCAAGACGGAGTGTTGCTGCTGGTGATCGCGATCGCTGCCTACGAGTTGGCCGGCAAACGCAAGGACGCCGGGGCGGGCGCGGTGCTGGCTCTGGGACTGATGAAGTTCCATCTGCTGTTTCTCGTGCCAGTGGCGATGTCGGTCACCCGGCGTTGGAAGATGCTGTGGGGCTACGTGGCTGCCGCCACGGGGCTGGTGTTGATTTCGGCTTCGACGGGCGGGGTCGACGGCATGATGCAGTATGTGCGGCTGCTGCAAGCCAAGGAACTGCGCTGGCTTTTGCTCTCGCCCGAGCTAATGGTCAACATCCACAGTGTCGGCGTGAATTTCGGTGTTGATCATACGGGGCTGACAGCGGGCTTGCGGCTCCTGGTAGTCGGCCTGATGGCAGTGGCGGTATGGCGTGCGCCCTGGTGGCGGGTGCTGGCGGCGGCGCTGACAGCGTCGGTGATGGCCGGGCCGCAGGCGTTCGGCTACGACGCGGCGATGCTGCTGCTGCCGGTTTGGCTGGTGGCGTTCCACTCAAAGAGCAGGCTCTCCCGCGGCGCCGCGGTTGTGCTGGCCGCTCCGACGACCTTCTTTTTCTCTTTACTCGACCCGCCGTGGTCGGTGGTCCCTGCGCTGGGGCTGGTGCTTTTCCTGGCGGCGTTGGCAAAGGAGAATCGCCTGGAACGAAACTAAGGCAGATCCCTGATAAACATTTCGCTCCCCTTGGCCGAAACTATTGGTGAAGTCCGTCGTGACGAAGCTGGACCACACCTTCCGAATTGACGATGAAAGGATTCACGCCGTGGTGCTGCAGCAACGCTCGAAGCACCGTTGGCACGCCTTTCTGTGGGGCGGCGGCCTGCGCTTCGCTAACACCTTCGCGCGGGAGCAGGGAGCCGAGCAGTGGCTCGCCAAGGTGCTGTCGCGTTACTTTCCTTCGCTGACTCCCGAAATACCCTGTAGCGGACCGGCTTGCTTTGGGCCACGCTAGGCCTGGGCTAGGCCCCACCACCACCGATTCCTGATCGGCGGGAAGGTCAGCCCTCGCCTGAAGTGAAGAGCGCCGGGGATGTAACAGATGTGACCCAGGGTTGCATCTATTTGGCAGGGTTCGATCCGTTACACTAGATGCCTTGTTCGAAATCCCTTGACTTACCCGACTCGGGGGGATAGGGTCCGATATATGGCCACGCAAACCGCTGTCCTAGACGTGACGCCTGAGATGCAAGACCTGCGCGACTACTTGCGCCACTACTACGGGCGGCATCTCAAGAAGAAGTCCGACTTGAGCCAGCAGGCCTGCTGCACGGACGAAACGCAGCAGCGTCACGCCGACATCTTGGAGCTGATTCCCGAGGCCGTCAAGGACCGGCATTACGGCTGCGGGTGCCCGATTCCGGACGATGACCTGAGCGGCATCACCGTCCTCGATCTTGGGTCCGGGGCGGGCGTCGACGCCTTCATTGCTTCTCACAAGGTGGGCCCGGGCGGGTTCGTTCACGGCATCGACATGACGGACGAACAGCTTGCCATCGCCCGGGAGTACGCGCCGCAGGTGGCCCACAGTTTGGTTACACCGGCGTGAACACGGCCTTCCACAAGGACTTCATCGAAGTGGCCGAAGCGACCCCGGACGGCAGCATCGATTTGGTGATCTCGGACTGCGTGATTAACTTGTCGCCCCGTAAAGACCTGGCGTTTCAGACCATTCAGCGGGTGTTGCGGAACGGCGGGGAGTTCTATATCTCGGACATCGCCGCCGACCGGCGGGTGCCGGACTCCGTGCGCGAGGATCCCGAGATGATCGCCGAGTGCATCGGCGGCGCGATGTATGAGCACGACTGGTTCGACGCGATGAAGGACGCCGGGTTCGTCGATCCGCGCGTCGTCAGCCGACGGGTAGTCCAAGACGAGGCCAAGGGGGAGCCGATCACGTTCTCGTCACTGACGGTGCGGGCGTTCAAGTTTGCCGAGCCTCTCGATCGCCGCTGCGAGGACTACGGGCAGGTGGGGGTGTACCAGGGGAATTCTCCCGGGTCGGCGGCGCGGTTTCGGCTCGATGACCACCATCTCTTCGAGGCGCGGCGGCCGATGGCGGTTTGCCGCAATAGCGCCCGGATGATTAGTGAGACGCGGTTGGGTAAGTATTTCGAGGTGACCCCGCCGCTGAAACACTTCGGGCTGTTCCCGTGTGGCCCGGAGCCGGCATCGAATGATGCGCCCTCGACCGGCGGCTGTTGTTGATCACGGCTCCTGTTCCGTTCACCCCGCGGGAACGGGCGTTGCCGGCATAGCGACGACCGGCGATAGCAAAACACCCCTATTTCTTGCCTCGCGATCCGTTACCGCAACAGTTCTTCCAACTGAATGCGCTCGTCGGTCTTTTCGTCGCGGTACTTGACGATGACCGGGGTGTAGAGCGAGAGGTTCCAGCTTTTGCCAGCGCCTGAGGTGATGGGGCGGCTGCCAGGGACCACGACAGCGCCTGGAGGAATTACGAGCGGTTTGTCGGCCCCGGCGCGATGGACGGTTTCGTGGACGATGTCATAGACCGGCGTCGAGCGGGTGAGAATGACGCCGGCTCCCAACACCGCGGCTGACTTGACGATGGTTCCTTCGTAGACGCCGCAGTTTCCGCCCAGCAGGACGTTGTCTTCGATGATCACCGGCAGCGCGCCGACCGGCTCGAGGACGCCACCGATCTGCGCCGCCGCGCTGACGTGGCAGTTCTTGCCGACCTGGGCGCAACTGCCGACCAGCGCGTGGGAGTCGATCATCGATCCGTCGTCGACGTACGCGCCGACGTTGATGTACATCGGGGGCATGCAGGTGACACTCTTGCCGACGTAGCAGCCGTCGCGGACGCTCGAACCCCCGGGCACGATACGGACACTGCTCGAGAGGTCGAAGCCCCGCAGCGGGTAGGTCGACTTGTCGAAGAACGAAAACCGGTCGCCCGACATGTCGACCGTCTTACCCATACGGAAACCGGCCAGGATGCCGCGCTTGACCCAGGCGTTGACCTTCCAGCCGAGTGGTGAGGTGGGGTCTGGCTCGGCCGCGCGGGCCTGGCCGGAGTTCAAGGCGGCCTTGAACTCTTGAAAGACCTCCATGTCTTGATGGTCGTAGTCTTCAGAGTTCTTTTCGGACAGTCGATCGATGAGAGTTTCGAGCATGGTGTGTGAAAAAAGAGGCTGCTGCTTTACGAGATTCAGAGCCGCGGGCGGGAGCCAGCGGTGAGGCTCGCGAGTCTTGATAGCTTTACAGAATATCCCTCTCCGATCCGAAACCGCTCAACGCGGGCTCCAGCCCACGGCTCTGCGTCGTGCTTCGAAACGGCTCGCTCGTCAGGGGCATCGTCAGTCCGCCGAGGCGGCGATGGGCTCGACGAGGCCGACGCCGGCAAGGACTTGCTCGATCTTGGCCTGGCTCTCGGGCCGGGGCGGCACCATCGGAAGGCGGTAGGCCGGCTCGATACGGCCCATGATCGCGAGTGCGGCTTTGACCGGCCCCGGGCTCGACTCGGTGAAATTGATCTCCATGAGCGCGTGGTAGCGCCGGTGGATTTCGCGCGCCCGTTCGAAGTCGCCCTTGGCGCAGGCGTCGCAAAGCTGCGACATCTCGACCGGGATTTCGTTCGACGCCACTGAGATGACACCAGTGCCACCGAGAGCCATCAGCGCCAGCGTGACCGAGTCGTCGCCGGACAGTACGGAGAAGGTCTTCGGTACCAACTGAAAGATCTCGCCCATCTGCCCGATGTCGCCCGAGGCTTCTTTGACGCCGACTACGTTGTCGATCGAGGCCAGGCGCGCCAGCGTCGAGGGGATGATGTTAATGCCGGTCCTGCTGGGGACGTTGTAGACCACGACCGGAAGGCGGGTGGCGGCGGCGATGGCGCTGTAGTGCTGGTAGAGTCCTTCGGGTGTGGGCTTGTTGTAATACGGCGTCACTGACAGCAGCCCGTCCACTTCCATACCTTCCAACTCGCGAGCCAACTCGCCCACTTCGTTGGTGCAATAACCGCCGCAGCCTGCGAGGATCGGGACCTTGCCCTTCGCCTCTTCGAGCGTGATCTCGACCACTCGAAGATGCTCTGGGCGTGACAGCGTGGGGCTCTCACCGGTCGTTCCACAGGGGACGAGGAAGTGAATGCCACTTTCGACCTGCCAGCGAACCAGGCGGCGGAAAGCGTCCTCGTCGAGCGATCCATCCTTACGGAAGGGTGTCACTAATGCGGTGCCGCAACCTGTGAACATAAGTCAACCTCCTGCGCTGCGTCCTCACTTAGCGGATACTTCCGCCGCTCTCGCTGGACCAAGCCGCATGGAATACTTGGCGCTCGCATCGAGGATATCTCAAATCCAATACCCACTCAACCTTCGAATCAATCCGATGCCCCGGTTTGTCCGGCCTCGCACCCAACGCCGAAGCGCCGACGACCCAGCACCCAAGCGGCCCGGACGCCAGGGACGGGTCAGCGCCCAAGCACTCTACGCGCGTTGTGAAGCCTAAGAACGAGGCACACTCCTGCAACAGGTGGGAACACTTCTTCACGTGCAAACAGACACGGGCGCGGCATGCCAAACACACCGCGCCCCCAACAAACTCAAGGCAGCATGATCGTGATCGACTTGTGATAAGTCGACCGGTGAATATGAGTGTACCCGTTGATCACCCGGTCCCAGACCACCAGATGGAACGTGTGCGCACACCGTGTCGACGTTGAATCACCGGCCACCGTGGCGCTCCAGGGCGACGAAGGGACCAGCGACGAGATCAGCCCGGCCCACTTCTTGTTCGGCGTCGGCACGTACGTCCGCGAGCCGACACCCTTCGACTTATTGTCACCCCACAGCGCCGTCAGACTCCAACTCTTGAGATGGCCTTCCGCATCATTGGCCGTGATCCGGAAACGGAAGCGGTCTGTGGGCCGGCTGACGATCGCGCACGTCCCCACAATCTCCGTCCCCGACGGCTGCAGATAGTGGATGATCTGATCAATCGAAGCCGCGGGCCGGTGGTTGTCGATCCGTACCAGAAACGAGTCCGTCGAGACCTGCGTCGCGGGATTCCTGAGCCGATACGTACGCACTCGAATGCGATGTAGACCGTCCGGAAGCCCCAGCGTGTACAGCCGATACGCCAGCCAGTGGTTGTACCAGACCTGACTCGGCGGACGAACGCGGTAGTAGCCTCCCGCAAGCGGCCCCAACGACTGAATCTCGAAGCGGTTCGTCGTCGTGCTCCAGCGATAGTCACTCCATGTCTGCAGAGGTTCGACTGAGTCAACCCACAACCGGTAGTAGCGCGCTCCCTCCGCGTAGGCCCTCGTATGGTTGAACATGATCGACAGCGACCCGCCAAACGGCGCGTCCTTGACCTGGAAAAAAGTAGCTTGGCTCGGCCGTCGTGTCCGCGTAGCCGCGTATAGTAGCCGCCCCGCCTTGCGTAATGCGGTCCCGGGGAACATGCCCCACGCCCAGCAACAACGGCCCCGCCGCACCGAACACGTCCGCCACGAAATCAACGTCTGTAATGACCGAGTTGTTGCACGCCAGCACTCGGCTCGCGGAGACCATCGCGACGCTCGAAGGTCTCGAGGCCAGCCCCGTCGCGATGCGCCTGACTTGCGGCGTCGAACGCGTCAGATCGATCAACGTCACGCGGTTCGCCGGATCTCTCTCGGCCAACAGAATCGCGCTCTCGCCCGGGTCACTCCAAGTCATGAAGAAGGGATTCTGCAATCCCGAAGCGATCGTGTCACGGTTACCGGTGCTGATCTCGATCCGCTCGACACGGTGCCCCGACGGGTCTTGCAAGCTCACGTAGGCGAAGCGCTGATCATTCGTCATCAACAAGCCAATCGCTCGATTGAAGCCGCTCGCCAGAACAGTCCTGGCGCCGTTGGCCAGATTGATGCGCAACAATCGGCCCGACGCGCCAAACTCTACGACGTAGGCTTGCCCGCGCACTTCGTCGAGCGAAATCTGATGCGGCGCGGTCATCCCCGCGGCAACCTGCGTCGTTGTCGCGGCCGAACGGTTGGCCGACGCGAGCCTCACCCGCAGTAGCCTGCCGCCTCGCTCGGTGACGTAGGCAAATTGCCCGTCTTCGGTTAGCACGATGTCCTCGGGACGGTCATACCCGGTTCCCAAAACCGTCAGGCCTGACCGCAAACGATAGGTGATCCACTGGATCCGCATGTTGTAGCCGTACCGAACAACCCGAACCTTGGCGTAGTTGCCCGAACTGGTCCGCACAGCGAAAACCGTACCGGTCGTGAGCTGATTTGTCGCGTTGTTGTTCCCATTGAGTGGCGCCGAGCTGTAAGGCAAGGATTGCAGGACGGCCGGTGTGATCGACCCGAAACTGGCCGTTCCGACGAGCGCGAGTTCAGCCCCGTTCCGCGGGTCCATCGATCGCCGCACCGACGTGTGCTGCTGCCAGAAGACATCCACGCCAGGAGTCGACAGGCCCCCTTGGACACCGTTATCGAAGTTGAAACTGAAGGTCCCCCGCAGCACGGTTGTGCCGGAAGAAACCACCGTCGCCGCGGGCCGAATCAGATCCAGCCGTGAGATCCGGCCTGAGAATTCCACAAAGAAGAGTTGATTCGTGTCATTTCGGTAGTGGCTGCCAATCGCCCCACCGAGCCCGCTCGCCAGTTCTTTCGTAGTCGCCATTGCATTTCTCCTTGTACCCCGGGATGAGTTCTCATAAAGCGCAGCAGCGAGAAGTTCGAGAGGTGTTTCGCTGACCGCTTGAGCCGACAGCGAATTCAAATCGAAGGGACTGCTCGAAATCTCCTGCCGCGCTAATCAGAAGAGGATTTCCGATGGGGCTCCTCCGACAGCGCCAGTCTACACGTCAACCTGGTGAAACACAACCGTCTCTCTACAGGGCTGTCGCCGCCCAATAGAAATGTCCCCTTGGGCGCTAAGCTCTTGAGCCCTTTCGCCTTGTTGAACCGAGTGCGGTTTTTGCGACGGCGAGGGAGCAGTCAAGGGCGAGCCCGTTGCGCTTGGCTTTGCGGACCCTTGACGGTTCCCTCGGCGTCGCCATCATCAGCCTGCAAGGCGAAGGGCCGACCACGAACCTGATCCAGAGGGGACATTTCTATTGGGCGCAAAAGGGGACAATTTGATTGGGCTACAACACCGTCTCTCTACAGGGCTTTTTTCGGAGAACAGGTATTTGCCCTCTCCTTGGGTGAGCATTTTCGCTTACCTCATCTGGTCCCAAACGGACGAAAACTCGTAGAGCCCTTGGCGACCGACGGTCCAGCGGGCCGCGCGCATCGCGCCGCGGGCGAAACCGACGCGGCTGCGGGCCGTGTGGGTGAGCTGAATCGTGTCCGCCTCAGAGTCGAAGCCGATCTCGTGGCGTCCCGGAATGGCGCCGGCGCGGTTGCTCGAGACATCGATGTTGCGCTCGTAACCGCTGTCTTTCATGGCCTCGACCAGCCGCAGCATGGTGCCCGAGGGGGCGTCTTTCTTCATGCTGTGGTGAATCTCGTACGCCCAGGCTTCGTAATCCTCTTCGTTGGCCAGAGTGCGTGCCGCGGCCTCGACGATGCGGTAGAAGACCTGCACGCCGACGGAGAAATTCGCACCGTAAACCAAGCCGATGTTATCACGCTCCACGGCGGCCTGTACGCGCGGCAATTCGTCGAGCCACCCCGTGGTTCCGATGACCAGATTCACGCCGAGCGCGGAGATCTTGACCGCATTGTCGGCCACGACCGGCGGGATCGAGAAGTCGATCGCCACCTCGATGCCGACGAAATTCCCGGCCGTGATGCCCTCGCCGTCGACGTTGTTGAATTCATCAAGCTTCAGCGCCGTTTCGAATTCGAACTCAGGCGCGACCTGCTCGATCATGCGGCCCATCTTGCCGTAGCCGACGATGGCAAGCTTGGTCGCTGGGTTGGACTCGGCCATGGCTTGGACCGGACGTTAGGCGAAGACCTCTTCGTCGATCTCAGAGAAAAACGTGTGATGAAGCGCCTCGACGGCAGGCCGCAAGTCCTTCTCTTCCACGACGAAGCTAACGTTCAGCCGGGAAGCGCCCTGCGAGATCATCCTCACGTTGATGCCGTCGATCGCTTGGAAGAGCTTCGCGGCGATGCCAGGAGTATAACGGATGTGATCGCCCACAACGCACACAATGCCCTGTCCGGAAACGGGTGTCACTTCAGCGAACTGCTTGAGTTCGCGGGTGATTTCGGACAGGCGGCTCGTGTCGTCGATGGTGAGCGAGACGCTGACTTCCGAGGTGGTGACCATATCGACGGCGGTCTCGTAGCGGTCGAAGATCTCGAAGATCTTCGCCAGGAATCCGTGGGCCATCAGCATGCGCGTCGAACGCACCTCCACGACCGTGATGTCCTCTTTGTAGACGATGGACTTGACGATCGAGTGTCCGGGGCGGTTTTCGGCCACGATCGTCGTGCCGTCGGCCTCGGGCCGGCGCGAGTTGAGTACGCGAACCGGGATGCCGCTCTGCTTCGCGGGCAACATCGTGCTGGGATGCAGCACCCGCGCCCCGAAGTAGGCCAACTCGGCCGCCTCGGCGAACGACAGGACCCTGATGCGGCGCGCGGAGGGCAGGATCGACGGGTCGGCGGTCATCACCCCGTCAACGTCGGTCCAGATTTGGACCTCGCCGGCGCCCAACCCGGCCCCGACGATCGAGGCGGTGAAGTCCGAGCCGCCGCGGCCGAGGGTGGACGTAACGCCGTCTTTCGTGGATGCGATGAAGCCGCCCATGACGGGGACCTTGCCGCTTCCGACCAACGGCGCGACTACTTCCTTGAGTCGGGCGTTTGTCTGCTCGAAGAGGGGAGAGGCTCCGCTGAAACGGCTGTCGGTGACGATGACTTGGCGGGAATCGACGTGGGCGGCGTCGAGCCCGTGGGCGCGGAGCGCCAAGGTCATCACGAAGCTGGAGAGCCGTTCGCCGTAACTCGAGAGCGCATCGGCGGAACGCGGCGTCAGCTCGCCGAGAACCGTCAAGCCCCGCAGAAGCTCGGCTATCTCGCGGAAATGGCGGTCCAGATAGGCGCGCAACTCGTCTCGGGCGTCGGCCGGCGCCGCTGCACCGGCCTCTTTGCTGTGGAAGCTTCTGAGCTTCTCGATCTGAGCCAGCGATTCATCGAGCTTGCCGGCCACGGCGGTTTCACCGGTTTCCAGCAGACGGTCGGTTGTCCTGCCCATCGCGGATACCACCACGACAGGGCGTCGCGGCGCACGCTCGGCGATAATGCCGCAGACTCTTTGGACTGCCTCGGCGCTCTCGAGGGAGCTACCGCCGAACTTCATCACGATCATGGTGTTGTCTTGGTTACCTAAGCACAGCGTTTCACAAGTTCAGTTACGTATCTGAGAGGGGCATCTGTCATCCTAGGCGTCTCGGGCGACATGCCGCGCCCTTACGTGGCAAACGAAACGTAACCGCATTTGCGAAACACACCACTAAGGCCGACGATTCGAGGCATGGTTCTCACCCCTACCGGTCGGTGACTTGCCGGATCACGCGCAGCAGGTTCAGGCCGAGGATCTTGCGAATTCGCTGCTCGGAGTAGCCCAGCCCTTGCAGCGCCTTCGTCATCTCAGGATAGTCGCTGATGTCTTTGATCTCGCGCGGCAGCAGCGGCCCGCCGTCAAAGTCGGAACCCAAGCCGATGTGGTCTTCGCCCACCAGGTTGACACCGTAGTCGATGACCCTGGCGAGCTGATCGACCCCCATCCAGTACTCATCCGGGACAGCGCTCTTGGGCACCATGGGTAGGGTAAGCCTCTCGGTCGCATCAATCTCCTAGATAGTCAGGCTTGCATGCTGACTGAGCTTCTTTGAGATGTCCGCCACGATCGGGACCCCTTGGTGTTTCCAGTCGAAGTACTTGGGGTTGTTGAGACGTGCTGCCCCACTGCAGCGAGATGACGCCGCCTTTGGACGCCACGGCCTTCGCGGTTTTGTCGCTGATGCAGCGTGGGATGTCGATGAAGTGGCGGAAGCCCCCGTGCGTATAGATCACCGGGTCTTCGCTCAACGCGACGGTTTGCTGGATCGTCTCTTCAGAGCCGTGCGCGACGTTGATGACCATGCCTAGCCGGTTCATCTCTTTGACGACCTCGCGGCCGTGGTCGTTGAGCCCTCCCCACTTGCTGACGTCGCAGCAGGAGTCGACGTAGTTGCTGGTGTAGTTGTGAGCGGTGAGTGGCGATGAACGCAGGCCGAGGCGATAGAGGGCCCTGAGTAGATGCAGGTCTCCGTCCAGGTCAAACGGGCCCTCCAGGTCGAGGAACGCGGCGATCTTGCCCTCGCCGTTTATGCGTTCGATGTCGGCGGCGTTGAGAGCGAGCTCGATCTTGTCGTTGTGTTTATCGATCTGCGCGAGGGCGAGCTCGACCACACGGAAGGTGTTTTTGGTCTCGTGGCGGTTGGGGTAGTAGGGCTCAGCGGTGTAGAGGGAGAAGAACATGGCGTCGAGGCCGCCTTCGATGGCGCGAGGCAGGTCGACGTGGCCGTCTTCGTAGCGGTCGCCCATGTCGAGGCCCTCAAGCAGTTGGCGGCTCATCCAATGGACATGCGAGTCCATGACGAAGGCATCTCGATGGAGATCACCTGTAGTTGTCGCGGCCTTGGTTTGGGGAGAGTCCGAGCCGGTCGACTCCGAAGTTGGGCCTTCACACTCGACCATCACCACCCATAAACAAGACAAAACAAACGCTTTCCGCATTTGCAGATCGTAACATAGGCCTACGAAGCCTCCTCGGCTGTGAACCGGCCATCTGGGGTTGCGGCCTGGGCTTGTGAGCGAGTCAACTTCTGCGCCGCCGTTTTCCGCCCGACCTGATCCCGTATGTGGTGGGGAGGCGGGTCGGCGTCTTCTTGACTCCCCTTTCCGGCTGCCCGTACAATAAGGCAGCAGGAGGCCACATGGCTCTACTCACCGCCCCATACGCACCCCAGGCTCTGATTATTCCCACTTTGGGCGTGCAGGAACTGATTATCATACTGCTGATCGCTGTTCTGATCTTCGGCGGGAGGAAGATTCCCGAGATCGGCAAGGGGATCGGCGACGGTATCCGACAGTTCAAGAGCGCCTTGAAGGGGGAGGAAAAAACCACGGCGAAGACGGAGGACAAGAAAGAGGCACCCCACCCCTCTTCGTCCACCAGCTAAGAAGGGCGAAGCGACAAACAGCTCCACAGCCGAGGCTGAATCCTCTAATCCCCGGGCGCGGAGAGTTCAATGGAGTCCCATCCAGCAACTGGATGGGACTTTTCGTTTCCCCGGCGGCGAACCTACTTCTTCGGCGGGACGATGGCGTCCTTCGCCGATTTCGCTAACCGAAACTTGACGACCTTCTTGGCGGGAATCTTGATGGTCTCGCCGGTCGCCGGATTGCGCCCGAGGCGGGCCTTGCGGTCTGAACGCACCAACCGTCCGATGCCCGGGATGATGCAAACGCCGGCCCGCTTCGTCTCCTTGACGGCCAGGTCAGCGAGAGCTTCCAGCATATTCTTGGTGTCCTTCTTGTTCGATCCGGTCTGCTCGGCAAGCGCTGCGACGACCTGCGCTTGAGTCAGTTTCTTTTTCTCAGCCATGCTCCTCCTTGTGTGTTTGACCCTGGTGGGTCGGAGATTGCTTCAATAAAACATAATCGTCGAAAGATGTTTTACGGCGTCGTCCCCATCATACGGGACTTTGAGGCGCTTGTAAAGGGGTTGAAACCGTTCGTGACCCTGTTTTTGCTGCTCTTCGGAGGCCCGGCTAACTTGACTTCCAAGCGCACCCGGGTCACGATGCCTCCAGCATACTCCGTCTCGGTAACCGCCCCCATGTACGTCTTGTCCGAGTCCGACTCGGTCGATGAGTTGCGCGGTGGGAGCAACCCGCTTGAAGGCACCGTAGTCTCGTTCAGGAGCGGCGGCACGCATCGAACCTATAATGGTTCTCAAGGTTGCGGGGTCCGATGAACAGAGGCGCCATTCACGTGATCGGAGGGGGCCTGGCGGGCCCGGAGGCGGCCTATCAGCTTGCCCGGCTGGGTCACCGGGTGCGGCTGTACGAGATGCGGCCCCATGGGATGACCCCGGCGCATCAGACAGGGGGCCTGGCGGAGTTGGTTTGCAGTAACTCCCTCAAGAGCGAGAAGGTGCATTCGGCGTCTTGGCTGCTGAAAGAGGAATTGCGCCGCATGGATGCGCTTTCTATGCAAGCCGCAGCCGAGGCGCGCGTTCCCGGGGGGAACGCTCTCACCGTTGACCGCGAGGTGTTCTCGGCCCGCGTTACTGAAGCGATGGAACGCGAACCGCTGATTGATGTGGTTCGGGAAGAGGTTCGGGAGTTGCCGTTAGAAGACGTCGCCGTGGTGGCCAGCGGGCCGCTGACGAGCGACTGCCTCGCGAAGTCAATCGTCGAAGTCACCGGCAGCGAGCGGCTGTTCTTTTACGATGCCATCAGTCCGATTGTCGATGCGGAGACGATCGACATGAGCATCGCGTTCCGTGCGTCCCGATATGGCCAGTCGATCGACGGCAGCGACGACTACCTCAACTGTCCATTTACGAAGGAGCAGTACGGGCGCTTCTACGAGGCGTTGGCCGAGGCCGAGCAGCACCGGGGACATGATTTCGACAGTCCCAATTATTTTGAAGGCTGCTTGCCAATCGAAGAGCAGGCACGACGCGGCGTCGACACACTGCGGTTCGGCCCGATGAAGCCCGTAGGGCTGCGGCATCCGGTCACGGGGCAATCGTTCTATGCAGTCGTGCAACTTCGGCAAGAGGATCTGCGCGCGGGCTCGTACAACGTCGTCGGTTTTCAAAACCACTTGAAGTACGGGGAGCAGAAGCGCATCCTGCAGATGATTCCGGGGCTCGAGGATGCCGAGTTCCTGCGCTACGGGCAGATTCATCGCAACACGTACATCAACGCGCCCGCGCTGCTGACGCCGTCGCTTCACCTGCGCACGCACCCCAAGGTGTTCTTTGCGGGGCAGATTTGCGGGGTTGAGGGTTACGTCGAAGCGATGGCCACCGGGTTGATGGCGGGCAGGAATGCGGCGTGCGCCGCCGACGGGATGGAACCAGTCGTTTGGCCGCGCGAGACGGCGCACGGGGCTTTGGCCGCCTACATCTCCGGCGCGAACCCGGATCACTATCAACCGGCCAACATCACGTTCGATCTGCTGCCTTCGCTGGCGGCAGAGGAGCAAGAGCGCTTCCGCCGGGACAGGAAAGCCCGGCGACGGCGCCAGTGTGAAGTTGGGTTGGAGCAACTCGAGAACTTTCTCGAACGGTATGACGCAGTTGCCCAATAAGGCGGCGTCCAATGAGCCGTCATCTAGGAATGCGGTCGGCAAGCCTGCCGCCGGCAGTGAGTTGGCCCGCGAGGCCGAACGCTTTCTCGACTCGCTGGCGCGGGCGAACTTTTCGACTCATACGCTGCGAAGCTACCGCTCGGATCTCGAGCAGTTTGTCGCCTACTGCTCGCCGCCCAACGAGCAGCCCCCAGCCCCCACGGACATCGACCTACTCCTGATTCGGGAATTCATGGCGGACTGCTTCGAGCGGGGCAACAAGAACCGGTCCGTTTCACGCAAGCTGTCCGCGCTGCGCGCCTTTTTCCGATTCCTCGTGCGTGAAGGGCGGGTGGCGGCGAATCCGGCCAAGTTGGTCTCGATGCCGAAAACGCCCCAGACCCTGCCGGTTGTCATGACGCCTGAAGAGGCAAATACCCTGATCGATTCGATACTAACCCAAAGTACACCAAATGATGCCCTGAAAAGCAGTGACGGTCACCGGGTCGCTTCGCGGAGGGACCGCTTGCTCTTCGAACTGCTTTATGGATCCGGGCTGCGTGTTGGAGAGCTGGTCGGGCTCAATCTCGACGATTTCGACCGCAACGATCGTTGGATCCGCGTGCGCGGCAAGGGACGCAAGGAACGCCTCGTGCCCTACGGCAAGCGTGCGTCCGAGGCGATGGACGTGTATCTGCAGGTGCGCGGCCACGAAAAGCAACCGGCGCTGATCCTCAACCACCGGGGAGGGCGCTTAACCGCCCGCAGCGTGGAACGCATCGTCAAGCGGTATGCTCTGCTGTTGTCGGGCGACCCGACGCTTCATCCGCACTCGTTGCGGCACGCATTCGCGACCCACCTCCTCAGCAACGGCGCGGATTTGCGGGCCATCCAAGAGCTGCTCGGCCACGCCAGTCTGTCGACGACCCAGAAGTACACGCAGCTCTCGTTGAACGAGCTGATGGAAGTCTACGACCGCAGCCACCCCAAGGCGTAGTGAGTTGCAACGACAGCAGCAGGTTTACCTCGGGCCTGGATGGACCCATTCAACCGCCTGCTGGGTCGGGTGATACCTACCGTTCCCGCTTCCTCGGTACGAACGGGACGGGCTTCGTGTCTTCAAACAGGCCGAAGGTGAAGACGGCGGTCTGTGCCACCAGGGTGACGTATTGCTTGCCGTCGATCGTGTAGGTGATCGGCGAGGAGAAGAGTTGCTGGCCGACGGAGAAGTGCCACAAGTGTTGGCCGGTCTTGGCCTCGAGCGCCACTAAGTGGTGGTCGTCGTCACCAAAGAAGACGAGGCCGCCTTCGGTCGAGAGCGTCCCGGCCCACATGATGGTGGGTCCGGTCATGGGGTACTCCCAGACGCGCTTGCCGGTCGTCGGGTTGAGAGCGCGGATGTAGAACTGGTTGGCGTGGCGAGGCGGCTTCTCACCGCCGGTTCCCGCGAAGCCGACCATCGGGATGGGCTCTTTGGCGGAGCTGGTGTAGATGTCGCAACCTTCGAGCGCCACGATGTGCAGCAGGCCCGTGTTGGGGTTGAACGAAGGCGACATAAAGTTCGAGGCCCCACGAACGGTCGGACAGACCTCGACGCCCCCCGGCTGGGGGTCCATTCCGTCGACGAGAATCGGCCGGCCGTTCTTGTCGACCCCGCTCGCCCAGGTCAACTGATCCACGAAACCGTTGGCGTGAAGGAACTCGCCGGTGACACGGTCGAGTACGTAGTAGAAGCCGTTGCGGTTGGCCTGCACGACCAGCTTGCGCGGTTTGCCCCTGTAAGGGAGGTCGAGCAGGACGGGAAACTCCTGTGCGTCCCAGTCCCAGACGTCGTGAGGCGTGAACTGGAAGTACCACTTCAGCTCGCCACTGTCGGCGTCGAGAGCGATCAGAGAATCCGAGTAGAGGTTGTCGCCGGGACGGTCGCCGCCGTAGAAATCGGGCCAGGGGTTGCCGGTGCCCCAATAAAGAAGATTCAGCTCGGGATCGTAAGAGCCGGACATCCAGGTTCCGCCGCCGCCCCAGGGGAGTGTTTTCGGTCCCCAGGTTTCCGAGCCCGGCTCGCCCTCGGCGGGGATGGTCCAGAAGCGCCACAGCTCTTCGCCGCTCTCGGCCGAATGAGCCGACAAGAAGCCCCGGCAGCCGGAGTCGCCGCCGCTGACACCGGCGATCACACGGTCCTTGTAAGTGAACGGCGCGACGGTACAGTGATAGCCGTCCTCGGGCTTGGCGTACTGTTGACTCCATAGTAGTGCGCCGGTCTTGCGATGAAGGGCGATGAGATAGCAGTCGCCGGTCACGAAGAAGACCTTGTCGCCCAGCAGACCGACGCCCCGGTTGGCGCGTGCGCCTCCCTCGACGTTTTCCTCGCGGTAGTGCCAGACGCGGCGTCCGGAACGCGCGTCGAGCGCGTGCACCTCGTTGCCGTTCGAGACGTACACCAGCCCGTCATAGGCGAGGGGCACGGAGCTGAGCCGCGAGCTGCCCTCGACGTGATAGACCCACTTCGGGACGAGCGAGCCAACGTTCTCGGTGGTGATCTGCTTGAGCGGACTGTGGCGCTGGGCGGTGTAGTCGCCGGCGTAGGTGAGCCAGTGGTCGGCGGAGCCCTTGAGAAGGTCGTCGTAAGTAACCTGGGCGGTGAGCGTCATTGCCGAGAGCAGCAGCCATGCAAGCAATTGGCCGCGCAGCGGACTGTAGGGGCCGGCCCCCGTGCCGGCCCGTTCCGGGCGTGATCCTATGGCGTTGAATCTTTGCGCACCCGTCTTGGACCCAATCGGCAGCGGGCGGGCACGGCGGCCCGCCCCTACGACGCTGCGGTGAGGCGCCGGGCGAGCGCCGCGGCCCGCCCCCACGACGCTGTGGTGAGAAACACTCGCTAGCCTCAATTTAGTTATTCTCCTTCGTCTGCGGATGACGCGGGAATGCGTGCCGCCTGCCGGCTGAGGAATGCCAGCACGTTCTGCACTTCATCTTCCTTGAGCTGTTCGGTGATGTCGGGCATCCAAGTCTTCTTCAAGAAGAGCACTTCCTTGACATCGCGTGCGTCGAGCAGGTGCAGCGTCCCCTCGCGGTCCAGGACCTGAAACGAATAGTTCGTATAGCTCTTGGCGACGCCCTCGATCGTCTTCCCGGCCTTGGTGGTGACGCGCACGGGGTCGAAGCCCGGCGTGATCCGCCTGTCGGGATCGAGCACCCCCTCGCGCAACTGATACATGTAGTTCTGCAAACCGGCGTTGCTGAGGTCGGGACCCAGGTATCCGCCGCGTCCGCGAATCATGTGACAGCTCGAGCAACCCGCCTTGCCGTAGAACAACGTTTCGCCCGCCGCGCGGTTCCCCGGAACGTCAATTTCGTATGCCGGACGGCTGAGGCTGCGAACGTAGGCGGTAAGCTGCCAAAGCTGCTCCTCGGGCATCGGGAACGGCGGCATGTCGCCGCCCGGGACGCCGTTCTTGATGGAGCTGAAGACGTCGGTGGGCCGTTTGTTCTGCGCCGCCGGACCGATCATCAAGCTGGGTCCGCGGCCCCCTTCGCCGCTCGGCCCGTGGCAGCCGGAGCACATGAGCATGTAAAGGTCCTTGCCGGCCGCGATGTGCTCTTTCTTGCCGATGTACTTGTCTTCGTTGGGGTCGCGCGCCAGATTGGCCAGAGCCGGGTTCAATTGAGCGCTGAGACTGGAGGCGAACAGCAGGAAGCCGACAACAATACGCATGGAAAGCCCTTCAACTCAGGGTAGCAAAGGGCATTTAGAGCAACGGTTGGGGGATCACAGCGCTTCTCTGAAGCCCGTTCGACCTTCGGCGCTCTAGGAAAACAACTCGTCCACCCGAATCTGCAGGCCAGGCAGCAGCGTTCCGCCATCGAGCGTGTCACCCGAGACAGCGGTGCGCATTGGCGCGTCAACAGTGAAAACGCGAACGCAGCGCTCCCCGGGAAGGACCAGCCAGGCAATCTTGGCGCCGCCGGCTAGGTAGTGGTCGATCTTGCGGAGCAGTTCCACAAGCGAATCGTCAGGCGAGCGGATTTCGATGACGAATTCCGGCGCGCCTTCGAGGAATCTCACCTGTCGAAGATCGTGGGCGCGAAGGATAACCGCAACGTCCGGAAGATAATACCGTTCTTCCCGTTCGACGTGAAGACGGCAACGTAGTTCGGTCGCGACGCGGCCTACTTCTCGCCCCCTCAAATAGCTGAACAGCAGGCCGCAACAGATGGCTTGAATCGAGGAGTGCGAGCCGCTGCCCACGTTCAGCTCAACCGACCGGCCGTCGACATATTCGAAGCGGTCATAGGCGGAATTCGACAGGTACTGATCGATGCTGACCGGTCCGACTGTGGCCGAACTACCCACGGTCGTAGTCTATCACGGGGTCTTTTCGTGTACCTTGGGTCCCTGAACCGACTGGGGCCGACCGAACTCTGAAACTGAGACACTACCCGGGTCCCTGATCCGTCTGTAAGCCGGTTTCCCCATGGTGATACGGAGCGGCTATGGGTTCTGATTTTCAGTTCACCGGCCCGAGGTAGCGGTCCAGCCAATCGAGGGTCTCGCGGATCTCTTCGTTGGAAGGGACCTGTCTGGCGTGGCCGCGCCCGATGATCACGTGGCGCTTGTCTTTTTCTGGTGTGCCCAACAATCGAAAGAGAATCTTCTGAGATTCGTTCACCGGAAAGATCAGATCATGTTCGCCGTTCAGCATAAGGACGGGCAACGTAACGTGTGAGGCAAAGTTAAACGGGTCGACCTCGGGCAGATGAAAGGTGCCTCTGGGAGCAAGAGCCAAACCTCCGTTCAGCAATATGGCTGCTTGAAAATGCTCTTCCACCGACAGCAAGATGGAACCCAAGCTTGCACCCAAACTGGCCCCGTAGAACGCTAACTGGCCATGACTGATATCTTCTCGCGATTGCAGGTAGTCAACGGAACGGCCGAAATCTCTCGCCCACATGATCATTCGATCCCTCCGTGCGCGAAGGCCCAGGGTCTCGTGAGATGGATCCGAACGCTCATACATCCCCTGGTAGACCGGATGCAACACGGCGCGGCCGCTCCTAATCATCGGAGCCATTTGTCCCATACCACGCAGGTTCTCACTGGAAGTCACGCGGAGTGCCCCACTGCCCGGGAAGTGAATGACCGTCTGATAGGGTGGCGCCACATGCTTATTGAATCCCGCAAATTATTATGACACTTTTTGATAGTGTGGAGCATCTATATATGTATGGGCAACCCCAAAGGTGTGAAGCGGGATTTCAAGGCGCTGGAGAAGCGCCCGACTGGAGCCCGCAACGCCCGGCCGGAAAGGCGCGCGAGCGCAACGAAGAGCGGATCCGCACCTGGAAGCGCATTAAAAAAAGCCCAAAACGAAGGCCGTACGCTCGTCTTCATCGACGAAAGCGGATTGAGTCAGAAGCCGCATCGCTGCCGCACCTGGGCGCCACGTGGCCAAACACCGGTGCTGCAGTTTAACTTCAACTGGGAGAAGCTTTCCGTCTCGGCGGGGCTGACGCTGCGTAACTTCTACTTCCGGCTCTATCCCGGTGCGATCGGCAAAGAGCAAGTGATCGACTTTCTCAAGGCGTTGGTACGTCATATCGATCGCCCGCTGCTGATCGTCTGGGATCGGCTGCCGGCGCACCGTAGCCGCCTGGTGCAAGAGTTCATCGAACTCTCCGAAGGCCACATCGCAACCGAGTACTTGCCACCCTATGCGCCGGAGTTGAATCCGGTGGAATACATCTGGGCTTACTGGAAGCAGCACGAGTTGCCGAACGTCTGTCCGAAAGACTACGGCGAGCTGAACGAGCGGGCCCGCAAGGCACTCCGCCGCATGTACCGCAAACCGCGTTTGATCACGGCCTTCTGGAAACAGTCTTCTCTTTGTTTTGACTGACTCTATATTATGCGGCAGTCAATAGGCCGAAACAGGTGAGCGATAATTCGCTCATCGCCATACGCAGCGCTAAACGTTATTGTTTCTTTGATCCAGTATGGCGGGCTGTCATCAACCGATTCGGTGTTCGCATTGAGTTCAGTCCGGTCGTAGGCGAACATGTTCTTGTAGATCTGGAAGGTCTCCTCGCTAACGGGCTGCTCCTTCGTGTAATCCCTGAACTTTCGCTCAACTGGCCTTGTGAGATCCTTGGGGACCGCTTCGGTGCCATCATACCTTACACATCGGAATCCATTGGTTGCGGAACGATCGAAGGGTGATTTCGCGTCCACCTGGCTAAACATGTAGCGTGGCTCGTTCCAGGCCCCTCCCAGGATCAGGCGCTGGTCCCCTAGAGCGTTCCAGCACCATTCCTTAACGTTCCCTGCCATGTCGTAGGCTCCGTGGGCACTAATGCCTTCAAAAGCGCCGACCCTGGCAGGGCCGTCCGTCCCGAAATTACTGAGTGGAATGATGTGGTCCTGTCGATACACTGTCGCTGCAAGGCGCCAATGGTAGATCGTCGGCAAATACTTTCCGGCAAATTCCGCATAGGCTGCCGCTTCGTACCAACTGACGCCGTTCACCGGAAAATTATCCTGCCCCTCTGGATACGTTCCCAGGGACCAAGTCGAGGGTCCCGGTCTTCCCGTAGCGTCGCGGAACTCGGCCATCGCCTCTTGCCAAGAAAGCGTGGCGCCCTTCCTGAAGAACTCATGCGTCCAATACTCGCGCTTCTGGTATCCTCCGCTATCGACAAATTCCTTGAACTGCTTATTCGTGACCTCAAATCGATCAACCAGATAGCGGTCCAGTTCTACGGGGCCTAACATCCCTAGCAATCCTGCACGCTGTTGGAATGTGCCACCGGAGACACGAACCATTTCGGGTGGTACGCTGCCCAGCTCCTGCAGGTGAAAACGGAGATCGTAGCGACGAGTACCGTAGGGTCCCCTGGTATCAGCCGCTCCCAGTTCCTCGTAGCCTTCCTTCGTGACGCGCCAGCGGCTGTACCGCAGTGGAATCCTCACACCCTCAACAGGAGACTGGCCCAGGTGCTGCCACTCAGCATCCGTGTCCGCATAATCCCGCACGTAAACGTCTGCTCCCGGCGGGTCGGTCTCAACCGAGATCTCGCGCGAGATTTTGGGCCACAGTGCGGCCAACTCCGGCTCATCGGGGATAAACTGTTCCGCCTCTTGAGCCAGGTCAAACGCCGCGACGTACTGCTGCTCGTCAACCAGCCGAGCGATCTGAGGAACCGCTTCGGTCCTGGCCCACCGCACCTTGGCGTTTCGCTGGAATATCCACGTCCCGGCTGCAATAAGTGCAACGATGCCAACAAGCACAGGAATGGTAAGTCTCGGCCGCCGCATGTATCGCAAGAGGCCGCTGAGGTCGATCGGAGGGGCCCCCGTGGCAGCGCCCGCTGGTGGAGTTGCGGCCCGGTCCTTTGGAATGACCTCAGCAGCACCCTGGTCGGATTGTGCGTCTTGCTCCAGGACTTGGCCCCCTCGCTCCTGCGACGGTGCCCGCTTGGCGCGGCCGGTTTCGACTTCCCTGCGCAGCGCGCGCAGATCGACGAGCAGCTCATCGATGTGCTGGTATCGTTCTTCCCGACTCTTGGCCAGGGCCTTGCTGACCACACGGTCCAACTCGATCGGCACACCGCTCCGTAAGCCGGTAGGCGGCTCCGGTTCTTCATTGACAATCCCGTATGCGACGGCCGCCTCGACTTCACCCTTGAAGGGGAGC
Source organism: Bryobacterales bacterium (assembly GCA_965248255.1). Lineage (GTDB taxonomy): Bacteria > Acidobacteriota > Terriglobia > Bryobacterales > UBA6623 > JAKZVK01. The sequence continues at coordinate 3,219,264 of CBDFIW010000004.1, forward strand.
TGACCCGTGACCATCTCGTACAACACGACGCCGAACGACCAGATATCGCTGCGATGATCGACCTTTTCGCCAAGCGCCTGCTCGGGCGACATGTAGGCCGGTGTGCCCAGGCTGGGGCCGGTCTTGGTCAGCTTGGTGCGGCCGGCGAGTTGCGCCAAGCCGAAGTCCATGACCTTGGTCAGGCCTTCGGACCTGACCATGATGTTGGCGCTCTTGATATCTCGATGGACAATCTCCCGCCGGTGAGCCGCGTGGATGCCCTGGGCCGCCTGGATCGCAATGTCCAAGGCTTCGTCCAATGGGAGGGGACGCAATTCGACCTTTTGCTTGACGCTGGTCCCCTCGATGCACTCCATGGCGATGAAGGGCTGTCCGTCGGCCTGGTCGATTTCGCAGATGGTGCAGATATTGGGATGATTCAGGGCCGCCGCAGCCTTGGCCTCATGAATGAAGCGCGCCTTGGACTCGTCGTCCTGCAAGGCGCTGGACCCGAGAAACTTGAGCGCGACCGTGCGCTCCAGGCGAATGTCCTCGGCCTTATAGACGACACCCATCCCGCCTTCGCCGAGTTTCTCGGTGATCTTGTAATGCGAGATGGTTTGGCCGACCATGGTACACCCCTAGCCTGAGGGAATTGTACCGCCGCAGCATAGGTCGCGGTAAGGCGATTTGATCGACATAGGTAGGCCCTCGCAAGCTTTCCCTGTCACACCACCGGGCATACGGGTCCCGTACCACGGCGGTTCGGAGGAGTTAAGCGTTCGAAGATGCCGACAATCTGGGAAGGCCGAGCGAATCGAAATAGACATTGGGCAGCGCTTGCTGGACAGCCGCGTGCCGCGACATGGCCCACAAACCAGTGGCGGAACCGGCGGCAATGGCCGCACGATAATGCGGCACGCCCAATCGCCGTAGGTTGGCGAATCGGGTCGGCCCATTCCCCCACTGCCGCCAGGTCATCATGCGGAGTCTCCGGCGGATCCGCGCATCCAGGTTGCGAAACACCAGCGGGTCTTGGCTGAAGCCAAAGTAGCTCCGCCAGCCGAGCAGATACGGCCTCAATGAGCCGATCATCCGCTCAATGCTGATCCCGCGCGTCCTGCTCGTCAGCTCTCGCACTCGCGCTTGGAACCTTTGCAACGCCTCGGGCGATATCAATCGCTGAGGCTCCGCTCCGGTCGTCAAGCGAAAGCCTAAGAACTTCCGATCGTTGGGTCGAGCCACCGCACTCTTCGATTTGTTGACCTTGAGTCGGAGTTTCTTTGTAAGAAACTTACAGACGCCGGCCATCACCCGTTCCCCCGCCCTGCGACTGCGAACGTAGATGTTACAGTCGCCGGCGTAGCGGCAGAAGCGATGGCCGCGCCGTTCCAACTCGCGATCCAAATCGCCGAGCACGAGGTTCGACAACAACGGCGACAACGGTCCGCCTTGTGGCGTGCCTTCATCGGCAGGACTCACCAGCCCGTCGTCCATCACCCCGACGGTTAGAAACGCCCGGATGAGTTTCAGCAATCGCTTGTCGGGGACACGTTTGGCGACACGAGCCATCAGCAGGTCATGGTTGACTCGATCGAAGAACTTCTCCAGATCGATGTCTACGACCCACTGATAGCCTGCGGCGACGTAGGCTTGCGCCTGAGTCACCGCCTGATGCGCCGAACGTCCCGGTCGGAAGCCATAGCTGTTGTTGGAAAACGTCGGGTCCCAGCGCTTCTGCAGAACCTGCAAGACCGCTTGCTGGATCAGTCGGTCGAGCACCGTAGGGATGCCCAACTTCCTGACCCCGCCGCCGGGCTTCGGGATTTCCACCCTGCGCACCGGTTGCGGTTTGTACGTTCCTTGAAGCAACTGTTCCCGGATGGCTGGCCAGTGCTTGCGAAGGTCGTCCAGCGTTTCGTCGATGGTCTTGCCATCAACACCCGGACTCCCTTTGTTACCCCGAACTTGTTTCCAAGCCTTTACGGGATTGCTTCGCTCGCACACCTCCTCCATCAGTCGTTCTTCTCGCGCCGGGCTTTCAGATTCCCGCTTCACCGCGGACGGTTCGGTCCCTTGCCGAGCGCGCCTCGGGGCTTCACCCTTTGGCTCGTCCATGAAGGCCAGTCGTTGCTGGGTTTTCTGCCGCTTGCCGTCCATGAGTTGCGAGTCTTACTTGCCGCTCTCTTCCGTTCGGGCCTTCGGCCATCGTTCTCGGTTCGGCCTATCTGTTGGCTCCGTCTTTCGACTTGTGGAGTGCCTTACTAGTGTAGTGCACCATAAATAATGTAACTTATATTGGCTTCCCATCGTCTCTATTAACAGGAGGCATGGGATGCGAAGAGCACAACCAGTAACTTTGAACACAGCGCAATGCAAGCAGTTGGACCGCTACGCGCGCGGCCGCCAAGTCGCCGTTCGTCTCGCCCTGCGAGCCAGGATTGTCCTGCTGGCCGCCGACGGTCTCGAGAATAAGCAGATCGCCGCACAGCTCGGTGTCTCGCGGCAGTTGGTGGCCCGCTGGCGCACGCGCTTTCTCGAAAGCAGCATCGCCGGCATTGCAAAAGACGCCCCACGGCCCGGTCGTAAACCTGCCGTCTCGAAGCAGAAAGTACAGCAGATCATCCACAAGACCACCCGCGAGAAACCGTCCAACGCCACCCACTGGAGCCGCCGCACCATGGCCGCCGCGGCCGGCGTCAGCGCTGCCGCCCTGCATAAGGTGCAATCTGCTTGACGCACTACACTAGGTCAGAGGCCGGAAGCGAGACGCCTCGCCAGATTTCCATTCAGGCACTAACCGTTCTTCTCCAGAGCACGATTGCGCTTCCCAAGTGCGAGGGCATCGAGGAACCAAATGCCTAGCTTCGATGGCGGAGAGACATTCCTCTGGGGCGTGCCGAAGGTGCACCTCTTGCTGAGGACTAGCGCTGTCTTCCCGACTGCCTGGCGTCTTTGTCTCCGAAGATCCGATCTTGTGTTCGCCGACTGTTGAGTCAGGTGCAAGTCTCTTATTTGGAGACTGTTATGGGCCAACGACGACCGATTGCTGGTGGGATGACGATACAGTTCGTTTCGGGGGCTTAGCCCCGCTGCTGGCCCTTGAACTCTTCGAAGAGGTTTTGAACGATACGGAGCCATCCGATCCTAGCGCTGCAAGGGCGCTGATTCCTCCAGGTTTGCGCTAAGGCAACACCGCGATACACGAAATCTCGATTGGAAGATTGAAGGCTAAGCGGCTTACTTCCACTGTTGCACGGGCCGGGGGCTTATCGCCAAAGAACTCGCGATAGATGCGGTTCATCTCGTCGTAGTCGGCGTCGAGGTCTTTCATGTAGACGTTGACCATCGTGACATCGTCCACCGCGGCACCTGCTTCCTCTAGCACGGAGACGAGGTTTTCCAAGGTCTTGCGCGTTTGCGGGCCGATTCCGCCGGGGACAATATTCCCCTCGCTGTCCAAGCCAAGCTGGCCGGATACGAAGATCATCTTTCCGGACTGTGTCCCAAGGCTGTAGGGTTTCCCACCCGAATCACCAAGAATTGCTCTTGCCACTGATCGCTCCTCTCAATGCTACGCAGAACTGATTCCGCTTCAGTATCTCACGGCTAACAGATCGACCCGTTCATCCCAACTCCATACATGTCAGCCTCCAGGAGCGAGCATAGGCGCGGCGGTCCGCCTCTTGCGTGGTGTTATACTCAAGGGACTCGTCCAGAAAGTTCCATCCGATCGCGTCCGCTGACTGACAGGAACCCTGAAAACCAACGCGAACTCGGGCGTCGCCCTGGGGTGACGGACTCGAACGGAGCCTATCGTGCCAAAGTTGAAATCACATCGCGGGGCGAGCAAGCGCTTCAAGACCACCGCCTCGGGCCGGGTCAAGCGCGGTCATTCGATGAAGAGTCACATCCTGACTTCGAAGACCACCAAGCGCAAGCGCAAACTGCGGAAAAGCGCCCTGGTCAGCTCGGCCATGGAAAAGGCGGTCAGGGGCATGATCTCTTCGTAAGACACGACAGGACGCGCGAGCAGCGCTCGGGGCACGTGCCTGCCTCGCCGTCCGGCAGCGTCATCGACCCCAGTACCATTGGAGGGAAACCGTGCCAAGAGTAACGCGCGGCACCAAACGCCGCGACCGACGCAGGAAGATACTTTCCGCAGCCAAGGGCTACTACCAGCGCAAGAGCAAGCTCTTTCGCTACGCCAAAGAGGCGGTCGAGCGCGGACGCAAGTTCGCCTACATCGGCCGCAAGCTCAAGAAACGCGATTTCCGCTCGCTGTGGATCATCCGCATCGGGGCGGCGGCGCGTCTCCACGGGCTCTCTTACAGCAAGCTCATACACGGGCTCAAGCTCGCCGAGATCGGCCTGAACCGCAAGATGCTCTCGGAGATGGCGATCCACGACGCCAAGGGCTTCGAGCAGGTCGCCGCCCAGGCGCGCGCCGCGTTGGAAGCGCAGGGCTCCGGCGCCGAACATCCCGCCGCCTCCGAGTAAAGGGTCCGCCGGGATGCCGATCGACGAACAGACGGCGCAGGGTCTTCCCGCCTTGCTTTCGAACGGCGAGACGGTCGAGGGGCTGTACGGCCGCCTGCGAGAGGCCTTCGATGGCGAACGGGAGGCGCTTTCCTCTGAAGACCAGATCAAAGGCCTGCGTGACCGCTGGCTGGGCCGCAAGAGCGGTCTGCTGACGCGGACGAACGAACGCTGGCTCAAGGCCGCGCCGCGCGAGGTCAAGCCGCAGGTCGGCCGCCTGCAGAACGAGGCCAAAAAGCATATCGAGGCGGCGCTCGCTGACGCCAGGGGGTCCCTCGCCGGGGCGGCGCAGAAGCGCGAGCCGCTTGATGTGACTCTGCCCGGGCCGGCGCGGAACATCGGCGCAAGACATCCCATTACGCTCGTGCGGGAGGAGATTGAGTCGATCTTCAAGGGCTTGGGCTACTCGGTCGCCGAGGGTCCCGAGATCGAGACCTTCTACTACAACTTCGAAGCGCTGAACTTTCCACGCGACCACCCCGCGGTGGACGAGATGGACACGCTGTTCATCGAGGACCAGGTCCTACTGCGAACCCATACCTCACCGATTCAGGTGCGCCTGATGGAGCGCGAGAAACCCCCGCTGCGCTACGTCGTGCACGGCAAGGTTTACCGTCACGATACGGCCGACGCCACGCACAGTCCGATGTTCCATCAGATCGAAATGTTTGCGGTGGGTGAAACCATCACTTTTAGTGATCTGAAGGGGACGTTGGACTATTTTCTGAAACGTTTCTTCCGGGCCGACACGAAGATGCGTTTTCGCCCCAGTTTCTTTCCCTTTACCGAGCCCAGCGCGGAAGTGGATATCGCTTGTATCTTCTGCGGCGGCGCGGGTTGCCGCATCTGCAAGCGGACGGGTTTTATCGAACTGCTTGGCTGCGGCATGATCGACCCGGAAGTGTTTCGGCACGCCGGCTACGATCCGGAGCGGTATAGCGGATTCGCCGCCGGCTTCGGGATTGACCGCTTCGCCATGCTCAAGTACGGCATCGATGATATCCAGCTCCTGTTCCAGGGGGACGTGCGGTTCCTGCGGCAGTTTCGGTAATGCGCATTCTTCTGAGTTGGCTCGAAGACTTCGTCGAGATCCACGAGTCTCCCGACGCGCTTGCCGAAGCCCTGACCATGGCGGGGGTGGCGGTCGACGAGGTCGACACGACCGGCGGCGAGACCGTTTTCGAGCTGGACATCACGGCGAATCGCCCCGACGCGATGAACCACCTGGGGATCGCGCGTGAGATTTCCGCGCTGTATGGCCGTCCCTTGAAGCGCCCGGAGACGGAGATTACCGAGGTTGATCCGCCCGCTACCGAACGAGCCGCGATCGAGATTGTTGACCCGGATTTGTGCACGCGCTATTCAGGGCGGGTGGCGTTGGGCATCGAGGTGAAAGCCTCACCGCCATGGATGCGGAAGCGCATCGAGCTGTGCGGCATCCGCAGCATCAATAACATTGCTGATCTCACGAACTACGTCCTGCTCGAGATGGGGCACCCGACGCACGCTTTCGACCTCGACCTGCTCGAGGATTCGAAGATCATCGTGAGGCGGGCGCAGCCGGGCGAGACCCTGCGCACGCTCGACGGCGTGGACCGCGAGCTCGGCGGCGAGCACTTGGTGATCGCCGACGGGAGGCGTCCGGTGGCGTTGGCCGGCGTGATGGGTGGCGAGGAGAGCGAGATCTCCGGCACGACCCGCAACGTGCTGTTCGAGGCCGCCTGGTTTCTGCCCGGCTCGATTCGCGGCACCTCGCGCCACTTCGGCATGCATACCGACGCCTCCCACCGCTTCGAGCGAGGCGCGGACGTAGAGGCGACCGCTTGGGCTGCGGACCGGCTGGCTTCGCTGCTCGGCAAGGTGAGTCCGGGCAGCGTGCTTCGGGGCGTTGTGGATACGTACGCACGCACGATCGAGCGCTCTCGGATCCTGTTGCGGCGATCGACGTTGAAGCGGATCTTGGGTGTTGATGTACCCGATGAGGAGGTCGTCCGCATTCTCGCCGCGCTGGAGTTCCCGGTTGAGGAGCGGGAGCAGGGCTGGGAGATCGCGCCGCCCACGCACCGGCTCGACGTCGAGCGCGAGATCGATCTCGTCGAGGAGGTGGCGCGCATTCACGGCTATGACAAGCTGCCGCTCCATCTACCCGAAGGAAGTGCGGCGCCCGCCGAGGCGCCCTTCGCCGCCGAAGAGCGGGCGGTGCGGGCCACGGCACGTTCGTTGGAATACGACGAAACGATCGCCTTCACGTTCATTTCCTCGGCCGAGGCGCAGCAGTTTGGGCGCGACGATCCGGTTCCACTGCGCAATCCGCTTTCCGAGACGCAGGACGTTCTGCGCAATACCGCGGTCCCATCGATGCTGCGGGCGCTCGAGTGGAATCTCAACCGCAACGAGACGAACGTACGCCTGATGGAAATCGGGCGCTTGTACCGCGGCGGACAGGGCGAGTATGAAGAGCCCCACGTGCTGACGCTGGGGGCGACTGGATTGGCGCGACCCGAATCAATCGGCGACGCCGGCAAGCCGTTCGATTTCTATGAGCTGAAGTCGGACGTGGAAGCGTTGCTGGCCCACTTCGACGTCCGGCCGAGTTACGAGCCCACCGAGCTGCCCTCGTATTACCTGGCGGGACACGCGGCCCGGGCGGCCGAGGACGGGCGGGTGCTGGCCTACTGCGGCGAGGTGGATCCGAAGTCGCTCGAGGATCGCAAGATCCGTCAACCCGCCTTCATCGCCGAGATATTCTTGGATTCGCTCAAGACGGATTCCCTGCGCCGTCCGCACTACGAGGCGTTGCCGCGCGTGCCGGCAGTGCATCGTGACTTCTCTCTGTTCGTGCCGGAAGGGACGGCGTTCCAAGACATCCGCGCCGCGGTTGGGGAGCCGCAGTTCTTGGTGGCGCTGGAACCATGGGAGGTATTCCGGGGCGCGCAGGTTCCGGATGGTTTCTACAGCCTGTTATTACGGGCGACGTGGCAAAAGATGACCGAAAGCCTCACCGACGAGGAGGTCAACGGCTACGCCGAGCGACTCCTCTCAACCCTGGCGGACAAGCTCAAGATCCGGCAACGGGTCTAGCGTTCACCGAGCGTGGCCGCGACCCTAGAACAAGCTAACTGCGCGACGTGGAAGGAAGTCGATGACCTCCGGAACCAACCGTCGAGGGACAGGCTGCCTGACGATCTTCGCCTTGCCGTTCTGTGGAGTGGGGCTGTGGGCGGCCTACCAGGTGATGAGCCAGTTCGCTGGTGGTGTCGAGGACTGGGAGCAGACTGGCTTGATGCTGGTGTTTGCCTTGGTCTTCGGAGGCTCGGGCTTCGGGTTTGTGTTCTGGGCGCGGCACACCGCCCGCAAGCAGGCCGAGGAGGCACGGCTCAAACAGGCCCACCCCGACCAACCTTGGATGTGGCAGCCGGACTGGGCTCATGGCCGCATCGAAGGCTCCAGTCACACGACCATGATCTTCGCCTGGGTGTTTGCTGTGTTTTGGAACCTGATCTCCGTGCCCCTCCTCTTTCAACTCCCGGAGGAAGTGATCGACAAACAGAATCACCTGGCCCTTTTGGGCCTGCTATTTCCCGTTGCCGGTGTGGGGTTCTTGATCTGGGCCATTCGTGCGACGTTACGCTGGAAAAAGTTCGGCCTGTCGTTGTTGGAAATGGCGACGGTCCCCGGCGTCGTGGGTGGCCGCCTACGCGGCACGGTCCAGACCCGACTCCAGGCCGCACCCGAAGAGGGGATCGAATTGACACTCACGTTCGTGCATCGCCGGGAAAGCGAAGGGCGCAACGATTCGAGCCGGGAGCGTATTCTCTGGCAAGAGGGTCACACCGTCGGCCGCGAGCATTTCTATCCCAGCTACCAAGGGCTCAGCTATCCGGTCGATTTCCACATCCCCTACGAGTGCCGGGAAACGGACAAGTCGGACGACCGCAACAAGATCCTCTGGCGTCTGGAAGCCAAGGCGAAGGCCGCGGGTGTGGACTACCAGACGCGGTTCGAAGTGCCGGTCTTCAAGACCGAGAAAAGTTCAGCGGAGCCGGCTGAGGAAAGGGCATTCACTTTTCGGTCCGAGCGCCAGCAGGAGTTCGACCCCAGGACGGCGACCATAACGGTACGGCCGAGCGCCGGTGGGGGCACCGAGTACTACTTCCCGGCAGCCCGCAATATCGGTGCGGCGGTCTCGGCCACGATCTTTCTTCTGATCTTCGCCGGGGCGATCTGGCTACAACTTCACCTGGACATCTTCCTCATCTTTCCGATCCTGACCGGCGTTTTTGCACTGTTGTTGCTTTTCTTTGTAGTGAGCTTGTGGTGCACATCGAGCCGGGTGGTGATCGAGTCGGGCGGCGTGAGGATTCATCGCTCGACTCTGGGTTTCCGAACGACGACGGTGATCCCGTGTGAGGAGGTCAGCGATGTCAACCTTCACGTTGGCATGCAGCAGAACCAAACGGTGACCCAGTCGGGCCAGGCCTATTACGACATCGAGTTTCATCGCCAACCAGGGCGCAAGGTGACCGCCGGCCGAGGCGTCCGCAACAAGCGTGAAGCAGAGTGGTTGGCCGAGCAGATGCTGCTGCAGATCGCGAAGTTGCGGAGCTAGTTGGCCAAACCGAGCCGTGACCGTCAGGGAGCGGTTTCCCGCGCGCCACCCTCACAGGGTGGGGCCCGGGGGCTCTGATTTCCGTCCAGAGGTTTCCTGCCAGTCTTGGCAACGATTTCATTACGTAGGTACCCACGGTCGCGGCTCGGCAAGGGGGCTCTCGCCGGGCGCCTCAGGCCCAAGCGCTACGATAAGCAAGAGCGGCGCATCTCAGGCGCCGAAAAAAACTCAACTACAGGAGACAAAACCATGGCAAGACGTTCGAGCGAGTTTGATGACGCTGTTGACACTTTTCGCGGCTTCACCCGAGGGGCAGGCAAGAACTTGGTGGGCATCGTGATCTTGGTGGTCGCACTGATCGCGCTGTTGAAGTCGTTTCAGACGATCGGCGCCGGCGAGCGCGGCGTGGTCTTCAGCATATTCGGGGGCGTTCAGGAGTTGGTGCTCGACGAAGGGCTGCGCTTCAAGATCCCTTTTGTTGAGGACATCATTCCGATGGACGTGAAGATCCAGAAGTCGGAGACCGACGCCTCGGCGTCGTCGAAAGACCTCCAGATGGTCAGGTCGACCATCGCTGTGAACTACCACATCAGCCCCGCGGCCGCCAATAAGGTGTATCAAGAGGTGGGCCTTTCGTTCAAGTCGCGGATCATCGACCCGGCCGTGCAGGAGTCAATGAAAGCCGGCACGGCACAGTTCACCGCCGAGGAGTTAATCACCAAGCGAGCGGCAGTCTCGGTACAGATCAAAGACATGCTGGCCACACGGTTGCTGACCCACAACATCATCGTGGACGAGTTCAACATCGTCGACTTCAGCTTTTCGGCTGTGTTTAACGAGGCCATCGAGGCCAAGCAGACGGCCGAGCAGTCGGCGCTCAAGGCGGAACGGGATCTCGAGCGGGTGAAGATCGAGGCCGAGCAGCAGATCACCTCCGCGCGCGCCGAAGCGGAGGGCCAGAGGTTGCAGCGCGAGACCATCACGACCCAGCTTCTGCAACTGCGGGCCATCGAGAAGTGGGACGGACACCTGCCGCAGGTCACCAGCGGCGCCACGCCGTTCATCGATCTGAAATCCATGCGCGGCGGGGCGTAGGTGCGACCCGCTGGGCGCGCCAGGCGACGATCGGGCGAGTTCTCGGCCAAGCAGGACATTTGCTAAACTCCGTCTTGCGCCGCCGGCGCTTAGCTTGGGATGTGTGGATGTAGGGGCACGGCATGCCGTGCCCGCATCGTTGCGCCATCTTCGCCAGACGACCGCGACGCGCGCGTCTCGAACCACCAAAACCAGCTTGTCTCCCTGGAGATCACCGTGAGCCGACCCGTCACCCTCTTTACCGGCCAGTGGGCCGACCTGCCGCTGGATGTCTTGGCCGAGAAAGCCGCCGGTTGGGGGTACGACGGGCTCGAGCTGGCCTGCTGGGGCGACCACATGGACGTCTTCAAAGCCGCCGAGGACCTCGACTACTGCAAGCAGCAGAAGGCCATTCTGGAGAAGCACAACCTGAAGCTGTTCGCCATCTCGAATCATCTGGCCGGACAGCTCGTCTGCGACCCAAACAGCGACAGCCGCTCCGACGCCTTCGCCCCGGCTGAGTGCGCCGGCGACGCGGAAAAGAAAAGAGCCTGGGCCATCGAATCCGTCACAAAGACCGCCTACGCCGCCAAGAACCTGGGCTTGCGCGTCGTCAACGGCTTCTCGGGGTCCTCCATCTGGCACCTGTTCTACAGCTTCCCGCCCGTGTCAGAAGAGATGATCGAAGAGGGGTTTCGCTACTTCGCGGAACTCTGGAATCCGATCTTCGACGTGCACGACGAATGCGGGGTGCGGTTTGCTTACGAAGTCCACCCGACGGAACTGGCCTTCGACATCGTGACGGCCAAGCGCATGCTCGAAGCGGTCGACAATCGCAAGACGCTCGGCTTCAACTTTGATCCCAGCCATTTGCACTGGCAGATGGTCGACCCCGTGAAGTTTATCTACGAGTTCTCCGACCGCATCTACCACGCGCACATGAAAGACGCGGCACTGCAACTCGACGGCCGTGCCGGGATACTTTCCTCGCACCTCAACTTCGGCCAGCAGGAGCGCGGTTGGGATTTCCGTTCGCTCGGACATGGCGGGGTGAATTTCGAGGAGATTATCCGCGCGCTGAATCACGTCGGATACCAGGGGCCGCTGTCAATCGAGTGGGAAGACAGCGGCATGGATCGCGAGCACGGCGCCAAAGAGGCTTGCGCCTTCACCAAGAAGGTGGACTTCGCGCCGTCGGCCCTGGCGTTTGATGCGGCGTTTGGTGAGTAGGCCGAGCAGGCGCGCACAAGGCGATTGTGGCTCTCTTGTGCAGCGCTCGGCATGTCGAGCCCCTCCCGGCACCCAATTAGCGGGAGGACACATGCAACGATCCGCCGGCATCATTTCGCTGTCTCTGCTCGCTTGCCTGGCAGCCTCCGCGCAGTCGTTGGAGGCGCCGGCCAGCGCGCAGGGAGGCTCCAAGTTCAGCGTCACCTGGTCGGGGACGGACGCAGCTCGTGACTACGTCTCGATCGTCGAAAAGGGCGCTCGGAGTGGGTCCTACCTCTCCTACCAATATCTGAGCAAAGGGCAAACGCTCGAGATGGAGGCCCCCGTAGCCGCGGGAGCGTATGAGCTGCGCTGGGTGCAGGGTAAGACGCGAGAGATTCTCGTCACGCGGCCGTTCACGGTCACCGCCGTCTCGATCACGCTGAACGCGCCCTCCACCGCTCAACTTGGCGGCGAGGTCGAGATCCAATGGAGCGGCACCGTCAACCCTCGCGACTTCATCACCATCGTCGCGGAGGACGCCAAGGAGCGCAGCTATAAGAGCTACATCTACGTAAAGACGAACAGCCGAGGCAAGCTCCGCGCTCCCGAGAAGCCGGGACAGTATGAAGTCCGTTACCTCTCAGGAAGGAAGTACCTGACGCTCGCCAGCGTCCCGATCACGGTCGGCGGAGTCGATGCCAGCATCACGATTCCCAGCCAAGTCGCCGCAGGCGCGCCGTTCCAGGTTTCCTGGACCGGGCCTGACAACGAGCGCGACCTCGTCACGATCGTCGAGGAGGGCGCCAAGGAGAAGCGCTACAAGATCTATATCTATACCAGCAAAGGCAGCCCGGTAACGATGAGTGCGCCTGACAAGCCGGGGCAGTACGAGGTCCGCTACCTAACCGGGCGCGCGTATCTGACGCTCGCAAGTGCATCGATGGTAGTGACCGCCGCGAACGCAAGCCTGGACGGGCCGGACGCAGTGAAGGGCGGAACGGCGTTCTCGGTTTCCTGGACGGGCCCCAATAATACGGGCGACTACGTCACGCTCGTCAAGACAGACACACCGGAACGGCGCTGGGGCTTGTACGAGTACACGCACCAGGGCCCTCAGCTCACCTTCCGGGCCCCGTTTGAAATTGGCGATTATGAACTGCGCTACTTGACGGGCCAATCGTACTTGACGCTGGCACGGCGACCGCTGCGGGTAACAACGCCGGAGCGTCCGCCAGGGTTCCTCGAAGTTCGGGCGACCTCGGCGGGTCCGCAGGGCGTCTTGCCGGCGGCGGGCGACGCCGCATCGATATCGCTAAACAGGTGCTGACCGAGTTGATCCGCGAGACCATCCCCGCGGGGACGCCCTTTGCGCTGCGGGTGTTCGGCCATCGCGAGGTCGATTCCTGCCGCACGGATCTCGACCTGCCGTTGCAGCCACTCAACGCGGGCGAAGCGGCGGGGCTGATCGGCAAGATCCAGGCCAAGAACAAGGCGAAGACTCCCATTGCCCGCTCCCTGGAGCTGGTCGGCAGAGATCTGCAGGCGGCGCGGGGCCAACGAGTTGTGGTTTTGGTCACCGACGGCGAGGAAACGTGTGACGGCGACCCGGCCGATGCCATTGGCATGCTCAAGCAGGCCGGCGTCGACATTCGCGTGAACATCGTGGGGTTCGCGATCGCTGACGTCGAACTGAAGCAGAAGTTCCGCTATTGGTCGAGCCTCGGCGAGGGCGATTACTTTGATGCCGGCGGGTCGGAGGACCTCAGCCGCGCGCTCTCCCGGGCGGTACAAGCGCCATTCGATGTTTACGATGCGGGTGGCGAGCGGGTATCGAGCGGCCGGGTGGGTGGCGAGCGCTTGGAGTTGCCGCCGGGAACGTACCGGGTGAGCACCAGATCGAGGCCGCCGCTTGAGAGGGCGGACGTTGTTGTCGAGTCCGAACGACAGACGAACGTCGTGCTCGAGAACTGATCCTCGACTGGTCGGGGAGAGGCACGGTCAGGATCGACAAGATTGGCCGTGTTCCCTGCGGGATCCCGGGATATTACTGAACACCCGCCGTCAGTTTCTTTCCGTTGCAGGCGCGTTGACCATCGGCCGGGCTCCTTCGGCGGCCCAGCTCTCCGATGTCAAGCTCGCTGTCGATTCGCTCCCGGTCTGGGCCCCCAACAAGCGTGTGAATGACGAAAGAGGATGGCAACTGAATGATGGCATTGGGTTTAAGTGGTGGGCTCGAGGCGACTCGAACGCCTGACCTCTACCGTGTCAAGGTAGCGCTCTAACCAAACTGAGCTACGAGCCCACAGCTTGAACCCCAATTGTATCATATAGTTAGCGCCATCTCTCGTTCCCCGCCCCGTTTTCTGGGGAGCAAATGGGGAGCAAATCAAGTCGTCTCATCGTGTTCGAGACGACCATACAAAACGCCTGACGGCGAACCAGACGGCGAAAGCAAGGACGAATCCACCTGCCAGGCTCGACCAGAACAAGACTGCCGGAAAGGGCGACCGCGCCGCCGTCAATACCGTTTCAATAGATCCCACCCAAAAGATGACAAGAAAGCTGTATATCGAAATCCACCGAACGGTAGAGGCCCAGCCTCGACCGGCGCGCAGAGCCCGTTTTTGGAGTATGAGAAGGGCTGCAAAGAACGGAGGTAGTGCGCCAATCATCAAACCGAACCCGATCGCCTCGATTCCAGGACCTGTTACCGCATCGGCCACCTGAATCTCCAGCAGCCTCTGAATCCAGTACAGCCCCACCGCAGCGCCTGCGATACAGTGCGCGGACCAAACGTCGATCCTCGCCGGCTTGGGCTTCCTTGCCTCTTCGTCGAGATGCCACCACTCCAGACTGGTCCGGCCCGCAAAGTAGGCCACCAGCGCCAGCAGAACGAACGGCACAGCCTGCGGACTCTTCAACGAAACGTATTCTGTTCCCGTGATGTCGAACCCCATCAATTCCGACGCGATGAGCAGCCCGGAAAACAGCGCATGCTGCTTCCGTGCCTTCTGGTAGGGTTCCGACAGTGGATGGTCAGGCATCTCCCTCAGCGCTCCCTTAGGCTGCTTCTTTACCCGACACCCAGCCGAGCATTCACTTCAGCTACTAGACTCTCGATCTCGACCAGGTCATCAAGAACCACTTGGTCGTCAACAACACTGCCGTGATAGGGGTTGCTAGACCATTGGCCCGACATGATAGAGAGGGCCCCTCTAATGTAGTGCACCATAAATAATGTAACTTATATTGGCTTCCCATCGTCTCTATTAACAGGAGGCATGGGATGCGAAGAGCACAACCAGTAACTTTGAACACAGCGCAATGCAAGCAGTTGGACCGCTACGCGCGCGGCCGCCAAGTCGCCGTTCGTCTCGCCCTGCGAGCCAGGATTGTCCTGCTGGCCGCCGACGGTCTCGAGAATAAGCAGATCGCCGCACAGCTCGGTGTCTCGCGGCAGTTGGTGGCCCGCTGGCGCACGCGCTTTCTCGAAAGCAGCATCGCCGGCATTGCAAAAGACGCCCCACGGCCCGGTCGTAAACCTGCCGTCTCGAAGCAGAAAGTACAGCAGATCATCCACAAGACCACCCGCGAGAAACCGTCCAACGCCACCCACTGGAGCCGCCGCACCATGGCCGCCGCGGCCGGCGTCAGCGCTTCCACCGTGGGACGGATTTGGCGCGCCCATGGCCTCAAGCCCCACCGCGTCAAGACCCTCAAGCTCAGCAATGACCCGCGTTTCGCCGAGAAACTCGACGACATCGTCGGACTCTATCTCAATCCGCCTGAGCATGCTCTGGTTCTCTCGCTCGATGAGAAGTCCCAAATCCAAGCCCTCGATCGCACCCAGCCCGGCCTGCCGCTCAAAAAGGGACGCGGCCAAACGATGACCCACGATTACAAGCGCAACGGCACGACCACCCTGTTTGCGGCGCTCAACAGCCTTGACGGCAGCGTGATCGCCGAGTGCATGCCCCGACACAGCCACCAGGAATGGCTGCGCTTCCTGCGCTTAATTGACCGCCGCACTCCCAAGGACAAACAGCTTCATCTCATCGTGGACAACTATGCCACCCACAAGCATGCCGCTGTGAAGCGTTGGCTCGATCGTCACCCGCGCTTCCACATTCATTTCACCCCGACCTCGGCGTCGTGGCTGAACATGGTCGAGCGATTCTTTCGCGATCTCACCGTCAAGCGCCTGCGCCGCGGCGTGTTTCGCAGCGTGGACGAGCTCGTCGCCGCCATTGACGACTACATCGCCCAGCACAACGGGCATCCCACGCCCTTCATCTGGACCGCGACCGCCTCCGACATCCTCGAGAAAGTCAAGCGCGGACGTGCCGCCCTGCATAAGGTGCAATCTGCTTGACGCACTACGCTAGTTTGGCTCGCTCGCTCTTTAGGGCCAGGCCCCCACACAGCGACAACACTCTTTTTAGAAGCGTCGGCAGTACGCCGGCGATCTGCTGAGCTGCCTTGACTTCGCCGCGCTCGTTATCGGCGAGGTTTAACCTGTTGGCTCTGTTGTGCTGGACGATCAGCTTGATCGCTGAGATCTCAGCCTTCACGACTTCGAGCACGGGTGCCCACCGGATACGCTTCTCATCTAGGCGCGTGGTGCGGTGTACCCACCAAAGGAAGCACATGGCGAATATCATCACCATGGCCCAAAGGTCCCCTACTTCCTCGGCTAATGGTCCGAGCCGCTCATCCACGGCCTTGTTGATCCTCCCGAACGTCCGACTCTCGATCAGCTTCCACAGGAAGGAACTCACCAGGAAGGTGATTATTGGTCGCCTAGTGGTCCGCAGATCCGCCTTCACGAGCGCCATGGCCCAAGGCTAGCACGGCGTTCACTCCCCCGCCCCCTCCGCATCGGCAATGAAGCGCTTCTAACAATTGTTCGCCCTGTTGCCGATGACTGCTCTGGCTTCGCTATCACATTCAAAACTAACTCTGTCACTCGTACAGTTTAAGCTGAACCCAGAACCAATTCCCGGAGCTTCATTGATAATTACCGTTCGACTATTGTTAACTGATTTCAAAGTGAACCGATCACCAGGGGTGCACTTTATCCTGTCGATATTGTCCTCCGGCTCTTGAAATTCAGTATCGACGGCAAAGCATCCCGAGGTTCCGATCTCAATCACTCCTCCCTCGATCGCCAAGTATTCTGGTTTCGAACAAGGCGCACCCAATTCGCTACGGATCGTAGTCACGTCGCCATTGCGCCACTGTATTCCCGCACCAAGCGCAATCGCTACACAAGCGAAGAAGACACCCCCTACTAACGCTGCCCTGGGCAGCGAAACGGCTGCGCCCATGATGGGGCCAGCCAGAATTATAAAAATCGTCAACAGGCCAAGCGCGAGGACGGTACCCGCGGCAGCAACCCATGCCCCAAATGAACTCAAGGCCGCCCCCCAGAACGCCATAACAACAACCTCAGCGGCCCAGAACCACGGAGAATGGACCACCTCCGCAAAGGCGTAGCGCACCGTATCGGTCTTTGCCGTGGTGTCTATGTCCTGCTCCGGTGTCCTCATTTGTCCCCCATGTGCTACTGCACCGTCCCCTCGTGCTCCATCTCCATCCGCTGCAACGCGATCACGAGCTGCTTGTGGCGCTGGCGCTCGATGCGCGTGTACTCGGCCGTCATGTCGGGCTTGGCATGCCCGGCGTGGATCTGGGCCTCGATCGCTGACGCGCCGACGGCCTGTAGGCGTGTGATGTTCGACCGCCTGAGGCTGTGGAACCCGAAACCCTGAAAGTAGATCCCAAGTTCCTTCGCGGCGGGGCGTAGAAAGTCCTTCAAGAGCGCCCGGTCGTCGTAGGGCTCGCCGTCGCCACGGTCGAACACAAACCGGTCACGGTTGCCGGGGCCAGGGTATGCTGCCTTGAGATCCTTGACCAAGTAGCCGACCGGGAGATCACGTTTTCCGCGCTCCGACTTTGTCTCGTCCAGATCGCCGCGATACCAGCGCTGACGGATCAAGATCCAGCCGCCATCGAGGTCCACATGCTTCCACTGGAGTCCGAGCACCTCAGAGATCCGCGCGCCCGTCCAGCGCGCCAACTCCACGATGAGCCGCACGTAGTCCGGCACGTCGGCGAGCAGATGTCGGGTCTGCTCTTCGGTCAGGAGACGCTTCTCGGCGGCAAGACCGTAGCTCTCACGACCATGGAAACGCATCGTAGCGAGCTGTCCGAGAGTGCGGAGACCAAGAGCTAAAGCCATTCAATCAATCGACTTACAAGAAACTGCGGCCTTTCGGTTGAGCTTCCCCGAAGAGATTCCACCATGGTCTTAGGTGAAAAAACTTATCCGTACTTGGTGGCACCTAGAGCGGCGCTAGGTGAATCGATCCTGAACGATTATTGACATAGTACCACTAGGACTTTAGAATGGCCTAGAGCGCGATGGTTCTAGGGGAGATCGCCGAAGTGTTGCGCGTGGTGTGAACGCGATCTGGAAGCAGCAGCAGGCCC
Organism: Bryobacterales bacterium; assembly: GCA_965248255.1. Classification (GTDB taxonomy): domain Bacteria; phylum Acidobacteriota; class Terriglobia; order Bryobacterales; family UBA6623; genus JAKZVK01. The sequence goes on from CBDFIW010000004.1 coordinate 3,237,169, forward strand.
GGGAACGGCAGCGCGGGCCGGAGCGAGACTATGGGCCCAGCCGCTAGGTCCCGCAGCGCCGCTGCTGGGATGGTCTAGGAGAAAGTAGGAGCGTACTGACTCGACGCACCTGCAGCCATCGCCAAGTGATGACAGCTGGATTGCCGGTCTGCCGCCCGGCGCGCTGCGCGAAGCCGCGACGAAGTTGCGAGAGCTTGCGGATCCGGCATACGCCAGCCCGCGGCCGGAAGGCGCATCGCCGGAAGTTGCGTCTCGGGCGTTATTGGAGTTGTATGCGTTGGCGGGTAATGCCGGTGGAGGGAAGGGACCTCAGTTCGAGAGCAGCGCATGACGGAGGAAGGGACATGAGGACTGGCGAAAGCCTAACAGCCTCAGATGGAGTTCAGCGAATCCAGACGGCGCTACATGCGAAGGCATGATCTCGTCCGAGAGCCGGATGCGGGAAATCTGCATGTCCGGTTCGACGAGCGGCGACTGGAAACGGAGCCATGGCGAGGAGTGAGGCACCGGCATCGGTGAAAGCCGCCGGGAACAGCTACCCCCTCTGCCTACCGCCACCGCGCCAGTCGTCGACTCTACACGAATCTGGTCAGTACCCGGTAAACGGTCCGACCTCGCTGAGGCCAAACTCAACTAAAACACTCTCCGCAACTCCGGGGCGGTTCACTATCGGATCACTTACCCTGTTTGTTTTGGGGTGGTTGACTTTTTTTGATGATTCTTGCTTCGGCTTTTTGGGCCTCCGTTATGCTTGATTTTTGTTGAATTCGGACTTTGGCACCACCCCGCACGGGATCAACTCCATCGGTCATATGCTCCTTCAAGCGCGCTTCAACTCGACCTCTCTTAGCGACACCGACATAGAGAAGGTTCCTCTTGTCGTCCTCGATTTGGTACACGACCGGCTTGTCCTTTGCGAGGCCTTCAATTCCTTCGTTGTTAAATTGACCGCTCTTCTTACCGGGCATAGATATCTCCTTTGTGACTTATGACGTAAAGACCTTGTTCTCAAGCGTTTTCTGAGATTATGATCCGGACCGTATCCCGCAAGTCTATCGTAGTGCTTGACTTTTTCGGTGCTAAGGCCGGCGAGTTGCTGGCCTGGCACGGGTAGGCCGGTGCTCCTAGAGTGTACAAAGGAGCGGTTGCGCAACGATTCGGTGTTCGATCGGCGGTCATGTACACAGAGCCTGGTGTAGGCCCGGATGAGAATCCGCGCTCACGGCACCGGGCAAGCTTCATGCCCCTACTCGCCCGCCGGGCGGTCGTGCGCCAATCGGACCCACTTGGGAGCCCCAGCGGGACGGCCCCTGTAAACTGGGCCGTGCTGGCCGAACCCGTGGCCCGCGAATTGTGTATGGGGGAGATCCCCGACCTATTCTTTTTCAAAGCCCTGACTCGTGAACTTCAGTGTCCGGCTGTTCTCCGTGACCGTGCGAACGACGTGATCCGGGGCTCCCGACGGCACATCGGCTGCTATTTCGAGGTTCACCGTGACCTTAGCTCCCACCAGGCCGGAAAGATGCGAGATCACCTCGTCAGCAATCCGGCTCGCATCGCGGCCTACCCGCGCGGAATCAAGCGTAGCGGTCCCATGAAACCGCGTAGGTTGCGGCGCCGGCGGTGTGCCCGACGGAACCTCCCTGGAGTCCGATCCTCCGCCTGGAACCGGGCTCTCTCCACCCGTCCCTGCGCCAGCGACTTCTCCACCGCTGGTCGGCTGTGCACTCTCGGCATCAAGCTGTCGACGCGCGATATCCGTCTTGACGAGCAATCCAGGAGCATCCGCATCCGGCAATGAAATGACTCGCCCACCACGTAAACCACGATATCGATTTGCCGCATCGTCAAAGCTGTCCGCGAACGCATACGCATCCTGTTTCCAGGTGAGAAGGGCGATGCCGTCGCTGATTGCGTTCAGCAGAACCGACGGGTCGCTGACCCGTGGCAGATAGAGATACCGCGCAAAATCCTCGACGATTTGTTTGATTGACACATGGTCGCCGCGCCAGAGAGGCACGCGATCAAGCTCCATCCGTAGTCGAGAGGCGGCAAAGCTGGCCACCAGCAGCTCGTCGCCTTTCAGCTTCTTGCTCGCCCTGGCTGCGAGCGAATACTGGCCCGATAGCCTCATGGCTTGCCACTCCATCGAAGCGTCGGGACGAGCCTGCACTGGGACCAGAAGCCACTGATACGTCTCCGGGAGCCGAGCCGTAACCGTGCTGTCCGCAGCCTTCTTTTGGGTTTCGGCCTGCTTGACCTGATGAGGCGAAAGGTCGAGCTGTTCTCGCTCGCCGAGTATCGATTCCCATGCCAAGTACCGCCGGACCGCCTCATCGAGATCCTGCAGCCTCGTCTTGTCCGCGGCCAGAAACACGAGTGTGTTGCGACAAATCCTCGGCGCGCTACCCCTCGATTCCAGGATGGCTTGCGCCGCGGTCTCTGCGGGATTTCCCTTCTCTTTGCTGTAGGGCGTGTCGATTCCGAGCACCACGAGTCGTGCTTCGAGGTCATCCGGAACATCCTGCCCGGATTGCGGGAGAGGATGAACTCGATTGAAGTCACCCGTGTTGCGAAGGTCCGATCGGAGTCGCGAACCGAGCTCCTGCACAACCTTGTCGGGGTTGCGCTTCAACTGCTCGGCGCGATCCTCCGCCAGCTTCGTGACGGTTGGCTGCGTGGAGTACCAGTAACGAGGACCATCCTGGTAGAGGTACGTTGCCGCACCGGCCAGACGCCGCAGCGCGTCGCCGAAGACCGCCGGAGACTCCCCCGGCATGACACAGCCGAGTTTGACGCGACGGTCCTCAAGACCCCGATGCGCCGCATCGGCGGTGGGGGCGGATCCGAGATAAATCGCTCGCGCGACGCGTCTGGAAGCGTGAAACTTTCCGAGGTTCGGAACCGCGCGGTCAATCCGTAGCGGCAGCGAACTGGGCCCGTCCACGTCTTTCTCGATCACCGGCACCCAATTGTCGGGGAGATACCGGGTCAGCTCGAACTGTACGCGTGGATCGTCGATCGCTATGTTCGCCGGCAGAATCAGCGGATTCCTGTCGTCTTTCTCCCACAGGCTGTGAATCACGGCCGCCATCAACCGCAACACGCCACGCGTGCGCTGAAACTTCACCAGCGTCGACCAATCCGTGTACAGGCGATCGAAGATCTCGGGGTGTATCGGATAGGCTGCCTTGATCCGTTTCTCGTAGTCAGCGTCCCGACACTCAGGCGGGAACTCTTGATGCTGTGTCCGATAGAGCTCGGCAAATGCGCGGGCGACCACATCCCTATCCCTGAATTGGACAGGATCGGTGAACGGCTCGAAAAGTCGCCGCCGTACAATCTCGAAGCTTTCCTCGGCACTGGCCGGACGCCAGGACGATTCGATACGCCCGACGACGTTCCGCAACCGATCGAGTGCCTCCCGCCCGCGTTGCCCACCGACCTCGACGTCATCCGCCTGGGTGTGGGGGGACCCGGCCGTGTCCGAGGCCGGCAAGCTGATCACGAGCAGGCAGTTGTTGGCGAGTTTGGCCGATTCCGTGAGCACCTGGGCAAAACTGAACTGGGTCTCGAAGCCTCCGGCGGGCAGGTCGCTCTGGTCATGCAGCTGGCGGGCGTAGGCAACCCACTCATCGATGAGGATCAGGCAGGGACCATATTCATTGAAGAGTTCCCGCAGTGCATCGCCTGGACTCGTCGCCTTTTCGTCGTCGGCAGCAACGCGCGCGAACGCCTTCTTGCCGCCCAGTTGCCACGCCAGCTCACCCCAAAGTGTTCGGACGACCGTGCCATCCGGTTTGGTGACCGGGTTCCCCGGGGAGATCTTGTTTCCCACCAGCACGACTCGGCGCGCCGCCGCAAGCTCCGTTGCCTCCGCCTTCTGCAAAACGGGGTCAATCTCGTCCAGTTCCCCGGAGGCTGTACCGGAGAACAGGTGATACAGGGCAAGCATGGAGTGGGTCTTGCCGCCGCCGAAGTTCGTCTGGAGCTGAACGACGGGATCGCCTCCCTTGCCCGCGAGGCGGTGAATGGCCCCAACCAACAGTCCCTTCAGGCTTTCCGTCAGATACGTTCGCCGGAAGAACTCGACGGGTTCTCGATACTCGTCTGTCCCTTCACCCAGATGCACCTGCCAGAGATCGGCGGCGAACTCGGCTTGTTGGTATCGCCCGCTTGCGACGTCCCTGTGGGGAGTGACGATTTCCCGCCAGGGCTTCAGGCTGGCCGCGGCGGCGCTTTCAATCGCCGTTCCCGCCTGCTTGCGCCGCTCCCCGCGCGTCTGTTCGTCGAAGCGCACCCGCAGCAGTTCCAGCTTGCGCTTCTCGAGCTCTTCTGACTGCGGCGCGGATACCGCGGCAAGGAGTCGGCCCACCGAATCCAAGGCTCGATAGGCGTCATCGCTGGAGAAACTCTCCTGGTGTGCCCACTGGTTGCGGTGGCCGCGCAACTCGCTGACCAGACTCCGCTCCGCCGGCCCCAGAATCTCACGGAAGACATCGTGCCAGGTGTCCCACATCAGCTTGAGCAGCCCGGCCACGTCCCACTCAGGGATCGGCTTGCTCCCCAACACGCGATCTTCCCCGTAGTCGCGCAATCGATGGGCGTCCAGTTTTCGCGACTCTATGGCACCCTTGATCTCGCGTTCGACAAACGGTCCCAGACCCGCTTTGAGCAGATCAAGTGCCTTGCCGACCCGTTCGTAATTCGTTATCGCCATACGCTACTCCTGAGTCTCGTGAGAGGGCTCATCAGTTAGGTGTTATCGCTTGCGAAGAGCGAAGTCTGTTCAGCTTCGGCCTTCTGCTCCTCTCGCGCCAAGCGATTGATCTCGGGCCAGCTCTGCACCAGGCTGTTGTAGGAGAGCGCAGCCGCCGTGCGTTTCTTGCGCTCGCATAACGTGTATAGGCGGTAGCACAATTCGCGGGCCGCCTCGGCCTTGGTGCCGAGTGGGGCAGCGAGGTCGGCTGCGGCGCTTTCTCCGCCGGCCTCCAGCGCTCGTACAAGATGATGCACCATCTCCCAAGCGGTCAGCCTCGGGTCGGTCGTTGGGGCCCAGTCTGGAGGCAGTTCCTCGGGCTTCAGCAGTCGGACCTTTCCCGCCTTTGAGGCCAGAATCCCAGCATCCACCATGCCAGCGACACTGGTGTTCTTGGCCTTGGAGAGCATCTCGGCGATGCCGTACTCGCCTTCGTCGAAGCCGGACTGCTCGAACCAGGCGAGCGCCCATCGGCTGTCGGCGTCGAAGTCGCCCTCCTGTTGGACCAGCGCTTCATCGAGAGTTTGGTTGATCAGCACCAGTGCTCCCTGCACCGAGAGGGCGTTACCCTCGGCGTCCAGCACCTTGGCGTAGCGGGTGTAGACGGCCATGCCCGGACCGATGGCCGCCTGCGCGAGGTCAACCGGCGCGATGTTGCCACGCTGCAGGTGGGTCAGGGCGACTGGCAATTCAGATTTGAGGGTCGCAACGAACTCGCCGCGGGTAGCTATGGGCGCGTCTGCAGGGCGCTGGCGACAAACCAGGACGATACTGGAGGCGAGGGCGTTGCTGCCCTGTCCCCTCATGCGACTGCTGTTTTCCGTGCGCATCGGCCACGTGCCGGTGACCGAGAAACCGGCCTCAATCACGGCATCCAGGAAGGTCTCCCAACCGGTGCTGGAAGTGCCCTCACCCCCTTTCTTCTCGGACTGCTTGAAGGCGTAATAGATGGTAACCGGGAAGCCGGGGTGCGTCTGTTCGACAAGACGGCGCATCGATTCCGTCATTCCAGTGAGAAAAAATACTTCTGCTTTCTTCTTGTTCCCATGCCGGTACGGGGTGGCGACTAATTCCTCGGCCTTGGGGACGGCCAGCGTGGCGAAGAGTTCGGGAAAGACTGGACGGAGAGAACGGCGCAGCCAGACGTAGAAGAAGTCGGAAAGGTCAGCGTATCCAATGTTGTCGTAGTAGGGAGGGTCGGTAGAAGCCACCTTGCCAAAAGAAATGCTCTGTGCCCCTGCATCCGCTTGTCGACATCGTCCTGATGTGCTCGTTTGAACAAACTCAAAAGCTTTGGAGAACGCTTTCACTATGCCGTCGACGAACACCGTCCACGAACCTGAGTTATCACCCAAAGGGTTGCCTTCGGCGTAATCCCAGACCATGGAAATTGCTTGGCGCCCGAAGAGTTGACGCGGGCACTGGGCAATGGGCTCCCAACGGCACAAGCTGTTGCCAAGGTCGGCTTGTTTACTCAGCGCAAACGCCAAATACAACCCCACTGCCTCTGAGTAAGCCGTGGCCCCGGTGCCGCCGTCGCGCAGAGGCGTGCTGTCGTCGGGGAGGTCAGCAACGATGGCGTCACGCTCCACCCGCGCACGCGCCTCACCCACCAGGTCGGAAAAGGTCGTCAGGGCGACGAGCTGACGAGGAGTGAAGAGGTCCCGCCATTTGATCATGCCGTATTCCTGCACACGAAAACCGAGCGCCTTCGCAGGCAGATCCGTCTCCGGCACGTCATGCGGCTTTGCCCTGCGCGCCGCCGCTTCATGCTCTGGGTTCGGCGCAAGATAGACTCGGCCTCGGTCGCCCTCCGCGACGATGGCCATGAGGCGCGCATCCATACGTCCTGCCTTGGCTTCGGGTCGCAGATACTCGAACGGCATGGGCGTTCCAGACATCAGGCAGAGGAAGATACTGCCGCTACCTCCCGCCTTGGTGCCCTGCTTTGCCGCCTCCGCATCCTTCGGCTTGCCCACCTTCACCGTGAAGCGGTAGCTGCCGTTCTCGATCACCGGCTCGACGTACGCTTCCTTTCCTTTTTTTCTGGACAGCATGAAAGTCGAGGCCAGCGGCACATCGACATCGGCAAACGCCGGGTTGGGGCTTTTCACCGTCCGCGCCCACAGCCACGCAATCACCGTCAGCTTGCGGCCCTTGTAGCGTTCCAAGTCGGGCCGCTCCGCGACCATTTCCTCGGTGACCTCGACCTTCGGATACAGATGCCCAATGCGCCGTTCGGCCTGGTCGCGCATCCACTGGCCGTAGTAACGGACGTCTTCGGCCAAGCCCTGGGCGCCGCGCCACGTGGCGAGCGTCTGTTCCCCTTTACTTTTGCTCCGCCACTCCGGATTCACCGACGCCTGGCCGGCGAATTTCGGCGGGATCTCGATCATGGCCTTGTTGATCAGCACTGCCACCGGGTTCAGGTCGCTGGCATGCGCTTCCAGCCCCAGCCGCTGCGCCTCCAGCGGGAGCGCTCCACCCCCCCGCAAACGGATCGTGAAAAGCCGGGAGCGTGTGTCGATCGAAAATCTCCGCGGCTCTCGGATGGGCCGCATTCTCCGCACACGCCCTCCGCCAGCTCTGCCAGATCTCTCGCCGCGCCGGGTCGAGCACCTCTTCGTTCGTGGTGTTCTCCCAAAGAACCAATTCTTCGATAATTCCGAATAGCCGGTCGCGCTCTTGCTCAGCGATGACCTCTTCCAGCGTCGGCTGAGGTTCGGCGATCGCGTCGTCGCGGGTCAATGCCCGCTTCGCCGCATGTCCCGCAACGCGCTTCTTGAGCTCTCGCTCTGCAGCCCTCCTTTTCTTCGTGTCCGACAGCAGCACGTCCACATACCCGGACGGATCATCCACCATCTGGGCGAAAATCACCGCCCGCGCCGCCGCTAACGGTCGACGCGCCCACCAAAGGTGTAGCGTGCTGGGATGTCCGTGGCGAATGGACTTCTCCCTGGCCGAGGCCTTGTTGATGGCATCCAGCGGCAAGGCGACCTCGATGAGTTTCTTCATGTGGGTCACGATCTCGCTTCCTTCCACAGGCGTACCAGGAAACGATCATCCTCTTCGATGAGGTCCGGCTCGGTGCCGTTGTGCGCGCGCATCCCAGCAATGATTCTGCGCGGCACTCCGAGGCCGGTGGCTTCGATGTAGCGGTAGTCGCGCAGCACCTCCTTGATCAGCTCGTTGCGCGAGGCGCGGTATCCGGCCCGCATCTTGTCGACGGTGACCGTGTTCGGGAGGCGCCCGGGAGAGATGAACTCGATCCGGTCCATGTAGATGGAAAGCTCGATGTCGGTCACGGTGATGGTGTAGTCGCGGTGCGCGACCGCGTTGACCAGCGCTTCGCGCACGGCTTCGAGCGGGTAGTCCCAGCGCTCCAGGCGCCGCCCACCGTTCTCGATCCAGGCGGTCACTTCGATGTTGCGGCGCACGAAGTCGAGGGCTTGCTCGATGACGCCCGCTTCAACGGCGTTGCCAGCCTCCGAAAAAGTGCGTGGCAGCAGGGAGTAAAGCGGCTGCCCGGGATCGTCCGACAGGGCTGGAAACAGGGACACTGCGGGCCCTCGCAGCGTCGCCCGGGCCTTCGCGTCATAGTCCTTCTTGGTGCCGGAGTAGGCCACTGCGCTGATTCCGGCCTGGGGGAGGAAGCGGTTTGGCTTCAGGCCGAAGAGCAGCAGCCCGCACGCGCTCGGCATCGGTCGGGGTCGGGCCTCGGCCATCAACTCGGTGTTGACCAGCAGGTGCAGCCAGGACTCGAGGTCCGTGTCCTCTGGAGCCCCCTGCTGGCGCAAGTCACGGAAGTAGTTCACCAGGCGTCGCAAGTCGAGGTCGTCGAACGTCGCGCCGGAAACTGGCTTGCGGTCGTACTGTAGGTGCCCGGACTGCATGTAGAGACGCGCTTCCTCTGCGTCCGTCGCATCGCGGGTGGTCGTGCCCACCCGAACCTGCGTCACCCACGCCGATCCGCGCTTGGCCTTGTAGGGTTTGTCCGGCGCGTCGGCGGGAAGCGAGATGACTCCGACGACGTTTCCGTCGTCCAGCTTCAGGGTCTCCCAGAACGGAATGGCCGCGGGGCGAAGGTGCACACGCGCGACCTCCATGATCCATTCCTCGACTTGCTTCGGTGCGCGGGTCAAACCCGTAACGGTACCGTCGTCTTCAACGCCGAGGAGGAGATGCCCCCCCTCTAGGTTCAGCAGCGCCGCCAACTCCTTGGCGAGTCGCTCAGGGACGACATCGTCACGCTTGAGCTCGACGCCCGAGTTCTCGCCGTTGCGGATCAGCTCTTCCAGCTCGGTTCGGTTCATCGCACCGCTCCTCAGAACCCGTACTTCCGGCGCCGGCGCTCGAAGGCTTCCTTGCCGCCTTCGAGGATCTCCTCGACCAGCTCGCGCACGGGCTTGGCATCGATCGAGCCCATGTGCTCGGGGGCGATGCGCGCGCGGCCGTGCTCGGCCTCGCCAGTGGCGGAAAGGCCGACGATCAGCTCGGCATCGCCGAGGACCGGGATGTTGGCGTTGTGGGTGGAGAAAAGGAACTGTCGGCGCTGCTTCTCCTCGCGCATGCGCGGGACGACGCCCTCGGTGATGAAGCGGTTGTCGAGATCGTCCTCCGGTTGATCGACGATGAGCGGCGCTTCGGACTCGAGCAGGAGCAGGAGCAGGACCGCGGTGGCCTTCTGGCCGGTGGAGAGGTCCTCGAGCGCCTGCCACGCCGGGGGATCCCCGGCGGGAGCCGTATTGAGTTGGATCGCGGTCGTCGGGGGCAGGTCGAGTTCCTCGACGTGCATCAGCACCTCGGGCTCAGCCTTGGCGAGGCGCTCGCCTTGGGCTGGCGTGATGCCGAACGTCCTGTTCAGCGCCTCCGCTCCGGAACGGCAGGCCTCGACGAACTGAGTGAGGGAGAGATCGCAAACGCCCCGGAGACTTTCGATCGCTTCGGACAGTCGCCCACCAACCTTATCTCGGAGGAGGTCGAACAGCGGCTCGCGGTCGCCGGCAGCGGTCACCTCCACCTGCACCCGACCGCGGAGCTTCTTGTTGACTCCATTTGCCGCGCCGGCCAGGCGTCGGAACTCCTGCGCCTTGAAGTCCTCCCACTCCGCCAGCAGGCTGCGGCGGCGATCGGCGTGCTCCTTCTCGGTGCGCCGGGCCGAGGCCTGCCGCTCGCGCAGAGGCCGCAGCTCCTCGATCTGCCGCCGCAGGCGGATGAACTCCTCGCCGTCCACGCGCGACTTCTGCAGCTCGCGGAGGATCTTCTCATAGACCTCTTGGACATCTTTCTTGCGCGTCTCCCACTCGGTGCGCACCAGGGCGACACCCTCGTCGGCGCGTGCCAGCGCCTGTTCCAGGTCCTTCGCGATTCGCTGGAGCTCGATGTCGAGCGTTTTGAAGACGCCGTTCAAGCGCTGAAGGATCTCCTTTCCGGGCAGATCCTCGATCGCCTTGGCGGAGAGGAACACGCGGTCCATCGGGACCTCGCGCTTCAGGGTCTCGAGACATTCGCGGAATGACGCGAGGCGCTCCGGAATGGAGGCAAGCAGGCGCTCCTCGCGCACGAGCAGGCTCTGCTCCTTGAGCCGATCCTCGAGCCCGGCTTCACGAAAGCGCTCCAGCGTCTCTTCGAGGCCCGGAAGCGCTGCCAGGCGCTCCTCGATCTGCGCCAACTCGGCGCGCGTGTCGAGCAGGCTCTTGCGGCTCTTCTCCAGCGCGCGGCGCAGGTCGGCCTTCTTGCGCGGAAGGTCGTCATCGCGATCGACGAAGCGGTCGAGCAGGCGGGTCAGCTTCTCGCGGCTCTTGGTCAGCTCCGAGATCTCGTGCTGGCCGAAGACCTCGACACGCGGCAGCACGTCCTGGGGCGAGAGATTGGACACCTCGCCATGATCGTCCCGGACCAGCGGCGGGTTCGGGATCGTGCGCTCGATGCGGTACTCGCGAACCGCTGGGCGATGGGCGCGGACCAGGAGTGAGATCTTGGTCCCGTTCTTTAGGACGTGGCGGATGATGCCCTCGTGGGCCCTGCGCGCCTCGTCGCCGATGGCCTCGAGTCCCAGCACCGTGCGGATGCTCTCGATCACGGTCGACTTGCCGGTCCCGCGGCCTCCGACCAGGACGTTGAGGTTCGGATTGAAGTGGATAGCGGCGCCGTCGAGGAATCCCCCCTCCCAGGCGAGCGCGACGAGCTCGGCGTGCTCCTCTGGCTCCAGCTTGCCTTCCCTGGGATTGAGGCAGATGCGCGAGCCGGGGTCCAGAAAGGCCTGGCGCAGCCCTTCGGTCGTCACCTCTGACATCTTGATCCAGCAGGTGGCCGAGCCATCGTCGAGGTCTTCGGGCTTAGCGATGTCTTTCGCGTTGATGACCGCGATGGCGAGCCCATCCTCTGCGGCAGGGTCACGCCGGTAGTCGGGGTTCGTGTTCTTCACGATTTGCTTCGCGTCGTGGGGCAAGTCGGCAACGGGGCCAGGAATCTGGATCGCCAGCAGGTCCCCACTCCCCCACGCCTGAATGCACGCCTGACCGGTGAGGACCTTGAGCAGCCCCTTATCGTTGGTCACGTGGGCAGCAATCGCGACACCGCCCTGCTCGCGTACCTTGGCGAGGATGTCCACAAAGGCCTTGTCAGCCAACTTGGCCGATGGATTCGTGTCGGTGATGCCGAACCCGCCGAGGTAGCGAGCGAGGAGGTCGTCCGCGGTATCGGGGGCATAGATGCACAGAACGTGAATACCTTCGCTCGACGACAACTCGAAGCCGGGAAAGATGTGGATGCCACGTCCTTTGGCGGCGGCGCGGAACGCGGAGACGCCGCCGCCGTGGTTGTGGTCGGTGATGGCGAGCACGGTGACGCCGAGGTCCGACGCTTTCCCAACGATCGCCCCGGCGTGATCGACAGCGTTGCCGGACGGTGCGTTGCCCCGGTACGTGGAATCGTAGTGGTGAGGGTTCACCTGAAGCGCGCAACGATGGAACACCGCGCCGCTCGGGAGTTCCCTTGCCTTGGTGATCACATCATCGGCAGCCATGGGGCACCTCATGTTGGTACAGGGCGCTCGCTCGAAGCCTGTCGAGCCAGGACCGGATCGATTGCTTCCGGACTGATTCCTTGTTCATGGCATCGAGCGGGTGAGCGACTTCGACGAACTTGCAATGCGAGTTAGTAATGGATGTGTCGTTGAAAATTCGCAGCGCTGACCTTAGCCTTCGCTGCATAACCCCGCTGGCGATAATATCGCCAGCCTGACGCCCCGAAAGGGCCGTTTCTTTGTTCCTTCCTCTCATGACGGCTTCCCCGCTCGCGCAAGTAACTCCGCGAAGTCGTAGTTCACACTGGTCACACCGAAATCCGGTTCACGCTGGAAAGGCTGACGAACGTAGTGGACTCGGTGGTCTGTTCCGTCAACGAATTCGACGATCCCGAGGATGAAGTCCTCGGGCTTGTTCAGGGAGTACAGAATCTCGTTACGCGTGACCGTAATCGTTGCCGCGCCGCTGGCCCGTCCCTTGACCTCGATGAATCGGAGCTTGCCCGTGTCCGGCACGCGGCTTTCGATGTCGTACCCCAGTTTCTCGAACTCCCGGTCAGTCGGGTCAAACCCAAGGCTCCGCTCGAGCTCCATAATGATTTTGCGCGCACGGGCGGCCGATTCCTGCGTATCAACGGCCGTTCTTGTGCCCACCGATTCACGCCCACTTATTTCATCGATGAGACCCTTGGGCACGACCAGCAATCCTCCCAGCACCACCGGTGGCAGAGGTGAGATTTGCGCCTCGAGCTGGAGTTCCTCAAGCCGCTTCTGGAGACGTGTTTGCAGCGTATCCGCGCGCTTGCGGGCCTCACCTGAATTGAGCCTCGCTCCGGTCTTGCCCGCCTGCTCCTGCAGTTTGAGTTGCTCGGCTCGATGATCCCAGTAGGTGATCTCTTTTGTGAGGCGGTCCTTTACGGCCACTTCGGTCTTGGTGATCAACGCCAACTTCGCATCGCGCACCTCCGCCAAATGCTCCGGGACCACAGTCGCAACAGCGTAGCCCTGCGCCTTCTTTTCCATATCCCGGGCGATCCACGCGCACTGCGGCCGCTCGAGGATCTGTTCCAGACCGGGATCGCCTTCAGCAAGCGGCCGATAGTCGAGGTAGGGCGCATAGTGCACATGGCGGGTCACGCCATCCGCATCAAGTTCCACGTACAGCATGCGCTTGGAGACGATCCGACGGTCCCTCGAGCGCGTCAGGCTCGCATCCTGGATCGCGTGCTCAAGAAAGAAGAGCACGCGCGGCTTGTTGCCCTCGTCACGCTCGTCGACCAACACAGCGCCCCGTTTCAAGAGATCCCGGTGTCGTTCCAGCGTCAGGTCGATGACCGCATCCAGCAATGGGTGCCCGGGACACACAAACGCCGCCAACTGGTGCCCTTGGGGCGCCACCAAAGATTTCTCGAAGGCGATGCGCTCGTACCGGGGAAGGACCGGTTCCCCAATACCAATCAATCGATCTCGATTCCGAACGGGTGCGGGAACGTGGGTGATCTCGTAGCGACTAGCCTCACGCTGCTTGGCTGAACCCCCCAAGCGTTGAAACGCCTCCCGAAAGAACGACTCGATGTAGTGAGGTTGTAGACGGCGGGCTTCGGCCCGCTCCATTTCCTCACGTATTCGGTGCACTCGGCTTGCGTCCATGGCGTCGTGCGCGAGAGCACGCTCCTCCAGCAGGTCCTGGAGCCTGCCGCGGTCCAGGGCATGATCGACCGCCGTCGTGAGGCGCGCTCGGACCTCCGGTTGTTCCCCGTAGCGGATTGCCTCGACCAGGAGCTCGCGGAGGGGCCGCCCTTCGAAGTGGAGCTTGCCGAGCACATCGAATACCTGCCCGCCGAGGGCTTGCCGCGCCTGCTCCAACTTGTCGAGGAGCTTGTAATAGACGTCGCCCTCCCTCGTTTTATCCGCGACGAGGTTCCAGAGGTGACACACTTCCGTCTGGCCAATGCGGTGAATCCGACCGAACCGCTGCTCCAATCGGTTGGGGTTCCAGGGCAGATCGTAGTTCACCATCAGGTGGGCGCGTTGCAGGTTGATGCCTTCGCCGGCCGCATCCGTGGCGAGCAGCACCTGCACGTGCGGGTCGTGGCGGAAGGCTGCCTGGGCCTTGAGTCGGTCCTCGCGGCCCATGCCGCCGTGAATCAGAACAACCGACTCCTCACGTCCCAGCAGGGTCGTGATGCGCCTGTGCAGATAACTCAGCGTATCCCGGTGCTCGGTGAAAATGACCAGTTTTTGCTTCGGAGACGAGGTCGGTCGGGGAATATCGCCGGCGCCGTAGGGAACGTCCGCCTTCGCGATTTGCCCAGCGAGTCCGCGTGCCGTGAAGATTTCACCGAGCAGGCTTGCCAGCTCTCGCCATTTTGTGTCTGCGCCGCTCCGCCGCACTCCAAGCGCAAGACCTTCCAGATTCTTGAGCGTCTCAATCTCAGCCTTTAGCTCGGCGATTGATCGCGCCGCCGTCGCCCGGTCGAGAATTTCCTCCTCGGCGGCCTCGACTTCGTTCTCGGGGGCCTCGTCCAGGTCCTCGACATCCTCGGGGTCGAGCTCCGGTCCCGCGGCGGCAAATGCGATGGTGGCCTGGCCACCACGCTGCAGCACCTCGAGCTCACGCAACCGGCTCTCCAGACGCTCGCGGCGGCGGCGCAACGACTGATAGATGGCCTCAGGAGAAGAGGCGAGTCGGCGCTGCAGAATCGTCAAGGCGAAGCCGACGGTGCCAGCTCGCTGGTCGTTCTCTAGCGCCTCCGCACGATTGAATTCCTCGCGCACGTAGTCGGTGACGACCTTGTAAAGGTGGGCCTCCGTCTCTGAGAGGGTGTAGGGAACCGTGTGGGCAATGCGCTCTGGGAATAGCGGCGTGCCGTCGAACTTGAGCAGATTCTCTTTCACCATGCGGCGCATCAGGTCAGAGACATCGGCGACATGAACGCCATCGCGAAAGCGCCCCTCGAATCGGTCTCCGTCGATGAGCGCCATGAAGAGCTGAAAGTCTTCCTCTTTCCCGTTGTGCGGAGTGGCCGTCATCAATAGGAAATGGCGGGTGAGACTCGACAGCAGTTGCCCCAGCCGGTAGCGCTTCGTGTACTTGATCTCACCACCAAAGAACGTCGCCGACATCTTATGGGCCTCATCGCACACGACGAGATCCCAGCGGCAATCCGGAGCTTGCAGCTTCTGCTGAACGTCCTCGTTGCGAGAGAGCTTGTCCAGCCGGGCAATGACGAGATTGGCTTCCAGGAACCAGTTTCCTGTGCGCGCTGCTTCGAGCTTGTCGTTCGTCAGGATGTCGAAGGGCAGGTGGAACCGACGGTAGAGCTCATCCTGCCATTGCTCCGCGAGACTACCGGGACAGACGACCAGACACCGCTGCAGATCACCGCGAGCGATCAACTCCTTGATGAGCAGCCCCGCCATGATGGTTTTGCCGGCGCCCGGGTCATCGGCGAGAAGAAAGCGAAGAGGCTGACGGGGCAGCATGGATTCGTAGACCGCGGTGATCTGATGGGGCAACGGCTCGACGACCGAGGTATGCACGGCGAGCACCGGGTCGAAGAGATGCGCGAGGCGGATTCGCTGCGCCTCGGAGACCAGACGGAACAACGCGCCGTCTCCGTCGAAGCTCCATGGCCGGCCGACTTCGACGATCTCGAGCCGGGGTTCGTCGTGACGGTACAGAAGCTCATTCGCGACCTTTCCGGTCGGCGTCTTGTACGTCAACTCGAGCGCTTCAGAGCCGAACCACTGCACGCTCACCACCGTGACGAGGCCGTCGGACAGGATGCCGCGCACCGCAGCGTTGGCCTGGAGATCTTCCAGCTTCATGCTCCGTTTCTGTTCTCTGTTCATATTCGAGACCCCGATGCGCCCCCCGAAGGGGTTAACTCCGTAGCTGAAGCGGTGCGATCTCGACTCGTCACCATCCCAACAACCGTGTTCCCTCGGTCGGGCTCTTTGGAATATGGTGACATTCCGTAGGCATGTCGCTCAGTTGCCACATAAGGTCATGGGCGTCGCGACGTATCTCTATCAGGTGGGGATGCCGTCATCTCGGTCGTCTACTATCGCTAGGCTCCCTACGGCTACTGGTTGCGGCTCGTAGTGCTCGACGTCTATCTCACCCTCTCGTGCCTGCGCCTGCTCGACGGCGTAGGCCGCCTGTAACCGTATCCAGATCTCCGTCGTAGAGCCGAAAGCCTTCGCAAGGCGGACCGTCATGTCGGCTGAAATACGGGCGTGACAATTCACCAGCTTCGAGAGTGCTTGGCGACTGACGCCGAGGACCTTTGCACCTTCGGTAACGACTCCAGGATTTTCCTTTGGGCCAACGACTATACTGGGGCCCCTGCACCAACCTCTTATCGTGCCAACCAACTTCCCCGTTTGAGCCATAAACGGGAACGTCGCCATCGTGTCGACTGTCTGCTTTCAACGCCTTTCCAACTGTCCAAATTAGCGCCGAGAGTGCCCTGTTGGACAGGTTAAGTCCTTAGTCTTCAGTGCGAAGCTGCTCCGGTCCAGACCAGGTCTCCCCGACTGGCTGATGCTGTCCAAATTGCGGAGCTACTCAGGCGGCCCCCCCGGTTTGGCTCGGACTGCCCCGAGAACTGCTGTTTACGGGGCCTTTTGCACTTGCAATGGGGCTACATAGGCCTTCCCCACCTACGCATTTGCTGTCCAAATAACGGCGACGAAATTCTAATTTGGACAAGACTGAGTTCCACCAAGTCCCCCAGCGTCCTCACCTCCCAGCTTGCAGTTTCAACGGCCATTGGCTCTCGCCTCGATATCGTCGCATCGACTCACGAGATCTTCGAACCGCTCTTCATCATCGAGCAGCATACCGTCACTCAGCATCCGGTCGTAGTCGTCGGCGAGCACGTCGTAGGCTGGGCCTTTTGGCCGCAGCTGCAACCCACCGGAAACCGCAGCTTCGTATTCAATCCAACGTCCTACGGTATCCTTTTCCGCAAAAAACGCCGCTTTGTGGCGTGCGACAGAAAGCGCGAGGTTTCGGTCGGCCAGTGCCTTCGCGGCATGGCCGGCGTCGTCCAATCGAACCAAGTCATGCCAATGCCTGGAAAGACGTGCCCCCCGGTGTCGCTGCTGCCGGCAAAAGACGTGTATGGCCGTGGCCTTCTCCCAAAAGGTGCGCTCGGCCAACATGACGGCAGGGCGCGCCGAGGGAAAGGTGATATCCGGCAGAAACGTCGCCGCATCGCATTCGGTTCGTCGCTCTTGGCGAGGCTCGCCGGTCGAGCGCGCGCCGAACTCCACCATCACTTCCGGCCGGACAAAACGGTAGTCATCGAACAGCGGCTCATAGCCGACAGAAATGCGGTCTCCTTCAGCACAAAGCCGAGCGGAGAAGCCGACCCGTGCCAGGCCCGCGTGAATAGCCGGCAGTGCTTGTTCTTGCGCCCATCTCGCCAGCCGTGTCCGGATCGCCCGCGTCCAGCGTCGTTCCTGGCTGCGTGTAGCCGGGAGCGCCTCCTCGCCGGCATTGGCCACTAGGTCGGGAGCGAAGCCCCGGATGTCGTAGGTGATATCGATGTCCTCGGAGAACCGGCGGATCGCGTGATAGGCCTTCGCCAACGACGTGCCCCCCTTGAACACCAGGTCCCGGCCAAACGGTGCGTCGAACAGCACGGATAGGGTCTGAACGACCCAGATGTCCTTTTCCAGCAGATGCGCCCGGCGGCCGCTGAGACTGGCGGCGACTTCCAGCGCGTCGCGCCTGTCCTGGGCCGAAAGCGACTGGAACGGGGCGTTAGCCACGAGCCACCAGCGCGCTCACGGGCATCGCGATCCATGCCGGCAGGATCGCGCGCGCCGCAGCCAATTCGGTAAGATCTACCGTGGAGAGAGCGCGCTCGACGACACCGAAAGCCTCTGCGATCTCCCGGGGTCCCAGCCAAGCTAGGGCACGCACCGCATCACCAGCCGGTCGCTGCGGAGCCACGAGTTTCCAGCGAGGGGCATGGCGCAAGCCGACGCTCTGCGCACCAAGCCGCAACGTGCGGCTCGGTCCCGACGTCAGGTACACCGATCGGACCGGCATCTGCGTGGTGAGGCCAAGGACGTGTGCCGCCGACGCACCGCAGGCAACAATAGTCTCACCCCACAACGCAGCAAGCGCTGCAATGACCTTTTCGACGGCGGGTGCACGAAAACCAAAGCGGGTCTTGACGGGTCGCACATAGACCCCCTGGCAGATCCGCAGGAGTTCTCCCCGGCGGGCCAAGCGGGACAACGCTTGGTCGACCGCCGCGCGGTTGCCCAGATGAAGCAAAGCGCTCGGGCAGAGCGGCGCTCCCTCGGGCAACGTCGCCGCGTACTCCACGATGCGGTGCGGCAGACTGGACATAACCACCTCCTGCTCATCCAGGTACTATATGTCAGAAATATAACATAAAAACTGACTCCATGCGCACGACAAGAAGGTGACTGAGGGACCAAACTCCCTTCTTGTGTGCCAAACGGATAAGTTGTTGTCGACTAGGCTCGACGAGGTGCTGGCGTACAGCGTCCAAGGCACAGCCTGATCCGCCCTCACCCCCAAGGCTGGGGCGGCTGATAACTCAAACAGCTTGTCCGTCAGGTCCTCGGCGCCGCCGGGATCTGGACAAACGGCACGCTGACCTGTGCCGCCGCGCGGTCGAGGTGAGGGGATGTCATGGAACGCAGGGCGCCGAGGATTTCGTCAAGTCGATGAAACCAGGCGGGTTTGGGAGGGCATGGGAGGGGCTCCTGCTCTACTACATGTTAGGGAGCGATCCGGCATTATGGCCCGCCGGGGAGCGGCGGGAGAGGGGGTTGATCATGCATGATAAAGGATATTATCATTCACTAAAAGAACCGCCCCCGGACCCAATACGCCCGACCATCCACCAGCCCTAGTTCCCCTCCCCCAAAACACCCGCCAGGGCAACGGCCTTGGCCGCCATCGTGCAGCGCGGAGGCCCGGCCGCCGTTTTCGCCGCCGAGCAGTTCTTCTACGCCGCCATGCGTCATGATATAAACTGACTACATTGGTTCTTTTAGGGAGGTAGCCATGCGAGAGGTGCAATTACGCGAGGCCAAGGTCAAGCTGTCGGCGCTCGTGGAGGAAGCTGCTCACGGAGAGACGGCGGTCATCACCCGCCATGGTAAGCCCCGGGCCGTCATCCTGGGAGTCGATGAATGGAATCGTCTTCGCCATGTACCGTCCTTTGGCCGGTTGCTGCTTTCCTCGCCTTTGGAAGACGGAGACCTGCCGCCACGCAACACAAGCCCGTCACGGGACGCCGCACTTTAGGAACACGGCTTGTACCTGGTAGACACCGATGTGCTGTCGGTCGGGGCTCCCGGCCGGTCCGAGCGACCCGCAGCATTGGTCGAGTGGATGGATGCGCACTCGGACGGTCTTTTTTTATCGGCGGTGACCGTAGCCGAAATCTCCGACGGGATTGCCAAGGTGAAACGGACCGGCTCCGCTTCCAGGGCCTCCAGCCTCGGGAATTGGCTTGAACTCGTGCTCCATCTTTATGGAGAGCGGGTGCTGCCGTTGGATGTTTCTGCGGCCCGCTTGGCGGGAGAATTGACAGACAAGGCGCGCGCAGCCGGTCATTCGCCCGGCTTTGCCGATGTCGCCATCGCGGCCACGGCCGGGTGCCATGGCATGACCATCCTAACGCGCAACCTGCGTCACTTCACCCCACTCGACATCCCGGCGATCGATCCCTTCGAGGGGTTGCCTTGACTGCGTGGTATTGGGGCGCCACACCGACGATTTTTGTTTTTGGGCCCACGCGCGATTCCACCATCCTGTCAAATCGGCACTCTTGACGAGTTGGTTCAGCACAGGTGCCCTCGCTGCTTCGCGTACTCGCGCCCCCCATCCGACCTTATGCAACTCTGCACAAGTGCACGACTGATTAGATGTTCCTTGACACGCACCTCCTCCTTAGATGATGATCAGAACTGCAATTATGCACAAGTGCATTGTTGCAGATAACCAGGGGTGCACATGAAAACGATCGCTATTGCTATGCAGAAAGGCGGCGTCGGGAAATCCACCCTGACGCGCTCGCTCGCAGTGGCAGCCAGCAAGGTCGGCTACAATGTGCTCGCGCTCGATATGGACGCGCAGCAGTCCATATCGCAATGGGCTGAACGGCGCGACGAGCAACTGCCCGCCGTCAAGTTTTCGAGCGAAATCGAGCTCCCCAAGATGCTAGACCGCGCCGAGCGCGCTGGATGCGACCTCGTGATTATCGACACACCGCCAGCGCGCAGCACGGAAGGTCCCGCCGCCGTTGAAGAGGCCGACTTCGTAATTGTTCCCTGCACGCCAGACATTGAAGCCTACGAGCAGCTTCCGCGCACAGCACGGCTCGCCCGCACGACCGGCAAGCCAGCCGCCGTCGTCCTGACTATGGTCCATCCCAACAGCCAGACCGAGGAAAAGATCGCCCGCGAGGTATTCACGACCATCGGCATTCCAATGGCCGAGGCGATCCTACACCGCTTCAAGGTGCATCGAGACGCCAGCCGGGAAGGAGTCACGGCGCAGGAAATGGAACCCGACAGCAAGGCGTCGCAGGAAATACAGGCCTTATGGGATTGGGTCTGTGCCGAATTGCAACTTAGCATAAGTGCACCTGTGCACAAGATAGCGAGACGCTAGTTATGGCTAAATCAAAAGTCACTGCGGAGAGCTTCCTGAAAAACATGGGGGTCGGAGAGCCCGAGGTCACAGCGGTTGTCGCCACGCCAGCGCCGGGCCGGGCCGGGCTTAAGCATATAGGCGGCTACTTTAACAAGGAGACGACCGAACAGGTTGCCATCCTGCGTGCCCGCCTCGGCCTCAATAATTCCCAGCTCCTCAAACGGGCGATCGAGGAATTGTATAGCCGCGAAATCGCTGCCCGGAAATTTGGCGATCGTTAGAGTAATAGTGCATCCGTGCCCTTGTGCACATCTGCACAATTCTCGTCGTCTCTCGAACGGCAGATCCTTTAGCCCCAGACCCCGAGGACCGTCTCGGCGTCAAGGCGTGCATTTGCCGGGTCATGAACGCCACTCGGCAACAGCGGATTGGCCTTCGTAATCCTGCGCTCGGATCGCTGTACCAGAACGGACACGAGCACCTGGACCCTTAAATCTTTTCCCCGTAGCGCTCTCCAAAATCGCTGG